>CAVPBF010000004.1:0-2074716 GCA_963701845.1 uncultured delta proteobacterium | reverse complement strand
TCCAATCCTTGAATTGCAGGACCGCCCGCGGCTCGGGCCCGGGCTGCACCCGGGTGATCATGGCAGTGAGGATGCCGGCGCCCCGGCGCAGCAGGTCCTGGCCCACCAGGGCATTGATCATGGTGCTCTTGCCGGATTTGACCGCGCCTACCACCGCCAGGCGGCAGGTGTCCTCGCGCACGTGGGCCTCAACCTGCCCCAGGACCTTGAGCCAATGCTCCGCCTGGGACGCCGCCTGGGGAAAGAGGCGGGTCCAGTCCCGGGCCAACTCCTGGAGTTGGTCGATTTCCCGGATCAGTTCAAAAGAAGGCTGGGTCTCCGGCACTTATAGTTCCTGCCTGGAGGTGAGGGGAAGCATCACTCGGCTTTAGCCCTTTTTGGGCGCAAAGCCGGCGATGTAGGGACGGCCCAGCTTGATGCGGACCTTATCGGCCACTTCCAGGTTGACGATCTGGTCATCGATGTTGACAATTTTACCGATGATGCCGCCGTTGGTGATGATGACGTCGTCCACTTTCAGATTATCCAATAGCGCCTTATGTTCCTTGGCCTTTTTCTGCTGCGGCCGGATCAGGAGAAAATAGAAGATCACCACCATGAAGACCATGGGCAGCACAAAACTGGTGATGGTGCCGCCCCCTTCTGTCGCGCCCGGGGCCGCCGCGGCAGCATGTGCCCAATTAAACACTTGTCATACCTCCATTGCGTCGATTGTCGTAGAATGCCCTTTGAAACGCGGCAAAGCGATCCTCGCTGATCGCCTGCCGCATTTTAACCATTAAATTTAAATAGTAATACAAATTATGGAAGGTTAAAAGACGAAAGGCCAGAATTTCTCGGGAAATATAGAGATGCCTGAGATAGGCCCGGGAATAATTCCGGCAGGTGTAACAATCGCAGGCCTCATCCAGAGGACCCGGGTCCAGGGCGTGGGCGGCGTTCTTGATGAGCACCCGGCCGCGGTCGGTGAAGGCCATACCGTTCCTGGCGTTCCGGGTGGGCAGGACACAGTCGAACATGTCCACCCCCCGGGCCACGCCTGCCACCAGGTCCTCCGGGGTGCCCACCCCCATGAGATACCGGGGCTTGTCTTGGGGCAACTCCGGGGTGGTGGCGGCCACCATCTCCCAGGTGAGCTCCTTGTCCTCCCCGACACTCAGGCCCCCCAGGGCGTAGCCGTCGAAATCGAGCTGCCGCAGGGCCTGGGCCTGCTCCCGGCGCAACTCCGGCAGCATGCCGCCCTGGACCACGGGGAACAGGGCCGCCTCCGGCCGGGTCCGCGCCATGCGTGAGCGCTCCGCCCAGGCCAGGGTGCGGGCCGCGGCCCGGCGCACCTCGGCCTCCGGGGCGGGATAGCCGGGGCATTCGTCCAGGCAGATCATGATATCCACCCCCAGGGCCTCCTGGAGGGCCACCACCTTTTCCGGGTCCAGGAAATGGCTGGAGCCGTCGAGATGCGAGCGGAAGGTGACGCCTTCGTCACCAACCTTCCGGAAAGAGGCCAGGCTGAAGATCTGGAAGCCGCCGGAGTCGGTGAGGATGGGGCCGTCCCAGTGCATGAAGCGGTGCAGGCCCCCCAATTGGGCGATGGTCTCCACCCTCGGCCGGAGATAGAGGTGGTACATGTTGCTCAGGATGATGCCGGCCCCCAGCGCTTGCAATTCCTCCGGGGTGAGGGTCTTCACCGTGCCGTAAGTGCCCACCGGCATGAAGACCGGGGTCTCGATGACGCCGCGGGCGGTGGTGATTTCGCCCAGGCGGGGTCCGGCCGGGCCGAAGGATTTTTTTAGATGGAATTTAAACATTTCAATTATAGAATTACCTTATATTTTTTCTTATAACGTCAGGCTTTCCTTCAATATTTTTATAGTAATAGAGTATTGAATAAGGATGCCTTTTAATACCTTTGCCGAATGAAGGTAATTCTTTATATTCATCGAGATCACATTTTGTTAATACATTCTTTGAAAAATCAAACAAAACAAGTACAGATTCTCCAGAATATTTAGACAGTTTGGCGATTTCGTCACTATTATCACATATTTTAAGCTTGTTCTTTGGGCAATCAGGTGTCCTTACCGCAAATTCGACGGCAACATCACCTATTAAAAAATCGAACCTTCCTTTACCAGTATCCGCGTTTGGATTAACAGTTGACGCCTCAGGTTCAAAATCCTTTTCAAAATAGCCTAAAAGATAAAATCTTATACAAGGTAATAAATATTTTTCGATATAATAATTGAACCATTGTTGCTTTGAGAATCGTTGATCAAGAATACTGGAGTATAACAAAAAGAAAGATTTTTTATTTTATTAATAGTAACCATCTACTTTATTCCCTTTAATCACTTTATGATATTTTATAAAATCAACATGCAATCTCCGTAACTGAAAAACCGGTACTGCTCCTGGACCGCCGCGGCGTAGGCCCGCAGGATCAGGTTCCGGCCGGCGAAGGCGCTCACCAGCAGGAGCAGCGTGGATTTGGGCAAATGGAAGTTGGTGAGCAGCCGGTCCACCGCCTGGAATTGATAGCCCGGATAAATGAAGAGGTCGCACCAGCCACTTTGAGCCGTGAAGCCCCCGGGCGAGGCGCAGTGCTCCAGGACCCGGGTGCTGGTGCTGCCCACCACCACCAAGCGTTTGCCCTGGCTTTTCGCGGCGTTGAGCCGGGCCGCCGCGGTCTCGGAAAGTTCGAAATATTCCGGCAGCATCTGATGCTTCGTATAGTCGGCGTGGCGCACCGGCAGGAAGGTGCCGGGCCCCACGTGCAGGGTGATGGCGACCGTCTCGATCCCCTTCCCGGCCAGTTCCTGCATCACCTCATTGGTGAAGTGCAGGCCCGCAGTGGGGCAGGCCACGGCGCCGGGGCTCCGGGCGAACACGGTTTGATAGTTATCCCGGTCGGCCTCTCCGGCGGGGCGCTGGATGTAGGGCGGCAGCGGCACTTCGCCCTGGGCCAGTATCCGGTTCAAGGCATCTCCCGACGCTAAAAAGCGTACCTCCGCTACCCCCGGTTCGGGGAGGGAGACGACCTCCGCCTGGAGGTCGGGGCCGAAATGGAGAATTTGGCCCGGCCGCAGCCGGCCCCGGTGGGTGGCCCGGGCCCGGACGGCATTAGTGAGCAGTGAGCAGTGAGCAGTGAGCAGTTTCTGGGAATTTTGCTTTTCCTGCTCACAGCTCACCGCGGACTGTTCACTCTCCTCCATCACCGGCAGATGGTGCAAAAGCAGCTCCACCCGGCCGCCGCTCTCTTTGAGCCCGTGCAGCCGGGCCGGAAAGACCCGGGTGTCGTTAACTACCAGCAGATCATCCGGGTCCAGCCAGGCAGCCAGGTCCCGGAAATGGGTGTGGACCAGCTCTCCCGTTGCCCGGTTGAGCACCAGCAGGCGGGAGGCGTCCCGCCGGGCCAGGGGCTCCTGGGCCACCAGTTCCGGCGGCAGGTGATAATCGAAGGCTGCGGTCAGGGTCTTTTCTGCAAGCATTTATAGCCGAAAATCTTCGTATCTGATAAATTTATTAAGTTTAACCCAGACAATTCCCGGTGCAAGGTATGGTAATGAAACCCAAATATTTTCTGTTCTTGCTGGCTTTGATTTTGGGGCTGAGCCCCCTGGCCGCGGCCGGGGCCGGCGGCCCGGAAGGGGTGATGACCAAGGTCCAGGCCCAATACGACAAGACCGGGGCCTTCCAGGCCCGCTTCCAGCAGGAGTCCCGCCTCAAGGCCATGCAGCAGACTGACAGCGCCGCGGGCTGGATGTATTTCCAGAAACCCAGCCGCATGCGCTGGCAGTACGAGATTCCGGCGGCGCAGAAAAAGGAAGTGGTGACCGACGGCCGCCTGGTTTGGATGTATATGCCCCAGGACAGCGTGGTCATGGTCTACAAGGTCGAACAGGTGCTGCGCTCCGACCTGGTGATGCGTTTCTTTTCGGGTATCGGCCAGTTCCAGAAGGATTTCACCGTTGCCTGGAATCGCCCGCCCAAAGAGGGCGACAGCCCGGTCATCGACCTCTTCCCCAAGCGTGAGCAGCCCGAGCTGAAGCGCCTCACCCTGACCATCAACCCCAAGACCTATCTGGTGGATAAATTGGAATTTGCCAACGCCCTGGGCGAGGAGACCCGCTTCACCTTCTCCCAGATCAAGCTGGACGTGAAGCTGGCCCCCGATTTTTTCAGCTTTAAGCCGCCCCCGGGGGTCCAGGTGGTGCGGGAAGGACAGTGAGCGGATGTAGGACAGCCGCCCCCGGCTGTCCCTGGACAGGCGAGGGCGCCTGTCCTACATTTTATTAAGTATATACTTTTGGAAGAACCATGGAATTTGATGCGCAGCAGCAAGAAGTGAGAGAGTGGCTGAAACGCCGCCGGGCCATTATGCTGGCCCACAACTACCAACCCGGCCCCATCCAGGATGTGGCCGACCTGGTGGGCGACTCCCTGGAATTATCCATGGCCGCGGCCAAGACCGCGGCCGAGGTCATCGTCTTCTGCGGGGTCCATTTCATGGCGGAGACCGCCGCCATCCTCTGCCCCGGCAAGACCGTGCTCCTGCCCCGGACGGATCTGGGCTGTTGTCTGGCCGAGTCGGTCAAGGTTGACAAACTGAAGGCGCGGAAGGAGGAACTGCCCGGGGTGCCGGTGGTCACCTATGTCAATTCCACCGCCGCGGTCAAGGCCGAAAGCGAAATCTGCTGCACCTCCGCCAACGCCGTCCGGGTCGTCAATTCTTTGACGGCCAGCCGCGTCTTGATGGTGCCGGATCAAAATCTGGCCCTTTACGTGGCCCGGCACACCCCCAAGGGCGTGGAAATCATCACCTGGGAAGGCTGGTGCAACGTCCATGACGGCCTCAGCCCCGAGGACGTGCAGGCCTGCCGGGAAGCTCATCCCCAGGCCGTATTTCTGGCGCATCCCGAATGCAACCCCGAGGTCCTGGATTTGGCCGACGCCATCCGCAGCACCAGCGGCATGCTGCAATACGTCCGTGAAGCCGAGGCCCGGGAGTTTATCATCGGCACCGAGAAAGGCATCTTGCACCGCATGCAGCAAGAAAATCCCGGCAAGGTCTTTCATTCGCCCTCCAAGCGCCTCATCTGCCGGCCCATGAAGCGCATGACCATGGCCGACGTTTTGAGCGCCCTCAAGGAAAACCGGCACATTATCACGGTGCCGGAAGAGACCCGCCTTCGGGCCTTGAAGGCTGTGGAGCGCATGCTGGCGGTGCCCCGGGATTAAGTTTCTTAGCCTGCCGGGAGGCCGCCCGGCCCCTGCGGCCAGACCTATTTTCCCCTTTTTTGTCTGGATATCTCCGGATTGGCCTGCTTTTTGCTTAAAAATGATACAGGGGATAATTACCATGGCTAAGCCGGCACCGCTTGATCTGATCCTGAGCACCCGGCAATCTTTGCACGACCTGGCCCAGCCTCTGGCGGCGCTCACCGGCCTGGTCGACCTGCTACTGCTCGAAACCGCGGCGGACGACCCCAGGCTCCAGGACGTGCAGCGGCTCAGCGAGCAGTTGGAGAGGGTGCTGGAAATCGTCGGCGAGATTCGCCGCATGCTCCGGGAGGCCTCCGGAGCTGAGCCGATCAGGCAGGCGCCAGCGGCTTATCCGGAACTCTAGAGGCGTTTGCTGGCGCGGCCCGCCTGGCCGCCCCGGTTTGGATAGCTTTGGCGCCCCAGGCTGGCCAGCCCAGGCCGGCGTCGTGGAAATCCTGCGGCTGGGGAATTTCCTGGCTTGCATATGTCAAATAATTGACATAGACTGTCTTTGTTTCCCCGTAGTCCTGCTTCCTTTCCGTCTTGCCAATCATCCTAAAACTCCCTATCATGTCCAGCAAAGAGACTTTTCCAGGATGATGAGGTGGGCGGCCGTCCCCGGCCGCCTCTAGAGGTTGGCGGGCGGGACGACCGCCCCACCATGCTTTGAGGAATGGCCATGGCGCAGGGTGACATCCCCCAGGAAGTGCTGGCTCGGGTGCAAGAACTCCGGGAACAGCTCAATTATCATAATTACCGGTACTATGTCCTGGATGACCCGGTGGTCTCGGATGCGGAATTCGACCGCCTCCTGCAGGAGCTCACCCGGCTGGAGGAGCAGTATCCGGAGCTGCTGACCCCGGATTCCCCCACCCAGCGGGTCGGGGCCGCGCCTCTGGAAAAATTCGAGACCGTGCGCCACCGGCAGCCCATGATCTCCCTGGAAAACGCCTTCAGCGAGGCCGAGGCCCGGGAGTTCGACGAGCGCCTGAAACGTTTTCTACGCACCGGCGAAGACTTCCACTACGTCATGGAGCCCAAGATGGACGGCACCGCCATCGAGCTGGTCTATGAGCGCGGCCGCTTCACGGTTGGCTCCACCCGGGGCGACGGCATCCGGGGCGAAAATGTCACCCAAAACCTGAAGACCATCCACACCGTTCCCTTGCAGGTGCTTAGCCGGCAAGAGCCGGCCCCGGAGCTGCTGGAAGTCCGGGGCGAGGTCTATATGGACCTGGAGGACTTTAAAAAACTCAATGAACAGCGTCTGGCCCAGGGCGAGGCGGCCTTCGCCAACCCCCGCAACGCCGCGGCCGGGTCGCTGCGCCAGTTGGACCCCACCATCACCGCCGCCCGGCCCCTGAAGATCTACTGTTACGGCATCGGCGAGGTGCGGGGCCGGAGTTTCGCGACCCATTGGGAGGTGCTGCAAACCTTGATCAAATGGGGCTTTCGGGTCAACCCCCTGATCGAGCGCGGGGTCGGCATCGAGGCGGCCATCACCTGCCACCAGCGCCTGGAGCGCCAGCGCCACGGCCTGCCTTACGAGATCGACGGCATGGTGCTCAAGGTGGACTCCCTGGCTCTGCAGGAGCGTCTGGGCGCCAAGGCTCGGAGCCCCCGCTGGGCCCTGGCCTACAAGTTCGCCGCCAGCCAGGAGACCACCCGGGTGTTGGACATCGTGGTCAACGTCGGGCGTACCGGCGCGGTCACCCCCATGGCGGTGATGGAGCCGGTGGAGGTGGGCGGCGTCACGGTCAGCCGGGCCACCCTGCACAATGAAGACGAAGTGGCCCGCAAGGACGTGCGGGTGGGGGATACCGTCCTGATCCAACGGGCTGGAGATGTGATCCCGGAAGTGGTGAAGGTTATCCTGGAACAGCGTCCGCCAGACGCCAAACCCTTTCAGATGCCAAAAAATTGCCCGGCGTGCGGCGCCGGGCTGATGCGGCCCGCCGGCGAGAAGGTGACCCGCTGCCCCAACCCCGACTGCTTCGGGTCCCAGACCCGGTCCATCATGCACTTCGCCGGGAAGACCGCCATGGATATCGACGGCCTGGGGGAGAAGATGGTCCTGAAACTGGTTAATGCGGGCCTGGTGAAGGACGTTAGCGATCTGTACAATCTAACGGCAGGCGATCTTATCCCCCTCACTGCCGATAAGTCGAAGTCGGCTAAAGGGGCTACAAATATCGTCAATGCCATCCAAGGAAGTAAACATCGGCCGTTCTGGCGGCTGATCAACGCCCTGGGCATTCGCTATGTGGGCGAGGCCACCGCCCAGGTCCTGGCCCAGCACTTTCCAGAATTTGGAGGATTTGAGGCAGGCCTCCAAAGAAGAGTTGCTCCAGGTGGAAGGGGTGGGCGAGCAGGTGGCTGCCAGCCTCCGGGAATTTTTCGACCACCCGCGGAACCGGGAGTTACTGCAGCGGCTCCGGGAGGCCGGGGTGCAGGAACGGCCGCCGGAGCCGCGGGCCGCCGGTCCCCTGGCGGGTAAGACCTTCGTCTTTACCGGGGGGCTGCCCAACCTCTCCCGGGAGGAGGCCAAGGCCATGGTGACGTCCCGGGGCGGCAAGGTGACCTCCTCGGTGTCCGCCAAGACCGACTACGTGGTGGTGGGGGCCGAACCGGGCAGCAAGTTGGCCAAGGCGAAAGAATTGGGGGTGACCACCCTGGATGAGGCGGCTTTGGAGGAATTGATCCGCAAATCTTGAGCCTTAAGTCCCCCATTGAAAAAGGGGGATTTAGGGGGATTTGAAGTTTTCGTAGTAAAGCCTGTGGTTATTTAAGGGAGTGATTGATGGCGGACAAGGCGCGAGTCCACGTCGTAATCGCAGGGCCGGGTCCAGGGGGTCTTCTTCCGGGCCTCCACCCGGGACGAGGCCCGGGCCCGGGGCCTGGCCGGCTGGGTGCGAAACCTGGCGGACGGCCGGGTGGAGGCCGTCTTCGAGGGCGATAAGGCGGTGGTGGAGAACATGCTGGCCTGGTGCCGGAAGGGGCCGGCCTACGCCTACGTGGACCAGATCGATATCGACTGGCAACCCTGCCAGGGCGACCTGGCGGACTTTCGGGTGGTATATTGAGGAACCTTCAGGAAGACCAAAGTTCCGCTTTGCAGGCTCTTAAAAAAGTCTGGGAGAAAATGGCGGGAGCGGATACTCGGGAGATCGGCGAAGCCTTAAAGGAAGCGATTCGGACTACGAGAGGCGTTAAAGGCAAAAAGAAGGCTAAGTAGAAGTCCTTTTTTGGAGGAAACCTCATGGCGGAAGCAAAACCGGAGGCTGCGGAAGAGGTGATTAAACCCTGCGGGCGGGCTTTTTTGGTCTATTATGTGGCCATTGCCATCTTTCTGCTGGGGCCGCGCCTCAACCCGGACGTCCGGGTTTTCGGGGTGTTCCATTTTTCCGTGGCCGTGGGCACGGTCCTGGGCCTCGTGGTCATCGCCCTGGTGATCTATCTGAAAATGGGCCGGGAGTACCGCATCACCCCCCGGGGGTTAATGACGGTCTGGCGCTGGCCCTCACCCCGCCAGGAGGAGATCACCTGGGGGAACCTGGGAGACGTCCTGCTGCGCCGGGGGCTCATCCAGACGATCCTGCGGGTGGGCAATCTCATTATCCAGGATAAAGCCGACGGACCTGAGATGTTCTGGTTCGGGCTCTCCGACCCCAAGGAGATCCAGGCGGAGATCGAGAGGAGACGCCCTTGAACCTGACGGCAGGGCCGGGCGGGCCGGAGCCCACGGCCGGCTCCGAACCTGAAGACCGACGTCCTGAACCCGCCGCCCTGGGGCCGGTGCCCTGGGAGGACCCGGAGCAGCCCCGCCTGCTGGGTTATTTTCAAACCCTGGCACAGGTCCTGCGCCGCCCGGCGCGCTTCTTCGCCCGTCCGGCCCTGGGAGGTTGGGGGGAGCCCTTCGCCTTCGGCCTGATTACTGGCACCACCGGGGGCCTGCTGGTCCTGTTCTGGTCGGCGCTCCTGCTGCTCTCCTGCAGCCACGGGCTGAGGTCGGCCACGGAGTGGCCCCGGTTTGACTTCCTGCCTGGGGCTGCCGGGGTGTTAACCGTGGGGATAGGGCTGTTTCCGCTGGTGGTCCTGAGCAAGCTGGCCCTGGCCAGTCTCTGCTTATGGGGGGCGGCGGCCCTCCTGGGGGCCCGGGTGGGCTGGGCGCCGATCTGGCGACTCTGTTGCTACACCACGGCTGCCTCGGCCTTAGCCCTCGTGCCGGTGCTGGGGTCGCTGCTGGTGGCGCCGCTGACTCTCTTCATCCTGCATCAGGGGCTGCGGGGGGCCTTGGGGATGTCCGCCGGACGGGCACTGGGGACCCTGGGGGTCTGGTTATTTCTGCAAATCCTGATTGCCGCCTTCCTAGTTGGAGGCTTCCTGGCTCTGCTGGGCTTGGGCCTGCTGTTCCTGGGCTAGGGCCGCGGCCTGCTTTTTCTTCTTCCTGATCCGGAGCGCATGGCCGAGCCAGCCTACCAGCAGCCCCACGACTACGCCGCCGTAGGCCAGGAGAAAGGTAGGCACCTGCCCCAGGGCAAACTTGAAGAGTTTGAGTTCCTGCGTCGGGGCCGGATTCTCCAGGGCGAAGTCAACCAGCACCACGAGCACGATCAGCAGCAGGATCATTTTGAACTTATTCACATTCGCCTCTCTTTGTTTTACTCTTTCAGATAACGCTTCACTATCGCTTTGAGATCCTCCAAATCCGAGGATTTTACCAGGTATTCATCCGAGGCCCAGGTGGCGAAATCCTGGCGGTATTCCCCGTAAGCGGTGCTGAGCACCACCGGCAGGTCGGGCCGCTTCTCCTTGATTTGCCGAAGGGCCTCGATGCCGTCCATCTCCGGCATCTTAATGTCCAGAATGACCAGGTCCAGAGGGATTTTCTCCACTACTTCCAGGGCTTCCCGGCCGTTGGCGGCCAGGTAGACCTCGTAGCCTTCCTCTTTGAGTTCCTCGCTATAAAGGAGGCGAATACTCATCTCGTCGTCTGCCACCAGGATCTTTTTCATCGCCGTCCTCCTTTAGGGGCCTTCAGGGCGCTGGCAGGCACCGCCTCGTGCCCGACTTCCTTCACCAGACAATATTTGGCCACCGGTAGGGTGACGATAAAGGTCACGCCCTTGCCCATTTCGTTATTGACCTCGATCTGGCCGTAATGGCGGGAAATGATGCGCTGGGCGATGGCCAGTCCCAGCCCAGTGCCATAGTCTTTGGTTGAGAAAAACGGGTTGAAGATATTATGGAGCACTTCCATGGGGATGCCGCCGCCGGTGTCACTGATGGCCACGGCCTCATAGAGGCCGTCCGGCCTTTCCACCGGATAGCTGCGGATGGTCAGTTTGCCCCCATGGGGCATGGCCTGGACGGCATTCGTGAAGAGGTTGTAGAAGACCTGCTTCATCTGCCGGTCATCGCAGTGCAGCCGGGGCATCTGGGCGAATTCCTTGATCACCTTGATCTTGGCGGCATCCAGGTCACGCTGCACCAGCACGAGGGTGTCGTCAATCAGCTTGGCCACTTCGTGGTCCCCGTAATAGGAGAGGTTCTCCCCGGTGAAATCCAGGATCTCCCGCAGGAGCTTCTCCAGGCGGGACACCTCCTCCTGGATAACTTCGACGTAGCCCCGCAGAGGGGAGCTGACTTCCACCAGCTTGGCGATGCGCCGGGCGAAACCGCCGATGGACACCAGGGGATTACGGATCTCGTGGGCCATGCCGGAAGCCAGGCTGCTCAAGGCCGCCAGGCGATCCGACTCCAGCATGCGCTCCCGGATGAGGAGCAATTCCCGGTTATTGGCTTCGATGGTGGAGTAGAGTTGGGCGTTTTCCAGGACCAGGGCCGCCTGGGTGGCAAACATCTGGAGCACGTCCAGGGCTTCCTTCTCCAAGGGGCGCCCGGAATCCTGGTTGTCCACCAGGATCACGCCGGTGGCCCGATCTTTCACCACCAGGGGAACCACGTAAAACTCCCCGGCGGTGTATTTGCTCTGCAAAGAGGCAGGCAAGCCGGGAGCGTTATCGGAGGAGCGGTAATGGTAGGGTTGCTTCCGCAATACCGCCAGGGCCAGGGGCCCCTGGTCGGCTCGCAGGGGGACTTCCCAATCGGCCACCGGCAGGGGCGCCGGCGGCGGCGCCGCCAGGGCCTGGTCACTCATCACCGTCCCGTCGGTGCGGCGCGCCCCTTTGGCCCCCTTCAGGGTCTGGGTCGCTTCGTCCACCATGAAGACCACGGCGCGTTCAAAACCCAAACCGTGCTCCAGAGTGAGGCCCTGGAGGATGATCTCCAGCAGCCGGCCCTGCTGGACCGTGGTGAGCAGGGCCTGGCCGATCTCTTGCAGGGTGGTGAGGTTCCGCACCATGCGCTCGTTCTTCTCGGCCAGATCCTCCACCTGCTGGTAGGTGAGGGCATTCTCGATGGCATTGACCACCACCCCGGCCATGGTGTAGAGCAATTGACGATTTTCCGGATCGAAGGGCACGAACTCGCCGCTGGGGCTGAACTTGTCATAGACCCCGAAGGTTGCCCTTCAGCGGCCCCTTGAAGGTGAGGGGCACCGTCAGGCAGTAATGCATCCGGCCTTCGGGGTCCGCCGATTGGACTTCGACATGGGAAGGCTCACCGCCCCCGGCGTCCGGCACGGGCATCTTCATCAAGGTCGGGCATTCCGGCGGGATCTGGCCGTAACGGGACGAGACCCGTAATTCCCCGGTGGCGGCGTCGATAATATTTAGAGCCGCACCCCGGGCGGTGATCACCTTGGCGGTGGTGCTGACGATGCGCTCCAGAAGTTCGTCCAGCTCCACCGTGGAGCTGAGGGCCTTGCCCACCTCGAAGAGCACCGAGAGCTCGGCGATGCGCTTCTTGGCCTCCTCCTGGACGATGGCCTGGCGCAGGGTGCCCGCCAGCATCAGACAGGCGAGCTGGATGTTCTGGCGCTCGGCGGGAGTGATGCTCCGGTCAGTCCGATCCACCAGGAGCAGCACGCCGTAGAGAAAATTGTCATCGGCCACCGGGAAGGCGGCCAGGGTTTGATAGGCGGGGTTGAGCTTCTCCAACACGGCGTTGGCTTCCTGGACCCCCGGTTGCTGGCGGCGCGCCGCCCGGTACTTGCGGGTAGCGCCCACCTCGCCCGCCAGGCCGCGGCCCAGGGGAAATTCCAGGCGCAAATGCGGCGCCACGGGACCCTGGCTGCTGATCGTCAGGACCAGGACTTCCTTGGCCTTATCCAGACCGAAATAGAGCGCCAAATCCACCTTCAGGTGCCGGCCCAGAAGGTGAACCATGTTGTTGGCCCGCTCCCCAAAGCTGACGGTGGAAGTGAAGACCTCCACCATCTGGGTCAAGAAGGCCGCGCGCTCGGAAATCATGGAAATCTACCCTCCCAAAAGGCGCTGCCGTTTTTCCACGGCGAGGCGGTACAACTCCACATATTTGGGGCCGGCGGTGTTGATCCAGGAATAGTCCAGGGCCATGTTCTGCCGCATCAGGGCCTGCCAGATTCGGGCGGTCTTGATACAGGGCCAGAGCCCGACGCACCGCGCCCATGAGTTCCGCCGGAGTATAGCCGGTGAACTTGAAGCCGGTGCCGGCTCCGGTGGCGGGGTCATATTCCCGGATGGTTTCATCCAGACCGCCGGTGGCCCGCACCACCGGGATGGTGCCGTAGCGCAGGCAGTAGAGCTGGTCGAGCCCGCAAGGCTCATAACGGGAAGGCATGAGAAAGATGTCCGTCCCGGCGATGATCTGGTGCGCCAGTTCGTCATTGTAACCGATGACCAGGCCCATCTTTTCCGGATAGCGGGAGGCAATCTCCTGCAAGAGATAATGGTGGCGCTCTTCCCCGGTCCCCTGAATAACGAAGCCCAGGTCCAGATGCATCAAGTCATCCAGGATATTCTCCACCAGGTCGATGCCTTTGCGCTCAAAGAACCGGGTGGTCATGCCCAAGAGGGGTTTGTCCGGCGGCAGGTTCAGACCGAAGCGGTTTTGCAGGGCAGCTTTGCAGGCCTGCTTACCCTCCAGGTGCTCCCGGTCGTAAGCAGTCGGCAGGAAGGCGTCAATCCCGGGGTCCCAGCGGGCATAGTCCACGCCTTCCAGGATGCCGTAAAGTTCCTTGGCCCTTTCCTGGAAAAGTCCCTCCAGGCCGAAGCCGAATTCCGGCGTCAGGATCTCTTCCCGATACTTGGTGCTCACCGTGTTGAGCAGGTCGGCGAACACCAGGCCGCCTTTCATGAAGTTGATCTGGCCGTAGAATTCCAAGGCCTTGGGAGAGAGCAGTTCCCAGCCCAGGCCGGTGAGGGGCAGGTCGAAGGAGGAGAAGATGCCCTGGTAGCCCACATTGTGCACCGTGTAGATCGTGGCCTGGCGTTGCAGCCGCGGCCGGCCGGCGTACAGGGTGCGCAGGTAGACGGGCACCAGGCCGGTCTGCCATTCGTGGCAATGACAGATGTCACAGTCCAGCTCCAGGGCCTCCATCATCTCCACTGCCGCCCGGCTGAAGAAGATGAAGCGCTCGGCATTATCTTCGAAGTCGCCGTAAGCAGTGCCGTAGAGGCCATCCCGATTAAACAGGGCGTCCTGGGCGATGAAGTAGAACTGCAGATTAGGCTCAGGCTCCGAGGTATAGATCTCCGCCGGCAGACTTTTCAAGGACAACGGGATGTTCAGGGTTAAACCCGTTGAGCTCAAGGGCTGTCCGGATTCCCGCACCTGCCGGTAGAGAGGGAGCACCACCCGCACCTCGTGTCCCTGTTTCACCAGGGTCCAGGCCAGGGCATAAATCACTTCCGCCAAGCCCCCGCTGCGGGCGAAGGGATTGGCTTCCGGGGTAACCATCAGGATACGCATCTCTTATCCCTCTCAGGTTACAGCTGCACCTCCCGGAGGTACTGGGCAGCATCTTCCGGGGGAGTGGGATTGATGTAAAAGCCCGAGCCCCACTCGAAACCAGCGATCAAGGTCAGCTTGGGTACGATCTCGAAATGCCAGTGATAATAATTCAACTCCGGCTCCCCGATGGGCGCGGTGTGCAACATAAAGTTATAGGGCACCTTTCCCAGGGCCTTTTCCAGGCGCTGCAGGGTCTCGGAAAAGAGCTCCGCCAGCAGGCGGTAGGATTCGTCCTGCAAATCTATGTAAGAAGACCGATGCATCTTGGGCAAAATCCAGATTTCAAACGGCGACCGGGGAGCAAAGGGCGAGATGGCTACGAACTCAGCGTTTTCCAGGATCACCCGGACCCGCTGCTGCAATTCCTGGCGGATCATATCGCAGAAGACGCAGCGCTCCTTGTAATTGAAATAGAATTTGCCCCCGGTCAACTCCTCCATGACCAGTTCCGGCACGACCGGCAGGGCGATGAGCTGGCTGTGGCTGTGCTCCAGGGAAGCCCCGGCGGACCGCCCCTGGTTCTTGAAGATAAGCACGTATCTGAACCGGGGGTCCGCGCCCAGGGTGACGATGCGATCCCGATAGGCGGTGAGGACCCGAAAGAAGGCGTCCAGAGGAATGGTGGCCAGGGTGGCGTGGTGGTCGGGGCTTTCGATGATGACTTCGTGGGCCCCGATGCCATTCATCTGGTCGAACATCCCCTCACCCCGGCGGTCCAACTCCCCCTCTTTGGCCAGGGCCGGGAATTTGTTGTTCACCACCCGGAGTTGCCAGCCGGGGGTATTGGGCTCGGTGCCCGGGTCCCGGTAGGCCAGGACCTCCGGGGGCGTGGTGTGTTCGTTGCCCGGATCGAAGGGACAGAAGCCGCCTTTGACTACCTCGGGTTCGACCACAAAGTCATGGGGCCGCTTGCCGCGTTCGGTAGAAATGATCACCCAACGACCGATGATGGGGTCTTTGCGTAATTCCGGCATATATCTTTGCCTCCAGGCCCCGCGGCCAAGAGAGGGGGTGTTTGCCGCCCTTCGCCTCGCACTCCGGGGACCAGGGGATGCCCCACAGTATACTTCTCCGCGGAATATTTGCAAGGCAAATGGCAGACATGGCCCTACCGGCCATGACCTTTCCATAAGATAGGGAATTATTTGCCGTTGTCCAGAGGATGCTGTGGGGCGGGCGTCTCGCCCGGCGCCTTCGGCACACCGGCGTGACGATTAGCCTACCAACGGAAAAATCACCGCCGAAACAGCCAGAAGATCAGGCTCAGGATGACGCTGATCAGGATGCAGGTCCCCAGGGGAAAGTAAAAGGTGAAATGCTCCCGCTTGATGACAAGATCCCCCGGCAGCTTTCCCAGGCCGGGAATCTTGGGGACCAGCAGCAGCGCCAGCCCCACCGCCACCAGAATGATGCCGAGGACGATGAGTGTACGGGCGAGGTCAGACATTGAGTACCTTTGGCGAAAGGGTTAATCTGCCCATATTCTAACGCTCACCCCCCGGACTTAAAAGACAATTTCTTTCCGGTTGAATTATCCGGCCCCACCATTGGCAGTCCGCTGGAGTTTGGGTTAAACTATCATATTATGCTGATTATTCCGGCAATCGACCTCAGAGGCGGCCAATGCGTGCGTCTGCGCCAGGGGCGGGCCGAAGAGATGACGGTCTTCTCGCGACGATCCGGTGGCCACCGGCCTCAGGTGGCAGGCGGCCGGGGCCGATGGCTGCACGTGGTGGACCTGGACGGCGCCTTCTCCGGCAGCCCTAAAAACCTTGCGGCCATCCGGGACCTGCGCCAGGCCTTGAATATCCCCATGGAATTGGGCGGCGGCATCCGCAGCCTGGACACCATCGGGCCTATCTCGACCTGGGGCTCGACCGCCTCATCCTGGGCACCGTGGTCCTGAAGGACCCGGACCTGGCGGCCCGGGCCTGCGCCGAGTTCCCCGGCCACATCGCCCTCGGCCTCGACGCCAAAGACGGGCTGCTGGCAGTGGAGGGCTGGACCGAGACCAGCCGCAAGACCGCCCTGGAAGTGGCCCAGGCACTGGAGCCGCTTAAAGCCCGCCGCCCTGATTTACACCGACATCGCCCGGGACGGGGTGAAACGGGGCGTCAATCTCGGCGCTACCCGGGCCCTGGCCGAAGCCGTGCATCTGCCGGTCATCGCCTCGGGCGGGGTCAGCACCATCGAAGACATCGAGGCCCTGCTGCCTCTGGAAGCCCTGGGGGTGGTCGGGGTCATCACCGGCCGGGCCCTGTACGACGGCAGCCTGGATCTTGACGGAGGCCATCAGGCTGGCCCAATAGGAGAGCAGGACAGAGTGCTGAGTGCTGTAGGACTGAGTTAACAGATCTGGTGAATCAAACTCAGTCCCTCTAAGTCCTGGACGAAGGCCTGAGGCCTGTTCAAGCATTTATAAGACGCTCCAAAATAATAAACAAAACTTGACCGATCATTCCTATCTCAGCCGCGTCCAGCGTCCCTCCCGTTACCTGGGCGGGGAAATCAATGCCGTCCTGAAAGACCCCCGGGCCGTGGCCCTCAGGGTCGCCCTGCTCTTTCCCGGACCTCTATGAGGTGGGCATGTCCCACCTGGGTCTGGGCCTGCTTTACGGTATCCTCAACCGGGAAGACACCATCTGGGCCGAGCGGGCCTATGCCCCGGCCCCGGACCTGGAGGCGGAGCTTAGGCGGCAGGGCCGGCCCCTCACCAGCCTGGAGTCCGGCACGCCGCTGAGCGCAGTTCGACCTCCTGGGGGTGAGCCTCCAATACGAGCTGGGCTACACCAACTTGCTCAACATGCTGGAGCTGGGCGGCGTGCCCCTGCTGGCGGCGGAGCGCGGCCCCGGCGACCCGGTGGTGGTGGCCGGCGGCCCCACCTGCTTCAACCCCGAACCGGTGGCGCCCTTTCTGCGACGCGGTGGTCCTGGGCGACGGCGAAGAGGTGGTGCTGGAGTTGGCCGCGGTGGTGGCGGCCTGGAAGCGGAGCCGCGGCAGCCGCCGGGAACTCTGGCAGGCTCTGGAAGAGCTGGACGGCGTCTATGTCCCCGCCCTGTTTGAGATGGAGTTTGATGAGCGGGGCCACCTCCGGGAAATCAATCCCCGGGGCCGAAGCAACGTCATCCACAAGCGGGTCCTGGACGACCTCAACCGCGATCCCCGTCTCCCCCCGGGCCCTGGTGCCCTATTGCCAGATCGTCCACGACCGCCTCAATATCGAAATCGCCCGGGGCTGCACCCGGGGCTGCCGCTACTGCCAGGCGGGCATGATCTACCGTCCGGTGCGGGAGCGCCAGGCCGTTGACCTGCTGGACTGGACGGAAACCGCCCTGGCCGCCACCGGCTATGAGGAACTATCACTCCTGACCCTGAGCGCCGGGGATTACGCCTCCCTGACCTGGCTGATCACCAGCCTCATGGACCGGCTCGCAGCCAAGCAGGTGGCCGTGTCGCTGCCCTCGCTGCGGGCCGACACCCTGACCCCGGAAATCCTGGCACCAGCTCAAGCGGGTGCGGCGCACCGGCCTGACCCTGGCCCCGGAGGCCGGCACCGACCGCCTGCGCCGGGTGATCAACAAGAACCTGCCGGAAGAGGTCATCCTGGCCTCGGCCCGCCAGGCCTTCGCGGCGGGCTGGCACCTGCTGAAGCTCTACTTTATGCTGGGCCTGCCCACTGAGACCGCAAGCGGACCGGGAGGCCATCGCCGCCCTGGCCCGGCAAATCCTGCAGACCAGCTCCCGCCGGCGCCCAACTGCACGTCAGCCTGGGGAGCTTCATTCCCAAATCCCACACCCCCTTTCAGTGGGAGCGCGCAGGCGGGCTCTGGAGGAATGTCGCGGCTTTCTGCATGAGGTCAAGGACGGCTTGCGCCACCGGCAGATCCAGAGCGAAATGGAACTCCGCGGCCCAGACCTGGCTGGAGGGCGTCTTCTCCCGGGGCGACCGGCGGCTGGCGCCGGTTTTGCTGGCAGCGCACCGCCGGGGCTAGCCGCCTGGACGCCTGGAGCGAACATCTGCGCCTGGAGACCTGGCGCCAGGCCTTTCAGGAGACCGGGGTGGACCCGGACTTCTATCTCACGGGAGCGAGACCCGGATGAGGTCCTGCCCTGGGACCATCTGGATAGCGGCGTCAGCCGCGGCTTTCTTTTGGCCGAGCGGGACCGGGCCTTCCTGGGGCTGGAGACCCCCGATTGCCGCCGGGCCGGCTGCCAGGACTGCGGCGTCTGCGACCACGACCGGATCGATCCTCCGCTTGGACCGCCCCCCGGAGGTGGGCCCGGCGCCGGCCGTCGGCGCGGCCCCGGCGGCGCCCCAACCGGTGCGCTACCGCCTGACCTATGCCAGGCTGGAGCAGGCCCGCTGGCTGGGCCACCTGGAACTGGTCGGCGCCTTTTACCGCAGCCTGCGCCGCTCCGGCCTGCCCCTGGTGTTCAGCGCAGGCTTCCATCCCCTGCCCCGGGTGTCGTTCCATGGCGCCCTGCCCGTGGGACTGGAGTCCCTGGCCGAAACCCTGGATGTGGAACTGGCGGAGAGCTTGGCGCCCGCGGCCCTGGTGGACGCCCTCAACCGGGTCTTGCCGCCGGGGATCAAAATCGTGGCGGCCGTCCGCCTGCCCAAACGGCTGCCCCCGCCCCGCCTGGAAATAGCGGTCTACCAGGTGGAGAGCCCGGAGCCTCTCTTTGACCGCGACGTCGCCGAGGCCTTTCTGGCCCGGGAGTCGTTTCCGGTCACCCGGAGGCGTCCCAAGAAAGAGGCCCGGATTATCGACTTGCGGGAACTGGTGGCCCAGCTCAGGGTGGCGGACCCCCGACACCTGGAACTGCACCTGCGCCTCCGGGAGAAGGATAACGTGAAAGTGACGGACGCCCTGACCCACATCTTCAACCTGAACGAAGACCTGGCCCGGGACTTGCAGGTTTTGAAATTAAGGAGTTTTTAAAAGAAACCACTGACCCAGCGTTTATGTCTAACTCACTATTTATCAGCGTGGCGGCTTGCGATGTCCGGGTGGCCCTGGTGGAGGATGGCCGCCTGGCGGAGTTCTATCTGGAGAGCCGGACCCGTAACGGCCCCACCGGCAATATTTATCAGGGCCGGGTGCTCCGGCTGCTGCCGGGCATGGCCGCGGCCTTCGTCAATATCGGCCTGGAGCGGCCCGCCTATCTCTTTGCCGAGGACGTCAGCGCCCGGGAGGACGAATTTTACAGCCTCTGGCTCAAAGACGAACCCGGGGCAGTCAGCCGTCCCAAACTGCCGCCGGCCCCCATCGGCGACCGTCTTCACGAAGGCCAGGAAGTCCTGGTCCAGGTGCTCCGGGGGCCCCTGGGGACTAAAGGCGCCCGTCTCACCACCCACATCACCCTGGCGGGCCATTTTCTGGTGTACTCTCCTACCCTGACCCAACTTGGCATCTCCCGGCGGATCACCGACGAAACCGAGCGCCAGCGCCTGCGGGCCTTGCTGGAGGATCTGAGGGTAGGCGATGGCGGCTTCATCGCCCGCACCGCCAGCCTCGGCCAAAGCCCGGAAAAACTCCGGCAGGAACGTGACTTTTTGATTTCCCGCTGGCAGAAGATTCTCCATAAGAGCGCCGCGGCTTCGGCTCCGGCCCTGCTCCATCAAGAACTGGACACCCCCCTCCGGGTGGTGCGCGAGCTCTTTTCCCCCGAGCTCGACCGGGTCCTGGTGGACGATCAGGTGGTCTTCGAGCAGGTCCAGGACTACCTGGGAGCGCTCAATCCGCTGGATAAGCACCGGGTGGAGCTTTATTCCGAGCCCGAGCCGCTGTTCAGCCATGTCGGCCTGGAGATCGACTGGAAGAGACTGCTGGCCCCCAAGGTCTGGCTCAAAAGCGGCGGCTACCTGCTGTTCGGCACCACCGAGGCCCTCACCGCGGTCGACGTCAACACCGGGCGGTTCGTGGGGCGCCACGACCTGGAGGAGACCATCCTGAAAACCAACCTGGAGGCCGCCCGGGAGATCGCCCGGCAATTGCGGCTGCGGAACGTCGGCGGCCTTGTCGTCATCGATTTCATCGACATGGACCAGGCCGCCCACCGGGATCAGGTCTATCAGGCCTTCCTGGACGCGGTGAGCCGGGACCGGGCCAAGACCATGATCCTGCCCATTTCGGCCTTGGGTCTGCTGGAAATGACCCGGCAGAGGTTGCGGGACACCCTGGAACACGCGGTTACCGAGACGTGTCCCTGCTGCGACGGCA
This sequence comes from uncultured delta proteobacterium, assembly GCA_963701845.1. Lineage (GTDB taxonomy): Bacteria > Desulfobacterota > Desulfobaccia > Desulfobaccales > 0-14-0-80-60-11 > JAPLJC01. Next base: position 2,054,337 of record CAVPBF010000004.1, on the reverse strand, counting down.
CCGGCGAGCTGTTAAGTCCGCTGACCCTGGTCTGCGACCTGATGCGGCAACTGACCGCCGAGGCCCGGGAATTCCACGGCTGCCGCCTCCACCTATCGGTCCATCCCCAGATGGCGGCCATGCTGCAACAGGAGGCCCAAATCGTCCTGGACCGGCTGGAGGCGGATTACCAGGTGCGGGTGGAGATCACCGAGCAACCCCGGTTCTCCCGGGATCATTACGAACTGACGCATGAGTTGAAGTGAGCAGTCAGCAGTAAGCAGTGAGCAGAAAAGATTTTCTCCGGCAATTTATGCTATCGTTGAACGCAGAGGCCTAGGACGGGCTGTTCCCGTCGAATTGCGGCGGCCACGGGCCGCCCTATATCTGAAACTAAATGCTAAAACTGACTACTCCACTATTCACTGACCACTGACTATGGCAACCGCTCCCATCATCTTAGGTACCGCCGGGTCACATCGATCACGGCAAAAGCTCCCTCATCAAGGCCTTGACCGGCGACGATCCGGACCGTCTGAAGGAGGAAAAGCTCCGGGGCATCACCATTGAGCTGGGCTTCGCCGACCTGGTCCTGCCCAACGGCCAGCACCTGGGGATCGTCGACGTGCCGGGCCACGAGCGCTTCGTGCGCCACATGGTGGCCGGCGCCACCGGCATGGACCTGGTGGCCCTGGTCATCGCCGCGGACGAAGGCGTCATGCCCCAGACCCGGGAGCACCTGGAAATCTGCCAGTTGCTCCAGGTCAAGCAGGGCCTGGTGGTCCTCACCAAGACCGACATGGTGGAGGAGGACTGGCTCGAACTGGTGGAGGAGGAGGTGCGGGAGGCCCTGAAGGGCACCTTCCTGGAAGAGGCGCCCATCGGGCGCTTCTCCTCGGTCACCCTGGCGCGGCAAGGACGCATCTCCTGGCCACGCTGGCGGAACTGGCCGAGCAGGTGCCGCCCAAGCCCGTCAAGCGGCATCTTCCGCCTGCCCATCGACCGGGTCTTCACCATCAAGGGGTTCGGCACCGTGGTCACCGGCACCGCCATCTCCGGCCGCCTCAAGGTTGGGGAGGCGGTGGCCGTCTATCCGCCGGAGTTCAAGGCCCGGGTCACGGGGCCTCCAGGTGCACGGCCAGGCCGTGGAGGAGGCCCTGGCCGGCAACCGCACCGCGGTCAACCTCCAGGGCCTGGAAAAAGAAGAAGTGGCGCGGGGCATGGTGGTGGCGCCCCCGGGAGCCCTGCTGCCTTCCCGGCGGCTGGACGCCTTCCTGGAGATCCTGGCCAGCGCCCCCCGGCCCCTGAAGCACCGCCAGGCGGTGCGCCTCCATACCGGCACCAGCGAAAGCATCGCCATGCCGCTGCTCCTGGACGCCGACGAACTGGCCCCGGGGACCTCGGGCTTCGTGCAGTTCTTCCTGCGGGAGCCCCTGGCCCTGAAACCCGGCGACCGCCTGGTGATCCGCTGCATCTCGCCGGCCTTCACCTGGGGCGGCGGGCTGGCCCTCCACGTCAACCCGCCCCGCCACCGCCGGCGGCAGGAGGCGCTCCTGGCCCAACTCGCCATCCTGGAGAAAGGCACCCCCGAAAAAATCCTCCCCGTTTACCTGGAGGAGGCCGGGGCCGGTGGCCGCTCCTGTGATGAACTTACGGCGCTCCTGCCCTGGGACCCGGGCGATCTGGCGGCGCTTTTGGCCAGCCTCGCCAAGCAGGGCCAGGTGATGAAGTACGACCCGGAGAGGGAGCGCTATATCCTTACGGCCACCGCCCGGCAGCTGGACCAGGAAATCAAGGGCATCCTGTCCGCCTACCATCGCAAAAATCCGCTGAAACCGGGGCTCTCCAAAGAGGAGCTGCGCCGTCAGCTGCCGCCCCAGCTCGAGGTGCGCCTCTTCAACCAGTTGCTGGGCGACCTGGCGCAAAAGCAGCAGATTACGGTGGAAAAGGACCTGGTGCGCCTGACCAGCCACAAGGTCACCCTGGCGGTGGACCAGGAGGAGCACGTGCAGCGCCTGGACGGCCTCTACCAGCGCGGCCAGCTCTCTCCGCCCACCCTCAAGGAGGCCGCCGGTAATCTCTCGGTTACGCCGGACAAAGTCAAGCAGCTACTCACCGTCCTGGTGAACCAGGGCCGCCTGGTCAAGGTCAAGGAGGACCTCTATTTCCATCGGGAGGCCATCGAACAAATCAAGGCCCAACTGGTGGATTTTCTCAAGAAAAATAAGGAAATTACCGTTATTCAGTTCAAGGACCTTACCCAGACGTCCCGCAAGTTCACCATCCCGTTGCTGGAATACTTCGACACCGCCCGCACCACCGTGCGGGTGGGCGAAACGAGACGGCTAAGGGAAGGGGTGTAGGGACGAATCTGGTATCTGCCCTCTGGCGTTCCACAGGCCCAATATTGGTCATCGCCAAATCCAACATGCAACCCGTCCAACTGCGCTCCTGCAGGAAGGTCAGTGCGGCCCTGCTGATTTGCCTCTGCCTGAACGCCTCTGCCGCGTTTGCCCTAACTCCCGGCGATCTGATTGTGGTCTACAACCGCAACCTGGTGGAGTCCAAGGCGGTGGCCGAATACTATGCCCAAAAGCGCCGGGTGCCGTGGGGCCAGCTGCTGGGCGTGGCGGTCACCACTGCCGAACAGATGACCCGTCAGGACTACGATCAAAACCTCCTGCCCCCGGTCCGGGCGGCGGCGAAGAAATTGCAGGCTCAAGGCAAAACCCCGGCCCTCCTGCTGGTCTACGGCCTCCCCCTGCGGGTCCTGGGTCCGCCGGAAACCGACGCCGACCGGGCCTTCCGGACCCTGGCGGCCGCCAAACTGAAGGAATACCAGGACCTGATGGGCCAAATGCTCCGGGAACTGGACGGCGTCACCGGGGCGCCGCCGGCTCCCCGCCCGGCGCTAACCTACCCCACCGGTCCACTGCTGGAAAAGACCGCGGCCGCCATCCGCCGGGCCCTGGAATTCCTCAAGACCAAACCTACCGCCGGGGAGGCCCCCGAACGCCGGGCCCGGGCCTATTCGCTGCTCATCCGGCTGATGGGCATCGCCCCGGAAGCCCGTCTGTCAATGGAGAAGCTCGCCAAGGCCCCGCCTGATGAGCGAAAGTTGCTGCAAAACCAGGAACTACTCTTGTGGTATCTATCCCTGCGTCAGGACCTGGAGGAAAAAAAGTTCCTGGGCATCTTGCCCGACGAGGCCCTGGAGACCGCCACCGCCATCTGCATGGCCAACGGCGTCATCGGGGAACTGGAATTCTGGCAGGAAATGAACACGGTCTACCAACATCCCCAGACTACCGCGGCGGTGGATAGCGAACTGACCCTGGCCCTGGCGCCGCGCCATCAGCTGTCCAAATGGCTGCCCAATCCCTTTAACGCCAGGTTTGATAAATTTTCGGCCATCGCCGGGATCAGACAAAAAACCCTGATGGTGGGGCGTCTGGACGGCCCCACCCCGGAAATCGCCCGCCGGCTGGTGGATGACGCCCTGACGGTGGAGGCCCAGGGCCTGCAAGGGGTCTTTTATATCGATGCCCGGGGCCTGCAAGGGGACGACAAGTATGGGGGCTACGCCTGGTACGACCACCACCTGCTGCAGCTCTACGATCTGTTGAAGCAGCGTTCCACACTGAAGGTGGTCCTGGATAAGAACCCCGACGTCTTTCCGCCCGGTTCCTGCCCTGACGCGGCCCTCTATTGCGGCTGGTATTCCCTGGCCAAGTACGTGCCCGCCTTTAAATGGGTCAAAGGCGCGGTGGGCTTCCACGTGGCCAGCGCCGAGGCCACCACCCTGAAGCAGCAGGGCAGCAACGTCTGGTGCAAACGGATGCTGGAAGAAGGCGTGGCGGCCACCCTGGGGCCGGTGGCCGAACCTTACCTCATGTCCTTTCCCCTGCCCGACGAATTTTTCCCGCTCCTCATGAGCGGCCAGAAGCCGCTGCTGGAGGTCTATTTTCGCACCCTGCCCCAGCTCTCCTGGATGCAGATCCTCATCGGCGACCCGCTGTACACGCCCTTCAAGAAAAACCCGGCCCTGCGGCCGGAGGCGGAGCAGTAGCCAGAAGCGAAATGATTTTTGGGGAGGGGGCTAAGGGCCGATGGCCCTTACCCCCTCCCCAAACCCCACCCCAAATCCCTTATGTAAAAAGATCAGGGCCGGGAGCGTTGCCCCGGCCCTGGTTCAATTTTTGTTCATCTGTATTTTAAGTTAAAGTTGAATCGGGGTTAAATGAGAGGGTGGTGATTTAAGAAATTCAGTAATGCTCGATAACATTTCAAGCTGAATCGGCATAGCAGACAATAAAAGTGCGACTTCGGCTCGCGAAAATGTTCGATTTGAATCATGTGCAGCAGAATTTCGGGCAATTCTAGTAGCCTCTCCCAGGGTGAAGAGTGCACCAGGAATCATCTCCCACCATGGCCACCAAGGCTCTCCTCTTCCAGGTTTGCGCAAATTGTTTTTTAGTGCTTCCAGAAGTCTTATTCCCGGTTTCCACCGCCTAGAAAATTCAAGATTTGAATCAATGCAATTTTTCCAGTCTGGAAATAAAGGATGACTCTGAACCGGAGGGTCGCAATTAATAGGAATTGCATCCAATAATGCTAAACACATATCCTCATTTGCTACACCGATGACCACCATTCCTGCCCGATAACATCCTGCTTTAATACAGCGCTGGGATTCTAATAAAAGTTCAATTTTGCCATCATCGATCGATGGAAGCCTTTTTTGCAATTCTTTTAAAGCGATGCCAAGATGGCCAGGGTCGTCTATAGAAATGAACCCATCAGAAAAATAATTAATACCTTCAAAAGTAAATTGAAAAAGGCCCTTTAAATCCCAATCCAAAGCTTGGTCGATTCTTCCAGGAATAATTAACCCCATATTTATTGCAGAAAAATATATTTTTCGAACTATATAGCGAAATGGAGGATAATCTCTATTTTGAACGTTAGCCGGTATGAGCCTATCGTTTTCCGCATTTAGCAAAAGATAAGCGGCTTACCTCTTCTAGCCGAAAACCTTTAGATGATTCTTTTGCATCTTGAGATCTATCAAATTCGCCAAAGCAATCCCAGATGACTCTTGAGATTTCTAATTTATTCAATTCATGAAGATTAGCCATAATTGTTCACTCTTGTAGTGAAATTTTCCATCTAATAATATGATGCCTTGTTTATATTATGCAATTTAATTCTCATTAAAATTTGGAAGTTGCACCCGCTACTCGCAGGGCGGGGTCGCTGGCGGCGGCTCCGGCTGGCTGCGGTTATCCAGGGGTTTTAGGTTCAGATCATCCGGGGCCTGGCCAACCTCGGGATCGGGGGCCGGCTGGGGAGCAGGCGCGGCTTCCGGGGCCTTCCCGGCCGGCGGGGCCGGGGCCGGTGGGGGCAGCGGGGGCAAGGGTTGGGCGGGAGCCGGCGGGGCGGCAGTTGGCTCTGGAGGTGCCGCCGGCGTTACGGGTTGAGGGGCAACCGGCGGCGCCGGGGGCAACGCTTCCTGGGGCGGCGCCGGGGCCGGGGCCGCTTTCACCACCGGCACGTAATGCGTCTCGGCCTCGGGGAGAAAATCCACCAGGGCCTGCATGTGGCGGTCGTCCCGGGGATGGGAGATGAGTAACTGCGGCGGACGCAGCCTGACGTCCTCATCGGTCATCAGGCGCCGCCAGAAGTCCAGGGCCAGGGCCGGGTCATAGCCCGCCTTGGCCATGAGGATCAGCCCGATCTTATCGGCCTCCAGCTCCTGGGTCGGGCTGTAAATGGGCAGGAACCCATGCTTGATCCCCAGGCTGTAACCCTCACCGATGGCCTGGCCGGCTAGGCCTCCCACCCCGCCCAGCCCCAGGCCGACTCCCAGGCCACCCAAGTGGGCCATCGTGGCCGTGCTCTGCCGCTCCGCGGTATGGCGGGCCAGGGCGTGGGCCATCTCATGGGCCAGCACCGTGGCCAGACCCGCCTCATTCCGGGTGTACTTCAGGGCGCCAGTGAAGATGCCCGCCTCGCCTCCGGGGAAGCAAAAGGCGCGGGTCTCCTGGGCGTTTTCCAGGACCACAAACGTCCAATGATAATCGGGGCGGTTGGCCGCAGCGGCCAGGCGTTTGCCCACCCGGGTCACCAGCTCGTTCATGGTCGGATCGTGGCAGGTTTCATTGTGGGCGCGCAAGTCGTCGTAGGTTTGGGCGGCGGTGGAGAGCTCGGTTTTTTTGGATTCCAGGATCACCTGGCGCCGGCCGGTGTAGGGCGCGGTGGCGCAGGCGGCCGCCAGGAAGCTGAGGCCCAATGTCAGAGAAAAGATCAACCTGCTGAACCCGGAGAGCATAATAGCAGCCTGGGACAGAAATTTCTGCCTGGTTTTTTCTTACAGCGCCTTATCCTGCCCTTAATTTTATAGTAATCTGGATTTTTGCCAATCTAGAAGAAAGGTGGGCAAGGAGGCCTGCCTGCCGCTAACTGGTATGGCGGGTGGAGAGCCGAGATGCTGAGGACAGTTTATCTTGCCGTTATCGGCGGTAGTTCGGTGAGTCCCGAAATCGCCGCCCTGGCCCGGGAGGTGGGTCGGGAAGTGGCCCGCCGCGGCGCTGTGCTGCTCTGCGGCGGCCTGGGCGGGGTGATGGCCGCCGCGGCCCAGGGCGCGACAGAGGCCGGGGGCGTCAGCCGGGGCATCCTGCCGGATGCCGACCGGCGCCGGGCCAATCCCTACCTGACCTACACCATCGCCACCAACCTGGGGCACGCCCGCAATGTCCTCCTGGCCCACTCAGCCGATGCGGTCATCGCGGTGGACGGCGACTACGGCACCATTTCGGAGGCCGCCATCGCCCTCAAACTGGGCAAACCCGTGGTGGCCCTGCAGGCCGCCTGGACCTTGCGCGGCCTGCAACGGGCCGACAGCGCCCGGCAAGCCGTGGACCTGGTCTGGGGGAAGATAGGGAGTGAAATAAAAGAGGTAGGGCCGAAGAAGGAATAAAGCGACGGGGGACGGGAGCTAAAGGAAAGACCACCTTGCTTCGGTCTCCCGTCTCCGGTCCTCGATCTATCTTCTCAAAAACCGCGCCAGTTGGCGGCCATAGTATTCCCTGGCGTCTTCGTCGGCGGGCCGGCTGAAGGTGGTGGCGCCTTTGCCTTCCGGGGCTTTCTTCACCACGATGCCCTTTTCCCCGAAAAGTTTCAGGGCGTTTTGGAAGGCGGCTTCCGACAGGGCTTCGGCCCGCTCCACTTCCCCCAGCTTATAGAGTTTTTGGCCGATGGACTGGATACGCTTGAGGAACTCTCTTTCGCTCCGGGGCTTCTTTTGCAGGTACTTGATGGAGCGGAAGACGATCCAGTACGATTCGAAGTAGTTGTACAGGATGTTGGCGAAGTAGGCCAGTTCCTTGAGGCCGGAGGCCGACAGGGTATAGGTGGCCGCCTGGGGGTCCAGGTTGATGATCACCCCCCGGGAGGCGAAGTAGGCCAGGATTTCCTCCACCTGGGTCTCGGGGCTCGGCGGTCGTCGAAGATAAATTCATTCTTGAAAAAGTCTTTGAGGAAGCCGAAATCCGTCAGGACCTGCTCGCGGTCGAATTCAAACCCCTGGCGGGCCAGGATGGCCAGGGAGACCAGGAAGCGGGCAGGAAGAAATGGATGATATTGTTTTTGTAGTATTCCAGCAAGGGGCGCTTGGATTCGTCGATGCTGTAGCCGCCCAGCCCCAGTTCGTCGGTGAGGCCCTCTTCCTTCTCGATGGGGGTGATGAGTTTGCGGGCTTCGCACAGGACCAGGGTCTCTTCCACCGCCGAGGTGAGACTCTCCAGGGAATCGGCCCGGGGCACCTTCTTGGCCTGGAGATAATCGTAGAGCACCTGGATGATTTGCAGCAGCTCCCGGCGGTAGACCCCTTTGCGGGGGTAGGTGAGCAGGGCGGCGCAGACCAGGGAGAAGGGGGTGACCACGGAAATCTCATTGATGGCCTGAATGATGTGGGAGGCCAGGTCTCTGGGCGTGGTTACGCAGCTGGTTGACCCCCGGGGCTACCTCCGGCGCCCGGCTCAGGTACTCGTTCAGGGAGATGGGCTCGCTGAACTGGATATAGGCCCGGCCGTACCGCCTATGTAGAAATTTTCTGGCCTTGACCAACTGGCCCACCGATTCCGTCTTTCTTGGTCCGCCCTCCAGCTCCTTGAGGTAGGCCTTTTCCTCCAGCACCTGGTCATAGCCGATGAAGGTGGGGACAAACATGAGATCCGGGGCGGCCTTTTCCTCGTAAGCCCGCAGGATCATGTTGAGAGGCCCAGTTTGGGCAGCACCAGTTTGCCGGTGCGGCTGCGGCCCCCTTCGATGAAAAACTCCAGGTTGTAGCCGCTCTGATCAGGGTCTTGATGTAGGTGTAGAGCACCTCGGCGTAGAGCTTGCCCCCCAGGAAGCGGCGGCGGATGAAAAAGGCCCCGGAGCCCCGGAAGAGAGGGCCCAACGGCCAGAAGGACAGGTTCTTGCCCGCGGCGATGCGGGGCGGGTGCATGTGATGCCGGTAAATCAGGTTGTTCAGGAGCAGGTAATCCAGGTGGCTTTTGTGGCAGGGGACGAAAGATCAGGCTGCCCCGCTGGCCGGCCTCTTTCACCTTCTCAAAGCCTTCGGTATCGAAATCAATGCCGTCGAAGAGGTGCTCCGGGACAGCCAGTCACCATGGCGTGCATGCATCAGGCTGATGTAAAGCTGGTTCCAATCGGCCGAGATCTCCCAGAAGTAATCCTGGGCGTCGTTCTTGATCTTGGAGAGCTTCTTCTTTTCGGTCTCCGCCAGGTGCTCCATGGAGCGGGTCAGGCCCGGGTCGGTGAGGGTGAGTTCCATGACCTCTTCCCGGGACTTGATCACCGGGCCGGTGACCACCCGGCGCTTGAGGTCGAGGCGCTGAATCAGCTCCCGCCGGATTTCCTGGGCCAGTCCCGCAGGCGGCCGTCTTTGGGGGCTGCCGGCCAGGACTTCCTGGAGATTCACCGGCTCGGCCACCTCCACCACGGCCCTCTTAGCCTTGAGGAAGCACAGCCCCAGCTTCCGCAGACTGCCCGGGGTTTTCCCCGTCGCCGAAGAATAGTTGCCAGCAAGCCCCTTGTACTCCCGGGAGGGGCCCTTCTCGTACATCACCATCTGGGGCACCAGGAAGATGGGAAAGTCCACCTGCTCCTGGATCTCCAGGAGGTGGCGGATGGGGTCTTCCCGGGGTTTGAGGAAGCGCTGCCGGAAGCCCACCTGGTCCACCAGGAAGAGCAGGGAGCCCCGCCGCTCCTGGAGGGTTTTCAAGAAATAGCCGTCCTGGAAGGGATTGGGCCAGGCCCGGCGGCGGGTAAAATAATTGAGGGCGGCGGAGACGATCTGCATCAGGTGGGAGAGGGGCTGCCACATCCACAGGTTCAGGTCGAAGGCCACTTCGGGCGCCATGACCCCCAGTTTCTGATAGCGGCGGTTAAAAAAGAGGAAGTCCAGGTGGCTGCGATATTTCAGGGCATAAACCACCGCCCCCTGTCGGGCCAGCTCCTGCAGACGGTCCAGATGCTTGGGGTTCACCGTCGACCCGGTTGAAGAAAGGGTCCAGGGTATAGCGCAATAAAAAACCGGGGCGGCTGGGGAGATAGCCGGCGTAATGGTATTCCTTCCCGCCCGGCCAGCCGGGAAGCGGCTCAACAGGCGGCTCAGCCAGCTCCTGGGTTTTTCGGGCTCGGGTCGGGGCGCCATTCCCCTGGGTTTTATCTTCAATGGTCATGCCATAAACCTTTAGATTGTCCTGATAAAACTTCTATATATCGGCAAGTGTGCCGATTCTGTCAACTGAAAGGTGGGGTGGCCGTCCCGGGCCGCTAAGATTGGGCGAGGCCCGGCGCCGCTCCACCAGAGCGTCGGTCTTCAGGCGAAGGCTTATGGTGCTAGTTGAGGACGAGGGCGGACCCAATCCCGTTTCCGCCGGTAGTGGTTCCGCCTCTTCGTCCTCGGCCAGGGGCGGGCCGACCGAAGAGGCGGACCGTCAGGATGGAAAGTTCATACATGAGGTAGATGGGGATGGCGATGGCCATCATGGTGAGCACGTCGGCGTGGAAGGCGGCCACCACGGCGCTGAGCAGAATCGCCATGCGTCGCTGCCGCCGCAGGAATTCCACCTGCACGAGCCCGACGCGGGCCAAAATCAACAGAATCAGGGGCAGCTCAAAGATCAAGCCGAACAGCATCAGCAGGCGCAGACAAAAGTTGACAAACGGGTCAGGTTGAGCATGGAGAAGAGGACGTCGCTCTCATACCGCAAGGAAAAGGAGATGACCAGCGGCCACACCAGTTTGAGGAAAAACAGGTCCCCCAGGATAAAGGCCACCGTGCCGAGAGGAATGAAAAAAACGACGATCTTTCTTTCCTTGGGGTAAAGGGCCGGGGCAAAAAAGAGCCACATCTGGTAAAGGATCAGAGGAAAGGCCAGGGCCAGGCCGGTGATCAGGGAGATCTTCATCTGGACGAAAAATGGCTCCAGGGGGGCCATGTAATTTAACCTATGGGGTTTGACCTTGGGCGGCTCCGGCTGTTCCAAGCCGAAGTTTTTGGCGGCATTGGGGAATTTCCGCAAGACAAACGATTCCATGGCATAATGCCATCTCTGGGTGATGGAGGGCTCGTTGCAGCGGTCGGGTGATGATCCTCTGAACCGTGGGCACCAGGGGCCAGGCGATGGCCATGCCGATCACCACGGCGATGATCGAGATAATCAGGCGTTTGCGCAATTCCTCCAGATGTTCCAGAAAGGACATCGTGGTCACGGTAACTCAATCCTCGCCAAAGCCTGCTACCCGGAAATGGTCCGGCTCTCGCAGGCAGGAAATAACTTCACGAAAAGACTTATATCGTTATATTAACTCATCGACCGGGTCATGGCAATGCGGCCGGCAGGCAATTCCCCAGGCTCACCGGTTTAGTCTGGCAAGGTCTGCTGCGGAGAGGCGATGAATCTTAAGGAGGGCGGACTCAGGGCCGGCATACAGCCCCGGCCGTCATAAGGAGCCGGATTTAATCTTGGGCCCGGCGGGTTGCAGGTGGGCTTTGACCGGCTGAGGCGGCCCGGCTTGCACTGCAGCAGGCTTGGGGGCGCTGTCCCCCGCCACCAGTTGCGAAATGGTGACCAGGCGGTAACCCATCTTCTCCAAGGCCGGCAGGATCAGCTTCAGGGCCTCCACGGTGGGGCGACGGTCGGCCTTATCCTTCTCATCGCTGTCGTGAAAGATGATGATGGACCCGGGGTGCACCCGGTTGACCACGTTTTTGACAATGGTGTCGCGGTCCAGCCCTCGCCAATCTCCGGAGTCGAGGCTCCACATTACCAGCCGGCCATGGGTGTGGGCCACATAATCCTGAAAGCGGTGGTCATAGGCGCTATACGGGGGGCGAATCCAACGGGAGGTCTGGTCGCCCAGAAGCTCCAGATCGACCGCGGTCCGCTCCACTTCGCTCTCCCGGAGGCTTTCGGCCGTCTTGGTCAGCCGCGGGTGGTCGAAGGTGTGATTGCATACTTCGTTGCCGGCCCGCAGCAGGGCCTGCACCAGATGGGGATATTGTTCCACCTTCCGTCCCAAGGCAAAAAAAGTGGCATGCGCCTGGTAATGCTGCAGCAGGGCCAGGATCTCCGGAGTATAGCGGGGTGAGGGGCCGTCATCGAAGGTGATGGCCACCTGGTTCACCGTGGCCGGCCCGCTCCAGATCACCACCGGGTCGGCCCCCAGGACCGGCAACGGCTGGACGGCCAACAGCAGCAGGGCCAACAGCAGCCCGGGGACTATCGAGGCGGCAGACTTTTTCAGCGGTAGATGCAAATCAGTCTCTCTGACAAAAAGGTAGGCAAAAGTACGAAATTTGTTAGCATTATTAACTATGGCGGTCAAGAGATATTTGGCTGCGCTTGCAAAAATAAGTTCTAAAAACATAATCATTAAACCCTTTAAGTCAAATGACCAATATATCCCTGGGGCTGCGGGTGAGCCACTCCACCCCGGCCGGGGTGATGACGCCGGTGTCCTCCAGGCCCACCATGCCGATCTCCGGCAGGAAGAACTTGGGCTCGAAGGCCACCACCATGTTTTCCGCCAGGGGAAAGGGGAAGCGGGCGCTGATAAAGGGAAATTCATCCAGTTCCAGACCCACTCCGTGGCCCAGAAAGCCCACCCGGTCGGGGCCTGAACCCATGAAATAGTCCTGCAAGCCCTGGGCCCGCACCAGGTCCCAGAGCCGGTGATAGAGCTGGCCGGGCTTTACTCCCGGCCGGGCCTCCTGCTGAAAAGTTTCGTGAACTTCCCGCACCGCTCGCCAGGCCTCCCAGGCCCTTTCCGGCAGCGACCCCAGGGCGTACATCCGGGTCATGTCCACCAGATAACCGTTGACGCAGGCGACCAGGTCGATGCTGATCGGCTCACCCGGGGCCAGCTTCTTCAACGACGCCCCCTGCGGAAAGGCGGGGCTGACCCCGAAGCCGCCGCTGGGGGTGTCGGTATAGGCCGGGTGCAGTCCCGCAGTCCCGGAGAGCACGTGGCCGTAATGGAGTTCCAGGTCCCAATTGCGCACCCGGACCATCCCCTGATGCCCCAGGAGGCGCAGGCGGTACTCCAGGGCGGCGGCCAGCTCCAATTCGGAAATCCCCGGCTGCAGCAACTCCGGCGCCTGCTCGTGGACCCGATCCATAATGGCCGCGGCCCGGCGCAACTGCTCGATTTCATAAGAACTTTTGATCATCCGCTGCTGCCGGATCAGCGGCGAGACGTCCCGGATGGGGTGCTGCGGAAAGAGCTGCTCCTGGAGCCTTTGGTAAAACCCGGCGGGCATGACGTCCAACTCCAGGCCCACCGCCCCCTCGGGCTTGAGCCCATAGCTTCCCAGCAGCGCCGGAATTTCCTTGAGATTGGTATAAAAAACCCGGGGCCAGGCGAGGTGTTGCGAACCTCCCCCTGGGGCCGGCGCACCAGCAGTAAGGGGCTGCCTTGCGGGGCCACCGCCAGGAAGCCGTCCACCAGGGTGCCGGTATAATAGAACAGGTCGGCGGCCTGGTGCACCAGGGCCAGAGCCAAGTTTTGTCCGGCCAGGGCCTTTTGCAGGGCCGGAGCCCGGGAAGTGATTTCAGGAAGCGGTACCTGTTCTATCATGTCTTGCTCTCGGAGGCGCCACGCCGGGCGTGCGCCCGTAGTCTTTAGTGGCTCAGGCCAAAGTGGCAGCAGGAATCCGGGCAGGGTCCAGGGGTTTCAGTCAGGGTTTTTCGATTTGTAAGTCCTGACGCAGGCCTCGAATTTAGCCATCCATTCGGGAAAGTGCAGGTCTTCGGGCCTTTCGGTGGCCAGGCGCAGAAATTCGTTACCCTGTTCCTGAATCCAGGGATGTTGGGCAAAACCGTCGATGGCCTTTTCCATCACGTCCTTAAAGTCCACCGGCATGCTTTGATCGCAGGCGATCTGGCTCTTTAAATAGGCCGCCATCACGGGGAGGGTGATCATTCTCTGTTCCACCCCGAAGCGGTGCAGGGTATCCTTAATATCGTCCCGAACCCGGTCGGTGGCCAGGTCGTGCAGGAAATGAAAGGGGTTGGCGCCGCTGAACAGCGAGGACCCGGCATAACGCAAATAATAGAATCTTTTGCCGGTGTGCCAGACACTATGGATCAGTTCATGCCTTTCCGGCTCGCCGGTCATCGCGGCCAGGGCGTCGCGGTACGGCCGCTCCAATCTGGCCAGGAGCAGGTTGTAAAGCATATACAGGTTAACGGCAAACATCCCGAAAACGCTGATGCTGCGTAGCGTCGGCTGCACAGTGCTCGCCCAGATGAACATGAAATAAAAGAAAATCAAGATCAACAGCAGGGTGCGCACGATGCGGATGCCGGAAACCACCAGCCGGGCGTCTCGACGCAGGAAGACAAATGCCGCCAGCAAGACGAATAAAATTACTATTTCAACATAAGCGCTGGACAGTATGCTAACCAAACCTTGAAGCATGTCTTCTCCTCTCGGAACAACCTCCAACCCTGACGGGAACCTCACGGCTGTCGGGTTGGGGACTGGATTTATTTATCTCCAAGGATTCATACAAAATATAAGCATAGTCAGACCCGGATGCTGCCAAAATTTTTTAGGCTACCAGCGCCCGGGCAAAGTGGACATGTTCACTGGCATGGTAATCATCCAAGCGTCCGGCAAAATAGCGCGCCTCGATATCGGCGGGGCCCAGATCCTCATGGAGACCTAAGCCAACGGCTGCGAGGTCGGCGGCGAGCCCGTCCGGGTCAAAGCCCGTGATCATCGGCTCGCCCACCTGTCGTACGGCGTCCATCATAATCTGGACGCGTTTGGCCACCCTTCCGGGGACAAAGGCGTCGGTATCCAGGTAATCGAAGATGACGGTACTGCCTGCCGGCGCCATCTCGGCGATGGCCCGCCAGGTGGCGCATACGGCGTCGCGGGTCAGATAATAGGTGACGCCCAGCCAACTAAAGAAGCTTGGGGCCTGGGGATCGAACGCGGTGCGCTGGAGGGCCGCGGCCAGATCCTCCTGACTGAAATCCACCGGCACGAAATGGAGTTGCCTTGGAGTCTCCCGGCTTATTTCCAGGAGGCGCTGGCGTTTATGCGCCTGGGTGGCAGGGTGGTCTATCTCAAACACCTGCAGCCGGGCCATCAGATCCCGGACGCCGAAAGGCAAAGCTGTCCAACCCGGCCCCGAGGATGACATACTGCTTAACTTCCTGCTGCCTTACGGCCTCCTCCAGCAGGTCTTCCGCATAGCGCGCCCGGCCGAGGATGATGGGCAGGGGGGCAAAGGTCTGCATCCAGCGCCCCAGGGCGCTGTCCTGATCCGGGCAGGACGCGGCTTGCTCCGGGTCAAGCCGGCGGAACATCTCCATATGGCGCGCGATGAAGCGCTGGTGTCCTTCCTCGGAGATCAGGCGATGCGCCAGAAAATCGTCGAAGATTTTCGGGTGGTCGTGGGCGGCATGGTAGGCGCGCATAAAGGCCGTACCAATGGCGGTTTTGCTGACACGGTCAGGTTGCATCGGCCCCTCTGCTCCAGGTCGCCTCTTGGAAGAAGGCTAGCCTCGCGGCTAAATCTGCGTGGCAGACCTCGACCTCAAGGCAACTCGTAAACCTTGATCTTGGCCTGCTGGCGCTCGGCGTCCAGCCAGGATCGAAACATCATCTGCTGCTTTTGCTCCAGAAAGTGATCCTTCATCTGCTCCCGGTTTTTCCCAAACTCCGCCTGGTCGGCGGCGCGGCGTTCGTTGAAGGCTAGGAGATAATAATTGTCCTGCCAGGGGACGGGCTGGTCGACATAGGGATGCTCTTTTGACAGGGCAAAGGCGGCGCTGGTCAAGGCCTCGGCCGCCTGCTGGCCGTCAAAGCCCTCGAACCGGCTGAAAAGCTTGCTTTCTTTGACAGGCACGCCGGCCGCGGCCGCCACCCGGGACAGGGCTTCGCCCTTCTTCAGCCGGGCCAGTAGCTGGGCAGCCTCTTTTTCCGCCTCTTTCAGGGCGCCCTGCTTCTTCACCTGCTGGGCTGCCCGGTCCTTGATCTTCTCCAGGGGCGGGACCTGCTCCGCCTGATATTCCAGGGACTTCATGACCAGCGGGCCGTCCGGCAGATTCACCACCCGGCTCACTTCCCCGGCCTTGAGCTGCAAGGCCGTCTGGTTGAAGGCGGGCAGCGCCCCCAGTCCGGGCACCTGATCTTTCGGGCCGATCCAGGGGGTTTCCACGGCAGTGACCTTATATTTCTTGGCCACCTCCGCCACGGTCCCTTGAGACAGGGCCGTCCGGGCCTCCCGGGCCGCCTCCTGGGCCAGAATCCTGGCCCGTTGCTGTTTGAGCGTCGCCGTCACCTTGGCCTCGACGTCGGGGAGCTTCTCAGTCTCCTTGACCTCCTCCACCTTAATCAGGTAGATTTCCTGGGGCGTGTCGACGCGGCCCACCTTCCCGGGAGGCAGGGCGAAGGCGACCCGGTCCCACTCCCGGGGATGCTGGCCCCGCTGGACGTAACCCAGGTCTCCGCCTTTCTCCCGGCTGGCGGGGTCCTGGGATTGGGCCTTGGCTAACTGGGCGAAATCTCCGCCCCCTTGCAATTTCTGCAGCAATTCCTGGGCCTGCTTACTCAGACTCTCTTTCTTGGCGGCATCGGCCTTGGGCGGCAGGGCCAGCATGATCTGGCGGGCCCGAATCACCTTGGCCCGGGAGAATTGCGCCGGATGTTCCTTGATGAAGGCCTCAACCTCCGCCGGGGAAATTTTGGCCTGCGCTTCGAAATCCTGGAGGCGGAAGAGGAGATAGCTTACCCGGGCCCGGGCCGGCAGGCGAAACGCGGCCTGATTGTCCTGGTAGTAGCGGGAGATATCCGCCTCGCTGGCCTGCTGCTTGGCCATAAACTTGTCCGGGCTGACGACGAGGTAGCTGACCTTGACCGCATCCTTGCCCAGATGAAACATCTCCAAGAGCTCGGCGTCGGAGACCTTGGCCAGGGAGGTCAGTTCCTCGACCACCTTCCTCATCTCGAGACGGCGGCGCTCCTGCGCCTCAAAATCTGTGGTATCCAGGTGATTCCGGGCCAACACCAGACGATATACCTGTTCGTCGAACCTGCCGCCTCGCTGGAAATAGGGCAGACGCTGGATCTCTTCCCGCAGTTCGGCGTCACTCACCGCCGCCCCCTGACGCTTAGCCGCCTGCAATATCAGGCTTTCATCGATCAGCCGGTTCAGGGCCTGTTCTTTAAGCCGCAGCGCCTTGACCATCTCCTCGGTCATCTCGCCATGGCTCTGCTCCTGGTATTGTCTGTACAGCTCATTGAATTGCCGCTGATAAGCAGAGAGCAGGATGGGTTCGCCGTTGACCGCGGCCACTTCCCGCATGGCCCCGGACTTCAGGCCGCCGTAGCCGAAGGTGAAGATGAAGACGATGCCGATGGCCCCGACGATCAGGGCAATCATCCAGGATTTTGAATATTTACGCAGAAAACTTAGCATATTGAGTTAATCCGTCGGCCACATTGGCCGTACCTAAAGTATTTCCACCGGATGGCAGACCATCCTTATAATTATATGCTGCTTCTTGCTCTTGGGCTCTGAAAAAGTTTGCCAACCTGTGCATTAGGGGCGGGTTTTAACCCCGCCCCCCGGAAAACATCCTGGTGTCGGAAAGAGGCGGGGATTCTCCTTTATTCCGGTTTGGCCGCCTTGGCCGGGGCCTTGGCGGGCGTCACCTTCTTGCCTTCCTTCAACCACTTACCCGCCTCTTTGGCCTCCGGGCTTTGGGGATAGGCCTGGGTCAGCTTCTTTAAAGTGCTGCGGTATGACGCGGTCTGCTGCAGGTTCTGATAGGCCAGGGCCTGGCGCAGCAGGGCGGCCGGGGCCAGGACGCTTTTGGGATATTGGCTGGTCATTTTGTTGAATTCCGAGGCGGCTTCCGAGTATTTGGCCTCCTGATAAAAGCTGTCGGCCAGATAATAGTGGGCCTCCTGGGCCTTGGCGCCCTTAGACTGCTCTTTCAAATACTGGGAGAATTTGGTCCGGGCCTGGGCATATTTTTTCGTCTGGTAGAGGTGGTAACCGTCGGCGTAAGTCTTATCCGCGGCCGCGGCCGGCGCGGGATAGACGGCCTTGGAGGGTGACAACGTCGCCGGGCGCTCCTTGACCCGGGCGCCCGGCGGAGCGGTGGGAGCAGCTTGCCGGCCTTCCAGTTCCGTCACCCGGGTCTCCAACTGTTGCACCCGGGTCTCCAGGGCCTGGACCTGCTGCGGCAAATCCGGCTTGGGGGCCGGTGCCGGCGCCTCGGCCGCCGCACCGGGCTGGGTTGCGGCAGGTTGGGCTTCGGCCCCCGGGGCGCCCTTCGAGCCCACGGAAGGCAGGTAGGCGTAAGTATCGGTACAACCCGCCAGAAACAGGACCAGCATTACCATCGCCAGATACCGGATGCCCAGTGCGTGCCTCATGCTCTTACTCCCTTGGAGATCAAAAGTTAGTCCCTGGATGCCGTCGCCGGACCGCCGAACTTCCTGAAATATTGAATGTTTGATCATATGATCATTGCCCGGAACTTGTCAAGGAAGGTCTTGGGGGAAATAGCGGCTGACCCGCCTGGGCGATTTCTGGCCGCGGCCGGTTTCCAAACCGGCAAATTATGCTATGATCGCCCCAAGCCACTCCATCAACCAGGAGTCTTGCCATGACCCGGATGAAGAAAATTGCCCCGGCGCTGCTGATTTTCCTGTGCCTGGTGGTCCTGGCCGTCCCAGCCCTGGCCTCGGGGGCTGCCGAAGCGGGCCTGTCCGCCGATGAGGCCCTGAAGCTGCTGAAAGACGGCAACGCCCGTTATCTCGACGGCCAAGCATCCCATCCCCACCAGGACGCGGCCCGCCGGGCCCTGACCGCCGGCCAGGGACAGCACCCCTTCGCCACGGTGCTCTCCTGCTCCGATTCCCGGGTGCCGGTGGAAGTGATCTTTGATCAGGGCCTCGGCGATCTCTTCGTGGTGCGGGTGGCCGGCAACGTGGCCGCCACCGATGAGATCGGCTCCATGGAATACGCCGTGGACCACCTGGGCACCCCCCTGGTGGTGGTCCTGGGCCACAGCCAGTGCGGCGCGGTCGCCGCGGTGGTGGAAGGGGCCAAACTCCCGGGCAGCATCGGCGCCCTGGTGGCGCCCATTAAACCGGCAGTGACCAAGGCCAAGGAGGAAAATCTCGGGGCCGCGGCCGAGGTCCTGATTGCGGCAGCCATCAAAAACAACGTCTTTCAGGCCATGGAAGATATCCTGCAAAAGAGTCCGCTGATCAAGGCCAGGGTGAAGGCCGGCAAGGTCAAGTTGCTGGGCGCCATCTATGAGTTGGACAACGGCCAAGTGCAGTGGCTGGGAGCCCTCCCTGGCCAGGAGAAACTGCTGAGCGGCAAGGCCCCGGCTAAAGCGGGCAAGAAGGGCAAAAGCCGGCAGAATGAAGAATAATCCGGGCAGGGCCAGCTCTATGAGCCGCGGAGGCGAGT
This sequence comes from uncultured delta proteobacterium, assembly GCA_963701845.1. Taxonomy (GTDB): domain Bacteria; phylum Desulfobacterota; class Desulfobaccia; order Desulfobaccales; family 0-14-0-80-60-11; genus JAPLJC01. Next base: position 2,035,337 of record CAVPBF010000004.1, on the reverse strand, counting down.
TTAAGCCTGCCGCAGTGGTGAGGTCACTAATGTTTCGTTCTCTGGTCGCCCCGCTTTTAATGGCCGGTTTTTTGCTGCTGGCCCTGAGGCTGCCGGTCGCGCCGGTTCAGGCCGGCCCGGCTGCCCTCACCCTTACCGAAAAAGACTCGGGGCGGACGGTGACCTTGCAGGTGGGTGAGACCTTGCTCCTGAATCTACGCAATCCGGGGAGCGGCGGCTATCAGGTCTTGCCGCCGGTTTACGACGGCGAGGTTCTGACCTTGCTGTCCAGGCGGGACCTGCCGCCGAAGCAGTCGAGGCCGGGTGATTTCGGCCGCCTCGAGTTTGCCTGGCAAGCCCGGCAGGCGGGAGACACCGAAGTGACGGTCAACATCGCCCGGGCCCTGGGAGAAGCACAAGTCCCCGGAGCAGTTCCTGAAGATCCGGGCCCGGGTCGAAAACTAACGCCAACCTGATAGTGGCACAGGCCTCTGGCCTGTGGAGAGGCATCAAAGAGGCAGCCACAGGCTGGAAGCCTGTGCCACTCAGATTATTTCGCCCCAAAAAATTCGGGGGACGGCCGGAACAGACTTCCGATCCATCCCCCCAGGCATGCTCCCAGGCATATTCCTAAGATCGAGGCCCACCGCCCCTGCCGTTTTCCTCAGGAAAGCGGCCGTCTCCTCGAAATTAATTTCCTGGCGAAGAGAGTTAGCGAGAATATCCCTTGCCTTGTTCGATCTCCGTCGTCGGCCGCTCGCAGGCCGAGGCGGCGCTGTCGCACCACTCCGGCAGGGGCTCGCCGCTGCCCTCGACGGGGCGCTCGAACTGGGAGATCACCGCCCAACCCTTGCCGGTCCAGGCCGACAGCGGCGGGGGCATGACGCCGCCGAACTTGTAGTTCTTGGGACCCCAGGTATCCAACATCTGCACATCCACGATATGGTCGCCCTTCTGGACCCGGTAACCCCACTCGTAGTTATTGGTGGTGTTGGGGGTGGTATTCTTGCCGAAGAAAAAAATGGTGTTGTGATCATGCTTAATCTTGGAATAGGTGAAACAACAGTCGCCCGAACCAGACCCGCCGGGGCCGGTCAAGCCGCCGCAGCCGCAGTTGGCGGCCCGCAGTTCCAGGCCGTCCGCCTTGAAGCCACCGTGCACCTTTTCAAAGCAGCTCATGTTATTCTCCTTTGAGGGAAATCGTCCGACTCTTCGCCGTCCCAGGGTATCCGGACGGCGGATAAAAAGATAACCATTTATTATTACGGCTAGATTTAGCCTAACGTACAAAAAGTAAGGATCGCCCTGGGCAAAGCCAATAGGTAAAAGTGCACATTCTGAACTAGGTAGAATTACCTAACCGAAATAAGGCAGGGTTTTTTAAGCACGAAAAAAGAGAGCCGCCTGAATCCGGGAGTGGGAAAGGCGGCCCAGCCAGTGAGGCGGTCTCTAGTTCGATTCGATATAGGCGTAGGCGGAGTGGTTGTGGATGGACTCGAAGTTTTCCGATTCCACCGAGTACCAGGTGAAATTGTCGATTTGCCCGAGGCGGTGGGCGATCTCCCGCACCACGTCCTCGACGAACATGGGGTTGGAGTAGGCCTTTTCGGTGACGAATTTCTCGTCCTGGCGCTTCAGCAGGGCGTAGACCTCGCAGGAGGCCGATTCCTCCACCATGCCGGATCAGGTCCTCGATCCAGAAGAACTTGCTGTAGCGCACCTGCACCCGCACCTCGCCGCGCTGGTTGTGCGCCCCCACCAGGCTGATCTCCTTGGAGCAGGGGCACAGGGTGGTGATGGGCACGGTGATCCCCACCACCAGGTCCAACTTGCCGTTCTCGTCCATCGCCCCTTGAAGGTGCAGATGTACTCCATCAAGCCCCCGGGCCTTGGTGACCGGCGCCTCCTTGTCGATGAAGTAGGGGAAGGTCATCTCGATGTGGGCCGACTGGGCGTGGAGGCGCCGGCGGGTCTCCTCCAGGATGGGGCCGATCTGTTTCAGGCTGATGTCCCGGCGGTACTCGCTCAAGATCTCGATGAAGCGGCTCATGTGCGTGCCCTTGTGGCGATGGGGCAGGTTGACGTACATGTTGATCCGGGCCACGGTGTGCTGGGTGCCCTTGAACTTGTCCAACACCACGATGGGATAGGAGATGTTTTTTACCCCCACCTTGTCGATATCGATGGTGTGGGGGCTGACGTGGTTCTGGACGTCGCTCAATTCCGCCACCGGGAGGACCGCGGCTGGGGTTTTAGAGGTCGGCATAGCTTCTATCCTGCCTGCTCGGCCAGGCGTTCAGGCATACCTGAAGCGCTCGGCAATGGCCCGGGCGTGGAGCAGCAGCCCTTCGCTCTCCGCCAGGGTGATCACCGTGTCCTTCAAGGCCGCCAGGGCCTCCCGGGACAGGTGCTGGAAGGTGGGTTTCTTGATGAAATCGTCCACCGACAGGCCGGAAAACATCCGGGCGCAGCCCCCGGTGGGCAGCACGTGGTTGGTCCCGGAGGCATAGTCGCCCACCGGCACCGGGGCGTAAGGCCCCATAAAGATGGAGCCGGCGTGGCGGATGCGAGGCAAGACCGCGAAGGGCTCTTGGGTAACGATCTGTAAATGTTCGGCGGCGTAGAGATTGGCAAAGTCCATGGCCTCGTCCAGATCCTCGACCACCAGGGCGGCGGAGTATTTGCTCAGGGCCGCCTCGATGATCTCCCGCCGGGGCAGATGGGGCAATTCCGCGACGATCAGGTCCACCACTTTTTGGGCCAACGCCGCCGACGGCGTCACCAAAACCGCGGCGGCCTCGGGGTCGTGCTCCACCTGGGAGAGGAAGTCCAGGGCCAGGAACCGGGGTTCGGCCGAGTCATCCGCCAGGATCAGGGCCTCGCTGGGGCCGGCCGGGGAGTCGATGTCCACCTGGCCGAAGACCAGGAGCTTGGCCGCGGTGACGTACTTGTTGCCCGGCCCGACGATCTTGTCCACCCGGGGCACCAGCTCGGTGCCGTAAGCCAGCGAGCCGATGGCCCAGGGCCCGCCGATCTTGAAGAGGCGCTGCGCCCCGGCCAGGTGCGCCGCCACCAGGATAGCGGGATTGACCGCCATTCTTCCGGCGGAGTAGCGGCGAAGATTTCCCTGACGCCGGCCACCTTAGCCGGGATGATATTCATCAGGGCGCTGGAAGGGTAGGAGGCCAGGCCGCCGGGGATATAGCAGCCCACCCGGTCCAGGGGGCGGGTCAGGCGCCCGGCCAGGATGCCGGGCTGCACTTCCATGGCCCACATCTCCCGTTCCCGCTGGGCCCGGTGAAACTTCTCGATATTGCCCGCCGCCACCTTCAGGGCGCTCAAAACCCGCGGGTCCACGGCCCGGTAAGCCGCCTCGATCTCCTCGGGGGTGACCTCCAGTTCCGAGGCGGTGAGGCCGGCATTGAATTCCGGCTGCCGCATGAATTCGGCGTCGCCGTCCCGGCGCACCGCCGCAATGATCGGCGCCACCGTGGCCAGCACGGCGCTCACGTCCACCCGGGAGCGGCTCAGAATCGCCTGCCGCCGGGCCGGGTCCAGTTGCTTCAGGTATTCTACCTGCAAACCTGCCATACGCAGGCGCCGCCTTTCGGAAAAAAATTTTACCCAAAAAAATTATATAGAATTGTTCACGGAAGCACAAATCTAATCGAAGTCAAATATAGCCGCGGTAAAGATAAGATCATCACAGAGGCATATCTGCACCTGGCCGGGGCAGCTCTGGTTCGCCCTCCGGGAGGCCGGCTGGGACCGCAACCACCAGGGCGCGGCCTTAAGCGAACTGGCCAACGAAGGCACCTGGCTGCTGAGGTGAGAGCTGTCAGCTATCAGATGTAGGGTGCGCACTGCGCACCATCTTCAGCCGCCTGGTGGGTAAATAATGCCAGGTGCGCGGTGCGCACCCCACACGGCTTGGGAAGGAGATAAAGGCTGAAATTTTGACTGAGCTATCGTAAAAGATAGCGGATTATTCTATACTTATATCGATAAGTTTGTGACAACCTTAATTTCGGGACTGATGCAAGATATGTTTAGCGGCTTTTCAAACCGGCTTCAAAACCCCCTCAGGGCCGCGGCGGCTCCCCGGAGCAACCGCTGGACCACTGACACCCTCTTCGTCGTGCAAATCGGTTTCACCTTTATCTGGGGCGGCAGCCAGTTTCTGCGCCTCCTGAGTTCCCAGCAGGGAGTGAACATCAGCTGGTTCCTGAGCTGGCTGGCGTTTCTGCTGCTCAACCTGGTGCTGGCCTTCCGGGCGCACCGCAATCAGCCCAGCCGGGTGACCCTGCAAACCATTTTGAGCTATGCCGCCTGGACTTTGATGGTGCTGGCCGATCTGGGGGTGATGCTCTGGCGGGGCACCCACATCTGGGGCGGCACCGACACCGTGACCACCCTGCTGGTGGCCGCCGGACTAACCCTGACCTTGCTGGTGGCCTACCGGCTCAATCTGGGCCTCGTCGATCCCATGGTCAAGGGCTATCTGGCGGTGGGGTTCAAGGCTATTCCGCAGCTCGCCCTGGCTTATAAGATCATGATGGTGGGTGGCCGGGGCCTGGCCCCACTGGCCGTAGTCACCGGACATATCACCATCCTGACCCGGCTGGGGCAGCTCTGGTATTCCATCAAGGAGGCCGGTTGGGACCGGAACCGCCGAGGCTCGGCCTTGAGCGAACTGGCCAACGAGGGCAGTTGGCTGGTGGCCACCGCGGCCTGGCTGGTACACTAAAGCCAAGATTTTTCGTCGGGCGAACCGGGTGTTCGCCCGGCATGATTGACTAGGAGCAAGATGGATCACCGCAGACGCAGAAAACGGCGCCCCTCCCTGGAAGGCCGGGTGATGCGGGCGTTTGAGGAGGCGGCGCGGCCGTTATTACCGGCTGAGCTGCTGCAGATCATGCCGGGGGAGCCGGACCAGGCCGAGGCCATTAACGCCCTGGTGGAGCAGCTGGTCAACCAGGGGAAGCTGGTCTCCCTCAAGGGCGGCCGCTACGGCCTCCCGGAAAAGATGAACCTGGTGCACGGGGAACTCTCGGTGCACCCCGACGGCTTCGGCTTCGTCACCCCGGAAACCGGCGGCCAGGACATCTACCTGACCGCGGTGAACCTGAAGGAGGCCTGGCACGGCGACCGGGTGGTAGTCAGGATCGAAGGGACCCGGGGCCGGCGCAAGGAAGGCAAGGTAATCCGCGTTCTGGAGCGCCGGCATAAAGAGGTCCTGGGTCTCCTGTGCCAGGCGGAAAATACCTATTATGTGGAGCCCGAAGACGAGCACCTCATCTTCAACCTGGTCATTCCCCCGGAGCAGCTGGCCGGCGCCGCCCCCGGCGACATGGTGCGGGCGGCGGTGAGCAATTATCCCACCGCCCACCTGAACCCTCAGGGGGTCATCCTCGAGGCCCTGGGCTCGGTGGAAGACGCCGCGGTCCAGACCCGGCTGGTCATCCTGAAATACGGCCTGCCGGATGAATTCCCCCCGGAGGTGCTGGCCGAGGCCGAGAAGATTTCTCTCGACTTGTCGCCCCGGGTCTTGAAGGACCGTCTGGACCTGCGGGAACTGCCCATGGTGACCATCGACGGCGAAAGCGCCCGGGATTTCGACGACGGCGTCTATGTCGAGAAGAAGCCCGGCGGCAATTTCACCCTCTACGTGGCCATCGCCGACGTCAGCCACTACGTCACCCCGGGTTCGGCCCTGGACCAGGAAGCCAACCTTCGGGGCAACAGCGTCTATTTTCCCCAGCGGGCCGTGCACATGCTGCCGGAGCAGTTGGCCACGGATGTCTGCAGCCTCAAGCCCGACGTGGACCGCCTGGCGGTGGTGGTCATCCTGGACTTTGACCGCAAGGGTAAGCGGAAACGCTTCCAGTTTGCCCGGGCCGTGATCCGCAATCACGCCCGCCTCACTTACCTGCAGGTACATCGGCTGCTGACCGAAAAGGACCGGGCCCTGCGGCTGCAATATCGGCCTTTTCTCAAGATGCTGGGCTGGATGGAAGAGTTGCGTACCCTCTTGCGGAACCAGCGCGGGGAACGGGGCAGCCTCTTGATGAGCATCCCGGAGGCGGAGGTGGTGTTGGATGAACGGGGCTGGCCGGAGGACATCCGTCGGGTGGACTCGCTCCTTTCGCACCAGATTATCGAAGAGTTTATGATTGCCGCTAACGAAGCGGTGGCCGTCTTCCTGGGAGAGCCTTCCCTGCTGCGGGTGCACGAGCCGCCCGATCCCGCCAAGATCGCGGTCTTCCGCGGCTTTCTCAAGAGCCTGGGCTTCGTACTGCCCAAGGAGGCCCACCGGGACCCCCGGGCGCTCAAGGGCTTCCTGGAGGAGGTGAGCACGTCGCCGCTGGCCCCCATGGTGCTGCTGATGCTGCTGCGCTCCCTGAAGCAGGCCCGTTATGCCGGCGAGGCCCTGGGGCATTATGGCCTGGCCAGCGAGTGGTACACCCATTTCACCTCCCCCATCCGGCGCTACCCGGATCTGATCGTCCACCGGCTGCTGATAGCCAAGCTGGCCGGTAAGAAACCGCCCGTCTCCCTGGAACCCGACGACCTGGAGGCCATGGCCAATCACCTGAACAAGCGGGAGCGCCTGGGTATCGAGGCGGAGCGGGAGATGCTGGCCCGCATGCAGGTGCGCTTCCTATCCCACCGGGTGGGCGAGACCTTCTCCGGCCGCGTCACCGGGGTCAACGCCTTCGGCTTTTTCGTCGCCCTGGACGAGGTCTTTGCCGAGGGGCTGGTGCGCCTGGTGGACCTGCCCAACGACTACTACCGCTACGATGAGGTGCGCATGCGCCTGACCGGCCGCAAGACCGGGGCCAGCTTCGCCCTGGGTGACCAGGTGCGGGTCACGGTGGCCCACGTCGATATCCGCCGCCGCCACGTCAACCTGGTGCTGGCCGAGGAGGAGGGTGAGCCGGAATCAGTGAGCGGTGAGCCGGAAGCGGAAAAAGCCGGCCCGAAAGGACGAAGACCTGGGGGGCCAAGGCGAAGAAGGGCAGGAAAAAAGCCAAAAGCAGAGGGGAAAGTGGAAAAGCCAGCCTAACCCCCGGTGGGGCGGCCGTCCCGGCCGCCCAAGCACGAGGCGGGCACGGCGGCCCGCCCCAGCGGCATTCTGCACAGGCTGGAAAGCCGGTGCCACCAAAAAGGGCGACCCGGCGGGTCGCCCTTGCGTTGTAGGCTAAAGTCTGCGGCAACCTTTCATTAACCGGCACACACTTGCCCGCCGGTTTTAGCTGATCGCTGACGGCTGAAAGCTGAAAGCTATCCCTCACCTGGCCCAATAAACCCGCACGAACCGGTTCGGCTCACTCCAGCTGAAACTCAGGTCCCCCTTGTAGGCCTTATAGATGGTGCGGCCCAGGTGCTGGGCCAGTTTCTCCGTGGTGGTTTCCACCACCATTTTATCCCCTTCCGGGGCCATCTGGATGATGCGGTCGTCGAAGCTGCGCTTGCCCACCTTGGCGGCTTCCTTTTGCAGGAGCGTAACGATCTCGTCCTTGTGCTCTACCAGAAACTCACCGCTCAGGGTGACGTAGCCCTCCGAATAATGGTCCTTGATCTTGCGGCAGGTGGGGCAGACCACCTGGCGCACCTTGCCGGTGCCGGCCAACTTCTCATAGAGTTTTTCATCAAAAAACCAGCGTTTGCCCTGGTAGAGGCCGTGGCATTCCTGGCAGACTGCGGCTTCCTCGCCGGCCGCCAGCTCGTAGGGTTCGTTTACCCGGCCGGCATGGCTGAATTTCTTGCCTTTTTCACCGCTCCAATTCCGTTTCTCGAATTTTCCCATAAAGCTCGCCTCTCTTCGGGGCGCCCCTTGCCCCGGGGCGCAGATGAATTATCTTGTAGTTGTCGAGACGTGGGGCCCGATCACCGTGTCCCTAACAAGTTAAGGCCTAATTTTGCATTTTCTACTTGTCCGGTCGATTTATTCCGGCAAGGGAGGAACAGCCCATGTGCTTGCGGACTTTCACGGCCCTGGCCGTTCTGATCCTGGCGCTCTCGGGCCCGGCCACCGCCGCTGGCGGCAAGCTCACCTACAAAGTCTCCCAGGTCACCAGCGACTCGACTAACCACCTCAACCCCTCCATCAACGACCTGGGTCAGGTGGGTTGGTGCGTGGCCAAAGGGCCGGTCTATGAATCCTATTCCACCGTGCTCCAGGAACAGGTGCTGAACCGTTCCGCCTGCGTGGTCGCGGCGGGCCTCAACCTCAAGGAAATGGTCTGGGCCCAGGTCGTGGGCGGCCATAGCCAGGTCTTTTCCAGCCTGCGGGGCCAGGTCACCAGGGATGCCGCGGATCACCTGGACCCGGCGGTGAACGCCGCGGGCGAGATCGTCTGGGTCCAGCCGGTCAGGGGCAAGACCCAGATTTTCTCCAATATCAAAGGCCAGGTCACCAGGGATCCGGTGAATCATGTCCAGCCCGCCCTCAACAGCCGGGGCGAGATCGTCTGGGTCGAACGGGTGGACGTCCACGACCAGATATTCTCCAGCCAACGGGGGCAGCTCACCTTCGCCCTCAAGGACCATGAGCAGCCGGCCATCAATGACGCGGGGGAGGTGGTCTGGATCGAGAAGATCAGCGCCAGCTGGCAGGTGGTTTCTTCCATCCACGGTCCTATCAATCTCGACATAGTGGACCGTTTCCAGCCCCGGATCAACAACGTGGGCGTGGTGGTCTGGTCCCGGAAGGTGGGACAATACTCGCAGATATTTAAGGCAGTTCCGGAATTATGGTAGGGACAACATTTTTGGGGGGAACGATATGGAAAAATCCAGGCCCGAGGATATGTGGCAGTGCCAGATGACCAATTGCGGTTATATTTACGATCCGGCCAGGGGAGATAAAAAAGGCAAAATCCCGCCGGGAACCCGCTTTGAGGATCTGCCCGACGATTGGCATTGTCCCTGTTGCGGCGCCAGCAAACAGATGTTCCGCCCGCTGGCCGGTCCGGGCTCGGCGGCGGCCCAGCCGGTTAAATGCGAGCAATAAGGCGGCCCCTGCGCCCCTTCTCTGCCTTGAAAAGGTGAATCTCACTCCAAGACGCAAAGTCGCAAAGAAAAGGCGCAAGGATAATGAAGATGGCGGGCGGGGACGCCCGCCCCACCTCCCTTTTCATGCCTTTTCATGTTTTTAGGGGTGCGCCGAAGGCTCAGGAGGAACTGCCTCCTTTTAAAAATCCACATATTCCCCGCGCGTCATACCCCTTAAGTGGCAGGTGTCATTGAGGCCCGATGATCTGCCAGGTGTCGCCGGTCCACTCAAAGCGATTGACGGCCGTGGTGTCCTGGCCGAGCCGCCAGAAGTGGGCATTGTCCAGGCCGATAAGCGCCGCAATGAGCACCTTGTTCACCGCCCGGTGGGCCGCCAACAGGACCGTCTGGCCCGGGTGGCGCTGCACCACCTGGTCCACCGCGGCCAGGGCCCGCGCCTTGACTTCGTCCAGGGTCTCGCCCCCGGGGAACCGCACCGTCTGGGGGGATGTTTCCCACTGGCGGTAGAGGTCGGCGTATTTTACCTTGACCTCGGTAAGGGGCAGGCCCTCCCAATCCCCGTAACAGAGGTCGGTCAGGCCCGGCAAATCCGTAACCATCAAGCCGTGGTGCCGGGCGATGGCCTCGCCGGTGTCCCGGGCCCGGGACAGGGGCGAGCAGTAGGCGGCCTGGATGGTCTCACCCTTGAGCCATTCCCCCGCCAGCCGGGCCTCTTCCCGGCCCTGGTCGTTCAGGGGAATATCCCGGGAGCCGCGAAAGATCTTGTCCTTGTTCCACGGGGTCTGGCCGTGCCGTACCAGGATGATTTTGGTCATTTTTTGCCCTCTTTCCTGAAAAGATTGGCCTCACGCAAAGACGCAAAAATGTCGGTTGGCACTGAGCGCCAAAATGGCGGGCGGGGACGCCCGCCCCACCAACCTTGGCATTATTTATTATGGGTGGCCAAAGGCCCATAGGCAACTGCCGGTTGATTACCAAAGGTTCTGGGCAATGGGATGGTCGTTCCTGGGCTTCAGGTCGATGGCCGCCATCTCACAGGCCGAGCGGCAGATGCCGCAGCCGTAGCAGCGGACGGGGTCGATGAAGGTCTTCTGGTCCATTACCGAGAAGCCGATGGCCCCGAACTGGCAAAGGGAATGACATTCCCGGCAGCCGGTGCAGGCGTCGTGGTTCACTTCGGCCACGAACTCTCCCCTAAAGAAGGCGCGAAAATTATAGCGGTAACTGAGCATGGCCAGGCAGTCGGCCCGGTCGCAGTTGCAGAGGCCGCCGATGAACGGGGTCTTGAAGGTCCAGATGGTGTGAATCAAGCCCTGTCTTTCAAAATTCCGGTGCAGGTCGAGAGCCTCCGCCTTGGTGAGACGGTCAAAGTGGGCGTCATCGGGACCGAGCTGGAAGGTTTCCAGGACGGCTGCTTTCATACCCAGCATCTTTTCAGGGTCCAGACCCAGGCCGAAGCAATAGGTGGCGTCATTCTTCCCCTTGTTCATCTTGCGGCAGATGCAGGGGATGCGGACGATGGAATTGGTCAGGTCGAATACCTGGGCCAGGTCTTCCAGGGGCACTACCTGCCCGAAGTGATCCCGCTGCTGGCGCTTCTCCCGGTACCAATAGATCAGTTTTCGCAGCCAGGCCGGAGACTGCATGGCCTTTTGGAAGCCGGCCTCGATCTTGGCGCCATCCCAATTTTTGGCCTCCGGTAAAAACTCCTCGAAGAACTTGCGGCGCTCCAGGTTGTTGAGAAGTTCCGCGGAGTAGTTCTCAGCATTGAGATACCATTTCTTGCCGTCCCCGTGCGAATGACAAAACTCACACATTTGGTCGCCCCCCCAGCTAGTTCAGGGCAAAGAGCCGCCCTCTCAGGAGACTTTATCGCATTCTTAGCCGAGGGTATACATCTTAAACGGATATATAACTTGCCTGGAAAGCAAACGGAGCCGGATTAGTTCGGCCCCGTCTGGCATCGCCCGCAAGGCAATCAGATCAACCTGGCACGATGTCCCAGTTGAGTTGGAAGGTGCTGTCGTACAGGGTGTACAAAAAGCCCATCATCTTACCCACCCCCGGCATGGTCTCTTCCTGAATCTTCCAATAGCTCAGATAGATGGCCGGGACCATGCGGGTCTCCCCGGTCTTCGGGTCGGGAGCGATGGTCTGCCAGACCTCTTTCTTCTCCAGGACGCGCCACAGAGTGCCGTACTTCTTGCTGCGTACGGTCTGCCCTACATTGGGAAGTTTCTTTTCCCGCGTGATTTCCTCATAGTCTTTCATAATCTCACCTCCTGAGGAGAATGGTTAGGGCCTAAGCTGAAAATAAGATTAGTTTATCGAGTTTCAAGAGCAAATCTAGTTCCAGCCTCCTTTGTTAATCTTTTCCCGAAGGCAGGGATTGTTCAATGCGGGTCCTTAAACCCAGTAACGCGCCTTCGGCCTGCTGAATTTCGGTCAATCTCTGTTCCACCTCCCCGGCCCGGAGCGACACCGCCTGGGCGCTCTCCTGCTTCTGGGCCCGGGCCCGTTCCAGGGCCTGGGCGATGCTCCGGGTGGTATCGTCGATCCTGGCCAGCCAGTCCTGCCGGAAATCCTGGGCCAGCTCCTGCAGCCGCTGCTGAAAATCGTAACGCAGCCGGCCGCAATGCTTATCGACCAGCTCAGCCACATTTTCCAGGAGTTTCTTCAGCAATAAGCCTTTGGTGAAGGCCCGGGGGAGGAGAGAAGTCACGGTCATTTGCAGGATTTCCAGGCCCACCGGCTCGTCTTTAAATTTAAACGAGAACCTGGCTTTTTCGGTAAAGGCGGCCTCGGCTGCAAAACCTCGCAGGGAAAAGTCGAAGATCCGGGCGGTCAATTGGGTCAGGCGCTCCAGGATACCGTTGATCCGCCCGGCGAACTCCTGGTGGGTGTCCGCCAATAAGAGCGCCAGCCGGTCAATTTCCTGGCGCCGCCAATCCGTGAAGACATCCCGCAGCGCCGCGAATAAATATCTCTCCATCTCCCGGCGCAGATCGGAGGCCAGGCGGCTCTGCCGCTGAAACTCGGCCTCCACTTCCCGGCGCAGCCGGACCACCGTCTGCCGCTTAAAGGCCTCCAGGTCCTGGTTGAGCGTTGTCAGCACCCCTTTGATCCGTCCATCCAGGAGCAGCAGAGACATCTCGCGCTCCTTCTCCAGGCCCTGGCTTTCCAGGTGGAACCGGGCCATCCTTTCCTCCAGCTCCTTCAGGGGAATGGCGCTGGCCTGGCGTTCTACTTTAAGTGCCAACGTCGAGTCGCTCAAGGCCTTGAGAACCCCATTGATGCAGGAAATCAGCAAGACGCGGCCCTTATCTTCGTAAAGAAACTGACGCAGGTGCTCCTCAAATTCAGGCAAGAGGCTGGCGTTCAGTAATCCCGAGCCGCCGTTGGTTTTGCCTTCCAGGGCCAGCTTGGCCGACAAGGGAAAAATCATTACCTTCGGGGCGGCCAGGTTACCTTTCAGCACCTCGACGGTAAAATCCAGGGCCTCCTGCCGCTCCGCTTCATCCACGTAGTCGATCTTGTTCAGCACGAAAAAAAGCTTGTGGACATATTCCCGGATATCCTGCAGAAATTCCTGTTCCGCCGCGGATAAGGGCGGGTCCGCCGTAACCACGAAGACGGCGGCGTCCACCTGGGGGAGATAATTATAGGCCACTTCGCTATTGTGACTATAGACCGAGCCCACCCCCGGGGTGTCGATGATGCGCACCCCGTCCCGCAGATAATCCGAGGGATAGGCGATCTCCACCTCCCGCACTCCTTTCTGATTGCGAGGGTTCCCCTTTTCCGTGATGTAATCGGCCAATTCCGGCTGGGTGATTTTTTGGCTCCGGCCGTTCTGAAAGTGCACCTGGATATCGAGGCTCTCGCCATAGCCCAGGGTGGTGACCACGGAAGTGAGGGGGACAATGGCGGTGGGCAAAACCGGCTCTCCCAGCAAGGCGTTGATCAGGGTGCTCTTCCCCCGTTTAAAGGCCCCCAGGATCACCAGGTTAAAGCGGTTTTCCCTTAATTTGTCCAGGAGCCGGGTGATCTGCGGGCCCTGCACCTCCGGCAGCCTGGCTAAGCGGTCCAGTTGTTTTTCCAGGTCTGCTTTCAGGTCCCGGTATACTCCCATTGCATCTCCTTGGCGTTGGCGCAAAAAAAACTTCTGCCCAAAAATTGGACAGAAGTCATTAGCTCACAGCAGCGGTTCCGGTGGACTTCATCACCTCGATTCTCATTTTTAGATAAGGCTTTTTCCGGCACCTGTCAATATCTTATCCACCGGTGGGGAAAAAAGGGGCTGGGCCGGTAGCGAAAATCGCGCGGGCAGCGAAGTTGACCATGGGGGGGGGGCCGCGGTTTTCCTCAGGATAGAGGAACCGGAGCTGGTTTTTCACCCCAGCAGAGCCATACCAAGACAGACCGGGTCCGCTCCAAAGAGTCGGCCTGGACCACTCGCCGGTCGAAGTGGCCCGCCTTGCTGCTCTCTTCCACCTTACCGGGCTGCCAGTGGTCGATCAAGAGAACTGACCGGTAGGGGTCAGTTCTCAGACCGGCTTCGGCCTTTTCTGGTTCCTGGGTAGCCCCCTCACGGGGGTCCTCTACGTGGGGCCGGGGGGCCTGTTCCGTGGTTATCCAACTGCCGGCCATGCCGCTATTTGCTAGGGTGGCGCGGGGTTTTTCCTTAACAAGCGGTGAACGCCGGGCCTCTTGACAAAATCCTGCCGACCGCATATATAAAATGGGTCAAGTTGCACTGGGGGATCGTCTAACGGCAGGACTGCAGCCTCTGGAGTTGCCTATCAAGGTTCGAATCCTTGTCCCCCAGCCAGTTTGATTACCACAATCCCGGGTAGCTCAGTTGGTAGAGCGGGTGGCTGTTAACCACTTGGTCGGCGGTTCGAGTCCGTCCCCGGGAGCCAGAAATTACAGGGGGTTAGCCGTTCTTGGACTAACCCCTTTTCTTGTCAGGCAGCAAGATAGTCGCTATCACACTCAGGGTTTCAGGAGGGGGCTGCCAATTTCTAATCCAACGACCGTTTGGTAGCTTCTTGACACGACCCTCCATAGTATCTAGCCTATAGGCATTCCCCGAAGCATTTTTTGAGGCCCCTGATCGAGTCTCTCCAGTACTGCTATGGGAAGGATGCCTGCAAGGGATGGTTAAATGGTTACTGCAGGAAAATAATGAAGGTAAAAAGGAGAGAGGCATGCAGAAATGGCTTACTGGTTTATTGGCCGCCCTCTTACTGGCCGTCCTCACCCTGCCGGTCATGGCCTCTGATGGCATCGATGCCAGGCTAAATCGGCAGCAAGAGCGCATCAACGAGTTAGCCAACTCCGGGCAGATTGCCCCCAAAGAGCGGGCACCATTTGGAGGGAGAACTTAATCAGATCCGGGAGAGGAGCCGAGACCCCAATTTGAATCATGAGGAACGGCACCGGCTGGAAAGCAGGATGGACCGTCTGGACAAGGACATCGATCAGGCCAGGCACCAGCGGCGGGAACTTATCCCAGGCGTCCCAGTCCCCCGAATTCCTACCCCACGGTAAGGGTCTGGGAGGCCCAAGATTGAGTCAAGCTGCATGACCCAATCCGTCATGAGTAATAAAGGAGGGATGGCATGAGCAGAAAAGTGCATTGGTTGCTGTTGATCCTAACGGTCATCCTTTTGGGTGTCTCCGGGTCGGGCGCGGCGCAGGACAAAGCCCCGGCTCCGGCGCCCCAGGCAGGCAAGGCGCCGCCTGGGTCACCGGCCCAGGAGCCGGCATCCACCCCCGACCCCAAGCAGGTATTGCAACAGATGTGCGATTACCTGAAGAATCAAGCCCAGTTTTCCTTTAAGGCCGAGGTCTACAATGACCGGGTCTACGCCGAAGGCCGGAAGTTGCAGTATGGTATGGACGTGGAGGCCTTCTTCCGGCGTCCGGATAAGTTCCGGGTCAATGGCTCCGGCGACCGGGAGAATAAAGAACTAACCTTCGACGGTAAGAACCTCACGCTCTATGACAGAAATATGAATCATTACGGGGTCATTGAGACTCCCGGCGATATGGACGCCGCCCTGGATAAGGCCCACAAGGAATATGGGCTGCGGGTTGGCCTGGCCGAACTTGGCGCTAATCGCCTCTGTGAGCATGTCAAGAAGGACCTGACCAATGCTTTATATGTCGGCCCAAGCAAGGTCCGGGGCGTTCTCTGTCATCACCTGGCCTACGACAAGAAAGATGCCCATTTCCAGCTCTGGGTCGAGGCCGGCGACAAGCCGCTGTTGCGCAAGGTTGTGGTTACCCAGAAAAAGCTCCCCTATGCCCCGCAATGGACCGCATTTATTTCTGATTGGAATTTCACCCCGCAATTGGCGGACAATCTGTTCATTTTCACCCCACCCGAGGGGGCCCAGAAAATCAAGTTTATCCCGGTGAAGGAGGCGGCAACTCCAGTCCCCAAGGGGACTAAAAAGAAGAAGAAAGGAGGTGCGTCATGAGGCTGACTCCAATCCCGCGGCTGCTGTTGGTATTATCTTTGGTCGGTCTCCTGGTGGTCCTCCCCTTTCCCTCCGGGGAAGTTTTGGCCCAACATGGCCCTGGCGGTGGCCATGGTCCCGGCGGGGGCGGTGGTGTCAGCCGGCCCTCCGGGGGAGGCGGCGGTGGCGCCATGCATGGAGGCGGGGGTGGCTTTCGTGGTAATCCAGGCGGCAACGCCTACCACGGCGGCTTTGGCGGCGGGAGCTTCCGGTCCGGCCCACAGCCGGGACCTGGACAATTTCCTGGGCCTGGTCCTAGACAACATGCCGGACCTGGACCCGGCTTTAGACCACATGGCGGACCTGGGCCCGGCCCCGGACATCCTATCCCGGCCATACCGGGGCCTTATTATCCCTCCTATGGGGGTGGCTGGGGGACGTATTATAGTCCTGATTGGGAGCCGTATTATGGCTCTGATTGGGGCAGTATAGCAGCGGGGGTGGCTGCCGCGCTCGCAATTGGCACGTTTTTGGCGATCTTGTCGGGTAATTTGCAGCCGCTGGCCATCAATGGTCAGACTTATTATTACGACGGCACCAACTACTACCAGTCCTGCTATCAGGGCACTGAATCCGGCTACTGCGTTGTCCCGGACCCCACCCAGTAGCTCAAAAAATGGGGCTCAAGCCACAGGTAACCGGGCCATTTGCGGTTGGAGGAAGCAGAAGCTCCTCCCACCGCGGGCCCGGTTGCCGTCCATCTATCCATAATTTTTGTTCTGGAGCTTACCCTTAGGAACGGACTAGCGTAAGTCACCTTTGGGGTAGGGCATTTCAATGGCACTTTAACAACCTTCTTTTCCCTGGACCCGCCCAACCGATCCTTTGGCTTAATATAACCCCCGGAGTCCCGGGCCAAAGCAAACATTCGATCATCCAAAAGATGGAGAGATAAAGTCATGAATAATGTCTTGCTGCAGAATCTCACCACTCATGGGGTGGCCATCGTTCTTGCCGTGCTGGGGGCTCTCGTCATTTGGATTTTTGGCTCCCTGGTTATTCGGCTAACCATCAAGATGTTGACGCGGGCACTGGTCGCCAAAAAAGTCGACACGACTCTGATAAAGTACATCGATTCGTCCGTTAACATCTTGTTAAAGGTCATCCTGATTGTGGCCATCTTTGGCTACTTCGGGGTTCAGACCACCACCATCGCCGGTCTTCTAGCTGGCGTCGGTCTGGCCGTGGGCGCCATGTGGGGCGGCATGCTGACGAACCTGGCGGCTGGCGCCTTCCTGGTCTTTTTAAAGCCTTTTAAAGCCGGGGACTTTATCCAAGCTGGGGAGGTCATGGGCACGGTGCACGAAGTCGGCCTGTTTGTCACCACCATTGACACACTGGACAACATCCGCACCTATGTGGGCAACAACAAAATCTTTTCCGGCAATATCCAGAATTTTAGCGCCAATCCCTTTCGTCGTGTTGACCTTAAGGCCCATTTAAACCACGGGGTAGACCCCGCTGAGGCCATTCGGCTCCTCAAAGAACGGTTGGCCGAAATTCCCCACGTCATGACTGATCCAGCCCCGGATGTGGATATCCTTGAGTTCAACCTGACGGGGCCGGTTTTGGCGGTACGCCCATATGTCCACAATAATTATTATTGGCAGGTTTATTTCGATACTAACCGCATTATCCGTGAGACTTTCAGCACTGCGGGGTTCCCGGCGCCCGAACATCACTTGTCAGTGCGAAGCACCTGAGGCGGAACCCTAAAGCCGATGCTTTATGCGGCTTCATCCAAAATAATGGGGTTTCAGCAGGGTTATCATTTCTGTCACTTTTGCTGGCTCATGATAAGTGAAAGGTTTGGCAAGTGATCTGCAAATGGTAATACAGCCATATGGCTTGGGTCTCCATCCAAGACCTTATTACCAGCGTGCTGTTCTATGGTTCCAGATAGTGGCAGCTTATTCAATCTTCGCCAGACTCCCCTGAGTTATGCGCCGCCATGGTGGCTAGGGGGTGAAAGGGGCGTTCGAGGGGAGAGACTACCGGAACAATTGGGTGTTGGCCGCCGGAGGGGAGATCCCTGATTCTCCTTGGTTAATCCTGACCGAGGTTGACGCCGCGGAAATCTTTTCGCCCCTCGCGGCTTATGTCCGGATGACCGGCTTGCTGCTGCTGGCTCTGGTGGTCAGTTCCGGCCTGGGCCTGGCCAATGTCTGGCGGAATCAGCAAGCGGCCTTTTTTCGCCGACAGCTTGAAACGGAGCACGACAAACTCGCTTTGCGCAGCATTATGAATACCTGACCAAATATGCCAATGATATCATTCTGCTGGCGAATCAGGATTGGCGGATTATCGAAGCCAACGAGCGGGCTGTGGAAGCATATGGCTATAGCATGGAAGAGTTGTTCCGCCTGTCTGCTGCTCCTGGCAAGTTAGCCGCATTCATCCAAAGTTAACATCCACCCGATAAATAAATCATCACAGAATTGTACCAGGAATTTGTTAAGTTTTGCGCGGGGCACTTCTTCTTATCTCACTCGATATCAGGGACTTTCCAATGAAATATCAGGGATTGCCCGGTTGCTTTGGTTGTCCCACCGGACTATTTTAGCAGCCAGGAGGATGCCGTTTTCTTCCGCTAGATAGAGGAGCCAGCAATTCCGTGGGGTTGATTTTCAGCAAAGAATCAACATACTCCCGCCCGCTTTCACCGGAGGTTCACCCATGCGGTCCGTCGGATCATTTTTCCTATCAGTTCGAGCCATGGAGTTAGGAATCGGGATGGGCTTTGGGGCCTTAGCGCTTGGTATCGGGATGATATTGATCTCGGGGTGTGGCTCGCTCCTCACGGCCCGCGCCAATACGCTGTCGACCATTTCCGATCCTGCTTCTCCGCACAACGGGGATTATCTGGAATATCAGCAAGGGGACCTCACGAAAGCGCAACTGCTGGATCGCCTGCCCCATATAGCGATGATCGGCGACAGTCTGAGCAGGAATTTTTATGTATCCTCCCTTCCTAGTATAATCTGGCGTTCCAAGATGAACCATGGTCACGACTGGTTTCTCGATACCGACCCGTCTGCTGACAGCATATACAGCGTTTATGAGCGACTTGCCCAGGAAACGCCTTTGGTGGCCTGTGAATATTCTAGCGTTGGAGGACGGGTTGATGCGGGCGGAGGTGGAAAAAAACGCCTCTTCGGGTCCTGGTTCCCCTGCAATTTCTCTCAACAGGTGGATTTGATTCTACAGGAGAAACGGTTTCCGGACTTGGTGTTGATCTGGATCGGACACAACAATTTGCACTGGGAATGGTTTGTGGACCCGCACCGGCCGGAGGAGATCGACACCGGGTTGCACAAGCTGGCTGTCAATTTTCGCAAGGACTATGCGCTCCAGCTTGACCGCCTGGTGGAACGGGCGCGGGAGCAAAAACAGCGGCGGGCCATCGTCGTATTTGGCCTCGTAAATTTCAAGAGTTTTTTTGAAGCCAGGGACCAGGCGGAACAACTCCGGAAACAGAATCCGGAGCTGTACCCCTATTTTGAGGTGGACTATAAGCACTACAAGTCCATGGAACCGGAGTATCGGGCCAACATGACAAAGCTCGCCCTGATGATCAACCAGGAGCTGCGCACCATGGTGGGCGAGTTCGACCAGAAATTGAGCGGCGATTCCCAGGTGCGCCTCGAATACTCGGACGCGCTGGCGACCGTTGATCTCGGCGGCGCGGAATCTATTCACCAATGCGACGCCTGGCATCCGTCTATCAAAGGACACAACGTGCTCGCCGAGGCCGCGTTTGGCGCCCTGGGCCCCAGCCTGAATTTCCTGGGAATAGTGCCGCAGCAGAAAAATACTGCTTCAAGGTAAGACCCAGCAACCGGACATTTTTATGGTCCGCCGATAACGAGGTGCCCTTGCCTGCCATCGAGGAACAGATTGCCCAGCTTCGTTCAGCCATCAGCGCCCAGGAGACGCTTCGGCCCACCCTTGGCGATGCCGTGGTTGAGGTCACCCTCAAGGCTCTTCGCACGCAGATTGATTCCCTTCTCGCCAAGCCGCAGGACGAAGCCCAGCCGAAACCAGGGCCGTCACCAGAGGCCCTGCTCACCCAGCTCCAGAGCTATGTCCCGAAACAATTGGCCGACAAGACGCGCGCCGCCGGGCAAATCGAGGGCGAACGCCGACAGGTCACGGTCGTTTTTGCGGACATTTCCGGCTTTACCGCGCTCTCCGAACGGCTCGACGCCGAGGACGTTGCCGGCCTCGTCAACGATTGCCTCAAGGAACTCGCCCTGGCGGTTTACCAATATGAAGGCATGGTCGACAAGTTCATCGGGGACTGCATCATGGCCGTCTTCGGCGCTCCAATCGCCCTGGAAGATGACGCGGAACGCGCTCTGCGCGCCACCATCGCCATGCGCGAAAATCTCCAGAGATTCAACCGTCGCTGGATCGAGAAACTGGGCCAACCCCTGGATGTGCACATCGGGGTCAACACGGGGATGGTGATTGCCGGAAACATCGGCAGCGACCTGCGGATGAGCTACACCGTGATGGGCGATACCGTCAATGTCGCGGCACGGCTGGAGGACGCCGCCAAAGGGGGCCAGATTTTCGTGAGCCGCAACACCTACCGTCTGACCCGCGGCGCCTTTGCCTTCCAGGAAATGGACCCCATCAAGGTCAAAGGCAAACGAGAGCCGTTGACGGTCTATGAGCTCCTCCATGCAAAACTGCAGCCGGACAAGTCCCGCGGGGTCGAAGGCTTGTCTTCCCCGCTCGTCGGCCGGGCTGCGGAGCGCCAGGCGCTGGTTGAATTCCTCGATAAACTCCAAACCGGCAGGGGGCAGGTTGCCGCGATTTTTGGCGAGGCCGGGATTGGCAAGAGCCGCCTGCTCGCCGAAATCCGCCGGCGTGAAGGGAAGGACCTGACCTGGCTTGAAGGCCGTTCTTTTGCCTTCAGCAGGTCCCTCGGTTACGGGGCGTTTTTGGACCTCTTGCGCCGTTATGCCGGTATCGCCGACGAAGACTCGGAAGCCGAAGCCGCCGCCAGCCTGAAAGCGCGGCTGCACGGCATTTTGCCGGGCGATCTGGAGATTTATGCCGTACTGGCGCAACTGCTTTCCATGCGCCTCGACAGCCAGGAGGCGGCTGCCGTCGGCGCCGTCACCGGTGAAGACTTTCGCCATCGTTTATTTGCCGTATTGGAGCGGCTGCTGCTCGCGCTGGCGAAACAAAAGCCCGTGGTCGTGGTGTTAGAAGACTTGCATTGGGCCGATCATAGTTCGCTGGAACTGCTGGACCATCTCTTCCGACTGATTGATCAAGCCCCCATTGCCTTCGTCTTGCTCAGCCGTCCGAAACAGGAAGCATCTGGAAACTGGGAAAAACTTGGTCCCGCTCTTGAGGGTTGTCGACCTTATCTTCTTGAAATCCCGCTCAAGTCATTATCCGGCGAGGCGAGCGGCGATCTGGTGCGCGGACTTCTCGATGGCAGCATGCTTCCCAAAAAACTATCGGAGATCATTCAGAACAAGTCGGAGGGTAATCCTTTCTTTGTCGAGGAGGTCCTCAGGTCGCTGATTGAGCGCGGGGTTCTGGCGCGTGAAAATGAAGTCTGGAAAGTCACCGATCTGGTCGAGAACATCCAGGTGCCTGACACCCTCCAGGGAGTGCTGCTTTCCCGTCTGGATCGCCTTCCCGAGGAAACCAAACGGGTGATCCAGAAGGCGGCGGTCATCGGGCGCGTCTTTCTTTTCCGGGTGCTCGAACACATGGCGCGCGAGGAAACCGAGTTGGAAACCCAAATGGCTTTGCTCGAAGACGCGGCCCTGGTCCGAGAGCGGGAGCTTGTTCCTGAAATTGAATATGTCTTTGACCACGCCCTGACGCAGGAGGTCGCCTATCAAACGCTTCTGGCTCCATCGCGCAAAGTTCTTCATCAAAAAGTCGGGGAAGCGATGGAAGCCATTTTTTCCGAGCGGATTGACCAGTATAGGGCAATCCTGGCCTATCACTTCTTCAAGGGGGAAGACTGGGAAAGAGCATTCGATTATGCTGTCGGCGAAGCGGACGCCGCAGTCCAGCTCTACGCCTACGCCGAGGCTCGCGAACATTATCAGCGCGCCTTGGACAGCCTCAAACATCTGCCCGACAACGCCTCAAACCGTCAAAAGCAGGTGGACATCAGTGTCCGGCTGGTGAATGTCTCTCTCCAGTCTGAATCGCCTGAAAAAAACCTGGCGATTTTGACGGAGGCCGAAAACCTGGCCGCTGCGCTGGCGGATGAAGCGCGCCTGGCGCGAGTCCAGCTGTGGATCGGTAGGGTGCATTATCTGGCGGGACGATTGCCGGAGGCAATTGCGTATTTCCAAAAGGTGCTCGCAGTGGCTCCAAAATTTGGCGATCCCGAGTTAATGGCCCTGCCGGGAGCCGTCATCGGACGCGTGCTTCTCCTGCAAGGCCAGTTCGCCAAGGCGCACCAACTATTGGACCGGACCGTGCCCCTGCTCGAGGCCACCAAGAACCGCCACGAGCTGTTATTCGCCTGCCTGTACCGCGGGGTTTCCCGAGCCATTCTGGGCGATTACGCCACCGGCTCCGCCGAACTCGACCAGGTCCTGAAAATGGCCCAGGCCAGCCGCAATCAAAACGCTGAAACCATGGCGCACACGGCCTTCGCCATGATCCACCTCGTCGCCGGCAAATACCCTGAGGCCATGGGGGCCGCCCAGGCTGCGCTGGCGGTGGCGGAGAAGAGCGGCGACACTATGTTTCGTTACTCCAGTAATTCGTTCATGGCGTGGTCGCTGACGGGATTGGGAGAGCATCAGCGCGCCCTTGAACATTGGTCCACCGCTCATAAAGCCGCCCAGTCTTTGGGCGGCCGCCTTTTGCTCGGTGAATGGCTGGCTGCCATCGAAAGCGACACCCTGCTCGGAGCAGGAGATATTTCTTCAGCCCTGGAAAAAGGAGAGGAAGCCCTGGCCATCGCCAAAGCGGCGGGCAGCATCATTGCGGAGGCTTTGTCCGAAAGCGCCATCGGGAATGCCCTCGCAGCCGGCCCCACGCCAGATTATAAAAACGCCGAAGCGCATCTGACCAGAAGTCTGTCGTTGCTGGAAAGCATCGGTGCCAAATTCGATCTGGCGCGCGTTTCGCTGGCGCTGGGGCGTGTCCACATCGGGCGGAAAGATTGGCAAGGCGCAGCAAAACTGCTGCGGCAGGCTTCCTCCCTCGCCTCCCATTGCTCGCTGCAAATGGAAGAGGCAAAGGCACGGGACCTGTTGAAAGAGATCGAGACGGGCCCGGGTTCAGGATCGGCCATGTGAACAAGGTTTTGAAGCAGTTGCCTTGCGCAAAATCCCTTGATATTTTCCGCGAGTTATTTCAAAGAAGGGTAATTAAAGATATCTGCTGAGGCTGTCGAAAAAGGTACTCCCCCGACCCCTTCATTCCGATTTTTATCTTCAGCGATCCACCCATAAAATTATAGTTAACAGATTATAATCTTTAATAAATAGTCGTTTTGTGCTATCCTTGGCCAATGACTTTTTGGGGTGGATAAGCCATGGCCAAATTTAAATCCTACGATTATCGGCAAAGAGTTCTTCTCCCGGTTTCTCTAAGAAGACCAGTTAATGTCCGGCACCTTGGAGTTCGCTATTCATACCCTGGTGGACCGGCAGAACCAATAGATCAGTAAAAAGAATACCTTCTCTGGATAGCTCCTTTTAGAAAAGTTAAAAACATTCTCTTGCCGCCATGAACAAACCAGGCCATTGGTTGCGGAGACCGGTAAATGGAAAAGAAAAGCAAGTATTATCCAAACACAATAAGCAATTTAATGTATTATTTTCTTAACTTGTTGATCAATTTTATGAACATTTTGTTTCCCTGCCCTGCGCGGCCATGATTCCCTTTCCAAGACGGCCACTTCCCTGCTAACCAACCGCGCAGCGTTTTTCTCAGGCTGGATGGACCTTTAACCACCTCAACCTACCTGCGGACGCTCCTTACTACTCCCGGTTGGCAAAAATGGCACCGTGTTTGCAAAATGATTTTTGGATGATTAAGCTTGCAACATACTGAAAATAAGCCACCCGCGGATCAGGGGCGAGCGGCAGTAGCAGCACCCTGGACGATGGGCCGGCAGTATTTTTCTAACATCCGGAATTAGTTAATCAAGTTCTATAATTAACCTAATCTGCCAAGGAGGGGATGGTTTTGTTGCTAATTAATTATTTAACCTATTTGGGTAAAAAGAAGGGTGACCGGGTCGGCTGGATAATTGATGACATACCTTACACGTATGCCCAGATGAATGCTTTAACAAATAAATTTGCCAATGCCTTAATCGCGGCCGGATTGAAAAAAGGTGATCGGGTCAGTCTCTTTCTGCCCAACAGCCTCGAACTTCTCATTAGCCTTTATGGGACGGCCAAGGCGGGTGGAACTATAAATGCCCTAAACAGCATGTACAAAAAGGCGGAGATTAACTATATCGTTAACAACTCCGGATCGAAAATCATGATAACCACCCCGGAGCTGGCCGGTAATGTCCTGGAGATCAAGGACGAGTTGCCTCTGCTGGAGCGGATAATTCTGACCGGCGACCCTTTCAACCAGTTCCTGGAAAAGGGCAGCGACGCGACGCCGGCAGTGGAACTGCGGGCCGAGGATAATATGTTTCTGGCTTATAGCAGCGGCACTACCGGGAACCCGAAGGGGGTGGTCCTGACCCACGGTGGGATATCGGCCAATGCCGTCGCCACGGCTAACCGGCTCGGATTAAGTTGTACTGACAAAATAATTACCTCCTTGCCCTTGTTCCATCTTTACGGCGGCAATGTTCTCCTGGGCGGGGCCATGGTTGCCGGAGCCTGCCTGATCGTCCACCCCAGATTCGATGCGGAGAAGATCCTGAGCAGCGTGGCGCAGGCTCGGGTCAACATCATCGCCGGCGTACCGACCATGTTTGCCTATTTCAACGCCTTGCCGGAGAATGTCATCCAAAAATATGACCTGGCCTGCCTGGATTTCGGCCTTTCAGCCGGCTCCGTTCTCTTCCCCAAGGTTTATCAGGACTTCAAGAGATCATATGAGGCGCCAATCCTGGATATTTATGGGATTACCGAAGCCGCCGGCTGTCTAACGGGTAATTACCGGTACGGTGAAGAAGTGCCCGGATCTGCGGGGGTCCCTTACCCGTTCACCGATATCAAAATAGTGGACGAAAACGATAATCCCGTGCCGAGGGGTGAAATAGGCGAACTCATCGCCGCAGCGCCCTCGATTATGAAGGAATATTGGAAACTGCCCAAAGAAACGGCTAAGGCGCTGAAAGGCGGTTATCTGCATACCGGAGACCTGGCCAGGATGGATGAAAACGGCCATGTCTTCATAGTCGATCGCAAAAATGACCTGATCATCACCGGAGGCTTTAATATCTATCCGGCTGAGGTGGAGAATTATCTAAATGCCCATCCCAAGGTGGCCCAGTCAGCCATGTTTTCCGTGGAGGACGAGGCCAAAGGCGAACTAGGCTGGGCTGCTATTGTCCTGAAGGAGGGGATGAGCGCCACCGAAGAAGAGATCATCAGCTACTGCCGGTCGCAAATGGCTAAGTATAAATGTCCCCGCAAGATAGTCTTTCTGGAAGCAATGCCCGTTAATGCCATGAATAAAATCTTGCGCCGGAAACTGCGTGATATGTTTTCGGACCATGGTCTTGCTTATTTCTCCCCAACGGCAAAGGGATCGGTGAGTTAGCAGGGCCATGGCTGAACATTTTCTGATAGAGCCAAGGGGGGGACTTGGCGCTTCCGCTACGGGGGAAAGAGGAGCGCGACGAAGTCTTCCCGGGATTTCTTTCGGGTTGGGTTTACTGACTCCTACCAGCGCCTGGGGTCTTAATTTCATTACCGGCAATGACTAGTCTCCTAGTACAGCTATCGGAAAAGGAGATTTATTAAACGTAGCCAGCAACTAAAGCCGGTTACAGGCAAGGCTGCATTGTTATGGGGTTTTAAACGATGACTAAAGAATTGAGCAATAAATTTAAATTATTGACATTTATATTAATAATGTTTGTTATCTTTGCACACAGCTATCTGTTAAATATTCAACTGGGCGGTCTCAAAATTAAAGCTTCGCCAATCAATATCTTTACCGAAGACTTTCTTTCCACAGATGGGGCACCAAGAGGTGCTGTAGCATTATTTTTTGCTATGTCAGGCTTTTTATTTTTTATTAATATTAAGAAATTCAATTCATTTTATATTTTTTATAAATATAAATTAAGAAGTAGAATTAACAGTTTGTTAATCCCCTATTTTTTTTGGTCAATATTATGGTTCTTAATCGTACTATTTTTACAAAGCCTGCCTTTGACAGCAATATTTTTTAACCATCAAGCTCTTTCTACTTTAAATTATCATCAAATTTTACACAAGATAATAGCTGAGCCGATTCCTTATCAACTATGGTTTATCAAGGAATTATTTATTCTAGTATTGCTTTCCCCTGTAATATATTTTCTTCTATACTATTTAAAGTATGGCATTTTGATATTATTATTGCTCGATTATTTGTGGTTTGGCTTCCTTTCTCATTTTTTTCGTGATCTTACCGTACTTTTTTTCTTTATTGGTAGCTTTTTAGCTTTACATGATAATTTCAAAATAACCCCGTCCAAAAGAGTGATTTACCTTGTGATTTTTTTATGGATAATCATTCTAACTGTAAGTACTTTATTAATAATGAATTCCCATAATAATAATATTTTGATTAAATTAGCGACATTATTAGGATTTATTTCGCTTTGGTATATATATGACTTGGTGCCACAACGTAAGTTAGAGGCACTATACACCCTTAGTGGCTTTACATTTTTAATATTTGTCGCCCATGAACCTTTGTTGACAATATATAAAAAAGGCTTTTTATGCCTTCACTTACCGTCATTATTAGTATATTTCATTTCCCCCATAATGACAATTGCAACTATCTTAATAATAGCTGTACCCATAAAGACTCATTGGCCGAAAGCTTTCGTTATTATGTCGGGAGGGCGATAACTGGCTTCCTATCGCTTCGCACTTCACGCTGCCTTGCGTTATCTGGTTCTTAGAACGGAAGTAATGGTGATGGACCGAAGGGGTTATGTCGATCAGCCTTATTTGGTGGTCGACCGGCAATAAGAGGAGCCATTGAATAAGGCGAGGCCGTTTGGTATTGGCGCCAGAGAGGAGCAGCTTATTGGCTTAGGCGCATAAGGAGCCAACAGCCAAAGCTATTTGCCCACGAGCAGCACGCCGCGTTTCCAACAGCCGGTCGATAGGAGGTGGATGAACCGATAGGTTCACGTCCGGAACTGTGAGGGCGTGGGGGGGGAACTCCCCAGAACTACTCGACTCCGCTGATTATATAAGCTGCCGATCGGGGCAATGTCCGGTTTCTGGTTAAATTTTTCTTGACTTCAACCCAGGTAATGATTATCTAAAAATAACGTTAAACATAAGGGGTAAGTTACCGACATTAGTAATTAGCCAAAGAGAATAATAACCTCAAGGGCTACAAGGACTGTGCCTTGGCTGCTGCCGTTTGGAGAACATCTCATGCCTCGTGCCGTGCCTTGGATAGCCTGCTTCTTGGTCCTTTTGTTCTGCGGCGATTTGGCTTGGGCTACAGAAGTTCGGCAGGTTCTCCTAATGGAGGCTCCAATCCAACCCCGGGCTTCCCTCAGCCTGAGCCGCACCCAGATCTCCTTCGACGGCAGCGAAGGTCAACGGATAATTCCTTCCCAGGAAGAGCCGGTGCAAATCACGGTCAAGGTCAGGACCGGGCCCCCCAAGTCTGTCATCTTAAATGTGCGAGCCGAATCTGATCTGGAAGGTCTCTCGGGCGCCATCCCGATCAGCCGGGTGCAATGGACCGCCCAGGGATCGACGACTTCCACGGGCGTCTTAAGCAAGACCGCCGAGCAGATAGTGGACCGCTGGACCCACAGCGGCATCTTTCAAACTCTGCTGCAATTTGCCCTAAAGAATGACGGCAATTCTCTTCCGGAAATTTGTTCCACCTTCGTGGACTTCACCCTCACCTCTCCCTGAAGCCAGTCTCTTTATTTAAAAATAATCACCCGTTCCCGCTGCTGCACCAGCAGGATCAGGTCTTTCTGCCCCCCGGGTTTGAGCACTACCTGTACAGGCAGGTGCGGGGCGGTGATATGCGAATTTTCCGGCAGGGTTTCAGGAGCAAGGCTGAGTTCGTAGGACTTGGGCAATATGCCTTCGAAAGAAAAGTAGCCATCGCTGTCGGTATAAGTATTCAGGTCTCCGGGAGTCAGCAGCACCAGCACATCCGGGACCCCTTTGGCCTCGGGGGTGGGTTTGCCGGTACCCTTGGGATCTTCCAGGATCCGCCCCTTGATGGAAATCCCCTTCACAAAGGGAAAATCCACTCGCGCTGAGGCCCGGCGCTTTATCTCCACCGCCATGGTTTCCGAACCTTCAAAAGTATAGGCGGCCGGGATGCGACGAGCCTCCAGAGTAACCACATGCTTGCCCGCGGCGACGGCGGCAAATTTATAATAGCCCCGACGATCGGTGGCCACTTCGCTGCCATCCTCCAGCCTGACCTTGACCCCTTCCACCCCCTCTTCCCCCTGGTCCAGGGCGCCGTTCAGGTTAGCATCGTTGAACACCCAACCCTCGATACTGCCGGACCCCAACCAATCCTGTCCGGGTTTGAGCCCGGCCACACCCGTTTTTTTGCCCCAGGAAAGGGTCTTGACCAGGCGCACCATGATCGAGTTAGTGGAATAACTGTTGATAAAGTCCCCGACGCCGGTGTTGCCTTTCTCCAGACGACCGAAAGCTTGTAACGCAAAGCCGCGGGGCAGTTGCCAGTTAACGGTGAATTGGCCGCCATAGCGCTGGCTCTGGGTCCGGTAGCTCACTTCGCCGGAAAGAAACAGGTTCTGGGTCACGGAATAGTCTCCGCCAATTTTCAAATAAGGCCCCTCAAACCCGGCCCCGGCGCTCACCGGGCTGAAGCGGTCGTATTCCCCTTCCACATACCAGGAAAATTTCCCGTGATAACCACGTACGCCCAAGAGGGGGGCGTCCTTCCGGTAACTGTTTTCCGAATCGATCTGGTCCTTATATTCAAAGTGCTCATAGCGGGTATAAAGATCCAAGAACTTGATGCGTTTGCTCAGTTCCGCATATTGGCCCTGGGTCTCCCCCCGCACCGAAACAGGAAAATCACTGCGGGTGGACACGTTGCTGTCATAATAGCGCCAGTAGAAGTTAGGCCAGGGCTGGCGGTAAAAACGGAAGCCCGCGGACCGCAGTTCAGTTTCGTTGATACTGCGCTCGGGCAAGGAGGTTATCAGATTATTCTGGGCCGAATCATAGCTGCCGAACAGAGAGATAAAGGGCCATGGTTTGGCGTCCCCACCTAAATAGTAACCCCGTACGCCCTGATCCGGCTGATAGATCTGGTTGATCAGGTGAAACTGGGGGCCAATATCCCGATAATTGGCCTCCAATTGGAGCTTTTCCCCCTTCCAGAGGCCCCCGGCCCGATAGGCCAGGTCCTGCTGCTTCTGGTTGGCCGGGTTTTCGGAGAAGCTTTGCATGAATTCCCCTGCCGTATAAAGTTGAGACCAAATCCGGAATTGGCTGGCCAAGCGGTACACTGCATTCTGGCGGGTTACCAGCGTCCCGGTATAATCCTTTTCATTGTCGGTCAGAAAAAATCCGCTTTCCAGGTTCCACCGATCCCAGGGTTGCAGCCGCAGCAACATGCCGTAAAGCCCCTCGCCCAGTCCCTGAAAAGTCTCGCCCATCAGACCTCGGGACAGGGTAACCTCTCCTCCCAGCGCCATCACCTGGATGTATGGATGGGCATATTGCAGACTGAATCCCCGGAAATATTGTTCAGGATAGAAGAAGTTGGTGAACTGCACCGGCAAGAGGGAGAGCTGAAAAGACTGATCGCCGGCCGAGGCGGCCAGAACCCCGCGGCCCCAATGGTAATCCTTCAGGCTCAGACGACCATAGGCTTGCTGCCAGCCGCTGGCCTCGTCAAACCCTCCCGGGGGCTGCCGTAAGTAGGAGTAGGCCAGTTTGCCCTCCAACACCCCATAATTGGTTAGGGGCTGCCGGAAATCCATAAAACCGTAGAATTCGCTCATGCTGAACTGTTGCCCAAAGGTTAGAAACCGCACCGAATAATAGGATGAGCCCAGATGTCCCTCCCCCCCTTCCAGGGCCTGGGCGGAATTTAGGAAAGCCAGAGGAGAGAGAATTACCAGGAGACCCCAAATGGTCAAGAGAGCAGCGCGGGCTTGTGGTTTGAAATGGCTCAAAGCTTCGTAAGCTTCCGTTTAGAGAGATCTACAAGCAATTTGGCCATCGCTCGATTTATATATCGGATTTGGGCAAAAGGAAAATTCTTAATGCAGGGTTTCCGAAAAAAAATAGCCAAGGCTGGCCGCAGGGTTGCGGTCGCCTCGGCCTGAGAATTGCTATGGAAGGAGGGTTAACGACCGATGGTAAAGTTCTTTTTGCTGCCCAGGAGTGCGCTCCGGCCCACATCCAACACCGCCTCGGCCAGGTACTCTCCGGGGGGTAGCGTCAGGTCCTTAGAAAACTCCAGGTCCCGGCTGCTGCCCGGCAGCACCGGAATATCGGGGACTTCGATGCGGGACACTTCCTTCCCCTGGGAGTTTTTCAGGGTTACCCAGCTCTTCTTGATCCGGTAGAAGGCCGTCCCAGGATTGGTTAGAGCCAGGTTGAAGGTCAACTTACCTTTAGTCGGATGCACCTGGAAGTCGTTGAAGGCCGCCTTGATTTCAGGCTTGCCCACCGTCTCGTAGACCACCACGCCGATGCGCCCACGGACCCCCATCTTGCGGCCTAGGGGTTGTTTGCCTTCCATCGCCGGCAGGCTCTCCAGCACAATAGCTGTCCAGTAGGTGCCGGGCTTAACCCCGGGGGGCACCGTCAGGGTATAGCGGACCTCCCGGGTCCCGGGGTCCAGGCGAAAATCCGTGGGATTGACCTGCAGCCAGGCGGAGCAGGAATGAGGATTCGTTCCGGCCCGGGAATAATTGACATCCCCCTTGGCATCCAGTTGCCAGTCCTCGAGGGCAACCTTGATGCGCTCCGATTCTTTGCCTTGATTTTTGACCAGAATGACATTAGTCTCGCTGGCTCCGGCCTCCACCTGGTGTTCGGCGCGAATCGGGCTTACCACCAGATCCAGCGCCGCGGCCGGCGCCGCCCCCAACCCCAGCACCCCCGCCACCACGGCCAGAGCAACCCAGAAGCAAAATTTCATTTTCATGGCGAACTCAACATAAAATGTAGTCTCAGGAAATAGTTGCCTGCGGCATAGCCCCAGCGATTCTTCAGGACAAACCGCAGCACCCCCACTTTGGACCCCTGCCCCCGGCCCACCAGTTGCGGCTGGCCGGAGCCCAGGGTGCCGTTGACAAAGACCGGGGAGGGGCCGGCCTGCCAGCTAACCGCCTGGTTGGGAATCTCCGCCCCCTCGCCGGATTGCAGGGGCCCCACTGCCGTCACCATCAGGCGCCAGGGGCGCTGCCCAGGCGCCACTACCTGGACGGTCAACGGCAGAGCCGCCGCCACCGGCATGTCCCCCGTAATCCTGGGGAAAGAGACGGTGGGGGGCGTCACGATGAGCTGGACCCCGGGCAACTGGGCCGCCGCCCGGGGCGCCCACCCCAACACCGCCATCAGTATGATATATGCGGTTATTTGCCAACGCAACAGATTTATCTCCCATCCCCTCCCCGGGTCAAGGCGCCGTCAGAGTATAAGTGGCGGTTTGGCTGAAAGTGCCCACCGGGAGAGCCCAGCTATTGGCCAGGAAATAACTATAAGTGCCCTGATATTTGCCGCTACCGGTCCAGGAGCCGCAGGTTTGCGCCGAGGTTTTATTCATAGTGCCGGGTGAAAACCCCGTACCGGTGGCGGTCCAGGTAACGGCGCCGATGCCGATGGTCTCGGCGCTAGGAACGGTCGAGGTCAAATCCCCATTCGCCAACACCTTTAAGGTAACCACACTGGAGCTGCCGGTTTTGGCCGTGGCAATCACGGCCAGAGACGCAGGGGTTGAGGCGATGGATGGCACGGTGTCCGGGCTGCTATCCGGGAAATTTATGCTGGGAGTTGTACCCCCGCCGATGGTCAGGGTGGCCTGGTTGGCGATCGTGGCAGTGATGGTCAGGGTATTGGTGCTGGTGATAGCCCAGGCGGCCCCCGCGAACAGCAGGCTCAAGGCTATCACCGCGGCCAAGATTTTTATCATTTGATTTTCTCCCCCAAGTATTATGGTTGTCAAGGATTTAAATTTGCGAACTCAACTCACGGCTAACTGTCAGGTCAGAATTATGCTTGATTATTTTTCCCGCTCACCTCCTCTTGGCCCACGTCCTGTTGTTCCCATATTTGTCTGCCTTTAGGGCTTCTCCCCCTGAGGGCCAGCCTGCATTCAAGGCGCCGTCAGGGTAAACGTCACCTTCTGGGTATAATTGCCGGTGGCATAAGACCAACTGTTCTTCAGAAAAAAATTCAGGGTCCCGGTGCGGGTGCCCGATCCCCGCCATTGCCCGACCGACTGGGCCGTGCTTTTGCTCAGGGTGCCGGCCACGAAACCGGTGCCGCTGGCCGTCCAGGTGAGGTTGCTGATGGCGATGGTATTGCTGCCGGATACCAGGTCTCCCTGGGCCAAAGCCGTTAGGGTGGCGGTCTGGTTAACCCCGGTGGAGACGTTAGCCGTCACCTGCACCGGAATGTTGGCCGAGATTGACGGGACCGCATCGGGGTCGGCATTGGCAAAGCTGATCGCCAGAGGATTGAGCGTCAGCTTGGCCGAAGAAGCCAGGGGGGCGTCGACAGTCACCACTGCGGTGACGGTGCCGGCCCCCCAGGAAGGCCCCGGTAAAGCCAGAAGTAGCAGGGCCATCAGGGTCCCCAGCCAGACTCCGGCCCCCCGGCGGCCCGGCCGCCATTTTTCCGACGCCAACGGTTTAGTTCGTAAATCAATCACTTGATCCCTTCCCGCACCCTTCATCCCACTGGCCATTTCCTTCTTGCAATGAATTTGGCCTGGAAGAAATTTGGTTAAATGAATTATTGAAGCGAACTTTGACATAGGTGAGCTAACTAAAAAATCAGGGAAGGCAGGGAACTGCTCTTCGGTTTTCCTGAATTTGTCTCGGGGAAAGCCTTAGAGATGTGGGGGAAAGGTTCTTCCGGATGGAAAGGTTGCGACTTTATTAGCCCCATGGAGCATTAATGGTCCGGGGCTGAGGCTCCATCCAATCACTTTATCAGGAATAGGCATCGCCTGGATGAGCGCTAATATCTTCTTATGATTCTGGACTTATCAGGAATCTAAAAACTTCCTATCTACAGATCATATCTGGAATTCCCCCCGCTAAAGCGATAACTGCTGCTCCTGGCAAGTAACTCGCTACCGATTGGAAACAAAAAGGCAGAGCCGTGGCCGACCCTGCCTTGGTAATTGCCAAAAACGAAAGTTGTCAGCTCTTCCTGAACCTCCTCAATCCTATCAGGCCCAGGAGGCGCCCTGGATGTAGACCGGGTACCCAAGCAAACTAGATTTCTTTTTGGGCAGACAGGGGAAAACATGTGCCTGGACGGGACGGCTTCCGGGTGTGGGGCCCATTCTGGCTCTGCCAATCAATCCAGGATCTGGCCGATGACCACTAAACAATATCTGTCCGTTGCAGATCAGGGGACGGAGAGTAGGGGATTATAAGCCTTCTAAAATTCTGTGCTATATTCGACCTGGACATCAGGGGTCGCAACTGCGACCGTGCCATATAATGGTCACCTGCCCTTAAAGGCGTTGATCAGTTGGGCGCCTTGCTCATCGGTTACTCCCTTCAGTTGAAACTGCAGATGGACCGAATTGAATAATGTGAAGTCCGGGCGCACCGGGTGGGTACGATCTATCGTGCCGAAAATTCTGACTCTGGCGACCTGCAGCGCCAGCAGCTGTTCCCTGGCGATAACCTGGATGAGCTCTACACCGCAGGCTGCAACCCCGGCGAGGAACAGTTCGGCAGGCGTGATTGCCTCACCCGGACAGCCGTTCTGGACGGGCCCGTCTACCACGAAATGGTGGTTCCGGCAGTTACACAATACCCGACCGAAAGTTTCTGTCGAACGGGCCTGGACCTCAAATTGGGCCATCTTTCCCTTACCTCCTGCGGTCAACTCCACCAGTCAGCAGAGCGTTTAAGATCAAATATAAAATCGCCCGATGCGAAAATCAAAGATGTGCCTCGGAGAATTAGCCTCAGAGATAGGAAGGTCATGGGCAGTCATCGCCGACTCATTCCTCCCAGTGCACCTATCGGTATAATTTTCGGAAACGCCTGCTAAGGTCAAAAGCCCTGGGGCTGCCAAGGCATATTAGCCCCAGTTGGAGAATCTGAGCCGGGTTGACTTTTGGGCAAGTTGAACTTAGCCTTAGGCGTAAGGAATAAAAAAGATGTTCCTTAATACATATATTTCGTTCAGGAAATCCCGGTAAAACAAATAAGCTATTGTAAATGGCTAACAAGTTACACAAGGAGATATAATAATCTGGCTAACTATATGAAGTTTTGTTCATCATTACAATCATGAGAAAAGAAAGAATAAACTTACCTAGATTGAGATTGGCGATTTGGTGGAGGAAGTCTAGGCGGAATGGAACAATGGTAATGCTCAGGTTCTGAGCGCGGCTCTATCATTTTATTTCTCAGATTTTCCGTTTCAGGGCCGAGCCTATCCAAGTATTAGCCAGGAGTTCGAGAATCGACGTTTAGAATGGTTTTTGCATTTCGGCTGATGCAATGCAAATACCTTCTTTGGCTGATCCAGCTCCATGCTTTCGCCGCCGCTCCGAGAAAAATGACCTTTGCTGATGCAAAAACTCCTATTCGACCGAAGATGGCTTATCCCTCTCATTGTGGTCTTAGTTTTCATAAGGCTGCCCCAGGCATTTGGGGCCGAAACCGCGCTGCCGTCCCAGGAAAACCTGAAGCTGCAATCCTTTAAGATAACGGGCAATAAGATCGTGAAAACTGGGGAGATCAAAAAGGAATTATCCGAAAAGCGGCCCTCGCTCTGGACCTTTTGGAAAGGAAAACCGGCCTTCCGCCGGGCTGACCTCGATTACGATGTGGACCGCCTAAAGATTTATTATCGCAACCAGGGTTTTTACCATACGGAGATCACCCCGGACGTTCACGCGCGAGGTGGAGGCGAGGTGGACGTGACCCTGCACATCAAGGAAGGGCCCTGGGTCAAGGTGATTGGCGTGGACGTCCAGGTGGTAGGCAACCCTGATCTTTCCGGGCTAAAAGGCAAGCTCCCCTTAGAGCCTGGCGACCGATTTAATGAAAAAGACTATACCGCCCTGAAGAGCCGTTATCTGGATTATCTCGGAGATCAGGGCTATCCCAGAGTCAAGGTGCAGGGCAAGGTCTTGGTTTCTGATAAAAAGAATACTGCCAGCATCAACCTCAAGGTCGATCCCGGCACCCTGTCCTATTTCGGCGAGGCCCGGATCAAGGATGCCGAGAAGCTGGAAACGCCGCCACCGGCGATTATGGAAAAATTGACTTTTAAGCCGGGCGAGATTTTCAACCGAAGTAAATTGCTGGATAGCCAGCGAAAGCTTTATGCCACAGATTTATTTAGAACTGTGCTGTTGACGCCGGAGGATTTGCCCCCCCAAGAACCTACGGTTCCCATCAAGATCGAATTGGAAGAGAAGAAGAAACATGCTTTAAAGTTCGGCCTGGGATTTGGAGATGAAGACAAGGTCAGGACTCGCCTGGGGTTGCGTCTGCGCAATCTGGGGGGCGGCGGCCGCATTCTGGATCTGGACGCCAAATATTCCCTCTTGGGCTACCGGTTCGAAGAAACCTTTACCAATCCGGCTGTCTTCGGCACCAACTTCGATTTTGTGCACCAGAGCGGCGCCAGACGTCTGGAACTACCGGGTTTTAACGACCAGGCCTACTATACCCAGGCGCGCCTGGAACGAGATCTCGCGCCGAATTTACGGGCTTACGGGGGTTACGGCCTGGAGTATGCCCGTCCCTTCGGCATTCCCTTGCAGACCTTGCAACTCCTCCAGGGAACTCAGCCGGAGAAGCTGTACCGGGCGTCATATCTCCAGACAGGCCTGCGGCTGGAAACCATGGATAGCCAAATCAATCCCAAGAAAGGGGAGATGGTGACTTTGGCCGGCCAGGTCGCACCCACGTTCCTGGGCTCCAACCTGCAGTTCAGCCAGGCCATCTTCGAGGCGCGGAAATACCAGGTTATTCAGGATACCGGCCTGGTCTTGGCGGGACGGATTAAATGCGGCCTGATCGAACCGATGCAAAGCACGCAGCAGATCCCCATTGTTCGGCGCTTGTTCGCCGGCGGCGCCAACAGTGTGCGGGGCTATGAGCTGAACTACCTCGGACCCCGCAATGCCGCCAACGATCCCATCGGCGGGGAGGCCTTACTGGAAGCCAGCCTCGAGCTGCGCTTTCCCCTCCCAATCTATGAAAACCTTGGTGGAGTGGTGTTCATGGATGCGGGCAACGTCTTTTTTAAAATCCACGATATGGACCTGGGCCAGTTAAAATATTCTCCCGGATTCGGCTTGCGCTACCTTTCTCCTATCGGGCCGGTCGGCATCGATATCGCCTTCCCGACCAACCGGATCAATTATCAGCAGGACAGCCGTTACCAGATCCATTTTACTGTGGGTTACGCATTTTAGGGAAAGATATGAGGCGGCGCTTGACCATCAGTCTGATTATCCTGTTGATCCTCATGGGTCTGGCAGGCATTGGAATTCAGGCCTTGATGCGCTGGAATTGGGGTGGCCCTGCTCTCCTTGACTTGATGCAAGCCAGGATTAACGGCAAAATTACGGCCGGGGAAATTTCGGGGAATCCCTTCACCGGAATTTCCTACCAGGATTTGGTCATCGAAGATCCCGATGGACAGGTGTTTTTAAAGGTCACGGGGTTGGACTTGCGCCTCTCGCTTCAGTCCCTTTTTGCCGGACATTTGATTCTGGCCAATCTGGCCTTGTCCTCACCCAGGCTCCACGCGGTCCAGGCCTCGGGGCATTGGAACTTCGAGAGAATTCTCAAACCTGAAGTCCAGCCTACCGGGGCCCCCGGCCTCATCGACAGAATCAAGGCCATTTTCCTGCAACAGATAGACCTGACGAAGCTTATGGTCGACCATGGAGACATCCTGGTGAGCCGCGACGGCAGGCCGACACGTTATCGTGATCTGACGTTCAAGTCCAATCTAACAATATTGAATTTAGGCAAGCCGGAACAGGAGATTAAAGTCAATCAGGCGGACCTGGAAATTGCCGCCCCGCAGGGAAGGGTCCAATTTTCCAGCCGCCTCGCTTATGGCCGCGGCGTGGCCAAAATCGACCGATTCGAACTAAAACTGGCGGGGGAAACCATCCTATCCCTGCAGGGTGAGTTGTGCCAACCCGCCACCGCGCTAACTTGCCAGGCCACCGGCCAATTGGGGCCCCTAAAGGGCGCCAAGATCCGAGCATTCTGGGACAGGTGGCCGGCGGCCTGGGATCTGGCCGGCAAGTTCGAATACCATGGCACTCCCCGCGGGGCGACGCTCCAGACCAAGGGCGCTATCGGCCAGGCCAGGTTCGACCTGCGGGGGGAGTTCGAGTCCAGGGCCAAGCCTGCGGTCTTTAGCCTCAAGGGTTCCCTTCAGGGCCTGACTACCGAACAGTTTAAAGAGATTCAGGGGCTCCGGATCGAGCATATAAAGGGTCTGAGCCCGCTGAATGCCCGGCTGGACCTCCAGGGGACCGGGCTACCGTGGAGCCCCGAAACCATGGAAGGCGCCCTTGAGCTGGAGCCTTTCCGTTATAGAGATGTTAAGGTGAGCCAACTGCAACTCACCTTGGAAGGTGACGCTGAAAGGCAAGATTTTCGAGGTCTTCTAGAGGGAAACTTCGGCAAGGTTAACGTCGAATCCCGGGGGCACCTGCTGCCCCTGGGGGAAGGCGAACCCGGAATAAGGGGAGAGCTGACCCTGCGAACGGAGAAATTCCAGCCGGCGCTGCTGGGGTTGCCGGAATATGCTGGCACCAACTTAACTAGTTCTTTTACCGGCAGGTTTTGCCTGCCTCCTGATTACACGACCAACCAGCTTTACCTGACCGGAGACCTCACGGCCAACGGTCGTCTGGACAACGAACCCCTGAAAAGTTTGCAGGCCAAGTTCGTCCTTAGCGGGGAGAGAATCGATATTGCCAGGGCCGAGATGAGATTGGCGTCGGGGGATGCCACCGTCAAGGGGATGATCTCCCGTTCCGGGGTGGATTTAACCTTCACCGCCGCCATTGCCAGTTCCCGTAACCTGCCGGTTCGGACCGGGGGGAGTTTTTCTTCCCTGACAGCCAACGGCACGATCCGGGGAGCTTGGAAATCCCTGCAAATCAATCTGGCGGCGCAGGCCCGGCAGCTTGCTTTCCAGGGAGCCACCGTACAATCGGCCAGCCTGAAGGCCAACCTGTTCGGCTGGCCCCCTCAATCCGGCAACCTGGTGCTCCAGGGGACCAATCTCCAGACCAAAGCAGGCACCTTCTCGCACCTCGATCTTAACGCCGAAGGCCAGGGAGGCAGCTGGGGATTCCGATTGGCCGCCACTTCTCCCAAGTATCCTCACCTGGAGCTGGCCGGGACTGCGAACCTTAGAGAAAGGCCACTCAGTTTCGAATTCAGACAGGTTTCCTGGCAGAGCCAGGACCTGACCATTAAGAACAAGGCTCCTTTCCAGGTCCGCATCCTTCCCGGCTATGAAATATCGCCTGCCACTTTTCAGGTCGACGGCGGTACGGTCTCGATAGAGGCAACCACCCACGGTAACGAACTTTCAGGCCGATTGGAAGTCCAGAATCTGAATGCTACCCTGGTACAGCCGTCAGGCTACGAAGTGAAGGGAAAACTTAATGGCCGGGCCACCCTGAGGGGCACCCCCCGGGCACCCAATCTGAACGGCAATTTCACCCTGGCCTCGGGGCAAATTCAAGAGGTAAACATCAAAACCCTGACCACTGCCATAAATTATAGCTCTGGGAATTTGCAGCTTTCAGGATATCTGGAGGCAGGTCCCCAACAGTCCCGGCTCACCTGGAAAGGGACGGTGCCGGTGAAGCTCTCCGTCATTCCCTTTCAATTCGCCCTGGGGAATCAAGGGCTCGACCTCCAGGTGCAAAGCGAAAAGATCAATCTGTCCTTGTTGAAAGCCTTCACTCCCGAAATCCAATCCGCCGAAGCCCCGGTGGACATGCTGGTTTCGGCTAAAGGAGATCCCTCACCAACCCCAAGTAACCGGGTCAGTCCGCTGGGGGGCCGGCTCAATACAACCGCATCAGGCCGGCCTTACTTATAAGCTGAGCGCAGGAGAAGCTCGCTTGCAAGGGGACCAGGTGACAATTTCGGGCCTTACCCTGGAGAGTCAGGGCACCCTCACCGTTTCGGGAAATCTGAATCTACGGGGCTCTTCCACCGTCGACACGCGGCTCCAGGGTTTCCAGGCAATGGACCGGGGCGGCAACCAAATCTGGCTCGACGGGGATGTCCACGTGAGCGGCCCGGTATCGCACCTGGTGGTCAAAGGCCAGATCACGGTTCCCAAGGCCCTGCTGCGTCCCACTTTGTTTAGCGGCGGTCTGGACCCGGATGTTGTCATGGTAGAACAACAAAAACGTGCTGCCCCTAAAAAAGTCAGCCACCAGCCCAGCCCTTATCAGAATATGCAGGTAGACATACCCATCACCAGCCACGGCAATGTCCGTCTCAAAGATCCTCAAGGCCAGGCAGAGTTGGCAGTGGCTCTTAAGGCAACCAAAAAGGCGGGGCAGGAATTGGCCGTGGGGGGAACCATTCGGGCGATCAAAGGTACCATTACCGTCGAAAATAACCCCTTCAAGATCGAAAGGGCCACAGTTACCCTGCCCGGGGTTCCGGAAAAGCCCGTACTGCTGGATGTCAGGGCCACCCACGAAATGAACAACCACGATATCACTCTGATCCTCATGGTTTCTGGAACCGGCACGAATCCCAAGGTCAGTCTGGAAAGCAGCCCGCCCTTGCCGCCCACGGATGCCATGTCATATCTGATCTTCGGTGGTCCGGCCGCCTCCCTCACCAAGGACCAATATATGGCTTTAGGGGCGCAAGGCGTGGGGGGAGCTTTAACCAGCCAGAAAGTGGGGGAAGTCCTGGGGGCTGCCTTGCCTTATCTAGCCAAAACCGGACAAAGTGGGCCTTCGGCAGGGATTAAGAAGGAGATCGGTAAAAACGTCAGTGTCTCTTACGGGAAAAATTTAAACGAAATAACCGGTCAATATGAGAGCCAGGCGGTAATTGAATATAAGGTAAATCGTCACTTGAGCGTCGATTCACAGATTGCCCCCCGCAACACCGGGGCCGATGTGCTTTATAATTATGAATGGTAAGGTAACAGCCGACCTTCATCCTGCTTTAACTCCCTTGAGTTGACGTACCGCGGTGGCGACCGATCGGTAAACGTTGAAACCTTCCCGGGTGCTAAGGCGGCTGCCTTTAAGCACCTCCCGAAAATGGCCTTTGACCTCGCAGAAGCCCAGGTTGATGTCCTGTCTTTTCAGGGCGTAATGCAGTTCTCGCACGATATCGATGGCCTGGGAATCTATCTCGATCATGGCTTCGGCATTAACCAGGAAAAAGGTGACCGGAGGATTGGCTGAGTCGACGGCCGCGTGAACCCGGGCGGCGAAGTAGGGTGCATTAAAGAAAAGCAGGGGAGCGCCAAAGCGGTAGATCATTAAACCCGGCACATCCGGATGCCTGATGATGGTTTCATAAGGGCGGGAAAGCTTGCGCCAGATAATGATGATGGCAAGACCCACTGATATCAAGATGCCGGTCATGATGCCAATCACCGGGTTGCTCAAAAAAGTCCCGGTGGTGGCCCTTTCAGCCATCGTCGTCGCTGCCGGCCTCAGACTTCGCCACACCGACATAGCGATCCGCCCCCCCACCGCTGATCCCGAGGCTGCTGAGCGATGAGGCCACCAGAATGGCTGCCGCAGCCTCAGCCCCGATGATCAGTCGGCCGGACGAACCGAAGATCCCGTAGACCAACATGGCGAACAGAGAAGCGTCACCAAGACTAACGTTTGTATTGTCTTGAGAGTACTGTGGAGCCCTATTTGGGGTCATTTGGCCGGCAATCGGTGATCGTAGGAATTTCCAACAAGTTAATTATTTGATTAAAATCAATATGATATCCAACTAATCAGCAATGTCTGTGGATTTATCCGACAAGCTGCCGAGGGCAGCAATATTAGTGCCGATCCTGATTTAATATAAAAATTAATATAAAATTCCAGTGGTTACATTGCATGGCCAGTGATTGGCACATTCATTGCTTTCTTTTAGGTCAAACCTCAAAGGAGGGGCGAGCTGATGAACAACTTTACGAAAATTACCAAAATGGTTGAGGTCTTCGGTTTTCAAGTCCCCGCCGACACTTATTATTTACACCGGGGCCATGCCTGGGCCAGGCTGGAAAGCGAGGATCAGGTGCGGGTGGGCCTGGACGACTTTTCCCAAAAAATTCTGGGTCCGGCGGACGGGATCAAGTTACCCGAAGTCGGCAAGGTCTATTACCAGGATCACCTCTGCCTGGCCCTGATGAGGCAGGGGCGGAAGGCCTCCTTTGAGGCGCCCGTGGATGGCGCCATCGAGGCCGTCAACCCGAAAGTGCGCGATAACCCCAGCCTGGTTCACGACGACCCTTATGGGGAAGGCTGGATCTGTTTAATGAAACCGGTCAATCTCCAGCGCAATCTGGAACACCTGTCCTCCGGCGCAGCCAATGTCGCCTATATCGATGCAGAGTCCCACCGGTTGATGCATCTCATGGACACCCGGGTCGGTTTCACCCTGCCGGACGGCGGCGCCATCGTCGATGACGTTTACGGCCATTTTCAGGAGTTAGGCTGGCGGCCCCTGGTGCAGGAATTTTTCCTGCAAAACCTGACCAAAAAGGGTTTCCTGCCGGTGGCGAAATGGCAGAAGTCTAAGACAGCC
Organism: uncultured delta proteobacterium; assembly: GCA_963701845.1. Lineage (GTDB taxonomy): Bacteria > Desulfobacterota > Desulfobaccia > Desulfobaccales > 0-14-0-80-60-11 > JAPLJC01. The sequence continues at coordinate 1,993,661 of CAVPBF010000004.1, read as the reverse complement.
GTGAGATAAGCGGACCGGGGGGTGATCTCCCGGAGCCCTGTCTTGCGGTGGCAGAGCGTTAACCTAAGGGGTATGATTCAATGGAAAAACCAGGTATCGAGGAGAAAAAGCCCTGCATCTGGATGGAAGCCGGGGTGATCGATTTCAAGATTTGCAATCATGATTTCGATTGTCTATCTTGCGATTTCGACCGGGTCATGAGTGAAACCGCGGCCCAGCATCCGGCCAGCCGCCCAGGCGGTGGACCGGTAGACCAGCCGGCTGCTCTGCCCCCCTGGGAGGGGAAAATGCGGCAACGCTTCGAGGGGCAGCAGCAGTGCCGACTCATGCAGACCCGGCATTGCCACGAGTGTTCCTTCGATGAACTCCTGGAGGATCAATTTGAATTCTTTCTGGCCCCGGAAAGACCCAGGGTGCAGGAGGTTTTCGGCATTGCGGTGCCGACCTCCAACTTTCTGCATCGGGGCCATACCTGGGTGGCCCTGGAGAACGCCGGCCGGGTCCGCATCGGCCTGGACGACTTTGCCGTGAAGGTCCTGGGGCCGCCGGATAAAATCAGCCTGCCTGACGTCGGGAAGGAGATTCACTCCGATGAGGTGGCTCTGGTTCTATCCCGCCGCGGGAAAAAGGCCGCGGTCCTGGCGCCCCTCAACGGCGTCATCGAGGCAGTGAATCCCCAGATCCGGCAAAAGCCCGGTTTGACTCATGATGACCCCTACGGCGAAGGCTGGCTGTTCGTCGTCACCCCCAGCAATCTCAAAGCGGACCTGGAAAAAATGCTGTTTGGCCAGTGCAATGTCGCCTGGATCGACCACGAATCCCACCGACTGCTGGGCATGCTGGAAGCCGCCGCGGGCGTGACGCTGCCTTCCGGGGGAGTGATCATCGATGACGTCTTCGGCGCCTATCCGCAACTGGGCTGGAAGCGCCTGGTGCAGGAGTTTCTCCATAGCGCCTGATCTGAAGGTCTCTTGACTAATCGACGGGAAGGGCCTGGCATCAGGCACCGCATGCCAGGTTCGGCCGGCCGGATTTCTACACGGTTGCCGGCATATAACGAAGGACAGTTCCCCTTTTCGACATTGTCCCGTCCGTCCGGCAGATTAAACCGGATAAGTCTGCGCTTATGCCGCAAGAATGGCGTGAAACACTTCCAGTGAAATTTATAGGCTGAGCCCCATTTCTCGGGAAGACGCTCCCCATCCCTGGCTTCCAGGCTCCCCTATCCTATTGATTTCCATTGGCGTCCCCAACACGCCATCTTTTGTGCCGCTAACTTGAGTGGTTGATTTCGTAATTTGTCTTATTATCTTTTTTAACAAGATAGATTCGAGAATTGGAATTTTTTCGGGGTCAAATTCGGGGAGAGATGCCCCCGAAACCTTTGTGGACATCGGTGGCCAAGGTTACTGCCTAATCTCAGCTAAGGAGGCTTTTATGACCCAGAGACGCACCCTAATCGGTCTCGTTTTCTGCCTGGTAGCCCTGACCGTGCTCATGGCTTGTACGGAAGCCGGGCCACTATCACCTTCCCCGGTGGCGGAGGCGCCGCCACCCCCCACTTATTTTGTGAACGTGTCCGGGCTGGCCCTCCGGGAGGGCCCCACCACGGCCGCGCCCCAGATTTCCACGCTGCAGTTCAACGACGAAGTACAGTTACTGGGATCCAGCGATGGTTGGGGTCGGGTATTGGACGTGCGCCGGAATATCCGCGGCTGGGCCTCCATGCGCTACCTCCAGTCGAGTCCGGCTCACCGGCCCTACCCGGTCCCCCGGCACGAAACGCCGGCGCCCAAGCCAGCCCCAACCCCCGAGCCCTCTGAGACTCCCCCTCCCAAGCCCGCCGAGACTCCCACCCCCAAGGTGATGTAGGGCCGTTCGGGGAGCGGATTCTCAGGCTTTCCGGGAGACTGAAATCCCTCTATCCACAAGGGGCCTCCCCTAATATGGACCCGATATTTCAAACCATCAGGGTCCGGGTATGCTCTGGGCGGTTGAACAATGCCTGGTCGGCCTGGGGCTTCGCCCTCTAACGTCGCCAAATCCATTTTATTATTTTATAGGTAGTTTTACCTACCAACAAATAGGCATCATTGCCGATTGAGAAAGACTCCTTTTGAAGCTTATAGTTCGTTTAACACAGCTTGGCACTTGATCTACCCGAACCAGGAGGCAAGTTCATGGCTAAATCTGAAATCCTTTTATTGGGCGATGGTTCTCATTCTTTTCGAACTATGGGTTGGGTATTGGAATATAAAGGCTTTTCAATCAAGGCGTTAAGGGGCCCGGAAGCTGCCCTGGAGGCCCTGGTTAAAAACAATTACGATTTGATCATCGCCAAACTTTCCCGGGAGGAAAGCGACAACTTAGCCGTATTGCGGCAAGCCAAGAAGATTAATCCCTGGACCAAAGTCATGCTGATTACCGATCGCCTGGATTTGGCCTTCCCGCTGGAGGCTTATAATATCGACATCGACGACTACATCATCATGCCGATTAGCGCCGGCGAATTTTGGCGGCGGGTGGAAAACTGTTTGGAAGGCTTGGTGGTTGACCTTGTTCCAGCGCCTACTTTCTCTCAATCAATTTCCGAAGTTAAAAGACGGCCTTATAACCGTTCGGTTCAGGAGCCTATGGTTTCTGTGGCGCAGCAATGAAATTGTCTCCACTTTTTACGACTCCCAATCTCCTTGGGATGAACTCAGGGCTCGGGCCCCCGGGATGCAGGATGTCGTTTATTGGCTCCGAGGAAGCTAACTATGGCCAATAATGCTGATCCCTTCCTGGACGATGTCATGTGCGGGTGGCAACTCTGCCGGTTTTGCCTGCACCTGCATAATCTGGCGGGTGACCTCAGATGCGCTGCCTTCCCCAGGGGGATTCCCAGAGAGATTACCTCAGGACAGCTTATCCACAATACGCCCTTACCCGAACAAGAAAATGACCTGATCTTCCATGCCTGGTAAGGTCCGCCCCCGGTATGGCCATAATGGCAATGAGTGATAAGCAGGTCGATTTGCTCAAGCTAACCCCACAGGACCCAATATCGGCCGACAATCTAGCTTGAGCCTGACCGCGCCGGCCTCCACCAAGGCCGCAAGACCCTCGAAGTGACATCTTCTGGAGAGGTGAGTGGACTGCCGCCTGCCTCGAATATTTCTTGGTTTATGGCCGCCTATTAAGGAAATCAATCGTGAGCAAATATATGCACCTCACAGTTACTGTTTCTCCTTACTACCAAAATGACCTTGAAGGGACCTATCCAAATTTGGCTCGTCGCTTAAGAACTTTAAATTCCCATCTGGTGGAACGGAATCCTTCACTTTATGCAATCGCGGGACAGTTAGATAAGCTTCTTTATACCTTCGATGGTACGCCGCTCAGAGAGGTGCTTCTCCGGCATAGAGATAATCTTAAGAACCTATATAAAAGTCTAGAAGAGCATATAGCCGACTGGAATCTCGCCCAGGCTGATCGGCTGCTTTATAAAATTGAGGATGAATTCGACCAAATAGAATCTGAATTGGCCTAACCATTGAGGTTCGCAGCAGAGAAAATGGGCGTATCCATAGGTGCAGCTGCAGTCTTTTACGCAGGCCGCGTTAAGCGCTCGGTCCGTTTAAATAACGATGCTTCACCGCTTCAAACCGAGAATGATCGCGCCCGCTCCCACGAGAATAATTCCAAACCACTCCCGAGCGGTTGGCCGTTCACCCAGGAACAGGACCGCAAAGACAGCAACCAGCAAGAGGCTTAGCTTGTCGACTGGTGCGACTTTCGAGGCAGCGCCCACCTTCAAGGCCCGAAAGTAGCAAATCCATGACGCTCCGGTCGCCAATCCGGACAACACCAGAAAGAACCAGGTCTTGGAATGAAGTTCGCAAGGGTTATGCCATTTTCCGCTAAAGTAGACGAAGCCACCGAGCACAATCATGATTACGAAGGTGCGGATGAGGGTCGCCAGATCCGAATCGACGCCCTCCAATCCGATCTTGGCGAAAATCGCCGTCAGAGCTGCAAAAACAGCTGACAGTAAAGCCCAGAAAAACCAATCTGTGGCCGAGGTCATGGTCTTTGACACCTAACTTATTTCACTCGGGCTGCAAGGAGATGCTTTGGTTTGTTACAAAGCAATAAAGGAGTAATTGGTCACTGCGCAATTTATCTTTTCTCAAGAATCTGCAATCATAATTTCTAAAATAAAAGACATTTCACGCCTGATGGTTTCATTTGGTCCCATCCCGATTGTTTTCACTGGTGGCATCAGATTTTAAGCGAGGCATCAAGTAATTAGCCCTGTAGAAAAAGCCAAAAGATAGAAGAATGGCCGCGCAACCTATTATGACCGCGAGTGATTTTCCATGCCATAACCCGCCAAACCAACTGGTGAAATCATCCATCATTACATTTAACTTACCGCCATATACTTCCAGATTATGTCTATACATCTTGGAATCTTGGGGCATAATCGGATAAATTTGTCCATCCACAATTTGGTAACCCCAAGCGCCGTAAGGAACATTTCCGGCTCTTTGATAAATCAAGCCCGCACTACTTAAACCGATGAGCAGGATAAGGGCGCCGATGAGATTAAGGCGGGTCCGTTGATGGAGAATTTTCCAGGTCATATGGTCTTTGATTTTGTCGGGATAATTATAAGGGGGTCGATTGCCTTGGCTAATTTCAGGCCCAACCTCGGGAATTTGGCGCGGATAAACAGATCATATCAGAATTTGTGAGTAAATCTGATAAGTTTTTGCAGTGGCAAGGTATCAACTATGGTCAATTTTAGGCAAGTCCTGCGCACCCCGACCAAAAGAGGGAAGCGAGCCAAGCCCCCGCCAAATTCCAATCTTCCGGTCAGCATAATTCGACTGTCGCCGAGCGGTGCCCACAGTTAAGCAGCTTTCAGCTCCGAGGTGCAGTGAGCGCACCGCGTGGCGTTAATCGGGATCGTGGACCGGCAATATGGGCATTCTTTGGTGGTCGGTTCAGCCGGGCCCTCCTCTGGTTTTTGGAGCCGGTTGAGGTTTCTGATGAGTAGAAAAACCGCCAATGCGACAATCATAAAGCTGATAATCGTATTGATGAACGTCCCATAATTGATCGTCACTGCGCCGGCCTTTTGAGCCTCGGCCAGTGCCAAATAGGGGCCGCCCGGATTGCCCGGTTTGAGCAGGATAAAGAGGTTGGCAAAATCTACGTTGCCCAACAGCAGTCCAATGGGGGGCATAATCACGTCGGCAACCAGGGACTTGATGACCGTACCGAAGGCGGCCCCGATGATGATGCCCACCGCCATGTCCACCACGTTGCCGCGCAGGGCGAACTCTTTAAATTCTTTAAACATCTTTGCAGTTCCTTTATGGCAAAATTGAGATCCCTAAAATAAATTGTCTTGCTGGGATATCTTTTAATTCTTCCAAGCTCATTTGGCTGTGGCCCTGGGTCAACTAGGACCACTTCTTCCTCTGCCAGAACTCCGCAAGGGGGATTTTTAGCTTTAAGAGCAGGCGCCTGGCTATCCTCCAATTTTTGGCAGGGGGAATGAAATATTTATCTAAAATTAATTATGAGGCTGGTTAAAAGCAAGGCGGGGCGTCTTGAGAAGATCACTGGCTCATGCATCTTCTGGGGCAAGCCAACGGGCGTTTTATTGACCGTCAGGAAGAATATTCCCTTCCCAGGCATAATCCGGCACAACTTTCTCTGCCTCAATTTGAAAACTAACGTGGTGCGTATGCCCATGTTCACAGATGAAAGTATGGAACTCTCCCTCCCTGGGGAGATTATAGACAATATTTTTCATCAACTCCGCCTCGGAACCGAACAGGGTAAGTTGACTCCCATTATGTTTCTGGCACCCGGAGTCGATAATTTTCAGCATTTCGGGCTCCTTTATAACGATGATCGGCCTTTTTCCCAGAATCCATCTCCCCTTTCTGCCATCCGGTTGCCCGACGGTATTTAATGCAACTATAATCTTGATTTGCCAAAAGAAAATCAGGGATTCCCTATTTGAGAGGTGGGCGGAATGACCATTTTCCTATGCTCAAAGTGATCATAGAAAAATATGGGTTGGAAAAGTCGGAAGTTTTATGATTGGCTTGCCTGGATGTTTCGCAACCGTGGGGCTCATGTTACAGAGAATCTGGATAGCATTTGCGGCGACGTTACATAAATTCCGGCTCAATCTCCGGTTCTTCCTTGGGCTGAAAAGGTTCCGGCTCCTCTTTTTCTTTGGGGGTCCGGACTCTCGTTGGAGAAAGCCCCGGGAGAGGGTCCAGGTCAGGACTGGCAATCCAGCCAACGGCCCCCGAAGAAGGCTGCCGAACTTTAAGCCAGCCGGGAGCTACTTCGATTTTTTGCACCTGGTCATTGAACTTCAAGGTTCTGACGATCTCGCTGGTGGCCGATGGTTTGGCCCGTAATTGCACTCTTTCAGGTTTCACATAGAAGTATGGTTTCGGCGTCCGCCCTGCCTTGGTCTCCTGGATGGTTTCCGCCAGAACCTCAGACGGCACCCAGCCAAGGGTGCGACTTTTAACTGCCAGGACGTGCCACCAGCCGCGCTCACCTGCTTCGACTCTTTGCACCTGATCGCCCCGGAAGAGTACCTGCAAACGGAGGCAATCGATTCTGGGGCATTCCAGCAGAGGCAAGCTGTCTCTATTGACATAATAAAAAACGGTGCGGACCGGGGTGGGGCTGAGCAACTCCTTCGGGACCCATCCCTGCTGGCCACTGCGCAGAAGTTCGATACGCCACCAGCCGGATTTCCTGAGATCCAGGATCTTCACTTCGTCGCCCCGATAAAGCTGGCCCAGCACATTGCCGCCGTAGCCCGGGCTATCCCGTAGATAAGCGGTCTCAACGCTAAGGTAGAAAGAATTTGGGGGGGGGCTGATCGGGGGGGTAACGCACCCGGCGATGCCAAGCAGGAGCATCGCCATTACTAATTTAGTGATTAGCCGAGCCGGCTTTTTATTCATTAGGCTCATTTAAGCCGCTCTGTCGAGAGGATGCGCCATTGTCCCGATTCTTTGACAAAATTGATCAGATATGTATTGGAAATAGTTTTTTTCGTCGAGGCGTTGATCTTTTTAGCTTCGACCTGCCAGGTTACTTGGGCATTCGCCTTATTGTCCGACAACAGTTTGACCTCGTGAACCTCGAAGTCCATTCTCGGATAATCATAAATTTTCCAGGCCTTAGAAATAGTCTGGGCTCTCTGGGTCAACTGGGGAAAATTTGAGGAATAATGGCCTAAAAGCCGCGGTAAATCTTTTTTCTGATTTGCTTCCCTGATCCCGGCAATCACCTGTTCCAACTGGCTTTTCAGTAAAGCTGTCGGGTCTTTTTTGGGGGCCGCCGGTTGAGGCTGAGGGCTGGTTAACGCCGTTGGCTGGGGCTGCGTCTGAACCGGTTTGGTCTCCTGGTCTTGCTGAATGGTGGAAGGCGAGGTGCCTCGATAGGAAACCCATACCAGCAAACCGATTAGCAAGAACCCGAGCCCCACCATCAAGCTACGGACCCAGGCACGGTTCCATGCAAGCCGCATATCACTTCCCGGTGATCTGTGATGGCTTCTGAGGCTTAATCCGGTGTTTGGTCAGGGAAACCACGCCCCATTTCTGGGAAAACGGGTAAATCCAAACAAGCCGTTGGCGCCATCCTGGGCTTTGAGGGGATATATCCGTGACTACCCTCCATCTCTTGTTATCTTACAACTTTCTTTAGTCTAAAAGCAAGGATTTATTTGGGCGATTAGTTACGTCCACCCCGGGAAAATTACAGGTTGAGAACCGGGCCAAGTTGTGCTATCGTGAATGAAGCCCATGGAAGGGAAGATTTTCTCTGAATGGAGGCATTTTCTACCGATCATTCCGCTCGGCTCCCCTCTAGATGCTCCTGAAATAATGGGCTTTGCTGTCTAACCCACAACTTATTAAGCTGCGGGTATTTAAGCGGTAAATCTCAACCTTGACCAACATTTCTCCCGAAATCTTCGCTGTTTCATAGAAGTTAAAGTTAGAGAATGTGAGAAGAACGTTGAAATCTACGACATCCCAAGATGGTTCATGGAGGTATCCTTGGTATCTCATTTTTTTATACGTCTTTTTATCGATAGGAATTTTAATGATAGGAAATTTATATTATCAAGATCTGAAGTACCACTTAAAAACTGAAAAACAACAAGAACTTGCCGCCATCATTTCCCTTAAAATAGATCAAATAATCTACTGGCGCCAGGAACGGATCGATTTTGCCGGCACGCTGATGAATGACCCTTTTATTGCCTTGCGGGTCAGAGATTTTATCAAGGGGAGAACCAACAAGGCGCTTAAGGCACAACTTACTGAACGCTTAGCCAGCCTGGTATCCTACGACTACCAAAGCTTAGCTTTGATCGATCCGGAAGGAACAATCAGGTTGGGGGTTCCGACGTCCGGGCCAGGACTTTCCCCTTATTTAAAATCGCTGGCCCTGCAAGCCATGCGGGAAAAGAAGGTGGTCTTTTCCGACCTTTACCGGGATGAGGACTCCAAGGTTAAGCTCAGCGTCCTCACTCCTCTTTTGGTCGTTCATGGCAAGGAGAAAGATATTGTCGGGGTTATTCTGCTGAGGATCGAACCTTATCAGTTCCTTTATCCCCTCATTAAATCCTGGCCTACTCCGAGTCTGACCGGGGAGACGGAATTAATCAGACGGGAAGACGGTGAAGTGGTATTTCTGAATGAACTCCGGCATCGGCAGAATATTCCTCTCAATCTCAGGTTTCCCTTAAATTCCCCCAACTTAGTGGCTGCGATGGTCGCCCGGGGTAAGAATGGGATGCTTGAGAGCCTGGATTACCGCGGCGTTCCCGTTCTGGCCGCTTCCGGACGCCTTCCTCATTCCTCCTGGTTTCTGATAGCCAAACTCGATGCCGACGAAATCTATGCGCCGTTGCAAAAGCGCACCAAAGAACTGGCTTCCTTGCTCATTTCTTTGATTGCCACCGGAGGTTTAGGGGTCGCTTATTTCTGGAGGAATCAACAAATCCGCTTTTACCGCCGGCAATATGAGGTGGAGCGTCAGCGGAGCTCCCTGGCGCAACGCTATGAATATTTAACCAGGTTTGCCAATGACATCATCCTGGTAACCGACCTGAATTTAAAGATTGTTGAAGCTAATGACCGGGCCGTCGCTTCCTACGGCTACGAACGAGAAGAACTGTTGCAGTTGGATTTGAAACAGCTCTACCCGCCTGGGTCGGAACTGATCGATTTCCTCGTCGGGCACGTGGAAGAAGAAAAGGGCCTGATTTTTGAAACGTTGCAACAGCGCAAGGATGGAACGACCTTCCCGGTGGAGGTCAGTCTGCGCCTCCAGGAGGTGGATGGGGAGAAATTATTCCAGGAAATCATCCGGGATATAACCGAGCGGAAGCGGACTGAAAAAGTTCTCCAAGAATCGGAGAGGAAATTGCGCCATCTGGCCTCCCGCCTGCTTAGCGCCCAGGAAGATGAGCGCAAACGCCTTTCCCGGGAGCTGCACGATGAATTGGGTCATGCCTTGCTGACTTTGAAGCTGCAGATAGCCTCGGTAGAAGAGGAATTATCCCCGGAACAAATTTCTCTGAAAAACGAGATTAACAAAATACTCAAGTCCGTGGGCTCCACCATCGAAGAAGTGCGGCGTCTTTATCTGGATTTAACCCCGGGTGATCTGGAGGACCTGGGTCTGACCGTGGCGTTGCGTTCACTGATTGAGGATTTTGCTGATCTGCAAAAGCAAATAAAATGGACTATTAAGATTGGCGGTCTGGATGGTCTGTTCTCGTTGCCGATCCAGACGGCTATCTATCGGGTCGTACAGGAAGCTTTGACCAATATCGGCAAATACGCCAACCCCGCCAAGGTGTTCGTGGAAATTAAACGAGTAAATCAGGGGCTCTCCTTTGTCATCAAGGATGACGGCATTGGCTTTGAACGGGACGAGGTTTTCAATGAGGAAAAAACGTTGGGCTTGTTAGCCATGGAAGAGCGAGTCAAGATCCTGGGCGGTTCCTTTGAGCTTTGGAGCCGGAAAAATCAAGGTACGAAAATTTCTTTCACCATTCCAATTCCAGGAGGGAATTAGACATGGCTGCCTATGACGTGGTGCTCGTCGATGATCACACGATGTTTCGCGAGGGAGTACGAAAAATCATCGATAAGCTAGAAGATGTCCAGGTCAGCGGTGAAGCAGGCGATGGCTTGGAATTGCTGCAACTCTTGAAAGACTCTTCTCCGGATTTGGTCATTCTGGACCTCTCGATGCCCAATATGCGGGGCTTGGAAGCAATGAGAGAAATTAAGAAAATTTCCCCGCAAACCAAAATATTGGTTCTGACCATGCACAAGAAAAAAGAATTTATTCGGCAGGTTTTGGAAGACGGCGCCGATGGCTTTCTGTCCAAAGATGATGCAAGCAGTGAACTCATTCGCGCTATTGGCACCATCAAACAAGGAGGAAAGTATTATTCTCCCATGGTTTCCAATATCATTTCGAGCCTATTTTGGGAAAATGAGAAAAAAGAAGTCTTGACGATGCGGGAAAGGGAAATTTTGAAACTCCTGGCGGAAGGCAAGAAGAGTAAAGAAATTGCCGAAGCTTTGTTTATCAGCCCCCATACGGTGCGTCGGCATCGCGAAAATATCATGGAAAAATTAAACGCCAGGACGTTGGCCGATCTGATCAAATATGCCATCGAGGGTGATTATACTGCCGAGAACTTCTAACCTGGAAATGAGCTTTCCCCAGGGCCTGCATCCGGATTTCAGCTGACCTGCCCCGGCGGGCGCCCAGAATTTCCTGGCTTCCTTCTCCGGCAGGCATCTGAAATTTTCCTGCCCACGAAGGCCCTGCGGGTGAGATGGTCGACACCTTGCCGACCATCTCCGTAAACCGCCTGGGGCTCGATGGCCGGTGACCTCGACCTCAAAAACCAGTGCTTAGATCGGGGCGTGCTTCAGGCGGGCTGCCATAATCTCAGCCTATTCCTCCTCCATCTCGACGCCAAACCGCTCCCACTGGGCCGCAGCTTCGGCCTCGCCCTGGGCGATTTCCTCCTCGCTCCACGGCTCCAGGATCAGACTATCCGCCACCAGCTCCCACAGGTATTTCACCTCATATTTATATTCCGGATTGAATTTGGGCACGCGTTTCATGAGCTGGTCGTGGCAGTTGGAGCAAGCGACGACCAAAACGTTGGCGCCGCTGTTCTTGATGGATTCGTACTTGGCGTGTCCGTGCCAGGCGGATTCAGCTTCATACGGGCCCGGCCACATGCCGCCGCCGGCCCCGCAGCAGTGGCCGTTGGCCCGGTTCGGCTCCATATCAATAAAGTGGTCCACGCACTGTTGAATAATCCACCGGGGCTCTTCATAGAAGCCCTTGCCGAAATGGCGCTCGAGCTCCCGGCCGTGTTTACAGGAGTCGTGCCAGGTGAAGATTTTTCCGGCGTTGACGCTCTTGTCCAGCTTGATCCGGCCCGACTGGATGAGCTTCACCAGGTATTCATAGAGATAGAGATAGTTAATCTCATTTGCCGGGTTCTCCTTGACACACAACTTCATCCCCACGCGGCAACCGTATGACCCCCCGCCGCAATCCGGCATGATCATCTGTTTGACGTGGTGCTGCTTCATGAAGTCGATCTTGCGCTGGGCAAAGGCCTTGATGTACTCATAGTTCCCGGTAAAGAGACCCCAGTCCACCGACTCCCAGTTTTCCGACGGAATGGTCCAATTTTCACGGGCGGCATAAAAGATCTTCCACCACCATTTCATGTCGTCGTTGTCGGCAAAGACTTCCTTGGAATTCGGAAAAAAGAGGGTGTCGGCCCCCTCTTTATCGATGGGGACATAGAAGCCGGGGGAGTCATCTTCGGCTATTTCTTTCCCCATGTCGGACATGAGAAAAAAGTAATCTTCCTGGGGCACAGCCATGTTATTGCCGGTCTTGAAGCAGTTTTCGGCGCCTTTGTGCAGAATACCCGGCACTTTGTCCCTGGGGCGCAAGGACTTCATGTGCAACATGATATAGGGTATATCGAGATCCATCGGGCAGGCGTGGGCGCAGCGGCCACATCCGGTGCAAACCCAGGGGAACTTTGAGTCGACCACCTCATCCACCATGCCGAAGTGCAGCATCCGCAAGACCTTCCTGGTGTCCCAACCTTCCATCCCCGGCGTTCCCGTGACGGGGCAACCGCTGCTGCAGGTCCCGCAGGTCATGCACAGATTCAGGTTGAATTTTGCCAGGGCCTCTTGGATCGGTTCCGGTAGTTTTTGCGGTATTACGGCAGCTTGCATAATGATCTCCTTACGCTCAAACCCAAAGACGGTTTATAGATTTTCCACGTGATCCAGCCGCAGTCGCTGGTCATGATTCGGGGCAGGGAAGGTAGACGCGGAAGGTACTCCCGCCGTCAGGCTCACTCTCCACCCGGATGAAGCCATTATGGGCTTCCACGATGCTTTTGACGATGGCGAGTCCCAGACCGGTGCCGATGATAAATCTCGTCTTATCGTTTTTTATCCGGTAAAAACGATTAAAAATCTGGCTCAGGTCTTCCGGAGCCATACCGATGCCATTATCGGAGACGCTCGCCCTGAGGTAGCCGCCCTCCATCGCCGCGGCCACGGTCACCTTGCCGCCATCGGGGGTATAGTTGATGGCATTGCTGATGAGATTGGAAAAGACCTCATCCATATTGCGCCGGTCCACAAACACGGGAGCCAGCTCGGGTAGAGGCTCCAACGCCAGCGAAATCCCCTTGGCCTGAGCTTTAGCGGCTTGAAAGGCCACCTGATCAGCCAGGATATCGCACAGGTTAACCTGCTCTTTTTCCTGGCTGATCAGGCCTGATTCAATGCGAGCCAGATCGAGGAGTTCGGATGACAGGCTCACCAGGCTTTTGACTTTTTCCGACGCCCTTCCCAGAATCTCCTCTTGCCTTGGGGTGACCTTGCCGGCCAGGCCGTCGAGGATTATCTGCATCTGGGCCAGGACTGAATTCAACGGGCTCCGGATTTCGTGGGAGACCATGGAAACGAATTCCGACTTGATCTGGTCCAGGCGCTTCAAGGTAGTGATGTCGTGCAGCACCGTGATGGTGCCGACGTTCCGGCCGGCCCGGTCGATGTAAGGGATGCAGCGGGCCTGCAGGATCGGACCCGGTTGGCCGGCCTCGGCCTCGCAGCAAATCTCTTCGGTCAGTTCTACGAGATCATCTCCGGATATGGCCAGAGCCCGATCGATCAGCATCTCCAACTGGGCGTAGCGGCTGACTTCACTCGACGGGGCACCCTACGGCCTGGAGCTCCCGGCAGCCCGTCATCCTCAAGAAGGCCGGATTGGCGAGCACCACGCGCTTTTGGCTATCCGTGGCCATAACGCCGTCCGTGAGAAGATTGATAAGCACCCGCATCCGGGACTTCTCGTCGGCAATGTCCTGCATGGCCCGGGTGTATTCGATGGCCTTCTTGGTAAGGACTCGCAGTTGCTCGGGTGAAAAGGGCTTGGGGATGAAATCGAAAGCCCCCCTTTTCATGGCCTCGATGGAGTTCTCCACCGTCGCGTAGCCGCTGATTACGATGATCACCGTGTCGGGGTGCAGCGCCTTGACGTGGGCCAGGACATCGAACCCGGAAAGACTGGGCATCATCAGGTCCAGGAGAATGATGTCATAATGGCGGCCCTCGATCATTTTCAGCCCAACTTCTCCGGATTCGGCGATCGTCACCTCATACCCATCCCGGGCCAGGACCTTCCGGCAGCCTTCGCGCACGCGCTCCTCATCATCGATCACCAGAATGGTGGGGGCGGAGCCATCGATTACGGCCATCTTTTCGGCCATGGTTCCGGGTCCGGCGCCAGGGGTGCTGAGTGATTGATTGCTAAAGCTCATGTCGGTCCGCATCCTGACAAAGGGGAAGTTCCAACATAAAGGTGGTTCCTGCCTGGCTGGTTTCTTTCACCCAGATAGTGCCGCCATTCTCATGGATGATTCCATAGACGGTGCTCAGGCCCAAACCAGTCCCTTTTCCCAGGTCTTTGGTGGTAAAAAATGGGTCAAATATCCGAGGAAGATTTTCTGCGGGTATGCCACAACCGGTATCGGAGACTTCTAAATAGGCGAAACCGGCGGCGCCTTTTTTGCCAACCCCTCGTTTTTTTCCCTTATCGCAGTAAGTCCGCAGGGTCAGGGTGCCTTTTCTCTCCATGGCATCAATCGCGTTTATGACCAGGTTGATAACTACCTGGTTGAGCTGGCTCCGGTCCACTTTAATCAGCATTTCCTCGTCTGAGAGCTTTTTGACGATCTCAATATTGATGAACAGGCTCTGATCCCGAATGAGGCTCAGGCTCTGTTCGATCAGGTAATTAAGGTCTATAGTCTCCTTGTTGGCGCTCGTCTGTCTGCTATACGCGAGAAGGCTCTTGACTATGTTCCGGCATTGATTGGCGTCTTCGATAATATTCTGCAATTCCTGGTATTTTTGATCATCGTTAGGCATGTCTTCCAGAAGCAGGCCGCCATATAGGAGGATGCCGGTCAGGGGATTGTTGATCTCATGGGCAACCCCGGCGGCGAGTTGACCGAGGGAGGCCATTTTCTCCGCCCGGGCTGCTCTCAGCAGCACCTCTTTAATCTTCTCCTCTTGGGCAATTTTCCCCCGGAGGTCGTTAAAGATACCCATGGTGGCCACTTCCCTGCCACCCTCATAGATAATCGCCGCGGTCAATTCCACCGGAATCTCTTCGCCCTGTGCATTTAGCAGTATGGTTTGGCTGCAGGTCAGCTTCCCTTTACCGCCGAAGGACTCACTCATGAGTTTTCTCATGACTTCTTTCGCCTGTCCCGGCGGATAGAAGTCTCGCACCGTGACTTTATTCCGAGCCTCCTGGAAGGTGTAGCCGGTAAGCTCTTCTGCGGCCGGGTTCATAACCAGGATCCTACCACGCCGGTCTGCGGCAACGATGCCGCTGATCGAGCTCTCGACAAACTTTTCCATAAATATCTTGATACCGGAAAGCTCTCTCTCCAGCCTCTTGATATGTGTGACATCGCGGATTTTCTCGATGATATAGCAGACCTCACCGTCATCATCCAGAATAGGCGAGAAAATTCGGTCCTCCCATTTTTCTTGCCTGCCGGGGATTTTGACGCGTCTGAGGATCGTTTGCCCCGTTTTTTCAGCCAACATCTTGGGCAGCGGGCAGGTGTCATAGGGACAGGGATCTTCAGACTGGTAAAAGAATTCATGGCAGGTTTGACCGATGATCTCATCCTTAGTAGTGTCAAATTCATTCAAAAAGGCTTTGTTAGCGTTGATAACCAACCGGTTTGGCTTCAAAATCAGCGCAGGCAGAGAGAGCGAATCGAATACCTTCCCCCTCCAACCATTATCTTCTTTTAATTCACTGTTGCTGCTGGCCATGGATAATTCCATCATCCCCGGCTCAATTCGAAACCTTGACCAGGAGAGGGGGAGACAGGGACGCTCCTCTTCATGGACCGGTAAAAAATCCGCTGGTGATATCCAGTTGCCCCACGTCCCCGTGTCCCCGGGGCCCTCCGTCTCCGAGTCTCCAGGCATCTTCAGCGCGTGAGATTTTCCTGGACGATATCCACGAGCTTATCCAGGTCTATGGGTTTGGGAATGAAATCATCCGCCGGAGTCGTTCTCCCTTCATGGTGGGTGTAACTGGTCGTCGGCAGATTATCCACCACCGCGGTGAGCAGCACGACGGCAATATCTTTATATTTAGGGTCGTTCTTGATCTCGCTGCAGGTCACATAACCGTCCTTGTTAGGCATCATGACGTCCAGAATCACCATGGCCGGCTTCTCCTGCCTGATCTTCTCCCAGGCCTGGACGCCGTCGTAAGCCTTGGCGATCCGGTAATTATTGGCCTCAAGCTTGGTGGATACCATATCCACCAGATCGGGATCGTCGTCCACCACCAAAATCAGTTCCTTGTCGCTCATGATTTACCTCCTCGCACATTTTGGACACCCAAATTTACACCGTTAGGTCTCGGCAGCAGCCCCGCTCTTTCCACGATCTCGCCGACTTTATGCTCCCACTCAATGGCCATGAGGTGAAATCCCCGGACCCCTTCGACGTTTTTCAGACGCTGCGATGGACTCTATGCAGATCTTAATGCCCTCTTCCGCCTGCTTGTCCTTGGGCACCCCGGCCATGCGTTTTATCAACCCATCCGGCACATCCATCCCTGGAACCTTCTTTTTCATGTAGCGCGCCATGCCCACCGATTTCATAGGCGTGATGCCAGCCATGATGTAAACTTTTTCATGCAGGCCCCGGTCTCGCACCCCGGCCATCCACTTTTCAAATTTATCCAGGTTGTAGATGCACTGGGTCTGGATAAAATCGACCCCGGCGTTGGACTTCTTGGCCAGGCGGGCCACCCGCAGCTCAAAAGGATCGGCGAAGGGATTGGCCGCTGCGCCGATAAACATTTGGGGAGGCTCGTCGATTTTTTCCCCGCCCTGGAACAGCCCTTCATCCCGCATCCTCTTCACCATCTGAATCATCTGGATCGAGTCGATGTCGTGCACCGCTTTGGCCATGGGATGGTCGCCGAAGTGGGGATGGTCGCCGGAGAGGCAGAGCATGGTATCGATGCCATGGGCATAGGCCCCCATAATGTCACTCTGCATCGCCAACCGATTGCGGTCCCGGGTGACCATCTGCAGGATGGGATTGAGCCCCATCTGTTTGAGAATGATGCAGGCGGCCAGGCTGGACATTCTGACCATGGCCGTCTGGTTGTCGGTGACGTTGACCCCGTCCACATAACCTCGGAGCAATTCGGCCTTTTCCCGAACTTTCTCTGCTGAGGTGCCCCGGGGCGGCCCGCACTCAGAGGTAACCGCCAGGTCTCCTGATGCCAATATTTGTTCCAGAGTGCTTGCCGTTTTCATAGCGCCATATCCTCTCTGATGATTTTCCGCGGCCCCCCGCCCCCGCCCGGACGCCAGTCTTTGGCCGGCAGGTTCTCTTCGTACCTTTCCGTCATCCCCAGCGCCTTGAGGCGGTCCCAAATGAGCTGCCAGGCGCAGTCGACGTTCGGGTCCACCTCGCACTTGCCGTTGGTGGAGCCGCCGCACGGACCGTTAAACAACTGCTTTGAGCACCGGGCCACCGGGCAGACGCCGCCGGTGTACCCCAGGACGCAGTCCCCGCAACCCTGGCAACGCTCGGCCCAAACCCCCTGGCGCTCCGAGGCCCCCATGAACTTGGTGTTCAGCGCCGGAAAGACCGGCTTGTTATGGAAGCGCCGGGCAATTTCCTGGACGCCGCAGCCGCAGGCCATGGAGAGCACCGCGTCCACCTGGTCGATCTGCGCCACCAGTTGCTCCACATATTCGGGATCGCACTGCCTTTCGAGCGTGATCTCCTGAATTTCCAGGGGCTGGCCTGTTTTCATAAAATGCATCTTGAGCGCCGAAGCCAGGACCCCGACCTCTTTGCGGCCGCCCGCGGCGCACACGGTGACGCACTCATTGCAGCCGGCGAGCAGAATGCTGCGGTACGGCTTAACGCATTGGATAAGCTCTTCCAGAGGTTTTCGTTCAGCAGTAATCATCTTTCCTCAGTCTCCTATGCGACGCGAGTCAACCTGCGGCCCGCTGATCTTGATTCGCCGCCTTGGCGGGATTAGGCCCGAGTTGCCGAATCTTCTCGGTGAAATCCGTGGCGATTTGCGCAAAGCGTTCGCCCATACCCGCCGACATCGCGAACATCGCCACGCGCTCGCCTTCGATGCCGATCTCATCGAGCAGCTTCTTTAAGTAGGCCACCCGATGGGTTGCCCTGACATTGCCGTTTTTGAAGTGGCAATCCCCCTCCAGACAGCCGGCCACGAACACCCCGTCAGCTCCCTTCTCCAGGGACTTCATAATATGAATGGCATCCACCTTCCCCGAGCAGGGCACGCGGATGATTTTCACATTAGGGGGATAGCGCAGCCTCATGCTGCCGGCCATGTCCGCCGCCGTGTAAGCGCAGTAGTGGCAACAGAAAGCCACAATTACCGGTTCGAAATTCTCCATCACATTATCCCTTCCAAAAGTCCGTCTAATTTCGCCATAATATGGTCATCCTCATACTGCATGAGTTGAATCGCCTTGGCCGGACATTCCGAGGCGCAGACGCCGCAGCCGTGGCACTTGGCCGGATCGATCTCCGAGTGCCCTTCCTCATTGATGAACGGCACCCCAAAGGGACAGGCCCGCACGCAGATGAGGCAGGCGGCGCACAAATCGCCGTTTACCTGAGCCACGGCCGCGCCCAGGTTGATGCTGTCCCGGGCCAGGAAGGTCTGGGCCCGCCCCGCGGCGGCCTGGGCCTGGGTGATGGTCTCCCGGATGGTCTTGGGCGCGTGCGCGGTGCCGGCCACAAAGAATCCCGGAATCGGCAGATCGATGGGCCTGAGCTTGATGTGGTCCTCGAGGAAATAACCATCCGAGGTCCTGGGCAGCCGAAAGATCATGCCGAGATCTTCGCTGGACTCCTCGTCGGCCACCATCCCGGTGCTTAACGCTAGGCAGTCGGCGGATATTTTTACTTCCCGCCCCAGAATCGGGTCGTTAAAGCCAACCGTCAGCTTGCCGCCATCGGCCTCGACCACCGGTTTGTCTTCCGGTTTATAGGCGACAAAAATGACCCCTTGCTCCCGGGCTTTCCGGTAATAGTCTTCCTCGAAGCCCGGCGTGCGCATATCGCGGTAGAGCACGAATATCTGGGCCGTGGGGTTCAGTTCCTTGATCTTCAGAGCGTTCTTGACGGCCGCCTGGCAACACACGCGGGAACAGTTGGGATTCTCGGGCACGCGTGAGCCTACGCATTGAATCATGGCGACTTTCTGCCAGTTCTGGGCCTCTTCGGGGTGATCTTCCAAAAAAGCCCCGAGATCGAGTTGCGTGGTTACCGCCTGATGCCGCCCCAAGAGGTACTCCTGGGGACGGTTGGGGAGCGCCCCGGTGGCCAGGATCGTGATGCCGTGCCGGATTTCCCGGTAAAACATCTGGGGCCCCACCTGGATACCCGTTCTGAACATCCCGGCCATGCCCGAGTGGTCCACCACCATGGATTGCTTCCACACCTGAATACGTTCGTGCTCCGCCGTTCTCTTGATGAGATCGGCGACATAGGCTTGTACGTCTTCGCCCTCGAGGGTTCGGCGAACCTGCTTCGCCACGCCGCCGAGCTCTTTGAAGCGTTCCACCAGGTGGACTTTATAGCCCAGGTCCGCGAGTCTGAGCGCCGCCGTCATCCCCGCCACCCCGCCACCCACCACCAGGATATCCTTATTCATCGGCAGGGTTTGGTCGGCGAGCGGCCGGGCCAGACGCACCGAGGCGATGGCCATGCGCATCAGGTCTTGAGCCTTGGCGGCGGCCTCGAAGGGCCGGTCCGGATGGACCCAGGTGTCCTGGTCCCTCAGGTTGGCGATCTCCACGAGGTACTTATTCAAGCCCGCCTTGCGGACGGTTTCCTGAAAGAGGCCTTCATGCGTCCGGGGCGAACAGGCCCCCACCACCACCCGATTGAGATTCTGCGTGCGAATGCTATCCTGGATATGCTCCAGGGCTTCACGGCTGCAGCCGTGCCCGAGGGTTTCGGATACGACCACTTGCGGCAGGCCGGCCACGCTCGCGGCCAGCTCCGCCACGTTAACCACCCCGCCGATATTGAGACCACAATCGCACACAAAGACCCCGATTCTCGGCTCTTCATCCGCGACCTCGCGCTCCGGGGGCAGCACATCCTCGGCCGCCGCCACGATCCTAAGCGGCGTCAGGTCCTGGGCGGCATTGGAAGCGGCGGCGCTGGCCTGGACCATGGTGGCCGGAATATCCTTGGGGCTTTGGAACATCCCGCAAACATAGATGCCCGGCTTTGAGGTGGCCACCGGATCGAAACTTCCCGTGCGGGCGAAATTGTGCTCGTTAAGGTCGATGCCTATCTTGGCGGCCAGCTCTTGTGCTTCCGATGACACCCGAAAGCCGGTCGCCAGGACCACCATATCGAAGACTTCCGTGATAAAGGAGCCCTCGTCCTCCGAGGGGTATCTGATCTGGAGGTCCCCCGACGGGGTCCCGGCTTCTATAATCGGTTCGACGGTATGGGGGCGGGCCCGCACCAGGCGGACGCCATAGTCGTTAATGGCCCGCTGGAGATAGAGCTCGTAGTCTTTTCCCGAGGTGCGCATGTCCATGTAGAACAGGGTCGTCTCCATATCGTCATAGAAGCGCTCCCGGGTGACGATGGCTTCCTTGAGGGCGAACATGCAGCAGGCGCTCGAGCAATAAGGGACCGAGCCCACCTGAATCCCCCGGGACCCGACGCACTGAATCCAGGCGATCTTCTTGGGCCTCTTGCCGTCGGAGGGGCGCACGAGGTCCCCCTTGGTCGGTCCGGAGGCGGAGAGAATCCGTTCGTATTCCAGACTGGTGACCACGTTCGGGTTGTTGCCATAGCCGTACGTGTCCAGGACCCGGGGATTGAAGACGTCCGCCCCGGGGGCCAGGATGATGGACCCGATCTCGACCTCCTGCACTTTCTCTTGGTCGTCGGGCAGGATGGCCCCGGCCGGACAGCTACCGGCCAGCCCCTCAAAATCGGTGCCCTCATTTTTAATGATGGAATAGGCGTACGGAGTCCCCTGGGGGTACCGCATGCAGGTGGGCGCCCGATGATCGAGGCCGGGCGTGAAGCGCACCGACTCGGGAAATTGGCGGGCGCATTCACCGCACCCGGTGCATTTCTCCAGATCGATATAACGGGGCTGCGTCGTGAGAGCAGCCTTGAAATGGCCTGCCTCCCCGGTTAGGCCGCGCAACTGCGTCATCGTCATCAGCTGGATGTGCAGCTTGCGGCCGCTTTCCGATAGATGGGGTGACAGGGTGCAGAGATCGCAATTATTGGTGGGAAAGGTCCGGTCGAGCTGGGTCATGAGACCGCCAATGGCAAAGTCTTTGTCGATCAGCACTACGTCCCGGCCCGTTTCGGCCAGATCCAGAGCGGCCCTGATGCCGCCCATGCCCCCACCGACCACAAGCACCTTGTTGCTGGATTGGAATTTTTTTGGCTCTGACATGTGTACCCTAATCTTCTCTTGAAGGTTTCAAAGAGGCTCCGGATGCTTTAAGGCACATCCGTATTAAAGGCCTGCATAGTCTAAAATCGCGGGGAGCCGGTGCTCCCAACCCAGGGTGACGATCCGCACTCCCTGGGCGCTCTCCTTGAGAGCGGCAGCAGTCTCCCCGGCCACCCGAATACATTCATTTTCCCGGTCGGAGGCCTTCCGAATCCGCCGGATCAACTCCTCCGAAAGGCCCGAAGCCGGTTCGGTGTTGGCGATGTAGCGGGCCGAGCCCACGGATTTCAACAGGAATACGGTGGCGATGATCGGCACTCCCAATCCCTTGGCCCGCTCCATGAACGATCCGAAGAGGTTCAGGTCATAGACCGCCGGGGTGACCACGAACCCGGCGCCCGCTTCCACCTTCCTTCTGGCGGCCTCCAGCTCGCGGTCCAGGGCCGGCTCATCCGCACACTGAGCCATGGTGCAACCCACCATGAAACTCGGGGTGCCGTTGAGCTCCAGGCCCGCCAGATCCACCCCCCGCGTGAGGGAACGAATTGCACCTATCAGGCCCAACTCGTCCAGGTCGTTCACGGTCTTGGCATCCTGATGGTCGCAATTGGCCATGTCTTCGCTGCAAACCACGATCAGGTTCTGAATGCCCAGGCCATAAGCCGCCAGCATATCGCCCTGCAGCGCCATCCGGTTTCGGTCCCGGCAGTAGACATGGATGATCGACTCAATCCCCTGCTGATTCAGCAGCACTCCCCCCGCCAGGGCGCTCATCCGCATGATGCCGTTGTCCATATCCGGCACGGTGACTGCGTCAACCCGCCCCTTGAGCCGGCGCGCCTGTGAGACTAACTGCGAGGTGTCGACGCCTTTGGGCGTGTTCATCTCCGCCAGCACGACGAATTCACCTGTCGACAATCGTTTTTGAAAACTCATAGGCTCCCTCTTCTTTGCTTATCGCTTGCCCCAGGATTCAGATTTTCTTCACCCGAATTAGAAAGCAACTGGCCTCTCTATTGAACTCCATATCGATCACCTCGCAGGATGCCGCGGGGATCACCTTGATGACATCCGTCCGGGCATACCCATCTCGCGTGATAATCTTCAGAACCTCATCCTTTTTCATCTCCCGCAGCACCTGCGTCATCTTGAGCAGTGCCAGGGAAGAGATGGTTTCTCTGAAAGTCGAGAATGTAATCGGCCTTGGGCTCCAATGAGTCAATGCTCCTTCGGTTCGGTTCCGCCTGCTAAAAATGCATGGTTGGTGCCAATTGGAAAATTTCTGCCGCGCGGAGCCGGAAGTCTAAGCAGGCTCGACTTGGTATCGGATATGCAAGGAAGGGAAAAGGCTGGGTAAGTGTTAAAAATGCTAAGTGTGAAATTTATCACATGTTCAAAAGTGAACGCCCAAGCATATTTACCTGGGGAGTGTTAAAGTGTTAAAAATAAAATTTAACACCTATTGCAAATTGAAACGGTTGAATTGGGGTGACCATGTTTGAAGAGGATTTGGACCGATATTGGAAAACTGTAGTCAGCACCATCCAGGACGGGATAATTATCGTCGATACCACGGGATCCATCGTCTCGGTCAATCAGGCCCTGGAGACGATGACGGGCTATACGAGCGAGGAGCTCATCGGACAGAAATGCTCCGTATTGAACTGCAGCATATTTAATCTGGCGCGCGAGCAATGTGACGGGCACTGGTGCGTGCTCTTCAAAACCGGAAATTTCGATATGCGCCGGTGCACCATTATGAAAAAAGACGGCAAGTATGTGCAGGTGTTAAAAAACGCCTCTCCGCTCCAGGACAGCAAAGGCGAAGTTATCGGCGCGGTGGAAACGGTCACGGACGTTTCGGAAATTTTTGAGAAAAATAGGCAGATAGCCGCTTTTCGTCGGCAGCTCCGCTCCGAAGACGCCTTTCAAGGGCTGATCGGCTCCTCGGCTGCCATGCGGCAGGTCTTTGATCTCATCGAAAACGCGGCCCGATCAGATGCTCCGGTGATCATCCTGGGCGAGAGCGGCACCGGCAAGGAACTGGTTGCCAAAGCCATTCATCAACTGGGGGAGCGCAAGAAGGGCGCCTATGTCAAGGTGAATTGTGCCGCCTTGACTGAATCCCTTCTCGAAAGCGAACTCTTTGGGCACGTGAAAGGAGCCTATACCGGCGCTTTCAAGAACCGGGCCGGCAGGTTCGAAATGGCGCAGGGCGGTGATATCTTTCTGGATGAAATCGGCGACCTGCCCCTCTCCACCCAGGTAAAGCTCCTGCGGGTGCTGGAGGAAAAAGTAATCGAGCGCGTCGGCGACGGCAAGCCCGTACCCGTGAATGTGCGCATTATCTCGGCGACCAATAGAAACCTCCCTGGCCTGGTGGAGAAGGGATCCTTCAGAAAAGACTTCTATTTTCGGATAAACGTCATACCGATCTATCTACCGCCGCTGCGGGAGCGGGCCCAGGATATTCCTCTTTTGGCCGAATCCTTCTTTCGGAAGATACGCCTCAAGAACGGCAAGAACATTGAAGGGATCAGCAACAGCACGATGGAGGTTCTCATGAATTACTCCTGGCCGGGCAATATCCGGGAGCTTAAAAGCGCCTTCGAATATGCCTTTGTGACCTGCCAGGATGCTTTGATTCAGCCCCATCATCTGCCGCCGGATATCCTCAAGGAAAAGAGCGCCGGCACCGAGCTGAAAGCCGTGGCGCCCAGCCGGCAAGAGATTAAGAAAGGACAGCTCATCGATGCCCTCGCCCGGGCCAAGGGCAACCAATCGCTCGCCGCGGAAATCCTGGGGATTTCGCGGGTAACCGTTTGGAATCGCATGAAGCGCTTAGGCATTACCTACATGAGGCAAATCGAAGCACACCAGGAATAACCTCTGCAAAACGGCTCCCCTCTTCAACCTCCAGGCCGGAGAGGGGAGTGAGGCTCAGGTCTGGGAATTATCTGCCGTTTCCGGACAGCCTCCAAGGCCTCCTTAAACGGGCCGCTTCCAGGCTGATAAGGCCAGAAAAGCCGCTGCTCCAGGGTAGAGCAGGGCTCCCAGGCGTTCCCAGGATGGAATAAGGCGCCTCCATCCGGGGAAGATCACCGGCGGAAAATAGATGGCCCGGCGCCACCGAAATTGCTGAAACGCCCCGGTCTGCTGCAAGAGCCCGATTAAATCCCGAGCCTCGAGGAAGTTCACCTTCTTCCAGAGCGAGGGCCTGAACCAACTGCGCACCACCCTCTTCAGGGTCCAGAGACTGAAGCGATTAAGCACCCCGATCACCAGAAACCCGCCGGGGCGCAGCACCCGGGCCAGTTCCGACAAGGCCGCTTCCCGGGAGGCCGTAAAGTCCAGGCTCAGGATCGCCACCGCCCCCGCAAAGCTGCCGGCCGGGAAGGGAAGTTGCCCCAGATCGCCTTGTACCCAGGCCAGGACCTCAGGTCCTTCCCGGACTTTGGTTCCGGCCCGGGAAAGCATGGCGGCCGAGCGATCCAATCCCACCACCCTGGCCCCTTGGGCTGCCAGGTCCAGGGTAAAGCTGCCGGTGCCGCAGCCGGCCTCCAGAATCCGTAGCCCGTTTAAGGGCGGCAGCAGTTCAAAAACCGCCTGTTTCTCGAGGCGGTCTGCCCACTGCCCCAGGGGGGTGGCATACCAGCGGTCATAAGCCTCGACCTGCTCCGGCGTCTCAAAAGCCATTGTCAATCAATGATTCCCTGTCTTGCTTGTGGTGGTTTTCCTGGCTGCGCCCGGGGAAGCCTTTTCCTTCCCGGGCAGCTCTGCAGATGGGTCGAGAGTTGCCGGTTAAAGGCGGCGGGGTTTTCCAGGCTGGCAAGGTGGGCGGCGTGAGGAATGACCTGGAGGACCGCACCGCGGATATGCGCCTGGAGATATTCGGCATACCCGATTGGCGTGGCCTGGTCCTCCTCTCCCACCAGGATCAAGGTGGGGAGATCAATTAAAGGGAGCACCCAACGGTAGTCGCTGTCAAAAGTGGCGATCAGGCCGGCGCGGTAAAGGGCCCGCCGGTTGGCCGCCAACATCTGGGTGACTTCTTGCCTTTGCTCCGCCGGGGCCTCGCGGCGCAAGACCGGCCGGCCAGGAACGCCGCCCAGGAAGCCATTTCCAGGCGGTCAAAGAGTCCCAGGAGTTCTTCCCGTGCCTGGGGCGGCGGGAAAAACGCCGTAGTATCCGCCAGGATCAGGGACTTTACCTTGGGGGCGCACCGGACAAAGATTTCCAGGGCAATCATGCCGCCCATGGACAGGCCGCAAATATGCGCCTGATCAAGGCCAAGCTTAGCCAACAGGGCCAGCACGTCAGCGGCAAAGGCTCGGATGGAGACGGGCTCTTCGGCCCGATATCCCGACTGTCCGTGCCCCCGTAAATCCATGGCCAAAACTCGGTAATTATTCGAGAGGGCCTCCAGCTGCAAGCGCCAGCTATCCGCCTTTCCCCCCAGGCCATGGATGAAGACGAGCGGCTCCCCGGAGCCCTGATCGTAGTAATTAAGCTCCAGGCAGGGAGCATGCACCGGACAGTCTATGGGCACTTTTTTGGCAATCATCGTTCCTCTGGGGATATCGAACCTTGGAAGGAAAGCCGGGAGGTTAAGAGGGAGGAGGTTATGCCGTCGTGGCAGGACCTGTTCTCCCGGCTTCCCGCCAAGGCCGCTGCCATACTGAAGATGTGCCTTGCTCCTTGACGTGGTTGGCCAACCGCCTGCTTAGCGGTGGGTTGATGCGCCCCTGATTTTATCCTCATTACCTAATCAATTAGCATGCCAGATAGGCTCGCTCCTCTCTCAACGGGCTTCTGCGGTGCGAAGCAGCCAAACCGTGGAGGCTCAGGGGGCCTGAGGGGAACAAAATGTACCCAAGGTAATGCTTTGGGGCGACAGATTGTCCCCTTTTGGGGGAAGCAAGTTTCGCTTAGGAAGAGATTAGTGGGTCAATTTGGCGGTCAGAGCCCCTGGCGGCACCAAGCCGAAGCGTTTGATTTTGCGGCGAAGGGTGTTTTTATCGATGCCTAACTCCCGGGCCGTGGCCAGGCGGCGCCAGCCGTGGCGCTCCAGGGCCTCTCGCAACAGACGCCTTTCCTGCTCCTTCAAACTCAGGCCTTGGGGCAGAGCCGCCGGTAGACTTTCCCGTCTAAGTTGATCCGGCAGATGCTCAAGCTGGATTAGGCCCTGAGGGCATAGAATAAAGGCATGTTCGATGGCGTTTTCCAGTTCCCGGATGTTGCCGGGCCAGTCGTGGCGCATGAAGATGGCCAGGGTGTCATAACTCAGGCCCAGGATTTTCTTGTTCTGCAGCTTGTTGAACCGCTCAATGAAATGTTCGGCCAGAAGTGGGATGTCTTCTTTGCGCTCGGCCAGGCGCGGCAGGGTGACCCTGACCACATTGATGCGGTAGTAAAGGTCCTGGCGAAACTTGCCCTCTTGCACCAGTTGTTCCAGATCCTTATGGGAGGCGGTAACCACACGGACGTCGGCCTTGACGGTCTTGGAGGACCCCAGGGGCACATAGAAGCGCTCTTCCAGGACCCGGAGCAGCCGCACCTGGAGGGCCGGGGAGATGTCGCCGAACTCGTCCAGGAAAAGGGTGCCGCCTGCGGCCATGGCAAAGCGGCCCAGGCGATCCCGCCGGGCGTCCGTAAAGGCGCCGGCGGTATGGCCGAAAAGTTCCGATTCCAGCAAGGTGTCGGGCAGCGCCCCGCAATTGACCGCCACAAAGGGCCCCTGGGCCCGGCGGCTCAGGTTGTGCAAGGCCCGGGCCACCAGTTCCTTGCCGGTGCCGGACTCGCCCTGGATCAGGACGGTGCTGTCGGAGCGGGCGATATCCGGTAAAAAGGCGAAGATCTTTTGCATCGCGGGCGACTTGGAAATGATGTCGCCCAGCCGGTACTGGCGGTGGATCTCCCGGCGCAGGTCCTCCACCAGGCTCAGATCCCGAAAGGTCTCGACGCCGCCGATAATCTCGTCTCGCTCGTCTTTGAGCAAGGCGGTGCTGACGGTGATGGGAATTTCTTTGCCATCGGCTCTAAGGATGGCGATGGGCTGGCAGACCACCTGTTTGCCTGTTTCCAGGGTGTGGTTCAGGACGCAGGCGGTTTCGCAGACGTTGGCCCGGAAGACCTCGCAGCAAGGCCGGCCCAAGGCCTCCTCGGCAGAAATGCCGGTGATCTCTTCCGCGGCCCGGTTGAAGAAGGTAATGCGCCAGTGGAGGTCAACGGTGAAGACGCCGTCAGCGATGCTGTTAAGAATAGTGGCGGTTTGGGGGGGCAGAATCGATTGAGCCCGAGCCAACCCGGGCTCCAGGCGGTGCGGACGATGGCCTGTGCCGGCTGACTCGGATTTTGTTTTTGGATTTCTTGACGTAGGTTTTCCCAAGGCCCAACAAGCACCAATTTTATTTGCTCATAGCATACTCCAAAATGGGCTTGCTTTCAACTGGACCTGGGGAAAAGCGCCGGCAAATGGGGAGTTTCCCCAAAACCGGCAACCTTTGTCGAAGTTGCTGACGATGGCGGGCTTGCCGGCGCCTCCCTTGCCGCCGGCCGCGCGGCTGATCGCTCAAAGTCCGCCCGGCTTACTGCCGCACATGGGTTTGCCGCATTTCGGGCAACTCACCTGAAAACATGGGATACCACGTTCGTGGGGGGCTTGGGCCCCACAGTCCGGGCAGATGCACGCCTCAGGCACCCCTACCCCGGGGCCGGCTCCTGACACTCCCAGGCCGCCAGCGGCTCTCCGGCATCTGCCGCTCTGGCCCGCGGCCTGACCTCGACCAACTCCCTTACCGCCTCTTCCTCTTGGCATGATTTCTTGCCCTCCTTGCCCTGCTGCAGTTGCCAAACAATTTTCCTTCCCCAAAGCCTGGCGATAACGTCTAGGGCCCCGGCATCCCGGCAACCAGAATTCGGGCCGGTCCAGACGATTTTGCCTATAAGCCTGAAGGACTTCGTCAATCTCGCCTGACACCCCTGGAATTACCCTTAAGCCAAGTTGCGTGGCGCAGTAGTCCAGGTCGGCGCTCAAGGCGCCGCAGATCAAAATGCTTACGCCCTTTGCCTGTAATAATTGCAGGCGCGCCACCGCCTCCAGTTCCGGTATCCTGAGCTCCCGGGCGCTGCCGCCCTCAGGGCTCGCCGGGAAAATCATCAGGCGCGAGCACCAGTTTAAGACGGGCGCTACCCGTCCCCGCATGACCGGTATGGCAATCATCTCTTGGTTTACAGATTGTTCATAAGCCATGGGGCGCCTCCGAAGTCAACTACCTTGGAAGCACAATATGTGCCAGCCTGTAAATGCAATAGTTTCAGCACCTGCCGGCTGCAAGCCGGGTACAGAGTGCACCCGCCGGATTGCCGGCGGGTTAGCTTCCACCTCGGCCCCCCGAGGCCAGCCACGAAAGATCACCTTTATCTTGGTGGAAACCGTTTGACTTCGTGAAGGCGGCAACGCCGCCTCAGAGATGGGTCAGGCCTCTTACCTTCCGAGGACCTGCCTTAGCTTGTGCAGCAGATCGGCTGCCTCGCCGGTACCGGGCTCTGCCGGCAGGCGACCAAGAATCCCCAGACCTTCGCTCGCCGCATGGAATTCCTCGTCGGCCAGAGGACTGACCACCGCGGTATTCACCAGGGCATTCACCGTGAGCAGTTTTTGGACGAGGCTCAGAGGTTCGGTATCCGGCAGATAATCAATCACCAAGAGGTGGGGGGACAAAGTGCGCCCCGCTTCCAGGGCCTCGGCCCCGGTGGCTACCTGCTTGAGCTGCACCTCCGGGTCTGAGGATAGGGCGGCGGCGAAAGCCAGCCAGGCTTCCGGACGAGCGGTGGCGAGAACAATGAGCAGCATGAATCTTCCTCTTATCGAATGCCAAGAGCGGAGCTCTGAACTGAGTTCAGTGGCACAGGCCTCCGGCCTGTGTCCGTCACAGGCCGGAGGCCTGTGCCACTGAACCTTAATTAAGTGAAACGGCTTAACTTAGCGCGAAACCTTGCCGTAATAATCGGCAATAGCTTCTCCCAGGGTGTTTACCGCCAGGCGGGCGCAGTGCAGGTGGTCTTCCGGCAGACCTCCCAGCGCGGTGACCACGTCTTGCGGCTCCAACTCCAGCGCCTGATCAAGATTCCTGCCCTTGGCCAGTTCGCTCATGGCGCTGGCACAGACCAAGGTATAGATACAGCCGCGGGGGAGCACTTTGATCTCGGCAATGGCTCCCGTCTCGATCTGCAGCGAGACTTCGATGGAATCTCCGCATTGACCGACCGCGGCGCCTTTGCCGCTTGGATTGTCCAGCGAGCCGATATTTTTGGGGAAGCGCGCCAGGCAGAGGAACTGCTCCCCGACCTCGCCCGGCACGGGGAAATCGCCATTTGACAGTTTGGTTCTCCTCCCCGGGTGATTAGTTTCCCGTCTGTGGAGCCCCGCCGCCGCCGCCGCAGGTGAACTCGGTGGTGAAGCGCGGCAGGCCCGAATTCAAGAGAGCCTCCACCGCTTCCCCCACGGTTTGGGCGCCGTTACCGAACAGGACCTCAATGCCCACCTGGTTGAAACCCATCAGCGGCCGCATGCCCATGCCGCCGGCAATGAGGACCTGGACGCCGTGCTGCGCCAGGTGATTGACCGGGGCCATGCAGCCGCCCTGCTGGTGGGGGACATTGGGCAAGGTGACGACTTCCTGCACTTTGCCGTCGGCGATCTTGACCAGGGTGTAGAGGTCACAGTGGCCGAAATGCGCCCCCAGGGGGGCTTCGAGTCCACCGGGATGGGTTGAGGGAATGGCGACAAGCGTAGTTTTCATGGTTTTCTCCTTCGTTCTCTTTGCGGTTAAGTCAAATTACCGGCCGAGGCCGGCCAAGTCGCCATCCTGGTCCAGGCCTGCCGGAGCTCACGGCTAAAGGCCGTTTCGGGCAGTTCGGTGACGACCAAACCCTGGATCATGGCTTTGGTTATCAACGGATCATGGGGCAGTTGGGCCAGCACCGGGTACCCCCGGTGGCGGCAAAAAGCCTCAATACGGGCGGTCTCCTCCGGATTGAGATCATATTTGTTGATGATTACGGCCAAGGCAGTCTGAAAGTGTCGGCACAACTCGGCAACCCTCTCCAGGTCGTGCCGCCCGGAGGGCGTCGGCTCCGTGACCGCCACGGCCAGGTGCGCCCCCGAAAGGGAGCTGATCACCGGACAGCCGATGCCCGGAGCGCCATCGCACAGGACCAGATCAGCCGCCGCGGTCTTTGGCCAGTTTCCGGGCCTGTTGCTTCAGAACCATCACCAGCCTTCCCGAGTTCGCCTCTCCCGGGAAGAGCTGGGCATGGACCAGGGGGCCGAAACGGGTCGCCGAGACGTACCATTGGCCGCAGTGTTTCTCCGGGAACCGGACGGCCATCGGCCGGGCAGAAGGCCACGCAGACTTTGCAGCCCTCGCACCGCA
The DNA here is from genome assembly GCA_963701845.1 of uncultured delta proteobacterium. Lineage (GTDB taxonomy): Bacteria > Desulfobacterota > Desulfobaccia > Desulfobaccales > 0-14-0-80-60-11 > JAPLJC01. The sequence goes on along the minus strand of CAVPBF010000004.1, from coordinate 1,963,059 downwards.
GGGGGTCAACCACAAAACCTTCCCCATTCTGCCGAATCGCCCCGAACTGGCACATGTCGGCACATAGTCCGCAGCCGGTGCATTTTTCGCAGTCGATCCGGGCCTCATACCCCGAATAAAACTCCTCCTGCCGCTCCCGCACCGGCTGCAGCAACAGGTGCAGGTCGGGGGCGTCCACGTCCAGATCGCAGATGATCTTGTTGGCGGCCAAGTGGGCAAAGGCCCCGGTGAGCGAGGTCTTGCCCGTGCCGCCCTTGCCGCTGATGATGATGATCTCACGCATGGGCGGCCTGCCCGGGGCAGCCTGGTTTGGCCAGGTCGCGAATCTTATTCAGCAAGGAGACAAAGGTCTCCCGGAGCCCGGGGGATACTCTCGCGATGATCCGGCCGCGGGCATAGGCCTCGGCGATGGCCCGGTCGTAAGGGATCTCGGCCAGAATCGGCAGGCCCTGCTCGCCGCAGAACCGGTAAATGGCGTCATTGCCCAGTCCGGCCCGATTGACCACGGCCCCCATAGGTTTGCCCAGGGGCGCAAAGGCTTCCCAGGCGAGCCGGAAGTCATGAAAGCCGAAGGGCGTAGGCTCGGTAACCAGGAGAATCACGTCGCTGTCGATTACCGCGTTGACCGCCGGGCAGCTCACTCCCGGCGGCGCGTCGATGATGGCGTCGCCGCCGGTGGCCAACATCTGATTCAGCCTGGCCTTCACCTGGCGCATGAGAGGCGGGCTCATGGCCTCGCCGAGGCGCAGCCTGCCGCTAAGAAAGCCCCCACTGCCGGTTTTTCCCCAACTGATTTCGCCCAGTTCCCGCTGGCCGGGAGAGAGCGCCTTTTCCGGGCACACGGCCATGCAGCCGCCACAGCCGTGACACATTTCGGGAAAGGTCAGGAGCACCTGGCCCATGACACTGATGGCCTTAAACTGGCAAAGATCGGAGCAGGCGCCGCAGTACGTGCACTTCGCCTCATCCACCACCGGCACCGTTAGATAGGCCGGGGCGCTCCCCTCAATGGTCGGGTGGAGAAAGAGGTGCAGGTTGGGCTCCTCCACATCCAGGTCCACGGCCAACACCGGCCCATCCCAAACAGTAGCCAGGGAAGCGGTCACCGTGGTCTTACCCGTGCCGCCCTTGCCGCTCGCCACCGCAATGATCAATGTCCCGCTTCCCGGTTGGGGGCCTGAGCCATTTCAACCTGGCCGCCCTGAAACCGCTCCACGGCCTGGCGTACGGTCAACCCCTCCAGGTTCTGGCCCACCTTGATGCCGGCCGCGGCCAGAGCCTTGAAGGCCTTGGGGCCGACGTAGCCGGTGAGCAGGCAGCCCACACCGGCCCGGGCGATCAGCTCCGCGGCCTGAATGCCCGCCCCCTGGGCCATCACCTGGGATTGGCCATTATCAATATATTGGGTATCCATAGTTTCGAGGTCCACCACTACGAACCCCGCGGCCCTGCCGAAGCGGGGATCCACCTGATCGTCCAGCGAGGGACCTTCGCTCGTTATCGCAATCTTGGGCATGATTCTCACCTTCTCCTCTCGGTACATCTCAAACGGCTAGTCCGGATGGTTAGATCAGCATCTGCGGGAATTGGATCTGAAATATCCCCAAAAGCGGCTAACATCTTCATCGAACCGGGCGGGGCAATTCTCGTCGGGGGTAGCCATCTGGTATTAAGCAACTACTATGCCAGCTGAACGGCAAGGCTCACAGAATCGCAGTATACCGGGGGTATGCCCGGCCAGTGCCGACTGATATTCTCTGCCCAGGCCGCGCCGCTTCCTTGCCCAGTTTACCTCCCTCCAGGCAGGGGTGTCTGGGTCACGACTAGGAAACATTTTGCTTCCTTTAGGCTCTTCAGGGGGGCAAAATGCACCCAGAGTAAGGGCCTGGACCCTGGTTGCAGCAGGTTCGAATCACCCGGAAACCCCGCCTCCGGTTTTTATCATGAGTTTTGGCTATGATCTACTTCAATCAGTGAACCCCGGTCGAGGCGCTGATCCACTTTCAATTCTTTCCGGCTCCTTGAATCGCCTCGGCAATCTCCTGACTGAGTTGGGCCACTGCCCGGCTCTGTGCCGCCACCAGGGCGGCATAATCGTGACCGGTCACCGGCTCGCGAATACTGGACCGATGAATTTTGAGCAGCTTTTTTTCCGGGCCCCTGAAGATGCTCCAGCGCGCCTCCAGATAGGCGGCGTCGCCCAACCGGCCATCGCAACGAACGATATCCATTACCACCTGGTAGTCGATGGGCACAGACATTCGCCAGGGATAGAGATAAATCCGTTCGGTCGACAGGAGCAGGCCGATATTGTCGGCCAGAACATTAATGAAGTTATCCTTGAAGGAGCCGACCCAGCGATCGAACTGGGCTTTTACCGCCTGATTGTCGCTCGTGCGGGTGACCAGCATTGACTGGTCGAGGTAATCGGCCAGCTTGACGGGGCCGATGCCGATAACTGCGTTCTGTGCCGGGCTTTTCCGCTTGGAGATCCCCTGGTCTTCCTGGATCGGGCTCAAGGTGTAAAAACGCGGCGATTGACTCCTGCAGCCGCCTAAAAAGATGGCCGCGAGCGCCAGGATGACCGGTAAGCCGCGAGAAAATGGCGCTACTCTCATGTTATTTACCTCCAGATTTACTTCCAGGATTCCCCTTGCCGCGAATCAGGGACTCGGGATGCTGATCAAGATAATTGGTCAACTGCCGAATTGACCTGCTCATGGCGGCAATCTCCTGCAGCGTGTTCTCCAATTGGACAATCAGCGGTGAGTCTTCGGAAAGGAGACCTCTGGCCGTGGACATGGTGTTATCCAAACCCGTCGCCACCCCTCCCACCTGGCCGTTAAGATTACGGGCCAGCACTCCGAAATCATTGACGGTCTTTTTCACGTCTTTCGACAGCGGATCCACCTGACGATCCACTTTGGTGACGAGCTTGTGAGCGTCCTGAAGAGTATCTTTCAGGGCCCGAATGCTGGCGGGCAGGTCCGGGTCGTTGACGAGTTTAGCGATACCGTCCATGGCCGATTCCAAATGGCTTTCCAACTCCTTCGAGATCCAGCCTCTGAAGGGCTTTGGCCAGCTTTGCGGCGGTGGACGGGCAGGTTGGAATCACGATATAGTCCTTATAGGCTTTATCGGCTTTTGCTGGAGGATAGCAGATGGCTGACTCGGGATAAAAACCAATCTCGATCGCTAACTGTCCGGTAATAAAACTCTGCGTAACCAGTTGGGCCCGCAGCCCCTTTTCGATGAGCTTCGGTATAGTTTTTCGGGGATCTCTGGTAACTTCCCGGCCTTCTCAGTTTCACATGAAATTTCTCAGGTTCGTATTCGATGACTATGGGGATTTGTAGCTGCAGCATAGTGGGGTCAACTTCAAGAGTAACGCTTACCACAGACCCGATTTGAACGCCCTGGAACAGCACCGGTGCGCCCACATTCAATCCACTGACGGATTCATTGAAGTACAACACGCATTTCACGGTTTTCTTGAAGAATCTGCCCGAACCGAATACCACCAGGCTGGCCACCATAATGATCACTGCGAGCACCACGAAACCGCCGATCATCATTCTGCTTGCTTGCTTAGCCATCGGTGCCCATCCTGTCGGTTAAGATTTCTCGCCGCGGGTTAAAAACAGACGCAAATTGGGATCCTGGGTTTCGGCCAAAAGCTGGTTAGGGTTGCCCGTGGCCGTCATGGTTCGTTTGGATACATCCAGAAAGACGGAATTGTTGCCAATCGCAAAGATGCTGGCCAACTCATGGGTCACCACCACCATGGTGGTGCCCAGGCTCTCACGCAGTTCCAGGATCAGGTCATCCAGGCGGCGGGCGCTCACCGGGTCCAACCCGGCGGAAGGCTCATCGAAAAATAGGACTTCCGGATCGAGGGCCATGGCCCGGGCAATACCGGCCCGTTTCTGCATCCCGCCGCTGATCTCCGAGGGATAAAACTCTTCGAATCCGGCCATCCCCACCAGCGCCAGTTTCAGTTTGACCACCTCACGAATCTGGCCCGGGCTTAAATCCGTATAGGTCTCCAGCGGCAGGGCGATATTCTCGGCCAGGGTCATGGAGCTCCAGAGCGCCCCGCTCTGGTACATCACCCCGGCCCGGCGAATGATCCGGTCGCGGGTCTGGTTGATCGGCCCCCCAGAAATCGACCTCTCCATAAAAGACCTTACCCTTGGCCGGGGCCTTCAAGCCGATTAAAATGGTCATCAAGGTGCTCTTGCCGCAGCCGCTGCCGCCCATGACGATGAAGATGTCCCCCCGGTTTATGGTAAAGGTCAGGTCCCGCATGAGGACAAAGTCGCCATAAGCCATGGTGAGATCGCTGCACCGTGATGTGGGCTTCTTTTTCCGTCATTTTCACTTTATCCTGAGGCGCTGGCACTCCGGCATTCCACTTATATCCCCAGTATGTTGCACAAAACGGTGATCACCGCGGTGGAGACGATGATCCCGACAATGGCGGTGACCACCGCGGACGTGGCCGCGTCACCCACCGCCGAGGCGCTGCGGCCGCACTGCATTCCCCGCATGCAGCCGGCCAGCGCCACGATCACGCCGAATACGCAGCCGGAAAACAGGCCGATGCCCAAATTCCAGAGATTGACCGCCTTCGCCGTTTCGTTATAGTATTCGATAAAGCCGATATTGAGCATCCCCACCCCCACCACCATGCCCCCCAGTATGCCCATGATATTGGCGTAAAGGCACAGCAGGGGCATCATCAGCGCCAGGGCCAGCATGCGCGGCAGCACCAGAAACTCCATGGGCGATATGCCCAGGGTTTTCAGGGCATCGATCTCCTGGTTCACCTGCATGGTCCCCAGTTGAGCGGCAAAGGCCCCCCCGGTGCGGCCGGCCATGACGATGCCGGTCATAATCGCCGCCATCAGGCGCACCATGGCAATGCCCACCAAATCGGCCACATAAATCTGGGCCCCGAAGAGCTGCAGCTGGATAGCGCCGATAAACGCCAGGATTAACCCCACCAAAAAGCAGATGAGGGAGACGATCGGCAAGGCCTGGGCGCTGCAGGCCTGCATGATCAAGCCCAGATCGGCGCGGCGGTACTGGGCCTTGCCGCGCAGCAGGCTCTGAATGGCAATGACTGAATCGCCGAGGAATTCCAGCATTTCACCGGCAGATCGGAATAAATCGACGGTTTGGTTGCCCAAATAGGCGAGAAACGACACCTGCCCCTCCGCCTGGCGGGCATCTTTCTTTTCCGGTACCGCCGAGGCCAAGGCCAACAGTCTCTGCGCCCCTGGGGGCAGTCCGTCGCTATTCAGGTTGATTTTTTGCCGGGAGCAGAGGGCGCCCAAGTTTATCAGGAAGGTCAACAGCCCGGAGTCCCAACGGGCCAGTTCCCGGGTATCGAAGACCAGGTTACGCACCCCCGGCCTGCCTTGGAGCGTTTGCTGCACCTTGTCGGCCCCAGGCAGTTCATCCCCCAGCGTCCAGTGCCCGGAAAGAATCACCTTCAGCGTGTCTGCCGCTGGTTGCTCCATGATCATTTCAGCGCGGGCCGTCATGTGTAACTTTCTCCATGGTAACTCTTTAGCTAATAATGAGGGGGCTTCATTCTTCCTCTGGACCCAGTCCGAATCCTGACTTCAGGCATAGACTTGAGATGCACGTCGCGTTGGGGGAAAGGCAATTCTATACCATGTTCATGGAATCGCTGCCAGATGCCCCAGAGAAGATCGCTTCTTAATGAACCGAGGCCGTTTTGGGGATCGTTGAGCCATACCCGAAGTTCGAGGTTGACGGTGCTATCGCCGAAGCTCGCCAAAAGGCAGGCAGGCTGGGGATCTGTTAAGACCCGGGAAGAATCCGCCGCGGTGGCCAAGATCAGGTCCCGGGCTTTTTCCAAATCAGCAGCATAGGAGACGCCGACGGGAATATCAATGCGGACGAGACTATTGGAATAGGACCAATTAATGACCTCGCTGGTTACCAGGTTTTCATTGGGGATAAGGTGCTCGGTGCCATTCCGGGTAATAACCGAAGTATAACGGGTGCCTAAAAAGTTGATCCGACCATACCGGTTCCCCAGTTGAATGACGTCACCGGGTTTGATGGATTTATCCGCCAGGATGATAAAACCGCTTACCAGGTTGGCGAAGACTTTTTGCAGGCCGAAACCGAGCCCCAACCCCAGGGCGCCGCTGAACAGGGCAAAGACGGTGAGACCGAGCCCCATGTATTGCAAGACTACGGCAACCGAGGCGCAAAAGAAAAAAATGATCGAGAGCTTGTACAACAATATTTGGGTGGCGGGGGTCAGTCCTGATTCCGCGGTCAACCAGAAATGCAGCAGCAGCAACAGATTTCTTGACAGCCAATAAAGAACCAGCACCAACAAGACAGCCCGGATGAGGGTCAACAAAGAAACATTGATCTTGCCAACCGGGAAGTCGATATGCTGCAGGAGGTTTAACCAGGTTTCATTGAGATGGGAGATGTAGAGGAAGGCCTGGAACCAGAAGAATATCGTTATAATGGTAGCCCAGAAGCGGTTCTGCATCTGGCCGGTAAGGAGCCGTATCACCACCAGGGCCAGCAAGCAAATGACGATGGTGTAGAGGCCATCCCGGGGCAAGTTGAAGTGTTCGGCGACGCGATAGGGAATCCATAAAAAGACTAAAGCCAGCGCGGGACCTATCACGTACGAGAAAGTCGTCAATCGAGTCAAATCGCGACAGATTTCCTGGAATGGAGCACATTTTGTCTGTTGGCGGGTAATCCAGGCGCGGATAACCTCGGTCGCTTTGTAAGCCAATAAAAGGGCACCACCCACTATCGCCATTTGGGCCGCCATGGCCCAGGAAAGCACGTGCTGCAAGAAATATTCGTGGGTCTGGGACCAGATTTTGTCAAAGTGGGCCGGATCAAAAGGACTACCCATGATGCCTCTCCCTGGGGGAATCAACCGATCCCGGCGCCATCAGGCCCCGGTGTGTTTGCAGTTCCTTTTGGCCAATCGATATCCCGGTTGGATCAGACAAATTTATTGCCGGCATCTCTATGAGAGACAGATAAGCAAAAGAGCAATAATCGTTGGGGAGAAGCCGATTACTGAAGAGGTACGACCCATTAGCGTCTGCCAAAAGGTGACCTGCTCGGCCCGAAAAATCCTTGGCTCCAGTCTGGCTGGGTGGTTCCATAAAATGGTTGGTTTGGCGAATTGGGAATGTCATTAAAATGACTATTATGCATCCCACTAAAAAAGGGGTTGCCGACACCAATTTGGAAACCCCCGGATTCCTCCGACTGCTGCTGGGGGTTAGTTTTGGTTTGGTAATGCTGCAAAAGACTATTCAAAGGGTTAGGAGATTGGGGAATTATGGTTATTTGAGCCAAAGCCGGGGCAGCCAAGCCTAAAATGAGCAAACAGATAACCACTGTTTTCATGGCACACCTCCTCTTTTATCTTTACCATCGGCGGGCAGATTGTCAATTTGTTTTGTATTGTTGATTGGATGCTGGCGAAGGTATAATTTTTAAAGGCTGGGTAAACCTGCTCATCAGTAATCGTGCCGGTGGAAATGCGCCCTTGAATGGCGAGATTATTGCAAAAAAATTAATGGGAAAATTGGAACCGGAAACTCCAGACCAATTGAACCGGTTGGATCTTTAATTAGTCTCTTTTATTCAAGTCCGCTGCTGTGGAATCAGATTTTCCGTTTATCAGGTGTTCGTTATATTCAGAGATGCGATTATAAACGGAGTGTTGTGAGAAAAATCTAAGGAATTCCAGCCTTCTTCGCAGAGGAATGGTGAAATAAAACGGACTTTCCATTAATAACGCCAATAGCCTCCTTTGAATCCTCGGCCTTTCCATTTTGCAGCTTCTCCGGCTTTAATTCTAGGCAGAATTTACAGAATTAATTTAGACTTTCTTAGATAAATTCTTTCCCATTGATTTAACCATAGCGCGAAGAATTTAGAAAAGACATCAGGGATTTCCTGATTTTGGGGTAGGGAAGTCACTGATTTTTAGAAATGAGATACCAGGGCAGGAAGTTTTTACTTAAGCTGAACCTATGATTGATAACTCGGTAAACATGCCCTGTCTCTCCCACATTTATGAGAGGATAAAAGAGTTGCGCACTTTTTTGATCTTATGACGTTTCTTTCAATCAGATTTCCGCCTTAATCATAGGGAGTAAGACTTTAAAAAGCCATCGAGGAAACCACTGATTTTACAAAGAGGGTATCCCTGATTTTTCTGGTACAAATTAACCTCGATATTCTCCTTCTCAGTATAATTTTCTTAACCCAAACACCCGATTGACAGGAAAGAAGATCCTTGTTTTGTCAGAATATTCAACATGATAGAAAAGAAGGAGATTTGGCAGGGTTAATGCATATAATTAATTCCAGAACTAAATTAAGGAACCCCCCATCCCCCCTTAATCCAAGTTCGCCTAAAAAATTTCTCCTTTCCTGGCTGGCCGAGACTCCCCCTCTCGGCCAGTTATATTTTGGCCCAAATTCACTAGCACTTGTCATTTCGTCTGCTTCAGTGCTTCGGTTCCCATTGACCGGTGGCAGCATTATAAACCATCACCTGGCCATTCACGTCGCACAGCCACTGATTGCCGACTTTACGCACCTTTCTGGCTTCTGCCGGCGCCAGAGGAGATAATTCGTCTGGTGTGCCCACGGCGCTCTTCATATGACTCGTTTCGGCGGGTTGGATCAAAGTCGATGAGGACGAGGCGCATCCGCTCGCTAAGATGATTAACAAGGAAGCCGCTACAGACATTCCGGAAAAATGAACCTTTCTCTGCATCTCGTTACCCTCCTGGATCTGGTTATGATTCACAAAATCCTTCCCAAAATGATCTTAATGACAAAGTTAATGATATAATTAGCTCGATTCATCACATATGTCAAAAAGGAATCAAAATATCCTTTGGTCTGTAAGGAATACTCAGCCCAGCGAAGCAAGATGGCCAAAGATAGAGGATTTGTCAAGGGAAAAGGAAACCTGAGGCGACGGCTTAGATAACTTGAGAATATGAGGGAAACTGGACCCTTTAAAACCACAGATCCTGGTCGCCAAAACATTGTTTGGAATGCGGTGGCCAGGGTTGCCGCATAATCTCTGCTTAAAAGGTTGGGAGCGTTTTGAACAAGAGGGTTTTGAAAGGATTAGGACTGGGAATTTTGCTGTTAGGTTTATTAATTCTCCTCTGGCTGCTCCTGTATCATCTTAGGCCGGCTCCAGTGCCGGTTCCAACCGGTAAATCAGCAGAAAAGCCCCAGACATTGCCTGGCGTTTCCACCGCGCCGAACCCACCTCCGCCCTCGGCAGCCCCGATTGCGCCTCCACCCGCACCACCCCCCGCCCCGTCTAAGGAAGGAGTTGGTGCTTCTGAGACAACTCCACCCGAGACCGCCATCAATCCCCCGGCGGCAAAGGAACATCCTTTGGCGCCCTTGCAAGAAGAGAGAAAATATGGTCTCTTGGTGGGCACCTTTCCTAATTTCCGGAGTGCCGCAAAACTGCTGGAAAAGGTGAGGAAGCAAGGGAAAGAAGGTTTCATCCGCAGGACTCCGGGAAAAAAGAAGGGGTACCAGGTGATAGCCGGACCGTTTTCGTCCAAACGAGAGGCGGAAATCGCAGCAAAGTCGTTGAAGACCAAACTGCATGTTTCACCTAAGTTGGAAAATATAATCATCCCGGTTCCTAAATAAATCCACCTGATAAGCAGTGATCATCGACCAAGAAGTCGTGATCACCGGGAGTTTTAATTTCATTTTATTTCGGTGCTGCCAATCCTCCCACAAGATGATTTGAGCCGAGGCGGTCACTTTTTCAGCGATGATCCAGCGTATAAATTATCATTATATTGGATAATTGCAGAAACAATAGCGTTAACTAATCTATTCCTATAATCGTTATTAATAGACTTCTCTTCATCTCTATTTTTGATGATGCCACATTCCAATAAAACTGCCGGCATGGTGGCGGTTTTTAAGATGACTAATTTGTTAAATTCATAAATACCTTTTTCTGGGTCAATTAATTTTCTATTCTCACCTTTTATGGGGTCAGCATGATGTAAAGTTGGCGAAAACCTCCTGTTTAATAATTCTGTGCCAAGAAATCTTGCCAATAATAAGCTATTTTTTGAATTCAAATTATTATCGGCAACAAACATAGAAAATCCCTTAAACAAATCACAATAATAAAGATATGTTCCATTGTGCCACCAAGTCGATAAATTGCTTGGTTTGACTGAATCGTGATGTATTGAGATCAGCAAGTTAGCTTTTCGGTTTTTCGCTTCAGTTGTCCTGCCAGTCAGTGAAATATCGCTTCCGTCTTCATTAATTATGAATGACTTTTTGAAACCACGCTTGATGAGTTCGGGAAGCAATAAAAAAGCCACTTTTTGATTGTAATAATATTCGTATATACCATGAGCACTTAAGGCTCCTCCGCAATTTTTCGTGTGGCCGATATCAATTGCCACAATAAGGCTTTCTCTCATATTTTCTGCATACCCCAGGGGTATCAACAAGAAAATAATGGCTACAACTAATATTATATAAATGATCTTCCTAGATATCTTCATGAGGGAGCCCCTATTGCTTTTCATCAATTATTTGCCACTGAGAAATTTGAGTAGACCGGTTTAAGCCACTCTCCAGCACTTGGGAGGATTTTATCAGATTCCAGCCTTTTCTGATGGTCCCGGCAGCAGAATTTTGCCAGGCCGGAAAAGGCACAAGCTGATCGCGCCGTGATCTCACCCGGTAACCAGCCGCCCGAACTTTCCCGGCAGCTCCAACCCCTCTCGAAAGCAGGCGTAGCGCCCCATCTCAGACCCCAAGTTTGGTTTAAACTCAATGGACTGTAAAGAGACAAGTCCGCTTTAAGAAATGACCCGAATTCTCGGCTAACTTTTCATCCTGTCGATGGTCAAATCCAATAACAGCTAAAGTGGCAAAGACCATAAAGAAAAATCCAGGCTAGATTTCCTGATAAGTCACTTGGAGGATCGGGCCATGAACAGATGGCAGGGAACCTTGGTGTCCGGGGTAGTAGCAAGCTTAGTCCTTTTCGGAAACCTGGCGGCTTGGGCGGGGCCTTATAACAGTTTCGTTGATCAGCGTCTCATGAGTCAAGAGCAACGTATTCAACAGGCGTGGCAATCTGGTCAATTAACTCCAGGAGAATATCAGCTTCTGGAGAACCAGCAACAGCGCCTCCGCATGGTTGAGAGCCAAATGCGTGCAGATGGCCGTTTAGACCCGGCGGAAAAAACCAGGCTGAATGAGATGCTGAACCATAGCGAGTGGGCTATTGATCGCAGCACCCATAAGTGTTGGAGACCGGGTTGTTATCGAGATGGCTGGAGAGAAGGGTGGTATTGACCCAGAAGAATGAGAGCCCGGGAGCTGATTAGGCGTTCCTCCTTGCCTTATGCATGGTGTCTGCTTAAATTAGTCGTACCATGAGGTTCGCCTCAGTTTTTCCACCTTTGTCGGCCCGGTGCACCTCCCCTGCCTTGGGCCGACTTTTTTTTAGAGCCCCGCAACCTATCGAGCCGCACTTTCTGTTCTAAATATTTAACCAATTATCCACCCTCCGGATCGTGGACCCACGATCATCTTTTTGTTCATAGTTTTAAACATAGCATCTCATGAGTTTAACCTAAGTTATGGGGTTGCCTTGGGGTCCCCATACTTAACTTAAATATATCAATAAGTTAACCATATTTCAGTTGCATGTTTTTGTGGCATTCTTATTGCATCAAGGATTGTTACAGGCTGGAACGGCTCGAATCGACCTGCACCAAAGGCGGCCTGGAGAGCTGGAAAAATATCCTCCCTGAGGGGAAAATTGGCAGTTAAGGAGAGCAGCCATGAAAAAAAATTATTATGAAATATTGGCGAGGCAGATCGGAAGTTACATGCGGTTTTTTCTAAATTCATCGCTGGTATTAATGATCTCAATCCCACTCTTCATTCTATTGGATTTGCAACAAGTGACAACAAAGGGTTTACTTTTAGCTGGTATTCCTCTCGTCACCGCGGTATTCTTTTTTATCACCTCCCTGCAAATTCTTAAGAGAATAGAGAAATATGCTGTCGCAACAAAAAATATCGATATTGTAAGTAATATAATATCCGAATATAATAAAAGCTATATAATTAAATTGGTGATAGGCAAGATTGACTCGTTTATCGAAGTATAATGTAACTTATAAACATCAATTAATATGTATATAAAAATGTAAAAGCATTAATTACGCTCTGAGCAGTTACGTGAATGTCTTATGCCTGTGGCATGATTTACAATAAATATTAAATTATTGGAATCAATAAACCTCACTTCACTCCACTCATACACCCCACTAAACTTATTTCTTGTCTCATAATAATAATCCCTGTTCTCCTAAATCGGATTATCAAGACCACAGGTAACCATTCTAGATATAGAGGGCCTTCTTATCGTTAGAGCCTCTATTTGAAACCCTCGTCCTCCAGGACCTTGGCTTTCCGCACCAGATCGGCCAGGGTTACAGTTTGCAGCTTATTCAACATGGCCTCAGCAACCTCCTTCCAGAGAAGGCGGGTGGAACAGATGTCGGCGCGCTCGCAGACCGCGGTGTCCTCAATACATTCTACCAAGCAGGTGCCCTCCTCCAGGAGCGCCACAATCTCCCCCACCGTGATCTCTTCAGGAGGTTTGGTCAGAATGTGCCCACCCTTGGGTCCTCGCACGCTCTCGATGTAGTGGGCTCGTTTCAAAGGAATAATGATCTGTTCCAAATACTTCACGGACACGTCCTGACGTTTGGCAATGTCACCCAAAGGGATGGGTCCCTCAGCGTAATGTTTGGCCAATTCCAACATGAGACGGGTGCCGTAGCGACTGCGGGTGGATAGCTTCATAGTTAATTATATATATTAATCTAATAGGTAACCAAGGCAAAACCTATCTTGCCGGGGGAGCCGGAGCAAATATTCTCTAGACGGTTTCCCTGGGAAATGGTCAAATATTCAATTTTCCTCGCTATCTGCCCACCCCGCCGGCTTTTCCCTCCCCGGCCACGTCTGGTCACCGCAGAACCTTAGGAAAATTTTTTTGTCTTTTTCTCTTGATTTATTTGATTAATATATATAGGCTCGATATAGATAGTTCCGCGTTCCGCCCCGGAGGATGAGGCCCACGCCCGCCCCCACCGGGGCGGTGAGGAGCAGGCCGGCGGCGGCTGGCCTCCAGATGATGGCGCTTCCCGGCAGGGGGATCACGGCCGCGGGAACCGTCACCGTGCCCCGGAAGGCCGGCTGGGACAGCCCGAAAATCGGCAACCCCGGTCCTCCCAGGGTTCAGGCAAGTGAGGGCCGAGGCCGTGGGCAACCGCCCCCAGAGCGGCCGCCGGATACAGGGGCTAGGAAAAATCCTTAACTCCTCATTTTTTCCTTGACACATTCTCCTAGGATTCTTAATGATGTGTAAACAATCTTAACAGACAACCACCTGCATTTTAACTTTTCTCCAGAGCGCTGGAGATCCATCCGCATCACCCATATCCTGGAACGGGCTTTCCGGAAGGTGCGCCGGCGCACCCGGTCCAAGAGCAACTGTTTCACCAGTGAGGCCAGTTCTGATCGTCTCTTGAACGGCATAACCCGAATGCACCACAAAAACTGGAGGGGTAAAACCCTGAAACAAACTTCCACAATTTAATGGACAGCACCGGGGGAAGGCATGCGCAGAATTTTCATACCCGCACTGATTTTGGTCATTCTAATCCTGGTTTTCTTCCTTTCTTGTTCTACACCTCCCCGAGAACCCATTCCGGGAAAGGAAGGTAATCTTTCAAGTTCCTCCCAAGCATCGACAACAGAGGGGGACAAGAGTGCCTCCATAGCACCGACAAAAGAGGGGGACAAGAGCGCCTCCATAGCACCGGCCAAAGAGGGGGATAAAAAGGCCGAAAAGGCCGGTGAAGAGTATGTAGGCGCGGAAACCTGCCAGGCCTGCCACCAAAAAGTGTACGATCGGCTCGCCCAGACCGCGATGGGCGCCCTGTTTTTGAAGCACCCCCGTACCGCTCAGGAAAAACTCGGATGTGAAACCTGTCATGGACCGGCATCAGAGCATGTCAGTTCAGGAGGCAAATCATTCGAGGGTATGCGTCTATTTACCAAGGGGACGCCAACGCCGGCTTCCGTGCGCAATGATGTCTGTCTCAAGTGCCATCAAAAGAGGGGTAGGCTTTTCTGGTCGGGCAGTGCTCATAACGTCCAAGGGCTCACTTGCACCTCGTGCCACGCGGTCCATACGGGACCGGGAATAATGAACCAGAATCAACTCGCCCGTGTAACCGTAGAGGATACGTGCAATACCTGTCATAAAGAGCAAGTTCGCGCCGAGAACAAATTTTCGCATCATCCCATGCGTGAGGGAAAAATGAACTGCGCCAGTTGCCACAACCCGCACGGGACTGCTTCGCCCAAGCTCGTGAAGGCTATTTCCACCAGAGAACTTTGCTTTAATTGTCACGCCCAGTACCGAGGTCCCTTCATTTTTCAGCACCCTCCCGTCATGGAGGATTGCTTCAATTGCCACCAGCCCCACGGCAGCGCCTATCCCGCCCTGCTGAAAGAGCCGCCAATCAGGTTGTGCCGGGATTGCCACATTACCTTCCACAACGTCAATTTCACGATCGGGGGGACACAGAAAAGGATAAATATGATGGCCGGCTCGGCGTGCGTCAACTGTCACCGGAACATCCACGGCAGCAACAATATGCAAGGCAATTTATTCTTTAGATAAAGAAGGGGGGGTGATGAAGATGAAGATAAAGAGAGAAACTCTGATCGTTTTTCTCGCAGTCCTGTTTATCCCTCTGACCTGCGCGGGCGGCTTCGCTGAAATGGACGTGGGGGGTGATTACTCGTTGGGCGGCTATATCTCCTTGGGCGGAGGCTGGCTCTCCGATCAACCCAGGCACATGAACCGGGATTATTTGAAACAGTATCTTCCCTTCCCCGAGGGGTTTCTCGCCGAAACGGATGTATCGCTGAAGAGCAAGGACGGCCTCGAGTATTATAGATTCCAGATGAGCCATCCGGGATTAAGAGATGAGAATTTCTTGCTCCAGATTGGCAAAATCGGGGTCTACCATGCCCAAATTGAGTATGACACGCTCCAACACCTTTACTGCACGGTGAATCCCTTTTTTAACAATGTAGGAATCCTGCTGCAGAGACTGCGCTTCAGCGGCGACTACTCGCCCACCCTTGAGATCACCATTTTCGCCGAGGACCAGTTCCTGAGAAGAACCGGCTTGCAGGCCGCGAGCAATAATACCGGCCCTGGCAATCCCTATAATTTTACCACCTATCTCAGACCGATTAATTATAAGCAAAACGACATGAGGGTCGGCGTGGAATATGATCAGCCGACTGATCAGAAGTCGATTTTTCAGGGTCGTGTGGCTTATCATCTTTCGACCTTTGATAATGGGCAGGCAGATGTCCTGGGCAGGCAGCTCCCGATCGGGGCGACCGCCTTTGACTCCCTGCCCCCAAGCAATATGGCCAACTACGTTACCGGTGAGGGGGCCCTAGACCTGAAAGCTTACAAGACCAGGATCACCGGTTCGTTGTCCTACGGCTGGCTGTCCCAGAATGACTATGTCTTCGAGAGTACCACTGGGGGTGCTAACGTGGCTGGTAGATTTGACGGCCTTGCGGGTCTCGGCGCTAATACTTTTACCGCAAATATTAGCGGCCTGACCCGTCCAACCGCCCCGTTAACCTTGAGGTATGCATACAACGCTTATAATTTTGAGAATAACAACACCGCTAATCAAATTTTGGCGACGGCCTTCTCAGGTGCGAACTCAATCCTTCGGCCACTGGAGCAGTATTCGTATTTACGGCAGGGGGTCAACCTCGGCGCCGACTATAGAGTGAACAGCATGCTGGCCTTCACTACCGGCTTTGCCTGGCAAGGAGTCGACCGCACCAATGGACAGGGCACAACCTCGAGTAGCTCGCCCCAGGTGGGCCTCAGGCTAGCTCCTACCAACTGGCTGAGCCTCAATGCCAACTATGCGTACCTCGCCCGGGTCGGGAGTAATGTTCTGACCGCGGAGAACGAAGGGGCGGGGGGGGTGCCGCTGACTTACAAATCCTACTCGGGAAACCTCAACCGGAATACCTGCAATTTCATTGCGGAAGTGGTCCCCGCCGATAGTATCACCTGCTCAGTCAATTTCTCGATCTATAACGACAATTTTTTAGACTCGGGATTTGGTCTCCAAAGCGATCGAGGCTGGTCGACCGGAGCGGATGTGAGCTGGAGGCCGCATGACCGGGTGGCGTTGAGCCTCGGATACGACCACCAGCAACTCCAAACTAAAGAACTGGCCGTGGCCGCCACAACCATTAATGCGGAAAGTGCTAATGTCGCGGGGGATGCGGGCCCCACTCTGACCACCTCCGATTCATATGACACTTTTATCGCCAGGGCGGACATTAAGCTCATTCCGAAGAAGCTGGACCTCACGACCAGGGCAAGCTACTCCTTTGCGCAGTCGAATTTCAACAACTCGTTCATGCCCAATCTGAACGAATACTACGCCGATATCAGAACGTTTCTCACCTACAAGTTCAACGAGCACTGGGCTTGCAGAGCGGGATACATCTTCGAGGCCTTCGGCATGAGCAAAGCGTATCAAACGCTTTACGTGCAGGGAATCACTGCGGCGGGTGCGGCGGGTGTCAATCAGCAGTTCAATACCCTGGACGGGTTCTACCGGAACGCCACGGCGCATGTGGTGCAGGCATTTTTACAGTACAAGTTCTAGCCTGAGTTTACGAGTTAGGGGAGCAAGAGTGGCTCAAGCGCGCCCTCATGTTTTTGATCTTGCTTCTATCGGGCCCCGTGATTAACCTAGCAAAAGGGTGGGGCTCCGCCCTTGGTGATTGCCGGGAAATGCAGTCCGGTGCCGTAAAACAGTGGTTCGCAGTTTAATACCACGATCACGTTCGCTACAACCAGGACAGCAGCGGCCTAGTGAACAACTGCCAGGTGCAGGCGGTAGGTTCGGTGTGCTCATCTCTGCTTCGAGCCGACTGCCTTGGGCGGGCAAAAGCCGGCTGTCCGTTCACCAACCACAGGAGGGAAAATGAAATCTAAAGTGACGGTCTTTTTTTTGGTGTTGATGGGCATTGCGGCGTCTGCCTGGGCTCAAGGCAACGTGGACAAGGGCAAAGCCCTGGTGGATAGCAAAAAATGCGCCCTGTGCCACAAGGAGGGGAGTAAACTGGGCAAGCCCATGGATATGGTTGCCGGGACCAAAAACGACGCGGCTCTCAAGGAGGCCATCACCAATCCCAAGAAAGCCCTCGGACCCACCGTGAAAATGCCGGAATTCAAGTTAACCGATGAACAAGTGCAGGACGTTATCGCGTATCTTAAGTCCATTGCGAAACACTGAGGGTGGTGACCGGCTGCAGCCCCTCTTTTAGCATCGAGTTGGAGCCCCTCCATGAATGGGCCTGAGTCCCCGCGTCCCAAATTGGTTTCCGCCCTGGTCGGCAACTGGGTTGGCATCTTCGGCCTGTTGCTGGCCTTGTGCAGCCTGTTCGCCGCACTTAGTCTGATTGCCATTGACCTTTTTCACGGTTTCAGAGCGCCCTACATGGGCATCCTGATCTACCTGATTGTCCCGTCATTTTTCTGGATCGGCCTCGTTTGCGCGGGAGTGGGAGCCTGGCTGGAAATCCGCCGGCGCAAAAAACTAACGGCGGCTGAGGCCCGCGCTGAGGCCAGCGGCGGGAGGCGCATGCGCCAACTGGTCACGGCGCTGGTCTGCGCCCTCCTGGTGCTGATGCTCAGCTCGTTAGGAAGTTACCGCGCCTTTCAGGTGACTGAATCGACGGGGTTTTGCGGCGCTTTGTGCCACCCGGTGATGCAGCCGGAATACACCACTTACAAAATCTCTCCCCACGCCAGGGTACGATGCACGGAATGCCATATCGGCCCCGGCGCTTCCTGGTTTGTCCGCTCCAAGCTCTCCGGCCTCTATCAGGTCTATGCCACCCTGACCAACTCATATCCACGGCCTATTCCAGTGCCGGTCCAAAACCTGCGGCCCGCGAAGGAAACCTGCGAACAGTGCCATTGGCCGGAGAAATTTTTCGGATGGGTGGAACTGCGTCGCCAATTCTACCTGCCTGACCAGCAGAACACTCCGTGGGACGTAAGACTGCTGGTGCATGTAGGAGGGGCCAATCCCACCAGCGGGCCGGTTGGAGGCATCCACTGGCATATGATTGTCTCCAATCGCATGGAGTACATCGCCACGGACGAGAGCCGGCAAACCATCCCCTGGGTGCGCGTGACGAATATAGAGACAGGCGCGGTCACCGTCTTCCAGTCAAAAGACAATCCATTGACCTCCCAACAAAAAACTTTGCCCGTGCGGGTGCTCGACTGTGTCGACTGCCACAATCGTCCCACCCACATTTTCGATTCTCCCTACCGCGCTCTGGATGTTTCCATGTGGCTGGGTCGAATCGATCCTGCCATTCCTTCCATAAAAACGAAGGCGGCCGAGGCTCTGGTCAAGGCCGGGGGGGCCGTTTCGCAGGCCAGTGGGATTGCCCAGATTGCTCAACAACTCTCGAAAGAATATTCTGATTACCAGGAACAACCGAAGATCGGACAGGCGATCTCCGAGACTCAGAGGATCTTTCGAGACAATTTCTTCCCGGAAATGAAAACGGACTGGAAAGTACGGCCCAACAATATCGGGCATTATATCTGGCCGGGTTGCTTTCGCTGCCACGATGGTTCCCATGTCGACCAGACCGGCAAGGCCATCTCCAACGCCTGCAACACGTGTCACTTAATCACCGCCCAGGGCGGTCAGCTAAAACCGGAGACTGTGAGCCTGCAGGGGTTGAAATTCGACCACCCTGGAGGAGAAATCCCCCCGGAAATCCTCTGTAGCCAGTGCCATACCGGCGCGCCTTAGCCTGTCGAGGACCAATCGAGCAGTGCTGCTCGCGCCCCTTCTGAGAGGGTGCCGCTCACTGCCAGGCTCAGAGACTGATCACCGCCCCAAAAATCTCCCAGATACACAACATATCGACTGTTTTGACCATTCGGGTTTCCAGCCGGCAACCCGGTTTCTTTCAATCGCCGGCATCTGCAATCATCCTCCCCACCTGGGGCCGAGAGGCCAAGATCATTCCCGGGGGAACGGCCTGCGCCTCAAACGAGCTATAAAAAAATCCTTAATTGATCATGACCGCGGTGATCATGATCCCCATGAAGAAAGACCCAAAGAAGCGGTCGAAGTAATTCGAAAATTTCTTGGAGACCACGGTTAATTTAACCCTGACCGTTAAATTATTTCCTCAATCATATGAGGGTTTTACTTACAACAGATAGTCCCCGCCAATAATTTTCCTAAGGGATCCCCTGATTTCTTAATAGTTTTTCTTATCACCTTACTATGCACTTTTAACCATCTTAAAAATGGTCATTTTGACCATAGAGATCGTTTTCTATGATTATTATTTTTTTTTGCAGATTCACTTTTAAAACCCAGCCAAAATGTTGAGCATTATGTGAGCTACCTTTTTTTAGGACTAATTTTGCTATATTGACCGAAAGAGATAAACATGAACCAACCAGAACATCCGGAGACTTTTAGCAGGGGCTTAAAGACCATTATAGTTTTAGTAAAAGACGGGCAGACCAAAGAAGAGGCCTGGCGATCGCATTTGAGTAAAAATCCAGCAGACCGCAGTGCCGATATAAAAATTTATCACTTTGCTCCACAGCAAGCACCATGACCAAATTTTTATTTATTTTTAGAGGACCTCTCCCCACGGTCAACATTTATAAAAAAAGGGAGGATTCACCTAATGCCTGTAGGAGATAGTCAAAGCTCTCTTAATGAGCCAAACCAGGAGACCACGGTCCAGCAAGAGTTTCACCTGGCCTGTATTGAAACATCAGCTATGGAAATTTTTAGAATTTCCTAATGGGGTCAGCATTAAACAATCCTAACCGATTGGATTTGGATATACGGAGCGAACCATGAAATATGTCACGCAAACCACGACGCTAATGGGGACGGTGACGGAGGTCAACTCGGGAGAGGCGTCTTTCGTTATCCGCTGTCGCAGCGGGGACATCTTCCCCATTCATGTAAATTCCCAGACCGTATTTGGGGTGCTAACCAACCTGGATGAGTTGAACCGGGACCGGGTGCCTGCTCCTCCGAACTTCAATCCGGACGGAGGCCCGCCCGAAATGGTGCGCAAGTACCTGCACGTTGAGGCCCTGGTGGTCGTGCAGGGAGTTTACCTGGAGCACGAAGATATGAGGCGCCTGGATGCGCACTTCGTCACCCTGATGCATTCTAATCCGGGAGAGTACCAATTCGAGGAGACCCACTGGTGGCTCAACCAGATAACCCGCCTGGGCGAAGAGTGGTTGGACGACCTGTTCGGCGACCGGCGGACTTATATGATGGATGATTTTGCGGCGCTCTACCGCACCAACCTGAATATCCTCGGCCTGCCGGTGGGCGATAACAATGTTCAGGAGTGCGCCACCCTGTCCCGCCTGATTTACGGGCTTTCCTCGGCTTATCTCCTTACCGGGCAGGAGCGCTTTCTGCTGGCCGCCAAGGCGGGGATCAATTATCAGCGAGGGACCTTCCGGACCCTGAGTCATGACGGCGAACGCTGCTTCTGGAGCTACGGCAAGCGCAAACATGACTTTGGGGCCAAAATTGTGGTGGCTTCGGAGAATCCCGACGACCGCGACACTATTCCCCTTTATGAGCAGATCTACGCCCTGGCCGGACTGGCCCAGTACTATCGGATTACCCAGGATTGGGAAGTGCTGGAAGACATCAAGCGGACCATTTCAACCTTTCAGACCCATTATCTGGATTCGCCGGAAAACGGCTACGAAGGCCTGGGAGGTTATTTTTCACATATTGACTACGCCACGTTGCGGGCAGATGCCGAGGCGCTGGGGGACAACCGCTTGCGGAAAAACTGGAATTCCATCGGCGACCACATCCCCGCCTATCTGGTCAACCTCACCCTGGCCCTGGACCCGCCGCCCCACCAGATGGAATCGCTCTTGCGCACTTGCCGCAAGATTCTGGATACCACCGCGAAGCTGATCCTGGAAAAGTTCCCTGACCCCGACTCGCATTACGTGAACGAGCGGTTCCATGCGGATTGGACTCCGGATCATCACTGGCGCTGGCAGCAGAATCGCGCCGTAGTGGGGCATAACCTGAAGATCGCCTGGAACCTGACCCGCGTCGCCAACTACTACCGCTGCCTGGCGGATCAGGACCGTGGCCAGGGTGAAAACAACTCCGCCCAGGAGCACGAACTGCTGGCCAACGATTTCCTGGCCCTGGCGAAAAAGCTGGGCGATGCGATGGCGATTTACGGCCTTGATCAAATGCGCGGCGGCTGCTTCGATGTCGTCGAGCGCCAGAAGCAAAACGGCCTGCCCCTGGAATTCACCTGGGGGAACACCAAGGACTTCTGGCAGCAAGAGCAGGGCATCCTCGCCTATCTGATCCTGCACGGCGCCACGGGCGAGGGCCGCTATCTGACGCTGGCCCGGGAGATGGCGGCCTTTTGGAACATCTTCTTTCTGGATCATGATAATCGCGGCATCTTCTTCCGGGTGACGGCGGAAGGTCGGCCCGCCATCGAGGGGGTTTACGGCTTAAAAGGGAGCCACTCCGTGGGCGGGTACCACAGCTTCGAGCTGAATTATCTGGCGCACCTCTACATCCGCTCCTACGTGGAAGGCAGGGAGCCGGATGACAACAACTTCTGCCTGTTCTTCTGTCCGGATAAGAACTCCTGCCGAACCGCGTTCAATGTCCTGCCCGATTTTTATGCGCCCGGCACCGTGGAAATCACCGGCATCAAGGTGAACGGCATCCCTCGCACCAGCTTTTCAGCGGATAATTTCCAGATAGAGTTGACTGAAGAGGAACTCGGCTCGCAGGTTATCGTTGAATTCCGCCCGATTCGGAGAAGAACGCATGACTGACCGAAGGCTCGCAGGCAAGAAAATTGCGGTGCTGGTGGAGAGCGAGTTCGTCCCGGGGGAGATCGAGGCCTACCGCTATGGCTTTGCCGCCCTGGGGGCGGAAGTCCATTTCATGTCCCGCCTCTGGAACCAGCCCAGTCAAACCTTTGTCAGCGACGTGGAGCAGGCCGGCAACACCCCGGTCACGTTGGAGGTGGACAAAGACTTTCAAAATTGCCACCTGGAGGATTACGCCGCGGTCATCATGGCGGCCAATTACACCAGCGTGCGCTTGCGCTATTTCGAACGGCCGGAAGGAAAACCGTTCAGCCCCGACCTGGTCCGGTCCGCTCCGGCAGTGGAGTTTTTCGCCCGGGCCATGGCGAACCCCCGCCTCATCAAAGGGGCCCTGTGCCACGGACTCTGGATCTTGACCCCCAACCCGGAGCTGCTGAAAGGGCGCAGGGTGATCTGCCATGAAGTGATGCTGGCGGATGTGTTGAATTGCGGGGCTCAGTACATCCCGCCTGATGCGGAGAACGCGGGCGTAGTGGTAGACCGGGACCTGGTGACGGGACACACCTGGCATGAGGTGCTGCCGTTTATCCTGGCGATTGCCCAACAGATTTCAAGCTTAGCGGCGACGGAGGGCTAATCCATATGAGTAGAAAGATCCTGATCGCCATCTCAGAGTGGGGATTTTGGGGCGAAGAACTGATCGGTCCGCTGGAGACCTTCGACGCCGCCGGCTACGAATCGGTCTTCGTGACGCCCACCGGGAAGCGGCCGGTGGCGATCAGCGTCAGCAAGGACCCCAACTATGTGGACCCGCCACTGGGCCGGCCCGTTACCAGTCCGGAGATGGGGCGGAAGGTGCAAGCGATTGATGATCCAGCCAACCCACGATTGGATAAGCCGCTCAACCTCTCCACCTGGTTCCCCATGCGGCCCTACTGGAGCGCCCCGGAAGTACTGCGCAAATGGGAAGCTTATTACCGGGAGGTGGCCAGAGCCCAGGAGCAGGTGCGGCAATACGACGCTTTAGTGATCGTGGGGGGCAGCGGACCGCTCGTGGATCTGGCCAACAACCACCGGGTTCATGATTTGATCTTCGGCTTCCTGAGGTTCGACAAGCCGGTGGCGGCGGAGTGCTACGGCGTCACCTGTCTCGCCTTTGCCCGCAATCTCGATGATCGGAAAAGCATCATCTGGGGCAAGCACGTCACCGGCCATTGCAAAGAGTACGACTACCTGGATGGCACCGGTTTTATGGTGGCGCGGGACAAGTTCCTGGACTTCAACATGGGACCGCCGCCCTATCCCCTGGAATATATCCTGCGGGATGCTACCGGTCCGGATGGCGGGTACCATGGCAACGTCGGCCGGGAAACCTCGGTGATCGTTGACTATCCGTTCATTACCGGTCGCTCCACCCCGGACTCTTATCTCACCGGTCAAATGGTGGTGGAGGCCTTGGAGCGGGGTCTGAGGCGCTACGGGTGGTGACCACGGCGCCGGTCCGCAATGGTTGCAACTACTGTCTGGCCGTCGGACTGGGGGAAGGATGGCGCCATGAACCGTAAAACTGGTCACGAGAAGCTCCTGGAACAGCTCCAGGCTGATGGCATCCGCTATATGTTCGGCAACCCCGGAAGCAGCGAGGAGGGCCTGCTCGACACGTTGTCGCGCTTTCCGGAGATCGAGTACATCCTGGCGCTGCAGGAGACCATCGCAGTAGCCATGGCCGACGGTTATAGCCGGGCTACCCGGAAACCCGCGGTGATCCAGCTCCATGACGGCGTGGGCCTGGGCAACGCCATCGGTATGATTTACCAGGCCTGCCGCGGGCATGCCCCCCTGGTGGTGCTGGCCGGGGAGGCCGGAATCGCTTATGACGCCATGAATGCCCAGATGTCGGCGAATCTGGTGGAAATGGCGCGGCCGGTGACCAAGTTCGCGGCTCGTGTTGTCCATCCGGGCAGTCTGCTGCGCCTGCTGCGCCGCGCGATCAAGCTGGCGGCTACGCCGCCGACGGGGCCGGTGTTCCTGGCCGTGCCCCAGGACATTCTGGACGCACCGAATGACGAACCGGTGTTTCCGACGGTGGTTCCGACCACCCGCGTGGCGCCGGAGCCGGCAGCCATCGCGGCCGCGGCCGAGATCCTCTGCCGGGGCGAGAACCCCTTGATCCTGATGGGCGACGGCGTTTCCCGCTCGGGCGCCCAGGCTGAACTGGCGCAATTGGCCGAAGTCTTGGGCGCCGGGGTTTGGGGGGTGAACTCCTCCGAGGTCAACCTCCCCCAATCCCATCCGCTCTACTGCGGCCTCACCGGTCACATGTTCGGAGAACAGAGTGCCCGCCACGTTCGAGATGCCGACGTGGTCATCATCTGCGGCACTTATGTGTTTCCAGAGGTTTTTCCGTCGCTGACCAGTCCCTTCAAGCCGGACGCCAGGCTGATCCATATCGACCTCGACCCGTTTGAGATTGCCAAAAATCATCCTATTACCGTCGGTTTGGTCAGCGATCCCAAATTGACGCTGAAATTGCTGGCTGATGCGGTGACCGATCTCGCCTCGAGCGCTCAGCGGGAGGCCGCGGCCGGCCGCGCCCGAGCCCTCGGTGAAATCAACCAACGGGCAGCCGCGGACGCCAGGGCCAGAGACGCAAAGTCTCGGGATGCCGTGCCGCTGCACATGTCGGCCTTCGCCGAGGAACTGGGGCGACGCTTCCCGCAGGATGCCATTATCTTTGATGAGGTGCTGACCCACTCGCCCGAGCTCACCCGCTGGTTGAGGCTCGATCTGCCCGGTCAGTTCTTTCAGACCCGCGGCGGTTCCCTGGGAGTCGGGATTCCCGGGGCGCTGGGCCTCAAACTGGCGCACCCGGAACGCACCGTCATCGGCTTAACCGGCGACGGGGGTTCAATGTACACCATCCAGGCGCTCTGGACCGCCGCCCATCATCGCATCAACGCTAAATTGGTTATCT
Source organism: uncultured delta proteobacterium (assembly GCA_963701845.1). Lineage (GTDB taxonomy): Bacteria > Desulfobacterota > Desulfobaccia > Desulfobaccales > 0-14-0-80-60-11 > JAPLJC01. The sequence continues at coordinate 1,937,977 of CAVPBF010000004.1, read as the reverse complement.
GCAACAATCACAGTTACCGCTTACTCAAGTTCAATCTGCAAGATTATTGGCAGGCGCAGGGACTCAAACCGCAGGACTTCCCGGCGGCCTTTCCGAACTGTTTTGACTTGCGAGACCCCGGTCTGGATTTCGTGGGCCTGGCCACAGCCCTGGGAGTGCCGGGGGTCCGCGTCACGCAACCGGCTGAAATTTCCCTGGCGATTCAAACCATGTTGGACCATGACGGACCCTTCCTGATCGACCTGGTGGTCGATGGCAGCGTGCCGCCGCCGGGGGCTCAAGGCTAAATGCAGCTTACAAGAGGAAACATGGCTGATCAGCAAGCATCGGCGGCAATCTTGGGTGAGCCTCTATCCCGGGCGGAAATCGAGGCGTTCGTCGCGGCCTGGTACCGCAAACTGGATAGGCATGCCCCGGCCGAGGAGTTATTGCCCCTGGTTTCAGAACAATGTCTGGTAATCCAGGTGCTGGAAGAGTGTCTGGAGATGCATTTCCCGGAAGGACGCCTTCAGGGCGCCGCGGCCTTCCGCCGCTGGTATGAAGGGGTCATCCGGATCTTTTTTGACGAGGTGCACACGGTCACCCAGGTCAGCATCACCTGGAAAGACGAACGGGCTCTGGTAGATGTGGTGGTCAACTGGCAGGCCCGGCGCTGGCGTCCGCCGGCCCCGCGCAGCGACTGGCTCGGCTTCGATGCCTACCAGCAGTGGGAAATGATCCGTTCGCCGTCCTCAGGCCACCCGGTGATCTTGCGTTATGTCGTCAACGAACTCAGACCGATGCCGGGCTCGAAGCCGCTGTAGCGGTTAAGTAGTTCAATCACCAATCCATTGCGCATGGTTAGGCGCGAACGCGGGAGGAGGCAGGTATGGCAGACACGGTCAGCCCCAATTTGGCCCTGGTCCAGAGAATGTACGAGTGCTTCAACAAAAACGATATGGAAACCATCCGCCGGGAGATTTTTGCGCCGGATCTGGTCTGGAACCTGCCTGGTCGCCACCCCCTGGCGGGCACCAAGCACGGTGCTGAGGAAGTTTTGGCCTTCTTCTCCCAACTGGTGAAGGCGGGTATCCAGGTCACGCTGGACCCGGCGAGCGATCCGAATACCGGGGTGGATACCTTCGGGGCATCCACGGTGGTGGAGGTCCATCGCGGCCATGGCACCACTACAGTGCGGGATGCCTCCGGCAACGAAACTCAGGTCAGTCTTAATGCCTATAATTGCACCCACTATCACATTCAGAACGGCAAGATCGCCCGGGTGCAGGTTTACATCAGCGACCAGTATGCGGTGGACGACTTCTTTTGCGCGGTTTACCGCTATAAACCGATCCCAGACCGTCTGGCGGATTAGGAGGACTTATGGCACAGGTAACTCCGGAGTTGGTGCAGCAGGCCTATGACGCCCTGGCGTCCGGCGATAGAGAGCAAATTCGCCGGTACTGGGCCGACGACATGATCTGGCTGGTGCCCGGGCACAATCCCCTCTCCGGCTTGAAGCGCGGCCTGGATGGGTTTTTGGGTTTCATGCAGGAAGTAGGACGGTTGTCCGGCAACAGCTTCCGGATGAATCGCGAAGCAATCATGATCAGCAGTGATGCCTCTGCCGACGTCACCCGCAATATTGGGAACCGCGCCGGAGACGAAACTCGCAAGCTGGACATCAATGTCATCCATTATCTGCGCTGGCGGGACGGCAAGGTCATCGAAGGCCGAGGCGCCATCTTCGGTGACGGCACAGCCCAATATGATGCCTTTTGGTCTTAATCATCTCACCCGCGAGAGGACTCAGTCATGCCCATCATCAGTGTCAAAATTATTGAAAACTTTTTCCCCGAAGACCAGAAAAGGGCGCTCATCAAAGAGCTGACCGATGCCTTTTGCCGGGCTACCCTGGAAGCCGCCCGGCCCTATATCTACGTGACGATCGAAGAGGTCAAGCAGGGATATTGGGGGCTTGCCGGCCACCCGCTGCCCGACCCCGACTTCCTGATTAACGACTTGGTGCCCATCTTCGAAGATGCCGCGGACGCCTTTTCCAAGGCCTATAACGTGCCCCGGCGCCGGCCTCGAGGCCCCGCGGCATAACCGCCTGGCTGACTGGATTGGCTATGGCCACCGGGACAGGGTGCGGTCATGGTGAGGCGGGGGAACCATCAAGGAGATAACGATGACCACCAGAGAAGTGATTGAAAAATACTATGACTGTGTCAATCGCCGCGCTTGGAACGACTGGCTGACCCTGTTCACGGACGACGTCTCCGGCGATGAACAGTTGGCCGGCCACTTCGAGGGGATCGCCGTGCTCCAAGGGGCCATTGGCGCCATCAGTTACGGCTACAGCAAGTTTCAGATGATTCCCGGGCATATCGTGGTTGAGGGCGACGAGGCGGCGGTCATCTGGCAGTGCCGGGCGGCCAACCAGGCCGGCACGCCCATAGCTTACAACTATCTGCCGGAGCGCGAGGTGGTGGGGGCGAATTATTTCCGTCTGGAGGGCGGCAAGATCAAGTATATGCGGACCATCCACGATGAGACCGCGTTCGCCCCCTTTGCTCATCCCACCAATCCCAAGGCTCCTCCGGCGTGAGGTCTGACCCATGAGCACTTACGACTTCATTGTGGTGGGGCTGGGTTCTGCCGGTTGCGTGCTGGCCAACCGGCTCAGCGAGAACCCCAAGGTAAAGGTGCTGCTGCTGGAGGCAGGCCCTGCCGAGATTTCCCCTGACCTCGAAAACCGTATTGAGGTCCCGGCCATGTGGCCTACCTTGCTCGGTTCGGCGGTGGATTGGGGCTATCGCAGCGTTCCCCAGCCCGGGCTCTCGGGGCGGGAAACCAACGAGCCCCGCGGCAAGCTGCCGGGAGGCTCCAGCAACCTGTATGTCTTGATGCACATCCGCGGCCATCCTTCGGACTATGATGGCTGGGCGGCCCAGGGTTGTGCCGGCTGGGACTATCAAAGTGTGCTGCCTTACTTCCAAAAACTGGAAGATCAGGAGGACGACACCGGCCCCTGGATCGGTAAAGGCGGCCCCATGCCGCTCTTAAACGCCGGTCGCCATCATCCCAATCCCACCTCGGCGGCCTTCATCAACGCTTGCAGAGAGTTGGGTTACCCCTATACCGCTGACTTCAACGGCCCCCACATGGAGGGGGCGGGATGGCATCACGTCAACATCCGGGACGGCAAGCGCTGCAGCGCCCGGGAGGCTTACCTGTGGCCCGCTTTGCCCAGGCCCAATGTCACCCTGTCTGCCAACTCCCAGGTTAGCCGGTTGTTATTCGAAGGCCGCCGCTGCCTTGGGGTCGAATACTTTCAGAATGCGGTCAAGCATACCGCCCGGGCGGAACATGAAACCATCGTCTGTGCGGGCGCCATCGAATCTCCCAAACTCCTGCTCCTCTCCGGGATCGGCCATCCGGTCTCGTTGGCCGAGTTTGGTATTCCCGTGGTGGCGGCGTTGCCGGGGGTTGGGGAGAACTTCCATAACCATGTGCTGACCGGGGTGATTCAAGGGACCTCGAAACCGGTGCCCCCTGGTAATCTAAACCTGTCGGAGGCCGCCCTGTTTTATAAGTCGGAGGCGTCCCAGAGTGGCCCCGACATCCAAATCGCCTTTGTCCACGTACCCTTCGACGTCATCATCGGGCAAACCAATCCCAACGCCGTCAGCATATTGCCGGGAGTGGTGCGTCCCACTTCCCGGGGCTGGGTGCGGCTGGCCGACCGCAATCCCCTGGCCAAGCCCCGGGTAAATCCGAACTATCTGGCCACTGAGGCCGATGTGCAGCGCTTGGCGGACGCCGTAAAGGTAGCCCGGTCAATCTTCGCCACTAAGGCCTTCTCTGCCTGGTCTGATACCGAGCTGCTGCCGGGGCCGGGGGTGGCCACCGCGGCGCAATTGACCGCATTTGTGCGACAGCGGGCCGACTCCTACCATCATCAGGTCGGTTCCTGCAAGATGGGGATGGATGATCTGGCGGTCGTCGACCTCCACCTGCGGGTGCATAATCTTGACAGGCTGCGGGTGGCAGATGCCAGCGTCATGCCCGTGGTCCCGTCCGGCAACTGCAACGCCGGCGTCTTGATGATCGCCGAGAAATGCGCCGACCTTTTAAAAGCCAGCTATGGCCTCTAGACGATTTTCGCCATGAGCCAGATGGTGCTGTATATGTGAGCTCCAGGAGAGGATAAGCACGATGATTTTCCATCATATCTCGTTAAACTGCCGAGATCCTCTTGCCCTCGAAAGGTTCTATACCAGGCATTTCGGCTTTAAGCGGGCCCGGGTCGTCCAGTTGCCGGACAACCGGCAGATCGTTTTTCTCAAAGGCCCCCAGGTTTATTTTGAGCTCTTTCCGGCCCAAGGTGAACGGCCCACCTCGCCGGACATCGGGGGTGATGGCCCATTATATCCGGGGGTGCGCGGCATTTCTTTCCTGGTGGACAGCATCGAGGCCCAGCTCGCGGCCATGGGCCGCGAGGCGCACATTACCTTTGGCCCGTTGGATTTCGGCAGCTTTATTCCCGGTTGGAAAAGCGTCTGGCTTGCCGATCCCGAGGGCAACGTCGTCCAGGTGACCCAGGGGTTTGTCGATCAGGAAAACCCCCCGCCGCCGCCCCCTGAGTAAAACCGAAATGTGTATGAGCGGGTGGACAGGACGCCACCCTTACCTGGAGGTTGCCCCATGGCATTAGTTCCGGTTCGCTTCGAGTATTTGACAGGACTACGTCAGCCCTTTCTGGTCAAGGCCCGTTTGACCGGAAGCTGGGACGCCCGGGGCCTCAGGTCCGAGCAGTGGACCGAAGTGCCGATGGCGGCCTTTACCGCGGCAGACGGCTGTCCCGCCTTCCGGGCTACAGTCAGGCTGGACGACAGCCAAATCGCTCAGGAGTTCCGGTGGGGCGTATCGCTGGATACCGCATTGCAACACGACGTCTGGGGCATCCCAACCGAGGTTAATGACCCCGAGGCCACCGAGCGCTACCGCACCTTCACACTGCGCGGCGCCGGCCAGGTTGAGCGGTATTATTTCACTCATTGCCGCAGGCTGGGGGCCAACAAGCTGTTCGTCAACCGCCGGCAGACGCCCGCGATCCAATTCTCGGTATGGGCTCCAAATGCGCGTAACGTGGAACTGGTGCGCGGTGAACCGGCGGGTGGCTATATCTATAACGATGGACGGGGTGTTACCGCCACTCTGCCCATGCAACGCGGCGAAGCTGGTATCTGGACGACCAGTCTAACCGATTCGCCGATATTGACGCGCTGACCGGGATTACAATCACACGCCTTACATGTTTCGCATCGCCAAAGATGACGGCTCCGTCGCTTATCGTACGGACCTCTATTCCCGCTGCCAGATCGGCAGCGGCGGCGTCAACCCGGAGACCGAACCCTCTTGGAGTGGCCGGCGCCAAGACCTGGACGGCTCCAAGAGCTGCTCGGTGGTGGTCGATCCTGAGCAGGTCACGGCGTTGTTTCACGAAGGCGTCTGGCCTGAGACCCAATGGCTGTCTGCGGATGAGTTCTGGCAGAATGAATTCGACCCCAACCACCCTTTGCCGACCCAGCCTCGAGGATCTGGTAATTTACGAACTTCACGTCGACGGCTTGGGACTTGACCGCGGCGTCGATACCGGGACTCTGGAAGACGCCATGCGTCTGTTGGATTACCTGGTCGACCTGGGGGTCAACGCCATCGAGCTGATGCCGATGTCAGAGTTCCAGGACCGGGCAGGCTGGGGATACAGCACCTCGCACTACATGGCCATCGAATATTCCGGCGGCGGCCGCGATCAATTCAAACACTTCATCCGGGAATGCCATCGCCGGGGCCTCGCCGTTATCCTGGACGTAGTCTACAACCACTACACCTTTGATTCCGAGCGGGCCGAATGGGCCTACGACTCCAACACCCCTGAAAACAACCTCTATTATTGGTATGAGGGGCGCGCCGGCGACTACCCGAATCCGGACGGGGGCTACATCGACAATGGCTCGAGCGGCTGGGCGCCGCGCTTCTGGGAAGAGATGGTCCGTAAGATGTTCACCAGCAGCGCCGCCGCCCTGGTGAGCGAATTTCATTTCGACGGCTTCCGGGTCGACCTGACCACGGCACTGCATCGTGATGCGGTGATCCATGCTGATGGTCGCCCGGCCAACCATGCCCGCCTGTTTGGTCAGAAGTTTCTGCGGGAATGGACCAGGACTCTCAAGCTGATCAAGCCCAATGTCTTTCTAATTGCCGAGGACCATTCCGGCTGGAGCGCCGTAATTGAACCTGCCGATCAACATGGCCTTGGTTTCGACGCCACCTGGTACGCCGATTTTTATCATCACCTGATCGGTGACGCGCAAAACGACCCGAGTCGGGCCAGGTTGCTCAAATTGGCCGGCTATGGCGACGATCGGCCCCTGGCCCTCACTCGGTTTGCCGAGACCCTGGAGCATAGCGGTTATGGCAAGATTACCTATCACGAGTCGCACGACGAGGCTGGAAATTCATACCACGAAGAAGCAGGGCAGCGGGTCTATTCGGCGCGGACCATTATGGTTGCAGTTAATGATGCCCCCCTGGTAGGCGAAACCAGACGGTACGCCGAGGCACGCGTGCACTTTGCCGCGGGCCTGAACTTGCTGGGACCAGGGATTCCCATGTTCTTCATGGGGGAAGAGGTGGGCGCCTCCCGGCCTTATCGCTATGACGATTTCAGCCATGCCCGGGAGGATTATTACGCCCTGCGCCAGGGACCCGGCGCCAATCTTTTCCGGTTTTACCAGGACCTCATTCGCTTGCGCCTTTCCCGCCTTGCCCTGCGGTCACCTAATATCGACCTCATTTACCGCCACGATGCCAACCGTATTCTGGCTTTCCGGCGTTGGGACGGGAGCGAAGAGTTGTTGGTTGTGGCCAGCCTGAACAATACCTCTTTTACCGACGGCTACATTATTCAAAACGTCACTATCGCGGCTGGGCAGTGGCGGGAAATCTTCAACAGCGACGCCGCAGCCTATGGCGGCAGTGGCTTGGCTAATCAGGGATTAATCCCTTCTACCGGCGGCGAATTCACGGTGCGGGTGCCGGCCAACTGCCTGCTCGTTTTCCAACGGCAGGGCTGACCTGTGGTTTGGGTCGCTGCAGAGCGGCTAAGATGCCCCCCCAAAAAAAGCAAGCACCGGAGAAGGAGCACGAGACCAGCAGGCTTGAAACAGTTAAGGCCGTGGCCAGCATCATTCAGTCGGTTTTAATAAGCTTCTCGATTATTGCGGCCGGTATCTGGTTCATGGCGCAAAGTGAGGCCTCTCCAAAAGCTAATATTTCTCATGAGGTAACACATCGGCGACTCAATGATAAGTTGATTTGGTTGCATGTGGCAATAACTGTTACAAATCCAGGAAAACGGCCTCTCTATTTAAACAATGGAACATTCAGAATACAAGGTATTCTTCCATTGGATGTCAATATGGATAAGCAAATTAAGAAAGATGCAAGTGAATTAATCCCACCGGGACTTATTGGAGTCCAATGGCCCCAGGTTGGCAACACTTATGAGAATGTTCCAATCGATGAAAGGGTTGATCCAGGGGAAAGCGAAAAATTAAATATAGAATTTATTATTCCATCTTTCTTGCAAACTATAAAGATCTATAGTCACTTTGAAAAAGCTCAAGGGATCGGCTGGACTGCCACAACCATTTACCAGCTAAGCCCCTAGGAGGTCAGAGCATGATTACTAAAGTGTTTCTTCCGATATTCTTTTTGATATGTTTGCTTTTAACTCTTTCCATAGAGGCGTTGGCCGGGACGCGGGTGGCGCAGTTTGAAAAGAAAAGCGCTACAGTTGTCCCGGGGAGGCGGCTCACCATTCCGGTTGCGCCGGGGGGGCAATTTGAGAAGAAACCCACTCCCGTGGTGCCGCCGGGTGGTTATCACACCGAACAGTTGCATGTCGAACCAAAACCACCCCAATACCAGCCTACCCCACAACAGATGAAAATGGAACCACAGCCGCCCCCATACCAAGCTCCTGTCCCCGAGGGGCAATTCGTCCCCCAAGCATCCCAATACCAAGCTCCTGCTCCCCCAACTGGACGCATACCGGCTCAGGATCAAAAGGCCGCGCCGCCAAAATACCAAAGTCCTGATGAATGGTTCCCGCAGGGGACGAAATGAGGGGCAGAGATACACGAGTCGAATTAACCGCTCGCCAAAAGAGCAGGGGCCTTGCGGCTCCCTTGACCTCGCCGGGGAATTCCCATCGTACCTCTGGCAAAAATGAGGAAGGACCACAATATGTCTAATCGCTCCCGGCTCAAACTATTCACCCTCCTGATTGCTGTCTGCCTGGGTTTGGCCACCCTGCCGGCCCTGGCCCAGGTATCCAGGCAGGTCGAAGTCGACGGTTCCGAGCCGGGCCGGGACACCGAAGCCTTCAAGCTGGGTACCGAGGCCTGCATTTACGGTTACCCTTTGGTCATTATGGCGATACTCCGGTCAGTGATGACCAATGTGGCCGCCCCGGAAGGCTTCCATGCCCCGCTGGGGCAATTCGCCCATGTGCGCCGGTATCCGGATGCCTCCTTCAGGGGCGCGGCGATTCCCAACCGGGACCTCCTCTATTCCTTCGCCTGGCTGGACCTCTCGAAGGAGCCTTACCTCCTGAGCCTTCCGGATGAAAAAGGCCGCTATTACCTGATAGAGATGCTGGACGCCTGGACCAACGTGTTTGCCGCCCCGGGCAAGCGCACCACCGGCACCAGGGCCCAAAAATTTGCCATCACCGGTCCGGGCTGGCATGGCACCTTGCCCCGTGGGCTGAAGCAGATCAAGTCGCCCACCAACCTGGTGTGGCTCATCGGCCGTACCTATTGTACCGGCACGCTGGTGGATTATCAGAAGGTGTCCGCCCTCCAGGATAAATACACCCTCATCCCCTTGAGCGCCTTGGGCAAGCCCTATACTCCGCCCCGGGGTACGGTGGACCCGAAGGTCGACATGAGAACCTCGGCCTGGGAGCAGGTGAACCGGCTGGAAGCCGCTGCTTTCTTCAAGATCATGGCCGAGGCCATGCAGGCCAATCCGCCGGCGCCGCCGGACGGACCCATGGTCGCCAGGCTGACCAAAATCGGCTTGGTTCCGGGCCGGGACTTCGCTGCGGCCAAACTTGACCCGGCGCTGGCCCAGGGCCTAAATGGCGCTTTCCATGCGGCCTTGGACAAGATCCGGGGGCACGCCAGGGACGAGGTCACCGTGGTCAACGGCTGGTCCTTCACCCTTAAAACCGGAGTCTACGGCACCGATTACCTGCCACGGGCCGCCATCTCCCTGGTCGACTTGGGAGCCAACCGACCCCAGGACATCATCGAAATGACCGCCCCCAAGGACGCGGCCGGCGAACTCCTGGACGGCTCCCACCGCTACGTGCTTCACTTCCCCAAGTCCCAAACCCCGCCGGCCCACGGCTTCTGGTCATTGACTATATATAACGCCGGGCACTTCCTGGTGGCGAACCCGTTGCACCGCTATCAGCTTAACTCCTATTCCAGGTTTAGGCGCAACCGGGACGGTTCCCTGGACCTCTACCTTCAAAAGGACTCGCCGGGCCAGGACAAAGAATCCAACTGGCTGCCTGCCCCTGCCAATACCTTCGAACTGATGCTGCGGCTCTACTGGCCGAAGGAATCGGTGCTTAAAGGTACCTGGAAGCCGCCGGCAGTGACGCGGCTGAACTGAGTTATTGCCAGTCCAATGAATCTAAAACCTGACACGAAAGGCCTTGCCGGATCAGCCTGTGACTATCCTAAGCGATTTACGGGATGGCCAGGCTTCTTTTCCAAATATTCTCTAAAAGGCGATTATCTTTCCCTGGCCGCTATTAAAAAATTCCAGCCCCACCGGGAATTGCTCTACCTGGTGCCGCCTTTGCTGATTTATCTTTTCGCCAGCTTCTTATTTGAGTTAAGTGTTATTGACCCTGCCGTTTCTATCCTAGAAAAAATTGCGCCGGTGGTGAAGGCTAAGGCTACGCCTGATCTTGTCCATTTTTTAACCGAACTGAAGGCCAGATATATGTGGCTCGCCTCGGCCCTCTTGAACATCGTCATACCGGTAATGTCAATTATTGTCGCCATCCTGACCATCAAATTGTATCTCAGGCGATGGCCACTTGCCTGGACCATTATTATCGGCACAATACTCTGCATTGGCAACGTTGGTTACATGCTTTACGGCGCTCAAGTCAAAAACGCCTTGTATGAACTCATATTCGGGTTCACCTACAAGATGCTGATACGGTCTGAGATGTTCAGTAATGTCTTTCTGCTTCATGTCTATATCATTATCCTCCTCATCAATATACTCGCGTCGGTTACGCCTATTATCCTACTCTTGGCCGTATGTGCGACGCTGCGCTTGCCGACGGTGCCATGTAAATTGCATCCCGACTACCTGGCCAAACGGATGCGCCGATTGAAAGAGATCATCAATGTCGGATCGGCCTTTCTGGTCTTCGGTATCTTGCATATGAGTATGTGGCTCAATTGGACCGCCAGCCTGGTGAGCGATCCCGTCCTCAGCTCCAAAATCGCCGGAGTCGCCTGGTCCATCTCCGCTTATTGGGGTGTCGCTTTCACCCTGGTCTTAGCGGCAACCTACGTGCCTTCTACTGTTTACCTGCAAAACCAGGCAGTGAAACAGATTACCAGAGGGAAAACCGCCATGGCACCCAAAGAAGCGGAAGAATGGCTCAATGCACACGGATTTTCCTTCACCCTCAGCAATCAGTTAACCCAGTGCATCTCCATCATGGCGCCAATTCTCGCGGCACCCATTAGCAGCATGTTGAAATCCGTCTAAAGCATAAGGTGTAAGTTAAGCTGCGCCAGCAACCGGCTAAAGTTCGATCTATCAACCTCTTTGGCCCAGGTTGACCGCCACCGCTGGTCTGCCGGCGTTGGATTTTGGGGGCGGTATAGCCCCATCGACAGCCTCGGTTCGACGGACGCCCCAGACGGACCTCTTCTCTGCCCAGATTTTCGATGGGTTTAGACTTGGGTGCGGGGGATAGTGTTGGGGGAAAATATAGAAGGGTTAGGCCGCTTGACCTAACCCATTGATTTCATTTGGCGTCCCCAACCGGATTTGAACCGGTGTCGCCGGCGTGAAAGACCGAACCGCATAACTTCCCGGCTGTTACTGCTCTTGGTAAAACCCCTCAATTTACCTACATAATCAGCTTTAGCATTTTCCCCTTGACCCACCCTACTTTACTTTAGTATAGTGGGACTACTGGTGGGACCTCAGGACGCCGGCTCTCTTGTCGGCCCTTCCTCGAGGCCCTGGCCGGCAAGCAGGGGAGCACCGACACCATGCCCAAATACCCGCGTACCCAGACCAACTATCCCGGGGTATGCTTCATTCAGGGCAAGGCCCTGGACGGCCGGCCGGAGAATATCTTCTACATCAACTATTACCGGAACGGCAAGCGGGTGGAAGAAAAGGCCGGGAGACAATTCCGGGACAAGATGACCGCGGCCCGGGCCAATCAGATCCGGACGCGTCGCCTCGAGGGCGACCTGCCCAGCAATCAGGAACGGCGGGAGGCGGCCCAGCAGCAGCGCTGGACCCTGGACCGGCTCTGGGAGGAATACTGCGAACCCCTGGCCCAGAAAACCAAGAGCTTCGTTACCGACCGGGGCCGGTACCAGAACTTCATTCGCCCAGCCCTGGGCCAAAAAGAGCCCCGGGAACTCTCCCCCCTGGACGTGCACCGCCTGCAGCGCACCGTCGCCCAGACCCACGCCCCCCAGACCGTCAAGCACGTCCTCCTGCTCCTGCAGCGCCTAGTCAATTTTGGCTTCAAGCGGGGCCTGTGCCCTGGGATCAACTTCAAGATCGATAAACCCCGGGTGGACAACAAAAAGACGGAATTCCTCACCCCGGAGCAGATCAAGGCCCTCACCCAGGCCCTGGACGCCTTCGCCTGGGACCCTCAGGCGGCCAACTTCATGCGCCTGGCGCTCTATACCGGCATGCGCCGGGGCGAGATCTTCAAGTTGCAGTGGCGGGACGTGGATTTTGACCGGGGCTTTATCACCCTTCGGGAACCTAAGGGCGGCCAGGCCGAAACCATCCCGTTGAACCAGGCGGTCCGGGAGCTGCTGGAAGATCATCCCCGGGACCCCGCGAGCCCGTTTGTCTTCCCGGGGCGCGGCGGCCGGCAACGAACCCGGCCTCCCAAGGGGATTCAGGATATCCGGAAGCTGGCGGGGCTGCCGCCGGACTTCCGGCCCCTGCATGGCCTCCGGCACTCCTACGCCTCTATGCTGGCCTCATCCGGCCAGGTGGACCTTTACGTCCTGCAAAAGCTCCTGACGCACAAGAGCGCCGCCATGACCCAGCGCTACGCCCACCTGCGGGACACCACCTTAAAACGGGCCTCGGACCTGGCCGGCGAACTGATTGACCAGGCGGCCAATGGGAAAGAAGCTCAGGTAGTCAATTTGGAAGACCGGAAAGATTAGGGGGAGTTATGGAAGCATATAATGTTGACCTGCATCTTGCCAAAGTTGAGGCTATATCCCATGTGCTTATTTATGAACATGTGGTTAATTTTTTATTAGGCTATATGGAGTACCTCCCCAAGGAACAAGCAATAGAAACAAAACGTGAACTTGAAAAAGAAAAGCAAGATTTCATTTCTAATTTATTTGAAGAATATTCACGTATTATAACAGCATTTTCTATGAATAAATGTAGCGACAATAAATGGGGGGACGGTTGTTTTGAAAGTGAATTACAAAGGCCATTTAGTTCCTTAATTAATAAGCCATCCCTTTTTGTTGGAAAGTATGTTCAAAAAGTAATTATAATTGGTCTAATAAAACGATTAATAGATTCTGAATATTTACCCCCTCTAAATTGTCACGAGATAGAGTTTGATCTTTTCGCCTTATGGGTTCTTTTTGTAGCAATTCCTAAAACTATGCCAGATTTAGATTTATCACCAATTTTAAAGCGGTTGGAATTAACACTAATTAAATTAATTGCTCAAGCTTCAAGATTTATTGCCGAGATGAAATATAAATGGAAATATGATGATCATGAATTTTTTAGGATTGAAAATATTGGGAAACAGAAAGGGAAGGATGAAAAACGAGTTCGCATATTCAATGCTTATGAAATAATTCAGATAAATGGCAAATCCCGACATAAGGTAGCAACTGAAATTTGGAGCAAATTGAACGAACCGTCACCACAAGGAAAGATTGACCCTATTAGTATTGACACTATCAAAAGGAGATTGAAGGAAGCCGACCTGCCTCCGTTTGATTAAGCAAAGATGATATTGCTTAAGCAATATCATCTTTGCTTATTGATTGGTTGTTTTTACCTACGCTACCCTATGGGTAGTTTTTTTTTACTTTGCAGGAGGTTTCGTAAAATGGATGAAAAATCAAAACCTCAATGGGTCAAGGATACGGAAGCCGCAAAAATCACGGGTTTCAGTGTCCAGACGCTTCGGAACTGGAGACATGAAGGAAAAGGCCCCAAATTCGACAAGCCAACGGCCCGTGCGGTGCGCTACCGGATCAGCGAACTCGAAAATTTCATGACCGGCGAAGAGAAAGGGTAGTGATCGCCAAAGAGCAACTGCCGGCCGCTCCGGCGGCGCACCTTGCCGCCACGGGGATCTGCCGTTTTGCCCCGGAGAGTCGAATGGGTCAACGAACAGGTGAAGGAACCACGCCAAGCTGAGTAGTTTTGGTGTGCGCTCAATGGCACAGTTGATTGAAGGCCCTGGGGGGGGGGCTTCAATGTAAAACTTAATCCGGGGGATGAACAGTGAGGAAAATACCGCTCAAAAGCCAGGTCAAGGCGCATCACTTTCGGGGCAGCCGTTGACTCCGCAAGATCATGTGGACGAATACCGTCGCCAGGGCCACGCAAAGGTGGCCGAAGAACAGACTTCTTTCGGAACCTCAGACGATGAGCATCTCTTGCAATGGTGCGAGTCGGGCGAAGCGGGCGACGCAAAATTTTTTATTACTATGTACCGAGATCAATATGTCAAGGATCATGCAACCGGGCTTTGGTCTAAATTTAAGGATCATTATTGGATAGACTGTGAACTGGATGAACCGCTCGCCGCGTTCGAAGCAGTGATCGAGGCTTATGCGGATCTGGCTCACAAGTGGTTCTGGCGCAAAATGAATGCCAGCAAAGCGGGGAAAGAGAAAGAAGTCGAAAAAGCTGAGGGGGTGGAGCGGACCATCCTCAAAAAAATAAGTTTACTGCAAAAACGTCGTCATCGAGAGAATGTGCTGGTTCTGGCGGCGGCCGGGTTGGATTCCCTGGGGATTACGGGCCGCGAGTGGGATTCTCAACCCGGACTGCTTCCTTTTGTAAATGGTGTATACGAACTTGGTTCTCGCATTTTCCGCCCCGGCCGTCCAGATGATTATGTGAAAACCTTCTGCCCCATTCCTTGGCTGGGGGTCGACACTCCATATTCAAAGTGGGAAAATTTTCTTTGCGATATCATGGCCGGCGATCTGGAAATGGTTGGATATTTTCGGCGCCTATTCGGTTCGTCTATAAATGGAAAAGTTATTGAACACATTCTCCCGATTCTCTGGGGCGAACATGGGCGTAATGGGAAGACCGTCTTACTCGAGGTTTTAGGATATTGCCTGGGTGGAATGGCCGGTCCGGTTGATGGTGGGCTGCTCATCGCCGATAAATACCCTCGATCATCCGCCGCGCCAAGCCCGGACCGGATGGCGATTCGTGGCAAGAGATTGTTATGGGCCTCCGAGATAGACGAAGGAGTCCGTCTTGCCGCCGGTCGGGTCAAGATGCTTACCGGGGGCGATACGATAATTGCCAGGGGGCCCTTTGACCGGCGAGAGGTCCGGTTTAATCCCAGTCACCAGCTCCTGTTGCTCACGAATTTTCGTCCCAAAGTGAACGCCGATGATATGGCGTTATGGCAGAGAATCCACCTTGTAGAATTTAAGATTAGTTTCGTTGATAAGCCCACCGGGGATATGCAGAAACTCCGGAAGCCTCACATTGCATCGGAACTAAAGGAAGGTGCCAGCGGCATCATGAGTTGGCTTGTCGCCGGCTATTATGAGTGGGTCGAGAAAGGCCTCGCCCCTCCCCCCCGCGTTTTGGGGGCTACCCAAGATTATAAGGTTTCGGAAGACTGGTTTGCGCAATTTGTTGAAGAATGTTGCGTAGTTAATAGCGGCGCTTTCTGCCGTGGCGGGGAGATTTACGAGACTTACAAATCCTGGTGCAAAGAAAATGGAACGAAGCCGCAGCGAATGAAATTTTACAAAAAGCTAAAGGCTCAATTTGATTCAGTAAAAAGTGATTCAGGTAGGATTTATGATGGGATAGGTCTTCTTCAGGCTGACGGCACTGACGGCACTGACGGCTAAATCCCTATAGTTTTAAAAGTAAAAAAAAGGGTTTCCCCAGGGGGGGGGATAGGAAATTAGCCGTCAGAGCCGTCAGTGCCGTCAGGATAGAAAAAACAGCTTATGACAATTATTGAATTAATTCAAACAGATGGCTTTTTTACTAAGCATATGGGGTCAACCCACGGCGGTGAGTATGCTGGCCCGTGCCCCTGGTGCGGGGGCAAAGATCGGTTTCGATGCTGGCCTGCTCAAGGCGAGTCTGGAAAATATTGGTGCCGGCAATGCGGGCGGTCCGGGGATGCGATTCAATATCTCCGGGACTACCGCCGGCTGACCTACCCGGAAGCCTGTCAATACCTTGGCCAGGAGCTTGCCCAACGGGCGACCATGGGTGAAGGTAGGCCGCCGAGCAAGCCAGCGTGGGAGCCCAGGACCTGCTCTGCTCCCGGTGATCTTTGGCAGACCAGGGCGCACCGCCTGGTGAATGAGGCCGTCTATTATCTCTGGGCGCCTACCGGCAAGGCGGCGCTACGCTTTCTCATGGAGGCGAAAGGACTCGCCGGGGATACCATCAAGAGGTTTTCCCTGGGCTGGGTTCCGGCTGACAAGTGGGATGCAGCGCCGGCGTGGGGCCTGCCGGAAGTCCTGAAGGATAACGGCAAGGCCAAGCGGTTGTGGTTTCCTAAAGGTGTGAGCATCCCTCTCTTGCAAGGTGGGCAGGTTGTGCGGGTGCGAATCCGCCGACCCGATGGTGAGCCCCGATATTATGTCCTGCGCGGGTCCAGTACCGCGGCGATGATCTTAGGCGATCGGAACCCCGTGGCCGTCCTGGTGGAATCGGAACTTGACGCCCTGCTCCTGCACCAAGAGGCGGGCGATCTGGTTAACCTGGTGTCCCTTGGTAATGCCCAGACCCGGCCGGATCAGCAGGCGGCGGACCTCCTGAAGCAAAGCCGGTTGATCCTGATGGCCCTCGATGCTGACCAGGCCGGAGCCACTGAGTCGTGGCACTGGTGGAAGGAGCACTATCCGCAGGCGCATAGGTGGCCCCCGATCCAAGGCAAAGACCCGGGCGAGATGTTTGCCGCCGGCGTGCACCTCAAGGCGTGGGTGCACGCTGGGCTTGCCGAGTATGGAGAATGACTATCTGCCAATATGCGGGGTGGTTAATTTGGGCTTGCCCTATCGCGATTCACAGGGTCCTTCCCCGCCCTAAAATTAACAAGGGTCCGAAGGTTCGATGCTTCGTTACATATGCGGGAAAAATCGGGTTTCCGTTTTTTCCCTTTGGCGGATTAATGGAAATTTTGGAAGGGTAAATTTTGAGCGAGACGATTGTCGAGGGAAAAAAGGCCGTAGCGGCCCATTTTAAGAAAAATGGGAAGCCGATGTCGGTGCGCCAGGTGAGGAACTGGATTAAAGCCGGCATGCCCTCTCTCTCAGGTGATCGTTTTGATCTAATGCAGATCGAGGCTTGGCGGGCCCAAAAAAAGGTGGCCGGGGGCCAGCCTTGCCGGACGGCTCTCGGCCAGCGGGGGCGGGTCAAGGTAACCAAGCGGGGGGGGGGTGGCGCTTCGGAGCCCCCGGGCGTTGATTGGGGCTGAGTGACGCAAGCTCCGATAGGTGACCGAGCGCCCTGACCGTGGCGGAACTATTGGATTGCCAGCCGCGGGACGTGGCTTTTCTGATTCAAGAGGGCAAGTTGAAGGCTATTCGGATCAGTCGCAGAAACTACAGGGAGTGAAGATTCAGTGCGGGAGTTTCTCAAAGAAGCTCAAGGGAGAGGGGAAAATGGGCCTGGATAATTTAGATTTAACGGATCTGTTCAAAGTCCGGCTTCTTCGGCCGGATCAGGCGGCCACGATCCTGCACAAAAGTACGCGTACCATCCGAAGGCTGATCAGAACAAAGGAGTTAGATTCCTTAAGAGTGGGTGGTAGTAGAAGGATTACATATAGTTCGGTACAAGATTATCTGCGTCGGGAAATTAAAAAGTCATTTGAAAAGTCAGACGATAAATAAAGTTGGCCAAACCGGGACAGGAGCGGACAGCGGCATTTGATTTTCCCCTTTTCCCTCGGTAAATTGAGGACTAAAAGAATTTTTAATTTTCAGGAGAAAATTTTATGAGCCCGTACCCGCATACCTTCATAGATGCAGTGCTCCTGGTCATGAAACAGGAAGGTCTGGCCGTGAAACCGGCCATTGCGCGGGCGCGCACCGCCTATCCTCGCCTGTGTGAGAGCGATCGGGCAATTTCCAATAATTTTGCCGAGAACGACTGGTTTGTATTCATCACCGAGGCCCGGGTTTTGGCAGCCGAGCGCCGGATTACCTTGGCCGCCGCCATGGTGCAGGTCTTTGAGGCGAACCCGCTCCTGGTCAAGCAATTGCTGGGCCGGGATAAACTATAAGGAGGACGGCAATGGAATTGAATCAACCGGCAATCACGCTGGCGGCCTTGCGAGAGGAAATCCTGCCGAAGATACAGGGGCTCATCGATGACCGGGATCAGGCGGCGGTAAAAATTCGATCCCTTACAGTCAAGAAAAAAGAGCGCCAGGAGCTGATACTGCAACTGCAGGCAGAAATCGTCTCCTTGAAAGAGAAGATCACGGCGAATGACTCGACGGACCAAGACCTGAGGGATTTTAGTCAGCAACTGGCCCAGAGAGAGGCCGAATTAGCCTGCCTGGAGCAATGGCTTCGAGTAGCAAGTTCGGGTTTCCAGGCGTCGCAGGAGGAATTGCAAAAGGCTGAGAAGGCTTTGAATAGCGCCATTCAGCAGGCCTTTATTCGGATGGATTCAAATGTTCGGACTGAAATAAAGGAATTGTTGGAAAAAGCGACAGCTATTGCCAATGGCTGGAAAGAAGCAAAAAATAGCTTTCTGTGTGAAATGAACCAAAAGCCTGATTTCGGTTACACACGCCTAAATTTTTACCGGACAAGGTTCTAAGCTCTGCCGGAGCCGGACAGGAGCATTTATGGAAAATAGCATAAAGTTCTTGAATTCCTTCAATGGCCGGGTCTGGGCTATCTCCGCCGCCAAGCTCGGTGAAATCAACCTGGTCATAGAAAGCCTGCTGGACGGCAAGCGCCTGGAATTCCTGGAGGCAGCCCGGGGGCCGAGCGGGAGTCGGGGCGCCGATCCGCCTTACGAGATGATGCCTGGCGGCGTCGCCCTGATCCCGGTTTATGGCACCCTGGGCAAGCGCATGAATATGTTTACGAACTTCTCCGGGGGAACCAGCTATGACTTATTGGGCCAGCAGTTGCAGAAGGCCCTGGCCGATCCCCAGGTAAAGGCCATTTTACTGGATATCGACTCCCCCGGCGGGACCGTCGACGGCGTCAAGACCCTGGCCGATCAGATTTATCAGGGCCGGCAGCAAAAGCCCATTATGGCCCATAGCGATGGGCAGATGGCCAGCGCCGCCTATTGGCTGGGTTCGGCGGCCGATCCGGTGATGGCCAGCGACACCGCCCTGGTAGGCAGCATCGGGGTAGCCGGCACCCATTTCGACCGTTCGGGCGCCGATGCCCAGAAAGGCGTCAAGCGCACCATCATCACTTCCGGCAAATACAAGCGCCTCGCCAATGATGCCGAGCCCCTGTCGCCGGAAGGGCAGGACTACCTGCAGCAGATGTCTGACACCTACTATCAAATCTTCCTAGACTCGGTAGCCAAGCAACGGGGCCTGAACGCCGCCACGGTACATGCCCAGATGGGCGACGGCCGGGATTTCATCGGCAAGCAGGCCCGGGCGGCCGGCCTGGTGGATCGGATCGGCACCAGGGATGAAGCCCTTACCCTGGCCCGCACCCTGGCCCAGGGCGGCAAAAAACCGAGTGGGCAAAGGATGGCCGGGGTCGTGCCGGCCAGTTGGGAGGCCGGCGTGGCGCAGTTGGTGGCGTCCGGTCAGACCCGGACGGCGGCGATCTGCCACATGGTGCACCACTTCCCGGCCTTGCATGATGATTATCTCAAACGCATGAATCCGGGGCGGGGGTAGGCCTTGGTGAGGCGCACCGGCTACCCAGGGAGCCTATCCACTCCCACTCCCCCCGGGGCGCCATTTTTTTAGGCAGAAAGGCAAGCAAACCATGAACCTGGCTATCAATCCACCAGAAGCCCCAGCGGCCCCGGTCCGGCGCTCAAAATGCGGGGTCCTCCGCTGCCTTATTGTGGCCGGCGGCATTACCATGGAACCGGCCGGGACGGCAAAGCTTATGGCCATCGTTGGGCTCACTGTCTGCGGGTGGTAGGCGAGCAGCGGCAGGGTTATGACCTGGTGCCAGCCACCGCCGGGAGCGTTCGGCTGAGAAAGGAGAGAGTAAATGAGCGATGAACTCGGGAGCCTGGTAACCCGGCTGGCGGCGGATCTGACCAATCTCAAAGGCGGCCTCGCAGAGGGCAAACAGGAGCTGACCAATTTCAAGGTTCAGTCGGCGGCCACGGCCGAAGAAGTCAAGATGTCCTTCGCCGGGGTAGGGGCGGGCATCACTTCGATGGTCACCAGCATTATGGGCGCCGTGGCGCTCCTGGGAGGCGGTAGATTATTTGCGGGCACTATCCAGGAATATGTCAATCTCAATGCCTCCGCCAAGCAACTGAGCGTCGAAATGGGCCTCAATGTGGGGGATGCCCAGGCGCTCCAGATGACCTTCAACCGGGTGGGCGTCGATACCGAGACGGCCAATACCGCCCTGATCATGATGACCCGCCAGCTTAAAAACAACGAGGTGGGCTTTAATGACCTGGGGATCAAGACCCGGGACGCCTCCGGCAATCTCCTACCCCTCCAGGAGGTCATGTTCAACAGCATCGGGACGTTGAAAGATTATAGGGAGGGCAGCGATCGGACCGAGGCCAGCATGGTAGTCTTCGGTCGCCAGGCCGCCAACCTGCCCGGCTTCTTGAGGATGACCCAGGAGGCGGTCGAGGAAACCAAAAATCACCTGGCCCAATTGGGCCTCACCCTGGACGACACCTCCGTGGCCAAGGCCCGCGCC
Source organism: uncultured delta proteobacterium (assembly GCA_963701845.1). Lineage (GTDB taxonomy): Bacteria > Desulfobacterota > Desulfobaccia > Desulfobaccales > 0-14-0-80-60-11 > JAPLJC01. The sequence goes on along the minus strand of CAVPBF010000004.1, from coordinate 1,917,527 downwards.
TTCTCAGAGGGGATGCACGACGTCGGGCTGGTAGTCACTGCCCTGCAATATAAGATCGGCGCCGAAGCGGTCCCGCTGTTTATGGAATTGGGCACCTTGTTTAGCGACATGGGACCTTCCATAGTAAGCGGCTTGCGCTCCGGTCTTAATTCCGCCATAGATCTGCTGACCGATATCACGGTAAAAGTGGCCATGTTCCGGGATTTTTTTCCCAGGGTATGGGAGGCCCTCAGCGAGGGTGCGGCTGCCACCAAACAGGTGCTGATGGAGACCTGCGGCACCGATGTGGTGGGGGCCTTTGCCGCCGGGATGGCGGCCATGAAGCAGGCTGGCGAGGATTGGCGGGAGCAACTGGTCCGGGATGCCAATGACGTGCGTTTTGCGGTCATGAACGCCCGCCCGGCCGATGTGGTCGGCCATGATCCGGACATTTTAAGCCAATTGCAAAATCGGACCAAGCCGCAGGCGTCGAAGTCGGGCACCCGGACCATAGCGGCGCCGGCAACGGGCGGCGCTGGCGGCAAGGCCGAGCCCGAAGAAGATTTGTTCGGCGAATATTATAAAATGTTGGGCGCCAAGCGCCAGGCCGAAGAGCAGGAAATGACCGCCTCCCTGGCGCTGCTCAAGACCACCGATGAGCAGAAGCGGGCCGAGCTGTTGAAGCAACTCCAAGCAGGCCTGGTCGACGCCCAATCCTATTATGATCAGCTCAAGGGCATGGCCGCTGCCGAGAGCGCCGCCGAGCTGGCCTTGATCGACAAGAAAAAGACCGACGCCACTGCGGCCCACAATGACACCCTGAAACAGATCAACGCCAGCGACGCCAGCCCGCAGATGAAAGAATATCAGACCTATGCGGAGAACCAGAAATATGCCGCCACCCAGGCGCAGCTCAATGCCTCCGCGGCCAAAACCCAATGGGAAAATCAGAAAAAGGTCACTGAGGAGCTGGAAAAGCAGAAAGCTCTCCGCCAGGAATGGACGGACAGCACCGAGAAGCTGAATATCGAGACCGAAGTACTCACCGGCCAGATTTCGGAGCAGGACGCCGCGGTCCGGACCATGTATCTGGCCTGGCAGGCCGCCAAGCAAAAGGCCCTGGATGCCGGGGCGGCCGGTTCACCCGTGGGTCAGGCCTATCTGGCCGCCGGCGAGGCCAATTACCAGGCCAAGGCCTTCGATGCCTCTTTCATGGGCAAGACAATCAAAGATGCCACGGCCATGCTCAGTTCTGGCTTCGGCGACCTGGCCAATTGCCTGATGAAGGGCGGCAAGGATTTTTCGACGGCCGTGGAGCAGTTCGGCCAGAAGCTGGAGCAGGACACCTTCAAGCTGTTCTTCAAGGATCTGAGTGACGCCTTTACGCAGGGCATCAAATCTCTGGTGAGTGATATTCAGCAGGCGATGCAAAATAACGGCGGCAGTTTTTTCAAGGCCGCGGGCAGTGTATTATCAAATATCTTCGGCGGCGGCGGCGATGAGGGCTTCGGGATTATGGCGGGCGGCTCCAGCGCTCATGGCCATGCCTTTGACCGTGGCCGGGCGATGGCCTTCGCCGCCGGCGGCATCGTCACCCGGCCGACGCTCTTCCCCATGGCCACCGGCCAGGGGCTCATGGGCGAGGCCGGCCCGGAAGGCATCCTGCCGCTCTCCCGGGTGGGCGGCGATCTTGGGGTTAAGGCCCTCTTGCCCCAGGCCGGGCCGACCGAAGTGAAGGTCATCAATAATTTGGGGGTGGAAGCCCAGGCCACCGCCTCGTTTAATGACGACGGCAGCCTGGATATCATCCTGGAAAAGAAGGTGACAAATATGGTGGCCATGGGCGGCCCATTGCAGTCATTGTTGACCACGCTGTATGGTCCGAAAAAGGGGTTTTAAGATGGATTGTCCACCTTCATTACAACTTGTGTTAACTCTGCATCACCAGTTCTATTATAATTACGGAAAATTGCAGGGATTTAAAATTATCGGCGATAAGACCCGTGGTGCCGAGGAAATTATCTCCCAAGAAAGGCAAACGGTCATTATTGAGATAAAGACCCTCTGGGAGGCCTTCAGTACAGTGGTGCGCAAGGAACTGACCATAGAACCTAAAAACCTTATAATTGATTATAAGCAAGATTCTGATAATGATCACTTCCTTCAAGCTCTTGAACAATTGCAGGATGAAATGGCCCAAGTAGGGATTGATCAGGTCTATTTTGCTCATCTTAAAAAATGGTATTCCACCATTTTGAATCAAGAGCACATGGGAATAAATATGCGGTTGAGATAAAAGGATTTGAAGGGGTCTAAAAATGAAGGAAAGAGAACTCACGGTTATAGAAGCACCTCCGGTTGTGCCGGCGCCGTTAAAGATCATAGCCTGCGCCAACCCCTTTCAGCAGGTCCATGAACGCTTTGAGCTGATCCCCGGCAAATCCCTCCTGGAAATCCTGCGCGAGGTGCAGCCCGATATCGCCCGCTACTGCGCCCATGTCTGGGTCGGCGAGGCCTATATCCCGGGAAGCGACTGGACCGCCACCTATCCGCCGCCCGGTTCGATGATCAGCATCCGGGTATTGCCCCAGGGTGCGGTCGGCCGGATGATCGGCATGATCTTTATCGCCATCGCCGCCATAGTGACTACCATGCTAACGGCCGGCGCTTTGGCTCCCGCCTGGTATGCTATGGGCGTCGGTGCCCTCGCCGGCATGGCGGTGAGCATCATCGGCAACATGGTCCTGAACGCCCTGATCCCACCGGTGGGCAACGCCAACAAGACCTTGAACGGGGCGGGAAACTCGCCTGCCTATTCTCTGAGCGCCGGCAGCAATGTCATCAACCTCTATGGCCCGGTCCCGAAGATCCTGGGCCGGAATCTCATCTGCCCCAATTTCGGGGCCCGGACCTATACCGAGACGGTGGGCGGCTATCAATACCTGCGCTTGTAATTTGTTGGGGTATCAACCGGCCCGGTAAATAAGGATCGACGATCTCTTATGCAAATGCCAATGAAAATAAAGAAATACCCTTTGCAAATAGATAATCTAAAAATCCTTTGTTCATATCTAAGCAGACAACATGCTATATTATTAGCTGAAGAGAAGGGCATTACTGTTGACACGCATCAAAATCATATTTCTATAGAAAAACATCGGAAAATAATGAAGTATGCCATTGCAGCCGGTTTTGTGTTTGATAATTTTGATAGTCAACATATTGAAGGATATAGTGTTGTCAGAGTTTACAAAGTGGCCCCTGCTCTTTTTCAATTAATTAATCACATTGATAAATCTTTTCAAGTTGCTATGCGGCCCTGTAACGGTAAGGCTTCTCATCTGATTCATATATCGACCTCTTATAGTCATTCCGCCAGCTTTCCCGCTACTGTCACAGAAGTTTATTACTATATGACTTCCTGGGAAGTTTGGAGGGTGGACCCTGACTCTAAAACGCCTACCTCCCAGGTAGGCTACAATCTCGGCTTGTGCAACCTTAAGGATAGAAGTGTTTCTTATAATATTGAATTTAAATTCGATTTGGAGATATTGCTTCACGAAATTGTGCATCAAAAACAAGGCCGGTGGGGGGAGGAACTTGTAAAAAAAGCTTCAGCCATGGTCCTGCAGGACTGCCCCCATTTTTTGAAAAATATAGAGGGCTTAAATTCAAAGTTGAATTTGGAATTTAATCGGATCGTCCGGGATTTCGCACGTTTTGATTATAAAGTCGGCCAGATCCTGGGAATCAAGGAAGCCAACGCTCTGAGAAGCCCCAGGCCGAACGATAGGGGTTGAACCCGTCCCCTAATCCTTCACCGGGAGGCCCCGCCGGCAAGTTCCCGACCTGGCGCACCCCTGGCATGATTTTGGCGGCCGGGATTGACCGGCCTTTCCCTCTTCTCCACGCTATTCGCCTAAAAAAAATATTCTCCTGAGATTAAATATATCTTGCTATTTTAGCAATTATCATTAAATATATGGCTGTATGAAACATTTTAATCCTTGGGGTTACTATCGCGATGACTGATCACCTCCTTACCGTGGCGGACGTGGCCCGGCTCCTTAACCTCTCCTCCAAAACGGTTTACAAGCATAAACGGCGCCTGGGGGGCTTTTATCCTGCCGGCATCAGGGTCCTGCGCTTTTCGCCGGAGACGATTCAGGAGCTGCTGGCAGGTGCGGTGCCCAGCCCGAATCTGACCGGCCCGGCTGGGTCCAAAGCCGAACAAACCATCCCGAGGCGAGCCTTGCCTCGGCCTAAAACGGGAGAGGAAAAGCGCCGCCTGGCCGCCGAACTCGGACTTAAATTTGATTGATTGCTTACGCCTGATCCAGGCGAATTAATGGGGGATGAATGACAGACAAAGATATTTTGAATACGGAAGAGGCCGCCGAGCTGCTGGGGGTTTCGGCCTATACGATCCGGGAACACGCCAAAAATGGGCTCATCCCCGGCCGCAAGCTGGGCAAGGAGTGGCGTTTTTACAAGCCCGATCTGCTGGCGTGGCTCCGGGGCAAAGAGGGCAAGGAAGAGTAAGCGGCAAAAAATCAGGCCGGTCCGGAGTGTAAGCGCACCCTGACCGGCCCTAACCACAACCCAAACCTGTAAGGAGGTTCAAGTCATGGCTGAAAACGATCTTACCACAAAGGCGCCTGTTTTGAGAGATTTACCGGGTAAAAGTTATCTAGTGGATCTGGAGGATCTGCTCGATAAATCAACTGATGGCTTGAGGGCTTTTTATGATCTGATTAATTCCGATAATTATAACGAGCTGCTCATTATCTTTGAACAACTTTTGGATCGGCAACAGGCCGACCTTAAGAAGGTTGCTCAGGCCATTAATACTAGCATAGGAGCGGTTCAAATCGAAGTTGCCTATGAATATTTCAGGCGGGACGGCCAATCTCACAATAAAGGCGACCTCATCCAAGCCAGCATCGAATGGCCCAAAGAAACAACTTCGGTCGAAATCCGCAAAAAGACTGCGGGCCAAAAATTCTTTACGCTCCCGGGAAAATGGATAGACCGCGAAAAGGCGACCTGGCAAGAGCTGGTGGCCAAGGTTAAGAAAATCGAGACGCAACCGGAGATTGATCCGCAAGCACTCATCGGCCTGGCCTCCACCCTCGAAGCCTTTGGCGCCCATTTTTGGGGCGCACTCGAAAAACAGGCGGCCTCGATTGATGATTTTTTGCCGGGCGAGCCGCCGGCAGATCCTCTTGTGATCAATGGTAGAAAAATATGAAAGGTGGTCAATAATGAAAAAACTATCTTCTAACGAACTTAAAAAAATTCGTAATATAGCAGCTAATTTGGGGCATAAATTGGGCGATTTTCAAATAATCCAAGGTTTTAGTAATGGTCGCATAGATAAAAGTAAAATACCTCCTGAGAAATTGGCCGAACTCGCCAGGAATAAAGAAGAAATGCGAATTACCGGAAAGTGTAGGGTTGCTGAAGTTGAAATACCGGAAGACGCCATTTTGGAGGAGGCAAGGGTTATAGGAGTTGCTTTATCAGCTAAATGCGAATATTGTGGCCTTCCAATAATAGTTAATGATGACTTCCCTTCCGGGGAAGGCCTCATCCTATATGAACATTGCCTCGGTCCGGCAAATGAAGAATAAAAAGGAGCCGGGCGGGATATCACTTCTTCCTGAAGGAGAGTGAAAGATGCGCTACCTTTACTGCGAAAATTGCGCCCGCAAATCCGGGTATAAAAGGAATTATGGCTGGGGCACCTTCTTTGCCGTGATCCTCACCTTGGGCCTGTGGTTTTTCATCATGCCTTTCTACCCCATGCGCTGCATGAATTGCGGCAATGACCGCTATATCCCTGAAAAATATCTTGATTGATCGGGCCGGCGCCGGGGCTTGGGCGTATGCCAAATTTAAGAGGGGAGAGGCTTCGGCCTCTCCCCTCTTCTTTTTCCGCCACTGGTGGGACTTTTGGCGGGACTTAAATAAAGAAGGGTTAGGCCGATTGACCTAACCCTTTGATTTCATTTGGCGTCCCCAACCGGATTTGAACCGGTGTCGCCGGCGTGAAAGGCCGGTGTCCTGGACCAGGCTAGACGATGGGGACGCATTTTTGTGGGCCGTGTCGGACTCGAACCGACGACTCTCTGCTTAAAAGGCAGATACTCTACCAACTGAGTTAACGGCCCGAAGCTTAACGGATTATTATTAACCCTGACGGGGTAGACTTGTCAAGGAAATCAGCGCCGGCCACCGGGAAATGGTCGCCCCGGCGGCCCAGCGCGCTCAGGCCGCTTCCTTAGTGACTTGCGGACTTCCTCCAGGATGAGGGCGTGCACCTCCATAGGCGGGCCGGAGGCGTCCAGCCGGCGAAAGCGGGGGCCCTTGAGGCTGGCATAGACGGCCTCCACCCGCTTCAGGTAAGGGAAGGACTCGCTCACCTGTCGGGCCGCTTTGCCCTTTTTGGCCAGCCGGGCCAGGGCCTCGGTGACGGGGAGTTCCAGGATGAAGACCAGATCGGGCACCGGGGCAAAGGCCTCGTTGGCGGCCAGAATGTCGTGGGGGTCGAGTCCCAAGGCCCCCTGGTAGGCCACCGAGGAGTAGTAGTAGCGGTCGGTGAGGACCACTTTGCCCCGCTGCCAGGGCCGGTTTGATGATCTGGGCCACATGTTCCCGGCGGTCTGCCATGAAGAGGTCCAACTCCTCGGCCGGGGAGAGATGGCGGCTGGGCCCCAGGAGGTAGCTTTGGAGCTTTTGCCCCGCCGGGCCATGGGTGGGCTCCCGGGTCAGGACCACCTGGTGGCCGTCTTTTTCCAGGGACTCGGCCAGCATCTCGGCCTGGGTGCTCTTCCCCGAACCGTCGATCCCTTCCAGAGCGATAAGAAAACCTCTGGCCATGCCTCAGCTCTCGTACCAGACTTCCGGGAAGGCGGTGTTATCGTAGAGGTATTCCATCTTCTCTTTGTGGCTCAATTCCACCTGGGCCATCTTCTCCAGGAAATTCCGGGTCTCTCCCGGCGGCTGCAAGGCGGCCAAGGCCTGATAAAACTTGTGCGAGCCCTCTTCCCGCTTCATGGCGATGACCAGCGCTTCTTTGGGGGACAAGTCCTCGGTGAAGGCCGGGGCCTCCAAATGTTCGGCCAGATGCACGTCCTGGGGCCGCCCCACCAGCTTGCAGCCTTGTGGAGTGAAGCAGCTCTCCAGAAAATTCTTGTGCTCCAGCTCTTCCTTGGCCAGATATTGAAAGGTCTCCTTGGTTTCGGCGTGGCTCACCAGATTAGCCAAGCGGGTATAGAATTGGCGAGACATCTCCTCCTGGTCGATGGCGCTCTTAATGACGGCTTCCATTTCGGTGCTCATGGGATTTTTTCCTCGTGAGGACGTAGGGGCGGCTCGTCGAGCCGCCCCTACAAAGCTCTTAAGCAGTCTTTATTTCAATGGCCTTGGGCTTGACCGGCTCCTTTTTGGGGCAGGTAATGGTCAGGACCCCTTGATCGTATTTGGCGTCGATCCGGTCCATGTCCACCGCCGCCGGCAGCCGCAGGGCCCGGGAAAAGGAGCCGTAGCTGCGCTCCACCAGGTGGTAATTCTCTTCTTTCTCCTCCCGCTCCGATTTCTTTTCGCCCTTGATGGTCAACAGATCGCCCACCAGAGAGATGTCGATCTCCTTGGGGTCGAGTCCCGGAACCTCCGCCTTCACCGTCACCTTCTCGGGGGTTTCGGCCACGTCCACCGCCGGAGTCCAATCCTCGGTCCAGGGCCGCACGCCTCGCGGGCCGGGTCCGAAAAAGTCCTCCCACAGGCGGTCCATTTCCCGGCGCAGCCGGGAGACTTCCCGAAAAGGCTCCCATTTTACAGTTCTCTGGTCATATTTAGTCCTCCATTTTTGTTATAGTTTCCTGTGCATTAAATAGGGCTTGCCCGGTAAACTGTCAACCGGCGGCCGGAAAATCGCCGGAGATTATGCTTGAATTTCGCCGCGGACCATGGTAAAAAATCCAGGATGCTATTGAGGCTGACCTGATGACCCGAGCGCTGAAAACATATCGATTCTAACCTCCTTTTGCTAAAGGAGGTTTTTTTTTGCAAATTCACGGCAAGATGATGACCGCGGCCAAAACCGGCGTTATCTTAATTTTTAGGCTGCCAATCGCAGGATAGAAAGGACCCGGCCTATGGAATTCCGGCACAAGGATCTCTTGGGCATCGCCGCCGCTCACCGCCCGAAGAGATCCGGCTCATCCTGGACACCGCCGCCTCCCTCAAGGAGATTTCCCGGCCGGCCCATCAAGAAGGTCCCCACCTTGCGGGGCAAGACGGTGGTGACCATGTTCTACGAGCCCAGCACCCGCACCCGCATGTCCTTCGAGATCGCCGCCAAACGCCTCAGCGCCGACACCCTCAATCTGACGGTGGCGGCCTCCAGCGCCGTCAAAGGCGAGACCCTGGCGGACACGGCCCACAACCTGGAGGCCATGCAGCCGGATGTCCTGGTCATCCGCCACTATGCCAGCGGCGCCCCTCACTACCTGGCCGGCAAGCTCGGCTGCGCGGTGATCAACGCCGGCGACGGCCTGCATGAGCACCCCACCCAGGCCCTGCTGGACCTGTTGACGGTGCAGGAGGCCAAGGGCACCCTTTCCGGCCTGAAGATAGCCATCATCGGCGACATCGCCCATTCCCGGGTGGCCCGCTCCGATATCCTGGCCCTCGGCAAGATGGGCTCCGAAGTGACGGTGGCCGGCCCCGCCACCATGCTGCCGCCCTTTCTGGCCGACCTGGGAGTGCGGGTGACCTATTCCCTGGATGAGGCCGTCGCCGGGGCCGACGTCATCATGATGCTGCGGCTGCAACTGGAGCGCATGGGTCAGGTGCTTCATCTCCACCCTGCGGGAGTACAGCCGCCATTTCGGCCTGGCCCCCCGGCATCTGGAAAAAGCCAAAGCAGACGTGATTATCATGCACCCCGGCCCGCTGAATCGGGGGGTGGAGATCTCTCCCGAGGTGGCCGACGGCCCCTATTCCGTCATCCTGGAGCAGGTGACCAACGGCGTGGCGGTGCGCATGGCCATGCTGTACCTCTTGATCGGAGGGGAGAAGTATGCTGATTAAGGGCGCTCTGGTGGTGGACCCGGCGCAGGGCCTGGAGGCCCCCATGGACTTGTTGGTTGAGGGCGGCAAGGTTGCCGCGGTCGAGACTCCCGGGACCATCCCCATTGAGGGCCGCCTGGTCATCGAGGCCCAGGGGCTGGTGGTGACCCCGGGGCTCATCGACATGCACGTCCACCTGCGGGAGCCCGGCGAGGAATATAAAGAGACCATCGAAACCGGCGCCCGGGCCGCGGTGCGAGGCGGCTTCACCGCGGTGGCCTGCATGCCCAACACCAGGCCGGTGAACGACACCACTTCCGTGACCCGCTTCATCCTGGAGCAGGCGAGGGCCGCGGGGTTGGCCCGGGTCTATCCGGTGGCGGCCATCTCCATGGGCTCCCGGGGCGAGCAGCTGAGCGAGTACGGCGATCAGAAGGAGGCCGGGGCCGTGGCCGTCTCCGACGACGGCCGGCCGGTCTTGAGTTCCATGCTCATGCGCCGGGCCCTGGAGTACGCCCGCACCTTCGATTTGGCCGTCATCTCCCACGCCGAGGACCTGGAACTCAGGGGCGAAGGCGTCATGCACGAAGGCCGGGTCTCCCTGGAACTGGGACTCAAGGGCATCCCCGCCGCCGCCGAAGAGGTCATGATCTTCCGGGATCATCCCCCTGGCCGGCCTCACCGGCGGCCGCCTGCATATCGCCCACGTCAGCCACTGCCGGCAGTGTTGACACTTATCCGCCGGGCCAAGGCCGCGGGCCTGCCGGTGACCGCCGAGACCGCGCCCCACTATTTTTCCCTGACCGACGAGGCAGTTTACGGCTACGACACCAACGCCAAGGTCAACCCGCCGCTGCGCACCGCCGCGGACCAGGCCGCGATCAAAGCCGGCCTGCCAAGACGGCACCCTCGACGCCATCGCCAGCGACCACGCCCCGCACACCTCCCTGGAAAAAGACCTGGAGTTCGCAGGCCGCGGCCTTCGGCCTCATCGGCCTGGAAACCTCTCTGGGCCTCAGCCTGAAGCTGGTGCATGACGGGGTCCTGACCCTCTCGCAATTAGTCACCCGCCTGAGCCTCAACTCCGGCCCGCCTCCTGGGAGTCCCCGGCGGCACTTTGAGCGCCGGCGCCCCGGCGGACCTGACGCTCATTGACCCGAACCGCGCCTGGACTGTCGATACCGAAAACCTTCGCCTCCAAATCCCGCAACTGCCCTTTTCACGGCTGGACCTTGAAGGGCAAAGCGGTGATGACCATCGTGGGAGGCAAAATAGTGAGCGGTGAGCAATGAGCAGCAAAGGCAGGGGTCAGGGGCCAGGGATTAGGGGTTATTTGCGCTGGCGCAAGCCATGGTAGGCGCAGGCTTTGGCCTGCGTGTGGGGTGGTCACTGCTATGGTGGGAGAAAAAGTGGCCTAGGAGGAAGTTCACTAACTCACCGAAACTCACCGATGAACGGGCTTTTCCCCCTCTCCCCTGCGAGGGGAGAGGGCCGGGGTGAGGGGTGGCTTAAGTGACCATGCAACTCGCCAGGGCCTTGCGGAAGCGCCTGACCGATGCCGAAAGGCTGCTGTGGCGTCATCTGCGCAACCGAGAGCTGGGCGGCTGGAAATTCCGGCGGCAGTATCCGGTAGGTCCCTTTATTGTCGATTTTATCTGCGTAGAGCAAAACCTGGTCATTGAAGTTGACGGCGGGCAACACGCCGAAAACGAGGAACTGGACATGGCGCGTTCAGCCTATTTGAATAAAATGGGTTATCAGGTCTGCCGATTTTGGAATAACCAGGTATTGCAGGAGACTGAAGGGGTTCTGGAGGCGATTTACGCCATCTTGGCCGAGAGCAAGCAGAATTCCCCCTCACCCCAACCCTCTCCCCCATTGGGGGAGAGGAAGAATTTTTGACTGGCGAGCCTTAATTGAATGGAAGATGAGATAATCTCAAGAGTATGCTTGGCTTTGGGAGAAGGGGAATTAGGAGTTGCTAAGGAAATAGTTGAAATTGAATACCCTCATCAATTATTAAGGACAAATAGTAGAAATTACAGTGAATATCAATCAATAAAGATATTCAAACGAGATGGCTTCATAGACAGATATTCAGGTAAAAGACTCGTATTTCCGCCTATTCTTCGGTTACTATCAAAATTGATGCCCGAAGTATTTCCTTTTCAGAAAAACTGGAAAATGTCAGAGTGCCATATAGCATACTACCAGTTATTCCCTACGGTTGATCATATAATACCGGTTGCTCGTGGTGGAGAGGATGAGTATAGAAATTGGGTTACTACTTCTATGCTTAGGAATAGTGCAAAATCAAATTGGCTGCTCGAAGAACTTGGTTGGGAGCTATACCCTCCAGGTGAATTGAAAGAGTGGGATGGTTTGATTCACTGGTTTTTGGAATATGCAGAAAACTATCCAGACATTTTGACTATTCCATATATTTACAGATGGTTTAAGGCAGCAATTAAGGCAAATTAACTATGACAATTATGAAATGAGTCTCATCTTTATCCCCTCTCCCCCAATGGGGGGGAGGGTTAGGGTGAGGGGGAATTAAATTTTTTTCTAATCCCTTTAATAATACCTTAGGACGATAGTCATAGTTGGTATAACGAAAATTTAAAAGGTGACCCCATGCCCAGCCAAGTCTTCTTCATGGACCTCCGGGCCTCCGCCAAGGAGCCCAATTTCAAGAAATTTCAGCGGCTCCTGGAGGCCCTGGATCTTAAAAACATCATCAAGCGTAAAAAAAAGCGGCCCCTGATCGGGGTGAAGCTCCATTTCGGCGAGAAGGGCAACACCGCCTTCATCCGACCCATTTACGTGCGGCAGGTGGTGGACCACATCTATGACCACGGCGGAGCGCCCTTCCTCACCGACGCCAACACCGTCTACGTGGGCACCCGGGCCGAGGCCGTGAGCCATCTCACCACCGCCATCGAAAACGGCTTTGCCTACGCCGTGGTCAAGGCCCCCCTGGTCATTGCCGACGGCCTCACCGGCAAGGCCGAAGTAGAGGTTACGATCAACCGGGAGCAATTCCAGAAGGTCTATCTGGCCGAAGCCATTATGGAGGCCGAGGGCCTGGTGGTCCTCTCCCACTTCAAGCTCCACGAGCTTTCCGGCTTCGGCGGCGCCCTGAAGAACCTGGGCATGGGCTGCGCCTCCCGCAAAGGCAAGCTCTCCATGCACTCCAACATCTCCCCCAAGGTGACCGAAAAGAAGTGCACCGGCTGCGGCGACTGCGTGGTCCACTGCGCCCAGGAGGCCATCAGCATCAACCCGGAGACCGAAAAGGCGGTCATCGACCCCACCAAGTGCGTGGGCTGCGCCGAATGCCTGCTGGTCTGCCCTTACGGCAACATCCAGATCCAGTGGAACGAATCCATCCCGGTCTTCCTGAAAAAGATGATGGAATACGCCTACGGGGTCATGCGGGACCGGCAGGAGCGGGCGGTGTTCGTCAATTTCCTCACCCAGGTGTCGCCGGCCTGCGACTGCTACGGCCACAACGACCTGCCCATCGTCGGGGATATCGGCATCCTGGCCTCCCGGGACCCCGTGGCCATCGACCAGGCCTGCGCCGACCTGGTCATCGAAAGCCCCGGCCGCCTGGGCTCGGCCCTGCAGGAAGTGGCCGCCGGCCGCGACAAATTCAAGGACATCTACCCCCAGGTGGACTGGCATATCCAACTGGAATATGCCGAGCAACTGCGTTTGGGCGCCCGGGAATACGAATTGATCAAAGTATGACCGCCGTTAAAAAAGGATTGATGATATGCAACCCATTGGCCCCCTGATGATCGAACACCGCCTCATCGAGCGCCTCATCGCCCTGATGCAGCGGGAGTTGACCCGCATGAAGGACAATATCGCGGTGGACCGGGAGTTCGCCTTTGTGGACCCGGTCTTCATCGACGCCGCGGTGGATTTCATGAAGACTTACGCCGACCGCTGCCACCACGGCAAGGAAGAAAATCTGCTGTTCGCCGCGTTGGCCAAAAAAGACCTGACCCCGGAACACCGTCTGCTGATGGAGGAACTCATCAGCGATCACGCCTGGGGCCGGCGGACCACTGCCAGCCTGGTCGAGGCCAAGAATGACTTTCTCCTGGATAAGGCCGGGGCCCTGGACGACCTGCTGCTGCACCTGGAGGAAATGGTGGTGTTCTATCCCAGGCACATCGAGAAGGAAGACAAGCATTTCTTCATCCCGTGCCTGGACTATTTCAGCGCCGCCGAAAAGGCAGAGTTGCTGGAGAAGATGGCGGAGTTCGATCAAAAATTGATCCATGAAAAATACCGCGGCATCGTGGAAGGGATAGAACACCACGGCGCCTGCCATATAAAATGATTCACCAGGGAGCACAGTTTAAGGGTAAAAGGCGGTCTTATCCCTTTCCCCCCGGCCTTTAAAATATGTTAAATTAATAATATGGTTTACTTAGTCGGTGCGGGGCCTGGGGATCCTGGATTGATTACGGCCAAGGGGCTGGCGGTGTTGCGCCGGGCCCAGGTGGTGGTTTACGACCAGTTGGCCAGTCCGGAGCTGCTCAAGGAGGCCCCGGCGGACGCCGAAATGATCTACGTGGGCAAGCAGGCCGGGGCCCACGCCGTGCCCCAGGAGGGCATCAACGATTTATTGATGGCCCGGGCCCGGGCCGGCCTGACCGTGGTGCGCCTCAAGGGCGGCGACCCCTTCGTCTTCGGCCGCGGCGGCGAAGAGGCCGAGGAACTGGCCCAGGCGGGCCTCCCGTTTGAGGTCGTCCCCGGCGTCACCGCGGCGGTGGCGGTGCCGGCCTATGCCGGCATCCCCGTGACCCACCGGCGCTACACCACCCTGGTGACCTTCATCACCGGCCACGAAGACCCCACCAAGGAAGCCAGCACCATTCCCTGGGAGGCTCTGGGCAAAAACCCCGGCACCCTGGTCTTCCTCATGGGAGTGAAGAACCTGCCGGAGATTTGCCGGCAACTGATCGACCACGGCCGCATGCCTTCGACCCCGGCGGCGATCATCGAAAGGGGCGCCACGCTTTGGCAACGCACCGTCACCGGCACCCTGGCGGATATCGCCCCGGCGGCCCGGGACGCCGGGATCAAGCCGCCGGCCATCCTGGTGGTGGGCGGCGTGGTGGAACTCCGCCAGACCCTGCAGTGGTGGGAGACCCGGCCCCTGTGGGGCAAGACCGTGGTGGTGACCCGCTCCCGGCGGCAGGCGAGCAAGCTGGTGGAGTTGCTGGCCGCAGCCGGGGCCCGCTGCCTGGAAATTCCCACCCTCGAGATCGGCCCGCCGGATGATTTTGCCCCCTTTGATCAAGCCTTAACAAATCTTTCTCAATATCATTGGCTCGTCTTCACCAGCGCCAACGGCGTGGCCGCCTTCATGGATCGCCTGTTCGGCCGGGGCCAGGACGTCCGGGCCCTGGGCGGCGCCAAAATCGCCGCCATCGGCCCGGCCACGGCGGAGTCCCTGCGGGCTTACGGCCTTAAGGCCGACGTGGTGCCGCCCGCCTTCAAGGCCGAAGTCCTCCTCGAAGCCCTCGGCCCCCAGGTCGCTCCCGGCAGCAAAATGCTCCTGGCCCGGGCCCAGATCGCCCGGGAGGTGCTGCCGCAGGGCTTGATGCGCCTGGGCGCCACCGTGGACGTGGCCCCGGTCTACAAATCCCGGCTGCCCCGCGAGATTCCCCCGGAGGCCGAGGCCGCCCTGCAAGCAGGCCAGGTGGATATCCTCACCTTCACCAGTTCCGCCACGGTCCATAATTTCGTCCAGCTGGTGGGAAAAGAACGTTTTCAAGGCTTAGCCGCAAAAGCAGTGGTAGCTTCTATTGGACCGATTACCTCGGCCACGCTGCAGGAATATGGCGTTACCCCACAGATTGAGCCTGAAGACTACACCATTCCTGCCCTAACCGCGGCGATTGTTGATTATCTCGGCAAGTAGGGTGCGTCCTACGCACCATCCATGCATCTTCCTTTGCGCCTTTGCTTTGCGACTTGGCGTCTTTGCGTGAGGTTAATCGCTTATTAATGCCACATAGAACCCTATCCATCTTTCCCGAAGCCCCGCCTCCCCGGCGCATCAACTATCAGCATGAGCTCAACGAGGCGCAGTATCAGGCGGTGACCACCCGGGAGGGGCCGGTATTGGTCATTGCCGGGGCCGGCAGCGGCAAGACCCGGACCCTGGTTTATCGCCTGGCCTATCTGGTGGAGCAGGGGGTGGACCCCGGGTCCATCCTGCTGCTCACCTTCACCCGCAAATCAGCGCAGGAGATGCTGACCCGGGCGGTGCATCTGCTGGACCGGCCCCTGGGAGCGATCACCGGCGGCACCTTCCACAGCGTCTGCTACCAGTGGCTGCGCCAGTTCGGCGACCGGGTGGGCTATCCCCACGGCTTTTCGATTATGGACCGCTCCGACCAGGGCGATCTCCTGCAAATGCTGAAGGAGCGCTTCGGCTTCAAGCACCCGGCTGGCGCCTTTCCCAAGAAAGACACCATGGCGGATATCTTCAGCGCTACGATCAACAAGAGCATCTCGCTGGAAGCCCTGCTGATCCGGGACTACCCCCAGTTTTTGGCGCAGCGGGACGAACTGGCCAAGATTCAAATGGCCTACTGGCAGGAAAAGCGGAGCAATCACCTGATGGACTATGACGACCTGCTGGTGGAGGGCCGCCGCCTTTTGAGCGAGCACGAAGACGTCCGCCGCCAGCTCTCGGAGCGTTTTCAATACCTGATGGTGGACGAATACCAGGACACCAACCTCCTGCAGGCGGAGCTGGTGCGGCTGCTGGCCTTCACTCACCACAACGTCATGGCCGTGGGGGACGACTCCCAAAGCATCTATTCCTTCCGGGGCGCGGATTTCCGCAATATCATGGAATTTCCCCGCCTCTTCCCCGGCGCCCGCCTCATCAAGCTGGAGGAAAACTACCGCAGCACCCAGCCCATCCTGGACCTGGCCAACGCCGTCATTGCCGGGGCCCGGGAGAAGTACACCAAGTGCCTGTTCACCCGCAAAGCCGAAGGGGAGCGGCCCCGGCTCTACCGCGCCGCCAGTGAAAACGAGCAGTCCCGCCTGGTGGTCTCCCAGGTGCAGGAGCTGCAAAGGCAGGGCGTTCCCCTGAAAGAGATGGCGGTGCTGGTGCGGGCCGGCTACCACTCCTTCGACCTGGAGATCGAACTGGCCCGGGCCGGTATTCACTTCGTCAAGTTCGGCGGCTTCAAGTTCGTCGAAAGCGCCCACATCAAGGACATCCTCTCCTATCTGCGCGTCTTGGCCAACCCCCGGGACACCCTGAGCTGGCACCGGCTGCTGCTGCTGGTGCCGGGCGTGGGCCGCCAGACCTGCGCCAAATTCGATACTAAGATGGGCAGTGACTGCACCATTGCCGCTGCGCTGAAATGGCTCCGCAGCCAAAAGCGGCCCGCCCAGCTCCAGGCCCTGGCCGACCTGATCGAAAGCCTGCTCTCCCCCAGTAAGACCCTGGTAACCTTGATGACCCAGGCCCTGGAATTCTACGAACCCCTGGCCCAGGCGCGCTATGATGACTATCCCAAGCGGCTGCGGGACCTGGAACACCTCCTGGCCATTGTCTCCCGCTACCAGAGCCTGCGCTCCTTTCTTAACGACTTGACCCTGGAGCCGCCCGCCAGCGCCGCCGACCTGACGCCGCCGTCCCAGGAATACCTGACCGTCTCCACCATCCACTCCGCCAAGGGCCTGGAATGGGACGCGGTCTTCGTGCTCTGGGCCGCGGAGGGCCGCTTTCCGGGCTTCTACTCCCAGGAGCGGGAGGACGAACTGGAGGAGGAGCGGCGGCTGATGTATGTGGCCATCACCCGGGCCCGGAAGCACCTGGGGGTCGCCTACCCCGCCATCGGTTACAGCCGCCAGTTCGGCATGACCTTTAACGCCCCCTCCCGCTTCGTCGCCGACATTCCCCGCTCTCTCCTGGAACCCTGGCGAGTGGAGGTTAATGATCTGTAGGGGCGAATCTTGTCTTCGCCCTGTGGGGCGGGCGTCCCCGCCCGCCTTTAGGGTGGGTCCTACGCACCAAAACAGGACTATCAGGCCGAAGTGGAGTGGCCGTGGGGGCGAATCTCGTCTTCGCCCTTATGATGAGGTGAGGTGACCAGCGATGACCCAATGGGAACCGGCTTACTTAGAGACCCATCGTCGCGGCTTATTGCAACCAAAGATCGCCGCGGCCTATGATATCCTGAGCCGGTGCCATCTCTGCCCCCGCAACTGCCTGGTGGACCGGCATCACGGCGAGCGCGGCCTCTGCCGCACCGGCGCTCTGCCGGTCACCTCTTCCTTCGGGCCCCATTTCGGCGAAGAAGACCCCCTGGTGGGCCGGCACGGGTCCGGCACTATCTTTTTCACCCACTGCAACCTCTACTGCCTCTTCTGCCAGAACTACGAAATCAGCCACGGCGGCGACGGCGAGGAAATCTCCCTGGCCGACCTGGCCGCCATGATGCTCAATTTGCAGCAGCAGGGCTGCCACAATATCAATTTCGTCACCCCCAGCCACCAGGTCTACCAGATCCTGGCGGCCCTGCCGGAGGCCATCGAGCGCGGCCTCAAGGTGCCTTTGGTCTATAACACCGGCGGCTACGATGCCCTGGAGACCCTGCGTCTGCTGGACGGGGTGATCGACATCTATATGCCGGACTTCAAGTTCTGGGACCCGAAGGTAGCCGCCGACCTCTGCCAGGCGGCGGACTACCCCGAGATCGCCCGCCTGGCCGTCAAAGAGATGCACCGGCAGGTGGGCGACCTGGCGCTGGATGCAGACGGCGTGGCCCGCCGCGGCCTCTTGGTGCGGCATCTGGTCCTCCCCGACGGCCTCGCCGGCACCCAAGAGATCATGGAGTTTCTTTCCCGGCAGATTTCTCCCCGGACTTATGTTAATGTTATGGGCCAATACCGCCCCTGCGGCCGGGCCTCTGCACACCCGTCGCTGCGGAAATCTCTCACCGTCCTGGAACACGCCGAGGCCCAGCGGCTGGCCCGGGAAGCCGGCCTGACGCGGCTGGATCACCGGGAGAGGTTGTTTCGGTGGCTGGAAGCTGGAATAAGAGATGGTACGGGCGAACCTGGTAGGCGCCCTGACGGCTCGCCCCTCGCTAAAAACGTGTCCGACATTTACGCCATTGGCGACATTCACGGCAACCTGGATCTCCTGGAGCGGCTGCTGGATAAGCTCCAGCCGGACCTGACCCGGGATCGGCTGATCTTCATGGGCGACTATATCGACCGGGGGCCGCGCTCCCAGGGGGTGGTGGATTACGTCTTGCGCCTGAGGAATCAGGCGCCGCCGGAGCAGGTCATCTGCCTCAAGGGCAACCACGAGGCCATGTTCCTTAATTTCATGCAAGGCCGGGATATCGAGCTTTTTCTCTATAATGGCGGCCTGAGCACCTTAAGGGATTATTGGGGCGAGGGTTGGGAAGACCAGGAGGAGTTGGTTTTGCCCCCGGACCACCGCCGCTTTCTGGAGGAACTGCGGCTCTATTATGAGACCGAGGCTTATATCTTCGTGCATGGCGGCCTTAAACCCGGGGTCCCGCTGGCGGAACAGGGTGAGGAAGACCTGCTGTGGATCCGGGGTGATTTCATCGCTTCCCTGGAGGATTTCGGCAAGCGGGTGATCTTCGGCCACACCCCCTTCCACCAACCCCTGGTGATGCCCAACAAGATCGGCATTGATACCGGCGCGGCCTACGGCAACCGGCTCACCTGCCTGCGGCTGCCCCAGGAGAAGTTCATCTCCGTGGCCCACGAAGGCCGCGACGCTCTCTGAGGCCAACCCTTGCAGCCTAAATTTAGCTGCTGCAGCCCTGGCCGCCCGGCTTCCCACTGTATACCGCTTTGATTCGCAGGGTATTTCTGTAGCCGCAGGCTTTAGCCTGCGTCTGTTTGCCGCTTTAGACCACCCACCGGAAACTTGACAGGCATCCCTGGGTAATGTAATTTAATTTAGATATTAAGGCTCAGGTCCAGGTACTCCAAACCTTCGCCTCCATGCGGAACCAGCAGTCAGCGCCCCAAGCAGGAACCCCGGCGGGGTCCTCTCCGGTCCCGGCCTCAAGGAGATAATTAATGCTGCGTGCCATCCGTCTGAAGTTCTTATTCCTCTTTATCCTCACCATCATTGCCATTGTCTTCGTGCTCCCTTCCGTCACCGGGGGATTGCCCGGCTGGTGGGAAAAGCATGTGAGCCGGGGCTTGAACCTTGGGCTTGGACCTGAAGGGGGGCATGCACCTGATCCTGCAGGTGGATATGGAGCAGGCCATCGGCAATGCCTTGAACCGTGACTGCCACGGACATGAAGGAAATGGCAGAAAAACGCGGTCTGAACCTGAAAGTGGGAGATGTGGCCAAGCAGAGCTCTGCCCGTTACCCTGGCCAACAAAGACGAACAGGCCGCCTTCCAGAGATTGCTGAAGGAGGAATTTCCGCACCTGGATGTTACCGGGGAACCCGAGCGCCAGGATGGCGGCCTGGGCTTTGAGCCTGACCCTCAAGCCGGAAGAAGTCAAGCAGCTCCAGGAGCGCACCCTTTCCCAGAGCCTGGAGGTGCTGCGCAACCGCATCGACCAGTTCGGGGTGACCGAACCGGTGCTGGTGCGCCAGGGCGCCGAAAAGATCGTGGTGCAGCTTCCCGGCATCCAGGACCCGCAGCGGGCCCTGGACCTCATCGGCCAGACGGCCCAGCTGGAATTCAAGCTGGTGGACGACCAGGCCGGCCTCAATCTGCCCGGATCTCATCGAACAGGCCCTCAAGGCCGGCAAGCTGAAGCCCGGCTATACCCGGGAGCAGCTCAACCAGGCCCTGGCCGACAAGATCCCGGCCGATGACGAAGTCTATATCGAAAAGAGCGTCAACCGGGACACCGGCCGGCTGGAGAGCAAGCCCCTGCTGCTGAAAAAGAAGGTGCTGCTCACCGGCGACGCCATCAAAAACGCCACGGTGCGCATCGGCGACTATAACGAGCCTTACGTTTCGGTGGACTTTGACCGCCGGGGGGCCGACGAGTTCGGCAAGATCACCGGCGAGAACGTCAAACGCCGCCTGGCCATCATCCTGGACGGGATGGTGCGCTCGGCTCCGGTAATCCAGGAGCGCATCGGCGGCGGCAAGGCCCAGATCACCGGCTCCTATACCTCCCAGGAGGCCGCCGACCTGGCCATCGTCCTGAGGGCCGGGGCCCTGCCGGCCACCGTCAAGATCGTCCAGAACATCACCGTGGGTCCGACCCTGGGCGCCGACTCCATCAAAAAGGGCCTCACCGCCGGCCTCTGCGGCACCCTGCTGGTGGTGGCCTTCATGATCTTCTACTACCGCTTCTCCGGGCTGGTGGCCGACTACGCCCTGGTGATCAATATCGTCTTTCTCCTGGGGATGCTGTCCCTGTTCGGCGCCACCCTCACCCTGCCGGGCATCGCCGGCATCATCCTGTCGGTGGGCATGGCGGTGGACTCCAACGTGCTGATTTATGAACGAATGCGGGAGGAGTTCCATGCCGGCAAGCCTCTTAAAGGCCGGCATCGACGGCGGCTATGACAAGGCCTTCTGGACCATTATCGACTCCCACGTCACCACCCTGATCACCGCGGTGGTCCTCTTCCTCTTCGGCACCGGCCCCATCAAGGGCTTCGCCGTCACCCTGAGCCTGGGCGTCGTCCTCAACCTCTTCACCGCCCTGTTCGGCACCCGGGTGGTCTACGACTGGCTGCTGGTCAAACGCTGGATCAAGCACCTCAGCTTCTACGAGCTGTTTGGCAAAAGCAGCATCGATTTCATCGGCTGGCGCCGTTATGCCTTCGCCATTTCCGGAGTGCTCTGCCTGGTGGGGATTATCGGTTTTGTCCAGCTCAGCCGGGGCTACGGCAACCTGGGGGTGGAGTTCAGCGGCGGCACCTTGGTGCAGATGAGCGCCTCTAAACCCTTCACCGTCAACGAAGTGCGGAACGTCCTGAACCAGGAAGGCTGGGGCCACGCCGAGATCCAGCCGGTGGAACACAGCAAGCAACTCATCATCAAGCTGAAGAAGTCCGAAGAGTCCGTGGGCCAGATTTCCACCCACCTGGTCGGGGTCCTGAACAAGGCCTTGCCCGGGAACAATTTTGAGGTCATCGGCAAATCCGAGATCGGCGCCTCCATCAGCCAGGACCTGCGCAGCAAGGCCATCGTTGCCATCATCCTCTCCATGGTCTGCATCATCCTCTATATCGCCTGGCGCTTTGAGTTCATCTTCGGCATCGGCGCCGCCATCGCCACCTTCCACGACGTCCTGGTGGTCCTGGGCATCTTCTGGCTACTCAATAAAGAGATCACCCTGCTGGTGGTCACCGCCCTGCTCACCCTGGCGGGCTACTCCCTGACCGACACGGTGGTGGTCTTTGACCGCATCCGGGAGAACCTGGCGCGTAAACGCGGCAAGCTGGGCGAAATCATCAACGTGAGCGTCAATGAGGTGCTCTCCCGAACCATCGTCACCAGCAGCACCGTCTTCCTGGTGGTCCTGGCCCTCTACTTCTTCGGCGGCGTGGTCCTCCGGGACTTCGCCCTGGCCATGATCTTAGGCGTCCTGGTGGGCACCTACTCTTCGGTCTTCGTGGCCAGCCCCGTGGTCTACGCCTGGCGCAAAGAGGCCAAAAGGGTGGTGGTGAAGCGGGAAAAAGTCGTCGAACTGGCGGCCCAGAAACAAAAACGCGAAGACAAAAAGGCCGCCAAACCCGCCACCCCCAAGAAAAAGGGTGGGAAGAAGTAATGTAGGGTGCGCACTGCGCACCAATTGAAGCTCATAAATTGTAGGGTGGGCACTGCCCACCATCACTCCTTAAACTATGGTAGCTTCTTGTATTTGGTGTCTACAACCATCTAAGGCAAAAGCACGGGAACATATTATTCCGGAGGCACTCGGATGCCCCGATGGATTTTGGCTTAATAATGGGGAGGTATGCGAATCCTGTAATAATAAATTAGCTCATTTAGATCAGGCAGTTATAGATGAGTTCGACATATTGCTATTTTTAAATGGTATACCTCGTAAGAAAAATAAAAAAGCAGTAGTTTCAAATAGAGGAAAATTAAAAGCATATTTCAATAACAATGTACCAACTATTTTTATTAATATGGACCCAAAACCAGTATATTTTGATGGGAGCTATATTGCTGCTTTCGGAAAATCAAAAAGAAATGTTAAAGCTAGTTTCGACATAAAAGGATCTGATGCTCATATTTCATTCTCTCCAACATTTGGAGAAAATCCAAAATTTATAAGAGGACTAGTCAAGATTGCTATGTCTTCTCTTGTTTATTTTATTGACCATAATCAGGTTTTACAATCAAAATATGATCCAATAAGAAAATTCGTCATAAAAAATGAGGGTAATAGAAAAATATTTTGGGGAGAATCCAAGGATTTGAAGTTTAGAAATCAAGTATGGCTCCCCTATATAGATAACGAGGGAAATTATTCTATTATCATTAGGTTAGGTATCGCAGAATTTATTGTTGATCTTTCTCCTAAAATGACATTGATGCCTAAATTATATACTAAGGTCAAGAAATGTCATGATGAAAAGGGGTGGACAATATTACCGTATTGTAATTGAGCAATAAGACAGCCTCTGGCAGAATTGGTTTGGCTTGTACGGCATGTATTGCATCCATGCGCAATAAAGAATGGTAAAATAGATTTCTTGCAATTAGGGTAATCAAGGAAAACCTCAGTCTTGAAAACCGAAAACTACAAACCGCAAACCGAAAACGACACACCCAAGCCCAAGGCCCTGGTCCTCTACGGCTACGGCCTCAACTGCGACTTCGAGACCCAGTTCGCCTTGAATAAGGCCGGAGCCGCGGCCGATCGGGTCCACACCACCGAACTGCTGGAGAATCCCGCCGCCCTCTGGAACTATCACCTGCTGGCGGTGCCGGGGGGCTTCAGCTGGGGCGATGAACACGGGGCCGGGGTCATCCTGGCCTTGCGCCTGAAGCTGGCCCTGGGCTCGGCCCTCCAGGAATTTATTGACGCCGGCCGGCTGGTCATCGGCATCTGCAATGGCTTCCAGGTCCTGGTGAACCTCGGGCTGCTCCCGGGACTTTCGGGCCGTCCCGGCGAGCGCCTGGCCGCCCTGATCCCCAACGACTGCGGTAACTTCCGCGACGCCTGGGTGCATCTCAAGGTCGAGCCCTCCCACTGCGTCTTCACTAAGGGACTGGACCATCTGGAATTGCCGATCCGCCACGGCGAAGGCAAATTCTTCGCGGCCCCGGAAGTGCTCAGCGAGATCAAGGATCGGGGCCAGATTGCCTTGAAGTACGCCACCGCCGATGGCTTCGCAGCCGAGGGCAAATTCCCGCACAATCCCAACGGTGCGCTCCTGGACATCGCCGGGATCACGGACGCCACCGGCCGGGTCCTGGGCCTCATGCCCCACCCCGAGGCCCACGTCACTTCCTTCCAGCACCCCACCTGGACCCGGGAGAAGGAAACCTGGCGCCGCCGGGGCCAACCCTACCCCGAGCAGGAAGGCGCCGGCCTGGCCGTCTTCCGGAATGCCGTCTCTTACCTGCAACCGCAAATGCAGTAGCTGCGTCGGCAGTGATCTCGCCTGTCGGCCCTCAGTCAGCGTCATCCCGCGGGCCTCTGCCCAATAATCCACCTGCCGGGCGCAATTTTTTCCAAAAAAAATTGGGCTGGAATAAATCCAGCCCAATAGCATCACATCTCTATCAGTTTAAGGGTTTAAAGCCAGGCCTTGCCCAAAGGCAGGTTGATGCCCACTTCCCCGCAGATGACGTGCCACATCAGATACCAGGCCAACAGGGCGCAGACGATCAGATCCCAGGCAGCCAGGGTGCCGATGGCGGCCATGCCGAAAAATTCCTTGAAATCCAGGCCGATGAAGCCCAGGAGCAAGGTGAGGAAGATCAAGGCTAACACCCCATGATGCTTCATGGCTGGGATGAAGAGCAGGAAGGTGAAGAAAGTCCACACGAGGAGGAACCAGGGGAGACCTTTTGCCAGGGCCAGGGTCGGATAGGCCTTGATCAGATCGGCGTTGGTGCCGAAGATCACCATGAAGCACAGCGAAATCCAGAAGGCCCCGTAACCGCTGAAAGCGCAAAAACCAAAATTATTGCCGGTTCTGAATTCGAGCATGCCCGCAATCAATTGGGCCGTCCCGCCAAACAAAAGGCCAAGCCAGAGTACGGGACTGATTGGACACCAGCCTAGGTTGTGGAACTGCAGGATGAGAGTGGTCATGCCGAATCCTGCCAACCCCACTACCGCCGGATTGCCGATTTTTACTGCAGTTGCCAGTTTTTCTTCTCTTGGTTCAGCCATCTCAGTAAACCTCCTTAGTTGCTTCGACAGAGTATTTAGATAAATAAAGCCAGCTTGCCTTAAATAATTATTTCCAGGAAAATTATTCTTAAGGCGGGTGTTCGCATTTTAAGTCGGACTCATCAATAATCCGCATTAACACCTCCAATAAGATTCTTTTGTTGCTTTGCAAAAATCTGCTTAAATCTTTAACCATTTATCAGAGAAGTGCCACGCCACTACCATGTACCGCAAGCAAAACCAGGTCAAAGCCATTCCATTTGATGGATCAAATAGAACTATCGACGCCGGCCAACGCTATTACGTTGGGTACGAAATTGTTGTGATTTAGTTATTTAAGCGAAGCTGGAAAAATGGAGAGGAAGATTAGGAAGGCAGGCCGCCGCACCCCAACCCCAGAAAACAGTCTTGATCCGGGGCGGTTAAATTTTGACATTTGCAGGAAAGAAAGCTTACCAGGGGGTAATCGGTGCAACAGAAATTAGTGTTTGGGGCTGTTGCGTGTTCAACTAAATCAGGCTTATCTGAAAAGTCATCACCAGGTAGCAGGATGGAGATTTGGGGACAAGCTTGGTTGGCAGAGTAGGCTTGGAGCCTGCCATGTAGACCGGAGACGGCGCCGCCAAAAATGGCAAGAAAGAACGCCGCGATGACGAAGAGGGGAATGAGGCGCTTCATTGCAAAGGTGCTGATATCACCACCTTTTCCAAATGAGATTGGCAATTGCCGATATAGTTTCTCTTATTATTTAGGCCGGGTAGAGATCAAACCAGATTATTTCGTATTATCTTTCAAAAAACTTAAATATCTTAAGGCCTATTGTTATATTATCCCCCTTATCATTAATGTATTGAACCGGATCTGCTTCATTGTCTTTCAGCTTGAGTACCTTGATAAACCATCAGATCAGAAATTGCAAGAGGAATTTCCCGGACCTGGATAGCCGGCAATTTCGCCGACCTAGGGGAGCGAAAGGCTCGGGAGAACTTTTGTTTAGTGAAGCCTCGAGAGCAATACCTCTGCCCAGCGCCCCGGGACCTGGCGATCCCACCAGAACCAAGGGCGACCCACGGTCGCCCTTAGCGCTTATTCCTAAAACATTATTTACTTTTCCAGCAACCGGGGCAGCAAATCCGCGGCCTGCTCCAGGAGCAGGCCGGTATCCTGGGCCGCGGCCTCGGTGTAGGGGCGCGGGTGATCAGCCGGGCGGCGGGAGTCGTAGAGGATAAACGGCACCGGCTCAGAGGAGTGGGTGCGCAGGGAGAGCGGGGTGAAGTGGTCGCAGAGCACCAGGACCCGGTGGTCTCCCAGACCCTTTAACCCTCTCAGCAGCGGCCCGACGATCTTGGCGTCGAAGTCCTCGATGGCCTGGAGCTTGAGTTTGAGCTCGCCGCTGTGGCCGGCCTCGTCCGGGGCCTCCACGTGGACGAAGACCAGGTCTTTATCCTTCAGGGCCGTCAGCGCCGCGGCCACCTTGCCGGCGTAATTGGTGTCCAGAAAGCCCGTGGCCCCGGGCACCAGAATGGGTTCCAGGCCGGCGTATTTGCCGATGCCCCGGATCAGGTCCACCGCCGAGATCACCGCGCCGGAAAGGCCGAAGCGCTCCTTCAGGGTGGGCAACTGCGGCGGCCGTCCCTGGCCCCAGAGCCAGATGGAGGTGGCGGGTTTCTTGCCCTCAGCCAGCCGCCGGCGGTTGACTTCGTAGTCCTTGAGCACCGGCCAGGAGGCCCGCACCAGGTCCCACAGGGGCGCGGCGGCCGCGGTCATGAGCTGGCCCACCTCCTGGCCGCTCCAGTCATGGGGCGGATAGGTCCGCCAGGACGCCTCGCCTGCCGCCCAGACCAGCAGGTGGCGGTAGCTGACCCCGGGGTAAAAGCGGCGTCCCTCTTGACCCAGGGCCGAATCCAGGACCTGGATGATCTCCCGCGCCTCCTCGCTGCTGATGTGCCCGGCGGAGTAATCCTCCATGAAAATCTTGCCGGCCTCGTGGCGCAGGGTCACCAGGTTGCAGCGGAAGGCCACTTCCTCGGCCCTCAGTTCCACGCCCAGGGCCGCGGCCTCCAGGGGGGCCCGGCCGGTATGGTAGCGGGCCGGGTCATAGCCCACGATGGCCAGGTTGGCGATGTCGCTGCCGGGTTCCAGGCCCGGCGGGATGGTGCGGGCGCAGCCCATTTCCCCGCGTCCGGGCCAGTTCGTCCAGATTTGGAATGGCCGCGGCCTCCAAAGGGGTCCGGCCGCCCAACTCGGGCATGGGGTAATCCCCCATGCCGTCACCTACCAGAATGACGTATTTCATGCGCAGATTCTCGATTCAGAAGTTAATTTGACGAGATCAAATCATTATTATCCTTGCCCAGGGTTTGCTCCAGATGTTTTTCGTATTTGTAGCGGTTTAGGGTGAATTTTCGTTTCAACAGGACCGTATCGATATTCCAGGTCTTGGACTTGGAGAGCCCGAAGAAGAGGCGGCCATCTTTGGAGAAGCGGTATTCCCAGAAATCGCCGCGATGATGGGCCAAAGGCTGGGAATATCTGACCACGCTCCGGGAAGGGAGGGCGCCGCCGTTGGCCAGGGACTCAACGCTGCTGTCATTGAGGGCGGCGAGGGCATCCGGGAGCGCTGGAAAGACGTCCGAGGAATTTTGCAGGTCGATGATATTCTGTAAGGCTCGCCTGGAAAAGTGGAGATTCTGATAGACCATATTGAGCCAGAGAAATTCCTTGGGCCTCCTGGCCGTCTCCTTGTCGGCCTCGGGACGGTTCATCTCTTCCACTTCTTTCAAGACCTCGAGTTCTTTAAGTTCTCGGACGATTTTTCCCCGATCCTGCTCAATAGCCTGCATCGTGGCTAGGGCTTCATCCCGTTCAGCTTCGGCCTGCCTCAGGCTATCGCCCAATTCCTCGTTCCGGCTGGATTCGTACTGGATGGCCATTTCCATCTCGGCAATGGTGCTTTTGGTGGCATTCATTACCGCTTGGGCCTGTTCGTAGCGCCGGTCCAGCAGTTCCAGCCGTAAATCCGCGGCTTTGATGCTGGATTCCAGGACCTGGATGCGCAATTCCCGGGTTTCCAACTCAGTCTCATACTGCTTTTCCTGGACTTGCTGGAAGTGGCCTTGGAACCTGGCAGAGATGGCGCAAATGCCGGCAAAACCCACCAATACCATGATATAGCTGAGCAGGGTAAAGGCAAAGACCGACTCGGAAGGGGTGAGGATTTTGCCATAGGCCTGGCCCAGGGTCTCCTTCAAGGAATACGACTCCCGGTCTATCAGATAAAGCCTGCCGAGGGATTCAGCCCGGTCCCGGGTAACCACAGGGGTGTCTCCATCGGTGTACGGTCCGGATAAAGACCGGCGGGCATCCGGATTCTTCAAGAGATAAAAGAACTTATTCCCTTTCAGCAGGCTGGAGTCAAGCTTACCGGCAGGCACGGAGGCTGGGGCATATTTAATCTTCCCGGCCTGATCCGTAATCACCAGGGCATAGGGTCCGAGATTATCCTCGATGATTTTTTGCAACGCCTCCGGTTGCTGGTGCTCTTCCAAATAAGCCAGGGCATAAGGCAGTATTCTCTCCACGGTGACCAGTTCCAAGTGGCTGAATTTGGCCAGGTCACCACGCCAGTATAAATTGTTTTGCCAGGCGGCGATGAGCACCATGGCGAAAAAGATCGCCAGCCAAACCCCCAGCCAGATGACTTGCGGACGCAGGAACTTAGACTTCATTCAATTAATCTCTGGAGCCAAAAAGATGCCGTAACCATCGCCAGCTGGCTTACTCCGCCTGAGCCTGCCGGCCACCCAGGGCATGCTTGATCTCCGTCAAGGTCTCGTTGATTCGGAAGAAGACGATCAATATCTCGCAGTAGACTCTAACTCCCAAAGGTCCAAGGATCACCAGCAACACCCCTTTGAGCACCATTTGATCGCCGGGAAGTTTGATCCCCATAACGATCATGACCAGGCCGGCAATGAGGCAAATAAGGACCCCCACCCAGAACAGGACCTGAATGATTACCGGCGTGACCATGGTACGAAAGGCCCAAAAATCGCTCATCATCGTCTCCTTGGCTGCGAGTTGTGAAAGATTATGTATATCATAGATGTGAATTACATAGGCAGGTAAAAGCGTGTCGGTTTATTTCCAAGAAACTGTAATTGCTCGCCGCGTTTCGGCGGTGCCTCCCCGCAAAGGCGCGAGGCCCACGAGATAATTAAATCTGGGCGGCGTGCAGGTGGGGGTCCTCGATGCGGTAGAAGATGGCCGGAGGAGAGAGCAGCGGCAACTGGTCGATCTCTTTGAGGGCCTGGCGGACGTCGGCCTCTCGGGCCTCGTGGGTGATCATGACGATGGGCACGGTGCCCGCCATTCCCCGGCCCTTTTGAATCACTGCGGCGATGCTGATGCCGTATTTTCCCAGGATGCCGGCGACCTGGGACAGAACCCCGGGGCGGTCCAGGGCGGCGAAGCGGAAGTAGTAGTTGGTCACCGTGTCGTTCATGGGCTTGATGAGGCGGGTGGATTCCAGGGCCAGGTGACAGCCCAGGGGCGGCACCCGTCCCAATGCCCCGCAGATCAGGTTGCGGGCCAGGTCCAGGATGTCGCTGACCACGGCGCTGGCGGTGGGCATCATCCCGGCCCCCTGGCCATAAAGCAGGATGGGCCCGGCGGCGTCGCCGGTGAGATAGACGGCGTTCATGGCCCCGCTCACCTGGGCCAGCATATGGTCCTTGGGGACCAGGGTGGGATGGACCCGGGCCTCGACCCGGTGGCCGTCGTCCCGCGTGATGGCCAGCAGCTTCAAGCGGTAGCCGAATTCCCGCGCGAATTGCAGGTCCAGGGGGTCGAGCCGGCTGATGCCCTCCACCGAGATGGCCTCGAGGTCCAGGCGGGCGCCGTAGGCCAGGCTCATGAGAATGGTGAGCTTGTGGGCCGTGTCGATGCCTTCCACGTCCAGGGTGGGGTCGGCCTCGGCAAAGCCGGCCTCCTGGGCCTCGGCCAGGGCCTGGGCGTAGCTCATATCGTGCTGGGACATCTGGCTGAGGATATAGTTGCAGGTGCCGTTCAGGATACCGAAGAGCTCCTGGATGCGGTTGGCGGCCAGGCCCTGGCGCAGGGCCAGGATGATGGGAATGCCGCCGCAAACCGAGGCCTCGAAGGCGATCTCCACCCCCTTGCGCCGCGGCGGCGGCCAGCAGGTCGTTGCCGTGGTGGGCCAGCAGGGCCTTGTTGGCGGTGACCACGTGCTTGCCCCGGTCGATGGCGGCCAGGGTGAAGTCCCGGGCCGCGCTCAGGCCGCCGATAAGCTCCACCACGATGTCGATCTCCGGGTCGTCCAGGAGGTCCTGGGCCCGGGTGGTGAGTAGCGAACGTTCCACCGTCACCGGCCGGGGGCGCTCCAGGTCCAGGTCCGCAATTTTAGCCAGCACCAAGTCCGTCCCCAGGCGCCGGGTCAGCATCTCCCGTTGCTCGGTGAGCAGGCACACCACTCCGCTCCCCACGGTCCCGAACCCCAGCAGTCCTATTTTAATGGCTTTCATGTACATCCCATGGTACTTCCCCCGAACACCCACGCCAAGGTCTTCTCGCCGATATTCAGGACGCAATTCGTCAGAGTTTTTTGTCCGCATAGATCATGGGAAACCAGGGGCAATTCTTGGGTGGAACAGGCTTTCCAGCCTGTGCCGGTGTAGCACCGCCGCCCTCGGCGGTTCCTGTAGGGGGCGGCGAGGGCGCCGCCCCTACGTATCACTTCGCCGGCGCCGCCGGTACTCCCAATTCTTCGCAGCTCTTGCGCAGGACCTGGCGGAACCCCCGGATGGCCTGGTTGGTGCGGTGGACGTTCTCCACCAGGGCGAAGCGCACGTATTCGTCCCCGAACTCGCCGAAGCCCAGGCCCGGGGCCACCGCCGCCTTGGCCTCCCGGATCATCATCATGGAGAACTCCACCGACCCCAGATGCCGGAATTTCCGGGGAATCCGGGCCCAGACGAACATGGTGCCCTTGGGCGGCTCCACCCGCCAGCCGATATTGTGCAGGCCCCGGCACAGGGCGTCCCGGCGCTCCTGGTAGACCGCCACGGTCTGCTCGACGCAGTCGTAGGGACCGTTCAGGGCGATGATGGAGGCGATCTGGATGGGCTGGAAGACCCCGTAGTCCAGGTAGCTCTTGATGCGGGTCAGGGCGTGGACCAGGCGCTGGTTGCCCACCACGAAGCCCATGCGCCAGCCCGGCATGTTATAGCTCTTGGAGAGCGAAAAGAGCTCCACCCCCACCTCTTTGGCCCCGGGCACCTGCAGGAAGCTGGGGGCCTTATAGTCGTCGAAGACCAGGTCGGCATAGGCGAAGTCGTGGATGATATAAACGTTGTACTTGTTGGCGTAGTCCACGATCTTCTGGAAAAATTCCAGGTCCACGCACCGGGTGGTGGGGTTGTGGGGGAAGGAGATGATCAGCATCTTGGGCCGCGGCCGGATCAGCTCGGTGATGTTGTGCAAATCCTCGAAAAAGTCCCGGTCGTGGGTCAGCGGAATCGACACCAACTGGCCCCCGGAAATGACCACCGAAGCCGAATGGATGGGGTAGGTGGGGTTCGGCACCAGGACCACGTCCCCGGCCTCCACCGTGGCCAGCACCAGGTGCGACAGGCCCTCCTTGGCGCCGATGGTGGCGATGGCTTCGGTCTCCGGGTCGATATCCACGTTGTAACGGCGCTTGTACCAGGCCGAGATGGCCATCCTGAGCTTGGTGATCCCCCGGGACGCCGAATAGCGGTGGTTGACACCCTTGCCGGCGGCTTCGACGAGTTTGGCGACGATATGCGGCGGGGTGGGCAGGTCGGGATTGCCCATCCCCAGATCGATGATGTCTTCTCCCCGGCGCCGGGCCTCCATCTTTATGGCGTTGACCGTGGCGAACACATAGGGGGGCAGGCGCTTCATGCGGGGGAATTCTTCAATGGCCATGCAGGTCTCCTTCAAGCAAACCAAGCGATATTTCCAAAGTGTAAAATTATCCCAAAAGGTCGGGACTTGTCAAATGGTAGTGAGCCGTGAGCCGGGTCCGGTGAACCGTTTGGCCGCCCTTTGGGGGCAGCGGCTCAATGCCCCTCTGGGTCTGGGGCGATAATTTCCTGGCGCAAATTATTTCGGCCCCAGGATTCAAGGGTTGGATGACAAAGCCGATTAAGCCCTTATATTGCCATAAAAGAGGTTCAGTTTACGGCCCTTGGGTTAGAAGCTATTTCAAATCCTGCCTCCAAAGGGGATTGTCATTCTGAGCGAAGCGAAGAATCTCGTATTTTCGACAGGTTGAGATCCTTCACTCCGTCAGGATGACAGAAAAACCGGTTTTGAAATGACTTCTATTTACCCATTGCCGTCAAGATTCGGGAGGGCTAAGCGATGTCAGAAGAGACCTATCCGGGCTGGTATGCGTACATCAAGGAAAATCACGGCAAATTCATCAGCGCCCTGGAACAACTGGGGGAAACGGTGCGCCAGGCCGGGCCGCTGGACGCCAAGACCTTGCACCTGATCCAGTTGGCGGCCGCCGCCGCCATCCGCTCGGAAGGCTCGGTGCATAGCCACGCCCGGCGCGCCTTGGAGGCGGGCGCCAGCGCCGAGGAGATTTACCACACGCTGATCCTGCTCACCAGCACCATCGGTTTCCCCAATACCTCCGCGGCCTTGAGCTGGGTCTTCGATGTCCTGGGAGCAGAGACCGCCTGAAGACCTGCGCCACCGGTAACGCCCCAAATTGACCACGATCTGAATCTAATATCAGCCCAATTTCTGGGCCGGTGATCGGCAGATTTATAGCTGTAATACGTAATAATCTGATTATTTCAGTAGAAGTTTGGCAGTTCCTCTACAGGCTTATTGTCTGTCGAGCCTAGGGCGGACATACCGTAGCTTGATGAGTATGCTATGGAAACTAGCAAACAGCCTTCTATAAAAAGTAATTTTGGTAAGTAGCACCGGAGCGAAATGCGAGGGTTGCCTTCGCTCACCTTTCGAACTATATCTCGGAATTTTTCTTTTTGTCTTTAAGATACATGAAGATCGTACATGTTACCGCAATTATAGGCATCAGGATACTTCCAATCAGGGCTATCTTTTCAGAAAGCCGTAATGAATGTGAGAGGTAATCATGAACATAAACGGGAATAGCTACAATTTCAACCATCAGAGTTATCGAAAATGTTATTCTTTCGGTTCTTTCTTGAGCAGAAATAAGATCACTTATTTTCTTTAGAAGTGAATTATGCTGATCGCCTTGTTTAGCTAAACCTTCCTGGTGATGTTGCAATGAAATTCTTCCATGGAGACTCCCGATGAGGTATTCGAGCTCGGAAGAGGCCTGCCGGACTTGATCCAATAGTTCTGATACCCCCAAGGCCTTTTGGAGTGAACTGTAGAATTCCTGGTGATTGCTTAATGTAGCAGGCTGCTGGAAAAACGCCCTGAGATAAAAGTCACTCACGTCTCTACGAAGGGTTCTCATCTGCTCGGCGAGCGACTCGATACCGGCTAAAGCCTGCTCATCCGTGATCTTGCTATATCGTTGCAGCTCTTCAGCGGGAGGGGTTTCCTCATCTAATCGCCTGGCAAAATTAACCAGGGCATACCTTTGATGAAGGGCAAGGAGATAAAGCTGAAAATAGACCGCTTCATACCTATCCCGTTTGAACTGTTGATGGAGGAAGTCTTGGCCAGCCAAAGGCTTTATCCAGCAAACAATTCCCTCTGCGGATGGACTGAAAGCAACATTCTCAAAGGTCTTAATAATTGAGTTGTATATATTTTGGTCTTGATCCCTGACAGGCTCATACTTATCATCTTCGGCCCGAGACAGTCGAACGAGGTCCATATAATCCTGATTACTGAACGCTCTACCCTGGCCATCCCAATCGGTCTTGACAAAGGTGCTCACCAGAAACCGATCACCCATGAGAAAGGCGCTTTCGCTGCTCCTGCCAGTCGGTCCCTCGGTAAAACACTCACTTGGCAATAGGCCTTTCACGACATCCACCATGGTGATTTCCTTGCCGCAAAGGCCTTGGATGAGGTCCACACCGTTGGACCCCATTCTCTGCATGGCACTCTCACGCTGCTCATCCCTGGAGAAAATGCGAGAGAAAGGAATACCTTTGTAACCGCCATTGGAGAAAGATCCGCCAGTTCTTAAAAACGAATGGAGAATCATTTTTGCAACTGGCACTGCCGTCAGATTGGAAAGTTTGAAAGCCGGAACGATATCTATATAAACTATGAGAATTTGTGTAGGGAAAAGAACTATGCCGAGATTTGCTATCTTGAATTTGAATGCCCAACCTTTATCCAGTTTTTCCAAACCCTCGGCAAGCTCGCCCTGACCTGCCCAGTCTGGGGCTTTGACTATCCAAGTAGTCTTCTCCAGTTCCGAGGTAATGAGCCCGGTCAAGCGAAAATTCTTCACCTCCGTAGAGATAAAATTCCTGGCCAGGGGATGAAGCATGTTGAGGCAGGCGGAGACCGTGTTATCCAATTCTACGGGTTCCAAACATGTCAAGACTTCTGCGCTCGCCGCACCCTTTTTGCAATAGGCGATCTCAGGAAAAGTCGGCCCTTCTGAATTTTTGGTGAATACGGATAGCAATCGTACAGAAAGGTCCGGGTTAAAGGAGTTCTTCATTTAAGGCCTTTCCCATGGGATTATAGTTCTTTAGCGGATTGTCTCTGGGCCAAAGGCATAATCTTAATAATTATTTTTGTTTTTCGCCGTTATCAGTTTGCTTTCTTGCCAGTGGTGTCGGCTATCTTCCAATTGCCATTTTCTTTGGCCAAACCAAATTTAATATCCCATAATTCTTCTGATTGTTTATTTTTTTTATGATAAACGTTAACCATGATAGAAGCATAGTCTGCTCCGGCATCTAATGTTGATATCTTTTCAATTCGATAATATTCAGTATCATTGGCAACTCTTTCCAACAATTGACGATTAATTTTTGGCTGTTTAGCAGAAGTATATAAACTAACAAGTGCGCCAATATTTTTTTGTTTCACATAATCAAAATATTGCTTTATAATCGAGAATAATTTATCTTGATCAGTAATCGACGCCTTTGAGGAGGCATCCACAGGGGGAGGCTTGTTAATTAAAATCTCTTTGATTTCTGCCTTCTCATCTTTTGATTTAGACAAGCCTTGTCTTGACTGTATATCCTTTAAGCGCTTTATTCCATCAGCTATAGTTTCTTTTAACATATCAAAACTTGGAGTGTGTTTATAATCTTCATTTAATTCTTTTAAAGCAAGGTCAATGTCTGCTCCGTGCTTTACAAGAGGTATAATAGCTTCTTTATTTTTTAATCTTACTGCCACTGTTAATGGTAATTTATCAACATAAAAACCGCCGGCTTCCACATCGTTAATTTTCTTGTTCACATCAAAGCCATGAGCAATAAATTGCTCTAAGAGCCAATCAAAATCAGGAAGCTTATTAACAATAATATGCCAAAAGACGTGAAGATTTGTCTTCGCATATGGAGACATACCTCCTTCTAGAAATAGAGTGACGGCTTTATGGTCTCCTTGCTTGATTGCTTCTAAGAAATCTTCCGATTTCCACTGAATTCCCATATTTGCCAATTCTTTACGCGGGTCCTTACTCACCTCTTTCTTCGCTTCGGTCACTTGCGTGCTGATATTTTCAGTTTTATGGCCTAAAGAACCAAGCTGCCATATGCCAACAGCCGCCAACAAAACGGCAGCACAAGCACTTGATAGGATCAGTTTGGTACGTTTATGGAGACCTTTGGTTTCCCCCTGGATGACATCGACCCCTTTCCGGATTTGGGTAACGTCGCGGGCGATGTCAGAAGTTCGGTCATCAATACTGCGCAAATCGTCCTGGAGTCGATTAAAGTAATGATTGAGGGTCGAGGCGTCGGCATCCAGAATCGACTCGGGATTGACTTTCGTGCCGCCCCGATCACACAAGTCCTGCACGGGCTT
Organism: uncultured delta proteobacterium; assembly: GCA_963701845.1. Lineage (GTDB taxonomy): Bacteria > Desulfobacterota > Desulfobaccia > Desulfobaccales > 0-14-0-80-60-11 > JAPLJC01. The sequence goes on along the minus strand of CAVPBF010000004.1, from coordinate 1,882,088 downwards.
GACGATCTGTTCGTAGTACAGGTCCAGGAGGTTTACCTGAATAGCAGTAAGGGCCTTATGGTGGGCCACTCGATTTCGCAGGTCCCTGATATCCTCAAGAAATGTACGGATCGTCTGTCGCCGGTCAGCCATGAAGGTCAGGGCTGACGTACTGTCATAAATCGGCAGATACTTCGGAAATTCCTCCTTATGGGTGAAGATGCCGCCCAGCTCACTCAGCAGGGTGCCACTAAGCACATCATCGGGATCGGCAATCTTCCGCCATTTTTCTACAACTTCGGTTTTAAAGAGAACTTCAAGGCGTTGAATGAGTAAGTCTTGCTTCCGGTACTGCTCGTTGATGAGGGCCCGCACGACCAACTCCAAGGCTCGCAGTTGTTTCCGAGCGAAGACCTCATCCGCCTCAGCCGGCAACACCGGGGCCGAGATGGCGTCTGGTTTGGCTTGCGAAATGCGTTCAGCGAGGAGGAGAAAACGCAAAATGGCGATCTGTCCATCAGCCGCATGCTGATCAGCCGAGACTACAGCATCAGCAGCTCGACGAAATACCCGGCTCAAGGAATCCACTTCACCAACCTGAAGGCCTAAGGCTTCTCCAATCTTCGCACGGCCCTGCTTTTGGACGGCCCGGTCATAGCGCTGGCGCATCAAGGCGATGTCTTCATCACCTGGTGCGGAAGAATCTATAGCTGCAACCAATTCGGTAAGCGTTTTGCTAAAAGCTCCTTGGAGATCGCGGACCATGCCATTGGCCTCCATCTATATAGGTTTCGCCCTTTGGGGTTTCGAACTTTGGTTTTAAACGCACAAATTGATAGCAGATACTCGATAATTTATCAAGTCACAAATTTGTTCTGTGATTGACTGCAATCTATCTTGCCATTATTTGCCCCATCCGAAATATTTCCCTTGATTTTGGTAAGGGTCAGCTAGCGGCGGTCCCGGGCTTGCACGTCGCAGACCATCACCACCAGGTCGCTGTTCTTGCCCTGGGGGTCCTTGACCAGGTCCTCAAACACCGCCTTCACCGAGAAGCCGGCGCTCTTGAAGGTCGCCAGGGCCTTGGCGGACTGGAAGTGGATCTCGGCGATCAGCTTTTCCAGGCCGAATTCCCCGGCCAGTTCCACGACCTCGTTGATCAGCAGGCTGCCCAGGCCCTTGCCCTGGTAGTCTTTGGCCACCACCAGCCGGATATTGCCCAGATGGCGCTTCCAGCCCACCTTGCGCATGTGCAGGGTGGCGTCGCCGACGATGCGGCCGTCAGCCTCCGCCAGCAGGGGAAAGACCTTCTGGTAGTCGATGTTGTTCACCCAATGGTCGATGACCGCCGGGTCCCGGACATCGCTGCGCAGGAACAGGATATCCTTCTCGTCCAGGCCCCGGAAAAATTCCAGCAACTTATCCCGATCCTCTTTCACCATGGGGCGCAGAATCACCCGGCTGCCGTCCTTTAACACTCCCGTCTTCTGGTAAGGCGCCATCACATCCCCCTTCAGTCAGTGAGCAGTGAGCCGTAAGCAGTAAGTAGTTGTCTGTGCATAGTGATCTGTGGCTAATAAGTGGCCTTCCTGGTAAATAGTTTAATATTATTAAAAAAACTAATTAAAAATATCAGGTTACGAAAAACCACTGCTCACTGCTCACTGCTCACTTCCCCAGCGCCAGGCGTTCCGCCAGGTAGGGCGGCAGCCCGGCCCGGAGAATCCGCTCTTGGGCCGCGGCCACATCATAAGGCACCGATTTGAACTGGATGGAGAACGCCGCGTCGTCGAAGACGGCATAGGCCGCCTCGGGATTGCCGTCCCGGGGCTGACCGACGCTGCCGGGGTTGATGAGGTAGTGGCCGCTGCGGTCCAGGTCCAGCTTGGGCGCCAGGTCCTGGAGGGCCACTTTGCCCCGGATGTCCCGCTGCCACAGGGCCCGGCGATGGGTGTGGCCGAAGAAGCAGACCCGGGCGCCCGGTCCCTGGCTCAGGGCGCGCAAGACCCGCTTGCCCTGAAAATGATAGGCAATATAGGTGTCCGGGCTGGAGGGGGTGCCGTGGCAGGCCCACCAGCCCGAGGTTTCCAGGGTTAAAGGTAGCCCTCGGAGAAATTCCAGGCCTGGGCCGGGCACCTGCTCCCGGCACCACCTCAGGGCCTGGTAGGCGATGATGTTGAAGGCCTCGGCCCGCTTCGGTGAAAGCAGGGCCAGATCGTGGTTCCCCGCCAGGTTATGGACGTCCGGCCGGCTCCGGAGCAAGGCCAGGCACTCGGCCGGGCTGGCGTTGTAGCCCACCAGGTCGCCCAGGTTCAGGACGGAGTCCACCTCCTCCTGGCGGAGGCGTTCCAGGACGCTTTCCAGGGCCTCCAGATTACTGTGGATGTCGGAGATAATGGCTATACGCAAGTTTCGAGTTTCGAGTTTCGAGTTTTGGTTACAGGTTCTATACCTGGCTTATTTTATGCAAAAATGACAGTTTCAAACAGTTATTTTTAGGGAGATGGTGGGAAGATTTTGATTAAATCTTAAAAAGTTAAGCAAATTTTCCACGATTTTCAAACCCTCAACCGCATCCTAAAAACTCGCAACTCGAAACTCGAAACTTAAAACCGTCCTCATTGACATTTCCGGTGATTCCGGTTAATTTTTGCCCCACATGGAACCCGGCAGCATTGTGGAATTTTTTGAGGAAAAACGCCTCCTCTGCGGCGTCGTCTTAGAACTCAAAGGCGAGCGTCTGCATGTCCTGGCTCAAAGCGGCCGGGAACTCACCCTACCCCCGAAACGCCTCCTGCACGCCGGACCTTCCCTGTCTCTGGGACGTCTGGACCGCCAGGGATTGCTGAAACGCCTGGAGGAGACCGGCAATAAGCGGGAAGCCCTGAAGGCCGCCATTAACCTGGAAGAACTGTGGGATTTGCTGGTCCAGGAAGGTCAACCGAGCACCGCGGTCGAGCTGGCGGAGCTGTGGTTCGGTGGCGCCGGAGCCGACGAAGTGGCGGCCACCGGCCGCTGCCTGCGGGAAGACCACTTCCTCTTCAAACAAAAAGACGATCAGGTCATTCCCAACTCGCCGGAGCTGGTGGCTCAACTAAAGGAGCAGCACGAACGGGAGTTGGTCCGTCACCAGGAGATGGAGGAGATCGGCGCCTGGCTGCAGGCGGTCTGGGAAGGGCGGGAACCTCCCGCCCCACCGTCGTGGCGGGACCGGGTGGTGGACCTCCTGCGCCGCCTGGCGGTATTCGGGACCGAGGCCCCGGATTATGCCCAGGGCAAGGCCTACCTGGACAAGGCCCGGCTTACCGGCACGGACGCCCCTTTCCGGCTGCTGGTGCGTCTGGGGGTCTTTAGCGAAGATGAAGACCTGGACCTCTACCGCCTGGAAGTGCCCCTGGAGTTTGCCCCCGAGGTCCTGGGCCAGGCCCGGCAGCTGTCAGGGACGGCCCCGGCCGACCCTTATGCGGTTCGGCGCCGGGACCTGACCAATCTTTCGATCATCACCATCGATGGGGAGCGCACCCGGGACTTCGACGACGCCCTCAGCCTGGAAGAGGTGCCCGAGGGCTGGCGTCTGGGCATTCACATCTCCGACGTCTCGGCCATGGTCCAGCCCGACTGTCCCCTGGACCGGGAAGCCCGGGAACGGGCCACCTCCATTTATCTCCCGGAGCGGCGCCTGCCCATGCTGCCGGAAGAGATCTCCGAAGACGCCTTAAGCCTCCTGGCCCACCAGGAGCGCCGGGCCTTAAGCTTCCTGGTGACCTTGAGCCCGGCGGCCGAGGTGTTGGATTGGCTCATCGTGCCCAGCCTCATTCAGGTGGGCCGGCGCCTGACCTATCACGAAGTGGATCTACTCCTGAGCCAGGACCGCACCCTCATGGCCCTGGCCCGTTTGACCGGTCGGCTCAAGGAGGCGCGTCTGGCCCGGGGGGGCTATGAACTGAAGCTGCCCGAAGTCTGGGTCGTTTTCAGCCCTCAGGGGGAGTTGCAGGTCTCGGTGGAGGACCAGGAGACTCCCAGCCGGCAGCTGGTCGCCGAGGCCATGGTGCTGGCCAACTCCCTGGCGGCGCGGTTCCTGGCGGAGCACGGCATCCCGGCGATCTATCGCAGCCAGCCGGAGCCCCGGGAGCCCATCCAGCGGGAGGAGCACAAGAGCCTGTTGGAACTGTGGCAGGACCGGCGGCGTCTCAGCCGGGTGGTCATGGACCTGACGCCCCTGCCTCACTGGGGCCTGGGGTTGGCCTGCTACACCCTGGCCACCTCGCCCATCCGCCGCTACCTGGACCTCCTTACTCACCGCCAACTCCTGGCGGCGGTGAGCGAGACCCCGCTGCCTTACCGGCCCCGGGACCTGGAGCAGATCCTGCCGGTGCTGGAGCCGGCCATGCGCCGGGCCGGGCAGCTTAAGACCCGGCGGTTGCGCTACTGGCTCCTGAAGTATCTGGCCGCCCGGCTGGGCCAGAAGAGAGAGGCCCTGGTGCTGGACTCCCCGCCGCACCGCTACCGCCTCATCTTCCCCGAAATCTTGCTGGAGTTGTTCATGACCGCCCCGCCGGGCGTCAGGCTCTTCCCCGGTGACCACATCCTGGTGCGCCTGGATAAGGTGTCGCCCCGGGATGACCAGATCAAGGTTTCACTGGCGTGAAACAGTGAGCAGTGAGCAGTAAGCAGGGGTCAGGCAAGGGAATCGCGTAAAACGTAGGGGCGAACCTTGTGTTCGCCCCTTTTTCTTGTCTGAAACCATTTGGTTGAGATGAAATATTTTCAGTCCATCTCAATTGTCCGAGTATCCTTCGTGGGTCCTGTTTCAAACACCCGGCCAAAAATGGTATCCACGTGCCGCAAATAGCGGGTCAGGTCGAATATGGCCGTCAGTTCCGGCTGAGTCAGGTGCCGGCCGATCTCTTTATCCTCCTGCACCCGCTGGGGGAACTCGCCGCCCTCCTCCCAGACCAGCATGGCCGGGCGCTGCACCAGTCGGTAGGCCGCATCCCGGCTCAGGCCCTTCTCGATCAAGGCCAGCAGCAGGCTCTGGGAGAAGACCAGGCCGTGGGTGAGGTTGAGGTTTCTGGTCATATTGCCCGGGTAGACCTGGAGCTTCTGCAGCAGCCGGGTCAGGCGGGCCAGCATGAAGTCCAGGAGCACCGTGCTGTCCGGGGCGATGAGGCGCTCCACCGAGGAGTGGCTGATGTCCCGTTCGTGCCACAGGGGCACGTTCTCCAGGGCCGCGATGGCGTTGGCCCGGAGCACCCGGGCCAGGCCACAGAGATTTTCCGAGAGGATCGGGTTGCGCTTGTGGGGCATGGCCGAAGAGCCCTTCTGGCCGGCGGCGAAGAATTCCTCCGCCTCCCGCACCTCGGTGCGCTGCAGGTGGCGGATCTCCAGGGCCACCTTCTCGACGCTGGCGCCGATCAGGGCCAGGGTGAGAAAATATTCGGCGTGGCGGTCCCGCTGAATGACCTGGGTGGAGATGGCCGCGGGCGTGAGCCCCAGGCGGGCGCAGGTCTTGGCCTCCACCTCCGGCGGCAGGTGCGCGAAAGTGCCCACCGCGCCGGAGAGCTTGCCCACCGCGATGGTCTCCCGGGCCGCCAGCAGCCGGACCCGCTGCCGCTGGAACTCGGCGTACCACAGGGCGAACTTCAATCCCAGGGTGGTGGGTTCGGCGTGCACTCCGTGGGTGCGGCCCACCATGGGCAGGTCCTTGAATTCGTAGGCCCGGGCCTTCAAGACCGCCAGCAGTTCGTCCAGGTCGTTCAGCAGCAGGTCGGCGGCCTCTTTGAGGCGCAGGCCCAGGGCCGTGTCCAGGACGTCCGAGGAGGTCAGGCCGTAGTGGAAGTAGCGGCCGTCCTCACCCAGGCAAGAGGCCACCTGGTCCACAAAGGCGGCCACGTCGTGGTGGGTCTTCGCTTCGATGGCCAGGATCTGCTCGACGTCGCAGGCGGCCTTGCCGAAGGCCCGCTCCGGCACCTCCCGGGGGATGATGCCGCACTCCGCCATGGCCGCCATCGCGGCCAACTCCACCTTGAGCCAGCTGGCAAACTTGTTCTCTTCGGTCCAGATGCGGGCCATTTCCTTCCGGCTGTATCGGGGGATCATTTAATTAATTTACCTTTCTTAGGATTATTTTTATTTGTTTCGTTTAAGGCCGAACCGACAACCTGACGAATTTTATTTTTTCCTTTTACAGGGTTTAAAGGGTCGATAAGAACATAGGCCGTGCCTTTATTAGGTGTAGGCGGCAGAGGTTCTCCTTTAACTACAGTCACCTCCTTGCCCCTACCGCCGCGCGGGCCAATCTGTTGATACTGACCAGACTGAGGGGCGATATTGCCAGGCTTAAGCCCTTGCAATTTATAATAATCAGGGGAAGATGATAGGCAGTGTCTTGGTACCTCAATTATTTGATATGGAAAATCATCTTTTTCGGCAGGACTATCAATCTGGATAGTAAGGCGCCGTTTAAGTGCGTGCGCAATTCGGCTGAGCATGGTCAGCGAATGTCCTTCATAATCGGCGTCCTCTAATCGGCTAATTACTGATTGCGTCGTGCCGATCAACTTCGCCAAATCTTTTTGAGTTAGTCCTGCTTCTTTGCGCATAACATATATTTTTTGAGCCACATCGGCGCTAACCCGTTCAGTTTGCAGGGATTCCTTCCGAGCTTCATTATCGCCGATATATCGACGGTGCAAGATTTCTACAGCATTATTGGTTTTATCTTCCTTTTCCATAACGATTACTCCGAATAGGTGTGGGTCAGACAATTTTCTGAAAATCGAACTTTCCGTTCGATTGCCAAGTCAATTTCTTTTGAGGGGACTTTACTCTCCTTTATTAAACCGTGCGACACAACTGCCTGTTTTCCCGAAAAGAAATAAAGTATCCGGTATTGAATGCCCTGCAAAGTAACTCGCAATTCATAAATGCCGTCCCGGAGATAATCGGCTTCCGGACGTCTGAGTTCATATCCCATGGCTGATAACCGCTCAATCCGTGCAATGCATTTATCCTGGGCTTTTTCTGGTAAGCTGTCTATCCAATTCAGCAATGGAACGGTGCCGTCATCCTCAATAAACATCACAACGTCAATTTTCGGCATCAAGCGATCCCTGATAATTTAGAATATCGTCATCGGAGGATTTTTATCAAGTATATATCGCATTTTTGCGATAAATGTCCATTAAAAAAACCTAAATTCTTGAGCAAATTGTGACAAATTATTTTGAAGGATACTCCAAAAGGGGGCGCATTGGGGGATTTTTATGTAGCAATCGACTATCAGGTTTTTGATAATATTCTTTAATCATAGGGAGGGGATAGGTTCCTATCTCTGATCTAGATAGAGGTCACCACATGCCTGAATGGGGACAGATTTTCGCCGATCCGGCCATGCAGTCCCGGGCCCCTGAACCCGCCCTGCTGGAACTGCTGCCGACTCTGCAGCAGGCCGGCTGCCGCCGGGTCTTGGACGCCGGCTGCGGCGTGGGCCGTCATCTGCTGCCCCTGCTCCAGGCAGGCTTCCTGGTTTGGGGGGCGGACCTGGACGCCGGGGTCTTGCAGATTCTCCAGCCGCGCCTGGCCGCGGCGCCGGCCGCGGCCGGCCGGTCCCTGCTGGCCCGGGCCGACCTCAAACGCCTGCCTTTCCTGACGGCGGCCTTCGACCTGGGGGTGAGCATCAAGGTGATCAACCACGGCCTGGCCGCGGACTTCCGGGGTTATTGCCGGGAGTTGGACCGGATCCTGAAACCGGGCGGGCACCTGTTCATCAATGTCTCGCCCCGGGCCTTCGCCGAGCAGGTGAGGCTGCCCCGGACCCGGGAACTGGAGCCCGGCACCCTGGTGGATATCGCCACCCCGGACGGTGACCTGGTGCATCATTTCCCCACCCCGGAGGAGCTGCTGGCGCAGTTTCCCGGCTATGCGGTGCACCGCTGCGACACCATCCTGAGCCCCATTACCTTCATGGGCAATGTGGAGATGCCCCAACTCATCTTTTGGGGCAGGAAAGTGTAGCCGCAGGCTTTAGCCTGCGCCGGGGTTCAAGTCTGGGACGTGCTGTGCACGCCGCCTGGCGTCACTCCCAGGACTGGTCACATTTATGTCTGCCTCCCGTGAATGAAGATTTGGCGCGCCGCCGTCCCGCCGGCGCTAGCCCAGGATAGCCTGAAGATGTAGAATCGCCGCCCTCGGCGGTGCAAATGAGCATGATCACGGCCTGCCGAATTCTGACCAAATGTGTGTCGAACGATACGGGAAATGGCGTTTAGCCGTGTAGGGTGCGCCGTGCGCACCAAAAGCAGTGCGCCGGTCAGGAAAACTTGCGGAATAGACTTATCTGGTCAACCCTCCTTTCTTTTCTGGAATTTTCTGCCTACCTATGTCAATAAGGGAGAATGTGGAACACTTCCGCCGGGTATCCATGGAAAAGCGCCGGAGATAGTTTTTGTGCCGCTACAACCACGGTTACTCAGCAAAAATTCCTGGAAATTAAATGAGTTGCTGGCAAAACACCACCGATCCCCAGCGGTTCGGAAGCGGCACAATTTCCGCAAAATTCATTTTCGGTGAAACGCCCTGGCTGGCCTAATGTCGCATCCTTATCGAGTAAGTGGTTTTAAAATGGCTTAAAATGCAGGTTAATGGTGCCTAAAATTGACCCTAGTGCATCGGCGGAACCGCCGGTCCTGGTGCAGCGCCGGGGCTGCCTGGCATCCCTCATCCTCAACCGGCCCCGGGTGCTCAACACCTTGAACCTGGAGACGATCCGGCGGCTGCACGGCGCGCTGGCGGACGCTAGCGCCGAGCCCGCGGTCCGGCTGGTGGTCCTCTCCGGGGCCGGCGAGCGGGGCTTCTGCGCCGGCGGCGACCTGAAGGAGCTGCTCTGGGCGGTGAAAGCCGGGGTCCTGGCCCTGACGGACGAGTTCTTCCGGGAAGAGTACGCCCTGGACTTGCTGATTCACCAGTTTCCCAAGCCGGTGGTGGCCCTGGCCGACGGCATCACCATGGGCGGCGGCCTGGGCCTGGCCGCCGGCGCGGACCTGGTGGTGGCCACCGAGCGCAGCCGCATGGCCATGCCCGAGACCAGGATCGGCTTTTTCCCGGACGTGGGGGCCACCGGTTGGCTGTTTGACCGCTGCCCGCCGGGCTATCCCGAGTACCTCAGCCTCACCGGCTACGAATTGCTGGGAGGTGAGTGCGTGCGCCTGGGTCTGGCGACGCGCCTGGTCGCTACGGCCCGCCTGCCGGAGCTCTGGGCGAACCTGACCCGAATCTCCGCCGGGCTGGGGCCGGACAAAGGCGACGCCGTGAGGCAGGTCAGGGCCTGCCTGGACGCCCTGGCCGAAAACGATCCTCCTTCCCGGCCGGAGTTCGACGCCTGGGTGGCGGAGCATTTTGCCGGGAAACGGACCGTCGGGGAAATCGTGGCGTCGCTTCAGCAATGCAGTTTGGAGACGACCTGGTGCCGCGAGGTCTTCGCACGCCTCTCCGAGCGCTCGCCCACGGCCCTGGCCCTGACCCTGAAGCTGCTGCGGGCCAATGAGGGGCGGCCGCTGCCCGAGGTCTTCCAACGGGAGATCCGGGCGGGCCGCTTCATGATCCAGCAGCCGGATTACCTGGAAGGCATCCGGGCCCGCCTCATTGACAAGGATGATCAGCCGCGCTGGCAGCCGGGCAGCCTGGAGGAGTTGGGCCAACTGGCAGTGGATCTGTAGTTCCCGGTTGCGGGCGCCGGCTATTTCCGCTAAAATCTAAACGAGTTATGTCTAAGAAAAATGACGCCTTCCAGATAAAGCGTAAGCCCACCCGGGCCATTCATATCGGTCCGGTGCAGGTGGGCGGCGGGGCCCCGGTGGTGGTACAAAGCATGACCAACACCGACACCCGGGACGTGGCGGCCACGTTGGCCCAGATCCAGAGGTCTGGCCGCGGCCGGCTGTGAAGTGGCCCGCCTGGCCGTCCCGGACCAGAAGGCGGCCGCGGCCTTCGGCGCCATCAAGCAAGAGAGCCCGCTGCCCCTCGTCGCCGACATTCATTTCAACCACCGCCTGGCCCTGGCGGCCCTAGAACAGGGGGCCGACGCCATCCGCATCAACCCCGGCAACCTGGGGGGCGAGAAAAAGACCCGCCAGGTGCTGGAGGCCTGCCGGGAGAAAGGCGTATCCTTGCGCCTGGGGGTAAATGCCGGCTCCCTGGAGGCGGACCTCCTGGAAAAGTACGGAGCCCCCACCGCCGCGGCCCTGGCGGCTAGCGCCCTGCGCTGGATCAAGAAATTTGAGGATTGGGGCTTTTTTAACTTCAAGGTTTCCCTGAAGTCCTCCGACGTCCTGGTGACGGTGGCGGCCTACCGGGAACTCTCCCGCCGGACGGATTATCCCCTGCATCTGGGAGTGACCGAGGCCGGAGGGTTGATCGCCGGCACGGTGAAGTCCGCCCTGGGGATCGGTCTGCTCCTGGCGGAAGGCATCGGCGACACCATGCGGGTATCACTGACCCGGGACCCGGTGGAAGAAATCCGGGTGGCTTACGAGATCCTCCGGGCCCTGCACCTCAGGGAACGGGGGGTGGAACTCATCTCCTGCCCCACCTGCGGCCGCTGCAAGATCGACCTCTTCTCCCTGGCGGAAGAAGTGGAGCGCCGCCTGATGGCGGTGACCAGCCCCCTCAAGGTGGCCATCATGGGCTGCGTGGTCAACGGGCCGGGAGAGGCCCGGGAGGCGGACGTCGGCATCGCCGGCGGCGCCGGCTTGGGGCTGCTCTTTAAAAAGGGCGAGGTGGTGCGCCGGGTGCCGGAAGCGGAGTTGCTCGGCGCCCTGCTTTCCGAAGTGGCGGCCCTCACCGGCGAGGCGGTGAACCTGCCGCAAAAGAAATAACCTCAGTATCGTTTCTGTTCAATAGTCGAAGTGTTGCCGTTGGGAAATTTCCCCGCACCATCAGCCATTTTAAAAATCTTGCCAACCTTGTTATGGCATTATTAGGAAAAATGCCTATGGAAATCAGGGATTACCTGATTTATTTCTAATTTTAATTTAACTATAAGATAATTAATGGAAATAAGTTTCGGCGGAAAAATCGGCGGCCAATCGAGTTTTGGCCAGGAAAAATCGGCATTTTCCAAAAATTGCTTGACAAACGGTCAGAAAATTCTTATGCGAAGACATAAACAACTCATGTGAGATGAAACTTAGAAATCTTAGGCAAAATAAGGGTAACAACAGGAGCAAGGCCGTAACCGATCGGGGACGCCAGAGCCGCTTGGGCCGCGCCCCACAATATTAAGGGGGGTTTGGAAATGAAGATCGTGGGCTTAATGGTAGTGGCGGCTCTGTTGTTGGTGTTCGCCGGTTGCGCGCAAAATTTCCCTTCAACCGCATCCAGCCCGTGTCCGCCGTATACCTATAATCCTTTGGTGACCGGCGCCCCGCCGTGCGACACTCCCGCTTCGGAGCCGCCCCAAAAATATACCGGCATCATCAAGAATAAAACCTGCTACGAAGTCTCGGTGCCTTCGGGAAACAGCGGTGCTACCTTAATAATTCCGGCCAGGGGTTGGATCGAATACACTTCCTATGAGCGCCATTTCGATCTGACGGCCTATCATGCCGGCAAGCCCTTCTATTGCATGAAAATCAATGCCGATCCAAAGAGTTACGCCTTTAAGTGCGACAAATACGATTTCATGATGGAGATCGTCAAGCCCGAACCGAAGCCGCAGGCCCCCGGCGGCAAAAAAATGAAGCGCTACAAAAGGAAACCCGCGTGTGATGATGAGGGGCAGGTCGTAGGCTAAAAAGACAGTTTGCTGATTTCTCCAGTCGAAAAATTTGAGGGGGAAGCCTGGTGGGGCCGGCTTCCCCTGAATTTTTTTGGGGCACAGGCCAGGTCCGCAAGTCAAACCGGGCGGGAAACCGGGCGGCTGAGGTTTTGCCGGATGTCCAGGTAGACCTCGCAGTAACCGGGGAGGTCCAGGCGCAGGGCATAAAAGGCATTAAGCATCAGGGACGCCACCATGAGGTTGGTGAAGAGGAGTTGGGGGGCGCCGGCGGCCATGAGCTCCTCGCAGGAGAGCTCGGCGGGGTGGCGGTCCTGGGGCCGGGCGATCTCCGGGTGATAGCGGCTAAGCCGCGGGGTCAGGTCCCGGCCGTCGCGGCGGAGGTAGACCTGGAGGTTGCCGTCCTCAAAATCGTTGCCCCCGGAGATGAGGGTGAGGTCCCGCAGGGTGGCGGCGTGCTCGTCCGCCAGGTGGCGGGAGGCGTGGTTGTCCACCATGAGGAAGACGACGTCGCCGGGGGTAATGAGGCGGGGGGCGGTGTCATAGGTGAGGTATTCCGGAGAGGCCCGGAAGGAGAGGGCCTCGAACTCCTCCGCCAGCTCCCGGGCCTTGACTTCGGCCTTGTTGCCCAGACGGGTGAAGGCCTGGCGGGGGGCGTTAGCGCGTTCGAAGCGGTCGCCGTCGATGAGGGTGAGGCGGGCCCGCTCCCCGGCGTAATTGAGGTAGCGGCAGAGAAAGGGCAGCAGGGCGCAGCCGATGCCGCCGATGCCGATGGCCTTGATTTCCATCATGATTAAGTAGCCAGTAGCCAGTAGTCAGTAGCCAGTTAGTCTATCTGCCTTGAACACCTCCTGTAAAAATACCGTCCAATCCGATATTTTAAAAGGGTTTTTTTGGTGAGGTTGGGACAGTCGGCCTCCCGGGGTGTTTCACGGCCAGCGAATTATCGTAAAATTGTGCCGCTTCTGTGCCGCCTCGCCGCGGGGGCGTTTGGCTGACGAGCCCCTTAATTGGCGGGACTTTGCCGGGGTTGGGTCGTCGCCGTAGCGGAACAAAATCAGTTGCCAGTTGAGAGTTCCCAGTTCCCAGTTGCCGGTTTTCAGACCGATGCGCCGGCGCAGGGTATTTGGGTAGTCTCAGGCAGCAGCCCGCAGCCGCACAGGCGAGACGCAGGCGCCAGCAGAAAATAAGCGATGGGGCGCAAAGCGTGAGCAGATCAGCCAGGGAGACAAACCTCCGTGCGCTTAAGTTACCTGGATGGGAAGAGAAAGCCAGCGAAGGGCCGATGATTGACGCTAATTTTGGGCTGGAGGCGGCGTTTTAATGCCACTTAAAAGCGAAAACCTGCGGCTCAAAGCTGGTCCTCGTCGTGGGGGGTGAGGCGGACAGTGGCTCGGAATACTGCAAGTTGGGGTAGAGGAAGGGCAGTTAGGGGCGCAGACCAGGGTGCTGCTTTTGAAGGCAATAGTGAGGAGTTAATGCCCAGATATACGAACATTTATATTTTTGAATTATCGCAATATATATAGCAGCTATCCGCCATTTTAATTCTTAACTGTAGTCTCTACTACAGTAGTCGGCTTTATATATGAATAGGGCATCTTGGAAATTTTCAAAGAGTATTAGCTCTTGCTAACGCATGGTTCAGCCTGAAGAAAGTCACAGTTCAATGCTTTTATAGCCGCTTCATCCATCGCAGTAAATCTTATGATGAATGAAGATTCCGGCTTTCCCAAACCCACTACCTTACAGTCGATCAGGAAGCCCTCTCCTGGCGTTCGAGGGATTTCAACTTGCAGGGAAGCAAAGGCTTCAAGGTCCAGATTTGTCTCCAGTTCTGCGCCGGCAAGCGACAATCTGAGCAGTCTGCCCTCATAAGGTGAGGGATTGATTTGTTTGCCTATTATTAGACGAATAAGGACCGGTATCGGCTTGGCCAGCCGGGTGAGGTTTGGTACTGTGGGGGGCAGGGTTTTATCCTCCTCATTTGGGATACCTCTAACCTCCCAGAGGCGAATGGCCGATTCCACTCCTTTGCCAAAGGCTGCCAGAGGTCCGACCATGACAAACTGATCGGTGACGGCCTGCCGCGTAGACTCGGAGATGAGCACTTGTCCCCCCACGGTAAATGATTCCAGGCGTGACGCCAGATTGACCGCATGACCTACCACCCCGTATTTAATCCGCATGAGTGAACCCATGTTGCCCACCACGCAGGGGCCGGTGTTGATGCCGATGCCCATTTCCATCGGCGGAAAGTTAGCATCGGGCAAGTCTCTGTTCATCCGCCGGCGAGCCAGCTGCATATCTATGGCACAGGATACTGCCTTCCTGGCATGATCCGGGTCTTTTCCCGGGGCTCCGAAAACGGCAAATAAGCTGTCCCCCAGGAAATCCACCACGAAGCCATTATGATGGTTGATAAGTTGGACCATGTTATCAAAGTGGGTGTTTAGGATATGGACTACTTCTTCCGGACTGGTATGTTCCGAAAACCGGGTAAAGTTGCGCAGGTCGGAAAAAAGCAGGGTCACCTCTCGCCGCTCGCCGCCCAACATGGCCTCTTTTCCCTGGACGACTATCTCCTGAACCAGCTGCTGCGGAGCAAAGCGCGTAAAAGAAAGGAGGCTGGCTTTCATCCGCTTGACCGCCTCCTGAAGGGTTTGAATCTCATAAATATTGGATCTGAGGTGCAACTGGCCATCGAGCTGGAATTGGCCAATCCTATCGGTTTCCTCAGCTATTCTCAGGATAGGTTTGGAGATACGCCGGGAGGAGAAGATTATCAAAATGGAAGCCATCACCAAAACCAACAGACAAATAATCAATACACCATGGTTGATCTTTTTGACCGCCCCGATAAAATCGTCTTCCGGTACGATCACCCCCACTTTCCAAGGCTTGCCAAAGGAAGCAGGAAAGCTGGTAAAGGAGACAAGATAGCGTTTCCCTCCGGTCTCAACCGTAAATTTTGGCTTCCCCTGTCGCCGGAACTGGCGCATAGCGGCGGTAACGCTGGCCAAGTCCAATCCCGCCAGATAGACCGGGCGCAGCACCCCATCCTCTCCGAAATCAACCAGTTTGGTGATATCGGGAAAGGCCACCACCTCCTGATTATTGAAGATGAAGGCGAAACCTGTTTTGCCGATTTTCAAGGATTTCAAAAAGAGTGATAAGCTGCTCAATTCGATGTCACAGCCGATTACTCCCCGGACGCTGCCGCGGGCATCCACCACCGGGTAGGAGGTGGTCACTCCCGGCTTTTTATCAGTAAAAAAGATGTACACGTTTGTCCAACACAATTGCCTGGTTACTTTGGCAGCCTTATACCAGGGCCGGATGCGTGGGTCGAAATTGTCGGTTCTGGAGGTTTCGACTCTTACCAGCTGCAGGCTGCGGTTGCGATATTTCCAGGTGGTGAGGGGAGGAGTAACCGTGCGGTCGATGATTTTCGTGGCGATAGTGCCGTCCGCCAGGCGCTTGGGCATCAGGAAATTTCCGTTCTCATCGCCAATATCGATCGAGGCGATTTGGGGATAGGCTCGCATGACCTCGATGGCATAACGTTCCAGACGACCGTTGTCCTGAAGCGGTATTACCCCTGCTGCCACAATGTGCGAACTGATTTCCGCCAGCTTGGCCGCTGGCATTAAATAACGGCTGGTTCCATCAATCACTGCATCGGTGGTTTTCCCCATAATGTCATCACATAACATCAGCACTACGCGGGAGGTGTTTCGATAAGTATAGAAAATCACGGATAAGACCGTTAGTACTAATAGTCCACCAAAAATCGTTAGGATATCTACCCGTAACTTCCTTCTTTTCAAGAAAGATAAAAGATCTTTCATGGCATTTCCCCATTTATGAGGACCAATGGAAATATTAGGATCGCGTTTTTCAATAATTCATTATACCAGAGGTTTTGACGCCATAAAATACTGTGATTACCTTAGCGGAAGGATAGACCACGGGGGAGGCCGGCCGGGCAATCATCCAGTACCGTGCCCCACTACCGCTCACTCAGGTACGGGCCCCACTTCTTCCAGGGCGCCTTGCCGTCCCGGGCCTCCTCCAGGCGGGTAGCCTCTTCTGTTTTGGAGGTCATATTAACTCCTTTTTGAGAATCTCTGCTCATCAGGATTAAGTTTAAGAAGGGGGAACGCGGCTTGCAATGCATCCTGCAAGAAGCAATCTGAGGAGGATGGCGCATAATTGATACTTGCCACAACCAAAACTCAGCAAGAAATTCCCGTGGTCGTAGATATGATCCACAGAATAAACGGGATTGCATGGAGACCTTTAAGGCACATGAACTATCTTGATAAACGAGGTCAGCCGAATCCAGAACCCACTTCGGTTTACTGCAAACCCACGGATGATTGGTTGACAGATTTTTTGAAGTTTATGCTATCATCGCTGCCGATAGGCAATTCTGGAACAAAAGAGAAAACATGGCAGGTTATCCCACGGTGGATCAAATTCATTTTTGACTGCTGAGGCCATTTCTTCCGCATAATTTCGGATAGTTTCCTGCGAGGTGTTGGCTACTTAAACAAAGCAAAGAGAGGGCATTATGTTCTCCAAACTTTCAGACACGGGGGAGTTGGTGGGAACTATTTTGGACGCCATTCCTGCCTCTATCTTTATGGTGGACAAAAATGTTGAAGTTCTTGGGGTCAACCAGAAGGCTTTACTGATGCTATCCCAAGACCCGGAATCAGTCATCCTAGGTCGCGCCGGTGAAGTACTCCATTGCGTTCACTCCACTGAGACACCCGGAGGTTGCGGCACGTCCGAATCCTGCCGGGAATGTCGGGTGCGGGCTGCGGTGAACAAATCTTTCAGCGCTAACCAAGTGGTGCGGCAGAAGGTGGAAATGGAAATGGTCACAGAAGAGGGCACCAGCAAAGTCTCCCTGTTAATCACCACCACCCCCTTTGAGTTCCAGGAGAAAATGTTTGTCCTGCTCATCTTGGAAGATATCAGCGAATTGATGGAATTAATGGACCTGTTGCCAGTCTGTGCCCGTTGCAAGGAAGTAATGGATGACAGCCAGATTCGGCAGACCGTGAAGCAGCAATTTAAGGAGCGTTTCAAGCTGGTTTGCACTGATCGCCTTTGCGCCAAATGCATGGTAAAGCTTATCATGGAGTGAAAAAAGTTTTAACTAACCATCTTGGCCGGTGGGAATTATTACCTGACCCGGATGCCAGATCCCTACTGCCTTTGATTGAACCTACCAGACTAATTAGCGAGCATCGCTTTCTTGCCAGGATCGGCAATTATCGCTGGAGCGGGAAATGTACCAGAGATGATCTGGCTAGGGCGCTAAGTGAAAGCTGCTGGCTGCTCAGGGTCAGGGGCCGAATTCGATGGGGCGGGGGAGGGGGGTGACCAGGCGGTCCACGGCGGCGGTCCAGGCGGCGGCCGGCGGGGCGGCGGCCCAGGGGATGGGGTAGGGCGAGAAGAGGCGCTCCGGAGGCAGGTGGCCGCGGTAACCCTGGACCACCACGGAACAGGCGAGGGTCAGGTCGCCGTCGAGGTTGCCCACAGTGAGGTGGAAGCCGTCCTCGAAGCGCTCGTCGGCATCGTCCCGTTCGGAGTGGAAGGCCTCGATTCCGGCATGGCTGTGGATGGTGCCCAGGCGGATGAGGCCGGCGGGAAAGCCCCGTACTTCGTAGTCGCAGTGGCCGCCGCCTACAGTCTGGTGCGGGATGACCAGTTCATAGGTCCGGGTGGCCTCCCGCCAGGTCAGCAGGGCCACGGCCTCGCTCCGGTAGCGGAGGTAAACCGCCCGAAAGAAGGCCACCGCCTGGAGCAGGAGGTCGGCGGGCAGCGGCGGGGCGCAGAGCTTGACGCCCGGCTCCTGGGGTTCCAGCCAGGGGATGCCGGCGGCGGGCAGCGCGGCCGCGAAGAAGGGGGTGCGCTTCACCAGGAAGAGCCCATCTCGGGTGAGGAGATAATAGATGGGGTCGTCCGGGGGAGTGAAGTCCCGGTCTTTCAGGTAGATGGGCAGCATAAGCGATAGTAGCCAGTAGCCAGTAGCCAGTGGTCAGAAAAAAACAAGAAAAAGCCCATTGGCCGGCGACCAGAGAAGGCACTGGTTTATTATACCAAAATTTCTCGGATGGTTACCAAAGCGTTTCTGCCTCCGGCTCGCAGGAAATGCCGAGTCCCCAGGCACAGCAAGCTGTGCCCCTACTACAAAAGACTTCAAAAGACCTTCCTGCTGTCCAGCAGCAGGGTAACGGGGCCGTCGTTGATCAGGCCCACCGCCATCATCTGGCGGAAGCGGCCGGTTTTGACCGTGAGGCCGTGGCCGGTCAGGGCGGCGGCCAGGTCTTCGTAAAGCTGCTCGGCCAGTTCCGGGGGCGCGGCGCCAGCGAAGGAGGGGCGGCGGCCTTGGCGGCAGTCGCCCAGGAGGGTGAATTGGGAGACCAGCAGCAATTCGAAGCCGGTATCCAAAAGAGAGCGGTGCAGCAGGCGGCCGTCCTCACCGGCAAAGACCCGGAGGTGGGCCAGTTTTTGGGCCAGAAAGGCCACGTCGGCGGGGCCGTCATCGGCCGCCACCCCAGCCAGAACCAGGAGTCCCGGCCCGATCCTGGCGACTTCTGCGGCGCCAATCCGGACCCAGGCTTCTCGGACCCGCTGCACCACCGCCCGCATAATTACTCCATTTTTCGAGTTTTCTGGTTTTTTGGTAAACGCGGCTTTGAAGCCTCAAAGAGGCGATATCACTTTATAACAAATTCGAAAAGCGGAAACCAAAAACCAATAGTGCAATAAAATTTAGAAGTTTTTTTTTAAGGACGGGTAAGGGAAAAAAATCCCCAAATTAGTCAATCCATTGGTTTTTAACCGGTTCTATGGTAGGGTTCACAATAGAAACTAAAAACTCGAAACCCGAAACTCAATATGTCGTCCCGGCACCTTTACAAAGCCAGTCTGACCATTCCCAATCTTATTACCCTGACCCGTATTCTCCTGACGCCGCTGTTCATCATCTTTTTGATCCAGGGGCGCCACCGCCAGGCGCTCCTCATCTTCATTGGGGCCGGAGTGAGCGACCTGGCCGATGGCCTGATTGCCCGCTGGTGGCAACAGAAATCCCGCCTGGGGAGCTACCTGGACCCCCTGGCGGATAAGCTGCTCATGTCTGCCAGTTTTGTGACCCTGGGCATTTCTCATGCCATCCCATCCTGGCTGACGGTGGTGGTCATCAGCCGGGACCTCATCCTGGGTCTCGGGTCGCTGATCTTGAAGCTGGCGGATTATCCCCTGGTGATCAGACCGTCCCTGGCCGGCAAATGGACCACCACCTGTTCAACTGGTAACCGTGGGGCTGGTGCTGCTGGTCAAGGGGAAATTGGTTCACCTGCCGTTCGGCGTCTTGACCGGCTTTTTTTATCTGACCGGCGTCCTCACGGTCATCACCGGCGTTCATTATACTTTTCGGGGATTGATGCTGGTGTCCCAGAATGGCGAGGAGCATGGGGGCGGCGGTGGCTGAGGTCATCGACCTGGAGCGCTTCCGGGCCAAGATGGCCGCGGACCAGGGATTTCGCACCTGGCTGGCCCGTTTTCAAGAGCAATTCGGCCCCGAAACCCGGCTGCGGGATTTGAGCCCCGGCACCCTCCTCTATCTGGCCAGCCCCGGGGAAGAGAACCTCTACGTGCTGTTCGATCTGGTCATGGGGGCCCGAGGCCTGGGGGGGTCGGTGCGCTTCCGCCTGGATGACCTGGAACACGCCGCCAGAATGAAGATCATGGATACGGCCTTCGCCCTGATGGATCGGCTGAGGTTTGAGTTGATGCGCCGGCTGGGGTGGGTGGAGGAGGTGCCCGGGGGTGAAGACCCCATCATCCGGCTGGTCGAACAGGCCTGGGGCCGGGAGACGGATTTCGCCCGGGAGGTGCCGCGGCTGGCCGGAGAGCATCCGGATTATGCGGCTTACGCCCGGCTCAACCCCATGGACCGGGCGGTGTTCATCCGGCGGCTGATCCCCCAGGCGGTAAATGCCTTCCGGGAGCGGCTGGAGGCGGAAGGGGGATGAGTTTTCAGTTTCGACTTGGACGAAAAGAAGGGTTAGCCGCAACCGGCTAACCCCTTTAATATTTTCAGGGGCGCGGCCGGAAAATGGCAGCCCAAGGGCAGTAGAAAAAAAGGGGTTACAGCCAATCGCCGTAACCCCTGGAAATTTTCATGGTAGGCGGTACTGGATTTGAACCAGTGACTTCCACCGTGTGAGGATGGCACTCTTCCGCTGAGTTAACCGCCCGTGCTGACTTCGAATTAACTTTAATCAAAAAATCTTCGTTTGACAAGCCCTTCGGGGCGGGGGAGGGGAAAGTTTTTGCCGGGTCAGCCGCCTAGCGACCGGCGGTCTCGGCCAAATCCAGGGGCTGACCTCGCAGCTCCCGGCGGATGATCTCCCCGGCCAGGTCCACCACCGGGTCGTGGGCGTCGATCAAGGCGGTGTCGCTGGTGGCGATGGGGCCGGGAAAATCCGCCAAGTCCCGCTCCGGTACAGGCACGGCCGCAGCTTCCAGCTTCAGGCCCCGGGCTGCGGCCAGGTCGGCGGTCTGGCGGGCCAGCTCCCCGCTTAAGCTCATGGGGGCGTCATAAAAGACGGCCACGGGGGCGGCCCAGGCGCTGGCGGTGAGATAATCCAGCAGCAGGGCCAGGACCCGGTCGGTCGCCCGGGAGGGCTTGAAGCTGCGGGAGACCTGGCCTATGTCCCGGAGGAAGCCGTCGTCCGCGGCCACCAGGGGGAGAGCTTGCAGGGCGCATTCCAGGGTGATGAGGACGTTGTGGCCGTCGAGGCCCAAGGGGCGACCGGCCGTCTCCTGGAGGAGGCGCAGTTTGGCCCGGCGGGCCGCGGCCTCGGAGGGGGCGAAGACTCCCCGGTGCAGGAGTTGCCGGGCGGGGCGGGCAAGCTGGTAGCGGTTGCCCACCAGGGCCAGGGCCGCGGGGCGCGGGTAGTCCCGGGCCAGGAGGTAGCGGAGGTCCGCGGCGGCTGCCCGCAGGACGGCCAGATCGAAGGCGACGCGAGGCTGCATGTTTGCCGGCTTAAAGGTTGTTGCTCATCCCCCCCTCAGCCTGACCGTCTCCCCCGCCCGTTGGGGGGAGAGGGGATAAGAGAGATAACTTTTGCCAGATCCTATGTCCCGTCATTCCTTCCTGAGATAATCTCCCAGCAGTTGCCGGCTGTGCTCATCGTCGTGGCAATAAATGCAGAGATTCTCCCAGTTGGAGCCGTCGGCGGGGTTGTTCAAGTGATTGCCGTCCTTGTGGTGCACGGTCAGGAGACGGCGATTCTTCCCGGTGAATTCCCGGCCACACTTGGCGCAGATCAGCCCGTGAATCTTGAGGGAACGCTCCCGGTAGCCCTCGGCTGGAGATGTCATATGGTGGCGGTCCTCCTGAACCTGGGGCGAAGGCCCAAAATTTGCCATTTCCCCTCATGATAACCCACTTCTCCCAGGGTTGGGGGACGAAAATGGCGGCAAGGCCGGGCTTTGCAGGTAAAAAGGCAAGCATAAGTGCAACTTAGGGTAGAAAATTTGGTGCATCAGCCAATCTATGAATATTACTAGCTTTTTCGACGAGGCAGTCATTTTTTTTAAGGTTTAAGTCCTAAACGTGCGGCCATTTTGGGCCGACTTGTGCCGGTACGAAAAAAATTACCGCAGAGCGATACGCATAAGTTGCTAAATTTGCTCACTTTAGGTCGTTGAAGTGGCGGTCATAGAGCGCTACGGCGCCGCGGTCGGGCCGCCGCGGCGCCGCTCCAGTGCCGCATTTGTGCCGCTTGCAGGTTTGACGGTCCGGGGGTGGAGCGGCTAAGTCGCACATGGAGATAGGGTAAATCCGGGAGAAATAAATTGCCAGAACAGTTGACTGCAAAAGGAATGTGTGGGCAGTGCCCACCCTACGTTTGGTGCATGGGACGCACCCTACAGAATCTCCGTCCTCGGTGTTTCTCCAGGCGCAGGCTAAAGCCTGCGGCTACATTTAAGAACAAGAAAGTTTTGGCCGGAAGGTTCGAGAACCGCGCCTACGGCAGGCAGGGACGCCTGCCCCACCGGGCCAGGACACGACGCAGGCTGAAGCCTGCGGCTACATTTAAAAGCAGAAAGTTTTAGGCGGGCGGTTCGAGAGGCGCCCTACAGGACTATTGCAGGTAGCATTTCCCTGGGGCGGGCGAGACGCCCGCCCCACCATTGGTGCGCAGTGCGCACCCTGGGACAGTTGGCGGGCATCCGGAGCTTCAGGGCTGATCAGGGGGAAGGATATTCTCACGCAAGCGCAGGCTAAAGCCTGCGGCTACATTTAAAAGCAGAAAGTGTTAGCCGGGAGGTTCGAGAACCGCGCCTACGGCAGGCAGGGACGCCTGCCCCACCGGGCCAGGACACGACGCAGGCTGAAGCCTGCGGCTACATTTTCAGCAGCCACTTAAGGCAAAGGCGGGAGGCGCGGGGCTTTCCCGCGCTACATTTCCAACAGTGACGCCACCCCCACCCCAACCCTCCCCCCTCAAGGGGGAGGGAGTTAAGCTACCGCAGATTGACGGGTTATGGTTTCAGCGGACGAACCATGGCAGACAGAAGAACAAGGGCGGTTGGCGAGCCCCCCCGACGGCGGGCGGGACGCCCGCCCCACGAGAATGCCCGCCCCTGCGGAAAAGAGAGGACGACCCGGCGGGTCGCCCTTATGGCAGGCACGGAGGCCCGCCCAACCATTTCAAGGAAAACCGTCGCATTCACCGATGACACCACCCCCACCCCAGCCCTCCCCCCTCAAAGGGGAGGGGGTCAAAACTTAGAAGTTATTTCAAAACCGTTTTTTAGTATTACCCTGAGCTGAGCGAAGGGTCTCAAGTATTCAAAAAGATGAGATTCTTCGCTGCGCTCAGAATGACAAATTTACAGAATAAGGGTTTTGAAACCAGCTGGTAGAAGTCATTTCAAAAATGGTTTTTCTGTCAGGTTGAACGGAGAGTGCAGGAGCTCAACCTGTCAAAAATAATAGATTTTTCGCTTGGCTCAGAATGACCATCCCTTTTGGAGGCAGGTTTTGAAATAGCTGCTAGGTACCCTCGGTTGCGGCGTTCTCCAGGGCGCTCAGATCCAGGCCATAATTCCCGGCCAGGAAATTCCTGGCCACGAGCTCGACGCTGGCCTCGCTCACCATGAGCATGTCGAGCTGACGGGTGAACTGCAGCAGGCGGCCCAGATGGTCCAGTTTTTCTTCCAGCACCACTGCTTCGTATTTCTGCAGGCGGGCGTCCACCCGGTCGCCCTTGACCTCGACGGTAAAGTCCAGACCCAGGAGGGCCAGGGCAATGGCCCGGACCCGGCGGTTACGCCGCAGGTCGTCCGCCGCCCCGCCCTTGAAGGAAAAAGTGAGGTAATTCTTGTTCACCGTCTGGCCGACGTAGGCGTCCAGGACGCTGTAATGGTAGCCCACCCGGGAGGAGAAATTGAGGTATTTGTCGGAGATGATGGCGTAGCTCTTGTCGCCGAAACGCTCCTCGACGTTGGGGGGCGCCAGGAGCTGTTCCCGCATCACCGAAAGCAGGCCCGAAAGCTGGATGGGGCGCGGTTCCCGGGCCCGCAGGTCCGGGTGCAGCATCCCCTGCAGCAGGGCCCGGAGGGGTACCGAGGCAATCTGCTCCACGGTCACCCGGTGAGTCGGGCGGCCTCCAGCGTCAGGCCGCCTCCCAGGTCGATGAGATAGAGGTCCAGGGGAATGGGGGCCTCCAGCTTGACGGCGCCGCCTCCCTTGGCCGACACCAGGTCGCTGATCTTGAACATCTCGGTGTAGGAGAGTTCGTGCACCAGGCGCCCCAGGTCGTGCAGAGACCGGCAGTGCTCCGGATCAAAATCGGGGGACTGGGGGTCCACCAGGTGCAGGGGCACGATGTGCTCCGCCACCTGCTGCAAGGATGTGATAGACCGGGGTGTCCTGCAGGTGGGATTCCCGGGCCTGCTGCCGGGCCAGCAGTTCCGGCACCCGGCCCTGGTAGACCCGGCCGGCATAGGCGTCCACCGTCACCACTGCCCCCGGGGGGATGGCCGCGGTGGCCGTTTCGACGTCCAGCAGGGTGGGCACCGCGAACTCCCGGGCCAAGGAGGCCATATGGCCGGAGATGCAGCCGGCGTCGGTGACGATGGCCTGGGCCTTGGGCATCACCATGACGAACTTGGGCGAGGAATGCCGGGCCACCAACACCGCGCCTTCCGGGAAATGCAAGCAAATCCTCGTCAGTCTGCACGTGAAAGGCCGGGCCGCAGCCCACCCCGGGGAAGGCCACCGCGCCGCCGGACAGCAACAAGGGGTAACCGGTCACCGCCGGCACGGCCTCCAGAGCGCCCGCCGTCGGCGGTCTGGAGGCGCAGGGGCCGGCTTTGCAGGACCAGGAGGCGCCCTTCGCCGGTCCAAAGCCCACTCCACATCCTGGGGGCCGCGGTAGTGCTCCTCCAGCCTGACCCCGTAGCCCGCCAGGGTCTTGATCTGCTCCGGGCTGAGGCAGGGCTGCGCCTGCGCGTCCTGCGGCACCGGGATTTCCTGTAGACCCTCATCGGGCCTGGCCACCAGTTGCACCGGTTTGGCCGCGACCTTCGGTTGCCAGGATGGGCAGATCCGGGGCCTTGCCCACCCGGTAGGTGTCCGGGGTGATGACGCCGTCCACCGCGTAGGGCCCCAGGCCCCAGACGGCGCTGATGATGACGTTGTTGTCCGTGGCGTTGTAGGGGTGGTGGGAATACATCACCCCGCTGGCCACCGCCTCCACCATCTGGAGGCAGACCACGCTCATGGCGATGTCTTCGTCCCGGATGCCCTTGTTGAGGCGGTAGGACAGGGCCCGGGGGGTGTAGAGGCTGGCCAGGACCTCCTGGTAGGCCGGAATGAGCCTGGTCCGCGGGCACGTTCAGGAGGGTGAGGTATTGCCCGGCGAAGGAGAGGTCGCTGTCCTCGCCGATGGCGCTGGAGCGCATGGACACCCGCAAAGCCGTATCACCCACCTGGGCCGTCCAGCTCCCGGTAGGCGGCGAGCACCGCCTCCTCCAGGTCAGGGGGCACCTCCGCCTCCAGAATCAGCCTCTGGACGGCCTGGCTGACCTGGGGAGGGTTTGCGGGTCCTGGGGGTCCAGCTCCATCTTGCGCTTATTGATTTCATCCACCAGGTCGTTGTAGGCCAGGAAATAGTGGTAGGCCCGGGTGGTGATGGCGAAGCCCGCCGGGATGGGCAGCCCCACCCGGTTCAGCACCTCGCCCAGGCTGGCGTTCTTGCCGCCCACCGCATCCACCATCTCCCTGGTCACCCGGGCCAGGGGCAGGACCAGCTCCGTGACCGGGAGTTCCTTGCGCTCCCCCAGGCCCGCTTTGATGCTGGTATTGATGCGGTCCAGCACCCCATAGAGCACGGGATATTGGTGGCCGGAGAGGACATCCAGGCTCTTGATCATGCGGAAGGCGTGAAACGCGGCCCGGGCCGTCTGGGAGCGCACGTAGGCCATGCCGAAGACCTGGCGGCCCTGCAGCTTTTCTTCCAGGTCGGCCATGAGGTTCAGCAACTGGCTATTGGAATCCAGCAGGTCCTTGAAGCAGGCATAGCGGAAGCGGAAGGCCGCGGCGACCTCGTCCCGGGAGGGCTGCCCCCGGTGGGCTTTGAATTTGCGATAGAGGTCTTTGAAGAGATTGAGGGTCTCTACCATGGCAGTAGTCAGTAGTCAGTGGCCAGTGGCCAGTAAAAGCAAGAAATGCAAAGAACGGGTGCGTCAGATAGCACAAGCTCTTAGGCCTGTGGGTACAAGAACTATACCAGATTGTGGCCCCCTGATACAGCCGGATTTTGCTGCACCGGCCGCTTCCTGGGACGTTGGCCGGGGATGGCCTTTTACAAACTGTAAAAAATGCTGACAGAAACGGTCTCTCCAGTCTGGGGAGATCACCGGCTTTTAAATAATTTATCTTTCTAATTCATATACTTATACCTTTGTCCGGGGTTCTCTTTCCCTGGCACGGGCATTGCTTAATTAGGCATTGAGGGCCTGGACTTGGTGCAGTGTCGTCCCCGGCCAAGTTTTCTGTTCAGGGCCAGGAAGTTTGAGACAGCCACATCGGTCCGACGGCCGCAGCGGCCTATGTTTTGGTTTCTGAGGTGCGTGAGGTCATACGAGGAGGATTTTTATGAAAGTACTGGTGGCGACGGACGGCTCGGAGCACTCCATGAAGGCAGTGGCCCGGGGCCTGGAACTGGCCGAAAAACAAGGGGCGCTGGTGACCTTGATGTCGGTGTCCTATTACGACCGGGGCGATCTCGACGAGATGCCTCCCTTCGTGCAGGATAAGTTGGAGGCCGAGGCCAAGGCCGCTCTGAAAAAGGCGAAGGCAGTGTTCGACGCCAAGGGCATCAAGGTGGAAACGGTCTTAGTAACCGGCCTGGTGCCGGCCAACCTCATCATCCGTAAGGCGCAAGAGGGCAGCTTTGACCGCATCATCATGGGCTCCACCGGCATGAGCGCTCTGGATAAAGATGCTGATGGGCAGCACCGCCGCCAAGGTGGTGGCCCATGCGCCCTGTGAAGTAACCATAGTCCGGTAACCGAGAGATTCTTAAGGAGGATTTGCGAAATGCGTAGACTCTGGGCCAAAATTATCGGTTTAACGATCATGGCCAGCTTGCTGTTGCCGAACCTTGCGTTGGCGGCCGGGCCGGCGGCGGCCCCCCTGGTCATGGTGGCCGACACCCGGAAATTCACCGGCTGGGAGGCCTGGTGGACCAATCTGTATAACGAAAGCCATCTCTATTTCGCCCTGCTGACGGTGGCGATCATCCCGATAGTCGGCCTGATTTTCGGCATCCTGGCCGATCTCGTCATGAGCCACATCGGCATTGACCTGAAGTCACCGGGAACTGGCGGAACATTAAGGCCTCAGGAAAATCCTGACGGAGGAGGAAATTTTTATGGATTGGCTATACGTTCTCATGCCCATTGCAGGGATCAAGATATTCTGGCCAGGCCTGATCATTTTGGGCGTCGGCGTCGGCATTATCGGTGGATTTTTCGGCATGGGCGGGGCCTGGATGGTGACCCCGGGACTGAACATCCTGGGCTTCCCCATGGCCTTTGCCATCGGCACCGACATCGCCCACATGGCCGGCAAATCTCTCATCTCCACCATGCGGCACGGCAAATTCGGCAACGTCGATTATAAATTGGGCCTCATCATGCTGGTGGGCACCGTGGTGGGCTTTGAAATCGGCGCCCAGATGGTCATGTGGCTGGAACGCATCGGTGTGGTGGAGTTATATGTCCGCCTGCTATACCTGGTGCTGCTGAGCCCTCATCGCCTGGATGGTCTTCGCCGACGTGGCCAAGAAAAAACGGAAGGAACGGGAGGCGCTGGCGGCCGGCAAAGAGATTGACAAGCTGGCTACCGGGATTGAGTGGCACAAGACCCTGCACAAGATCAAGATCCCGCCCATGGTCCATTTCAAAGAGGCCCAGATCACCTGCACCGCCTGGCTGCCCATCCTGGTCAGCTTCTTCACCGGCTGGCTGGCGGGCATCCTGGGTATCGGCGGCGGTTTGATCCGCATGCCGGCCCTGATCTACTTCGTCGGCTGCCCCACCCACGTGGCGGTGGGCACCGACCTCTTCGAGGTGATGATCTCCGGGCTGTACGGCACCGGCACCTATGCCTATAAAGGCCGGACGAGTTAGTGGCAGCCGTGATCATGCTGGTCGGCGCCGCGGTGGGAGCCCAGGTCGGCACCGTGGCCACCAAGTACATCAAGGGCTACGGCATCCGCATCGCCTTCGGATTGGCGGTCATCGGCTGCGCCCTCTCCATCATACTGAAACTGGCCTGGAGAGTCTTGCCCGCGGGTAAGCCCTATTTCGACGGCGCGGCCACGGTCCTCATCCTGGGGCTGGTGAGCGCCATGTCCATCTATATCTTCGTGCGGATGGTGGCCGGGGCCAAACGAGAGATTGCCGCCAAAAAGGAGCCCAGGTTTCGGTGGCGGGAAGCTGAACCGGATATGCCAAAGAGGAGATACATTATGGGGAAAAGACTGAGCTGGCTGATGCTGCTCGCCTTCCTGCCGGTCGCCCTGGCCCTGGGCTGCGGAGAACAGGGCAAGGTGGAGCAGGGCAGGGTTATCGGCTTTGACAAAACCAAAGAGACGGTCACCTTTATTAAGGATGTCAAGGCCGATACGGCCAATCCCGACTACAGCGGCGCCCCGGTGACTTTTCAGCTGCCCAAGGAGCAAAAGGATCGGGGCGCAGACCCCAAGGTCGGGATGCGTATGAAGCTGGACACCAAGGCCAAAGAGATCGTCATTTATGATCCCGCGACCAAGGCCATGAAGAAAATCTCCTACGCCCTCATCGATCAGAAAGAGGGGGTGGCCAAGGATAACCCCTTGGTGGCGGACAAAAAGTTCCCCGAGGTGGACAAGGCGAAAAAAGCCATCACTATTTACTCCGGCCGGCAAAAGCTCCTGACCACCTTCTCGGTGCCTGATGAATTCTTATCCCTGCCGGATAACACCTGGGACGCCGGGGACGAAGTCCGGATCTATTACAAGGAGCCGGGCAAGGCCCTGCGGTTCATGAACATCACCAAGACCGACATCTTTAAGAAGTAATCGTGTTGGCCTGAATTTCTTAGAGAATCGCCCTGGGAGCAGCGCACAAAACCGGGGCGATTCTCTTATTTTTTGTGATAAGATTAAAGATGCTGGCGGCATTAGAAGTCCGGCGGTCTACTTACCTGGGCACCTGTCATAACCCATGAACCTGGAACGAACTTCCCGATGGCGTGATCTATCCGGCTGGGCCGCAGCGGGTTTCTGCCTCCTGGCCTTTCTGGCCCTGCTGGACGGCCTCATCGGCCAGTTCCGGGAGCCCGCCAACCTCATCAAGTTGCTGCCGGGCCTGACCAGGGAGATTGACGGGCCGTTGCAGGAGGAGGTCCCGGGCATCCAGGAATTGACTTATTTTCGTGATTCCGAGGACCTGAAGCTCTCCTTCGCCACGGTGCATAAAGGCTATTTTCTGGGGGGCAACCTCTGGCGGGGCCAGATAACCGCCGGTCCCCGGATGCAGCCGGGGGAATACCGTCTGACCGTGGCGCCCCGGCGAAGCACCTCCTCCAGGGCAACCCTGGCCTTCCGGGTCCTGGTCTTCCCCGACGCCGCCAGTCTGCAGCGCAGTTCTAAATCCATCATCCGGCGTTATAGCGGCTTCTCTCCCTGGGCCGCGGCGGCGCTTGGTCTACCGGGGATCCTGCTGGCCTTTGGGGCCGTCTTTTATTTTTCCTTGAAGTTGGACCGACTCCTGGCCCAGAAGGGCAAGGCCGAAATCTACCGGGTGATTAGAAGGGATGGGGGTTTCGAAGTGCACTTCGGCCTGGGGG
Organism: uncultured delta proteobacterium; assembly: GCA_963701845.1. Taxonomy (GTDB): domain Bacteria; phylum Desulfobacterota; class Desulfobaccia; order Desulfobaccales; family 0-14-0-80-60-11; genus JAPLJC01. The sequence goes on along the minus strand of CAVPBF010000004.1, from coordinate 1,852,896 downwards.
TGGAACACGGGGTTGAGCCGGGCCTCGAACTCCGGGTGTATAACCTCCGGGGTAAGTCAGTGGGCGTGGCCCGGGTGGAGAAGGCCGCCCCGAGGGACGCCATCGCCGTGATGACCGCGGACCAGGAGATCAGGCCGGGATTTATGGTCTGCCGGGAAACCTGAGGAAGGAGAGGTTTGAAGGTGTCGATGCAGAAAATGAGCAAAAACGTTCTGGCCATATTGATTGGCATCACCCTATCATTTGTCTTACTCGAGGGCCTGCTGAGAGTATTTGAACCTATTGAGTACCGGGTGAAGGGCAATAAGATTAAGTTGCCGCGGGACAAAAAATATCAGTTCAGCAATGATAAAACCGACAAACTGGACAGGGTCATTTTCAGCACCCGCAACCATATGGGGTTCCGGGGAGAAATGCCGCCAGCAGACTTCCCCAAGGCCCTGACCATCGTTACCATTGGAGGCAGTACCACCGAGTGCGTCTTGATTTCCGACGGCAAAACCTGGTCTGATCTGTTGGCGGCCAGATTAAAAACCAGATTCAATCCGGTCTGGCTGGGCAACGGCGGCTTGGACGGCATGTCAACCTATGGGCATATAGTCTTCATGAAAGATTATATCATCAAGCTCAAGCCCAAGGTGGCTTTGTTCCTGGTCGGGGCCAACGACATCGGCCTCGGGACTTACCGGGCTGATGACCTGAATCATTTTAAAAAACCCATCATCGGGTTTCTGGCGTCCGGCTGGGAAAAGTTTATTAATGACAGCGAAGTCATGGGTTATGCCATCAACTTTTACCGCTACTACAAGGCCAAAAGGATGAACCTGGTGCATCCGATCCTGGATTTTGCCCGATTGCCGCACGTGGAGGTTCCTCCGGAGAAGGCGCGGGCGCTCATTCAGGAGCACCGGGACAAGTACCTCAAGCCTTATGTTCAGCGGTTAACCAGACTTATCGAGCTTTGCCGGCAGAATGGCATCGAACCGGTATTCCTCACCCAACCGGCAGTCTTCGGCAACCTCATCGACCCGCTAACCGGGGCCGATCTGGCCAAGGCGGAATCGTGGGCCGTGAACGGAGCAACCCTGTGGCAGATGTTGGAGCTTTATAACGACGCAGTGCGCAATACGGCGGCGCAGCAGCGGGTCTTCGTGATCGATTTGGCTCGGGAATTGCCGAAGACCACGGCCTACTTTTATGACACCTATCATTTTACCAATGCCGGCTGTCAACAAGTGGCGGCCATCATCGCGCAACACCTGGAGCCGTGGCTGGCGGAAAAATATCCCCAATATGTGGTGCAGACCCATTAAGATGGCTCCGGTAAATCGGGTTTAAGCTTATGTGGAAACGGCTCAGTCTGCGGGCTCGCCTCTTTATGCTGCTCGCCGCCCTGGTCTTGACCACCCTGCTGGGGGGCCTGGTCACCGTCTGGCACACCCGGTCCATGGACTCGCTGCTGGTCTCCCTCATCGACAAGAACGTGGCCTCCTTCGAGGCCGCGATAGAGCTGCAAACCTCGCTGCTGAAGCAAAGGGGGGTGCTCACCTATTATTTTCTGGATGGCAACCCCGACTGGCTGGCCAGGATAGCGGAGCACAGCCGGTCTTTTGAGGAGTGGCTGCAAAAGACCCGGAAGTCAGCGTACACTGAGGCCATGCACGAGATTATCCGGCAGATCGACTCGGACTACCGCGTTTATGACAAATCCCGGCAAGAGGTTATCGCTTTATACCAGGAAGGGAATCGGGAAGCGGGACTAAAGCGGCACCTGGAACTGCGCCGGCAATTTCTGGACCTGCTGGCCCTGTGCGACCGTTATAAAGTGATGCAGGAATATGCCATCGCCCGGGCCCGCACCGAGAGCCGGGCCCAGGCCCGGTTCATCGATACCTTCGCCCTGGCGGCCTTGCCCGTGGCGGCGCTATTGGCGGCGCTGTTGGCTTATATCCTGATTAAACAGATACTCGACGCCCATCCGGCAACTGGCCCTGGAGACCGGGCCCAGCCCCAGCGTTCGGGAGGCCTCGGGGGATGAGGTCAAGACCCTGAGCCGCCGGGTTCACAGCCTGATCGAGGACGTGGATTTAGCCCAGACGGAGCTTACGCGCAGCCAGGAGCACCTGCTGCAATCGGGCAAGTGGGCCATGGTGGGCAAACTGGCCGCCGGGGTGGCCCACAGCATCCGCAACCCCTTGACCTCGGTGAACATGCGGCTCTTCTCCCTGAAACGCTCGCTGGCCATGTCACCGTCCCAGAAGGAGGATTTCGAGGTGATCTCGGAGGAGATCCGCCACCTCGACGCCATTGTCCGCAACTTTCTGGAATTTTCCCGGCCGCCGAAGCTCAAGATGCAGCGGGTCAGCCCCTCCGACGTGGTGGACGGCGCCGTGCAGCTCCTGCGCTACCGCCTGGAGTCCTACGGGGTCGAAGTGAACTGCTGCGGGACCACCGGCTGCCGGAAATCCTGGCCGATCCGGACCAGCTCAAGGAAGTCCTGGCCAACCTGCTGGTCAATGCCTACGAGGTCATGGTGAGCGGCGGGGTCATCACCATCCGGGAGGAGGAAAGGCCGGCTCCGGGATTGGGGCGGGCCGTGGTCATCCGGGTAAGCGACACCGGGCCGGGCATCCCCGAATCCGTCCGGAACCAGGTCTTCCAGCCCTTTTTCAGCACCAAGGAGGAAGGCACCGGCCTGGGCCTGAGCATCGCCACCCGGATCATCGAAGATCACGGCGGGCGGCTGGAGCTGGAAGCCGGCGAGAAGGGGGGGGCCACCTTTGTGATTACGTTGCCTCTCAGCAGTTTGGAAGTAGTCGAGGTAAGGAAATAAGGGGAAATTTGTAACTTTTATAAATCCCCCTAAGTCACCCTTTTTCAAAGGGGGACTTTAAAAGCGGCTGGCCAACCGAAGGCGTCTCCGCATGAAGCCCAGATACAGGCTGGGAAACAGTGGAAAAACCGTCGGCAATTAGCAGTCATACCTAAGGAATTATAGTAAAGAAGTACCTAAATCATAGATATCTTCGAGATATTCGTAGTAAGATATTCCATGGGCAAACTCCTAATTGTGGATGACGAACCGCAGGTGCGGCAGAGCTTCGAGAAGATCCTGACCGGGGAAGGCCACGCCGTGAAGACCGCGGCCGAGCGGCGAGGCGGCCATAATTGCGGTTCAGGCCGAGATCCCCGACCTGGTGATCATGGACGTGCGCCTGCCGGGGATGAGCGGCCTGGAGGCCTTCCGCACCATCCACGAGATCGAGCCCAAGCTGCCGGTCATCATCATGACCGCCTATGGCACCACCGAGACGGCCATCGAGGCCACCAAGCTGGGGGCCTTCGAATATCTCCTCAAACCGCTGGAAAATTTTCAGGACATCCTGACGATGATCGGCCAGGCCCTGGAGGCCGGCCGCTGCATGCGCTCCCGGGTGGAGCTGGACGTGGCGCCCGCGGCTGCCGGGGCGGATGCCATCATCGGCCAAAGCAATGCCATGCAGGAGGTCTACAAGGCCATCGGCCGGGTGGCCCCCACCGACGCCACCGTGCTCATCCGGGGCGAATCCGGCACCGGCAAGGAACTGGTGGCCCGGGCCATCTACCAGCACAGCCTGCGGGCGGCCAAGCCCTTTCTGGTCATCAACTGCGTGGCCATTCCCGAGACCCTGCTGGAGTCCGAGCTCTTCGGCTACGAGAAAGGGGCCTTTACCGGGGCCATCAACCGCCGGGTGGGCAAGTTCGAGCAGGCCCACGGCGGCACCGTCTTTCTGGATGAAATCGGCGACATGCCCTTCAGCATCCAGGCCAAGATCCTGCGCCTGCTGCAGGAAAGGAGCATCGAGCGTCTGGGGGGCCGGGAGCCCATCCCGGTGGACGTGCGCATCATCGCCGCCACCAACCGCGACCTGGAGGCCGCCCTGGCCAGCCGGCAGATTCCGGGAGGACCTCTATTACCGCCTCAAGGTGGTGACCGTGTGGCTGCCGCCCTTAAAGGAGCGGACCGGGGACCTGACCCTGCTGGCGGAATATTTCCTGGCCCGCTTCGCCAGGGAGATGGGGCTGGACAATCCGGGCATGACCGCGGAGGCCAAGGCGTTGCTCAGATACCAACCAGTGGCCCGGCAATGTCCGGGAACTGGCCAACGCCATGCAGAAAGCCCTGATCTTCAGCCGGGGCTATCCCATCCACCCGGAGGATGTTTCCCGGGCCATCGGCGGCGAGAGCCCGGTCAAGGAGACGAGCGACCAACAGGCCGACGAGGTCATCCGGCAGTGGATGCGGCAATCCCTGGTCGGCCGGTGAGGGCAAAGACCTGTTCGACGCCTTCATGGACCGGTTCGCCAGCCTGCTCATCAGCGAGGCCCTGGACCTCACCGGCGGCAATCGCAGTCGGGCCGCCAAGCTCCTGGGCATCTCCCGGCCCACCCTGCTAGCCAAGATCGACAAGTACCGCCTGAAGTTCGAGACCTCCGTCAAGCTGGAGGGGGCTTGAGGATAGTGAGCAGTGAGCGGTGAGCAGTGAGCAGTTTTGAAACATAGATTGTGAGTGTAGGGACGGTCCTCGAACCGCTCGCCCCCAGCATCGCTTTATCTACCAAACCCTTTTCCAAATCGGCCTTTTTACAAACTGTAAAAAAAAGCGACAGGCCTCGGCGGCAGACGTCCCCGGGCCTTGAGGTGGGGCCTCATAAAATAGTCAATATATTTAATTAGTTGCCGCTACAATTCTTTTGTCTCTCTTTGGCACGGCCGTTGCTGATCTAGGCGGTAGGGAAGATTAGGCTGTGGCCAACCATCATTGCAAAATCCTGATTGCCGATCGCAACCGACACGTCCGCGAATTTCTGCGCCGGGAGTTGGGGGCGGAGGGTTATCAGGTGGAAGTAGCCCGGGATGGACGGGAACTGCTGACTCTGATCTGCAGTGACGATCCGCCGCATCTGGTGATCCTGGACCTGGAGATCCCTTATCTGGACGAGCTGGAAATCTGGACCCGGCTCAAGGACCGGCAGCCACCCTTGCCGGTGGTGATCCACACCTTTTTACCGGAATATCCCACGCACCTGACGGTGCCCCTGGCCGCGGCATTCCTGGAAAAGAAGGGCGACACGGATAAGTTGAAGGCCGTGGTGGCCGAAGTGATCGACCAGTACTACCCCAAGGAATTCGGCCGGCTCAGCAAAAGAGTCTGAACCGGCCAACCATAAGAAGGGTCAGGTCATGGGTCGCGTCAAAGATCATCCCGGTTTCAGATCCGGGTTCCAGCAAAGTTCGGCGCGGCTGGACCAATGGCTGGGGCGGGTGGCGGGCTGGCGTCTCTTTGCTCCCCGGATGGGTTGCCTGGGACGGGCCCCTTGGCCTTATGCCAGGGTATCGGGCCTCCATGGGAAGCCCGCGGTAAAATAGACACATAAAGACCCGGGGACGGCTGATCCGGCCCCCACCGCGTTATGGCCAACCTGCTGCAAAGATTGAAGAGCATCTTTTCCGGGACCGAGCCGACGCCGGCCCTCTCCGCGGAAGAAATCCGGGCAGCCTTTAAATCCCGCTACCATGCTTTCAAGCTCCTCCTGGCGGCCAACAATACTGCCCTAAAGTTCATGACGGACATGGAGGCCGCCCTTCACGGCAGCCACAGCTTCGGCATGGCCTTTATCCGCTCCCACGCCACCGCGGTTTGCGTCAAGGTCTTTGCCATGATCAAATATCTCAATGAACTCTCGGGCAACCGTTACCAGTCCCTGGAAGCGGTCTTTGGCGCCATTGAACGAGAGATCAACGCCATCCTGACCAGGCGGCAGGCCCCCGCCATCCGGGAACTGGTGCTGCCCCTGGATCGAATCCAGGCCGGCCTGGCCGACGGAGTGGGCAGCAAGATGGCCAACCTGGGGGAGATCACCACCCGGCTGCCGGAGTTGACCGTACCTCCCGGGTTCGCCATCACGGCGACGGCTTACGAACTCTTCCTGACCCACAACCATCTCCAGGAAGAGATCAATCGGCGCCTGCAAACTTTAGAAGAGGAAGACATCTCGGACCTCTACCGGAAAAGCTCCGAGGTGCAGATGCTCGTCTGCAGCGGCGAAATGCCGGCCGCCCTCCAGGAGGCCATCTCTCAAGCCTACGACCGCCTGGAGCAACAGACCCCCGGGCCACTGCGGGTCGCCCTGCGCTCCAGCGCCATTGGCGAGGATGCCGCCGAGACTTCCTTTGCCGGGCAATACCACTCGGAGCTCAACGTCAGCCGGGAGAATATCTTCACGGTCTTCAAAGAAATCCTGGCCAGCAAATACGCCCTCACCGCGGTGAGCTACCGGCTGCACCGGGGTCTGCGGGACGAAGACGTGGCTATGTGCGTGGGCTGCATGGCCATGGTGGACTCGGTCTGCGGCGGCGTGATGTACTCCCGGGACCCCACCGATCCTTCCAGCGAGGCGATTTTCATCAACGCGGTGCACGGCCTGGCCAAATCGGTAGTGGACGGCAGCGTCACCCCTGACCTCTATGTCGTTTCCCGGCAAGAGCCCCTGGCCGTGATCAGCAAGGAGATCAGGGATAAGGAACTCAAGGTCGTCTGTCTGCCCGGAGAAGGGGTGCTGCTGCAAGAGGATGAGGAGGGGAGGAAGCCGGTCCTCACCGACGTCCAGGCCCTGGAGTTGGCCCGCCTGGCCCTCATCCTGGAGGAGCATTTTCAAGCCCCCCAGGACGTCGAGTGGTGTCTGGACCGGGACGGCCGCCTGCAAATATTGCAGAGCCGGCCATTAAAACAACTGGCCGCCCCCGGCCGCGAGGCCGACCCCACCCTCCCGGCCCTGGATTACCCAACCCTGCTCCAGGGGGGAGAGATGGCCAGCCCCGGGGTGGCCGCCGGCCCCGTTTACCAGGTGCGCAACAACCTGGACCTCTTGCAGTTCCCGGAGGGCGCCGTCCTGGTGACCGCCTTCCCTCATCCCACCTGGGCCACCCTCTTGAGCCGGGCGGCGGCGGTGGTTACCGACCGGGGCGGGATCACCGGCCATCTGGCCAACGTCGCCCGGGAGTTCGGCCTCCCGGCCCTGTTCAACACCGGCCAGGCCACCGTCACGCTTACCCCCGGGGAAATGGTCACCGTGGACGCCAACGGCCGCAGCATCTATCCGGGCCGGGTAGAGGAACTGCTCCGGCAGGCCGGCGCCAGACAGGGAGCCATGTTGCCTACCCCGGTGGGGCAGACCCTCAAAGAGGTCATGACCTGCATCACGCCGCTTAACCTCACCAACCCCGAGGCCCCGGAATTCCGCCCGGGCGGTTGCCGCACCCTGCACGACCTCACCCGCTTTGCCCACGAAGTGGCGGTCAAGGAGATGTTCGCCTTCGAGAAGCATCGGGCCCTTGCCAAATACTTCATCAAGCGCCTGGCCACCGACGTGGGCCTGGAGTGGTGGGTCCTGGACCTGGAAGACGGCTTCAAGGCGGAAGTGGCCGGCAAGGTCGTGGAACTGGCCAATATTGCCTCAGCCCCCATGCTGGCCCTGTGGCAGGGGATTACTGCGGTTCCCTGGGAAGGGCCGCCGCCGGTGGACACCCGGGGCTTTATGTCCATCGTCATGGGCGCGGCCACTGACCCCAACCTGGCCGCAGCCGGGGGCACTATCTTCGGCAATCAGAATTACTTCATGATCTCCCGGGATTTTTGCAATCTCACCTCCCGCCTGGGCTTTCACTTCTCCACGGTGGAGGCCCTGGTGGGCGACCAGGCTTACGAGAACTACATCCGCTTCTCCTTCAAGGGCGGGGCCGCGGACTATCCCCGGCGGGTGCGCCGGGCCCGGTTCGTGGCCGACCTCCTGGAGGCGCACCATTTCCAGGTGGACGTCAAGGAGGACGCCCTTTTTGCCCGCCTGGAAGGGGAGCAGAAGGACTACATGCTCTCCAGGCTGCGTATCCTGGGCTACATCACCATCCACACCCGGCAGCTGGACATGATCATGCTGAACGAGGCGGATGTGGCCCACTATCGTGACAGGCTCAGCGCGGACCTGGAGAAGATCAGTGGTCAGTGATCAGTGGCCAGTGATCAGTAAAAATTTCTCTGCGGCACAAATTTCCTCCATTAGGCAATTCGGGCTGGAATTCGGCGCCAGGCTGCATTAAAGTCTAAGGGGAATGCCGAACTCCCCATTTCAACCTGAGCCTATTTACATGCGCCTGGCCCTGCGGGAGGCCCTGGACCATCTGGCCGCCATCGACGGCGGACCCTTCGGGGCCTGCATCGTTAAGGGCGAGACAGTCCTGGCCGTGGCTCATAACACGGTCCTGAAGGAAAACGACCCGACGTGCCACGCCGAAATCAATGCCATCGGTCTGGCCAGCCGCGTGCTTAAGACCTACGACCTCTCGGGCTGCGCCATCTACTCCACCACCGAACCCTGCCCCATGTGCTTTGCGGCCATCCACTGGGCTCGTATCGCGCATCTGGTCTACGGCACCGCTATCGCCGATGTGGCGGCCCTGGGCTTCAACGAGCTGACTATCAGCAATGAGCAGCTAAAGGCCACGGGCCGGAGCCCCGTCAACATTTATCCGGGTTTTCTGGGGGAGGAGTGCCGGGAGCTGCTAACGCAATGGCTGGCTACCCCCGGGCAGCGGATCTATTAGGAAAGGCCGGCAGCCAAACCGGCGGTCCCGGCTTGTTATTGGAGGGCGATTTGATAAACTGGGCCAGATACGGCCCTAATCACATCAGAGAATAGGTCAAGGGGGAAGAGCGATGCGAGAGCGTACACCTAAAATTTATGGCAGGCTGGTACTATCGGGCTTACTAACACTGGCTCTAATCTTCATCGCCGGGAACATGGCCCGGGCGCAAAAGAGTCATCCCTTGGTAAAACTGGAAACGAGTCTGGGCGACATCATCGTGGAGCTGAATCCGGAGAAGGCCCCGGTCACGGTGGCCAATTTTCTGCAATATGTCAAGGGCGGCTTTTATGACGGCACCATCTTCCATCGGGTCATCCCCACCTTCATGATTCAGGGCGGCGGCTTCGACGCCAATATGAATGAGAAACCCACCAAGGGCCCCATCAAGAACGAAGCTGATAATGGCCTGACTAATGACCGTTATACCATCGCCATGGCCCGGACCGCGGACCCCAATTCGGCCACGGCCCAGTTCTTCATCAACGTGGCCGACAACCAGCCCCTCAACCACACCGCCAAGACCATGCAGGGCTGGGGCTACGCCGTCTTCGGCAAAGTGGTCAAGGGCCAGGACGTGGTCGACAAGATCAAGGCGGTGCCCACCGCTACCAAGGGCATGTTCCAGAACGTGCCGGTGACGCCGGTGGTCATTATCAAGGCCACGGTGGTAGAAACAGCTAAATAATGACGGCGAAGAACCTATTATCACCACCCGGTGCACAGCCTGGGACGAAAAGGAGCAAACCCTTGGTAAAACTGGAAACGAGCCTGGGTGACATCGCCCTGGAATTGAACCCGGAAAAGGCCCCGGACACGGTGGCAAATTTTCTGCAATACGTCAAAGACGGCTTTTATGACGGCACCATCTTCCATCGGATCATCTCGACCTTCATGATCCAGGGCGGCGGCTTCGACGCCAACATGAACCAGAAACCCACTCGGGCGCCCATCAAGAATGAGGCGGACAACGGCCTGACCAACGACGCCTACACCGTCGCCATGGCCCGCACCGCGGACCCCAATTCGGCCACGGCTCAGTTCTTCATCAACGTGGGCGACAACAAGTTCCTCAACCACACCGCCAAGACCATGCAGGGCTGGGGCTACGCCGTCTTCGGCAAGGTGGTCCAGGGCCAGGACGTGGTAGACAAGATCAAGGCGGTGCCCACCACCACCAAGGGGATGTTCCAGGACGTGCCGGTGACCCCGGTGGTGATCATTAAGGCCACGGTGGTGGAAAAATAGAGGAAGCTAATAGCTTTCAGCTCTCAGCTTTGCAGCGGTCAGCTAAAAGAGAGAGGCAAATTCCCCTTCCCCAATTAAAGGGATTGCCAAAAGTTCTGGCTCATGCCCCCTCACCCTGACCCTCTCCCCCATTGGGGGAGAGGGGATAAGAGAAAAGAACTTTTGGCAACGCGACATTTAGGGGGATGTGAAGAGATATGGCTAGTAAGGTCCTGATCCGCGAGGCCCGGGCGGGTGAGCTGGAGGGCGTCGAGGCCCTGGTGAAAGGGGCTTACCGGGAATTCCGGGAGCTGGTGCCGGCAGAGGGCTGGGCGCGCTGGATGGCGAGCATCACCCTGGCCCTCAACGGAGGGGAGGGCGTGCTGCTGGTAGCCGAAGTCGAGGGGGCCGTCCAGGGGACGGTCCAGTTCTTCCCCGACGCCAGCCGCTCCCTCCAGGGCCAATGGCCGGCGGGCGCCGCGACTATCCGCCTGCTGGCGGTGCGGCCGGAGGCCCGGGGCCGAGGTCTGGGAACTTTGCTTACGCAGGAATGCCTGCGCCGCGCCCGGACGCTAAAAATTCCCACCATCTATCTCTACACCGGCCGCTTCATGCTGGCAGCCCAGCAGATCTATGAAAAATTGGGCTTCGTAAGAGCCCCGGAGTTCGACCCGTTTCCCGGGCAGCCGGGGCCGATTGCTTACCGGGTGGATTTGCCAATGAGCCAGTCTAGTCCCCGATAATCTTCACCAGCACCCGCTTGCGGCGGCCGCCGTCGAACTCGCCGTAGAAGATCTGCTCCCAGGGGCCGAAATCGAGCTTGCCGCCGGTGACGGCCACCACCACCTCCCGGCCCATGACCTGCCGTTTCAGATGGGCGTCGGCGTTGTCCTCGCCGACGTTGTGGCGGTATTGGGAGACCGGGGCATGGGGCGCCAGCTTCTCCAGCCAGACGTCGTAGTCGTGGTGCAGACCCGCTTCATCGTCATTGATGAAGACCGAGGCGGTGATGTGCATGGCATTCAAGAGCACGAGGCCTTCCTGGATGCCGCTTTCCCGGAGGCATTGCTCCACTTGGGGGGTGAGGTTGAGGAAGGCCCGGCGGCCGGGGACGCTGAACCAGAGTTCCTGGCGGTAGCTTTTCATGGCAGGTTCCATTAGGAGATAAAGTGAGGGCGAACACAAGGTTCGCCCCTACGAAAAAAATTATTTCTCAAGGAACTGGGAGTTATTTGGTCTCGGGGCACTTTTCCAGGGTGATGCCCTGTTCCTGGAGCTTTTTCATGTACTTCTCCGGGTCCTTTTTGAACTCGGCGTCACAGCCCTGGCAGCAGAAGTAGATGCGTTTGCCTTGATAATCGACATAAACTTTTTTGTCGATATTAGTGCCCAGCACCGGGCAGAGGGTTTGGGGCTTCGGCTGGTCGGCGGCCAGAGCGGGGCCGGCGGCCAGGGCCAGGACCACCAGGCAAATGAGTAGAATTTTTACCGTTTTCATGATGAAGCGCTCCTCAATGAAGTGAATTGGCTTTAGGCATATTATGGGGCTGGCCTCCCGGCGATGTCAATGTCCGGAGGGCAATCCGGGGTAGAGCCCAGGCTGGCAAGCCGGCGCTACCTCTATTCTTCTTTGCCCTTATCCTCCGCTTCGGTCAATTCCAGCAGGCCCGATTTTTTCAAGGCCGCGATGCCGCCCGCCAGGTTGACGGCGTTGCAGAGGCCGGCGGTTTCCAGTTGGCGCAGGGCCTCATAGGAGCGCACCCCGGAGTTGCACACCACCAGGAGGCGCTTGTCCGGGGGGATTTCGGCGAAGCGGCGGTTCAGGGTCTCCTGGGGGATGTTCAACCAGCGTTCGCCGAACAGGTCGACGTAGGGCGCGGCGTTTTGCGCCCCCCGGACGTCCAGGCAGATGGTGTCGTCGGCCTTATCCGTCAGGAAACACTGCTCGAATTCGGCCACATCGATATTTTGGTTGAAGCCGTCCAGGATATTTTCGGCGGTGTTGGCCACGGCGTTGACGATGTCCAGGGCCGCGGCGAAGGGCGGGGCGTAGGCCACCTCCAGGTTGGAGAGGTCGGCCAGATCGGGCTTGAAGGGCAGCAGCGCGGCGATGCTATTGATGCGGCCCACCAGGGCGTCGCCGTTGTGGCTGAGGCCCTGGGCCCCCAGGAGGCGCCGGGTCTTTTGGTCCACCACCAGTTGCAGATACATGAGGTCCTGGGTGGGGAAGAAGTGGGCGCGGTCGGCCTGGATCACCAGGGACGCCACCGCGTCGAAGCCTTCCCGGCGGGCCGCGGTCAGGCTCAGTCCGGTGCCGGCAACGGCCAGGTCAAAAATTTTCAAGGCAAAAGAACCCACGATGCCGTTAAAGGTGGCGGCGCCTCCGGCCAGGTTGGTGCCGATGACCCGGCCCTGGCGGTTAGCCAACGACCCGGAAGGGAAATAGACGGGCCTGCCGGTGATCAGGTGGTGGTTGTCGATGCAGTCGCCGCCGGCGTAAATGAGCGGGTCGGAGGTCTGGAGGCGCCGGTTGACCACGATGCCGCCGTGGGGGGAAACCAACAGACCGGCGTCTTGGGCCAATTGGGAATTGGGGGCCGCGCCCACCGCGGTGATCACCAGGTCGGCGGCCAGGGTGCGGCTGGCGGTGACCACCTCCAGCGAGTGCTCGCCGCCTTGGACCTGGCGAATTTCCCGGACCTGCTCCTCCAGATAGAGGTCGATTTCCTTATCCCTGAGGTGTTTTTGCACCATGCGGGCCAGGCCCGGGTCCAGCAGGCCGGGCAGGACCTGGGGGGCGAGTTCCACCAGGCTGGTTTCCACCCCCCAGAGGTCGCTCAGGGCCTCGGCCATCTCGCAGCCGATGGCTCCGGCGCCGAGGATCACCGCCCGGCCCACTTCGCCTTTGGTGACCATTTCCCGCACCGCCATGGCGGCCGGGAGGCTGGCGACGTGCATCACCCCCGGCAGGTCGACGCCGGGCACCGGGAGACGCCGGGGCCGGCTGCCGGTGGCCAGGACCAGATAGTCATAAGGTAGATCCTCCTCCCGGCCCGATTCCAGGTTTTTGACCAGAAGCTGCCGGTACTGGCGGTCAATGGCCAGGGCCCGGGTCCGGGTCCGGACCCGCACGTCCTTGGCGTCTTCGAAAAACTCCGGGGTGCGGAGCATGTGAAAGCTGGTGCTCAGCAGCTCCTTAATGTCGCTCAGGTCCCCGGAGATATAGTAAGGGATGCCGCAGCCGCCGTAAGAGATATATTCGCCCTGGTCCATCATGGTCACCTGGAAATCCGGGCGCAGGCGCTTGAGGCGGCAGGCCACCTTGGGGCCCAGGGCCACAGCCCCGATGATGAGAACGCGCTTTGCTGCCATTATTGATTCCTTGTCGAGTAGTTATTTTTCGGGGCGATCATGGGCCTGGAGAACGGAGGGCTGGTGGTCCTCCCGGGAGCCGCTGCAGGTGAGGTTTTCGCTGGTCCAGAGGCGCTGCAACTTAGGGGCTTCCCGGCGATCGTCGCAGGGCTCGTGGCCGCAGACGGGGCACTCCGGATCGGTGCAGGGGTCGGTATGGATGAGGATGTCAGTCTGGCCGCCAAAGTGATCACTCAGGATTTTTTCCAATTCTTTAACTTCGTCATGGCCGGCCTCCAGGCTCAGGTCCCGGGGCAGGATGAGGTGAAAATCCATAAAGACGTACCGGCCGGAGCGGCGCGCCCGGAGCTGGTGGACGTCGATCCACATCTCCCGGCGATGCCGGGCGATAACTTCGCAGATCTCCTGCAAAAGTTCGGGGTCTGACTTATCCAGGAGGGCCGCGGAGGATTGATGGACCAATCGGGCGCCGGTGTACAGGATATTCGCCGCCACCAGGTAGGCGACGGCCGCCGTCCAGCCAGTTCCAGCCGGTGAACTTGACGCCCAGGAGGCCAATCACGACCCCGGCGGTGGTAAAGACGTCGGTGAGCACGTGCTTGCCGTCGGCCACCAGGACGATGGACTTGGTGCGTTTGCCCATCATCACCAGGACCAGGCCCAGGACGAGATTGACCACCGCCGCCCCCAGCACCAGCAGGATACCGCTGGTCAGCCGGGGAATAGCCTGGGGGTGGAACAACCGGGGCCAGGCCTCATAAAAGATCCCCAGGGCGGCCAGGACGATTAAGGCCCCTTCGAAGCCGGCGGAGAAGTACTCCATCTTGCCGTGGCCGTAAGGGTGATCCGGGTCGGGGCTCCGGGCCGCGAAGATGATGCTCCACAGGGCGAAGGCCGCGGCCACCACGTTGATGATGGACTCCAGGGCGTCGGAGAGGATGGCGGCGGAGTCGGTCAGAAAGAAGGCGAAAAACTTCACCGCCATCAGCCCGGCGCCGACGGCCAGGGAGATGGAGATGGCGATGAGGTAAGGCTTGATGCTGGTGGTGGCTGGGGAGTTCATAAGCGCTTCAGAGATTTTATATCCATAGTTCGTTACTCTCAAGAGGCAACTGAATATATATTGTTATATTGACTCCTTAAGAGCTGAAAGGTAAATTGAAGACAGGCACTTAAAATAAAAGATTGGATTCGAAAATGAGGATTTCGATAGAATTAACCAATGAGCAGGCGAGAATCCTACAAAACGCGGCAGACCGTTTAGGCGTTAAGCCGGAGGAATTGGCCCAAGCCAGTCTGGCTGATCTGATGGGTTTGCTGCAAGAGGATTTTCAGAAAGCCGCTGATTATGTGTTGCGCAAGATTGAGGAATTATATCGGCGGCTCAGTTAATGCGATATCTGACCATGGGTGAAGTGCTTGAACTTCATCGCCGAATTATTCATCAGAGTGGCGAAAAATTATTTAACTGGCTAAAAAGTCATACCCGCCAGATCTAAGCCTAGAAGATATTATTCATACTGCGCCCGCAGGTGAATAAAAAAAGTCTCCCGCAGGAACTTGCTCATCAGGATGATCCCGCCGCCCTCCTGGGACTCATAAGGCTTCAGGTCGAACTCTTCCTCCGGAAACCAGTCGGTGCTGAACACCAGACCGGCTTCGGTCCGACGGATGGTGATCCGGGCGTCGTTCGCCGCCTCCTGGGGCCAGGCCAGGTAGGCCGTGAAGCTCAAGGAATCCGGGGTCCGCTCGATGCTGGCCTTTTTGCTGTCCCAGATTTCGTATTTTGGTTCAGCGAAACCGGAGAGCCAGTACAGGGTAAGATAATCCAGACCGTCAAACATGGGATGAGGAGCGCCTTGGAAAAGGAATTTGTGAAAATAGGTGCAAAAACCATTTTAAAGTTATTTTAGGGAAGGGTCAAAGTCAATGGTTTTTTGGGATGGCAGCCTGTGCCACTACCCTCGCACCGCCTGGAAAGGCTGCGCTGCCCCAAAAACGAGATTCTTCGGTCGCTGCGCTCCCTCAGAATGACAAATCTGGGCATAATCGTTAGCAGGTGCGGATAATCAGAAAGGGCGGTTCGAGAACCGCCCCTGCACCCCTTGCCACCGGGGGCCGGTCATTTCCCCGGGAACAGGAAGACCTGGGCCAGGATGAGGCCGGCGAGGGTCAGGCGGTAGATCGCAAAGGGGATGAAGGTGTGGCGTTGGAGGAAGCGGAGGAAGTACTTGATGGTGAGGTAGCTGGTGATGACCGCGGCCAGGAAGCCCACCACCGCGGGCAGCAGGGTCAGCTCACCGGTGCTGCCTTCCCGGAGCCACTTGGGGAGGTGGTGCAGGCCGGCCCCGGCGATGATGGGGGTGGCCAGGAGAAAGGAGAAATGGGCGGCGGAGCGCCGGTTGAGGCCCAGGAAAAGGCCGGTGGTCATGGTGATGCCGCTCCGGGAGACCCCGGGCATGATGGCCAGGGCCTGGGAGAGGCCGATATAGAGGGCGTCCTTGAAGGTGATCTGGTCCAGGTGGCGGACGTGCCGGGCGAGTTTCTCCGCCAGGATCAGGAGGAGCCCCACGCCGCCCATGAGCAAGGCGATGCGGGCCGGCTCCCGGAAGATGGTTTCCGCCTTGTGTTCCAGCAGGACTCCGGCGATGGCCCCGGGGATGACGGCGATGATCAGAAAGAAGAGGAGGTGACGCTCCGGCCGGTTATAGCGGCTTGGGAAGATGAAGGCATGGCCCATGTCCAGCCAGTCCTTATAGAAATAGCCCAAGAGAGCGGCCAGGGTGCCGACGTGCAGGAGGATGTCGAAGCTCAGGCCGCCGCCGGTGACGTGGAAGTAGTGTTCCAGAAGGGCCAGATGGGCGGAGCTGGAGATGGGCAGAAACTCGCTGATGCCCTGGACGATGCCGAGTAGGAGAGCCGCGACGGGATGCATGGGGTCAATATTTATCACATGGCCCCGGGGCATGCAACTCGAAACGGACTCCCGGTCCTAAGGAATCAAGGGGTCTTCCCGGGAGAACCGATGACCGAGTTCGGCTGGAGCCGCACCAGGCTGACCCCTGGGGGCAGGCTGATGGAGACATTGAGGCGCGAGCCCCCGTGCCCCAGGCTCCGGGTATCCACCGTGGCCTTGACGTCGGCGAGCTTCAGATCCTTCACCAGGAGCCAGGAGCCCTGGACGGTGACGGCCACGTGGGCCGGCCGCAGATTGGCCGGACCAGGCTCCGGCATCACCGGGACCGTTGGAAGGGTGCGGGTCAGGATCTTGGGCTGGAGGTCCAGCTCGGCCAGAATGGGGACCTGGTTTTTCAGAGAAAGATGCAGGTTCTTAAAATCGAGGTCCGTGGCCAGGACCGTCATTTCCGTCAGATGGCTCACGTCGATGGGGTGGGTGGGGATGAACTTGAGGTTGGTGAGTTCGCCCTCAGGGCCGCTGACCGTGACCCGGTCCGGCCGGACCTTGATATCCTTCAGCTCATAGCCCTCCGGCGGGCTGCCGGCCACCACCGGCTTGATGGGCAGGGTGGCAGTGATAGTGGACGACAGCGTGATGGTGATGGGATTGGGCTGAATCTTGGTCACCACTACCCCCCGGGGGAACGAAAAACTGTTGGGCCCCAAGTAAAAGGTATGCGGACCGCGCTGGATGGCTGAGAGGTCGATGGTCTGGGTCAGGCGGCCTTGGGAAAGCTTGTTGACGATGGAGCGGGGGCCGATGACCCGGACCTGCAAGTCCGCCGGGACCTCGCCGGTGAGTACCATCTTGGCCGGCAGGTTGACAAACTCCACGGCCATATGCAGGCTGGTTTCAGTGCGCTCCTCACCGCTGACGGCAAACCACAAGGCCAGCGCCAGGAGCAACGACAGGAGTTTGAGGCCCTTATGTCGACCTAATGAAGCGAACCAACCCTTCAATCCAGGTTCCTTTTCCTTCGCCGGGAGTTTTCATCAGGTCCTCCAGGAGCCGGCGCACTTCCTCGGGGCTGAGCCCCTGGCGCAGCCTGCCCCCCCGGGCCAGGGAGATCCGGCCGGTGGACTCCGAAACCACCAGGACCACGGCGTCGGTCTGTTCGGAGAGGCCCACCGCGGCCCGGTGGCGGGTGCCCAGGGTGGGTTCCAGGTTGGGGTTTTTGGATAGAGGCAGCAGGCAGCCGGCGCCGCCCACCCGGTCCCCCTGGATAATGACCGCCCCGTCGTGCGTGGGGTTGTGGGGCCAGAACAGGGAGATGAGCAGTTCCCGGGTGATCAGGGCCTCCAGCTTGATGGCCCCCTCCAGGTATTCCGAGAGACCGATGCGGCCCTCCAGGGCGACCAAGGCGCCGATGTGGCGCCCGGACAGGGTCTCCGCCGCGGCGCAGATTTCTTCAGCCACCACCGGGGAATGGACCCCGCCCGGGGCCAGGGCCTTTTTCCCCACCCGGCTCAGCACCCGCCGGATATCGGCCTGGAACAGAATGATGATAATGAGGACGAAGCTCTTGACGATAATGTCCAGGAGCCATTCCAGGGTGAAAAATTCCAGCTGGCGGGCCACCAGGTAGGCCAGAAACAGCAGGAAGAGCCCGGCCAGAACCTGGACGGCCTGGGTGCCCCTGAGGGCCAGGACCACCTGGTAGATGATGACGGCCACCAGGATGATGTCCGCCAGGTCTTGCCAGCGCAGGTTGAAAAAGAAGTGCATGATGAGTTTCGAGTTTCGAGTTTTTAGTTTCGAGTTAAAAGCAAAAACAGGACTTACACAGTTAAACACGAGCAGGCGGAAAAATCGCCTCCCAAACCGCAAAAAACTGCCGGGCGAAGGCGACATTATGGGTGCGGACGATGCTGGCGCCGTGCTGCACCGCGGCCAGCAGGGCGGCCAGGGAGCCCGCGTCCCGCTCCGGGCCGGCCGGCCGGCCGGTGAGATGGCCGATGAAGGCCTTGCGGGAGGGCCCCACCAGCAGGGGACATCCCAGTTCGAGAAAGACCTCCAGCCGCCGGAGGATCTCCAGGTTATGGTCCCGGGTCTTGCCGAAGCCGAGGCCCGGGTCCAGGATGAGCAGGTCCCGGGCGATGCCGTGGCCAACGGCATACTCCAGGCGCTCCCGGAAAAAAGCGGTGATCTCCCCCATCAGGTCGTGGTAATGGGGGTCCCGCTGCATGTCCCGGGGGCTGCCCTGCATGTGCATCAAGATTACCGGCACTTTGGCGCCGGCGGCCAGGGGGGCCATATCGGGGTCTAACCGCAGGGCGCTGATATCATTGATAATAGTGGCACCGGCCGCAAGCGCCGCCCGGGCTACCGAGGCCTTATAGGTGTCGATGGAGATGGGGATGGCGAGCTCCGGGGCCAGGGCGGCGATGACCGGCAGGACTCGACGCAGTTCCTCTGCCAGAGGCACCGGTTCGGCAAAGGGCCGGGTGGACTCGCCGCCCACGTCCAGGATATCGGCGCCCGCGGCCACCAGCTCCCGGGCGTGGGCCAGGGCCACGGCCTGGTCAAAATGGGCGCCATGGTCGGCAAAGGAATCCGGGGTGACGTTGAGGATGCCCATGATGAGCGGCCGGGGTTTTTGGTCTTTTTGGTAAGAGGCCAGCAGCTCAGGCCAAGCGCAAGTTTTAGAATTTTCGGTCATAATTAGAATTATTGATCGTTTCCAAGCTTGGTTAGGTCAACAATTAAAAATTTTACCTGATTATTTGGAGACGCCTGAGACATTTGGAAATCAGGCATGTTTCACAGCCTTGGAAAATTGCGGAAATTGTGCCGCTTGGGGGCCGCCGGGCACCGGTGGCGTATGACTGGCAAGCCCGTTGAATGCCAAGAAAATTCGCGGTGACACCGCGGCTGATGCGGAACAAAATCTATTCCCGGCGCTGGTTTTTGGAAAATGCGAGTAGCTGTTCCACATCCTGCATAATTATCTAAAAAGCGAGAAAATTCCAGAAAAGAAGATATGGTTGACCCGTATCCCGTTCCCAAGCCGGGGCTCGGGAATATATTTATCTGTCAAGCCAGGCCTGGCAAGAAATTTCGTTCCCAAGTACAACTTGGGAACGAGCGAAAAAGGCGGGAGGCGCCTCGCCTTTCGCGCCCTACAGTTTTACAGTTCTCGGCGGTTTGTTCAGCGCAGGCTAAAGCCTGCGGCTACATTTTCAAAGCAAGGCGGGCGGTTCGAGAACCGATACAGGACTGGCGCCCCCCAGCGGCGGGCCCGGAGGCCCGCCCCAAATCACAGGCTGGAAGCCGGCGCTACCAGGATACAGGCGAGACGCCTGTGCTACCAAGATCCGAACATTGGCGGGCGAGACGCCCGCCCCACCATTATTTTGCAAAAAAAAGGGCAGGTCCGCAGACCTGCCCCAGGTTATCAGATTAACCCCGCGATGGCCAGGGCTTCAAGCCGGCTGCGTCCCCAGCAACTGGCCGGGATCCTGGGGTTCCGGAGCCTCTGCCGGCGGCTCGATGGAGCCGATGATCCGGTCGATCTCCTGGCTGTCCAGGGTTTCCTTATCCAACAGGCCTTGGGCCAGGCCCTCCAGTTGAGCCCGATTATTGGTGAGCACATCCAGGGCCCGGCGGGAGGCAGAGAGCACCAGGTTCTTGATGGCGTCGTCGATGAGACGGGCCGTCTCCTCGCTGAAATCCTTGGATTGCGCGAACTCCCGGCCTAAAAAGATGTGTTCTTCACGTTTCCCGAAGGTGACGGGTCCCAGTTCTTCGCTCATGCCCCAGTTGCACACCATCTTGCGGGCCAGGTCGGTGGCCCGCTCCAGGTCGTTGCCGGCTCCGGTGGTGAACTGCTGGAAAACCAGCTCCTCGGCGGCCCGGCCGCCCAGGAGGACGCGTGAGGGTAGAGGTCAGATAATCCTTGGGATAGGTGTGGCGCTCGTCAATCGGCAATTGCTGGGTGAGGCCCAGGGCCCGGCCCCGGGGAATGATGGTGACCTTGTGAATGGGATCGGTGCCGGGGATGAGCCTGGCCACCAGGGTGTGGCCCGCTTCGTGGTAGGCGGTGTTGCGCGTTCCCGCTCGGTCAGGATGAGGCTCCGGCGCTCCGTGCCCATGAGGACCTTGTCCTTGGCTTGTTCGAAGTCCGGCATGGTCACCAGATCGCTGCCCCGGCGGGCGGCGAACAAGGCGGCCTCGTTGGCCAGGTTCTCGAGGTCGGCGCCGGAAAAACCGGGGGTGCCCCGGGCCAGGATGGAGAGGTCGACGGATTCGGCCAGGGGAGTGCGCCGGGTATGGACCTTGAGGATGGCCTCCCGGCCTCTGAGGTCCGGGATCGGCACCACCACCTGGCGGTCGAAGCGGCCGGGCCGCAGCAGGGCCGGGTCCAGGACGTCGGGGCGGTTGGTGGCGGCGATGAGGATGACCCCTTCGTTGGCCTCAAAGCCGTCCATCTCGACCAGGAGCTGGTTCAAGGTCTGTTCCCGCTCGTCGTGACCGCCGCCCAGGCCGGCGCCCCGGTGGCGGCCCACCGCGTCGATTTCATCGATAAAGATGATGCAGGGGGCGCTTTTCTTGGCCTGGATGAACAGGTCCCGCACCCGGGCGGCGCCGACGCCGACGAACATCTCGACGAAGTCCGAGCCGCTGATGCTGAAGAAGGGCACCCCCGCTTCCCCGGCGATGGCCCGGGCCAGGAGGGTCTTGCCGGTGCCCGGGGCGCCCACCAGGAGCACGCCCTTGGGGATGCGGCCTCCCAGGCGGGTAAATTTCTTCGGGTCTTTGAGGAAATCGATGATCTCGGAGACCTCCTCCTTGGCTTCCTCGATGCCGGCCACGTCAGCGAAGGTGACCTTGACGGTGTTTTCCGTCATCAGGCGAGCCCGGCTTTTGCCGAAGGACATGGCCTTGCCGCCGCCGGCCTGCATCTGGCGCATGAAAAAGATCCAGATGCCCACCAGGACCAGCATGGGCAGCCAGGAGATCAGCAAGGTGGTGTACCAGGAGTTTTCATCCTTGGGCTTGGCGGTGATATCCACCCCTTTGGCTGTGAGCAGCTTGATCAAGTCCGGGTCGGAGGCGGCGTAACTCTTGAAGGCCTTGCCATCGTAGAGTTCGCCGCTGATTTCCTCGCCCTGGAGGATAACCTTGGTGACCTTATCGGCCTTGACCAGGTCCACAAACTTGCTGTAATTGATGGAGGCTTTGCCCCGGGCGTTTCCACGGTATTGAAGTATGGTAAACAGCACGATCATTACCAGGGTGATGAGCAGCCACAGGGCAATATTTTTATAGAAAGGGCTTAAGCGGTTATTCATTTTGGTCCTTATGGTTTGGGCAGAGGGCGGAATTCTGACCCCATACCACTTATAATCGTCATTATTTTAAATTTATCTAAGGAAAATGCAAGGTAATCTTAGCGTAGATCGCAGGGGAGGCGGCAGGGGAAGGTTGACCAGCAAGTCTGGGGGCGGATCTGCCGCCCCCAGAGTCTTTTAGCCCCTTTTGTCCTTTTTGTCCTAGCACAGGTCAAGGGGTGGCCGGCCAGGGGGGCTGGTCCTCCGGGAAGAGAGCCGCCAGGCTCTCCCGGGGGATGCGCCAGGGACCGGAGCCCCATTTCGTCCCGGTGAGGCGCCCGTCGCGGATCATGCGATAGACGGTACGGCGGGACAGGGCCAGGATGGTGGCCACTTCGTCGGGCCGGAAAAACCGTTTCTGCTGCAGCATTTCCATTTCTCCTTCCTCCTTAGGCATGCAGGCATCTAGTTGTCGCTTTGCTCTCCTGATGCAAGGTCAGGGCCAAAGTTATCGTCACGTAAGCCACCAATTTAATTGTCAAATAAGTATCGATCGTTATATTCCCCGACAAATTTACGGTGCATCCGGACAGCAATTCTAGAGGTGAGGAAGAGCCCCTAGGGATTAGCCGTTCTCTATACGGCCCGGTTCTCCAAGCCGGAGAATGAGGGCGGTTCGAGAGCCGCCCTTACGAGGATTTGGGGGGGGGCGAGCCGCGCCCGGCAGGTTTTTCCAGGGTTTAAAGGGGGGGCGCAGGCACCTAAAGCCCTGGATCTGGGACAACCGGAGACAAACGTCTCCCCGGCCGACACGAATCTTGAAAGGAAGGTTAAGAAAAACGAAAGGGGTGACGGAGATGAATCAAGAACGCTTAATGCGGCCCCGGGAAGTGGCCCGGCAGTTGGCGGTCTCCAGGTCCACCGTGTATCGCTGGTACTGGGAGGGCAGGCTCCGGGGGGTCAAGCTCAACGGTGGCACCTTGCGCATCCTGGCCAGCGCCGTCCAGGAGAAACTGGCCGAGGTGGATTAAAAAATCAGGAACGACAGCCGAGGGCGGCTGTCCTACACGAGAATCATGGACTAAGGCCCTAAAAATTTGGCTGAAATCATCTGGAGGGACAGGAGTCCCAGGCGTTCTGGAGGTTTACCGGGCTTTTTCGTATATCCAGGGCACCATGACGGCGAACAGGAAACCGAAGCGCAAAAACAAGCGGGAACTTTATTGCGAAGACGCCCGGTCGCTTTTCCTGGCCGGGAAGGAACTGGAGGAGATCGCGGCGCTACTGCCGCTGGCCCTCACGACCCTGAAAAGCTGGCACGTCGAAGGCCAGTGGGAGGAGAAGCGCCGCCAGGTGCCGGTGTCGCCCCGATGGCTGGGGGAGGCCCTGAAAGGCATCCTGCGGGAAAAGACTGGGAACCTGCTGGTCAGAGGAGACCTGAAACCCCAGGAACTGGATGAACTCAGCAAGATCGTCACCTTGATCGACCGCCTGTGCAGCCAGGGGTTGGATATCCGGGCGGCGGCCCTGGAGGTGATGGACCGGTTCGGAGACTTCCTCCGGGGCTGGGTGACGGACCAGGAGGAACTGAAGCGTATTTCTCAACGGGTGGATGAGTTCTTCCGGCAACTGGAAGACGAGGGCTAAGACAACCTTAATTATGGCAGGCAGATAGGATTCAACATGGCGGAGACAAACGTAGGGGGCGACATGACCCTGAAAAAGAAGATGACCAGGATGGAGTTCCGCAAGCGGGCCGACGACATCCTGGTGCGACTGACCATGGAGGTAGAACCCTTCTGGCAGGACACAGACGACAAGCAGACCCAAAGGCTCAAGCGGGCCGCGGCCGACCCGCTCTATTTCTGCCGCACTTACCTGCCCCACTACTTTTCCCATCTGCCGGCGCCTTTCCATTACGAGTTGGTAAAGCTGCTGGAAAGGTGGCCCGCAGGCGAGACGCCGGCGCCAAAAACCGCAGGCGAGACGCCTGCGCTACCAAAGGAAAATGCCGGGGCGACCCAGGATGTCGCCCCGGCGGTGGTGGTGCCCGCGGTGGTGGCGGCGCCCCGGGAGTTCGCCAAGACCACGGTGTGCGCCTTCGGCTATGTTCTGCACCAGATCTGCTTCAAGCGGCGCAACTTCATCATCATCGGCAGCGATACCGAGGACCTGGCCAGCGATTTAACCGGCTATCTCTACCTGGAGATGCTGTACAACGAGCGGCTGCACCAGGATTTCGGCGAGTTGGTCATGGCCAACCGGGCGGTAGACGACTTCGTTACCGCCAATGACATCCGGGTGAAGGCCCGGGGTCGAGGCCAGCGCCTCCGGGGTCTGAAACACAAGCAATAGCGGCCGGACCTGGTCATCCTGGACGACCTGGAAAACGACCTCAACGTGCGCAACCCCGAGATCGTCAAGCAGATCCTCGATTGGGTCAAATCCGCGGTTTATCCCTCCCTGGATGCCGGCGGCTCGCTGCTTGATCATCGGCACTATCCTCAGGTGGCACAGCGCCCTGCATCTGCTGCTCACCAGTCATGAGGAGCCCTACTGCCACTTTGAGCGGCGGATTTACCGGGCCGTGCAGGAGGACGGCACCTCCCTGTGGGAGGCCCGGCACCCGACCGAGCGCCTCAAACTGCAAAAGCAGTTCATGGGCTCGGTGGCCTTCAATCGAGAGAAGATGAACGAACCGACCCCGGACAGCGGCTTTTTCCAGGAAGAGTGGATTCATTACTACCATCCTGACAGTCTCAAGGACCGAGACCTGGTGGTGGTGGGCTTCTTTGACCCGTCGCTCGAAACCGGGGCCGGGGCTGATTACAAGGCGGTGGTCACGGTGGGCTGGGACCCCAAGGAGTTGGTCTTCTATGTGATGGACGCCTTCATCCAGAAGGCCACCCTGGAGCAAACCCTGCGGGCCATCTTCAACCGGCACCGGGATTTTTCCTACCGGCTCCTGGGAGTGGAGGACAACCTGTTCCAGCGGCTGCTGCTCAAGGAATTTGACCGCCTGGGCCAGGAGCGCGGGGTGCTGCTGCCCCTCAAGGGGGTGACCCACCGGGTGGCCAAAGAGACCCGGGTGGCCGGCCTCTCGCCCCTGCTGGAGCGGGGCCACATCCGCTTCATCCGGGGGCACTCAGACCAGGAACTGCTGGTGGAACAGATGCTCTATTTCCCTTCCCGGACCATGCACGACGATGGGCCCGACGCCCTGGAAGGGGCGATTCGCCTGGTCCAGGAGCTGCCCGGCAGTGCGGCCCCGGCTTACGAGCCTGTAAAGGCGCGGCATTTTCAGGGACGGGGGACGTTTTAAGGGTGAGCAGCGAGCGGCAGAATATAGCTCCCGACTCGCCTGGCTGGAGCAGAAGCGGGCAGGCGGGACGCCCGCCCCACCAGAGATGTTTTAAGAGTGGGCGGTGAGCGGTGAGCCGTAAGCCGTAAAATCAAAAGCAGCACTTTATCCGAAGGGTTGGGTGGAATTGGTGGCACAGGCTTGCCAGGTGCAGACCGATAAAGAGGCGGGCGGGGACGCCCGCCCCACCACAGCCCCAGCAACAGCTCACTGATTGAAAAGGCGAAAAGGGAACCATATGGGATTGAGGGATTTTTTCGGCAGGTTCTTTAAGGAAGCGGCCAAACCGGAAACCCGGGAGTTGGGGGCGGTCAGCCTGGCCGAGCGCTGGAGCACTTATCCCAGCGTGGGCCTGACCCCCAATCGCCTGGCCGAAATCTTCCGGGAGGCTGACCTGGGGGACGTGTATCGCCAGATGGAGCTATTCGAGGAGATGGAAGAGAAGGACGCCCATCTGGCCTCACTGCTCCAGACCCGAAAACTGGCGGTATTGAGCAAGGACTATGAGATTCTGCCCTACTCCAAGAACTCGGAGGATCGGGCCATCGCCGAGTTCGTGGGTGAGGTGGTGTACGGCATCGCCAACCTGGAGGAGGGCCTGCTGGACCTGCTGGACGGCATCGGCAAGGGGTTCGCCCTGTCCGAAATTATCTGGGACCTGCAAGGAGGCCGGGCCCGGGTGGCGGAACTCCAGTGGATCCCCCAGAAAAAGGTGACCTTCCGGGAATCTCTGAGCCCCCGCCTGCTGACCCCCAAGGCCCCGTGGCAGGGGGAGGAGCCGCCGCCCTGGAAGGTGATCTACCACCGCTACAAGGCCCGCAGCGGCCACGCCTCCCGGGCCGGGGTGCTGCGCGTGGTGGGTTGGATGTATCTCCTGAAGAATTTCGCCCTGAAGGATTGGGCGGCGTTCAACGAGGTCTTCGGCATGCCCCTGAGGTTGGGGAAATACGATCCCGCGGCCTCTCCGGCGGACCGGGAGGCCCTGCTGCAGGCCGTACGCCACCTGGGCTCCGACGCCGCGGGGGTGATCAGCAAGGCCACCGAGATCGAGTTCGTAGAGGCGGGTTCCCAGGGGTCCAAAACCAACCCCTACCAGGCCATGGCGGATTTCTGCAACCGGGAGATGTCCAAGGCGGTGCTGGGGCAGACCCTGACCACCGATACCACCGGCTCCACCGGCTCCTATGCGGCCGCCAAGGTCCACGGCGAGGTGCGCCGGGACCTGGTGGAAGCCGACTCCCAGGCCCTGGCCACCACCCTGAGGGAACAGTTGCTGCGGCCCCTGGTGGGCTTCAATTTCGGCTGGGACCGGCCGCTTCCCTGGTTCCGCTTCAAGTACGAAGAGGAAGAAGACCTCAAGACCCTGTCGGAGGTCTACAAAAACCTGGCGGCCCTGGGGGTGCCTCTCAACGCCGAGCATTTGGCGGAGAGGTTCGGAGTGCCAATGGGCTAGTTTCGAGTTTCGAATTTGAGAAAAGGTAAGACGGCTGGAAAGGCAGGTGACAGCAATTATCGATGGAGCAGAAAAGGATTACTTCCCCCTCACCCTAGCCCTCTCCCCCATTGGGGGAGAGGGGATGAAGAGAAGATCCATTTCAGGCACGGTAATTAATAACCGGAAGGCTCGTCTCTAAAACAGAGAACAAAAACTAAAAACTAAAAACTCGAAACATGAAAGGAGGGATCATGCGGAGGCAAAGATGGTTCGGTTTGGCAGTCCTGCTGTGGCTGGTGGTCGGTTGCTGCGATCACCCGGAGATCTTCCAAAAGGTGCAAGGCTCTTTGGATACCGTGCAAAGTTATTACGGGCCGCTGGTTCAGCAGGATTTAAGCAAGAATGACAGTCTGAAGCGAGCCGTGGTGGCGGCGGACACCACCCTGCTGCTGGCCGGCGAACTGCAAAAGCAGTGGTGCCCCGATCCGGGCCAGGCCCAGCAGTTGGAGTTGCAGACCAGCGAAGCCCAGAAGCTGGCGCAGGAGGCCAACGTTCCGGCCGCGGCGCCAAAGGAGCAGGGAAATTGATGCCCGCAAGAGCTGAAGGTCAGCCGACTGCCCTGCCTGCGTTTATCCGCATCCTGCCCTTGGGCCAGGTGGAACTCTCCGACAACCGGGAGCCCTTTGAAGTAGATGCGGCCGCGCTTGCTGCCATGGTGACCGCCTTTCGCTCCCGGGGGGTGGACCTAGTCATCGATTATGAGCATCAGTCCTTGCAGGGCGAGCGAGCCCCGGCCGCGGGCTGGATCAAGGACCTGGAGGCCCGGCCTGACGGCCTCTGGGCCAGGGTGGAGTGGACCCGGCAGGCCCGGGAGTATCTGCTCAGCAAGGAGTATCGCTACTTTTCCCCGGTGTTGCGCCTGGACCCTGCGACTCGCAGACCGCTGGCCCTGATGCATCTGGGCCTTACCAACGTCCCGGCCATCAAGCGCTTGCCGCCCCTGGTGGCCAAGTTGGGCGCGGCCGGCGATTCCGGGTCCGCAGACCCAACCGCGCTCATTCCGGGGCAGGAGATGGGGGGGAGCATGGACAAGATCAAAGCATTACTGGGGTTAGGCCCCGAGGTGA
Organism: uncultured delta proteobacterium; assembly: GCA_963701845.1. Lineage (GTDB taxonomy): Bacteria > Desulfobacterota > Desulfobaccia > Desulfobaccales > 0-14-0-80-60-11 > JAPLJC01. Next base: position 1,825,465 of record CAVPBF010000004.1, on the reverse strand, counting down.
CGGTGGACGCCGTGGCGACCCGGATGCTGGAAGTCCTGGGTGACCTGGCCGCGGCCCTGACGCTGCCGCCGGAGGCCACTATGTCGCAACTCACGAGCGCTCTGGCCGCCTTGCAAGCCGGGGAGGCAAGCCAGCGGGAAAAGACCGCCGAACTGGCGGCCCTCAAGGCCCGCCTGGCGGCGGAGACCGAGGATAAGGCCGTGAATGCTGCTTTGCAGGCCGGGAAGATCACCCCGGCGCAAACGGGCTGGGCCCTGGAGTATTGTCGCCAGGACCCGCAGGGTTTTGCCACCTACGTGGCCCGGGCCCCCAAGACGGTGCCTCTGGGCGACCTCCTGTCGCTCCAAGGCGAGGAGCGCTCGCCGGTCTCGGCCTTGGCCCCGGAAGAATTGGATATTTGCCGGAGCTTGAACCTGGCGCCGGAAAAGTATTTGGCGGCCAAAGATCAGTCCGCCAGTCGACCAGGCGGTTCTCGAACCGCCCCGGCGATGGGCTCGCGCAGATAGTTATCCGGCAACATTGCCTGACTACTGGCCATTAACCACTACCAATCTGGAGGAAGAATGACATGTCACCATTAACCCGGGACCGGGCGACTTCCTATCGGGAAGGCATCGAAGTTGAATTCCCGGTGGCCGCGGCCACCATGATCTATGCCGGCTCCATGGTCTGCGTCAATGCCGGCGGCTACGCGAGGCCCGCGGCGGATGCCAGCGGCTGCCGCTTCGCCGGGATGGCCATGGAGCAGGTGGATAACACGGCGGGCGCGGATGGCGTCCTAATGATCCGGCTGCGTAGAGCCGGGGTCTTCGAGTTCGATGCGGCGGCCCTCACCCAGGCCAAGGTCGGCGATGCCATGTATGCCGTGGATGATCAGACCTTCGCCGACACGACCGGCGTCACCAATCATATCAAGGTCGGCACCCTGGTCAAGTATGTGTCCGCCACCAAGGGCTGGATAGATATCGCCAGGTAAAGGGAGTTTTTCTTTTGGGGTTTTGGGGTTTGAAAAGCAATCAACCTAAACCGAAGAAAGAAGAACGAAAAACGGAGAACGAGGTGCAAAGATGATCATCAATCAAGATGCTTTGGCAAGGCTGTATACCGGTTTTACCGCGGTCTTCAATGCCGCCTTCCAGGATACGCCAACCTGGTATGAGCAGGTGGCCATGACGGTCCCGGCGAACACCCGGATCATGGACTATAAATTTCTCCTGGACTTCCCCATGGTGCGGGAATGGATCGGGGATCGCCAGATCAGCTCCCTGGAACCCAAGGCCTTCCAGGTGGAGACCAAGGATTGGGAAGCCACCATCGAGGTGGACCGCAACGATATCGAAGACGACCAGTTGGGCCTTTACAATCCCATCATTTCGGCCCTGGCCCAGGAAGCCCGGAAGCACCCGGAGAGGTTGATCGGCGACCTGCTGAAGGGCGGTTTCACCACCGCTTGTTATGACGGGCACAACTTTTTCGCCAGCGATCATCCGGTAGGAGCCGCCACGACGGGCAACTTCGCCGGGGGCACCGGGACCCCCTGGTACCTCCTGGACACCACCCGGGCCGTCAAGCCCTTTATCTTCCAACTGCGCCGGGAAGTGCAGTTGGTGCGGATGGACCGGCCAGGACGACGAACACGCCTTTATGCGGAAAAAGCTGCGTTACGGCGTGGACTACCGGGGCGCCGCGGCCTTCGGCCTGTGGCAGCTCGCCTATGCCAGCAAGGAAACCTTGAACTCCACCAATTACGCCTCGGCCCGGACTGCCATGATGTCAGTGAAGAACGCCGACGGCCGGCCCCTGGGGCTCAAGCCGAATCTGCTGTTGGTGCCCCCCTCCCTGGAGGCCGAGGCCCGGGAGATCCTGCAGGCCCAGTTCATCATCGGCGATCCCACCAGCGGCGGAGCCAAGACCAACGTCTGGCAGGGCACCGCTGACCTGCTGGTAGTACCCGAATTAACTTAAAAAATGGTTTTCGGTTTTCGCGCAGGCCAAAATTGAAAATTATCGAAGACCGAAAACCACCAACGGAGATTCTTTATGGCCTGGTTCGGCGGCTTTACGTTAGAGACCTATAACCGCATCCCCGGAGACTACGAGGTTTTGACGGTGGACGCCGCGGTGATGGTCCTGTCCCGGAGCAAGATCAACCCCGATTCCGGGCCCTATGCCCGGATGGCGGCCCGGGCGGCGATGATCTCCTCGGAGAATGCCGATCTGCGTTTCCGCATCGATGGCGGCCAACCCACGGTCAGCGACGGCCATTACCTGGTAAACGGCGATGCCCTGGTGGTTTCGGGCACCCAGGCCATGCAGCAGTTCCAGGCCGTCAAGGTCGGGGACGCCAGCGCTACCCTGCGGGTAACCTACTTTTATTAACCGGCAAGCAAGAGAGGAAGGAGCTTGAGATGGCTTATTGCAGCCAGGACGACTTGGTGAAGATGATCTCTCTGGCAGAACTAGCCGAATTAACTGCGGAATCAGGGGATGACCCGGACGCCACAGTGGTGACCGAGGCCATCGTCAAGGCCGCCGGCGAGATCGACTCCTACCTGGCGGTGCGCTATGTCTTGCCCCTGGCGGCCACTCCGCCCCAGGTGCAGAGCCTGGCGGTGGATATGGCCCTGTATCACCTCTATTCCCGGCGCAGCGTCGCCCCGCAGGTGCGGGTGCAAAAATATGACGCGGCGGTGGCCTTCCTGAAGGAAGTGGCCGCCGGCCAGGCCCTGGTGGAGAGCATTGGCTCGCCTTCCGGCGATAACCAGCAGGTGGAAGAATTTTCCGGGGCTTCCCGGGTCTTCCGCCGGGACGGCCTGTCCGAATGGTAGCGAGGTCCAGCTTATGACCGACTTTGACTGGAAGGCCCTGGAAGATGCGGTGGTGGAGGCTTTAGGCGCTCGGATAGGCAGCCTGGTCAATACCCTGGAATCCTACCAGGGCGACTGGCGCACCGATCTGCAAAATGAGGGCTGGCGGCTGCCCGCGGCCCTGGTGATGCTCTCGGGCACCAGGTCCGAAGCCGCCACCCAGCGCTCTTATGACTTGACCGTGGATCTCACGGTGCTGGTGATGGTGCGGCAACTCCGGGGGCAGGCTGCCGGCCGGCGCCAGGAAGGCGGCGTCTACCAGATTTTGGCGGGCAGCCGGCAGGCCCTGTGGCATCAGGATCTGGGGCTGGAGATCCTGCCGCTGGCCCTGGTGCGGGAAGAGCCGCTCCTGAACAACCGGGAGTTTTCAATCTACGCCGCCCAGTACCGCACTGGGGCGGTAGTAGATTGGTAAATAGCCAGCAGCCAGCGGCGGTCAGCTTGCAGACCTGCAATCAGGAACGGCCGAGGGCGGCGGTTCTACAGTAAGGCAGAACGAGGAGAGAGATATCATGACCCGGTCCATCCGGAATTTTTTGGCCACCCATAACCTGCTGGCGGTTTCCGCCAACCGCCAGGAGCCGGCCATCAACACCGAGCAGGAGCTGGATACCACTCTGCTGGTGGACCTGAACACGGTGCTCAACTACCAGGCGGTGAAATCGCCAACCGGGATGAGATCGACCGGCAAGGAAGAAGCGGACCGGCTCTACGATTTCGGCGGCAAGGTGGCGGGGACCCTGTCCTTTTCCCGGGCCCAGCCCCAGCATTTCGCCTTCCTGCTGGCCTACGGCCTGGGGGAGGTCACCACCGCGCCGCTGGGAGCCACAGGCTTTCGCCACACCATCCTCCCCCGGTCCGGCGAGGTGGACGTGGCCCGGTCCAATCCCTCGTTTACTGCGGCCATGCGCTTGGGGCGCCAGGTGATGAAACGGCGTTTCGCCTCCTGTTTCATCGACCAGGTGAGGGTGGACTTCGCCAAGGACGGCTGGGCCAAGATCAACGCGGCCGTCAAGGGCACCGGCAAGGTGGGGGACAACACCCGGGTGGAGGAGATTTCCGCCCCGTATAATGCCGCCATCCTTAGCCTGGGCGCCAACGGCGTGGCGGGCGACAGCGACGCCGAACGGCTCAGTAACGTGCAAGCGGTGCAGGTGCTGAACCCCGCCACCCAGGCCTGGGACGAAGTCGGCTACAGCGCCGTATCCGCCAACGTGCCGGGGGGGATCATCCTGAGCCCGCCGGGCGCCGCCGCCACCCCCGTCACCTACCGGGTCTATTACGTTCCCGGGGAGAGCGGCTGGACGGACTTCCCGGCCCGGGTGGAGGAGCCGCCGCTGAAGGTTAACCAGGTGGAAGTCAACCTGGGGGGACGCTGGGACGGCAGCTCCCTGACCGGGGGCTCACTTTTGGCCGCGGAGCTGCGCGGCGTCACCTGGATCGTGAAGAATTCCCTGACGCCGGAAAACACCCCGGGGGCCGGCACCGGTTACGCCAACCGCGCCTTTCGCAACGGCCGGGAGCAAACCCTGAAGTTCGACCGGGATTTCCGGGACTTTCTCCTGAGCCCAGAACCTCAAAGACAACGACACCTTGACCGATCCGCCTGAAGGCGGTGGGACCGGAGTTCGAGGCCGGGCCTGAACTACCAGGTGGAGATGGTCTTTCCCCGGGTGGCGGTGCTCAATGCCCCGGTGGGGGTGTACCAGCGTCGCCTGAGGGAAGAAGTGGAATTCGCGGTGCTGGAGGACGACACCTTCGGTTCGGTGGTCGCCTTCGTCCAAAACCAGGTGAGCGGTTACGCGGCGTAGGAAAGTGAGCAGTGAGCAGTAAGCAGTGAGCAGTGAGCAGGCCATTGGAGTCATGCTCACTTGGGAGGGAAGATGGCGAGAATTCTGGGAGAAGAGCGCCAGGCGATGGCGGTGCAAGACCCGGTGTCGGGCTCGGTGATTACCCTTTATTATCGCCGGCCGACCTCGCAAGAGCGGGTGGCCTATCAATTGTCGGCCTACCGGATCGAGGCGGGAGAGCGGCGCCTCTGCCTGGGGGAGACCCGCCTGAAGTTTGGTCTGGAGATCCTAACCGGTTTCAGCGAGGGGGATTTCCAGATCAGGGAAGACGGCCAGGCGGTGCCCCTGGACCCGGCCCGGCACCCGGATTGGAGGGAGCGCCTGGCGGAGCACGCCCCGGACCTGGTTGCCTACCTGGCCCAACAGGTCTTCGAAGGCCTGCGGGTCGCCGGTCGCGAGGAATCGGGCCGGGACTGAATGGACAGGGAGCCGCGGGTGCCTGGGAGAGGCTGGCGGACTGGCCGTTACACCAGGAACTGGCGATGCTGGCGGCCGGCAGGTTATGCGGCCCGGCCCAGCAGCGTAAGTGCCGCAATGAAAACGGCGCCTTCGCCACCTGGGCCTGCCAGGCCTGTGCGGAATACCTGCGACCCGAGGCCATCTCCCCCTGGACCTGGCACCTGGTCTTCCTCCACCAGTTGAGGCAGGCCGGCTACCCTTTCGAGGCCAACGATTTAAGCCTGGAAGACCTGGCTGCTGCTGGGGCTGGTGCAGCGCCCCTGGACCGGGACAGCGAGGACAGCATGACCAAAAGACCTCTAAGCGAGCAGCTCCTGCCAACAAGAATTGACGGACTTCAGCGCCATCAGGACGAGATGCCGAACCTCAGCCAGGAGTACAGCCAGAAGCGCCTGGCAGTCTGGACCCAGGAGCTGCGCAGCCTCAAAGAGAGCTGGAACGGCTTTTCCCAGGACTGGCAAAGCAGCCTGGGGGAGATGGCCGAAACGGCCCAGCAATAATTTGAGGAGATGGCTGCCAGGGCCAGGCCGCGGCCGGCCTGGTAGCCAGAGCTGGCAGCAGGCCCTGACGGGTCTCACGGGCCAGTGGACGACTGGGGGGAAAATTTCCTCCAGACACCAGAAGGTGGCCAGGGCCTGGTGGGGAGCATCGGGGGAGGCGGCCCCGGCGGCGGCAGCAGCGCCGGAGCCTCCTGGGCCTGGTGGGGGCGTGGTCGATTTCGGCGGCTGTTCCACGAGGGCGGCGTGGTGACGGCCCATCAGGGAATGGTGGTTTCTCCGGAGACCCTGCTGGCGGACGAGCAGCTCATCCTGGCCCAGACCGGCGAAGGCATTCTGCCCCGGGACTCCATGGCCCGGCTGGGAGAGAACAATTTCGAGGCCCTGCGCACCGGCCGTTTCGACTGACCCAGGGGGGCGGCAGCCCCCGCTACGACATCACCATCCAGGTACAAAGCCTGGACGCCGCCGGCGTGGCGGGCCTGGATTGGGACAGGGTGGCGCAGCGGCACCTGCTGCCGGCCCTCCAGCAAGAAAGGGGCCGCCGTTGGTAGGAGAGGAGGGCCTCTCGAGAGCCGCCCCTACGGTTAAAACAAAGAGGTTTTCATGGCTAAAGCAAAACTGGCCTGGACCGCGGCGGAGGCAGCTACCAGAGCTACACGCTGCCGGTCAACTTCACCTGGGATTACCAGGAACTGGTTCAGGACGAAACCGACCGGGACCGCGCCCTGGATGGCACCCTGAGGAGCTACGCCCGGCCCCTGAAACGGCGCTGGGTCCTGAAATTCCAATATATCTCCGCCTCCCAGAAAGACCAGTTGGCCGCCATCAAGCAGGCCCAGACGGACGTCGACTTCTATCGGGACGCGGCCGGCTCCAAGACCTTTACGGGGGTCTGGACCAACGACCTGGACTTCCGGGAAGTGGCCCCGGGATTGTGGTCGGGCAGTATGGTGCTGGAAGAGGTGTAGACAGTGAGCAGTAAGCAGTAAGCAGTAAGCAGTGAGCAGTGAGCAGTAAGCAGTAAGAAGAAAGAAGTAAGCAGTGAGCAGTAAGATCGAATTTGGACGGAGTCTGCTTTTACTGCTTACCGCTTACTGCTCACTGCTCACTAACAGGGGTAACCATGAGGCAGGCTGAGACGGATTTTCTGCAAGAAGAAGGGCGTTTACGCGGGGCTCGACCCCGGGTGAAGGCCGTGCTCTATCCCTTCGAGCTGGATTACGGCCTGGCCCCCGGTTCCGGCGAGTACCTCAACACCTGCTACGGCGGTGCCCCGGGGATGCTGGCCCTGGCGGCGGGCTACTATACCAGCGCCTCTTGGACTTCCCCCGTGGTCCCGGCCTTTTCCCCCGACCTCGACTCCGTCTTCGCCTCCTGGGATGACCAGGCGGCCCAGATGGACGTGCAGGTCTATCTGCGTTCCGGGGAAACGGCAGCGGCGGTCTCCGGGACCGCGTATGCAGCCTTAATCCCGGGACAGGAAGTTACCGTGGCTCCATATTTTCAACTGCGGGCTGAGTTCACGCAAAACATCCGCTCCTGGGCGGTGGACCAATCCGGAGAGGCTGACGCTTTTACCGCCTATGCCGTGGACGCGGCTCCGGACAGCGGGCTTTGAAAGCTACGGGGCGGAAGGAGAAAGTTCCGGTTGCCTGGCGAACCTGTGTTTGGAAGGTCGCCTTGCTTTGCCGGAAAGTGAGATTATCGATCCCGGGTCGGTGGAAGTGGACCTGGCCTGGGATTTCAGCGAACTCCGGGCCGGGAGCCACGTCCTGGTCATGGACCAGCGCCAGGGCCAATGGCTGAATCGCGCCGCCGCCTCCTATCTGCCGGGATTGGACAGCGTCCGGAAGCAGGTGGACCTGTACCATGGCTGGGAACTGCCCGGCGGTGACGTAACCTGGCAGTTGGTCTACCGGGGCGCCTTACAGTGCCTGAGCAACATGGCCCACGGCTGGAGCCAGCCGCATCAGGCCCGATTCGAAAGCCAGGATTGGGTGACGTCCCGGCTGCGGCAGATGATCGGCGCCCCCACCTCCAATGGCGCCCGGCAACCCTTCATGCGCGGCCCCTATCGGGCCCAGGCGGAGTTAATTGATGGCACTTTGGCCGCGGTAAGCGCACCGGTATTGGCGGGGACCGGTTCAGGCCACCTTGCAGGTGGTGGGAACCTACCGCGGCGCCGAGCCCCAGGAATACCTCCTGGAGGTGCAAAGCGGCGGCGAGGTGGGCGGCGCTACCTGCCGCTGGTCCCTGAACGGCGGCCAGAGTTGGCAGGACAGCGGTTTTACGAGCGTCGGGGCCGATAACCCGGTGACGCTGGACTCGGGCCTGGCGGTCTATTGGGACTCGGGTCCCGGGATCGACCTGGTGGCCGGCGACCGCTGGACCTTCACCGCCACGCCCCCCATTTACCGCTACCAGGTATATGGGGCGCCCTTTGCGGCCATCAACGACGTGTACCTCAGCGAGGCGGAAACCTGGGACTCGGTGAGCGCCGATCCGGCCACCGGGACCATCCTGGTGACCGGCCGCAACCCCTCGGTGGAAGCCCGAGTGACCAAAGACCCCACCACCCACCCGGTGGATATCCTGGGGGATATCCTGGCCGAAGTGGGGCTCAGCCAGGCGGTGGATCAGGACGCCTTCGCCCTGGCCAAAAGCCTGACGCCGGAGTACGCCATCGGGGTCTGGTTTGAAAATGTCACTGCCGCCCAGGCGGTGCGGGAGATCGTCCGGCGCTGTCTCTACGACCTTTGGGCCGATTTTGGCGAGATCAAGATCAGGGCCTACCTGGGAGAGTGAGCAGTAAGCAGTGAGCAGTGAGCAGTAAGCAGTAAGCAGTAAGCAGATAAATCCTCCCTGCCCCGCTTCGGGGAAGGTGCATGGAACTGAAAACCAATAACCATATAAGGTAACAGGATTTTTATGGGACGAATAGACTGGGCCCGCGCGGCGCAATTCAACTGGGGCTTCGACAATATGGGGGGCGCCCTGCTCCAGGAAGCCGTGGCCGGCAACTGGCAGGGCGCCGGAGCCACGGTCGGGTCCGATGGCAAAATCACCGTAACCGCGCCCAACCCCGGTGGCGGCCAGGTCTATTTCATCCGGGGCGTTTACCTGACCGGCACCTCCTTTCCCTGGGACGGCTTCTGGGCCGATCCCATGGACGGCGACCTGACCAACTACTATACGGGCGGCGCCTTTGCCAACCAGGAGGAAGCCACCCTCATCACCCTGGGCACGCCGCTGCCGCCCGAGACCCCGGTGCAGCTTTACTACATCTATCTCACCGGCGAGCAGGCCGCCAAATATGAGCCCTTGAACAACTACCCTTGCATCCGCCCGGCCTAGCCGCTCCCGGGACGACTACACCTATGACTTCGCAGTGGACCGGATGCTGGACCTGATGGTCTCCCTGCAACCTGGCGGGGCGGGAGCCAGGGCCAGGACTACGGCCCCCTGATCCAGTTCCTCTGGGAGGCCTTTAGCCGCCGCGAGGAATCCCGCACCTCCCCTCTGATGCATGACTCCTTTGAGCGGCAGCTCTGGGACCGGGGGGCGAACCTGCTGTATCGGGACGCCACCCCCGGGATCGGGGCCTTCCAGGTCTTCCAGAGCGAGGCGGCCGGCCGGGGCGGGCCGGGTGCTGCACGTCCGGGCTGACCTCCCGGCGACCACCGACGCGGCCTGGTTCGGCTATGGCCTGGATTGGTCCTTGACGGACGCGCCCTTTAACGGCATCGACCGCCTCAATTTCACTTTGCAGGGTCCGGGGGACACCCGGCGGCTCCATAACCTCACCAAAATCGGCAGCGGCAGCGCCACCCTGGTCCTCGAGGGCGACTACAGCCGCCAGGAAAAGTGCAGCTTCGTGGTGCAGATCGCAGACCACCGGGCGGGTGGGCGCCGCCACCTTCCAGTGGTCCAAAGACGGCGGCCTCACCTGGGACGCCAGTGGCCTGATCAGCGGCGACCGGCAGCACCCGGTGGCCCTGTGGGGCGGCCTCGAGGTTTCTTGGGAGCGCGGGTGCCGGCACCCACCTGGTGGCCGGAGACTACTGGAGCTTTTGGGCCGGCGAGCCCGCGGTGCACCCCCGGAGGCTGCTGGTAACCTTCAATGACTCGACGACGGACTCTCCTGACCCTTGGGGCCCGGCCCACACTTACGTCCATGCGATCCCGGACCGGTTTGCCGAACTCACCCCTTTTGAGCTGACCTTCAACCAATTCTGGCGGCGGGACAATCTCATCGAAGACTGTGACCGGATCACGGCCATGTGGGGGAGCCTGGTACTCCACCAACCAACCGGACTCGGGCGACATCACCATCAGCACCCGGGAGGCAACCGAGACCCTGTTCGGCGACACCTTCTACACCCAGCGCCAGGTCACCTGGAGCCTGTCCCCTTACGCCACCGCCTTCGGGGCCTGGGCCGGTATCGATACCAGCACCTGCAACTCCGCCGGCCACAGTCAGGTCAATTTCCTGATCAAGGCGGTGGTAACCGGCCTCCAGGCGTTGACTCTGCGGGTCAAGGTCAAAGACGCCCGGGGCAGTTATTTTCATCAGGATGTGACGTTGCCGGTCAACGACTGGCAGCGAGTCACCGTGGCCCTGGCGGACTTGCAACTGGAGTCGGGCAGCGCTCCGCTGACCCATCCCCTGCAGGTCGTGGACCTCGGCATCCCTGCCAGCCCGCCCAGCAATGGCGCCTTCTATATCACCGACCTCAAGTTCGATGCCCACCTGACCTTCACCAACGCGGCCCGCTTGCGCACCCTGGAGTTCAAGATGGAGCAGCAGGGAATGGAGGTGCATGAATGGTGGCTGGATGACGTCTCCCTGAACCTGGAGGCGCAGGACGCCTACCCGTATGCCCCCAGGCTGGCCATCTCCCTGACCCCTTACGGCCAGAACCCCTGGCGCGGCCCCACGCCGGTGCATTACGCCCAACCCCTGGCCCCCTATCTCGCCGGCGCGGCGAGCCTGGCGCAAACTTACGTGGCCCTGCACCGGGACGCCCAGAACGGCTATACGGCGGCCTACGGCGGCACCAAGGGGCCGATCCTGCCGGTACACACCCGCAACGACATCGAGAACATTGCCCTGATGGGCTGTGAGGATTTCGGGCGCTTCTCCTGGTGGCCCCGGTACCGCAATTTCGGCCTGGTGAGCGGGGTCTGGCATTTTAACGGCGGCCTGACCGACGCCTCGGGCCAGGGCCACACCTGGTGGTGGAGCGACGGCGCTCCGACCTACACCACCGGAGTCTGCCAGCCCGGGCAGACCGCCATCGCCTTCGAGGGCTCGGCTCATGCCAGCCTGGCCAGCAACAGCCTGTTTGAACCGGGCCTCAACCCCTTTTCCCTAACCCTGATCCTCAAGGGTTTGCCCCAGGCCACCGGTTACTGCTGGCTGGTGGACAAGATGGGGGCGGACGGCTGGGTGATCCAGACCAAGACCGCGGGTTCGCCGGACCTGCAACTCAAGGTGACCACTGCGGCCGGGGACTCGTACGCCGATATTCCCGGCGTCCTGGACGGCTCCTGGCACCTGGTCACCTGGATGGTGTCGCCGGCCGACGCCAAGATCTACAAGATCAAGGACCAGAGCTTGCTGGGCAACGACAACCTGGCCGCGGGCAACGGCCTGCTCAACACCGCTTATCTGAATATCGGCTCGGGCGGCGCCTTCACCCTGGACTACTTCAAATACGAGCGCCGCCTGCTGCCGGCGGACGAGTACCAGCACGCCTGGGATATCATCCGGGGCACTCTCAATGGCAGCGCCTACCCCGAAGTGGGCTGCGGCCTGGGCCAGTATTGGGCCTTCCACCGGCTGGCGCAGTACTTCTTTGCCAGTAACGACGCCGCCGCCGGGGAGGTTCTGGGCAACTGGCTCACCTGGCTCAATGAAAACGGCACAGCAGACACCTAAAGAGGAGAAAAAGCATGGCAGTTTTAAGACTTTCCACCACGGCCAGAAATGCTCTGGCCAATGCACTCGCCACCGCGATCAACGCCAATGGCAACGCGGGCACCATCAAGATCTATTCGGGGTCCCAACCGGCCGATCCGCAGACGGCCGCCAGCGGCACCTTGCTGGCCACCCTCACCCTGCCGAATCCACCGTTCGGCTCGGCGGCCGGGGGGGTGATCACGGCCAACACCATCGCCCAGGTCAACGCCGTGGCCACCAATACCGCGGGCTGGGCCAGGGTTGCCGATGCCGGCGGCGGCGCCATCATGGACGTGGACGTGGGCACGTCCGGGGCGACCATCAACCTCAACACCACCGCGATAGTTTCCGGCGGCCCGGTGGCCATCACCAGCGCCACCCTGACCGTGCCGCAATAAAAGCGACTAAACCATGACCACTTTCTATCTCGACCCGGTAAATGGCAACGACGCCGCCAACGGCTCGACTTTTGCTACTGCGGGTTTGCCTACCGTTGGCCCCTGGAAGACTATCACTTCCGGGGCTAGTGCCGCCCGAATTGCTCCGGGGGATGTGATCCGGATCGCCAAGAGTCCGGACCCGACCAGTCTGGGGCAGGCCGCCTTGTTCACTAACCTGAGCAAGAATGTGGTGCTGCAAAGCGGGGCGGTGACGGCCAATATCTGCACCTGTGACCAGGTGGCCGAAGCCTGGACAGCGGGGACCGGCGGTACGCCCTCATCCGACACCGCCAACTACAAGATGGGCACCGGCAACAGCAAGGCCGGGAACCGTTCAGTGGCAATTGCTGTCTCCGGGGCGGGCACTAACGCCAAACTGGCCTACCGAGATTTAGGGGCGACCGGCCTGGACCTGAGCGGCTACCAGCAGATTTCCTTCTGGATCAAGAACAGCGTAGCCATCCTTGGCACCCACTACGTCATCAAACTCTGCTCCGATGAGGCCGGGGCCACGCCGGTCAATTCCTTCACCCTGCCAGCCATTCCTTCCACGGCCCAGTGGGTGCCCATTACGATTGACCTGGCCGGAGCCCTGGGCAACCCGATCAAGTCCATCGCCCTCTATTCCGGCAGCGTCGCCCCCGGCAACGGCACGATCAACCTGGACAATATCCTGGCCTGCAAGGCTTCGTCGGCAGCCGATTCCCTGACTTTGCAGAGCCTCATCAGCAAGAACCCGGCGGCGCAGGGCGGCGTGGAACCCTGGCTCGGTATCCAATCCATCAACGGCACCACCATCCTGATCGACAATCATACCAACTGCCTGGGCAACGCCGGGCGGGGCTACACCGGGGCCACCGAAACCGTCACCATCTACAAACGGGAAACGATCAAGACGGCAATGGCTGCCACCTCAGGCACCGCGGTCCAGGAGATTCAGGACAGCGGCACAGTAGGAAGTTTGATTGAATTTCAGGGCGGCTACAACACAGGGAGCAATATCCAGGATGGGGAGACTTGGTTTGATGGTTTGAATGGCTTCGGCACCGGCCTAAACACCTCATCCAAGAACTTTTACAAGGTTAATTGGTGCAGTTTGGCAAGATATTACAATAACGCTACTTTGGGTGGCCAAAAAATAGTCATAGATAATATGCGGGTTATCAGCGCCTCTACTTATAATTTTAACGGACAGGCAATTACTTCGAGTATTCATTTAATTGGCTCGCATAATAGCGGCAATGACAACCTTTCAATCAATCCATGCAATTCTATCTTAACCCTGGATGCCGTCAACGGCTCCCTGAATTATGGGATACAAACCTCTGCTGGTGGTAGTAATGGAACTGATTCTCAATGGTTTTTGGGGCCGGTTCAAAACAATGCTACCTATGGGATTGGACTAATTGGTGGGACTAACTATAAATTTTATAACCCGGTAACGGCCAATAATGGCGTTTCAGCATTTACAAATGCGGTAGGGGCCGGCCCAAACTTTATAATCAACCCCACCGTTTCTGAGGCAACAGTCTGGGTCTTATCTTCCGATTATTGTAATTCTCCGATGATCTTCTTTAACTTCAATGGCGTATCTACCGATCACCGCACCTATGTGGATGGGGGCACCATCTTTTCGGAAACGTCCATCCGACATACTGCCTCAGGATTAGCCTGGAAACTCTCGCCCAATAAAGCCACTCGGGATGTTAATTACCCCCTGAATTTCAAGGTGGCTGAGATTGCCGTCAATGCCAATAAGCCGGTGACGGTGAGCGCCTGGATGGAGCGCACCAACACCGGCATCACCGGCTCCCTGGTCTGCCGGGGCGGCCAGATCGCCGGGGTGGCTAATGACCTAGTGGTGAATATGGACGATTCCGGGCCGGGGGTGGGAAACTATGTGCAGACCACCCTCACCTTCACCCCCACGGCGGCGGGGGTGGTGGAAATCGAGGTCTGGGCTTACGGCGGCACCACTTATAGTGTTTATGTGGACGACCTGAGTATTTCACAGGCGGCTTAAATGAGTCTTCCAATCCAGACAGACTTGATCGGACTCGATTTTGTCAAGGTCGGACAGCCCTGGTGTAAAGTCCCGGCCCGGTCGGATATCGATCCGACTACCCTGGATATCGTCAAGAACGGTCAACCCTGGGGGGTGAATCCTTACGGCGCGGCCACGATCACCGGGACGATGGTGGGAAACCTGGCCAACCTCACCGGGGCGATTGGTGGAGTCCATGGCGAAACTGGAACTATAGCCGGTACTCTGACCAAGCTAACCGGAGTTGTCACCGGAGCCCATGGGGTAGCCGGGACTCTGACGGGCCGGATCAATTCAATTACCGCTACTATCTCCGGCTCGGTGGGAGGAATCGTCACCGGATTACTGGCCGGCACCCTGACTCCAATCACCGCCTCTATGATCGGCCAGGTAGTGGTTAGCGGCAGTCTCGCCGGGACGCTCCAGCCAGTAACCGCAGCTTTGGTTGGCACGGTTGGACCGGACACCGCCGCCAGATGGAAATTCCCGGCCCTGTTCTCCGAATCCGGGTTCAGTTATAGCGACTACGATCCGGGCCAAGCCGCGGCCATCGCCATCGGCTGTCTCCATCTCTATATGAAAACCGGGGACAGCCGGGCCAGCACCTGGGCCCGGCGCCTGCTGGATGATCTCCGGGTCAACCGGCAGAGTCCCACCTACCCATACCTCTATAAATCCGATCTGCATTACGGTTGGCTGAATGCCCTGGTAGCCCAGGCCTTCGGGCTGGCGGTAAACGGGCGCCCAGGCCAGGCGTATGTCTTTGCCGCGACCCAGGAAGACCATGACCACTTCCTCAATATGGTCAACCAGTTCTTTGCCATGGCGGGCGACAGCAAACCCAATGTGCTCAACGCCGACCGGATTCCCTTCAGTTATGTCGAGGCCGCTGACAACTGGACCCAAGCCCCGAACTATATCATGAACCAGGAAATGGGCAGTATGGAGGCCCTGGTGCTGATGCTGGAGGTGGCCCTGGACTCGGCCAGGCTCCAAGGGGACTGGGACTGGTTTAACCGCCTCCTCGCCTTCATCCTGCGGGATAACCTGGTGGTTTTGAACCAGGCTCAAATCCGTACCGTCACTGCCGCCTGCGACCAGGCCGGAGCGGCCAACCTGGTGCGGCTGCGCTATGCCGACTATGACCGCGACAGCAGCAATTACTGCGAGGCCCGGGACCAGGCGGCCATCGACAATTGGGGCGAGCAGGCCCTGGACCTGGATTTACGCTACGGCTCCCCGGTAATCCTGGAAGACCCCGCCGCGGCAAGGCTTCTGGCCACTCGAATGTTGCAGCGCCTGGCCCCGCCGCAGGAAGCGGTCGAAGTGGAGACCTGGCTGGAAGGGGTGAGGATTGAATTGGGGGATACCGCGGCCGTGTCTTCTGATTTTCACGGCTGGGACCGGGAAGAGTTCACCGTGTTGGGCCGGGACCTGGACCTGGGGCATCGCCGGGTGCGCCTGAAACTGACCCGGCCCCTGGACCGCACCGACCCCTTTGCGGTGGATGCGGGCGGCAGCGCCTCGGACGCCTGGGCTATCGACCAGGCCAGCTCCTGGGACGAGAACTGGGATTCCCGGGCTTATGTTTATTGACGCCAAACCTCTGACGAAAACTTTCTAACCACAGAGACCCAGAGGCCACAGAGAAACAGAGAGAGGAAAATTATGGGCTTGATTGAGCTTCCCCAGAGCAAATGGGGCAGCGGCACCGGCCGCCAGGTTATCCTGAAGAGCGACTTCGATAAGATCGAACAGGGCCTGCTGGAGAGTTTCGAACTGGCCGGGGCCCCGGCCCTGGAATACGTTGACTCGGCCACCTTGCAGGTCCAGGCCAACGCGAACTGCCTGGCCCGGCTGATGATGTGCGGCTTTCCCTCGCCCCTGCACCCGGGCCAATGGCTGGACACCGGGCTGAGCGACGGCCGCTACCGGGAGAACGCCGCCGCGGTGACCCTGAACCTCCCCACTGCCGGCAGCCTCTGGGGCACGGCCAAGGCCTCCCAATGGTACGGGGTTTACGCCCTGGCCGGGGCCACCGACACCATCTTCAGCCTCAAGGCCATGCCGGTGCTCCGGGTGGCCTCCCAGAGCGGTCAGACCATCAGCCTGCGCAACACCGCCAATACCGCGGGTATCGGCTACGGCTGGGCTGCGGGTGAGCTGGTCAATGGCCAGCTCCTGGGGCTGAGCGGCGCCTCCCGAGGGCTGGCCCGCGCCGTCAGCGGCCACAATACCGACAACGGCACCGGCGGCACCATCACTTACGACGGCGACGCCCTGAGCCTGACCCCGGGGGATTGGTTCGCGGTGCTGCCGCCCAATACCAACTTCCGCTATCTGGGGATGATCTTCATCGACGCCGACGGTAATCTGGCCCCCTTTTATCAGGAGCGCGGCCGGACCACCTGGCGCAGCCCCAGACCGCTCGTCTCCGGGGCCATCAACGGCTACACCCTGACCGACCTGGCCCTGGCGGCGCCACCCACGGCCCGGGGGGTGCTGGGCCTGGCGTCGGCCGCCTCAGGCTCTGACCTGAAACTGGCCGTCTCCTATGACGGCAGCACGCCGGCCCTGCTCCTGCACGGCGCCCCGCCCGGCGCCGATTTCCAGGGGGTGCGAGGGGCTCTGCCCTTCGATGTCCGGGTGCTGGAAGGTAACCAGCTTTATTTGAATAACGACAACACCGCCAATCAGACGGTCAAAATCACCGGATGGAGGGAATAACCATGCTGGACGGCAAGAAGACCTATATCTCCGCCCTAATCCTGGGTCTGGCCACCTTGGCTCGGGCCCTGAACTGGGTCACTCAGGAGCAGTACGAACTCATTCTGGGACTGACGGGCTCCACCGGCCTGGCGGCCTTGCGGGCCGGGGTGGCCAAGCCTCAGGCAGGCAGCCCCGACGTCCCGCCGGTATCAGGGAGCGCCCCACCCGCGTGAGCGCGACTTGCCAGCCGCCCCTACCGGCAGGCTGCGACCTCAAAGTGGGTAAAGGATAACGCCAGTGATGAACTACCAAGACCTGGGAGTACACGCCGGGGCCCTGGTCACCCTGATAGGAGTGTTTGCCGGGGTGAGCGGCATGCTCCTGTGGCGGATGCTGGTGCGCCTGGAGAAGAAGATCGATGAGATGTCCCAGCACTTTTGCGCCTGCCGGGAGGAGTTGCCGGAGCGCTTCGTCTCCCGTTTCGACCACGAAGTGGAGCACCAGGGCCTTTGGGAGGCCCTCAATTACCACCAGCACAACCTCAGGGGCCGGGTAGTGCGCTGAGGCAGTGGCCAGTAGTTAGTGATCAGTGATCAGTGATCAGTAAAAAAACCGATACAAATCAACAAAGAAAACCTCGGGCGGCCAGGGACGGCCGCCCCACTTCGTCCCCAGGTTTCTCCGTCGCAGCCCCACCGCAGCCACTCACTGCCCCCCGCTTGACTGTTCCCGGTTTTTTTGATAGTTCCTGGACTGTGAGGGACTGGCGCATATGAACCTGTTAGACTTGGGGATTTTGGTCCTGCTTGGTTTGGTAACGGTCAGGGGTTATTTTCGGGGCCTGTTTCAAGAGCTGGCAGTCCTGGTGGGGGTGGTCGGGGGAGTGGTGGCCGCCTCCCATAACTACCTGCAACTGGCCGCGCTCCTCTCTCGCTGGGTCACCGACCCCCAGTACGCCCGCATCATTGCCTTTGCCGTCATCCTGGTGGCCGTTTATTGGCTCACCCGCCTGGCGGCCCATTACCTCCAGCGCCTCCTCTATCATCTGTATCTCGATTTTTTCGAGCGTCTGTTGGGGGCGGGCTTCGCTCTGGCCAAGTGCGCCCTGATCATCGGCTTCGGCCTGATGTTCATCGGCCTGGTCCTGCCGAAGGACTCAAAGCTGCTCAAGGAATCCCGCACCGCCCCGAAACTTGTCGGCCTCGCCCACCAATCCCTGGAGCTGCTGCCCCCGGATTTCAAACAGCAGTTCATCGACACCTTGCAGAAGTGGCGCAAAGGCGGCCAGAAGACTGCTCAGGAGGCCGTGCAGGGAACCCGACAGCAAATGGAAGACGTCAGCCGTTCCTTGAAAGGTCTGCAACGGTGAGCCGTAGGACCGGTCCTGGGAACTTGGACGACTAATTAGAAAGGAATCTCCTGAAGATGAACTCCAAAAGCGGCGACCCCGGCGCCGGGCTCAATGCCTTCGCCGCCATCGTCCGGCGCCTGCGCGGCCCCGGCGGCTGCCCCTGGGACGCCCAGCAGACCCCGGAAACCTTGAAGACTTATGTCCTGGAGGAAGCCTACGAACTGATCGAGGCCCTGGACAGCGGCGACCCCGAGAAGGTTAAGGAAGAGCTGGGCGACCTGCTCCTGCACCTGGTCTTCTTAAGCGACCTTTACGAGGAGCGGGGCAATTTTTCCCTGGTGGAAGTGGTGGCCGGCATCGCGGCCAAGATGATCCACCGCCATCCCCACGTCTTCCAGGGTGAGGAGGCCAGGACCCTGGAGGACCTGCACCGCATCTGGCAGCAGGCCAAGGTCCGGGAGGGGAAGGTCGCTCCCGGCGCTTTGGGCAAGGTGTCCCCGGCCCTGCCCGCCCTGGTTCAGGCCCAGCGCCTGGGCGAGGCCGCGGCCCGCCTGGGCTTCGATTGGCCCCATGTCCAGGGAGCCCTGGATAAGGTGGAGGAAGAGTGGGGGGAGTTCCGCCAGACCCTGACCGGCCCGCCTAATCCGGCCCAGGAGGAGGAATTAGGCGACCTGCTGTTCGCCCTGGTGAACGTGGCCCGCTTTCTCAGCATCGATTCCGAAGGGGCCCTGCGGCGCACCATCTACAAGTTCATTAAACGCTTCAACGTGGTGGAGCGCACCCTGACCAAACAAGGCAAGACCCCGGAGACCGCCAGCCTGGAGGAGATGGAAGCCATCTGGCAGGCGAGTAAAAGCAGTGGTCAGTGATCAGTGATCAGTGGTCAGTAAAATCAGCCATTATTGAAACACCCACTTCCCGCCAATTAATCATCAAAAGGCCAAAAACAAAAAACCGGCCACGGGCACTGACTACCGACTACTGCTTGCCAAGCCCCCCAAAGGATGATAAGCATAAATGGTTTAAGGGGTTATGCCAAGATGAAACGCAGCCGGCACCAGGGAACTTTTACCCTGTCAGTGAACATTGCCGTCATCATAGCCGGCGCCGTGTTGATCTCCCTGCTCTTCTTTTCATTCTGGCAGAAACTCAATAATAATGTCGAAGTCATCCTGAAAGACCAGTTCAACCAGCAGCAGTTGATGCTGGCCCGGAAGATCGCCGACAATATTGAATCCTATTTCGACTTTCTGGAAAACGCCCTGATGGGCTACGCCGGATTGTTTCAAGCCACCCCACCCGGGGAGCGGGAACTGGAAAACGTCCTGGCGGAAAGATTTGCCCGGCACCAGCGCTTCGGCATCCTGGCCATTGTCCGCTACAATCCGGCCGGGACCGCGGTACAGGTCTTCAGCACCGCAGCCGCG
Organism: uncultured delta proteobacterium; assembly: GCA_963701845.1. Taxonomy (GTDB): domain Bacteria; phylum Desulfobacterota; class Desulfobaccia; order Desulfobaccales; family 0-14-0-80-60-11; genus JAPLJC01. The sequence continues at coordinate 1,805,856 of CAVPBF010000004.1, read as the reverse complement.
CCGCCTGGCGGCAGCCCGGCTCTACCCCCTGCCTACCTCCGGTGGGCCCGGGACCCGGCCCACCGCGGCCGTCTCTTTCTGAGCAAGACCTTTGTTGATGCCGCTCCCCCCTGGCAGGGACGCCGGGTGATGCGCTTCCTCACGCCGCTTTATTGGGGACCGGACCGGATTTTTTCCGGGGTGCTGGAGTTTCTCATCGACCCGTTCTTCATCTGCGAAAAGGTCACAGCCGGCGTGCGTTCCGGCCAGACGGGTTATGCCTGGATCATCGACCAGGACGAAACCTTTTTGGCACATTATGAAAAGGATTTTGTGGGCCATAATGCCATCGAAATCCGCATTGCCCGCAATCCCAAGATCGTCTTTCGGGGGTTGAAGGAACTCGACGAGGCTCTCCTGGCGGGACAGGAGGGGGTGACGGAATACGACTCCGGTTGGCATCGTCAAAAGTTGGGTCACATTCCCAAGTTGGCGGCCTACACCCCGATTTCTTTTAACAAGGGCTTAATTACCGGGGTGACCGACCTCGAAGACCCGGCCCACAACCGTTGGGGCGTGGCCGTGGTCGCCCCGGTGGCGGAAGTCTCCGGCCAGGTCAAGGAAGTGCTGCATCAGGAGTTGTTTCTGGCGGGGCTCTTCTTTGTGGTGGTGCTGCTGGCCAGCGTCGCCTTGATCGTCGCCGCCCTGGCCTTTAACAAGACTTTGGCCCGCCAGGTGGAGCTCAAGACCAGGGAGCTGCTGGACTCTCAGGAGCGCCTGATGCATTCCGAGCGTTTCGCCGCGGTAGGTGAGGCCGCCGCCTATGTCACCCATGAAATTAAAAACCCCCTCATGGTCATCGGCGGCCTGGCCGGCCAGGTGGCGCGACGCCTGACTGAGGATAGCGCCGCCCGGGAAAAATTGCACATCATTCAGGGGGAAGTGAGACGCCTGGAGTCCTTCCTGGGCGAATTGCGGGATTTCCTGCGGCCGGTCCATCCCAACAAGCAGGAAATCGACCTGAACGCAATCATCCTGGAAGTTGAGGCCCTGATGGGTCCGGCCGCCGAGGAAAAGGGCCTCAACCTGAAAGATGATCTGGACCCCCGTCTGCCGCGGTTGCAAGCCGACCCCAACCAGCTCAACCAGGTGCTGGTCAATCTCATCAAGAACGCCATGGAGGCCACGGAAAGCGGTGACCGCATCACCCTGTCCACCGGCTCCGAGGATGGCCAGGTGTGGTTTTCCATCCAGGACAACGGCAAAGGCATGAGCCCGGAGGTCCAGGAAAAGGTCTTTCACCCGTTTTTCACCACCAAGGAGAAGGGCACCGGCCTGGGGCTGGCGGTGATCCATAAGATCATCACCGATCACAACGGCACCATCGCCTTGGCAACCGTCCCGGGCGGCGGCAGCACCTTCACCATTCGGCTGCCACTAAAAGCTGATGCAAGCTAATCGCCCCGCCACGCCAGAACAGCTCAAGGCAGACCGCAAGAAGCGCCGGGAACGGGCCCTCATCGCCATTACCCTGGTGCTGGTGGTGGCCATCACCTCCATGGAAATGCACCTGGTGCACCAGGGCGGCCAGCCGATAACCGGCAGTCTGCTCGCCTTCGGGCTGCTCAATATCAACACCTTTCTCCTGCTGCTCTTCACCTTCCTCATCTTCCGTCATCTGTCCAAGCTCTTTCTGGAGCGGCGTCGCAAGGTCTTCGGCTCCCGGCTGCGCACCCGCCTGGTCCTCACCTTCATCACGCTGACCCTGCTGCCCACCCTGTTCCTTTTCATCATGGCCTGGCAGCTCATTTCCAGCCGGGTGGACATATTCTTGGGACCGGCAGGTGGAGGAATCCCTGGACAAGGCCGTTGACCTGACCCGCACCTTCTCCCTGGACCTGGAGGACAACCTCAGGGCCTTCGGTCGCGTGTTCAGTCAGGAGTCTGCAGGAACAGGACAACTGGACCACCGGCGACCGCGATTCTTTCCAGGCGTTTGCCGACCGCAACCGCTCGGCTTATCACCTCAGCGGCCTGGAGGTCTTCGATGTCCACCAGACGCTCCTGGCCGCCAGCTACGACCCCCGGATGGGCAAATTGCCGCCACTGCCGCCGTCTGAGCCCGGAACGGCTTCCGCCGGAAAATGCGATCATCCGGCAGAAAGTCGGGGCGCGATGAACTCTTCAACCTCCGGCTGCCGGTGACCGACGCCGCCGGCGAGCTCAAGGGCTACCTGCTGCTGCGCAAGCGCATCCCCAAGACCCACCTGCTGCGCCGTCGCCGAGGCCGCCACGCAGCCTCCAGGAGTTGCGCCAGCCCCAGCTCCTGCTTAGCCCCGTCAAGGTGAGCCATTACCTGACCCTGATCATCGTCACCCTGATCGCCCTCATGGCCGCCATCTGGCTGGGGTTTTACATGGCCCGGGAGATCACCACCCCCATCCGCCGGCTGGCCGAAGGCACCCTGAAGGTGGCCGGAGGCGACTATGATATCCACATCGACCAGGAAGGCCGGGACGAAATCGGCTTCCTGGTGCAAGTCCTTCAACAAGATGACCCAGGACCTGCAGCAGAGCCAGACGCAGTTGGCCGCGGCCTACCACCAGTTGAGCGCAGTCCCACGCACTCATCTCCACCCAGAAGCGGGACATGGAAATCCTCCTGAAAAACGTGGCCGCCGGGGTGATCGGGCTGGACGCCGAGGGCCGGGTCACCAGATCAACGACTCCGCCGCCCAGATGCTGCAGCTCCAAACGGGAGGACGTGCTGGGCCGGGACGCCCGGGTGCTGCTGCCGGAGGCGGAATACCAGCGCACTGGCCGAAGTGGTGGCCGCGGCCCGCCGCGTCCGGCCCGGGGCACGGTGGAAAAGCCCCTGCACCTGGTCCTGCCCGACCAGACCCTCTATCTGCTGGTCAAGACCACGGTGCTCAAAGACGAAGCCGGCCTCGACCTGGGCGTGGTGCATGGTCTTCGAAGACCTGACCGAGCTGGAGCGGGCCCAGCGCCTGGCGGCCTGGCGGGAGGTGGCCCGCGCGCATCGCCCACGAAGTGAAAAACCCGCTCACCCCCATCAAGCTGGCGGCGCAGCGACTGCAACGGCGTTACGCCGAGCGCCTGGGAGAGGACGGCCAGGTCTTCGAGGAATGCACCCAGATCATCGTCAGCCAGGTGGATGAACTCAAGAACCTGGTCAATGCCTTTTCCCGGTTCGCCCGGCTGCCCCAACTGACCCTGGCCCCCCAGGACCTCAACGCCCTGATCCAGGAGACCGTGGTCCTCTACCGGAATCCAACCCCGGGTAGCCCTGGAGTTTCATCCCGACCCGGCACGCTGCCCCCACTCCTCGTGGACCGGGAACAGCTGAAACGGCTGCTCCTCAACTTACTGGACAACGCCCTGGCCGCCATCAACGGGGCCGGGACCATCACCGTCTCGTTGCGGCGGCATCCGGCCGACGGCCGGGTGCGAACTCACCGTGGCCGACAACGGCGCGGGCGTCCCGGACCGGGACAAGGTCCGGATCTTCGAGCCCTACTTCTCCACCAAGCGGGGCGGCACCGGCCTGGGCCTGGCCATCGTCAACTCCATCGTGGCCGAGCACCAGGGCCATATCCGGGTGGAGGACAACGTCCCCAAGGGGGCGAAATTCATTATCGATCTTCCCATGCACAGGGCCGAATATGCCGGGAAACCTGCTGGTAGTTGACGACGAGCCCCAGATCCTCCAGGCGGTGTCGGGCATCCTGCAGGACGAGGGCTTTGAGGTTATCACGGCCCCGGACGGGGAAACCGCCCTCAACCTGGCGGCCGCGGAGCCTCCTGACCTGGTGCTGCTGGACATCACCCTGCCGGGCCTGGATGGTCTGGAGGTTCTCAGCGAACTCAAGAGGCAGCAACCCGCGCTGCCGGTGATCATGATCTCCGCCTACGGTTCGGTGGAAAACGCCGTCAAGGCCACCCGCCTGGGGGCCTATGACTTCATTGAAAAGCCCCCCAACGCCGACAAGATCCTGCTGTCGGTGCGCAACGGCCTGGAGTTGGCCCGCCTGGCCGAAGAAAACCGGCGCCTCCGGCAGCAGAGCCGTCCCGGCTCAGGAGATCATCGGCAAGAGCGACGCCATCGGCCGGCTCCGGGACAAGCTCGCGCCTGGTCGCCCCCACCAACGCCAGCGGTGCTCATCACCGGCGAAAACGGCACCGGCAAGGAACTGGTGGCCCGGGCCCTGCACGCCCAGAGCCGGCGCGCCCACCGCGCCTTTCGTGGAGGTCAACTGCGCCGCCATCCCCGAAGACCTCATCGAAAGCGAGCTCTTCGGCCACGAAAAGGGCGCCTTCACCGGGGCCTCCAGCCGCCACCGGGGTAAATTCGACCTGGCCCACGAAGGCACCCTCTTCCTGGATGAAATCGGCGACATGAGCCTCAAGACCCAGGCCAAGATCCTGCGCATCCTGGAGGAGCAGCGGTTCGAGCGGGTGGGCGGCAGCCGCCCCATCCAGGTGGACGTGCGGGTGGTGGCCGCCACCAACAAAAACCTGGAGGAGGAAATCGCCAAGGGGCGCTTCCGGGAGGACCTCTACCACCGCATCAACGTCCTGCCGCTCACCGTGCCGCCCTTAAGGGAGCGCCGGGAGGACATCCCGCTGCTGGCGGCCCATTTTCTGCAGGAACTTTCCGAAGGGGGCGACGCCCCGGCCAAGACCTTCTCCCCCGCCGCCTTGGAGGCGCTCAGCGCCCTGCCCTGGCCGGGGAACGTCCGGGAGCTGAAGAACTTCGTCTTCCGCCTGGCCATCCTCAGCCCCGGGGCGGTTATCGACCTTGCCGACCTGCCCCTGGCCGCCTCGGGCCGGGAACCGGCCCCGCCGGTCGAAGCTCCGGAGGGCGCCGAGGCCGACCTCCTCGACCCCTTCCTCCAGGTGCCCTCCTTCCGCGAGGCCCGGGCCCTGTTCGAAAAGCAATTCCTGCGCCGCAAACTGGCCGACTGCCACGGCAACGTCAGCCTCCTGGCCGAAAAAATCGGCCTGGAACGCTCGAACCTCTATCGCAAACTGAAGGCGTATGGGTTGGAGCCGGGGAAGGAAGGGGAGGGGTAAAAGGGTAAAAGGGGAAGCGTTTCAGTCGGCGCAGGGGAGACGCCAGCGCCGGCTTTTTTTTTAAAAAATTAGAGGGGGTTGGGAGGGGAGTTTGAGGGGAGGGCGGGGGATCGTTGATCCCCCGGCCCTCCACTCAAAATTCTAAACATATTCCAGCGGCGGTTCGCCGTCTTTGCGGGCGGTGATTTCGCCGATGATAAAGGCCTGTTCGTTGAGGCCCTGAAGCCTGAGCAGGATATCGGACACCTGGTCTTCGGCCACCACCAGGGTCAGGCCGATGCCGTTATTGAAGGTGCGCAGCATCTCCTCTTCGGGGATATTCCCCAGGGCGCGCAGCAGATGGAAGATGGGCGGCACCGGCCAGGACTGGCGCTGGATCACGGCCCGGCAGGTTTTGGGCAGGATGCGGGGCAGATTATCGGTGAGACCGCCGCCGGTGATGTGGCAGATGCCGCTCAAGGGGAAATCCCGCAGCAGGTTGAGAACCGTCTCCACATAGATGCGGGTGGGCTTGAGGAGTTCATCCCCCAGGGGGCCGCCCAACTCCGGGAAATCTTCGCTGACCTGGAAGCCGTGGCGTTCCAGGAAGACCCGGCGCGCCAGGGAGTAGCCGTTGGCATGGAGGCCGCTGGAGGCGAGGCCGATGATCTTATGGCCCACGGCGATGTCGGAGCCGTCGATGATCTGGTCCCGCTCCACCACGCCCACCACAAAGCCGGCCAGGTCGTAGTCGCCGGGCTGATAGATCCCGGGCATCTCGGCGGTTTCGCCGCCGATCAGGGAGCAGCGGGCCTGCCGGCACCCGTTGGTGACGCCCTCGATGATCTGGGTGGCGATGGTGGTGTCGAGACTCCCCATGGCCAGGTAGTCCAGAAAGAAGAGCGGCTCGGCGCCGTGGGTGATGATGTCGTTGGCGCACATGGCCACCAGGTCGATGCCGATGGTGTCATGGCGGTCCATCAGGATGGCGATCTTGATCTTGGTGCCCACCCCGTCGGTGGAGGACACCAGCACCGGGTCGCGGTATTTGTCCGCGCCCAGGTGAAACAGGCCCCCGAAGGCGCCGATCTCGCCCAGCACGCCGGTGCGGTAAGTGGATTTGACCAGGGGGCGGATCTGCCGGATAAAGTCGTCCGCCTTGTCGATGTCGACCCCGGCCTCCTTATAGGTGCTGATATCGGCCATCTCCTTTGTTTCCCCCTTCAAAGGATTGCCTGAAAGACAGTGGTCAGTGGTCAGTTGCCAGTGGTCAGTAAATAAGGCGACTGACAGCCGCCGCGAGTCTAAGTCTTATCCTCTTCTGCCGCCGCCTGGCAGCAACATTCGGGCCGGGGCTCGCCGCCCTCCGCCGCCGTCCACTGGCCGCAAGCGGCGCACTGCCGCCCCAGGCGGTAATCCCCGCCTTCGATGCAAATGGCCTTGCCCTGCACCAGGGCCTCGGCCACGGTACGGTGAGCCCGGGCCAGCATCCGCGTAACCGTGGGACGGGAGACTTGCATCTTCTGGGCCACTTCCTCCTGGGTCATCTCCAGGTAATCGGCCAGACGCATGGCCTCCAGTTCGTCCACGGTAATAACTGCCTGTTCCAAGGCCCTGAGGGGGATGCCCCGGGGCTTGAAGAAGGTCACCCCCGGTTCGGTTTCCACCCAGCGGCACTTTTTGGGTCTGCCCATGGCTTTTACCTGAAGTTAATCATGCTGTTTGTATTTTTAAAGCAATTCTGGCCCCTGTCAAGGACAAAGCGAAATTTGGCCCGCGGCGCGGACGGACATTGACGTAGCCGGTAAAGGGGCTTATCCTTAAAAAACTGAGCGTTGCAAGGGAGCGCCATTGACTCAAACATACCGGGAACAGGTGGAGGAATGCGCCCGTTTCGTGGCCCCCCGGCTGGAGGAGACGCCGGAGTGGGGCCTGATTTTGGGAACCGGGCAGCAACTCCTGCCGTCTAAAATCGTGGGCGGAGGGTCTTTGGCCTATGCAGAGCTGCCCCACTTCCCCCGGGCCACCAGCCCCAGCCACCACGGCACCCTTTATTGGGGCCATTTGTCCGGGAAACCGGTCCTCCTGTCCCACGGCCGGGTCCATGCCTATGAAGGCTATTCCCTGGCCCAGGCCACCTTCTCGGTCCGGCTGATGGCGGCCCTGGGCGTCAAAACCCTGGTGCTCACCAATGCCGCGGGCGGACTCAATCCGCTTTTCCGGGCCGGGGAATTGATGCTCATCTGCGACCAGATCAACTTTATGGGGGACAACCCCCTGATCGGCGAGAATGTCGAGGCCTGGGGACCCCGTTTTCCCGACATGAGCCGGGTGTACGCCCCGGCCCTGCGGGACCTGACCGAGGACGTGGCCCGGCGGCAGGGGCTGTTCTTGCGCCAGGGCGTCTATGTGGCCCTCAAGGGACCCAGCCTGGAAACCCCGGCGGAAACCCGGATGCTGCGCCTCATCGGGGCCGACGCGGTGGGCATGTCCACCGTACCCGAGGCCATCGTGGCGGTGCACGCCGGGCTCAGGGTCCTGGGAGTTTCGGTCCTCAGCAACCTCAATCTGCCGGACGCCATGGCCCCCATCGCCCTGGAGGAGATCGTCGCCACCGTGGCCCGGGCCGAGCCCCGGTTGGTGGAGTTGCTGCTGGGGGTGTTGCAAGAGGCGGATTAGCGGCAAGGTTTCGGGTTGAGCTAACCGCCATTCTGAGCCAGGAGCGCGGGCCGCGGCCCTGGTTCAGAATGACGACTGAGCGGGGTCGAAAAGCAAAACCTACCCTTTCTTTTTACGCGGCTTCTTAGGCTGCTTGGCGGGTTTGGGCGCCGCGGGGGCCACCGCGACGGGAACCGCCGCCTGGGGGCGAGGCGCAGGGTGGGCGGCCGGAGCCGCCTCGGCCGCCGGACCGAGGACGTAAACCCGCTCGGCGGGCGAGAGATTATCCAGGGACCGCCCACATTTGGGGCAGACCCGCAGGGACAGGGGATTCGTGATGTTGCACCCCGGACATTTCAACCACAGACCCATGGGCATTCTCCTGAATATTTCATTACCATTGTTAGGTTTCCATTATCATTAGCAAAACCGGCGGCATTCTTCAAGAGTTTTATGCCGTTAGCCATCCAGGGCGAGCAGGGGGCAATTAGCAAATAACTAGCTATTTCATATTCTTACTTCACTTAGAAATTCATTCTGGTGCAGACTTCCATAGCTCAGGCTTTCGCTGGACTCAGGAATTTTCGGGGCAATTTTGCCAACCTTTGAGAAGGAGATAACGTATGAAGAAAATCGCCATTGAGACCAACCAGGCTCCGGCCGCCATCGGTCCTTACACCCAGGCCCTGGCCGTGGGCCCCTTTGTCTTTGTATCCGGTCAGATTCCCGTGGATTCCCAGGGCAACCTGGTGCCGGGGGATATCGTGGTCCAGACCTGCCAGGTGATCGCCAACCTCAAGGCCATCCTGATGGCCGCGGGCCTGGGCTTGAAAGACGTGGTGAAAACTACGGTCTATCTCACTGATATGGCCGATTTCCAGGAAATGAACCGGGCCTACGCCGAATTTTTTCCGGGGCATCCGCCGGCCCGCTGCACCGTGCAGGTAGCCGGCCTGGCCCGGGGCGTTGCCATCGAGATCGACGCCATTGCCGCCAAACGGGACTGGCCGACTTGAGCCGGGAAAATTAAGGAACAACCAGGCGCGGCGCCGATTAGAGCCGCGCTTTGAAAAAAAGAAAGGGCGGACTCAAAGTCCGCCTTCTCTGTGGCCGCGGCTCGGCGGCAAGATCTTCGGCGAGATGATTTTTCCCGCGGCCCCGCGAGGCAGGGGGGGAAGTTCGCCGGCTTCCCACTTGGGGTTTTAAGGTCCTAATCTCAGCCCGTCGTTAACATCAGCAGTGCCAAAATGATCACCATCACCCACTTTCTCATGCCGCACCTCCAAGCCCCTTCCCGGCCGTGACGGATCACGCGGCCGGATCAATACAATTTCGACTTGACGGACTCCCAGGTCTTCTTCAAATCCGCCATGGCCTTTTCGGAACCTTCCTTGAGCTTGTCCCAGGCCGGGCCGCTGGCGGCCTGTAATTCCTTGAGCTTCTGCTGAGCCGCCTCCAACTTGGGCTTCAGGGCCTCAATTTGCTTCGTCATTTCAGCCCTGGCGTCGGCGGTAGCCTTGGCGGCCTTGCCCTTCAGTTCTTCCACTTTAGCCGTCAGCTCCTTGAGCTGGGCTTCCATCTTTTCCCGGTATTCCTGCAGACCCATGGCGGGCTCCTAAATCATCGGCTTAGAGGTAAGGATTAGTTAATCATTTTTTACAAATTGTCAATGGCTGTTCCTGGGTCTTTATCCGGCACTTAACAACTGATAAATAGATTAAACAAGTGTTAAAGAGGTTTTTCTCCAGGTCAGGGATGAAATATTCAACTAACTAATTTTATTGATTAATTTTTACGAAGTTGGCATTCGTGCTCTTGGCATTGATTTTGCTTTATTAAAACAGAACCCCCCGGCGCCAAGACCGGGATCATCAATTAGAAGGAGAAAACGATGGCAACCGATCTGACGACTCTGCAGGCCGCCGCGGTGGTGGACGCCCGGGGCAGCGCCTGCCCGGGGCCGCTCTTGGAGGCCAAGAAGGCCATTGGCCGGGTGAAGGTGGGCGAGGTCCTGGAGGTGCTCTCCAATGATCCGGGCACCAAGAGCGATATGCCCCTCTGGGCTCAGAAAGTGGGTCACGAATTCCTGGGCTCCCTGGCCGCGGACGGCTACGACCGGATTTTTGTGGTCCGCAAGAAATAGGCGGGACCTCGGGGCGGCCTATTGATCATAGCCCTCTGCATTCATCCTCCGTCCTCTACCTCAGGGGACCATTGTTAATGCCAGTCAGGAGACACCATGGCGTTTGAAACCGTTATTGTGGAAATTCGGGATGGGTTGGGATTCATCACCTTGAACCGGCCGGACAAAATGAACACCTTCAGCAGTCAGTTGGCCCGGGAACTGAACGAGGCCCTGCGCCAGCTCGACCTCCAGGAACAGGTGCAGGTGGTGATTGTCAAGGGCGCCGGCAAGGCCTTTTCCACCGGTATCGACATCTCGGAATTTCCGGGCAAAACCACCTCGGAATATCAACAGTGGATCGCCCAGATGGATGAAATGCATCTCACCATCGCCGAGATGGCCAAACCCGTCATCGCCATGGTACACGGCTTTGCCGTGGCCAATGGGGCGGGACTGCTGGCGGCCGCCGACTTCGCCATTGTGGCGGAAGGCACCAAAATCGGCACCACCGCCATTAGGGTAGGGCTGCTCTGCACCGGGCCGATAATCCCGCTGAGCTACGCCATGGGTAAGCAAAAGACCCTGGAGATGCTGCTTTGCGGCGAGATGATCGAGGCCCGTGAAGCCGAGCATTTTGGCTGGGTGAACAAGGTGGTGCCGCTGGAAAAGCTGGAAGAGGAAACCGTGGCCTTCGCCCGGAAACTTTTGGATAAAAGCCCGCTGGCGGTCAGGCTGGGCAAGCAATTTTACTATCAGATGATGGATATGCCTTTCCGGCAACGCTTTGCTTTCAGCAGCGAGGTGTTTGCCCGGTTGTGCACCTCCGCAGATGCTAAAGAAGGCATAGAGGCCTTCCTGGGCAAAAGAAAACCCGAATGGCAGGGAAGGTAGGGCTGCGGGAACCGGGCAGGCCGCGATGTGGTGGAAAATTAGCCTGCCTTCGGCGGCCATAGTGGTTGCTGTTTTGGTATGCCAGGCTTGGAGAGTCTGCAGGTAATGGGAGGCCGCATGGGGGCCGAGAAGGACGCGGGCAAAATATTGATTCTGGCGACGGAGGCCTGCGCCTATCCGGGGGCCGACGCCGTGGGCCAGGGGCATCAGAGCTATGCGGCCAATACCTTCATCCTCCGGGTCAAGGACCCGGTGCTCTTTCCCGAGAAATTTTATCTGGATTGCTTTGCCAAAGGCATCGCCGGCATCATCATCATGTCCTGCGGGGTGGAGTCGCCCTACCCCGGGTCCTATGAAGCCCTGGCCAAGCGCATCGACCGGGTTTACCCCCTGATGAAGGCGAGCGGCCTGGATATTCGGCGGCTCAGGCTCACCGCCATCTGCACGGTCTGTACCCGGGCCTTCCTGAACGAAGTGCGGCAGATGAACGACCTGGTCTCGGAGTTGGGCCCGCCCGGCCGGGAGCAGACGGCGGCGGCCGTTTAGGAGCAGTGGGCATGAGTCCGCAAAAAAATCTACAATTCGACGCCCTGGTCCTGGGCGGGCGGCATCGCCGGGCTGGAGGCGGCCCTGAATCTGGCGGAGCAGGATTTCTCGGTGGCCGTGGTCGAAAAGGACGCCTCCATCGGCGGCAAGATGATCCGGCTCTCCAAGGTCTTCCCGACCCTGGATTGCTCCAGTTGCATCACCACCCCCAAGATGGCGGCCGCGGCCCATCACCCCAACATCACCCTCTTCACTTACTGCGAGCTGCAGTCGCTGGCCCGCCGGGGCGATGAGCTGGTGGCGGCGATCACGCCAAAAGCCCCGCTACGTGGACGAAGAGAAGTGCATCGGCTGCCGCCAGTGCGAATATCAGTGTCCGGTGCTGGTCCCCGATGCCGAGCAGGGCGGGTTTGCGGGCCGGAAGGCCATTTACATCCCCTTCTCCAACGCCATTCCCCAGAAGGCCCTGATCGATCCGGAGAACTGTATCCTGTGCGGCCGTTGCGCCAAGGTCTGCCCCACCCGGGCGGTCAATTATTTCCAGGAGCCGGAAGACTTCACCCTGACGGCCGGCCACCGCGGTGATCGCCACCGGCTTCGAGATGACGCCCCTGGAAGATAAGGCTCAGTACGGCCAGGGCCGGATTCCCAATGTGATTACGGCCCTGCAGATGGAACGGCTGCTGGCGCCCCACGGCCCCTATAACCGGGTCGCTCAGGCCCTCCGACGGCAAGGAGCCCGATGCCGTCGCCTTTATCCAGTGCGCCGGCTCCCGGGACCAGAGTCATGGGGGTGCCCTATTGCTCCCGGGTCTGCTGCATGTATGCCATCAAGCAGGCCATGCTGCTGTCCGGTTCGCCTCCCCCTGGCCGACCTCACCATCTACTATATGGACATCCGGGCCTTCGGCAAGGGCTATGAGCAGTTTTTCCAGAACGCCCAGGCCATGGGGGTCAACTTCGTCAAAGGCAAGGTGGCTTACGTGGACCGGGCGACAGACGGCACGGTGCGGCTGCGCTACGAGTCCCAGGAAGCCGAGGGCGGGGTGCAGGTGGCCGAGCACGACCTGGTGGTGCTGTCCCTGGGTCTGCTGCCGGGCTGGCTGCCGGCGGGCCGCTGCGCCCTGGGCACCGGGGCGGATAAGTTCATTAAGACCGTGAAACCCAAGCTGGCCCCCACCTTGACCGATCTGGCAGGGGTGTTTGTGGCCGGCGCCGCGGCCGGACCCAAGGATATCGTGGACAGCATCGTGGAGGCGGGCGCCGCGGCCATGGAGGCCTCCCGCTATCTAGGTAGCAAAGAAGAAATGTAGGACAGGCGCCCTCGCCTGTCCCGGACAGCCGGGGGCGGCTGTCCTATATTAAAAGCTGATAGCCATGAAATTTGCTGGAGAAAGTTGATGGCGGAGACCAAGAAACACGAACCCGCCCCGGCAGCCAAAGTCGGGGTCTACGTCTGCCATTGCGGCGGCAACATTTCCGACGCCGTGGACGTGGAAAAGGTTTGCGAGCAGGCCCGCAAGGTGCCGGGGGTGGTGGTGGCCCGGGCGAATATGTTTATGTGCTCCGATCCCGGCCAGGAAATGATCATCGAGGACCTTAAAAGCGGCCTGGTGGACCGGGTGGTGGTGGCCTCCTGCTCACCCAGCCTGCATGAAACCACTTTCCGCCAGGCCCTGGTCCGGGCCGGGGTCAACCCTTACGTGTACGAACACGCCAATCTGCGGGAGCAGGTGAGTTGGGTGCATCACGGCGCCGAGGCCACCGAGAAGGCCAGCCGGCTGGTGGCCGCGGCCGCGGCCAAGGCCGGGAGGCTCAAGCCCCTGGAGCCCATCCGGGTCGAGGTGCGAGCGCCGGGCGGTGGTGCATCGGGGGCGGCGTCGCCGGGCTCAAGAGCGCCCTGGAGTTGGCCGAGCGGGGCCTGCCGGTGACCCTGGTGGAAAAGAGCCCCTTCCTGGGGGGACAGGTGGCGCAGTTGACAGCGTCTGGCGCCTGAGGGCGAAACCGCCGTCGGCAGATCATCAGCGAACTGGCCGGCGCAGTCCTGAAGCACCCGGCCATTACGGTGCTCACCTGCGCCGAGGTGGAGAGCTTCGACGGGCTATATCGGCAATTTCAAGCTCAAGGTGGTCAGGCAGGCCACCCGCAGGCGAGGACTATGCCGAGCAGCTGGGCCAGGCTGAGCCAGTCCGGCCGGGGCCTGGGGGAATATGTGCCCTTTGTGGGGGTCATGCCCGACGGCCATCCCGGAAGCCCGGAAGAGTTTGACCTGGCGGCCGGGGTTATCGTCGTGGCCACGGGTTTCCGGCCCTACCGGCCCCGGCGGGGGGAATACGGCTATCGGGAATTTCCGGAGGTGGTCACCCTGCCGGAGTTTATCCGCCTAATGGCCGAGGCCGAGGCCGGCGACACCCTGGTCTTAGACGGCCGGCCCATCCGCCGGGCCGCCATGATCCACTGCGTGGGCAGCCGCCAGATTCCGGGCATCCATGCAGAAAACGAAGGCGGCTATCTGAACGAGTATTGCTCCCGCACCTGCTGCAGCGCCACGCTCTACGCCGCCAACCTGCATTCGGGAGCACTACCCCAAAACCCGGGTCTTCGATTTTTACCGGGACATCCGCACCTATGGCCGGGGGCAGGAGGAGCTTTACACCCAGGCGGCCCAAAACGGCAAGCTGTTCTTCCGCTTCGAGGCCGGGGAGGAGCCGCAGGTCTTGAGGAATCCCGATGCCACAGGGCACGCCGCTGCTGGTCAAGGTGAAGGATGTCCTGACCTTCGGCGAGGAACTGGAGGTGCCGGTGGACCTGGTGGTGCTGGCGGTGGGCCAGGAGCCCAATGATCATCGCCGACCTGGTGGAGAAGATGAAGATTCCCGTGGGCGCCGACCGCTTCCTCCAGGAGGTCCACCCCAAGCTGCGCCCCGTGGAGGTCTCCGTGGCCGGCATCCTGCTGGCCGGCACCTGCCAGGCCCCCTTTGACGTGGGCGAGACCTGTGCGGCGGCCGGGGCCGCGGCGGTCAAGGCCGCGGCGATTCTGACCCGGGGTTACGTGGAATTGGACCCCTTTGTGGCGGAAGTGGACCTGAGCAAGTGCGTAGGCACCGGCGCCTGCGTCGAGGCCTGCCTGGCGGAAGGGGCGCTGGCCATGGTGGAGCAGATGGTGGACGGGCCGACAAGGTCAAGCGGGCCCAGGTCAATCCGGCCCTGTGCCTGGGCTGCGGCGCCTGCGTGGCGGTCTGCCCGGAAAACGCCATCAACGTCCAGGGCTGGACCCTGAAGCAATACGAGGCCATGGTGGACATGATCGTTTCGGACGAGTATCTGGAAACGTCCTGAGATTCAGTTGACGCCACGCCGGCGAGAATCGCCGGCTGCTACATATGATGAGGTTTTTGATGCCTGACAGTCCAATAGAAGCAGATTCCGGAAAAGAGGCCCTGAAAAGGCTCAAGGCGGCCCGGAAGGATCAGATTGCCTCGGCCACCGGCCGGATGAAGGAGCAGCGGCGGGCGGTGAAAGGCCATCAAGGCGAGCCTGGCCGGGGCGGAACTGACCGTGCCCGAGATCGCCGCGGCCACGGGTCTGCCGGCCTCCGAGGTGCTCTGGTACGTGGCCACCTTGAAGAAATACGGGGAGATTCTGGAAGGGAGCGAAGGCCGGCAGCTATTTTCGCTTACCGCCTGGGGCAGGCGGCGGCCGCAGAGACGGAAGGGGGCGAGGATGAGTAGCCGCGCCCCCTGGCGAGAGGACCGGATCATGGCCCTGGTGCATCCCGATTTTGCCGAAGAGCTCAAGTCCTATGGCGTGGATACGGCCCTGGAGTGCTTTAACTGCGGCACCTGTGCGGCTATCTGCCCCTTGCTCTACGAGCATTTTCCCCGGAAGCTGATCCGCTACGTCCAGGTGGGGGCCAAGGAGAAAATCCTGCAACATGGCCCGGAACTTTGGAGGTGTCTGCACTGCGGCCTGTGCACCCGGACCTGTCCCCGCCAGGCCAACCCCGGTGAACTCATCCTGGGGCTGCGCCGCTACGTGGTGGCGCACTCACGGAGGAAGTAAGTCAATGTTTAACCCCGGGGACATCATCGACCTCATCGCCGCCAATGTGCGGCGGAGCCGCAATCCTTTCGGGGCGCCCGCCTCCCGGCTCAACACCTGGTGGCGGCAGGCCGGCGGCTTGACCCGGCGGCCGGGGGACGCCCTGCTCTTCACCGGACTGATGTACCAGGCCATCCCTTACATCGAGGCCACCACCCGGATACCTGACGCGCCTGGAGGGCAGCCGCGGGGCGGATTATCTGCGGTTCGGCCGCTATCTCCCCGGGTCGCTCACGGGTTGGGGGTTATCCTTTGCTGACCTCCGGGGCGGAAAAGCAGAAATTTAACGGCATTCTGCGGTCCATTTGCCGTCTTCTGACCAAATCCGGGGTGGACTTCTTCTATCATCCCGAGATGGATTTCTATAGCGGCATCCTGCTTTACGACCTGGGGGACCAGGAGGGCTTTGCGGCGCACGCCCGGTTCGTGGCCCGGACTTTGAAGCTCCACGGCGTCAAAAAGATCATCACCGTTGATCCGCACACCACCTATGCCTTGAAAGAGCTGTATCCGAAATACATCGGGGAGAGCTTCGAGGTGCAGCCGTATTTCAGCCTGCTTAAGCTGGCCAGGGCGGGCGGCGGCAACGGCGAAGGAACGGTGACCATCCACGACCCCTGTTTTTACGGCAGATACCTGAAGCTCTCGGCAGGGCCCCGGCAGGTGCTCAGCAGTCTGGGCCTGGAGTATGTGGAAGTGCGCAACTGCGGCGAGTTCACTTCCTGCTGCGGCGGCCCGGCGGAGTCGGTGTCCCCGGCCCTGAACCGGGAGATTTTAGGGCGGCGGGTGGCGGAACTGAAGGCCGGCGGCGCCCCGGTGGTCACCTGCTGTCCCATCTGCCTGGCCAACCTGCTCAAGGCGGGGGTAGCCGTGGAAGACCTGGCCAGCCTGGCGGACCGGTATGTCTGAATGAGGCACTTAAACGAGCCTGAAATCCAAAAAGGAGGATTTGAGATGGCGGAAGCAAAAGAAAAAATGGTTTTAGTCGCCACCCACGCGGGGGAGGACCCGGAGCGGGCCATCTTTCCCTTAATGCTGGCCACCGCGGCCCAATCCATGGACGTGGAAGCCGTAGTGGTCTTGCAGGGGAACGGGGTCTATCTGGCCAAGAAAGGCTATGCCGACGACATCAGCTTTCCCGGCCTGACCCCTTTGAAGACCCTGGTGGAAAGCTACGTCGCCAACGGCGGCACGTTCCTGGCCTGAATCCCCTGCCTTGCGGAGCGCAAGATCAGTCAGGCTGACTTGATCCAGGGAGTAGAATTGGTAAAGGCGGGGCGGCTGGTGGTTGAGATGACCAGCGCCAAATCCACGGTGGTTTATTAATTAGATGCGGGCCGGCGGCGGTCGGGGCCAGGAGTTAAGCGTCCTGGCCGCAGGCCGAAAATTTGTTTTTTAGAAAAAATTCAATTCGGGAAATTTATCCCGGGCCAAAAGGAACACCGGGACGGCAAAGGTTGTCACAATCATCGCTAAAACCTTACCAATAAAGGAGCGGCAGATGAAAGACCCGGAGTCCACCAACAACGCAATATCCCGCAGGAACTTCGTAAAATCAATCGGCGCCGGAGGAGCAGCCTTGTATGTCTCAAACTTCCTGGGGCCTTCCCAGGGATGGGCAGCGGCACCGGCTGATATCGGCCAGTGCAAGAGCGTCAAGGTGACCTGCATTTCGGAAACCAGCTGGTTTAACGGCGCCCAATTTGTGGCTGATGTCAAAAACGCCGGGGGGATGGCCACGAATCAATACGTGGTGCACTGGGATCATAAAAACAGCGGGGGCTACAGCGCCTTAGTGGAAGTCGAAGCCTTGAACGGCACCACCAGGCGGTTCCTGCTCGATACCGGCTGGAATCCCGCCTGGATGGAATACTCTTACCAGAGGGAAGGCATCGACGATATGCTGCGGAAGGGCGAGATCGAGTTTCTCTTCCTCTCCCATGAACACCTGGACCATTTCTGGGGGCTGCCGGTCGTCCTGAAGTATCGCCCCGACCTCAAGATAGTGACCTCGAATAGCTATTACCCCGAAGGCAAAGAACTCATCAAGAAGAGCGGCCATAAAGGGCAACTCGTGCAGTTGCGCCCCGGCGGCGTCAACCTGCTTTTCCCCGGTTGCGCCGCGGCCACCTTCGATATTCCCATCATCCTGCGCGTGCAGGGGGAGCACGCCCTGTTCTTTAACGTAAAAGACAAGGGATTGGTGACGGTCACCGGGTGCTGCCACATGGGGGTCGTGAACCTGCTGAAATACGGCCAGGAGAACATAGGGGGGAATCTTAAACCCTACGGACTTTACGGCGGGCTGCATATCTGCCCCTTCGAGCAGTGGGACGCGAAGCTCGATCCCGTCATCAGCGGCCTCGCCGCCATGCAGCTGCAGAAGGTGGCGGCCAACCACTGCACCGGCCTGGTGGCCATTCAGAAGATGATCGCCAGCAACATCCCGGTAGTCCAGGGCGCCGCCAAGTACGGGAGCCAAAGCAATCTTTGCATGGGCAACGGCGACGTGGTGGTCTTCTAAACGTTCAATCAGAGGATGGGGCAGGGGCTCCCCGGCCTCATCCCCCGATTAAGCCATGCGGTTAAGCTGTAACCAGTTTGTGCACGTCGATGCCGTATTTTTTCATGCGGTGCCAGACGGTGACCCGGCTCACGCCCAAGAGCGCCGCGGCCTGGGACTGGTTGCCGCCGGCCTGGCGCAGGGCCTTGACCAGGGCGGTTTTTTCGGCGTTGTCCTCCAACTCCGGGTTGGCCGCGGCTGGCGGCGGAGTTTCCCGGGAGAGTTCCATAGAACTCAGTTTGGGGGGCAGGTGCCCGGGGGCGATGAGGCCGGTTTCGGCCACCACGAAGGCGTATTCCAGGGCGCCCTGGAGTTCCCGGACATTGCCGGGCCAGGGGTAGTCCAGGAAGATCTGCATGGTCTCCCGAGTGAGGCCGACGATCTCCTTGCCGCTGCGCCGGCTTAGCTGCTTCCGGAAATGCTCCACCAGCAAAGGGACATCCTCCAGGCGCTCCCGGAGCGGGGGCAGGTGGATGGGAATGACGTTGATGCGGAAGAACAGGTCTTCCCGGAATTTTCCTTCTGCAACCAGGGCTTCCAGGTTGCGGTGAGTGGCCGTGATGATGCGGACGTCGGCGGTGATGGACCGGGATTCCCCCACCCGCTCAAATTGCTTGGTCTCCAGGACCCGCAGGAGCTTTACCTGGATGGCCGGGGGGACGTCGCCGACTTCGTCCAGGAAGATATCCCCCCGGTGGGCCGTCTCGAACCGCCCCTGGCGATGGGCGTAGGCCCCGGTGAAGGCGCCCTTGACGTGGCCGAAGAGCTCGCTTTCCAGCAGGGATTCGTTGAGGGCGGCGCAGTTGCAGGTGATGAAGGGGCCCTCCCGCCGCCGGCCCAGGGCGTGAATGGCGTGGGCCACCAGTTCTTTGCCGGTGCCGCTCTCGCCGAAGATGATCACCGGGGCCTCGCTTTGGGCGGCCTTCTCAGTGAGGTCGAAGACCTGCTGCATGCGGGGGGATTTGCCCACCATGCCGTGAAAGTCGCCGGCAGTATCGACGAGCTTGGAAAGCTGCTGGATCTGTTCATCCCGGCGAGCCAGCTCCGAGATGTCGGTTAAGGTTTCCACCGCGCCCAGGACCTGCCCGGTCTCGTCCCGCAGCAGAGCGGCATTTTTGAGGATAGGCACGTAAGTCCCGTCTTTGCGCATGTACAGGCAGCGTTTGCGGGTGGCTGCGCCATGCTTAAAGAGGTCGCACCACTGGCCCTTGCCGCCGGTGCGCGCCGTGGAGCAGATATCGCACTTCAGGATGGTGCAGGGGCGGCCGATGATTTCCTCCCGGCGGTAACCCATGATCTGTTCAAAGGCCTGGTTGACCATGAGGATGGTGCCGTCGGGGCTGGCCACCATGAGGCCGTCGTTCATGGTGTTGATGATTTCTTTCAGGTAGCGGTTGATCTTTTCTTCCTGCATGGCCTGGACCTTGTTTTAACAGATGTTTTAACATCAGGGTATCACAAAGCGATCAGGATGAAAAGCTGGATTTAATCCGATGAAAGCCGATCAACAACTGGATATTTGTGGGGAGGTGACTCCCGTCAGCCTGGCCATCTGCAAATGCACCCTGGCCCGGCTGGCGTCCGGGGCGGTCTTGGAAATCCGCCTGCGGGATCGTGATACCCTGGCGGACTTGCTGATGATCGTGGAGCGCTCCGGGGATCAGGTCCTGGCCTGGGAAAACCGGGAGGAGCACTACTTTTTGTGGGTGCGGAGAAATCCAGGGAAAATGTAGGACAGGCGCCCTCGCCTGTCCAGGACAGCCGGGGGCGGCTGTCCTACACTGCTTGCAGGTCTTGCCAGTTACAGCCGTTCGGCCACGCTCTTCATCTCCATAAACAGCCGCAGGTAGTCGGGTCCGCCGGCCTTGGCGTTGGTCCCCGACAGCTTGAAGCCGCCGAAGGGCTGCACCCCCACCAGGGCGCCGGTAATCTTGCGGTTGATATAGAGGTTGCCGACGTCGAACTCTCGTTTGGCCCGCTCGATGCGCTCCCGGCTGCGGCTCATCAGGCCGCCGGTGAGGCCGTAAGCGGTGCCGTTGAAGATGCGCACCGCCTGGTCGAAATCCCGGGCCCGGATCACCGCCAGCACCGGCCCGAAAATCTCGTGCTGCCCCAGCCTGGACTCAGGAGCCGCCTCGGCAAAGATGGTGGGCTCGAGATAGTAGCCCCCGTCCCGGTCCATGGCCTGGCCGCCCAACACGAGTCTGGCCTGGGAGCGGCCCTGGTCGATCTCGGCCAGGATGGCGCGGTGCTGGGTCTCCGAGATCACCGGGCCGACCGGGAAATTTTCCTCCGCCGGTCCAACCTGGAGTTTGGCGGCGGCAGCCGTCACCCGCTCCAGCAACTCATCATAAACCTCAGCCAGGATGATCAGCCGGGAGGCCCCCGAACATTTCTGGCCCGCATAGCTAAAGGCGCTGGGGATGACGGCGGCCACGGCCTCGTCCAGGTCGGCGGTTTCATCCACCACCATTGCGTCTTTGCCGCCCATTTCCAGAAAGGCCCGTTTCAGCCAGACCTGGCCCGGATGGACCTGCGCCGCCCTGGCGGCGATGCGGAGCCCCACGTCCTTGGAGCCGGTGAAATTGATGAAGCGGCTGCGGACGTGGTCCACCAGCAAGTCGCCCACCTCGCCGCCGCGGCCGGGAAGAAAATTGATGACGCCCTCCGGGAAGCCGGCGGCAGCCACCAGTTCCATGAATCTGGCGACGACCACGGGAGTATAAGACGAGGGCTTCAGCACCACGGTGTTGCCGGCGGCCACCGGGCCGATAGTCATGCCCACCAGGATGGCCAGGGGAAAATTCCAGGGGGGGATGACCACCCCGGCCCCCAGAGGCTGGAGCCGCGACTCGTTGATTTCTCCCGGATAGGGCCTGACCGGCAGGGGGCGGGCCAGCTCCAGGGCCTGGCGGGCGTAATACTCGCAGAAGTCGATGGCCTCGCAGACATCGGCTTCGGCCTCCAACCAGTTCTTGGCGGCCTCCAGGGTTTCCCAGGCGGCGAGTTCGTATTTGTGGCGGCGCAGCTCGGCGGCGAGCTGCAAGACGGCGGCCACCCGCGCCTCGGGGGGGAGCTCCGCCCAGGCCGGAAAGGCCCGCCAGGCGGCGTCCAGGGCCTGGTTTGCTTGCGGCGCCGTCGCCGAAGCCACGGTGCCTACTACTTCGGCGGGCCGGGCCGGGTTGCGGCTGACGATTTGCTGTTCCGGAGCAATCGTCCGGCCACCGCGGCTCAGAGGCCAATGGCGGCCCAGGCGCCGGCGCACCTGAACCAGGGCCTCGCGGTAGGCCGCGGCCCGGGCGGGATCGGCAAAATCGCTGAGGGGCTCGTTCCGAAATGGTTCTAACATGGCGGTTTCCCTAAGAGATAAGGTTTAGACCTAACCATCATATGTTCCTCCCACCCCAGTCCTAACCTCAAGGGGACAGGAATAAAAAATGCGTCCCGGACGCAATTTCTCCAGGTGGTGATTTTCTGAAAATTATTAGCGCCCGCCGCGCGGAGGAATTATTCTAGGAGGCGGAGTGAGCCTTAAAAGTTCCCGAATCGCCCAAGTTTGGCGCGCCGCTTCCTCCACCGTCAAGAAACCCTGTTGATTTTTATCACAACTATCAAAAATCTTCTCGGCCTGTTCCTTATCCTTCACCGCGCTCAACAATTCTGCTTTGCTGATCTTGCCGTCGGTTTTGCCCAAGGCCAGACAGAGTTCTGCAAAACTATTCCGGTCAGCCGGTTTTGGGGGCGTGGAGCAACCGTTGATTAATATTGCCGCGAGTGAGATACAGATAACGATCCGCGTTAACACGGCCTCTCCTTGGGCAATCCGGTTTGGTTAGCGCCGAAGGCTTAAAGGGCCTTTGAGGCTTGCGGGGGCCGGTTTTTTACGCCTAGGCCAGTCGCGCCGGATCAGATAACGAATTCCTCGGGGGGCAAGGTCCGGCCCTGAAGGCCGAGGTCTGCCACATTCAAGGGTTGCCCATCCCCCAGCTTCACCTGGGGCTGGCCGAAATAGAGCCCGGCTGCGGCCCGGCCCAAAGAATCGGCCTTCATGATGCCGCTGCCGCTGGCGCCGCCCACCACCAGGGCGCCGGACATCTGGTCCACGAAGGCGATGCGGTCGGGCGGGTGATCTGCATAGAGGCCGGCCCAGGACTGGCCGGGTATGGCTCCGTGGAATATCGGCAAATAGCGCTCCAGTTGCGGCCGGATACGCGCCTCGAAAAACTCCGGCTCGGCCGCGGGCCGGTCTTCGAGGCCCGGGGGCTGGTCCTCGTTGGCAAAGCCGACGATGAAGGCGTTCGCCGCGGGGGCCGGCCGCAGATAGGCCTCGCCGGGCAGGATGGTGAAGGGCAGGAGGCCGTGGGGATTGAAGCCCCGGCTATGGAGGAGACGATTCAGGGGTCCGGCCGGGGCCTTGAGGGCGAATAACTGGCGCTTCACGGCCACTACCGGGGCATGTAGGCCGGCCAACGCTAGGGTGGCCGCCAGCCAGGGCCCGGTGGCCACCAGGATCTGCCCGGCCGGGATTTCCCGGTCGCCGATCTTGACCCCGCGGAGCAGTCCCTGAGAATCGAGGACAAAGCCGGTGACTTCCACGCCGACCTGGAATTGGCCGCCCAACCGGGTTACCTCCGCGGCATAAAAGCCGGCCAGCCGGTTGGGGTTGAGGATGCCGCACCTTTTCCCGAAAATCCCCCGGAAGATATCGCCCCCTTGCAGATCGGGCAGTCGTCGGGCCAGTTCCCGGGGCTCCAGGGTTTCAAAAGCCACCCCGGCGTCGGCCATGGCCTGCAGGGTGGGGCCGATGCCGGCCATCTGGGCCGCGGTGCGGAGCCAGAGGTAGCCGAGGCGCAGCAGGTCGAGCTGCACCCCGGATTCCTGGAGATTTTCGTAGAAGCTGAGACTGCCCTGAGCGAGATGGCGGTTCACCGGGGTGGCGAACATATCGCGGTAGGCCGCGGCGCTCCTGGCCGTGGTACCCCGGCCGGGGCCCGGGAGGCGGTCGAGGACCCAGAGATTCAGGCGCGAATCTGCCTGCAGGATATGGTAGGCGCTGGCCAGGCCCAGGATGCCGGCGCCGACCACCACGACATCAGGAATAGTAGCCACGTGCATGCCCCGCCGTTGAGAAGAAATGGCAACCTGAAGGGAAGATAATCATTCCGGGCGGCAAAGAAAGTTCACCCTGCTTTTCCATCCGGCCAGGCACCGCTGAGAGAAATCTTGCCTGCGGTTCCCGGCCGGATTCCGGGAAAAATCCCGTAACGGGATCAGTCTTACTTGCGGCGGTGGCGTTTCAGTTTAGCCGTAGCCAATAATAAGCAGGCCCAACAGCCCCAAAAAAGCCAGTCCTTACTCGTCCTGCAGGTCTCCTGTGGTGCCGGTCTTGCTACAAAACTTTTGGTCCCGCGCCCCCATAAACTCCGTGCAGGTCTTGGAAAATTTGGGCGAAACAATGTGCCGGGTTTGGCCCTTGTGATGACTGAGATTACCGAAGCATCTTAGGAGAGCATAGTCCGCCACCTTGTCAAAAAACCCCTTAATCGGATGCAGCATATTTCTTTAGTTATCGGCGCACCTTTGTTAGTTCCTGATTTAGCGAAATAAAATCCTTGACAAACATAAATAAATGACAATAAGTAACATAAGTAGATTGATAGACCCACCATGTCAAAGAGAAAGGAATCATTCCAATGGCCACTGAAATCATGAAATTGACCGCAGAGATCATCGTTTCCCACGCCTCCATGTCTGAAATATCGCCCCAACAATTGATCGAAGAGATTAAAGAGGTCTATGCTACTCTGGCCTCTTTGGAAACCGGTGTTATCCCAGGGGCTCCCGAGAAGGTTGAAGAAGTTGAAGGGGTGAAAAAACCGGCGATCCCTTTGAAAGACATCGTTAAAGAGAAATATGTGGTGTGCCTGGAATGTGGGAAAAAATTGCGGACCCTCAGGACTCATATCCGCAAGGCCCACAATTTAATGCCCAAAGAATATTTTAAGAGATTTGGACTCGATCCGAAAAAATATCCGCTCGTTTGTAAGGAATATTCGGAACAGCGCCGGCAATTGGCGGTGGAAAAGGGCCTGGGAGCGTTCCGGCGCAAAGCCGCCAAGAAAGCGTAAGTCCTGCAAGCGGCGCGGGCCTGGGCCGGTGAGAGCCTGCCGCGACGCGGCCAGAAAGACCAAAAATTCTCTGCCCTACGGTACACTCTTCAGGGTCATTCTGAGCGAAGTGAAGGACTTCGGTCATCGGAACCTTCGAGATCTTCGCAGCGCTCAGAATGAGCCCTCCGACTCCCCCAGGGCCGCGACTACCCGCCCGACAACCGGTCCCGTTTCTCCCTCACCAAAATTCTGCCAGCAGGCCGGTTTTTCAAGGCAATTTATGCTATCCTGTGCCAAGAGGGCGTCCTGGGAGAAGAATCATGCCGCACCGCACCGTCATCGCAATCCTGGCGTTACTGGTTCTTGGTTTAGGGGCGGATTCGGCTCGGGCCCAGGAAAATCTCCCCCAGCTGATCAAAAAGATTCAGCCGGCCGTGGTCACGGTCATCGGCTACAATGCCGGCGGCAAGGTTGTCCGGGTGGGAAGCGGCTTTTTCATTAATAACCACGGCCAGGTCATTACCGCGGGGCATGTCATTTATGGGGTGGCTCGAGCCGAGATCAAAACCGCGGCTGGGGTACGTTATCCGCTCAAGGCGCTGGTGGCGGAAGATCGCGCCGCCGACCTCGTGAAACTTGTGGCCGAGGGGCTCCAGAACAATCCCTCCGATCTGCCGATCGCGCCAAACCTGCCTGAGGTGGGGGAGCGGGTGGTGGTCGTGGGCAGTCCCCTGGGTTTGGAGCAGACCGTCAGTGATGGCATGGTATCAGGGATTCGCCGGATCTCCGGGCGGGGAGAAATCCTGCAAATATCGGCGCCGGTTTCTCCCGGCTCCAGTGGCGGTCCGGTGGCCAATCTTCGGGGTGAAGTGGTCGGAGTGGCCACCTTTCAGATGGGAAGAGGCCAGAACCTGAATTTTGCCATACCCGGCAAACGGGTGGCCGCGCTGCGGGATTTCCCACCCAGGCCGCTGGCTGAAACCGCCGCAGGGGGGGCGCCGCCGCCCCGGCCGGGAATGAAGCCCTCACTACCGCCCCGGCCGCAGGTTCTGGTGCCGCCGCCCAGAATGCAATTACCCTAGCCCTCCCCCCCCAACTTCCGGTCCACCGCTTTATTTTTTCAAAAATCGATCCGCCTGAGGTCGATTCTGGCCCCACGAATGACTATTTTTGCGTAGTGGCGGTTTTCGTGCCGCCCCGGCCGAGGACGGCTGTGGCGGATTTTTCGGGAAGCGCTCTCTATCCCACTGCAAAGGCCGAGACATGGCAACCTCTGACCTGAACCTCAGCACCCTCTTCGCCCCCCGGGCCGTGGCGGTCATCGGCGCCAGCGGCCGCCCCGGCAGCGTCGGGCAGGCGGTCTTCGGCAACGTCCTCCAACACAGTTACGCCGGCGTGGTCTACCCGGTCAACCCCCGGGCCGCCAGCGTCATGAGCGTCAAGGCCTTCCCCTCGGTCCTGGATATCCCCGATGAGGTGGACTTAGGCATCATCATCGTCCCCCGGGACGCGGTCCCCCAAGTCATGGCGGAGTGCGGCGACAAGGGCATCAAGGCGGCCATCGTCATCACCGCGGGGTTCAAGGAACTGGGCGGAGCCGGGGTGGACCTGGAGCAATCAAGTCCTGCAAGTCGCCCGCGAGCGGGGCATCCGCCTCCTGGGGCCCAACTGCCTGGGCATCATCAATGCCACTCCCGAGGTCTCCCTGAACGGCTCCTTCGCCCGGCTGATGCCCCGGCCCGGCAACATCGCCCTGGTCTCCCAAAGCGGCGCGGTCGGCGTGGCGGCCCTGGAATACGCCCAGGGCGAGGAGATCGGCCTCTCCAAGTTCGTCTCCGTGGGCAACAAGGCCGACCTCAACGAAAACGACTTTCTCGCTTACCTGAAGGACGATCCCCAAACCGACGTCATCCCTTTCTATCTGGAAGACCTGACCGAACCCCGGCGCTTCTTCCAGCTGGCCCAGGAGATCACCGTCCGCAGGGCCCCAAGCCCAAGCCCATCCTGGCCATCAAATCCGGCCGGACCGCGGCCGGGGCTCGGGCCGCCTCCAGCCACACCGGCGCCCTGGCCGGCTCCGATGAGGCCTATGACGCCCTCTTCGCCCAGTGCGGCGTCCTGAGGGTGGAATCCCTGGAAGAACTCTTCGACTATGCCCTGGCCTTCGCCAATCAGCCGCTGCCCCGGGGCAACCGGGTGGCCATCGTCACCAACGCCGGCGGCCTAGGCATTATGGCCATGGACGCCTCGGTGCGCTACGGCCTGGAGATCGCCGCCCTGAATTTGAGGCCACACCGAGAAGCTCGCGCCGGGCTTGCCGCCCGCGGCCAATATCCACAACCCGGTGGATGTCCTGGGGGATGGCAAGGAAGACCGCTACCGCTCGCCCTGGACAGCGTGCTGCAGGACGACCAAGTGGACGGGGCCATCGTCATCTCCACCCCGCAACTGATGACCAACCTGCCGGCCATCGCCGCCACGGTGGCCGAGTGACGCCGCAGTACGGCAAACCCACGCTGGTCTGCCAGATGGCCCTGGGGGAAATCGAAGAGACCCTGGCCATCTGGACCAAGGCCAAGCTGCCCCATTACCACTTTCCGGAGGAAGCGGCCCGCTCCATGGGCGCCATGGCCCGCTATGCCGCCAGTATCCAGCCCGCCAACTACGAAGTCAAGACCTTTGACGACCTGGACCGGGAGACACTGAAAACCCTGTTGGACCAGGGTCAGGGCGGCCGGCCGCCGCCACCTCCTGGAGCCCGAAGCCCATGAGCTTTTCCGGGACTACGGCTTCCAGGTGGTCCCCGTTTCATTGGGCCCACAGCGCCGAAGAAGCGGCCTGGGCCGCGGACGATCTGGGTTATCCGGTGGCCGTGAAGATCGTCTCCCCCGAGGTCATCCACAAGTTCGACGTGGGCGGGGTGCGGCTGAACCTGCCGGATGCCAAAGCGGTGAGCCAGGCCTACCAGGACATCCTGGCGGCAGTGGCCGCGGCCATACCTGCGGCCGACCTCCAGGGGGCGCTGGTTCAGAAGATGGCCGCCAGGGGCCGGGAGACCATTCTGGGCATGACCCGGGACCCCCAGTTCGGGCCGCTCCTGATGTTCGGCCTGGGCGGCACCTACGTGGAGATCTTCAAGGACGTGATCTTCCGGATCGCCCCCATCTCCGAGCATTGGGCCGACAAGATGATCCGGGAGCTCAAGGGTTTTCAGATCTTCACCGGCTATCGGGGCGAACCTATGGCGGACCTGGCGGCCGCGGCCGCCTGCCTGGAGCGCCTGTCGCAACTGGTCCTGGACTTCCCGGAGATCAAGGAGCTGGACATCAACCCGCTCCTGGTCCTCCCCGAGGGCCAGGGGACCCTGGTCCTGGACGCCCGGGTGTTTATTAGTGAGCAGTGAGCAGTGAGCAGTAAGCAGTAAAAATCCTGGTGGGGCGGGCGTCTCGCCCGCCATTAGCCATGTAGGGTGCGCACCGCGCACCATCTTCAGCTTGACATCGAAATGGCATTTGGTGCTGTAGCCGCAGGCTAAAGCCTGCGCCAGCAGCCCATGGAAGGAATAAACTGATGCAGATCATTAAGCTCTTTACCCCGGTAAAGTCCATGGAAGCCGACGAAGCCCGGGATTACCTCGCCAAACATCAGGAAGGCGATTATCTCATCCTCGACGTCCGCCAACCCGGGGAATACGAAGAGGCCCATATCCCCGGGGCCAAACTCCTGCCGCTGCCGGAACTGGCCAACAAGTATCAGACCCTGGACCCGGAAAAGCCCACCATCGTGCATTGCGCCATTGGCGGCCGCAGCCGGGTGGCGGCCCAGATGCTCTCCGGGCTCGGCTTCAAAGAAGTCTATAACCTGGCCGGGGGCATCAAGGCCTATCAAGGCCGGAAGGCCGCCGGCCCCCAGGAACTGAACCTCGACCTGGTGCGGGGCGACGAAACCCCGACGGAAATCACCTCCCTGGCCTGCGGCATGGAACGGACCCTGCAACTCTTTTATGAAACCATGCTGGGCCGGACGCGGGATACGGAACTCAGGAACCTTTTCGTGCAGCTGGCCCGGGCGGAGGAACACCACCGGCAAAGGTTGCGGGAGCTATATCACCAACTGGAACCGGCCGGGCCGGAGGCGGCTGCCTGTTCGGACCGCGCGACCTCCGAGACCCTGGAAGGCGGCTTCAACCTGAAGGAATTCATGGCGGCCAATGAGGCTCACCTGGATACCGTGTCCCTGGTCCTGGACCTGGCGATGATGCTGGAGACCCAGGCCCTGGATCTCTACCTGCGCTTTGCCGACCGTTGCGCCCAAACTGCCGCCAAAACCATCCTGTTCGCCATCGCCGACGAAGAGAAGCTTCACCTGGCACGGCTGGGGCGGCTCCTGGAAGAAAAATCAACGGCCAAGGGAATGTTTGCATGTCAGTTACCGTGATGGAGGTGTTAAAACGCCTGCCCCGCACCAATTGCGGCGACTGCGGCCAGGCCACCTGCCTGGCCTTCGCCACCCGGGTGATCAAGGAAGGGGAAGACCTGGGGAAATGCCCGCAACTGACCGCCGGCGACGAATTCAGCCAATTAATCCGCTCCCAGCAGCAGGCCGGGGTCGGCCGGCGCCGGGAGTCCGTGGCCATTTCCCTGGAGGTTCTGCAGGAAAAAGTGGCGCCGCTGGATTTCCAAGCCCTGGCCGCCGGGCTGGGCGCCGACTTATGGTGAGGAGGCCGGCCGGCCCTACCTGGCCATGCCCTATTTCGGCTACTGCCTGCAAGTCTTCAAAGATGAATTGCGCTATCCGCCAGGGGCCCTGGCCGACCCCTGGGACGCCATCCTGCTTTACAACTACATTGCCTCCGGGGGCAGCCGGGTGCCGGCCGGGGATTGGATCGCCTATAACAGTCTGCCCAACTCCGTGTCCAAGACCAAGACCCTGGCGAGGCTGGAGCGGGAGTTGGCGGCCCATTTCAGTGGCCGGGCCTCCGACTTAAAGGACCGGGCCGGCCAATTGGGGGCCGAGTTGGTCGCGGTGGGTGGCGAAGACGCCGACGTGCAGGCCGTCTTCCGGCCCCTGCCCCGGGTCCCCGTCCTGTTGCTGTTTTGGGACGCCGACCTGGAGGAAAGCTTCGAGGCCCAGTGCCGCTTCCTCTTCGATGCCAGCGTCACCGACTACCTGGACCTGGAGGCCATACTCTTTCTGGTGGAGCACCTGCTGGCGAGATTGATGAAATGAGACGATGCAGAACGGTCGCCCCCGACTATCCGGACAGGCGAGGGCGCCTGTCCTACACAGGCTGGAAAGCCTCCGCCACCATAAATCAGGCATGATTCCGCAGCCTCAGTTCCAGGGGATGCGGATTGAGATAGGTTTGCCCCTTCAGGTAAGGCTCCTGGTATTTATAGACATAATGCTTCATCAAGGTTAACGGTGCGATCAAGGGTAGCTCGCCCCGCCGGTAAGAGTCGATGGCCTCCAGCGCTTCCTGCTTTTCAGTGCCGCGCCACTGCTTCTTGAAATAGCCCAGCAAGTGGTAGAGGACGTTGGCGTTTTTGCTGGCCGTGGCCTGGAGTTGCAGGGCCGCCAACGCCAGGGCCTGGTAGCCGGCCAACAGCTCAGGCAGCGCCAACTCTCGCCCTTGAGCCAGCCATGGGCCCATTTGCCGGTAATGGACGGGGCTATGAGCCAGGAGCTGGTACTTGTGCCGCGTATGGAAGGCCACCAGATCGCCGCGGCCGGGCTTTTTAGCCAGCAATTCCCGCCAGCGCCGCCAGAAAAAGAGCCGTTCAATGAAGCTTTCCCGGATTTCCGGGTCATAAAGCTGGCTCTCGTCGGCCACCGGCAATAGCGGAAATTGCGCCAGGCAGGCCCTGGCAAAGAGCCCCGCGCCCCGCCCGGCTATCCTCCCCCGGTCATTATAGAGCTTCACCCGGGCCGGACCGCAGCTCGGGGATTTGCTTTTAAGAATGAAGCCGGCCAGGTCCTCGGAGGCCAGTTCCGCTAACTTTCTCCCGGTCCAGGTCTGCAAGCGTTCAGTCAGTTCCAGCCCGGTACGCACCGTGAGGAGCCGCGGCGCCTCAGCGCCTCCCACCAGGCGCATGGGGTCCCGGGGCACTCCCAGACCGCACTCCGCCTCCGGGCACACCGGCACGAATTCCAGGTGGCGCCCCAGGGTGTCGGTGATGAACCGGTCCCAGCTATGCCCGCCGTCGTAACGCACCTTGGCCCCTACGAGGCAGGCGCTGATGCCCAATTTAATTGGTGACATAGGTTCTTTTCTCTCAAAAATATATATATAATAATTTTTTTAATTTGGACAGGTAACCAAAACCACCCAGGGCTCATCCAGGCTGTCTTTTTGATCAATTGCCTGGATCGTTGAAAACAATCATGGACCTGGAACGACCTCGAAAACCCGCCCCTGAGCCGCTATTAGCCGCCTGGATCAAGTGGACCATGGATTTTTGGGAAGACCTTGCCCAGATGGGTCCGGGCCTGAACGGAGCCGGAGGCGAAACCGCCGCCTCCCAGGCCGAAGGCTCCCTGGCCGCCTTGACTCTCTGGCAGGCCTTCTTTTCCCTGCTCAGCGAACCTCAGACCGTGGCCGCCGTCTTTAACGGCATCAAGGCCCCCTCGGAAGTCATCTTGAAGATCGCCCAGGCGGGCTGGACCGGCTATTTCTATCTGCACCAACAATGGCTGGAGGGCCTCGACCCGGAGGCTTTTCCGGAAGAGGCCTGCGGTTTCGAAAACCTGGATCAGGAAATCTTCAAGATCTGCACCGAATTCTACGAAAAAGACTTCCGGGAATTGCTGAACATGCCCCAGATGACCCGTTTGCCCCAAGAGGGGCTCAACCGGGCCATGGATAAATTCGGCCAGTTTCAGAGCGCCATGGTTGAATTCATTTACCTGCTCTTTCTGCCCCTGAAGAAGTCCCTGCGGGATATGCGCGGGGTGTTGGAGGAGGGCGGCCGCCCGCTGGAGGACTTTAAAGAATATTATCGCCAGTGGCTGCGGGTCCTGGAGGGCCATTACATGACCCTCTTCAAGTCGCCGGAGTGCACCCGCACCATGAGCTACACCTTGAACGCCCTGGAAGATTTCAACGTGGCCAAACAGGCCCTGCTGTCCGAGGCCCTGGCTACCCTGCCCATCCCCTCCCACCGCGATATGGAAGACCTCTACCGGGAAATCTACCTGCTGAAAAAGCAGGTCAAAGCCCTGTCGAAACAGCTGGCGTTCCCGCCTGCCGGCCCTGGGGAGCCCTGATGGATCGGACCAAGATTCCCCTCGACCTGATCCGGGAGAAGCTGGCCGCCGAGGCGGAACGGGCCAGGCACCGCCTGGAGAAGGCCAAGGATATCCTGCTGGGCCCCCTGGATACCGAGATCGGCGCCACCCCCTACGACGTCGTCTATGCCGAGGACCGCATCCGGCTGAAGCACTACCTGCCGACCACCGCCCCCCGGCTGAAGACCCCCTTGCTCCTGGTGCAGGCCCTGTTCAACCGGGAAACCATCCTGGACCTGCAGCCGGACCGCAGCGTGGTGCGCAATTTCCTCAAAGCAGGGGTGGAGGTTTACCTCGTGGAATGGGGCGATCCCGGCCCGGTGGACCGCTACCTCACCCTGGATGACCATATCGGCGGCTACCTGAATAATCTGGTCGATTTTATCCGCCGCCGCCACGGCCTGCCCCGGGTGAACCTGATGGGTGTCTGTATCGGCGGGACCTTCTGCGTCATGTACGCCGCCCTTTTTCCCGAGAAGGTCCAGAACCTGATCCCCACGGTAACCCCCACCAATTTCGACACCGATAAGGGCCTGCTGCACCTCTGGCTCAAGGAGATCGACGTGGACCGCCTGGTGGGCGCCTTCGGCAATGTGCCCGGCAATCTCCTGACCATCGGTTATCTGCTCCTCAATCCGGCCCGGATGCTGTTCGACAAGTACGTCGGCTTTCTGGAAAACATGGATTCCAAGGAGTTTGTGGAGAACTTCATCCGCATGGAGAAGTGGATCTTCGACACCCCGGCGGTGCCCGGCGAAACCCTCAGGCAGCTGATCAAAGACCTCTATCAACAGAATCTCCTCATTGAAAGCCAAATGGAACTGGGAGGGGTGCGCCTCGACCTGCAACGGCTTACCATGCCGGTATTGAACATTTACGCCAAATACGATCACCTGGTGCCGCCGGAAGCCTGCCAGCTCCTGACCCAGCGGGTGGGAAGCCGGGATACCGAAGACATCTGCCTGGATTCCGGCCACATCGGCATTTATGTGGGGTCCCAGTTTCAGAAGGAACTGGTGCCGCGGATCGCCGGTTGGTTAATGGAGAGGGATCATTAAGTTTCGAGTTTCGAGTT
This sequence comes from uncultured delta proteobacterium, assembly GCA_963701845.1. Classification (GTDB taxonomy): domain Bacteria; phylum Desulfobacterota; class Desulfobaccia; order Desulfobaccales; family 0-14-0-80-60-11; genus JAPLJC01. Next base: position 1,773,449 of record CAVPBF010000004.1, on the reverse strand, counting down.
TTTAGTTTCGAGTTAAAAGATAATGAAGTCGAACTCCTATAGAGATTTGGAAGTGTGGAAAAAAGCCGTAGGTTTGGCTAAAAAGATTTATGAGGTTACTTCGCAGTTTCCAGCAAAAGAGAATTACGGTTTAAGCAGTCAGATTCAAAGGTGCGCAGTTTCGGTGTCAGCGAACATTGCAGAAGGGCAAGCACGCAATTCTCCAAAGGAATTTAAATACTTTCTCGGAATAAGCCTGGGATCATTAGCAGAACTGGAAACCCTTTTGACCATTGCTCATGAAATATCTTATATCCCACAGTCGATTTTAGACGAGGTTGGAAGTCTCACTGACGAAATCACCCGAATGATCAAAGGCATTATTAAACATCTTTCAAGACCAGACTAAGGATTTCTCGGAACTCGGAACTCGGAACTCGAAACTCAAAGGCATTGAGATGTCCCCCAAGACCAATTATTTCAAAACCATGTGTAATCTCGGCCGGGCCTTCGGAACCGCCCGGGACCGCTACGAACTCCTGGATCTCATCTTCCAGAGCGCCATGGAGACCCTGAAAGGCAAGGCCGCCTGTCTCTACCTCCTCGTCACCGGCCGGGAAGAACTGGTGCCGGTGGCCCAAAAGGGCCTGTCCGAAGCCTATTTCCGGTCCCGGAAGTCCAGGTTGGCTCGTAAGATTGTGCCCCTCCTCCAGGAAGAAGGCTATTTCTACACCCAGGTGGCTGCGGCCGACGCTCAGGTGGATCAGCCCGAAGCCAAGCTGGCGGAAGGCATCGCCGCCATCCTGGCGGTGCCGGTGCTGGTCAAGGGGCGGATCATCGGGGTCTTCTGCCTCTTTACCGACAGCCCCCGGGAGTTCAGCGCAGACGAGCGGGAATTTCTCATGCTGCTGGCCCAGCAGGGCGGCGGGATCATGGAGCATGCCCATCTCATCGACCAGTTGCGGCAGGAAACCAAGCTCTTTTTCGATCTGGCGGTCAACCTCAGCAGCAGCCTGGACGTCAAAGAGATTCTCACGTCCATGACCACCGAACTGGCCCTGGCCCTGGGGGTGAAGGCCGCCTCCATCCGTCTGCTGGATGAAAAAGAAGAGAACCTGGAGCTGGTGGCCTCCTGCTGCCTGAGCGACCGGTACCTGAATAAAGGCCCGGTGGCGGCCAAAAAGAGCATCGCCCAGACCCTCTCCGGCGGCCAACCGGTCTTCATCGCCAACGCCGTCACGGACAAACGGGTGCAGTACCGTAAAGAGGTCAAGGAAGAGGGCATCGTCTCCATCCTGTCCGTGCCCATCAAGACCAAGGAAAAGGTGATCGGGGTGCTGCGCCTTTACAGCGGGGTGCAGCGGCCCTACACCAAGGATGAGATTATGCTGGTCACCACCCTGGCCTATCTGGGCGGCCTGGCCATCCAGAACGCCTCCCTCTACCTGATGTGCCAGTCGGATATGAAGAATTTAAAGGACGAACTCTGGAGCCACCGTTCCTGGTTTTGAGAGTGAGCAGTAAGCGGTAAGCAGTGAGCAGTACCATGACCGAGAGCGAGGCGCCCAGCGGCGAACCTGAGGTTCGCCTTTCTTTTTGGCGTAAAAAAAACGGGGCGGCTCGCAAGCCGCCCCTACCAAAAACTCGAAACTCGAAACTAAATCCCCAGGTAGGTGCGCCTGATTTCGTCGTTTTTGGCGAGGGTCCGGGCCTCGCCTTCCAGGTGCACCCGGCCTTCCGCCAGGACGTAGGCGTAGTCGCTCACCGCCAGGGCCATGGTGACGTTCTGCTCCACCAGGAGCATGGTGAGGCCGGTCTTCTTCAGGCGGGTGAGGCCCTCGAACAGGGTCAGGGCCAGCAAGGGGGAGAGACCCAGGGAGAGTTCATCCAGCATCAGGATCTTCCGGCTCGGCCATCAGGCCCCGGGACACCGCCACCATCTGCTGTTCGCCGCCGCTCAGGGTGCCGGCCTTCTGCTTGGCCCGCTCCTTGAGCCGGGGAAAGAGTTCGAAGACCTTCTCCAGATTTTCCTTGAAGGTCGCCCGGGCCCGGGCTGGAGAAGGCGCCCATCTCCAGATTTTCCAGGACCGTCATCTCGGTAAAAAGCTGGCGGCCTTCCGGCACCAGGACCATGCCGGCCTTGGCCCGGGCGTGGGCCGAAAGACCGGTGACGTCCCGGCCTGCAAAGGTCACCGTGCCCTGCCAGGGGCGCAACAGCCCCATCACGGTCTTGAGCAGGGTGGTCTTGCCCACCCCGTTGGAGCCCACCAGGGTGGTGAGTTTACCCTTCTCCAGGCGTAGGTTGACCCCCCAGAGAATCTGGACCCCTTCGTAGCCGGAGGTGATGTCACTGACTTCTAACAGGTTCATTTCGCTTTACCAATCAGTCGGCCAAAAGCCGCGCGGTCATTTCCGGATCGCCCAGGTAGGCCTCGATCACCTGGGGGTTGCTGGCCACCTCTTCGGGGGTGCCCGCGGCGATGAGCTGCCCGTAATCCAGGACGATGACCCGGTCGGAGACGCTCATCAAGGCCTGCATGACGTGCTCGATCATCAGGATGGTGAAGCCCTGGTCCCGGATGGTCCGGATGGTCGCCATCATACCGGCGATCTCGGAAGGATTCAGGCCCGCCAAGACCTCGTCCAGGAGCAGCAGATACGGCCGGGCCGCCAGGGCCCGGGCCAACTCCAGGCGCTTCTTCTGGGCCACGTTGAGGTTGAGGGCCATCTGGTCGGCCCGGTCCGCCAGGCCCACCTGGGTCAGGGCCTCATCCGCAATGGCCGCGGCGCTGCCCAGAGAGTGGCGCTCCCGGCCGAAGCAGGCCCCCACCATGACGTTTTCCCGCACCGTCAGATCGTTCAGGGGCCGGACCACCTGGTGGGCCCGGGCCAGGCCCCGCCGGGCCACCTCATAGGAGGGCAGGCCGGTGATCTTCTCGCCCCGAAAGATCACCTGGCCCTGCGTCGGGACATAGACGCCGTTAATCACGTTGAACAGGGTGGTCTTGCCGGCGCCGTTGGGGCCGATGAGCCCCATGATCTGACCCTCGGCAGATCTCAAAGTTGACGTCCATCAGCGCCTGGAGCCCGCCGAATCTCTTGGAGACTTCCTGAACCTGGAGAATCATTCCAGCCCACCTCCGCAACTGCGGGAAGCGCTCCCGGAACCAGCCCACCATGCCCCCGGGTACAAAGAGCACGATGAGGAGGAGGATCAGCCCGGACAGGGCCAGGTGAAGGTCTTTGAAGACCGGGGCTGGTCAGCAGGTAGCCCCGCAGCCGTTCATAGGCGAAGGCCCCCAGGATCGGTCCCAACAGCAGGCCCTTGCCTCCCAGCATGACCATCACCAGGATCTCCAGGGACATCTGAAAGCGGAAGGCGTCGTCCGGCTCGACGTTGCCGTTTTTAAAGAAGTACAGGGTGCCGATCAGGCCGGGAAAGAAGGCCGAGATCATAAAGGCCTTGGTTTTGTCGGCCGGGGCCTTGACCCCCATGACCATGGCGGTGTCCTCGTCCTCCCGGATGGCGCATGAGGCCCAGGCCGAAGCGGGAGCGTTTCACCAGGTAGCTCGCCACCATCACCGCCAGGGTGACGAGCCACAGGAGGATGAAGGTGCAGCCACAGGGCCGAGCCGGCCCCACCGTAGCGATCGTAGGCCGAAAAATTGACATACAGCCCGGTGGCGCCGCCGAAGGGCTCGAAATTACTGACAAAGGCCCGGGCCGCCTCGTTGACCCCGATGGTGGCCAGGGCGAAGTAGGCCCCCCGCAGGCGCAGCACCGCGGCGCCGATGAGCGTAGGCGAGGACCGAGGACAGGACCCCGCCGCCGATGGCCGCCAGGTAAACGGGCCAGCCCAGTTCGCTCAGCAGGTAGAAACCCGAAATAGCCCCCCAGGCCGAAAAAGACGATGTGGCCGAAATTGACGTAACCGGTGTAGCCCATGAGGATGTTCAGGCTGGAGGCCAGGCCGACGAACATCAGGACCGTAAAGGCTGTCTCCCGCAGGGTGTCCTGATGCAGGAGCAGAATAATCAGGCCGCCCAGGAAGACCAGGAGAAAGCTGAGCCAGAAACCGGATTGCTTCCAGGGGTTCATCTACTTGGCTCCCCAGAAGCCCGGTGGGTTTGACCACCAGGACCAGGACGAAGAGGCCGAATTCCACCACCGGCACCCAACTCACCGGCATGAAGATGGGGATGATGCCTTCCAGACCTCCCAGGAACAGGCCCCCCAGGAGGGCCCCCAGGGGGTTACCCAGACCGCCCAGGACGCAGATGACAAAGGATTTCAACTGATAGGTGGCGCCACTCAAGATGGTGAAGGGAAAGAAGGTGGAGGTGAGGGCGCCGGCCACCGCGGCCAGCATGGTGCCCAGGCCGAAGGCCAAGGCCAGGATGTGGTTCGAGGGAATGCCCATCAACTCCGCCGCTGCCCGGTTATCGGACACGGCCCGGATGGCCTTGCCCGGACGGGTGAAATAGAGGAACAGATACAGGGCCGCGGTGATGACCACCGCGGCCAGAGCCGCCAACAGGCGGGTGCCCTGCAGGATAACCGGGCCGATGGTAATGGAACCCACGGAGAAATCGATATTCCGGGGCGAAGTGGTGAAGAGCGCGGTGCCGATGCCGATAATGATCATGTTCACCGCGAAGGTGGCCAGCAGGGTGTGACAGATAGCCCGCCTGGATCACCCTTTGCAAGGCCACCACGTAAATCAGGAACCCGAAGAGCAGGGCCAGGACCACCACCACCACTATCCCTAGATAGGGGTTCAGCGCCAGATGGCTGAAGAGGAGATAGGTGCAGAACATCCCCAGGGCCATGGTGGCGCCGTGGGCCAGGTTGATGACCCGCATCACGCCCCAGATCAGGGTCAGGCCCATGGCGGCCACGCCGTAAACGAAGCCGATGAGCAGGCCGTCAATGACGGAAGGCAGCAGATGTCACTTTATGGCCTCTCGCTTGCAAAAATTTCGAGGGTCGGGGGCTTTATACCATGCCCCGCCTATCCCTTGCCCAGTTATCTGGAAAATTTCCTGGGTAAATCTGAAAACGGACGATTCCGAGGGTAGGAAATTTCCTAAAGGCTTATTAAAGCTTAGCAAAAAAGGGATTAACGAGGTGTGCCGGCCATCAGTGGTCAATCCGGCCGTCCCGCTGCTTATCTGGCCGGGCACAGGATGGCCTGGCCGATGGCAGCGGCCTCCGGCCAGACCGTCACGCTTGTCCGGTTTGCCGTCCTTGTCTTTCTGCCACTGGATGTAGACCATCTCGTGGCCTTCCTGGAGGCCGTGGAGTTTGGGCGCGGTGTCGAATTTGATGCGGCCATAGAAGGTGTACATGTTTTCCTGATCCATGGCGGCCTTGACCTTGTCGGTGTCGATGGAGCCGGCCTTTTCGATGGCCTTCTGCAGGATCAGGCCCGCGGCATAGCCCCCGGCGCTGTGGTAGGAGGGCTCCTCCTTGGTATTTGGCCTTATAGGCCTTGACGAATTCCGGCATGGTGGGGCCGAACCATTCGACCCCTCCTGCCTTGGCGGCTTCGGGGCTGTACTTGGCCAAGGGCTCCCACTGGCTGGAGCCGATCACGCAGATGCAGGCCTCGCCCAGTTCGGCGAACTTGGGCTCCGGCGGCGCCACCAGCAAGGCGACCATCTTGGCCGGGACCTTTTTTTCATAAAGCTGCCGGGTCAGGGTGGTGGTATCGGCGAAGTGGCCGCCGCCCATGACGGCATCCACCCCGGGGGGATCTTGTTGATGAAGGGGGCGAAATCGGTGGTGCCGCTGTCGTAGCCTTCAAACATCGCTACCTGGATAGCCCTTGCCTTCGGCGTATTTCTTCAGGCCGTTCACCACGTCGGTGGAGAACTTGTCTTTTTCATGGATGATGGCGATCTTTTTGGCCTGGGGGTCCAGCTTGGCCAGCAGGTCGATGGCGCCGGTGAGGTAGCGGCTGGCGGGGGTGTAAGCCTGTAGACCAGGGTGTAGCCTTTTTTGTAGGTGGAATCCGAGGACGCCCCGGTGGTGATCATGATCTTCTTATACTGCTGGGCGATGACCGCCGCGGCATCCGCCAGGCCGCTGCTGTAAGGGCTGATGAGGAAATCGGCCTTGTCGTTGTTGATCAGGCGGGTATAGAGCTCCTGGACCCGGTCCTTGTTGCTTTCGTCGTCATAGATACTTGGCGGCCACTTTGACCATGGTGCCGTCCGCCAGCTTGATGCCGCCGGCCTTGTTCACCTGCTCGACCCACAGGTTGATGCCGTTGATCTGGCGGATGGCTTCCACGTTGAGCTTGCCGGTCTTGCGAGGCGGTGAAGCCCAGGAGTCACCGTCTTCTCCGCGGCCGCCGCCGGCCCCGCCACCAGTCTAAACCAATGATTGCCAGACAGATAAGACCCATTCCCAAGTGCTCGCATAGTTCCTCCTCTCGTTTGAGCGATCGTGTCTTAACCATACAAATTTGCAGAAAGTATGCCAATAAAATTTCTATATCCCATGAAATTATCCCTTTATCAAGGGATATCTTGGCAATAATTTTGAATATATCGGAGTGAAGTGGTCTAAATCGGACAATTACCGATTCTCTTGTAGGAAATTTTCCTACGGAGGCTGCGAACCTTACAGCCTAGGTGAGATGCGGCGATTACGGCCGAGCCGGAGAGTCAGTGCAGGTAGGGCTTCAGGAAATCCATGCCCTTCCTGGGGCGAGGCCTCCCCCTGGAACCGGAAAGGGAGGGGAATAATGCCACCCAGCACCGAAGCCAGACGGAAGCTGCCGGCGATCTGATAGTGGAATTTGCGCAGTGGCATTTGTTGCTGCTGTTGACCCAGGAACTGGGGCAGGAACTGGGGCAAGAGCTCCATGACGGCAGGCAACTGCACCATAATGGGGAGTTCCGCCACCGTCTGTCCATTGGGGGGCAGGTTCACCGGTTGCTGGCCGGCGCCCTGGGCCACGCTCTTGCCTTCAATCCATAACTGGTAATCGTAACCCACCAGGTTAAGGGCCTGGTTATTGGGATTCCTCCAGGAGCAGGGTGGCGCCCAGGGGCCAGCCCTGCGAGGTGGGTTGGTAGACCTTGAGACCCTGGTAGCTGACCTTGGGGGCCTGAATCTCCCCCCTGGCCATCTGCTGAGCTGCTGCACCCCGCAGCCGGCGAAGCCGACCAGCGCCGTCAACCCCAGGAACAGGGCCAGGAGGTATTGCCCCCTTTTCTCAAGGAGGGGCAGGGGGGGATTATGGAAGCTGCCAATCCTCATATTAGGCCTTCTTTTCTATCTCGGCCACCTGGGCCGGCGTGACGCCCGGGGCCATATTGGACCAAGCCTGCCGGATGTTAAGCACCACCGCGGTGACCTTTTTGGTCATCCAGCTTATCCTTCTCTAGCTCTGCGCCCAGATTGCCTTTACGGCCGTTCAGCACCGTGGCGATCACCGGGCCCGCCTTGCCGGTGACAAAAGGGTTTCCGTCATGGTGCCGGGAGGTGCCCGGTAGCCCCAGGCCTTGGCGGTGGCGATGACCAGCTTCCTTCAGCTTCATAGATCGCTTTGCCCTTCTGGAAGAGATCATCCTGCCCCCAGGCCGGCTGGATGCCCAGGGCCAGGTTCAAAAGCAGGCACAGTAATATTGACCGGGCTTGCGTTTCCTTCACCTTGGGGCCGTCATGAGTTTAGAAGGCGGCAACCACGGAAGTTAAGGCCCGAGAGCCTATCGGGCCAGTAATTTTCAAAAAGATGGCGGCCTACGGGCCGCCCGATCAGCTGATTTCGCCGGGGGGGCCCCGGCGCGGTCTCCGGTTTGCCCGCAGGGGCCTTTGCGGCAGCTTGCCCGGGCCAGCTCTCCGGCAGCCCCAACGAAGCCTCCGGGGTCAGCAGCGGCTGGATGCCGAAGGGATCCTTGAATTCCTCGCTCGGCTGGAAATTCAGCTTCTTGACGCCGCGATTGTTGAGGAACTTGGCCAGGTCCAGCTTGATGTCGGCGGGTTCCGCCACCCCAGCCGCGGCCAGGGCCTGGCGCAACAGCCGGCAGCATTTCTCCGCAAAGGCCACCGAGTCGCCGCAGATGCGCGCCGCCTCGGTGGGGTTGTGAAAGCCCTGCGGAATTTTCGGCCCCGATATAATTGATCCGGTAGAAGGCCTCGAAATACAGGTCCTTGGCCTGGTCATAAAGCTTCGGTCGATGATTCTTGCCCGCGGTCTTGGCCTGATTGGCCGCCTCGAAGAGCTTGGCCGCCACCGCAGTGGCATAGCCCGCCCGGTTCAAGAGCGAGGTGGTGCGGTCCTGGATGGCAAAACCTGGGCCTTGAGCCAGTCGGCGGATTCGGCGTGGCACTGCTGGCAGGCCACCATGCCCTGCCAAATGGGGCTGCCCACGTTGTGGTTGGAAATCTTGTTCACCCCCACCCGCTCTACTGCATGTGGCAGTCGGCGCAGGAGACGTTGGCGTTCCAATGGACGCTGTTGCGGCTGTAAACTTCATACTCCGGGTGCCGGGAGAAGCCCAGCTTGAAGCCGCTGACGTTCTGCTTCCATTCCAGATTGGCCGGGTCGCTCTTGAGGACCTTGATGATGTTCTCGACGGAGATGTCGCCCATCTTGCTGCCCTGCCAGGGGAAGAAGACGTCCAACGGACTTCATCTCCTGATCCTTTTTGACGATATAGGTCACGTGGCACTGGGCGCACACCAGGCTGCGCTTTTCCTGCCGGGTGGCGGTGGCCGGGTCATTGCCCATCTCCTTGAGGGCCTTCTTCAGCGTCCAGCGGGAGAACTTCAGGTCCATGGTCTTGTTGTCGTGGCAGTCGATGCACATGACGCCCAGCGGCTGGAACTTCTCCGGAATCTTGGCGTGCACCTCCATGTAGGGGTCTTTAAAATAGTGCTCCCCCATTTCCTGCCTGAGTTTCGGGGCAAAGGGCGTCTTGCAGGTGAGGCAGACCCCGCCGGCCTTCAGGCGGGACGGGTCGATCTCCAACTGGTCGATGAGCATGTAGTAATGGCCCCGGATTTCGTTGTATTCGACCCCGAAGCCCCAGCCGTTGAACAACAGCGCCAGATAGGGATATTCGCTCAACTTGTCGAATTTTCGCGTCGCCGGTCCAGCCCCGGCGGTATTTGCTCAGACCGGCGGGGTTGGGTCCTTGCTCTTCAGCCAGGAGTCGTATTCCAGGGGATAGGCCTTGCCCCAGACCGCGGGATCGTATTCGCCGTCCGGGATGGTCACGGTCTTCACCGGCTCGGCCTTGGGCGGGCGAACAGGCGATCAAAGCCGCAGCACCCCAGCCACCGCCACCGCCCAGGTTCACGAATCGGTCTGATCCGTTTCATGCCTTCCCTTCTTATATTAGGTGCGGTCGGGCAGGTCGCGATGGCGCCGGTGCTGCGATGGGACATGCGCCGGTGGCAGATCCCAGCACCGCCGGTCTTCATTGATCCGGGCCACGAGTCTCGGCATGGCAGCGCCGGCAATTGGTCACCACCGTTCGGGCCCCGGTGATCGGAGATCTTGATGGTCTCGGGAACCCGGCCGGTGTGGAAAGCGACGAATCGCCCCACCCTTCTACGGCCCTCCATAAATGGTGGGCGCAGGTTGTCGTTGGGCAGGTGGCAGTCGATGCACTTGATATTATGGTGCGCCCCGGAATGAAACCAGTTCTCATATTCCGGCTGAGGACGTGACAACTGCCGCAAAACTCCGGACTTTCGGACTTGGCGATAGAGGCCCGGGGGGCCAAAAGCGGTAAAGAGGCCCAGACCCGCGAGACCATCACCGCGGCAACAGCACATACAGGCAGAATTTTCTTTTTGGATGGACTCATGGAGGCCTGGAAAGTTTGGTTTGAGGTAATTTAGATGAGGTATCGCTAAGGGGCACTGTCAATTCCGCCGAGTGCTTTTTACATAATTGGCAACTATTTTGTAGCAATGACGCTGAAAACACGGTTTAATCCGGGCCGGGGGAAGAAAATGATACTTCGGTTGGGCTTATTCCCGGGATAAAAAAGACCGGCTGGCTTTCGCAGGCCGGCCTCCAGAAGGACCTTGGGGTCCCCCTGAGAGCGGGGAATTGTCGCAGAGAAAGAGCTTGGCCGGTTCGTGATTTAGCGTCAGCGTGAAGCAGGGAGACCCAAAGGCTTCGAGCAGGCTACCCCACTCCCTGGCAAAATTCAAATAGATTTTTTTACTATTTTGTCAGATCACGGTTAAACCTGGGGAAACAAGCTTGTTTAGCTGGTGGGCGGGGCTTTGGCTTCCCGCGGTGCTAATCAGCAAACCGCAGCGGCAACCTGTCCGCCACCACCAGCCCTTGGGCGGTAGCCGTCACCCGGCCGTCGGTCAGGCGAACCAACCCCGCCTGGACCAATTCAGACAAAACCATCTGCCAGCGGGGGTGGCCCCGGATGACCTCCAGGGCGACCCCTGCCCGGGTGCGGAAGCCCAGGTAGAGGGTCTCCAGGCGAAGTTGCTCTGGCGTGAGAATTTCCTTCCGGCCACCGGCGCCCGCCTGCGTTCAGGGAGGCGCCATACTGCTCACTGACGAAAAATTCCACCAGCGCCGGCCGCCACCGAAGGATGGGCCGCCGGCCCCAGCCCCAGGTAGGGCACATGGGTCCAGTACTTGCGATTGTGACGGCAAAGATTCTTCGCCCCGGGCGAAATTGGACACCTCATACTGGAGATAGCCGCGGTCCTGCAAAAATTGGCGGGTAAGGAGGAAAAATTCCCGCTGGGCTTCCTCGTCCGGAGGGACCAGTTTTCCCCGCGCCGCCCGCCGGGCCCATGGGGGGTGGGGCGGCGTCTCCTGCCCAAGGTAAGCTGGTAACAGGAGAGATGCTCGGGGCTAAACCGAAGGCCGTCTCCAGGGTTTGAGCCAGGCTGCAGGCGTCTGCCCCGGCAGCCCATAGATCAAGTCCAGCCCCATTTTCGAATCCCGCCGCCCGGATGAGCTCCAGGGCCCGCCTGGTCTGCCGGGCCGTGTGGCGTCTGCCCAAAAAGACCAGTTCCGCCTCATCGAAGGACTGGACCCCCAGGCTCAGGCGGTTGATGCCCAGGTCCCGGAAGATTTGCAATTTTTCGATGCGTAATATCGTCGGGGTTGGCCTCGAGGGTTATTTCGCTGTCCGGCGCCAAAGTGAAATGCCGCCGCAGATTTTTCATCAATGCCGCGAGATGCGCTCGGTGAGCCAAGAGGGCGTGCCGCCACCCAGGATAGAGGCTGTCGAACGGGGGGAGGGATCGCTGGTATATGCCTGAGGCTTCAACATCCCCAGATCCCGCCTTTTCCAAAGGGGGACTCTTAACCAGGCCTTTGAAAAGGGGGGTAGGGGGTATTCGCAATTAGGCGCTAAATATTGCGTCTTTCCAAGGCGATTAAATAAGTAGAGACCCGGGAAGTGAGGTGGATCCATGCTGCACTTCGATTTCAGGTTGGCCGTGGCCTAAAGCCGCACCCGGTGGTCGGGCCAGGCTGGGTTAAGATTAAGTTCCGAGCATAAAGCATGGACAACCGGGGGCTAGGACCAAATCAGAAGCCAACTTGGCCATTTGGCTCCCCTAAAGAGTTTTAACTGGCCTGTTCAGGTTGCTCCCAGGGCTACGAGAAAGATAATGCCTGAGGCCGGTAAATCATAAAGTAATCTTCTAGTTTTAACTCTTTCCGAGTTGCCAGTAGGCTTCCGGCACGCTTTGCTCGGTTCGTACTGTAACGTAAAAGGCTGATTCCCGCCCTGTATGGAGCCCCAGGCTACGGCGCACCAGGGCCCCCCGGATTTTGCCAGCAAGTCTATGTGCCTTCCATCACCCAACTATGTCTTTTCAGAAAAGCTCACCAGAAGACTGATACCTGAATCTTGGAGATTAATTCATCAACTGCCCCAGGTCAGAGAAAAAGCGCTTACGGAGTTGCTGGAATCCCAGGGCCAGCCCAGTCTATCATAAGAACCGCCAAAGCCATCTCCAGGCCGTGAATCGAGGGATAGGCCTCGGCCAGAATGTGAACATAGATCCAAGTGGTATAAAACGCCAGCAGGATTTTCAATAAGTCTGTTTCATAGCTTCAGCTGCATGCACCCGGTGGCTTCGCCTGCGGCCCCATCACTCCTTCTCCGTCCTCAGCACCGCCACGAAGGCGCTCTGGGGGATCTCCACCGCGCCCACCATTTTCATGCGTTTTTTGCCGGCCCGCTGTTTTTCCAGGAGTTTGCGTTTCCGGGTGATGTCGCCGCCGTAGCACTTGGCGGTGACGTCTTTCCGGAAGGCGACGATGGTCGAGCGGGCGATGATCTTGCCCCCCACCGCCCCCTGGATGGCGATCTTGAACTGCTGCCGGGGGATCTCCTCCTTCGAGGCGCTCGCACACCCGGACGCCCCACTCCCGGGCCCGGTCCTTGTGGACGATCATGGCCAGGGCGTCCACCCTCTCGCGCGTTCACCAGGATGTCCAGCTTGACCAGGTCGCTGTCCCGGTAGTCCGAGGATGTTCGTAGTCGAAGGAGCCGTAGCCCTGGGTGATGGTCTTGAGGCGGTCGTAAAAATCGATGATCACCTCGGCCAGGGGCATCTCGAAGCTGATCTCCACCCGCCCGGGCGAGGGGTTGGCTGAAGCGGGAGTTGACGCCCCGGCGCTCCAGGCACAGCTTCATCACCGCGCCCACGAAGCGCTCCGGGATGAGGATGCCGGCCCGGATGAAGGGCTCTCTCGGTCCTCTTGATGCTGCTGGGGTCGGGGTAGTGCATGGGGGTTGTCCACCGTGAGGACGTGGCCGTCCACCAGGGTGAACTCGTAGCGCACCCCCGGCACGGTCATGATGATGGACTGGTCGAACTCCCGCTCCAGGCGCTCCTGGACGATCTCCAGGTGCAGCAGCCCCAGGAAGCCGCAGCGGAAGCCCTGGCCCAGGGCCGCGGAGGCGTCCTTCTGGTAGACCAGCGAGGCGTCGTTGAGCTTGTATTTCTCCAGGGCGTCGGCCAGGTCCTGGTAATCGTCGGCGCTACACCGGGTAGATGGAGGCGAAGACCACGGGCTTCACTTCGTTGAAACCGGGGAGGGGCTGCGGCCGCGGGGTTGGCCTCCAGGGTGATGGTGTCGCCGATGCGGGTGTCGCTCACCGTCTTGATGCCGGCGATGAGGTAGCCCACCATGCCGGCGGACGAGCTCTTTGCGTGGGCTCCCGGGTGAGCCGGAAGACGCCCACCTCCTCCACCTTGTGGGTGGCACTGTTGTACATGAGGCGGATGGGGTCGCCGGGTCTGACCTGGCCGTCGAAGACCCGGCAGGAGACCACGGTGCCCCGGTAGGAGTCGTAGTTGGCGTCGAAAATCAGGGCGGAGAGCGGCGCCTCGAGGCTCCCCTGTGGGCGGCGGGATCTGGGCGACGATGGCCTCCAGCACCGCGTCGATGCCCAGTGCCCTCCTTGGCGGAGCACAGGATGGCCGTGTCCGGGTCCAGACCCAGCTCCCGGTCGATCTGCTCCTTGACCCCGTCGATGTCCGCCGCGGGCAGGTCGATCTTGTTGATCACCGGGATGATGGTGAGGTCGTGCTCCATGGCCAGGTAGAGGTTGGCCAGGGTCTGGGCCTCCACCCCCTGGGAGGCGTCCACCAGCAGCAGCACCCCCTCGCAGGAGGCCAGGGCCCGGGAGACCTCGTAGGAGAAATCCACGTGGCCCGGGGTGTCGATGAGGTTGAGTTCGTATTCTTTGCCGTCGTCGGCGGTGTAGGGCAGGGTGATGGTGTTGCTCTTGATGGTGATGCCCCGCTCCCGTTCCAGGTCCATGGTGTCCAGGATCTGGTCGCGGAACTGGCGGTCCTCCACCATGCTGGTCCACTGGATGAGGCGGTCCGCCAGGGTGGACTTGCCGTGGTCGATATGGGCGATGATGCTGAAGTTACGGATGTTGGGCATATTTATTGTTTAACTTTTTCTTTTCTATTAAAAGCAACTTTCCAATAATCTATTCCTATTTCTTTTTCTTTTTGATCTATGAAATAGTCATGATTAAAAGAATATATTTCAATTCTATCTTTTAAGATAACGTGCAAGTGATTTTCATATCTGATTGAACGAGGGTAAATTCTCCATCTTGTTACTGGTTCTTTAATATTGCAAATATTATTATCGCTTTGAATTATGACTAATGCATTTTCACATTCAACAATGGTTCCAAAAAAAGAAACACCTCCTCCAATAATTTCTCCCTTCCATGGCATAAATGGAATATGTTCTACATTAGAAAATGCTAACTCTTCTTCTTCACTTCCAATATAATTCTGCGTAAATCTTACAACATCCAAGCCACCATTACTGGCTCTATATATTTTGTCATTACTCCCCCAGCTCATTTTTTTCAACCCATCCATTTTAAATATCGCTTTTTGATCAATAATTTTCTCGAACGCTCTCGCTTTAATCTTAAAATCTTCATCAATGTCCTTCCAAACAAATGCAGCCATAAAAGAATCATCTATATCAGAAGAACTATAAATGCATGAAAAAGACCAATCGGAAAATAAAGAATGCTTTGGACTTATTTGAAACAATTCGTGATCAACTTTTTTAATTATTTCATTGTCATACTCTTGATAATCTAAATAAGTTGAATCGATATAATACTCAAATAATCCTTCGCTACCCCCAGATAAAGCAATCTTTTTCCCCCTGCCTTTAATGATAATAATGGGCAATCGGTTAATTTTTTCGGCTTTGTGCTTACTGGAAATTTTTCATTTTGCCGATGCGAATTACTTACCCACAAACCGTTTTCCAATATAGCATATAATTTATTGACATAAATTTCTGTATCTGTTTGAAGTTCTTTAAAAGGATTTTGTTGCTCTCCATATAAATATTCCACAGATCCTTCTCTTCAAAGGCATAGGTTTTTTTTGAAATCAGATTAAATTTATCTCTTATTAAATTTTTTATTTCGCTAAAATTATTAAATAATTCATAATAAGATCGGCCATAGAGGAAATCGCCCCTGCTAAAAGCACATGTAATTGCCAATTTTTGACTTGGTTTTTCTATAAGAGAATCAATAAAGTTATCCCAATCATAAACTAATAATTTTCCATCCATCTTCCATAGGTATAATCTCCCACGATAGATTTGACAGTCCCAAAAATCACCAAAAATTGTTATTTTTAAAGGTTGCATACCTTACCTGCCTTAATTTTTGATATGCAATGTTTCTCCAAAAGACCTTCATCATACCATTCTTTTAAGATATCAATAGGAGGTATGTCTTGAGTTTTTCTACGATAATCCGCAGGATAACCATGCCAATGATTATTTGGGACGCTATCGATAAATTTGGCAATTTTCAATAGCTCAGAAATGTTATTCTTCCCTAAATAATTTAATTTGCCTTCTGTGGATAGACATAATCCCCATCCCCTATTATTTTGATACCATCCTTTTGATATTGTTAATTGAAAGCAATCTAATTCCCCTTCAGGACTAATAATCCAAAAAGACTTATGCTGATTTGTCATTAGTCGATGTTGGGAAGCGATAATATAATATATATTATCCGTTACATTAATTGGCTGATCCAAAGGCAAAGCCATTGTTTAATACCACCTATAGCTACTATTTCTCAAATGCATTTTTTATGGATACCCTTTAGGTAGCTAATTTGACTATTTTACATTTTTTAAGAAAAAACATCCACATTAAGATTCCAGTTTTCGAGGTTTTTCCGTTTGAGTCAGTGTCTTAGGGAAAACCTCCCGAAGACAAAATTGAATAAAATTATAGTAAATTAAATATATAAACGCTATAATGTATAAGAGCTTCTGAGACGCTGTTAATTTAAGCGACTCGCCTCCAAGCATATAAATTTCAAGAGGTTTTTATGTACGACGAATACGGTTGCGATGTTGATTGGACCCCGGAACCCCGCAAGATGATCACCGCAGTGCTGCCCCACCCCATCCACGGCCGTCTGGTGGAAAAGGCGATGATGATGGTTGCCTATGTCATCAATTTCAAAGATTGCTTATATACCCTGAGCTGGTATGGCGGCGGCGTCGCCTACTACCAGCCGGCCCACGGCGAGCCCGTGAACGAGGGTTGCGGCTGCCATTAAAGCAGTGATCAGTGATCAGTGGCCAGTAAAAAACATTTTGTCTTTACTGATTATTCTTGATTCTCTGATCATCTTCTTTGTAACTTCCCTGCCCTCCGGCCGTGCCGCTCCCCGGGCCGCCCCTTCCAGGTTTTCCATGATGGCCGCCACGAACTTGTCGGCGTAGGCCACGAAATCCCCTTCCACCACAAAGCCGCGGCGAATGAGGCTCTCCGGGATATCCACCCGAGCCTTCTTGATCACGATATAGACATTGGGGTTGATGGGTCCCGGCCCCTGGTAGCCGCAGTAGAGGTTGGGCACGCGGCGGGCCGTGATGATCAGGCCGCTCTCATCCAGGATGGTCAATTTAGCGTAAAGGGGCTGACGGTTATCCAGTTTATCGATCACCGCGCCCTTGGCGATGAGGCCCAGGCCCTCGTGGTTGAGCCTTTGCAGGGTAGCATCCAGTTGGGCCAGGGTCTGCTTCTTGTGCTCAATGGAGGCCTTATCGTACCGGTAGAAATAGCCGGTGGGGAACTGCTTGGCGCTGACGGCCTCGGCCGCGGCCGCCGCGGGGCCGGAGGTGAAGGCCGTCGTTAACGAGAAAATGGCCAGAGCCAGAATGATTTTGATCGTCATGATTAAGATCAGAAAACCACAGGCTGGAAGCCTGCGCTACCAGCTATTCGAACCTGACTTCCGCCTCCGGGGGCTCCAGGTCCGCGGGGAACTCGGCAAAGGGAAAGGGCCGCTGGCTGCTGTTGAGGCTGACATAGCGCCATACCCGGTAGGCGTACGAGATCACCCGGTTGGCGAAGGCGCGCACCGGCTCGCTATGCTTTAGGGTGATGAACAGCATGGCGAATTGAAATATGGTGGTCACCACGACCAGGGCATTGCAGATGCCGTAGATAGGCAAAAAGAGAATGGTGAACAGCAGCCGAATGCCAATCTGGGAGCGGGACGCGGATTCTTGCGGTTGATCGTTCATAGCAACTCCTTGAAGCGTAGGGGCGACCCGCCGGGTCACCCCGGCTTAACGAACCGGCAACTAGAGGTCGTACAATTCGCTGAATTTCTTCGTCAGATATTCGATCAGATAGGCGGGATTCAAATCCTCGCCCGTCACTACCTGCACCAACCGGCGAGCCCGGTAGCGCTGGCCCTGGCTGTGGATCTTTTCCCGGAGCCACCCGAGGAGCGGGGCGAAGTCGCCCCGGGCAAAACCGGCGGATAAATCACCCAGATCCCGGGTGGCCCGGGCGAAGAATTGCGCCGCATAAATATTTCCCAGGGTATAGGTGGGAAAGTAGCCCAGGTGGCCGCCGGACCAGTGAACGTCCTGCATCACCCCCTGAGCGTGGTTGGGAAGCGTCAACCCCAGGGAAGACTTAACCTTCTCATTCCAGGCCCCGGGCAGGTCGGCCACCTTTAGGTCGCCCCGGATCAGGGCCCGCTCCAGTTCGAAGCGCAGCAGGATGTGCAGATTGTAGGTAATTTCATCGGCCTCGGTGCGGATCAGGTCCGGCCGCACCTCATTGACCGCGAAATGAAAGGCCTCCATTGCGACGTCGCTTAAGACCGGAAAGACCTTTTGCGCCTCGGGATAAAAGCATTGCCAAAACCCCAGGGAGCGGCCCACCAGATTTTCCCACAGCCGCGACTGCGATTCGTGGATGCCCAGGGACACCGCGTCACCCCTGGGCGTGCCCCAATGCTCCACCGGCAGCCCTTGGTCATAAAGGGCGTGGCCGGTTTCGTGCAAGACACTGAAGAAGGCCACGGTGAAGCAATTTTCGTCGTAGCGCGTGGTGATGCGCACGTCTCCCGGGCCGATGCCGGTGGAAAAGGGATGCGCCGTGGGGTCCAGGCGGCCGGCCTGGAGGTCATAGCCGATCTTCGCCGCCGCGCCCCGGGCGAAACGCTCCTGGTCGCCTTTAGGGAAATGGCGGTGCAGGATGGCCCGGTCCGGCCGCCGGTTGCTCCCCTGGATGGTCGAAAGCAACCGGACCAGTCCGTCCCGGAGTTGCGCCAGCAAGGGCGCCAGGACCGCCGCGGTCTCCCCCGGCTCGTAGTCGTCCAACAGGGCGTCGTAGGCCTCCTGCTCATAGCCCAGGGCCTCGGCCTCCTGGCGCTTCAGCTCGACCAGGCGCTCCAGATACGGCCGAAAAGTCGGCCAATCGCTGTCGGGACGGGTGCGCTCCCAAACGGTCTCGCCAACGGATGCGGCCTGGGCCAGGGCCACGGCCAGGTCCTGGGGGATCTTGGTGGCCCGGTCATAGTCCCGGCGCCACTCCCGGACATTGACCGCTTCCACGCTCACAGGGTCCCGGACCAGCTCCGAACCCTCCACCGCGGCCAGCATCTCCGCCAGGCGCGGGTCGGTTTCCCGCTGGTGCAGCCATTTGGCCAGCATGGCGAACTGAGTGTGGCGGTGGTCGTGTCCTTTGGGAGGGATCTGAGTCCGTTGGTCCCAACCGAGCAGGTGCCCGATGGAATCGAGGTGTGAGGTCTCCAGGCTGTGCTGCCGCAGCCACTCATAGGCGTCTTGAGGTGTCGTCATGGCAATACTTTAGGCATTCAGCCTGAGCCCGGCAAGCGCGAATCTCAGTGGCACAGGCTTCCAGCCTGTGTTTTTCACAGGCCGGAGGCCTGTGCCACTAAAACAACAGGGCGGGTCTAAGCCCGCCCTGTCTTTAAATCTGTTGGGCTATTATCCTCTTATATGCAGCCCTTTCCCATCCCCTTGCCGCTGCAGGCCCGGGTCAGGCCGCCTTTGCGGCCCTTCAGGGAGGAGAGCGGCTCGCCGGAGTAGATGCGGCTCAGACCCACCTCGATGAAGCCGCTCATCTCGACCGGGACCACGCCGGCGTCGCTCAGGATGGCCGCCGGGGTCTCGCCGATGGCGCTGACCAGCACCGCCCGGCAGTCCTTCAGGATCTCGGCCATGGCCCACCAGCGGTCGCCGCCGCCGCCCGGCGGTGGCGCCGGACGTTCCTCCAGCAACCGAAACCCCTGGCCCTCAGGCCCCCAGATCTGGAAGGATTCGCATCTCACCCAGATGCAGATTCACCAGCATCCCTCCCGGGTGGCCACGGCCACGTAAGGCCGGCTGGCGTCCATGGGGGGCGCCATTTGGGCGCAGGCGGAAAGGCAACCGCGGAACTCCTCGGTCCGGTCGGCGTCCAGCAGGCCCACGGCGTCGGCCCGGCAGCGGGTGCAGTGGCGCATCTGGGGCAGGAATTCTCCAGCCGCCGCCTGAATGGCGGCCATCGCGGCGGGCGCCGGCTCGGGGACCTCCCCAAAGGGCGTGTCGGCGTTGGGATAGACCGGCATGCAATTGAGCATGTCCACCCCCAACTCCTGCATCTTCCGGGCCACCGCTTCCACCTGCTGGTCATTGATGCCGGGGATGACGATGGTGTTGATCTTGACCACGATGCCCCGGGCCTTGAGGCCGGCAATGGCCTCCAACTGCCGGGCCAGCAGGACTTCCGCCGCCTGGCAGCCGCGGTAGATCACCTTGCCGTCCCGCACCCAGCTATAAATCTTGGCCCCGATCTCCGGGTCCACCGCATTGACCGTAATGGTCACGTGGGAGACCTGGAACTCGGCCAATTCATCCAGGTAGGGCGGCAGACCCCAGGCCGTTGGTGGCCAGGCAGAGTAAAGAGCTCCGGGAATCGTTGGCGGATCAGCCGGATGGTCTCCAGGGTCTCCTTCGGGTTGGCAAAGGGGTCGCCCGGACCGGCGATGCCCGCCACGGTGATGCGGGGCTCGGCCTCCAGGACCCGCTCCAGGTAGGCGATGGCCTGGGTCGGCGAGAGCACCGAACTGGTCACCCCGGGCCGGGATTCGTTGACGCAGTCAAATTTCCGGTTGCAATAGTTGCAGAGAATATTGCACTTCGGGCGCCACCGGCAGATGCACCCGGCCGAATTGCCCCTTGACCTTGGCATTGAAGCAGGGATGAATTGGTATCGAGATTGATTTCATGGCAGCCCCATTTATTCTTCAGGAGATCGGGCTTTTTTTCCTGTCAGTTAACCGCCCCTAATCAGGCTATAAAACAGATATGTAAGCCTGTAGCCAAACTTTGGAAGATCTCTTGCTTCCCGTTCGATGTAGCCGTAGCCCACTGGCGAGTCCATCTGCTTTCTCCAGCACGGCGTTGACGACAGTCCAGCAAGTTCTGGGCGCCCCGGTAGCCCAGGTGAAGAATCCGCTGGCCGCCGAAGCGGTCGTGGATGGGAAAGCCCACCCGGATTAAAGGCGCCTGCCAGCGCCTGGCCAGGTGATAGCCCTTGCTGTGGCCGATGAGGAGGTCCGGGGCCAGACCCTCGGCGGCCTCGGCGATCTCGTAAAAATCCATGCCTTCCAAAACTACCGGCGGCTCCGCCAGGAGGTCGCCGGTGACCTGCGGCGATCGCCTCCTCGAAATGGCCGCTTTTGCCGCCGGAGGCGCAGAGCACCGGCTTGACGCCGATCTCCGCCAGCAAGGCAACGAGCCCCACGACCAGGTCCTCTTCGCCGTAAACCACGGCCCGCTTGCCGAAGATGTACTTATGGCCATCGACATAGGCGTCGATGAGGCGGCCCCGCTCCAGGGCGTGCTTTGGCGGCGTGGGCTTTCCGGCCATTTCCTCCAGCACTTGAAAGAAACGGTCGCTTCCCGCAGGCCGATGGGCATTCCCAGAGCCTACCGAGGCACGCCGAAGCGGCTCTCCAGCAAGCTGCCCAGCCGTTTCCTGGCCGAACAGGGTGCGGCCGAACTCCAGGGTGGCCCGGGAGCGGCCCATGGCCTTGATGTCCGCCACCGGCGTGCCCCCGGCCGGAATCTTTTCATAGTCCAGTCTGCGCCGGGCCATCCAGGGTCTCGGAGAGATCCGGCAGGATGATCCCGGGCAGCCCGAAATCCTCCAGAATCTCCTTCAGGTAGCGGATATCCGCCGGCGACACGAAGCCCGGCAGGAGGTTGACCGCCTCCGTGGGCTCTCCGGCCTGGGCCAGCTGCTCCACCACCGCCTTGACCGCGGCGTGGAAAGCCTTCCATGTGGGTGCCGCTAGTAGCTGGGGGTGGAGACGGTGACCATCGTCGCCTGGCCGCTGCCGCCGCTGCCACCGCTCTGCTCTCCTGGCGAAATTCCCGCACCATGCCCGGGCACGTCGTCGCCGATGGTCTCGGTGAGGCAGGTGGTGGCCACCCCGATGAGCCCGGCCCCATATTTGTTCATGACGTTGCCGAGGCCCTGCTTCAGGTTGGGCCCGCCGCCATAGACCGCCTGCTTTTCCCCCAGGGAGGAGGAGGCGATGTCCATGGGCTCCCGGAAATGGCTGATGATGTAGCGGCGCATATAGGTGGCGCAGCCCTGGGAGCCGTGGAGAAAAGGCACCGCCCCCTCCATGCCCCGGAAGGCCAGGCAGGCCCCCAACGGCTTGCACAACTTGCAGGCGTTGGTGGTGGACACATATGGCCGTTTTTTGGTTTCTTGCCAGCTATTCATGAGCGGTTTCCTTTTAGGGTTTGAGTCAGGGCTGATTACCTGACCTTACCTGACCTTACTGCTCTTCCGGGGCACGAATCGCCACACCGGGCTCATCACGGTGTTATAGACTTCCTGGGCGAAGTTGAGCATGCCCACGAAGCCTTCCAGGACTTCCTTGCGTTCGTGGTTGTGGTCGCAGAAGCCCACCCCCAGCTTGTAGGCGATGGGGCGTTCTTTGACGCCCGCCCACGAAGATGTCCACGTCCTTTTCCTTCAGGAAGCTCGACAGTTCCAGGGGATTGGAGTCGTCCACGATGATGGTGCCCTGCGTCGGTGATGTCGTGGAGTTCCTGATAATCTTCTTGGGTGCCGGTCTGGGAGCCCACCAGGACCACCTGCATGCCCAGCAGCCGGAAGGCCTTGACCAGGGAGAAGGCCTTGAAGGCGCCCGCCCACGTAAATGGCGGCCTTCTTGCCGGTCAGGGCCTGGTGGAACTCCCGGAGCTTCGGGATAGAAGGCTTGCCAGTTCCTCCCGGACCAGTTCCTTGGTGCGCTCCATCATCTCGGGGTCGTTGAAGAACCGGGCCACGGCGTAGAGGGATTCGGCCATGTCCTCCACGCCGAAGTAGGAGACCCGGAGATGGGGAATGCCGTATTTTTCCTCCATCATCTTGGCCAGGTCCATGGTGGAGCCGGAGCACTGCACCACGTTCAGGGCGGCGCCGTGGGCCCGGCGGAGGTCGGCCACCCGGCCGTCGCCGGTGATGTTGGCCACCACCTCGATCGCCCATGCGGGCGAAGTAATCCCGGATGATCCAGATTTCGCCGGCCAGGTTGAAGTCGCCCAGGATGTTGACGCTTTTTGGGCTGATGCCGGTGGTATCGCCGGTGCCCACCAGGCGGAACATGGCCTCGCAGGCGGCGTGGTAGCCGGCCCGCTTGTTGCCCTTAAAACCCTCGGACTGCACCGGCAGGACCGGAATGCCCTTTCTCTTGGCTCGACCTTCTTGCAGACCTTTTCCAGGTCGTCGCCGATGATGCCCGACGATGCAGGTGGAGTAGACGAAGGCGGCCTTGGGGTGGTGCCGGTCGATGAGTTCCATCAGGGCCCGATAAAGCTTGTTCTCCGCCGCCGAAGATGACGTCCATCTCCTGGAGGTCGGTGGAGAAGCTCAGGCGGTGCAGTTCCGGGCCCTGAGGACAGGGCGCCCCGGATGTCCCAGGTGTAGGCGGCGCAGCCGATGGGGCCGTGCACCAGGTGCAGGGCGTCGGCGATGGGGTAGAGCACCACCCGGGAGCCGCAGAAGACGCAGGCCCGCTGGCTCACCGCCCCGGCCAGGCTCTCCTTGTCGCACTCCATGTCAAAGGGCGCGTCGCCCTTGCGGTGGATTTGCTTTTGCCGCTCTTGATAAATCGCCGGTTCCATGTCAGTGCGTCCTTACATTTCTGTCGTGATTGGCAGGGCGGGGTGACCCCGCCCCGACGTTTAACTCACCAGATACTCCTTCGCCGGGCCGCCGTTTTCCAGGCCGTCCAGGATGGCGTCGATGGCCTCTTCGCCTTCAACCCCGGCGTACCAGTAGCCTTCGGGATAGACCACCACCACCGGGCCCTTTTCGCAGAGCTTCAGACAGCCGGTGGTGGAGACCATGACGTTGTCCAGGCCCCGGTCGGCCAGTTCCGACTCCAGATAGCCCAGGAGTTCCGGGGCATTTTTCTTGATGCACTTGCCCTTGGGCTCCAGGCCCCGGAAACTCATACACACGAAGATATGATGCTCAGGTTTTTCCATGATTTTGGTCCTTTTCATTTTGTAGCCGCAGGCTTTAGCCTGCGCTTATGTGTCGGCACAGGCTGGAAAGCCTGTGCCACCGCACGTCACTGCTTACCGCCCACTTCTACATCACCAGCTCGAAGCTCTCCTCCGGGGCGTCCCGGTCCTGGCGGTCCAGCAGGGCGTCCAGGATCTTTTCCAGGAGGCGCAGGCCGCCCCGGTAGCCCACGGTGGGGAAGTAGCTGTGGCCGACGCGGTCCAGGATGGGGAAGCCGAAGCGCACCAGGGGAATGTCCTCGTCCCGGGCGATATACTTCATGTAGGTGTTGCCCATGAGCAGGTCCACCGGGTCGTTTTTGATCCACTGGTGCAGCAGGAACATGTCGCCGGCGCTCTTGACGTTTACCGGATGGGGCACGTCTTTGGTGATCTCCTTGATCCGGGTTTCGAACTTCTTGCCCGGGGTCCCGGTGACGATGTGAATGGGCCACATGTCGATGGACACCAGAAACTCGGTAAGGGAGATGAGTTGGTCCGGGTCCCCCGCCAGGGCCACTTTGCGGCCGTAGAAGTACTGCTGCATGTCGGTGATGACGTCCAGGAGCTGGCCCCGTTCGATATTGATGGAGTCGGGCACATTCACCCCGGCGATCCTTCTGCAAGGTGTCGATGAAGGTGTCGGTGGCCGTCAAGCCCGATGGGCAGGTTCAGGATTTCGCAGGGCACCTTGCACTTGGTGTCCAGGGCCCGGGCCGCCGGTCCGGAGGCCAGGGGGCCTAAAGCCACCGTGCCCATGCTGCTGCCGGCGGCGATCAACTCCGGAATCGTGGTGCCCCCGGCGGGAAACATATGATACTTGCCGGTTTGGGGACCGTTCATCACGTTGGAGGTGTCGGGGAACATGATGATGGGCACGCCCAGCTCCCCGGCCAGGCGCTTGATCTCCTCCATGTCGCACGGCTCCACGTAGCCGGGAATAATGTTGATCCGATTTTCCTTGTGGCCGTTGGCCTGGGCAAAGTAGTCCACCATGCCCTTGACCATGTTGGCGAACCCGGTGACATGGGACCCCACGTAGCTGGGGGTATTGGCATGGATGACGTATTTCCCCGGCCGGGATCTTGCCCTCATCCCTGGCCTTGGCGACGATCTGGGGGATGTCGTCCCCGATGGTCTCCGACAGGCAGGTGGTATGCACCGCAATGACGTCCGGCTCATAAACCGTGAAAATATTGTTGATGGCCTGGAGCAGGTTGGCCTGCCCGCCGAACACCGAGGCGCCTTCGGTGAAGGCCGACGTCGCCGCCATCGCCGGCTCCTTGAAGTGCCGGGTCAGGGTGCTGCGGTGGTAGGCGTAGCACCCCTGGGAGCCGTGGCTGTGGGGCAGGCAACTGTGGATGCCCAGGGCCGCGTACATGGCCCCGATGGGCTGGCAGGTCTTGGCCGGGTTAATGGTCAAGGCCGAGCGTTCCGTGATTTCTTCTGGGTGTATGTCTCAGTAACATGACGTTATCCTCGATTCCTAGTCCGTGGCCGGAGACTGGGGACAGGACAAAAAATCTCTTGCTCCCGTCCTACCGTCTTCCGTCTCCCGTCTTATTCCCAGGCATATTTGGCGGCCAGTTCCGGGATTCTCCTGCCAGGGCGCCTTCAGGTACTTCCACACCTTGCTGTTGACCATGCGGTCGATTTCCCGGTAGAAGTTGACGGCGCCCTTGAAAGCCGGCATAGGGGCCGCTGTAGTCGTAGCTGTGGAGTTGCTTCATGGGCACGCCGCTCTTTTGAATGACGTACTTTTCCTTGATGCCGGCGCAGACGATGTCCGGCTGGTAGAGTTCGATGAGCCGCTCGGTTTCGAACTGGCTGATATCGTCGATGACCAGGGCGCCGTTCTCCATCTCCGCCATCATGCCCTCGTATTCGCTTGAAGCGTGATGCCGGCCTCTTCCAGCCGGGTCTATGTCCGCGTCGTTCAACCGGGGGCGGAAGCGCTTGGGGTCCGGTTCCACGTGCAGTTCTTCGATGTTGCGGCTGTCGGCGTCCACCTTGAGGCCGGGCAGCACCCGCCGGCCTTCGTAGTCGTCCCGGTGGGCAAACTCGTAGCCCGCGGCGATGGTCTCCATGCCGATTTCCCGGAAAAGCTCCTGGTAATGGTGGGCCCGGGAGCCGCCCACAAAGAGCATGGCCGTCTTGCCCTGGGTCCGGGGTTTCACTTCTTCCCGCACGGCTTCCACCGCCGGCATCTCCCGGGCGATGACCTCTTCCACCCGTGCCGTCAATTCGGGGTCGTCAAAATAAGCTGGCGATCTTCCGCAGGGACTTGGCCGTGGCCTCGGCCCCGATGAAATTGACCTTGATCCAGGGGATGCCGAATTTGGTTTCCATCATCTCGGCCACATAGTTGATGGAGCGGTGGCACATGATGAGGTTCAGGTCGGCGGTGTGGGAGTTGGCAAAATTGTCATAGCTGGAGTTGCCGCTGAAGGTGGAAATCAGCGTGATGCCGCAGTCCTCGAAGAGACGCTCGATCTCGAAGGCGTCGCCGCCGATGTTATATTCCCCCAGCATGTTGATCTTGAACTTGCCTTCCTGCACCGTGTCGTCCAGGCCCACTACGTGGGTGAAAACGCCGTTGTTGGCGATGTGGTGGCCCGCCGACTGGCTCACCCCTTTGTAGCCCTCGCAACTGAAGCCGAAGACGTTGCAATCGCCGAACTTTTCCTTCATCTCCCGGGCCACCGCGTGCACGTCGTCGCCGATCAGGCCCACGGGGCAGGTGGAGAAGATGCCGATGGCCTTGGGCTTGAAGAGGTCATAGGCCTCCTGCACCGCCTGCTTCAGTTTCTTCTCGCCGCCGAAGACGATCTGCTCTTCCTGCATGTCCGTGGAAAAGCAGTACGTCATGAAGTTATCGTCTTCCGCGGTCGGGGGCCTGGTCTGGTTCCGCCGGGTCAGCCAGGAATAGAAGCCGCAGCCGATGGGGCCGTGGGTGATATTGACGATGTCCCGGGTGGGGCCCAGCACCACGCCCTTGCAGCCGGCGTAGGTGCAGCCCCGCTGGGAGATGATGCCGGGGATGGTCCGGACGTTGGACGGAATCTCCGGCACGCAACTATCCGGGGCCACTTCGTTGACGACGATCTGCTTGGCCCGCTTGCGGGCGACCTTGGTGGGATATTTGCTGAGCAACTCTTTTTTGACTTCCTCAGCATCGATATCCAGCACCAAGGTATTCAGGTCTTCCGGTGTTAAAGCAGCCATGTTCCTTCTCCGTATGATTCTCTTGGCGTCTTAGCGCCTGGGCGTGAGTAAGGCGTCACTGAGAACGCCAAGGGATCATCGCGTGATCAAACTTCGTCCAAGACCTGGTCGCCGGACTCCCCGGTGCGCACCCGGACGGAATCAGAAATGGGCATGACGAAGATCTTGCCGTCGCCGGATTTGCCCGTGTGGTTCACGGCCATGATGGTCTTCACCGTCTTGGGCACCAGCCGGTCCGGCACCACGATGAAGAAGATGCGCTTGGGGATCAGGCGCTGGCTCTGGCCCAACTGGGCCACCGCCTCTTCGTAGCCTTTTTCCGCGCCTTCCAGCAGGGTCAGGTCCACCAGACCCTTGCCCCGGCCCAGGGCGTCCCGGGCGGTGATGGAGGAGATGCCCGCCTCCGCCAGGGCCTTCTTGGTCTGGTTCATCATATTGATGCGCACGATGGCCATGATCTCTTTCATATCTTGACCTCTTCCAGCTCGCCGGCGCCGCTCTCCTTGATGCCGGAGCTGATGGTGTAGACTTCTTCCACCGGGGAGACAAAGATCTTGCCGTCGCCGAAAGCGCCTTTGTCGCCGGTGCGCGCCGCCTTGAGCACCGTCTTGATGACAAAGTCCTTGTCCTGATCCTTGCACCACCATGAGCAGCAGTTCCTTGGGGATTTCGTCGTAGGTGATCTCCCCGATCTTGATGCCCCGCTGCTTGCCCCGGCCCACCACGCTCATCTTGGTGACCGCCGGGAACCCCGCTTCCATTAAGGCGGCCAGGACCGCGTCCACCTTCTCCGGCCGCACCACTGATCTGATCATGATCATGATTCGTTCCTCCAGAAATTCAGAATAACCTGAAATTACCCTCGCTGGGGCGAACCGCGGACCGCCCTACCGGCCCCAGACCTTCACGGCTTGCCGGGCCGCCGCCAGGCCCCAACCCGAGGACATCAGAAAAGGGACATAATCAAAAAATGCGCCGGCCATGATCCGCCTCCTATCTCAGCCCGCCAGCCCGTAATCGATGAGCAGCTTTTCCAGTTCGTCGGTGCTCATGGGCTTGGGGATGACGTGCATTTCATTGGCCTCGATCTTCCGGGCCAGGGTCCGGTATTCATCCGCCTGGGGATGACTGGCGTCGATATTCGATGACGGTCTTGCGGTTGATCTCGGCCTTCTGCACCATGTTGTCCCGGGGGATGAAGTGGATCATCTGGGTGCCCAGCTTGGCGGCCAAGGCCTCGATCATCTCCAGTTCGTTATCCACCTTGCGGCTGTTGCAGATGAGGCCGCCCAGGCGCACGCCGCCGGCCTCGGCGAACTTGACGATACCCTTGCAGATGTTGTTGGCCGCATACATGGCCATCATCTCGCCGGAGACCACGATGTAGATCTCCTTGGCCTTGCCTTCCCGGATGGGCATGGCGAAACCGCCGCAGACCACGTCGCCCAGGACGTCATAGAAGGCGTAATCCAGTTTTTCGCTGTCGGCGTAGGCCCCCAACTGCTCCAGCAGGTTGATGGAGGTGATGATGCCCCGGCCGGCGCAGCCCACCCCGGGCTCCGGCCCGCCGGACTCGACGCACACGGTCCCGGAAAAGCCGGTGCGGCGGATGTCCTCCAGGTCCACGTCTTCGCCTTCTTCCCGCAGGGTGTCCAGGACGCTCTTCTGGGCCAGGCCGCCCAGCAGCAGGCGGGTGGAGTCCGCCTTGGGATCGCAGCCCACCACCATTACCTTGCGGCCCATTTCGGCCAGACCCGCCACAGTATTTTGAGTGGTGGTGGACTTGCCGATGCCACCTTTGCCATAAATCGCGATCTTACGCATAGCCAAACACCTCTATCCAAAATTTTGATTAGGATAGAAGCAAGGCGCGTGCCAGGCTGGCAAGGATTAGGATAAGTTATGGATAAAGCAGGTTAATAAAAGATTGGCGAAATACTGGAGGGTTTGCAGGTTAGCTCATTTATACAAAAATGCTAATTTTTGGCAAACTTTATATACAAAAGCGTATTAGATGAATTACCTATTTGTACGTTATCGTATAATTAATCTTTCGCTGATTTCCCCGAGCCAAAATTTGCCCGGCAGTGCCGGAGCCCGGGCCACCGGTCGTCTTCTGCCCGGAGGGCCGCCCCACCAAATCATTATATCAGGAGATCAGAGCCTAGGGGCGGTTTTCCAACCGCCCCCGCCGTCTGCTTTCACCTACCACTTATTATTATGCACCCGGGCCGGGTCGTAGGGCTTCTCCGGGAGCTCCTTTTCCGCCGGGTAGCCCACCGGGATGATGTTTAGAGGGATGACGTCGTCGGGCAGGTGTAACAGCTTCTGTACCTTGGGAATCCGGTCCGGATACGGATAGATGGCGGTCCATACCGCCCCCAGCCCCAGGGCGTTGGCGGCAATCAAGATATTCTCCGAGGCCACCGCCCCGTCCAGTTGCCAGTAGCCCTGCCCCTTATTCTTCTCCTTAGCCTGGTTGCCGCAAACTACGATGGCTACAGTGGCCTCCTTTAACTGCGGACGCTTGGCTTCGAATTTCGCAATTTCGTCCAGGATTTTGCGGTCATTGACCACCACAAATTCGGTGGACTGTTCATTAAAGGCCGAAGGCGCGGTGGTGCCCGCCGCCAGCAGCAGCTTGATCAATTCGTCGGGCACCGGATGCGGCGTATAGTTCCGGATGCTGCGCCGGGTCAGGATGGCGGTGAGGGCGTCCATGGTGCCCTTGGGAACCTTAATCTCCGGCACAGCCCCGGCAATCTTCTCTTCGGCCCAACTCCGGGAATCCATCAATGCCGGCTGGACGCTGAGGGCCAGGAGGACCATCCCCATGAGGCCCAGACTTGCCCATGACTTCTTGCCAATTTTCATGCAATTTCCTCCTTTGCTCGGCATAATATAATGCCTGGAGCCCGGACGTCCAGCCATCCCGACGCAACTTCCCCGGTTTCAGGCCTTTAGGCCTTGACAAAGAAGTCGGCAGGGCGTAAGATTGTTGCAATGATTCGCAACAAGACACAAATGGCGGCCCCGGCTCCCGAGACCTCCTCCCCAGACTCGGCCCGGCTCTGGGAGATGCAGGCCGATATCTGCCAGCTCCTGGCCAACCCCAAGCGGCTGCAGATTCTTAACCTGCTGAAGTGGGGTGAGCTCTCCGTGGGCGCCATGGTGCAATCACTTAAGTGCCCCAAGGCCAATCTCTCCCAACATCTAAGCCTGATGCGGCAAAAAGGCATCCTGGCCACCCGCCGCCAGGGCACCACCATCTACTATCGCCTGGCCACCCCGGACATCACCCAGGCCTGCGAGATTATGCGGGAGGTGCTGCGCGAAGTCCTCGACCACCGCGGGAGCCTCTCCCGGAATATCCAGGCCCTCGAGACCGAGGCTCCGGAAGAGTAGTCGCGCACCAAAAATTTTTTGAATTATTAATTGCAATATTGCGCAACAAGGCAATCTGACGGCCGCCCTGGCCCCGGATTATTTCTGCGGTGCCGCCTCTGTGTCACCGCCTGCCCCGCCGCGGCCTGATTGAGACCAGTAGGTAAATAATGTCATTTCCCCGTAGGGGCGAACCTTGTGTTCGCCCTTGGGTCTGATATCCATGACAATTAAAGATATTGTTAGGTAGCTGAATTCAGTGATACCTATACCTCTATGAAGACCACCATAGAGATATCCGACCCGCTCCTGGAGGCGGCGCGGCAGTTGGCCGGCCAGGAAAAGACCACGGTCAGGGCCCTGGTTGAGGAGGGCTTGCGCAAGGTCATCGAGGCAAGGCAGCGAGGCTCCGGCATCAAATTGCGCCGGGTCACTTTTAAGGGCAACGGCCTGCAACCTGAGGTCGCCGGGGCCACCTGGGAGCGGCTGCGGGAGATGATTTAGCAGGAAGTAAGGGGCTTGATTGCCCGCCTCGGCGCCCTCTGCCTCAGCCACGGCGTCCGGCAACTCTGGTCCGCCGATCGCGACTTCGGCCGCTTCCCGGCTTTGACGGTGAGGAATCCGCTGGTGGGGTGACCTCGTTCCCCAGACGTGGGTTGCTCTTCCCACCGCCTCCCGATTGCAGTTGCACAATCCCCAGGTAGCGTTATAATATAAGATTGAGAATGTCTGCCGGGAACTTGCCGCGGAGCCCAGCCAGCCAAGCGCCAACGGCGGGGCGGCTCCTGTCCGATCCGGAATCGCGGTCATCTGAGTTGAAAAGTTCTTGAAAAATAGTGGCACAGGCCTCCGGCCTGTGTTTTTTATCTGTTACGTCAGAGGTACCCAACCTGGGGCGCAGCCACCACGAAATTATTTTTGAAACAAGCGGTTCTTTACCGTGAAGATTTGCAACCTCACGAAAGATCAGGTTAACTTGACTTGCAGAGTCAACCATCTTGGCTGTTCTGGGATTTTCTCCCTGTCCGTGTAATTAAACAGCAGCGGACAGGTCTGTAGGGCGGGAAAGCGGAGCGCATCCCGCCATTAGCCAATATAGGCAGCCCGTGGCCGTCAACTGACTACTGGCAACTGACCATGTGCCTGTTCCGCAACGGCCGCGGCGCCTCCAAGGATTCTCCCGGCAATCAAGGGGTTTGCCGGCCAAACGCCTCCGGCCTGAAGCGGCACAACAGCGGCAAAAATTGCGGCCCAAATTATTTGGGCGGCACGGCAGCAGCGGCCAGCTGTCCCATCCTTACCCTTGAAATTGCCGAAAAACCTGTTCTGATTGCTTAAGTACTTTATATAACTATTAATTATCTTTGTTATTTTTCTTAGAAGCGAAGATGCTGAAATATCTACATAAAATTAGGTTATTCCCGACCTCCTAACCACTATGACCAAAAAATCACCAAAATTTTTGGCAAACCCTATAATCGGAGTTAATCATGCAAGTGCGTGAAGATTTGAGAAATATCGCCATTATCGCCCACGTGGACCACGGCAAGACCACCCTGGCGGATGCCATGCTCTGGCAGAGCGGCATCTTCCGGGAAAACGAGCAGGTGGTGGAACGGGTCATGGACAGCATGGACCTGGAGCGGGAAAAGGGCATCACCATCATGGCCAAGAACATGTCCATCATCTACAAAGGGCGTGAAGATCAACATCGTGGACACCCCGGGCCACGCCGATTTCGGCGGCGAGGTGGAGCGCACCCTGAACCTGGTGGATGGCGTCATGCTCCTGGTGGACGCCACCGAAGGGCCGCTGCCCCAGACCCGGTTTGTCCTGGGCAAGGCCCTGGAGAAGGGCCTGCCCGCCATCGTGGTCATCAACAAGATCGACCGCCCGGACCGCCGCATCACGGAGGTCCTGGAGGAAGTCTACGACCTGTTCATCGATCTGGACGCCACCGAAGAGCAGCTGGAGTTCCCGGTGCTCTACACCAACGCCAAGGCCGGCATCGCCCTAACCGATCCCGAAGGCGAGGGCCGGGACCTGGGGCCCCTGTTCGACACCATCCTCTCGGCCATCCCCGCCCCGGCCTACGACCCGGACGGCGCCCCTGCAATTTTTGGTCACCAGCCTGGATTACAGCGATTACGTGGGCCTGATCGCGGTGGGGAAAATCGTCAGCGGCGAGCTGCGCACGGCCAGGAGGTGGCCCTGCTGAAGCAGGGTGAACCGGCCGGCAAGGCCAATCTCACCGGCTTTACAGCTTTGAGGGTCTGGACCGCGTCGCCCGCGGTGGTCCTCGGGCCGGGGATATCGCCGCGGTGGCCGGAGTGCCGGCGGCCTTCATCGGCGACACCCTGGGCGATCCCCTGGACCCGCGGCCCCTGCCCGGCATCACGGTGGAAGAGCCCACCATCTCCATGGTCTTTTCGGTCAACGCCTCGCCCCTGGCCGGCAGGGAGGGCAGCTCGTCACCTCCCGCCAGATCAAGGAGCGCCTGGAGAAGGAAGTCCTCTATAACGTCAGCATCAAGGTGGAGCCGGGCGCCACCCGGGACGCCTTCAAGGTCGAGCGCCCGGGGCGAACTGCAGCTGGCGGTGCTCATCGAAATGATGCGCCGGGAAGGCTTTGAGCTGTCCCTGTACAAACCCAGGGTCATCACCCGGGAGGTGGACGGCAAGCTGTCTGAACCCCTGGAACTGGCGGTGGTGGACGTCCCCGATGAGTTCGTCGGCATCGTTACCGAAAAGCTGAGCGCCCGCCGGGGCCGCATGGTGAAGATGATCAACCACGGTTACGGCCGGGTGCGCCTGGAGTTCGAGATTCCCTCCCGGGGCCTCATCGGCCTGCGGGGCATTTTTTGAACGACACCCGGGGCACGGGGCTTTTGAACACCATCCTGGTCGGCTATCACCCCTTATGCCGGGGAGATCACCGGCCGGCCGAACGGCGTCCTGGTGTCCGACCGGCCCGGCAAGGCAGTGGCCTATGCCATCTTCCACCTGCAGCCCCGGGGCACCATCTTTGTCAACCCGAACGACCCGGTCTACCGGGGCCTGGTCGTCGGCGAAAACACCCGCCCCGATGACATGATGGTGAACATCACCAAGGAGAAGAAGCAAACCAATATCCGGGCCGCGAACACTGATGAGGCCCTGCGCCTGGTGCCGGCCGCGGCAGTTCGGCCTGGAGCAGGCCATGGAGTTCATCAATGACGACGAACTGGTGGAAGTGACCCCGGCCTCCATCCGCTTGCGCAAGATGATGACGGGGCAGTGATTTTAGGGGGGGCCGGGGGCCGAGGGCCGCTGCAACCTCCCTCGAATCCCTCCCCGGCCCCTATAAGCAAGGGCGAGCCGCTGGGTCGCCCCATTGTTTTCTGAACTACCTCCCCCCCACCTTTGACATTTCCACTCACCCTGCCTAACTTGCTTAAAAAACGACGAGGCGCCCCATGTTGGAAGTCATGCCGGAAAGCACGGGCAAGATTCTGTGGTTGCGGGCCGCGGCCAGTCTCACCGACCAGGATTACCGGGAGGTCTTCCTGCCCCGCCTGCAAGCGGTCGTCCGGGAACACGGCCGGGTCCGGGTGCTGTTCCACCTGGACCCGGATTTTCAGGGCTGGACGCCGGGGGCCTTGTGGGAAGACCTCAAGCTGGACCTGAAACACCGAAGCGACTTTGAGAAAGTGGCGCTGGTGGGGGCGCCCTTGTGGGCCGATGCCATGATGCGGCTGTTTGCCCATTTCCTGCGCGGCGAGGTGCGCACCTTTTTGCGGGAGCACCTGGCCGAGGCCTGGATCTGGATTCAAGAATAGTGCGTAGGCAGTGACGCTGACCTGAAAGGAAATTTAATCAGAATTATCTTCCAGATAATCCGCGGTCTCCATCCGCTCATATTGTTTCAGCAGCCTTTGCTTGATCAGCCATTCCAGCTCTTGAAACCTTTCACTCTTATTGTCCTGTTCCTGATCTTCCCAGCTCTGATCACCGGATCTTGTCAGGGCAGGGGTACTTTTATTGGCCTGCGGCTGTAAATCACCGGGGCCGCCGGGAGCCGATTCGCACCTCAGGCTGCCCACGTTCACATTAACCAGCCAGAGTGAGACCAAGGCGGTTATGAAGATCTTCAGCAGAGTGGACGGTTTTTTCATAATACACCTCTGAGAAGGTTGCCTGGATATTCTCCTGGTTATAAAGAATAGGCAGGATAGCCGGACCGATCAATGCGTATAACTACCTATTTGCCTAGGGCAAGGTTACCTAGTTTTCCTGATTTTTAGTGATCAAGGTTAGCAGAGATAACCCCGGGGTCACCGGGGTGCCGCCCAAAGCCCTGCACCTAGGTTTTCGGCAACTTGATCCTGGTCAGTTAATAAAATGAGGGTAGAATGAGGCTTGAGGGGGGGCCGCCAAATTGGGTCACCTGAGGTCAGCCGAGGGCGCGCCGCGTTAGCGGCCGGCGTCCTCGGCAGTTATTGAGAGCGATCAATTCTTCCGGACGTTTTCCCGGATGAAGTTAATGATATCGGCAGTGTCGGTGCCCGGGGTGAAGATGGCGGCGATGCCCACCTGCTTCAGGGGAGGAACGTCTTCGTCGGGGATGATGCCGCCCCCCATGACCAGGACGTCTTGAATACCCTTTTCCTTGACCAGCTCCATCACCCGGGGGAACAGGTAATTGTGGGCCCCGGACAGGACGCTCATGGCGATGACGTCGGCGTCCTCCTGGAGCGCGGCATTGACGATCTGCTCCGGGGTCTGCCGCAGGCCGGTGTAGATCACCTCCATGCCGGCGTCCCGCAGGGCGGCGCAGATGACTTTGATTCCCCGGTCATGGCCGTCCAATCCCGGCTTGGCGGCCAACACCCTGATTTTTCTCTCTTCCGGCATCTCATATCTCCTTATCCATGGCGTGGATGGAAATTCTTTATTAGCAGGGCAGGGCGAAGACAAGATTCGCCCCTACGGGTTGCACGCAGGCGAGACGCCCGCGCTACCGCCTCTACACCAGCGCCGGGGCTTCGTATTCGCCGAAGACCTCGCGCAGGGTATCGCAGATTTCCCCCAGGGTGGCCAGGTTCTTCACCGCCTTGAGGATGAGCGGCATGAGGTTGTCGGCGCCCTGGGCCGCGGTCTTGAGTTCGGCCAGGGCCTGGTGCACCGCGGCGTTGTCCCGGGTGCTCTTCAGTTCCTGGAGGCGGGCCATCTGCTTGGCGCCCACTTCGGGGTCCACCTTGAGGAGGTCCGTGAGCTTTCTCTTCGTGGGCCTGGAAGCGGTTCAGGCCCACGATGATGCGCTCGCCTTTTTCGATCTCCCGCTGGTAGCGGTAGGCGCTGGCGCCGATCTCTTTCTGGATGAAGCCCTTTTCGATGGCCGCCACGGCCCCGCCCATGCGGTCGATCTGGTCGATGTATTCCTGGGCCCGGGCCTCGACGGCGTCCGTGAGATTTTCGAGGTAATAGGAGCCCGCCAGGGGGTCGACGGTGTCGCACACCGCGGTCTCGTAGGCCATGACCTGCTGGGTGCGCAGGGCCACCTGGACCGCCAGTCTCGGAGGGCAGGGCCAGGGCCTCGTCGAAGGAGTTGGTGTGCAGGGACTGGGTGCCGCCCAGCACGGCGCTCATGGCCTGGAAGGCCACCCGCATGATGTTGTTCAGGGGCTGCTGGGCGGTCAGGGAGCAGCCGGCGGTCTGGGTATGGAAGCGCAGCATCAGGGAGCGGGGGTCCGCGGCCTTGAAGCGCTCCTTCATGATCTTGGCCCAGAGGCGGCGGGCCGCCCGGTATTTGGCCACTTCTTCCAGGAAATCCGAATGGGCGTTGAAGAAGAAGGAGAGCCGGGGCCCGAACTCATCCACCTTCATGCCCGCCTTGATGGCCGCCTCGACGTAAGCGATGCCGTTGGCCAGGGTGAAGGCGACTTCCTGCACCGCGGTGGAGCCGGCCTCCCGGATGTGGTAGCCGCTGATGCTGATGGTGTTCCACTGGGGCACTTCCTTGGTGCAGAAGGCGAAAATGTCGGTGATGAGGCGCATGGAGGGCCGGGGCGGCAAAGATATAGGTGCCCCGGGCCGGGTATTCCTTCAGGATGTCGTTTTGCACCGTGCCCCGCAGCTTATCGAAGGGTGACGCCCTGTTTTTCCGCCACCGCCAGGTACATGGCCAGGATGACGGCGCAGGGGGAATTGATGGTCATGGAGGTGGACACCTGGTCCAGGGGGATGCCCTGGAAGAGGCGCTCCATGTCGGCACAGGGAGTCGATGGCACACCCCGACCTTGCCCACCTCGCCCTGGGCCAGGGCGTGGTCGGAGTCATAGCCGATCTGGGTGGGGAGGTCGAAGGCCACCGACAGGCCGGTCTGACCCGATTTCAGGAGGAAGTGGTAGCGCTCGTTGGTCTCCTCGGCGGTGCCGAAGCCGGCGTACTGGCGCATGGTCCAGTAGCGCCCCCGATAGGCGGTGGGCTGCACCGCCCGGGTGTAAGGATATTGCCCCGGCAAGCCCAATTGCTCCAGGTAGTCGAACTCCGCCATATCCAGGGGCGTATAGACCCGTTTGATGGGGATGCCGGAGGTGTTGACGAACTCGGCCCGGCGCTCCGGCATCTTCTGGAGCACCTTGGCCACCTTGTCGTCATATTTGGCCTTGCTGGCCTTAATCTCTTCCAACTTTTTGGGATCGCACATAAGGCCACCTCACTTTAGTTTTCAGTTTCGAGTTTTTAGTTTTTAGTTTTCGGCTTTCGGTCAAAAATTGATTGTCAACATTATAGTGAAAAATTTCTCGAAGTTCCAAGGTTTATCTGCCTTAAGGCCGGGAACGGGTGATTAAGGCAGTATATCGAGGCTGCACAAGCCCGAAAAGCCTGGATTTTGTGATTCTGCTGTCAAAAAGTTTTTGACATAACTTCGGGTCCAAAGTTCAAGGTTCAAAGCTGGCCTCACGCAAAGACGCAAAGTCGCCAAGGCAAGGCGCAAGAAATCTAGAAGAGGCAGGCGATGAGGTCATATTATTCAATAATTTAAGTGAGTTACAAAAGGTTAAAGGATGCACGGACAATATATCAATAAAATCAGTGGTATATCCCGTTGGGAGGCCGGATTTTGCACCTCTTTATGCACCATTAGCCCTCTCTTTGAGCAATATTGTGCCGGCACTTAAAAAAATTCCGCAAGTTGGTGCGCATAAGTTGCTAATATTCCCATATTTATCTCGCTAACGGGGCGCGGCCTGAGCGTAACAAGGCCGCCATGGTGCCGCGGTTGTACCGCTATTGTGCCGCTTGGCGGCGGTATCATTAATTGGTGAAGCGGTCAAGTTTCCCATGAAGACAGCATATGCGAAGAGGGAGAAATTTCCAGAGTAAAAGGGATGATTGACTTTGGAACAGGGGCCAGGGGTCAGGGGCCAGGGTTCAGTCAAGGGACAGCCGAGGGCGGCTGTCCTACATGACCCTGAAAAAGGAGAGGGCGATTCGAGAACCGCCCCTACAAAACCTTGGATCGCCTCGGATGAACAAGGCGCAGGCTAAAGCCTGCGGCTACAGGGCAGAAAAAATCGGGGCGAACACCAGGTTCGCCCCTACGAAAAGATGATCGGCTAATTCGGGGCTCGAATGGTGCTACAGCCCCTCTCTAAGACGGTCTTTTTTTATTTGCTGACTGCCGGCCACTGGCCCCTGACCCCTGGTCCCTAAATCTCCCCTTCCTGCTCCATCTTGGCCAGGGCCTCGAAGCGGATATCCAGGCCCAGGATGCCCTGGATTTCGTCGGCTGTCATTGCGCACCGGCACGCTCACCGTGATGCACAGGGCCCCGGTGAACCGGGAGGTATAAAAATCGGAGACAAAGACCTTGCCGCTCTTCATGGGCTCGATGAACCAGGAACGGTTGGAGAGGTCCTCGTCCAGCTTCATCTCGGCGTACTTGGCCCGGTCCACGATGTGAGTGATATTCCGGGTGATCTTGCGCCCCTCCAGATTGGTGACGTACATGAACTGGATGAAGGGGTTCTGGTCCAGGGCCTGCTGCAGCACCGGCTCCATGGTCTCCGGCGTCCATGGAGCGGATTTCCGGCCGTTGGGCCAGGTCGTCAGCCAGGTGGGCCGCCAGCTTGTCGGCTTTGAGCTTGAGCTGATCGAATTCCGAGACGAAAAGTTCCGACAGGTACTTGCGGGTCAACTTCTCCATCTCTTCGTCGGAGATGGAGGTGCAGCGGCCGGCCTCGTACTGTTCCATGATCCGCTTGTAGATCTTGGCCGACCCCGGGGTGGTTCTTGTCCACGGCCCGCTCGCCGGTCAGATTGAGCCGGCGAGTTGAGCCAGTGGACGATGCCGGCCTTGCCCGATTTGTCGGTGATGGTGATGGAGATGGGCCGGTTCAGGATCTTGGTGGTGTCAAAGGCGTTGTAGATTTCTTCGTTCTTCAGCAGCCCGTCGGCGTGGATGCCGGCGCTGGTGTTGTTGAAGTTCTTACCCACAAAGGGATAGCTGGGCGGGAATGTGATAGTGCAACTCCCGCTCGAAGTACTCGGCAATCTCGGTGATCACCCGGGTGTCGATGCCGTCGCTGCTGCCCTTGAAGGAGATGTACTCCATGAGCATGCCCTCGATGGGGGCATTGCCGGTGCGCTCGCCGAACCCCAGCAGGGCGCCGTTCACCGCGCCGCAGCCATAGAGCCAGGCGGTGACGCTGTTGACCATGACCTTGTGGAAGTCGTTGTGGCCGTGCCATTCCAGCAGGTGGCCCGGGACCCCGGCGTCATCAATCATGGCCCGCACCAGCTTGGGGCACGCTCCGGGGCAGGGCGGCGCCGGGATAGGGCACGCCGTAGCCCATGGTGTCGCACAGCCGCATCTTGATATCGATGCCGCTCTCGTCGCGCAGCTTCATCAATTCGATGGCAAAGGGCACGCAGAAGCCGTAGATATCCGCCCGGGTGACGTCCTCCATGTGGCAGCGCGGCTTGATCCCCATTTCCAGGGCCGCCTTGACGATGCCCAGGTATTCCTCCATGGCCTTTCGCCGGTTCCAATTGAGCTTCAGGAAGATGTGGTAATCCGACACCGAGGTGAGGATGCCGGTCTCCTTCAGGCCCATCTCCTTGACCAGGCCCAGGTCTTTGGCATGGGCCCGGATCCAGCCGGTGATCTCCGGGAAGGTATAGCCCCGCTCCCGGCAGCGGTTCACCGCCTCCTTATCCTTGTCGCTGTAGAGGAAAAACTCGCTCTGGCGGACGATGCCCTTGGGCCCGGAAAGGCGATGGAGCATGTCGAAGATATCGACGATCTGTTGCACCGTATAAGGCGGCCGGGCCTGCTGGCCGTCCCGGAAGGTGGTGTCGGTGAGCAGCATCTCCTCCGGCGGCGAGGGCAAGACGAATTTGTAATCGAAATCGATGCGGGCCACCTCGGTGTAAGGAAAGATATCCCGCATCAGATTGGGTTCATCCACTTCCTGCAAGCGATACTTCCAGTGGGAAGAGTGCTCGTGATCCAATAACCGGCGTTCCTTGTTCCAGCGTGCCATATTGCTTAACATCCTAGTTTTCTATTTTCTGTTTTCTGTTATGGCGTTTGTCCGCAAGGGCGAACACAAGGTTCGCCCGCTAACTACTTTCCAGCCTGAGGCCCAATTCCAGCAGTTGCTCCAGATCCACCGGCGACGGCGCCTTGGTCACCAGGCAGGCGGCCTTCTGGGTCTTGGGGAAGGCGATCACCTCCCGGATGGATTTGGCCCCGCAGAAGATGGCCACCAGCCGGTCGAAGCCGAAGGCCACGCCCGCCGTGGGGCGGCGCCCCGTATTCCAGGGCCTCCAGGAGAAAGCCGAATTTTTCCTCCGCCTCGGCCGGGCCGATGGCCAGGGCCTGAAAGACCTGCTGCTGGATATCCCGGCGGTTGATGCGGATGCTGCCGCCGCCGATCTCGGTGCCGTTCAGCACCAGGTCATAGGCCCGGGCCCGCACCAGCCCCGGATCGGTTTCCAAGAGGGGGATATCCTCCTCCTTGGGCGCGGTAAAGGGGTGGTGCATGGCCGTCCAAGCGCCCCTCGTCCGAGTCATACTCCATCAACGGGAAAGTCGGTGACCCACACCAGGTTATAGACGTCTTCCGGAATCAGCCCTTCCTTCTGCCGCCAGGTGCAGGCGCACCTGCCCCATGGCGGTGCAGGCGACCAGCGGGGTGTCCGCCACGAACAGGATCAGGTCGCCTTCCTGGGCGGCCAGGCGCTCGTTGATGGCCGCCTTGACCGCCTCGGGAAAATACTTGGCCAGGGGCGATTGCCAGCCGTCTTTCTGGACCTTGACCCAGGCCAGGCCCCGGGCCCCGTAAACCCCGGCCAGGTCGATGAGTTCGTCCAGTTCCTTGCGGGTCATCCTGGCCAGCCCCGGGCCTTTCAGGGCCTTGACCACCCCGCCCTGGTCCACCACCTCCCGGAACTGGCGAAATTCGCGTGTCCTTGCACCAGGTCGGTGAGGTCCCGGAGCCCCAGCCCGAAGCGCAGGTCCGGCCGGTCCAGGCCGAAGCGGTCCATACATTCCCGATAGGTCAGGCGGGGGAAGGGGCGGGGCACCTCGATCTCCAGCAGCTCTCTGAACAGGGCGGCGATCAGGCCCTCCACCACCTGCATGATGTCCTCTTCGCTGATGAAGGCCATCTCCATGTCGATCTGGGTGAACTCCGGCTGCCGGTCGGCCCGAGGTCCTCATCCCGGAAGCAGCGGCACAACTGATAATAGCGGTCCAGCCCGGCCATCATCAGGAGCTGCTTGAAGAGCTGGGGCGACTGCGGCAGGGCGAAGAACTGTCCCGGCTGCACCCGGCTGGGCACCAGATAGTCCCGGGCCCCCTCCGGGCGTGCTCTTGGTGAGGATGGGGGTCTCCACCTCGATGAAGCCCTGGCCGTTCAGGAACTGCCGGGTCACCTGGGCCGCCCGGTGCCGGAAGAGGATGTTCTTCATGACGCTGGGGCGCCGCAGGTCCAGGTAGCGGTACTTCAGCCGCAGGGCCTCGGAGACGTCCACCTTGTAGTCTTCCAGCTCGAAGGGCGGGGTCTTGGCGCTGTTCAGCAGGCGCAGTTCCGCCACCACGATCTCGATTTCGCCGGTGGGCAGGTTCGGGTTGATCATCTCCGGCGGCCGGGGATTCACCAGGCCCCGGACGGCCAGGACGAATTCATCCCGCAGCACCCCGGCCTTGATGTGGGTATCCTGGTTGATCTTGGGGTTGAAGACCACCTGGGTGAGCCCGTCCCGGTCCCTGAGGTCCACGAAGATGAGGCCGCCGTGGTCCCGGCGGCGCTGCACCCAGCCCATGAGCACCACTTCCCGGCCGGCGTCGGCCAGACGCAACTCCCCGCAGGAGTGGCTGCGCTTCAGACCTTCTAGAGTATCAAACATTGGGGCTCCTTTGGATGAAGCCTATAATATCAGTAGTCAGTAGTCAGAACATAGGGCGGGTTATGCCCGCCGCATCATGGCGGCCACAGGCCGCCCTATGTTTTTCTGTATTATTCTTTGGCCCGGGCCGCCAGCAGCACGACCAAATCCTCCAGGGCCGCCCGCTCCTGCTCGCCGGTGGCCATGGCGCGGATCTGGGCCTCGCCGGTCTCCAACTCCCGGTCCCCCAGGATGACGGTAAAGGCCGCGCCGTAACGGTTCGCCTGGGTCATCTGGGCCTTGAGGGAGCGCCCCTCCAAATCCATCTCCGCGGCCAAGCTATGCTGTCGCAATTCCTGCATCAGATGAAAGGCCTTATCCCGGGCGGGCTCACCCAGGGCCGCCAGGAAGACCTTGAATCGGTTCTCCTGGCCCAAATCCTTTCGGCAGCACCTCCAGCAGCCGGTCCTCGCCGATGGCAAAGCCGATGGCGGGCAGCATCGGGCCGCCCAGCTCCTGGGACAGGCCGTTATAGCGGCCGCCGCCGGCCACGGCGTCCTGGGCCCCCAGGCCCGCGGCCACCACCTCGAAGGCGGTGCGGGTATAATAATCCAGGCCCCGGACCAATTTCGGCTGTTCCTCATAAATCACGCCGAAGCGTTGGAGCAGTTCCAGCACCCGGGCGAAATGGGCGGCGCAGTCGGCGCAGAGATAGTCCCGGATCACCGGGGCGTCTTTTAAAATCTCCTTGCAATGCACGCTCTTGCAGTCCAGGACCCGCAGGGGGTTGGTCTCCCGGCGGCGCTGGCAGTCCTCGCACAGGCCTTCCCGGCTGATGAGAAACAGGCCCAGAGCGGCCTTGAACTTCACCTGGCAGTCCGGGCAGCCCAAAGAATTGACCAGCAGCCGCATCTCGCCGAGCTGGAGACGCGTCAAGATATCCAGCAGCAGCAGGATGACTTCGGCGTCCAGCTCCGGGGCGTCCACCCCGTAAGCCTCGCAGTTGATCTGGTAGAACTGGCGATAGCGCCCTTTTTGGGGCCGTTCATAGCGGAACATCGGTCCCAGGGTATAAAACTTCTTGACCCCGGCGCCCTTGTCCAGGCCGTTTTCCAGCACGGCCCGGAGCACCGAGGCGGTGGCCTCGGGGCGGAGCGTCAGGGAGTCGCCCTTGCGGTCGGGAAAGGTGTACATCTCTTTGCCGACGATATCGGTATCGGCGCCGATGGAGCGGGCGAAGAGCTCGGTGCGCTCCAACAGCGGCAGCCGGATCTCCCGGTAGCCGTAGAGGCCGAAGACCTCCCGGGCCACGGACTCCACCCACTGCCAGCGGCTGGTCTCCGGCGGCAACAGGTCCCGCATGCCTCGAATCGCCTTGAGCATTTTCTACCCTTGTGAAATCAATCTCGAAATAAAAAATTTAACCCGCAGGGGCTAGATTGTCAAGGCGATTTCCGGCGATGGAGGCCTGGCGAGGCATTGTCGATCCCTCCCATTAATCTTAATCATCGTATAAATAGTTTTCTAAAAATTTTCTTAGATTACTCCTTTTATTTTATAAAGATGCTGCTTAAATTAATAACATGCAACAGAAGGGCAATATCCTTTTGAACCGGGCATCCCCGTGAATCTGACAATGAGGTGGTGCGGTTCTCGCTAGAGCAGAAAGCTTCTTTAACCGAGGTTATTTGTTGAGCCAAGTCGAAAAGAAGGAGTAGGGCCATGGCACCAGATTTTAAAGATTTTATCAGCCTCGACTCTTCCCTGACTCCGGGCGTAGCAGGCGCCCTGACCACCAGCTTAGCGCTGCCAGTGGTCTCGAGTTTTACCGTGTTAAAATTCACCTGGGTGGCACTGGGCGTAAGTTTTATTCTATCTTTGGTCATTATTGCCGCATCCAGGGAGGTCATCTCTTTAGGAAGGCGCTGCCTGTATTGCTTCCTGAATACGCTGATCATCTTTGCGATAGCTTTCGGGGCTTACAGTAAGATCGATAAGCCGCCGACCACTGACTTGATACCTCCGAATTTATTTTCCCTCTCCTGTGAAATCCTGGATAAAACGCCGATGGATGACTCCAATAGGAAACTGATCAAATCGCTGCTGGCGGCGCATAGTGCGCAGCCTTCAAACCTTTCCTGGCTAAACCTGCTAGGGCCCTCACCGGCTTTGGCGCAACCGAGAGGCGATCAACCTCCATCTCCAGGCGGCGCTAGCGTCGGGCGTTCAGGGTCACCAGCGCGGGCTCACTCCCCAGAGCCCACCCATTCATCGGTGCCCCAAGCGAGCCGAAAGGATTTGGAAGCAGCAAGGCAATACGAAATGCAGCAGAAAAAGATACGGCAAGAGCAAAAGAGATATAAATACCAAAGCACTTTTTAAACCTCGGAACGATACGAAAGTC
The DNA here is from genome assembly GCA_963701845.1 of uncultured delta proteobacterium. GTDB lineage: Bacteria > Desulfobacterota > Desulfobaccia > Desulfobaccales > 0-14-0-80-60-11 > JAPLJC01. The sequence goes on along the minus strand of CAVPBF010000004.1, from coordinate 1,729,702 downwards.
AGGAATGGCCGTCTGGCTCGGCTGGAACGTTTTCTCCTTGACAAGACCGGTGCAGCCCTTTAAATTATTCACAAAGAACTCCAGGCAATCCGGAACCCGGTGCGAATCCGGGGCGGTCCCGCCGCTGTAATCGGGGACGCAGGAGCAAAGGCGCTTCGCCGGCCACTGCCGGGGATTAGCAAAACCCCGGTGGGAAGGCTGAACTCTTGCGGCTGATCCGAAAGCCAGAAGACCTGCCTGGTCGTGAAGATTCGGCTACTCCTGATGGTAAAGGGAGTTCCATCCGAGGCGATGGGACTCTTTTTTTTATGTAGCGCCGGTGCCCTCGCCGGGGGCCGAAATTAAAAATTAAAAGTTAGCTCAAAAAAAGAAAATACGGAAAAGATATGATTAATGAATGGATTTACCCATTCCCATCAACGGTGTTATGCCTCGTCAACCTGGGGACCCTTTCAGCTATCATTTACCAATTGCGCAAAAATTATGTTCAGATGCTCAAAAACAATGATCAGATGAACATTAACAATGCTATCAAACAGGGTGAATTTATATGTAGCATCAATGATACACTCATAGGATTCACTGACCTATTGACTTTCGTTAGACAAAACAATATAGAACAACCGTGCGAAAAAATTAAAACTGATGCTCAAAGTTATCTAAGCGTATTTGAGACGATTCTCCATTTATACGATAAAGGTATTATATCAAAAGAGGATTTTAAGTTATATTTTGGGGGACGTCTTGGAGATTTCTTTAAAAATGACACAATAAAACGCAGCTGTTCTGACAACCCTGAATTTAAGGACCTTTGTAAACGGCTAGAGCCTTTCATAGCAGATACGCATCCTGACACCAAGATTTGTGATCGTTAGAGTAAGAAAACAGTCCAAGAACCGCCGAGGGCGGCGGTGCACAGGCGGGACGTCTGTGCCACTAAAGCAGCTTACACCCCGGAGGCCGCCACTGTTGGCAGGCCCCGTAATCCACCGAGGAAGGAGGACCCTTATATGTCAAAAGAATCGAGTAGTAAGAAAGCCATCAGCATCCGCTACACCTGCGCCCCCAACGGCGATCAGGTGGGCCTGTCGCACTACCTGATGGCGGATGCCAAAAAGGCCAAGAAGTAGGCCAAATGGCATCCAAGGCACCAAACCTGTTGGGTCCGTCCTCGGTGGCAGTCAACGCCGGGGCCGGGCCCCACTTCGACGTCCTCGAGGTGGGCCACCCGGACTACGTGGCCCTGATCAACGCCGACACCGCCTTTTGGGTCCTCTCCCCCCGGGAGGAGGCCCTGGCCTACGTGCTGGGGAGCGAACTGCCCCAGACCTTCCAGGCCAAAGAGGCCAAACTCGCCGCCGACCTGAACAACGTGCGCTTCGGACTGCTGCCCTCCGCGGTTTACTTCAACCCCACCGAGCGCTGTAATCTCGATTGCGGCTACTGTTATCTACCCCGGGAGGCCCGCCGGGCCGGCTCCGACATGGAGCCGGGCAAGGTGCTGGAGGCGCTCTCCCGTCTGCAAGACTATTTTGTCAGTACCCTGCCGGAGGGTGCCAGACCACAGCTCGTGTTCCACGGCGCCGAACCGCTGCTGGCCAAGGACGCGGTCTTTCAGAGCATCGAGCAATACGGCGACTATTTCCGCTTCGGCGTCCAGACCAACGCGGTGCTGCTGGACCAAAACGCCAAGGATTTCCTCAGGAAGCACGGGGCCGGCATCGGCATCTCTCTGGACGGCCCTGCCGAAGAGATTGCCAACCGCACCCGGCGCACCTGGGGCGGCAGCGGCGTTTTCCTCCAGACCGTCAAGACCCTGGAGGAGCTGCACGACTACCCCGGCCTCAACGTCATCACCACCGTCACCAAGGAAAACGTCCGCTCGCTCCCGGAGCTGGTGGAGTTTTTCCATGAACGGGGGGTAAGCAACGCCCTGCTCAACCCGGTACGCGGCACCCAGCTCGGCGGCCGCAACCTGATGGCGGACCAGGCAGAACTGGCCCACTATTTCTTCAAGGCCATGGACCGCGCCTTTGAACTGTTTGAGAAAACCGGGCGCAAGCTGGTGGTGGGCAACTTCGCCAACCTGCTGTTGGGGCTGGTGGCGCCGGGGGCCCGGCGGCTGATGTGCGACATCTCGCCCTGCGGCGGCGGCCGCTGCTTCTTTGCGGTGGGCGCCGGCGGCGAAGTGGCCCCATGCAGCGAGTTCCTGGGCCTCTCCGAGTTTCACGGCGGCAACCTCTTCGATATGTCCGTGAAGGACCTGCTGGCCACCCCGGCCTTTAAAAAGGTGACCACCCGGGTGGTGGAGCAACTGGACCCGTGCAAGCGCTGCGCGGTGCGGCATGTCTGCGGCGCCCCCTGTCCGGCCGAGGTCTACGCCATCAACGGGACGCTTGCGGCCCCGGCGCCCATGTGCGACTTCTACGCCGCGCAGGCGCGGTACGCCTTCCGGGTCATCGCCGACGGCCGCCTGGACGCCTACCTCTGGGACGGCTGGAAGGACGGGCTGGAGCCCATTCTGGTGATGTAGGATTACAAAAGATTAGCCAGAAAAAACGTAAGGGCGGGTTTAAAATCCGCCCTTTTTTTTAGGAAATTATGACCGGCTGCAGCTGCAAAAGCTTTTGCTGAGAAACCTGCAAATCCCCCTAAATCCCAGTAGTGTCCGGCAAGGTTATTACGAAAGAGGTGTAACAGATCCCGGTACAAAAATAAGTCTGGACAACTTGCTTATATTACCGAGATTTATAGATTTTCTCCCTCTCCCCCTCGCAGGGGAGAGGGAATTTTCCGCACTTGCGATAACGTATTAATTATCATAGCAATAGACGATCGATTTGTAACCAACGGGGTCCCTTAGCTTCCCCTTTGCAATTTTGCTGCCGGACACTACTACCTAAATCCTCCTTTTGCAAAGGGGGACTTTAAAACCCTCTTTTGCACGGGAGGTAGGTCAACTACAAGATCCCGCAAAGAATAAGGGCGAACCCAAGGTTTGCCCCTACCCAAATTCTCTCAGGAACCGCCGGGGGCGGCGGTTCTACATTTTCCTTTTTAGAACTGAATCTCGAACAGCGAGCTGATGGAGTCCTCCGAGTGGATCCTGAGGATGGCCTGGGCGAAGATCGGAGCCACGGAGCGCTGGACGATTTTGGGGCATTTTTGGCCGCCTCAACCAAGGGGATGGTATCGGTAACCACCAGGCGGTTCAACGGGGAATCCGTCACCCGCTGCACCGCCGGCCCGGAGAGCACGGCGTGGGTGCAGCAGGCGCGTGACGTTCCGGGCGCCATTCTGGAGATAACCCCGGAGGCCTCGCTCAAGGTGCCGCCGGTGTCGATGATGTCGTCCATGATGACCACTTCCTTCCCCATGACCTCGCCGATGAGGTTCATGGCCTTGGCCTTGCCCGGGGCATCCCGCCGTTTGTCGATCAGGCCCAGGGTGGCGGTCCAGGCGCTTGGCGTAGGCCCGGGCCCGGGGCACCCCGCCGGCATCCGGGCGAAACGATGGCCAGGTCGTTCTGAAAATTTTCCCGGATGTAGGGAATCATGATGGGGGAGGCGTAGAGGTTGTCCACCGGGATGTTGAAAAAGCCCTGGATCTGCCCGACGTGCAGGTCCATGGTCAAGACCCGCTGCGCCCCGGCGGTGGTCAGCAGATCGGCCACCAGCTTGGCGGTGATGGGCACCCGGGGTGGCCACCTTGCGGTCCTGGCGGGCATAGCCGAAATAAGGGATGACCGCGGTGATCCGCCGGGCCGAGGCCCGTTTCACCGCGTCGATCATGATCAGCAGCTCCATCAGGTTGTGGTTGGTGGGCGGGCAGGTGGACTGGATCAGGAAGACGTCCCGGCCCCGGACGTTATCGCCGATCTCCACCCGGATTTCGCCGTCACTGAAGCTGGTGACCAGGGCCTGCCCCAGGGACAGGGAGAGCTGCTGGCAAATTTTGTGCGGCCAGTTCGGGATTGGCGTTGCCGGTAAAGATCCGGATGTTGTTATTCGAGCATGGCGGCGTTCATAGTCGGCGATTTCCGGGGAATTCCTTGGAGATTATTAGGATTGAGCTAATCTTAGTTTGCGAATAATTATGTTAAATCAAAGGGCAGGGTGGTGGCAAGGGTAATTTCCGGGGGCTCGATTTTTTCCTGGAGCACCAGGATGCCGACGCCCTGGGCCGCGGCCGCGGCCAGTTGCCGGGCGTAAGCCGGGTCCACCCGGCCGCGGGACGCATCAGACTGGCGTCCTGGCGCTGGACCACAAAGACGTTCCACGCCTGATGGCCCTGGCGCACCAGGGCGGCCAGATGCTCCAGGTGGCGCCGTCCCCGGGTGGTGACCCCATCGGGAAACAGGGCCACCCCGTCCTCCACCCAGGTGATGCTTTTCACTTCCAGAAAGAGCAGCCCCGCCTCGGATCCATGGACAAAATCCAGGCGGCTGCCCTGGGGCACGGTCACCTCGGCCCGCACCCCCAGGGGGCGGGGCAGACCGGGAAGGCCGCCGCCGGCCAGGGCTTCGGCCACCACCCGGTTGGGCACCAGGGTATCGATGCAGGTCCAGCCGCCGTCCACCCGGGTGAAGCGCCAGGTATAGTCGGTTTTGCGTCCCGGCCGCCGGTCTTCGGTGAGCAGGATATCGCCCCCGGGCGGAGCGCAGCCGGTCAGGGCGCCGGAGTTGGGCACGTGGACCCAAACCTGGCGGCCATCGGCCAGTGCCACGCGCGGCCAGAAAACGCTTATAGCGCTCCAGAAAGCGGGCTGGGATCAAGGGGGCAGCAAAGCGCACAGTTTCAGGAAAAAGCGAGAATGCTCAGAAGGCGTACCAGACCCGGACCGAGCTCTGCATCCCGTCGGACCCACGATCCCGGTTACCGGTTTCCAACTGGGTCTTCAGCAGGAAGCTCCAGCGCCCCAGGTCGTATTTGATGCCGGGGCCCAGGCCCATGACCCGGTCGCTGAAGGGCCGCGCCAACGAGAGATTGTCGCCGGCGTCCGGCCGGTACAGATAGGCGTTTAAGCCCACCTTGAGGTTGGGCAGGAGACGGTAATCCAGAGAGGAACTCATCAACATGGAGTCGCTGCGTTTTTGGGGCTCTAACTGCGCGGGTTCCTGATTATAATGAACCGAGATGTGCATTTCCAGGTTAAGGGGAAGCTTGAGGGCGGTCCCGCCCTGGTCAGTCTGTAAACCGGTGCCGGCCAAGAGCGCGGCCCAGGGGCTAACCGGCGTCGGACGCGTCTGGAAAGGTTTTTCGCCCAGCATCTGGGCTTCTAAGGAGGTCTGGGCCACCGTCTGGAACAAGGGCATCCCGCTCCCCTCCCAGGGGGCAGCCGCGCTTGCCGCCTGCGGGCCGCAGGTGAGGCTGACCATCACGATCAGCATCGCCAGCCAGATTTTCCCCCAATTCCCCCGCATGCCATTCTCCCCCGAGACTTATCGCAGAAATTATTTTATAACACCTAAAACGGCAAAAGTCAAGGGAGGTAAAGCGGCTGGGAGCAAAGTTCGGCGAGGATTTCCCGGCCGCCCCGGTCCAGCAGGCGGTTGGCCAGTGCCGTGCCCAGGGCCTGGGCTTCGTCCACGCGGCCGGAAAAATGTTCTCGCAAATAGCGCTTGCCGTCCAGGTCGCTGATCAAGGCCTCCAGGGTCAGGGCCTCGCCCTCCACCTTGCCCAGGGCCGCCACCGGCACCACGCAGCCCCCCTCCAGGCGGGCCAGGAAGGCCCGCTCGGCGCTCACGGCGATGCGGGTAGGCGGATGATCCAAAAAGGCGAGGAGTTGCCGGAGCCGATTATCTGCAGTGCGCACTTCCAGGCCCAGGGCCCCCTGGGCCACGGCCGGCAGCATCTCGCTTTCCGACAGCAGGCCCCGGTAAACGTGACTCAACCCCAGGCGGTTGAGCCCGGCGGCCGCCAGGATCAGGGCATCCAACCCCAGGGTCTCCAGCTTTTTCAGGCGGGTGTCCACGTTGCCCCGCAGAGCGACGATCTCCAGGTCGGGCCGCCGGTGCAGCAGCTGCACCCGGCGCCGCAGACTGCCGGTGCCGATGCGCCCGCCCGCCGGGATCTCCGCCAGGCTGGCGGAGCGGGAGGAGATGAAGGCGTCGCGATAGTCTTCCCGGGGCGGCACCGCCCCCAACATCAACCCCGCGGGCATCTCCGCCGGCATATCCTTGAGGCTGTGCACCGCCAGATCAACCCGGCCGGACAGCAGGGCCTCTTCGATCTCTTTGATGAACAGGCCCTTGCCGCCGATCTGGGCCAGCGGCACGTCGTGAATAAGGTCGCCGGAGGTCTTGATGATTTCCAGCTCTACCCGGCAATCGGGATGGCGCTCCAGGAGCTGCGCCTGGACCCAGCGGGACTGGGCCAGGGCCAGGGCGCTGCCCCGGGTGCCGATTTTAATCGCGACGGCCAAACCCTCTCCTCAGTGACAGCTGCTGCAAGACCCGGACGAGCAACTGCCGCACGAGGCGCCTTTGGGGCTGGAGCTCGCCGTCATCTTCATGCCCACCTTGGCGTTGCAGGCGCTCATCAACTTCTCCACCCGTTTTTGGCCGCAATGGGGACATTCCACGTCCGGATCGTTGCCAAAGACCAGCTTCTCGAAATTCTGGTCGCAGGCGTTGCAATGAAACTCGAAAATCGGCATGCCTTTCTCCTTATGGAAAAAGGGGCAGGGCGTCTGAGCCCCGCCCCTCAACGATATATTTAAGACTATTTATAATAATAACAAATTCTTGCCGGGCAAGCCACCCTATTTCTTTTCAATCCGCACCGGGGCGCCTTCGGGGACCAGTTTGAGGCAGCAGGGGTCGCCGTTGAGGCGGCCCACCAGGTTGACGGGGCTGGCCGGGCGGATCTCGCCCGGGACGCTGGCCGGGGTGAGGCCGAAAAAGAGGCACAAGGCCCGGCCCGTGGGCCAGTAGGCCAAGTCGCCCACCTGCACCACCAGCGTGGCGGTGTCGTCCAGCTCCGCCACCACCTGGGGCACCGGGAAGTAAATCTCGTCCCCCCAGCAGCTGGCGCATTGCCGTCAATGGGCAGGGCCGCGGCCAGGGCCCGGGCGGTGGGGGAATCGTTCAGAACGCCTTCCAACTTCGGTCATTGGGCAGTAATCACGATTTCAGTGGGCATCGTTATCCTCCATCTCTTCGATAACCAGGGCGGCCAGCAAGGGCAACATCAACTCATGATGCCCGGTCAGGGCATAGCCCCGGCCCGCCCCGGCGGTGGGCCGCCGCACCACGTTGGTCAGGGGCCGGTAGTGCTGGATAAAATCGAGGTTCACCGTGGTCAGGGGCGCCACCTGGTGGCCCAGGTTGCGGGCCAGGGTCAGGGCCTTTAAAAAGACCTCCGGCAGGATTACCGCGGACCCGAGGTTGAGATAGACGCCGTCGGACAATCGGCTCACCAGGGCGGCAAAGAGCCGAAAATCCCGGTGGGTCGTGGCCCCCAGGGCCTCGGGGTTCACCGAGGGGTGCAGGTGGATGATGTCCGTGCCCACCGCCACGTGCACCGTCAGGGGCAGCTCCAGCTCGGCGGCCGACCGCGAGCAGGCTCAGGTCCTGAAGCGGGAAGCCGGAGGCCAGCAGGCGCCGGCCCACCGCCTCGCCCAGGCCCATTCCCTGTTCGGCCCCCCAGGAGATGGCGGCGTTGAAAAACTCCGCGGTCTCCTTCGCCATGCCGAACCGGCCGCAGCCCAGGACCTGGTCCACGTCCTCGGAGGTGCGGCCCACCATGGCGATCTCGGCGTCGTGGACGATGCCGGCGCCGTTCAAGGCCAGGCCGGTGAGGAGTTGCCGGCGCATCAGGTCGATGATGACTGGGTTCAACCCCACCTTGATGGGGTGGGCCCCCATGCCCAGGATAACCTGATGGCCGCCCTGCCGGGCCTTAACCCAGGCCGCGGCCACCTGCCGCAGGGTCTCGCCCGCCAGGATATGGGGGAGCCGGTCGACGAACTCGCGTGAGGCTGCCGCCCTTTTCCCAGGCGCGGCCGAAGTCCGCCCGGCTCACCTTGGAGGGGCGCTCCGACAAACTATAAGTCTGGATGCCTGCCAAGGAAAGGGGTTCGATCTTTTTCATCGGATTATGACCTCACGCAAAGAGGCAGTAGTCAGTTGTCAGTAAAGGCAAAGGCGCAAAAGCCAAGCCGCTAAATGGTATGGATGATTGCCAGGCTCAGCTTGGGAGCGGGGTGGCGGTCGCCTGTCCAGATGCAGAGATGACGCCACCCCCTCCCCAGCCCTCCCCCCTCAAGGGGGAGGGGGCTAAACCGCTACGGTTTCGATGGACCAGCGGTTCAGAGTACAAACAATTTTCAGAGCAGAAAGGCAAATCCCCCTAAATCCCCCTTTTGCAAAGGGGGACTTTGGTATCCTGGCGCTCGTTCCCAAGTTCAGCTTTGGGAACGAGAGATAAAGCTTGCGGCAGGGGCGCACTTGCGGGGGCGCCCGCATCCGGGCGGACACCCAGGTCCGCCCCGACAAAACCTTCCCCAATGCAGGCGCAGGCTAAAGCCTGCGGTTACGTCTTGGCCTATTCCGGCTCCGGTTCGGCTGGTTCCGCCATATCCCGGAGAATCTCCCGGGCGCGGTAGGCGTCCTCCGCGGCCACCATGAGGCGCACGCCGTGGAAGAACGCCAAGGACGGGTAAGCGCCGCCGGCATCATCGGCCAGCACCATGGCCTCGACGCCCTCGGACTCCAGCAGACCCGCGACTATCTCAGCCTCAATGCGGTTGGGAAAGGTTTCCAGTACTATGGCGTCGTCGAGGTTCATTGAAAAACCCAATCAGGCAAACATCTTGTTAAATTCCAGTAATATTTTTCCAGTTTGAGCCGCATGTCTCCGTTTTCGTTGAATCAGACTGACAAAATCTATACGCTGTTCTAATACTGCCATTAAATCTGCGCCAGTCATTAATATTAAAACGGGCCGCCCGGTTGAATGTGCTTGAACAGCATCGGGAGAGAATCCAGTAATGGAAAGGAAAAGTCCCAAAGTATTATCAAGCTTTCGCTATACCTTAGACCCAAAGGCATCCAAATCTTGAATCGCTGTCAATTCTTTTTGCCATTTTGCTTCAAAAAGATAATCTATCCCTTCTAAGCTAAATGCTCCGTCAATCTGTTCCCCCACATTCTTGAATGAAGCCTTAGGGTCTAGATCAAATAGCTCAAATAAATTGTATAAAACCTTTTCTATCGCATACCCGCGTTTTTGAGCTTGCATAGATGACAGAAGCTCATAAAAATTACCTTTAATTTCATCTAATCTTTTCGTTATTGCCTTATTATCTTGCAGTTTTGCAAACTCTTGCTTCCTGCGTTCCTCCATATCCATAGTTTCCTGAATAACCTTATCATGATTACCAACAATTATGAAAAGTTCTGCTACTGCTTTTTTTGCTCTTTCAACTTTTTGCTGACCATCTTCCAAATATTCTAAATGGCGAAAACTCTTCATTTGAGAAACTGCGTGAAATAACCTTCTTAGGTCTCCAAGATATCGGGCTTGATCATTAGCTAAATTGTCAATAATATCTGAGACTATTTGACGTTTGTAATTGTCCCAATCTGCAGAATTGATGACTGTTGAGTCCGAAATACAATTTCCAAGAAATCCACGCAGATCACTCTTATACCAATAAATATTGCAGAGAGCTTCCTTTAGCGATTGTAGAGCTACTGCAGATATACGCTTGGTCACTAAATTACTCTCCGAATGAGCTGGTTTAACCCTTAATGAGCAGCGGTTTATGGTGGGCCGTGCCCACCCTACAAATACACAGGCGGGACGCCTGCGCTACCAAATCAAATCTCTGGAAAAATCACCAGGTTATCCCGGTGGATGACTTCGTCGTAGCCCTTTTGGCCGAGGAATTGTTCGATTTCTTTGGTCTGGCGGCCCTGGATGCGGGCGATGTCCCGGGCCGAGTAGTTGGTGAGGCCGATGGCGAAGGGGCGGCCTTCCGGGTCCATGAGTTGGACCGCGGCCCCCTTGCCGAAGCCGCCGAAGACCGCGACGATGCCGGCGGGCAGCAGGCTTTTGTGGCGTTTGGTCAGGGCTTCCCAGGCCCCCTTATCCAGCAGGATGGCGCCCTTGGGGTTGACGTTGTAGGCCAGCCAGTACTGGCGGCTCTTCAGTTTCTGGGCCTGGGGCAGGAAGAGGGTGCCCACTGCCGCCCCGGCAAAGATTTGCTTCAGGATGCCGGGTTTCAGGCCGTTGGCGATGATGGTGGGAATGCCCGCGGCCGCGGCCTTTTTGGCGGCCTGGAGCTTGCTGCCCATGCCGCCCCGGCCCAGGGCCCCGGCCTTGCCGGAGGCGGCTTTTTCCAGCTCGGGGTCGAAGGCCTCCACCAGGGGCACCAGTTGGGCGTCCGGGTGGTTCCCGGGGGTCTTTATCGTAGAGGCCGTCGATATCGGTGAGGATGATCAGCAGGTCGGCGCCCACCAGGTTGCAGATCAGGGCGGCCAGGTTGTCGTTGTCGCCGAATTTGAGCTTGAGTTCGTCGGTGGCCACGGTGTCGTTTTCGTTGATGATGGGCACCACCCGCCACTGGAGCAGGGTGAACAGGGTATTGCGGGCGTTGAGGAAGCGCTGGCGGGACTCCAGGTCGTCGTGGGTCAGGAGTATCTGGGCCACCTTGAGGCCGAAGCCGGCGAAGGCCTCTTCGTAGGCCAGCATCAAGGCGCTCTGGCCGGCGGCGGCCACCGCCTGCTGCTCCGGGATGCCGGTGGGACGGCTGCTCAGGCCCAGTTTGCGGCAGCCCGCGGCGATGGCCCCGCTGGAGACGATGATGAACTCCCGCTCCCCGCCCTGGAGGGCGCCGCTCTCGGCCACCAGCCGTTCGATCAGGGGCAGATTGAGGCCGTCGGGCGTGGTCAGGACCGCGCTCCCCACCTTGAGCACTATGCGCCGGGCTTTATGCAGATATGGTTTGCGCACCGAGGTCATGGCCGTGGCCCTGTTTTCGAAAAGTTCAAAGTCAAAAAAATTAACCTCACGCAAAGACGCAAAGCCGCAAACAAGAGGCGCAAGATCAGGAAAGACGCAAAGGATATAGAAGATGGCGGGCGAGACGCCCGCCCCACCAAACCTTTTCATGATTTATAGTTGGGTCAAGGGCCCATGACGCGAAAAGTCAGGCACATGGCGGGATGCGCTGCGCTTTCCCGCCCTACGGGTTAGGCGCCGGGTTTTGCTCAGGTATGGTGGTCGGACCGAGGTCATGGCCGTGCCGACCGAACTCCTCCCAGATGGCGTCGCTCAAGGCCGTGAGCCCCAGGCCCGCGGCGGCGGAAACCAGCAGGCACTGCCGGCCGGTGGCGGCATAGGCCTTGAGGACCTGCTCCCGGGGAAAATCCAGAGGTAACAGGTCGATTTTATTTAACGCCAAAAGTCTGGGTTTGTCCAGCAACTTAGGGTCAAAGGCGCGAAATTCTTCTTCTAATTCCAGCAGAGGGGCGAGGGGTTGGGCCGGGTCCACGGCCGCCAAGTCGATGACGTGGACCAAAAGCCGGGTGCGTTGCAGGTGGCGCAGGAAGCGGTGTCCCAGGCCCTTGCCCAGGGACGCCCCGGCGATCAGGCCGGGAATCTCGGCCAAAATCAGGGGGTCGCGGTCATCGGCGGCCCAGAGAACCCCAAGTTGCGGGGTCAGGGTGGTGAAGGGAAAGGCGCCCACCCGGGCCCGGGAGGCGGTGAGGGCCTTGAGGAGCGAGGTCTTGCCGGCGTTGGGGGCGCCCACCAGACCCACGTCGGCCAGGATCTGCAATTCCAGGTGAATCAGGCGCTCCTGGCCCGGTTCGCCGGGTTGGGAGAAACGCGGGGAGCGCATCCGGGAGGAGGTGAAGTGGGCGTTGCCTTTGCCGCCGCGGCCGCCCTTGGCCACCACCAGGCGCTCGCCGGGGGTGACCAGGTCGCGCCAGAGCCGGCCCTCGGCGGTGAAGACCCGGGTCCCCATGGGGACCGGGATGATCAGGGACTCGCCGCTTTTGCCGTGGCGGTCCTGGCGCTGGCCGCGCTTGCCGTTTTCCGCCTGAAAGACGCGGCGGCGCCGGAAGTCGGCCAGGGTGCGCAGGCGAGGGGAGGTTTCGAGGATGACGTCGCCCCCGGCCCCGCCATGGCCACCGTCGGGGCGGCCCACGGGCTGGAACCGGGCTCGGAGGAAGCTGACACAGCCCGGGCCGCCGCTACCGGCCCGGACCGTGATGTCGACTTCGTCAGGAAAGGATTTCAAATCTGGGGATAGACGCTGACCCGCTTGCGATCTTTGCCAAAGGCCTCATAGGTTACCACCCCGTCGATCTTGGTGAACAGGGTGTAGTCCTTGCCCATGCCCACGTTGGTCCCGGGATGGATGCGGGTGCCCACCTGGCGCACCAGGATGGTGCCGGCCTTGACGATCTGGCCGCCAAAGCGCTTGACGCCCCGGCGCTGGCCCGCGCTGTCCCGGCCGTTGCGGGAACTGCCACCGGCTTTTTTATGTGCCATGGTATTTCTCCTCTATTGCCAGGGGAGGCGAAGACAAGATTCGCCCCTACGATATTGCCGAGACAGGCGAAGACCAGATTCGCCCCTACGACAGATTAGACAATAATTTCGTGGATCTGCACGGCGGTAAACAACTGCCGGTGGCCCTGTTTGCGGCGATAGTTCTTGCGGCGTTTCTTCTTGAAGACCAGGATCTTCTTGGCCTTGCCCTGCCGCACAATCTCGCCCTTGACGCTGGCGTTTTCCACCAGGGGCGTACCCACCCGGACATCGCCGCCGTCGTCGGTCACCAGGAGAACCTGGTCGAGCTGCACTGCATCACCGCGCTCGCCCGGCAAACGCTCCACCCGGAGCACGTCGCCGGGGGCGACCCGATATTGTTTCCCACCCGTTTGGATGATGGCGTACACGTGTGCCTCCAAATCTATACTTTAGACATTTAAGCTTATCGTCTTTTTAAATCTTGTCAAGGGTCTGCGCCTGGAATTATTCTCTAGCCTTCAATCCTGCGCCGATTTCCTGGACCACTAGGCGGGCGGCCGCGGCCGGATCGGAGGCCAAACGGATCGGCCGGCCCACCACGATATAGTCGGCGCCATTCTTAATGGCGTCATAGGCGGTGGTGATGCGCCTCTGGTCATCTCCCGGCACGGCGGCCCAGGACGGCCTGATGCCCGGGCAGACCACCAGGAAATCCGGCCCGAAGGCTGCCTTCACTGCTTTGGCCTCGGTCCCGGCGCAGACCACCCCGTCGCAGCCGGCTTCCCTGGCCAGCCTGGCCCGGAGGAGCACCAGCTTGGTGGGTGAGGCATATTCTTGAGCAATTCCCATAGCTGCCAAATCATCCGGCCCGAGGTGGGTCAGAACCGTAACTCCCAGAACCTTGGCTCCACTTTTCAAGGCCTCGACGCTGGCTTGCAGGGCTTTTTTGCCTTGGTCCACATGAACGGTGACAAATTTGGCGCCTTTCATGATCCGAGCCTTGGCGCTTTCCATGGTGGCAGGGATATCATGAAATTTTAGATCAAGGAAAAAATCGACTCGGGCCGTGTCGCCCAGGAATTGCAGAAAAGCAGGGCCTTCGGCCATAAAGAGTTCCAACCCCACCTTAAAAAGCCCAACCTCATCCCTTAACAGGGAAATAAATCTCTCCGCTTCCGCCTTATTAGGGACATCCAGAGGGAAAATGAGGCGGTCTTTGGGCTGCAACATATCAACCTCTTTAGCACAAATTTCACATAATTATCCTTTTTTCAGCCTGATAGTCAATGGAATAGTCCCAACCGGGAAGCGCTGAGTGGACCTTTAGTTGACGGCAGCGGCCCGCCGGATTAATATGGCGCAAAACAATTGACTCAGCGGGAGACTCGATGGATCAGCTACCGGCCAAGACCGGACCTTTAGGATACGTGGTCATCCACGGCCATTTCTATCAGCCCCCCCGGGAGAATCCCTGGATCGAGCAGATCGAGGTGGAGGCCAGCGCCCATCCCTTCCACGATTGGAACACCCGCATCAATGCCGAATGTTACAGTCCCAACGCCGCGGCCCGGATTTATGACGGCCAACACCGTATCCTGGACATTATCAACAACTATGAGCATATCAGCTTCAATTTCGGCCCTACCCTGATCAGTTGGCTGGCGGACAAGGCTCCGAAAACCTATGCCAGGATCCTGGAGGCCGACCGCCAGAGCCTCACGGCCCTGGGGCACGGCAACGCCATCGCCCAGGCTTACAGTCATGCCATCCTGCCCCTGTGCAACGCCCGGGACCGGGAAACCCAAATCATCTGGGGCCTCAAAGACTTCGAGCAGCGCTTTCAGCGTCCGGCCGCAGCCCTATGGCTGCCGGAGACCGCCGTAAATTACCCGACCCTGGCGGCCCTGGTGGACCACGGCCTGAATTTCGTCATCCTCTCGCCGTACCAGGCCAAAAGGGTGCGCCCCTTGAGCGGCGGCGACTGGACCGCAGTCCAGGGCCATAGCCTCGACAGCACCCAGCCCTACCGCTGTTTCCTCCCTCAGGCGCCGGGAGAGACCGGCAAACGGCGCTATATCGACGTCTTTTTTTACAATGGCAACGTGGCCGCGGACCTGAGCTTCGGCGACCTGCTCACCGATAGTTACCGCTTCTCCAGCCGTCTGGTGGAGGGCTTCACTCCGGGCCGCCCCCGCCTCCAACTCCTGAACGTCGCCACGGACGGGGAAAACTACGGGCATCACAAGAAATTCGGCGACCTGGCCCTGGCCCACGCCTTGTCCCAGGTATTGCCCCAAAAGGGCTTTCAGCTCACCAATTACGCCGCTTTTTTGGAGATGGCCCCACCCGCCCGGGAGGTTGAACTCTATCTGGGACCCGAAGGCGAAGGCAGTTCCTGGAGCTGCGCCCACGGAGTGGGGCGCTGGAAGGAAAACTGCGGCTGCTCCACCGGCGGCCAACCCGGCTGGAACCAGCGCTGGCGCACGCCTCTAAGGCAGGCCTTCGATTTTTTAAGCGCGCGCCTGGCCCAGATTTTCGAAACGGAGGGACAGAAATATTTACCGGACCCCTGGGCTGCCCGGAATGCCTACATCCAGGTGATTCTGGACCGCAGCCCCCGGTCCTTGGCGGAATATTTCTCCCAGCAAGGAGTCTCGGACCTCAAAAAAAGCGATTGGGTGCCGGCCTTGAAACTCCTGGAAATGCAACGCCATGCCTTGCTAATGTATGCCAGTTGCGGCTGGTTTTTCGCCGACGTCGCGGGTCTGGAATCCCAGCAGGTGATCAAGTACGCCGCCCGGGCCCTGCAATTGGGCCAGGAATTCAGCGGCGAGGACCTGGAGCAGCCCTTTCTGAGCATCTTGGAGCGAGCCGTGAGCAATGTCTCCGAAGAGGGCAACGGCCGCACCATCTATTTTCGGCGCATCAAACCGGCGGTGGTGGATTATGCCAAGGTGGCCAACCAGTGGGTGATCTCCTGGTGCAGAGATCGGCTGCGCCAATGTCCCTCCAGCGTCTATCACTACCGGGCGGAGCCCCAGGACCTGGAGGACGGGACCCAGGGGACCTTGTTTCTGGCTACCGGCCGGCTGCGCCTCACCTCCGGGGTCACCCTGGAGACCCGGAATCTGGCTTTTTTCACCGCCTATTTGGGCAGCTACCTCTATCGCACCCAGGTCAAGGCCAATCTGGCCAGCCAGGATTACCAAACCTTAAAAAGCGAATTTTTCCACGTTCTGGAGAAGGCCCCAGAAGACCTGATCCCGCTGATGGCGCGGCGCCTGGGGGAAACCTACTACAGCTTCCACGATATCTTTCGGGAGGAAAAGCTCCAGTTCTTCCAAGACTTGATGCACGACAACCAGGAGGAGGCCTTGAGCCTGATTTCCCATAATTTTGAGGAGGCCCATGCCCTCCTCAAGGCCATGGCCGCCGAAGGCCTGCCCCTGCCTCGGTTGTACCGGGCCCTGGGGGAGATCACCCTGAACCGCCGCCTGGTGGAACTGCTGCGCAAACTGGAGCCGGAGCCGGCTCAGGTGGCCACTTCTCAGGACATCCTGGACCTGGTCCAGGATGCCGCCTCCCTGGGCTTGAAGCTGGAATCCGGGGAAGGGGCCCGGATTCTGGGGCGCATCTTGAAGCGGCATCTGGCTGACCTGGCCGGGGACTTCCAGGTAGCCAACGTCGCCCGGTTGCGCCAGTTTCGCGATCTGGTGGCCCGCATGCCCATCACCCTGGATCTGGCTGAAGCCCAGGATTTCATGTTCAACCTGATGAAGGAGCACTTCCCGGAGGTGGCGGCCCGGGCAGCCAAGGGGACCAAGGCCGAAGCCCTGGCCCGGCAGTTGATCGAACTGATGGAGGCTTTGTCCTTCAGCCCGGTGCGCTATCTGCGGCTGCTGGGATAAAGAGTGCTGAGGCGGCTATAGCGGCCAGCCCAAGCATTACAGGGGTAGGGGTGGCCCGCCGGGTCGCCCGACAGCGCGCAGGCTAAAGCCTGCGGCTACAATTTTCATTACCTCAGCCGTGGAGCCCTTATGGACCTAATATCGCGCCTGCAAGCGGCCGTAGATGAATCAATCAGCCTCAAAAAGCGTTTCGTCGCCGCCCAGGGCGAGGCGGTGGTGGCCGCGGCCCAAATGCTGGCCGGGGTCTTCCAAGCCGGCGGCAAGGTCTTCCTCTTCGGCAACGGCGGCAGCGCCGCCGACGCCCAACACCTGGCCGCGGAATTCGTCAACCGCTTCCAGGTGGAGCGGCCCCCTTTGAGCGCCCTGGCCCTGACCACCGACACCTCGATTCTCACCGCAGTGGCCAACGACTACGACTTTCTCCAGGTCTTCGCCAAGCAAGTGCGGGCCCTGGGCCGACCCGGGGACCTGGCCCTGGGCCTCAGCACCAGCGGCAACTCCCCCAACGTGGTGGAGGGACTCAAAGTGGCCCGGCAACTGGGGCTCAAGACCATGGCCCTGAGCGGCCGGGACGGCGGCCCGGTGGCCCAAGCGGCGGAACTCGCCCTCATCGTGCCTTCCCGGAACACCCCCCGCATCCAGGAGGTCCACATCACCATCGGCCACGTGCTCTGCGATCTGGTGGATTTTCTTCTCTATCCGGAAAAATTTGCGTAAAATGAAGGCTGACAGAACCGGGCGTTTCTTTTCATCCGGTCCTTGACAATCCTTCGGGTAGGCGGTTATGTTCAATTTCAAGGGGAAAAACCATGTCTTACAAGGTCTCCATTGTCCTCGAAAAAGATGATTTTGGGTATTACGCTTACAGCCCGGAGTTGGAGGGCTGCCAGACTCAGGGGGATACCTTCGAAGAGGTCATGGCCAATATCAAAGAGGCTATCGAACTCTATCTGAGCACTCTGTCCGACGAAGAAATAAAGGCATCACTCAGCAAGGAAATATTGACCACTTCCCTTGAGGTTCGGGTTGCCTAAGCTGGCAAGGCTCACGGCCTCGGAACCAGAAGCGCTGCTCTTGGAGGCTGGATTTCAGATGATCAGAAGCTCAGGCAGTCACAGGATTTACCTAAAAGCCAACAGAAGGATTGTCATCCCCTTTCATCCCGGAAGAATTTTACATCCCAAGATCGTCAAACAAATATTCAAATGTTTAGAGGATGTCAAATAAGAATATTTTCCCCGGCAGCCTGCATTTTCTCTCGTGGGCAATTCGACGTGCTGAAAGCTGACCGCTGATCGCTATTTTGGAGATAAACATGGACATCCCGGCGATGGTTCGAGATCTGGCCCTGGAAGCCAAGGCCGCAGCCCGGCAGGTGGGGAACCTCTCCCGGCCCATTAAGGACCGGGTCATCCTCCGGATAGCCGAACTGCTGGCAGAGCGCCGCCCGGCGATTCAGGCGGAAAACCGCCGGGATCTAGAGGCGGCTCAGGCGCAAAACTATCCCGCCGCCTTCATCGATCGCCTCACCCTGTCGGACCAGGTCATCGCTTCCATGATCAAGGGGCTCAAAGAAGTGGCGGCCTTGCCGGACCCGGTGGGCGCGGTGACCGGCATGTGGCTCCGCCCCAACGGGCTCAAGGTGGGTCGTCAACGCATCCCTCTGGGGGTGATTGGCTTTATTTATGAGTCCAGGCCCAATGTCACCGTGGACGCCGCCGCCCTCTGCCTGAAGAGCGGCAATGCCGTGATTCTCAAAGGCGGCAAAGAGTCCATTCACTCCAATCTGGCCTTGGCCGAACTCATGCAAGAGGCCTTGGAGGAGGCCGGAGCGCCTCTGGCGGCGGTGCAGGTCATCCCCAGCATCGCCCGGGAGGCCACCCTGGAGCTCCTGAAGCAGGACGAATTGGTGGACCTCATCATTCCCCGGGGCGGTGAGGGTTTGATCCGCTTTGTGGCGGAGCACTCACGCATCCCGGTATTGAAGCATTACAAGGGGGTCTGCCATATTTTCGTGGATGCAGACGCCGACCTGGAGATGGCCGACACGGTCTGTTTTAACGCCAAGGTGCAGCGCCCCGGGGTCTGTAACGCCATGGAGACCCTGCTGGTGCATGAGCAAATCGCGCCGGTATTTCTGCCGCGGATGTTGAGCCATTTCCGGGAGGCCAAGGTGGAAATCCGAGGCTGCCCCCGCAGCCGGGAGATCGACCCCGGAGTCGTCCCGGCCAAGGATGAGGATTGGGGCTTCGAGTTCCTGGACCTGATTCTGGCGGTGAAGGTGGTGCCGGACCTGGACGCCGCCCTGGACCACATCGCCCGGTACAGTTCCAACCACACCGAGGCCATCATCACCCGGGATTATGATCGGGCCCAGCGCTTTCTGAAGGAGGTGGATTCCTCGGTGGTTCTGGTGAACGCCTCCACCCGCTTCAACGATGGCGGCGAGCTGGGGCTGGGGGCGGAGATCGGCATCAATACCTCAAAGCTGCACGCCTTCGGGCCCATGGGCCTGGAAGAGCTTACCACCACCAAGTTCATCGTTTATGGCGACGGGCAGATCAGAACTTGAGCCTAAGCTTAGACTGGGCCTCTTCGGGGGGACCTTCAACCCCATCCATTTCGGCCACCTGCGCGCCGCGGAAGAGGTCTGTGAAGCCTTGTCGCTGCACCGCCTCTGGTTCATTCCCGCCGCCCACCCGCCCCATAAAGAGGCCCGGGACCTCACCTCCTTTGAAGTGCGCCTGGCCATGACTCGGGTGGCCGTAGAGGGCCATCCGTTCATGGAGGTCTCCGACCTCGAAGGACGCCGTTCCGGCATGTCGTATTCCATCGATACCCTGCGGCTGCTGCAGGAGAATTTGGGACCGACCTGGGAGCTCTACTTCATCCTGGGGTTGGATGCCATGCTGGAGATCCGCACCTGGAAGGATTATGCTCAGCTCTTCAACCTGTGCCATTTCGTGGTCCTGGCCCGGCCGGGATATGACCGCCGCCGCCTGGAAGAGATTCTCACCCGGGAAGTCGAGCCGCGGTTTCACGCCCTGGTGGGCGCCGCCGGATTTCAGCGTCCTTCGGGTTATAAAGTATTATGGCAGGAGACCACCCTGATGGATATCTCCGCCACCGGCATCCGCCACCTGGTGCGCCAGGGTCGTTCCATACGCTACCTCTTGCCGGAGCCGGTGCGAAGATATATAATTAAACATAATCTCTATAAGTAAGGAGGGCGACACGGCGCCTTCAACTCCTCTCACCCCAGAAGCTCTGGCGGAGCTGGCCCTCAAAACCTTGGTGGATCACAAGGCCCTGGAGCCAGTGCTCCTTGAGGTAAAAAACCTTTGTTCCTTCGCGGACTATTTCATCCTCTGCTCCGGCGGCTCCAAGCGCCAGGTGTCGGCCCTGGCCCAACAGGTCGAAGAAGAGTTGGCCAAAGTCAGGATCAGGCCTCTGGGGGTAGAGGGTAAGGAAGAAGGGCTCTGGGTCTTGATGGATTATAATGCCGTGGTGATTCACATCTTTTTTCGGGAACTGCGAGAATTTTACGACTTGGAGGGTCTATGGGCTGAGGCGCCCAGGACCTCGATGACGCCATCTCCTTCGGCAATGTCCACCACCGACCCTGCGCCAGAACCGCTTCAGAACCCGGAATCCGAGTCCGGGTCTTCTTCATGAATAATTTGCTTATCTTCATCAGGAAGTCTGGGTTTATCCTCTTCTTGGCCGCCTGCCTGCTCTTGGCACAAACCGAGGGGTCCTGGGCGCTGTTCGATGAATTCAAGGACCTGACCATTGAGAGAGAGAAACAGATCGGCGAGCAATTTCTCTTAGAGATACAACAAGAAATTCCCCTCATAGAAGACCCTTTCCTCACCTCCTATATCAATCGCCTGGGCCAAAAACTGGTGGCCCAGATGGGGCCTCAACCCTTTAAATATAAGTTTTTCATAGTGAAAGACCCCTCGATGAATGCCTTTGCAGTGCCGGGTGGCTATATTTTTCTGCATAGTGGCATGATTTTGATGGCCGACCGCGAGGGAGAACTGGCCGGGGTAATGGCCCACGAAATTTCCCACGTCTATTGCCGGCACATGGCCAAGATGATGGAAAAATCCAGGGCCGTCACCATCGGTTCCCTGATTGGCGCCCTGGCCTCGGTTTTCCTCGGGGGCGCCATGGCGCAACCCCTGCTCATGGGCGTCATGGGCGGAGGTGAGGCCGCCATGCTGGCCTACAGCCGGGACAATGAAGCTGAGGCTGACGCCCATGGATTCAGATGGATGCTCAAGGCCGGCTATAACCCCCGGGATATGATAAGCATGTTCAACAAGATGAATAAACAGCGATGGTACGAGGGAGGGAAGGTGCCGCTTTATTTGCGCACTCACCCATTCACCGACGACCGTATCGTGGAACTCTCTCACCAACTGGCCATGCATCAAAGCGAGATCCACCCGCAAAAAGACAATCCTGACTTCCAATATTTCACCGTCAAGTTAGAGGCTATCTGCGGCAACCCCAATCAACTCTTGCGGCGCATGACCCAAGATGCTATTCGCGAGCCGCAGAATCCGGTCTTCCAGTATGGCAAAGGCCTGGCTTTGGCCAGCCTGGAGAAGGATGACGAAGCCAATGCCGCCTTTCAGCAGGCCCTGAAGCTGGCTCCTGGACAGCCGCTCATCCAACGGGATCTAGCCATCTTTTATTTCCACCAAAATCGTTTTCAGGACTCTCAGCAAGTCCTGGAGCAATTGGCCCAGCGCTTTCCCCAGGACGATGTGGTCCTCTATTTTCTGGGTCGGATCTATCAGGAACGCAAGCAGATTGATAAGGCCCTGCCCCTATTCGAGAAGGTTCACCAACTGAACCCCACCTTCAGCGAAGTTTATTACAATCTGGGCACCCTTTACGGCGAGAAAGGCCAGTTGGGTCTGGCCCACTACTATTTAGGATTTCACAGCCTTACGGCCAGGGCCCTGCCCCTGGCCTTGTTCCATTTTAAAATAGCCCTAAAGAATCTTTCACCAGGGGATACTCACTATCTCGAGGTGCAGAGGCAAGTGGCCCGCCTGGATAAGATGAAGGTCAAGAGGCGTGACTGAGTTTGCCGCTTTTCCTGGAGGATTGCTTAACCTATAACTCGTTTTTAAATTAGACACCGACATGCCCATTTATGAGTATCAATGCCAGGAATGCCGCCGGGTCTCCGGCTTCTTGATCCTGAATCTCAACGAGCCTTTCACCCCCGTCTGCCCCAAGTGCGGTAGCCTGGCCCTGATCCGGGTACTGTCTCGGGTGCACGTGCGCCTGTCGGAGGAAACTCGCCTGGAGCGCTTAGCCGATCCCAGCGCCTGGGCCGGGGTGGACGAAAATGATCCCAAGAGCATGGCCCGGGTGCTCAAAAAAGTGACTCAGGAAATGGGGGAGGAGACCGGCGACGAAGTGGATCAAATGGTGGAAGAAGCCATGGCCGGCAGCCCAGATCAATCCGGGGAGGACTCTCTTTAAATCGGTCCCTGGTTCCTTCCCAGATTGGTTTCCTCCCAACTGGCCAAGCTAGTCCCAGCCCATTCCCCGCTGCTCTCCTCGCAACCCGCCATCTGCGCCAAATTCTATCGAATGCAGAAACTCACTGCTCTCCTCGCCACAGCGGTCTGACACCTCGCCGCCATCCCCAGAGACCCAGCAATCCCGACCCCAAAAGGATGATTCCAGGCGGCAACGGCGCTGCTTCCGGGATCGTCCCTATCTGGGCCAGGCCGTCGGAAAAAACGATTTTGCCGTCGCTATCCTCTAAATAAAAGAGGGCAAAATCATTCCAGGGGCTCAGATCTCCCGCCAGGAAGGCCCAATCAAAAGTAAAACTGCCCCCGGGGGGCACGGAGACGGCTGTCTCCAGGATGGAACCGGTGGTCCCCGCCTGCAAGATGCCATTGCGAAACGCCGAGGTGTCGATCCCCGTCCCCAGCCCCATCTGATGGGAGAAGTAGTCCCCCTGAGTGGAGACATAAACGTTGCCGCTATAGGCGATTACCGAATCGGTGACCTCGGCGGCACTGTTCCCCAAAAGGCTGTAACCGGAATAATTTCCTGATTCAAAGCCGCGGTTGGTAGCTCCGCCCCCTTGACTCAGGTTGTCCAGCAGCAACTCCGAATAAGCGGAATTGTCAATGACATTGCTTACCACAAAACCCGCCGTGCCGGTAAATCCGTCAGGACCTGCAAGGTAAATATAGGTCTGCCACCCTGTATCTCCCTGGTCAGGGACGGAAATCCAGGCCGACCCAGAGGTAACCGTAGCAAAGAATAGTAACAAAGTTAAGAGAAGGATTCTTTTCATGGTCGTTTCCTTTTTCTTCATAGCTGCACGCTATTAATCCGCATGCTTCAGGGAAGGGAAAAAATTGATCTATTCAATAGTGCAATTCGATGACCACTTGACAGAGACGTGAGGTATCACGCCTCGCAAGACGCAATGAATTGCGTTCTTACCGGCAAGGCCGATTCGATTCCGGCATTAACTCTCACCGCCACCCCTCGGCAGACCAAAGAGCATATTCCATGCCAGCAATTTCGGGGGTTGAAACGGCAAAGTCTGGGTATTGACTGGCAAAGCTTGGGGGTGAAGGTTCGGTAAGGGAACAAGTCTGGGTCTAAATACCCGGCGGTGATCCAAGGGCATGATTCAGGAGAAGCGGAATATCTGCGACGGGATTTGTCTAAACCTTGGGATACCGGCAGCATAGCGCGGCAAGGATCGGGTTCCTTAATGAGACTAAGGCCTGGGGCTGGCTCCAGCGTTGGCGGCTTTTTCATTTTTCTGGGCCAGATGGTCGCCTTCTTTGGAAGGTGCGGTCGGATTCTGGCGATACAGGGTATAAAAGGCGCCTTTGGCATCCTTGCCCTGCTTCAGGGTCACCTTGACCCCTTTCTTTTGCAGTTCACTCATCTTGGCTTGGGCCTTCTTGCTGTCCCGGAAGGTGCCTACTTTAACCTGAGTGGGCTGAGTTTTGGCGGCAGCTTTCTCTTTTTTCTGGCCCAGTTTAGGGGCGGAGTCGAAGCTGTTTTGGAAGGTGAGCTTGCTGGCCACTTCCTGGCGCTCCCGGTGCAGTTGATCCTCCCGGGCCTTCTGCTCCCGTTGGGCCTGGGCGGCCTTAGCCTTCTTTTTGCTCGCGGCGGCGGCGGCCGGCGGCGGCAGCGGGGCCATGGAGCCGACGATGGGGGCGGTATGGGCCCCCTTGGCCGGGGCCGCGCCTGGCGCCGCCGGGCCACCTGGCAGTGAGGCCAAAGCGGGAGGGGCCGGGGTCGCACTGGGAGCAGCCGCAGTCGGAGCGGGAGCCGTGGGAGCCATGGGCGCCACAACTGTCGCCGGGGCCGGGGGTGCAGCCGCCTGGGGCATTTCTTGGGACGCTGCTTTGGGTTCCGGGGTCAGCAATCCCCAAGAGTAAGCGGCCCGATAGATATCTCCCCGGCCGGCCAGGGCCCCGAGGGTGAAACTCAGGCTCATCAAACCCACCACACCGATGCCGACGATGATGACGTCCATCAGCCCCAGGCTCAGATGCCACCCCGCTTTCTTGCCCTTTTTGCCCCGGCCTGTCTCCATCTCCCCCTCCTCAATTTCCGGTGTTGGTCTGGAAGTTGCATGGCTTATCTGGGAGGGCGGTTCACATGGTTTCCGGCGCCTCCACCCCCAGGATCTTCAGACCGTGGGCCAAAACCGTCTTTACCACCGCCACCAGCCGCAAACGGGCCTGGGTCAGCCGCTCGTCGTCGGTGATGAAGCGGTGTTTGTAGTAATAACTATGCAATTGTGAGGCCAGTTCCGTCAAGTAATAAGTGAGGCGGTGGGGCTCCAAATTGCGGGCCGCGGCCTCCACCAGTTCCGGATAGCCAGCCAGCAGCTTGAGCAGGTTGAGCTCCTCCGGCAAGGAGAGCCGCGGGAACAGGCTGTGGTCAGGCTGGCCCACAGGAATATCTTGCGCCGCGGCCTGACGGAGGACGCTGGCCAAACGGGCGTGGGCATACTGCACATAATAGACCGGGTTCTCGCTGCTCTGCTGCTTGGCCAGGTCCAGGTCGAACTCCAGTTGGGCATCGGGACGCCGGGTGAGAAAGATGAAGCGGGCCGCATCCTTACCCACTTCGTCCAAAACCTCCCGAGGGTGACGAAGGTGCCGCCCCGGGTGGTCATGGCCACCGGCAGCCCCTGGCGCAGGAGCGAGACCAACTGGACCAGGATCACCTTGAGTTGACCTTGGAAGCCCAGAGCCTGGGCCGCGGCCTGGAGGCGGGGGACATAGCCGTGGTGGTCGGCCCCCCAGATGTCCACTACCAGGTCAAAGCCCTGCTGGAATTTGACCATGTGGTAGGCCACATCCGAGGCGAAGTAGGTGGTGGCGCCGTTGCTGCGCCGCACCACCCGGTCCTTTTCGTCGCCAAACTCGGTGGCCTTGAACCACAGGGCGCCGTCTTGCTCATAGAGGAAGCCGCGCCCTTTCAGGAGCTCGAAACCCTTCTCCACCAGACCCTGGCGGTAGAGTTCGGTTTCGCTGAACCAGACGTCAAAGCGGACCCCGAAGTCCTCCAGGTCCTGTTTGATTTCGGCCAGGATGGCGTCCCCGGCGTAGCGGCCCAACTCCCGCAGATCGTCCTCGTGGGCCGGGACCGGCGGAGCGGGATGGCCCTGGGCCAGATATTCCCGGGCCAGGTCCTTCATGTAGCCGCCCTGGTAGCCGTCCTCGGGGAACTCGATGACCTCGCCCAGGTGTTCCCGCAGGCGGAAGTAGAGGGATTTCCCCAGGGTGAGGATCTGGTTGCCCACGTCGTTGATGTAATATTCCCGCACCACCTCGTGGCCGGTGGCGGCGAGCAGGTTGGCCAGGACGTCCCCCAGGGCCGCGCCCCGGCCGTGGCCGATGTGCAGCGGGCCGGTGGGGTTGGCGCTGACGAACTCCACCTGGACCTTCTGGCCGGCGCCCAGGTCGCTGTCCCCGTAAGCCGGGCCCAATTCATGAATCTCCGAGATCACCCGGTACCAGAAGGCGTCGGCGATGAAGAAGTTGATAAACCCGGGCCCGGCGATTTCCACCGTTTTCAGCATGTCGGCGGGCGCAGCTAACCGGCTGACCAGAATTTCGGCCACTTTACGGGGCGACAGCTTGGCCTGTTTAGCCAGGACCAGGGCCAGGTTGGTGGCCAGGTCGCCGTGGCCGGCCTGCTTGGGCGCTTCGACATCGAAGGCCGGCAGGGTGTCAAAGCTGAGTTCGCCCGCAGCCCGGGCGGTTTCTACCGCTTTAGTAATTAAGTCGTGTAAGATTTTTTTGAGTCGCATTTAAGACAGGTTTCCCGTTTTCCGTTTTCGGTCAGCAAGATTACTTTTAGGCTAATTAATGGATAATTTTAGCCACTGTTTTTGGTAAAGAAGAGACAGTCTACCTTCCGAGTGTGCCAGCAGCCAGCGAAGATTGCGGAAATTGTGCCGCTCTGGTGCCGCTGACGACCGGGGGCGTTTGGCCGCCAACCCCCTTTATTTCCAGGAGATTCCTCAGAAGCACCGCGGCCGAGGCGGAACAAGAATCATCGCCGGCGCTTTGTTCATGGAAACTGCATGCAACTGTGCCACTTTCCCTCTAATAAAGCAGACAGAGAGAAATTTCCAGAAAAGAAGAAATGGTTGACCGCTTTTCTATTCCGAAAAGTCCTTAATTGGTAGCGATAGGTGCCTCACCTGTGGCCTAAGTTAGGCGGGCAGGGACGCCCGCCCTACCGGCTTTTTCACGATTTTGTAGGTGGGCCTGAAAGTTCAAGGTTCAAGATTCAAAGTTTGGTGCGCAGTGCGCACCCTACACGGCTTCAGTGATTAAGTCATGTAGGTCTTTTTTGAGTCGCATCTTAGAGCATTCTCAATTGAAAGGCGGCTTCTGCAAGAAAACGTTTCCTTACGCCGCCATAATAGATGAAGTTTTTGTAAGTCATAATGGATAAGATTGCACTTCATCCCGCAACAAACTGACGGGTTCTACGCGTTGCAATGACGTGTTCGAATGTATAAGGATAACTACCCATAGACTGCAACCTTTTGAGAAGATTATAGTCAGCGAGATAAGCAACAGCACGATTGAGACGGCCGGGAGAAAGCCCAGTTTTCTTTGCCAATTCTTGATTATCGATTTCCCCAGCCGACGCGACAGCCGCAGCAGTTACGCGAATATCCTCTTCCGGATTATAGTCAAGGTATCTGGAGAATTCTCGATACAGTACATATGTTGGATGTATTTGAACGAATTGGTAAGGAGCTGTTCCAAAAGCCTTTAGTGTACGCACCATTCCATCTTCTTCCAATTCATCGACTGCATCGTTGATAGTTTGAGAATCTAGACTTAACGCCGCGCTTAGATCAGAACCGGAGAACGCTGTGATTTGGCCATTGTCTGCGTCACTTGAACGCAGGACGAAAAGCCCGACAGTAGAAGCCCCTTTTGAAAGGCCAGCCACATTATCTGTCAGTATTGAGGCTATGGATTCGAGGGTTAGCTGCTTTGGTTTATCAGATATTCCGTGAACAGAATTGACTATTCTTCGAACTCCTTCATCAAATTTATTGCGCATGTCTATCCATAACAGTGCTCGCAATGCAACAGGAATTTCTGCATCGCCAATTACCACCGGAATAATCTTGGTTACTCCCTCAATTCTTCTGACTGTTGCCACATCTAATTCTTGACGGACCCATTTAGATTTAATGCTCTCTGGTGAAATCACGACTACGAACGCAGCAGCGTTAGACAAGCCTCCCTCAAATATCTTGTCAATCAGAGAGTCTCCTGCCAAGATTTCCCATTGGTCCCACCAAACATCTTCTCCAGCTTCGTAGAGGGATTTTGCCAAACGCTCCACGAATTCACGATCACTATGAGAATGGCTAATGAAGATTTTCTTATTCTTCTGATCCACGAAAAGCCTCCAATACCCGGTCATAGGCAATAGTGGTCTTGGCTTTGAGGATGCGGGCGTCAAATTCTTGCAGTGAAAAGGCTCTCAGGTGCCCTGGAGAAATCCATATAGGAACTGCTTGGTGGTATCCCTTCTCGGTAGTTCCAACTACTGTGACTATGGCAAATGGTACTTCAGTATCTTCTAATGGCCTGCAAACTTCGATAAGTACACCTTGACTTTCAGGCAAGTTCCCGTTTATTATAAATATCCAATCGGAACCTAAATCCTTGGACCTTCGTATGGATACGACCTCTAATTGATGAGTTCTATCACAAAAAAGGGACCATCCTTGTACTAAAACCGATAGCATCAGAAATGTAAACGTAAGAAAAATGAGGATTACTATTGAGACACCGATATTAGAGAACTTTAAGCCAGATTCTGGTGTTACAAAAAGAGCAATAATTGATGCTGTCCCCGTGATAGCTGCCCACCACCAGCGGAAAAAAAACTGAAATATCCATCCTAAGTATTTTGAAATATCAGGCTGCACTTGATAGTCTCGAACTATTGTTTATGGGGAAATAAATTCAAATTATAGGCCGACCTTTGGCCGTCATCAATCGGCGGGCCCAGCCCGCCCTATACTGACCACTGGCTACTTTTTCAGAGCCCCTGGCACCGGTTTGGCCTTCAGGGTCAGATCCCGGGTGAACTCCAGGCAGTGTTGGCCGGTGAAGGAAAATTTCTTGACGCAATTTTCCCGCCAGGCGCAGACCAGGCAGATGCTGGGTTCCTGGCTGTCCGGTTTTCGCTCCATCTCAGGCTCCCTTGTAGCGCCGCAGCAAATTATAGGGCGGCCTGCGGCCGCCACGAATCGGCGGGCACAGCCCGCCCTATACTGGCCACTGATCATACCGAGTTGCAGTAATAAAAGTAATATTTCATTCTGACGAAGCTAAAAATCGAGATTCTTCACTGCGCTTCGCTCCGTTCAGAATGACAGATAAAATAATACCTGTTTGAACGCTACTGGGTAGCACTGATCACTTCTTTTCATGCTCAGGTCCCCCGGTAGCGCCTCAGGTTGGCCGCGCCCAGCTGGCAATAGACCTCGTAGCTGATGGTGCCGGCCCAGGCCGCCAGTTCGTCAGCGGTGATCCGGTCGTCCCCGTCCCGGCCCATGAGGGTGACCCGGTCCCCCTCCCGGACGCCGGGAATGCCGGTCACTTCCGCCATGGTCAGGTTCATGCAGACCCGGCCCCGGATGGGGGCCCGGCGGCCTTGCAGCAAAACCTCGCCCCGGTTGGAAAGGAGCCGGTTATAGCCGTTACAGTAGCCGATGGGCAGCACTGCCAGGTCGCACCAGTCGGCGGTGGTGAAGGTGCAGCCGTAACTGATGCTGCTCCCCGGCGGCAGGCGCTTCACCTGGAGGACTTGCGTGGTCAGGCTCATCACCGGTCTGAGTTCCACCGGAGGCGGCCGGTCAGGCGCGGGGGGCGAGCCGTAGAGCATCAGCCCCGGCCGCACCAGGGCCAGATGAGCCTCTTTATGTTCCCAGAGGGCGGCGCTGTTGCTGATGTGGCTCAGCGGCAAGGCCCAGCCCTGGCCCCGAACCGTGGCCAGAAGACCGGTGAACTCCCGCAACTGCCTTAAAGTATACGTCTTATCTTCCAGGTCCGCCACTGCCAGGTGGGAGGTCAGCCCTAAAATCTCCAGTTGGCGGTATTCCTTAAGATTGGCGAGAAACTCCGGGACCTCGCCGGGAAGCAGGCCCAGGCGGCCCATGCCGGTGTCCACCTTGAGGTGCGCCCTGGCCTTCTTTAGCTGGCTCCGGGCGGCGGACGCCAGGGCCAGGGCCACGTCCTGACGATAGAGGGCCACTTCCAGATCCGCGGCTACGGCCCGTTCCGCCTCCCGGGGCAGGATGCCCAGGAGCAGCAGGATCGGCAGGGTCAGCCCCGCCTGGCGCAGGGTCAGACCCTCCTCCAGGGAACCCACTCCCAGGTAATCCGCGCCGGCCTGGACCAAAGTCCGGGCCACCGGCAGCAGACCGTGGCCGTAAGCATCGGCCTTGACCACCGCCAGCAGCTTGACTTGGGGCTCGCATAGGCCCCGCAACTGGCGATAGTTATGTTCCAGGGCCCCCAGATCAATGCCCAGGTTCACCATGGACGTAACGATCATGTATCTGCCCCCTCCCCATGGGACCGGAGAAATTTAGTCTTTGCCCTGGAATTCCGCGGGGATCTGCTCCGCCTGCCGGGCCACCTGGCGCTCCAGGTCCTGTTTGTGCTGCGCCAGGATTTCCCGTAAGCGGGGATCGCTCAGGGCCAGGATCCGGACGGCGAAGATGGCGGCGTTTTTAGCCCCGGCCCGGCCAATGGCCATGGTGGCCACCGGCACCCCGGGGGGCATTTGCACGGTGGACAGCAGGCTGTCCAGCCCTTGCAGATGGGAACCGGCCAGGGGTACGCCGATGACCGGCAAGGTGGTCTCCGCCGCCAGGACTCCAGCCAGATGGGCCGCCATGCCGGCCGCGGCAATGATGACCTTTAGCCCCCGGTCGGCAGCCTCCCGGGCATAGGCCTGGACCTTCCGGGGCGCCCGGTGGGCCGAAGCCACCACCACCTCAAGCGGAATTCCCCATTCCTTCAACAACAACGCCGCCGGCTCCACTTCGGGCCAATCCGAGGCGCTTCCCAAGACGATCCCCACCGCCACCGTCATGTTAGTCCCCTTTGGTAAGGCTTGTTTCAGATATTATGAATGTTATCTCAAAAGGAATTGATCTACCAAGGAATTAGTCCACCGCGGCCCCTCAATACCAGCCGGCCAGGGTGAGTATCGTGTCGGCGTAGGCGTCGGAGTGATTATAGCTGAGCACGGCCCGGCGCCAAGAAGCCCGGTTCTGAAGCTTAAAGCCGCTCTTTTTCAGGTAGCAGGCGATGGAAAAGATGGCGTCGTCGTGGGTGAACAGGTCCACCGGCCCCTGGCCGCCGGCCGAGACGCCGCAGCTCTTCAGGCTGGAGGGCAGGAACTGGCAAAAGCCCATGGCCCCGGCCCAGGAGCCGCAGTAGGAAAAGGGGTCCAGATGGCGGGCGGCGCAGTATTCGAGAAAGACCTGGAGCTCCCGCCGGGCCCAGGCGGCCTTCTTTTTCAGGCGGTCCCGGCCCGCCGCGCCCAGGTCCAACCCTTCGATGATTTCCGGGGTATCCATCACCGCCAGCGAGGCGAAGACGTTGAAGACCGGATACTTGCCGGTGTTGCTGCCCAGGCCGCTTTCCACCGTCAGGATGCCGACGATCACCTCAGGGGCCACGCCGTATTGGGCCTCAGCCCGGCTCAGGGTGGCCCGGTGGGCCTGGATATAGGCCCGGCCCTGGGCCGCCACTGCCGGGGTCAGGAATTTCGCATAGATATCCTTGGGCTCTTTGCGGAGGAAGGCGATTTTCCGTACTACATCAGGCAGGAAGCTGTCGCGGGGGTCGTCGAAGGTGCGAAAGACGTAGCCCTTTTCCAGGCCGTGACGCACCAGGTCGTATTTCAGCCCCACGTAGGCCACCGGGGGGGCCTCGGCCCGAACCGGCGTCGCCAACCCCGCCAGGACCAGCATCAGGACCCCGGCCACCAGCCCCCAAAAGCACCTCTGCGCCATGCTATCCCCCGTAATTCCCTAAGGTAAAGCTACCCGGTTTCCTGGGGATTGTCAAGGCGGGGCGGGGGTTCAGACGGGGCGGGGTGTTGTGTCAAAGGCCAGGCAAGAGAATCTCGCTAATTTTTTCTCTTGACTTCCAGGGAAATAGTTTATATATATATAAACTACATCAGGCCAATCGAGGCTGCTGGTTTATCCTTGCTTAAAGGAGAAGGGTTGAGCTAAGTTGGCATCATGCCGAAGCCACGGAGTAAACGGTCGCCTTTCTTAGAAGATATCTGGCCTTGCAAGGTTGACATACTCTATTTTATCCATCCCAATGGAAAATGTCCGGTGGAAGATGATTTTCTCAATGATTCTAAAAAAGTATCTAAAGCCGAAAAGGCCAGGTTGGTTGCCATGATAAGAAGATATGCCTTAGAAGGAGAACTCAAAGGGGAGAAGCGATTCCGCCGTTTGAAAGGGCGAGTGAGAGATTTTTGGGAAATTAAGGCGCATCAACATAGACTTTTTTTCTTTAAGGAAGGGCAGGGTATTATCGTCATAACTCATGGCTTTGTCAAAAAGACGGACAATTTGAAACCTGAAGAAGAAGAACGAATGTTAGCTTATCGTGATATCTACCATAACCAAAGCTTATACAAGTAGAGGATTTTGTCATGGCTGCTACGATCATAAATGATGATATGCATGATGCTGAATTTCGGAGATTACTCGCCCAGGAAGAGCTTATCCTGGAAGTGACCGAGGTTCTTTGCGGGCTGCTTGATGAGGAAAAGATTTCCAAAAAAGAACTGGCCGATCGTCTGGGCAAGACCAAGGGGTTTGTCTCCCAACTGCTGAACGGCGGCCGGAATCTTACCCTGCGAACGGTGGCTGATATTTTGCATGTTTTGGGATATAAAGTTGCCCTCAAACCCGATAAATTGGTAACCCATCGACGAGCCAATAATGTCATCGAATTTCCACAATCACAGACGACATATCAAACGCGTGAAGGCCCAAAATATATCCATGATGCAGAGTTAAGATA
Source organism: uncultured delta proteobacterium (assembly GCA_963701845.1). Taxonomy (GTDB): domain Bacteria; phylum Desulfobacterota; class Desulfobaccia; order Desulfobaccales; family 0-14-0-80-60-11; genus JAPLJC01. The sequence continues at coordinate 1,697,680 of CAVPBF010000004.1, read as the reverse complement.
TTACCCCAAGGCTGACAACTGTCGTAATATCAAAAAAGCCATTTCGGGTTAAGAGGTTCTCTTATGAAAGAGCGTGTTGCTTTGTATGTATACGGTATTCATGATGATAATTCCCGAGCGGCCCTTGCTGCCCAAAAAGTTGGATTGGAAGATATCTATCTAGTGGAAGCCAAAACCTGGAGAAAACCGGGAGTTATTCCTCCCGAAGTTCTTGCCTTGCAGCATAAATGCTCCACGGAAATTATTTATCCAAAAGAAAACAAAGGCCGTTCCGATCTATATTTTATCCTTTGTAGGTTTTGGGTTACCGCTATTAAAGATAAATCGCCGAATAAACCCGTCATGAAAATTGAATGTTCTTTTTACACTTCTTTTTCTTATGACTTAGATGATTCTGATTTTAAAGATATTAAACCTCGTGATCTTGAAGAAGATGATTTTTCTCTTTTCCAATATCTTTATAAAATAACGCCCATTTCCACCGCTTGGCCATACTGGCGTGAACTTGTGCAGAATATGAGCACTCGGATGGGATTTCCCGCATTGATGGTTCCATTGCTGAAGATCGTGCCGAAAAAAATTGAAATCGAAATAAATGATGATGAGTTTCAATAATTATGGACTACCCTTGATAGAAATCATGGCGAAAAGGCCGGAAGAAGATGCGAAAGACTTTGGTTCCGAAAAGATAGAAGTGTGGAGCAATAAGCTCAATGCAAGAATTAACGATAGTATATTGGCCGCATAGAGATGGCGGCCATTTTTCATTTATTTTGATTTTATGCTAAAAATTCCTCTCTTAGAAAACCACCCACTAGCTCCCCTGACCACCTGGAAGATCGGGGGGGTGGCGCAGTATCTGGCGGCCGCGGCCGGGGTGGAGGAGGTTTATCGGCTAATGGGGCTGGCCCAGGAGCGGGGCTGGCCCCTGTGGTTTCTGGGCCGGGGGTCCAATGTGCTCATCGATGATGCGGGGCTGCCGGGGATCACCCTGCACCTGGCCCGCAGTCTCCAGCTTCTTACGCGCCGGGGCGAGACCTTGCGGGCCGGGGCCGGGGTGTCGCTGCCGCGCCTGGCCCGCGTTGCGGCCGACCTCGGCTTTGCCGGCTTCGAATTCCTGGCCGGCATCCCCGGCACCGTGGGCGCCGCGGTGCGCCTCAACGCCGGGGCCGACGGCCGGGACCTGGCCGGGGTGCTGAACCGGGTCTGGGTGGTCACCCCCAGGCTGCAACTTCTGGAATTGCCGGCGGCGGAACTGGGCCTGGGCTACCGCGCCTCCCTACTTCTCAACTTTCCCCACTGGCTGGTGGCGGAGGCCGAGTTCATCCTGACCACCCCGGCCGCGCCGGAGACGATCAAGCAGCGTCTCAGGGATTTACAGGCGGCCCGCCGGGCCCGGCAGCCCGCCAATTATCGCAACTGCGGCAGCGTCTTCAAGAATCCGGCCGGGACTCCCGGGGCGGGCTTCCTCATCGAGCAATCCGGACTCAAGGGGCGGCGGGTGGGCGAGGCCCAGGTTTCCCGCAAACACGCCAACTTTATCCTCAACCAGGGCCGGGCCAGCGCCGCCCAGGTGAAGGCCCTGATCAGCGAGATCCAGGAGCAGGTCTGGCGCCAGCAGGGAGTCGCCCTGGAGCGGGAAGTGATCTTTCTGCCGGATGATTTATTGGAGTGAGCAGTAAGCAGTGAGCAGTAAGCAGTGAGCTGTGAGCAGTGAACATTGGGCAGTGGGCAGGAAGCAGTGAGCAGAAAATGCGGGTCTGGACTTTCAGGGGGCCACTAATCCCAGGCAGGCGCAAAGCAAGGCCAGGACCAGGAACAGGCAGGCCTCCCGGTAGAAATCATCCATAGCCAAAACTCGGGCGCCCCAAAGAAACAGCGCGCCGATGCCACTGAAGATCATGGCGCCGCCCCACCAGATACCCGCCAAGGGTTGGTTCCTCCTACCCAAATATCGGCAGTTAGGATAAAATGCATCAGGATTATGGCGGGATAATTGGTCTGGATTGGTCTGGAAAGGAGGGCAGTGATGATCCGCAGAGAAACCTTATATTTCGACAAGGTGGGAACCGAGAACACCCCGGTCTGTCAGGACTTGCTGGAGAAGGCGGTGGCCGAGGGCTGGCGCCACGCCGTGGTGGCCTCCACCACCGGGGCCAGCGGCGCCGAGGCCGCCCGGCGCCTGGCCGGCAAGGGCGCCAACCTGGTGGTGGTGGGCCACTCGGTGGGTTACAAAGGGCCCAATATCGACGAATTCCTGCCGGAGCACTACCAGGAGATCACCCGTCTAGGAGGCAAGGTCCTGAAGGCCACCATCCTCACCCATTCCCTGGAAGCCGCCTTGGCCGAGCAGTTCAAGGGCAGCGCCCCCACCCTGCTCATTGCCAACACCCTGCGGCGCCTGGGGCAGGGCCTCAAGGTCTGCTGCGAGATCGTCATGGAGGCGGTGGACGCCGGCCTCATCCCGGAAGGCGAGGAAGTGGTGGCGATCGGCGGCACCGCCCGGGGTTGGGACGCGGTGGCCATCATCCGCGCCGCGGCCTCCAAACGGTTTCTCCAACTCTCCGTCCTGGAAATCTGGGCCAAACCCCGGGTGTAAGTTCAAGAGGCGGCGAAATGGCTGGCCCTCACCCAACCGGGCTGAAGGGGGCCATGGGAAGATGCTGCTGTGAAGATCAATGGATAACCATCTCTTGTTTATGTAACAAATACCATCTATAAGGAATTTTTGGCATTGAGAGCCTGGTCTGCTGGCGAAAAATTAATTGTTAAAGCTGGTTAGACCGATTTACCAGGTATCACCCTGGCCACTGCGGCGCGGTGGGGGCCACCTCGCAAAAATTCACTATCACCTCCAGCCTAAAACAAGGTATTATTTCTTCAAGGATAATCTCCCTTTATGATCCTGTAGCCGCGAGCTTTAGCCGGCGTCGTCCGGCTCAAAGCCGGCGGTGGCATTTTATCGGCTGAATTTGCGGCGCGGCAGCTTTCCCGGGCAGGAGACTCTCGAACCATGATCAGACGTCTGGCCGGCTTCTTGAAATCGCCTGTCGTCATTTGGGTAGGCGGGGTCACCCTGATGATGTGGATCCTGCTCCTCTGGCGTCCCAACTTCACCGAGTTCATCGAACTCAAGCTCTACGACCTGAAATTTCGCTTCCGGGGAGCGCTGCCGCCGTCCTCGCAGGTGGTCATCCTGGCTCTCGACGACGAGAGCCTCAAAAAGGTGGGCCGCTGGCCCTGGTCCCGAAGCGACATAGCCCGCCTGATCAAGCTGGTGAAAGCCGCCGGCCCCCGGGTCGTCGCTCTGGACATTATCTTTGCCGAGAAAGAGGAAACCGGGGCCTTGAAGGCGGTGACCAGCCTGCGCCAGGAATTCACCCGGAAAGGCTTAACCTCTCCGGAAATCCTGAGTCTGCTGGCCCAGGAGGAACAGCGGGCCGACGTTGATCGCCAACTGGCCCAGGCCATCAAGGAAGGTCCACCCACGATCCTGGGCTTCTTCTTCCGGGGGGTGGGGGGGACCGCCGGGGGCATAACCCAGGAGAGGCTGATGGGCGCCAGTTTTATCCAGGCTTCCACTTATAACCTGGTGCGCTCGCTGGATAACCAGCCGTCCAAGGTGCCCCTCCTCGGCGCCGCCGGGGTGGAGGTCAACCTGCCGGGAATCCTCGAAGCCGCAGCCGGGAACGGCTATTTCAATATGCTGCCGGATGTAGACGGCACCGTCCGTTGGTTCCCCTTCGCCTTACTCTATGGCCCCGACTTTTTCGCCCCCGAAGCCCTGGTCGCTCTGGACCATTACCGGGGCCGCCCGCCCCTGGGCATCACCCTGTCCCGCCTGGGGGTAGAGGAGATTCGCGTCGGCAGGCAGGAGATCCCGGTGGACCGCCACGGTCGGGTGCTGATCAATTATCTGGGCCCCACCGGGACGATTCCCACCTACTCGGTGGCGTCCGTCCTGGACGGCAGTCTGCCGGCTGGGGTCCTCAAGGACAAGATCGTGATGGTGGGCGCCACCGCGGTGGGCATTTACGACCTCCGGGTCACCCCCTTTTCCGGCATCTTTCCCGGGGTGGAGGTCCAGGCCACTGCCATCGACAACCTGTTGAAGGACAACTTCATCCGCTACCCTGATTATGGCCTGCTGCGAATACTGCTGATCATCCTGGGTCTGGGGATCTTGTTGGGGGTGTTGCTGCAAAGGTTGTCAGCGGTTTGGGGGTTGATCATCGCCCTGGGAATCCTCGAAGGTTTCACGCTGATCAACTATTTCCTGTTCAGCCGATTCAACCTCTACCTGGAGCTCTTTTATCCCCTGCTGGGCATCACCCTGATCTACGTAGGCATCTCCATGCAACGGTTCCTGGCGGAAGAGCAGGAACGGGAGCGGGTCCGCAAGGCCTTCGAATCCTATGTCGCCCCAGCCATCGTCCAGGAGATGCTGAAGCACCCCGAACAGCTCCGCCTGGGGGGTGAGCGCCGGCAGATTAGCCTCCTGTTCACCGACATCCGGGGTTTTACCACCATATCGGAAGATCTGGAAAATGACCCTCAATCCCTGGTCAGGATGCTGCACGATTTTTTGAACCCCATGAGCAATATCATCATCAACCATGGCGGCACCATCGACAAGTACATGGGGGACGCCATCATGGCCCTATTCGGCGCGCCCCTGATTCAGCCAGACCATGCCCGCCTGGCCTGCCGGGCCGCGCTGGATATGACCATCGCCCTGAAAAATCTGAACGCCCACTGGCAGACCATGGGTCGCCCGCTGATCAGAATCGGGGTGGGGATCAACTCCGGACCGGTCACCGTGGGTAACCTGGGCTCCGACCGGTTGTTCGACTACACCGCGGTGGGCGACAACGTCAACCTGGCCTCCCGCCTGGAAGGCCTGAACAAGTATTACGGCACCAGCATCCTCATCAGCCAGGCCACTGCCGAACTCCTCGGAGACGGCTTCCTCCTGCGGGAAGTGGACCGGGTGCGGGTCAAGGGCAAGGCCCAGGCCGCCGGCATCTTCGAGGTGATCGGCGAAGGCGAGGCGGCCCCGACATTGGCCCGGTTCCTGGAGTCTTTCCAGGAGGGCCTGACCCTCTACCGGGAGCAGCGCTGGACGGAGAGCCTGGCCGCCTTCACCGCGGCCCTGGAGGACCATCCCCAAGACGGCGCTACTCTGCGCTATCAGAAGCTGGTGCAGGAGCTCATCGCGTCTCCTCCCGGCGCCGATTGGGAAGGGGTGACGGTGATGGACGGGAAATAAGTTTCGAGTTCCAAGTTCCAGCGGCGCCTCTACCGGGTGGCAGGGAAACGGGGGGCACCCAATAACTAAAAAAACCCGAAACTCGAATTTTCCAGCTTGGAACTATCCTCCCCCCGAAAATTTATCCCGGAAGCGCAAAGGCGTCTAGCAAACCGCCGCGTCCGCTATCTAATTATCAGAAGCGGGAGATCTGCCGCTGGTTGGAAAAAAAATCCGCTTGGAGCCAAATATGAAAAAGCTGATCACCTTCTTGATGTTGGCCATCGTGTTGGCCGGAGGCGTCCTCGCTGCCCTGCCGGCGGCCTCCCAGGCCCAGTATTATCCACCTCCGGCCGTGCGGCCGGTCGCCGCCCCCTGGGTCGGGCCTAGTACCCCATGGGTCTTTTACAACGGCGACTGGTTCCTGAACGGCATCCTGCAGTACAATTTCGGCCCCAGATACGGCTGGGCCCCGTATTATGCGTATCCCCAAACCTACATCGTCAGACCGGGTAACTGGTACGCGCCCAAATGGCATGACTGGTATCGGAGCCATCCGGCTTATTGGGACAATTTCAATCGCAGCTACCCCTATTGGCGCAACCACCAGGTCGGCCACCATTATGACCAGAATTTCTATGAGAGCCACCACCATGGCCAGGGCGGCGGTTGGCATCACGGCGAGCTCGGCGTGCATGACGGGCATAGGGACCGATAAGCCAGCATAGCCTGGCGTGACCCCAAATCCGGAGGAGGGCCAGAGGTCTTTGGCCGTTCCAGCCTGCTTGCCCTTCTCCGCAGTCTTTGCAGCTTGGATATGATAAGGTTCGGGAAATCAGGAAGATTGGCCCTGGGCTTGGCCGGGTTGCTGGCCGCCCTGATGGTCGGCGCGGGCTGTGGCCCATATCCACTCCAGCCGTCCCAGACCCAGGCATATCCGGCCCAACCGTATCCGCCGCCGGCCTGGGGTCTCCAGGCCCCGGTCCAGCCCTGGTCCCGAGGCTCGGTGGACCTCGGGGAGGTGGAAGACCGGATCTGGCGCTTCACCAATGACGTCCGCCGGCAATACGGCCTGCCCCCCGTAGGCCGGGCAGGCGCCCTCTCCAGGGTCTCCCAGGCCTACTCCTCGGACATGCTGGCCCGCCGCTTCTTCAGCCATACCAACCCCGAGGGCCTGACCGCCGGCGAGCGCCTCAAATCCTGCTACTCCGGCCCCATTTACGGCTGGGGGGAGAACATCTGGGAAGGTTCCAACCTGTCCACCGGCGACCTCGAGGCCCTGGCCCGGCGCATCATGGATGGCTGGATGTCCAGCTCCGGCCACCGGCAGAACATCCTCTGCCCGGACTACACCGACCTGGGCGTGGGCGTCGCGGCCCGCGGCCGTGAGATCCCGCGCCACCCAACTATTCGCCACGCTGCGGCCTCAGCACCGGGCCTATTAAGACTCCCGGAATAACCCCCTTGACCAGACGCGTCAATCTGCTTGTCCGGGTCCGCCCCGATCTGTTATGATTAGAAGAAATAAACCGCAGATCGCCAGGAGAAATGGCTAAAAAAGCGAAAATCAGCCAAGAGAGGCGTGGACCTTCGATGCAGCCGCCGGGCCGCTTCCGGCAGTACGAAGCCCTAATCTTCATCACCGGGGCCATCACCCTGTCCCTGGAAGTCCTGGCCTCCCGGATCATGACCCCCTATTTCGGCGTCAGTCTCTATATCTGGGCCGGCATCCTCTCCATCACCTTGATCTTCCTGGCCCTGGGCTACCAATTGGGCGGCCAGATTTCCCGGGGCCGGGACCGGGAGGCCCTGCAGTTTTTAATGCTGGCCGCGCCCTTGGCTGGGGCTCTGTCCATCGGCCTGGCCACCGCCATCTACCCAGCCATCTTTCCCCTGCTGACCGCCCTCAATCTGGTCATTGCCAGTTTTTTGGCCGGCACCATCCTGCTGGCCCTGCCGCTGATGGTCCTGTCCGCCATGAATCCGCTGCTCATCGCCTATGGCCGGGACGCCCGGGCCACCGGCGACGGCGGCGCCGGCCGCATCTTCTTTATCAGCACCGTGGGCTCGGTGGCGGGGGTCTTGCTCACCGCCTTCCTGATCATCCCCCGTTTCACCAATTTCCGGGCCCTGTTGTGGCTGAGCCTCGGCCTGGGACTGGCGGCGGGCGGCCTGGCCTGGCTCAATCAGGAGATCCCCGGACGCCGGAAGCGGCTCCTGGTGGGCGGCTGCGTGATCGTCACCCTGCTGAGCGGCGGCCTGCTGGCGGCCCAGCGCCCCTATCTCCGGCTGCTGGCCGGGATGAGCGACATCGGCCGGGACATCAAGGTGCTGGCCGAATACACCTCGATGTTCGGCAATATCAAGGTCCTGGAAGTCCATCCCGAAAATCGGCAGCGGCAACCGGCCAGGGCCTACCTGCAGGATGGCATCATTCAAAACATGGTGCAGGCCGACGGGACCGTGTTGGACCACACCGAGTTCATGCTGCGGCTGAGCCAGGCTTATGCCCCCAAGGCCGAGAACGCCCTGGTCCTGGGCATGGCTGCCGGCATCATCCCGCGCAACCTCCAGCGGCAGGGGCTTAAGGTCACCGCGGTGGAAATTAACCCCAACTCCCTGCAGGCGGCCGAGGAGTTTTTCGACTTCGACCCCCGGCAGATCGACATCCATATCGAAGACGCCCGGACCTTCGTCCGCCGCCACCGAGACGCCTACGACCTGGTGATCACCGACCTGTTCCAGGGCGACTGCACCCCGGACTATCTGCTCACCGTGGAGTTCTTCCGGGAAGTACGGGCCTCCTTGCGGACTCAGGGCGTGGTCATCATTAATACTTACTTTGATCCCAATAACGAAGCGGCCGACGATACCATCATGGCCACGGTGGCCGCGGTTTTCCCTCACGTCCTGGAACTGCGCTCGCCTTCTTCCGCCGGCCTGGTCAGCAGCGCCTGCCTGGTGGCGGCCAACCACCCCCTCGAGCCCGAGGTGGCCATCAACCTGGCCGACGGCGGTCCCATGCCGCCCAAGGATTATCAGACCCTGAAGGCCGCCAGGATTGTGGATCGAAGCCGGCTGCACGACATCCAGCCGGTGACCGACGACCACAATATCTTTTCGATTGTCTTTGCCAGCAGCCAATTGCGCTACCGCAAACAATTCAATCAGTTGCCTCCCAACCTGCTGGTTAATTAAGCCCCGCCACCGCCCGCATCCGAGACAGAAATCCCCCCAAAGTTACTGCCAATCTCATCCAGTGCCAACCATCCCGTGAAATCTTTCCTTTAGAAAATATTGTGCTACATTCCCGAAAGAATTAGCCTCGCAAAGCCTTGGAGCGAGTAGTTATCCTCGGGGAGGGGCCTGGCGACGGTGATTGCCGGGGCCGGGAAAGGAGGAGAGATGCCGCAGCGTCTTGAAGACTGTCAGGAGCAGTACGAGCAACTCTTTCGGGATTGCCAAATCGTTGAGGCCGGCAAACAACAGGAGGTGGACCACGCCAGCGCGGCCCTGCAGGCGACTCAGGCCAGATATGCCGCCCTGGCGAAGCGGGCGGGCGTCCCCTGGTACCTGGTCGCCGTGGTGCACCAGCGGGAGGGTTCGGGGAATTTCAGCCAGAGCGTCCGGGACGGCCAGCGCCTGCCGGCCGGCCTCAGTTGGGAGGACGACGCCCTGGCCGTGATGCAGGAGCGGTGCGGCGGCTGGAACAATTGGAGTCTGCCGGGGCTGCTTTACCGCCTGGAGGCCTACAACGGCTTCGGCTACCGCCAATATCAGGTCAACTCTCCGTATCTCTGGAGTTTTGCCACCTGCTACACCAAGGGTAAATTTGCGGCGGATGGCAGGTTTGATCCCGATCAGGTGGATAAACAGCCGGGGACGGCGGTCATCCTGCACCGCATGGCGGCGCAGGGACTGATCACCATCCCGGGGGCCGCGGTCTCCCCGGCGGCGCCGGCCACTGTAGCACCGGGGCCAAGGCCGGCCGGCGACGCAGTGCCGGCCTGGTTGTTGATCGCTCGCCAGGAGATCGGGGTGCACGAAAATTCGGCGCCGGGCCAGGACAATCCGCGCATTCTCGAATACCTGGAGTCCACCACCTATGATGGCAGGCTTACCGACGAAGTCCCCTGGTGCTCGGCCTTCGTCAACTGGTGCGTCACCAAGGCCGGTCTGCAAGGCACTAACAGCGCCAGCGCCTCTTCCTGGCTCAACTGGGGCCAAAAGCTTGACCAGCCCCGCCTCGGCTGCATCACGGTCTTTAACCACCACGTGGGCTTTTACGCCGGGGCTGCCGGGGATCGTTTGCTTTTACTCGGAGGCAATCAGAGCAACGCGGTCAACACGGAACATAAAGATCCAGGCGACGGGCCGGCCTACCGCTGGCCGGCTGCGGCCTGAAGCCGGGGCCTTTTTCCTGGGGGCGGTTGGTGCCGCCCCCATAAAAAAGATTATCCCCGCACTGCGGCCGCCAACTTCTCCAGGCCCTCACGGTTCTCCACGGTGAAGAAGCGTTCTTTGGGCTCTTCCGGCAGGATCTTGCGCACCAGGCCGGTGAGGACGTTTTTGGGCCCCACTTCCACCCAGGTGTCCACCCCGGCGGCCTTGAGGTTCAGGATCAGTTCGGCCCAACGCACCGGCGAGGTGAGCTGCCCGGACATGAGCTGGCGCAGGCGCTCCGCATTGGTTTCCGGCGCCGCGGTGGCGTTGAGATAAACGGGCAGTTGCGGAGCCTTGAAGGTCAGCTTATCCAGACAGGCGGTGAAATCCGCCGTGGCCCCGGCCATCAACGGGGAATGCCAGGCGCCGGAGACTTTGAGGGGGACCACCCGGGCGCCCTCGGCCCTGGCCAGGTTGCCGGCCTTGGCCACCAGTTCCGGAGTCCCGGAAACCACCGTCTGCTCCCGGGTATTGAAGTTGGCCAATCCGATAGGGCCTTCCTTGGTCAGAGGATGAACCAGGCCCGCGAGTTTCTCCGAGGTCAGGCCGATGACCGCCACCATGGCGCCGGGGTATTTCCGGGCTTCCCGGTGCATCAGGCGGCCCCGCTCCCGCACCGCCGCCAGGGTGTCCGCGGCGCTCAGCACCCCGGCGGCGCCCAGGGCGCTGTATTCTCCCAGGCTGTGGCCGCACACCGCCCAGGGGGTGATTCCGGCCTGCTGCAAAGCCTGATAAATACACAGGTTGACCACCGTGATGGCCGGCTGGAGATTCACCGTCTCGGTGAGTTCCTCCATGGGGCCATGAAAGACCAGGCGCCTTAAGGGCAGGCCGGTGGTCTCTTCGGCCAGATGGAACAAATCCCGAGCTTTAGGGTCCGACTGGTAAAAATCCTGGCCCATGCCCACGTACTGGGAACCCTGGCCGGGAAAGATGAAGGCGATTTGGGACATGCTGCACCTCGATGAATTTAGAATAGCGAGACAGCCTAATTTATCTCATACCGGGCGGCGCCAGTGCAATAATTATGGAGCCGCCGGCTTGGCCTTGAAAACCAAAATCCCCCTAAATCCCCCTTTTTCAAAGGGGGACTTTAAAACCCCTCTTGGAAAAGGGGGGAGGACTGGGGTGGGGTGAGTTCTTATTCTTTTTTCCGGTCTTAATAGGAGACAATCGCTTCCCTCAAGGCCCGGGCCGCGGCGCTGATGTCCAGGGCGGCGGTGACCGCGCTCATCACCGCCGGGTGCCGGGCGCCTTTGGCCACCACCTGGGCGATGTTGCCCTGATTGATGCCGCCCATGGTGCTCCAGGGAATCCTGAGGTAAGGGGCGAGGCGGGAAATGGCCTCCACCCCCAGGGCAACGGCCCGGGGCTTGGTGGCGGTGGGGAAGATGGGGCCGATATTGACGTAACTCGCCCCGGCCTCCTGGGCCGCCAGGGCCTCTTCCAGGGAATGGCTGGACGCCCCGATAATCAGGTCGGGCGCCAGGCGCCGGGCCGCGGCCACGGGCAGATCGGCCTGACCGAGGTGGACGCCGTCGGCCGCGGCGGCCAGGGCGATGTCCACCCGGTCATCGATCATCAACAAGGCCTCGGCGGCCTCGGTGCGGCGACGAAATTCCAGCGCCAGGGCATACAGCTCGCGGCCTCCCAGGTCCTTTTCCCGGAGTTGCACAATTCCCACCCCGGCGTCCAGAACCCGCTCCAGCACCTCCAAGGCGGTGCGGCCGGCGCAGAAGGACTCGGTGATGACCACGTAGAGGTCGGCTCGCGCAAACGCCGCCAGCCGTTGGCTCAGGTCCATCAGCCACCTCCCACCAGGCGCACCAGTTCCAGGACGTCGCCTGCGGCCAAACGTGTGTCCCGGTAGGCCTCCCGGTCGACGATCTCCCGGTTGCGCTCCACCACGGTGCCCTGGGGGTGCAGGCCCAGTTCCTCCAGCAGGCCCAGCACCGTGGCCGCCGCCACTTCCCGCTCCTGGCCGTTGATGGTCAATTTCACTACCCGAGCTCCTTTACAGGCATTTTATCTCACGCCAAGGCGCCAAGTCGCAAAGAAAGGCGCCAACAAATTAATTTTATTAAAACTCTCGCGCCCCGGCACTTTAGCCTGAGATATTTCTATTCCACAAAGGCTGAGTCAAAATCCTTCCACACCGGGTCGTAGCCGGCCCGGCGGATGGCCGCCACCACTTCCTCGGGGCTGCGGCGGTCTTCAATCTCGAACTGCTCCAGGGCGGCGTCGTTGTCCAGGTGGGCGTAACCGCCGGGCCGGGTGGAAGAGCCGGCGCTCATCATGGTCACTCCCAGGGGGAGCAGGCGGTCCCGGAGGCCGGCGCTTTCCCGGGTGGAGAGGTTGAAGCCCACCTCCGGCAGAAAGAGCCGCAGGGCCAGGATCAACTGCACCAGCTCGCGGTCGGTGGGCAGATGCTGCACCTGGAAGCGCTCCGGGGCGTGGCGCAGCCGCGGGAAGGAGAGGGCGACCGCGCTCTGCCAGCACTCCTTCTGGAGCTGGCGGGCGTGGAGGCCCATCCAGAAGCCGTCGGCCCACCAGTGGTAGAGGCCGAGCAGCGCCCCGATGCTGAGCCGGCGCACCCCGGCGCGGCCGGCCCGGGCCATGGCCTCCAGGCGGTAGTCGTAATCGCGTTTCCGGCCCCGTTGGTGCACCGCGGCGTAGGTCTCCCGGTGGTAGGTCTCCATGTAGAGGGTGACGCCTTCCAGGCCCCGGTCCACCAGGGCGCGGTAGCCCGCCTCCTCCAGGGCATAAATCTCCACGGACACCGAGGCGAAGTATTCGCGAGCGATGGCCACGGCCTGGGCCAGGTACGAAACCGGCGCCACCCTGGGGGCCTCGCCGGTGAGCAGCAGGATGTTCTGGAAGCCGTGGCCGGCCAGGACGGCGCATTCGGCGCGGATTTCCGCCATAGTTAAGGTGCGCCGCTCGCCCCGGCTGCCGGAGTGCAGGGCGTAGCCGCAATAGAGGCAGTCGGAGTGGCAGATATTGGAGAGATAAATGGGGGCATAGAGCCCGATGGTGCGCCCGAAGTGCTGGCGGGTAAGGCGGTGGGCCGCCTGGGCCATATCCTCCAGGAACGGCAGCGCCGCCGGCGACAGCAGCGCCGCCAGGTCCTCCGGAAACAACTGCTCCCGGTGCAGGGCGCGCTGGACGTCCGCGGCGCCGGCGTGGTCGATGGCCTCGCGCAGACGGGGTTCGGGCCAGGCGGCTAAGGTTTTGGCGAAGGGGGGATTTTTTGATGCTGTTTTCATAAAAGATATTTTTTGGGGACTACATTTCAAACGGCCATTTGTCTTTGGCTCTGCACTCTTCCCAAAGGGTTTTGAGGATGTTTCTTGTTGTTTCAAGCAAAACCTTACCAGTTATTGCGTGATTATCCTTATAGATCACATTTCCATTAACATCCTGCCCTCATTGATTAATGGAAAATCATAGTTATGTACGACGTCGCATCTAACGTAACGGTAAAGCAATTCGGCCAGTGAGAAAAGGGGTAGTTTCTCCCGTAAGTTCTGCTCGTCAAAGCCAGGAATGGCCGCTGCCATAACATTTTCAATGAACTTAGCTTGCGAAACATACCGAGTCTCAGCTTTGATTTTATCCTCGGTTCCATAACAGCGCTTCAAAGCTTCAACTATTTCCGAATACTGTTTTAGAGCTTTGTAATTGCCATTTTCCCGGAGTTTGGAACTAGGCCACTGATAGAAGAATAGAAGATCGATATTCTCAAAGAAATCACGACTACCTGAATATTCGAGTACAATCTTAACGTAGGCTTCGCCGTCGCGAAGAGTTTGAAATCGCAATGCGGCAAAGGCCCCTAAATAGCAACTAAGAACTAATATACCTTCAAGGCGATAACGTTGGTTCTCTATCAGTTCATTAGCCTTTTCAAGATTCTTCTCCCACTGCTTGAAGTACTCATCTATGAAGAACGTTTTGTCGGACATAGCAATAAGTCACCTCTGACAACTCGATATTTTATCTGGTTCGCAATCTTTGCTTGGGAATGCATTTTCCGCCAAGCTGAGCTTGGCAAATCATTTTTCGTTCCCAAGTGCAACTTGGGAACGAGGGAATAGCCAGGACCTAACTCATATTTTATGGCTTCTATTCAGGAATTCGCCTCAATCAATCCCACGATCTCATAAAGGTTGTATTTGCCGGTTTTGCCGGGGAGGGTGAGGCGGACCTGTTGGCCCAGGCGCACCCGGTCTTGGACCAGGGCGTAGGTGTCTTCGGAGATGAGAAACTGGGTGCCGGCCTCTTTGTTGGCGGTCTCGACGCGGCTGGCGAGGTTCACCGTATCGCCGATGACCGTCACCTTTTTTTGGCCGGGGGAGCCGACCTTGCCCGCCACCACCTGGCCGTAATGGAGACCGACGCGAATCGTAAAACTCTGATGATAGAGATCCTCCAGATAAGGCTTGAGCTCCCGGACGGCCTCCAGCAGCCCCAGGCCCGCCTGGACCGCCCGCAGGGCGCCTTCGGACGGGTCAGCGGCCTCAAAGAGGGCCATGAAACCATCGCCCATGTAGTTATTGATAGTCCCGCCATAACGGGCAATCACCTTACCGGCGCGCTGGAAGAAGAGGTTCAGGACATGAATGACATCGTAATGCAGGAGCTTCTCGGCAAACGGGGTGAAGCCCCGGATATCGGCGAAGAGGATCAGGATGTCCTTCTCGACCCCGATGGAGCAGGGCTCAACGCCTTCGACGTAGAGGCTGTCCACATCCACATCTTCGAGAACATCGGTCACCAGGCGGCGCAGTTTGACATCCCCGGTGACCACGGTCTGGCAGGCCAGCCGCACCTGGGGCTCGAACCGCAACATCTCGGCGATGGCCTGCTCTTCGGGAGGGCGCGGGGCGCAATTTTCCAGACCCTCCAGAATAATGACGCGGCAGGTGGAGCAGCGGGCGCTGCCGCCACAGAAAGAGGCGTGCGGGATACCGGCCCGGAGCCCGGCCTGGAGGATGGTCTCACCCGCATGGGCCTGAATCTTTTGGTTATCCGGCAGGAAATTGAGTAGAGGCATATTAACCCTTTATTTGCTCCGGTTCTCAAGCGGGAACCCGGGAACCAGATAAATAGATACCGGCGAAAAGGCTACCCACAAGTCGGGTGTCTAATTACGGCGGCCACAGGCCGCCCTATATTTGGTGGGCGGTGCCCACCCTACACCTTAGCGTCTTGGCGCGAGATAAACAAGCCTACTCCAAAAACCCCGTTAAGGGGGAGGAAGCCAGAGCAGTCTGCCGCTCCGGGCCCAGGCCGGAGAGGTAGGCCAGGCGGCCGGCCGCCACGCCCAGGGCGAAGGCCTTCGCCATGGCGGCGTGGTCCCGGGCGTCGGCCAGGGCGGTGTTCACCAGCACCGCGTCGGCGCCCAGCTCCATGGCTTCGGCGGCGTGGGAGGGCGCGCCCAGGCCGGCGTCCACCACCACCGGCACCGTGGCCTGCTCGATGATGATGCGGATCAGGTCCCGGGTCCGGACCCCCCGGTTGCTGCCGATGGGCGCCCCCAGGGGCATGACGGTGGCCGTGCCCAGCTCCTCCAGGCGCTTGGCCAGCACCGGATCGGCCTGGATGTAAGGCAAAACCACAAAGCCTTCTTTAATCAGCAGTGCCGCGGCCTTCAGGGTTTCTATCGGGTCCGGCAGCAGGTACTTGGGCTCGGGGGTGAGTTCCAGCTTCACCCAGTTAGGTAAGCCCATGGCCCGGGCCATTTTGGCCAGACGCACGGCCTCCTCGGCGCTGCGGGCCCCGGAGGTGTTGGGCAGGATCAGGTATTTCCGGGGGTCCAACACCGAGAGGATGCTGTCGCTCTCCCGTTGGCCCAGGTCCACCCGGCGCAGGGCCACAGTGACGATTTCGGCTTCCGAGGCGTCCAGGGCAGCCTTCAGGGCCGCGGCGGATGGGAACTTCCCGGTGCCCACCAGGAGGCGGGAGCGGAAGGCGCGGCCGGCGATGATTAAGGGATCGTTGGGCATGATTAACTCATAAAAGTGAGCAGTGAGCAGTGAGCGGTGAGCAGTGAGCAGAAAAAACGTCGTTGGCTCACGTAGTTATGTTTACTATTTAATAGATGCTGCTCCGAACATCTAGGCGGATTTCCATTCAACGTCATTTTCTGTAGCCGCAGGCTTACCATGCAAAACTTCAAATCCCCCTAAATCCCCCTTTTTCAAAGGGGGATTTTAACCCCCTCTAGAAAAGGGGGGAAGTTCCTTTGGGCTTTTGCTTTTACTGCTCACCGCTCACTGCTCACTTTCTGCCCGCACAGCGGGCAGTCAGTCCTCTTTACCCGCTCCACGGTTTGAAACCGCCCTTGCAGCCCGTCATAGGCCAGGAGCCGGCGGCTCAGCTCCGATTCCCGGCCCAACAGCAGCTTCAGGGTCTCCACCGCCTGGAGGCAGCCCAGGACTCCGGCCACCGCGCCCAGGATGCCCGCCTCGCGAGCTGCAGGCACGGCCGCCGCCGGGGGGGCCTCCGGCACCAGGCAACGGTAACAGGGGTGCTGCGCCCCGGGCCCTTGCACCAGAAGTTGCCCGTGCCAGCCGGTGGCCGCAGCCGACACCAGGGGAATCCCCTGCCGCCAGCAATACTCCGCCAAGAGGAAGCGAGTGGTAAAATTATCGCTGGCGTCCAGCACCAGCTCAAAGCCCGGCACCACTTCCCGGACGTTGGCCGGGTCCAGGCGCAGGTCAAAGGTCTCTAACCGGCAATGGGGGTTCAGGGCCGCAAGCGACTCGGCAGCCGAGGCCACCTTCCGGCGCCCCAGGTCAGGGGTGCGGTGGAGAATCTGGCGCTGGAGATTAGACAATTCCAGCACGTCGCCGTCTACTATCCCCAGGCGACCGACGCCGGCCGCGGCGAGATACAGCAGGGCGGCGGACCCGAGGCCCCCGGCCCCCACCACCAATACCTTCCCGGCGCGCCAGCGGGCCTGGCCTTCCCAGCCCACCTGGTCCAGGAGGGCGTTCCGGGAATAGCGTTGGGTCTCCTCATTTGAAAAATCGGCAAAGTCCGTCCCGGGTTTAGTCTGCATCGGTTAACTGACCTCGGGGCCACAGTAGCCGGTAAGTTAAGGATTGCCCAAAGTTATTTCTTATTCCCCCTCACCCTAACCCTCTCCCCCATCGGGGGAGAGGGGATTAAGAGTAAGAGGAAGAAACCTTAAAACCAATGCTATAAATATCTTATGCCAATTATAAACTTCCGCAAGTCATCCCACAACCTTGGAGTGGGGAGGCCGGCGGAGGCGACTGCAGGGCGGACACCCAGGGCCGCCCCGACGGTTCGGCAGGGCACCATTCCCCTGTTGAGCCTTTCTTGACAGACTTTCGCCATTTGGGTAACCTTCTAGAATGCCGGGAGGAAAAAAGTGGAATACGAAGCCGTAATCGGGCTGGAAGTCCACGCCCATCTGCTCACCGCCAGCAAGATCTTCTGCGGCTGCGCCACCTCCTTCGGGGCGCCGCCCAACACCCAGGTCTGCGAGGTCTGCCTGGGCATGCCCGGCTCGCTGCCGGTGCTGAACCGGAAGGCGGTGGAATACGCCCTGAAAATGGCCCTGGCCACCGGCTGCCGGGTCAATCCGGAGTCGGTCTTTGCCCGGAAAAACTATTTCTACCCCGACCTGCCCAAGGGCTACCAGATCTCCCAATACGAGCTGCCCCTGGCCGAGCACGGCTTCCTGGATATCAAGGTCGACGGCCAGGCCAAGCGCATCGGCATCACCCGGATCCATCTGGAGGAAGATGCCGGGAAACTGGTGCACAGCGAATCCCGGCCGGTGAGTTTCGTGGACTTCAACCGCACCGGGGTGCCGCTGATCGAGATCGTCTGCGAGCCGGATATGCAGAGCCCCGACGAGGCGGTGGAGTACCTCAAGGGCCTGCGCAACATCCTGCTCTATCTGGAGATTTGCGACGGCAACATGGAGGAAGGCTCCTTCCGCTGCGACGCCAACATCTCGCTTAGGCCGGTGGGCGCCAGGGAATTGGGGGTCAAGGTCGAGCTCAAGAACATGAACTCCTTCCGCTTCGTCAAGGCGGCCCTGGAGTTTGAGATCAAGCGGCAACGGGCCAATTTGGCGGCCGGCCGGGAAATCGTCCAGGAGACGCGGCTCTGGGATACGGCCCAAAACCAGACGCTTTCCATGCGGGGCAAGGAAGAGGCCCACGACTACCGCTACTTCCCGGACCCGGACCTGGTGCCGGTGAAGATCGCCCCCGATTGGTTGGAATTCTTACGGAAAAACCTGGTGGAGTTGCCCCAGGCGCGGCTGGCGCGCCTCCAGGCGGCATACGGCCTGCCGGAATACGATGCCGAGGTGCTGACCAGTGACAAGGCCCTGGCCGATAATTCGAGGCCACGCTCAAGGACTTTCCTGACCTCCGCCCAAGCAGGTGAGCAATTGGATTCATGATGAATCCTGCGGGACTGCAATGTCAGCTATTTCGCCGGCGCTTCCTCAGGAAGCCTTGGTGCTGACTTTAGTCGTGAAAAAGGCACCATCAGCCGCAACCAGGCCAAAAAGTCTTGAAAGAAATGGTAGCCACCGGCAAAGACCCGGAGGCCATCATCAAGGAAAAAGGCCTGGCGCAGATCAGCGATAGCGGAGCCTTGGAGGCCAGCGCCCGGGAGATCATCGAGGCCAATCCCAAGGAAGCCGCGGACTTCAAGGCCGGCAAGACCAAGGTGCTGGGCTTCTTCGTGGGGCAGTTGATGAAAAAGACCAAGGGGCAGGCCAATCCGCAGCTGGCGAATGAAATATTTCAAAAACTTTTGAAATGATTTTTCTTTTTAAGGAATTGGTGGGCAGTGCCCACCCTACATTTTTCTGAAGAGGAACCATTATGCCTGATCAAGCTGATAAACTGGTAATTCTCTGGACTTCCCAAGATAAGGAAGTGGCCCAGAAAATGGTATTCATGTATACCAAAAATTCCAAACTGCGGGGCTGGTGGGGTGAGGTGCTGCTGATAGTCTGGGGGCCCTCGGCCAAATTATTGGCCACCGACGGGGAACTGCAGGAGGAGTTGGGAAAACTGAAGGAAGCCGGAGTAAAATTGCAGGCCTGCAAGGCTTGCGCCGATCAATACGGGGTTTCCGAAAAATTGGCCGACCTGGGAGTAGAGGTGATTTACATGGGGCTGCCCTTAACCACTTTACTCAAAGACGGTTGGGCAGTGTTGTCCGTTTGAGGCAAGCAGAGATTTCAGGGAATTACCCTGGGAGTGCGAGGAAAACATGATCCCCTATTGCAGCATCTGCTGGGATGTCGACAAAATCAAGTTGCTCGATCAGCGTCAACTGCCCCGGGAAGAGATTTATCTGGACATCCGGGACTATCGCGAGGTCATCGAGGCCATCAAGACCCTGGCCATCCGGGGAGCCCCGGCCATCGGGGTGGCCGCGGCCATGGGCGCCGCCCTGGGGGCCCTGGAGATCCAGACCGACGACGGCCGCGAGTTTCAAAGGCGGTTCCTGGAGATCTGCCGGGAAATCGCCGCGGCCCGGCCCACCGCGGTGAACCTCTTCTGGGCCCTGGACCGGGTCCAGCGTCTGGTCCAGGACCATGCCGACGAGCCGGTGCCGGCCCTCAAGGATTACCTGGTGATCGAGGCCCAGGCCATGCTGAAGGAAGACGAGACCAGCAACCGGCGGATGGGCCAGGCCGGCCAGGTCGTCATCACCGAAGGCATGCGGGTCCTGACCCACTGCAATACCGGGGCCCTGGCCACCGGCGCCTACGGCACCGCCCTGGGGGTCCTGCGGGCCGCCTGGGAGGCCGGCAGGCGCTTCTCCGTCTGGGTGGACGAGACCCGGCCGCTGCTCCAGGGGGCCCGCCTCACCACCTGGGAGTTGGGCAAGCTGGGGATTCCCTATACCCTGATCCCCGACGGCGCCGCGGCCACCCTGATGCACCAGGGCCGGGTGGACCTGGTGATCCTGGGCGCCGACCGGATCGCCGCCAACGGCGATACCGCCAATAAGATCGGCACCTACAGCGTGGCGGTCCTGGCCTACCACCACGGCATTCCGTTTTACGTGGCCGCGCCCCTGTCCACCGTCGATTTTGCCATTCCCGACGGCACCCACATCCCGGTGGAGGAACGCTCCGGGGAAGAAGTGACGCACCTTCGGGGTGAGCCGGTGGCCCCGCCCGGCGCCCCGGCCCTGAACCTGGCCTTCGATGTTACCCCCAGCGACATGATTTCAGGTATAATTACGGAGAAAGGGGTGCTGAAGCCGCCCTATACTTCCAGCTTGAAGACGTTCAGGCCGCATCAGGAGTGAGTTTTATGCGTAGACTGGCCATACCTCTGGCGATCCTTGTCATCTGCAGCCTGGCGCTGCCGGCCTGGGCCGGCGGGCCGTATAACATCCGGCTGCCCGCCACTAAAGCCGGCATCGATCCCCAGGCGGTGACCGTGATCGGCTCAGCCCAGCACCATATGACCAAAAAAGGCGAGGACCTCCTGGACGTGTCCCGGAACTATGACCTGGGGTGGACGGAAATCGGCGCCATGTACCGGCAGTGGGACCCGTGGCTGCCACCGCCGGGGGTGGATATGCTCATTCCCACCATGTGGATCGTGCCCACCGGGCATGACGCCCAGATCGTGGTCAATACCGGGGAAATGCGGCTCTATTACTTCGTCAACAAGGGCACCCAGGTCTACACTTATCCCATCGGCATGGGGGTCCTGGATTACATCACCCCCACCGGCACTTTTCATGTGAACCAAAAGATCGTGAATCCGGCCTGGCACATCCCCAAGCACTTGCAGGCCAAATACCAGACGGACGTAATGCCGGCCGGGCCGGACAACCCCATGGGGGCCTTTAAGCTGGGCCTGAACTGGGGCGATTACGGCATCCACGGCTGTAACATACCCTGGGCCGTGGGCCGCCTGGTGAGCCATGGCTGCACCCGCCTCTATCCCGAGGATATCAAGAAGCTTTATCCCGTGGTGCCCATGGGCACCAAGGTGGAATACATCTATGAGCCGGCCAAGATCGGCTTCCGGAGTGGCCGGGTCTACCTGTCGGTGCACGACGACGTCTATTTCAAGATCCGCTCCATGATCTTGCACGTCCTCAATATGATTGAGCGGCAGGGGCTGTCGAACCAGGTGGATATGCGCAAGGTGCTGCAAACGGTGGAAGAGCAGACCGGCATGCCCATGGACGTCACCCGGGGGGCAGAGACAGTAGTCAGTAGCCAGTAGTCAGTGGTCAGTAAAAATCGGAAGCTTTTGATGGGGCGGCCTGGAGCCGCCCTATTTTTTGTGGCCACAGGCATTCGGAATTTCATCAGGGGCGGATATAAGCCGCCCCTGGTCATTTTCAAAACAGCTGTCGATAAAAAGGTCTCAGGCAAAAGCGCAAAAATGGTGCACCAGGGATGCAATCGGGCTGTGAAGATTGGGGAATCGTACCTGAAGATAGGAGTTTGACTAGACCTGAATGAAGGGCGCAGGGCGCAATCCGCTGGAACATGGGGGCTGGCAAATTGCCCAGCCTGGCCCGCCGCCGATGGGGGCGCGACATTTTTACGGTCTGGAACCTGCTTGCGCCATTAGGAGCCGGAGGAAGAGGACGTGCCCTAGATCACCACAGGCCGGCAGCCTACGTTGCCCCCAAAAAAGACAGAAGGTGTGGTGGGCTTTGCAGCCCGATCCACACCCTCTTCTTACAACCGGGGTCTAAACCCCAAATAACTACTGTTGAACTACATGGCTTTTTTGGCCTTTTTCTTGGCCGGTGGGCATTTGACGGCTCTCTTGTGATGCTTAACCTTCTTGCCCCTATACGGTTTTACCATGGCACAGCACTTTTCTGCCGCGTCTTCGGCCCTGGCGGCGGCCGCTTCAGCCTTGTTGGCTGCGGCGGAGGCGCGAGGTACGGGGACTTTGGCATCTTGTGCGGCCGCTTCAGCCTTTACTACCGACGCGGCTGCCCGATCTGCAGAAGCCTTAGCTTGCTCCATGTACATCTTGCACTGATCATAGTACTTTTGGCAGCAGCCAGCAGGACCTCCCAGCACCAGGGCAAAGACCGCGAGGAGAGCCAAGGCATAGCCTTTTCTCATCGCCTTCCTCATCGATTACCCCCTTTCGGAGAGAATTTTTCACTCTCCATCTAGCTGTCAACCCCGGGTGCTTACTTCCGCATCTTCTTCATCAGGCAAGCCTCAGCCTTTGCAGCTGCAGCCTCAGCCCGATCAGCCGCCGCCTCAGCCTTGTCAGCCGAAGCTTTCGCGTCTGCCGCCGCCATTTCGGCGTTCCGTGCCGCGGTGTCTGCCTTCGCAGCCGAAGCCGCCGCTTGATCGGCGTACATCTTGGCTTCGTCTACGTTTTTCTTGCAGGCGTCGCAGCAGCCTCCCCCATGGCGACTAAAAACGCCATGATGATGGCCAGAGCAAACCCCTTCCTTACCAAAGCTTTCCTCATCATCTATCCCCCCTTCTCAAAGAGATGGTTAAAGGTTAAAGATGCCGACATTTAATAACAGCGGACCGAAAATATCAAGGAAAATATGGCCCCGGGCAATTTTTTTTTACGTTTAGCCTTTACCGGCGCTCATAAGTTCCTGATTCTGATAAAATATAAGAACGAGATTTGAAATTTCAAGAAAAAATTATGCATGCCGGCAATTTTTTTATTTTCCCTACCCAGGGTTCAGCGCTTATCTATTGATTTATATTGAATAAATTAATCTAGCTTTTTTCATAAGGGGATCATCTCCCCCCAATTTTTTCCAACCCGCAAATCCACCATCAGGGGCACTTTCAGGTCAACCACCCCCTCCATGACCCGGCGCACCAGCCTGGCGGTGGCCGCCAGTTCCGTTTCCGGCACTTCGAAGAGCAATTCATCATGGATCTGGAGCAGCATGCGGCCGGACCAGCCCGGCGGCTCCAAGGCCGTCTCCACCGCCAGCATGGCCTTTTTGATGATGTCCGCCGCGGTGCCCTGGAGGGGCGTGTTGATGGCGCTGCGCTCCGCCTCCTGGCGCAGGATGCGGTTGCGCTTTGAGTTGGGGGGTGCGGCGCCGGCGTCCCAGCAGGGTGGTCACCCAGCCCTGCTCCCGGGCCGCCTCCAGGGTTTCTTCCAGATAGGCCTTGACCCGGGTGTGCCGGGCAAAATAGCGCTGGATAAAATCCGCCGGCCACGCCGCTGGGGCACGCCCATCTGCTTGGCCAGGCCGAAGGGGCTCATGCCGTAAATGATGCCGAAATTCACCACCTTGGCCTGGCGCCGCATTTCCGAGGTCACCAGTTCCGGATGGATGCCGAAGACCTCCGCCGCGGTCTGCCGGTGGATGTCGATCCCTTCCCGGAAGGCCTTGAGCAGGATCGGATCTTCGGAAAAGTGGGCCAGCAGCCTGAGTTCCATCTGGGAGTAATCCGCGCCCAGGAAGACGTGGCCCGGGTCCGGGATGAAGGCCTGGCGTACCTGCCCCCCCAATTCGCCCCGCACCGGAATATTCTGCAAATTTGGGTCCCGGCTGGAGAGGCGCCCCGTGGCCGCCACCGATTGCACGAAGGTGGTGTGAATCCGGCTGGTGGCGGGGTTGACCAGTTTCAGGAGGGCGTCCACGTAGGTGGACTTGAGCTTGCCCAGGGTGCGGTATTCCAGGATCTTGGCCGGCAGCGGGTGGACCGCGGCCAGGGTCTGGAGCACCTCCACGTCGGTGGACAGGGCCTTGCCCTTGGTCTTCTTCTGGGGGGTGAGGTTAAGCTTTTCAAAGAGAATCCGGCCCAGCTGCTGCGGAGAATTGATCAGAAACTCCTCTCCGGCCAGGTGGTAAATTTCCCCTTCCAGGCGATGCAGGGCGGTTTCCAGGTCCTGGCCGAAGCGCCGCAGATAATCCTGGTCCAGGCCTATACCTAAGGCCTCCATGCGGGCCAGAACCGCCAGCAGGGGCAGCTCCAGGCGGGCGTAAAGCTCCCATAGGCCTTCCCGCTCCAGCTCCTCCTTCAAGAGGGGCCAGAGCGTCAGGGCGGCTTCGGCCCGGGCGGCCCCGTAGACGCAGCCCAGATCCGGGGGCAGGTCCACCGCCCCCAGGGGCCGGCCGGCCAGTTCCCGGGGTCCGGCCAGATTGAGCCCCAGGTAGTGCAGGGCGACGTTCTCCAGGTTCTGCTCATAGCGGGCCGGGTCCAGCAGGTAAGAGGCGAGCAAGATATCGCCGGTGAGGCCGGCGGGCCGGTGGCCGAAACGGCTGGCGAGCAGCGCCGCCGCCTTCAGGTCGGGGCCCACCTTGGCCACCGCCGGGTCGGACCATAAAGGCCCGAGAACCTGCCAGACGGCCGCGGCCGGCAGCTCGGCAGACGAGCCTCCGGACGTTTCGAAAAGCGGGCCTGCCAAGGACTCGTCGAGGGGGCCTCCCGTCTGCTCCGGCGCGAAGGGCACGTAGGCCGCGGCCCCGGCCTGCCAGGCCAGGGCCACCCCGGCCAGGGGCGCCAGGACCGGATGCTGGTCGCCTTGCAGGAAGAAAAGGCCCATGGTCCCGGCGGCGCGGATATCGGCGGACAGATGCGCCAAATCCTCCCGGGTCCGGATCAGCAGGCAGGTCTCCGGCGGCCGGGTGTCAAAGCCCAGCTCTTTGACCAGCTTGTTGAATTCCAACTCCACGAACAGCCGCCGCAGGCCCTCCCGGTCGGGGGGGCCGGGCTGCAACGTCTCCAGGTCCACCTCCAGCGGGACGGCGCACTCCAACACCGTCAGACGGCGGCTCAGGCGCGCCTGCTCGGCGTACTCCCGCAACTTGTCTCTCAAGGACTTTTGCTTGAGTTCGTTGGCGTGGGCCAGCAGATTTTCCAGGCTATGATATGCGGAGATCAGCTTCAGGGCGGTCTTTTCGCCGATGCCCGGCACGCCGGGGATATTGTCGCTGGCGTCCCCGGCCAGGGCCCGCACCTCGACGAGTTCCTCCGGGGTGAGGCCGTACTTCTCCCGGATGGCCGCCGGGTCGTAACGGACCTCCTTCATCGGATCCCACATGTCCACCCCCTCCTGCACCAGGGGCAGCAGGTCCTTGTCGCCGGTGATGATCTCCACCTGGAAGCCCGCGGCCCGGGCCCGGTGCACCAGGGTGCAGATCAGGTCGTCGGCCTCGAAGCCCTCGAGGCGCAGGGCGGGCAAATGGAAACCGTCGATGATCTTCTGGATATAAGGGAGCTGCATGACCAGCTCTTCCGGCATGCCGGGGCGCTGGGCCTTGTATTCGGGAAACTCGCGGTGCCGCTGGGTGGGACCCTTGCTGTCGAAGACCAGGGCCAGGTAATGGGGCTGGCGCTCCCTGATCACCTTGAGGAGCATGTTGGTGACGCCGTAGGCGGCGTTGGTGGGCAGGCCCTTGGAAGTGCTGAGCCCCCGGATGGCATGGAAGGCCCGGTAAAAATAGGAACTGATGTCGATGAGATAGAGTATCCGGGGTGCGTCGGCCATAATCGCCCTCCGGTTCACTTATAATCTCCCTGCCCCATCCTGTCAATGACTGAGGTTGGGAGCCCAACGGCGGCCACAGGCCGCCCTATAATAATGCGACAGTCCGGAAAATTATAGGGCGGGCTGCGCCGGCCGAATTGGGCCTATGAACCAGAACCGAAATCCTAATAAGTGAAGGCCCGGGCAAGCGTGGGCGTGCCCAGCAATTTATCGACTTCCTGTTGAATTTTTTGCCTTTCCGGGTGCTTGAACCAGTCCTGCCAGTGCTCCAGTGACTCCCAGGCGCTGATCACCAGGTAATGGTTGGGGTCATCCACCGCATGCAGGGTCTCCCCGGAGATGTAACCGGGCTGCTGCATGGCCAGCACCCGCATCTGCCGCATCAACAATACCGCCTCCCTGACATGCTGCCCCCGGATCGTCCTCTCCAGCACCACCTTGATCATGGCTCCCTCCCGGCTCGGTTTTCTCCAAGCCATTTCAAAACCGGGCTTTGCTTGTCACCCTGAACGAAGGGAAGTATCTCAACATGTCTAAAATACTAGATTATTCGCTTCGCTCAGAATGACAATTCCCTTTAGAGGCAGGTTTTGAAATAATTTGTAATCGGCCTTCACGCCACCCGTAATATTGCAGAGTGCGCCTTGCGCCTCAAATAGTGGCGGGCGAGACGCCCGCCCCACCAACCAACCCGCCGCTGCCTCAAAATATAAGTATGATCCAGGGGAAATCCAGGGTTAGCCAAACTTCAAACTCTTGAGAGGGGCGCGTTCCTGTGTTATGATAAAAAACCGGGGAGTCGGGTGCTTTGATGGTCAAGTTAGCGGAACTGCGTCAAATTTTGGACCGGCAGGAGGAGGGATGGCTCTCGCCCTACGCCACCCGGTCCACCCAGGCCATTCGCCGGCGCTTTGAAGAGTCCATTGCCCGGGGCCACCGCCAGAATTTTGCGGTGGACGCCGACCGCATCCTCCACTCCCGGGCCTATACCCGTTACATCGATAAGACCCAGGTCTTTTACCTCATCGACCACGAGCACATCAGCCACCGGGTGCTGCACGTCCAGCTCCTCTCCAAGATCGCCCGGACCATCGGCAAGTTTCTTGCGCTGAACGAAGACCTGCTGGAGGCCATTGCCCTGGGGCACGATATCGGCCACCCGCCCTTCGGCCATGACGGCGAGCGCATCCTGTCGGCCCTCTGCCGGGCCCAGGGCATCGGCCCCTTTCTCCACAGCATCCAGGGGGTGCGGTTTCTGGAGCGCCTGGAGAAGAACGGCCGCGGCCTCAACCTCTCGCTCCAGGTGCTGGACGGCATCCTGTGCCATGATGGCGAGACCCATCTGGAACGCCTCTCGCCGGAGCGGGACAAGACCTTCGCCGACCTGGAGGAGGAGCATCCGCCGCAAGCTGGCGGACCCGGAGGTCTCCCTGAAGCCCATGACCCTGGAGGGCTGCGTGGTGCGGCTGGCCGACACCATCAGTTACATCGGCCGGGACCTGGAGGACGCCATCACCCTGAACCTGGTGCGCCGGGAGGAGTTGCCCGCGGGAGGTGGCCCTGCGCCTGGGCCGCACCAACGGCGCCATCATTTACGCCCTGGTGACCGACCTCATCACCCATAGTTTCGAGAAGAACTACGTGGGCTACAGCCCCGAGGTGGGAGCCCTGCTGAAACGGCTCAAGGAATTCAATTACCGGCGGATTTATGACAATCCCCGCATCAAAGGCGAGACGGCCAAGATCGAGGGGCTGTTCGAGCGTCTCTTCCAGCAGTTTTTGACGGATATTGCGGCAGAGCGCCGCGACTTCGCCCATCTGGACGGATTTTCTGGCCCCCATGGACCCGGCATATCTTACGTCCCACCAGCCGGCGGAAATCGTGCGGGATTTCCTGGCCTCCATGACCGATGCCAACTTCCTGCGCACCTCCCAGGAGCTTTTCTTCCCGCAGCGCCTGCGCGAGGGGTTCGCCTGAGGCCGCCATGCTGGTCATGACCTTTAACCTCCGGTTTGCCACGCCCCTGGACGGGCCCAACGAATGGGAGCAGCGCAAGGAACTTGGCGGTGGAGCTCATCCGGCGGCATGGCCCCCGACCTGCTGGGCACCCAGGAAGGCACCGTGGCCATGCTCAGTTTCCTCGAGGCGAAACTGACGGAATACCGGCCCCTGACGGCCCACGCGCCCGGTGGACGACACCTGCCAGTATCCCACCATCTTCTACCGGGCCGGTCGTTTCACGGTGCACGAGAGCCGGGAGTTCTGGCTGTCCCAGACCCCGGAGGTCCACCGCAGTTGCAGTTGGGGCAGCGCCTTTCCCCGCATGGTCACCTACGGCCTGCTTCAGGAAGAGCGGGCGGACCGAGACCTTTTACTTTATCAATACCCACCTGGATAACGTCTCCCAGGAGGCCCGCCTCCGGGGGGCCAGGATGATCCGCGACTACTTTACCCCGCTGGGCCAGCCCCTGATCCTGGCCGGAGACTTCAACGAATCCCCGGATGAGGCCGTCTATCGGGAGTTAATCCGGGACGGCGGGCCCTTTCTCGACAGCTGGCGGGCCCTGCACCCTCGGGGAGAGGAAGCCACCACCCAGCACTATTTCAATGGTGAGCCCCGTGGGGCCAGGATCGATTGGATCCTGGTGACCCCGGGCTTTCGGGTGCGCCGGGTGGCCATCATTACCGCCAATCGGGATAGCCGCTATCCTTCCGATCATTTCCCCTATGAAGCAGAGGTGGATTATTAGCATGAAGCGCTTGTGGTCATTTTCCATGGTCATGATGGTTCTGGCGCTGGCGGCCGCGGCGGCGGCCGCGCCGGTGCCGCCGCTCTACCATCAGGTGGTGGGCGGAGAAGAGGTCTGCGAGGTCACGAGTAATGTTCCCCTGGCCATTCTGGCAGCGGAAAAAGGGGTAAAATTTACGGTGGTTGCCCGGAAAAACCACTTGAAGAATCCCTATATAGTAAAAAAAGGCACGGTTTTGAAAATCAATACCCGCCACATCGTCCCGGCGGAGTTGCAAAACGGCATGGTCATCAACCTGCCGGAGCTGTTGCTGTACCATTTCGTCGACGGCGCCTACCAGCGGCGCTATACCATCGCGATTGGCAAACCCAGTTGGCCGACCCCGACCGGGACCTATAAGATCATTGATAAGCGGCTGAACCCTATCTGGACTGTACCGCCGTCTATTCAGGCAGAGATGGAGGAAGAGGGCCTGGCGGTGAAGGAGAAGGTGCTACCGGGACCCAAGAATCCCTTGGGTAAGTACTTTATGTTGACCTCGGCCGAGGGGGTGGGCATTCATGCCACCAACCGGCCCGGGAGTGTGGGCTCCTTTGTCTCCCACGGCTGCATGCGCATGCTGCCCAGCGAGATCTCCCAGCTCTTTCCCCAGGTGCGGGTGGGCACTCCCGTGAAGATCATCTACCGGCCCATCAAGCTGGCGGTGACCAGCGAGGGGCGCGTCTATCTGGAAGTCCACCCCAACATCTACCAATGGGAATTTAACCCCCAGGAATACGTCCAGGATATGGCGGAGTATTATCAGATCAGCGACCGCATCGACTGGGATAAGGTCCCGGCCATCCTGAAGGCGAAGGAGGGCATTGCCCGGGAGGTCACCAAAGGCCCGCCGGCGCCCCTGCCCGCCACCCCGCCGGCGGCTGCCGGCAGCCCCAGGGAGGTCCGGCTTTCCCCTTTACAGGTCCCCAAGGCTGCGGTAGAATAGGCTTAATCCAGCGTAGGGGCGGGCTTAAACCCCGCCCTGGCTTCGCCGAATACAGGAGAATTCCCTTGTCTTATTGGGATGATCCCAACCGGCGGCAAGCTATTCGGGAAGAGAACCGCAAGCTCCGATACTTACGGTTTCTGGTGGACCTGGCCCTGGCCGAAATCCGGGCCGGGAGCTTCACCCTGGCGCAGGCCGAGCAGGTGGTGGAAAACATCCGGAGCCAGGCCCTGCAGCTCTTCCCCGGCAAAGAGACCGCCTTTGAGTGGATCTACCGGCCCCGGTTTCACCGGGCCATCACGGAAACCTTTAGACTCCATTAAATAAGGACGCCCTATGATCCAGCCCCGTTTTGTGTCCACCGTGTTCACCTGTTTCCTGTTCTTTGGGTTTATCGGCGCGGCCCTGGCCCAGACCCCGCCGCCCGCCGCCCCGCCCCAGCCTCACAAATCCGCCTGCGGTCCGGATCACAAGATCCTCTACAAACGGGCCGTAACCCTGCTGGATAACGCCGAAAAGAAGCTGAACTCCCGCTTCACCGCGGAAGCCAAGTCCATGGCCAAAGAGGCCAAGTCCCTGTTCGTCATCCTCCAGAATGAGTGCGGCCAGGATCAAAAAGAGCGGGCCTTGACCCCCAAGGAAGAACAGCAGGATGCCATCAACCAGAAGTTGGCGGCGGATGAGCAGGCCCAGGCCGAGAACCTGATGAAATCGGCCGAGGAAAAATTCAAGAAGGCCGAAAAACTGGAGACTACCCAGCCGGAGATGTACTCCACCTTGATGCGAGAGGCCAAGTTTGAGAATGAGCAGGCCCAAAAACGCAGCATCAAGGCCATGATCTACGCCATGCGCACCGACCAGATGCTCTTTGCCTGGCTGGGGAAATGAGCCGGAGGGTGAATCCGTAGGGCCGGTTGCAAACCCGTCTCTACTGTTTTCACGGTGGCGTTGCTCTCCGGGAGGTCCAGCCTTTGTCTCTCAATATCTTCACCGAAGCCGTGGGGCCTTTTCGGGTCTTCACCTATCTGGTGGCCTGCCCGGAGAGTAAGGAGGCGCTCCTCCTCGACCCGGGGGGCCCGGCCCCGGTTCTGGCCAAACGCCTGGACCAAAAAGGCTGGCGGCTTCGCTGGATTGTCAACACCCACGGCCATGCCGATCATATCGCCGGCAATGATCTTTGGGCCGGGGCCACCGGGGCGGCCATCGTCATCCACCAATTGGACTGGGACTTCTTCCGCACGCCATTGATGCAGGCCGAGGCTCGGGCCGAGGGCTTTCCGCCCCTGAGCCGGGCCGACCTCCTGGTGGCCGATGGCCACCGCCTGCCTCTCGGGGAGCATGAAGCCCTGGTCCTCCACACCCCGGGACACTCCCCCGGCTCCATTTGCCTCTATTTTCCCGGCCACCTCTTCACCGGCGACACCCTGTTCGTCGGGGCCGCGGGCCGCACCGACCTGGCCGGGGGCTCGCTGCCTCAGCTCATCGCCTCACTGGAAGAAAAAATCATGCCCCTGCCGGACGACACCCGCGTCTGGCCCGGCCACGACTACGGCGAGACCCCCACTGCCTTCCTGGGCCAGGAAAAGGCCACCAATCCCTACCTCACCGATTTCTTCTAACCGGATTTTCCGTTTGATCTTGCATTCGAAAAATTTAAGTCATACAAATTAGGAAATGGCTTCCAAGGAAAAGAAAATCAGGCGGCGGCCCCCGGCAGGGCTCTTTTCCCGGCTTCTGGACAGCCTCGGGGACATCTTCACCCTGGTGCTGGACGAAGAGCGGCGCATCGTCTACACCAACGCCTCTTTCCTGGAGCACTTCGGCCTGGGTTGGGAAGAGATCTACGGCCGGGACTGCCGTCAGCTGGGAAGCCCTTTCATCGGCACCGCCGGCGAAGGGATGGGCTTTTGCCCCCTGGAACTTGGCCCCTATTTCCCGGTCCGCCACACCCTCACCCGGGAAGTGGACGGTAAACCATTAGTTTACGAAGGCACCTTCTATCATCTGGTGGACGGCAGTGAATCTACCTGGACGGTTTGCTCCTTCCGGGACATCACCCAGATGTTTAACCTGGAGTCCCAGGTGCGCCAGTTGGATGAACTGGAGCGCATGCTGGTGCAGGCCTCCATGGACGGCATCATCGTCAACGACATGCTGGGCAATATTCTCATCTTTAATGAAGGCGCCTCCCGTATCCTGGGCTACCGGCCGGAAGAGGTGATTGGCAAGATGAAGGCCAGTGACTTTTATCCCAACAAGGGGGCCCATCAAATCAAACAGCTGATCTACTGCTCGAGCCACGGCGGGGTCGGCATCCTGGAAAATTATGAAACAGTGGCGCGCCACCAGGACGGCACCCTGGTACCCATCTGGCAGTCGGCCCGCCTGCTCCGCAAAGGCGGGCAGGAATTCGGTATCGTCGGTTATTTTCGGGACCTGCGGGAACGGAAGCGCCTGGAAGAGGAGCTGGTGCGCAATGAGCGCCTGGCCACCCTGGGCAGGATGGTGGCCCATGTGAGCCACGAGATCAAAAACCCCCTGGCCGTCATCGGCGGCTTTGCCCAACAGTGTGAGCGCCAGACGGACCTGCCTCCGGAAAACCGGCGCAAGCTGAAAATCATTCACGAGGAAGTCCAGCGCCTGGAGAAGTTTCTGGCCGATCTGGCCAGTTTCGGCCGCACCGCCCCCACCCAGAAGGTCCCTGGCGATATTCTGGCCCTCATCCAGGAAGTGGCGGAGTTCATGCAGGGAGATTTCCAGGAAAAGAAGGTGGAATTTTGCCTCCAGGCGCCCGGAAACCTGCCGCTGTTGCCCTTTGATCCCGGCCAGATGCGGCAAGTGCTCCTCAATCTCTGGAAGAATTCCCTGGAGGCCATGCCCCGGGGCGGGGTGATCACCGTAAGCGCCGCGGTCCGGGGCGATCACCTGGTCCTCACCCTCCAGGACACCGGCCAGGGGATCCCGCCGGAGCACCTGAAATCCCTGTTCACGCCGTTCTTCTCCACCAAGGAAGGGGGCACCGGCCTGGGTCTCACCATCTGCCGCGGCCTGATCGCCCAGCACCAAGGGGAGATCGAATTCGCCAGCGAGGTGGACCGCGGCACCACCTGCACCATTCGCCTGCCCCTGACCACAGCCTGAATACCAAGAGGCCCTCATCCAGGAAATTTTTATTGCAACGGCGCCAGGTGTCTGCCCTGATGGAGGGCGCCCGCGCCGGCGCGCCCCTACAGGAAGAAGCTTTCCTTACTCCCAGGAGCGCGCCATGGTATAAAATCGTTCGCCTCTGGTTGGCCACCCCAAATAATCCCTAAAGTTTCCCCAACAGCCTGCCGATTACAGATTCAGCATCAGTATCTGAGCCTTCCCGAGCTGCGAGGACGCTACCTTGCCCGGCAACGAACAGCTGACCAAAGAATCGCGCCAGAGGGCGGCCCGGGCCGCGGCCCTAACCCAGGGGGCCGCGCAGCCGGCTTTGGCCCCTCCCGCGGTCCGAAAACGGCCGCAGAGCCCTCCCGACTTCGGAGTTCCCGAGTCTGTCCAGGTGGAGAATGTCCTGGACCGCTGCTTCCGCGAGCTGGTCCGTTATTACCGCCACTCCTCCTGCGGCCAACTCTCCCGGGGCCTCATCCACCAGATGAACAGCAGCTTGCAGGTCATGTTCTTCCAATTGGAGCTTCTGGAGCAACGGTCCCAGGAAGAGACCCGGATTCTGGCGGAGGTAGGTAATCCCAGCGGGGCAAAATTGCAGGCCTTGCAGCGCTATCGGCTGCAAAAAACCGGCCAGTTTCGCCTGGAACTGGAAAATATCCGGGCGCTGGCCCGCAGTGTCATCCGGCAAGGGAGCTACGAGGAAGCGGAAGACCTGGTAGATATCGACTTGAATGAGCTTTGCCGCCTGGAACTGGAGCTTTATCAGGCCCAGCCCTTTTTCAGGCATATGGTGGAACAGCGTCTCCACTTCCAGGAGGGTTTGCCCCGCCTCCGGGGACACTACCTTGACTTCAGCCAGAGTTTCCGCAACCTCCTGGAAAACGCCCTGGAAGCCATGGAAGAATCGGAGCGCCGCTGCTTGACGGTGAGCACGGCCCTGGAGGACGGCCGGCTGATTCTGCACGTGGGTGATACCGGACCGGGTATTCCCTCCAAGGTCATGTCCCGGGTCTTCGAGCCCTTCTTTACCACCAAGAGGGACCGGCCCCACGGGCGAGCCGGCGTGGGACTTTTTATGGCCCGGCGTCTGCTGGCCCCCTACGGCGGTGAGATTCGCCTGGACAGCGTCCCCGGCGAGACCTGGGTGACGGTGACCCTGCCGGTGGAATAGCGGTCAGCTATCAGCGGTCAGCTATCAGCTAGCAGCAAAAGCCGAAAAAAATGGGGGGAGACAGTAGCTGGATGCCGCTGGCGGTTGCCATGTTTTGAGTACCGCAGGCCCGGTGGGCTGAAACCGCTGTTCTTTAGCTGAAAGCTGACAGCGGAAAGCTGATAGCTGTTCCTATGGGGCCGGCTTGCGGTTGAGGTCCTTGGCCTGCAGGAAGACCTCCGCCGCCTGCCCGGCCTCAAAATACCTGGCCACCTGGCGCAGCCGCGTCAGCCGCTCCAGGGGCGGGGGGTGGGAATCAAGGAAATAATTGCCCTGAAAAGGATCGTGAGATTGAGCCGCGGCCAGCCGTTCCCAGATGGCTAAGCCTTTATCGATATCGTAACCAGCCTGGAAGGCGTACCAGGCCCCATAAATGTCCGCCTCCCGTTCGTCATCCTGGGAAAAGACGCTCTCCACCGCATCCCCGGCCACCCGGCGGACATCGGGCGAAACCGTGGAGTGCCGCCAGTCCATGAGCTGGTTGAGGGATAGGGTGCTGAAGGCGGTAAAGGCGGCCCCGAGAAATCTCCCCAATTCCCGATGGGCGGCGCCGCGTACCAGGTGTCCCAGGGCTTGATGAGCCAGCTCGTGACCGATGGCCAGGGCCAGTTCATCATCATTGAGGCAGAAATTTACGTAGCGTTGGGTCACGATGACCTGGCCGAGGGCGGCGTAGGCATTGATCTGGTTGCTCTTGGTATCCACGAGAATGGCATATTCCGCCGGCAGATGCTGGGGGTAGAGGGTGCGGCGGAATTTCCGGTCCTCCCGTTGAATCAGCAGCTCCACCGGGCCCGTGAGGTAGCGGCCCCGGGCTTCCATATCGATATGCTTCAAATCCAGCAGCAGCGCCGGGAGCAACTCACCGGGCAGGCACATATAGACGTAATGCTGCAGCCGGCGCGTGGTGCGCCGATATTTATAAGTCGTCTCATAGTTTTCCGTCGGCACAAAGAAGAGAAAACTGCCGAAAATATCCCGCACCGCCTGGATATTCTGGTCCCAGGCCGCCGCTTCGGTGGGTATGGGCCAGTTATTGACGGCCAGAATAATATCGCCCTGTTTCAGACCGACGTCCGCGGCGGGGGAAGGATGCCAGACCTGATCCACCGCGACCTTGCCGGTGGCGGTGACCCACCAATCGAAGCCCAGGAAGGGATAGGTGCGGCCATGGACCTGGGGTAGGCAGGGCAGCAGACGGAGAAAGACCCGGGAGACCCGCTCCGCGGACCAGCTCTGGTAGGGATGCCGCCGGGCCGCGGCCAATTGAGCCTCCTCCTGCTCATGGTCGGAGGGGTCGGGCCGGGTCACCTCGGCGCAGCCGTTGAGGACGAAAATCCCAATTATTATCAGTGCGGGCCAGCCTAAGGCGCCCCATTTACTTTTTAGAATTTCCATCTAAAAGAGACCCCGGCGGTCATGAGGCGGTAGTTGTCCACAAACTCCCGGAAATAGAAGATGTGCACGTCGGTATAAAAATTGGCGACAAATTCCCATTCCAGGGCGGCCATGCCCTGGAGGGCGGGGCCGAAGTCCCCGTGCTGGTTCACCCCCTGAACCGTGCCTTGCAGGATGAGGGTAGGGAGACGGTAGATCTGGCGGTCGAAGTCCAGCCCCAGGCCGAAGGCGTTATAGGCGTGGGGACTGAAATAGGCTTCATGCTGCTGCCGGTAGGTGGCCAGGTAATAGTGCGGCGTCAACTCCAGGTGCATCCGGGGCTCATTGATCGCCTGCCAGGCCAACCCCTGGTAGAAGGTGAAGCGGCGGTTCTGGTCCGAGTAGAAGGCGCCGGCCACGGTGCCCCGCCAATCCAGGCCCGGCTGAAACTGATGGGTGTAAGCCAGGTCCGCCTGCTGGTAAGTGGTGATGCGGGCCTCCGATAAATTCAAGATCGACTGGTAGAGGCGCGGATAGACATAGGGCTCCTGGTCGTAGATGTCCCGCCGGCTGTAGCGCAGGGTGGCGTCGGTTTGGGCAGTGGGCGAGAAACCCAACTCCAGAGAGCCTAAGATACGATTATGGTCCTCCAGTTGAGTCACTCCGATGCTGGCAGGCACCGGCAATTCCGGTGGTGCGAAAACCGTTCCCAGGACATCGCGGTCCACGCGCTTCCAGTACCGCCGCAGGATGAGGTCACCGCTGAGGCGCAGCCGGTCGTCCAGCGACAGGGGTCCCAGACCCAGGGAGACCTCGGCCAGGCGCAGGCGGCTTTCGATATGATTATTGAGTACCGTGACTCCGCCATTTACCTGACCACCCAAGGTGGCCAGCACCTGGTTCTTATTTTGATTGTACTCCCGGTATTCCATGCCCAGGTGGGCTGGCAGCACCTTGGTGATCCAGAAGCCGCCTTCGGAGCGCACCAGCCAGCCATAAAGGCGGTTGCTGTCGCTGAAGTAGAGGCTTTCGGGTTGCACCACCGGCAGCACGTCGCTGACGAAGGCGGGCAGGTAGTTGCTCAGGCCCAGGCCGCCGGGCTCCCGGCCGAAGCGGGAGAACTGCCAGGGCCGGGAGGCCTCCTCGGGCCGACGCTCCCCCCGGGCATAGGGGAAGCCCCGGGAGGCCATCTCGGGCCGCATCTGCTGGCGAATGTACTCCAGTTCGTTCAGGAGCTCGATGTCCTGGGGGGCCTCTTTCAGGGCCACTTCATAGGCCCGGTAGGCCGCGCCCCAGTTCTTCCCGGCCCGGTCCCGGCGGGCCCGGGCCACCCGGGCCGCCTGGGAGTCGGGCTGGTCTGCGATGATCTGGTCATAAAGCTCCCGGGCCTTCTGGTCCCCCTGGCCTTCCAGGATCTGGGCCTTTTCCATGAGATAGTCGGCCCGGGAGATCTGGCCTTCCAGAGAGGTCAGGGCCTGCAAAGCCTCCGGATAGTTGCGCTCACCCCGGCAGGCCTGCACCAGGAGCCGCAGGTAGGCGACCCGGTCCTTTGATCCGGCGGGAATGCGCGCGCCCATGGCCTTGACCCCTTCGTATTGCCCCCGCAGCAGATAGATGCGGGCCATTTCCAGGGGGGCGGCAGGGTTGTCTGTTTGTTTTTTCAGGTTATTCAGGGCCTGGGCCCAATCCTTCCGGGACTCCTGGCACTGCAACAGTAATTGGGTAATTTTGGGATCGTGGGGCCGGAGCTTTTGCGCCTGACGGTAATACTGGGCCGCGGCCTGGCGGTCGCCCAATTCCGTGGCCAGCCAGGCCAGCCCCAGGAGTTCCCCCGGAGAGTCCGGCTGCTTTTGCCGGCGATAGCCGGCGAGCACGTGCAGCAGATAACTGAGCTTGCCGTCATGCCGCCCTAACTGGCCGTCAAAATGCGCCAGGGCCGTGCCGGGCCCGCCGGCGCCTCCCTGAGCGCCGGGAAGGCGGTCCATCACATAATCCAGGTCTTCATAGTGCGGCAGCCGGGGCAGCACGGCGGTCAGGATAAGCAGGGTAGGGTGGTGGTGCCGGTTTTTTTGCAGGTTGGTCAACAGCAGGTCGCAGGTATGACGCAGTTGCTTCGGGTCCGGGGAATGAAAATAACCCCTGGCCACCAGGGCGCGTTCATCCACGCTCAAGTCGGGCAGGGGCTCCAGTTCCTTGGCGGCCAGTTGCAGGGCCTTGGCATAATCCTTGAGGGTCAGGTGAGCCTCGATGGCCGCCGCCACCGCCGCCCTGGCAAAGGGGTGCTCCTGGCGCAGGCGGTTGAGCAATTCCAGGGCCTCCGGGGCCCGCCCCAGGTAGGTCAATACCTTGGCCTTTTCCAGGCGGGCCGTGCCGTCCTGGGTTTTCTGCAAAAGCAGATCATAACGTTCCAGGGCGCCCGGCAGGTCTCCCAGCCAGACCAGGAGCCGGGCCTGCTCCTGGAGCAGACGGGGTTCAGCCGGGATGGGGCAGTCATGCAACTCCTTGGCCGCCTCGTCCCAACGCCGGCCTTCCAGCAACAGGCTGACACGCCGCAGGCGGAGGCCCAAATCATCCTTGGTCTTCAGGATTTCGCCATACTCCTTCAGGGCCTCGTCCTTGCTTGCGGGGGTTTTGGTAAAAGAGAGGGCCTCGGCCAGTTGCCGGCGCACCTCGAGGTCCTTGGGGTTCTGCTCCAGGTAGGCCGTGAAGCATTGCGCCGCCTGGCCCCAGTGTTTTTGGTAGAAGTTCAACTGGCCGGCAAAGAGCAGGACCTTGGGGTCCCTGGGGTTCTGGCGGCGCAGGGGCTGGATGGTCTCCAGGGCGTCACCGAAACGCCGGGCATAGGAATAGGTGAGGGCGCCTTCCCAGCGCAGTTCCCCCTGCAGGAGCTGCCGCCGCCCGGCCTCATCCCACATGGCCGCGGCCTGGTCGAAGTGGCCTCTCTGGGCCTGGAGCCGGGCCAGGTTGATGATGGTTTCCTGGTGGGTGTCCCCGGCATTCCAGGCGGCCTGGTAGGCCTTCAAGGCTCCCGGGAGATCGCCGATGAGCAGGAGTTCCAGGCCGTACTGGCGGCGCAGGGCGCTGTCGGGATTTTCCTGCATCAAGGGGGCCAGGACGCCCGCGGCTTCCGCATGGTTGCCCTTCTGGGCCCAGAGCCGGGCCAGGGCCAGGGCATATTCCTTGGCGCCCCGGCTGCGGCTGTAGAGCCAGAGGTAATGGGCCAGGGCCTGGTCAAGCTGTTGGCCCGCCTCGGCAGTTCTCGCCGCCTCCAGACGCAGGGCCGCGTCATCGGCCGCCTTCTCCAGCAGGCGCTGATAAATCATGCCGGCCGCCCGGTAGTCCCGCTGCCAGTAATGGAGCAGGGCCAGTTGGTGTAAGGCCTCGGAGTCGTTGGGAAACTGGGCCGCCTCCTCTTCCTGGAGGGGAATGGCCTCCGGGAAGCGGTTCAGCGAGATGAGCAGCCCCACCAGTTGCCGCCGGACCAGCGGGTCTCGGGTCAGCTGGTAGAGATGTTGGTAATAGGTAATCGCCTGGGGCCGGTCATAGTTCCCCCGGGCCGCCAGGGTCGCGGACAGCGCCAGCATTTCGAGGTCGTCGGGATTATCCTTGAGCCCCGCAGCCAGCAGATCCAGGGCGGTCTGCCGGTCGCCCAGGAGGTCCAGGGCCCGGGCCTGGAGGGTCAACGCCTGGGAAGACCTGGCGTCCTGAGGGCTGAGCTGGCGGCTGAGATCCAGGGCCTGTTGCGGCTGCCCGGCCGCCAGCTGAATCCGGCCGAGTTCCAGGCGATATTGGGCCTGCTTGGGCTCCCGGGCCATGGCCTTGCGGGCCAGTTCCACGGCCTCCGCATAGTCTCCCCGCCGGGCTGCGTCCTGGGCCAGCCGCATCAAGGCGGGGGTGGAGCGCCAGAAATCACCATCCTGACGCCAGACCAGGACCAGGATCAAGGCCACGAAGCCCAGGGGGACCGCCCATACCAGGTGACGCCACCTGCTAACCATAAACCTGTCTCGGATCCATGGCAGGACTCCATTTGGGCTTGTCCAGCACCGCCACGACCAGGTCCCCCAGGAGCCAAATGATGCCTGCCGAGAAGATGGAATTAAACAGGATCAGCTCAGGGGAGGCCCAACCCCGGTACAGGGAGATGATGGGCAGGGTAAGGTGCAGGGTGATGAACCCGAGGTGGGGAGCCACCTCCCACCACCGGCCTTGGCCGGTGAAGAGCAACTGGTTGTTGACCCGGTAAGAGGGCTTGCGCCCCGGGGGATGAAGCAGGGCCGCCGCAATGGCCAGGGCATGCACCGGAAACAGGCTGCACAACATCTTGAATTGCCTCAGCGGCTCCTTCTGGAAGAACAAGAAATAAAACATCAGGATGTTGGCCGCCAGATAAGCGAGGCGCAGCACCCCATAAGGCAATTCGTAACCTTGCAGGAAGGAATGGCCCCGGAGATAAACGAGCAACGGGATGGCATAGAAGATGGGAAAGGCCAGGCCACTGGCCAGATAGCTCAGCGGGGAAGGGGGAAATCGGAGGAATCAACCATAATCACATGTTGCCGGATTTACAGTAAAAATACTGTATAATCATTATAATAAAAGCGGCCTAAAAATCTCCCTATCAAGGGGTAAATGGTAAACATTTGGTAAACGAAAAAATCTGCGGGGCCAGTGGGTAACCATTGGCCCCGCCCTTCCTCTCCCCCGGCCCCGTCTGCCCCACATAGTTTTTCCGGCCCAAGAACAAAACCCGGAGATAGGAGTCCCGTCCCCCCCCTGGTCAATATGATTAGTACGGGAATTTTTTCGATTTTTCAATCGAGAGGCGAGAGCGAAAGGCCCCCCAGGGGTATAGCGCCAGCCCAGATTTTAGTTCTTCAGGAGTCCAATTAGAAAAACATTGATGGGAAGGTTGATAATATTTAAGGACAATGTATGGTTTTGGATCTTCTTGATCTCTACCCAAAACCTTTTCCTCAATCTTGCTTAACCGGGGAGGTTCTTTTTCCTCTTTAAGATTTGTAATACTTTTAGTAAGTCTTTTTTGGCTTGCCATTATTCTTTATTGGCTTCTTCGTAAAGTTTTTTATAAAAGCTTTTCATACTTTCTTTTGAAATTACACTATTTGACGAAGCTTCTGGTGGCAAGTCACCCCGGGCTTCTTTCCATGGGGATTCTTGGTGAGTTAGGCGTTCCAAATGCCTCGCATTAAGTTGTCCATAGACCCTTAAAATCTCATTCAAAAGATCGCTTGTTTGCGAATCTGTCTCCGGGCAAACATCTGGCATAGGCAATGCGTCCCAGCCATAATCACGGAAACGATCAAAAACAGAACGAACCACAGGGCCATGGGTCCAAGCCTCAATTGATTCCCCAAATAAAGGCTCGTCATAAAAAGCTAAGTGCCCAAGATTGAGCATAATAAATGAGTTTTTGAAGCTTCAAATGGGTAATCGAATCCCCTGCTTCTCTGTCAATATTACAGAGAAACCAATCAGCAATTTGTTGAGCAGTGTATTTTGGAGAACTCATATTGGCCTCCTTACGAATAGGAGGTTAACTTGGAAAAACTCGGTAGTGTCCTAATTTTCGGGCCAAGCCCTTATAATTGCTCGCTACGCTCGTTCTACTCGCTTCGCTCGCAATTATAAGGGCTTGGCGTTAAAAGTCAATAGATATTTGTGAAGAATAGACAGATTTGTAAAATATTTCTGCCATAGGTTACCATCGGAAGAATTTTGGGCGGGCTTGAATCTGAAATTGGTTATGTATAAATTTTATACACCGCCAACGAATTGATTTTTTAATCTGAGGATTTCAAACTGAAAACTAGCCGGTGGATTTCCCGTATCCCAATTGGGACGAAGCGTCTAATCTTCCCCTATATCTACCCGATTTTTGGAAAAATACTCTTTCAGCGAAATTTGTGCTATCATTCCGCCCACGAGAAAATTTGGATACAGAAGAGGAAACTTGCCGGGCCGAAAATCGGTTAGCACTATAAATTAAGAGTGGAAGGTAAAAATTATGAAGATTCAGAAAATGAGGCCGTTTTGGGCCGTAACGGTTGGGATTCTGTTTTTTTTGATAATTGCTGCAACAGCAAATGCTCAGGCCATTAAGACCACTGTAGGAGATATCCTGTCTAATCCAGACCAATATGATGGGAAAATGGTTCAAATTGAAGGGAATGTAACATCGGTAAATCAAAAGGTTTCTAAAAAGGGCAACTCATACTTTATTTTAAAAATAGCCAATGGAGATAAATCGTTAAGCGTATTTAACTTTGGAAGGCCATCCATTAAAGAAGGAGATTCAGCGAAGGTAACTGGGAGGTATCAAAAAGTAAAACACGTAGGTCAATATACCTTTTATAATGAAATAGATGCATCACGAGGGAGTGTAGAGAAATTATAGATAGATTAATATGGTTTAATCTGGGTTTGAGATGACTTACATCTTAAAAGGAGGCAATCATGCGAGTAGATTTTCACTTTTATACGATTTATGCGTTGGCCAGGGCTGCTGGAATCAAGCCCGATGACGCTTACATTATAGCCTATTCTTCTCAGTATACGGATGATGAAGCCCGCGCAGAGGCTATAGATTTTGAAGATGGTACCTCATTTGAACCACATATTACCGCACACAGCCTTTATAGTTTGGAAACCATATCCCCCAGAATATGCAAAGAAGTTTGGGTTCCGTTCCACTTCGTTCCGGGCAATCAGAGTGACGGTGATGATCGAATGATCACCAAACCTAATGGAGATGTCATTCAAGGGATAATCAAGGAATTTTTGGAGGGATTTGTCTCTTTGTCCTATAGCCGTCACCTTTTGGGAATTGTACTCCATGCCTATGCAGATACTTGGTCACATCAAAATTTTATGGGGGTAATGAGTGACAAAAATAAGGTTCAAGAAATCAATATCGAAGGAGAGCCAAACGATTTTGTGGAAAAGCTTGTAACTGAACTGGGAGGAGAATATTTAATTCCAAAACTTGGACATGCAGAAGCAGCCTCGATTCCGGACGAACCTAATCGGAAATGGAACTACATTGATTATAAAGGAACCACTTACCCCATTTTAAAAAATATTGATCGGACGGTTTTGGCCGCACAAAGCTGCTACAATCTGATCCTGATATTTTTGGATAAATCTCAAGGGCTTCAAGATAAACCACCATTAACTTGGCAACAAATCTCTGCCCCAATATTCATGCTTTTTGCAACTCAAGGAGATCTCGAAGAATGCATTCAGGCTTGGAAAACCGCAATTTCAACTGGAAAAATGGGATTTACTCCGGAAAGCAGAGACATTGACCTTAAATATGATGAAAAGGAATGGTTTGATGCTGCTATAGAAACGGAAGCTCCTGAAATAACCGAGGGCGAAGGCAGTAGTCACGATGTTCGTTATACAAAAAAGGATAATTTTTATAACAGTAATCTAAAACTTTTTAATGATGCGGCCGGTACATATTATTCTGAATTGTTCATAAAAACGGCTGAAGGAATGGGGTTGGATGAGGGGAAGGTTAGATAAAGCAATAGAGATAATCTCTAGTCGCCAAGACCTTCAGACAATACCGGATGGACGGGATGTATCTGTTTCCCGTGTACTTGAAAGCCCAGCCAGGAAGGGTTGTCGTCGATTTCGCCAGAAACCGGGATGATTTCGACATCGAAGAGTTAGACGGCTCTGGTATTGGGAAAGGTTTTTTGTTTTATTGCTAATAGCTTTACACTAGAGCTATTACTCTGCAATGGGCCAACTTTCTTTTCCTTAATAAATTTAATATCGAATGCATCCGCTAATTGGGCCTTAATAAAACCATGTTGAGGTAAATCAAGATAATTACCCCCATGCCCATCGATTGTCTCTATAAAAAGATAGCCTCCTATTTTGAGTGATCTGATAAAATGTGCTATTAACCCATAATAAAAGAAATGAACATTTATTATTGCCCCCAGAGACTCATCTTCAAATGGCCATGGGTCATTGATTAAATCTAATTGCATTGTAGTAAGTTGATTAATTTCCTTGGATTTTGGTAATGACAAACTAACAGAGGATTTAATATATTCCAAGGCATCATTATTGATATCAACACATACAACAGGTACACCAAAAGAAACGATACAAGCAGCGTTTCTTCCATATCCGCATGCTATATCAACAATCGTACCATTTGAATTAAAAGCAATTTCTTCTGCAAACTTTGCCAAAATCTTTGATGGAGAGAGGTCAATTGGTTTCTTATGGGTTATTTTTTTGGTTATCTTTTTATCACTCTTAATCAAACCATTTCCTCGCTGTTTCATCCTTGGCGTGGTCATAATGATTCCCTCTCCACAATATATTGCGTAGTCACCAAGAATTCAGCAGGAGAACTGTATCCAAAGTATGTAGTTAATGGTAAAAAAAGGATTATATTGTTACGTTAATGTCACTTCAATTAAGAGGAAACCGCAAGAAAAAGGGGTAAAGTTGATCCTTGCCATGTAGAACACAAAAGGCCCTATCTTGCGGACAAGGGCCTTCGGCTGTTAATAAAGATGCTTACACAAAGCCAGCGTTCTGATCTTTTTTCTAATATCCCGAGCTGTGTGAACCGTGGCTCCCATGGCTCGCATGGCTCGCATGGCTCTCATGGTCGCAGATTGGCCCTATGCTGCTGCCAAGGGACTTCCCATGCTCCAGATAAAGGGGTGATTTGCTGCCAATATCCGATACAGATGCCGTTACATTCGCTACCGATATGCCGGAAAGAGCTACAAGACCCGCAATAACGCCCATTACCTTGCTGGATAGACCTCTCATAAAATCCCCCCTTTCGCCTCTAAGTAGCCAATTTAACAATAATTATTGCCTGACATCTTTCTCTTCGAAAAGGATACTCTTGAATATTTCAATATGCAAGCGATTTTTATTATTTTTATTAAATGGCAATCAAGGCAAGTCCGCAGAGATGAAGCTAACCGGTCGACAGACTCGCCGCCTCTCACTTCCTCAATGTTATTGCGGGAGAATATAGGAACTTTGATGCAATCCGGAGGTTGTGAAAATTCCACAGCACCTCGATTTAACTGAGCATCCTTCACATATTGGGAGGTAATCATTTTTCCATCCTGAAATTGACTGCCTTGCAAAACCCCATGACTTCGGTTCAATCAGGCATAGCGGGAGATTATAGATTGAGACGCTCACGTCCGCACGGCTCAACACCCTAAGTGCCCGTGAAAGCTCATCACGGTAGTCATGCGGGTCAATCCAAATAGTCTCGTAATTATCCCACGCAAGTCCGGTTATCTCCATCCCCATGAAGGTGCAGTGTTTGATGAAGGGAAAGTTCCGGTAAATAAAGGTTGCAATGGATTCAAGGCGGTTAGCGTTGATACGACTCACGACTACCCGGATTTCAATCTTCTCCCGAAAGCGGGCGAGGTTCTGGAGGCCCATTGCTGTCTTATAGAAACTG
The DNA here is from genome assembly GCA_963701845.1 of uncultured delta proteobacterium. Classification (GTDB taxonomy): domain Bacteria; phylum Desulfobacterota; class Desulfobaccia; order Desulfobaccales; family 0-14-0-80-60-11; genus JAPLJC01. Next base: position 1,653,544 of record CAVPBF010000004.1, on the reverse strand, counting down.
TCTTTAACACCTACAATCCGGTCATGAACCTCATCCACATCACTGTGCATAGAAACGCAGGTAAGGAAATCTTTGGGTCTTAATGATACGAAACGCTTTGTGAACTCGAAGTTGGCGAATGACTTGCCGTTAGTAAGCAGCATAACGGTTGATTTCGGGTGTTTCTTGTTGATCATCCCCAGGATGTCGAAAAAATCTTCTTTCAATAGGGTAGGTTCACCGCCGGTCAGGCAGATAGTCTGATTATTCTCAACTTTGACAAGATTAAGGATTCGTTTACTTGTCTCCATTAAAGTTTTATTGTGTGCTCTCGGCGGTTGTGGGCACATAAGGCAACGGCAATCACACATCTCCGTCAGAAGGAGCGGATTCATTGGGGCCTTTTTCTCCCAAACAACCGTTATGATACCGTCCTTGCCGATAAGCACGCAATCTCCCTCTTCCAGTTTATCCAAAACTTCGCCTGAAACTATAACCCGTGGCAACGAACCCCTTTTTTTATCAGAGTTTTTCATTATGAGTCCCGCAAAGCCCCTTGACAGTAACGGGGTCTCTTCGGTGACAAGGACACTTTTACCTCGCGATAGTGACAGCGGGGTGCGTGTGACCAAGCCAAGAATCGGGGTCTCTATGTTCTGGGCTATACCCTCAAATTTTTTCATGCTTCTTCACCGCGCACTTCTTTTAAACTCTGACCAGAAATCCATGACCAGAACACATCCATTTCATCAGGGTCGTTGCGCTTGAGTTTTTTGAACAGCATATCGAAGATTAGCTTGTTCTTCTTACAGAAATCGCTGCCAGGACGTTTGCCCATAAGGTCGCCTGTCTCAAGATAATTGCGTACAGGGTCAGAACCGCAGTAGGTGCGGTAAACGCAAGAGCTGCAATAAGGCATGATCTCAAGACATGACTTGCTGACAATCTCCCGGAGCAGTTGCCCCCCAAAGATACTTTTATATGAATCTTTGAAAACGTTTCCAAGGCAGAAACGGCGGTCACCCATCCTGGCGAGCATACGCGCTTCATCTGCGGGAAAAACATCTCCGTTGTAGTCATAAATCGCGCCTGAAATGCCCGCACCGGATGGAGATTGGAGATCGACGAAACCAGTGGAAAAAGGTGTCAGGATGCGGGTAAGCAGAAGGTTTGTATAGAACTCTACGAACCTTGTGCCGTTAAGATTGAGTTGGACGATGATATTAAGCGCTTTTTCGAATTTCTCGACAAAATGCTCTACCGGATACCCCAGGCGCTCCGCGTTCCTGGCGGCTAAGCCATAGGGATTGAGTGACCTGATGAATATCCCATTGAAGCCAAGCTGGACATACTCCGTGATAACCTCTTCAAGATGGTCGAGGTTATGTATAGTGGTTGTCATGAGGGCATTCACCTGGCCACGAAGGAGGATGTTGAAGGCATTGTAAAGGTTCTTGATAACAGAATCGTAGGTACCGCCACCGCTTCTCAGTATCCGGTTCTTGTCGTGAAGGTTCCGGGGGCCGTCAAGAGAGGTAGATATATGTATGCCATGCTCTTTAAAGAACATTAGCTGCTGCGTGTCAACCATGACGAGGTTGGTGCAGACGACAAAATCAAGATGCTTATGGTATTTCTGGTTAACCTTCTTCGCATAAAGGACGGTCTCTTTCAGCGTCTCCCAGTTAAGGGTAGGCTCACCGCCTTGGAACTCTATCTTTATCGACAGGGAAGGAGACTTGAAAATATAGTCAACAACACGGCGAGCCACCTCAGGTGACATGTCAAAGCCCTTTACGTCGTCCACTTCGGCGCTCACCTGGCAGTATGAACAAGCGTTGCAGCACTTCAGGGTGATAACCATCATGTGAAGGGAGGTGAAATTTGAGATAAATCTTTTCCGAGTCCGGTACTTTGCTGAAACCATCTCCAGCGTTTCTGGTAAGTGTTCCGTATTGAGGAAATGCCTGCTCTTTAAGTCATAGTATGAGGGGGAATCGGAGGTCAGCTCGCTCTGTATGAATTTATGGAAATCGTCCTTGTTGAGGAAGATGTATTCGCCACTTTCGTTGACGAGCAGGTAGTCATTGCTATCAAACCGAGAGAACTGGAATGGAAGCATGTTCTGCCGTTGGTCGTTCACAGAGAATTTACTCCTTGTGGAGGTCAAGAGGTGAAAAAGCATGGGCGACAATCAGATCGCGTATCCTACCATTGATCTTGTCAAGCTGATGTCTGACTTGGTGGTCTATGAGAGCATTGGCAAAATTTTTTAGGTCTTCAGTGACATCCCTGGCCTTGTGTTTCGCTTCGAAGATAACCGTCACCGAATTATCAGCATTAGGGGTTATTAGGATATGGTAGCTGTCTGTAAATTGATAGGTAGCCGCGTGAATGGCTTCGAGGTTGTAAACGCTCGTGTTGACGGTTATGTTGCCCCGTCCAGAGCCCAAATCACAAATTAAATCTGATATTGGTTGCATGCGTTACCTCTGCTGGGATATCGCACCCCGAGCAACTATGGATTGAGGCCGCCCCCAAGCGGACTCCGGATAATTTTGTGGTCATCCGCCCCCAGAGAGGCGACCGGAACTTGCCCCACCAGACGCCCCAGGAGAGGCGATTTACTCCCACCCCAGATAACCAAGTGATTCACAGGCGGGTTTCGGGGAGTTAACGGTAGCTCACTCCTTGAGGTAGGCTTCCAAGGGATTCATCGGGCCTCACCCAAAGCCATTATGCCACGATGAAGAAGAAATAGTTAAAACTTTTTTGGGGAGAGTAGGCCGTCACACCTTCCATGATAGTGACCGGGGGTCTCTTTTTTTTAATAATCTTGACTTCCCCGTGAATTATTGCTATTGAGTAACTATAGCAAAATGAACGGGAAATATGGCCGTTTGCCTCACCGCTAACCATATGGAAAGACAAATGGATAAAAGAGAACTCATAACCCCTGACCTCAAGGGCAAGAAAAAACCGAAAACCGGCAGAACCCTGGATACCGTCTCCTTGGAAAATGATCCAGAAATTGCCAGGATTCCTGAAATTTTAGACGAGGTTCAAGCAGAAATAGAGGATATTAATGCCAAAACTGAATTGCTCTCCATCCAAGAATTGAAATTCATCGAATATCACCTGAGAATAGGACTACCGATTAAAAAGGCAATGAAAAAGGCAGGTTATAGAGGACTTAAACCGGGGAAATTGTATTATACGGCTATAAAGATAGTTGAGAAGTATGAACGACGGGCGCAAGACCATCGAAAAATAATGCGCCTCCTGGGTGCAGGAGAGGTCTTCGTGATTCAGAACCAGAAGGACCTTGCCAAAAATGCCAAGTCAGAGGTAGCACGGCAAGCGGCTAATGCCACGATAGGCAAGTGGTTAGGTATGTCAGGTGAATTAAGCCATTCAAATGAGGGGGTTACCGTCATCATCCAAGGCCCAGACGCCGCTGTGCAGATTAACACGGGTCAACCTACCAAAACTCCGGCCCCTACCCAACAGGCACCCTACCAACATCCGCAGCCCAGCAGACCGGGCGAACCTATCCAAATCTATAAGTAATCGGGAGGCTGGCCCCTTGGGGGGCTAATGCAACCCACCTGCGCACCTCCGCCTTCCATTATGATTTATTTTCCCTTGTAATAATCCCCCAATAGGTCTATGAAAAATTAAAACAGAGCCCCCCTAACCTCCGGCCGATCACCGGAGGGACAGGACGGTAATCTCCATCGTCTTGGGGGGCCAAACCTTTGGGGAGCCGTTAGGAGAAGCGGCGATGGAAGAGTTAACCCTCCAAGAGCGTTTTAATCAATTACTTTCCTTTCTAAAAGACCCCCAGGCATACCCCCACCCCCAAATAACCCCCGAAGATTTTAGGTTACATCTAGGGGAAAATCCCAAGGCCGGGATGTGGATCGAATTTCGGCAAGGGGCTATTGACATTATGGAATCCTGGATAACCCGAGAGGGATTTTTGAAGGGAAACAGGAAAACCTCAGATATTCCCATAATACATCTTGAGGATTTTATCTTAAATGCCGCAACTAACATTCAACTCGCAAAATGGGTAATAGCAAAATCACCTCGCGCTTATGATATATTTCAGGGTTACGGTTTATTTGATGGCCACCCACTAGTAACGCCCGGCGAGATTTTAGAAGAACACTATGATATGATGCGGGCATTTTACCGGATGTCATATAAGCTGGGTCAATGTGGACAAATTCGCATTGACAGAGTGAGAACCATCGGAAAGTTATTGATAGAAATGCTGCCGTATGATCTTAACAAGCTTAATAAACATAGAGCAAAAGCAATGTTTTTTGATTTGGTAACTGAATTAGTTTCTGTCTTTTTACATTATGGCCCAGAGGCTCCAGATAATCTGATTGCTAGTCATATTTTTAATTTTATCAGTAAACGGCAGGACTCTACCCTTAAGGGTATATGTCTTCCTGGACAAGATGCTATCCGCAAAAGAGTGCAGTATTTAAGAAAAAAGCTCACGACAACTCCCACAAGTTAATTTAGCCGCTAGCCACACCTCATTTCTTGAAAATCCCCATCATCTTCTAATCTGGAAAATTACGCCCGAAAAGTGCCGACTTTTAATGCGTATAATTCCAAGTTATATCAGTAAGTTATCATTGCAAAAAGAACGACTTGTGATAATTTAATTTCAGTTAAACACAACAGGAGAAAAGCAATGGCAAGACCCAAGGAATTTCATGGCGGCAACATGGGGGTAAGGCTTCCCAAGGATATTGACCAGAGGTTGCGAGAGGCGTCCTTGGAAACCGGGCGAAGCCTTAGCGACTTAATACGGGAAACCCTATCCCAAACTTGGGGGGAGGGGCAGAAGGCCCAAGAGATTAGAACCGGGCAATAATAACGAAGCCCCCTGGCGGGCAAGGCCAGAGGGCGGGGTGGTGATAGGGATTCTGTGATGTCTAATAATAGTCATTCTCCTCCGAAAAAGCAAGCTGCCGACCTCCAAGCGGTCTTATCCGAGCTTCGCCAACTCCGGGCCGAAGTGCGGGCGCCCCTCAAGCGATTGTTGACTGTAAAAGAAACGGCGGTCTCCATGGGTATTGCAGAGAAAACCCTCAGAAATGGCCTGGGGGCGGCGGAATGATTGCCCCGGACCCTACCCAGGCAACCGATGCTCTAAAGTTTCTGCATCCTGATGGCGCGGTTTTCGAGTTGTGCTGTCTTGGGCTGGAACAGACTACCGGCCCGTGGAAGGGACGGGCTTTTGGCAAAGAACCACTTGCGGCAGGCTGGTTTACAGACAAAAAGAAGGCCACACAGATAGCAAGTCAGATTTCGGCGGCAGGAATTTATGTCACCCTCAATCCCTGTTTGAAAGCCCTGCTTGCCAGAGCTAATCAGCGCCTAAAGGCCAATGTAGCCCGCACATCTGATAAAGAAATTGACCATTTAAGGAACCTCTTAGTTGACGTAGATTCAGACCCGGGGGGGCCGGCAGGCATAAGTAGCACAGATCAGGAGCACAAGTCTGCACTAGAGATGGTACAAATCATCAAAACTGACCTGGCCAAAGAGGGTTGGCCTGAACCATTAGAAGCGGACTCTGGGAACGGTGGCCACCTGATTTTTGCGGTGGATTTGCCGAATAATGAGGAAAGCAAGGCCCTAATCAAATCTGGACTAGAAGCCCTATCTCTACGCTATAAAGACGAACTCTCTCGGCGCAATTTAGGAATTGATACAAGCGTTTTCAACCCTGCCCGGCTGACAAAGCTATACGGAACAGCGGTCAAGAAGGGCGACAGTATCCCAGATAGACCTCACAGACTGGCAAAAATTATTTATTTACCTGAAGAGCGGCGATCCGTGCCGGTTGAACTCTTGGAAAATCTGGCGGCGACCATCCCTCCACAAGCCGAAGACCAGAAAAAAGAAACCCAAGGAGAGACTTGCCAAGGTCGTTTAGATGTGGAGAAATATCTTGCTCATTATGGCCGGGAAGTAGTGAAGGTGAAGCCTCACGCCGGGGGCTTCCTTTATTGTCTCAAGGAATGCGCCTTTGACGCATCCCATAGTCCGAATGAGGCGGCCATTTTCCAGGCAGCGAATGGTACTCTTTCCTATAAATGTTTTCACGACTCCTGCAAAGGGAGGGCATGGGCCGAAGCCCGCAAGGTCATCAGTGGAGATGACAAGCTAACCCCGTTCATGTTGGGCGGCAACCATTATAGAGAACGCAAGTTCTCTAGTTGTGCAGAGGAATGTGGGGATTTAGAAAAAGCCATACAGGAAGGAACCCTAACCCCTGAGCAAAAAAAGTATCTTATTAATTTAATTGGCAAAAATGGTGAAATAAGTCAACCTGCTAACCTTGCAGCGGACGTAAAACAACTAATTTTGTCGTCATCAGGTCGTATTACGTCGGCAGATGTCGTCAAGGAATTGGGTTTGTCGTCATTGTCGTCAAATAGACAGTTTAACAAAAACCTTTCCAAGATTTTTGAGAGATTGGTGAAGGATGGACTGCTTGAACGCCTGGAAAAACGCGGTGATTTTTTAATCGTAAATCAAATTGCTGAAGAAATCCCCTGGAAAGAAGTGGGAGAACCAACCCCAGTTGACCTTAAGCAGCCTTTAAAACTGCATGAGCTTGTTTATTTCTATCCAGGAAATGTCATCGTGATAGGCGGAAGCTACAATGCTGGAAAAACCGTTTATTGCTTAAATACGGCTTGTTTGAACATGGACCATTGGAAAGTCAACTATTTATCATCTGAAATGACCCCGGAAGAACTCGCGGCAAGGTTGTATAACTTCAAAGCTGCTGGGCTCGTCCCCGATATTGATGCCTGGAATAAAGTTAAATTTAGACAACGTCGGCATGACTTTCACCAAGTTATTGACCCGGACGGCCTGAACATTATTGATTATTTGGAAATGAACAAAGAGTTTTACGGCGTGGGCGGCATGATAGACAGAATTTTTCAGAAGTTGAATAAAGGCCTAGCAGTTATCGCCATACAAAAGGCCCCTGGTGAAACCCATGCAAGAGGTGGAGCTTTCACCGTGGAAAAAGCCAGATTTGCTGTTTCAATTGATTACCAGAAATTGAAGATCATCAAGGCCAAGAACCTTAAGCCAGGGGTAAAAGACCCTACAAATCAAGTCATTGATTTTCAGACCATAGCTGGAACCAAGATGATCCGTGCCAATTAAGAGGCTCGTATGACTTCGGACTAGTGACAGAGGATAACCGTGCATCAAAAGTCAGATGAGCGAGATATGGCAAGAAGACTGAGTCTAAAGGAACTACTGGCGGGCGGGGATTTGATCTCACCTGAGGAATTAGCCTCGGCCTTGAAGATTGCCCGAGTAACGGCCTATCAATGGGTGCGTCGGGGGGTGATCCCCTATTTGAAACTTGAGGGCGTAGTGCGATTCGATCCGGAAGAAATAACCCAATGGTTGAAGAGTAAACGCCAAATAGCCAGAAAAGCGCCGGGAGGCGGGGCGGCCACCTGATTGTGTGTCAGAAAGCATACTAAAAAACACAGGTATTTTAGGCAGATATAAAAAGAGTTTACTCGCAGTTTACCATTAGGAGCGCATTAAAGTGAGTACACCGCTTAAGGCCATCAGAAAAAAATGTCTGGACTGCTGCGCCAATTCCCCCAAAGAGGTTAGATTATGTCGCTCAGATGGTTGTCCCCTATACAGCTTTCGTTTCGGGAAGAACCCGAAACGAGCGGGAATCGGCGGTAGACTATCTAAGGGCCAGATACCCCCTGGATTGAAAAAATACATAGACTCACAGCGTGATTTTTCGGCAAATCCGGCAGATTAAGGTTGATGGTAAGGGGTAGACCACCGGTCACCTAGCCGATATGAAAAAAACTTATCTTCCTTCTTGACATTATGATACCAATGGTTAACAATAAGGCCATGACAGGGCAAGAATTGAAAGGATGGCGACGCAAATGGGGACTATCCCAAGATGAACTGGGCAAACTCTTGGGAGTTGCCCGGTTCAGCGTAAGCCGATGGGAGATCGGAACCCGCGCTATTCCTTCTTTTCTTCAGCTTGCTTTAGAAGCCCTGGAAAATCGAATGGAAAAAGGAGGTAAACATGGCCATCAGGAAGCGAACTAACCGGGAGGGGACCGTATGGCAGATAGACTATTACGACCCCAAGGGCAAGAGGGTGATGAAATGCTTTCCCCTCAAGAAAGATGCTGAGGCTTATCTTGGCAAGGTTCTCGCGGCCAAGAAGGAAGGGCGCTATCAGGATGTGTTTGATGTGAAGCGAGAAACTCAAATCACCTTTAATGAACTGACAGACCGGTATGAAGAAAATTTCGCGACCCAAAATTTTTTCAAGAGTTTTAAACTCTATGCATTAAGGACTTTCCGTCAAGCCTTTGGGGATATGCAACTCTCAGAAATCACCTATCTTGATTTGGAGACATTCCGCAACCGGCGGAAGGCTACCCCTACAATGAAGGGAACCCCACGGGCTGACGCCACGGTCAACCGGGAAATGGCCACCTTGAAACACATGATGGGAAAGGCGGTGGATTGGGGTCTGATGGAAGCCTCTCCTTTTAAGAAGGGAAAGAAACTCTTGTTCCGGGAGAATAACTGTCGTCTGAGGTTTCTCACGGAAACAGAGATTGAAGCCCTCTTAAATGCGTGTGTCCCTCACTTGAAGCCTATCGTGGAAGCAGCAATCCATACTGGGATGAGGCGAGGGGAAATATTAAGCCTGAAGTGGGAGCAAATCCGCAACGGGCTAATTTATCTAACCAAAACCAAAAGCGGAAAAGCCCGGCAGATTCCAATTAATGACCGGCTGGGCCAGTTGCTCAAGGAACTTCGGCAAAGAAACCAGCTAAAATCTCAGTATGTTTTCTGTGGTCCGGATTGGAAAAGACTCTATTGGGTTTCGACCTCTTTTAACACGGCTTGTAAGAAAGTGGGCTTAGAGGACTTCCGCTTTCACGACCTGAGACATACCTTTGCAAGTCAACTTGTTATGAAAGGAGCCAGCCTCAAGGCGGTTCAAGAGCTTTTGGGCCATGCGGACCTAAAAATGACCATGCGCTATGCCCATTTAACACAAGAGCACCTGAGAGACTCGGTAAACTTGCTCAATTCCCTTTCTAACGGTAAAGAAATAGTAAACATTCCACCACAAGAGGGGAAGGCAAACTAATTATCCGCCATTAACTTGTTGTAATCCCTCCCCTTTCCCCGCCAGGAGCACGGGGTAAAACCCCTCGCTCACCAGATAGCTCAGCATGATGATGAGAAAATGTCTCTTTTGACGCCAGGTCAGTCCCGGTTTCCACAAGGGGTTGTCCCAAAAGAAGAGACGCATGGTGTCCAGGCACCATTGGAAACGCTGGCGGTAAACCCCCGGCAAGGTGGAAGGGGCCAGCCCCCGGGACAGGACATAGGGGAAATAAACGGATCGCCAACCGCGGCTTAACATCTCATAGGAGGTGGTGAAATCCTCCACCAGGTTCCAGGTGGCAAAGCCACCCAGCTCCTCCAGGGCCTGCCGGCGATACACCACCCCGGAGCCGCAGGAAATCACGGCATTGGCCTGATCGTTGCTCAATTGCATGGTTTCATAAAAGACCCGGTCGGCGTTGTAAAAAGGATCGCCTTCGGGGAGGAAGAAGGCCTGCCGGCTCTGCACATAAGCCACCCGGTCCCGATTGAAAAAACCGACCAGCTTCTGCAGAATCTCCGGAGCCGGCACCTGATCGGCGTCCAGCACCAGGATCAACTCCCCTTGACTGTGCTGCAAACCGAAATTGAGATTGCCGCTCTTGCAATCCTGCAAGGTCAGGCACGCCGCGGGTCTGGATAAATAATGAAAGCCCAGGGACTCGGCCAGCATGGCCACCTGCCGGGAGGCGCCATCATCCAGGACATAAACCTGCTTGGGCTGGTAGGCGATATTTTTGACGGCCAGCAGAGTGGTCTTGATGACTTCGAAGGGTTCCCCGCAGCAGGGGACAAAGACATCCACCGGCCATGGACGGCCAGGACTGAGGCCCTCGGGTCTATGACCGCGTAGATGCCAGACATCGACGGCCATCAGCGTGAGCAACAGGAAGGAGAGGGTTTCCGCCGCCAGGAACAGGAAATCCGGGATCCCCCGGTTCTTGAAGACCAACGGAGTTAGCCAGAGCAGGTAGACGAAGCCCAAAACCACGGTCAACAGGGAAAATCCCAGGGCGTAACAGCGCCGGCGGCGGTCTGGGCGGTCCAGATAGCGTCTATGCGGGAGGCGACCCAGCAGGTCGGCCCAGAACATCGGAAAAGGGTTACTGCGCATCTAGGTCCCCCTTCCTTGGCGAGTCTGTCACGGGCCAGTACATCAAGCGATGGTCCGGGTCATCTCTTGCCATCCCCAAGTCTCAGGATTTTATTAGAAATCAATCAGGTTCAGGCTGCAGTTTTTTACCAAGATATTTATAGGTTTGTAAAGGAATTTTATTATTTATTTAAATTTTATTATTACTTAATAAGATTTTATTCACAAAATCATCACAAAGTCTTCGTGAGAATTGCATCGAGGCAGCGAAGCTGCCCAAACGGGGAAGAGGGGGAGGCAGGGGGAAGAACTATTGGGAAGAAAGTGACCGCAGCAGGTGAGGTTAAAAAAAAATCGAACCGACCATTGTCGGGCCAGGAGACCGGATTGACTCGATTAAGCGCGTTTATCCCGGGGCGAGGCCTCCTAAATCACCCCTCGCAGCCTGGCCCAGGCCAGGCCCAGATACTCGTGTAGGGCGACCTCCAAACGTTGCAGGCCCCCGCTGTTGGGAAAACAATCGCCGGGCGACCACTGCGGCGCCCACCACACCAAATGGCCCACGGGTGCGGCCAGGGGTAGTAATCCCTGTTTCCGGAACAGGGCCATGGCCCGGGGTAAGTGAGAAGCTGAGGTCACCAGAAAAAATTTTTCCCGGCCTACCATGGGTTTAAGCAGGCGAGCCTGTTCCTCAGTGTCCAATGAAGTGGATTCCTGGATGATGTCCGGCGGATTCACTCCCATGATCAGGGCTATACGAGCCATGGCCTGAGATTCAGGGACCGGGTCGCTTCCCCCGCCGCCCGACAGGATGAGTTTACGGCCCAGCCCGGCTTTATAAAGTCTGACCCCCTCCAGGAGGCGGTAGAGGGATCCGGGGCTAAGCTGCGAGGTGACCGGTAGTTTCGGGTCGCTGGTAGAACCCCCGCCCAGGACCACGATATATTTACCGGCCTGGGCCGCCTGCGGCCCGGCCTGGCCGGCGGCCAGGTCAGCCACCGGCGGATACTGCCGTTCCAGGGGCCTGAGCATTAGATCGGGGACGAAGGCATAACCGAAGATCAGCAGCAACCCGGCGCCAAGGCTCACCAGGATCTTCCCGGCTCTTTGTCTCCGGGAAAACCACAGGAGGGCCAGACCGCCGAGGAGGAGTTCCAGACACAGAGGCACGGGGAAAATGAACAGGGGCACAATTTTTTTGAATAGAAACATCAGCCCTCACCGAGATGATCCGAAACGAGACGCCAGGCTGAACGGCTCTGTCTCTTTTTAAGAAGCTTGAACTAAACGTTAGGTCACCGGCGCTGATGAAAATCTCCCCTGCCCAAGTAGTGTCCGGCAAGGTTTTTGCTATGAAGCCGATTTAAGGTACCTCTTCCCTAAGCTCATAAATTATCATATGGAATTTCCAAGGTTTTTCCCCTCTCCCCCTTGGGGGGAGAGGCAGGGTGAGGGGGGAAATCAGCCACCGAAGCCACCCCTCACCCCAGCCCTCTCCCCTCGCAGGGGAGAGGGGGTTTTTGCTGCTAACGGCTCCAGCCCGCGCCGGTTCTGGCTAAATCCCTACGGCTCCGTTTTTATTTTTCAATCTGCCACCGCTCCTGCAAAATCTCTGCCGGACACTACTGCCCCTGCCCCCCTTTTTCAAAGGGGGGTTTTAAAGTCCCCCTTTGGAAAAGGGGGATTTAGGGGGATTTTGCTTTTCACGATAAGACCATCCCTTTTTATAGGCTCAAAGCCGGATAGCCCAGCAGACGGTTGACCTCCTCCATCAGGTGGGCGGAAGGGGTAAGACTCAGGTCCGGCGGCAAGGCCAGGACGGCTTCCTCGCCGGGATGCAGGAAATTCAGAAAGGCCGGCACCGGCCCGGCATGCCGGCTGAGGATTTCTTTGAGTTGGACCAACTGCTCCCTGGTTACGGCTGCGGCCCGCAGACGCAGGTCCAGCCTGGCCGGCCAGGGGGGCAAGGCGGTCTCCAGGGGGGCGATTTCCTGCACCCGGAGCTTGGGCCCGTTTTCTTCCTGGATGACGTTGCCCTTCACCCACAGGGGCAGGCTTTCCCGGCGCAGCAAGGCCGCGGCCCTCTCATAGACATCCGAGAAGACCAGGGCCTCGATGCTGCCGGACAGATCCTCCACGGTGCAAATGGCCAAGCGGCCGCCTCTTCTCCCGACCTTTTCCTTGAGGGCGGTGACCACCACCCCCAGGGTCACTTCCTGGCCATCGGGGACCTCGGCCAGGTCGGCGGTGGTGGTCCTGACCCGGGTCTTGAGGAGGGCGCGGTAGGCGTCCAGGGGATGGCCGGAGAGATAGACCCCCAAGGCCTCCTTTTCCCGGGCCAGTTTGACGGATTTTTCCCAGGGCTCCGCCTCCGGCAGCCAATCGTTGTCGTCCTTGGACTCTACCAGGCCGCCGAACATGGACATCTGTTTGGTGGCCTGCTGCCGCTTCAGGTTCTGGGTCTTCTCCAGGGCCTCATCCAGACCGGCCATGAGTCGGGAGCGCCGTGGGTAGAGGCTGTCGAAGGCCCCGCCTTGAATCAAGACTCCAAAACCTTGCGGTTCACCTTGTTGAGACTGATGCGCTCCAGGAAATCCCGGAAGCTCTCGAAGTGGCCCGGGCCCCGGGCCGCCAGGATCTCCTGGATGGCCCCCAGCCCGACGTTTTTGACCCCGGACAGGCCGTAGCGCACCTTGCCGTCCTCCACGGTGAAGTCCCGGTCGCTGCGGTTGATGTCCGGCGGCAAGAGCTCGATGCCCTCTGATCCCGGGCCTCCATGATGTGCCTGGCCAGGGCCGTGGTATTGTTGATTTCGCTGTTGAGGACCGCGGCCAGAAACTCCAGGGGATAGTGAGCCTTGAGAAAGGCGGTCTGATAGGCCACCAGGGCGTAAGCCGCGCTGTGGGACTTATTGAAGCCGTAGCCGGCGAATTTTTCGATCAGGTTGAATAATTCCGTGCCTCTGGCCTTGGCCACCCCCAGGTCCACGGCCCCGGAGACGAAGCGGTTTCGTTGGGCGGCCATGACCACCGGGTCCTTTTTGCCCATGGCCCGGCGCAGCAGATCCGCCTCCGCCAGGGAGAAGCCGGAGACCGCCGCGGCGATCTGCATCACCTGCTCCTGATAGAGGATGACCCCGTAGGTCTCTTGCAGAATGGGCTCCATCTGGGGCAGGAAATACTCCACTTTGGCCTCGCCATGCTTACGGCTCACGTAATCGTCGTGCATGCCGGTTTCCATGGGCCCCGGCCGATAGAGGGCCACCAAGGCGATGATGTCCTCAAAGACCGTGGGCTTGAAGCGCACCATCAGGGCCCGCATGCCGTTGCTTTCCAGCTGGAAGACCCCGGCGGTGTTGGCGGCCTGGAGCAGTTGGAAGACGGCGGGCATCGTCCAGGGGAATGGTGTGGATGTCGAAGTCGGCCTGATGGCTCTTCCTGATCAGCCGCACCGCCTGGTCGATGACCGTCAGGGTGCGCAGGCCCAGGAAGTCGAACTTCACCAGGCCGACCTTCTCCACCCCCTTCATGTCGAACTGGGTGACCAACTCGCCCTTGTTGCCCTTGTAAAGCGGCAGGTACTCGATCAGGGGCCGGTCGGCGATGACCACCGCCGAGGCGTGGGTGGAGGCGTGCCGGGGCAGCCCTTCCAGGACCTCGGCGATGGCCAGAACGTCTTCGACCGTGGGGTTGGCTGTCCCTGAGCTCCCGGAGGCGCGGCTCCATCTGCCAGGGACTGCTCCAGGGTGATGTTCAGTTTCTCCGGCACCAGCTTGGCGATCTTGTCCACTTCCGGGTAAGGCACTTCCAGGGCCCGGCCCACGTCGCGGATCACCTGGCGGGTCTTCATGCTGCCGAAGGTGGTGATCTGGGCGACGTTTTCCCAGCCGTAGGTCTTGGAGACGTAATCGATGATTTCGCCCCGGCGCTCGTAACAGAAGTCCACGTCGATATCCGGCGGGCTCACCCGCTCCGGATTGAGGAAGCGCTCGAAGAAGAGGCCGTAGGCCAGGGGGTCCAGCTCGGTGATGCCCAGGGCGTAGGCCACCAGGCTGCCGGCGGCGGAGCCGCGGCCCGGACCCACGGGGATCCGGTGCTCGCTTGGCATAATTGATGATATCGGCCACCACCAGGAAATAGCCGGCAAAGCCCATCTTGACCAGGATGCCGATCTCGTATTCCAGGCGCTGCCAGTAGGCCTCCGCCGTCGGCCGGCGGAATGGGCGGCCGGATGCTGCCAGGCGCGGCCGTGAGCCCTTCCCGGGCCATGCGGGCCATGAGTTCTTCCATGGTCTCGCCCTGGGCCTGGGGGTAAACCGGGAAGCGGTAGGTGCCCAGGTCCAGGCTGACGTCGCAGCGCGCCGCGATCTCGACGGTGGCGGCCAGGGCCGCCGGGTTGGGGATGGACCGGGCCATCTCCTCCGGGCTCTTGAAATAGAGCTGGTCAGTCTGGAACTTCATGCGGCCCGGCGCTGTTGATCGTCCGGCCCGTCTGGATGCACAGCAGGGCATCCTGGGCCCGGGCGTCTTCGGGCTTGAGGTAATGCACGTCGTTGGTGGCCACCAGGGGAATCCCCCAGCGGGGCGCCAGCTCGAACAGGGCCTCATTGACCTTGTGCTGCTCGGGCAAGTTCGTTGGCCTGGACTTCCAGGTAGAAGCGCTCCGGGAAGATCTCGGCGTATTCCCGGGCCGCAGCCTCGGCCCCCTGGGGGTCGTCGTTGGTGAGGCGCTGGGCCACCTTGCCGTGGAGGCAGGCGGACAGGGCAATGAGGCCGCCGTTCAGCTCCTGCAAGAGTTCCTGGTCCACCCGGGGGCGGTAGTAGAAGCCCTCCAGGTGCCCCTGGGTTACCAGTCGGATAAGATTCTTATATCCCTCATTATTTTCCGCCAGCAGCACCAGGTGGTTATGGTCCCCCTTGCCCTTGCGGTCGTGGCGCGACCCCTGGGCCACATAGACCTCACATCCTAAGATGGGCTTGATGCCCGCGGCCCTGGCCTTCTGGTAGAAATCCAGGACCCCGAAGAGCGTACCGTGGTCGGTGATGGCCACCGCCGGCATTTCAAAGGCCGCCGCCTGGACCAGCAGGTCTTTGATACGCGATCGCCCCATCCAGCAGACTGTAGGCGGTATGGACATGAAGATGGACGAACTGCGACTCGGACATGGTCAGCCTTTGGGAGTGGCCAGTGGTCAGTGGCCAGTAGTCAGTAAAACCCGGGTATTAAAGTTAACTTAATAGAATTATAGCAAAAGTATGCAGAAAAGGAAGGTTGCCGCGGTAGGTCAGGCCAGCATCGGCGCCTACCATTCTTGGGTTGGAGAGCCGCAGATATATTACCTCGAATGGCCGGGTGGAGGCAAGGGGGAAGTGGGGCGCGATCACCCGGTCTTATTCGCCGATTTCTTCACCCGGCTCCGGGCCCCTTCCTTCCGTCCCAAGGCTTCGGCCAGCACCGCGGTCACCAGCGTGTTCATGCTGACGCCTTCTTGCCTGGCCCTGGCCACGAGGCGGGCATGCAGACTCTTAGGCAGGCGCTGCACAAATTTGCCGCTCTGCCCTTCCCCCGGCTTGGGGACAGGACCGCCCCACTTCTCTGCCGCCTGCAACCAAGCGGTCTCGGCGTCCGCCCCGTTTACTATGGTCTCCTCGATGCTCTCCCCGTCCGACATGCAGCCCGGCAAATCCGGGAAGGTTATCAGGTAACCGCCACCCTCTTCGGCGCTCAGAGGCCGAATTTCAAATGGATATTTTGGTAACGCCATCATGATCTCCGAACCCGGTCCACGAGTTCCACAAACTTTTTAATGTAAGGCGCCTTTATGGGCCGGGAGGCGGGCACACTCAGATTTTCGCCGTCCGGATGGCGGAACACGACATGGCTCGTGCCCTGATGGTCCCAGATGATGCCGTAACGGTCTGGCAGACTTTTCAAATCCTCGATCCGCCAATCGCGAGGATTTCGCCGCATTTTCGCCAGCGTCTTGTCTACCTGGATCACGATTATATAATACTATATTTAGTATCATTGTCAAGCAAGGAATGATTGATTTCTTGGCCTGGCTTCGCAAGGTTTGCACAAAAAAAACAGGGCCAAAGTAGCCCTGTTGATAAATAGGTTCCCAAGTGCAACTTGGGAACCAGAAGATCGATAGGCGGCGCCAGGCTTTAGCCGGCGTCGGTCTACTGCGCCTGGGCCGCGCTTTGCTCCAGGCGCTCCACTTCCAGGGCCATGGCCACCTGCTTGGCCAGGGATTCCAGGAGGCGCAGGCGCAACTGCTCCGGCAAGAGCCATTGTTCGGATTGCGGGTCTTTGGGCCGCAAGGCCAGCACTCCCAGGACGCCGCTGGCCGCCTGGAGGGGGGCATAGAGAATGGGGGAGTCCGGGTGTTTTTGGGTCTCCCAGCCCGCCATCTGCCCGCTCTCAAAGGCCGAGCGGGCCACCCCCAGCTCTTTCAGGATATCCTGGTGGAACACCGCGGACAAATCTCCGGCGGCCACCTTCAATTTGCCCTGGTCGTCGGGCAACAGCGCCACCGCCTGGCACTCGAAGATCTGGGCAATCTGGTTCACTGCCGCCTGCAAGATGTTGGCGACCCCGCGGGCGGCGGCGAGCTGACGGCTCAGGGCCAGCATGGCGGCGGTCTGGCGCTCCTGCAGACGGGCGGCCTCGGCCTGGCGCCGGATCAGGCCGGCCAGATGGCTGATCACCACGGCAATGATGAACATCATCACAAAGGTGACAATATATTTGGCCTCGTCCACCGTGAAGGTCCAGCGGGGCGGCACGAAACAGAAATCGAAGGCCAGCACGCTCAGGAGAGAATTGAGGAGGGCCGGCCCCCGGCCGCAATGCACCGCAGTGACCAGGACCGCCAGCAGATATACCATGATCAGGTTGGGAAGGTCGAAGAAGGGATACATCAAAAAGCAGAGGGCGGTGGCCAGGATGAAATATAACAAGCCCGTTTCATAGCCCGGCAGGC
This sequence comes from uncultured delta proteobacterium, assembly GCA_963701845.1. GTDB lineage: Bacteria > Desulfobacterota > Desulfobaccia > Desulfobaccales > 0-14-0-80-60-11 > JAPLJC01. The sequence goes on along the minus strand of CAVPBF010000004.1, from coordinate 1,636,256 downwards.
GGGCGGTCTTCGGCGCCGCGGCGGCCTCTCCCGGTTCGGCCGCCTCCCCGGTGACGACCCGGACCTCGATCTCGCCGCTCCGGCGCACCAGGACATCCACGGGGCTTCGGGCAAACCAGTCTTGCCAGCGGGGACGGGGAAGGGGCTTGCCGATGAGAATCATGGTGACCTGCCGTTGCCGGGCAAAATTGACGATCTCGGCGGCGATATCCTGCCCCCTCAGGGTGCTGGTCTCCCCGCCCAGTTGTTCCGCCAGCCGCAGGTTCTGGACGGCGTGCAGGCGCTCCGCCTCCGGCAGTCGTAGCATTTGGGGGCTCTCGACATAGACCGCGAACCATTCGGCCTGCAAGCGGGCGGCCATTTTCCGGGCGGCCCGGATCAGGCCGGCGGAAGAAAGACTCGGTCCCACGCAGACCAGGAGCCTTTCCGTCTGGGGCATTGAACCTTCGGTCATCGTAGTCTCCCTTTGGTTAGTCTCTTGCCTTATTATGAAAAATACGTGCCAAAAGGGTCTCAGGTTGGAAGATTTCTGCGACCGGCCAAAAAAATTGCTGAAGACCATCCAATCTTGAACTTCGGGAATAGACAAATTTTCGGGAAATGACCTATACTCAATATATGAACCGCGGCCGAAAAATCAACTTAGTGCTGCCAAAGGGAGCCGCCGACGCGAGATGATGCCCAGTCTGGCCATTATAGTGGTGGATGATGAGCCCAACATCCGCAAGACCCTGACCATTTCCCTGGAAGCCGAAGGTCATCGGGTCACCGCGGTGAGCAACTTTCAAGACGCCCTGGCTGAGGCCGGCCGCCGCTTTTTCGATGTGGCCCTGGTGGACCTGCGTTTGGGGACGGCCTCGGGGCTGGAATTGATCCCGGCTTTACGCACCCTCTGCCCCTGGCTCAAGATCGCGGTGATCACCGCCTACGCCTCCATCGACACGGCCGTAGAGGCCATGCGCCGGGGCGCCTTTGATTACCTGCCCAAACCCTTCACCCATGACCAGGTAGCGCTGCTGATACAGAAGGTGGCGGAAGTGCGGGACCTGGAACAGAAAGTGGCCGCTTTGCAGGAAACACTCCACGAGGCTCTGCCGGAGTCGGACCTGACCAGCCGCAGCCCGGCCATGCAGCGGACCCTATCCCTGGCCCGGAAGGTGGCGGACAGCGACGCCACCTTGTTGATCCGCGGCGAAAGCGGCACCGGCAAGACCCTCCTGGCCCGGTCCATCCATGCCTGGAGCCGCCGGGCCGCCCGGGGTTTCGGAGTGGTCTCCTGCCCGTCGCTGTCCGCCGATCTCCTGGAGAGCGAACTCTTCGGCTACGTCAAGGGCGCCTTTACCGGGGCCCTGCGCGACCACCCGGGGCGCATCGCCGCCTGCGAGGGCGGCACGCTTTTCCTGGATGAAATCGGTGACTTACCCCTGGCCTTGCAACCCAAACTGCTGCGGGTGCTCCAGGAGAAGGAGTACGAGCGCGTCGGCGATCTGGTCACCCGCAAGGCCGACGTCCGCATCATTACCGCCACCAGCGTGGACCTGGAGGCGGCCGTCCGGGCCGGGCGTTTCCGCGAGGACCTGTTCTATCGCCTCAATGTGATGGAGATTATCGTGCCGCCCCTGCGGGAACGCCGGGAAGATATCCTGCCCCTGGCCGAACGCCTCCTGGCCTTTTTCGCCCGGCAAAACCACCGCAAGATGTTGGGGTTCACCACTGAGGCCCAGGAAGCCCTGGTGCATTACACCTGGCCCGGCAATGTCCGGGAACTGCGTAATGCCGTGGAACGGGCCGTGCTGCTCAGCAACGATGACCAGATCGGCTGGGAGCACCTGCCCCTGAAACTCACGCCCCCGACGACGGAGCTGCAGGTGGGCGACCTGGTTTCCCTGGAGAGGATCGAAGAGCGGCATATCCGGCAGGTGCTGGCCGCCACCAGGTCATTTGACGAGGCGGCGAGGGTCCTGGGGCTGGACCCCGTTACCCTGTGGCGCCGGCGGAAAAAATACGGTATCTAGGCCCTACCTTGCATTTTGCAAGCTACCCGGCGGCCTCCCCTTGCATTCTGCAAACCACAGCTAATCCAGACAATTCCCTCTGACCAAATAAAATCCTCAAATCAAGTTGTTAGCCCACCTTGTCATTCGGCATGGGGATTGCTATCTGTTTGATCAGGAGAAGTTTTCATGAGCATCAAGACCAAGCTGGTCTTGGCCTTCGGGGGCCTCATTGTCATCCTCGTGGTAGTCAGCCTCGTCACCTTCCACACCCTCAATGAGTCCAGCAAGGCCATTGATCGGATCATGCGGGAGAACTATGACACCATTGAGTACTGCTACAAAATGAAAGACGCTCTCGAAAGGCTCGATCATTTGGCCGAGGTTTCCCTTTGGGAAAGGCTAGCGGAGGCGTCCCGTCAAAATCAAGAAGCCATCGGCGAATATGAGCGGAACCTCAAATTTCAGCAAGGCAACATCACGGTCCCCGGCGAAAGGGAATTGACAGAGCGACTTACGGCCCAATGGCAGTCCTATCGCCAGGGGTTGAAAGACTATTATCTATTAAATGACCCGGGAGCCTCACGCGACTATTATCGTGCAACGCTTCTGCCCCGATCCCAGGCGCTCCGAAATACGGCCCAAAAGATTCTGGAAATGAATTTAAAGAATATGGTGGCGGCCGACGGCCAGGCGCACCTCAAGGCTGTGCAAACCAGGAATGCCATGTTGTTCCTGCTGTTGCTCGGCATTGCCCTATCGGTGGGGGTCATCGCCGTCGTGGGGCCGAAGATCCTGAGGCCCATCGCCAGCCTGCGGCGGTCGGTGAGTGAAATTCAAAAGGGGAATCTGGACCTGGTGGTCAAGGTGCCGTCCCGGGACGAGATTGGCCAACTCGCCGAGGCCTTTAACGACATGGCCGCCAGCCTGCGGGAGTTCCGGCGCAGCGACCGGGCCCAACTGCTACGCACCCAGCAATCGACCCTGCTGGCCCTGAACAGCCTGCCCGACGCCGTGGTGATCTGCGACCCCAACGGCCAGATCGAGCTGGCCAATGAGGCGGCGCAACGCCTGTTCGGCTTGCAGCCCCAAACGGCTCTCAATGAGGCAGGCCACGACAGGCTCAACCAATTATTGTTGCAGGTTTCCCGGGAAGAGCGGCCGATCCATCCCAAGAGTTATGACGCCGCCATGCAGGTCTTTATCGGAGAAAAGGAGCGTTTCTTCCTGCCGCAAGGGGTGCCCATCTTCGATGAGCAACGCCGCCTGGTGGGAGTGACCCTGATGCTGGCGGATGTCACCCGTCTGCGCCGCCTGGATGAGGTGAAAACCGGCTTGATCTCCACGGTCTCACACGAGCTAAAAACTCCCCTGACCTCGGTGCGCCTGGCGATTCATATACTGCTGAGCGAAAAGATCGGTCCCTTGTCCGACAAGCAGTCGGAGGTCCTGGAGGCGGCGCGGGAAGATAGTGACCGGCTGTACCGGGTGATTGAAGATCTGCTGGATATCAGCCGCATCGAGTCGGGCCGGGCCGGGATTCGCCTGCAACCCATGAATCCCGAAGACCTGGTGTTGCAGGTGACCGATAAGGTGAGAGCGGCCTTCGTGGATCATGGCATCAATCTGAACCTCGAGGTGCCCGGGGACGTGCCGCCGGTGCTGGCCGATCCGGGACGGATTCCCCTGGTGTTTGACAACTTGCTCAACAATGCCCTGAAATATACGCCCATCGGCGGCGAGGTCAGGGTTACGGCCAGGCGGGAAGACGGTTTGGTGCGGTTTGCCGTGGAGGATACGGGCATCGGCATCGAGCCGCAATATCTCACCCGCGTCTTTGAGAAGTTCTTCCGGGTGCCGGGGCAGGAGCATATCGACTCGGGACTGGGGCTCACCATCGCCAAGGAGATCGTGGAGGCCCACGGCGGCACCATCGAGGCCGCCAGCCAGGTGGGCAAGGGCGCGAAGTTTTCTTTTACGCTGCAGGCGGCGCCGGAACCGGGCGCTCAGATTTAGACCGGCGCTTAAAAAACCTGGGGACGGGTTTTAACTCACCCCTGGCGAAAATGTCCATCTTCAAGGAGCTGCTTAATTTATGGATATCGTTTGGATCATTATCCCCTTGATTTTCTTTGTCATCTGCCTGGTCTACGTCGGCTTTCTGGCCAAGGAGGGCAAGACATGGAAAACCTGATCGTCGGCCTGGTGGCCGTGGGCTCTGATTATTTATCTTTTCGTGGTCCTCTTGCGGCCTCACAAGTTTTAACCGGGAGAATACCTGATGAATGCCAATGGCTGGGCCCAGTTAATTTTGTTCAGCGTCATCCTGTTGGCCCTCACCAAGCCCATGGGCCTGTACCTGGTGCGGGTGCTGGACGCTGAGGGGCGCACCTGGCTCGATCCGGCCTTGAAGCCGGTGGAGCGCCTGATCTATCGCTTTGCCGGGATCGACCCGGCCAAAGAGCAGGATTGGAAAGGCTATGCCGTCTCCGTCCTGATCTTCAGCCTGGTCACCCTGCTCTTAACCTATCTCATCCTGCGGCTGCAAGGGCTCCTGCCGCTCAATCCCCAGGGCTTCAGCGGCGTGGCCGGCGATCTCTCCTTTAATACCGCGGCCAGTTTCACCACCAACACCAACTGGCAGAACTACGGCGGTGAAAGCACCATGTCCTACCTGTCGCAGATGGTGGCCCTGGCCTCCCACAACTTCTTTTCGGCCGCGGTGGGTATCGCCATCGCCGCCGCCCTGGTGCGGGGCATCGCCCGGGATAAGGCCGCGACCCTGGGGAATTTCTGGACCGATCTGACCCGCACCTGCCTCTACCTGCTGCTGCCCATCTGTCTGGTGTTTGCGGTGTTTCTGGTCTCCCAGGGGATGATCCAGAACTTCAAGTCCTACGATACCGCCAAGGTGGTGGAACCGTTTACTACCCAGGTCCCCAAGAAGGACGCCGGCGGCAATGAGGTTAAGGATGCCAAGGGCAACACGGTGATGGAGGACGTCAAGGTCGAGACCCAGACGATCCCCCAAGGCCCCATGGCCTCCCAGGTGGCCATCAAGATGCTGGGCACCAACGGCGGCGGCTTCACCAACGCCAATGCCGCGCATCCCTTCGAAAACCCCACGCCGTTGTCGAACTTCCTCCAGATGCTGTCCATCTTCCTGATTCCCGCGGGCTTGACCTATTATCTGGGCCGCATGGTCAGGAACCAGAAGCACGGCTGGTCGGTGTGGGCCGCCATGTTTCTGCTTTTCCTGGTGGGCGTGCTCGTCTGCTGGGCAGGCGGAGTCTCATGGCAACCCGCGGCTGGCCGCCTTGGGAGTTGATCAATCCGTAGGCAACATGGAAGGCAAGGAAGTGCGCTTCGGCATCTTTAATTCCGCTCTCTTTGCCACGGTGACCACGGACGCCTCCTGCGGGGCGGTCAACTGCCATGCATGACTCCTTCACGCCTCTGGGCGGGCTGGTGCCCATGTTCAATATCCAGTTGGGCGAGGTCGTCTTCGGCGGCGTGGGCGCAGGCCTCTTCGGCATGCTGGTCTTCGTGGTGCTGGCCATCTTCCTGGCCGGCCTCATGGTGGGCCGCACCCCGGAATACCTGGGGAAAAAGATCGAGTCCTTCGACGTCCAGGTGGCGGCCCTGGCCATCCTGGTGCCCATCGTCTTTCTGTTGGGTTTCACCGCGTTGGCCGCCTCCTCCGAGTGGGGCGTCAAGGCCCTGAACAACGCCGGACCCCACGGTTTCAGCGAAATGCTCTACGCCTTTACTTCATGTATCGGCAACAACGGCAGCGCCTTTGCGGGCTTGTCGGCCAATACCCCCTGGTACAACCTGACCCTGGGGCTGGCCACCCTCATCGGCCGTTTCCTGCTGATCGTGCCGGTGCTGGCCCTGGCCGGCAGCCTGGTGGCCAAGAAAACCATTCCCGTGAGCGCCGGCAGTTTTCCGGTCTCCGGGGTCACGTTCACGCTCCTGCTCATCGGCACCGTCATCATCGTGGGGGCCCTGACCTTCTTCCCGGCCATCAGCCTGGGGCCCATCGTCGAGCACTTTTTGATGACCAATTCCAGCCAAACTGTTCTAAGGACTTAACCATGGCTGCCAAAATAAAAGAACGTTCCTTGTTTGATAAGACGATCCTGATCCCGGCGATCGGGGATTCCTTCCGGAAGCTCGATCCCCGCCTGATGGTCCGCAATCCCGGTGATGTTTGTGGCCATGGTGGGGGCGGTGGTCACCACGGCCAAGCTCTTCTATACCCCTTGGCATGGCGGCGACCTGGAGCTTTTTCCTGCAAATCGCCCTGTGGCTCTGGTTCACGGTGCTGTTCGCCAACTTTGCCGAGGCCATGGCCGAAGGCCGGGGCAAGGCCCAGGCGGCCACTCTGCGCAAGGCCCGCACCCAAACCATGGCGAATCGCCGCCGGCCCAATGGCGTCCTGGAAGCCGTGCCGGCGGAGTCCCTGCGCAAAGATGATATCTTCGTGGTCCTGGCCGGGGAGGCGATTCCGGCCGACGGCGAGGTCATCGAAGGCGCCGCCACCGTGGACGAATCGGCCATCACCGGCGAATCGGCCCCGGTCATCCGCGAGGCCGGCGGCGACCGTAGCGCCGTCACCGGCGGCACCCGGGTGCTCTCCGACGAGATCGTGGTGCGGGTCACCGCCAACCCGGGCGAGAGCTTCATGGACCGGATGATCGGCCTGATCGAAGGCGCCAGCCGCCAGAAGACCCCCAACGAAATCGCCCTGACCATCCTGCTGGCGGCCCTGACCATCATCTTTCTGGTGGTCATCATCACCCTGAAGCCCTTCGGGGCTTATGCCGCAGGTGGACTTCTCCGTCCCGGTGCTGGCCGCCCTGCTGGTCTGCCTGATTCCCACCACCATCGGCGGCCTGCTTGAGCGCCATCGGCATTGCCGGCATCGACCGGCTGGTGCAGCAAAACGTCCTGGCCATGAGCGGCCGGGCCGCCGAGGCCGCCGGCGACGTGGACGTGCTGCTGCTGGACAAGACCGGCACCATCACCCTGGGCAACCGCCAGGCGGTGGAGTTCTTCCCGGCCCCGGGCATCGACGTGAAGGAACTGGCCAACGTGGCCCAACTCGCCTCCCTGGCCGACGAAACCCCGGAAGGCCGCAGCATCGTAGTGCTGGCCAAGGAATATGGCCTGCGGGGGCGGGACCTGCACGAGTACCCCAACGCCCAGTTTGTCCCCTTCTCCGCCAAGACCCGCATGAGCGGCGTCGACCATCGACGGCGATCAGTACCGCAAAGGCGCGTGCGGATGCCGTGCGAGAGTTTGTGGGCAAGCCGATGCCCCCGGAAGTGGACGCCGAAATCCAGCGCATCGGCTTCCTGGGCGGCACCCCTCTGGTGGTGGCCAGCGCCGAAAAGATCTACGGGGTGGTCTATCTCAAAGACATCGTCAAGGGCGGCCTGCCGGACCGCTTCCAGCGCTTCCGGGCCATGGGCATCACCACCATCATGATCACCGGCGACAATCCCCTGACCGCCGCGGCCATCGCCAAGGAGGCCGGGGTGGATGACTTTCTGGCCCAGGCCAAGCCGGAAGACAAGCTGGCCCTGATCCGCCGCCAGCAGGCGGCCGGACACCTGGTGGCCATGACCGGCGACGGCACCAACGACGCCCCGGCCCTGGCCCAGGCCGACGTCGGCGTGGCCATGAATACCGGCACCCAGGCGGCCAAAGAGGCCGGCAACATGGTGGACCTGGATTCCAACCCGACCAAGCTCATCGAGGTCGTGGAAATCGGCAAACAGCTGCTCATGACCCGGGGGGCCCTGACCACCTTCAGCGTCGCCAACGATGTGGCCAAATACTTCGCCATCATCCCGGCCATGCTCATGGCGACCTTCCCGCAAATCGCCCCCTTCAACGTCATGAAGCTGGCCTCGCCGGAGAGCGCCATCCTCAGCGCCGTGATCTTCAACGCCCTGGTCATCATCGCCCTGATTCCCCTGGCGCTGAAAGGCATTAAATTCCGGCCTTTGGGGGCCGCGGCAGTGCTGCGGCGCAATCTGCTGATCTATGGGCTGGGTGGCGTCATCGTGCCGTTTATCGGCATCAAGCTCATCGACCTGATCGTCGCCGCCTTGCATCTGGCTTAAAGAGAGAAAACCATGAAGATCCAAGAACTCTTACAGGAAATCAAGCTGGCGGCCCTGGCCACGCTGGCCCTGCTCATCATCTTATGCGGCCTCTATCCGCTGGTGGTCTGGGGCATCGCCCAGGCGGCCTTTCCCGGGCAGGCCAACGGCTCCCTGGTCAGGATTAACAGGGCAGATCGTCGGCAGCAGCCTACTGGCCCAGAACTTCAGCGGGGCCGCCGTACTTCCACCCGCGGCCTTCGGCGGCGGGTGACACCGGCTTCGACGGCACCAGTTCCGGCGGCAGCAACCTGGGGCCCCTGTCCCAGAAGCTCAGCGATCAGGTGAAGGAGCGGGTGGAGAAGTATCGCACCGAGAATAATCTGCCGGCCGGGACCCCGGTGCCCGCGGACGCGGTCACCGCCTCCGGCAGCGGCCTGGACCCCCACATCAGCCTCGCCAACGCCGCACTCCAGGCCGTCCGGGTGGCCCAGGCCAGAAATCTGAGCGCCGGCCAGGTGCAGAGCCTCATGGAACAATATACGGCAGGCCCTGACCTGGGCTTCCTGGGAGAGCCCGGCGTCAATGTGCTGCGGCTCAATCTGGCTCTGGATGGGCTGGCGGAGAAGTAGGGGCACGGATGGCCGACGAAGCCACCCCTCACCCTAACCCTCTCCCCTCGAAGGGGAGAGGGGATTTGGCTGGTATCGGCATAATATGTTGATTTATTTCAAATAACTATGGTCTAAAGCTTAATTGCAAGATAGAGTAAAAACTAAAAACTCGAAACTTGAGACTCGAAACTAATCATGGCCGATGACAAAGCCCTCAGCTTCCTGCGCCTGATTCGCCGCTCCCAGCGGGGCAAGCTCAAGGTCTATCTGGGGTATGGAGCCGGGGTCGGCAAGACCTGGCAGATGCTCCAGGAGGGCCACCGCCTGCAAAAGGAAGGCGTCGACATCGTCGTGGGGCTGGTGGAGACTCATGGGCGCAAAGAGACGGCCGAGCTGATCGCCGGGTTGGAGGTCGTTCCCCGGCGTCAGGTGCAGTATCGCGGCATCGTCCTCGAAGAGATGGACCTGGAGGCGGTTCTGGCCCGGCGGCCTGAAGTCGCCCTGGTGGACGAACTGGCCCACACCAACGTCCCGGGCAGCAAGAACGCCAAGCGCTATCAGGACGTGGAAGACCTGCTGGTGGCGGGCATCCACGTCATCAGCACCCTCAACATCCAGCATCTCGAAAGCCTCTATGATATTGTGGAAGCCCACATCGGCGTGAAGGTCCACGAGCGCCTGCCCGATTCCGTGTTGGCCGAGGCCGATGAAATCGTCAACGTCGACGTGGCCCCGGAAGACCTGCTGCAGCGCCTGCGGGAGGGCAAGATCTACCCCATGGAAAGGATTGGCGTGGCCCTGGAGAATTTTTTTCGCCGGGTCAACCTGGACCAGCTGCGGGAATTGACCCTGCGCGAACTGGCCTCGCAGATCGACCTGAAGCGGCGCGCCGCACCGGAATCCGAGCATGACGTCGCCCCCGACCAGGTGATGGTCTGTCTCAGTTCCCGGGGTCCCAATACCGCCGCCCTGCTGCGCTACGCCTCGCGGCTGGCCGGTCGCCTCAACACCAACTGGTACGCGGTCTATGTCCAGACCCCCCGGGAGGAGCCCACGGCCATCGACGCCGCCACCCAGCGGCAGATTTCCGATACCCTGACCTTGGCCAAGCAACTGGGCGCCCAGGTCTTTCCCTATAAAGGGGAAGATATCGTGGAGACGATCCTGCGTTTTGCCCGGGAATACCGGGTCGGCCATATCATCATCGGCAAGCCCGGTCCGCTGCCGCCGTGGAAACGCTGGCTGGGCCGCAAGACCCTGGCGGAGCGGCTGATCCTCCAGGCCCAAGGGGTGCACATTGTCGTGGTGGATACCGAAATGAAGCCCGAAAGTGATCTTTATCCCTAGGCCGCTCCCATAATGGGACAATTTCTCTTAACCTCTGGCCGAAAGCCGCAGCTTGTGCTAAAATCCGCGGGCAAGTCAGTGAACTTTAGGAGGATATGATGCTAGGCCGGCAGATAAAGAGACTTACCGCGGCAATGCTGTTACTCTTGCTCCCCTTCTTGCTGAGTGCCTGCGCCGGGGTCGTGGGGCAAACTACCCCCAATAAGGTGATCAATGAATATATGCTCACGGAGGCGGGGTTCGGGAAGTTGGACGTGAATGCCACCACCCCCAGCAGGCAAGCATTATGGGATGCCTCCGTTCCGGGGCAATTTGTTACCTATTATGTGAGTGGTCAGAAATATTACGTCTATGCTGATAGGATTTCCAATGCTTTATTCATTGGCGACGAGGCCGCTTACCAAAAGTTTCAAACCAAGGTAGGCGACAAGAAACTCTGCCAAAGCCTGGACGCTACGGACTCTTCGGCCTTCTGGTCCTGTTATCAGGAGTTCCAAAAGGGCAAGAAGTAGGAGCGCCTCGTCAGCCTTATCATCGGGACTGACGGGTGTGACCCTTAAAAAGCTCTTCTTTAAAAAAAGCCGGTTATTCCTCCCATTCGGCACAGGGACTGTATTTCTGGATGTCGAGGAGGTAATGGTAGGCGGAGAGGGCTGCCCTGACCGCGTCCCCGGCCGAGATGTTATTCTGTTTGAACGGGTCGTTGGTGACGTCGCCCGCCGCAAAGACGCCCCACTTGGAGGTCTTGGCCGTGCGCTGATCCACCAGGATTTCCCCGGCCTGGTTGGTATCCACCAGCGACACGATAAAATCCGAGTTGGGCGACGAGCCGATCTCCACAAACACGCCGTCCACCTGCAACTCTTTGACCTCCCCGGTCTGCAGGTCGCGGTAACGCAACCCGGTGAGGCGCTCCTCTCCCAGGATTTCCTGGACCTCCACATTTTTAAGGAGGTTTAACTTGGGAATCGCCGCCACTTTCTCCTGGATGACCGGATCGCCCTTCAGTTTTTCCCCGCGGATGAGCAGGTAGATCGTCCGGGCATAGGGGACCAGATCGATCACCGTCTCCAGGGCGCTATTGCCGCCGCCTACCACGGCCACGTCCTGGTCCGCGAAAAAGGGGGCGTCGCAGGTGGAGCAGAAGGCGATTCCCCGGCCCTGGAAGCGGTCTTCTCCCGGAACATTGAGGCGCTTGCGGCGGCCCCCGGAGGCCACGATCACCGTCTTGGCGCGGTATTTACCGCCCCGGTCGGAACTCACCTCAAAGAGGCAGTCGGCCCCTTCCCGCACCCCCGTGACCCGCTCGGACAATCTGATCTCCACTTCCGGGTGGGCCCGCACCTGTTTCTCCAGCTTTTCAGCCAACTCCCGGCCGCTGATGGAGATTTCCCCCACCCAGTTTTCAATGCTGGCCGAAACCAGGGATTGGCCACCGAACTCCTCGGCGATGAGCAGGGTCTTCATTTTCTTGCGGGCGGCATAGACGGCCGCGGCCGCACCGGCCGGCCCGCCGCCGATGATGATGGTGTCATAGGGCTCAGTCATGGGTTTCCTCCCGCTATTTGCCAGGTTACCTAAAAAATAAGGCCTCGGCGACAAAAGCCAAGGCCTGATCCGGCGAAATTATTCAACCGGGCCTCCATGGAGAAGATTCAGGATGATTTCTCCTCACTTTCCGGGCTTGCCAGGCGATGCTCTTCGTACATCTGCAGGTGTTTCTGCAAGATATCCGGAATGGGCAGGCTGTAGGGACAGCGGGCGGCGCACTCCCAGCACCCTTCACAGAGGCGCACCGACTCCATGGCCTTGGCGGCGAAGGCCGCGGCCTTGACCGGCCCCATGCGATGGGCGACGATGCCGTAGAGCATGGCCGGCGTGACCATTACCCCTTGGGGGCAAGGCTGGCAGTACTCGCAGCGCCGGCAAAACTGCTCGCCCAGTTCTTCCCGGTAACGCGCCATGACGGCCAGGTCTTCAGGGGTGACGACGTTTTCGGTAGCATAGAGGTCCACCACCTCATCCACCCGGGCCTCCGAATCCCACCCGGGCAGCGGGAGGACCTCCGGAAACTGCCGCAGAAAGGCAAAGGCCACCCGGGCATTCTCGACCAAGCCGCCGCAGAAGGGCTTCATGGCCAGCACCCCCAGCCCCCGCTCCCGGGCCAGGGGATGGAGCTGCTCGGCGGCCGCCTCCTCCACGAAGTTGAAGGGGAACTGGATGGTAGCGAACAGGCCGGTCTGCACCAACCTGATGGCCATTTCCAGGCTATGGGAGGTAACCCCCAGGTGCCGGATCAGACCTTGCTTTTGGGCCGCGACCACCGTCTCCAGCGCCCCATTGGGGCCGATAATCGTCTGAAAATCCGTCTCCTGGGAGACCATGTGCAGTTGATAAAGGTCGAGGTAATCGGTGCGCAAGCGGCGCAGACTGAGCTCCAGGTCTTCCCGGGCGCCCCGGCGGTCCCGCTTCATGGTCTTGGAGGCCAGAATCACCCGCGGCCGCAAGCCGTCGAAGGCCTGCCCGATCTTCTCTTCGCTGTCCACATACATATGGGCGGTGTCGTAAAACGTCACGCCCCGGTCCAGGGCCCGGCGCAGCACCCGCACGGCCTCGTCCAAAGAGAGGCGAATAATGGGGATGGCGCCGAATCCCACTTCGGAGACCTCCAGCCCGGTTTTCCCCAAGACACGATAGCGCATGGCAACTCCAAAAAGTTCAAGGTTCAAAGTTCAAAGTTAGCTCACGCCAAGACGCCAAGGCGCCAAAATCTAGAAGCTGGCGGGCGGGGACGCCCGCCCCACCGGGGACGCCCGCCCCAGCAAAATAATAAGATAATGATTTTTCTTTAAATTACAACAAGGGTGAATGCCTATGCGAGTATTAAGGGCTGCCCTGGTTACCGGCTTTGCACTTTGGCGAGCCGGCTGTTACAATTTCACCATCTCTTTAGCCTCAGGAGGCGGGCGGCAGCATGGCTGATCAATCCACCCGGGTATCGCTTTATCAGCAGGAAGAATCAGAAGCGCTCTCCTCGGAAAGTAAATTCCATTTCCATTGTCATGGCGATTTGCCCTGTTTCAACCAGTGTTGCCGCACCCCCACCATCGTCCTGAGCCCCTATGACCTGCTGCGTCTGAAGCGAGCCCTGGGGCTCTCCTCCGGGGAAATCCTGGCGCGCTACACCATTAAGGGAACTGAAGCAGCCTCGAATCTGCCCCTGGTCTTCGTCGACGCCTACCGCTCCCCGGGCGGTGGTTGTCCCTTCCTGAGTCCGGAAGGCTGCACGGTGTATCGGGACCGGCCGGCAGCCTGCCGCCTGTTCCCCATTACCATGGGCAGCCAACTGACGGAGCACGGCATCCTGGACCATTACTTTTGCCGCCGGCTGGATTATTGTCGGGGATTCGCCGCAGACCTGGAGTGGACGGTGGCCTCCTGGCAGGCCGACCAGGGATTCGCCGAGTTTGACCAGGGGCGCCGGGAGTGGCTGGCAATCCTGCTGCAAACCGGACTGCAGGGCCCGGTGGCGGCCGGGGTCCATGACCTGGCGGCCATCGTGGCCTACGACCTGGACCAATTTCGCCGGCTGATCGTGGCCTCCGGTTTACCAACTACCCGGGTTTTGGCTGAGCAGCCGCCGGCGGAGGTGCTGATGGATGACCTGGCCCTGCTTCAATTCAGCTGCCGCTATCTGCAATCACTCCTGAACGGCGCCCCCTGAAGCAGGATGAATTTCCGGCTAACGGCTTCCCCCTCCCTCGAAAAAGGGCAGGGGCAGGAACCGCTGGCCCCTGCCCCTCAACCTTCCTCCCCAAAAAAACCTCGATTAGTCTAATTGCCCATGGCCAGGTTGACCAAGGCGCCGGCCACCACCACCCGGTCGCGGCCCGCCTCTTTGGCCTGATACAGCGCCGCGTCCGCGGCCCGGATAACGTCCTTGCCATTGCCGCCGTGATCCGGAAAGATTGCCACTCCGGCGGAAATGGTGATGGGCTTTAAGGCGGGGCTGTTCTTATGGAGCTGCTTGACGCCCAGGTTCAACTCATGGGCTCGCTTCAGGGCGACCTCCAGGGGAGCCCCGGGCATAATCAAGAGAAACTCCTCACCCCCAAAGCGGCAGGCAATGTCTTCCCGGCGGACCTGGTCCTGGATCAGTTGACCCAAGGCGCAGAGGAGTTCATCTCCGGCATTATGGCCAAAGCTGTCATTGTATTCCTTGAAATGGTCCAGGTCCAGCATGACTACTCCCAGGGGATTTCCCTGGCGCTTGCCCCGGCTCAATTCCCGTTCCAGGGTCTCTTCCAGATAGCGGCGGTTGAAGAGGCCGGTGAGGCCATCCCGGATGGCCTGGTTGCGCAGGGTTTCCCGCAGTTTCAGGTTGGCCAGGGCCATGGCCATGGCCTCGGCCAGGGTGGCGGCAAATTGCCCGATGTCCTCAAGCTGCTCTTTAGAACCCGCAGTGGCCTTGCGCAAGTGGAAAATGCCCATAATTTCGCCCTGGGCCATCAGGGGCACGCACAGGTAGCTGCCGGGCAGGGAGGAGGTGACGTGCCGGCAGTTCATGGTGAGGCCGGAATCGGCTACCAGGTAGGCCCGGCTGCGCCGCAAACACCAGCATTCCTCGCTGCCGAAGACTAACTCCAGGGAGGCGGCCTCGCCCCAGATGGCCGTCATCTCGTAGAGATTCTTGGAGTTATTGAGGATATAGAGCGCGCCGCCGTAGTCGGGGAAAAATTTGGGCACGAAATGGGAGATGGCGCTATAGGTCTCTCCGGAGGTCTGACAGGACTGGAAGACATCGCTCATTTCCTGGAGCAGGGACATATTGCGGTTGCGCTGGTTGGCTTCTTGCACCAGGGTCTGGAGCTGTTCATTGGCCTCATGTAATTTCGCTTCCTTCTCCTTCATCTCCGTCAGATCCCGGGCTATGGTGACGCTGCCCATATTTTTGCCCTGTTCGTCACGCAGCACCTTAACGGACAGGGAGCAGGGAAAGTTGCTGCCATCTTTCCGTTTCATAGCGATTTCGTAATTCTTCACAGAGCCGGTCTGGCGCAAATGAGTGATCATTCTGGCCAGTTCAGTTTGATTGGCATAAAGATCGAAGGCAGACTTGCCCTGCAGGTCCTGATAAGAATAACCGTAGGTTTTCTCGCAGGCCTTGTTCCATTTAGTCACCACGCCGCGGCGGTCAACGATGCCGATGGCTTCGGCGGAATTATCGAAAATGTTCTCCATGTATTCATTGGCCCGCTGCAGTTCCTTTTCCGCTTGCTTGCGCCAGGTGATATCCCGGAAGGCTCCGGCCACCCCGACCACCTGACCGTCTTCAAAAACGGGGGTGGTCACATACGCTACCGGCAGGGGCTCGCCCTGCTTGGTCCAGAAGACATCGTCCAGCACCTGGCGTTCTTGGCCATCCTGGAGAGTGGCGTGCATGGGGCACTCCTCCTCCAGGTGCGGGGGGCCGTCCGTTTTCTTGTAGTGGATAAGGGTGTGCAGGTTTTGGCCCAGCAATTCCCGGGCCTCGAAGCCCAGCATTTTGAGGGCGGCCGGATTAACGAAGGTGACCTCGCCGTCCCGGTCCAGCTCAAACAAACCTTCACCCAAAGAGTTCAGGATCATCTCATTATGCTGCTGGAGCGTTTTGAGGGAGTCTTGCATCGCATGTTCTTTGGTAATGTCGGTAAAGGTCCCGGTAAAGTAGTCAATCCTGCCGTTTTCATCCAGGACAATCTGGGCTCTTTCCCGGAGCCAAACGATCGCCCCTGATTTGGCTTTGATGCGGTATTCCCGCACGTAGGATTTGTCTCCCTTCAAAGCCTGGACGGTGATTTCCTTGACCCTGGGTAAATCTTCGGGCACGATGATCTCATTCCATTTCAGTTTCCGAGTATTAAAATCCATTACCGAATAGCCGATGGTCTTCTCGAACTTATCGTCGAAGAATTCGACGCTCCAATCGGCATATCCCTTACAGATGACGGAAGGAATGGTCTTGACCAACATGCGGAAATTCCGCTCGTTCTCCCGGAGGGTGGCGTAGACCTGATGTTCCATGGTGATTTCGGTACAGGTCCCGACGATAAAATCCACCCGGCCGGTGTCATCGCAAACGATGTGGCCCCGTTCCCGGAACCAGCGAACCGCGCCGGATTTGGCCTTGAGGCGATACTCCCGCACATAGTATTTGGTGGTCTCTAAGGCCAGCTTAAAGGCCTCTTTGACCCGTGGCACATCCTCGGGTTCGATGATGTCCTGCCATTTCATCCTCCGGGAGTTGAATTCCGCGACGGGATAGCCGGTAAGCTCCTCGAACCGGTTATCAAAGAAATCGGCGCTCCCATCCAGATACCCTTTGAAGATGATGGAAGGGAGGGACTCGACCAGCTGGCGATAGTTCTTCTCGTTCTCCTCCAGGCCCGTCACCTGCTGATTGACCTGCCGGGCGCCGCGCCGATGCAGGAGGAATATGCCCCCGATCAGGATGGCCAGCCCGGAAAACACGAAAAGACTGGTTAGATTAATGAGGTTCATCGCCGTCGCTCCTGCTAATGCTGCCTTGTAAAGCCCCAGCTGATAAGTTACCGATGCTCACCGGCCCACATCCCGGGATCATGCGGCTTTCTGGTCTAGCGCAAAAAAAAACCTAGTGCTCCGCCCCATAACGGACCCTAGGTAATAGATAGATTGCCATATTCACATTTCGGCAATCCCGCTACCATTGCCCTAAGGCTTTAGGCCGGAGACTTTGCGTCCTACCCTTTCGGAGTAGTTTGCCCGTTCGATGATCTTGCCCGCATATTGAGCTATTTATCCATCCCGGTAAATCGGGGAATCCCTGAAATTTAAAGGCCAGATCCCTTATATTCTGGAAATTCCTGCGAAAGCTCTATGGATAGTGGAGGGCGGCATGAGCCGGCTCTGAGCAGCAGAGAGCCCGGAGGCCGGCGAACTTCAGATTTGCTCTACCCCAGGCAGATATTTCTTGTATATTTTCTGAGACTTAAAAATATATTTTCGACAAAATTGTCAGGAATTTCCTTTACGTTCCAGCCTTTTTGATAATTGCCCCAGGAAGGTAAATCTCACGCCAAGAGGCCAAGGCGCCAAGTAAGGCGCCAAATGCAGACTGTATCCGGTGCAACCCCTTTTTGACCGGAACCGGTGGCACAGGCTGGAAAGCCTGTGCTACCAATTGATTGCGAAGTGATATTAAAGCTCTACCAGGCGGTTCTGAATGGCGAAGAGAGAAAGCTCGGCGTTGTTGCGCAGGTTGAGTTTGCGCAGCAACCGCAGGCGGTAGGTGTGCACCGTGTTGGTGCTGAGGTGGTAGGCCTCGGCGATCTCCCGGACGGTGTGGCCCAGGGCCAGGTGCCGCAGGACCTGAATCTCCCGATTGGAGAGGGAGTCCAGGGGGGTGCGGCTGCGGGGGCCGGTGGCCATATGCTGCGCCAGGGACTCGGCGGCGCTGTCGCTGAGATAACGCCCCCCGGCGTGGACCTTGCGAATGGCATTGACCAGCTGCTCCGGGGCGGAGCGCTTGGTCATGTAACCGCTGGCCCCGGCGCCGATGGCCCGCACTACGTACTGTTCCTCTTCGTGCATGGTGAGGATGAGGATGGGCATTTTCGGGTAATATTGGCGGAGCTGGCTGAGGACCTCCAGGCCGTCCAGGCCGGGCATGGAGATATCGATGACTGCCACATCGGGTTTGGTTTGGTGGACCCGGTCGATGGCCTCGCGGCCGTCGGCGGCCTCGGCCACCACCTCGATGTCCCCCGATTCCTCGACAATGCGGGCCAGCCCGCCCCGGACGATACGGTGGTCGTCGGCCAACAGGACTCTGATCATGTTATAGCCCTTGTCAAAAATTCCTTTTGACTGCGGTTCTCTTGAAATCCCCTTAAATCCCTCTTTTTCAAAGGGGGACTTTTAAAGCCAGGCCAATTAGTTCCCAGCTCTGGAAAAGGGGCGAGGGATGATTCAGGTGTTTGGAATAAGCTAGAGCAGAATAGTTTTGGCATTAACTAAAGGGCGCCTCTCCGCTCATCCAAGGGCAGCCGGAACAGGACCCGGGTCCCCTTGCCAGGTTTGGACTCCAGGTCGAGGCGGCCGCCCAACAGGCCGGCGCGTTCCCGCATGCCGGCCAATCCCAGACAATCGGACTCCGCCAGCTTTTGGGGCTCAAAGCCGCGCCCGTTGTCGGACACGGACAGGGTTAACACCGCCTTCTTGACCTGGAGGTCGATCTTCACCCGGGTGGCGAAGGCGTGGCGGGCCACATTGGTCAAGGCCTCCTGGGCGATGCGGTAGGCCGCGGTGGCCACGAGATCGTCCACCTGGGGCACATTGAGGTGCTGATAAATACAGGTGATGCCGGTGCGCTGGGCGAAATATTTAGTGTACCAATCCAGGGCGTCGATGAGGCCGAAATCGTCCAGCACCCCGGGACGGAGCCGGGTGGCCAGGGCCCGCACCTCATCGATGGTCGTATCGATCAAGTCGCACATGCTCAAGGCCCGGGCCGCCGCCTGGGGCTCCTTGCCCTTGAGGCGCTCGCTCAGCCACACGCCATCCATGCGCAGGGCCGTGAGCACCTGGCCCAGTTCGTCGTGCAGTTCCCGGGCGATGGCCGCCCGCTCCTTCTCCTGGCTGGCCATGATGCTGCCGGAGAGCAGCCGCAGCTGCTCCTGAGCCTTCTTCAGTTCGGTGATCTCGGTGGAGATGCCGCAGAGTCCGTCGGCATTGCCCTGCTCGTCATACAGGGGAAACTTCACCGACAGATAGGTGTGGACGCCGTCCTTGAGCGTTACCTGCTCCTCCACCTGGCGCGAGCGCTTCTGGGTGAGGACCTGCAGATCGTTGGTCCGGAATTGATTGGCCACCTCCGGAAAGATGTCTTGGTCGGATTTTCCCTGGATGTCTTCATTTTTGATGCCGAAGAGCTCCTCAAAGCGGGGGTTGACCAGGCGGTAGCGGCCGAATTTATCTTTGAGGTAAACCACGGCCGGGGTGTAGTGCAGGATACTGTTGATGGCCCGGGTGCGCTCCCGCACCTGGCGCTCCAGGTCCCGGGAATAGCGCCGCAGTTCATCCTGGGCGCGCTGCAACTGCATCTCATCCCTTTTGCGCCGCGAGAGGTCGCGGGCCACGCAGACGCTGCCGATGGTCTTTCCCTGGTCGTCCTTGAGGAGACTGATGGAGATGTCCATGGGCACGATGCTGCCATCGGACTTCTTCATGGTGATCTCATATTCCCTGACCACCCCCTCGCGGCGCAGCTTGCCCAGCATGCGGTCAAGCTCGGCGGGATCAGCATAGAGATCGAAGGCCGTTTTACCGGCCAACGCCTGAAAAGGATAACCGTAGATTTCTGCGGCCCGCCGGTTCCAGAGAATAAAGCGGCCCTGCCGGTCGACGATGCCGATGGCGTCCACCGAGTTATCGATGACATTTTCCAGGTATTCTTTGATGCGTTTGAGCTCGTTCTCGGTCCGCTTGCGTTCCTCGATCTCCTGCACCAGGTGCTCATTGGCGCGGACGAGCTCGGCGGTCCGTTCCTCAATGACCTGTTCCAGGTCGTCGTAGGCCTTTTGCAGGGCTTCCCAGGCGAGGTCCCACTGGGCCTTCAAGCCATCCATGCCCGCGCTGGGCGGGGGCAGCATGCTCAATTTCTTTTTCAAACCGCCTCTCTTGCTCACCAGGGCCATCTCTAGTTCCCGGCGTCTGCTGCCTGCCGCGCAGGGACGCTAACTTAGGATTGAAGACTTTGTTTGTAGCATACTATGATACTTAAATTTGTAACCATATCCCCACATGAGAGCAAATAAGCCAGCACCCGTCCCGCCGCAGGTAAATGTTTCCCTCCGGGGAGCCTAAGGGAGTTGTTCCCGGGAGGTTAGGGCCGCCTTGATGAATTCCCGATTGAGACGCGAGATATTGCTGATGGAAATGCCCTTGGGGCACTCCATCTCGCACTCCTTGATGGTTGGTGCAGTTGCCGAAGCCCACGGCGTCCATTTTGGCCACCATGGCCAGGGCCCGCCTGGCGGCCTCCGGACGGCCGTGGGGCAGCAGAGCGAATTGGGAGATCTTGGCGCTGGTGAAGAGCATGGCCGAGGCGTTGGGGCAGGCGGCGATACAGGCGCCGCAGCCGATGCAGGCCGCGGCGTCCATGGCCAGGTCGGCGTTGGTCTTGGACACGGGCAGCGAGTTGGCCTCGGGGGCCTGGCCGGTATTTACGGCAATGAAGCCGCCCGCCATGATGATCTGGTCCAGGGCACTACGGTCCACCACCAGGTCTTTGACCACCGGGAAGGCCCGGGCCCGGAAAGGCTCGATGACCACGGTGTCGCCGTCCTGAAAATGGCGCATGTGCAACTGGCACAGGGTGGTTTCCCGCTCCGGCCCGTGGGGCCGGCCGTTGACCACGGAGCCGCACATGCCGCAGATGCCTTCCCGGCAGTCGTGGTCGAAGGCGATGGGCTCCTGGCCCCCGAGGGTAAGCCGCTGGTTGACAATGTCCAGCATCTCCAGGAAGGAGGCGTCGGTGGGAATATTATCAGCCCGGTAGGTTTCCAGGCGGCCCGCGGCCTTAGCCCCCGGCTGCCGCCAGACCTTCAGGGTGAGATTGATCGACTTGCCGCTCACTTGTAACTCCTCGTCACTAATTTAACGAATTCAAACTCCAGCGGTTCCTTATTGAAGATGGGCTCCTGGCCTTCGCCGGCATATTCCCAGACGGCCACGTGGCTCATGTTGACGTCATCCCGCAACGCCTCGTGATCCTCGGTCTGGAAGGCCTCATTGAAATGGCAGCCGCAGGATTCCCGGCGGGCCAGGGCGTCCAGGAGCAGGACGTCGGCGAACTCGATGAAATCCGCCACCCGGCCGGCATTTTCCAGGCTCTGGTTCAGGTCGGCATGGGAGCCCGGCACCGTGACGTTTTCCCAGAATTCCGCCTTCACCTCAGCCACCAGCTTCCGGGCCTTGGTCAGCCCCTCGTCGGTCCGGCCCATGCCGCAATACTCCCACATGATATTGCCCAGGTCCCGGTGAAAATCCTGCACCGTGCGCTTGCCCTTGATGCTGAGCAGCCTTTTCACCTTGGCGACCACCTCCGCCTCCGAGGCCTGGAAGGCCGCGTGGCTGTCGGCCACGTCGGCAAACTTGCTGCCGGCCAGATAGCCGTTGATGGTGTTGGGGATGACGAAGTAGCCGTCGGCCAGGCCCTGCATCAGGGCGCTGGCCCCCAGGCGGTTGGCGCCGTGGTCCGAGAAGTTGGCCTCCCCCAGCACAAAGAGGCCGGGGATGGTGCTCATCAGGTTGTAATCCACCCAGAGCCCGCCCATGGCATAGTGGGAGGCCGGATAGATCATCATCGGCGTCTTATAGGGGTCTTCGGCCACGATCTTTTCGTACATCTGGAAGAGGTTGCCGTACCTGGCCTCGATCTCCGGCTGGCCCAGACGCTGGATGGCATCGGCGAAATCGAGATAGACCGCCCGTCCGGTGGGGCCGACGCCTTTGCCTTCGTCGCACATGCGCTTGGCGGCCCGGGAGGAGATATCCCTGGGGGCGAGGTTCCCGAAGCTGGGGTACATGCGCTCCAGGTAGTAATCCCGCTCAGCTTCGGGGATGTCTTCCGGCCGCCGGGTGTCGCCGGCCTGCTTGGGCACCCAGACCCGGCCGTCGTTGCGCAGGCTCTCGCTCATCAGGGTGAGTTTGGACTGGTAGTCGCCGTGCACCGGGATGCAGGTGGGATGGATCTGGGTAAAGCAGGGGTTGGCAAACCCCGCGCCCTTTTTATAAGCCCGAAAGGCCGGCGGTGACGTTGCAGCCCATGCCGTTGGTGGAGAGATAGAAGACGTTGCCGTAGCCGCCGGTGGCCAGGACCACGGCGTGGGCCGTATGCCGCTCGATTTCCCCGGTGATCAGGTTCCGCACCACGATCCCCCGGGCCTGGCCGTCCACCAGCACCAGGTCCAGCATCTCCCGGCGGGGAAACATCGTCACCTGGCCGCGAGCCACCTGGCGCATCAGGGAGCTGTAGGCCCCCAACAGCAGTTGCTGGCCGGTCTGGCCCCGGGCGTAAAAGGTCCGGGAAACCTGGGCGCCGCCGAAGGAGCGGTTGGCCAGGAGACCGCCGTATTCCCGGGCAAAGGGAATGCCCTGGGCCACGCAATGGTCGATGATCAGGTTGCTCACCTGGGCCAGGCGGTAGACGTTGGCCTCCCGGGCCCGGAAGTCGCCGCCCTTGATGGTGTCGTAAAACAGCCGCCAGACGCTGTCGCTGTCGTTGGGATAATTCTTGGCGGCGTTGATGCCCCCCTGGGCCGCGATGCTGTGGGCCCGCCGGGGGCTGTCCTGGATGCAGAAGGTCTTGACGTTGTAGCCCAATTCCGCCAGGGAGGCCGAGGCGGAGCCGCCGGCTAGGCCGGTGCCCACCACGATGATCTCGAACTTTCTCTTGTTGGACGGGTTGACCAGCTTCAGGTCGAAACGATGTCGATCCCACTTCGTTTCCAGGGGTCCGCCCGGAATCTTGGCATCAAGTTGCAACATTTACAGACCTCCCTGGCCCATCGCCAGAATGACGAGCGGCAGCGACCCGAAGCCGAGCGCCACGATCACGGCAAAGACAATGCTGAACTTCTGAATAAAAGGCATGTACTTGGGATGATTGGCCCCCACCGTCTGAAAGGCGCTCCAGAGACCATGGCGGACATGAAAGGCGACGACGAGGACGCCGAGAAGATAAATGGCCAGGAAGAGCTTTTGGGAGAAGACGGCGACGGCAATTTGAAAGATGTTCCGGGTGGTCTGATCGACGATATGGTGGGAAAAGGTGGCCAGGTGCACCCCGATGAACCCCAGGATCAGCAGGCCGGTATAGGGCATGGCCTGGGAGCTGAAGGTGCGGCCGCCGCCGCTCTTGTCCATCTCGTACTTGATCGGCCGGGCGCTGCGGTTCTGGAAGAACAGGAACACCGCGGTACAGACGTGGATGATCAAGGCCAGGGCCATGATCACTTCCGCCGCCACCAGCAGGTTCCCCAAGGCGTGCAGGTGCTCGGCGTAGGCCACGAACGAGGCGCCGCCACCATAAACGCTCAGGTTGCCCAAGAGATGCGTGGCCAGAAAGAGCAGAAACAGCAGGCCGGTTACGGCCATCAACTGTTTTTTGCCCACCGACGTGCTGAGGGTGCGGAAAAGCCAATTCATCATTCTACCTTCTTATCTGGGCTTGCTTGATTTTGCCATGAGGAGCAGGACGGATCTGAATGTTCCATACGTAGACGGTATCAGCCGGACTATCCCTTGAAAATCATACAATTTCTGATTCTTTTGTCAAAAAATTTTCGACAAAAATCAGGGATGGCAGGGCGACCGCCCTCGGCCGCCCACCGTTCCCCAAAATCCTACATATTCAGCTCATCCCGGGTCTTGGCCACCGCCGTGGCTGATTTCTGCAGCATGGCCTCTTCTTCTTTGGAGAGCTTCAGGGTGATGATCTTCTCGATGCCGCCCGCTCCCAGGATCACCGGCACCCCGAAGATAGATGTCGTTCAAGCCGTATTCCCCGGTGAGATAGGCCGACACCGGCACCATGCGCCGCTGGTTCTTCAAGATGGCCTCGGCCATCTGCACCGCGGCCGCGGCCGGGGCATAATAGGCCGAGCCGGTCTTCAGCAGGGCCACGATCTCGCCGCCGCCCTTCCGGGTGCGGTCCACCAGGGCCTGGATGCGTTTCCTTGGCGAGCAGACTGGTCAGGGGCACGCCGGAGACGTTGGTGGCGCTGACCACGGGCACCATTTCGTCGCCGTGGCCGCCCAGGACCATGGCCTGGATCTCCTCCACCGCCACCCCCAGTTCCATGGCGATGAAGCAGCGGAAGCGGGCGGTGTCCAGGATGCCGGCCATGCCCATGACCCGCTTTCTGGGGAAGCCGCTGACCTTATAGGCCACGTAGCACATGGCGTCCAGGGGATTGGCCGACCACAATGATAAAGGCGTTGGGCGAACTGGGCCGCCACTTCTTTGGTGACCGTGGCCACGATGTTCTTGTTGGTGTTGATCAGGTCTTCCCGGCTCATCCCGGGCTTTCGGGCGATGCCGGCGGTGATGATCACCACCTGGGAACCCTTGGTGGCCTCGTAGTCGTTGGCGCCCACCACGTCGACGTTGAAACCGAAGATGGGCCGGGCCTGCATCAGGTCCAGGGCCTTGCCCTGGGGCATGCCCTCCACCACGTCCACCAGCACCACGTCAGCCAGTTCCCGGGCCGCGGCCCAATGGGCGCAGGTGGCCCCGACGTTGCCGGCCCCCACCACGGTTATCTTCGGGCGAACCATAGGTATTCCTCCTTATGCTGATGTGCCTGGTTCAGGCACTTGATTGTGAACACTGCCACAATCTTTTAATCATCTCTCTAATTCAACTTTTAGGCAAGAGGGAGATTGGTGACGATTTTAGAAATTTTCCGCAGAACCACTAATAGGTATAGACCCGGGGCTGGGTGGGTAATTCCATGTAACCATCAACCTCGGCCTGGATTTTTTGCCGCTCCGAGCTGCCCAGCCAGGCCTGCCAATGGGCCAGGGACTCCCAGGTGCTGATCACCAGATAACGATTCGGGTCATCCACCGCGTGGAGGGTCTCGCCGCTGATATATCCCTGCTGCTGCATGGCCAAGACCCGCATCATCCGCAGCAGCCGGATAATTTCCTTGACATGCTTGCCCTTGATGGTGCGCTCCAACAATACCTTAATCACGTGTGCCTCCTAAAAGGCAGGGGCGGCGCGCTCGCCGCCCCTACAACGGCATTTTTACTTGGTGATGACCAGGATGACGGCGTCCTTGGCGACGCTGGCGCCGGGTTCGAAGTTGATGGCCTTGATGGTGCCGGCGGCGGGGGCGGGGAGGCTGTTTTGCATCTTCATGGCCTCGAGGACGCAGACCAGGTCGCCGGTGTTGACTTTATCGCCCACCTTGACGCCATAGCTGATGATCATGCCGGGCATGGGGGCGCGGAGCGGCACTTCCCCGGCGGCCAGATCGGCGGCGGCGCGGCCGCCGGCGCGACGCCGGCGCCGCCGGGTCTGGGCGCGGCGGCCGGAGCCGGGGCGGGTTTAGGAGCGGCGGCTGCAGGCTGGAAGCCGCGCTACCGGCCGCCGGGGCCACGGCGGTGATCACCGGGGCCCCGGAGGTGCACTCCACCTCGACCTCATAGTATTGCGCCGTCCACGAAGACGTTGAAGGTCCTGAGCCCCGCGCCCTTGGCCGGGGCGGTTTTCTCCAGGGAGTCGAGATACTCCTTGACCTGGGCGAAGAGCTTCTTCTTCTTGATGGTGGGGTAAACCGTGTCCTCCAGCTTGATCTGCTCCAGGGTCTTGCCCTTGACCTCGGCGGGGACGGGCTCCATGCCGTACTTCCACTTGAGGAAGCGCTTGCCGGTGGTGGGGTAGAGGGCGTAGATCAGGATGTCGCCGTCGTTTTTGGCCAGGCCCTTGGTGTCCGCCACCGCCTTGTCCCACTCGGGCTCCAGGATCTCCCCGGGCCGTTTGGTGGTGGGCTTTTCGCCCCGCTCGTAGCCCTTGAGGATCATCTTCTGGACCTTGGGGTCCATGGGGGCCGGGGTCTTGCCGTAGAGGCCGTAGGCCAGGCCCTTGACCTCGGCGGGGACCATCTTGTAGCGCCCGAAGAGCACGTTCATCACCGCCTGGGTGCCGACGATCTGGGAGGTGGGGGTCACCAGCGGCGGGTAGCCCAGCTCTTTCCGGGTCTGGGGCAGTTCCTCCATGACCTCGTGGATGCGGTCCAGGGCGTTGGCCTCCTTAAGCTGGTTCACCAGGTTGGAGTACATGCCCCCGGGGATCTGGTGCAGGAGCACGCCGGTGTCGATCTGGGCCATCTTGGAGGTGTCCAGGAGATCCCGGTATTTCACCGCCACCTTCTCCAGGTCGTAGCCGATCTCGATGAGCTTGGCCAGGTCCATGTCGGTTTCCCGGTCGGTCTGCTCCACCGCCACCAGGAGGGGCTCGATGGCCGGCTGGGAGGTCCGCAGGGCAAAGGGGGACAGGCAGGTGTCCAGGATGTCCACCCCGGCCTCGATGGCCTTGAGGTAGCTCATGGAGCCCGAGCCGCTGGTGTAGTGGGTGTGGAACTCCACCGGGATCTTGATGGTCTCCTTGACGGCCTTGATGATGTCGTAGGCGTCGTTGGGGGAGCACATGCCGGCCATGTCTTTGAGGCAGACGGAGTCGGCCCCCATCTCTTCGATTCGCTTGGCGAAGTTGACGTAGTATTCCAGATTGAAGATGGGCCCGCCCAGGCGCCGCTGGGTCAGGGTATAGCACATGGCGCCCTGGAAGTGGGCCATGAGCCCGGCCTTCTTGGCGTCCATGAGGGCCTTGACCGAGACCTCCCAGTTGCGCATGTCGTTCAAGGCGTCGAAGACCCGGAAGATGTCCACCCCGGCCTCGGCGGTGTAGCGCACGAAGCGGTAGGTGAGATCGTCGGCGTAGTTGCGGTAGCCCACCAGGTTCTGGCCCCGGAGCAGCATCATGGTGGGGGTCTTCTTCAGGATGCCCTTGATGGTGCGGATGCGCTCCCAGGGGTCGTCCCCCAGGAAGCGGTGGGTGGTGTCGAAGGTGGCGCCGCCCCAGACCTCGATGGCAAAGTAGCCCATCTGGTCCATGCGTTCCATGAAGGGCATGATGTCTTCGGTGCGCATCCGGGTGGCCAGCAGCGACTGGTGGCCGTCCCGAAAGGTGGTGTCCGTGAACTTGATGGGGTTTTTTCCGGCCATTATGTGCTCCTTTTATAACGTTTAACGCTTTATCGGGGCATAAGGCTTTTAGTATCGCTTTTAGTAAGCAGTGGCAGTGAGCGGTGCGCAGCAAGATCAAGGGCCTTGCCATTACTGCTTACTGCTGCACTGCTTACGCTCACTATCTCAGGCTGCGGCGCTGCATCAGAGCCGCAGCTGCATGGCCTGCTGGCGGCCGGCCAGAGCCCCAGAGATTGAGCGTAGGGCCGGGCGCCGCGGCCGCCGGGCGGCGCCAGGGCCGCGCCTGGCAGGCGGCTTCCTCGTCGGCGATATAGGCAGCCATGGCCGCCGCTGATGGCGGCCAGGATTTGGGGTTTGATGGGCACTCTGTCCTCTCCTCTTTACGAGCTTTCAGCGGTCAGCTTAACAGCTTTCAGTTTGCAGCCAAATCCTTCTAAATCCCCCTAAATCCCCCTTTTACAAAGGGGACTTTAAAACCTCGCTGCGATATCCCGCCTGCTGTATAAAGGAGGCCGGGTCTCTCTTCCCCTGCAGGGCCGGGATGGGTGATCCGGGCTTTTCAGAACTGCACTACGCCTGCCCCTACACCGGGATGTTGCCGTGCTTCTTGGGCGGCAGGGTCTCCCGCTTGGTGGCCAGGACCTCCAGGGCCGCGATCAGCCGGGGCCGGGTCTCCCGGGGGGCGATCACCTGGTCCACGAAGCCCCGGGAGGCGGCGATGTAGGGGTTGTAGAGCAGGTTCTCGTAATTGATCGATGATCTCCTGGCCGCTTGGCCGCCGGGTCCGCGGCCTCCTTGATCTCTTTGCGGAAGATGACGTTGGCCGCGCCGCTCGCCCCCATGACCGCGATCTCGGCGGTGGGCCAGGCCAGCACCATGTCGGCGCCCAGGTCCCGGGAGCACATGGCCAGGTAGGAGCCGCCGTAGTCCTTGCGGGTGATCAGGGTGAGCTTGGGCACCGTGGCCTCGGAGTAGCACCAGAGGAGCTTGGCGCCGTGGCGGATGATGCCCCGCCACTCCTGGTCGCTGCCGGGCAGATAGCCGGGCACGTCGGCGATGGTCAGCAGCGGGATATTGAAGGCGTCGCAGAAGCGGATGAAGCGGGCAGGCCTTGTCCGCCGCGTCCACGTCCAGGCAGCCCGCCATGACCGCGGGCTGGTTGGCGATGATGCCCACGGGCCGGCCGCCCAGCCGGGCGAAGGCGGTGATGATGTTCTGGGCGAAGTGCTCGTGCGGCTCGAAAAAGTCGCCGTCGTCCACGATGGCCCGGATGACGTCGTGCATGTTGTAGGAGGCGCGGGGCTGTCGGGGATGATGGCTGTCCAGGGCCGGCTCCTCCCGGCCGGCGGGATCGGCGCAGGGCTGAGAGCGGCGGGTCCTCCATGTTGTTGGCCGGGGAGGTAGACTCAGGAGCTTTTTGATCTGCTCGATGCAGTCGGCGTCGGTCTCGCAGGCGAACTGGGCCACGCCGCTTTTGGCGTTGTGGGCCATGGCGCCGCCCAGCTCCTCCTGGCTGATCTGCTCGCCGGTGACGCTCTTGATGACGTCCGGGCCGGTGATGAACATGTAGGAGGTGTTCTTCACCATGAAGATGAAGTCGGTCATGGCCGGGGAGTAGACCGCGCCGCCGGCGGTGGGTCCCATGATGGCGGAGATCTGGGGGATGACGCCGCTGGCGATGGCGTTCCGGTAAAAGATCTGGCCGTAGCCGCTGAAGTGAATCCACGCCTTCCTGGATGCGGGCCCCGCCGGAGTCGTTTAAGCCCACGAAGGGCACGCCGGCCTTCAGGGCCAGGTCCATGACCTTGCAGATCTTCTTGGCGTGCATCTCGCCCAGGGAGCCCGCCCGGGAGGTGAAGTCCTGGGAGAAGGCGAAGCACCGGGCCGGCCGTTTACCCTGGCCGAAGCCGGTGATGACACCGTCGGCGGGGATCTCCACCTTTTCCATGCCGAAGTTGACGCAGCGGTGGGTGACGAACATATCGGTTTCCTGGAAGGTCCCGGGGTCGAAAAAGAGGTCCAGGCGCTCCCGGGCGGTGAGCTTGCCGCCGGCGTGCTGCTTCTCCACCGCCTTGGCTCCACCCATGGCCTTAACCGCCGCCTCTTTGCTCCCGCAACTCCTTAAGCTTCTCGGCCACTGTCTTCATAGATGACTCCTTTTCCACCTGACCCTCCTCGACCCGGGCGCGGGCCCGAAAGGCGGGGGATAGAGCGATTTTTCAGAGTTTTTCGGATGTATCTTCCTTAAATAGGTCCAGGCAGTTTCGGGGAAAAAATAAGGAAGGTTACGCAGCATAGGGTATCAGGTGAGATTGCCAGGAAAAATCGCATGATTTCTGATTTTCTTGTCAAAAAATATACTACAGAAAGGGCCGCCGAGGCGAGTGTTCCGGGTGGAGAAGCGCATCAACCAAGGCGCTGATATTAAAAATTATGACTGCGGCATAGATAATTACTCGAACGGCGGTATTTCCACCAATAGCTACTAAATTGCGCGGATTGAGAAAATACTAACGGATTTTTGGGTCACCTACCCAAGGGGCTATTTTTAGCATTCGCCCCGCCTGGCAAAACCGAAATTTTTGAGCGGTTCAGATAGGTAATCGGTAAGTGAAGCGCACTTAAATCGAGGATGGCAAAAGATGTCGGGGCGAGGGTTGCGGCTGAGCAGCCGGAGCCAACGGTGGGAACCGAAACCCCGCAGGTCCTAATGCCGCAGTTTTTCTTCGGGGTCTTGCAGGCGGTACTTGATGGCCACGGCCTCCGCTTTGGCGGCCGGCCTGCAAATGATGATGGCGTCAGCCCCGATGGCCTTGGCCTTGTTAGTGAGCTGGGCCAAGACGGTCGGAGAGACATTTGGGGAGGATTGCGCGGCAGGGCTTTGAAGCACCGCAAAGGCCTGGTATGGCCGGGAGGGCGGTTCGGAAAGGACCTCCACCGCCGCGGTGGGGGGGTACTTAACCCCCATGAGAGAGGTGTAGGCCGAGAGATCTACATGCTGGGGGGACATGCACTCCACCCCCAGGAAATTGGCCTCTTTGGCCGCAGCAAAATAGGCCTTGGCCTCATCGGAGGGATATTTTTCGCTGACCCCGGCGCAGCCCCAAGCGATCAGGGCCAGGAAGAGCCACAGCCCAAGGCGTTTCCCGTTATTCATTCTCCATCCCCCTGAGTTAAGAGAAACGTCATCCCCGGATTAAATCTTATTATTTATTGCATTCAAACAATAATAACAGAAATAGTCAATAACAAAGTAATAGTCAAGGGGAAACTGGACAGAGACAGGAAAGGCTAAAATTCCACTTGGGGAGGTGGCGGTTAGTTGCAGGATTCGCCTTTGATGATCTTTGCGGGGATGGTGGTAACCATAGCCAGGGCCCGGGTCCGGCCCACCAGGGAGGAGGCTGCTTCCAGGGCCTTGCTCAGCAGGGGGGGCCGAAAACTGGGACTATGGGCATCGCTGGCCAGAATATGGCAATAGCCTTTCCGCACCATTTCCCGGGCTGCCCGGGCCACCTGCCGTCCGAAACCACCGGTCAGACTGGCGGCGGTCAATTGCACCAGGCACCCCAAATCGATCAGGCGCTGCAGCTTGTCGGGCATCTCCTGGAAGATGAAGTGGCGTTCGGGATGGGTGATGATCGGAATGATCCCCCTGGAATTGAGGCGGAAACAGATATCTTCGGTGGCCGGGGGCAGGGAGGAATCGGGAAACTCGAACAGCAAGTAGCGTTTGCCCTCATTGATGGTTAAAATCTGATCATTTTCCAGAAGCTGCAGGCCCTCAAAGCACAAGGGAAAATCGCAGCCGGGGAGGATTTCCAGGTCCAGGGCGGCGGCCGCGAGTTTTTGTTTAAACTCCTGGATTTTATCGAGTATGACCTCTTTATGGTTCACGTCGGCCATTTTGACGGCGCGATGCCGAAACAGATGAGGACTGGCCACCATGGTGCGAATACCGTCCTCCACCGCCATCCGGGCCATCTCCAGCGAGTCCTCCCAGGTGGCGGCGCCATCGTCCAGGTCCGGCAGGATATGGGAATGAAGATCAATCACGATATGGATAATTAGCTGAGCATAATTTAAGGTTCATAGTTTAGCGCAAATTTAAGCTGCCGCCAACCATAGTTCCGCGTCGATCAGGCGGTGAGCTGATGATGCGCCGCGGAGCAGTCCTCTAAGGCCTGATCGAGAACCTCGATCCCCAGGCCCGGACCGGAAAGGTGGGGAGCCAGGCCCCCAGGCCCAAAAGCCACCGGGTGGGCCACTGGTTCCCGCGCGAACAGGAAGGGTGAAAAAGAGCCTTCCAGGTAGACTAATTCCGGGGCGCCGGAGGCAAAGTGGCGGCCCGCGGCGGAGAGAATACTGGTCTCGCCCACGTGGCAGCCCAGCTGGCAGCGAACTCCGGCCGCCGCGGCCATATGCCTGATCCGGTCGGCGGCCCCGGGACCACCGCATTTGGACAGGCGCAGATTGAAGAGGCCGCAGGCCTTGAGGTCGATCAATCTCCGGGCCTCGGCTTCAGTACACAAGGACTCATCAGCAACGACCGGCAGACCGGTGGCGGCGCCCACCTCTCGCAAACCCTCAAAATCCTCCTTGGCCACTGGCTGCTCCACTGCACTGAGGCGGTAGGGCGCCAGCTCCCGAAGGCGGCGAACGGCCTCAGCGGCGGTCCAGGCGCAGTTGGCGTCCACCCGGATATCCACTTCCCAACCCAGGGTCTCCCGGGCCAGCTTCAGGACCTCCAGGTCGTCGGCCCCTCCCACCTTCAGCTTCAGAAAAGGCATGGCCATCCTCTTCACCAGGCCGAGCAGCCGGGCCATTTGCTCCCGGGACGCCATGGGAATCACCGCACTGTAAATCAGGACGTCTTGGCGGCGGGGCCCGAAAAACTCGGACAGCGGCAGGTTCCAGGCTCGGCCGGCGGCATCCAGCAAGGCGGTTTCCAAGGCGCAAAAAGCCGCGGGATGCCGCTCCCCGGCGGTTTGCCGAAACAGGTCCCTCAAGGCTGCCCGGAGTTGAGGCGGGGAGGAAAATTCCAGGTTCCAGAGGCTGGGAATCAGGGTTTCCAGCAGGAAGGCCAGGCTTCCCGAGAGGGTTTCCCCGGTGACGAATTCCCGGGGCACCCCTTCGCCGTACCCCGGCCGGGGGGTGTCGGCGGTCACTTTGACTACCAGGTTTGACGAACTGGTATGCGTGGCTAAGTTATGCTTGATCGGGGAGAGAAATGGCAGGTTCAGGTGCCAGATATCCACCTTCCTGATGATCATACCCGACCTCTCGGTAAGTTTTGATCATCTTACCAAATTCCTTCCATTGATACCACTGCTCAGGGTGGGCCTGCACCGCATTTTCCAGAATCTCGAGACAACGGTCGCTGATGGGAAGATTTACCGGGGCGGCCTCGGGGCCAACCGAGGTGAGGCGGCAGGTATAGCGCCGCCGGGCGTCTCGCTGCAACAGCGCGGTGACCACCGGAGCGCCGGAGCGCCGGTGTAAAAGCTCCAGGGTGCGGTCCTGGGGAAGCCGGTGCCGGAGAAAGTGCACCACCCGCCGCGGGTCCGGCCGCCAGCTTTCGAATTCATCGCATTCGATGATGAGAATCCGTCCCGCCCTGAGGGCCTGCAGCGCGGCCCATAAGCCCTCGCCCCGGCCCGGCTCGATCAGGTCCAGGCCGATCCACTGGGAGCGGCGGCCTTGGGCGGACCTAAGCCGCGTGCTCTGGAACCGGCAGAGCATCGAAGTGGGGAAGCCCTTCAACGTCAAGGCTCCCGGCAATAATTCCACCGCTCCGAAGTGACCCGTCACCAGGATGGCGCCGCGACCGGCCGCCAGGGCCCCGTTCAGGTTCTCCAGCCCCTGGAAATCCACCTGCTTCTTTAAAAAGTCCTGTAAGTGCGGGAAGTTGGCATAACCCACAAAAAGTTTTTCGTGGTAGTGATCGAAGATGCCCTCGAAGGCGGCGGCGATTTTGTCCTGGACCTGGTCGGCGGTTATTTTCCCCTGAAAAACCCGCCTGATCGCTTCCCGAATCAGGTCCTGTTCCTGCCGATTGATCAGATAGTACAGGCGCCCCAGGGTCCTGATGCTGCCTTGGGAAATGCCGAAGGGCAGGAACCGTAAAAGCAGGTGGCTCCAATTCACCTGGAGAAACTTGCTTAGGCTCATTTCGGATTTCCGGAGCAAAACAAACCGGGAAGACATGCGCCTTTCCTTGGCCTTTGAGAATTAACTTGTGTGGAAGCGTATCTTACCACAAAAACGCAACAAAATACTCGATATATTTTTTAGCTATATTAAAAATATCTTTAAATATTATTCAATACCGGTTTCCCTGATTTTGCTTTAGGAAACCCCTGGTAATTCGCCGGCAGGCCCCTGACTGGCACCCTGGGGCGAAGATTCCGGGCGGGTTTTAGCTAGCGGGTTTCTGAGGAATTAGACAAACAGTAAACCGAAGGTAGTCATTGTTATAGTTGACTTTAATATCAAATCATTTATTATCGGAGCATCCGGTAATAGTTTTTTTATTAAGTAGGCGATGATGCCCAACTTCTGCCGTCCTTTCACCCCAGTTGGGAGAGAGTAAAGTAAATGTTGGAAGAGCGGGTTAAATTTTCTCAAGGAGCAAGACTTGTAGAGGACGACCCGGCCACGGATGCGGACGGCCAGGAACCTATGGAAAACTGGCCGCTCAGAGTCCAGGCCTCGGACATGATGGCCGAAGGGGAGTCCCGGCATGAGCTCCGGCCCCTGATGGAAAAGCATCATAGCTGCCTCAATACCCGGGCCATCATCGAATATTTCCAGGAGAATCTGCCGGAGGAGATGTCCGGGCTCTTGGGCGGCCTGGGCCCGGAAATCGAAGGCCTGGCCAACCCCCAAGAATTCTTGATGGAAGTGAACAACTGGGTGTCCAGTGACGTGGTCACCAAGATGTTCGAAAATGCCAAGCGCTTAACCAAAAACAATCAGATCGCCTTTAAGATCGGCTTCGAATCCGCGGCGCGGAAAAAGCTGGGCTATGTGCAGCGGATCATCCTGTTTTCGCACAAAAACCCCCGCCAGACCCTGAAACGGGTGCAGGCCATCAACGATAAATTCAACCGCAACAAAACCATCGAGCTGGTGGAGGTCAAGCGTGACAGCGCCGTCGTGCGGCTCCATTGGTTTAAGAATATTCCGGCCAACCGCGATTTTTGCCTGTTTAATCAGGGAATCTACTCCGGTATCCCCACCATCTGGAAAATGCCGCCCTCAACCCTGGAAGAAACCAAATGCTGCTTCAAGGGTGACGATTACTGCGAATACCACCTGAAATGGCAAAAGCGCTCTTTCCTCAAAGAGAGCTTTTTGAAGTTCATGGTCCCCTGGCGAGCCCTCACTTATACCATCGAGGAGCTGGAGCGGGACAAGGAACTGCTGCGCAAGAAGTTCGATGAAATCCATCGGCTCAACATGCAGCTCAAGGAGAAGATCGATCAGCTAATCTGCCTCCAGGAGACCAGCACCGCCACCCTGTCGGTCCTCAACCTGGAGAAGCTCCTGCAAGTGACCCTGCGGTTGCTGATCAATTCCGCCCGGCTGGACCGGGCCGGCATCCTGCTGCTGGACCAGCAGGGTGAGGTCCTGGAGCTCACCTATGCCGCGGGCATCGACCCCGTGTTGTTCGAACGGGTCAAGGGTTACCAGATCCCCATTTCCAAGGTGGACAACGTCATCGCCCGGGTGGCCATGACCGGCATCCCGGTGGTGATCCAGGACGTGGCTCGCAGCAAACTCAACGTCAAGAATCCCCTGATCAAGCAGTTCAAGCCCAAGGCCATCATCCTGGCGCCCCTCACCGTGCGCGGCAAGGTCATCGGGGTCCTGCTGGCCGACCGGGTGCACTGGGACGCCACCATCACCGAAGGGGACCGGGAGTTCATCGTCAGTTTCGCCAACCAGATCGCCATTGCCCTGGAGAACGCCATCCTCTACCGCAAGTTGGAGATCTCCGAACGCAAGTATCGGGGCCTCATCGAAAATGCCCACGAAGGCATCTGGATCATTGACGACAAGGGCATGGTGAAATTCGTCAATCGGCGCATGCGGGAAATCACCGGCCATGAAAAGCTGGAGAATAAGAATATTCAGGAATTATTCGACCAGGCCAACTGGATGCTTATGAACAAGGCCCTGGAAGAAAACCGCAAAAATAACGTGGCCCAGCAGGAACTGGAGATTTCCTGTAAGAACCGGGGATCGCCGCGGTGCTCATGAGTTCGGTGCCACTGTTCGAAAATGGCCAATTCAGCGGGGCCTTTGCCATGTTCAGCGATGTCACCGCCCTGCGGGAAACCGAGAAGCACTTTCGCAAAATCTTCGAGGAAGCCGCCATCGGCATGTGTCTGGTGGACATGGAGGGCTTTATCCTGGATAGCAATTCCGCCTTCCTGGAACTGCTGGGGTATAACAAAGAAGAAATGTTTAAAAAGTCCTTCAAGGACTTAACCCATCCGGACGATCTGCCCAAAAGCATCAGTCTTTTTCAGGAGTTGGCCAGGGGGAACCGGGAATCCTACACCCGGGAAAAGCGTTATGTCTGCAAGGACGGCCAGATCGTCTGGGGTCAGGTGACGGTCTCCATTCTCCGGGGTCCCAGGCGGGAGCCCCAGTTTGCCATCATCATGACCCAAGACGTCACCCAGCGTAAAAAGGGCGAAGAAGAGATTCAGGCCAATCAGGAGCAGCTCCAATCCCTGACGTCGGAGCTCTCCCTGACCGAGGAGCGGGAAAGACGCCGCCTGGCCACCGACCTCCACGACCATATCGGCCAGGCCCTGGCGGTCTCCAAGATTAAACTGGGGGTCTTGCAGAAAACCGTGGGGGACTCGGAGCTGGCCACTCCCCTGGGTGAGGTGCGGGAACTCATCGAGAAGATGATCCAGGACACCAGGTCGCTGACCTTTGAATTGAGCCTGCCGGTCCTCTACGAGCTGGGGTTCGAGGCGGCGGTGGAATGGTACGCCAAGCACGTCAGGGCCCAACATGGCATGCAGGTGGAGGTGCAGCGGGAGATGAAACCCATCCCCATGACCGATGAAATCAAGGTGCTCCTCTTCCGTTCGGTGCGGGAGTTGATGTTGAACATCGTCAAACATGCCCAGGCCAAGCACGCCCGGGTAACCATCGCTCGCCACGGCGACCGGGTCGACGTCGAAGTGGTGGACGACGGCGTCGGGATCGCCGACTTCAAGGGTTTTGCCAAATCAGGGGGCAACGGGGGCTTCGGGCTCTTCAGTATTCGTGAGCGCCTGCATTATCTGGGGGGCAAGGTGGACATGACCTCCACGGCAGGCAACGGGACCCGGGTCGCCTTGACGGTGCCGTTAAAATACGCCAAAAAAATTCACATAGGGAAGGCAAGATGACCATCAAGATCGTGCTGGCGGATGACCATCAGATAGTGCGCCAGGGCCTGCGCAACCTCCTGGCCCTGGAGTCGGACATCAAGGTGGTGGCCGAGGCGGACAACGGCCGCTCGGTATTACGCCTGGTCCAAGAAACTTCACCCGACTTAATAATCATGGACATCTCGATGCCCGGCCTAAACGGCATCGAAGCCACCCGGCAAATCCTGGCCGAGTGCTCCGGGGTCAAGGTAATCGCCCTGTCCATGCACTCCGACAGTCTCTTTGTGCTCAACATGCTCAAGGCTGGCGCTTCCGGGTATCTCCTGAAAGACTGTGCCCTGGAGGAACTGGTCAAGGCGATCCGGGCCGTGATGGCCCAGAAGACCTATCTGAGCCCCGGCATCTCGGACGTAGTCATTAAAGATTTTGTCAGCGGCTGGAGCAACGCCGGCGCTTCGGCCTTTTCCGTCTTAACGGCCAGGGAGCGGGAAGTCTTGCAGCTTATGGCCGAAGGCAAGACCACCAATCAGATTGCCGACTGCCTCTGCGTCAGCATCAAGACGGTGGAATCGCACCGCAAGCAGATTATGAACAAATCGGGGATCCACAGTGTCGCCGAGCTGACCAAATATGCCATCCGGCAAGGTTTGACCACTCTGGACGACTAGGCCGGTTTACCTCCGCAGTCCCGATCTCCTTTCTTGATCAGGGAAAATCGACTCTAAGGTTTTCCCGCCCGCAGAATTAGGTTTTCCTTACCCCAAATTTAGGTTTTTCCTAAGTGATCTTTCCCACCTAAAACCTGTATTGTTACGCTGTATTGATGATCGACTGACAATTCCAGTTTGCCCGAAAAATATGGGAATTAATGCTCGATCTGGGTGCGGTCGGTGCTGGTCGAGAAGGCCAGATTCACTCCTCGGAACCCGGAGGCAGGTTTACCCCAGGGATGGTGGCATGACCATAAAAGTTATTTTGGCGGATGATGCCCAGATAGTTCGCCAGGGATTGCGGACCCTCCTGGCCGGCGAGCCCGACATCCAGGTGGTGGGAGAAGCCGACGACGGCCGCAAGACCCTGAAGCTGGCGCAGGAACTGGCCCCGGACGTGATCATCATGGACATCTCCATGCCGGATTTAAATGGCTTCGAGGCTACCCGCCAGCTCCTGGTCGGGTCTCCCGGTGCGAAAGTCATTGCCCTCTCCATGCATTCCGACAGCCTCTTCGTGTCGAATATGCTCAGGTCGGGGGCCCTGGGATACCTGTTGAAGGACTGCGCCCTGGAGGAATTGGTGAAGGCCATCCGCACCGTGATGCGCCAGCAAACCTATATCAGCCCAGGAGTGTCCGACCTCTTGATTCAGGATCTCGCCTCCAATTGTGCGGCGGGCTCCAGTTCGGCTTATTCCGTTCTCACCGCGCCGGAGCGGGAGGTTTTGCAGCTCCTGGCCGAAGGCAAGGGGACGCGGCAAATCGCCGCTTCCCTGGGGCTTAGCAGCGAGACCATAGAAGCCCACCACAAGCAGATCGTGAGCAAACTGGGCCTGAGCAGCGTGGCCGCACTCACCAAATATGCCATCCGTCAGGGGCTGGCTTCCCTGGACGAGTAGACTGGAGAAGCGTTGAGCTTCCTTGGCTAAAAAAGAGTTTTCCTGATGGATTGCAATTAGATAACTAGATAGCAGGATTAGAAAGGAGGGCCCTAACATGCAACCGCAACTATCCATCTGCCGGAAGAGAGAAAACCTCTATCTCAAACTCACCGGCAACCTGAACGAAGCTTCCTCGGAAGAGATTCTGCATGCCGTGAAGAGACTGGTGCTCACTTCCTTGCAGTTTTCTTCGCCGGAGGCCCAGGTGGTTTTCACCTTTCAAACCCATGCCAAAGGCGGCGCAGGCAAGGAAAAAGGGGAATGATCTCAGTAGGTTGTCCGGGTAAGCCCATCCAGGCGCCGGCGCCACTGGGATAGAGAAAGCGCCGCGGCCATCACAGTTGGGGTCGCCGCGGTCCGGATCAATACCCCACCGGTAAGCGAAATAAGATGTCGGCCAGGCCGCCGGCGTCTTGCACCGGTTGATCACTCTCGCCGTGCAGTTTCAAACACTCCGCCCAAAGATCCGGCAAATGGCGCGCCGCGGCTTCCCACTGGACTTCGAGGGGAAAAAGCGGGTCGGCGGCCGTGGCCGCTTCCCAGGCCGCCAGGTTCGCCAGGCGCGGGTCCAGTCCCTGGGCCCGCGCAAAGGCGCTGTGGGCGATGTCCTGGTTGAAGCCGGTGCGCCAAAAGAAGTCGAGCAGGGCCGGCACCGACTCGGCCAGGGGCACGCCTTCCAGCATCTCCGGCCGGTAACGCAGGCAGACGCGCTGGCTGCCGTAATGGCCCGGTTCGCCCCGGACATTGGGCAGGCAGGTGTGATACAGGGGGTCATCCAGGGACCCCAGCGGCGAGACCCGAAAAAACATCTTCATCTCTTCGAAACCGTCCCGGTAGAAGGTCAGCAGATAGAGCACGTACGGCAGGGCCAGCCGGTAAGCGCGGTAGCCGCCGTCGCCCTTTTTGCCGCCGCTCACCTGCAGGGTGCGGCATTGGGGCGGATGTTCCACGGCCAGCAGCAGCAGGTCTCTCCGCTGCCTAAGCCACCTGGTACCCGGGGGCAGCACCGGCAAAGGCGGCGGCATGACCCGGGAGACGTAGCGCAGGAGTGAATCCAGCGGCGCCCGCCGGGCCACCCGGGGCTGGCCGGGGCCGTCTTCGTCTAAAAGGATGACCTCGCTCCCTTCGATGATGATCTTGTCGCGGATGGTGGTTTTTCCTTACCTTTTATTCCCCCTCTGCTTTCTTATCCCCCCTTTTGAAAAAGGGGGGTTAGGGGAGAGGGTTTGGGAGAGGGGGCAGGGGCCGTCGGCCCCTGGCCCCCTCTCCCAAGGTTATTCCTCCGTCTCCTCGCCGCGGGCGGCCCAGGACCAGACCCGGTCCGGGACGAAGCGGCGGGAGGAGCACTGGTTGAGGGCCAGGCGTTCCATATGGCGCAGGACCTCCAGCTGGTGCGGCGGCAGGAAGTCGTCGATTACCTGCTGAAAATCGGCGAAACTCGACCTGCTTCCCGGCCGGCCAGGCGGGCCCGGCGGTAGGCCCGGAAGACCAGCTCTTCGATGTCGCCGCCGGTGATCAGCTCCGGATGGCGCCGGCTCCAGATAATCGGACGACCTCGCGCGAAATCCTCCAGGTCGCAGGAATCTGGCTGCGGCTGGCCACCACCCTGAAGATCTGGGCATTTTTCAGTCGAAATCCGGCAGGAAAAAGGGGATGCGCTCGCTGGAGCGGCCGGAGCGCAGGTCGGCCTTGTCCAGGCGGTCCGGCCGGTTGGTGATCCTGATCCACAGGACCTTGCCCTGGATGGCCGGGTCGCCCATGAACTCGAAGCGCATCTGCCGGAGGCGGTTGCTCACCCCGGTGTCGCCGGAGTATTCGTCCCGGCCGTGCTCGCTCTGGTCGGCTTCGTCCTCCACCACCACCACCGGGGTCAGGCTGCGCAGGGTGTTGCAGGGCCTTGAAGAAGTTGCGTTCGCTCTCCCCCACCCATTTAGTGCGGGGGTTCAGGAGCTTGACGAAATTGAAGCCGCAGTCCCGGGCCAGGGCTTCGGCCAGGGCGGTCTTGCCCACGCCGGGGGGGCCCATCAGGGTGATGCCCCGGGGCACCAGCCTGATTTCGTCCGCCTGGATGGCCCGGACTATCTGGGCAAAATAGTCCTTGATCGGCGTGAGCCCGCCGATATCTTCGAGGCCGAAGCGCGGCTCGATGACCTCCACCAGACCCACCAGTTCCTGGCGCAGCAGGTCCTTTTTCCGGCGGCGCACCATCTCGAGGGTGAGGGGCCGGCCGAGGCTCCGGCGCAGCAGGGTGTGCAGCACCCGGAGGCTCAAGCCGGCGCCCAGGTTGGCCAGCTCCTGGGGAGTCAGTTCCAGGTGGTAGCGGGCTTGGGAAAGCAGGTGGGCGATGAAATGGAGGCGGGCCTCCCGATCGGGAGGCGGCACGGCGATGATTTGGGCGCCGTGGCGGCTGAGGAGCAGATTGGGGTTTAAATCCGCCAGATTGCCGGTGGTCAGCACCACCAGGTGGCCCTGCTCGGTGAGCTCCGCCTGCCGGGCCCAGCGCAGCAGGGTGACCAGGGCGGCCCGGTCCGGCTCGGCCATGGAGCCCAAATCCACCGCCGGGACGATGGTTTCAGCGTACTCCAGGATCAAGGCCAGGGGCCTGCAGGTTGGCTGGCCCTGGCAGGGGGCGGCCATGACCCGCTCCGCCAGTTGCAGGACCTCCCGGGGGCTTTGGGGGAGCGGCTTGGGAACGGGTTTCTGTCCCAGGGCGTTTAAGGCCCGGGCCCGGACCCGGGAGAGGTCTTCGGCTGCGTCATTATCTGGAGCCGGCTCCGGGGGCTCCAGGGCCTCCCGGAAGGCATTTTCGCCCGCGGCGTCGCCAAACTCCAGCCCCAGGCCCAGGTTGTAGAAAACCACGTGGCGCTCCTGGCCCAGCCATTCAGCCAGGAAATGACGAAAGGGGAGATAATCCCCGT
The DNA here is from genome assembly GCA_963701845.1 of uncultured delta proteobacterium. Classification (GTDB taxonomy): domain Bacteria; phylum Desulfobacterota; class Desulfobaccia; order Desulfobaccales; family 0-14-0-80-60-11; genus JAPLJC01. Next base: position 1,595,419 of record CAVPBF010000004.1, on the reverse strand, counting down.
TCACCCGGCGTGTAATCGTAGACCTGCCCGTGGAGGATAGCCAGGGCCGATTCTCCCTCCCTGAGACAATCCTCCAGCGCCTGGGCCCACTCTGGCAACTTAGTCCAGGGCCCCATGATATTTCCTCACTGGCGCCAGGAAAAACAGGGACACTGCCTAATTTTGGGGGCAGAGGCGCCTGCCAGAATAGGAGGTGTCCCCAGTTGGTTACATCAAGGCCTTGATCATCCGCTCAAATTCTTCCTTTTTCCGGGTCCCCTCGATCTTGTTGACGATGTTCCCCTGCTTGTCGATGATGAAGGTAGTGGGCACCACCACCACGTTGCCGTAAGCCTCGCCCACCTTGTCGGTGCCGCTCAGCACCGGGTAGGTCAGGCCCAGTTGCTTCACCAAAAAGCGGATCTGGGTGGGATCGGAACTGAGGGCGATTCCCAGGGTCTGGAAGCCCTTATCCTTGTTCTCCTGGTAAATCTTGTTGAGATCGGGCATCTCGTCCCGGCAAGGGCCGCAGAAGAAGGTGAAGAAATTGATCAGCACCACCTTGCCCTTGAACTGGCTCAGGGAGTAATCCTGGCCCTGGAGGACATCCTTCAAAGTAAAATCCGGCGCGGACTTGCCGGCGGCCCAGCCCGCCGTCGGCAGGGCCAGAAGGCTGAGGGTGAGCAGCAAGGCCACCGCGACCAGCCGGGTTCTGCCCAAAGATCTGTTAGTCATTCACGATCTCCTTGAAATGAGAGTAAAAGCCAACACTCATCATTTATAAATAATACCAAATCGGCCATTGCCAAGCAATTTAAGAAAAAAAAGCGGAGGCGGTGAAGCGCAATCCTGAAAATTGCTAAGGCTGGCGGCGCTTGCGAGGTTTGGGCCGCACCGGCGGTTCCGGTCGGCCCTGACGCTCCGGCCGGGGGGAGGGACCTGCCTTACCCCGGAGTTGCGGCCGTGGTCGCCTCTCCGGCCCGGGTCGCGGCTCCGGCCTGGGCGGCCGGGCCAGGGCCGGCACCTGGCCCCAGGGGAGGCTGCTGTGGCGCAGGGAGACCACCAGGGGGGCCACCCATTTCTGCTCGAACCAGACCTGATGAGGCGCCAGGCGCGCGGCTGTCTCCGGGATGAGCAGCGCCAGATCGCCTTCGCTGAGCCAGCGCAGCCCTTCGCCGTTCGGGACCGGCAGTTCCCGTTCGCCCAGTTGACAGACGGCTATGGCCGGCAGGTGGTAGAGATAGCCCCAGAAGCTGCCCCGGGGAGCGGCCTGCACCAAGTCTTGCCAGTCCTGCGGCCCCCGGCCCGGAGGCAGGCAAACCTTGGAAACGCCAAGCTCCCTGGCGGCTGACAGCGCCTGGGAATTTCTCACCCCCAGGGTCTGCTCGCCATAGATGAGGCCGCCCGCCTCCCGGACCAGAGCCACACCCCCCCAGTCTCCCACCAGAAACCGGGAAAAACCTCCCTGCTTCAAGGTCAGGATGGCTTGCCCGAAGAAAGCTAACGCCGACTCCCGGATGATCGGCGGCAGGCGCCAGATAAACCGGCGAGGGTGCCAGTGGCGGTACTGGCCTAAAAAGGCGGCGTAATTCTCGGCATTAAGTTGCAGGATCAGAGGCTCCCGCCATTCCTTTGCCAGGAAGGCGGCCTCGCCGTAATCCCGGGCCTCCAACCAGATCCGGCCGGGACTGGGGGCGGTCTGGGGCCGCTCTCTTGAAGCCCGGGGGACCGCGGCCGCGAAAGCCGGGCCCGGTGATTCCTCAGCGGGCCGGGCTGCTTGGCCAGGAAATTCCAGGTGAAACTCCGCCCCGAAGGCGCGCACGACGTCTTGGGCCACGGCCAGGAGACGGGGCCGTTCTGCCGGCGCGGCCTCCCACAACAATTGGCACAATTCAACGACCCGGCTCAGGGGCTTGGCCTGCGAGAAGACCCAGCCCAGGCGCACGGCCGCCACCCCTAACTGAGCGAGGCCGGGGAGCATTTCCAGAGCGGCCGGGAGGCCGGCCGCCGGCTCCGGTTGCCACCGGGCTGGAGGGCAGCAGGCAGGACAGCCGGTCCCCGGGTATTCAGCCAACAGGCAGAGGTGCCCGTAGCCGGGGCCAGGCTGCGGCAGCACCACTTCCAGCGGCAGGGTGGTTTGCCGCCGCATCAGGGCCAGGTCTTTAAGATTAATCGGGCCGGCCAGCACCACCCGGCGGTAGCCCAGGCTCTCGGCCAGCCGCAGCCCCGGGGAGTTGTGATAGCCGCAGGCCGCCGCGGCGTGGAGCACCAGTTCCGGATAGCGGCCCCGGGCCTCCCGGCAGAGGCCGGGATCCCGGAGGACCAGGGCGTCGGGCTGCAAGGCCGCGGCGCGGGCCAGGACCTCTTGGGCCTGGGGCAGCTCCGCTTCCCCGATCAAGCGGTCCCATTGGAGATAAAATCCGACCCCCCGGCCGCGGGCGGCGGCGTGCCAGGCCGCCGCCTCGTCCCACCAGGCCGGGTCTGCGCCCGGGGGCAAATCGAGGGTCACGCCGTTAACCCCCGCCTCCAGGGCGGTGTCCAGGGCTTCCCGGCTATTTATTTGTACGATTAAATCCATGGTTCTTAGAAGGCCTGCGCCCAGCCAGGTTAGAAGGCCTGGGCCACCAAATATCCCTCTCTCCTACGCCCAGGAGCAGGGGGAATTTAATCAACTTCTTGAAATCCCTCTAAATGCCGGGAGTGTCCGGCAAGGTTTCTGCTAATTAATGAAATAAGAAACCCGTCTAAACCCGCCAAATCAACCATAACATATAGAGTCCTTTAGTTTTATTCCCCTCTCCCCCAATGGGGAAAGGGTTAGTGAGGGGGAGCGGACAGCCTTCGAAGCCACCCCTCACCCCAGCCCTCTCCCCTCTCAGGGGAGAGGGAGATTTCTGATATCGACTTCCTTGCCGGCAGCGGCTCTGGCTAAACTCCTACTCTCCTTTTTCATTTCTGATTTGCCGACCCTATTGCAAAATCTCTGCCGGACAGGCCTGTCTAAATCCCCCTTTTTCAAAGGGGGCCTTAACGACCGCGTACCGTCTTCGGGTGGCGGGCGAAATCACTCACGGCCTGAGAGAGGCTTTAAATCTCATCTAAAATAGTAACCATTCTGGCTTTATAAAGCCAGAATGGAATCGGGTCTTCTGGATAGCCCGCGATTTTGATAAATTAACCTTATGCAGCCCATGGAGATTCGCCCGGAGTGTGAGGCTTGCCTGAAGCGGCTGGTGGAGCTGACGGTGGCCCAGGCCACCCTCGACCCGGCCTTGCGAGAGCGGGCCCGCCGGGCGGCCCTGGAGATCATGGCGCGGGAGTTCAGGCCGGAGGCGATTCCGGCCGGCATCGCCAACCGGTTTCATCACGCCATCATGGCCGTTACCGGCAACTCCGATCCCTTCGCCAGCCGGAAGGCCGCCGAAACCGCCTATCTGGGCCGCAGGTTCCGGGAAATCGCCGCCACCTATGGCGATGACCTGGAGTCCCTCCTGCAACTGGCGGCGGTGGGCAATGCCATCGATTTTTTCCGGGATGAGGCCGAAGTGACCCGGGAACTCGCCTCCCGGGTGGAATTCGGCCTCTCCTCGGAGCGGGGCCGCCGCCAACTGGAGGGTCCGCCGGGCCTCCTCCTCTACCTGGCGGACAACGCCGGGGAGCAGTTCTTTGATGCGCCATTGGTGGCCCACCTCCGGCGCCGCGGCTGGCGGGTCCGGTACGTGGTCAAATCCGGGCCCATCCAGAACGACCTCACCCGGGAAGACCTGGAGGCCTCCGGCCTGGGGGCGGCCCTGGAGCCGGTAATCGACACCGGCGCCCGCACCGTCGGCCTGGAAATGGACCGGGCCAGCCCGGCCTTTCTCCAACTGTTTGCGGCGGCGCAGTTCATCCTGGCCAAGGGCATGGGCCATTTTGAGACGCTGAGCCGGGTGCCCGACCCCAGGCTCTATTTCCTGCTCCAGGCCAAATGCGACCCGGTGGCCCGGGCCCTGGGGGTGGCGCGGCGCAGCTTCGTGTTCTGCCGGACCCCGGCGATTTCCCTTGACACTACCGAGCCAAGCGGGTAGCATAAGCCAACTCGCAGGCCCCCTCGGGGGTGAAAAGGGAAGACGGTGCAAGTCCGTCGCGGTCCCGCCGCTGTGATTGGGGACGAAACCGGCAAGGCCACTGGAGCGAGACTCCGGGAAGGCGCCGGGAGTAGGTTGATCCAAGAGCCAGAAGACCTGCCTGCGAGAGGACGGACCCGGGCTGCGTGTCACAGTCCCCCGGCCAGCTGAGGACCAAGTAAGACGGGTGCAATCCTCAATTCCCTAGTTTCGGGAATTGGGGTTTTTTGTTTTTGGGGGAGCAGCTTTGGTGGGGCGGGCCTCCGTGCCCCCGCCGGTTCCCTGTCCAATCGAGGCGCGATGTCGGCGGCCACAGGCCGCCCTATAGGCTATAAGCTTATATTTTTGCGCCTTGCTTTGCGCCTTGGCGTCTTGGCGTGAGGATTAAGTTTTCAAACAGACCTTTTTCGACGGGGCCTGCGCCCCTCTCCTTATCTGTGGCGCCCTGGCGGACCCGGTCCTGGGGTTGGCGCAAATTCCCCGGGACCGGGGCCGGCAGGATTTTTCTCTTGGTGGGAAGTCCTGGCGCCCCTCTTACATCCCCGACCAAAAAAGATTAAAATGCTAGCCGCAGGCTTTTAGCCGGCGAAAAGCAGGAACAAGTGGCGCAGGCTAAAGCCTGCGGCAACAAAGAAATAGGAGACGAAAATGCCGGAAATCATAGTGAAAGGCATGAGTTGCGGGCACTGCGCCGCGGCAGTGACCAAGGCGCTGCAGGGTCTGCCGGGGGTTTCGGAGGTTCAGGTGGACCTGGACAGCGGCAGGGTGACGTATCAGAGCGCCGGGCCGGTGCCTCAGGCAGACCTGGCCCGGGTGATCAAGGCCGCGGGCTACGAGCTGGCGGCGTAGCCGCAAAGGCGCAGAGGCGGTTCAAGAACGGGCGGTTCGAGAACCGCCCCTACAGTCACATAAATGCTGGCGGCCTCGAGGTTTTATCGAGGCCGCCAGAGTTTTTTCGGCGCGGCCTAATCCCGAACCAAGCCGTTAATGATGCGGCCCGCCGCCGCCACCGGGCGCCGGACCCGAGGGATGAGGCGCGGGAGCCGGGGCGGAAGGCCGCGGGGCCGGGGCAGACATCCGCGGGGCCGCGGCCGGAGCATGGAAGGATGGCGCCGGAGCATGGAAGGTCGGCGCCGGAGCGTGGAAGGACGGCGCCGGGGCCGAAGGCCGGAAGGACGACGGGGCACGCTGATACTGGCGAATCTGCTGGTGCATCTGCGGCGTCAATTCGTGCGTCGACGGCGGCGGCATGGTCATGCCCCGGCTCGGAGCCCGGAACTCCCTGGTTGGCGCCCGCGTCGCCCGCGCGGCCGGGGCTTGTTCCCGTCCCGGAGCCCGGAACTCGCCGGTCGGCGCCCGCGTCGGGGTCCTTAACTCCCCGGCCGGAGCCCCGGTTACAGCCCGGTGCTCCCCTTCCGGTGCGGCTACCCCGCGGGCTGCAGAGGGGCCCCGGGGGGCGACCTCCACCCCGGACGGACCCGCACCTCTATGGCCGGCTACGCCCGGAGCCCCACCTCTGGGGGCGGCTACGCCTGCAGTTCCGCGTCTGACTGCCGGTTGTGCCTGGGGCGTCACTCCCTTGGGAATCTCATGGCTCAGGGCCGGCACGTTGGCGGGAGCCCTCATCGCCCCGGTCTGGGCCAAGCGCCGCCCCGCTATGGCCGGATTGGAAACCCGGTGGGCTTGAAACCTGCCGTTTTCGCGCACCGAGCCCGGGACGGCGTCCCGGATCCAGGGGCTCCGGCCCTGCACTGCTGAAGGTGGCAGGCCGCCGCGGATGTGGTTAAAACGGGCTGACCTGGCATAGTTATTGATGTTAGTGATGTTGATATTAGTCACCCGGGAAACGTAGGGGAAGGAAGGCCCGTAGCAATAAAAGGCGTTGTTGGCATAGCCTGGATAGTAAAAGTCACTCAGGAACAGGCTGCTGGCGAATAAAACCGGCACATAATCGTACGGCGCCAGGAAGCCGGTGTTGTAATAGGAGTAAGCCGGCAGATAAGGCTGGTTGAAGCCCAGCAGAAAGTTGGCCGCCTGGGCGAAGACCCAAAACGGGGCGCTCAAAAGATCCGTTACCGGCTCGTCGGGATAATACCCCCCGACGGGAGCATAGGCCGGCTCCGGCACGTAATCGTCCGGCGGAATGGGGGCCCAGCCGACATATTCATCACTGGTGCGCCAGGCCGCGGTGGAGGGATACCAGGTGCTGCCCGGGGACCAGACCCAGCCGTATTCCGAGGTGGGCATCCAGTTACCCCAGTGGTAGGTAGCCCAGCCCCAAGGCTCGCCGGTCTCAAAGACCCAACCGTCGTCGGTCGGCACCCAGCGGCCGTCCACGTAGGGCCGCCAGTTCTGGGTCACCCCCTGGGTGGGATACCACACCGGGCCGTAGTTGCCGTAATCCACCCAGTTGCCGTAAGCAGAAAGGGCGTCGTAAAACATAGCCACGTCTTCGGTCGCGGCCCGGGCGGAGGTAGCCGGGGCGGCAATCAGGGCCAGGAGGAGCAATAAGGCCAGGCCCGCCACCAGACCGGATTTTTTTCCAGACAGTCTCATCTCCAAATCTCCTTATTCTGCGGCTCAAGTGAATTTCCGCTGGAATGACCTGCCATTCGAGCCTATGAGGCAAGGTAACTATTTTGATATTTTGAAAATAATGACGTTTTAGAAGGAATCAAGGTGAGGAGAAATATTTTGGAGAAGGCTAAACAGGTTTTTTCGGGAAGGCGCGGCGCCGCAGGAAATCCGGGCCATCAAGGCGTCAAGCCGGGGTCCATTTTTTCAGTCCCAAACTGAAGGTAATCGTGGTACTATTATTTTCTGAGGCAACAAGTGCACAAACGAGCCTTTTGCAGGCTCCGAGTGGAAAAGGCCGGGGCGGCTGCTTTCCCGAGGCTGGCATTGCCGGGGCCGGGCCGGGCTTAACCCAGGTGTGCAAACGCTCCAAGACAGGGGCATCACCAGGTCAGAAAAGCGAAGGAGGATCAGCGTGTTTAACAAGATCTTGGTTCCGCTGGATGGCTCGGAGTTGGCCGGCAAGGTAATTTCTCAGGCCGAGGATTTGGCAAAATCCTTTAACGCCCAGCTGGTGCTGTTGACGGTGGGCTCCGCCGAGGTCGGCGAGTCTTCCCCGGAGGCTTTTAAAAGCGAGGCGGTAGCCAGGCTGCCGGCGGCCAAATATTTGGCGGACACCACCGCGGCGCTGCAGGCCAAAGGCTTAAAGGCCACCTGGGTCTATAAGCAAGGCGAACCGGCCCAGGGGATTATTAATTATGCCGTAGAGCACCAGGTAGACCTCATCGCCATGGCCTCGCATGGCGCCGGCGAGGTCGCCTGGCTGCTGGGCAGCGTGGCCCATAGGGTCGTCAGCCATGCCCCGGTCCCGGTTCTCTTGATTCGGGTAATGCAGCCGAAGCTACCCGAGCATAAGGACGAACTCGATTATTTTTCTATGTAACCGGCCTGGGTGGCCCCAACCGGACCAACTTGAGGAATAAGCAAGCAAAGGAAGGGACAGAAGAATGAATGCTTTAACCTTAATCTTTGTGGCTTTATGCGTATTTGCCATTGCCTACCGGTTTTATGGCCTGTTCATCGCCAACCGGGTCCTGGAGCTGAAGGTGGACCGGCTGACCCCGTCGGTGAAAATGGCCGACGGCATCGATTATGTCCAGACCAATAAATACATCCTTTTCGGCCATCATTTCGCCGCCATCGCCGCGGCCGGGCCGTTGTTGGGGCCGGTGTTGGCGGCCCAATACGGCTATTTGCCGGGGGCCCTGTGGATCATCGTTGGGGCCGTGGTCGCCGGCGCGGTGCATGATATGGTGGTGCTCTTTGCCTCGGTGCGCCACAAAGCCCAGAGCCTGGGGAAGATCGCCGAGAATGAGATCGGCAAGACCGTGGGCAATGTGGCTTCGGTGGCCATTCTCTTCATTCTGATTCTCACCCTGGCGGGCCTCTCCCTGGCGGTGGTCAACGCCATGTTCTCCAGCCCCTGGGGGACCTTCACGGTCTTTTCCACCATCCCCATCGCCCTGTTGATGGGGCTTTATCTGCACGTCTGGCGGCCCGGCGATGTCCTGGGGACCAGCATCATCGGCGTCATCCTGCTGTTTGCGGCGGTCCTGGCCGGACCCTATGTGGTGGCGCATCCGGCTTTGGCCTCGCTGTTCACCCTGAGCAAGAATCAGATTGCCATCTTCATCCCGATCTACGGCTTTGTGGCGTCGGTGCTGCCGGTCTGGCTGCTCCTCTGCCCCCGGGATTATCTCTCCACTTACCTGAAGATCGGCACCATCTCGGCCCTGGCCATAGGGATCGTCTTTGTCCGGCCGCAATTCATGATGGAGCCGATCACCAAGTTTGTCCACGGCGGCGGCCCGATCTTTCCCGGGGCGGTCTTTCCCTTTGTCTTTATTATTATTGCCTGCGGGGCCTTGTCCGGCTTCCATGCCATCATCGGCACCGGCACCACTCCCAAGATGATCAGCAATGAACGGGACGTCCTGTTTGTGGGCTACGGCGCCATGCTGGTGGAAGGCTTCGTGGCCATCATGGCCCTGACCGCCGCCTGCGTCCTGATGCCGGCGGACTACTTTGCCATCAATGCGGCGCCGGCGGCCTTTGCCAAACTCGGCATGAGCACGGTCCATCTGCCCGAACTGGCCCGGCAGGTGGGCGAAACCGTGCAAGGCCGGCCCGGCGGGGCGGTGTCCCTGGCGGTAGGCATGGCCTACATCTTCTCCTCCATCCCCTTCATGGACCACCTGATGGCTTACTGGTACCACTTTGCCATCATGTTCGAGGCAGTCTTTATCCTCACCGCGGTGGATACCGGCACCCGGGTCGGCCGCTTCTTCCTCCAGGAAATGATCGGCAAATTCATCCCCAAATTTCAGGAGCGGCGCTGGATCCCCGGCATCCTGATCACCAGCTTGCTCTTCGTGCTCTCCTGGGGCTATCTGGTCTATACCGGAGATATCACCAACATCTGGCCGTTGTTCGGCATGAGCAACCAGCTCCTGGCCTCCAGCGGCCTGATCATCACCACCTGCATGATCATCAGGATGAACAAGGCCAAATACGCCTGGATCACCGCGGTGCCGGGGGTCTTCATGGCCTTTATTACCATGTGGGCCGGCTACGATAATATCATGGCCTTTTTCCCCAAAGGGCTCTATCTGTTGGGCACCATGGCCGTTATTATCATGGTGCTCATGGTGATCGTCTTTGTGGGGGCCTTCCAGAGGTGGGCTGAACTGCTCAAGATTAAAACCACGGTGTGGGACGAGGCCGGCGACAAGGTCCTGGAGGTGGTCCCGGAATAGCGGTGATTTATGAATCATAACCGTAGGGGTGGCGCGCCGGCCACCCCTACGCCTAACTCATTCGATTTATTAAAGAATTATGGCTAAAGCCAAAGAAAATTATCGGTTTGTCCTTTGCATTGAGAATAAGGACTGTGATGATTTGGAAAAACGCAAGATTTATCAGCTGCGTCCGGATGAGGAGGCCGAAAAGGAGGGATACATCAGGGTAATCGATGAATCAGGTGAAGATTATCTTTATCCCCAAGCTTATTTCATAGTTGTCCAATTGCCCCGCGCCGCCCAAGAGGCGCTGCAATTATCAAAATAACCTATTCTTAGGCTCCCGATGCCAATTAATTTCCTGGGACTAGTGGTTCTGTCCTATCTGCTGGGCTCCATCCCCTTCGGGTTGGTGGTGGCCCGGGCGCTGAAGGGGCCGGACCCCCGCGGCCTGGGCAGCGGCAACCTCGGGGCCGCCAACCTTTACCGCCAGTTCGGCCTCAAGGGCGGCGGCCTGACCCTGCTGGGCGATGCCCTCAAGGGCGCGGCTCCGGTGCTCCTGGCCCGGTTTTGGCTGATTGCGCCGGGTCCCTGGCAGGAGGCGGCGGTGGCTGGGGTGGGGGCGGCCGCGGTCTTGGGGCACGTCTTTCCCCTGCACCTGGGTTTTAAGGGAGGCAAAGGGGTGGCCACCGCCATGGGGGTGGTGCTGGCCCTCTGCCCCCCGGCCGGGCTCAGCCTGCTCGGTATCTACCTGGCGGCCCTGTACCGGACCCGCATCTTTTCCATCAGCGCCCTCATCGCCGCCTGGCTGAGCCCCGTGGCCGTGGGTCTCTTTTCCGCCTCCAAGGCCGATCTCCTGCTGGCCGGGGCCCTGTCCGGGCTGATCCTGGTCTGCCATCGGGAGAACCTGAAACGGTTTTTCCGGGGAGAGGAACCGCGGATTTAATACAGTTTTCGGTTTTCGGTTAAAATATACAAATACTCGCCAACCGGAGAGAAAAGATGCTGATCAAAGACTGGATGACCAAGGACCCCATCACCATCAGTGACGAAACCTCGATGATCAAGGCTATCCACATCATGAACGAGCACCGGTTCCGGCGCCTGCCGGTGGTGAGCCAGGGGAAGCTGGTGGGCCTGATTACCGACCGGGACCTGAAGGAGGCCTCACCCTCCAAGGCCACCACCCTGGACGTGCATGAACTCTACTATCTCCTGGCGGAGCTGCAGGTCAGCGAAATCATGAGCCGCAATCCCGTCAGCGTCTCCCAGGACGACACAGTGGAGCGGGCGGCGCAGATGATGCTGGAGCACACCATCTCGGGACTGCCGGTGGTGGATGCGGCCGGCAAGCTGGTCGGCATTATTACCCAGTCGGACATCTTCCGGGCCTTCATGCACATCAGCGGCATCCTCCAGGGCGGGGCGCAGTTCGGCCTGAGGCTGGAGGACCGGCCCGGCATCATCAAAGAGGTGGCGGACCTGATGCGGGACCGGGGCGGCCGGATGGTGAGCCTCATGACCTACTACCGCAGCCCCGAGGACAACCGGCGGGACGTCTATATCCGGGTGAAAGACCTCTCAGGGGAAGCGGTGGCCGAGATCAAGGCGTCGCTGGAAAAGAGATTCGAAATCATTTACGTCATTCCGGAAGGGGCGGGTTAACATCAATAATGGTTTATGGCGGCTCCCTGACTAAGGATAAGAGGGGCCTTATATGGGCTATCTGCTTTTCCCTTTATATTTGGAAGTGAAAATAAATGGTTGCATAATGGGTTGCATTTCATGGTAGAATTACTAAATTTTTAAAAGGCCTTATAAATCCGTGGCTGTTCATTAAAAACGGAGACGGAAAAATGACCAGAAAAGATTTTGTCCTCGCTGTTCTTGCGGCAGGTGGATGTGGCGTTCAATATTCTCCTGTTCAGGTTCAAAAGCTATTTTTCCTAATTGATCGGGAAATTCCTGATCTTGTTGAGGGACGCCACTTCAATTTTGAACCATATAATTATGGCCCATTTGATAAAGCCGTATATGATGAACTTGAGACTTTGGAATACGGAGGTTATGTTGAGAGGACGTCTCAGCAAACTTGGCGGAATTATCGGTTAACGACAGATGGACAGGAACAAGGTGATAAAATCCTGAATTCCTTGGATCCAGGTGCTCAAGACTACATTAAACGGGCATCGGAATTTGTAAGACGCCTATCATTTAACCAACTTGTCTCGGCCATTTACAAAGAATATCCAGAAATGCGCGAAAATAGCGTCTTTCAGAAATAACCATGACTGCAATTGTTGGGGTTTTATGCAGGGATGGGGTGGTAATTGGAACTGATAGTTCTGTTACCTTTGGTTTTGGAACATATCGAACAATAGAGCAGCAAACTGAAAAACTTTCCGTTATCAGCGATCATATAATTATTGCTGGTACAGGTCAAATGGGTTATGGACAACGTTTTTCCGATATTGTTCAAAAGGCTTGGAATAATCACATTTTCCAAGAATCAGGGTTAGAAATAGTCAGAAAATTGGCAAGAGCACATATGGAAGATTTGCAATTCACAGGAGGCCGGCCAGGAGAATATGGTGCCTTGGTTGCCTTCCCGAGCGGTGGGAAATCGTTTCTTTGCGAATTTGCCATAAAGGATTTCCAGCCCGAATTAAAATTGCCGGAGCTATGGTATGGCTCAATGGGTAGCACCCAACCAATTACAGACCCTTTTTTGGGATTAGTTCGGGAGATTTTTTGGTCAGAGGGTCCTCCTACTCTCCAGGAAGGGATATTCGCAGTAACATGGGCTCTTGAACATGCAATAAACCTTAATCCTGGAGGTGTAAACGGACCAATTCGGCTGGCAGTTCTCGAACGTGACCGAAAAGGGCAGTTGGGCGCTAGGTTGCTTAAGGAAACTGATTTATACGAACAAAGCCAAGCTATTGAAGCCGCAAAGAGGAATTTGCGTGAATGGCGCGAGAAGCTTCAAAACCCAGATCAACCAGATACAGAAACTCCCCCCAAAAGATAACCCAATTTAATTCAGGGGCCTCCTGGTTGCCTTTTTTTGACTCCGTCCCCTAATAATTCCTCGCAGCTAAATTTTTCGAAAAAATCCCGAAACTGCCTATAATAAGGCAGACCCTCTTAATCATGATAAGAAAGGTATGGTGTTCTTGGTGGTAAAAAATCTTGGCTTTTACATATGCTCGATCAGCCCCTGCCCGAAGGCGGAACAGGAGACCTCTTGACTGCCGGGGAGCAGGCGGGCCAGGTCGTAGGTGGCGAGGCCCGCCTGGAGGGTGCGCGGCAGGGCCTGGTGGATCAGTTGGGCGGCCTCGTGCCAGCCCAGGTACTCCAGCAGCATGGTCCCGGAGAGGATGAGGGAGGTGGGGTTGACCTTGTCCAGTCCGGCGTATTTGGGGGCGGTGCCGTGGGTGGCCTCGAAGATGGCGCAGTTGTCGCCGATATTGGCCCCCGGGGCCATCCCCAAACCGCCCACCTGGGCCGCCAGGGCGTCCGAGATGTAGTCGCCGTTGAGGTTCGGGGTGGCGATGACCTGATACTCCGCCGGCCGCAGCAGCACCTGCTGGAAGAGATTGTCCGCCAGCCGGTCCTTCAGGAGCACCTTGCCCTCCGGCACGACCCCGTGGTAACGGGTGGCCAGCTCGCCTTCGTTGGTGACCTTGTCGCCGAACTCCGCGGCCACCTCGTAGCCCCAATTCTGGAAGGCCCCTTCGGTGTATTTCATGATATTGCCCTTGTGCATCAGGGTGACGGAGGCTTGCTGGTGCTCCACGGCGTATTTCAGGGCCATGCGGATCAGGCGCTTGCTGCAGCGCTCGGTCATGGGCTTGATGCCGATGGCCGCGGTGGGGTCCAGGGAGCAGCCCAGTTCGGTGTTCAGAAAATGAATCAGCTTCTGGGCCTCCGGGCTGGTGGCCGGCCATTCGATGCCCGCATAGACGTCTTCGGTGTTTTCCCGGAAGATCACCATGTCGATCTGCTCCGGCGCCTTCATGGGGCTGGGCACCCCGGCGTAATAGCGCACCGGCCGGATGCAGGCGTAGAGGTCCAGGACCTGGCGCAGGGTGACGTTCAGGGAGCGGAAGCCGCCGCCGATGGGGGTGGTCAGCGGCCCCTTGAGGGCCACCCGGAATTCCCGCAGGGCCGTCAGGGACTCCACCGGTAAATAACTGCGGGTCTGCTTAAAGGCCTTTTCCCCGGCCAGGACCTCCTGCCAGACGATTTGCCTTGGCTTGCCGTAGGCCTTGGCCACCGCGGCGTCCAGCACCGGTCGGGTGGCGGCCCAGATATCGGCGCCGGTGCCGTCCCCTTCGATGAACATGACTATTGGGTTTTCGGGGACTTGCAGTTCCCCGCCGGGAATCTGGGTAATCTTTGCCGCGTTTGCCATGGCCTTCCCTCTTCAAAGAATGTCTGAATATTTCATCCTATTTTGGGCGCTGCCGCAAGTCATTCATGCAGATTTACCTATGCGCTTCAGGAGATTTCCCTCCGGGCGGGCCAGGGAGGTTCCGATGGCCGCGCCCTCTCGCTCCTTGCTTCCCCTCCAATTGTACTTATAAATAAGGGATATCGTCAGAGAAGATCAAAACCAAAGAACCGGAGGCACCGAAAATGAGCGATAAAAAAGAAAAAATTTTCTGGAAATGCAGCAAGTGCGGCTTTAACGTGGTGGCGCCCACCCCACCCGAAGTCTGCCCGGAGTGCAAAGAGCCGTGCGAGTTTAAGAACGTCACCTGTTACTTGCCGGATTGCGGCGGACCCGGCAACCCAGACACGCGCCTGTAGGCTAAGTGGCTGATGCCGAGGAGTAATCGACTAGAGGAGCCGGCAGCTCCCCGGAGTTGGCGGAGAGCCGGCGGTTAATCATAAGAAAAGCGGAGAGTCGCGAAAATCATCAAGGCCTGGAGGATGAGGGCCGCGGCGCCCATGAACAGCAAGGCCACCGCCGGATAGGCGACCAATCTCCACCGGGGCCGGCGACGCAGCGTCGCCTGCAGGCGCGGCAACCACTGCTGGAAATCTTCAGAAAGGCAAATAAAGATTAGGAAAAAGCCGGCGAAGACCAGGATGGTTTTCAGGACATAGTTCCCCATCGGTCTTTGACCTGGGCGGAGGCAAACCGGCAGTAACAACCGTCTGCCGAAGTTTACCCAAAACGGGTGAGGGGTAGCGGTTAGCTGCCTTTTTTCCTGACCTGCGGCGACAGAAAGTTCCAGATAAGGACGAGTATCGCGACCAGCACCACTGCCATGACGAGATGGCCGCCTGTCTCATCTCTTGCCCAGGCAAACTCCAGGGCATACCATCCTTGGTTCAACAGATTGCTCATCTGCCTGCCCTCGATTAAGATTAATGTGCCTATAATCTATACAATAAAAATCACAAAAGCACAATGATTTTTTCCAGATAATCATCCAGCCAGGGGCACCAGTTCCACCCGGCCCCAGGCCCCCAATTTGTCGCCCACAATGACCACGGCGCCCAGGACTTCCGGCACTTGCGCGGCCCACTCCAGGGCCGCGGCAATATCTCCAGCCTGCCTGACCCGGTTGCCCAGGCCGCTGGCCGCAGCGTCCGCCAGGGCCGCACTCGAGGCCAGGATACAGGCGGCGTCGGCCCGACCGAAACTGAAGGAAGGACCCACCGTGCCCGAAGAAGTGCAGACCCCCAGGGGAGACAGCGCCGGGTCGATTTTCAGGCCCACCCGGTGGCTCAAGGGCGATTTGCCGGCAAAGAGGGAGACGGTGGCTTCAGAGGCCACCTGCAGGTAAAGGTCGCCGCCGTTCTCCACGATGATCTCGCCACTTAAGGGCGCCAGGGCCCGGCCCACCCGCTCGGCCAGGGCCCCGGCCACCGCGGCCATGGGGCCCACCCCGACGGTCCGGGCGGCCTCGATCATCTGCCGCACCACCGGCGGGGCAAAAGGGTCCTCCGGCCAGGGGGTCAGAGTGGTGCGGAATTCCGGATGCCGGCCGATGTAGGCCTCCAACTGGCGGCGTTCCTGGAGCACCACCTCACGCACCTCCGGGGATAGATCCCGGCCGGCCAGGACCCAAAGGTCCGTCTCCCTGACGGCCACCTGGAAGCCCACCAGGCCCGCCCGGGCCATGCGGGTGCGGTAGGTGCGGCGTTCGTAGTTCATAATCAGTGAGCAGTGAGCAGTGAGCAGTGAGCAGAACAAATCATGAATAGGTCTCCCGATGACAAATGCTTATCATCTTTCCCACATTCGCCACCTTAAATTAAAAAGTAACTAGGACAGCTTGATCTCACGCAAAGTCGCAAAGCCGCCAAGAATTATTATTAGAGATTCTGGCGCCTTGGCGTCTTGGCGTAAGGTTAAGCTTTTCTCACTTCGGTCATTTTATTACTCAGGGCCACGTACTCCGCCAGGTCCAGGGTTTCGCCCCGGCGCTGCGGGTCGAGGTCCAGTTCGGCCAGGATGGCCCGCAATTGCTCCGGGCTCAGCCCAAAATCCGCGGCCCGGGCCGTCAGGGTGTTGTTCAGGGTCTTGCGGCGCTGGCCGAAGGCGGCCTTGACCAGCCGGGCCAGGAGATCGGGGTCCAGGGCCGCGGGCGAAGGCAGGGCGGGCGTAAGCTTCAGGACCACCGAGTCTACCTGGGGGGGTGGGAAAAAATTGGCCGGCCCCAGGGAAAAGAGGCGTTGGCAAGAGAAATGATAGCGCAGCAGCACCGAAAGGATGCCGTAATCCTTGGTGCCCGGCCGGGCCAGGAGGCGCGCCCCCACCTCCTGCTGCATCATCAGCACCGCCCGGCTGAAGGCGGCCCGTTCGGCCATCAGCTTGAAGAGCAAGGGCGAGGTGATCTGGTAAGGGAGATTCCCCGCCACCGCCAGGGGCCGGCCGACCTCCCGGCTGAGCCCCGGGAAATCAAAGCGCAGCACGTCCTGGCACTGCACCTCCACCGTCGTGACCGCGGCCAAGAGTTCCTCCTGTAAAAACCGCGCCAGGGCCGGGTCCCGTTCCACCGCCACCACCCGGCGGGCCGCTTGGGCCAGCCAGACCGTCAAGGCCCCCAGGCCGGCGCCGATCTCGACCACGGTATCGTCGCCGGTCAGCTCGAGGGCGGCCACAATGCGCCGGGCCTGGTGGGTGTGCACCAGGAAGTTCTGCCCCAGGGTCTTCTTAGGCCTCAGGCCCAGACGCTGCAGGAGGATTTTGGGGGAGGTTGAGGTCATGGGCAACCTGGCGCGGCCGGAGACGGCGATAGCGCGTGATGATCCATAAGGTCAGAAAATATGAGAGGATGGCCGGGGGGATGGCGATGATCAGTCCTCCCAGCTGCAAGGCCAGGCCCCCACGGCAGATCAAGTGCAGAGAGTTGGCCCAGGTATAAGTCTCGGGGAGTCTCAAGGGCGCCCCCCGGAGTAATAAAAAATGCCCCACCTTGAAGGCGGTCAGATAAAGGAAAGCTATGGTCAGCGGATTGCACAACTGAGTCCCCAGCACCGCGGTGATCACGGAGACCCGCAACAGAGGGGCCAGGGTCAGAACGGTGATGAAATGGAAGGGAACGGTGGGGGTGACGGCCACGAATACTCCCAGGGCCATGCCCCAGGCCAGCTTCCGGGGATCGTCCTGGAGGCGGAGGAACTTGAGCCAATGATAGCGCAGGATGCGTTTGACCGACATAGAATTGTTCCGGGCTAGCCTGATCCGATAATCTTATAAGGAAATCATATTTTGGCAGGTTTTTCCTGAAAAATTTTAGTGGCCCAGATAACTTGAGGCGAGGCGCTTCGACCGGCGCGCCTGGATTGGGGCCAGGCCTATCCGGATAATTCTTTTAGCATTATGGTAAACGTATGATATAAAATAAGTTTTATTGCAAATTCTGGGAGACGGTGCCGGCCTGGCACCCCGGGTCTGATGGACGGTTGGGCTTATCTCGAAGATTTTTTGCAATACCTGCGGGTGGAGCGGCAGATGTCGCCCCACACCCTGCGGAACTATGCCCTGGACATCAGCCAGTTCCTGGAATTTCTCCAAGGGAGCCGGGAGCAGGTCGCCCTGGGAGAGGTCACCTACCCGGACCTGCGGGCCTTTCTGGCTCACAGCCTCAAAGGACGGCGCAAGTCCACGGTGGCCCGGAAGCTTTCGGCCCTGCGCACCTTTTTCAAGTATTTGCAGCGCCAGGGCGTGGTTACGGTCAATCAGGCCAAGCTGGCCCCCAGCCCCAAGCTGGAGCAGACCCTGCCCCATTTCTTGACGGTGGACGAGGCCTTTCACCTGCTGGACACCGTGGTCGGCGACGAGTTCGGGGCCTGCCGGGACCGGGCGATTTTGGAGGTCTTTTACGGCGGCGGCCTCCGGCTGTCTGAACTGGCCGGGCTGAAACTGAGCGATCTGGACCTGAAGGCAGGGGTGCTGCGGGTCTGGGGCAAGGGCGCCAAAGAACGGCTGGCCTTCCTGGGGAAGCCCGCGCAATCGGCCTTGAAGGAATATTTACCCCGGCGCCGGGCGCATCTGGAGCGCACCGGGGCGCCGGAGCAGGTGGCGCTGTTCGTCAATCAGCGGGGCGGGCGCCTCAGTTCCCGCTCGGTGGCCCGCCTGGTAGGAAAATGGGCGCAAGTGGCGGGCCTCTCCCAGGCCCTGACGCCCCACGGCCTGCGCCACAGCTTCGCCACGCACCTGCTGGAGGGCAAGGCCGATCTGCGCACCGTGCAGGAGCTGCTGGGGCATAGCTCGATTTCCACCACGGCCCATTATACGCACCTGAACCTGGATTATTTGATGGAAGAGTACGATAAGGCGCACCCGCGGAGTAAATGAAAGGGGAAAAGGGGAAAGGGTTAAAAGGGGAAAAGGGAAAGCAAAATGTGGCCCATCATCCACCTGCGACCTTCGGGTTTTGAGCCCGACGAGCTTTCGCGGTAAAGCCTCCGGCCCGTGATTTCACAGGCTGGAAGCCTGTGCCACTAGGAACCGCCGGGGGCGGCGGTGCTACATTATTTTTTGCGTCTTTGCTTGGCGTCTTGGCGCCTTGGCGTGAGGTATCTTGATGGACTCTTTTGGGAAATTCCGCGGCACCACCATTCTGATGGTGCGGCGCGGTGATAAAGTGGCGGTGGCCGGGGACGGCCAGGTGAGCCTGGGCGACACGATCATGAAGCATAAGGCCAAAAAGGTCCGCCGCCTCTACCACGGCAAGATCGTCGCCGGCTTTGCCGGCTCGGCGGCTGACGCCCTCACCCTGTTCGAGCGGCTGGAAGCCAAGCTGGAGGCCCACCAGGGCAACCTGACCCGGGCCGTGGTGGAGTTGGCCAAGGACTGGCGCACCGACCGGATCTTGCGGCGCCTGGAGGCCATGCTGCTCACCGTGGACGCCAGCGGCTGCTTTCTGATCTCGGGCACCGGCGACGTCATCGAGCCGGACGAAGGGGTGATGGCCATCGGCTCCGGCGGCGCCTACGCCCTGTCTGCGGCCCGGGCTTTAATGGCCCATACCGACCTGAGCCCGGTGGACATTTGCCGGGAGGCCATGAATATTGCGGCGTCGCTGTGTGTGTATACGAATAGTGAGATTGTGATTGAGGAGCTATGATTATTTACAGGAAGAAGAAATGGCAACCGATAGACATTACTTTTGTGGTAATTGCCAAACAAGGACGTGGATAACCACATTGTATGATTCACTTCTAGATAGCGCGAATGAGGTTATTCATACATGCCATAACTGTTCTAGTCCATTGACCATCGAGCTTAAATTTGATTTCAAAAAAGGTGCAGGGCAGCATGGATGCAAGGTTCTCACATCTTTCTTGCCAGACAATATTGTAAGTTGGAAGGATGAAAATGATAATAATATAGAATTTTACCCATTCATCGTAATAGTTGAATCGCTTGAAGAAGGCTATTTATCATTCTGGTTGCCATACTGGCATATTGTGAAAGATAATAATGGGGTAGTTCTAGAAAAAAATTATGGACAATGGGCCCCATTTGTAGATGAGGGTTCATATGCGAGTCTTGTAAAGAAGGCCAAGACGGCTGGGTACCTCTCATAAAATAATGGTGGGCAGTGCCCACCCTACATTTTAAACAATGAAAATAATTTACGATCCTGAAACTGACTCATTGACCATAACCCTGCGCCAGGAACGCATCAAGGAAAGTGACGAGGTGCGCCCGGGGGTGATTGCCGATTTCGGCTATGACGGCGGCATTGTCCGTTTGGAGATTTTGCAGGCCTCCAAGGTGGTGCAGAACACCAGAGAGATTCAATTCGCGGTGAATGATTGACCTGAATGGTGGGGCGGCCGTCTCTGGCCGCCCGGATGTGGTTGGCGGGCGGGGACGCCCGCCCCACCAATGAGGCCCGCCCCACGAGTGAAAAATAAGGAATGGTGGGCCGTGCCCACCTACATGGTGCGCAGTGCGCACCCTACATTTTTTGCTTTGGCTGATAGCTGAAGGCTGACAGCTGCACAAAAGGATTGGCAACCATGGAATGGCTCAAGGCGCTGCGGGGTTCCGGGGATACGCTGACCCCCCGGGAGATCGTGGCGGAGTTGGACAAATATATCGTCGGGCAGGAGGACGCCAAGAAGTCGGTGGCCATTGCCCTGCGCAACCGCTGGCGGCGCCAGCAGATCCCCGAGGCCCTGCAGGGACGAAATCGCCCCCAAGAACATCATCATGATCGGCCCCACCGGGGTGGGCAAGACCGAGATCGCCCGGAGATTGGCCAAGCTGGCCCAGTCGCCCTTTCTGAAGATCGAGGCCACCAAGTTCACCGAAGTGGGCTACGTCGGCCGGGACGTGGAGTCCATGGTCCGGGACCTGATGGAGCTGGCGGTGAATCTGGTAAAGGCCGAAGAGCGGGTCAAGGTTCAGGCCAAGGCCGCCGAAGCGGTGGAAGAGCGCCTGCTGGAGCTGTTGCTGCCCGGCCCGGCCCCGGGCCAGGAGGGCGAAGGCGAGTCCACCACCACTCGGGAAAAGTTCCGGGCCATGCTGCGGGACGGCAAGCTGGAAGACCGGTTCGTGGAGCTGGAGACCACCCAGCGGAACACCCCGGTGGTGGAGATCTTCTCCGCCGCGGGCATGGAGGAGATGGACTTCAATCTGAAGGACATGCTGGGCAACATCTTCCCCGGCAAGACCAAGCAGCGCAAAATCAAGGTCTCGGAGGCCCGGGAACTGCTGCTCCAGGAAGAGGCCAGCCGCCTGATCGATATGGACCGGGTGGTGGAGGAGGCCCGGCGCAAGGTGGAGCAGCACGGCATCATCTTTCTGGACGAAATCGACAAGATCGTCGGCCGGGACCACAGCCGGGGGCCGGACGTCTCCCGGGAAGGGGTGCAGCGGGACCTGCTGCCCATCGTGGAAGGCACCACGGTGACCAGCAAATACGGCATGCTGCGCACCGACCACATCCTGTTCATCGCCTCCGGGGCCTTCCACGTGTCCAAGCCTTCGGACCTGATCCCGGAGATGCAGGGCCGCTTCCCCATCCGGGTGGAGCTGCAGTCCCTGGGGGCGGAGGAGTTCGAGCGCATCCTCACCGAGCCGGAAAACGCCCTGATCAAGCAGTACCAGGCCCTGATGGAGACGGAAGGCATTCACCTGATCTTTGCGCCGGAGGCCATCAAGGAGATCGCCGCCCTGGCCACCAAGGTGAACGAGCGCACCGAAAATATCGGGGCCCGGCGGCTGCACACCATCATGGAGAAGCTGCTGGAGGAGATTTCCTTTACCGCCCCGGACCTGGGCGCCCGGGAGATCACCATTACCGACGCATACGTCCGGGAGCGGCTGGACAATCTGATCGCAGACGAGGATTTGAGCAGGTATATTCTGTGAGCAGTGAGCGGTGAGCAGTAAGCAGTAAAACCAGACGGCATTATTGCTTGCTCCAGACTATTAGCCGCTCATACTCTTTTAGGAGGAAGCAGATAGCAGTCAGCAATTAGCAGTTTGGATCAAACTGCTCACTGCTTACTGCTTACTGCTCACTGTCCATGACCGACGAATACATCCAAAAGGCCGAAGTCCTGCTGGAGGCGCTGCCGTACATGCGGCGCTTCCAGGGGCAGACCCTGGTGATCAAGTACGGCGGCGCGGCGCAGTTGGAGCCGCAGCTCAAGGCCGCGTTCGCCCGGGACATCACCGTGCTGCAGTACCTGGGCATCCACCCGGTGGTGGTGCACGGCGGCGGCCCCCAGATCGGCAAGGTGCTGGCCAAGATGGACATCCCCACCCGCTTCGTGGAGGGCCACCGGGTCACCGACGAGCGCACCATGGATGTGGTGGAGATGGTCCTGGCCGGCAAGATCAACAAAGAGATCGTGGCACTCATCAATACCGCCGGCGGCGCCGCCGTGGGCCTGAGCGGCAAGGACGGCCGCCTGCTCACGGCCCGGAAGCTCAAGTTCTACCGCCCCGGGAGGACGAGCCCCCGGAGATCATCGACATCGGCCTGGTGGGTGAGGTGACCGGGGTCAACACCGCCCTGATCCGCACCCTGCAGGGAGCAGCACTTCATCCCGGTCATCGCCCCGGTGGGGGTGGGCGAAGCCGGGCGAGACCTACAATATCAACGCCGATCTGGTGGCCGGGGCGGTGGCCAGGGCCATGCAGCGCGGCCAAGCTCATCCTGCTCACCGACGTGGCCGGGGTCCTGGACGAGCACCAGCCACCTGGTCTCCAGCCTGAACCGGGACCGGGCCCTGGCCATGATGGACGACAGGCACCATCACGGGCGGCATGATCCCCAAGGTCAACTGCTGCCTGGAAGCGGTGGCGGGCGGGGTCGGCAAGGCCCACATCCTGGACGGCCGCATGCTCCATGCGGTGCTCCTGGAGATTTTTACGGATACGGGGATCGGCACGGAGATTGTGGGGTAGTGAGCAGTGAGCAGTAAGGCAGTGAGCAGTTAACTTTGCTACTTGCTGACTGCTGACAGGAGAAGGCAAGTGAGTAATAACTGGATAGAACGGGCCGATAAAGTTGTGATGAACACCTATGGCCGGCAGCCCCTGGTCCTGGTCAAGGGCGAGGGCTGCCGGGTGTGGGATGATACCGGCAAGGAATACCTGGACTTCGTGGCCGGGCTGGCGGTGTGCAACCTGGGCCATGCCCACCCGGAGGTGGCCGCGGCCGCGGCGGCGCAACTGACGCAGTTGGTGCACGTCTCCAACATCTACTACACCACCCCCATGGTGGAGCTGGCGGAACGCTGGTGCGGCTGTCCTTTGCGGACCGGGTCTTTTTCGCCAACAGCGGCGCCGAAGTGAACGAAGGGGCCATCAAGCTCGTGCCGGCGCTACTCCCGGGAGAAGTTCGGCCCCGGCCGGCATCGCATCATCTGCATGGAGAATTCCTTCCATGGCCGGACCCTGGGGGCGCTGTCCGCCACCGGCCAGGAGAAGTTCTGGCAGGGGCTTCGAGCCGTCTGCTGCCGGGTTTTTCGTTTGTGCCCTTTAACGACCTGGAGGCGCTGGCGGCAGGCGGTGGACGATAGCGTCTGCGCCGTCATGCTGGAGCCCGTCCAGGGTGAGGGCGGCGTCTGCCTGCCGGATCGCCGGATTATTTTAAGGGCGTGCGGCGCTGTGCGACGAGAAGAGCCTGCTGCTGGTGCTGGATGAGGTCCAGTCCGGCCTGGGCCGCACCGGCCGGCTCTTCGCCCACGAGCACTTACGGCATCAGCCCGACGTCATGACCCTGGCCAAGGCCCTGGCGGGCGGCCTGCCCATGGGGGCGCTCCTGGCCACCGAAGAGGTGGCCGCGGCCTTCGTCCCCGGCACCCACGCCAGCACCTTCGGGGCCGGGCCGGTGATCGCCGCCGCGGCCAAAACCGCGGTGCGGCTGTTGAGCGACGCCAAGTTGCTGGCCGAGGTCCGGGCCAAAGGCGACTATCTCGCAAAAGGCTTTGACGCAGTTGCAGGCCAAGTTTCCGGTAATCAAAGAGGTGCGGGGCCTGGGCCTGATGTGGGGCCTGGAGCTGGCCCAGGAGGGCGCGGCCGGTGGTGACCGCCTGCCGGGAACGGGGCCTATTGCTCAACTGCACCCAGGGCAACGTCATCCGGCTGCTGCCGCCGTTGATTGTCGGGATGGCTGAAATCGACCGGGCCTTAGGCATTCTGGCGGAGGCGTTGGGATTGCTGTAAGAAAATGTGGCCGCAGGCTTCAGCCTGCGCAGGCTAAAGCCTGCGGCTACAAAAGATCCCCGGAACCGCCGAGGGCGGCGGTGCTACATTTTATATAGAGAAGCGTTCCCATGAAACGTGACCTGTTGACCATATTGGACCTGAGCCGGGAAGAGATCGTCACCCTGCTGGCCCGGGCCCGGGATCTGAAGGCCCTGCACCAGCAGCGGCGTGGAGCACACCCCGCTCACGGGCAAAATTCTGGCCATGATCTTCGACAAGCCCTCCACCCGCACCCGGGTTTCCTTCGAGGCGGGCATGGCGCAACTGGGCGGCAGCACCATCTACCTGGCGCCGGGACAGACGCAGTTGGCCAGGAACGAGCCCATCCCGGACACCGCCCGGGTCCTGTCCCGCTACGTGGACGGGGTGGTGGTGCGCACCTTTGCCCAGGAGACCGTGGCAGAGCTGGCCCGGCATGCCAGCATCCCGGTCATTAACGGCCTCACCGACGCTCATCACCCCTGCCAGGTCTTGAGCGACCTGATGACCATGGAGGAGCGCTTCGGGCGGCTGGCCGGCCTCAAGGTGGCCTGGGTGGGCGACGGCAACAACATGGCCAACTCCTGGATCACCGCGGCCATGCACCTGGATCTGTGCCTGTATCTGGCCTGCCCGCCGGGCTATGAGCCCGACGCCGCCCTGCTGGCACAGGCCAAGAAGTTGGGCCGCTGCATCAACCTGGGCCACGACCCCAAGTGGGCCGTGCAGGACGTCCACGTGATCAATACCGACGTCTGGGCGAGCATGGGCCAGGAAGACGAAGCCGCGGCCCGCGGCGAGGTCTTCAAACCCTACCAGGTCAACGCCGAACTCCTGAAACTGGCGCTGCCCGAGGCCATCGTGCTCCACTGCCTGCCGGCCCACCGGGAGGAGGAGATCACCGCCGAGGTGCTGGAAGGCCCGCAGTCCGCGGTCTGGGACCAGGCGGAAAACCGGCTGCATTTTCAGAAGGCCCTGCTGGAGTGGCTTTTGGGGTAGTGATCAGTGATCAGTGGCCAGTGATCAGTAAATGCAAATGATTTGGTAGCGCAGGCTTCCAGCCTGTGCTCTAGAGAGGACATTTGGCCCCGCCTAAAAATAGTGGGCAGAGCTGTAGGGCGGGAAAGCGAAGCGCATCCCGCCTTCGGAAATTCAGTTAGATCTTACTTATGCACCAATATATGTGCTTGGGCAGCAAATGATTATCGTGAGAAGTCTATGAATGGAATAACGCTACGGGCTACTTCATAGATTAGGAGGGCAATTATGTCAATGATAAATGATGAGAAATTTAAATGTTTTGTCAGATACATGATTAATGCGGCTAAACAAAAACGCTGTGTTCCTTATTATGAAATAGAAAATATTTTCGGTTTAAATCATAAACAGGCGGGATGGTATGCAGGTAAACTGGGAGACTTCTGTATTCATATGGAATATCCTCCTTTGAATGGGCTGGTTATAAGCAGTACTGATTGTATTCCCAGTCACGGCTTTAATTGGTACCAAAAAAAATACAAGAAATCATGGGGCGAAATAGTTCAAGATTGTTGGAAAAAATTCCATGTTAAATCTTCGCGAGCTAAACAAGCTCAAGATTTTGGTGGACTTGATGGAGAAATTGAAATGTTTCTAAAGGAACAATAGCCAATGAATAGCATCAAAAAAATCGTCCTGGCCTATTCCGGCGGGCTGGACACTTCGGTGATTCTCAAGTGGCTGAAGGAAACCTACAAGTGTAAGGTGGTGGCTTTTGCCGCCGATTTGGGGCAGGGGGATGATCTGGCCGAAGTCGAGAAGAAGGCCAGGGCCACCGGCGCCGACGAGGTTTACGTCGAGGACCTGAAGCAGGAATTCGTCTGGAACTTCGTCTGGCCCATGTTCCGGGCCAACGCCCTGTATGAAGGGGCCTATCTGTTGGGCACCTCCATCGCCCGGCCGCTGATCGCCAAGGCCCAGGTGGAGGTGGCCAAAAAGACCGGGGCCGACGCGGTGAGCCACGGCGCCACCGGCAAGGGCAACGACCAGGTGCGCTTCGAGCTCACTTACCAGGCCCTGGCGCCGGATTTGAAAATCATCGTGCCCTGGCGGGAGTGGGACCTGAAGGGCCGGGCCGATTGCGTGGCCTACGCCAAAAAACACGGCATCCCGGTGCCGGTGACCAAGGAGAAGCCCTACTCCAGCGACGCCAATCTGCTGCACATCAGCTTCGAGGGCGGCATCCTGGAGGACCCCTGGGCCGAGCCGCCGGCGGAGATGTTCGTCCTGACCAAGTCGCCGCAGGAGGCCCCGGATAAGCCGAAGTATCTGGAGATTCACTACGAGCAAGGCGACCCGGTGGAGGTGGACGGCCAGCGCCTCAGCCCGGCTAATCTTTTGGCCGTGCTGAACGAAATCGGTGGCGAACACGGCGTCGGCCGGGTGGACCTGGTGGAAAACCGCTACGTCGGCCTGAAATCCCGGGGGGTGTATGAAACCCCGGGCGGCACCATCCTAAGGGCGGCGCATCGGGCGGTGGAGTCCATCACCCTGGACCGGGAGGTGATGCACCTGAGGGACAGCCTCAGCCCCCGCTACGCCGACCTGGTCTATAACGGCTACTGGTTCGCCCCGGAGCGGGAGGCCCTGCAAAAGCTCATCGACGAGGCCCAGAAACCGGTGACCGGCACCGCCCGGCTCAAGCTCTATAAGGGGAGCGTCACGGTGGTGGGACGCAAGGCCCCCAAGTCCCTGTACCGCCCCGACCTGGTGACTTTCGAGGCCGGCGGCGACTACCAGCAGGCGGACGCCACCGGCTTCATCCGCCTGAACGCCCTGCGCCTGAAGATTCGGGCCAAGCTGGAAGGGAAATGACGGTAATCAGTAATCAGTAATCAGTGGTCAGTATTTGGTTTATTTGGTTTCAACTTTTGTAATGCTTCAGCATAGAACCAAAGAGAAAAGGCAGAAAAAACCCTGTCTTTTACTGATCACTGGCCACTGATCACTGATCACTGAATTAGGAGGCGGTGATTCCTGCCACACTCGCGTTATCTGGTCTCGGGACTCTGCTGGGGGCTGGGGCTGCTGATGCTTTACTGGCAGCCCGGCCGCAACCTCTGGGTCGGGGTGCGCCTGCCCTGGACGCTGGCGGACGCCGCCATCTGGAAGAAATCCTGGCGGCTGGCCTCCCGGCTCCTCATGGTCATGGGCGTCACGGTGCTCATCTCCTGGCGGGCCTTTTGGATCTCCACGGCCCATCTCATCGGCCTGAGCTGCCTCTATACCGTGATCCTGTACCGCTGGAAATACGGCACCTGGCGGTTCTGGAAGGAGATCGGCTGGATCGACTACCGGCCGGTGGTGCGCTGCGCCCACTGCGGCCATTTTCAAAAGCTGCGAAACGACAACGAGGCAAACGTGGCCATCTGCGAGGCCTGCGGGCAGCTTTGCCGCCACCGGAAACATGGGCATCATCCCCTCGTGGTGCTGGCGCGACACCTCCGGGGCACTTTAGCCACCCTGGGACAGCGGCCCCCCCAGGGTCCGCCGGAGTCCTGATCTAATACAGGTTGCTATTTCACTGCAGGTGTGATGGATGCTCAGGGCAAGAGACTGTTGGTGACCTTGGAAAAGACCGCTATAAGGGTCATAAGGAGATGGTCATGAGAACCGGGCTGATCGCCGCCGCCTTGGCACTCTTACCATTACTGGCCGTCCCGCAGGTGCAGGGCGCAGATTCGGGCGCCACTTATTTTCCACTGAAGCCGGGGATGTCCTGGACCTATGAGATCGTCTCCGACCAGCACCCGACCCTAAAGGTCGTGGTGACGAATTTGTCTCCCCGGGAAATAAAAGGGACCAAGGTAACCCTGAGAAAGTCGGAGGCCGGCGGCCCAGCCAGATTTTATCTAGTGGGTGCGGATGACAAGGGAATTTTTCGGCTCGGAGAGCAGAAGTCGGAAACGGCCGAGCCCGAGATTATCACTCCGCGGGATTATTACATCCGGAATCCGGCCACCACCGGCACCACCTGGGACACCACCGCCAAGATGGGTTCCGAGGAGGTGAATATTAACCTGGCTATCGAAAGCACCAGTGACCGCCTGACGGTGCCGGCCGGCACCTATCACGATTGCCTGAAGATCAGGCACGCGGGGGGCAATAAAGATAAATCCCTCACGGTGGAGGCCTATGAGTGGTATGCCCCCGAGGTTGGCCTGGTGAAGAGTTTGGTGACGATCACCCGGGTGAATAAGGACAAGTCTAAAACTGCCGAACATCTGACGTATCAATTGGATTCCTTCAAACCTTGAAGCCGGCTGGGTGAAAAAGAACGTGGGAACCGCCGCCCGCGGCGGTGCAACGCACCGGCGGGGGCGCCGGCGCTACCTTGGCAGATTAAAGGAGTGGGCATCATGGCGCAAAAACCCTGGGGCGGGCGGTTCGCCGGGGAAACCGAAAAGACGGTGGAGGACTTCACCAACTCCCTGGGCTTCGATCGGCGCTTATTTCGCCAGGATATCGCCGGCTCCATGGCCCATGCCCGGATGTTGGGCCGCCAGGGGATCATCAGCACGGCGGAGGCCGAGGAGCTCGTGCGGGGCCTCAGCGAAATCCGGACCGAAATCGAGGCCGGGGAGTTCGACTTCGACCCGGCCCTGGAAGACATCCACATGGCCATCGAGACCCGGCTCACCGCCAAGGTCGGCGAGGTGGGACGCAAGCTTCATACCGCCCGGAGCCGCAACGACCAGGTGGCCCTGGATGTCCGCCTCTACCTGGCGGAAGAAGTGGAGGCCCTGATCGAGGCCCTGACCGAACTGCGCCGGGCCGGGGTGCGCCTGGCCCGTCACCAGCTCGGGACCATCATGCCGGGCTACACCCACCTGCAGCGGGCCCAGCCCATCCTGTTAGCGCACCATCTTCTGGCCTATGACGAGATGTGGCGGCGGGACATCCTGCGCCTGAGCGAATCCTTGGCCCGCATCAAGGTCTCACCTCTGGGGGCCGCGGCCCTGGCCGGCACCACCTTCCCCATCGACCCGCAGTTCACCGCCGAGCAACTGGGTTTCCCGGAGGTCTTTCGCAACAGCCTGGACGCGGTGAGCGACCGGGATTTTTTGCTGGAATTCCTCGCCCACGCCTCGATCATCATGGTGCATCTAAGCCGCCTCTCGGAGGAGCTCATCCTCTGGTCCTCGCGGGAGTTCGGCTTCGTGGCGCTGCCCGACGCCTACGCCACCGGCTCCTCCATCATGCCCCAGAAGAAAAACCCGGACGTGCCGGAGCTCATCCGGGGCAAAAGCGGCCGGGTGGCGGGGCATCTGATGGGCCTGCTCATGACCGTCAAGGGCCTGCCCTTGGCCTACAACCGGGACCTCCAGGAGGATAAGGAGCCGCTGTTCGACACGGTGGATACGGTCAAGGCCGCGGTGACGCTCATGGCAGGTCTGCTGGCGAATCTGACAGTGCGGCCGGAGCGGATGGCCGCGGCGCTGCACGGCGGTTTTCTCACCGCCACCGACATGGCGGACTACCTGGTGACCAAGGGTGTGCCCTTCCGCACTGCCCATGAGCAGGTGGGCTGACCGGTGCGCCACGCCGAGTCCCGGGGCAGAGAGCTCTGGGAGTTAAGCCTGGACGAGATTCAACCATTCGCCCCCCTGGCCCGGGCCGATTTATTTGACTGGCTCAAGATCGACAACTCGGTGGCCCGGCGGCGCTCCCCCGGCGGCACCGCGCCGGAACGGGTGACCGAGGCCCTGGAACGGGCCGAAGCGGAACTGGGACTGAATCCGTATGAACAGAAGATGTGAGGGTCAGGGGTCAGGGGTCAGGGGCCAGGGGTGGATTTTCTCGTCCAGGTTTTTTGGCCTTTCCGTGAAAAATGCAAATCCCCCTAAATCCCCCTTTTTCAAAGGGGGACTTTTTAAACCCCCGTTTGCAAAAGGAGGGGAGGGGGGATTTTTGGATCAAGGTCAATCGAAAACTGCAAACCGGAAGCTGAAAACCCGGCCTTTCCTGCTTTTCCTGGCCATAGCCCTCATCATCCTGGCTGCCGCCTGCGGCAAGAAGATGATGCCGCTGCCGCCGGACCAGGTCCTGCCGGCGCCGGTGCGGCAGTTTCAGCTTTCCCAGGAAGGCGACTCCCTGGTCTTGAGCTGGCTCCTGCCCCGGGTCAATCTGCTGGGGCAGCCCTTGACCCAGGTGCAGGGCTGCCGGGTCTACCGGGCCGAAGTCAGCGGGGTGGTCGGCGGAAACCCCCTGTCCCTCCACCAGTTTCGTCCTCTATGCCGACATCGACCTGGCCTATCCCCAGAAGGGCGAGGTGCGGGGCGAGGCCCTCATGTTCCAGGACCGGGAGTTGGCGCCGGACCACCGCTATTACTACCGGGTGGCGGCCTATGACCAGGACGGCTACCTGGGGGGCTGGTCCCCCACCCTGAACCACGTCTGGGGCTGGCTCCCAGGGCGCCCCGGGATCTCAAGGCCGTGCCGGGAGACAAAATCGTGGCGCTGAGCTGGCCGGCGGTGACCCAGCTAAGCAATAGTGCGCCGGTTAAGGACCTGGCGGGTTATCTCCTCTGGCGCCGCTCCGGCGACAGGCGCCTGGCTGAAGCTCAATCCCGAGCCGGTGACCCAGACGGCCTACCAGGATGTGGCGGTGCTTGAACGAGGTGGAATATACTTATAAGGTTCAGGCGGTGCGCCGTCTGGGGGGTGAGCTGCTGGCCAGCCCGGATTCGCCCCTAAGGACCGCCAAGCCGGTGAAGCTGACGCCGCCGCCGCCCCTGTTGGGCCTGCTGGCCGTGGCCACCGACCAGGGGGTGGAACTGCATTGGGACGCGAGTCCCGCCGCAGACCTGGCGGGCTACCGGGTCTACCGGCGGGGGCCGGGGGCGGAAAAGCCCGTCCTCCTGACCCCGAAGTTGCTGACGAAGCCGTATTTCGTGGATTCCCAGGTGACGAGAGGGCCAGACTTATTACTATTACGCCACCGCGGTGGACAACAGCCCCCGGGCCAACGAGAGCCTGCCGTCGGAAGAGGCGGCTATTAGCTATTAGCTTTCAGCTATCAGCAGTCAGCTATGAGAATAAGCCACTCAGGGCGAACACAAGGTTCGCCCCTACGAAAAATATTTGGGTGACACAATAGGCATAGACAAGCGTCTCTTTTGGCTGAAAGCTGAAAGCTGATCGCTGACCGCTAAAGGTTAACTAATGCACCATTTCAACTACCAGTCAGGCGAACTCTTCTGTGAGAACGTCCCGGTGCGCCGCATTGCGGCCCGGGTCGGGACGCCTTTTTATCTATACAGCAACGCCACCCTGGAACACCACTTCCGGGTCTTCGAGGCGGCGTTCCACGGCTTTCCCCATCTCGTCTGCTTCGCGGTGAAGGCCAACGCCAACCTGGCCATCCTGCGGCTCTTCGCCAGGCTGGGGGCCGGGGCGGACATCGTCTCCGGGGGCGAACTCCACCGGGCCCTGGCGGCCGGGGTGGACCCGGGCAGGATCGTCTACTCCGGGGTGGGCAAGACGCCCCGACGAGATCCGGGCGGCCCTGAAGGCCGGCATCCTGTCTTTCAACCTGGAATCCTCCCAGGAGATGGAGGAGATCAACCGGATCGCCGGGCGCCTGCAGCCGAAGGCTCGGGTGTCCCTCGGATCAACCCGGACATCGACGCCCGGACCCATCCTTACATCTCCACCGGGCTCAAGAAGAACAAGTTCGGCATCAACCTCGAACAGGCCCTGGCGGACTACCGCCGGGCCCGGGAACTGCCGAACCTGGAGGTGGTGGGGGTAGCCTGCCACATCGGCTCCCAGATCACCGAGGTGGCGCCCTTTCGTGGAGGCCCTGGAGCGCCTGAAGGAGCTGATCCGGCGCCTCAAGGAGCGAGGGCATCGGGATCCGCTACCTGGACCTGGGCGGCGGCCTGGGCATCCAATACGATCAGGAAGAACCGCCGCACCCGCGGGAGTACGGGAGCGAGCTGCTGAAGCACCTCCAGGAGCTGGAGGTCACCCTGATCCTGGAGCCGGGCCGGGTGCTGGTGGGCAACGCCGGCATCCTGGTGACCAAGGTCCTTTACACCAAGGAGAGCGAGGCCAAACATTTCATCATCGTGGACGCGGGCATGAACGACCTGGCCCGCCCCAGCCTCTACGGCTCGTATCACGGGCTCTGCCCGGTGGTGCAGCAGCCCCGGCCCCTGGTGACCGCCTCCCTGGTGGGGCCCATCTGCGAGTCCGGGGATTTCCTGGCCAAGGACCGGCAGATGCTGGCCTTTCAACAGGGGGAGCTGGTGGCGGTAATGAGCGCCGGGGCCTACGGCTTCTCCATGAGTTCCAATTACAACGCCCGGCCCCGGGTGCCCGAAATCTTGGTGCAGGACGACGAATTTTATGTTATCAGAAAACGGGAGACTTACCGCCAACTTACCTGGGGGGAGTCGATTCCCGAGTTTTTGAAGTAGGGACGGGCGGTTCGAGAACCGCCCCTACAAAGAGATCGCATTAAATAAAATCCCCCTGAATCCCCCTTTTTCAAAGGGGGACTTAAAAAAGGGGCAATTCTTGTTCCCCCCCTTTGAAAGGGTGGGCCGGGGGGATTTTAATTATAGGCCATGGGCGTGGATAACCGACAGCATTCCCTTTTTACAAGATGCACGGCGGGGGCAACGACTTCGTGCTCATCGACCACCGGGCGCGGTTTATCCCGGAGGCGGAACAGCCCGGGTTGGCCCGGCGGGTCTGCCACCGCCAGGTGGGCGTCGGGGCCGACGGCCTGATCCTCATCGAGGCCTCGGATAAGGCCGATTTCCGCTGGCGTTTTTACAACGCCGACGGCTCCGAGCCCGAGATGTGCGGCAACGGCGGGCGCTGCGCCGCCCGGTTCGCGGTCATGCAGGGCCTCGCCCCGGAGAATCTCTCCTTTGAGACCCTGGCCGGGCATTATTCACGCCGAGGTCAAGGGCCGCCGGGTGAAGCTGGCTCATGGCCGGGGTGGGGGACTTTAAGCTGCATCAGACCATCCCCCTGGATGAAATCAACGTCACCGGGCACTTCGTGCGGGTGGGGGTGCCCCACCTGGTGGTGCCGGTGGAGGATCTGGACGGCCGCGCCGGTGACGGAGTGGGGCCGGCTGCTCCGCTTTCACCCGATGTTTCAGCCCGCCGGGACCAACGTCAATTTTGTCAGCTTTACCGGACCCCAGGCTCTCGCCATCCGCACCTATGAGCGCGGGCGTGGAAGATGAAACCCTGGCCTGCGGCACCGGCTCGGTGGCCGCGGCCCTGGTGGGCGCCTGCCTGGGAAAGCTGACCTCGCCGGTGGCCGTGCAGACCCGGGGCGGCGAAATCCTCAATCGTGTACTTCAAGTCCCAGGCCGGGGCTTGCAGCGCGGTCTACCTGGAGGGCGACGCCCTGGTGGTCTATCAGGGCGAACTCTGGGTGGAGGAACTCAAGTAAGGAGGTAGTCTCATGCTCAAGGGAGCCATCACCGCCATCGTCACTCCCTTCAAGAACGGCCAGTTGGATGAAGCGGCCTATCGGGAACTCATCGAGTTCCAGATCCAGGGAGGCATTAATGGCATCGTGCCTTGCGGCACCACCGGGGAATCCCCCACCCTGTCCCATGCCGAGCATAAGCGGGTGGTGGAGATCTGTCATCGACCAGGTGAAAAAACGGGTGCCGGTGATCGCCGGCGCGCGGCTCCAACAACACCGCCGAATCCCTGGAACTGACCAAACACGCCCAGGCGGCCGGGGCGGACTATGCCCTGTTGATCACTCCTTACTACAACAAACCGACCCAGGAAGGGCTTTATCAGCACTTTAAAACCATGGCGTCCCAGACCAGGATTCCCATTGTGGTCTATAACGTGCCGGGGCGCACCAGCGTTAACCTGCTGCCGGAAACCATGGCCCGGCTGGCGGAATTCCCCAATATCGTCGGCCTCAAGGACGCCACCGGGGACCTGAAGCAGGGCGCCAAGACCCTGGAACTCTGCGGCGATAAGATCACCGTGCTCTCCGGCGACGACTTCACCACTTTTCCGCTGCTGTGCGTGGGCGGCATGGGGGTGATCTCGGTGGTCTCCAACGTGGTGCCCGGCGACATGGCGGGCATGTGCGCCGCGTTTTTCCAAGGCGACCTGGTGGGCGCCCGGAAGCTGCACTACAAGATGTGGCCCCTGACGGAGGCCATGTTCTATGAGACCAACCCGGTGCCGGTCAAGACGGCCCTGAAGCTCATGGGCAAGATCACCGGCGAGGTGCGGCAGCCGCTGTGGTCCATGTCCGACGCCAACACCAACAAGCTGCGCAACGTGATGCAGAAGTACGGGTTGATTTAGGGACCAGGGGTTGAAGGACTGAGTGCTGAGGACTGAGTAAATAAAGGGCAGGTCCAGGCCAACTCAGTCCTCAGTCCTCATTACTCAGTCCTGCCTTTTAAGGAGTACATCATGATCAAGGCCATCGTTTCCGGCCCGGCGGGGCGCATGGGCGGCCGGATCATTCATATGCTGGAGGAGGCCGAGGGAATTACCCTGGCCGGGGCCTTCGAGCGGCCCGGTCATCCGGCGGTGGACAAAGACGTCGGCGAGGTAGTTGGGCTGCCGGCCATGGGAATCAAGGTGGCCGATACCCTCAAGGACGTCCTGGCGGCCGGCGACGTGGTCATCGAGTTCACCCATCCCGAGCCCTCGCTCAACCATTTGCGGGAGGTGGCCGCGGCGGGCAAGGCCATGGTCCTGGGGACCACCGGCTTTTCCCCGGCCCAGGTGGCCGAGATCCACGCCCTGGGAGCCCGGACGCGGTTGGTCTTCGCCCCCAACATGAGCGTCGGGGTGAATTTGTTGTTTAAAGTGGTGGCCGACGTCGCCAAGGTGCTCTCCGAGGGCTACGACGTGGAGATTGTCGAGGCGCACCACCGCCTGAAAAAGGACGCGCCCAGCGGCACCGCCATCAAGCTGGCCCAGGTCATCGCCCACGCCCTGGACCGGGACCTGGAGGAAGTCGGGGTCTACGCCCGCCACGGCATCATCGGCCAGCGCACTGATAAAGAAATCGGTATCCAGACGGTGCGGGCCGGGGATATCGTCGGCGAGCACACCGTGCTCTTCGGCGGCATCGGCGAGCGGCTGGAGATTATTCACCGGGCCCACAGCCGGGACAATTTTGCCAAAGGCGCGGTGCGGGCGGCGCAGTGGGTGGTAGCGCAGCCGCCGGCCTGTTACGACATGCAGGATGTGCTGGGGTTGAAGTAAGCAGTGAGCAGTGAGCAGTGAGCAGTGAGCAGATTATCGGGCGGCCTGCGGCCGCGGAATTTAAGTCCCCCTTTTTCAAAGGGGGAAAAAATTAGGGCTGAGATAAAATGCGCATCGTCAGATTTGAAATGCAGGGCCGGACGGGGTACGGCGTCCTGGCAGGCGAAAAGATCGAGGTCTTGTGGGCCACGCCCTATGACGGCGGCCTGGCCAAGACCACCGGGGAAGTCGTCTCTTTGCCGGAGGTGACGTTGCTGGCGCCCTGCGAGCCCAGCAAGATCGTCGCCATCGGCCTGAATTACCGGGATCACGCCGCGGAGTTCGGCAACCCCATCCCTGAAGAACCGCTGATCTTTATGAAGCCCAACACTGCAGTGATCGGGCCGGACGAAGACATTGTCTACCCCGAGATGAGCCGGCGGGTGGACTATGAGGCGGAGCTGGCGGTGGTCATCGGCAAGACTGCCCGGAATGTGAAGCCAGAGGACTTCCGGGACTATGTCCTGGGCTATACCTGCATCAACGACGTCACCGCCCGGGATTTGCAGAAAAAGGACGGCCAGTGGACCCGCGCCAAAGGTTTCGACACTTTTGCGCCGCTGGGGCCCTGGATCGAGACAGATATTGCCGATCCGAATAATCTCGCGGTCGAGGGTTATCTGAACGGCGAACGCCGGCAGAATTCCAGCACCAGTAACTTAATATTTCCGGTAGCGGCCTTGATCTCCTTTATCTCCCGCATTATGACCCTGCTGCCGGGCGACGTCATCGCCACCGGCACGCCCTCGGGCATCGGCCCCATGCGGCCCGGCGACGTAGTGGAGATCAGGGTGGAGGGCATCGGTACCCTGAGAAATCGACTGGTGTGATAGATCAGCGTTGTTGTCATATTTGAGAAACCCAGTATTTTTACCCACTTTTGCAAAAGGGTGGGCTGGGGATTTAATTAGCCTCCTTAAATCCCCCTAAATCCCCCTTTTTCAAAGGGGGACTTTAACCGCCTATTGGCTGCTTTTTACTTGGTTAAAGGCTAGAGTATTTTCGGAGCACCGAAAATTTGCAGGATAAGGTAGGATAGATGGCAGATTTTTTCAAACCCGCGGCCCGCCTGGGCCTGATTCCGCCCTATCTCTTCAAGGCGATTGACGACAAGAAGGCTGAGGTCAAGGCCAAGGGGGTCGATATCATCGACCTGGGCGTGGGCGACCCGGATCTGCCCACCCCCCGCTTCATCGTGGACAAGATGCTGGAAGTGGTGCAGGACTCCGCCACCCACCACTACCCGGCCTACTCCGGCCTGAATCTCTTCCGGGAGGCGGTGGCCCGCTGGTATCAGCGGCGTTTCGGGGTGGAACTGGACCCGGGGAGCGAGGTCCTCACCCTCATCGGCTCCAAGGAGGGCATTGCCCACCTGCCCCTGGGGACCAATGACCCCGAGGACATCAACCTGATGACCACCCCGGGCTATCCGGTCTACCAGATGGGCACCCTGTTCGCCGGCGGCTTCTGCCATTTTGTGCCCCTACGGCGGGAAAATGCCTTCTTACCGGATTTGCATGATATCGATCCCCTCAC
This sequence comes from uncultured delta proteobacterium, assembly GCA_963701845.1. Classification (GTDB taxonomy): domain Bacteria; phylum Desulfobacterota; class Desulfobaccia; order Desulfobaccales; family 0-14-0-80-60-11; genus JAPLJC01. The sequence continues at coordinate 1,559,010 of CAVPBF010000004.1, read as the reverse complement.
CGCCCGGGACGCCAAGCTGTTCTTTTTCAATTATCCCAACAACCCCACCGCGGCGGTGGCGGACAAGGATTTTTTTGCCAAAGTGGTGGCTTTCTGCCGGGAGCATGAAATCATCGCGGTGCATGACGCGGCTTACTCCGAACTGGCCTATGACGGTTATCAGCCGCCCAGTTTTCTGGAGGTGCCGGGGGCCAAGGAGATCGGCATCGAGTTCCATTCGCTCTCCAAGACTTACAACATGACCGGCTGGCGCCTGGGCATGGCGGTGGGCAACGCCGAGGTGTTGGCGGCCTTGGGCAAGATCAAGAGCAATATCGACTCCGGGGCCTTCGACGCCATTCAGATGGCAGGCATCGCCGCCCTCGATTCGGATCAGAGCTGCGTCCGCGAAAACTGCGCCATTTTGCAGGAACGCCGGGACCTCCTGGTGGGTGGCCTGCAAAAACTGGGCTATGACGTCATCCCGCCCCAGGCTACTTTCTATGTCTGGCTGCCAGTGCCGAAAGGCATGACCTCCATGGGTTTCACCACGCACCTGTTGGAGCAGGCCGGCATCGTCACCATCCCGGGCGTCGGCCTGGGCGAACCCGGCGAAGGTTACGTGCGCCTGGCCCTGACCGTGCCCAAGGAGCGCCTGGAAGAAGCCCTGGCGCGGCTGAAGAAGATTGGCTGAGATTGGACCAAATTAAGACAATAAATCCATGGGGGCGGTTCTCGAACCGCCCCTAACCTCGTCATTTCTTGAAAATTCCGTCCAGGGCCATGAGCACCGACCGTACCGGCAAAAACTGGCTTGAGCGCCATCCTAAAAAAATCATCTTGCTGCTGGTGCTCCTGGTAATTGGTGGGCTGACCATGGCGACGGAAAAGATTCTGGCCTGGAAGGCCGGCTACCTGCGGCATCCCCAGGGGGTAAAACGCTATATCGACCTGCGGGAATTTCCCCCGGGTTACTCCGATATCCTGCTGCCCCCCAAAGAGGCCCTGACCGTTTCGGACACGCTGGTGCGGCGGGATTATCTCATCCGGGTGGATGACGACGGCTTCATCATGCCGTCCAAAGTACATGAGCACCCGAACCTGGTGCTGGCCTTCTTAGGGGGCTCCACCACCGAATGCATCTATGATGATGAAAATAACCGGTTCCCTTATCTGGCCGGCCACTTGCTGGAGGAAGAGACCGGGCTCAAGGTGAATTCCTATAACGCCGCCAAAAGCGGCAACGATTCGCTGCACTCCCTTAATGTCTTCCTGAATAAGGTGGTGCCTCTCAAACCCGATATAGTGGTCATGATGCACAATATCAACGACCTGAGCATCCTGCTCTATGAAAAGACCTACTGGAACGACCACCCGACGCGCTCGCCGCTGGTGGTGAAAAAACCCTGCTGGAAAACGGTGGGGAAGGATCTGGAGGAAACCTTCCATTTGGCCCGGGACCTGGTGATCCCCAACCTCTACGACGTCATGCATCGGCTGGTGCAAACGGAGAGCAAATTCAAAAAAGATGAGTTTAAGCAGGTCCGGGGGCGGAAAATCGAGGTCAATCAAGACCGGCTGGTGCCCGAATTCACCCTGAACCTGCAGACCTTCATCAATATCTGCCGGGCCCGGGGAATTACCCCGGTCCTCATGACCATGCCCAGCCGGTTTAAGGAGCACCCCGATCCCTTGATCGCCCGGCTGATGAAGGGCCTGGAGGTGCAGCAGGGCATCACCTATCAGGAATTTAAAGGGGCCTTTGACCGCTTCAACCAAACCATTTTGGAGGTGGGGACCAAGAACCAGGTGTTGGTGGTGGATTTGGCCCGGGAAATCCCCCAGGAAAATAAATATATGTCCGACGTGGCGCATTACACCCCGGCGGGCTCCCGGCTGGTGGCCCAAAAGGTCGCCGCCGCCCTGAGGCCGGTGGTCGCCTCTTTGAACAAACGGCCAGCGGCCAATAATTAAGTCTAGTGCACAGGCCTTCGGGCGGTGATGGACTGGTTGAAGCTTGCGGCTCGAGAAAAATGTAGGACAGGCGCCATCGCCTGTCCGGGACAGCCGGGGGCGGCTGTCCTACACGGGAAAAGGCGGAATTAAAAGACATGCCCCTGGGATTGCCTGCCATCACGGAGACCAAACCGGTGCTGGCCTATATCGGCCTCGGGGCGAACCTGAATGATCCGGCGGCGCAGTTGCGGCGGGCCCTGGCGGGGTTGGCGGCCCTGGACGAAGTCGAGGTGCGGAAGACTTCCGGCTTTTATCTGAATCCACCCCTGGGGCCCAAGGGGCAGCCCTGGTACGTCAACGCCGTGGCCCAGGTGCGCACCCGGCTGACCCCGGAAGAATTGCTGCGAGCCCTGCGCCGTCTGGAAACCGCCCTGGGCCGGGTGCGGGGCGAGCGCTGGGGTCCCCGGGTCATCGACCTGGACCTGTTGCTCTATGACGGTGAAATTATGCAGACTGCGGAGCTGGTGCTGCCGCACCCGGAGATGCACCGGCGGGCCTTTGTCCTGGCGCCGCTGGCGGAGATCGCTCCGGACGCCTGGCACCCGGTTCTGAACCGAAGCGCCGCCCAACTCCTGGCGGAGTTGGACCCGGCCGACCGGGTAGCGCTTAAACCTTTAGCTTCTGAGGAAACGGCATCATGTCCCGTTTAATTGGCGGTATAATTATCGGCTACCTGATCTATCTGGTGATCAGAAAAGTGGCCCAATCCCTGGGCCTGTGGCCCCAGCAGACGCCTCCCCTGACGGCGAAAAAGCAGGAGCCGGACGTGCTGGTTCAGGACCCGGTGTGCCAGACCTTCATCCCGCGCCGGGAGGCCCTAAAGGTGGAAAAAGACGGAAAAGTCTATTTTTTCTGCTCCGAAGGCTGCTTAAAGCGGTTCCGGCGTAGTGGCAGCAATTGACTTTTATGATATGATGAGAGGTCATTATGAAATTCTTTATCGATACCGCCAATTTGGACGAGATTCGCGAGGCCCACAGCCTGGGCCTGGTGGACGGGGTGACCACCAATCCCAGCCTGTGCGCCAAGGCCGGGATTAAGACCGACAAACAATTTGCCGACCTGATCCGCCAGATTTGTGAACTGGTCCAGGGCCCGGTCAGCGCCGAAGTGACGGCCACCGACGAAGCGGGCATGCTGGCCGAAGCCCGCCATCTGGCCAAGATTCACGAATGGGTGGCGGTCAAGATCCCCATGACCGCGGCGGGTCTCAAGGCCACCCGGGTTCTGGCGGCGGAAGGCGTCAAGGTCAACGTCACCTTAATCTTCCAGCCCCTCCAGGCCATGCTGGCCGCCAAGGCGGGCGCGGCTTACGTCAGCCCCTTCATCGGCCGCCTCGACGATATCAACCACCGGGGCATGGAGATTGTGGAGCAGATCATCACTATCTTCGAAAATTACGGCTTCGACACTGAAATCATCGTGGCCTCGGTGCGCTCTCCCCTGCACGTCCTGGAAGGCGCCCTGGCCGGAGCCGATATCGCCACCATACCCTATGGCGTGCTGCTGCAGTTGCTGAAGCATCCCCTGACGGACTCCGGGTTGAAAAAGTTTTTGGAGGATTGGGAAAAGTCCCGCAAGTAGGGGCGGACCCGGGTGTCCGTCCGGCATGGGCCGTACACCCTGGAGCGCCGTTGTTTTCTTGAAATATGGACCAGGCAGAGACCAACCTTTGGAGCACTCCCAATATGCTCACCGGACTGCGCATCGCCGCGGTGCCGGTGATGGTGGTCCTATTGCTGTTCCCCGGGCGTCTGGCCAGTTTCCTGGCGGGGCTCTGCTTTGTGCTGGCCGGGGCCACGGATTTTCTGGACGGCTTTCTGGCTCGCCGCCACCGCCTGGTGAGCCGGGTCGGCAAATTTCTGGACCCGCTGGCGGACAAATTGCTGGTCTCGGCGGCCCTGATTATGCTCATTCCCCTGGGTCGGGCGCCGGCCTGGATGGCCTTTCTCATCATCGGCCGGGAACTGGCGGTCACCGGGCTACGGGGCCTGGCCGCGGCCGAAGGCATCATCCTGGCCCCGGACCGCTGGGGCAAGACCAAGACTTTATTGCAAATGGCGGCCTTGACCGGCTTGATTTTCCATTACCCTTACGGGTCTTTTAATTTTCATCAAGTCGGCATGGTGCTGCTCTGGCTGGCGCTGATTATCACCCTGGCTTCCGGGGTCTGGTATTTTCAGGCCTTTTTCGGACAGCCGGCCGGCCCCAAACTTGACAAATACGGCTCTTGAATAGATATTGTCGGGAGCAATTAACGGAGGACGACATTGGCCAGACATATTTCCGCCCTGAAGCGGGCACGACAGAATGAAAAACGGCGGCTGCGCAACCAGAGCCGCAAGACCCGGGTGAAACGGGCCGTGCGCGAGGTGCGCGCCGCGGTGGTCCTGAAGAACCTGGAGGCCGCGGAGACCGCCCTGCAAAAAGCCGTGCCCACCATCGCCAAGGTGGCCGGCAAGGGTACCCTCCACTGGCGCACCGCCGCCCGGAAGATCTCCCGCCTCACCCGGCAGGTCCAGGCCCTGCATCAGTGAGCAGTGAGCAGTAAGCAGTAAGACCTGCCTATCCAGGGTTTTACTGGTCACCGCTAACTGCTCACTGCTTTTATCGTCGGGAAGAGGCTAAGGGCAGCTGGCACAGGCATCTCGTATGGGACGGCTCTCCCGTAGCAGGGTATTCTCGTATGAGTAGCCGCCGGTGGTTACTGGTTTTCCTGCTCACTGCTTACCGCTCACTGCTCACTTCATCCCGGCCCCATCTTCAGCAGGGCCCATTCCAGCCACAGCCGCGGGTTGCCGGCGCTGGTCTTCAGCTGCCAATCGATCTGGTCCAGCAGGAACAGGTGGGACCGCAGGGCCGCCTCCGAGAAGCGCGGAGCCTGTGGCGCCAATCTCTTTATATCCCATGGGGACAAACCGGGTGCTTTTTCTTTAAATTTGATCAGCAGGCGCAATTGCCGGGCCAGCATCCCCAGGATCTTGGGCGGCTGCTCCCCCAGGTCCAGTAATTGGGCCAGGGCGGTGAGGCGCTTGTGGGGTCCCGGCTCCCCCAGGGCTTCCACCAGGGCGAAGATGTTGAAGGAGCGGCTGTGGGTGGCCAGCTGGTTCACCAGGTTAGGGGTCAGGGTCTTTTCCCCGCCGGCGTAAAGGGCCAGCTTTTCCAACTCCTGGCTCAGTTCCGCCAGGTTGTCCCCCACGATCTCCACCAGGCGCTGGGCCGCGGCCAGGGCCAGGGTCTTCCCCAGGCCCTGGGCTTCCTGATTCAGCCACTGCAAAAGCTCCGCCTCCTTCAGGCGGTAAAACCCCAGAGCCGCCCCTGCCTTTTGCAGCCGGCCCCAGACCGGATGTTTCGCCAGGTCCCGGGCCTTGGCCCCCTCGGCCAGCAGCACCACCCAGGCGCGGGGCGCCGGGTGGTCCAGGTAGTCATTGATGGCCTTAAGGGCCGCGGCGTTGAGCTCCACCCGGCGCAGCACCAGAAGCTGGCCCGGCCCCCAGAGGGAGGCCACCCGGGACTCGGTCAGGAACTCTGCCAGCGCCGCCTCATTGGCTTCCCGTCCCCCGTTAACCGCAGGCCCATCTTCCTCATCCCTGGGCCCTTTTCTCGCCCTGGGGGTAGGGGCGTAAAATATGCTCTTGACCGGAGGCTCGCCATACTCGTCCCTGAGGCCCGCTTCCAAACGCGCCAGGGCCCGGTCCATGAGGAACTCCTCATCCCCATAAAAGACGTAAAGGGGCTGGACGGCCCGGCGTTCGAGGTGGCGTTCGATATTGGGATGGGACATGGGTAATAGCCTTCAGCTTTCAGCGGTCAGCAATCAGCTTAAAACAATCACCGGTTGCAATAGGATCATATTAGGGGTGCACTCAGAACTTATGTCAAACCATTCAGGCCAAATCCATAACCCCAAACCTCCCCAGTAATCCGGCATCTTTTGCTGAAAGCTGACTGCTGAAAGCTGACAGCTAAATCACCATCAATACCTTGTCCATGACCTTGCGGGCCATGTTGACCGCGGCCCGGCGCATGCCCTCGGCCTTGGTGGCCTCGCCGGCGTGGTAGTTGGGGTCCACCACGTAGTCTTCCTGCAGGACCTGGGTATCCTTCCACATGACCTTGCCGCTTTCCGGTTTCTTCCGGAGTCAGCTCCACCCGCACCGTCACCCGCCGCACCGTGGAGTGGGTGACGTCATTGAAGGCCACCGAGGTATTATCCACGGAACGGACCTTGCCTTCCAGGACCAGGTCGGCGTCCCGGTCCTCGTAGGGCGTCACCTTGACCGCCCGGGTCTGGGCAAAGGTATTGATCAGGGCGTTGGCCAAAACGGCCTCCAACCCCACTTCAGTGGAGCGGTTGGCAAACAGCGGCACGGCCAGGGTTTTCCGGGTCGGGCCCCCGACGGGTTCGGCCCCCATGGGGTGATAGCCGCAGCCCATCAGGGGCACCAGCAAAAACAGGATGAACCAACGGCCCAGGATTTTCATAGCGGGTCCTTCAAATGACGATGTTGATCAGTTTGCGATTTTGGGCCAGGACTCATTTTTTGGGAGTTTGGCCTTGCAGCCATTTTTGTGCAATGCTCGGCATCCTGCCACTGCCAAGTTTTTGATTTCCTCATCCGTGGCCGAAGCCGGGCACCAGGACCCGGCCTCTGCACCTTGCCGTTGACCTGAATAACCAAAGTAAAGGCAGCCGCTTCCAGGGCCGCGGCGTGAGCCTGCGGCCAGCAGCAGAGTTGCAGGGATTGGTCGTGTCCCAGGGCCTGCCACAGCTCCTCGGCCAGGTGGGGCACCATGGGGTTGAGCAGCAGCAGAATGTCCTCCACCGCCTCCCGGAAGACTTCCCGAGGTGACGGCGTCTCGCTCGGCAGGTTCTCGGCCGCCAGGTAGAAGGCGTTGACCAGTTCCATCACCGCGGCGATGGCGGTGTTGAAGTGGAAGGAGTCCTCGATGTCGTCGGTGACCTTCTTGATGGTCAGGTGCACCTTGCGGCGAAACTCCTGCAAGTCCGGGGAGAGGCCCGACCCGTCGCCGGCGTAGGCGGCAACCCCTTGCAATATCCGGCAGCAGCGTCGTGCACCAGGCTCCAGAGGCGGTGCAGGAAGCGGGTGGAGCCGGCCACCCCCTGGTCGCTCCACTCCAGGTCCCTTTCCGGCGGGGCGGCAAAGAGCATGAAACAGACGGGTGGTATCGGTGCCGTATTCGGCTGATCATGAGGTACTCCGGGTCCACCACGTTGCCCTTGGACTTGGCCATCTTGGCCCCGTCTTTGAGGACCATGCCCTGGGTGAGGAGGCGCTGAAAGGGCTCGTCGATCTTGACCAGCCCCAGGTCTCGCAGGACCTTGGTGAAAAAGCGGGCATAGAGCAGGTGCAGCACGGCGTGTTCGATGCCGCCGATGTACTGGTCCACCGGGGCCCAATAATTCACCCGGGCCGGGTCCAGGACGCCCTCCTGGTATAGTCGGCGCAGGCGTAGCGCAGGAAATACCAGGAGGACTCCACGAAGGTGTCCATGGTGTCCACTTCCCGGCGGGCCGGACCACCGCAGGCGGGGCAGGCACCTGGTAAAAGACTGGGCAGCTGCGCCAGGGGCGAGCCGCCCTCGCCGGTGATCTGCACGTCCAGGGGCAGGACCACGGGCAGGTCTTGGTCCGGCACCGGCACCATGCCGCATCTGTCGCAATAGATGATGGGGATGGGCGCCCCCCAATAGCGCTGCCGGGAGATGAGCCAGTCCCGCAGGCGGAAGTTCACCGCGGGCTTGCCCTGGCCCTTATCCTCCAGATATTCGGCGATGGCCTCCTTGGCCCGGGCGCTGGCCATCCCGGTAGAACTCCCCGGAATCCACCAGGACGCCGTCGTCTTCGTAGGCCGCGGTGAGGGCGGCCGGCCTGCAACTCGTCGCCCGGCGGTTGAATCACCACCTTGATGGGCAGCCCGTATTTCTGGGCGAACTCGAAATCCCGCTGGTCGTGGGCCGGCACCGCCATCACCGCGCCGGTGCCGTAGCCCATGAGGACGAAATTGGCCACGTAAATGGGCATCTGCCCAGCCGGTGACGGGGTTCACGCAGTAGCTCCCGGTGAAGACCCCTTCCTTGGTGATCTCCTCCAGGGCGCCCCGGCTGCGGTTCTGGGCCCACCAGTATTCCACGAACCGGGTCACGGCGGCTTCCTGAGGGGTGCCGTTGGCCAGTTCCAGGGCCAGGGGGTGCTCCGGGGCCAGGCTCATGAAGGTGGCGCCGAACAGGGTGTCGGGCCGGGTGGTGAAGACCGTGATGGGCTCGCCGCCCTTCACCAGGGGAAAATGGATCTCGGCTCCCGTTGGACTTGCCGATCCAGTTGCGCTGCATGGTGAGGACCCGCTCCGGCCAGTGCGTGAGCAGCTCCAGGTCGGCCAGCAGTTCCTCGGCATAGGCGGTGATCTTGAAGAACCACTGGTCCAGCTCCTTCAGGTGCACCGGGGAGTCGCAGCGCCAGCAGAGGCCGTCCTCCACCTGCTCGTTGGCCAGGACGGTATGGCACTTGGGGCACCAGTTGACCGGGGCCTTTTTCTTGTAGGCCAGGCCCCGGCGGAACATCTCGATGAAGACCAGCTGCTCCCAGCGGTAGTAATCGGGGTCGCAGGTGGCCAGTTCCCGGCGCCAGTCGTAGCTGTAGCCCAGGGCCTTGAGCTGGCCGCGCATGTAGGCGATGTTGTCGTAGGTCCACTTGGCCGGGTGCAGGCCCCGGGCCATGGCGGCGTTTTCCGCCGGCAGGCCGAAGGCGTCCCAGCCCATGGGGTGCAGCACGTTGAAGCCCCGCATCCGCTTGTAGCGGGCCACCACGTCGCCGATGGTGTAGTTGCGCACGTGGCCCATGTGGATGCGCCCGGAGGGGTAGGGGAACATCTCCAGGACGTAGTATTTGGGGCGAGCGGGGTCCTCAAAGGTGTTATATAGCTGCTGCGCCTGCCAAATTTCCTGCCATTTGGCCTCGAGGCGCCGGGGTTCGTAACGGGGGACCATGGGAACTCCTGCCACTTCAATTTTATCTTAAATAAATTACCATAGATGGCCACCGGCGACAAACGATAAAGGGGCGCCCGAACCACTTCGTCCTTGAATTTTCCTGATTTTTTGATAACTTCTCTATTTATGTCGGCGCAAATTCCGGTCAGCGTCATCATCCCCACTTACAACCGGGCGGCGCAGGTAGCAGAGGCGGTGGCCTCGGTGTTGGCCCAGACCTGGCGCGAGTTCGAGCTGATCGTGGTGGACGACGGCTCCAGCGACTACACGCTCGCGGCGCTGGCGCCGTATGCCTCCCGGATCAGGCTCATACGCCGGGGGAAATGCGGCGGCGTCTCGGCAGCCCGCAATGCCGGGATGGCCGCGGCCCGGGGAGCATGGCTGGCCTTTCTCGACTCCGACGACCTCTGGCTGCCGGAGAAGCTGGCCCACCAGATGGCCTATCTGGCGGCCCACCCGGCGCTGCTCTGGTGCCAGACGGAAGAGACCTGGGTGCGCCGCGGGGTGCGGCTCACGCAACCGCCGACCCACCGGAAAATCGGCGGATGGATTTTTTTTCAATCGCTGGAGCGCTGTCTGGTGAGCCCCTCGGCGGTGATTATGCACCGGCGGCTTCTAGAGGAGCACGGCGGCTTTGACGAGCTGCTCCCGGCCGCGGAAGACTATGACCTCTGGCTGCGCCTGAGCTGGCGCCATGAAATTGGCTTGGTCCCCGAGCCCCTGGTCATCAAGCGGGGCGGCCATGCCGACCAGCTTTCCGGCCAATGGGGGATCGACCGCTACCGCATCCGGGCCTTGCTGAAGCTTTTGGAGGAGCCCGGGTTGCCGGGCTCCCACGCCCGGGCGGCCCGGCAGGTGCTGGCCCGCAAATGCGCCATCTATGCCCAGGGCTGTGAGAAGCGGGGAAAAACCGGCGAGGCCAATGATTATCGCAGATTAGGAGGCCTGAATGCCGTTGGGTTAAGGGCAGCAAAAGGCGAAGCAGTTATTCATTGGCCTTCTGCCTCCCCGTAAAACTTGAAAAGCTTGGTGGGGCGGGCGTCTCGCCCGCCATCTTGGTGCGCAGTGCGCACCCTACACTTTGCGCCTTTGCGTGAGATCAAATCTTGTCGGAACAGAGGTTGCTATGGACGTCTATACAGCCATTCATCAACGCCGCAGCCATCGGTCCTACCGGCCGGAGCTGCCGCCCCGGAAAATCCTGGAACGGATCATCGAGGCGGCCATGTGGGCGCCCTCGGGGGCCAATCTGCAGGGCTGGGAGATTACCGTCATGGCCGGAAAGAAACGGGATGACTTTGTCGCCCTGATCAGCCAGGCGCTCAAATACCTCATGCCCCGGTTGAAGCAGGCCAACTATCCCGAAGAGGCCCAGAAACAGGTGATGCAGTTTTTTAAGAATCTGGGCGGCGCCCCGGTGGTGGCGGCGGTGACCATCTTCAAGGCCGCGGACGAATACGCCAACCGGTCCATGATCCAGAGCGGCGCCGCCCTGATGCAGAACCTGCTGCTGGCGGCCGAGGCCGAGGGCCTGGGCACCTGCTGGATGGCCGGGGCCAATTATCTGGAGGACGACATCCTGAAGTTCCTGGGGAAAGAAGACCAGCAAATCCTGGCCATCACCCCCATCGGCTACCCGGCCAAGGAACCGCCGGCGCCGCCCCGCAAAGGGCGGGAGGTGCGCTGGCTGGGGTTTGAGGAGTGAGCGGTGAGCAGTGAGCGGTGAGCAGTGAGAAATAAATCTTTTGTCATCCTGAGCGAAGCGAAGGATATAGATTCTTCGGTCGCTTCGCTCCCTCAGAATGACAAGAACGGTTTGCAAAAGACTACTATTTACCTAAGATCGAGATGTCAAAGAAAACTGAATTGAGCTCAGAGCGGCCGCCTTTGCTGCAAATGCAGAACGCCAGCGTTGTCAGGAACGGCCGGCGCATCCTGGACGGCCTGAATCTTTCGATCCGGGAGGGCGAGCATACCGCCATCCTGGGACCCAACGGCGCGGGCAAATCCTCCTTTATCCGGCTCGTCACCCGGGAGGATTATCCCCTGGCCAGCGACGACGGCACGCCGCCCCTGTTATTATTCGGGCAAGACCTGTGGAATGTCTTTGAATTACGTGCTCATCTGGGTATCATCTCCGCAGACCTGCAGGCCCACTTCCTGAATCGGACGCTCCCCGGACGGACCCGGGGGCTGGACGCGGTGTTGTCGGGCTGGTTCGCCAGCTACGGCATTTTTCGGCACCAGACAGTGACCGAGGCTATGCGGGCGCAGGCCGTGCAGACCCTTGCGCTGCTGGAGGCCACCCACCTGGCGGAGGCCTTCATCGAGACCATGTCCACGGGCGAAATCCGGCGCATCCTGATCGCCCGGGCCCTGGTGACCGAGCCCCGGGCCTTGATCCTCGATGAGCCCACCACCGGGCTGGACCTGCTGGCCCGGAGCCGCTTCCTGAAAACCTTGCAGAATATCGCCCGGTTTGGTAAGACCATCATCCTGGTGACCCACCGGGTGGAGGAGATCTTCCCGGAAATTGACCGGGTGATCTTGCTGCAACACGGCCGCATCCTGCTCGATGGCCGGAAGCGCCAGGTGCTGACCGGACATAACCTGTCGGCCATGTTCGGGGCGACCATTAAAGTGCAGGAGAGCAATGGTTATTACAGCGCGGCGAGCGGTGAATAAGGGTTCTTTGATTCCCCCCCTTTCCTAAAGGGGGGCAGGGGGGATTATAATAGCCTTCTAAATCCCCCTAAATCCCCCTTTTTCAAAGGGGGACTTAAATACAAAGAGAGACCAATGGCAGAAGACAAACAAAAACCTCTGGTGGAGCAGGTGCGGGCCGCGGGCTGAGCCTCCAAGATACCTCCAGGGGTCCTGGAGGACATCTTAAAGAGCCTGCCCTTCAAGACGCATCCTGACTTGTTGGTGGGCCTGGAGGCCGCCGACGACGCCGGGGTCTATCGTCTCACCCCGGAGCTGGCCCTGATCCAGACGGTGGATTTCTTCACGCCCATCGTCAACGATCCCTATCAATATGGCGCTATCGCCGCGGCGAACGCCTTAAGTGACATCTACGCCATGGGGGGCCGGCCCCTGATGGCCTTGAATATCGCCTGTTTCCCCTTGAAAACCATCGGCCCCGACGTCATCAAGGCGGTGCTGCGGGGCGGGCTGGACAAGGTACACGAGGCCGGCGCCCTGCTGGTGGGCGGCCACAGCGTCGATGATCCGGAGATGAAATACGGCCTGGCGGTCACCGGGGTGGTGCATCCCGACCGCATCTTCACCAAGGGCGGCGCCCGGACCGGCGACTGGCTAATCCTCACCAAGCCGCTGGGCACCGGCATCATTGCCACCGCCCTGAAAGGGCGGCTGGCCTCCCAGGAGGCCGAAGCCGCGGCCATTCGGGTGATGAGCGCCCTCAACCGGGAGGCGGCAGAGGCCCTCGCCGGCCTGGAAGTGCACGCGGTCACCGACATCACCGGCTTCGGCCTGCTGGGCCACGGGCTGGAGATGGCCAAGGCATCTGGGGCCGAACTCACCCTTTACGCCTCCCGGGTGCCGGTGCTCTCCTGGGCCCGGGAGTACGCCGCGATGGGCCTGGTGCCGGCCGGCAGCCACGCCAACCGGCGTTTTTGCGAGAACCACCTGACCCTCGACCCCGGAGTGGACCAGATAATCGCCGATCTGCTGAGCGACGCCCAGACCTCGGGGGGGTTGTTCATCGCTATCGCGCCGAAGGATGCGGAGATTTTGATGAACCGCCTGCAGGATGCGGGCGTGACGGAGGCGGCAATTATCGGTGAGGTTACCGGGACAGGAGTGGGGCGAATTCGCGTAAAGCCATAATTATTAATCTCACGCAAAGGCGCCAAGGCGCAAACCAAAGGCGCAAAAAGTAGGGTGCGTACTGCGCACCAAGATGGCGGGCGGGGACGCCCGCCCCACCAGATTTTGTGCTCGTTCCCAAGCTGCGCTTGGGAACGCCCTTGCAGGCCAAGCTGAGCTTGGCATCTACTTTCGTCCCCAAGTGCAACTTGGGAACGAGTGAATAAAGACTGATCGGAGTAAACCTGACGTGAGACCCGTAGACGAACAACTGGCCCTAATCAAGCAGGGCTGTCACGATATCATCCGGGAAGAGGAGTTGAAGGCGCGGCTGGAAAAGGCCGTCGCCACGGGGAAGCCCCTCAGGGTCAAGGCCGGGTTCGACCCCACCGCCCCGGACCTCCACCTGGGGCACACGGTGCTCATCCAAAAGCTCAAGCACTTCCAGGACCTGGGCCATCAGGTGATCTTTCTGATCGGCGACTTCACCGGCCTCATCGGCGACCCCTCGGGGAAGAGCGAGACCGCGGCCGCCTTTGACCGAGGCACAGGTCAAGGCCAACGCCGCCACCTACGAGCGCCAGATCTTCAAGATCCTGGACCCGGAAAAGACCCGCATCGACTTCAACAGCCGCTGGATGAAGCCCATGCAGGCGCAAGACGTCATCCGCCTGGCGGCGAAATACACCGTGGCCCGCATGCTGGAGCGGGAGGATTTTCATAAGCGGTACACCTCGCAGACGCCCATCAGCATCCACGAGTTTCTCTATCCGCTGATCCAGGGCTATGACTCGGTGGCTTTGCACGCCGACGTGGAGCTGGGCGGCACCGACCAGACCTTCAACCTCCTGGTGGGCCGGGACTTGCAGCGGGAGTACGGCCAGGCGCCCCAGGTGGTGATCACCCTGCCCCTGCTGGAAGGGCTGGACGGGGTCCAGAAGATGAGCAAATCCCTGGGGAACTACGTGGGGATCGACGAGCCGGCCGGGGTCATGTTCGGCAAGATCATGTCCATCAGCGACACTCTGATGTTGCGCTACTTTGAGTTGCTGACGGATATTACTCCCGGAGACCTGGCCCGGCTGCGGGACGATCTGGAGAAGGGCGCCAAACATCCCCGCCAGGTAAAAGAAGATTTAGCGGTGGAATTGGTGGCCCGCTATCACGGCCGGAACGCCGCCTTGGAGGCGGCCCAGGAGTTCGCCCACATCTTCCGGGAGAAGGGTCTGCCGGAGGAGATCGAGGAGGTGACCCTAAAGGTCGAGGGCGCCACGTTGTGGCTGCCCAAAATGCTGGCGGAGGCGGGCCTGGCGGCCGGCACCTCCGAGGCCCGGCGCCTGATCACCCAGGGCGGGGTCCAGGTGGACGGCGAAAAGGTGACGGATGGCAACCTGGAACTGGCCGCCGGGAAATCGTACCTGCTGAAGGTGGGGAAACGGCGGTTCAAGAGGGTGAAGCTGTCGGGATAGTCGTAGGGCGGCCGTCACGGTGGCGGGAATTGAGCTTGGCGGGCGGGGACGCCCGCCCCACCAGGGACCGCTCCACTATAAAAGAGCACAGGCGAGACGCCTGTGCCACCAGATTCATGGTGGCGACCCAACGGGTCGCCCCGGCAATTTCATGGGACTGGGAGAGGGGGTTTGGGGGAGTCCTTGGCAAGAGTAAGGGCCGTCGGCCCTTAGCCCTCTTCCCCCAGGTTTTCTTTCTCGCCGCCCCGGCCCCGGCCGCGATGGCGGCGGCGCCGGGTGCGGCGCCGCGGTTTGGCGGCCTTGGGCTGCGGGGCGCGGGGTGGAAGCTGTTCCGGGTCGCATCTCTCCAGGAGTTCCACTTCCGGGGCCTCTTTGATTTGATACAGCAGCCAGGCTTCGGGGTAAAGGGCCAATCTCGCCTGGCGGGCCGGCACGGGCCGGTGGCCCCGGAGCAGCGGGGCCACCCGGGCCTCCAGGGCCAGGATCTGGGAGACATCGTCGTGGCGCTGCCGGGGGAATTCGATGCCGGCCAGGGCTTCCTTGATCCCCTGGTGGACGAAGTCCCGCAGGTCCTTGAAATCTTCCGGAAAGTCGGGGCCCTGTTCCAAAAACGGGGTTAGAAACACCGCCCAGAGCAGGCTGTCGGAAACGGTGCGTTCCGCCTCCATCAGCAGGTCGAGCCGCCGGCACAGCTCCAGCAGGCGTTCACTGCCGGCCCAGCCCAGGCGTCCTTTCCAGGTGGGAAAGATGGCGTAAAAGAGGCGGGATTCCAGCATCAGCTTGAAAAAGGGGGCGGCCGCGGCGCTGCGGAAGTCCTTGAGCAACTCGTCCCGCACCCGGGCCGGGGGGCAGGTCCGGATCAGGTCCCCTTTGGCCAGGATCTCCCGCCAGGCCGCGGGGTCGATGCTGAAACCGATGCGGGCGGCATGGCGCAGCACCCGCAGCATGCGCACCGGGTCGCGCACGAAGCGCACCGCCGGGTCGCCGACCACCCGGATGTGGCCGGCCTTCAGGTCTTCCATGCCGTCCACGAAATCCACCAGCGAGAAGTCGCCGATGTTGTAAAACAGGGCGTTGATGGTCAGGTCCCGGCGTTGGGCGTCTTCCGCCGGAGTGCCGAAGGTGTTGTCCTTGGCGGGCGGGGCGTCCTGGTCCTGGACTTCGTCGAATTCCGAGCGGCGCCGGAAGGTGGAGACCTCGACGATGTGACCGCCCCGGAAAAAGACCTGGACCAGCCGGAAGCGCTTGCCGATGATGCGGCTATTGCGGAAGAGTTTGCGCAGCTCCCCGGGCCGGGCGTCGGTGACCACGTCGAAATCCTTGGGCTTTTTCCCCAGGAGCAGGTCCCGGACCCCGCCGCCCACCAGATAGGCGGTGTAGCCGGCGTGGTACAGCCGGTAGAGGACCTTCAGGGCCTCCAGTTCGATGTCTTTCCGGGAGACGGTGTGCTCTGGCCGGGGGACGATGAGGGGCTGGGGAACCGGGGGTTCGGAGGCGTCAAACCGCATTTTGGTATTATAACCGAAATCCCCCTATTATTTAACCCCTTAATCAACAATTCCCTCCGGTTCCAGGCTCAGCCAGGTAAAATTTTTCCGGAGAGGGGGAATTATTGACAAGCCGGCCGAATCCATATATTTCTAAGCTGTTAGAGATATAGCTGGAATTGGAGGCGGACCTGGAGAGAAAAAGGCTGGTGCTGGCCCTGGCCACCTGGGGGGGAGCCGGTTACCTGCCGGTCGCCCCGGGCACCTGGGGCACTTTGGCGGCGCTGCCCCTGTGGTGGGGACTTTCACACCTGGGGCCCTGGGGCTACGGCCTGGGGACGGCGGCGGTGCTGCTCCTGGCGCTAAAGGTTGCGGGTCCGGCCCAGGCCTATCTGGGGCGGGCCGACCATCCCGCCATCGTCATCGATGAAGTGGTGGGCCTGTTGCTCACCCTGGCCGGCGTGTCCTTGACCTGGCAACACGCGGCCGCGGGCTTCATCCTTTTCAGGGCGCTGGACATCCTGAAGCCGCCGCCCATCCCCTGGTTTACCTATGGCGACGCGGGCGGCCTGGAAGTGGTGGTGGACGACGTGCTGGCCGGGGTGCTGGGGCGGCTGGCGCTGGAACTGGTTC
Organism: uncultured delta proteobacterium; assembly: GCA_963701845.1. Classification (GTDB taxonomy): domain Bacteria; phylum Desulfobacterota; class Desulfobaccia; order Desulfobaccales; family 0-14-0-80-60-11; genus JAPLJC01. Next base: position 1,542,584 of record CAVPBF010000004.1, on the reverse strand, counting down.
TGGTATATTTAGGATAAAGAATAATCACCACAGAGGCGCAGAGGGCACAGAGATTTTTCTGGCTACTGGCTCCTGACTACTGGCTACTGACAATGCAAGGTGAAATCATCGCCACCGGCGCCGAGTTGATCAGCGGGCGGGTGGCCGATTTTAATGCACGCTATGCGGCCCGGCGGCTTTACGAAGCCGGGATCCCGGTGCAGCGGATCAGTATTATCGGGGATGAGCCGCCGCGGTTTCGGGAGCTGTTGCTGCGGGCGCTGGGCCGCTCCCGTTTCATCATCATCACCGGGGGCCTGGGGGCCACCGATGACGACCTGACCGCGCCGGCGGCGGCCGAGGCCCTGGGTTTGCAACTTATTCACGACGCGGCGCTGCTGGCCCGCCTCCAGCGCTATCTGGAGAAACGGCGGATTCCCTGGCTGGAGCGTTACGGCCGCCTGGCCTTGATTCCTCAAGGCGCGGTGGTGTTGGACCCCGGCGGCATGGCCTGCGGCTTTACCCTGAAACACACCGGCGTCCAGCTCTTTTTTCTGCCCGGGGTGCCGACCGAGATGCGGTCCATGTTCGACGACTATGTGCTCCCCCGGCTGCTGGAGCTGGCCGGGGACGTGGGTTGCCTGGCCCAGCGCACCCTGCGGCTGTTCGGCATCCCCGAAACCCAGTTGCAGGAGGTGGTGTCGCGCCTTCCGGAGTTCCAGCAGGGAGTGGGCGTCGGTTATTATCCCAATTTCCCGGAGAACCACCTCACCCTGACCGTGCATGGCCGGGACCCGCAGGTTTTGGCCGAGACCCTGGACCGCCTCACCGCGGCTCTGGCCCGGGAGGTGAACGACGCCCTGCTGGGGCCGGAAGAGGTGCCGCTGGAAGAGCTGGTGGGGCGGCTGTTGCAGGAAAATCATCTGACCCTGGCCCTGGCCGAGTCCTGCACCGGCGGCCTCATCGGCCACCGGGTCACCAGCGTGGCCGGGTCCTCGGACTATTTCCTGGGCGGGGTGATCTCTTACAGCAACGAGGCCAAGGCGGAATTGCTGCACGTGGACCCGGAGGTGCTGGCCCAATTCGGGGCGGTGAGCCCGGAGACGGCCCGGGACATGGCCATGGGGGCGCGGGCGGTCTTTGGGGCCGACCTGGGTCTGGCGGTGACCGGCATCGCCGGCCCCACCGGCGGCAGCCCCGCCAAACCGGTGGGCACGGTCTACATCGCCCTGGCCACGCCCGAGGAGGTGGAGGTCTGGCATTACCGCTTCCACGGCAACCGGGAGGCCGTCAAAATCCTGTCAGCCGAGACCGCCCTGGACCGGCTGCGGCGGCGGCTGAAAAGATAGTGGTCAGTGATCAGTGATCAGTGGCCAGCAAAAACCAGGTTTAATTGGTGGCGCAGGCGTCCCGCCGGTGCATATTAAGAGGTGCGCGGTGCGCACCCTACACGGCGGGCACGGAGGCCCGCCCCGCCAACTAAAACCAGAAACTAAAAACTCGAAACTCGAAACTCGGAACTCGGAACTCGAAACTAAAAAATGATTCGCTGTTTCCTGGCCATTGACCTGCCCGAAGACCTGCGCCCCGGCCTGGCCCTGGTGCAGGGGGAATTGAAAAAGAGCCAGGCCGACGTGCGTTGGGTGCCGCCGGGGAATATTCATCTCACCCTGAAGTTTTTCGGGAACGTCACGGACGCCGAGGTGCCGGCCATCATCGCTGCGGTCCGGGAGGTGGCGGCGGGAGAGAAGCCCCTGACCCTCAAGGTCACCGGCGCCGGGGCCTTCCCCAACGTGCGCAGCCCCCGGGTGGTCTGGCTGGGGCTGGGCGGCGACCTGCTGCCCCTGAGCCAGTTTTTTTACCGGCTGGAAAAGGCCTGCGCGGCCCTGGACTATCCGCCGGAAGGCCGGGCCTTCAACCCGCACCTGACCCTGGGCCGGGCGCGCTCGCCGGAAGGACGGGCGCAACTGAGCCGGGCGCTGGAGAAACTGGTGGTGGATTGGCCGCCGTTTCCGGTCCGGGAGATTATCCTGTTTCGGAGTGTGCTGTCGCCCAAGGGGTCGACGTATACGCCGCTGGAAATAATTAATCTGGGCGGGCAGGAAACGTAATTCAAGGTGAAGGCGGGATGCGCTTCGCTTTCCCGCCCTACAGCCCAAGCTAATTATTGTCAGGCCTGAAAAAGACTTGACCGAGATAGGTCAATGTAATACATTGTAAGACATGAAGACTAACACCTTGACCATCAGGCTGGACGAGGAGTTGGATAAGCTCCTGACGAAGGCGGCGAAGCAATCGGGGAAGAATCGGAGTGAGATTGCCCGTGAGGCGCTGCGCCGCCAACTCCGGGTCAGCCACTTCGAAGCCCTCCGCAGGAAGATCATGCCTTTCGCCGAGGCGCGGGGCTATCTCACCGATGAGGACGTGTTCCGGGAATTTTCATGAGGGTTCTCCTGGACACCAACGTCATCGTCAGTGCGGTTACGACCCGGGGGCTGTGCGCCGACGTCTTTCGTGCGGTACTGGCGGAACATGAACTCGTAACCTGTGCCCAGGTTCTTCAGGAGGTCCGGCGCATCTTGAGTACGAAGTTCGGGGTCCCGGAACAGTTGGTTGCGGAATACCTGGAACTTATCGGTCAAGAGGCCATCATGGCGGAGTCTGAAGACCTGCCGGACCTCCCCATCCAGGACCAGGATGACGCGGCAATCGTCGCCGCGGCCGTCGGCGCCGGGGCGGAGGTCCTGGTTACCGGCGATCACGAGCTGCAAGGCCTCAAGAATATCGGGAACGTAAGGATTATTTCCCCAAGGGCCTTCTGGGAAGAACTAACGGCCAGGGAATAAGCAAGGGCCAGGGGTTAGGGGTTCAAAATGTAGCGCCGCCGCCCCCGGCGGCGGAAAGAAATGTAGCCGCAGGCTTTAGCCTGGGTTACACAGGCGGGACGCCTGTGCGACCATTTTTTGTAAAAGGAAAATTTTTATGAAACCTCCGAGATACTTCAAGATAATGCCCTCTGAGGAATTTGATTATATTCAATTTGCTGTTGACGTAGCCAATGGTCGCCCTGTTGATTTTATGCGTTCTCAAATATTCAGCCTTGAACAACCGATTTTTGATTTAAGAAATGAATTTATGGATTATATAGTTAAGAATGGGCTAACCACTTATATTGAAATTGGACCGATTAATGAAGAATTAACAACGCCCAGAATGCCCATGAATACAGTTGTATCTATCCTTATACAATTTCTTAGCTCAATTGGAATAGATAATGAACTTATCATTATAGATCCATATTTCTTCCCCAACAATTCCGGCCAATATTACTTAACAACTATAATTCAAATCTTATCTCCATTTTTAAGTCAATTAACAGACTTACGTATTATCACTCACCCACAATTTAACCATAATACAAAAATTCTTATAGAAAATGGTTTGCATCGGCAGCAAGCTTCACTGAGAATTCATCATACTCAAACGGCTGAAATACACGACAGATTTTGGATATCTAACAACCGACAAAAAGGAATCCTTACGGGGACATCCTTAAATGGCTTAGGAAGAAAATATGCAATTATTGACCATCTTAAAAATGAGGATGTAACTGAAATAATAAATGAATTTTCACGGCGAAACCTTATTTAAAAGGCTGAAATACTATCTTTATGATTTCCAAGGTAAACATTGAAACCAGAAAATCAACGCAGGCTAAAGCCTGCGGCTACAAAAAAACACAGGCTGGAAGCCTGCGCTACCGAATTTATTGTCTTGGCTGAAAGCTGACCGCTGAAAGCTGACAGCTAAATAAAAACCGATAATCCAAATAAAGGAAAAGGAAGATATATGAGCGACATAACTGCGGCGGACAAGACCAAGGCCCTGGACCAGGCGTTGAGCCACATCGAAAAGCAATACGGCAAGGGCTCCATCATGCGGCTGGGGGCCGACGAGAAGCTGGACGTGGCGGTGATCCCCAGCGGCTGCCTCTCCCTGGATCTGGCCTTGGGGATCGGCGGCGTGCCCCGGGGCCGGGTCATCGAGATCTACGGCCCGGAGTCCTCCGGCAAGACCACCCTGGCCCTGCACGTCATCGCCGAGGCCCAACGCCGGGCGGCGTGGCGGCCTTCGTCGACGCCGAACACGCCCTGGACGTGGTCTACGCCCGCAAGCTGGGGGTCCGGACCGAGGACCTGCTCATCTCCCAGCCCGACTCCGGCGAGCAGGCCCTGGAGATCACCGAAATCCTGGTGCGCTCCAACGCCGTGGACGTGGTGGTGGTGGACTCGGTGGCCGCCCTGGTGCCCCGCTCCGAGATCGAAGGCGACATGGGCGACGCCCAGATGGGCTCCCAGGCCCGCCTCATGTCCCAGGCCCTGCGCAAGCTCACCTCGGCCATCAGCAAGTCCCTGACCTCGGTGATCTTCATCAACCAGATCCGCCAGAAGATCGGGGTGATGTTCGGCAACCCCGAGACCACCACCGGCGGCAACGCCCTGAAGTTCTACGCCTCCATGCGCCTGGACATCCGCAGGATCAGCGCCATCAAGCAGGGCGACGAGACCATCGGCTCCCACGCCCGGGTCAAGGTGGTGAAGAACAAGCTGGCCCCGCCCTTCCAGCGAGGCGGAATTCGACATCATCTTCGGCCAGGGCATTTCCCGGGAAGGCGACCTCCTGGACCTGGCCGTGGACCAGGGCCTGGTCGCCAAAAGCGGCGCCTGGTTCAGCTACGGCTCCGAGCGCATCGGCCAGGGCCGGGAGAACGCCAAGACCTATCTCAAGGAGCACCCGGAAATCGCCGCCGACCTCGATAAACAGGTCCGGGCCCATTTCATGGGCATGGAGACCAAGCACCCAGCCCGCCGCACAGGAGCAGCCGTAACCATGACCAGCCGCGAAATCCGGGAGACGTTTCTGAGCTTCTTCGCCTCCAAGGGCCACACCCGCGTGGCCAGCTCATCGCTGGTGCCCGCCGGCGACCCCACCTTGCTGTTCACCAACGCCGGCATGGTGCAGTTCAAGAAGACCTTCCTGGGCGAAGAGACCCGGCCCTACACCCGGGCCACCAGTTCCCAGAAGTGCGTCCGGGCCGGGGGCAAGCACAACGACCTGGAAAACGTGGGCTTCACCGCCCGGCACCACACCTTTTTCGAGATGCTGGGCAACTTCTCCTTCGGCGATTATTTCAAGGAAGAGGCCATCGAGATGGCCTGGGAACTCCTGACCCAGCACTATAAGCTCCCCACGGAGCGCCTCTGGGCCACGGTCTACCACGAAGACGATGAGGCGGCCCAGCTCTGGGAGAAGATCGCCGGCCTGCCCCGGGAGCGCATCGTGGGGCTGGGGGAGAAAGACAATTTCTGGGCCATGGGCGACACCGGCCCCTGCGGCCCCTGCTCCGAGATCCTCATCGATCAGGGCGAAGCGATGGCCTGCGGCCCGGATTGCGGCATCGGCAAATGCGACTGCGACCGCTATCTCGAGATCTGGAACCTGGTCTTCATGCAGTACAACCGCACCGCCGACGGCGTCCTGACGCCGCTGCCCAAGCCCAGCATCGACACCGGCATGGGGCTGGAGCGCCTGTGCGCCGTCACTCCAGGGGGTGAAGAGCAACTTCGACTGCGACCTCCTGCGGCCGGTGATCGGCCGGGTCGAGGACCTGGCGGGCCGGACTTACGGCGGCAACGAATGAGCAGGAAAACGTGGCCTTCCGGGTCATTGCCGACCACTCCCGGGCCACCGCCTTCCTGATCGCCGACGGGGTGCTGCCCTCCAACGAAGGCCGGGGCTACGTGCTGCGCCGCATCATGCGCCGGGCCATCCGCTTCGGGCGCCTCCTGAACCTCCAAGCCCCTTTCCTCGGGCAGGTGAGCGAACGGGTGGTGGAGCTCATGGGCGAGGTCTATCCCGAACTGCATCGAGGCCCGGCAGTTCATGACCCAGGTGGTGACCGGCGAAGAAGAGCGCTTCGCCGACACCCTGGACCACGGCCTGAAGCTCTTGGGCGACGAACTGGACTATCTCAAAGCCCACAGCCTCAAGATCCTGCCCGGGGAAGTGGCCTTCAAGCTCTACGACACCTACGGCTTTCCCCTGGATCTGGTGCAGGACACCCTGCGGGAAGAGGGCCTGGTGCTGGACCTGGAAGGCTTTGAAGATACACATGCAGGCGCCAGCGGGAGGCCTCCCGGCCAGTCCTGGCGGGGCGGGGCCGCGGGCGAGGTGCTCGCCCGGTCTACCAGGAACTGGCCCAATGGCCGCCCACCCAATTTCTGGGCTATGAGGCCCTGGAGGGCGACAGCACCATCCTGGCCCTCATCACCCAGGAAGGCCACCACGACCAGGCCGAGGCCGGCGAGGAGGTGGAGGTGATCACCGGCCGCCACCCCCTTTTACGGCGAGTCCGGCGGCCAGGTGGGCGACACCGGCGTCATCAGCGGCGACGGCTGGCGCATCCGGGTGACCGACACCCAGCGGCTGCCCAATGACCTTTTCATCCACCAGGGCAAGGTGGAGGAAGGGGACGGTCAAGGTCAACGACGCGGCCCACCTGGAGGTGGACGCCGAGCCCGGCGCCGCACCATCGCCCGGCACCACACCGCCACCCATATCCTCCAGGCGGTGCTGCGGCGGCATTTGGGCGAGCACGTCAAGCAGTCCGGCTCTCTGGTGGACGCCGGAGCGCATGCGTTTCGACTTCACCCACTTTCAGGCCATCACCCCCGAGGAAGCTGGAGCGGATCGAGCTGGACCTGAACCGGCCGTGGTGGCCGAAACCTGCCGGTGCACACCGATCAAATGTCCATGGCCGAGGCCCTGGAGCGGGGCGCCACGGCGCTCTGTTCGAGGAAAAATACGGCGACGAGGTGCGGGTGGTGGCCATCCCCGGGCGTCAGCCAGGAGCTCTGCGGCGGCACCCACGTGGAGCGCACCGGCGACTTGGGGTTTTGCAAGATTACCTCCGAGGCCTCGGTCGCCGCGGGCATCCGGCGCATCGAGGCGGTCTGCGGCCTGGAGGCCGTCGCCCTGACCCAGGAACAGGGCCGGGAACTGGACCAGGCCGCGGGCCCTGATCAAGGGCGAGCCGCGCCGACCTGGTCCCCCGCCTGGATAAGGTTTTGAAGCGCCAGAAGGAACTGGAAAAGGAAGTGGAGGCCCTCAAAAGCCGCCTGGCCGCGGCCCAGGCCGGGGACCTGCTGGACCAGGTGCGCCAGATGGAGGGCGTGCCGGTCCTGGCCCTGAAGGTGGAGGCCGCCGACCCCAAGGGCCTGCGGGACTTCGCCGTGAAGCTCCAGCAACGCCTGAAGAGCGGCATCGTGGTCCTGGGCGCGGCGGCAGGCGAAAAGGCCATGCTCATCGCCCTGGTTACCAAGGACCTGACCAAACGCTTCCCGGCCGGGGAGATCATCAAGGCCATCGCGCCCTTAGTGGGCGGCAGCGGCGGCGGCCGGCCCGACATGGCCCAGGCCGGCGGCCCGGACGTGGCCGGGATTCCCAAGGCCCTGGAACAGGCCTATGAGGTGGTGGCGAAGAAGGCGAAGGGGTAAGGCGCAGGGTGCGCACTGCGCACCCTTCTGAGCACCCAATAATATGAAAATAAATATTCAAAGAAGGCTATTGCAGGAATATCCAGGAATTTGTTCCTTGCTTAATGACAAGGCACAACAAGATATTCCACAAGGAATTTCAGAATATTTATTAGATGGAGATATTGAGAAAAATTTCAATAGCCTAAAAACCCCTGAAAAATATATTACTAATTTAATTTCAGTATGCGGCGTTGAGATGGTTACCAATGCGTATCGCAAAGGTTTGTCACGAGTTGGCAATGAAGAGCGCTTTCTTGATATTCTTCATGAGATCGTCCTTGTTTCAGCTTTGGCGATTTTTTTTCCAATAAATACCTTAAGACCCCCGACCGGCAAGGGAACATATTGTGATTTTTCTATTAAGTCGGAAAAGTCTACGATTTATGGTGAAGTCAAACGAATGGTTGATCGCTGGTTCCTCGACTCTAATCCTTCAAGACCTATTGGGCGTTCAATTGAAAAAGCAGCTATAAAACCATCAAATAGTTCTAGGCCGCGTTCAATGGATTTACATAGTAAATTAAAGGATGTTTACAAACAATTTCCAGATCATACTATTAATATATTGTTTATTTTTCTATCAGGCTCATTTGGGCAAGAGGCGACATATTTGCAACAAGCTCTTTATGGAGATAATAATTTTTTCAATAATATCGAAGATGCCAGATTGTATAATGATGGTCTATTTTCTAGGAATGAATGGCAGACAATTAGCGGAGTTTGTTTTGTTCAGATAGACATATTGAATGGTGGGAGGGTGGTTTTACCCTCTGTTTGGAAAAATCCAAGGGCAACTCTTTCAATTCCAGACATTGTCCATAATGTTTTGAACCAAATGAAGCCAGGGATCGCTACCCTGCAAGGTACTCATGCCCAAGGAATTTAATCGCGGACCGAGGTGTGGCATGACCAAAAAATTCACTGCCGTGATCACCCAGGAAGAAAATTGGTACGTGGCCCATTGCGTGGAATTAGGCGTGGTGAGCCAGGGAAAGACCATCGAAGAGGCCAAGGCCAACCTCAAGGAAGCCGTGGAACTTTATCTGGAAAGCTTTGGCGAAGAAGACCTCCCCACCAGCACCGGCGAAGTGATGTTTTATCCCTTTGAGGTGGCGGTAGGTGGTTAAGCTGCCTAATTTATCCGGAGAGGAATTAATCAAGGCTTTAAAGAAAGCGGGCTTTAAATTCGTCCGGCAAAAAGGCAGCCACGTAAGTATGCAGAAAGGACCATGCAAAACCGTAATTCCTCTTCATGATGAACTGGCCAGAGGCACCTTTTTGGCAATTCTGAAACAATGCGGTCTCTCAAAGGAAGAACTATTGAAATACCTCCCATGAAATGGTGCGATCTCTCTTGTGAATATGCCTCGTTCCCCAAGGTGCAGGCCGTGGATGGGGCCGGGTCGTGCCGGACCTTTGCGGCGCTCTATTGCGCCAGGCTGGCGCGGCTGGTGCAGGGACTCTTCATGAAAATCGCGGCGTTGGCCTCGGGATCGGCAGGGAACTGCTTTTACATCGAGGATGAGCAGACGGAGACCGCGGTCTTGATTGATGCGGGGATCAGCACCCGGCAGATTTGCCTCAGAATGGCCGGGCTGGGCTTGACTACGGAGAAGATTAAGGGCATCTTCATTACCCACGAGCATGCCGATCATATCAAGGGCGCCGACGTCTTTGCCAGAAAATTTCAGGTGCCGGTCTTTGCCACTGAGGCGACCATTAATAGATGTGCATTATGTGCGGATAAATCTTTGATCAAGGCCATCAAGAATACGGACGTTATTAAGGTCGGCGGGAGTAAGGTGCAGGCCTTCTCCAAGAGCCACCGGGCGGCGGATCCGATCTCGTACACCATTTTTGCCAACCGGACGGTCGCGGTGATTACTGACGCCGGCCATGCCTGCCGGAATATTATCGACCAGGTCGCCGCGGCCGATTTCTTATGCCTCGAGTCTAACCATGATCCCGAGATGCTGAGAACCGGGCCTTATCCCGCCTTTCTAAAGAAATGGATTGCCGGCGACCATGGCCATCTGTCGAATGCGGCGGCCGGAGACTGCGTCCGGGAGCATGCTTCGCAGCAATTGACCAATATTGTGCTGGCGCACTTGAGCAGCACCAATAATACTCCCGACCTGGCGTTAGCCACCTTCAGGTCCATTATCCAGCAAAGAAGCGGCTTCTCCCCCGAGGTTTACGTGTCAACACAACATAATCCGACTAAATTGTTTGTTATCTGAGATCTGCTCAGGATTAGGAGGTCCCTTAAGCTTGCACGAATACGCTCTGATGGAAAACGTCATCGCGGTGATTATGGCGGAGCTGAAAAAATCCGGGGAGGCGCCGGCGGGCCATACCCTCGAAGTGACCCTGAAGGTGGGGGCCCTGGAGATGCACTCCGAAGCCGCCAGCCGCCAGGCCTTCGAGGTCCTGACCAAAGGCACCGTCCTGGAAGGCGCCCGCCTCAACCTGATCGTGCTGCCGGTCACCGTGAGTTGCATCGAGTGCGGCTTTCAGGGGCCGCTGCCCATGGGCGCGGCGGACCCCCACGACGCCCTGCCCCTGGCGGAGTGCCCGCAGTGCGGCACCTTAACCCCGGTTCAGGGCGGCCGGGGAGTGGAGTCTATCGAGCTGAAATGGGATTAGGGGAGTGAGCAGTAAGCAGTGAGCAGTGAGCAGTTAAAGACCGCCGGGGGCGGCGGTGCCCATTTTTCCACCGGCCAGAGGCCTGTGTCCACTGGCCCGCCCCACCTGCATGGTTAGCCGCGCACTGCCTGAATTGCCGCCATAATCTGCTCGCAGGCGATGGGCACGGCCCGCCGGATGGACTCGGAGAGGCCCGGCTGCACCTCCTCCGGGATCGACTCGGTCCGGGCCACGATGATCTTCACCTGCATGCCGCTCTTCTCTTTGATTTCCTGGAGCATGTTCACCGTGGGGAACTGGTGCAGGGAGAAATCGGAGACCTTGTTCTCCGGGATGCCCTCCACCGGGATCTCGAAGACCTCCCCGGGCCGGCGGTCCGGATGGTCCACGGCGTCGACGATGATCAGCAGTTTCGGCTTCCGCTCGCTCAAGATGAGGTCGAACAGGGTATCCCGGATGCTGGTGCCCACGTCCCGCGCCAGGACGTCGTCCGGCAGGGAGTAGTGTTGGTTGAGGTGCTCGATCACCGCCGGGCCGAAGCCGTCGTCGCCCCAGAGGATGTTGCCGCACCCGAAAATGAGAACGGATTTTTCGAAGATTGACATAGTTTTTAGCTTTCAGCGCTCATTCAGCATAGACGAAGAATTCCACAGGCCGGAGGCCTGTGCCACTGGTTGGGCCACTGGCGGGCAGGGAGGCCCGCCCCACCGGCATTATTTACGGTTGGCCGCGGCCATCTGCACCATCAGGATATTGCTTTTGATCAAGTCCTCCAGGTTGTCCTGGCCGAAATTGTCGGTGCTTTGGCGGAAGGCGGCACAGACGCCGTCGACGCTGCACACCCGGTTCAGGGTGATCTTATAGCCCGAGGCCTGGGGCAGGGCCCGCTGTAATTGGGCCAGGGCCTGGTCGAACTTCCCCTGCTTGCAGGAGATGGCGGCCAGATTGTTCAGGGCGATGGGGTGGTTGGGCTGCTGCTTCAGGATTTCTTCATACATCTTTTGGGCCTGGTCGTATTTGCCCCGCTCCAGGAGATCGTAACCGGCGTTGATCTTTTGGACCAGGTCGCCGCCGGCCTGGGCCAGGGCCGCCCCGGCCGTGATCAGGAGCAGCCCCAGGGTGAAAATTACTAGCTTGACGTGCACCTGGTGCATCTGTTTTCCCCAAAAATAGGGCGGCGAGTACACACGCCCAGTTCACCGGCCGGAGGCCGGTGCCGCTATTGGACGATGACGATGCCGGCCAGGACGCCTTTGGGCATGTCTTCGGGTTTGGCGCTGCTGCCGATGGGGTAGATGTCCCAGCCCTGGCGGGCGACGAGCTGGTAGACGTCGATGCCCACGGCCTCCATGGAGGGCCGGGAGCGCAGTGATACCCGGCAGCGCTTGCCTTCCATGGCGGCGCAGTTCTCCAGTTCGCCGCAGAAGGTGTGGCGGCAGGAGCCGGCCCCGAAGCCGAAGGCCAGGTAGTGGCCGTCGTAGAAGGCCAGGGACTCCAGGTCGCTGACCAGTTGGAAGACGTGCTGGTAGGCGGCCACCCGCTCCTTGATGGTGGCCCGGTCCCGGACGATGACCCCCGGGTCCACGTCCAGGGTGAAGAGCACGGCCCAGTGGTATTTTTTGAGGAGGTCCCGGAGTTCGGCGGGCTTCAGGGTGTTGGGCGGGCAGTGGGCCCCGACGCCGTAGCCGAAGCAGCGGGGGATCTGGCATTTCAGGGTGACCCGCTCATCCACCGGGATATCGGCGGCCTTGAGCACCGTGGCCCGGGTGGCCCCCAGCTCCAGGGCCTTCTGGACGTAGCGTTCCAGGTCCTGCGCCAGCCGTTCGGCGTGCATGTCCACCGTGATTTTTTCGACTGTTCTGGCCATAAATACTCCCTAATAGGGGTTCAAGAAAATTTGGGAATTTTTTACTGAAGGTTCTCGTAGCCCTCATCTCTGGGCAATTCGGGTAATTGGGCGGCAGCAAAAGCAAGTTTATCACATTGCTCATTTTCCGGATGGCCGTCATGACCCCTGATCCACCCGAAACTTACCGTGTGTTTTTGGCAAAGATTTAAGATTTTTTGCCAAAGGTCCTGATTCGCAGCCTGTTCCTTTTTATTTCGATACCAATCGTTCGCTTGCCAGCGACGGGCCCAGCCCTTCTCCATAGCTTCCACCAAGTATTGAGAATCGCTATACAGCTGAACTTGACAGGGCTCCTTCAAGGTAGCCAGTCCTTGAATTGCGGCCATCAGTTCCATCCGATTATTGGTGGTAAGTCGATAGCCCCCAGAAAGTTCCTTACGGTTTTCCGCATAGACTAAGATAATTCCATAACCGCCGGGGCCGGGATTCCCCAAGCACGCTCCATCTGTATAAATTGAGACGCTTTTCATGCTAATTTAAAGGCACAGACTGGAAGAAGCCTGCACTACCGTGGGCGCAGTGCATACTACTTCTTATTCAGCTCTTGAAAGACCTCTTTGGCGGCGAAGAGGCCGTTCAGTGCCGCGGGGAAGCCGGCATAAACCGCCATCTGCATGATGGTCTCCACCACCTCCCGGCGGGAACAGCCCACATTGAGCGCCGCCTGAATATGGACCCGCAATTGCGGGGCGGCATTCCCCAGGGCCGTGAGGGCGGCCACCGTGGCAATCTCCCTGGACTTCAAGTCGAGGCCGGGGCGGCTGTAGATATCCCCAAAGGGAAATTCGATGAGATAGCGGGCAAAATCGGGGGCGATATCTTTCAGGCTGTCGATCACCCGTTCGCCGGCGTCGCCGTCGATTTCCTGCAGTTTCTGCCAGCCGCGATCATAGCGCTCGGTGGTCATAGAGGCTTCCTTCGTCATCTTTCACAGACCGGAGGCCTGTGCCACTAGTTTAGAAAAGGCGGGCAAGACGCCCGCCCCACCAGGTTATTCCAGCCCTTTCCCGGTCAAGACCTGGAGGGCCTGGAGGTAGCGGGCCCGGGTGTTGGCGATGACCTCCGGGGGGAGCGGCGGCGGCGGGGGCTGCTTGTTCCAGCCCAGGGATTCCAGGTAGTCCCGGAGATACTGCTTGTCGTAGCTCTTCTGGGGGCCGCCGGGGGAGTAGTCCTCTTGCGGCCAGAAGCGGGAGGAGTCCGGGGTCAGGACCTCGTCGATGAGGAGCAGCTCGCCCGCGGCCTGGCCGAACTCGAACTTGGTGTCGGCGATGATGATGCCCCGGGGCTCGGCCCAGGCCAGGGCCCGGCGGTAGAGGGTGAGGCTGACCTCCCTGACCTGTGCGGCCAGTTCGGCGCCCAGGGTGGCGGCCATGCGCTCGAAGGAGATGTTTTCGTCGTGCACCCCCAACTCGGCCTTGGTGGACGGCGTGAAGACGGGCTCCGGCAACTGCTGGGATTCCACCAGGCCCGGAGGCAGCGAGAGGCCGCCGATGGCCCCGGTCCGTTTATACTCCGCCCAACCCGAACCCGACAGATAGCCGCGCACGATGCATTCTACCGGCAGGGGCCGGCATTTGCGCACCAGCATGGTGCGGCCGGCGAGCATGTCGTTATAAGGTTGCAAGGCCGCGGGGAAGTCCGCCACCGAGAGGGAGACCACGTGGTTGGGCACGACGTCGGCCAGGTGCCGGAACCAGAAGGCGGAGAGGGTGGTGAGGATGCGGCCCTTGTCCGGGATGGGTTCGTTCATGACCACATCAAAGGCGGACATGCGGTCCGAAGCCACCAGCAGGAGGTGGTCGCCCAGGTCGTAGATGTCCCGCACCTTGCCCTGGTGGCGGGGAAACCCGGGGAGATTGGTGGTCAGGACCGGGGCGCTCATCGGCTCGCCCTCCGGCCGGTAGTATCAGCCGCGGGTTTGGCCGGTTTAGCCGGTTTGGTTGGCTTAGTCTTGGTCTTGGCAGTCATTTTGACAATCCTGGGGGTGATTTTTTCCTGGGATTTGAGGCGCCGGGCCAGCTCCTCGGCGGCCTTAATCCCGGTAACGGGTCCCAACTGGACCACATATTGGGTCTTGCCGCCGGCGGTCCGGGCGGCGAGGGTGGCCTTAAAATTGTCTTTCTTGAGCTTTTGCAGCAGGGCCTGGGCCGGTTTCTGGTCGGAGTAGCTACCGGCCACCAGCAGATAGCGCTCTTCTTTCGGCTTGGCGCCTGCCGGCGGGGCGGGTGCAGCCGGTGGGCCGGGGGTCAGCGTGGCGGCCGGGCCAGGCCCAGGCCTGGCCGCGGGCGGCGTCGGGGCCGGCTCTGCGGTCTCCGTCGAGGGCGGGCCGGCGCTGGTCCCGGCAGGCAGTTGGGCCACGGCCACCGGGGCCGGCCTGGCAGCTTCCGGAATCCGGGCGGGGCGGTTCATCCGGAAGCCCAGCCAAATAAGGATGACGATGAGCCCGGCCAGACCCAGACCCCACAACTGGCGGCGGGGGGAGGCCATGAAGGTGCGGCCGGCGCCCACGGCGCGGTCTTTGGCTTTTTGGGCCAGGGGCCGGCTCAGTTGCCAGACTTTGCCCAGGAAGGCCCCGGCCTGGGCCGCGGCGGCGGCGCCTTTCCCCGGTTTCCGGACCTGATAATTTTCGGCCGGCCGGCCGCCGGGCTTCAGCTCCCGCATCTGGCGCAGTTGGGTCAAAAAGGTGGCCACGTCGGAGAAGCGCTCTTCCGGGTCCACCGCCAGGCAGCGGAGCAGCAGGTTCTGCAACGGCAGGGGGATCTCGTCCAGGTCCGCCGGCAGGGCCTCCATCCGGTAGGGAAAAGGCTCGTCGAAGGTGAGGGCGTACGGGAGGCTGCCGGCCACCAGACGGAAGCCCAGAACGCCCAGGGAGAAGACATTGCTGGCGACGGTGGGGGCGTCGCCATAGATCACCTCCGGGGCGTCATAGGCCTTGAGTTCCAGGGTTCGCACCTGGCCGCCCTCTTCGCCGGGGAAGGCGAAATTGGCCACCCGGACCTCCTCGCCCTTCAGAAGGATATTGAGGGGATTGAGGGCTTGATGGACCGCACCCCGCTGGTGGGCCAAGGCCAGGGCCCGGCTGACCTGCTCCAGCAGGTGCAGGGCCTGGGGCAGGCTGAAGCGCTGCTGCGGGGTGAAATGGGCCAGGAGGCTCTCGCCGTCGAAAGGTTCCTGCACGAGGAACAGGCAGTCTTCGGTGCGCTCCAGGTGCAAAAGTCCCAAGATTTTCGGATGGCGCAGCCGCAAAGCCAGGAGGGCCTCCTGGCCGAAATAAGCCTGGGCGGCGGCCCATTCCGGCGCCTGCCGGGGCAGCACCTTGAGTCCCACTTCGGCCCCCAGGAGCAGGTCCCGGGCCAGCCACACCTCGCCCCAGGGTTCTTCCCGGAGGAGGCGGCTGATCTCATAGCGCCCGCCCGGGAGTTGGGGGGCGGGAAGATCCGGCCTGTCGTTCTGCATCTCGGCGCCTGCTTTGCTTTCAAGGGATGGGCCGGTGAGTCCGGCCAGATTCAACATAACATAAAAAGCCGGGCAAAACAGCCCTTGAGTGCAGCTTTCGGCAGTCAGCCAAGACTAAGCCGGCGCCGGCTCGAAAAAATTTTGGCGTCGAGACCCCGGCGCCGCTGCCGCCCGGCAATTTTTGAGTTTCGAGCCGAGATGCAGGGGCGACTCGCGAGCCGCCCCTACGTCTGGGCGATTGACAGAACCGGTCTTTTAGAGTAGCAATAGGTGGGGGTAGGTTATGGACGAAGCGCTCATCCGGCAATTGAAGCAGAAGGTGGAGGAGGAACTGCGCCAGCGGGAGCTGGCCCTCCTGGAGTTTTGGCTGCAGGAGTTGAAAACCATCGACGCCAAGCGCCACAAGGAACTGGCGGCCCTGCAAACGGACCTGAGAAATTTCCTCAGCCGGGTGGAGACCCGGGTGCGCACCCTCAAGAGCGCCAGGTAAAAGGATTTTTTTCGAGATGTATGAATTGAAGATTATTACCCAGTTTGCCGCGGCGCACCGCCTGGAAAACTTTAACGGCAAATGCGAGGCCCTGCACGGCCATAACTGGAAGGTGGAGGTTTTTCTGGCAGGGGAGCAGCTGGACGAGGCCGGCCTGCTCGTGGACTTCGGGGTGATCAAGGCCCGGACCAACGCCCTGCTGGAGGAGGTCGACCATAAGTATCTGAATGAGCTGGAGGCCTTCCGGGAGCAGAATCCTTCCTCAGAAAACCTGGCGCGCTACCTGTTTGAGCGGTTGTCGACCACCCTGAGCCGCGACGGCGTACGGGTCTCCCGGGTCAACGTCTGGGAATCGGACACCTCCTGCGCCTCCTACTACCGGGATTGACGGAGCCAGGAGCCGCGGACGCCCCTGGGTCCGGCTGGCGGGTATCGCTCTGGCAGCCACGGGGTTTAATCAGGCGTATGCTCTTCTATTCTCTTCACTTTTTCTGTTCTTTTCTGTATCATGCCGAAGTAGTGGACTTAGGAGCAGCGGCTGGCCGACCAGCCTCTGGGAGCCGTGGTCAAAGAATATGTCACCTCGTTAATTAAAACCCTGAACCGGGAAAGGGTCTTTCCCCTGATCCTGGCGGTCGTTGATCTTATTCTCCTGGGGGGCTTGGCCTTTGCCCTGGTCGAGCCCGGGGAAGGCGCCACCTGGCTGGAGCGCTTCGGCCGGGGGGCCTGGTGGGCCCTGGTCACCCTGACCACCGTGGGTTACGGGGACGTGGTCCCCATCACCCTCGCCGGACGGCTGGTGGGGGTCGTAGTTATCCTGGGCGGGGTGCTGAGTCTCTCCCTGGTCACCGCCACCGTGGCTTCGGTCTTTATCGAGCGCAAGTTTCGCCGGGAGCGGGGTTTGGAACCGGTTAAAGCCAGCCAGCACATCTTGGTCTTGGGGTGGAGTGAAGACGGGGAAACCCTGCTGGACCAGCTCCTCAAACGGCTCCCCCCCGAGATTCCCGTGGTCCTGGTCAACAGGCAGCCGCCGGAACAGATGGAGGCGCTGCTGGACCGCTATCCCACCCGGCCCCCCATCTTTCTCCGGGGGGATTATTCCCGGGAAGAGGTGCTCTTCAAGGCCAATGTCCGGCAGGCCATCAAGGCCATCATCCTGGCCGAACGGCAACCGGAAGAAACCGCCACCCAGGTGGATCAGCGCACCCTGTTCACCGCCCTCACCCTTAAGGCCGTCCATCCCAAGATCCGCATCCTGGCGGAATTGCTCCGGGCGGAAAACCGCACCCACTTGGAGCGGGCCGGGGCCGAAGAGGTAATGGTCCGCGGCCAATACGACAGCTCCCTGCTGGCCGGGGCCATCGCCTCCCCCGGTATCCATCGAGTCCTGGTCACCCTTCTGGTGGCGGAGGGCCAGAACCTCTGGTCCGTGGAGGTCCCCAGCAGCTTCCATGGCCATCCCCTGTCGGAACTGGCGGCCTTCTTGCGGGACCAGCACCACAGCCTGCTCATCGCCCTCTACACCGAGGCCCGGGCCCTGAGCCTGGAGGACTTGCTGGGCGAGGAGCCGTCGGCCATCAACGATTTCATCCGGCGCAAATTCGCCGAGACCAAGATGACCCATCTCCTGGGCCGCACCAAAGTCGACTATCAGATCAATCCTCCCGGCGACACCATCCTGGGCCCCCGCCAATTTGTCGTGGTGATTGCCCCGCAGCGGCCGGAGTTGTGATGAACCTTGAAAGGGAAGCCGCTTTTTTCCGCCGCATCTTTCTCTTCCAGGACCTGGAAGACCTGGAGATCGAGCAGGTCCTCGACCGCACCCACCACCGGGATTTCTCCGCCGGCGCGGTCATCCTGCAGGAAGGCGAGCCGGGAGACTCCATGTATATCATGGTGAGCGGCGAAGTGGAGATCACCAAGCAGCTCACCCTGGTGCTGGACGAAGACACCCCGAAGGAGCGGGTGATGATCCGGCTCAAGGCCGAAGACGGCGTCTATTTCGGGGAAATGAGCCTGCTGGAGAACGCTCCGCGCTCGGCCACGGTGACGGCCTCCACCGACTGCCGCCTCCTGGAGCTCTTCGCCCAGGATTTCCTGGAACTGATTCAGCAAAATCCCGCCATGGGGGCCAAACTCCTCCTGCGCCTGGCCCAACTCCTCTCCCGGCATCTGCGCAAGACCAACCAGGACGTGGTCAAGCTCACCACGGCTTTAGCCATCTCCCTGGGGGGATAAAGGCGAGTTTCGAGTTCTTAGTTCCGAGTTTAAAAAAACCGGGGCCTGCCGGCCGGTGCGGCACAGTCTGGATAGCCCCGGCTATTTACGCCAAGGAGAATAACCCATGCCCAAGATTCTTGACCTTGCCGGGCTGGCTTGCCCGTTGCCGGTGATTCGCACCAAGGAGGCCCTGGAAGCCGGGGAAACCGCAGAATTTATCGTGGTAGTGGACAACGAGGCGGCCCGGGATAACGTCAGCCGCTTTGCCCAGAGCCGGGGCTGCACCGTGTCCGTGGCCGCGGCGGGCCACTGCTTCCACCTCACCGTCCAGCCGCCGGCGGGCCGGCCCGGAGAAGGCTGCGTCTTTCCCGGCGCGGCTGCACCAGCCCAAACTACGGTGGTGGTCTTTGCCTCCGACCGCATGGGCGAGGGGGACCCGGAACTGGGCGCCGTCCTGATGCGGGCCTTCTGCCAGACCGTGGTCCAGTTGGAGGCGCCCCGGAAACTGCTGTTCTATAACCGCGGCGTCTTCCTGACGCTGGACGATTCCCCGGTACTGAACGAACTGAAGGGCCTGGAGGAGATGGGCGTGGACCTCCTGGTCTGCGGCACCTGCCTGGACTTCTATAAGGTCCGCGACCGCCTGGCCGCGGGCCAGGTCTCCAATATGTTCAGCCTCCTGGAAGCCCAGATGCAGGCGGGGCGGATCATTAGACCGTGAGCAGTAAGCAGTAAGCAGTGAGCAGTGAGCAGCAAAACCGAAGTCGACCAGGCCCTTACTGCTCACTGCTAACTGATTCCTTCCTCCCGCACTACCCTCGCAACCCGTGTAAGGGATTATTACTCACCATCCCCCATAAGCCTTGAGCCACTCCGGCCCTTTATCCCCAAAGAACTTACCGATTTCCTGAAAGCCGTTGGTGATCACGGCCTGAGCCGGTCCGCTCCGGGCCGCCACGTCGGCCGGGGTGTCGCCCAGCCGGAGGCGGGCGCTAATCTCGGCCGGGGAATCTTCCCAGGTCTTCAGGGCGACCAACAGGGCCCGCAGGTCCCGGCCCCGGGTGCGGTGGCGCAGGGTTTCCGGGGACGCCAGCACGTCCAGCCGATAGTCCTCGCCCTGATCCCAGCCGAGGCGGTGCAGGGCAACCCTGCGTATCAGGCAGGGGTAGCAGTAGCCGCAGGCGCCGGCCGGTTGACGCTGCCAGCGGGAGACCACCGGCCGGGAGCAGGAGACCGTGCGGGCGAACAACTCCCGGAGCAGCGGCTGGTTCCGGCAATGCAGCAACATTTCTCCCTTGGTACGGTCCTGGCAGGGATTGGCCAGGGGGTGGGGCAAGCCGGCGCGCCCCCACAGGGAGGCTAGCTGCGTCAGGAAATGGGGATGGGTGGTGCGGGTGCTGTAGGCCCCGAGGCGGCTTAAGGTGAGGGGCGGGTTGAGGCTGATCCAGCCGTTTTCCGGGACCAGTACGGGGGTGCCAGGGCCGTAGGCCGCGGCGGTGGCCAGCGCCAGGGCCAGGTAGAGGAGCGAGCGGCTGCGCAGGGTGAGCTCCGGGGCCTCGGGGAATTGGACCCGCACCCCCAGGTGATACACCTTATCTGAGCCATAGTGCGCCGTCAGGGCCGCGGCCAGGCCCTGTTGCAGAGAGGCCAATTGGCCGAAATCGTAGTGGCTCACCAGGACCAGCCGCCGGCCCTGCTCCAGCAGGTCGATGGCGCCCACCAAAGAGTCCAGGCCGCCGGAGAACAGCACCACCGCCTGGGGCCGCCAGGCCTGGGGCCAGGCGCCCTGAAGCCCCAGATCAATTTTCGCCGGACGGGTCTTGAGGGTCCAGTCGTCGCCGGTGAGGAAGTTCAGGAGGCGGCTCAAATCAGGAGCGAGTTGGCTCCACAGACCCGAAGCCGGCAGGTGGAGGATGATCTCCCGGGTCCAGGCGTCCAGGGCCTCCCGCCGGGGCAGCAGCTTATCCGCGGCCCAAACCCCCAAGGCCGCCAGGAGAAAGGTTTGAGCCGCCTCACCGGGGAGTTGAGGTGCAGCCAGCATCTGCGCCAGGTCGTGGTGCAGGGGGTAGCCGGACCGGCCCGGCTCATCCAGGTGAATCTCCGCGGTCATCCCCGCAGGCGGCCGGCGTTTTTCGCCGGGAGCTCTCAAAAAAAGCTGGGCCATTGTCTGTAGCTTTTAGTTTTTAGTTAATAGCTGGCAGATTCTACCGCGTTTTGGGGTGGGGTCAAGCTTTGTTAGGTGGGTCTCAGCAAGATAGCGGAATCGGCCTAAGGGTCATTCCTGGAGGGCGCGACTGTAACCTGCTGTTCTGAGGCCCTTTCGACCTGGAAGATTTTTCGCTGAGAAGATATTTGACCGCGGGAGGGGAACCCGCAGTTTCAGGTCAGGAGGCGGCCTCGGCCAACCGGCTGATGGTGTTCACAGCTTCCTCGATGCTGGGTTTCAAGATGGTCAGCCGCTGGTCGCCGCGCCTGAGGTTCACCAGATAGATTTCGTGGCCCGTGGTCGTATCCAGGCACTTCCCGTAACCGTAACCCCATCCCTGCTGGCGCAATGCTTCCAGGGTCATCTCCCAATTTCGCACGCTTGGCCTCCCCAGGCGGGATTGCAGATTGTGAGCTTTTGATTAGGTTTTGGTTAGAATAGCGCATCCTGATTTGCCGATCAAAGCGAGTGGGGGGAAACGCAGGTTAGGAGATGATCCCAAGCAGCCCGCAAAGTAAGAGATGGAGCGTTTCGGAGATCCCCGGAATTCCTGGCGGCAGGGCTAACCTGCCGGATTAAGATGAAAATTCGAGTGGGCACCACTTTGGTGAAAAAATTTTCAAGCTCGCGCATCCTCATTTTCCTGGGGTTTTTCATACATCAGAAATTTGTTAGCCTGTATAATTCTCTATCCCAGCGAAATCATAGCTTAATTATTTTCCAAGATATTTTGGGGAAGAACTGGCTAAATTCAAGATCAGCCCGGTCAACAGACTGCTGACCCAGATCCAGCCCGGCAGGCCCAGCCACTCCTCCGGCGTCAGGGGGGCAGGCGGCAAATTCGGGAGTCTGGCCGCCCGGTCAATCCAGGCGGCCAAGCCGGTTAATCCTTGCCGCAGGGAGGAAATCCCCGGGGCGGCGGCCTCCAGGGATTCCCCCAGGTCCAGGGCCAGCCGCAGCCCAAAGGCCTCGACCAAAAAACGCCGCACCTGGCGGTCCGGCCCCTCCCCCTGACCGGGAGCCCTGGGCAGCTTTGGCAAAATCCCCATCAGGGCCGCCTGGGCCACGGCCTGCTCCAGCCCGCCGCCGGGGGCCTCCAGGGCCGCGCTCAGGGCTGGGGTCAAGACCTCGGACCCATCCCCGGACAAATCTTGCCAACCCCAGTCCTCCAGGGCCGCCGGCCAACCCCGGGAGTCGGCCCGGCAGCAAAAGGCCCCCAGGTTTTGGGCCGCCCGGCGGGTCTGACGAAAGGCGGCCAGCGCCCCGGCCGGACCCGGCCCGCCTCCCTCTCCCAGAGCGGCGACATAGCGGGCCGCCACCTCCCCGGCTGCCACCGCCCCGCCGCTTTCCGGAGCAAGATAGCGGGTGGCCGCGGCCTTGGCCTGGCGCCACAGCCGCGTGGTCGGCGCCCGCCGGGCGCTGGAGGTTCCCATGGCCTAGATTATTCCCCTTAAACGAAGTTTCGCCGGGCGGGCGAAGACAAGATTCGCCCCTACGTCAGGGCGAACCCCAGGTTTGCCCCTAGGGCAGCCTACCACAACTCTTCCCCGGCTGCCAGGCGTTTCAGGCGGGTGTAGTCGGCCCAGGAGAATTGGGGCAGGCAGGGGAAGAGCGAGTTGTTGTGGCACAGGGGTTCGGCCGCCAGGTCGTAGCGGGAGCACTCGCAAGCCCGGGGCCAGAGGGCGGTGCCGGGGATGGGGGAGTAGTAGGCCAGGATCGGGGTGGCGCCCAGTTGTCGCACCCGGCGGATGGAGGCCGCCACCTCGGCTTCATCCTGGTCCGGCAGGCCCGCCAGCAAATAGACGCCGATGGTCTGGGGAGCAAAGCCGGCCTCGCGCAGGTAGGCCAGGGCGGCCTCCAGTTCCCCTTTCCTAAGTTTGCGGTCGGGGCGGCCCTCGCCCAGGGCGGTGGTCTCCACCCCCAGGCGCAGGGTGACAAAGTTGGCGCGCTTGAGCATCCCGGCCACTTCCGGGGTAATGAGGCGGGCATGCAGGCCGTTGGGAGTATGCAAGCGATAGTTCCGGTCCTGCCGGACCAGTTCCTCCAGGAGGGGCAGCAGGTGGCCGGCGGCCTGAACCAGGAGGGCGTCGTCATAAAAGGCGACGTCCCGGAGGCCCAGGCGCTGCTGCCAATGAGCCAGCTCCGCGGCCACCGCGGAGGGGCGGCGCGGCAGGAAGGCGGGTTGGAGCAGGCGGGAGGCGCAGTAGTCGCAGTCCAGGGGGCAACCCCGGGAGGTCAGGATGGGAATGTAGGACAGATAGCCCAGGAGGTCCAGGGCCGGATAGGGCAGGGCGTCGAGATCGGCGGGCACCGCGAACCGGCCCAGACCCAATGCGGCCAAATGCGGCGGCAGCCCGGTTTCCCAGGAGCCGGGCAGGACCAGGTCCGCGCCGCTCACGGCCCGGGCGTGGTCCGGGCAAAGGCTGGCGTAAATGCCCCCCAGGATCACCGGGACGCCGGGGAAGTATTCCTTGATCAAGGCGATGGCCGCGGTCACGCCGGGGTACCAGTAGGTCATGAGGGAGGTGACCAGGACGGCGTCGGGCTGGGGCAGCCTGGACAGGCGAGCGCGGAAGTCCGCCTCACTGATCCCATAGCGGCCGAAGCGCCGGGGGATATCGGCGAGGGGCGCCGGGGTGGGGACGATCTCCTTCGGATAGCGGCCGGTGCCGCCGGGGCCAGGCCTGGAGTGGGGCACGTCCAGGCAGTCCAGGAGGTGGACCTCGGCCTCGTTGGCCCGGAGCCAGCCGGCCAGAGAGAGCAGTCCCAGGGGCCGGGCGAAATAATCATAGGCCGCGAAGTCGTAGATCCAGGGGTTGATGAGGAGAAAAGATGGTCGGGAATACGGCATTTATAACAGAGCCTATTTTCTGGCAGACCCGGCAAGTGCCCTGCCATTTCTGTAATGAATTTCTAAAGATAGGGGAAATGACCGACCTCCCCTGCAAATAGAGAAAATTGATTTTTTAATAAAATTCTATGCTATTATGCCTCCTAACAAAATTGATTGCTAAAGGGAGCATTGAGCATCCTATGAAAGCCCAGATAAAATCACTCTTTTGGAAGCTGGTTTGTACGATTGGAGGCCTAACCCTCCTTCTAACGATTATCCAAGGAATTTGTAACTATTTTTTTGTAACACAATACGCAGCCAATAAAGATATAATTCAAGCTGATTTAATAAAAAAGCAAACCGAAAAATTGATTACAGAAATGAAAAATTCTCCTAAAATTGATGAGCTGCAACTTAAGCTATTAGAAAGAAGTATCGACAAATTAGAAAAAGAAATTATAAAACTTGATTCAAGATCAGAAGAGATACTAAAGAAAATCACTATTAAAGAAAAAGGTGGAATAATTGAGAAGACGCAATTAGACACCATGAAAAATTTAACCCCATCTTTAGAAATATCATCTGAGCCTCCTGTTTATGCAGATTCTAAACAAATTTCATTTTCTTATTCTTTTAAAAATATTGGACAATATTCTACAAGTGTTGAAATACCGCGATTATATCTGGCAACGACAAATATGAAACAAGGTAAGAATGATAAAATCATCAATCCGCTAATAATTAATAAAGATTATATCTTAGAAGATGATTTGACAACCTGCAATCTTTCGCCAGGAGAGGTTGAAAATCAGCATTTCAAAATCAAATTAGTAGACCCCCAAAAAATTCCCAATAAAATTTATTTCAAAATTGTCTTTTTTGCAGAAACAGATGATAAATTGATTAAATCTTTGAAGAACATAAAAAAAGAAGAAATCATTTACAAAAAAGTTTATTCAGTTAGTGGATCGATAGTTAAGCTTATTAATGAATAGAATTATTTTGAATGCGTGTCTAATTCTACCCTACTTACCTCTGCAGGCCAGGAGCAGCTCCCAGAGGCGCCGGGTTTCGGGCCGGGTGGGGCGGAGTTCGAGGCTCAGGAGGTTGCGGCTGGCCTCGGTCACCTTCACCGGGTCGGCCGGGCGGAGGCCGGCCACCCAGACGATCCGGCCGCCGCCAAGCACCAGGGGAAGATGCGGCCGCAGCCAGCGGGGAATCTTGGCGTCCACCAGGAAGTCCTGGAGTTTCCTGGGGCCGGGTGCGCCCAGGGGCCAGAAGCGGTCGCCGGCCTGCAAATAGCGGACCTGCAGGGGAAAAGTGAGTTTTTCCTGATCCAGTACGGCCACGTGAGGCTCCGGAGGAAAGACGGTGCTATCATGGCGGTCGAGAGCCCTTTGCCTCGTTGCCGTAAGTTCATCCTTCTCCCCCCTCACCCTAACCCTCTCCCCCCGCTGGGGGGAGAGGGGATTAAAGGAAGAAACTTCTGGCAGGAGCTTTAAGGTCCAGCGCCAACCCGCCGGCGAGTCCAGCGCGCCGGGGGGCTCTGGAAGCAGGATGGCCTCGCCGGCGGGCGGCGGCGGCAGGCGGCGGAAGAGGTGCAACTCGGAGCCGGCCCGGGCCACCTGCACCTCGCCCAGGGAAACGAGGCCGCCGCTCCGCCCGGCATGGGCCAGGTTCAGGAGCGAGGCGGTCTGGGCGGCGGTGAGGGTCGGCGCGGCGCTCAGGCGGCCCAGGGCGGCCCGAAGCAGGCGCAACTGCCAGCCGGGGTCGAGGGTGCGGAGCTGGCGCAAATCCAGGAGGAAAAAATCCGGGGCCGGCGACCGGGCCACCAGGTCCAGGAGGCGGGCGGTCTCCAGGGCCAGGAGCCGTTCTTCCTCCTGAAGGAGGGCCTGGGCGCGCCAGACCGCCTCCGGCAGCCGGGGGTTATAGAGGCGCTGCAACTCCGGCAGCAGGTCCAGGCGGATGCGGTTACGCCGGTAGGCGCGGCTCAGGTTGCTGAGATCGAGGCGGTAAGGGAGATTTTGCCGCTCCAGCCAGGCCAGCAGGGCGGCTTTGCCCACCGCCAGCAGCGGGCGCACCGCGCCCTCCGAGTTGACGGCTCCCATGCCTTTCAGCCCCTCGGGGCCGGCGCCCCGGAGCAGGCGGAGAAAGAAGAGCTCCACCTGGTCGTCGGCGGTGTGTGCCAGGGCCAGCTTGCCGTAGCCGTGCGTCCGGCAGGTCTCCCGCAGGAAGTCGAGACGCAATTTGCGGGCCGCCATCTGCACCGAGAGCTTTTGTCCGCGGGCCAGTCCCTTGACGTCGCCCCGGCCCAGATGGCAGGGCAGGCCGAGATCTTGGGCCAGGTCCGCGACAAAGGCAGCATCTGCCTGCGAGGCCCCGCCCCGGAGCGTATGGTCGAAATGGCCCACCGCCAGTTCCAGCCCCAGCTCCCGGCGCATCCCGGCCAAGAGGTGCAGCAGGGCCACGGAATCGGGGCCGCCGGACACCGCCACCAGGACGCGGTCGCCGGGATGAAACAGCTCCTCCCGGCGCACAAAGCTGAGTACCCAGTCGGGCAGCCGGGCGGGATCGGCCTGGAAAAGGGGTTGGATCAGGCAGCCGGGGTGGGGCAAAGTTGGGCGATGACCTCGAGAATGGCGTCCTTGGAGAAAGGTTTGGCCAGGAAACGGTCCACCAGGGGGTCCGCTCCGGCCAGTTCGGCGCACTCGGGCGGCTCCGAGGAGATCAGGACGATGCGGCACTCCGGGTAGAGCTCTTTGAGGCGCCGGGCGACTTCCAGGCCGTTCAGGTCGGGGAGATGGAAATCGACCACCGCCACCTGGCAGCCGGGCGGCTCGTCTCCGCCGGCCAGTTCCGGGTCGAACCTGGCCGCGGCGGTGACCCGGTAGCCGGCCCGGCGCAGAATAGCCCCGAGGGCCTCCCGGGTCCAGGGGTCGTCGTCAATCACCAAAATTGAGGGGCGCAGGCCGGTCATGGTTTCGAGTCTCAGGCGATTATTGTAGCCCCCCCTCACCCTAACCCTCTCCCCCCGCTGGGGGGAGAGGGGATCAGAGGGCGGGTGTTAGGGGGAGGGCGGCGGTCGCCTATCCTAATCCACCGATGAAGCCACCCCCTCCCCACCCCTCCCCCCTCAAGGGGGAGGGAGTTAAACCACTTCAGTTTAAGGGCTATTTTTCCAACGCACGAACTATTTTTAGAGCAAAATCCACTCTGCCCGGCACCGGCTTCCAGCCTGGGCCACCGAGGCATTCCCCCTCTAGACTTCCGGGGCTGCCTCCCCCTCCGGGGCCGCGGGGAAGGCGAGATGAAAGGTAGTGCCCCGGCTCGTCTCGCTTTCCACCCAGAGACGTCCGTGGTTGGCCTCCACCAGGGTTTTGCAGATATAGAGGCCCAGGCCGGTGCCGTCCGCCTTCGAGCGGTAAAGGCGGAATTTTTCAAACAGGTGATCTTTTTCCTCCGGCCCCAGGCCGCAGCCGGTATCGGCTACGGTGATTTCGACTTCTCCGGGTTGGCCCCCATCCAGCGCCCGGGCCGCCACCTGAATGCGGCCGCCGTCGGGGGTGGCGGCCAGGGCGTTCACCAGGAGATTGGAGAGCACCCGGTCCAGGGAAGGCTCATCCACCAGGATGGGAGGCAGGTTCGGCGGCGGGGGTGGGGCGTTCAGGGCCACCCCCTGCTGCTGGGCCAGTGGATCGAAGTGGTGCAGCAGCCGCTGAATGACGAAGCCCGGCGGCACCGCTTCGGGCTTCAGGGCCAGACGGCCGGACTCAAAGCGGCTCAGGTCCAGGACGTTGTGCAGGTGCAGCAGCAGACCTTCGCTACGCTGAATAATGCCCTGCAACTTGGCGTGGATCTCCGGAGGCAGGGTGTCGTCCTCCAGGGCTTCGATGGTGAGGCGCACCCCGGTGAGCGGGGCCTTGATGTCATGGACGATCATGGCCAGAAAGTCGGCGTTGGCGGCCACCCGGTCCCGCTCCTCCTGGAGCAGGCGGGTCTTGTCGCCCAGGGCCAGGGTCATGGCGTTGAAGGATTCGGCCAACTCTCCCAATTCATCCCGGCTGGTCACCGGAATGGGTCCGGCCAGTTCCTCTTGGGCCGCCCGGCGGGTGCCTTCAGCCAGGTGGGCGATCTGCCGGCGCATCCCCGAGGAGAGCCCGAAGCTCAACAGGCCGGCGATGAGGGCGGAGGCCCCGCCCACTCCGAAGATCACCAGCTTCAGGGTGAGGAGGGTGGGTTCCAGTTCCCGGCGGTTGACCCCCACTACGATGAGGTTTTCCCAGGGTTTCTCTTCTCCTTCCAGAGGCAGGAATTCGATGGTGTAGGATTCTTGCCCCAGAGACAAGGTTTGGATCAGATTCCCGGCGCCGATAGCGCTGGCGGCCAAGTCTTTGCTGCGGCGCATCTGATTCAGGGCATTCTCATTCAAGTCTTTGAAGGAATTAACTACCAGACGGTTAGCGTAGAAAATGGCGACCTCGGCACCCGGGCGCGACAGGGACTCCACGAAGCTCTTGTCGACCAGCACCCCGGTGAGGACCACGCCGACGATCTTATCCTGGTAGTGGATGGGAGACGAGGCGCTCAAAGCGACACTCTCTTTCCAGGTGGTCATCCGGGTGGCCTCTTTGTCCTTGAGGCTGGCCCGCACCAGGGGATTGCTGGAGATGTTGACCCCCAGGGCCCCCGGGTCGTGGGCCCGGACTTCAATGACCCCCTGGTAATCGGTGATGGTGAGGATATTGAGACCGGTGGCCTTCATCATGGGGGTCACCAGACTGCGCAAGGTCTCAACGTTGCCGGCAGCCAAAAGTTCGCCGTAGGTGGGGTTATCGGCCAGCAGATTGGCCGCCTGTTCCACCCGGTGGATCTTGCCGATGTATTCCGCCAGTACCAGGCGGGCCACCAGCTCCACCCGCTGGCGGTGCCACTCCAGGACCTGACGGGTGGCCAGGTATTGCATGACCAGGAGCAGGCCCACTAAGGCCACCAATAGCGAAAGCAGGGTGACCCCCAGGAGCTTGCCGCCCACCTGGCTTTTCATACGAATATTCAACATTATGAAAATAATAGCATATCCTGGCTCTCAAGGGAATTACCCAGCGAGCCGCCGGCCCAAGGTTCTGTAAATTTTATTAGACCGGCAGGACGCTATCCTAAGAGAAAAGTGACCAGGGCGCGATACAGCGGCATGAGCAGGGCGCCCATCACCCCGGTGTAAAAGAGGATGAGGATCAGGACGAAGCCCACCTGGTCCAGGTGGCGGTAGAGGCGGAGCAGATTGGGGGGCAGCACCATGGCCAGGATATGGGAGCCGTCCAGGGGCGGGATGGGGATCAGGTTGAACAGAGCCAGAAAAATGTTGATGGATACCCCATAGAAGGCCAGGGTTTCCAACCCCACACCGCCTAACCCCGAGCGCAGCAGGAAGGCGAAGAGCGTGGCCAGGGCCAGGTTACTCAAGGGGCCGGCGGCGCTGACGGTGATCTCCCCCCAGCGGTAATCGCGATAGTTCAAGGGGTTGACCGGCACCGGTCTGGCCCAGCCAAACAGAATTCCGGCGTGGCTCAGCAGCAGCAAGCCCGGCAGCAGAATGGAACCCACGGGATCGATGTGGGGTACGGGGTTCAGGGTGAGGCGGCCCATGATCTTGGCGGTGGGGTCGCCGTTGCGCAGGGCCACGTAGCCGTGGGCCACCTCGTGGATGATGACGGAAAAGAGGAAAACCAAGGCCATGAGGCCGATTCCCAGGATATAGGGGATGTTTAAGGCAGGCACGTTTGAGCTTTTAGTTTTTAGTTTTAGTTTCGAGCTTCGAGTTTTTGGTTTTTAGCTGCTTGGGAAGCAGAAATGCAGGGGCGGCACGTGAGCCGCCCTTAAGTTCAGGCTCCCTGGATCAGGGCCTCGCCGGCCTGGCGCAATTTTTCCAGTTCTTCCGGGGAGGAGGCTTCAAAGTAAAAACGCACCACCGGCTCGGTGCCGGAGGGGCGGAAACAGACCCAACTGCCGTCCGCCAAAATATATTTATGGCCGTCGAGGGTGACGTGCCGGGTCACCTTGAGCCCCGCAAAAGAGGCCGGCGCCTGTTTCAGGCTCACCATCAGGCGCTCTTTGGCCGCAGGCTCCAGCGCAAAGTTGAGGCGGTGATTGTAAACCGGCCCCACCCGGGCAAATAAGTCGGCCAAAAGCTCGGGAATCCCCTGGCCGGTCTTGGCCACCATCTCGGCCACCATCAGGCAGGCCAGGATGCCGTCCTTTTCCGGCAGATGGCGCTTCATGGAAAAGCCTTCGCTCTCTTCGCCCACCATGATGGCCTGGTCCGAAATGATATATTGTCCCAGGTACTTGAAGCCGACTTTGGTTTCAAATACCGGCCGGCCGTAGAGCTTGGCCACCCGGTCGATGAGGTGGGTGGTGGCGACGCTGCGGGCCACGCCCGCCCTCCCAGCCCCGGGTCCGGATCAGGTAGTCCAGCAGCAGCCCCAGGATTTCGTTGGCTTCGTAGTAGGCCCCCGAGGCATCCATCACCCCGAAGCGGTCGGCGTCGGCATCCACCGCCAGACCCAGATGGGCCCCGGTGGCCGGGATGCGGGCGGCCAGCTCCGAGAGGAATTCGGCCGAGGGCTCCGGCCGCTGGCCGCCGAAATAGGGGTCCCGCCAGCCGTGGAGCACCTCCACCTCTACCCCGGCGTCTCTCAGGAAGGCGTCCAGATAGTCCCGGCCGGTGCCGTAGAGGACGTCCACCACCACCTTGAGGCCGGCCCGGCGCAAGACCTCGGTGTCCACCAGGGTCTTGAGGTGCTGGAAATAGTCCCGCCGGGGATCGATAGTCACCACCAGGCCCCTCTCCCGCGCCTGGGGCAGGGGCAGCAGCTTGACGGCCTCGGGAGACAAAGCGCCGATCAGGGCCTCAATGGGCTTGGTGACCTCCTCCGGGGCCGGGCCACCGGTGGCCGGCGAGAATTTGATGCCGTTGTAGGCGGCGGGATTGTGGCTGGCGGTGATGTTGATGCCCCCGGCCCGGCGGCCCGCCCTGATGGCGAAGCTCACCACCGGAGTGGGGCAGTCCCGGTTGGTGAAATAGCTGACAATGCCGTTGCCGGCCATTACTTCGGCGGCGGTGGCCGCGAAGGTCTCGGACTGGAAGCGGGTGTCGTAGCCGACGACCACCCCTTTGGAGGCCAGGCCCTCCTGCTTCAGATAATCGGCAATGGCCTGGCAGACCAGGCGGGCGTTGGGGAAGGTGAAATCCTCCGCGATAATCCCACGCCAGCCCGAGGTGCCGAATTTGATCGCCGGCATCAGCTAGTACCTCGCCTGCTTAAAGTAGAGGCGGGTTTAAAACCCGCCCCTGCAATTACCTTAATTATCGGGGGGCTACTTCAAGTCCCCAGATCGTAGGACGCCAGGTATTTTTCCTGCTCCGGAGTCAGGGTGTCGATATCCACCTGCATGGCCGCCAGTTTCAGGCGGGCGATCTCCTGGTCGATGGCTGCCGGGCACCGGATAGACCTGCTTCTCGAACTGGCGTGGTTCTTGGAGATGAATTCCGCGGCCAGGGCCTGGTTGGCGAAGCTCATGTCCATCACCGCGGAGGGATGGCCTTCCGCGGCGGCCAGGTTCACCAGGCGGCCTTCGGCCAGCAGATAGAGGCAGCGTGCCGTTTTTCAGGGTGAATTCTTCCACGAAATCCCGGATCGGCCGGTGGGCGCTGCTGATGCTGGTCAAGGCGTCGATATCGATCTCCACGTTGAAATGGCCGGAGTTGCAGAGGATGGCGCCGTCTTTCATGACCTGCGAAATGCTCTTCCCGGATGACGTGGATGTCGCCGGTGAGGGTGCAGAAGATGTCGCCGATCTTGGCGGCCTGGGCCATGGGCAGGACTTCGTAGCCGTCCATGATGGCCTCCAGGCCCTTGAGGGGATCGACCTCGGTGACGACGACCCGGGCGCCCATGCCCCGGGCCCGCATGGCCAGACCACGGCCGCACCAGCCGTAGCCCGCCACCACGAAGATGTTGCCGGACATGAGGCGGTTGGTGGCCCGCAGGATGCCGTCCAGGGTGCTCTGGCCGGTGCCGTAGCGGTTGTCGAAGAGGTACTTGGTCATGGCGTCGTTGACCGCGATGATGGGGTATTTCAGGACCCCGTCGGCGGCCATGGCCTTGAGGCGGATGACGCCGGTGGTGGTCTCTTCGGTGCCGGCGAAGACGCCCGCGAGCAGCTCCTGGCGCTTGGTATGCACGGTAAAGACGATATCGGCGCCGTCGTCCATGGTCATCTGGGGTTTGACGTCAAGTGCCTGGTTGAGGTGGCGGTAGTAGGTGTCGCCGTCTTCGCCCTTGATGGCGAAGGTGGGGATGCCTTCATGCTTGGCCAGATAGGCGGCCACGTCGTCCTGGGTGCTCAGGGGATTGGAGGCGCAGACGTGCACTTCGCGCGCCGCCGGCCTTCAAGGTGGCCGCCAGCACTCCCGTCTCGGTGGTGACGTGGAGGCAGGCGGCGATCCGGAGCCCTTGCAGAGGTTTTTCCCGCTCGAAGCGCTCCCGGATGGCGTTCAGCACCGGCATGTCGCGCCGGGCCCACTCCACCCGCAGGCGGCCTTTATCGGCCAGATTGATATCCTTGACATCGTAATCCATGCGTTCCTCTTTATTATTTGGCGGCGACAGCCTGCGGCTGGCAGATGCAGATGGGGGAGGGGCCTTTAAGGCCGGCCTTTTCCCGCAGGACGTCCACTTTGTTGACGTATTCCCAGGTAAAGTCTGGATCGGTGCGGCCGAAGTGCCCGTAAGCCGCGGTTTTCTTGAAGATGGGGCGCTGCAGATCCAGGTATTGGATCATGGCGGCAGGCTTGAAGCTGAAGGTTTCCTTGATGATCTCCAGGAGCTTATCTTCAGAAATGACCGTGGTGTCGTAAGTGTAGACCATGATGGAAAGGGGGTCGGGCAGGCCGATGGAATAGGCCACCTGGACCTCGCAGCGTTTGGCCAGGCCCGCGGCCACCACGTTTTTGGCCACGTGGCGCAGCATGTAGGAAGTGGTGCGGTCCACCTTGGTGGGGTCCTTGCCGGAGAAGGCGCCGCCGCCGTGGTAGCCCCGGCCGCCGTAGGTATCGACGATGATCTTGCGGCCGGTGATACCGCAGTCGCCCAGGGGGCCGCCCTACCACAAAGCGGCCGGTGGTGTTAATCAGGAATTTGGTGTCCACCAGGAGATCGGTGGGGATGGTCTTCTTGATCACTTGCTCGATAATAGCTTCTTCCAGGTCTTTGTACTTAATTTCCGGGTTGTGCTGGGCGGCGATGACCACGGTATGGATGTTTTTGGGCTCGCCGTTTTCGTAGCGCACTGTCACCTGGGTCTTGCCATCGGGGCGCAGCCAGGGCAGGGTGCCGTCCTTGCGCACCCGGGCCAGGCGCTCGGCCAGGCGATGGGCATACCAGATGGGCATGGGCATGAAATTTTCGGTGGAGGTCGAGGCATAGCCGAACATCAGGCCCTGGTCGCCGGCGCCCTGTTCGGGGGTGAGGCCCCGGCCTTCCACGCCCTGGGCGATATCGGGAGACTGCCGGTCGACGGAGGTGAGCACGGCGCAGGTTTCCCAATCGAAGCCCATGGAGGAGTCGTTATAGCCGATCTCTTTGATGGTCTGGCGGACGATGTCGGGATAATCGATCCGCGCGGTGGTGGTGATTTCGCCGGCGATCATGGCCAAGCCGGTGGTCACCATGGTTTCGCAGGCCACCCGGGCATATTTGTCCTGCGCTAAGATGGCATCGAGAATGGAGTCGGAAATCTGATCCGCAACTTTATCGGGATGCCCCTCGGTAACCGATTCCGAGGTGAATAGAAAAGATCTGGCCATTCTTTTGAGACTCCTTTACAAAAAAAGTAAAAGCACTAGTAAAAAACGCGGCAAAAACCCCACGTTAAACCGATCAATTTTAACCAGGCAAGGAGAAAAATGCCAGAGGTTTTTCGGCGGCAGAGGTATCTTTTAGACGATTATGCCGGTCCACCATGACCACTTTGGGGTGGTGCTTGGTCAGCTCCGCGGCGTCGTAAGTGGCGTAGGTGGTGATGATGATCAGGTCGCCCGGGGCCCCTTTACGGGCCGCGGCGCCGTTCAGGCAGATGATGCCGCTGTCGGCCTCGCCTTCCAGGGCGTAGGTTTCGAAGCGTTCGCCGTTACTGACGTTATAGACGTGGACCATCTCGTAAGGCAGGATATCTGCGGCCTGCATCAATTCGGCAGAAATGGTGAGTGACCCTTCGTAATGCAGGTCGGCCTGGGTGACGGTGGCCCGGTGGATTTTGGATTTCATCATCACACGCAACATAAACGGCTCTCCGAAAGCAGGGTATTGTCCAGGAGGCGGGTGTTGCCCACCCAGACCGCCAGGAGCAGGCGGGCCTCTCCGGTTATGGTCTCCACTTCCCGCAGGGTCGCCGGGTCCACCAGGGCCAGGTAATCGATGCGGGTGTGAGGGGTGCTGCCAATCATCTGGCGGACCGCCTCCAGGATGTTGTCCCGGTGCTTGGCGCCGGAAACCACTAATTCCCGGGCGGCGCTGAGGCTGCGGTAGAGACACAGGGCCGCGGCCCGCTCCTCATGATTAAGATAAGTATTTCTCGAACTCAAGGCCAGGCCGTCCGGCTCGCGGACGATGGGCCGGCCCACCACCTCGACCGCCAGGTCCAGGTCGGCGGCCATTTGTTTGATGACGGCCAGTTGCTGATAGTCCTTTTCGCCGAAGACGGCGATATCGGGCTGCACCTGGTTGAACAGCTTCAGCACCACGGTGGCCACGCCCCGGAAATGGCCCGGCCGGGAGGCCCCGCAGAGGCCCTGGGAGAGCTGCTCCACCGTAACGTAAGTCTGATAGCCCGGAGGATACATGGCCGCGGCCTCCGGGGTATAGAGCACGTCCACCCCGGCCTCCCGGGCCAGGGCCGCGTCCCGCTCCAGGTCCCGGGGATAACGGTCCGGGTCTTCGCTGGGGCCGAACTGCGTGGGGTTGACGAAGAGGCTCACCACGAGGCGGGCGCCTTTGGTCTTGCCATACCCCATAAGACTCAGGTGCCCCCGGTGGAAGTAGCCCATGGTGGGCACCAGGACAATCTTTTGCCCGGAGCTGCGCCACTCGGCCACCCGGGCCCGAACCTCCCTGGGATCGCTGATTATCTCCATAAAAAAACAAACCCCCGGCCGATTCTCAGGGGGTTTCAGTACCGCCCGTCGAGTCTCGGTCCGTCTACGGCCGGATCCAAGCCCTGGGTATAAAAATCATAAAGAATTTATCACTCTTGCCGGGTAAATGTCAATCTTTTCTTGGATTTTCGCGGAAAAGGGGGCCGGCGGCGATAAATTTCTGGTAGGAAGGAGAATTGTGCTATTATGCCGACCATGGTTCGGTGGCTCCGAAAATCCATCTATCCGGAAAAGGATTCATTCCTATGATTTGGCGAGTTATTCGGGGCTTCATCGCTTGCCTGATGCTGCTGATCGGCGTATTTTTCAGCGCCGGCTTTTCATCATGTTCCCACGCGCCAGCCTCTAAGCCGGCTGCCTCTCCGTCCCGGCCGTACGGGCCGACTTCGCCAAGCCTGGTTTTTTCCACCTATTTGGGAGGATCGAGTTCTTTTGCGGGGGATCCCCCTTACGCCCCCCTTACCTTCGCCCAGAACGCCTCCTGCGATGCTCTGGGAAATATTTACGTCACCGGCGCTACCCAGGTTAAAGACCTCCCCGTACTGAACGCCTTCCAACAATACCCCGCCGTAGGCAGCACGATGTCGGCATTCCTGGCGAAGTACGATCCGGCCGGCACACCGCTCTGGTGCACCTACCTGGGCGGCAACCATCAAAGCATGGGCATCGGAGTGGCGGTCATGCCGGACGGCGGAGTCGTGGTCGCCGGCCTTACCACTTCGGATGGCACGGTACCGTTCCCCACCACCATTAACGCTTTTCAGTGGCAGAACTACGGACAGTCGGATTACTTCGTCACCGTATTTGATGCGGGCGGCAACCTAACCTACTCGACCTACCTGGGCGGCAGCGGGGTGGAGGGGCAGTTACCGCCCTATGCCGATGACCAAAACAGTGGCAACTGTGTCGCGGTCGATGCGCAAGGTCTGGTCTATATTGCCGGCATGACCACTTCCGGCGGCGGTGGCGGGGGGATACCATTCCCGGTGACCGCCAACGCCCTCCAGAACACTCTTCTCGGCACGAGAAACGCCTGCCTGTGCATCATCGACCCCACCCAGAGCGGTGCAGCCTCATTGGTTTACTCCAGCTTTCTGGGCGGGGACCACGATACCCAAGGGCACAGCGTTGCGGTTGACCCCTCCGGCTCTCTCATCACCGTGGCCGGCTTTACCACCTCTTTGAACTTCCCTGCCACCGCCAACGCCTACCGCAGCACAGCCCCGCCCGGTGGCTTTGCAGTTAACAGCAGCAACGGCTTTGTAACCCAGATTCAAGCAAGCCAGCCCGGTTCCCCGTCCTCCGTGTACGCCATGCGCTACTCCACGTACCTGGGGGGGAACACGAACACGGCCCGAGATGATGTCTACGGCATGACCCTGGAGCCAACGGGGCTCATCGTGGCCACGGGCCGGACGGAGTCGGCCGACTTTCCGATGACCACGGGGGGCCCCACCATCTATAATAGTGTCCAGGCGGCCATGACTGATGATGAGCCCTACCTCGTGAAGATCGATCCTGCCTCGAGTGGCCTGGCATCCCTGGTCTACTCCACCTTTTTGGGAGGTGGAACGACCGTATTGTCAAAAGGATCGTGGGGCAGCTTCTGCACCAGCGTGGGCATCGATTCACTGGGAATGGTCTATGTGGCCGGGGAAACTATTGCTCCAGGCCAGGCATATGACCGTTCTGACCATATCGCCCCCCAGGATTTTCCATACACTGAAAACGCGCTGTTCCCGGCGCTCCAGGGCAATTGGGACGCGATCTTCATGCAAATCGACCCAGGCGGGGCCAATCTGGACTACTCCACCTACCTCGGCGGGAGCGGCAATGACCGCACCTACGGACTGGCCGTCGATCCCTCCGACAACGTTGTCCTGACCGGTCTCACCTTTTCTCCCGATTTTCCGCTGCAAAACCCGGCAGAGCAATGGCCGGGCAATGCACCGTCTCAAAACGCCTTCGTGACCAAATTTTCGTTCATGCCCAAATAGGTTCGCCCTGGTCGCGGCCGGCGGGTGATTGATGAGGCCGCCACTTCAGCGCGGACAGAGAGGAATGGTGCGGGGGACGCACCCTACGGGCTGTAAAGCAGGAGCTTTGGGCAAGTGGGCGTTCCCCAGGCAGGAGTTTGAGAACGAGAGACCAAGGCGGGCGGGACGCCCGCCCCACCAAAAAAAGGGCGACCCGGCGGTCGCCCTTATGGCAGGCACGGAGGCCTGCCCCACCAGGCACGCCCACCCTAAGGGGTAATGCCCGGCCCACTATTTCAAAGAAAATTTTTAAATCTGCCCGCCCACCTCGGCCAGGGTCTGGAAGTAGATGCGTCTGATCCTCTTCAGCCGTTTCCGGAAGCAGAGGCCCAGTTCCATGCAGGCGGTATAGTACGAGGCGGAGCTGAATTCCAGGGCCATGAGCTTCGCCATGGTCCCCTGGGCCAGTTCCTGGGGCAGGTCCTTCATCTTCTGGGCCGCGTCTCCCAGGCCCTGCCACATGGGCAGCAGCACCAGGTCGGCCTTTTCCTGGAGTTTGGTGATTTCGATTTTCACCGCGGCCAGCGGGCCGGCCTCGCATGCTTCGCCGCCGCCCTCCTGCACTACCTCCACCCCGAGGTGCCGCAAGAAGCGCAGCAGGAATTCCCGGGGGCCGCTCTCCCAGGGGCCCAGCTTCCAGATGTCCGCCGGAATCCCCACGCGGGGGACGTTATCGCCGCCGGGCAGGAACTGGCGCAATTGCCGGGCCTGGACGAAGAGCCGCTCCTTAAGCTGCCGGAAGTACTGATTTTTCCTGGAGTTGGACTTCCAGATGAGGAGGCGGGCGTAGGTCTTCAAATAAGCGTAAAACAGATCCCGGGCCACGAGGCGTTTGAGCACCGAGGGCCAGGAGTAAAATTTCTTCATGGCCCGGGTGGTCTCCATCTGGAGCTCATAGGGCGTGAACTGGCGCGGCTGGAACACGGTGTGGTGGCCGTCGTACTGGCTCCAGTCCCGGCAGATGATGCGGTTTTGCGCCTCCATTTCCTTATAGAAAGGCGTGCCCGGCACCGGAGTCAGGATCAGGTATTGCAGGGAATCCAGATCCAGTTCCCGGGAGACCTTGACCGTGTCCCGGATCACCTGGTAGTGGTCCTCTTCGGCGCCGAAGACGAACATGCCGTGGACGTTGATGCCGTGGCGGTGAAAATTGACCACCGCACTCCTTGATGCCTTCCACCGTCTGGGACTTGTTGTAGGCCTTCAGGGTGGCCGGGTTGATGGATTCCAGGCCCACGAAGACGGCAAAGCAGCCGCTTTTGGCCATGAGGTCCAGGAGTTCCGGGTCCTTGGCCGCCTCCGTCCGCACCTGGGCGCTCCATTCGATCTTTAATTTTTCCTGGATGATCCGTTCGCACAATTCTTTAGTGCGGGCCCGGTTGGCGGTGAAGTTGTCGTCGCAGAAGAAGATGTGGCTGGCCTTGAGGCCGTTTTGGCGAATCTCGGCCATGACGCGGTCCACCGAGTTGACCCGGTGCTGGCGGCCGAACAGGAGGATCACCGAGCAGAAGCTGCAGGCATAGGGGCAACCCCGGGAGGTGGCGATGGAGACGACGCCCTTGCCGCCCTTCCAGCCGTGAATCAGGCTGTAATCCGGGATGGGCAGGGCGTCCAGGTCCGCTACCAGGGGGCGCCAGGGATTCTGGATGGTGGTCTCGCCCTGGCGCAAACAGAGATTCTGAATGGCGCTGGGGTCGTCGCCGTTGGTCAGGGCCTCCACCAGCTCAGGCAAGGCCCCTTCGCCTTCGCCGCAAATTATGTAATCGGCGTGGTCGAGACCTTCCCGGGGCAAAAAGCTGGAATGGGCCCCCCCCAGCACCACCGTCTTGCCCTGTTGGCGGTAAAAATCCGCCAGCTCATAGGCCCGGGGGGCGGTCGAGGAAATACTGGAAATACAGACCAGGTCCGGTTGGAACTCCAGAGAAGCGTAGTCCGGGGCGGACAACTCTTCGACGATCACCTTGACCTCCAGGCCCTGGTCTCTCAAGATGGTGCCCAACAGCAGCGACCCCAGGCGTGGAATGGCCACCCGGCTGAAGATATGTTCCCGGGGGGCCCGGGGTTCGATGAAAAGAATCTTATGAATGGGGTGAGCCATGCGCCTGCTCCTCGTGAGGGTTAATTCAAACCGGGCGGAACTCAAGGGTTCAAGTCACGCCGTCCGCCTGCCGTCATTTGGCCGGTGCGACTAGCTTTGCTACTGGAGAGAGGTAACTATGGTGGAAATGTAACGGGAAGCGAGGCAAAAGTCAATTGAATCTTTCATTTCTAGCCTTATCTTAACACGCGAAGCAGATTCCCTCAGGGGAATCTGCTT
Source organism: uncultured delta proteobacterium (assembly GCA_963701845.1). Lineage (GTDB taxonomy): Bacteria > Desulfobacterota > Desulfobaccia > Desulfobaccales > 0-14-0-80-60-11 > JAPLJC01. The sequence goes on along the minus strand of CAVPBF010000004.1, from coordinate 1,503,679 downwards.
CGGTGATTTTGCCTCTTATCTAAAAAGGAGGAAGGGCTTTAGACGCAACCGGTGGGTTTCGCCAATCCCGCCATTTTGCAGGCGCCTTTCCCAGGTCCCGAGGGAAACAGCTCGTAGATATGTTTCAGTTTGAAGCCCGTCACTTTGGAAAGAATCCGGACCATGGGGGCGATACCGTTCTTTTTGTAGTAGTCCTGGAGCATGTTGATCACTTTCCAATGCTCCTCGTTCAGCTCCGAGATGCCCTCGGACTCTTTAACGTAATCGACCCATTCCGTGTTCCACTGGTCCAGGTTTTCCAGGAAGCCGTCTTCGTCTACCGTAAAAGTCTTACCTTTGAATTCTACCGTGGCCATGCCGAAATATCCTCCTTCGATATTTGATCGCCGGGTTTTTTGGTTTAAAGCATGTTCAAAGGTATGCGATTGTGAAAATTTTGTCAAGCAATAAAAATTTCTTTAACCCCTCGGGGGCCATTTCTCTTTCAGCCTCCCGGCCGGGGAAGCTTCCGTAGGAAGTTTATCCCGGACCAGTCGTCGCAGCGCCAGATAGCCGAGCGCCACGAGGCATATTGGGGCCAGGGGCAAATTAGTGGCCCAGGCGATCCGCTCGGAGAACATGGGCATCATCCAGCAGAGGAAGAGGAGATACTGTTCTCCGGGTGCCCAGCCATGGAGATGGCCGTCCCAGGCGATCCAGGCCAAAGGCAGGGCCAGCAGACACAAATCGTAAACAAACAGGTAGGGATTGAAGAGGAGGGTACATAAGACCAGGATCGTCCCCCTCACCATCAGGGGAACTTCCTGGCTCCAGACCCGCCAGACCAGGACGGTAACGATGAGCATGACCAGCCCCTGCATAATGATGGCCGGCCAAAATCCCAGTCCGGAGGCATAGATGGCCGAATAAAAGGTTGGCATTTGGGCCCAGGGGAAGGCGTCGGGGCCCAAGATATTTCCCGTTCCCAAGCATTTCAGAATTACCGAAATATTTTTGGTGAGGAAAACTTCCCAGATTCCATAACCCAAGATTAAACCACTGGCCAAAATCAGCCCCGCGGCAGTGGCCGCCATGCCCGCCAAGGCCCGCCAGCGCCGGCCGGCGAGCAGCGCCACCGGGACCAGCACGGCCAGATGCGGCTTATAGGTCAGGAGGCCCAGGAGAAACCCTCCGGCCAGAGGCGCGCCGTCAAGCAGCACCAGGCCGCCGCCCAGGAGTGCGGTGGACAGAAAGCCATTTTGACCGTAACCGAAGTTGGCGATGGCTCCGGCAAACATGACCGCCGCCGCCACCGCCAGAAAATGCGGGGCAATCCGCCTGATGACCCAAAGATACGCCGCCAAGGTGGTCAGCAGCCAGACGGCCAGGGAGGCGTGATAGGGCAGCAGGGCGAAGGGCAGCACCACCAATAAGAAGCTGGGCGGATAGAAAAAGTGGAAGTGGATGTTTACCCCGAAGAGGGCCGTCAGCGCCGCATGCAGGCGAACCGGATCATAGACGGCAGCCGGATGGCCGGATAGGGCCAGTTGGGCGGCCACCCAATAATGGCAGAAATCTCCACCGAACGGTATCTGGTTGATGAGCTTTAAGCCCAGAGCCCACCCGATAGCCCCATCTGATGAAATAATCGGCGGAATAGTAAACCCAAATGAGGCAAATCACGGCCATAATCAGCCGCGGCAAGATGGTCAGAAAGCTGCGGACTACCCAGCGTAAATCAAAGGTCTGCATCGGTGGTCTCGGGGAAGATCTTGCCGGGATTCATGATGTGGTTGGGATCGAAGGCCAGCTTCAGCCGCCGCTGCAAGGCAATGGCTCCCTCGGAAAGCTCCATCCGCAGGTACGGGGCCTTGGTGAGCCCGATGCCGTGCTCGCCCGACAGGGCGCCGCTCAGTTGGCGGGTCAGGGCGAAGATCTCCACCACCGTGGGAGGCACCGCGTCGCGTTCCGCCTCAACCTTGCGGTCATACAGCACGTTGACGTGGATGTTGCCGTCCCCGGCGTGGCCGTAACACGGGATGATCAGGCCCCGGCGCCGGGAGATTTTTTGCAGGCCGTCAATCAGCGCCGGGATCGCGCCCAGGGGCACCACCACGTCCTCGCTCACCTTGTTGGGCTTCACCCGGAGCAGGGCCGGCGAGACCACCTTGCGGGCCTTCCAGAGGTCGTCCGCCTCGGCCGCGGTTGGGGCCCGGAGCACGGGGGCCGCACCCTGCGCCTGGCAGAACCGGGCAATGGCCGCGGCCCGCTCCGCCACATCATGGGGATGGCCCTCCACCGCCACCAGCAGCAGGGCCGCGGCCGCGGCCGGCACCTCAAAGGGCAGCAGTTCCCGGACGCAGTTCAGGGTGGTCCGGTCCATGAACTCCAGGGCGGTGGGGGCGAGCCCCGCGGTGAGAATCTGGCTCACGGCCCGGGCCGCGGCCGTCAGGGTCTCGAAGCCCGCGGCCAGGGTCTGCCGGGCCGCGGGTTTGGCCACCAGCCTGAGGATGATGCGGGTGATCACCCCCAGGGTGCCCTCCGACCCCAGAAACAGGCGGGTCAGGTCGTAGCCCACCACGCCTTTCATGGTGCGGCTGCCGGCCTCGATGATCTCTCCGGTGGGGAGCACCACTTCGAGCCCCAGGACGTAGTCCCGGGTGACGCCCTACTGCACCGCCACCGCGCCGCCGGCGCATTCGGCGACGTTGCCGCCGATGGTGCAGAACTCGGCGCTGGCCGGGTCCGGCGGGTAATAGAGCCCCTGGGCTTCCACCTCCCGTTTCAGGCGGCCCAGGATGACGCCGGGCTCCACCACCGCCAAGAAGTCGTCCCGATTGATTTCCAAAATGCGGTTCAGCCGGGTCAGGACCAGCACCACCCCGCCCGTAATGGGCACCGCCCCGCCGCTGCGGCCGGTCCCCGCCCCCCGGGGGATGACGGCAAAGCGCTGCTCATTGGCCAGCTTTAAAATTTGCGGAGATTTCCGCCGCCGACCCCGGAAAGACCACGGCGTCCGGCGCGTGGGCCTGGTCCGTAGCGTCATAGCCATAGGTCCAGCAGTCCTCGGGACTGGTGAGGAGGTGTGCGGGGCCGACGATGGCGGCGATGGCTTGGATTATTGAATCTTGCACGAAGTCTTTATTTGGCGCTCTTCTAGTTCCAAGCTGCGCTTGGGAACCTCAATTGACTGCAAAGCTTGCCCTTGCTAAGCATATCTGGACATTAGCGGGCAAGCTCCAGGAATTAGCCTGCCCAGGCGCAGCTTGGGCAATAATGGCGTTCCCAAGTGCAACTTGGGAACGAGAAAACCGAAGGCCCAATCCGCCTCATTAAGGTACGGCATCACTACGGATACTTCCGGGGCGTCAGCGGTCATGAATCCCCCCGAGCTCTTTTTGGGCAGCAGTCGCGCCCGCCTGACGGCCTGGGCCGCCGGGGTACGGCACCAGGCGCGGCGGCTTCCGGTCCGCCTCCAGCAGCCAGACGTGCCGGTCTGGATAATAAGCGAACAGCTCCCTATCCTTCTGTGGGCCCATTTCCCAGGCCCAGACCACCTTGGCGGCGTCAAGGTCCGCTTTGTTGTAAATCCATTGTTGATGGGGGGAATGCTCCGGTCTATAGCGAACCATGACCAGTTGGCGTCCCGGCATTTTCTCCAACTCCTGCAGTAATCGGGCCCGATCCTGATACCACCCAGATGGTTTAAGGTACTGAGACAGGGCGAAGGAGCTGAGAGAAGATACCAGAAGGAGCGGCAAGACGGCGCGTACCAGGGTTCGCCCTACGGGCCGGCCTCGCCAGCGGATAAGGCGGGCCTGGCGCAGGGACTCGACGATCAACAGGATGGCCAGGGAAGTCGCCGGAGCAGCATAGTGCGGGAAGATACCAGGTTTCTGTCAATAAGGCCAGCAGTAACCAGGCCCATACTAATAAGGCAAATTTCACCCTCCACCGGCGCCACATCTGAGGCAGCGCTACCATGAACGGGAGAAACAGGATTCCTACGAAAAATAACCATAACAAGCTGATTTTCTCGCTGGCCATCCGTAGCCAGCCCGAGAAAGAGTGCTGGGATTCATACAAGCCAAGGAACCAACCAGCGTGAAGTTCTTCCATAAGACTGTGGTTATATACCGGTTTTGCCTGCAATGGCTGCCAGAGAAAGAGCGGCACCATTCCGTAAGTGGCCTCGTGCACCTGAAATGGCAAGACCAAGGGATCTCCGGTCACTCGGAAATTGTAGAAACCCATCCAAGCGGCCGCCAGTAGCAGGACCACCATCACAGGCAGAACCACCTGCCGGCAGCGGGTCCTCCAACTAAGGCGGCAAGTTTTCAGCAACCAAAAAGCCAAGACCGCCGCCGCGGGAATACTCACCACCAGGCCCTCGAAGGGCCGACTATTGGCCAAAATAGCCAGGCCCAACGCCAACCACAGGGCGTCGCGCCACCTCTGCTTTTTCATAATCCGGGGCAATGCCCCAAAAACCAAGGCACCCCCGAACGCCGCCACGGCTCCGCCCCAGTAGCTTTGGCTCCAGTAAAAACTAGTTTCCAGGTAGTCGAAGAAACTAGGCCCGGAGAAGACCAGGCGGACGACGGCCACCAGGCCTCCGAACCAGGCCCAGGAGAGCGGACACCAGCCCGCCAGCATCCAGCAGATGGCGGCGCAGGCCAGGCCGGTACTCAGCCAGACGCCGACGATGGGATGTCCAAAGATCACCTGCCCGACGGCGAGTATCAGCCCTTGAGCCGGCGGATATTTGGAGGCATAGGTGGGTTGCTGGATCTCATGGAAGGTTTCGAAGTGCTGCCACATGGGATGGGGCGGGTTGGTAAGCCGGCCATGGGCGAAGGTGTCCGACGCCAGGAGGTAGCTGAACTCGTCGTGGATGCGCGGTTGGGGCATCCCGGTGACCCCGGTCACCAGGGCGCTGCCCCCAAACGCCAGGAGGCCGATAAGCATATAGGCGACCGCAGGACGCCGCCAGGCTGCAGGAACCCAGTTGGGGAACACCCGCATCGGGGCCTGCGTGGGCTTACTCCAGAAGAGTCCTATCAGGACCAGTGCGACTAAAGCGAGAGTATCGGTGAAAATTTGCATTCGAACCCGGAGATCTTTTCCCAACTTCACGAGACTGATACTCGAACGAGTCGCTCGAAGCAACGGTGATAATGACCAAAACGCCCCTGACTGCTGGCTATTATAGCATATTCTTCTCCGCCAGACTGAAGTAGCCGTGGCGGCCGATGATCAGGTGGTCGTGGACCGTCAGGTTGAGGGCGCGGCCGGCTTTGACCAGGGAGCGGGTCAGTTCCAGGTCGGCGGCCGAGGGGGTGAGGTTGCCGCTGGGGTGGTTGTGCACCAGGATGAGGCCGGTGGCCTTGTGTTTCAGGGCCAGTTCCAGGACCTTGCGGGGGTAGACCACCGTCTGGTTGACGGTGCCCTCCTGGACGATCTCCTCGGCGATGATTTCGTTCTGGCTGTTGAGGAAGATGACCCGGAACTGCTCATCGGCCAGGCCCCCCATAGCTGGTGCGGCAGTAGTCCACCAAGGTGCTCAGGGAAGAAATCTTTTGCCGGTCCAGCACCCCTTCCTTCAGATAATATTCGGCGCAGGCCTTCACCAGGCGGATGAGCACCGCGGAATATTCCCGGATGCCGGGAACCTCCGCCAGGGCTTCCGGGGTGGCGTCAAAGACCCGGGTGAAAGAGCCGAAATGGGCAATCAGGCTCTTGGCCAGGGGTTTGACGTCGGAGTAGGGGATGGCAAAGGTAAGCAGCAATTCCAGCAGTTCGTAGTCCGGCAAGGCCCCGGTCCCGCCCAGGAGGAAGCGCTGCCGCAGGCGGCCCCGGTGGCCGTGATAGTGGGGTTTTTCCGGTTTTCCAGCCATCTCTCTTTCTTTTACTCCGGTGGTGGGCTAATTGCAACTATGAAAAGGCTAAGGGCGGACACCTATGTCCGCCCCGGCAAATCGCTTAATCCAATGAAACAGCCGGGACCTTTGGGGTCCCGGCTCGGTTTTATTAAGGGGAGCGGCAAGAGACTACTTCCCCCTCACCCTAACCCTCTCCCCCATTGGGGGAGAGGGGATAAAGAGGAACGGGGTGCGGCAACAATAACCAAGGGCGGACCCATAGGTCCGCCCCTACAATATATGGGATTGGGGGTGGGGGTTTGGGGGTCCGGAAAGACCGGAGACCGGAGACGGGGGACCGGGGATGGCAATTTGCTCCGGTCTCCTGTCCCCCGTCCCCTGTCGCTTTGGTTAATGCTCCTCGCCCGCGGCGGCGGCGTCCATGGTGCGGCGCATCTCCATATCCATGAGCACCCGCTCCCGGGCCTTGTCGATGCCCAGGGCTTTACGCTTCAGGTCGATGTGGGCGATCATCTTCTTGGCCGCCAGGATCGGATCTATCTCGAAGTCCCACTTGCCGCCGTATTCTTCTTCAAATCCCTTGAAGAGGTAATCGGTGAGGAGCTCCGAGCCCGTGGTGGGCCAGGTGACGCCGAAGACGGTGTAGACGCCGGAGGCCACGAAGTACTGGCCGATGGCGATGGCCTTCTCGCTCATCCACTCCGGCGCGGCGCCCGCGGCGGGGAGGTCGCTGATGTCGGTGCCCAGGCCGCCGGCCTTGACGCAGGCGGTGGCCGCCATCAGGATCCGGGAGTTATCCACGCAGGCCCCCATGTGCAGGACCGGCGGGATACCCACGGTCTCGCAGACCTCGGCCAGGCCTGCACCGCAGAATTTTCCGGCCGCTTCCGGGGTCAGGAGGCCGTATTTGCCCGCCGCCATGGCGGCGCAGCCGGTGGTCAGGACGATAACGTCGTTCTTCAGCAGTTCTTTGATCATCTCGAGATGTGAGTTGTCCTGGGTGGTGCGGCAGTTGTTGCAGCCCACCACGCCGGCCACGCCCCGCACTCGGCCGTTGATGATGTTGTCGTTCAGGGTGTAGTAGGAGCCGCGGATGGAGCCGCCTAGCAGGTACTGGATGGTCTCGTAGCTGAAGCCCACCACGGTGGGGGAACTGACCGACGGGATCAGCACCGGGGCCTTGCGGTTAGGGAAGTTGTCGATGGCCAGGCGGATGATCTGTTTGGCCACGTCCAGGGCGTGATGCTCGTCGAAGGGAATGTGGGTCGCCAGCGGCATCCGGGCCCGGTCGTCGGTGGTGACGATCTTGGTGTGGTAGCATTGGGCGACGCTTTCCAGGGCCTGCATCTCGCACTGGACGTCCACCACCAGGGCGTCCACCGCGCCGGTGATCACCGCCAGTTCCTGGTGCAGGTAGTTGCCTACCACCGGCACGCCGTGGCGCATCAGGACCTCGTTGGCCGAGCAGCACATGCCGGCCAGTTGGATGCCCTTGGCGCCCTTGTTCTGGGCGTAGGTGATGAGTTCCGGGTCCTGGGCCGCCACGTAGAGCATCTCGGGCAGCAGCGGCTCATGGCCGTGCATCACCACGTTGACGTGGTCCTCTTTCAGCACGCCCAGGTTGATCTCGCCGGCGATGGGGGTGGGACAGCCGAACATGATGTCCTGCAGGTCGGTGGAGATCATGGAGCCGCCCCAGCCATCGGCCAGAGCGCAGCGGGTCGACTGCTTCATGAGATTGTGATATTCCTGATCAACGCCCATGTGGGTGCGGTGCATCAGTTCCACCACCTCGATGTCGATGCCCCGGGGCACCACCCCGTTTTTCCGCCAGATCTCCAGGCGCTTCTTGGGGGCCCGCTTAACGTAGTTGATCTCGCCGTCCTGCTGGCCGAACTCCTTCAGGATCTTTTCGGCCAGGTCTTGGGCGATGGCGAGCTTGTCGCGGCTCTTGGCGTCGTCGCCTTCACCTTCGGTGAGGGCCACGTCCCAGTCCTTAGCCACTCTCTTCAACTTGGCCACGTCCTTGACTTCGTAACCGGGGGCTTCACCATGGGCGATCTCTTTGAAGAGTTTGGCCACGCCGCGGGAGTGGTCACTGTGGGCCGCGGTGCCGGCCGCCACCATGCGGGCGAAGTTCCGGGCCACGATGGTCTCGGCGGTGGCGCCGCACAGGCCCATGCGCTGCTTCTTCTCTTCTCCGCTCTCGCCTTCCTTTTTCCTGGGCGGCGGCACCCGGCAGGGACCCTGGGCGCAAATCCGGCAGCAGGCGCCTTCCGCCCCGATGGGACAGGGCTTCATGGTTTTGGCGCGATCAAAAATCGTCTCCACGCCTTCCGCCTGGGCCTTCTTCAACATCTCCTGGGCTGCCACGTCCACGGATAGTTTCTCAAAGTCGGTCTCGGCCATCTTATGCTCCTTATTTCAATAGGTTATCGCCACAATAATTACGATGTCTCTATATACCCTTATTATCATCTATACATAATCATGTCAAGAAAAATGCAGGGCAATGCAGGGATGCAGATCTGCGGTAGGGGATAACTCGCGAGACGTTCCTACGCCGGATTTTGACCGCTAAAAAGATTACTTGGCAGGATTTGCCTGCCGCACCACCCGGAAGCCGATGTAGCCGTCGGCATAGGCGGGCGAGGCGGATTGGCGGGCGGCACAGCGCAGGTCCCGGGCCTGGGTGAACCAGGAGCCGCCTTTCAACAGGCGCAGCAGCCCCGGTTTGAAAGGGCCGGAGCGCGTCGGCGTATACCGGTCCAGGCACCATTCCGAGACGTTGCCGGCCATATCGAACAGGCCATAGCCATTGGCCGGGAAGGAGCCCACCGGCGCGGTGAAGAGGTAACCGTCTTTGGCGGTACGTTCATGGCGCCAATTGGCCCGATAAATCCCCCCCGCATCCGGAGCCTCGTCCCCCCAGGGATAGGCCTGGCCGGTGAGGCCGCCCCGGGCCGCGGCCTCCCACTGGGCCTCGGTGGGCAGCTGGTGGGGCACGCCGGTCAACTGGGTAAGCCAGCGGCAGAAGGCCACGGCGTCGTCCCAGCTCACCCCCACCACCGGTTGGTTCGGTCCATTGAGGTTTTGGTCCTGCCAATACAAGGGCGCCGGGTGGCCGGTGGCCTGGAGAAAGCGTTGATATTGGGCATTAGTCGTTTCGGTGACCGCGATATAAAAGGCAGCTACCCGCACCCGGTGGGGCGTGTCTTCATCGACATAACGCCCCGGCTCGCTGACCGCTGACCCCAGCAGATGATAGCCGCCGGGGATGAGGCGGAATTTGAGGCCCTGGGATTCGAGGGTGTCCTGGGCCTGGGCGGAGCAGAGAGGCAGCAACAGCCAGCAAAGCAACAGGAACAGGCATTGCGGTTTTTGTCGCTTAATTTTGCCGCGACTAGCTCTCAGCAGTTTTTCAAAACCCTGCATATGGATCATATATAGCAAGTTTTGAGGCAATTGATAAGTTTCTGGTCATAGCAGTTATCCACTATTCTTAAGCGATCATATGGCGGGGGTCTTTTTCAGTCATTCTGGGCAGCCTCCAACTAGGCAAGACTGCTATTTCCAGGCCCAATTTTGTGTCTGACAACCCGACGCAGGAAGAATGCGCTTATGCTCATAGATAAAAATAGAATTTAAAGGGTAGTACAATCAGGCTTATCAAGCTAAAATTCTGTGAGAAATTCCGCCGAATTGGGAAGGAGAGTTATGCCCGTAGATATCCCCGCGGGGAATGGCAAACTTTTGGTTTGTTTCGACCAGAAACATTGCATACGGGAACTCTGTTTTCCCCATGTGTGACAGGAGAACCATGTCTATGGCAGAGTTTGCCGCTTGGGGATTTGGGTTGGCCACCAATTCTCCTGGGTGGGGCCTGGTTGGCAGCGCTATTTGCGATATATTCCTGACACGCCGGTGACGGAGGTGAGACTATACCACGATGAACTGGAGTTGGTCCTGATATGCCATGATGCTGTGGATTTTCATGAGGATATCTATCGGCGTGAAATTAAGGTGGAGAACCTCTCACCTCAGCCACGGGAAATTCGCCTTTTCTTCGGCCTCGATTTAGGGATTGCGGGAAATGATCTGGGGGACACGGCGGGCTTTGACCCCAAAACGGGGGGGGGTGATCCATTACAAGGGGGCGCGCCATTTTCTGGTCGGAGGCAGGGCCAAAGATATGGAAGGGCAGTCAGTTGCCTGGAAGGGCCTGGGGAAATGACTAACACGGTATGGCGCCTTCTTCGCCGCTGCATCTCCCCAGGCCCCCGAAAATTTTTTGGTAAGGCGTGTCCAAGAAAACTCAGGCAAAACTGAGTTTCTGTTTGGCCAGCGTGGTCCAGTCGTGGGTGAAGATCTTCTCGAAGTACTGGGCCGCCCCATCGTGGTATATGATTAGCGAGGCGTCACGATTACGCAACACACCGTCGGCTGACCAGTTTTGGCTGCCCAGGGCGACAATCTTCGCATCCACCACAAAACCTTTATTGTGCACCCCCTTCTGAATTCGGACCTTGGACATGTCCAGGCCCAATTCCTGGAGTTTTTCGAGCCAACCCCCCGTGGCCTCATACTGGCTCAAGATAATACGCACATCCAGGCCCTGATTCATTTTTCCCGCCACCGCGTCGATGAGCGCCTGAAAATTATCGTCGGTCCCCGCTTTAGGCGGATGAATGTATTGCGTCTGGATGTACAGTTTGCTTTGCGCCGACTGGATCAATTTCAGAATATTCGTTGCATAGTTGCCGGCGCCGCGGTCGGGAGTGAGCAGCGGCTGGACCGTCACCGTTTCGTTGGTAATCTCGAAGGGCCGGAAATATTGTTTCGGCGGAGTGTCGCCCAGAATGGGGGCTTCCGGGCAGGACGCGGCGGCGGCCGGAAGCATGACGGCCATGGGCGCGGCGGCCCCGCCGGACTGGAGAGGCTTCGCCTCTTCCAGGTCGTGCGCCAAGTACGCTTCAAACGTCTGCACCAAGCCCTGATGCCGCACGATGACGTGCCAATCGCGGTCACTTTGCGCTGCCACCTTGGCAATGTCGGACGGGTTGGCACTTCCGTCAAACGGGTCGATGTTCGGCTGGTTGGAGTTGTTCCAATTGCCGCTGGAGAGCCACATCGACTGATGATCTTTCACTGCCACCTTGATGTGGTAAGCGTTGGGGAAAATCGCTTGCCCGACCATGGGGTCACGGGCCTCTGCCGCCCAGGCGAACTTTTGCCGCGGCCCCAAGGCGGTGACCAACGCCTTCTCGGTATCTTCGTCGGTCTGATCGGCTGTGGGGTTCTTTATGGGATGGTCCAGCACCAGCGAAAGATTCTGCTTGCCGCTCAACGCCCCTTGGACAATCTCCAGCACGTGCTTCGAAGTGAAGTCATACATGCCTACGGTAAGCTGGTCTTGAATGTCCTCGAAGAATTTTTTCAGCACCGTCCAGCCGGCATCGGGGCTGGCGTGACAGGTGATGGACATCGTCGCGGTAACCGGATCGAGGGGAAAGCCGGGGGCCGGCGTATAGGGCACCCTGGGTTTAGCGGCCATCTCCGCCACCGGCGCGGTGGAGGGAACCTTCTCGAGCAGCTGGCCGGTGCGGATATCGCGCTCCAGAGGGAACTCGGGCTGGGCGAACTCCGGGCGGGCCGTGGCCGCGACCGTGGCGTGCGAGGCCGGATCGGCGGAGCGCATCCTCTGCATGCCCGTCGCTGGCCGCACATCGGTGGGATATCCTCCCACCATCGGGGGCACTGCATCTTGGGGGCTGAGGTCGGCCCGCTTCTGCTCCACGGTCACCACAATCGCCGGCTGGTTCGTAATCCAGTGATCCTTAATCTTGTAGCCGGGTCGCACTGTGAGCACGTTGGACTTCTTGAACACCTCGAAATTCTTCTGGATGACCTGGTCAATCTCCGTGAATACGCTCATGGATGCTCCTTTCAACTCCAGGATCTTTCGGTTCCCTTAGGACGCCGCCTTGGGCAAGGGGTAAACCTGCCCAATGAACGAGCGCAATGATGGTACGTCCCGTATCTGAACGCTCGTGAGCGCGGCCAAGCCGCCGTCTAGCTCTGAGGCGCCTGGACCAACCAGTCGGTCCGCTTGTTGCCGCGTCCCACACGCTCGGGCTGGAGAACGCGAATGATGCGTGGAACGGCTCGTTCGCGCGCAAAATCAAATACTCGGTAGGCATATAACCTCCCTCACGGTTTTGCAGAAATGATCCTTTAATAATTTTACGGAAACCCGCAAGCTCATGTACAAGGAGTCTCTAGTCGATACCCCCTACCCATGAGCTTGTTAGTACCGGCAATTTAGAGGCTTAATCAAAGGGTACCGACTTTAAATCGCTTACCTGGGGGTCCGCTAGCCGGTAATTAAATACAGAGAGTCTTATCAACGTGTCGCCCAAGATTATCTTGCCGTCCATTTCAGCCAGAATATAAGTGACCGCCGTGCCACCCAGATACCCTACGTTTTTAGTGGTGCGCCAGAGATTCTTTTTCGTGATTACCTCCCCGCCGCTTTTGGGCAGCACATTCAGATACAGCAAATGGGTGATTCCTTTTTTTCGTACCCAGTCCCGCCAGGCCGCCCGCACCAGCCTGGGATAGTCCTCTCCTGCGGCCTTGGTGGTGATGGTTTGGACATAGCTCTTGAGGCCATCCAAAAGAGCCTGGGAATCTTTGAGAGCCAGGTCGATTGCCGTCGTGTCCCCCCCGGTTGGAACTCCGGCTTTCTTGGCGGACAGTCTAAGTTTAGAGGATTCGAGGTCCTGGGACAGATGGCTCAACTCGGCAAGTTTCTTTATAATCGGCAGGGCTGCCAGCTCCCTGAGGCTATAGAAGTTGTAAAGGTAGAATCTCTTTGCCCTTTTCGCTCACTGCACCTGCCACCTTGGCAACCAGGCCTTCTTTGTCCAGATCCAATTCATAGCCGGTTATTTGATAGTCCGTCTTAAAAAAACCGGCGAGGTTGGCCAACCCAGGGATAATGGCGCCGGCCATTCCTAATATCGAAACTGCCAGGGGAACCGCCGCTAGCGCAGCAGCAACGGCAGCCTTTGGGGCCGCCCCTTCTTGCAGAATCCGCCCATTTTCCTCGAGCTGTGTAGCCAGCAATTGCCCGAACAGGTCGAACTGCTCCTTAATTTCCAACAAGGGCAGGTCTCCGGAGGCGAAGTCCAACTGGGGCACGATCATTACTTTATCTTCGGGATTTAGCTTCTTCCCCAGGACCTCGGCGATCTCGGAGGCCGTCTTTTTCACTGCATGGTAAGCCACCAGCCGAGTCATAGCCCCGACATCCTTAATATCCACCTTGCCTTCTAAGGGTTTGGTCTCTCCTTTAGGCAACAGTTTGGCGATAATATCAGCCTGGGCCTGAGCCTTTCCTATTTCTCGGGTGGCCTCCAAATTCTGCCGCTCCGAGTCGGCCTTAGCAGCATCCCTTTTGGCCTCTGCCGCCTTTTTCAACTCGGCGGCGACATCCGCGGCCTCCTTGGCTTTCTTCAACTCTTCCGAGGTGACTTCCGTGGGTAGATTGTCAGGCATGGCATCCCTCATATATTATGGAAAGTAAATATGCTTCTCCCTAAGCCCTCTTCTATTTAGGGTACATGTGGTTAATGAATTGCTTGTCAAGTTCAGAAGGCTGGGTGTTGTTCGGGGTTCCCTGCTTATCTAAGAATAGATAAGCGGGAAATTGGTAAAGCATTATTGAGGATTTGTCAAAGATTGTGGAATCCATGCCATTTGGGGAATACTTTTGCAGCACATTTGCGTCGATTTCTTCCTTGCTCCAGTAATTCGGCGCCCCGGAAAAATAGTTATATACTGCCTCGCGGTCCCATTGTAGATTTTCTTCCGGGGATTGATGTTCGTGAATACAGCCCAGAGCGTGACCGAATTCATGAACCACAACTCGCCTGTATTCCTCATCGTCAGTATCATCAGTAAGCCAGCCGAAATTCATCGTGGGTTGGAATTTGGGGAAATAGCTTTGATTTAATGCGTCTGAACCGACGGCCGACCACGATCCTTGTCCGGGGGTAAACGAAATACGGACCTGTTCATCCGTAGTTTTGACAAAATCAATTTTTATATTGGCGCCGCAATCCTGCCAGATACGGGCGTTGGCGACCACACGCTCCTGCTGTGTCGGAGTTCCATCGAGAAACCGACACGTTAAGGTAGAGCCATTCGGCCACGTCTTCATGATTGGTCTTGCCATCTTCAATGCCATACGAATGGAATTTGAGGCATCGAGATCCTTAAGAACCTCTCGAGGATGCTGAATGTCAAGGGTCTTCATGACTGTTTCCAACATTACTTTTTCTGCCATTCCACCTCTCGATCTAAGCGCATCCGGAATAATCCTGTCAAAGCAGATACGGGGATTTTCAAATTCCGCTTTTGCGTTCATGGCCGCCTCCTGTGGTTTTTTGGTTTTTTAAAAAGAAGGGGACTTATCCTAATTCTTACTTTCGATTAGGGAATCCCTATTCCCTACTTGGCATTATTATTTTTTTGGCCAATTAGATGTGTAAACTCTGCCAACCTCGACCTTGTATTCCTCTTCTCTGGGAATCATCCGCATTATCCCCGCAGGACTATAAGGAATCTTGTCAACATCTATTAGATGCGTGCCGATAAAGGCGCGGTTTGAAGTTTGGGTGTTCTTGTCCGTGGCATAAACCTTACCTTTGGCGCCGAATGCCGTTCCCCCCTCGACAGTGGCGTTTGTGCTTATCTCCAAATAAATTGTCTTTGCAACACTGGACAAAAGGGCCCCTTGAACGTAGTATCGCTTTTCCCCCGGGCGCGGTGGATGGGCCTTGGCCCATTGTGCAATCGCCTGCCAGGGGACCTTGTCCCTGGGAATGTATGCCTCAGCCGTTTCGGTAATCGTCACCTCGGCTGTCTGCTTCGTGCTCAAGTCTGCTGAGATTAACGCCAGATATGATCCCTGCGCACCTGCCGATTGGTCGATAACAGAATGGTAGAAGGCCTTGTCATCTTTAATAGGAGTGACGGGAGGCTTAAAGCCATTTGTCTGGAGTGGCAAAACAGCTTGCAGAGTCCCGGACCCGTCGTCGATTGCGATGTACCCCGGAATATCCTCAAGGTGGCGTTGAACTATTTCAGTATCCTTAAACACGCTTGTACCGAGCATCTCATCCGAGAGTTTCATATTGATATTGCGATCCATGAATTTTACGCCAGCACATCCGGTGAAGAGCATCATCAAGGAGCATGCCGCTATGGCTGTAAAGGCCTTTTTCATAACGCCCTCTCGTTTTTTAAGTTTAATTAAAATCATGACTTGGTCTGCGCTTCACTCGCGTTTTCTGATGACCAATGCCTACATTGAGGCTGCCCCATTATCACGACTTCTTTGCGCTGATAGGCATAGGACCCTCCTTTGAAAAAAAAGGCCAGATTACCCTTTGACTTTCAGGCAATCCGGCTAATCCCTCTAACATTCTCCATCCATGGAGAACTCTCCCGAGCATTTCCTCAATGAAATGCCACCTGCTGTTTGTTTAATCATGGGTCAATTGCTTGTCAATTTATCCAAAATAATATACAAGCATTAAAATTACAATACTGGCCTAATCTTCACGGCTATTGTATCGAACATTAGAAAGTATTATTTTGTTAGCAGTTTCCATAGAAATGTTTGGATTGGAGGGATAGTATCGGACAATGGCTAATCGAGAACTTAAAGAAAGGTCAAAAAAGACCCTCGCGACTATCTCCTATGTGCAAAGTCAAGATTACCAGGGTCGTGCCGTATCCGGTTAGAATCCAAGCCAGTCTCCTATTCGTAGTTCCAAGCGTAGGGGGGGACCGCAAGTAAGTAATCCGGGGTATTCAGTCGGGGCTGACAGACTTGCCAACGTGGTTGCAGCTTGACCAGCACGCACAGATGGTCGTCGCCATACCCCCAAACCGGTTCTTTAGACTTGCATGCTATTAAGCCGCCAGTGGAAGCGCATATGCCCGTTCATCCAGCAACCTTCGCCTCATACGCAGCAGCAAGGTGCGGGCAATGGCCACAATGGCGCGCTTTCCTCTGGTTTTCGGGACAAAAGGGCGAGCTGAGACATCGAACATGCCCAGGAAAGCGTGTGGACGGTCGAGATCTTTTTCCAGATAAGGGTAGGAGACGATGGAGCCGCACCCTGAAGAAAACGGGACGAGGACAACCATGCTCACTTTTGCTGTGCCCATGAAAAAGTTTACCAAGATGGTCAGGAATATGGCTGAGAGTTTCCTGATCACTTCTTCATGGAATAAGGTGAGAAATAGAATATCTTCCGTTTAATATCAGATGCCCCAGGAGACACGAGCGGGGTGAGGCGAGGTTTCCCACTCCTTTCCGGGCGGCATACGATCCACCAATATGAGTTTCGTCACCTCACAAGTCTGGAGCAACGACAGTAAAACTTGTTCGCAAAAGCTGGCATAACCTTACGCCACTCATGACCTGCTATTTGTTTCATTCGCGTGTATACACTTCTTCCCTTTCACCTGCCAACCAGCCTTTAGTTTTCCGGTTTATAAGAGTACCCCCTATGATGGTCGCTTCGTAAGTGTCGCCATCGAGGGGCCATTGGTAATCAAGAATTATTTTATTCCCTTCTTGGCGCTTCGCCAATACAGGGAATGTTAATCGCACAGGGGCAACCACCTTGAGTTTCAATTATCAGGGTTAACTCATTTATCTCACTTAACTTATCTCCCCGGATAAATATCACTTCTGCCAAGTTGCAGCCTCTATAGACATATCTCCCACCCGGGTTTGGATCCTTATAGACTGGGTCTTCGGTGACCTGGGCCTGTCCGGTGGACGTGGCCGCCAACACCAGCATGAAGGCCGCCAGCAATGCAATACTTAGAGTTTTCATGTGTTGCTCCTCCTTTATGTTCTACTGAATCCATGATCTTCCCCCAATGTTAAAAAATTTAGTAACCTCAAGTTGTTTAGTAAACGGCATGTTAGCACAAGATCCATCAAAAACCGAGATTATGCGGCAACCTTGGCCACCGCAGTCAAAAAATGGTTTTAGCATCTCTAGGCCCGAAGAAAATCCCGCAAAGTTTCTGTTTTTGAAGCCGAATACTCTCAGCGACGTCATGATAGCACAAATTTTCCCTGAAAAAGTTAATCTTCCCGGAATCCTGAGCATACCTAACCATCATAACCCGAATACTTCACTGCGATGGAGCTAAAGGACCCCAGGCCAGCACCGCCCGATAATGCTGAGCCAGAGGAAAAGCCGAGGCAACATGCACATACCACCGCCGGGCGTGATAAGAAACTCTGGCCTCCACTTCGATCAGTCGTTTGCTCTGCCAGTCCAGCGCGAGCGAAGGTGCGCATCACTTGCCACTATCAAAACCTCGCGGAAAATATCGATATATATTCATAACCGAAAACGTTATATTTCCACCGCCCGCCGGCAGGCGGTGAAATAAAGGGCCAGCCTGATGTCCTCCGGGGCCAGCCCCTTGGCCCTGGCCGCCATCTCCCGATAGGCCAGGAGTTGCGGGCGGTATTTTTCGGCCTCCCGGGCGCTGAAATTCTCCCAATCTTCCATAGGTTCGGGCCGGGAGGACTTGTAATCCAGAATCCACCAGCTCTCGCCGTCGAAGGCCAGCCGGTCGATCTTGCCCCGGCGCACGTTGCCCGGGGCGGCCAGGTCCTCCAGGAGCCACTCGCTCACCGCGCCGGGCAGATCAGGGTTAAGGAGGCGCATCAGCCAGTCGTCCCGGCGGCAGGCCTCCAACTCCGCCAGGAGTTCGGGGGCCAGGGTCGCGGCCGCCTCCGGGTCCAGGCCCTCCTGCCGCAGGGCCGCGGCCAGGCCGGCCATCCCGGGCAGCTCCCCCCCCAGAGCCAGGGTCTCCAGACCCCGGTGGATGATCTCACCCCGCAGCCGGGGAATTTCCGGGTCCTCGAGGGCCGCGGCCGCGGCCCGGATCTCGGCCTCCGCCAGTTGGGAGGGAAAGGTAAGCCGGTATGGTGCGGCCTCCGGGGCGAAGGGCAGCGGCGGCTCCAGTACCGCGGCTATCCTGGTATGGGACGGGAGGGGCGGCGCCGTCGCCACCACTTCCACCTCAAGCTCCGGCCCCGGCCAGGTCACCGAAATCCCGAGCGGCGGCAGATCGGTCCGGTAATGGTCCATGAGCCAGGCCAGCGGGCTTTCCGGCGGGACCGACCAATCCCCCTGCTTGTTGGCTTTCACCGCGGCGCTGAGCACCAGTTGCTGCCGGGCCCGGGTCACCGCGACGTAGAAGACCCGCCGGGCCTCCTCCAACAGGCGGCGGTCTTTCAGGTTCTTTAACAACAGGTAGAGCGAGCTCTGTTTTTCCTGGACGTAGGGCCGGGCCAGGGCCAAGCCGTGAAGCCGGTGGCCGGGAAGCTCTTCCAGCAGGAAAGGCGGAATCTTGTCCTCACCCTGCAAGGGCTGCCAATCGAGAAAAGGTAGAAACACGCGGTCGAATTCCAGCCCCTTGGCGCCGTGGACCGTCAAGATTTCCACCGGGGAATCCTGCGCCTGGGGAGCCGGCGGCTGAAAGGCCTTGGGCAGGTTGAAGTCGGCCTGGGCGAAAGTAGGCTCGGGCAGGCCGGCTTCGGCCTGGGCCAAAAGTTCCAGATAAGCCCGGGCGCAGGCCACCCCCATGGCCCCTTCCCAGGTGGTGATCCCCGACCAGGCTGCGGTGGCATCCAGCCATTGTCCGATGGTGGCCGCCAGGGGTTGTCGTCCCACCATAGCCGCGGCCGCCAGCAGTTGCTCGATCAGGGTCGCTAAATCCCCTGGGCAGGCCTCGGTGCCGGCGTAGCCGCGGAGTTTTTCCGGCCACAACTCACCGGCCGCCTGGGCCGCCTGGACCAGGACGTTAAGCGGTTGCGGCGCCCAGGGACCCCGGAGCAGGGCGGCCCAGGCCAGCTCGTCCTGGGGCCGGACCAGGGCCCGGGCCAGGTTGTGGAGATGCTGCACCACCCGGCTGTCCGCCAGCTTCAGGCCTTCCCGGACCCTGGGCGTCAGGCCGGCCGCGGCCAGGGCCTGGAGGTAGACCGGCAGGTGCCGGCGGGTGAAAAGCAGAATGCCGATGGTCTCTTTGTCCTGAAGATCAGGCAGGGCCTCGGCCACCTGCCGGGCCAGCCAGCGGGCCTCGGCCTCCCGGGAGGCAAGATTTTCGTCCCCGGCAAAGAGTGCCAGCTTCGGGACCGGTCCCTCCGGGGCCCCGGGCCGCGGGTCGGCCTGGTTAAAGCTCAAGCCCGGGACTCCAGCCAGGACGTTGGCAAAGACGCCGTTGGCCCAGTCAATCAAGGTCCGGGTGGCCCGGAAGTTGGTGGTGAGCAGCAGGGATTCCAGGGGGAAGCGCCCTTCTGGACAGGGTAGACCCTGAGCAGATTCAGCGAACAGCCGCGGCTTGGCCTGGCGCCAGCCGTAAATGGACTGCTTGGGGTCGCCCACCACCGTCAGGGTGCGGCCGTAGCCGGCCTCCCAGCCCGCCATGAGGCGGCACAGCAGTTCCATCTGGTTCAGGCTGGTGTCCTGGAACTCATCCACCAGCAGGTGGCGCAGCCTCAGGTCCAGCCGCAGCAGGAGATCGCCGGGGTTCTCCAGGTTGAGCAACCGCAGGGTGGCCTGTTCCAGGGCGATAAAGTCCAGGGCCTGAAGCCTGGCGCAGAGTTTTTCGTAAGTGCGCAGCGCCTCCCCCAGGAGGATCACCAGGTCCTGGAGGGCCTGGGCCTCTTCCCGCCGGACCCCGGCCGGCTCCAGCTCCCGGCACTGCTTCAGGCGGCGCACCAGGGCGTCGGGCAAGGCCTGGATCATAAAGGCCCAAGGACTCTTATTGAAACCGGCCGGGAATCCTAATTTCTCCCCAAGTTGTTTGCGGCGTTTGCCATCCTTGGTCAGGAGCACGGTGGCAATGGCCTGCCAGGCCGGCAGGTCTTGGGGAGTGGCGCCGGGAATTTCCGGGGGTAAAGGCGCCTCACCGAAAACTCCGCCCAATTCCTGGTAGAGCCTGGGCCATTCCCGGCCCAGATCGACGGCCTGAAAGCCCTGCACCAGGCCCTGCAGGACCGGGGCCAGCGCCAGTCGGAAGCGTTCCTCCAGAAGCTGGCGATAGGCCTCCGGCTCCCGGCTGTGGCGGGCCAGCTCCAGAAAATCCCCCAGGCTGTCCCGGCGGGCCAGGAGGGCGCGCAGTTCCCCGGCCAGCCGCCCCCAATCGTTATTGAGGCGCACCAGGCGCCGCACCAGGGCGCCGCGGCCGGGGTCGTGGTCCGGCCGGGCCGAAAGAACGCGGCGCAGCTCTTCCAGGGCCTCTTCCTGGAGCCGGCGGGATTCGTCCTCCTCCAGGAGGCGAAAATCCAGGTGCACGCCGGCCTCCTGGGGGGCCAGCCGCAGGAGCTGGGCGCACAGACTGTGAAAGGTCATGACCGGCAGACGCTCGGCGGCCAGCAGTTCCTGGAGGTTCCCCGCCTGGCGGCCGAAATGAGCCAAAACTTTCTGGGCCAGGTCATGCAGGCGCACCTCCCAGGGCTGGCAGGGCGGTTCGAGAACCGCCCCTACTGGCCTGGCCCAGAGCAGCTCCATGACCCGGGTGCGCAGCTCTCCCGCGGCCTTGCGGGTAAAGGTCAGGGCCAGGAGTTCCTCCGGCGCCGTAACATTGGCCAGCAGCGTGAGGAAGCGGGCCAGCAGCACCGAGGTCTTGCCGGAGCCCGCCGGGGCCTCCAGATGGAAGCTGGCCTGGGGGCTCAATGCCCGGTCCCGGGCGCTTTGATCGGCGGGCAGGTTGGTCATATGGGAGAATTACCTCACGCCAAGACGCAAAGTCGCAAAGACGCGAGAAAAGGTTGGATAGTTACTGTTCACCATTCTTTTGAGCCCCATAAGCAGGGCGGTTCGCGAACCGCCCCTACAAAACGACTTAATCCGCCTCTCCTTCCTCGGCTTCGGTGGCGGCGGCGGGAGTGAACCCGCAGAGCAGGGCATAGGGACAATACTGGCAGGCCCCCAAATTCTTGCCCTCCGGTGCCGGGTTGGGGGCCGGACAGAAATTCCCGGCCGTCAGGCGCCGCCCCAAATCCAGCAGCCTGGCCGCCAAGGCCTCGGCCACCCGCGGCCATTCGCCGGCGCGTTTGTCAAAGTCTTCATGCTTCAAATGATCCTGCCGCAGGCTCTTGAGCCCGATGAATCCGGCCCGGAGCTGCTCAGGCTCCCGGGGAGCCCCGGCCAGGCCGGCTTCTACGGCCAGGAGGTAGCCGGCCAGCTGCACTTCCTGTAAGTCGTCGAACACCGCCGCGGCCTTGGGGACCTGGCCGCTCTTATAGTCCCAGACGATGGCCCGGCGGCTCTCCGGGTGATAGTCCAGGCGGTCCAGGCGGCCCCTCAGGGCGAAAGGCCAGCCTTCCCCCCGGAGCCCGGCGAACTTCGCTTCCATGAGCTGCCAGCGCCAGCCCTCGGTATGGCGCTGCTGTTCCAGGGCCAGCCAGGCCCGCAGCAAGCTGGGCCCGGCGGCCGTCCCGCCGAGCCAGCGCTCCAGTTCGGCGCGCCAGTGCACATCCTCCAGCAGATCGCCCAGCACCTGGCGGGCGGCGGTCTCCAAAACCGCCTCGGCCCGGTCGTGGTCCCAGCCATGCTCTGCGAGGAATTGGTTGAATTCAGAGGTGAATTTGGCCAAGACTCTATGCAGTCGGTCGCCCCGCTCCCGGGGGTCCAGGCCCGCCTCGATCTCCGGCAGTTCCTGAAGTTTCAGGAGGACTTCCAGCAGAAAGCGGCAGGGGCAGCCCAGGGCTTGCGCGGCCTGGCTCAGGGAATACTCGGGAGCCAGGAGCAGGGAAAGCGGGCCGTCGCCATAGCCGCCAAAGGCGGCTCCGACGTCGGAGAAGGCGGCCCGGATCGCCGGACTGCGGAGCCAGGCCCGGTGCGGTTGGCTCAAGACCGCCATTTCTTGCGGCTCCCACGGTCCCAGGTACAGGGGGCTGCCCACCCGCTCCTCGTTGTCGGCCACCTGAGGCCGGCTGAGAATCAGCTCCGGGGCGGCGCCCAACAGGGTATCGTAGAGCTCCCGGGAAAATTCGTGCTGGCTCCGGTAAGTGCCTCCCAGGACCAGCCGCCGTTCGGCGGCGCTGAGCAGGGGCAGCGACCGGGGCGGCGGCGGCAAGGCTCCGGAGTTCATCCCCAGGCAAAAGACCCGGGAGAATTCCAGGCCGCGCATCTCGAGCAGCCCCAAAACCTGGAGGCCGGCGTCCTGGACCCCGGGGCCGGGCAGCGGCAGGCGTTTCGCCCCCTGCTCCAGCCACGCCAGCAACCCTTCGGCCTCCAGGGGTTCGGCCCCCAGGGCGGCCTCCAGTTCCAGGAGCAGCGAGTTGAGGTGGCCCTGGGCGGCGCCTTCGGAAGCATCCCGCGGGCCGAACCCCCAGGCGTTCCAGGCCTGCTCCAGACGCCCACGCCACTGCCGGGCGTTGCCGGGAGCCTGGAGCGTCTCCCAAAGCCGGTGCAGCCGGGGCAGCAGGTCCCGGCCGCGGGCCTCGGGGTCACGGGCGACGGCCTGCTGCAACCGGGGCCAACTCCGGTCGATCCGCCCGGTGCGCCAGAGCCGGTCCCAGGTCGCCGTCTGGGCGCGGCGCCTCTCGAGGGCGCCATAAAAGGGTGACAACAGGAAGGCCAGCAAATCTTCCCGGCGCTCCCCGGCGGTAACGAATCTCAGGGGCAGGACGGCGGCCAGGAAGAGCGGCGTTTCCGAAAGGAGCGGCCCCTGGGAGAAGTTGTAGGCCCAGCCCTCCTCGGCCTGCGCCGGCCCCAGCAATTCGGCCAGGACCCGCTGCAACCGGGGCCCGTAAGCCTTCATATCCGGGGAGGTCACCGCCAGCCGGTGCAGGGGGAGTCCCTCCCCTGCGGCCAGCTCCACCAGCCGGGCGGCCACCCAGGCCACTTCCTGACTCCGGTCGGGCAGGACCGCCGCGATGGTCACCGTCTGGGGATCACCCTTAACCTGGAGGTGCAGCACCCGGGTGCGGCGGGCGCAGGCTTCCAGGAAGGCCGTCTCCGCCGGGGCCGCGCTCTCCAGACCCGCCACCAGGAGCCGGGCGGGCAGCTTAATTTTTCCTTCATTCAGCCGCATCAACAGGTAGGCGGCCAGTTCCCCGGGCGCCAGCCAGCCGCCCGCCGCCAGGAGCCGCCTGAAGGTCTCGATCACCTGATTACGCCAGGTGATCAGGGGTGAATCGTCGCCGGAAATGGCAGGCGGGGACGCCTGCCCCACCACGGACGCCCGCCCCACCGGGGACGGCCGCTCCACCTGGAGTAAGGAGTGGCGGCACAGGATACTGTAGGCTTCGTCCAGGGCCTGGGCCCAGGCGAGATCGGCGGCGGCGCCGGGCAACTCCGGGGTCGCCTGCAGGGCTCGCAGCATTAGTGACCACCGCAGCAAATCGGGGGCCAGCGCCACTTCGGGCCAGAGGGACTTGAAGAGATCCTGCAACCAACCCTGGAAGGTTTTGACGGCCAGTGGTTCCCAGGCGGCGCGGCCGGCCTGCAATTGGGCCTGGCGCCGGCGCTGCCAGAGCTGCTGGGCCAGCCTTTGGTGCGGCACGATCACCAGGGTGCCGGGGCCGGCTTCCTGGAGGAGAAAATCTTGCAAGGCGGCGCTGGTAGAGAATGGCGGCGGGTTAGCCATGGATATTCCCTAGGGCAAAAGGGCATCTGGCGGTTCCCGAGCCTGATCGGGAACCTCAATTATTTATTCCACTCGTTCCCAAGTTGCACTTGGGAACGGAAATGGTTTGCCAAAACTGAGCCTGGCGGCTAAAGGGCGTTCCCAAGCTCAGCTTGGGAACGAGAATAACCATGGCGGCCCAGGCTAAAGCCTGCGGCTGCGGGGTCCGCCACACTTGGCGCCTTCAGGCCTTGGTGGCGGAATTAAGTATCTCCCTTAGTTCCTCACCTTCCAAAACTTCCTTTTCCAGGAGAATCTTGGCCGCCTTCTCCAGGATAGGCCGCTGCGCCTCCAGGACCTCGGTGGCGCGCCGGTGGGCCCGGTTCATCAGGTCCGTCACCTCATGATCGATCTCCTGGGCCGTGGCCTCGCTATAATCTTTGGTGCCCTGGGGCATGATGCCCTCCAGAAACATGGGCCGGCGCTCCCGCTCGAAGGTCATGGGACCCAGCTTCTCGCTCATGCCGTACTCCCGAATCATGGAGCGGGCGATATCCGTGGCCCGGTAGAGGTCGTTCTGGGCCCCGGTGGAAATCTCCTGGAACACCAGCTCCTCGGCCACCCGGCCCCCCATCATCACCGCCATGCGATCTTCCAGCTCCGTCTTGGTCATCAAATACCGGTCCTCGGTGGGCAATTGCATGGTGTAGCCCAGGGCGCCGATGCCCCGGGGGATGATGGAGACCCGGTGCACCTTGTCGGTGGTGGGCAGGGCTTCGGCCACCAGGGCGTGCCCGGTCTCATGGTAGGCGACGATCTCCTTCTCCCGGGGGTTCATGACCCGGTTGCGTTTTTCCAGGCCCGGCCACCACCCGGTCGACGGCCTCCTCGAAGTCGTCCATCTCCACCGCGGTCTTGTTCTTCCGAGCCGCCAGCAGGGCCGCCTCGTTGACGATGTTGGCCAGGTCCGAGCCCACCATGCCGGGGGTGCGGGCCGCCAGGGTGTTGAGGTTGACCTCCGGAGAGAGCTTGATCTGTTTGGTATGAATCCGCAAGATATCTTCCCGGCCCTTGAGAGAGGGCCGGTCCACCAGGATGTGCCGGTCGAAGCGGCCCGGGCGGATCAAGGCCGGATCGAGAATCTCCGGCCGGTTGGTGGCCGCCATAATGATCACGCCTTTGCGGGTGTCGAAGCCGTCCATCTCGGAGAGGAGCTGGTTCAGGGTATTTTCCCGCTCCTCCGGGCCGGCCATGGGAGAAAGCCCCCGGGCCTTGCCCACTGCGTCCAATTCATCAATGAAAATAATGCAGGGCGCCTTCTCCTGGGCAGGTGGCAAACAGGTCCCGCACCCGGGCCGCACCCACGCCCACAAACATTTCCACGAAGTCCGAGCCGGTGAGGCTCATGAAACGGCACCCCGGCCTCTCCGGCCACGGCCCGGGCCAGCAGGGTCTTGCCGGTCCCCGGCGGGCCCACCAGCAGCACCCCTTTGGGGATCTTGCCGCCCAGCACCTGGAACTTGGCCGGATTTTTGAGAAATTCGATGATCTCTTTGAGTTCCTCAATGGCTTCATCCACTCCGGCCACGTCCTGGAAAGTGACCTTGGTTTCGTCCTGCATGTAGACCTTGGCCTTGCTCTTGCCCACGGTCATCAGACCGCTGGCCCCGGCGCCGATCCTCCGGAAAAAGTACACCCAGATGCCCACGAGCAGCAGCATCGGCAGAATCCAGGAAATCAGGGTGTTGAGCAGGGTTCTCTCCGGGGTGGCCTTGTAGCTGATCCCCTGCTTATCCAGGTATTGCACCAGACCCCTGTCCTCCATCCGGACGGCGGT
This sequence comes from uncultured delta proteobacterium, assembly GCA_963701845.1. Lineage (GTDB taxonomy): Bacteria > Desulfobacterota > Desulfobaccia > Desulfobaccales > 0-14-0-80-60-11 > JAPLJC01. Next base: position 1,478,296 of record CAVPBF010000004.1, on the reverse strand, counting down.
AAAGTAGGGGGGCTTCTTCTCGGGCTGTTGTTGAGCGATCTTTTTGGCCAGGTCCGGCTCTTTACGCAGCTTGGCCAGCTCTTCGATGCCGTTCGGCAGGAGCTTGCCGGTGATATCTTCGGGTCCGATGGTCAGGTCATTTATGCCTTTGATTTCCACCAGACGGCGAAATTCGCTATAAGTGATCTCGGCTTTCTGGGTGGCGTTACTGTAAAATTGAAAGCTGAGCAGGACCAGAAGTATGGCCACCACATACCAGATAAGATAGCGGCCCTGGGGGCTGGCTTTGGGTTCATCGGCCATGACTACCTCGGGGGGGGGCGGATTTGCCAAATTTGGCAAGCTGCATAATAATATAACGATTACCCGAACCTTGGCAACCATCCATCTTGAGGCCACCGGCCACCGGCAGGGAGGAAAAATGAGAGCTATGCTGCCCAAGTACTTACTGATGTCGATCATGCTGTTGGTTGGTCTGACGGCCGTCGGACACACCGCCGAAGCGCCCGCCGTAGCGCCCCCCACCATTACGGTGGAAGCCGACGGCAAGGTCATGGCCATTCCCGACCAGGCCCTTTTGACCCTGGAGGTCGAGACCCGGGCGCCCCAGGCCGAAGCCGCGACCAGGGACAACGCCCGCCGGAGCGAAGCCCTCCTCAAGGCCCTGAAGCAGGCCCTGGGTCCCGACGATCGGGTGAAGACCCTGGGCTACCGCCTTTCCCCGGTTTACGCCGCCAAAGATAAGACCTCCCCCCCGGAAATCAAAGGCTACGAGGCGTTACACCGCTTCCAGGTCAGGGTCAAGGGGCCGGAGCGGCTGGGCGCCATCATCGACCTGGCCCTGAAAAGCGGCGCCTCCGGGGTCAACGGACCGTCTTGGGAACACTCCCGTCTGGAGGAATTGCAAAAGGAGGCGGCGGTGGCGGCCCTGCAGCGGGCCCGGCGTCTGGCCGAGGCCCTGGCCCAATCCCAGGGCCTCAAAGTCACCGGGGTGGAAAAGATCTCCACCGGCGTGCAATTTCGTCCCTTCCAGGGGCAGGCCAGGGCTATGACCGCGGCAGCTCCCCCTGCCACCCCCATCGAGGTGGGGGAAGAGGCGGTCCAGGCCACCGTCCAGGCGGTCTTCCAGGTGAAGCAGTAAGCAGTGAGCAGTGAGCGGTGAGCAGTGAGCAGTGAGCAGTTAAATAAAGGCATGGGTCTTTTGGGCCGGCGGCGCTTTACAATCGTTTTCGGCGTGGTTATGATTAAAAAATATTTCGTTTGGGAGGACGTCCGTGGAAGATCAGAAAAAAGCCGTAGAATTAGCCCTGACCAAGATTCGCCCCATGCTGCAGCGGGACGGCGGTGATATCGAACTCGTCGACGTGACCGACGGCATCGTCAAGGTGCGCCTCACCGGCGCCTGCAAAGGCTGCCCCATGTCCCAGATGACTCTCAAGCAGGGGGTGGAAAAGCTCCTGATGAAGGAAGTCCCGGGGCTCAAACAGGTCCAGGCCGTCTAAAGCTGTCAGGCGGCCGGAGGGGTGAACCGCGGTCGCCCATAGTCGTCAAGTTAACCAAGGAGATCGGTCTGGCGGTCGAACTGCCGCGGCGTGCCCCGGGGCGCAGCCGCGGCCCCGGCCCGGCCGACCCCTTCCCGGCGCAATTAGACTTGACATCCAGGCTGCAGCCGACATAATTACAAGACACGTGGGGATGTAGCTCAGCTGGAAGAGCGCCTGCTTCGCATGCAGGAGGTCAGGGGTTCAAGTCCCCTCATCTCCACCATGAATTAGGAAGGATTACCAGAGGTTGGCAACTTTAGGGTTGCTGGCCTTTTTTACTTTCGGGCCAAAGTCACACTTCACCGGCAAGTCATTAAGCGGTTGGCCGTCCCGTTTGTCCGGGATGATCGGCGGTTCAGACCGCCGGTTCGGCGGGCGGCTGGCCCGGCTTTTTGAGTACAAAAGAAAAGGGCGGCTACCGGCCGCCCTTTTCTTGCTCAGCTTGTCAAAGAGATTAATCGTCGTCAGAGGCGCCGCCGCTATTCACCAATTGCAGCGCCGCTTGATAAAGATCATTCTGTGCGTCCTTGTAGTCATCGGAGTCCAGTTGGCCGCTCTGGGCGGCGGTTTTGTGGAGGTCACCCGCCTGCATGCTCATCCGGTCCAAGATGCCAACCCTGAGGCTGTCGTCGTCGGGCTCGGCAGTATCCAGTTTGCTGACCAGCGACCAGACCTTCTGCTCTTCGATTGAGGTCGCAGGGTCTATTTTCGTGTTCCATTGGATCATATTCGCGGTTATCTGGTTGTAATGGGGCTGGAAGAGGTCGCGCAGGTCCGTGGCGAATAGGTCGCCCAGATTCATGGGCGGCAGACCCAGGAGCAGTTCTTCCGTCTTGACGGTGGAAGCCGTGCAATAGTGCCGCTTCGCCAGGTATCCGGGCTTGGCGTAGGGGCTGACCACCGTCAGAGGGGTGCGATGCGGATGGATATGGTCCAGGGAAGATTGGGCGTCGTCTTCGGTGATGAAGATGGCGCAGCCTTCGCCGGTCTTCTTATTGTAGTAAATGGGGCTCTGCATGATGTGATTGACCACCATGCCCAGGGCCACGTCATTGTCAGCCACCTGCTGCTGCGGCAGCATCGGGGGATTCGTGACTACCGTTGAGGCGTTGGAGGCCTGCACCGATCCCGTGTGGTCATTGGGCTGGTAAATGTAGAGGAACTGCGGCAGCGTGCCCTTTTGGACCATGCGGTCGAAGTCGGCGTTGAACTCCAGGGCGCGGCGCTGATCGGAGATGTTGAAGTTGTAGCCGGGATAGTTTTGGTCCAGACGCGCCTCGCCATTGGCGTTATTAGTCCCCAGGATGGCGAGCACCGGCAACGATAAGAAATAAGACTGGCCCAATCCGGAAGTGGGACTGGTGACGTCTCCCAGCATGGTGTCGGAGACCGTGCCATCAGGGTTGACAAACGGGTAGCCGAGTAGGCCGCTGTTGGGGTCATCCTGAACGGGATTGACTCCCGTGTCGGTGCCGTCAATGCGGACCATGGCGCCGTAGTCCTTGAAGCTCACGCCATTGCGGGCGCAGTTGTTGAAGATGTAGCCGCCGGCCGGGTAGTCTTCGGGTTCGAAGTTCTTATTCACCAGCAGGCCTCGGCCGCTTTTCACCAGGAGCGTCTTTTCGGTGTAATCCGTCGCGGTGCCCGAGGCGCAGAACTGGTGGCCGGCGTCGCTCTCTTCGGAATCGGAGTAATTATTGACGGCCAGGGCAAAGATGCTGGCCAGGTTCTGGAGGTTCAACGTCACCCCGGTGAACTGATTGTTCGTATACGCCGAACCATCCTTGTTGCTATAAGAGAGGCTGCCGAACGGGCCCAGATGCGCCAGGTTGCCCAGGACGGAATCGACGGTCTTGTTTTCGTGGAGGATGAAAATGACGTGCTTGATCTTTTTGGAGGGCCCGTCGCCCAGGGGCACGACGCTGGTGTCCTGTTGTTCATGCTTGGCGAAATTGTTGTCCAGCACCTCGTCGCTGCGAAGATTGATGGTCTTGAGATCAACCTTTTGGGCGCTGCCGAAGATGTAGTTGGAGTCCACTGTGGGGTCGGAACCGAGCCCCGTGGGCAATCCTGCCGGACTCACCACGATATCGGGGTTGATATCTTCACCGATGCCCTTGGCGTTGGCGATGTACAGGTATCTGCCGTCGTTGCTCAGGGCCAGACCGGTGGGATACCAGTTGGTCTTGATCCGGCCCAGCAGCTCAGGCTTCAAGGGATTGCCGATGTCCAGCACCGCCACAGAATTGATCCCGGCTTCCGCCACATACATCCGCTCGTTATCGGCCGAAACCACCAGGGCGTTGGGATAAGCGCCATAGAGGGGAACTTGATCTTTGTCGCTATGGTCGGTCTTGATGGGAGAGAGATTAAAATCCGGCAGCTTGGTGTTATTGTTCAGATTGATGACCCCCAGGCTGTCGACGTTGGATTTCGTCACGAAGAGGATATTTTGACCACCTTGGTGCACGATGGCCGTGGCGGAAGGATGGGTTTCGCCCACTTCATCCACCATATCCAAGTCGGTGCCCTCGAAGATGGAGCTCAGAAAAGCGAGCTGGGAGCCGTCGCCGTTGGGGGCGTTTAAGATAGAAATGGAGGAGCTCCTAGGATTGTTGCCGGTTGTACTCTGAACCGGGACATAAAATCCATCAGGAAGGTCTGTTCCCGTGGTCCCCAGGGCAGTCAGCTGGGGAGGAGTACTGGAGTCATAGGTGGGCTTGGCGAACTTGTATTCGGTGACCCCCCAGTTGGAGACGGCCACTTTCTTACCGTCAGGCGTCACGGAAACGCCGTAAGGAAAGTAACCTACCGGCACCTGCTTCACCACCGTTTTCGAACTCGTGTCGATGACGGCCACGCTGTCATCGCCGTTGCAGGCCACATACAGGTATTTACCGTCAGGACTGAGGGTGCAGCCCGCCGGGAAGGTGATATGCGCCCCGCTGGTGCTGAAGCCGGTGGGCGACGGCCCGGAAAATGAGGGGCTGACATAGTAATTGGACACATAGCCTTGACTGGGGTCGGTAATGGGAGCTATGGGAATCTTCGGGGTCGTCGGGTCCTGGCTGATGACCCCCGCAGTTGAAATACTAAAGACCTTGACATCGCTATCGGCGCCGCCCGAGGCCCACAGGGTATAGCCGTTGGAGCCGTTGCTGGCCGCCGCTAAGCCGATAAAGACTTTAAATGCGGCCCCGTTAATGGTAGTGATGGTGGAAACCACCTTCATGCTGTTCGCATCGAGAACCGAAATGGAGTAGCCGCCGACATTCGCGGTACTTTGATAGGACGAGAAACCGCCCTCACGTTCGTCGTCGTTGGTGGTGATGAGAAACTTGTGATCGGGGGTCAATACCGAACCCAGGGGGTTCATGCCCACCTGCACGGTGGTCCCGGCCGGCTTCACCATGCGGCCGTTGGGGATGACGCCGGCGAAGTAACTGCCGAACTTGTTCGGGCCGGCAAACAATTCCGCCCCGGCATACACGCCTTTCTCGGAAGTTCCGTAAACCGGGGCGGTGATGGCGCCCCATTTCTTCAAGTCAACCTCGGTGGGCGCGGTTCCTCCACACGCCCCGGCACACGTGGGCATCACTGTGGTGACCATAAAGCAGACGGCCAGCACGCTCTTGAAGATACTCATTGCCTTGGGATTCTTGTACAGCGGGTTCATCGGGTTCCTCCTCCCTGAAATGGATGTATTAATGCCACGGACTGCATATCCATCATCCCGTCTACGCAGCGTAGAAGGCTGATGTGCCCTTAATTATTGAGGAATTATCGGGACGCTGACGAAGGCCTTCTTGTGGAGGCCATTAAAACAGGGGATTATTTGGCTTCAGTGACGCGGAAGTTAATTTTGTGCTAATTTTCACATCGGCCAGTTTAGGTAATTTACCGGCAACAACGCCGGCTCGCGCCGCAAATTCTTTTAATAAATAATTAATCACCTCCGAACCTGATCTTCACAAACGTACGATAAGGTACGGACATTTCCCTTTCCCCTTAACCGAAGCGGCTGGGCGCTGGCAAACCCAAAATTTCAGGGCTTTGATATCGCCCAGCCCTTCGCCTCTTAACAGAGGCTCCATGGCGACTATGATCCTTTGAGAACCCGGCAGCCTTAACCAGCCGGATGGAGAGATGGAGAGCGAATTTATGGACACCCAGGTCCAGGTCTGCCCCCGCTGTGATGGCGCCGAAATGATTACCGAACCATGTCCTTTATGCCAGGGACTACCCGAGAAGTATCCGGGTGGCTGTCCGCTGTGCGAGGGTGATGGTTGGGTGGAAACCGAGTGTCCGCAATGTGGGGGAACCGGGCAATTGGATGCGCGGAATTTTTTGACCGAGGGGCTATAAAACGGGCTTTTTAAAGTTTTTGGAGTTTAGAGGCCGGCTCTTCGGCAAATTAGATTCAGCCGCGGATTGCAGCAATAGCAAATTCTAACCGTATCCTCATCAAACTTTAACAATCCCTGATTAATCTGGTTACGGGAGGCGGGTGTCCTCCTGAGGGAAGCATGCCGCAGGCGCGGCAAAGCCCGGCTTCCGAGAGCATCCCAGGTAGCTGGGATGCTGACCAATACTCTCCCTTCGTCCCGAGGAAAAAGCCAATATGGATTCCATTACGGCAGACTCAGCCTTTTTTCCCCCGGCCAGCGCCGCTGATGAAGGATCTGCCTATGCAGGTTCGAAGCGGTCCATTAAGATCATCGCCCGCGGGGTGAACTTCTTTTATGGCAATCAGCAGGCCTTAGTCGATAATAACATGGAAATTGCCCGCAACCGGGTGACCGCCATCATCGGGCCCTCCGGCTGCGGGAAATCCACCCATATCCGCATCTACAACCGGATCTATGAGCTTTATGGAGAGCAGCGAGCCACCGGGGAGATCCTGCTGGACGGCAAAAATATCCTGGACCCCGCCTACGACATCATGGAACTGCGCCGCAAAGTGGGGATGATCTTCCAGAAACCCACGCCCTTTCCCATGAGCATCCTGGATAACGTCGCCTATGGTCTCAAGATGCACTATCGCCTCAGCCGGGGTGAAATGAAGGACCGGGTGGAAGAGGCCTTAACCCGGGCCGCCATCTGGGAGGAGGTGAAGGACCATTTATCCCAGCCGGGGACGGCCCTGTCCGGCGGCCAGCAGCAACGGCTGTGCCTGGCCCGGGTCCTGGCCATGGAACCGGAGGTGTTATTGATGGATGAGCCCACCTCGGCCATTGATCCCATTGCCACCGCCAAGATCGAGGAATTAATGCACACCTTGAAGTTGACCTATACCATTGTCATCGTAACTCATAACATGGAGCAGGCGGCCAGGGTCTCCGATTACACCGCCTTCTTCTGGCAGGGGCGGATATTTGAGTCCGGCCCGACCCAGAAAATCTTTACCAACCCCTCGCACCAAAAAACCCAAGACTACATTACCGGCCGTTTTGGTTGAACCGTTAAGACTGCCATTGGGGACCGCTCCAAAAACCCTCCGAGGCCTGACATGGAAGAAATCCTGGTGTGCGTGGCCATGACCGTAGTCATTTACGCCTTCATGTTTGTGGCCTACAAGAAAGGCTGGTAGGTTCGATCCGGGACCGAATTCTTAATATTTCTGAAGCCTGCAGGAAACAATGGCGTGAGACAATGCCTGGCAGAAGCTCAAAGTGAAGACGCGGTTTCTTAAAGGAGGTATCGTGAACCATCTAGACTATGTGATCGAGGCGGCAGAGGCGTTGGACGCGCCCGGGGAGATTTGGCTCTTCCGCCACAAAATCTTATTCGATCCGGCCAGTCGGGAATGGCGTTTTACCGGCTCCGGTTTCACGGGGCTGAGGTTCGTGGGAGAAACCAGGCATTGGGTTCTCAGAATTTGCGGCTGGCTCCAGTTCAAGTATCCGGATGGGCCGGTCTTTTCCACCTGACGACAGCCATTAACTTTTGCAGAGGAAGGGGGAAGTTCATGAATACTGTCCTTAATGACACCTCCCGGGAAAGGCGGGCCATCGAGAATATTTGTGCTGAGCTGGGCGAGCTCTATCGGAAAGTCATCGGCAAAGAGCCGGACCCGGAAGTATTGTGGGCTGAGGCGGCAGATTTTGTGGCCCGGTATGGGCCGGATGCCAACCTGAAAGAGTTGTTTTGAAGATTTCCCGCCCCGATTAACCTCTCAGATTGCGTCCCGATGCAGGACAATTAGCAGCCGCGTCAAGTCAATTCTTATTATTCTTCAAACCGTAACCAAACAATAATGAAAGAAAATAGGAAACCTGGGGGCCGGGTTAAGGGGGCCGGGCCCGGGCAGCCAGGAGTGGAACTGGCGCCGGAAGGGCAAAATAACTGGGGGAGAATTGCTTAATGCCGATCTATGAGTATCAATGTGTGGATTGCGGGGGTTTGGACCAGAGAGTCGCCGGTCTCGATGACCACACGGCTATCTGCACCCAATGCGGCAGCTTGATGCTGCGCCTGGATGAGGACATCTTCCAGCCGTACTTCGCGAACCAGGATGACTTAGCGGATAGCAGCCGCGCAGCTGAAATTGGAGAATTCCTTGGAGAAGAGAGAACTAGTCGCCATGTTTATGGAGAGCCCCTTTTACTTCGACCTGCGGCTCCGAGAGCGGCTGGCGCTGGTGCAACAAAATCAGCGGCGCTTTTCCGTAAAGGCTGAGGCGGGTCAAGCCAGCCTGGACGAAAAAGCCGGGAAAGGTAGTCCTGACTGGGCCGCTGGAGCCAATACCGCTGAGGTGGTCAGCGTCCTGGGAGGGTTTAATCCCCGCCAGTAATCCAACCGCAGCCGGTCCTCCGACCGATAATCTTTCGGGCCATCCCACCGATCCCGGGGCGCGTGCCCTGCTTCCGTCTTCCCGTCCCGGCAGCGAGCCCTCAGTTGTTCACGCAATTGGCCACCAGGCGGCGAAGCTCGGTCCAGCCCAAGGGTTTGAAGTGATAGCCCGTATCTTTAATCAGGTAGGCGCCGATGGGCGACCTGACCTCGGGGCCCGGCCGCAAGATCATGACCGCGGTCTCCGCATTCAGTTCCCGGACTGCCTTGATGAAGGGCCGGGTGTCGGTCCAATCATTGCTCAAGCAGGTGATGATCAGGGGGAAATTCTGGCTGCGCAGGAGCTGGATGGCTTCCTCGGTTTGGTAGGTGGTGGTGACTTGATGGCCGGCTTCCGTTAACAGCCGGCTGAGGATGGGAAAGATATGCGAGCCATCGCTAAGGAGCAGAATGTTGCCCGGATGCATGACTTTTCCTCCTGAATTCGAGGTAAGAGACTTTCACCTCCCGCGGTCGGTCATTTTGCCTGGCAGCAGCTCTCTAACGAGGCCTTCCGGGTGCGCCATCGCTGCTTAACCGGATATTGCCTCCAGGCCTCGTTCCTTCCTTTTCCCAGGCCCTGTCGATCTAGCCGGCCGAAAATTGGTATGAGTCGGCTTTTTCCTCATACATCTTCCATGAGGCCTGGAAGGCGGCGCCAAAGGAGCGCTGCTGCACGTAATCCCTGGCCGCCTGTCCCATCTCTTGCAACAGCTGCGGTTGGGCGATCAACATCTGGATGGTGTTGAAGAGGCTGTCTTCATTGGCCGGAATGATGAACCCGGTTTTCCCCTGGACCACATTTTCCTGAGGCCCCCCAGAATCGGTGACGATGACCGGCAGCCCTGAGGCCTGGGCCTCCAGAACGACGTTGCCGAAGGTGTCGGTGGTGCTGGGGAAGACGAACAAGTCGCAGGAGGCGTAGACCTCGGCGAGTTCCTCCCCCGCCAGGTAGCCGGTGAAGATGCAGGGGGTGCCGGCCATCTCGCGGCGCATCTCTTCCTGATAAGGGCCATCCCCCACGATGAACAATTTGAGCTCAGGATGGCTGCGGGTCAAAGTCTTGAAGGCCTTCCCCAGCAGTTGCAGGTTCTTCTCCTTGGAGACCCGGCCGACATAGAGAAGCTTCAGCCCGTCTTTGACCTGATAGCGCTTTTCCAAAACGCCGTTACGTTTGGACGGATGGAACAGCTCGACATCCACTCCCCGGGGGTAGATGCGGAGCTTCTGCGGGTCAATGCCTCTTTGAGCCAATTCTTCCGCGGTGCTGCCGGAGGGCGCGAAAACGAGGTCCATCTGATTGTAAAACCAGATGATGTACTTCCACATCAGCTCCTCCATGGCGCTATCACCGGTAAGGTATTGGGTATACTGGGGCAGGGCGGTATGATAGGTGCTCCAGATCGGCAGCCGCAGTATGCGGGCGACTCCCAGGGCCGCCAGTCCCATGGGGCCGGGCGTGGCGGCCTTGATATGGGTAAAATTATTCTCGTAGCAATAATTGAGGATCTCCAGGAAAGGCGGATGGACCAGTTTCTGCTCCGGGTATTCCGGCAGATTGAAGACCCCGATGGGCATAAAGTTGTGCACCCCCGGCCGTGGCGGCTGAGCCGTATCGTCGCAGGTGATGAGGGTGTATTTCTTCTGGGCGCTGACTGCGGCCTCCACCTGGCGCCGCAGGGTGAGCCCCACCCCGTTGACTTCATAAAAGGTGTCGGTAAAGTGGACCAGGTTGAGCTTGAGCTGGTCGTGCAAAGCCGCGTCGCCGCCCGACTGCCGCGCCATGGCATGGCGAATGATGGCCGATCCGAGGCTCCGGTCCTGGGAGAAAGAGGAGAAGGCCGCCAGGTAAGGAGTCAACCCCAGATAGATTATCCCCGAAGAGGTAACGGCATTGATCAGATCCAGGAGATTGGCTCCCGCCACCGCCTGGCGGAAATTTTCATTAAACTGCTTCAGGATATTGGTGGAGATGTCATTGAGGATCTGGAACCACTGGCTCCCGGGCCGGTTGGGTGATTTCCGGGGAGCCTTGGTGGTTTCATTGACGAGTAAAGACAGGAGCGGATCGGTTTGGCTGCTTTTCGGAGCACTCTTAAAGAAGTATTTGAGCCTATCGCGATAGTATTGATATCTGGTGGGCAAACTTTTGGGTTCCAAACTGGTCTGCAAAAACCTCTCGAAAAAATTGATGAAAATGCTGGAGTCGGCATACTTGCCCAGGTCATATTTCTTTTTATAGAACTGGTAGGCGATACTATACAGATTGTAGCCCAGGGTTAAGGGCGTGGAGGCCTGCCCCTTGGGCTTGGCCTGGCCGGAATTGACCCCATGAAAGAAGTGCCTCAGATCCCGAGCGCCTTCCACCTGGGTAAACATCCGGGCAATATTGAGAGAACTGTGGTCATCGGAACCGCCGGTCAGGTTCTTTTGCCAGGGGTTATGCATGCAGGGAGCAATCCCGTGCTTATCCGCCAGGGCGCTGATATCCGCCGGGGTAAGTTGGGAGAGCAGGGCCCTTAACCACTCGTTCAGGCGGGCGTCCCGCGCCCCGTTCAGCTCCAAATTTTTGAAGAGCAGCAGGAATTTTTCGAAATGTTCCGGGGTCAGGCGGTCGTTAACCGACCAGAAAGGGTGGGCTAAGGTATGGGGAATGCCTTTCTCTTGCAGATAGTTAACTAAATCGAAGATATTTTCCCGGGCCGGCTGCAGCTCCCGGTGCTGGGTCTCGTTGATATCATGGACCAGCACGTGGGCCTTGCAGCCGTCCTCCGGGAAATAGGTGGTCACTTCCTCGCTGATAAAGGTGTCGGGGAGGTGGGCGATTTCCAGGCAGCCGTCGATGACATTATGGTCCGTGATGGTCACCAGGGACATGCCCCGCTTTTTGGCGAGGCGGTAGAGGGTCTGGGGCTCCGTGTAGCACTCCTGGCAGCCCAACTTTTGCAGGACCCATTGGGAGGGTCGGGTGGAGTATTTGGAATGGACGTGCAGATCAATCTTCATAATCCCTCCTTTCTTGCAAGATTAAGCGATTAAGAGGCGTCTCCCCAGCCCGGACCTTGTCCCCCGGCTGGACCATGATGCTCATCTCGGGCCGAAGTGGCACCACCAGGTCCACCTGCGAGCCGATGCGGATCATGCCGAAGACCTCGCCTTTCGGACCTCCTCTCCCGGATTAAAGTAGCTATCGATGCCGTTCACACTCTTCCCGGCAATCTGGACGACATAATAAGAGAGCGGCTCGCCTTTGAATTTGCCCTGCCATATTGGTCACGGTCCGTTCATTGGCCACGATGTGCCGGGAATTCTCATAAAGGGGCGGCCGTTTCAGCACGGTGCGCCAATGCATCGAGGCCATGCAGTAGTTCTTGCCCTGGGCGGGTGATGCCGGATAGACTTGATCCGGCCGCTCAAAGGGGCGCGATTGTAGTGGACGCTGAAGGGGCTCATGAAGATGCCGATCAGTATCTTGGGAGTGGCCAAGTCTTCCCGGACGATGTCGGTGAGAGTCGCCGGCAGCCCCTGCTTGATCGTGATCACTTCCTGCCGGGGCTCCACCTTGCTGACATACACTACGGTGCCGTCGGCGGGGCTGACGATGCTCTCTCCCGGGGGCGGGACCCGGAGGGGATTGCGGAAGAACCAGATGTAGCGCCAGTAGCAGTAGGCTACGCCTGCCGCCAAAACCATTACCAGGAAGATGATTCCGTAAGTCAATGGAGTTTCTTCCAGGCAGAGGGGTCCAGGACCCGAACCAGGGCGACACCCGAAGAAAAAGGAAAATCGATCACTTCAAAATTTCCCTCTTGACCTTTAATGAATTTCAGCCACTTCTTGACCCCCGCATGCTTGATCAATTCCCGGACGTAAATATTGGTGTCGTGCAGGAAGATGTAGGTATTCTTATGCGACTGCTCCAGAACCTTGATGAAATCGTACTTGACGTCCTTATAGGCATGGCTGCCGTCGATGAAGGCCAGATCTATGGGAGGCAGGTTGAGACTCTGGTAGGTGGGGAAAAACTCGTCGCTGCGCATTTTGTAATGAGTGACGATGTTTTCCACTCCAAAGCGCCCGAAATGGGCCTTAACCGAAGACTTCATCCGTCCAGACGCCCCGGCCGCCCACGGTCATGAAAGGGCCATTTTTTAACAAGGAGTAGGCTGGATCGACAAAACTCAACTTGCCGCGGCCGTTATCCTTTAACCCCAAGGCCAGACAGACCACACTGAACCCATATCCTGACCCTATTACCACTATATGCTTTGGTCTTAAGGCCCTTACCAACCCGTAATAAATAAACCCGAAACCTAAATTCAACTCTTTAGTCTTTTCGTTGTGACCGAATGGTTTCGCAACTTCCAGAATGTCTTTGAGCAGAGTTTGGCTTAGGCTAAAATCCCCCATCCGTCTAAACCTCCTTAATTTGGTTTTAGAATGATAGAATTAACTAATGCCGTTAGTTACTCGATATAACTTGAAGCAATTACTACAGGTTTTATATTAAAAATATATTTCATTTACGTTAAATATTGATTATTTCTTATTTCACGCCGAAATACGCCCGGGAAGTTTCTTGCCTGAGTCTGCAGACTTGTTATAATTAAGACGGTTAAGACTGTGTTCGGAGGGCTTAATGCCGGAGGTCCAGGGTGGAAAAAGGGAGCCGGTTGCTGGGAGCGTTTAGATCACCCATGGGGCGAGCGGGGCCGGGGCCGGCCAAAGCGGGCGGAGACTTAACCTGGAGGCACGGCCACGACCTCCGGCAGGCCATTCAGGATGACCTCCCGGACTATTTCGCCGACTTCCTGCCGCAAGGCGTCCAGACAGGTTTGCCCTTGCGGGGTGAGCTCGTAATATTTGCGCACCCGCCCTTTAAAAATCCTGATCCGGGAATGCAGGAGATTGGCCTTTTCCAAGGTGTGCAGCAAGGGGTAGAGGCTGCCCGGGCTGATCGCATAGCCCTGGTTGTGCAGGTATTTGCTCAACTTGCCGCCGTAGACCGGCGCCAGGCCCGCCTGATGCAAGACGACCAGTTTGACCATACCCTGCCAAAATGCCTGGGAGAGCTGCTTGCCTAATTCCATATATCTGATACTGATATATATCGGTTAAGATATTGTTAAGGTCTGATTGATTTTTGGTTAAATTATCACTATTTTTATGTTTTTAAATCGCTGCCTTAGAAAAGGAGGATGGCCATGGCCATTTTGGATAACGGTCTGAAGGGCGCGGTGCCCAGCATTTTGGTGGTTTTAGGGGTGGCGCTGGCGGCCCCTATCGTTCTCCCCGCCGTAGCGGCGGTGTCCCGCCCCTTGGCCAAGAGCCTGATTAAGGGCTATCTGGTCTTGTCGGACATGGCCAAGGAGTTTGCCGCGGAAACCGGCGAGCAGATCAGCGACCTGGTGGCTGAGGTCAAGGCTGAGCACGAGGCCGCCCTGGCGGCTGAGGCGGCCGCCGCCGGCTCGGAAGTCAAACCGGCCAAGTAGCCGATTCCGGAGCAAAAGATGGAAATGGAGGGCCTCAAAGTAGTCCACGCCCTGCCGGGGCGGGTGCGTCTCAAAGTCGCCAGATTGAGGGGCAACCCGGCTCTGGCCCGCCAGGCCCAGGAGAAGCTCGCCCAGGTGCCGGGAATTAAGCGGGTCGAGGCCAAAGCTGACACCGGCAGCCTCCTGGTCCATTACGACCTGGACGATTTATTCTCCACGGCCTCACTGGAAATGCTGTCGGCGACCCTGGGGGAACTCTTCCCCGAGATCGAGGTCGCCACCCTGATGGCCGGGCTCATGTCTTTGACGGAGAACCCCGCCGCGGGGACCGGGCCGGCCATTGCCGCGGGCATCACCGATACTTTCGGCGGCATCAATACGCGACTAGGAAGAATTACCGGAGGTCTCGACCTCAAAGTCCTGGCGCCCCTGGCCCTGATCTTTCTGGGATTGCGCGGGATGTGGACCTCTGAAAAGGTCAGTTCCCCTTCCTGGTCCAACCTGCTCTGGTTTGGCTTTGCCAGCTTTGTGATGCTGAACCGCGGCCTGGTGGAAGGTAGTAGTGGGACTCCCGCGGCAAGCAAAGTCTGATTGGCTCAGATTAATTACTGATGAAAACGGTGGGAAGGTATTTTATCCGGGTCATCATCGCCTTAGCGGCGGTGCTGGCCGTCGCCTGGTTCTATCAAGGCGGGGTACACTTTAAGCTCGTGTCTGCGGTGTGTTATGGCTATGGGCTCGGCTGGCTGTCCGGCTTCGTGAGAGCCAAACTCGTTTATCAGAAGCAATCGGGGCAGTGACCTAAAGACCTCACGATGCGCTGCCCTTACTCCTCCAACCGTTGCTTTATTTCTTAAAAAACGGGAAAATGCGCCCGGGAAGGGCGGGGCAGGCATTATCGCGCTATAAGCGCTATTATTGCAGGAGGGCCGGCGGGAGCTTAACGAGGCTGAAGACCTGGTAAAAACCCAGGGTGAGATATCTCTTCCGGTTGCCCAGCAGGAGACCGTGGCGGGGTCGGGCATAATCAAAAAAAAACGGCGGCAGGAGATCTCCCTGCGCCATCTGAACCCGGCCCACCCTTTGGCGCATCAGGGATATTCGAGGTATTCGGTGCCACAGTCCCGGCATTTCACCTCCATCCACCAGTAGCGGCCGACAAAACCCAGAATCGCCCCAATCAGCAGGCAGATAAAATACCACATTGATCCCCCCTCCCGTTACAAAAAACGCCTCCTCCTTAAATCAGGGCGCTGACCAACCGGCTCAGAGCGAATTCCATCAAGGTGGCGGCCACGGTGGAAGTCACCTTTTCCACCACGCCGGGCGGGTCTAACAGCGGATTATTCCCGTGACTGGGGTGAGACAGATACCCCACCTCTTTCAAGGAATAGATGATGTCTTCCTGGTCAATGAGGCGGGGATTGTAATGGATCAGGACGTTTCCGGTGGTGGGATTAGCGGAGACTTCCTCAATCCCGGCAGACTGCCTGAGGTGGCGCTCAACTTCCTGAGCCTGCCCGGCCGCCCCTTTCACCTTGGGGATTTTGATCCGCAGCCTCCCATCCAAGGCATGCACATATGAGGTATCTACATTCATGGTTATCGACCCCCTCCAGCTTACCCAATCGGTTTTGAGCTATTATTACCGCCGAAAGTTATAATTTGATATTGTTAATGTTAAGATTTGGTTAATTCTGCGTAAGGCCTTAGACTGTCAGGCTTATATCAGTCGCCCTCCGGGCTTCTCTCTTGGGGAAATCCCTTTCCAAAATATCTGGCCTATGGCAAACTAAACTCGTCCGCCTAAAAGGGCGGGCGGTCCGTTAACGCTGCCTGAGGCTAATTTTCTCCTGGTGAATGTTGTTTACCTTTATCTACTCTGAATCAATTAAGGAAGGAGCAGAATGAAGAAGACCTATATCTTGGATACCAATGTTCTCTTGCACGATCCGGAATCATTATTCTCGTTTGAAGACAACTCCATCGTCTTGCCGCTTTCGGTGATTGAAGAATTAGATCGCATCAAACGGAGGGGAGATGAGGTGGGCAGAAATGCCCGGGACGTTTCCAGAAAGTTGGATGATTTGAGGCCGACGGGGCGTCTGGCGGAAGGAGTCGAACTCCCCGGCGGCGGTTCGGTCAGAATTGAGCTAAACGGCATTAAGAATTACGATCTTTTGCATGGGGTCGATCTGAATACTATTGATAACCGCATCCTGGCTTTGGCCTATCATTTGATGAATGGTGACAATGGCCCGGTGGTTCTGGTGACCAAGGATTTGAACTTGAGGATCAAAGCCGATGTTTTGGGGCTCTCGACGGAGGATTTCTACAGCGATAAGGTCGATTACTGCAAGCTCTACACCGGAGTCCAGGAATTATCTCTCTCTCAACCGGGAATCGACCGGTTTTATCAAGAAGGCTGCCTCGATTTCGCTCAATATAATCTTCATCCCCACCAGTTCTGTATCCTTAAGTCTCAGGAAAATCCCTCCATTTCAGCCTTGGCCAGGTATAACGATCATAAACTCAGCAGACTCTCTTACGACACCAAGACGGTTTACGGCATCAAGGGACTGAATAAGGAGCAGAAATTCGCCCTGGAACTGCTGCTGGATGATCGCGTCAGGATCGTTACTTTAGTGGGCAAGGCCGGGACCGGCAAGACCATCCTGGCCCTGGCCGCCGGTCTGGAAAGAGTTTTTGAGGATAACGGCAAATTTAACCGCCTGCTCATCACCAGACCGATTGTGCCGTTGGGCAACGACCTGGGCTATCTGCCCGGAGATAAAGAAGACAAGCTCCGTCCCTGGATGCAGCCGATATATGACAATTTGGAGTATCTCTGTAACGAGCATATCCGGCCCAACGGCTCCACCGAGTATCTGCTCACCAGCGGCAAGATCGAATTGGAGGCCTTAACCTATATCCGGGGCCGCAGCATCCCGCGCCAGTTCATTATTTGCGATGAAAGCCAGAATCTCAGTCCTCATGTGATCAAGACCATCCTGACCCGGGTCGGCCGGGGCAGCAAGATCGTCTTCACCGGCGACCCGGAACAGATCGACCATCCCTATCTGGACGCCTCTTCCAACGGCCTGAGTTATCTGGTCGAAAGAATCAAAGAAGAGGGGATTTCCGGCCACATCACCCTGATCAAGGGGGAAAGGTCCGGCGTCGCTGAATTGGGGGCCAGATTGTTATAAGTTTCCGGTGCTTCCTTTGACTGCCCCGGTGGGTGATTTTTCCCACCGGGGTCTTGCCGTGATACCCCCCCCTGGTCTCATCTATCGCTGGCCGATATATGTCGCCGCCGCCATCATTGTTTGCCGGGAATTTATGTTTATATTTAACACGTTCCTAATAATTTGGGTTTAAACTGCTCTGACCCGATAAAGAGAGGCAGAAGTTGGAAGGCATCGAGATCATCGATTCCCGGCCGGGCCAGCTCAGCCTGGCCATCGCCAAAGTGAAGCACAATCAAACCCTGGCCCGGGAGGTGGAGGATGGTTTTGCGGCCATCCGGGGGATTCGCCGCGTGGAGGCCGACTACCACCAGGGCATCGTGTCGATCGACTATGATAAACGGGAATTGACCTCTCTACGTTTTCTGCTCAAGCTGAAGGAGACGTTCTCTGCCTTATTTCCGGAAATCAGCGCCAGCAAACTTGCCACCTGGCTGAGCCGGACTCTCTGAAAAATATTCCCTTCTTAGCCCTGGCGCGTTATTCCGGGATCCCGAGAGCAGGGAGCAGGTGCTTGTAATCAACGTCATCATGATTAACCTGTGAATTAATCACAAATATTTGGAGGTCATATGTCCCCCCAGGAAACCAAAGAGAGTAAGGGAATTGGGGAAATGCTGGGCGCGGCCGGCAACACCATGAAGGACGGCATCGTCGGCAGCCTCAAGGGTTTGAACGAGATCGAGGCCCAGATCGTCAATCTGGCCCGCAACACCATGACCGACGTGCTGAAGGGCACCGGCAGCGTGGCCAACGAGACCATCAATGTCAGCAAGGACCTCTTTAAAGGGGCCTTTAAAGCCGCCGAGGAAGTGGGCAGCGGCCTGCTGGTGACCACCAAGGACGTGGCCAAGGGCATTCTCCTGGGCGTCGCCGACGTGGGCGGCGATGTCGAGAAGGCCGCCGGCCAACTGGCTAAAGGCGCGGTCAAAGGCGCCGCGGAAGTCGGCGGCGATGTGGCCCAGGTGGCCAAAAGCGCCATCACCGGCGTCATCGAGGCTACCTCCGAGATCGGCGGCAATGTGGGCGAAGTCACCAAGGCCGCGGTGGGCGGGGCCATCGACGCCGCCGGCGCCCTGGGGCAGTCGGCCGTTAAGGCCGTCAGCGGCATCCTGGTGGGCGCGGTCTCCGGCCTCAAGGACGTGGCCTGCGCCGCCTGGCCGAAATCCAAGGTGGAAACCCCAACCGCCGGCAAGCCGGCTCCCGAAGCCCCTCCCGAGAAGAAAACGAAGGGGTAAGCCGGTAGCCGCGGTAGCTCTATTGGGGCCAACCGTCATTCCAGGGCCTGCGGCGCCCTGGATAAAAAAAGTTGGTGGGGCGGGCGTCCCGGTCCGCCGCTTGGCGGATCTAGGCGGCACGGGCTTTCCAGCCTGTGCCCGGACAACCGGGGCGGCTGCCCACCAGAGGCATTTCCAGCCTGCTTTCGGTGGCCAGAGGCCGCCCTACGGTAATTTTGGTGCGCGCGATGCGCCCTGCGTTTCGCCTTCGCCGGTTTTTACCGGCTACTGACTACTGGCAACTGGCAACTTCAAATGGTCGAAGCAATACATACCGCGGTGGCGGGGAGGGCGAGGTTTAAGGTCGAGGGCCTGTACCGCTCGAAATCCCTGGAGAAACAACTGGAGTGGCGGCTGGCGCGGCTAAAGGATATTTCCCTGGCCTCGGCCAACGCCCTCACCGGCAATGTCCTGGTCTGTTACAATTCGGGCAACACTCCGCAAACCATCGCGACCCTGATCGAAGGGATCGTCTCCGAATGCCAGGGGGATCCGCAGCCGGGCTTGCCGGTTCCCGTCCTCCATAAATTCCCGGACGCCGCCGGCCAGGAAGTCCAGCCCGGGGTCTTGGACCGGTTCAAGGGTCTCTTCGCCTATCCGGAGGCGTACCGGGCCGAGCCCTGGCACATCCTTTCCGCCGAGGCGGTGTTGGCCAGATGGCAGACTTCCCGGGAAACGGGACTGTCCCTCCAGGCGGTCCAGAGGAATCGCCAGAAATACGGCGCCAATCTCTTGCCGGAAGCCGAGCCCCGGTCCGGATGGGAGATTTTCTTCGAGCAGTTCAACTCCCTGCCGGTGGCCCTCCTGGGCGCGGCCGCCGGTCTTTCCGTCGTCACCGGAGGCATGGTCGACGCCGTGCTGATTGCCGGCGTGGTAGTCGCCAATGCCTTCATCGGCTATAAGACCGAAAGCGAATCCGAAAAGACCATCCGCTCCCTGCAAACCCTGGTGCGGCCCGCGGCCCTGGTCAACCGGGAAGGCCGGTTGACCGAAATCCCTTCCGAAGAAGTGGCCTTTGGAGACCTCCTGGTGCTCCGCCCCGGCACCTATGTGGCTGCCGATGCGCGCCTGGTGGAAGCCAACCACCTGTCCGTGGATGAGTCGGCCCTGACCGGGGAAAGCCTGCCGGTGACGAAAGATACCCGGGTCCTGGAACGGGACAATATCCCCTTGGGAGACCGGGTCAACATGGTCTTCATGGGGACCCTGGTCACCGGTGGCGAGGGTCTGGCCGTGGTGGTGGCCACCGGCAGTTTTACGGAAATCGGCCTGATCCAGTCGCTGATCGGCGCCGCCACCAGCCCCGGAGACCCCCCTGGAACGGCAGCTCGGCCAGTTGGGCGATCAACTGGTCCTGGTCTGTTGCGGTATTTCCGGCGTGGTCTTTGTCATGGGCTTCATGTGGGGCTTCGGCTGGCTGGAGATGCTGCGCACCTCCATCTGCCTGGCCGCGGCCGCGGTGCCGGAAGGGCTGCCCGCCGCGGCCACCACCACCCTGGCCCTGGGCATCCGGGACATGCGCCACCACCATGTCCTGATCCGCCACCTGAACGCGGTGGAAACCCTGGGGGCCGTCCAGACCGTCTGCCTGGATAAGACCGGCACCATCACCCGCAATCAGATGTCGGTGGTCCGAGATCTTTACCGGCATGCAGATCATCCGGGTGGCGGAGGGCCGATTCTGGGGGCCGGCAGGGCCTCTGGCCCCCTTCGCCTGCAAGGAACTGCAGCAACTGCTGGAGATTTCGGTGCTCTGCAACGAAACCGAAATTTATCAGGAAGGCGGGGATTATATGCTCCGGGGCACCCCCACGGAAGGCGCCCTGGTGCATCTGGCCTCCTGGTGGGCCTCGACGTGACCGACCTGAGGAGGCACTATCCCTTGCTCAGGATCAACCACCGCTCCGAAAACCGCCTATTCATGGGCACGCTGCACGATATCCGCCCGCCGGGAAGCTCTTCGGCCTCAAAGGCAGCCCCTTGGAAGTCCTGGGCCTCTGTTCCTGGCATCTCCAGGACGGCCGAACTTGCCGCTCACCGAAGAAGACCGGCAGCCCATCGAGGCTGAAAACGAGGACATGGCCGGACAGGCCCAGCGGGTCCTGGGCGTGGCCTATTCCCGGGGACCGGATGCAGCCATTTTTGACGACCCCGAGCAACTGGTCTGGCTGGGGCATGGTGGGCATGGCCGATCCCATCCGGGAAGGGGTGGGCGAGGCCATTCGCCGCCTTCCATCGGGCCGGGATCGACACGGTGATGATCACCGGCGACCAGAGTCCCACCGCCTATGCCATCGGCAAGGAACTGGACCTGAGCCAGGATGACGCCTCTGGAAATCCTGGACGCCACCCACCTGGCGGAGATCGACCCCGAGACCCTGCAGGCCCTGGCCAAGCGGGCCCATGTCTTTGCCCGGGTCAGTCCGGCCCATAAGCTGCAGATCGTCCAGGCCCTGCAAGCAGGCCGGCAAGGTGGTGGCCATGACCGGCGACGGCATCAATGACGGCCCGGCCCTCAAGGCCGCGGACGTGGGCATCGCCATGGGCCGCACCGGCACCGATATCGCCCGGGAAGTGGCCGACGTGGTCCTGGAAGAGGATAATCTCGACACCCTGATCATCGCCATCCGGGATGGCCGCACCATCTATCATCAATATCAGGAAGTCGGTGCATTTTTTCCTGGCCACCAATCTGAGTGAAATCATGTTGACCTTCACGGCCCTGGCCGTGGGGCTGGGCTCGCCCCTGACCGCGGCGCAGCTGCTGTGGATCAACCTGATCTCCGACATCTTTCCCGGCCTGGCCCTGGCCATGGAAGCACCGGAGCCCGATATCCTGGAACGCCCGCCCCGGGACCCCCAACAGGCCAATCTTCACCGGGGCCGACTTCAAGAGAATGGCCTTCGAGTCCGGGGCCATCACGGCCGGCGCCATGGGGGCCTTACGGCTACGGCCTGGTGCGCTACGGCCTGGGGGTGCGGGCCAGCACCCTGGCCTTTCACAGCCTCACCACCGGCCAGCTGCTCCACGCCATCAGTTGCCGTTCGGAAAAACACAGCATCTTTAGCTCGGAGAAATTGCCTCCCAACCCTTACCTGACCATGGCCGCTGGGGGCTCCTTGGCGGTGCAATTCCTGACCATGGTGGCCCCCGGACTGAGAAGTTTGCTGGGACTGGCCCCGGTGAGCCTCCTGGACGGCCTGGTGATTTCCGGCAGCGCCCTGCTGCCCTTGGTGGTGAATGAAGCCACGAAGGCGCCACCGGTGAATGGGGCCGACGATAACCAGAAGCTGGAGGCGTAGGACAGGCGCCCTCGCCGGTCCGGACAGCCATAGGGGCGGTCCCACATAAAGGACTCAGCAATGAAAAATGACTTTATCTTCATGTCCGAGTCGGTAACCGAAGGGCATCCGGATAAGATCTGCGATCAGATCAGCGATGCCATCGTGGATCATTTCCTGGCACAGGACCCCCAGGCGCGGGTGCGCGCCGAATGTGCGGTGGCCACCTCCATCCTGTTCATCGCCGCCCGCTTCGTTTCCGACCTGAAAGTCGATATTCCCGCGGTGGCCCGCAAGGTCCTCTGGCAGCTCGGTTATCAGAAAGCGGACTTCGACGCCCGCGGCTGCAGCATCTTGACCAGCCTGCAAGAGTATCCTTCCGATACGGACCTCTTTTTCAATGAAAAACGGCTGACTGAGACGGAGGTGGATAATATCCATGTGCGGCAGCAGGCCACCGCCTTCGGTTTTGCCTGCCGCCAGACCGCGGCCCTGATGCCTCTGCCCATTTGGTTGGCGCACAAACTGGCCCGGCAGATGGTCACCGCCCGGGTGCAGAACCTGGTCCCCTACCTGTCGCCGGACGCCAAGACCCAGGTAGGCGTGGAGTATAGAGGCCGCCGGCCCTTCCGGATTCATAGTATTACGGTCATCGCCAGCGGCTCCAGGGCTGTGTCCCAGGAGATACCCGACCAGAGATTGCATAACGACATTCGCGAAGCCGTGATCAAACCGGCCTTCGCCGACGAACCGCTCCAGCCGGATAAGCAAACCCTGATCTTTATCAATCCCATGGAACATCTCATGGTGGGCGGCCCGGGCGTGCATTCCGGGCTCACCGGCCGGAAAAACGACGTCGACACCTATGGCGAATATGCCCGGCACAGCGGCAACGCCTTGAGCGGCAAGGACCCCATGCGCATCGATCGGGTGGGCGCTTATGCGGCGCGTTATGCCGCCAAAAATGTGGTGGCCGCCGGGCTGGCGGAAGAATGCGAGGTGCAGTTGAGCTACTCCATCGGCTTTGCCGGGCCGGTCAGTGTTCAGGTGGAAACCTTCGGCAGCGGCAAGCTGTCCGACGAGGAACTGGCCGCTCTGGTGGAACGGCACTTCGATTTTCGCCTGGCCGGGATTTTACGGGATTTTAACCTGCGGCATTTACCCTCGCTCCATAAGGGACGCTTTTACCGGAAGTTGGCGTGCTATGGCCAGGTGGGGAGAGTCGACCTCGACCTGCCTTGGGAAGTTACCGACAAGGCCGAGATCCTCCAGGAACGTTAGATGCCCCTCTCCCATCTATTGACCATTTTATTGCTGGCCCTATCCTGCAACCTGGACAACGTCGGGGTCGGCATCGCTTACGGGGCCCGAGGCATCGGTATCCCCCTGGCCTCGAATCTCTTGATCGCCCTGGTCACGGCCGCGGGCACCGCGGTTTGTATAGTTTTCGGGCAGCGGATCTTCCAGGTCTTGCCTGGCGAGGTCGGCGTCATCCTGGGGGCCGTGTTGTTGATCGGCATGGGGGTCTGGGTCATCCGACAGGATATCGTGGAACGGGGCCGCCAGGAGCAGGAGACGCCAGCCCCAGTCCCCGCCCGGGAGTCGCCCCGGGAGTCCTGGCTGCGGCGGCTCCTCCTGGTCCTGCAACAGCCGGTGCTCGCCGACAAGGACTCGTCGGGTCACATCGATCTCAGGGAAAGTTTCCTGCTGAGCATGGCCCTCATGCTGAACAACATCCCCAACGGCGTGGGCGCCGGCCTGCTGGGGCTCTCGACCTGGCTTACCACGCTGATGGTGGGGGTGCTCAGCGTGATCACCTTCTGGGTGGGAATCGGCCTGGGCCGGAGTCTCGGGGTGCGCTGGCTGGGCCGGCACGCCGGCACGATTTCCGGCCTGTTGCTCGTGGTGATTGGTTTGGTCGAAATTATTCTGTCTTTGCCCCTCTAACTTCCGGAGAACACCTCAATGGAAAAAGCCACGGTCCTATTCCTCTGCATCCATAATGCCGCCCGGAGCCAGATGGCCGAGGCCTTCCTGAAAAAGTTCGCCGGCGACCGCTTTGAGGTGTGCAGCGCTGGCTACGAAATCAGAGAAATAGACCCATTTGTCCCGCGGGTGATGGCCGAAGTCGGCCTCGATCTCAGTGATTATCGGTCAAAAAGTGTCGTTGAATTCCTGGGGAAGATGACCGTTGACTATCTAATTATAGTTTGCGAGAAGTTCGAGGAAAATTGTCCCACCACCTTCCCGGGCATTAAGGATAGATTCTACTGGCCCTTTGAAGATCCGGTGGGCTTGGTCGGTTCGGAGGCTGAAAAACTGGCAAAATTCCGGGAAGTGCGGGATCAAATCGCGGCACGGATAAAATTATGGTTGCGTGAATTGGACTGAGATAATTTTCTTAGGTATCGGGATCAGGGGTGCAGTTTTTTTATGATTAGAAAATGAGGATATATGGCCCACGAAAGCATTTTAGCGGTAGAAGATGACGAGGACATCCTGGAACTCCTCAAGTACAACCTGGCCAAGGAGGGGTACCGGGTAACCGCCGTCACTTCGGGGGAACAAGGATTGCAACTCGCCCGTTCGACCACGTCGGACTTGATCCTGCTGGATCTGATGCTCCCGGGGGTGGACGGCCTGGAGGTTTGCCGGCGGCTAAAACTGGACGCCAAGACCCGGCAGGTCCCGATTATTATGCTCACCGCCAAAGGCGAAGAATCGGACATCGTCACCGGTCTGGAGTTGGGAGCGGAGGATTACATCACCAAGCCGTTCAGCACCCGGGTCTTGCTGGCTCGGGTCCGGGCGGTGCTGCGGCGCCGCAGCACCGCGCCGCCGGGTGAAGACGCCCTGCTCAAAATCCGTGAGCTCATCATCGACCCAGGCCGCCACGAAGTCTTGCTCCGGGGGCAAGCCCTCGACCTGACCGCCTCCGAGTTTCGGCTGCTCCACTTGTTGGCCCGCCGGCCGGGGTGGGTGCTCACCCGGGCCAAGATTGTCGAAGGTCTGCACGGCAGCGACTATCCGGTCACGGACCGGGCCGTGGATGTGAAGATTGTGGCCTTGCGTAAAAAACTGGGGGCCGCGGCCGACTATATCGAAACCGTCCGTGGGGTGGGCTATCGCTTCAAGGAGTGAGTTGGGGCGTTTCCTGGGATTTCAGCCATCGCGGTCGCAACCGTTTTTCCCGGATAAGTAAAAAGCCCAAGAGCAGGGTGACGATTACCCCGGTGACCAGGCGCCCATGGGCGCCAATCCGCTCCACTAAGAGGCCCGCTTCCCGGCCCCAAAAATATCCCAGGAAAATGTAGCCCATTGACCAGGCCAGGACTCCCGCATAAGCGAACCGGGTAAAGCCTGCCAGCGGAAATCTGGTGATCCCGGCGGCTATGGCCACCCAGTGCCTGACCCCCGGGAGGAAGTATCCCAGGCAAAACACCCAGCCACCCCCGCGTTGGAGCTGCTCTTGCAGCCGCTCAAACCTGGCGGGCTTGATAGACCAACAGGCCCCGGCCTTCCTGATCAGCTTGGCGCCGGCCGCTCTTCCCACCCAATAATCCAGCGTTATCCCCAGGGTGGCCCCGGCCACGACCACCGCCAGCGTCGGCAGGAGCTGCAAGTCACCCTGCAGCACCAGATATCCGAGGAAAGTCAAGAGTAATTCATCGGGGACGGGAAGGCCGAAGGTCCCCGGCGCCAGCAAGAGAAATATGGCCAGGTAGCCGTAATTAGTGACAAAATAAGTTACGAATTCCATCTTATCAATAGCAACCTGAATACCGATTGGCCACCTGTCGGTATTGATTTGATATCCAACCTTAATTTCATTATTGCCACAGTTATGATAGGCTCCCCCGAACCACAGTTGTTGAACGATAGCTAATATTTGTTAGGTTTTATTTAATAATTGGTTATTTTTCTGTTGGGAGAAATAAGCCGAGCCCAAATAAGATGGCAGCAACACCCTGGCTGACCTTAAAAAAAAACCACCCGGCCGGGGATGCCGGCCCCGGGAGCGGGGCGGCGCGGCGGGAAAGTTTCCTGGCAACCGCGGGATCATTATTTTTGTTTGACATAAACTCCATTGATTGATACGTTAGTTTTAAACAGATGTTTTAATGAGGCTCTCTTGACCATCATCCCTGCCGAAATCTCCAGCAGCCACGCAACCCGGCAACGCCTCTTGGCAGCCGCGGGGGAGGTCTTTGCCGGGCAAGGCTTTCGCAACGCCACCATCCGGGAAATCTGCCGCCGGGCCCGGGTCAATCTCGCCGCGGTGAATTATCACTTCGGCGACAAGGAACGGCTGTACCTGGCGGTCCTGGTCTCCGCGCATACCCGGGCCCGGGAAAAATACCCCCTTTTTTCCGGCGATTCCGCCGAGATGCCCCCGGCGCTCCGGCTACGCGCCTTTATTCATGATCTGTTATTCAGCCTCCTGGACGAAGGGATGCCGGCCTGGTACGGCAAATTAATGGCCCGGGAAATGATTGAACCCACCACCGCCTTGGATGCCCTGGTGGAAAATATGCTGCGGCCGATGGCGGAGCAGTTAAGAGCCATCGTGCGGGAACTGCTGGGGGCCGGGGTGAGTGATGATATGGTGCGCTACTGCCAGTTGAGCATTGTCAGCCAATGCGTGCATTATCGGCATGCCCGGCCGGTAATTCAGCGCCTTTTTCCCCAGCAGCATTATGACCCGGCGGATATTCAGGCCTTGGTGGACCACATAACGCGCTTTTCCTTAATCGCCTTGCAAGGCCTGGCCCGAGGTGAGGATTACCGCCCGGCCGCGGCGTCCGGCGAGAGATCCCAGCCATGAAAGGAATCTTGCGAGTTGCCTTCAAGTTGTTGGTCAATGACCGGGGCAAGTTCGCCGCCCTGATCATCGGAGTCACCTTCGCAGTCTTTCTGATGGTCCAACTGACCTCGGTGTTTTCCGGCATCCTGAATAAGGCCTCGGCTACCATCATCAACGTCGGTTCCAGCATCTGGGTCATGGACCCGGCCGTCAATAATCCCCTCAACAGCATCCAGTTGCCTGATTACATCCTGGACGCGGTGCGCAGCATCAACGGGGTCAAATACGCCGTGCCGTTATATTCCGGGGTCGCTCTGGTCAAGCTCCATGACGGCGTTTATCAGCCGGCCACCGTCCTCGGACTGGACGACTCCAGCCTGGTGGGCCGGCCTGAGTTGATCCAGGGAAAAATTGACGACATTTTTGCCGATAATGGCTTTATCGTGGTAAGGGATGAAGAATTTTCCAAATTAGAAAACCCGAAGCTCGGCACCACTTTTGAGATCAATGACCACCGGGCAGTCGTGGTCGGCATTGCCAAGGTGGCCAGCAGCACCCTGTTCGGCATCCCGACCCTGTACACCACCTTCACCCGGGCTATTCAGTATATCCCTTCCACGCGGTTCACCATTGCCTATATCTTGGTGGAGCCGAAAAGCGATCACGATATCTCGTATATCAAGGAGGAGGTGGCCAAGGCCGGCTATCTGGCGCTGACCAATGGCGAATTCCGGCAGATGGTTGCCAATTATTACAAATACCAAACCGGCGTCGGCACCAACATTCTCATTATGACCGTGATCAGTTTCCTGGTGGGCTTATCCGTCTGCGGCCAAACTTTTTATACCTTTGTTTTGGAAAATCTGGACAAATTCGGCGCCCTGAAGGCCATCGGCGCCAAGAGTCACGAACTCGTCTACATGATCCTCTTTCAAACCTTGCTTACCGGATTCACCGGCTACGGCCTGGGGGTCGGCTTAAGTTCGCTGCTGATCGCCATCGCCAAAAGACAGATACCGAATTACGCCGCGGATATCACCTTTTTCAATCTGGGCATGGCCTTCATCATGGTGCTGGTCATCTCCGGGGTTTCAAGTTTCATCGCGGTGCGCAAAGTGATCAAGGTTGAACCTTTCGATATTTTCAGAGGTTAAGCATGGCCGAGGCCGCGGTGCAAGCCGTCGAACTGGTGAAGTGGTTTGGACCCGAAGAAATCAGGACCTACGCGGTGCGAGAGGTCAGTTTTGAGGCCTATTTTGGCGAAATGCTCTATATCACCGGCCCGTCCGGCAGCGGCAAGACCACGCTGCTGAGCATGATTTCGGGGATTTTGCGACCCAATTCCGGCACGGTCGTGGTGGACGGCAAAGAAATCTGGAGGCTCAGACCCAACGAACTGGCCGATTTCAGATTGCATAGCATCGGCTTTGTGTTTCAGGACTACCACCTGTTCCCGAAACTGACCACCGCCGAGAACGTCGCTCTCCCCCTGATTCTCAAGAGGCAGGACTGGGATGAATCCTTGCGCCTGGCCCTGGAATTTCTCGATGTGGTCGGGCTCAAGGACCGGGCCGAGCTGCCGCCCTTCAAGCTCAGCGGCGGCGAACAACAGCGCGTGGCCCTGGCCAGGGCCATCGTCAGCCGTCCGGACATTCTGATCTTCGATGAACCGACCGCTTCCCTGGACGGCGTCACCGGCAAAAGGATTATCGGTTTTATTAAAGAACACTTATTGAACGACCACCGATGCATCCTGATTGTCACCCACGATGCCAGGATCTTCGAATATGCCGACCGCAACCTCAAGATGGAAGACGGCCGGATCGTGGAGATTGTCAGCGGAGGCATGAGTGAGACATAAATTATTATTAGCCCTGGTGATCCTGGGGGTGGCAGGCGGGTTGGTCAGCGCCTATATGTACGGCATCCGGAAAAAGCCGCTGCCGCCGGCCTTTACTCCCGCCATGAACCCTTACGCCAAGGGCATTTATGCCAACGGCATCATCGAAAGCTACCAATCCAACGGGGCCAACATCAACATCTTTCCCGAAGTGCCCGGCACCGTTACCCAGATTCTGGTAACCGAGGGACAGACGATACCGAAGGGAACGCCCCTGCTGCTGCTGGACGATTCCGTGCAGCGGGCCACGGTGGAGCAGCAGAAGGCCCAAGCCGAGGCTGCTCTGGCCATGCTGCGGGAACTCAAGGCCCAGCCCAGGGCGGAGGTCCTGCGGGTGTCCAAGGCGCAAATGGAGTATGCCGCCGCCCAGTTGAAAACCTCCCAGGACACGCTGAACAAGCTGCGGAAATCCTACCTGATGAACCCCAAATCGGTGAGCAAGGATCAGCTGGACACGGCGGAGAATACGGTCAAGGTGAATCAAGGCAATCTCGGTGTGGCCCGGCGGCAGTATGAGCTGACCAAGGCGGGGGCCTGGATCTACGACATCCAAAATCAGCAGCACCTGTATGAGGCGTTATCCAAGACTTATGTCAGCGGCGCCGCTCTGCTGGCCAAATGCACCCTCCTGGCCCCGGTGGATGGGGTTGTTTTGGCGGTCAACACGGCAACGGGCACTTTCACCTCAACCCAGGGGACCTATGATACCTACACGCAGGGCTATGACCCCATCATCGTCATGGGTCCGCCGCAGGAGTATCTGGAAGTCAGATGTTACATTGACGAGATTCTTATTCCCAGGATGCCGGCGCCGGGCCAGATGAACGCCCAGATGCAGATCAGGGGCACCAGCACCCGCATTCCCCTGGAGTTCGAGCGGGTGCAGCCTTACGTGAGCCCCAAGATCGAGCTGTCGAACCAACGGACCGAGCGGGTGGACGTGAGAGTGCTGCCGGTCTTGTTCCGGTTCAAGCCGCCGAAGGATATGAAGATCTATCCCGGGCAACTGGTGGACGTCTATGTGGAAACGCCATAATCCCGGCTGCTGTTGGCCGTTGGCCCTCGGCAGCGTGCTGTCCGGCCTGTGGTTGCTGGCGGGCTGTGCGGTGGGACCCGACTTTGAGCGCCCCAAGCCGCCCGCCGCCACCCAATTTACCCAGGGGCGGGAACCGACCGCAACGGTTGCGGCCGACGGCCGGGTCCAGCACTTTGCAATGGGCGCCGAAATCGCCGCCGATTGGTGGCGTCTGTTCCAATCTCCCCGGTTGGACGGAGTAATCCAGGAAGCGGTAGCTCAAAACGCCAATCTGCAAGCGGCTCAGGCCCGTTTGCGCCAAAGCCAGGAAAACTTGCAGGCGGGTTATGGGGTCTTCTTTCCTCAGGTCAAAGGCAACTTCTCCCCCACCCGGCAAAGATTCACCACCGCCCAGTTCGGCGCGGCCAACGCTCCCGGCAGCATCTTCACCCTCTATACCTCTTCGGTCAGCGTCTCCTACGTTCTGGATGTGTTCGGCGGCCAGCGGCGCACCGTCGAGGGGTTAGCGGCCCAGGTGGATTATCAGAGTTACACCGCCGCGGCCACCTATCTCACCCTGTTGGGCAATGTCGTCAATGCCGCCGTGGCCCAGGCGGCCTATCACGCCCAGATCGAGGCCACACAGCAACTCATCGGCTTCCAAAAGGAGCAGCTGAGCCTCACCGCCACCCAGGCGCAGGCGGGCACCGTCCCTTACGCGGACGTGGTCAGCATTCAGGCCCAACTCGCCGCCACTGAGGCGACCCTGCCGCCGTTAAAACAAAACCTCGACAAGACCAACCATCTCCTGGCGGCCCTGGTGGGCCGCACCCCGGCGGAGTGGTCGGCGCCCCAGCTCGATTTAAAGGATTTTACTCTCCCTAAAGATTTGCCGATCACGCTGCCGTCAGAGCTGGTGCGCCAGCGGCCTGACATTCTGGCCGCCGAGGCTACGTTACACGCGGCCAGCGCCAATATCGGGGTGGCGACCGCAGCCATGTTTCCCAGCTTCAACCTGAGTGCGTCCTACGGGCAGACTGCGGTCGATATCGCCAAGCTCTTCGGTACCGCCGCCAATGTCTGGAGCCTGGGGGCAAACCTGGCCCAACCCTTATTTACCGGGGGAACCCTGTGGCATCAACGGAAAGCGGCCATTGAGGCGTATCAGGCCTCCACCTCCGACTACCGGCAGGTAGTGGTCGGCGCTTTCCAGCAGGTGGCCGACACGCTCCGGGCCGTGGAACACGACGCCGAGACCCTGAAGGCCCAAGCCGCGGCGCTGGCCGCGGCCGCGCAGGCCCTGCAACTGGTGCAGGCCAACTACCAGGCCGGGCTGGTCAACTATCTGTCAGTGCTAACCGCCGATAACCAATACCAGCAGGCCAGGCTCGGCTATATCCAGGCGCAGGCGCTGCGTTTCCAGGATAACGCCGCCCTGTTCGTCGCCCTGGGCGGAGGCTGGTGGAATCGGGAGCCCCAGATGGCGGGAAGCAGCCCGGTTACCCCCGGCAAAACCGCTCCGGAGGCCCAGGCTTCCCAGCCTGCCGTTAGGTGAGGGTGGCATTTTGGGAGAGGGGGTTACGGGCCGATGGCCCATTAAAACGCCCCCCCATTCCTTAGCCGGGAACTGGAAGTTACGACTTCCGGCCCTAGCGGTTGATCTGGAGGGGCGGTCCTAACCAAAGAGGATTATGCCTTGGCGTTCAATTCATTGCGCCAGGGGGCGTTATTCCTTCAATTAGTATCCATACTTGTTTTTCTCATACTGGTCGTATAGGTAGCCACCGATGAGACCAGCCCCGCCGCCGATGGCAGCGCCGGCGGCAGGCGAGCCCACCCCCGCGCCGATAAGGGCGCCACTCGCGGCACCTAAGGCCCCGCCACCCACGGTCCGTTCGACCGTAGCTTGGCCGCCGCCGCCATAGCCGCCGCAGGCGCCGACTAACATGAGGATCGCCAAAAGCAAAACCAGATACTTTTTCATGACTGCTTCTCCTAATCCCCGTTTTAAGAGGGGCACATCTTGGCGCAGTGCTTGATGATTACCTCAATCACTGAAACGTCCTGGTTCCCGGGATTATTCCGGTAATAATTATCTACGTCCGCCACGACCTGGCCTAAAGTTTTGGTCTTGAGGATCTTATCCAGGCCAATGGTAATCGAAAACCAATGTTTGCCGGTACGTTTCATGGTTTGGATCTGGGCCGCGGAGTCAAAATCGACCCAATTAGAAATCCCCCGGACGTAAACCAGCTTGTCCTGGTTCGACCACTGGGCCCATTGAACGCCATTAATCATTTGGGCCTTTTCCACGGCCCCCCAGGCCCCAGCAGCCAAGACCAGGACCAGAAGAGGCACTAAAAAAGCCAATTTCCCTCGCAAGTTCATTGGCATCCTCCCACTATAATTTGCTTTAAAAGTAAGGTCTGATTATGGAAAGTCAAGAACTGCGCCTTCGTGATCAGGCGAGCGTCATTTTAAGCGTTCGCTATCAAGGCCCGCGCTATGTATGATCCGGCTATGAGGTGAATATGGGAGCTGCGAGGGTCAAATAAGGCGGAACAGGGTCACTTCCGGCCGGGCATTCAGGCGGATCGGGGTGAAGGTGGTCCCGATCCCGCGGCTGACGTAGAGATGGGAGTCTTTAATCCGGTACAGCCCCTCGGGATAGGGGGTCAGCAGGCTCGCCAGGCTGAGATTCAGACCCGGCAGGCCAAGCTTGATCTGGCCGCCATGATAATGACCCGCCAGGGTGAGCGGCACGCCGTGAGCCGCGGCCAGCGGGAAGATCTCCGGCCGATGCGAGAGCAGGATCGTCGGAAGGTTGGCCTCCAGCCCCCGCAAGGCGCCCGGCAAATCGGGATGCCCGGACAGGTCATCAATACCGGCCACCGCCAAGGCACCCGATTCAGTCTGAATTACCCGGTGCGCATTGAGCAGAAACGTTATCCGCTGCTGCCGGAACATTGCCAGGATATCACTCTGCCGTCCAAACCAGCGTTCGTGATTGCCCATGCTGGCGAAGGTGCCGTACCGGGCGCGCACCCGGGCCATCTCCTCCACGCAGTCGGGAAGAAATTTCATGGAGTCGGAGATGTAATCCCCGGTCAGGACAAACAAATCGGGCTCCAGGGCGTTGACTTGCTCGGCATAGCGGCGCATCTCCGCCCGGGTCATGTAAACCCCGGCATGGATGTCGGTGAGTTGGACCACCCGCAAGACCCGGCCGAAGGGCAGGGTGAGCTTCCGGACCTCATAAGCCTTGCCGCCATAGGCGGCCCCGTATCCGGAGAGAATCAAGGGCGCCGCGGCCAGCCCGCTCACTCCGGCTTGCAGGAAACGGCGGCGCTCGAGGTTCACGGGCAGGGCGGATTCCCGGTGGTCCAGGCCGCGGGCGCAGCGAACTGCGACCCTCCCCAACCCCCTCAGGAGTTGGACCAGACCGAGGAGCAGGGCCGAGAAGATCGACCCGAAGGTCCACACCGCCGGCAAATAGAACAGGATGACATCGGCCACCTCCGGCGGGTCCACCCAGGCGATCCGCCTGGATAAGGTGACCGCGTTCATGGCAAAGAGCGAGGCGATGCTCAGGCCCACCGCGCCGATAAGTAAGGACTTGCCCAGGCGGGAACGACGCGACGCCCCGATGGCCTGCCCGATCCAGAGGAAGAGGTAAACTTGGGCGAGGACCGCCACGACCGAGATAATCAGGTGCAGCTGGCCAAAATGCACTCCAGGTTTCATGGCTTTATTATATCAGGTCAAGGTTTTTTCCAGGCAAGATTTCCTGGCCGCCAAGGGCGATGCTGCGGGTATCGGGGTCCACCGGCAGGCGCCCCTGCTTCAAGGAGGCTGAACCTACAATAATATATCAAGGCTTTGATGAAAGTCCTATTCAATACAACAATCAATCGCTTTTTTAACCGCTTCTCCCAACCTGCTCAAAAAGCCTTGCTTGGGCGGTTGTGAAACATTGATAGCCTGGATATCTAAATATTTAATATCCGCATCTTTTCTTTTAACTCCTTCAAGGTTAATCAACTTCATATTTATTCCCCAGAAGAGCGAATAAAGACCATAAGCCTTTTCAAAAAGTTCTTCAGCCGCCTTTTTGTCCCCGATGGTTAATTGTTTGGTTCCAACTTCCATGAGGCGCATGCATGCAGCCAGCAAATGTTTTGAAATACACCAAACCTCCCCTTCATATTCCTTAATTATCTTCTTTAAAAGAGATTTGCGCATTTCCCTCACTTCGTTGAGCAAGTCGTAGTAGCCACTTTTTCCAGTTTTTGCCCCCGTGAAAAAGAAATGCTCCTCGATACTGATTAGATTCATAATGGCTATTGATAGATCCTGGTCCGAAGACAGGTCCATCTTATCGTGTTTTTTCATCTCATCAACTTTAAGAACGAGTTCGTTGATGGTGGGGATTTTTTCCTCTGCAGCCATATCCTTATTCCTTTATAAAAAATAACCAATTAAACTTAAAATCACCAGCGGGGCCACCGGTAACACAACCTTCTGCAAAGGAAAGTAGGACCGCCCCTTATTTTGCTCTTTCAGATAAATATGGCAGACGACACCCGCAAAAAAGGCGACGCTCCCCAGGATGATGCCGCCCACCATCCGATCGATTCCCCAAAATTTATTCAGCGGCTGTCCGATAATACCTTTCCAGTAAAGGGGAGCTATGATGATACTGTAATAACCAAGGATAACCAACATTCTGCGGCCGGGAAACCGGATATGCTTTTTATTGAAGAAACTTATAGTCCACATGATCGCCGAAAGGGTCAAGCCGCCGATCCAGAGACCGGTGATAAGATCATCGATCCCCAACCATCCAAAGAAACTGGCCCCGGCGCATACCGCAATGGTGCACAGAGGACAAATCGCCCCAGCCTGGCTTGGTGCCAGAATAACCCCACCCATTCCCATAAGCAGGATAATAATAAAGGCATTTATGATTCTCATGTTTGCACTGGGGCCCGGTTAATTTATCTCAATCTCCCCACTTCACTCATCGGTTTGCCAATAATTTATTTCAGTTTTGGCTGTTAACCAAATGGCAGGGGCAACCAACACGGGCGGCCTCTATCCGGCCTTCACTTAAACTGTTCAAAACCCAACCTGGTTAAGGCTTTCGGGTCAAGCGGCGCTTCCAGATGCTCCGCCACGAGCACGGCCAAAGGGAAAGGGTAAAGTTCCCGGCAAAAGACCATTCTCTGTTCCCCCTCCTCATTGTAAATCATCACCAGGATGCCGTTGCCGTCAACTACTACCGTGGCCATCCAACCCCCATGGGGCGGCGCCATCTTCACCTGGGCAATCAGGGGGACTAGATCACCAAAAAGGTTTTCGACACAGGGGTAGTGCTCGTAGTCGGCTTGGTCAAATTCGATCAATTTCAACATCTTCCCCCCCTTGTGGCCCCCTTAATTTATCTCAATGTCCCCCACTTCCCGCAGCGGTCTCCCGACATATTTCTTAAGCATGAAATAGAGAGATTCAAGGTGTTCAGGGCTTTCAAAAATCAATCCGGAACGCAGCCGGCCTTGATATTCAGCCGTAATGGTCAAATATGCTTCTTGCGGCGGAAATGGCGGGGGAGATTTATAGAGGTGAACATTTCTAGAATTCCGTTTTCACCGGTCGCAAGGGCATCACCTGGCCCGCCCCGGACCCACGATGGCGGCGGCCATACCGGAGACCCTCGCCACGTTTTCTCTCGCAGTCGCATTGGCAGCCATTCCCTCTTCTTTTGATTTGTCGTGCCGTGCAGAAAATTATCAGTGGCTTTACCCAGCAGCCGGAACCCTCATCTAAGAGCAGCTCTCCTGCAGCGCGTCAACCAGCCGCCGTCCCGTAGGGTGCGCAGGGCGTTTGGCTGCAGGCTCTTTTTTCTAGGGTCAAATTTTAGATATTCTGGGCCCCGGCAGGTCCTGGATAAGGGAAAGAACCAGAATGGGTTCCGGTTCTTTCCCCGGCCGTAGCTTTTATGAATCGGCCCCGCCAGTACCGTCAAATTCCATGGTCATGGTGGCATCCAAATTATTTTCTTCATCCTCCAGGCTCAGCTTGCCCTTGGGGCCGGGGCTGGGGGGAAGGATTTTCTTTACCTGCAGCCGCAGCGGTACGAATTTTTCCTGGAACTTTTCCTTCACCGCATTGATCTCTTTGAGCTTGGCCAGAATCTGTTTCTCATCCGGATTCTCGGTCCGCCAGAGGGCCTTTAACTCCATCCTCTTGACCAGCATGTCTTTGCGAAGGCCGGCGGTGTCATCCAGGAATTTCTGCCGCAGATCGAAAAGTTTTCCCGCTTGCTCCGGGGTCAGGTTGGCAAATTTTCCATGGTGTCCGTAGTGGCCCCATTGACCCCGGTGTCCCTTCATCCCCCACGGCTGCGCCCAGGAGGTCAGGGCCAGGCTCAAAAATATTCCCAGAGCCAACAATACCGTTACTGACAATTTCTTACTCTGCATTTTTTTCTCCCCGTTGTGGCGAATTGTTCAGCCGGCTCATCCGGCCTTTAATGGTTAAACTCTAAAAATTGCCCAAATCGGCGTGACGTCTACAAAATTTTCAGATGGACCGCCCGGCGCGGCATGGTAGACCATGCCTCCAGCCCCGCTTCTGAAATGGTTACCAACTTCCCCGGCCTCAGCCGCCGGAACCCATACCGCCGGAATCCATACCGCCGCGCCCCCTGCCTTTGGTCTCTGGCCCATCGGGACCCTGCCCCCGAAAGAGCGGTACGCCTTTTTCATCCCGCACTTTTAGCGTCTGGCCGTTCTTTTTCACCTCGGCCGCGAGCAGTACCGTCTTCTCGTCCTTGCCAACCTTCGAGCCGGTTATCTCCAAGGTATCCCCGGTTTGCAAGGTGAAGCCCTGCTTGCGCACGTACCAGGGAGGCCCCAGGTTGACAGTAATGTTGCCTTTAGCGGTCTTCAGCACCAATCCCTGGAGTGCCATTCCCGGGGTGACCCGCCATCCCTGCATTCCATAGCTTCCCAAGTCCTCCACCTGTCCTTGCACCGTGGTCACTGTCTGGGGATTGTATAACTGGCGATCCTGGGTGCCGTGGTCGCCACCGCGCCCAAAGCCGCGATGTTGTGCCGCCACCGGCCCAGGGAGTCCCAGTATCACGGTGAGAATAATCGCCGATAACCATAACCATCTCTTGCTCAAGTGCATTTTGGGCATCCTTGCTAACTCCCAGAGCGTTCACTGCTGATCCTGCCTTAATTTAGTAAAACCCCAAAAGATAGAGGAATCGGCGCCTAAGAAATTTGTTGAAACTGGGCAGGCTCTGGAATATACTTAGTCTATCTAACTATTAGAAAGGCTAACTATGTTCGGCTCACCCGATGAGTGTGCTCGACAAACACTGGAAGTCGTTCCCATGGTGATGCGCGCCATCCGCACCGAGATCCGGAGCCATCGGGGATCTGAGCTTTCAGTGCCCCAATTTCGGGTCCTGATTTTTTTGAATCGCCATGCCGGTGCCTCCCTTTCGGAGATTGCGGAGCATCTGGGGCTCACCCTGCCCTCGACGTCCAAGCTGATAGATGGCCTGGTAGCCCGGCATATGGTGACCCGCCAAATGGATCCCGAAGACCGTCGGCGGGTGCCCCTGGTCCTGACTACTCTGGGGCGGAGTTCGATGCAATCGGCCTATCAGGCCACTGAGTCTCGGCTGGCTGAGCGCCTGGTGGTCCTCCCGGCCTCCGAGCGCCGCCTCATTATCGAGGCCATGCAGGTTTTGGCATCGGTCTTTGGGTCCGACCGAGAGGCCAGGACCGCCCTAGGAAAATAATTACATGGCTATTTTGGAGACGAAGGCGCTCACCCGCTGCTTTAACGGCCATACCGCGGTGGACGCTCTGACGATTGCGGTAGAGGGCGGAGAGGTGTTCGGTTTGCTGGGTCCCAACGGCGCGGGTAAGACCACCACCATCAAGATGCTCACCACCCTCTTGCCGCCGACCTCGGGCACGGCGTCCGTCGCCGGCTTTGACATCGTCCGGCAAGCCCGGGAGGTGCGCCGGGTCATCGGCTACGTGCCGCAGCTGGTCTCGGCCGACGGCAACCTGACCGGCTATGAGAACCTGTTGATCTTTGCCAAACTCTACGATATCCCGAGGGGCGAGCGCGCCAGCGCGCCTGGGCGAGATGCTGGACCTGGTGGGCCTGGCCGACGCCGCCGACCGCATGGTGCGCGAATATTCCGGCGGGATGATCCGGCGGCTGGAGATCGCCCAGTCCATGTTGCATCGGCCGCGGGTGCTCTTCCTGGACGAACCGACCGTGGGACTCGATCCTGTCGCCCGCCGGGCCGTCTGGGACCATATCGAGCGCTTACGCCACGCACTTCGGCGCCACCATCCTGCTGACCACTCATCTCATGGAGGAAGCCGATCACCTGTGCCACCGGGTGGCGATCATGCATCTGGGCCGGGTGGCTGCCATCGGCACGCCCGCGGCGCTCAAAGCGTCGTTGGGCGGCAACGGGACCACCCTGGATGATGTCTTCGTCCATTATGCCGGCGGCACGGTCGATTCCGGAGGAGCTTACCGTGAAGCCTCAAGAACCAGGCGCACGGCCCAACGGCTGGGTTAGGCGGCTGCTGCGGCATCTGACCTCGCCACTGCAACGAGTCACCGGATTCGTCAGATAAGACCCTGGTCATTGCCGAGTTGGAATTGCGCAAAATTCGCCACGACCCCACCGAACTGCTCACCCGCGCCATACAACCGGCCCTGTGGCTGCTGGTGTTTGGGCAGGTCTTCGGCCGGGCGCGGGCCATCCCCACCGGCGGCCTGCCTTACCTGGACTTTATGGCCCCCGGCATCCTGGCCCAGAGTGTCCTGTTCATCGCCATCTTCCATGGCATCGCCATCATCTGGGAGCGGGACCTGGGGCTGGTCCACAAACTCCTGGCCAGCCCGACGCCGCGCTCGGCGCTGGTGCTGGGCAAGGGGATATCCGCCGGGGTCCGCGCCTTATCGCAGGTGGCTATCGTTTATGGGCTGGCCTTATTGCTGGGCGTCAGGATCAACTGGCATCCCCTGGCCCTGGTGGGCGTGCTGGGGGTCGCGCTCCTGGGCGCGGCGTGTTTTTCCACCCTCTCCCTGATCATTGCCTGCCTCGTCAAGACCCGGGAACGCTTCATGGGCATTGGCCAGATATTGACGATGCCCCTGTTCTTTGCGAGCAACGCGATTTACCCGATCTCCATGATGCCGGCATGGCTGAAGGTGATCTCTCACCTCAATCCGTTGACCTACGAAGTGGACGCCCTGCGGGCTTTGATGCTGACCGGGGGAGCGAGCGTTTTCGGCCTGGGGCCGGATCTGGGGATATTGCTGACGGTCACGGCGCTTCTGGTCGTCATTGGCGGCTGGATGTATCCGAGAATCGCCGTCTGAAGGGCTCGGTCACGCAGGCGTGGCCAAATTGCGGCCTGCCTTCAGGTATTTTTCGCCGCCGCGGACTTGCGGGGCAGCCCTTAATTGCAGCCTGAT
Organism: uncultured delta proteobacterium; assembly: GCA_963701845.1. Classification (GTDB taxonomy): domain Bacteria; phylum Desulfobacterota; class Desulfobaccia; order Desulfobaccales; family 0-14-0-80-60-11; genus JAPLJC01. The sequence continues at coordinate 1,439,378 of CAVPBF010000004.1, read as the reverse complement.
ATGAGCAAAAAAACCATGCATGAGCAGGGAGGCAGTGTGAGCAGCGTCGACCCGAAGGCGATGGCGGCCCCGGTCGCCGGGGAGACCGCGGACAAGTGGACCGTCATGGGGATTATGGCCATCGGCCTCTTTATGGCGACCCTGGACGCCAGTATTGTGAACATCTCCCTGCCGAAAATCAGCCTCTCTTTTCAGGTCCCTCTCAGCGGCATGGTGGAATGGGTCATCATTGCCTATCTCATCGTGATTGCCAGCCTCCTGCTGACCCTGGGCCGACTGTTGGATATGGTGGGGCAGAAACTTCTCTGGGTGTTGGGACTCCTCATCTTTACCCTGAGCTCCGCCCTTTGCGGGGCGGCGCCGTCGCTGCTGTTCCTGGTCATCTTTCGGGGCCTGCAGGCAGTGGGGGGGGCGCTGATCATGGCCTGCAGCCCCGCCATGATCACCCGCGCCTTTCCGGCCACGGAGCGGGGCCGGGCCTTGGGTATCCTCGCTCTGGTGGTGGCCGCCGGTACGAGCGCCGGTCCCACCGTGGGCGGGATCATCACCGAGGCCTTCACCTGGCGCTGGATCTTTTACATCAATGTGCCCATCGGGATAATTGGCATTATCGCGGCCCTGCGCCTGTTGACTGAGCCCATGCATCTGCGCTGGGACCGGCGGCAATTTGACCCCATCGGCGCCATCCTGCTCTCGGTGAGCGTCACCTGCCTGATGCTCGGTATGAGTTTCGGCCAGGAAATCGGTTGGGGTTCATGGACCATTGTCGGTCTCTTGGTGGCGGCGCTGGTGGTAGGCGCGGCGTTTATTATCCACGAAAGGCGCGTCAACCAGCCCATCGTCGATTTCTCCCTCTTTCGCAACCGGCTGTTCAGCGCGGCGATTGTCAGCAGTTTTCTCTGTTTCCTGTCTCTGTTTGCCGTAATGTTCATGATGCCTTTCTACCTGGAGGAGCTGCTGGCGCTCCCGGCCCACCAGGCGGGCCTGCTGATGACCGCGGTGCCGCTCACCCTCGCCGTGGTCGCCCCGTTCAGCGGCTGGCTTTCGGACCGCTTTGGGTCGCGGGTTTTAAGTTCCCTGGGGTTGGCCATCGTCTGTCTGGGGCTCTGGTTTCTCAGCCGCTTGACGGCCCGGGAGTCGTTTTTCGACCTGGTCTGGCCGCTGATGGTGATCGGCTTTGGACAGGCGCTCTTCCAACCGCCGAACAATAACGCCATCATGAGTTCAGTGCCGCCGCAGCGCCTGGGCCTGGCCTCAGGTTTCCTGTCAACGGTCCGCGTCCTGGGGCAATCATCCAGTGTGGCTCTCTCCGGAGCGATTTTTACCTCGCTGGGCGGCGCCCAGGCCGGCGCGGCGCTGAGCCAGAAATGGAATCTGCCCGCGGCGCCGCTGGAAGCCGTTTTTACTCACGCCTTTCATATAACCCTGCTCACTTGCATGTTGGTTGCGAGTATCGGGGTGTTCACTTCGCTCCTGCGCGGCCCCCGGGACACCAATTACCCCTGACCCGCGGCCGGGCGCGGGACGACCGCCTCCGGGCCGGGACCTCCGATCAGCGAGTCAACCAGCGGCCGTCCCGCAGGGTGAGGAAGGCGTAAGGCTTGATCCATTTGACGAGCATGAAGGCGTAAAAGGCGTAGATCACGCCGTAGACGAAGTCCATGTCCCGCTCGGCGCTGAGGTAATAAGCGCTGAGGATAAACGAGACCACGGCCATAGCCGTGACGAACTTCAACAGCACCAGGGGATAGAGGCAGATGTTGACCAGGAGCAGGGGAATAAAGAGACAGCCGAGGGGAAACTCCAACTCCCGGACCAAGAAGTCCACGATGGGCAGCAGCCGGTGCCGCCGCCGGTAGCGTTTGAACATAAAAGAGAGCTGGATAAAAGACTCCCGGAAATTGGACCGGTCCCAGCGCAGGAACATGCGGCACATGCCTTTGTAGGTCTCGGGCACGGTGGTGTAGACCACGGCGCTGCGCTGATAGACGGTCTCGTGGCCCTGCTGCAGGATGAGGTTCGTGAAGGCCCGGTCTTCGCCGATGGTGCAGCGGTTTCCTAGGAAGGTCTGGCCGCGCCACTCTTCGAGGATGGGCATGACTGCTTCCCGCCGGTAGGCCGACAGGGCCCCGGGGGTGCAGAAGACGAAACCATAGGCGGATTGGGAGGCCCGCAGAAAATCGAAGGAGAGGACGAAGCGCACCCAGAGCATCCGGGTCATCAGGTTGGCGAAGCGGTTGTAGATTTTCACATTGCCGGCCACCCCCCCGATCTTGGGGTCCTGGAGCATGGGGGCCACGATCTGTTTAATGGTGCCGGCTTCGATGACGCTGTCCGAATCCACGCTGACGAAATAGGCCCCGGTGCCCTGGGAAAACCCGGCATACAGGGCCTCCCGCTTGCCGCGATTTTTCGGAAAGCGGATCAACCGGATGAGCTCCGGGTAGCGCGCCTGGGCCCGCTGCATATACTGCCAGGTGTCGTCTTTGGAGCCGTCGTCGATGCAGATGATCTCCAGCCGGTCGGCGGGATAGTCGGAAGCCGCCACTGAATAGAGAGCTTTCTCCACCATGGCCCCTTCATTGTAAGCGGGGATGAGGACCGTGACCCTGGGCAGAGGCCCCGGCGGCAAGGAAAATGGCCGGTAGCGCCACCAAAAGTAAGTGCGCATCACCTGGAAAATCAAGAAGCCCAGGGTATAGGCGGCCCCCACCGCCATCAATGGTTTTTGGTAGGTCTTGAAGGAGAACAGGGCCGCATAGTTCTGCAAGAACCCCATTTCCAGTGCCACCCAGAAGGAGACGATCAGCCCCAGGGGCACCATGATTTTTATCAATAAATCCAGAGTACTGAACCGCTCCGCGGCCGGCCGCGGGGAGCCGTAGCCGGCCGCGGTTTTTACTAGCGTGGCTGATGCCTGCATAAGAGAATCCCAAGCCTGAAGAGATTTGACTGCTTGGGGAGAATTTTATACGGAGCGTCAGCGTGGGCTATCGTCAGAACACCAATTCTGCGGGTGCCGCTGGAGGTTTCTGCAGGCGCTGCTGGAGAGAACAGGGGGCTCCAAAGGCTATAAGTCCAAAAAGCTAGGTTTCCAGTGAAGTGAGCCCTTCCCGGACGGCATATTTGACGAGTTCGGCGAAGCTGTTAAAACCCAGCTTCTCCATGATCTGGCGGCGGTAGGCTTCCACGGTTTTTAAGCCCAGGTGTAGGGCCGCGGCGATCTCCCGGGGACTCTTGCCTTCGGCAAAGAGCTGGAGTACTTCCCGTTCCCGAGAGGTCAGCACCGCAAAGGCCGAAGTATCGGGAACCGGGGCTTTATAGTCTTCCACCACGACCTCGGTGACCTCAGGGCTCAGGTAGACCCGGTTGGCCATGACCAGTTTGATGGCCTTAAGGAGTTCCTGGGAGGCGGAGTGCTTCAGCAGGTAGCCGGAGGCCCCGGCCTGGAGCATGCCTTTGACGAAGCGGCGGTCGGCATGCATAGATAAGGCAATGACCTTGATCCGCCGGTTTTCTTCCAGGATCTGGCGGGTGGCGTCGATGCCGTTGAGATCCGGCATGGTGACGTCCATCACCACCAGGTCAGGGCTGAGTTCCCTGGCCAGGCGCACCGCCGCTCGACCGTCGCCGGCCTCGCCCACCACCTGCAGGCCGGGTTCGCGCTCCAGCAAGGCGATGAGCCCTTCCCGCATGATTTGGTGATCATCGGCCAGGAGGATTTTAGTGGTCATGGGAGGTAACCGGGCCGACTGCGTTCGCCAGGGGAACGGTCAGGGTGATGTGAGTGCCGGCGCCGGGCTCGGACTGGACTTTCAGGACCCCGCCGTAGGGACGCAAGCGCTCCCGGATGCTGAAGAGGCCGAATCCACACCGCTCCCGACGACGGGGAGGCTCCGTCCGGGGCATCTGGAAACCCACCCCGTCATCCCCCACATTCACTTTCAGGTTCCCGCCTTCCCGCTGGAGGGAGACCTCGACGTTCTGGGCCTGAGCATGTTTCACGACGTTGACCAACAGTTCATTGACCGCCTGAAAGAGGAGAACCTGGACATCTTCGCCTAAGAGATCGGCGCCGCCGTCGGCAATAAACCGGGTGGAGATGCCATGGTCTTTCTGGACCTGCTCGGTGAGCCACTCCAGGGCGGCAGCCAATCCCAATTCATAAAGTATGGGGGAGCTGATCCTGAAAGTCAACGAATGGGTGTCCCGGATGGCCTGCTCCAGGAGGCTGCCGGTTTTTTCCAGTTCCGCCAGGGGGAATCCGGGACCCTGGCCGGAGAGGGATTTCTGCGATTCCCCCAGTTTGATGTTGGCCAGGGCCAGGGTGTGGCCGATTTGATCGTGGAGATAGACCGCCAGGCGGCGGCGCTCCCGCTCTTCGGCCAGGGACAGGGAGGAGGCCAGGGAGCGCAGATTGTCCTGATAATCGGCCACCCGGCTTTCCGCCCTTTTGCGGACGACGATTTCCTGATTGAGGCGATAGAAGAGCAGGACCAGAAGCGAAAAACTGGCGAAGGCGCCGCCGGTGAGGACCCATAAAATGACCCTGGTCTTGCGTTTTTCCCGGGCCCACTGGGGATTAAGCAGCTTATTTTCGATATCTTCCAGCTTTTCCAGGCTTTTCCGGAGGCGATTCTGTAACCTGGCGCCATCCTTGGCCACGGCCTGTGTTTCCTTCTCTCCGGCGGCCTGCTGGGCCAGTTCGATGGATCTCTGGAACAGGGCCCGCCGTTTCTCGATGAGAGGTTTTAACTCATTCAGGAGCCGCTGGGGGCCCGCGGCCCCGGCAGTCTGTTGATCGAGTGCGGTGAAGACGCGATCGGTTTTCTGGATGGCGACGCGATAGCGCTCCAACTGTTCCTCATCCCCGGTGAGGATAAAGCCCCGGGCTCCGGACTCGGCTTCAGCCAGATTATTTTCCAGATCGTAAACCAGCGATAAGGTTTCCCGGATATAGGCCACCCGGTCCAGGTCTATCTTGAGTTTTTCCTGATAGGTAAACAGATAGACCACCGCGAAAGTCGCCACCGCCAGGGCGACCCAGACTGCGATCAGTCTTTTCCTCATGGCCGACCCGGGGAAAGCAGCATGACTATTTCCAGCGGCGTCTCTCCGCCTCTCTGCAACCATAGCTCTCTACTTTATCGTGGTCTTACCTTAGACAATACTATACCTCATTGCCGGAGAAGAGCAGACCATTTTCAACCCTTCTGCAGCCGCGACCATCGGCGACAACGCCTTTATCATCATGAAAAATAAATCCGTGGCGGGATAAAAGGGAGGAGAAGCCGGATCACCCAGGCTTAAGCAGAGTTGGCCATAAACTTTGCAGAAAATCCGCTCACGCCGGGCGGCGAAGCCAGGTTGAGGCTCGTTAGCTTGCCGCTTGGGGCAATGATCCGTGCTGCGGCAACTCTTTTCCGCCCCAGGGTGCAATCGGGAACGAGTGGAAATTCTCTTGGCGACTTGGGACCCTGGCGTGCGGCCCTCAGGCCAGCTTCTCATCCCGGTAAACCAGGACCGGCCGGGTGGTGAGGCGCACCAGGTTGAGGGCCTCGTCGCTCAGGACCTTCAGGTACTTGGGCCGTTTGTGGCCGTAAGCCCCCAGGACCAGGAGGTCGTAGCGCTCCACCGCCACCGCCTTGAGGATCTCGTCCACGAAGTCGCCCGTGGCCATCTTCTTGACCGGGGTGTAGCCGTACTCCTTCAAGGTGTCCTCGCCGCTTAAGAGGCAGGCCTCGGCGTATTCCTCGCTTTCGCCCCGTTCGGTCTCCTGGACGTGGAGGATGGTGATCTCCGGCTTCTTCTTGGCGAACAGAGGCGCGATGAACTCCAGGGCGCCCTGGTCGCACTGGGAGCCCCGGAAGGCCACCAGGATTTTTTGGATGGGCCGGAAATTGCGCAGGATCAGCACCGGCTGCAAGGCGTGGTGCAGAACCTTGGCGTGCACCGCCCCCAGGAGAAAGCCCCGCAGCGAGGAACGGCCCTGGGAGCCCAGGACGATCATGTCGTAATAGCCCTGGTTGGCGAAGTTGAGGATTTCATCGGCCGGGTCGCCGATGGCCACGAAGGGGTTGCAGGGGATGCGGCCGCCGACGCAGATGGAGCAGGACTCGATGATCTCCTCCACCGTCTGCTCGGCCTCGGCTTCGATGGTCCGCTCCACGTCGCTCTTGGTGGTGAAAGGGGCGTAGGCGCCTTCGGTGCTGGCCACCACGTCGGGCTTGACGTAAAGGGCGTCGACGATGGCGGTGAAATGCTCCAACAGGTGGCAGGTATAGCGCAATGCCTGCTGGGACTCCTCGGATTTATCCACGGCTACCACGATTTTCATGGGGTATTCCTCAACGTAGGGGCGAACACAAGGTTCGCCCCTACGCTATCGCATCACCAAAACCGAAGACGGGCACTTGCCCACGAAGCGGCCCACCCAGTCCCGGGGGAAGAAGCGGTCCAGGAGGGACCTTTTGCCCATCCACAGGGCCAGGAGGTCTTGCTGGAGCTCTTTGCCCACGGTGTTTTCGAACTCCGCCACTTCGGTCAGCCGGGTGGCCACCTGAATCTGCCGGTCCTCGTAATAGTCGCCGATCTCGATGAGACGGCGGTAGACGTCCTTTTTCAGGCCGCCCCCGCCGCTCAGGCCGATCAATTCGAGCTGGGCCCCGTGCAGGGTGGCGATCTGGTTGATCATCTCCAGGGAATCCTGGCTGATGTAACTCTGGTCCAGGCAGGCGACGATCCGGGTGATGGGCTGCTCCTCTTTCACCAACAGGACGGAGCAGTCGGCGTCGCTGACCACCCGCTGGGGCACCGGCGACCGGTCCCCCCAGAGACACTGCTCGCCTTTGGCGCACCCCAGGACGATGAGATCGCTTTCCTCCGCCTTGGCCTCCGCCAGGATTTCCTGGGCCGCGGCCCCGGCCCGCAAGCATCACCTTGAGGTCCTTTTTGGCCCCCCGCGCCACCAGCATCTCCTCCCAGCGCCCGCCCCGCAGGGGGACCCACTCGTAGCGATAATTGCCCAGGGCATACGGGGCCAGACCTTCACTGACGGCGTTTTCCAGGAAGACCTCCCGATAGCGCTGCAGGGTCGCCAGCAGGGGTTGATCCGGCTCGACGTTGGGCTCAGGGCCTCCCGCCGCGGTTACCCCCACAATGGTGACGTCGGCCCAGGTGTTCAGGCCCAGACGGGTCACCTCCTTGAGGGCATAGGCGCTGTAGGGCTGCTCATCGGCCGCGAATAGGATCTTCATCGCTCTCCTCTCTAATCATCACCCAGGGCCCTTTTCACCGACCTTTTCAGTTCCTCGATCTTCACCGGCTTGGGGAAAAAGTCATAGATGCGCTCCCGGATGGCCTCGATGGTCGCGTCCAGAGTGGCATAGGCGGTCAACATAATCACCTTGGTCTCCGGGTAGAGCTGATTCACTTCCCTCAATATGTCCATGCCGCTGACGTTTTCCATCTTTAGATCGGTGACCACCAGATCATACCGTCTTTCCCGGATGGCGTCCAGGGCCAACTGGCTGTCCGTAAAGGTGTCCACCTGGTAGCCTTCGTTTTGCAAAATGATCCTGGCCATGTCGCACACGATTTTCTCATCGTCCACCACGAGAATCTTCTTGGTCATCTGCCGCCCCCTTACCCCTTCATTGCAGGTAACTTGATGATGAATTTGGTCCCCTGGCCCTCAATGCTCTCCACCGCAATATCGCCATGGTGCTGCCGGATGATGCCGTAGCTCACGGAGAGCCCCAGGCCGGTGCCCTTGGTGCTTTTGGTGGTGAAAAAGGGGTCGAAAATATTGGGCAAGATCTCCTTCTGGATGCCGGTGCCGGTGTCCTTGACCTCCAGGATGAGATGGTCGCTTTTGGGGTCATAACCGCCCTTGATAAACAGGTCGCCGCCCTCGGGCATGGCCTGGATGGCATTGATGAACAGGTTGATCAGGACCTGTTCGATTTGGGAGGAGTCCACGTGGACCTTGGGCAAATGATCGGGGATGTCCACGTGCTGCTTCACCTTGGCCAGCTTCAGGTGGTTGGTCACCAGGGTCAGGCTTAGTTCGACGATATCTTTCAGGTTCACTTCCTGCAATTCTTGTTTCTTCTGGCGGGAGAAATCCAGCAGGTTTTCCACGATCTTGCGGATACGCTCCGTCTGGTTGTAGACATCCCCCATAAAGGTTTTCTTTTCCTCATCGCCCAGCATGTCGTAAACGCTCAGGTAGGTTTGGGCCATCAGAGAGATATTGTTCAGGGGATTGCCCAACTCGTGGGCCACACCGGAGATCAGGACCCCCAGAGAGGCCAGTTTGCCGGCCTGGAGGACGTCGTCTTCCCGTTTTTCCAATTTTCGGGCCATATCGGAGATCGCCTTGATGGCTATTTCGATTTCGTTGTGCGGGGAGATGGTCTGCACCGCCACTTCATGGAACCGGCCTTCGGACACCTTTTTAATCATGCGATCCATGATGTTCAGTTCTACAATGATCAGACTGAAGAAATATTGCCAAAGGATCAGTTGAATAATGAAGATAATGCCCAGCGAGGCAATGAGCATTACGACATTGTTATTTATGGTGTGGCTGACACTGCCCCGTTCCTGCCGGAGCAACTGTTCCGATAACGAGGTTAACTCTTGTCCTAAGGTCCTGAAGTTTAATTCGAAGTCCTGGGGCGGCGTCTTGGTGCTGATGACGTTATTCGCCAGGGCCAGATATTCCTTGAAAGTCTCCAGCAGGCAATCATAACTTTTCCGCCCCTGTTCCTGCAAGATGGGCACCACCGAAGATTTGGAGGCGACAATGGTCTCATGTTTCTCTTCCCCCAGCTTGGCCAGTTCCTTCAGGGCATTGAGGTCTTTATATAAGAAATAGTTCTTTTCGGCCTTGCGCATCTCCAGGAGGGCGATATTGACATCATCGATAATCTCGATGGAACGCAATTTCGATAAGACGTTTTCAAAAGAGAAATAGACAAACAGGCCGATGAGACAGATCATAGTTGCCTGGAGCACCACGGCAATGATGATCCGCTGTTTAATGGTCATCTTGATGATACCCTGGAAAAATCCCCGCGAAGTCATGGCCTTCCTAATCCAGATGGGGGCGAGGAGACCTCGCCCCGACAACTCCTCAGCCCGTTAGAAGGAGCCGAAGCGGTGGGAGTGGATCGCATCTTCCACCCGTTTCTCCACGGCCTCCAGGGCCAGTTCCTTTTCCAGTTGCACCAGCAGCTTCCGTTCCACCGCGAAGGACTTAAAGAAGAGCTTGATGGCCATGCCGATGCTGATGACGCCTGCCCCGGTGATGATGACGTCGATAATGGTCCAGTAGCCCAGCCCCAGCATCCGGGTAAAGATAGTGCCGATGGCAATTAAGGTTGCCCCGGTGCGCAAATAAGAGAGTTCCGTCCGCTGCTTGGCCAGGATGGTGCGATACTGGGAGAGATTGGTACGCGCCTGGGCCAGGCCGGTGCGGGCGCCGCTCATGCGGGTGCGGACTTCGGCCAGTTTATTGCGCATTTCAGCCCATTCGGTGCGGCTCTGGGACCAATCAGTGCGCTTCTTGGCCATCTGAGTCCGGTCATCGGCCAGTTCGGTGCGTTTCCCCGCCAGCTCGGTGCGACCATCGGCGAGCTCGGTGCGTCGATTGGCCAACTCCGTCCGCTTATTAGCCAATTCCGTGCGGCCGTTAGCCAGGTCAGTGCGCTTCTCGGCGAGCTGAGTCCGGTCATTGGCCAGCCCCGTGCGCTTTTCGGCCAGTTGAGTGCGGCCTCTGGCCAGCTCGGTCCGGTCATTGGCCAGTTCGGTGCGTTTCCCCGCTAACTCGGTGCGGCCATTGGCGAGATCAGTGCGTCGATTAGCCAATTCCGTACGCTTATCAGCCAGTTCCGTGCGGTGGTTGGATAGGTCCGTACGCTTTTCGGCCAACTGCGTGCGACCTCTGGCCAGCTCGGTCCGATTATTGGCCAGTTCGGTGCGTTTTCCCGCCAACTCGGTGCGGCCATTGGCGAGATCGGTGCGTCGATTGGCCAACTCCGTACGTTTGTTAGCCAGCTCCGTACGTCCCTTCGCGAGTTCGGTGCGCCGATTGGCCAACTCGGTGCGTCCGTTGGCCAACTCGGTTCGCCTGGCGGCCAGTTGGGTGCGGCCCTGGGCCAGGGCGGTGCGTTCTTCCCCCAGCCTGGTGCGGAATTGGGCCAGCTTGGTGGCGTCTTCGGCCAGAGGGGCCCGCCGCTCAGCCCATTCCTCCATGGCCTTGAGTAGTTCTTCTCCGGCCAGGCTGGAGATTGATCTGGTTTCGTCGTTAACCATTTTAAATCCAGTTCATGATTGCAGTTGATCCCCTTGTTCAGGGGCGGGTTAAAAATAATTCTGTCATTCTGAGGGAGCGAAGCGACCGAAGAATCTAGATCCCTTCGCTTCGCTCAGGATGACAAACTATTATTGATAGAGTAAATCGGCTAATAAAGCACCACCATCATGGGGGCCTTCACCTGGGTGAGCCACTGGAGGCGGGGATTGTCCTTTTTGAGGGCTCGCTCCAGGGCCACCACCACCAGGCCGTAGTCCTTCATGACCTCGGGAGGAGGGCCGTCTGCAGTCATAGGCAGATCGTCCCGCAGCACCACCTGGCAGCCGGCGGCCTGCAAACTATCCTGGCCCTTCAAGACCTCTTGCTTCACCGCGTCGCCGGCCCCGGGGGCCAGGCAGAAGTGCAGGGGCACGGCACAGCTGGCCCAGATTTTTTGCAAGGACTGGATGGCGGACCGGGCGCCCGCCGGGTCGAAACAGGGCACCAGCACCTGGCTGATCTTCCGCAGCAGCCGGAGCCAGATGAGCGGCGTGGCGACCCGCTGATAGAACTTGGAGTGCAGCCGCCGCTGGATATTGATCGGGGTGAAAGGGTAAGGGGCCCCTCCACGTAGAGGTCGAAGGGCTCGTGGTCCACGATCTTGAGCAGCTCATATTCCCGGTCCCCGTAAATCACCCGGGGTTCATGCAGCTGGGGACAGGATTCCATCTCGGCGGCCAGCATCTCCTGGATCTCCTCCTTGCCCAGCTCCACGATCTCCCGCTCCCAGGTATGGCGCACCCAGCCGGTGCCGGTGGCGGGCACCTCGGGGGGCGGCTCTTTGACATAGACCGGGTGCAGCTCCATGTGGATTAAGTTGCCCAGTTGACAGGCGTACCGGATGGCCAGGCTGGAGGCCAGGTCCACTTCGATGGCTACCAGGGTCTTGATCATGTTTTTATCCTTTCGAATCAGCTTTTTTCATATTTTTTCATATATCGAGCAGGCGCCCTCGCCTGCCGTAGGGTGCGCACCGCGCCCCGCATATCTTACCAGAGCCAAACCGTGTAACTGGTGCGCAGTGCGCACCCTACATGCTTCAAGTCGGGGAGCCCCGGAGCTTGGCGGCCGCCCGATTCACCACGTCTTGAATCTCGGTCAATTTGAAGGGCTTGGCGATGAAATCGAAGACCCCCTTCTGGAACGACTGCTTGGCGGTTTCCATGGTGGCGAAACCGGTGATGACGATGACCTCGGTCTGCGGATGCTGCTTCTTGGCTTCCTCAGAAACCGCATGCCGTCGATCTCCTTCATCTTGAGATCGGTGATGATGATGTCGTAACTGCTCTGCTGGATCTGCATGCATGGCCTCCAGGCTCTGGGTGAAGGTGTCCACCTCGAAACCCAACTTCTCCAAAGCCGGCTGCAGGCGCTTGCAGACGATGGGTTCATCGTCCAGGACCATGACTCTCAGCTTATCCGTCATATTCTCCTCCTGTCTCGGGCGGCTCCAGCTTGTCCACCAGTTTTGGTCAAAAAAGGCCTCCACAAACTCCGGGATATCTTCATCGCTGCGCAACTGAATATCCAGTTGCCGGGTGAACCCGATGAGCCTGCCCAGGACCTTGAGACGCTCCTCCATGTCCTCCCGGGGCAGATGCAGCACCTTGGCCACCACCAGGTCGCCCTTGGTGTCCACCTTAAAGTGGTATTGGGACAGAATCTTGGCCAGCAACTGAGCCCGCCGGGAGCGGCGGGTCATGTCGGTGACCCCGCCCACAAAACGGAAATAGATGTGGTTGTGGTGGGGGTCCGGCTCCATGCGGGCATCCACGAGATTAAAGTGGTAACCCAGACGCAGGTGCAAATTCATATAGGTTTCGCTGATCACCGCCAGGTTGAAGCCCGAGGCGTGGAGCGCCGGGGGTCTCGGCCCAGGTCTTGGTGAGGCTGGACATCATGCCCTGAAAATCCACCGGCACCGGCTCGGTGCTCCAAACCCCGGGTTCGGACAGGCCTGCCATAAGGCCTGCATGGGCCACGACCGGATGTGCTCCGGGTACAGCTTGTTCCCTACGGCCTCCGGGTCGATGCCGCCGCCCAGGTCCAGGACCTTCAAGCCCAGGGGCATATCCGAGACCAGGGTCAAAATCTGACGCCCTTGAAACGCTTGACGAACCGGGGCAGATCCATCAATTCCTCCACGGCCTTTTCGTGGATGAACCGGATGACGTCGTGGACGGATTTGCAGCCCTCGGGGGCGAAATCCGGGGCCTGGGGGATCAACCAGGTAGAGCGGGGCGATGCGGACCAGCATGCGTCGGAGCAGCCGGAATTCCGGGGCATCCTCGAAGGCCATGGTCTGCAGCAGTTCATACTGGATCAGCTCCTTGACCCGGCCGGCGTAGATGATCCGCTGCTTGGTGTCCACGGTGACCTTCATGCCTGCTTTCAGGATCTCGGTAGCGCCCTCCACCCCCACCAGGGTGGGCACCCGGAACTCCCGGGCGATGGTGGCCAGGTGCCCGGCCACGGAGCCCCGCTCCGCCACCATGGCCGCGGCCTTGGGCACAATGCGGGCCAGCCAGGGGGCGGTGTATTTGGTCACCAGGACGGCTTCCTCGGGAAAGCGATTCATGTCCGCATCCGACTGCACGTAGGCAACCGTGCCGGCGCCCACCCCGGCATGGGCCACCACGCCGGTGTTCTGGATCAGCACCGGGTACAGGGCGCAGGTCTCGCAAATATCTTGGCTGGAGGCGCCACGGCCTTGGGGAGTTGCAAGGCCCCGGGATTGCAGACAGCCAGCAATTGCCCGCCTGTCCAGGGCCCATTCGATCTCCTGGGGGCGCTTGAAATAGCGCTCCAGGCTCAGGGCCCAGCGCACCAGGGTGTGGATGGCCTCATCGGAGAAAGTGGGCTGGTTCTGCTCTTCCGCGGGGACCGGCGACCTCTTCTTCGCCGCCGCCGGCCATGGCCCGGATCAGCGTTTCTTTCCGGGCGATTTCCTGCGACCGATCCGGTGGGGGAAATCCCGCTCCACCACGTAGCGGTCCACCGGGCCCTGCCTTCCACCACGGTGCGGCCCAGGCCCCAGGAGGCGAAAATCACCAGGCAGTCGCGCTCCAGGCCGCTGACGTCCAGGGTGTGGATCACCCCGCCACCCGGGCTCGGCATCATCTCCTGGCACAGCACCGCCATGGCCGCCTCCTCCCCCAGCATCCCCATTCGCTTCGCGGTAGATCAGGGCCTCGGGAGTATAGAGACTGGCCAGCACTTGTTTGTAAGGCCTTGACAGGCCCTTGGCCGGGAACGTGCAGCAGGCTCTCGTGCAGGCCGGCAAAGGTGAGCTCGCCGTCTTCGCCGTAGGCGCTGACTGCGCACGGCCCAGAAACCCGTCCTTTTCCGCCTGGCGGCGGATTTCGCCGGCCACTTCCTGGGGCACCACGCCCGCCAGAATGCTGTACTGGATCTGGCGGGAGGTATGGTCCTCGTCCGTGCTCCCCCGCGGCCAGGCCTCCAGCCAGCGCGTGAATGCGCTCCTCCAGGTGGTTTTGCTCCAGGAAGCGGCGGTAGGCCCGGGTAGTAATGACAAAGCCGGGCGGCACCGGCAGGTGCAGGTTCTGGACGTGACGCCCAGGGCATTGGCCTTGCCGCCGATAAGTTCCGGGTGGTCCGGGGGCACCTCCTTGAGGGATCACCAGGGGCATCTCCCGGGACAGGGTCAGCCGCCCCCGCAGTTCCGCCTCCAGGGGGATGAAGATGCGGTCGATGGTGGTATACAGGTCCAGGTAGCGGTTGGAGGTGATGAGGTTCAGGCCCTTTGACCATGCGCAGCAGCAGGGTCTGGATCGTCTCGGTGGTGTCGATCAGGTACTTGCGGTCGAAGATATATTCCCCGCCGGATTTCTCTCCCAGGTCGGCAATGAGTTCCATGACCCGCTGGTGGTCCTGCAGCAGTTCCTGGAAATGTTCAAAGATCTCCGGAAAGGCCACCAAGTCCAGTTTGGGCCTTTTGAGCTTATTCCAGAGATCCTTGAGCAATTGCAGCATTGGCCGTCTTTCCAACTACAAGTTAGGGCGAAAATGTCGAAAAGGGGAGAGGTAAAAAACGGGTTTTCATATTTCTGCTTTATCAACCTTTCCTCCTTTGCCCGTCAGCCGCCTTAATGTCCCCCGCCGCCTTTGAAGAGGAAACCCATGGCGAAGCCGGTGATGATGGCAATGACCACCGCCAGAATACCATAGGTGAGCGCCGTGCTCGATAAGCCAAAGTGGCAAGCATGGCCGGAAAGCCCACCATCTTCACCTCCAGGTCGCGGCTGTTGCTTGGCAATCACCTTGCCGTCCTGGATCACCGAAAGGCAGACCTCATAGGTCCCGGGCTTGACATTGGTGGGCAGCCGGAACTCGGCCTTGTCACCGGGCACCAGGTCCGCCGGCGGCCCGGGATTTTTCAGCCGGGTCTCGGGAAGGCTGGCGTAAATGTGCTCGCTTTCTTTGAGCTTCATGAACTGCTTCGAAGAATTTGTCCTTTTCCTGTCCGTTTCATGCCCGACATGGTAATCGCCTCTTCAGGGCCGCAAAGCCCCAGGGGGCCTCCGGGGCCGCCGCTTCCAGGAGCTTGGGGTCGGTGCTCATGACCAGGTAGAGGGAGGGGGCGTCGCTGACCTCGATCTCGCCCACGTTCATCCACAGGCCGGCCCCGGCGGCCTTTGCGCATCAGGTGCTCGTCGGCGGTCTGGCCCACCACCTCAAAGACCGCCTGGGCCCCGGCGGGGATAGGGCCGCGGCACCGTCACCGTCTGCCCCGGAAAAAGGTGCCGATCTCCACCATGGTCCGGGGTTATTTGCAGCTCCGGGATGGCGCCCAGGGCACAGGGCAGGAGCGGCCCAGGACAACAACAATCCCAACATCGCCGCCAGTCATTGCCAGACATATGCCTTGGCGCTGCATCTTAGTGCCCACCCTTGTGCGCCAGCAGGAGATGGGGTGGCAGCACCAGGCTCACCAGCATCTGCACCATCACGATCAAGCACAATGGAGGCCAGGAGGATCTTCAACTGGTCGGCCTTGAGCCGGCGGCTGAGGCGCACCCCGAACTGGGCCCCCAGGGTGGAGCCCAACAGCAGGATAATGGCCAGGACCATGTCCACCGTGTGGTTGGTAGACGGACTGCATGATAGTGACGTTGATGCAGGTGAACAGGATCTGGAAGAGGCTGGTGCCCACCACCACGTGCATGGGCATGCGCAGCATGTAGACCATCACCGGCACCATGATGAAGCCGCCGCCCACCCCCATGATGGCCGCCAGGATCCCCACGAAGACCCCCAGGATGAGGGGCAGCAGGGGCGAGAGGGTAACCCCGGATTTCTCGAAATGCATCTGGTAGGGCAGGGCCTGGATCATCCGGTTGTACAGGGAGACCTTGGACGGGGCGGCCTCCACCCGCCTGGCCTCCACCGGCTTTCTTGCGCATGCTCTGGAGGCTCTCCACGAACATGTAGCCGCCGATGACGCCCAGCATGATCACGTAAGTGATCTTGATGACGAAGTCGGCATTGCCCATGGCCCGGAAGCACCTTGATGAGCTGGACCCCCATGGTGCCGCCGAGCACCCCGCCGATGATGAGCAGGAGGCCCATCTTGAAGTCGACGTTGCCCAGGCGGTAATGGGCATAGGTCCCGGAGGTGGAGGCCGCCACGATCTGGTTGGAATCCGAGGCCGCGGCCACCGTGGAGGGGATGCCCGCCATGATCAGCAGCGGGGTCATGAGAAACCCGCCCCCCACGCCGAAGAGCCCGGAGAGGAAGCCCACCGCGCCCCCCAGGCCGAAGAGCAGCAAGATGTTGATGCCGTTGCCTGCCAATGGTAGATAAAGGGTCCAGAACATGCTCAATTCTCCCTTCCTGGTTGTTGCCCTGAATTATCGGTTAGACGCATCACGTTGCCCTGGCCGCGCACCAGCAGGATATCGCCCTCCAACTGCCGGCGCAGGCTCTGTAAGGCCGACGGCGTGCACTCCTGGCCGCCGGCCTGGACGTCTCCGGGGAAGCCCATGATGATGAATTGCAGGGAACTCTGGGCCCGGGCAAAGCGCAGCACCTCCTGACAGAAAGGCCCGGCGGAGATAAAGATCTCCACCTCGACGCCTTCCTGCTGGCAGCGCTCCCGGATCTTGCCCAGCCACAAGCGCTGCTCCTCCCGGAGTTCGGCCATGGTGACGGCCGGCGGCGCGGGGCTGGCTTGGCGCCGGGGCGGGGCCATGATGGCCATCAGGATGAGCGACAGCTCGAGCCGCGCCGCCAGTTGCACCGCATAAGACGCGGCCCGGGAAGCGGGGGCCTCCAGGTCGATGGCTAAGAGTACCCTTTTCTTCATAATCCTCAATGAATTCATCACAAATTCTTAACAATTTTCTAATGCAGTATTCATTCCAACCGTAATTAAGCCTATAAATCAATAAGTTAGTAAATGTGAAGGATTTCACTATATTTCATTCTGAAACAGATTTCCGCTGATGCCGCCTTATACGCCCTCAATGTTGTTTCATTATGAAATGAGCTTGAAAAGTTTCGGAGATTACCGATATTGGCAAGTAACTCGCTACCGATTGGAAACAAAAAGGCAGAGCCGTGGCCGACCCTGCCTGGGTAATTGCCAAAAACGAAAGTTGTCAGCTCTTCCTGAACCTCCTCAATCCTATCAGGCCCAGGAGGCCGGAACACAACAGCAGTGCACTGGGAGGCAGGGGAACGGACGACACGCGAGCCACCATGTCATTGTAGTCAGAATCGCCGTACGTGCCACCGCCGCCGTCCTCAAAGGCCACGATGTATTGCCCGGCAAGATTAGAATCGAACTGGCCGAGGTTGAAGATAAAACCGTAAGATTGATTTGGTGAATTTTGATTTACCGTAGTCCTGGTCCCTCCTCCGGAGGAGGTGTCCGAGAAGCCAAAAGTCGCCATTTCGCTGAACGGGATGTTTGCCGAAGTATTAACATTGCCACCGGTAAGATTGAGCAAGTTGTAGCCGGGAACATTGAGCGTTTCGCTAAAAGTGGCGTATTTGGCGTAGTCTACCACGGCATAGGAGCCGGCCGACAGCGTTCCCAGAACGGCGGCGTTCTGTAAATCACTTTGGCTTAGGCTTAAGCCCGTCCAACCATTGATAATGGACGAAAGAGTCGGTTCGCCATTGGTATTAATGACCTGTGTCGCCTGCGCCGACATAACCAGGCCCATTACCATGATTGACGCGAGGACAAAAATTCCAAGTTTTTTCATGATTGATACTCCTTTTTAAGGCAGCCTTAAATAACCTTCCCATACAGCCATGCAATGGTCTTGAAAAATTAGACGTCTATCACCCCCTTTATGGCATCCTTGTTAAGATATCTAAATTATTTAAATAATTTATTACCTTTAAAGATATAGAAACAAAATAAGCCATGAGACTCATCTTCACCTCTTGGCCGTCTTACCCCTGTAATGTCAAATCTGGCGGTTAAACAGAGAAATCGGTTTTGCGACTTCTTGGCTTTTGGTATGCCGACTCTTGATACCATTCCGCTCCACCCAAGAAGTTAAAATACCGTTGATATAGTATCTCTGCCTTCCTTTTGCCGGCTTCTTCAGAGTTGACCCGGATAGTCTTATTTAACCCAGGTAATTTTGGGGATATAAAATAACCTTGCTCTGGATAGTAGGCAATAACAAATAAAGTAACATGCCCAATTGTGCCATTTAACGACCCGGCTTGGCTTCGACTCCATTGAAGTTGCCGCATGATTCCCATCGCGAATCTCGGGCGCCAGTTACCGGCCGTGATAGCGTGCAAGAGTAAATTTGCCGGCTAGGAATTTTACATGCCTGAGAGGTCTCAGGTTGGTGCGGCCATAAGACCAAATGATCTAACCTGACCTGTTTCCCAGGCATCATAACTCAAAGAAAGGTTCTCAAGAAAAAAGCCGGGTCGCCTTATTACTAGGCAACCCGGCTATCTTCAAGAGACCCGTGGTTTTCCGTCCCCGCCTCACGACGGGTTTGGCTTTGTCTGAGTTTGTATCAAAGCATATTTATCAACAGTGGATTAACCATTCCTAAACCTCCTCCACCCCACCAGGCCCAGGAGGCCGGAGCCAAACAGCAGCACGGTGGGGGGGAGTGGTACGACTGTCACATCATTAGTAACATAACAAGTATCTATTTCTCCAGTTAGGTTTGGTAAAAGCATTATATTTATAGATGCTAACTCTATGTCATCCTGGCTCAATAGCTTGGGAGACGCTGGGTTTTCGTTATCACTCCAGAATGACTGGCGGAGGAATAAAGAGTAGGAAACATAATATTCTTTGCCGGAAATATTGACTTCAATGGAGCCGTCGAGATCATCATAAGGAGCAGAGGCGGTTGAGAAGGCATTCACTAACAGTGCTTGCTGTTGGCCATACCCCTGAATATTGGCAGAAGAAGGGGTGTAAATCCCATCGGCGTTTGTCCCTGAAAGGGTAAGCGTCGTTGATAACTCCTGATATGATGCCATGGTTGCGATAACCGTAGGGTCATTGTATGCGGCCGTGATGTTACTACTAGAAAGTGGGGGATTTGCCACGGTGAACTCGAAAGTAGCGTTAACGCTACCCGACCCAACTCCAAGGGGGTCAAGGCCAATACAGGGGAGATTTGCCTGCAAGGTGTAGGTGACATTGGACGCCTGGAGGGGTTGAACGAACATGAGCCCCATGGCCAAAAACATGGAGAGGATAGCAATTCTTTTCATGACCCTAAATCTCCTTGCTTTGTGGATCTTGATCGATGAAGAAAAGGAAAAAAGACTAATAAAAAAAGCCGAACTGCCCTATTCCAGGCAACCCGGCTATCTCCCTGAGACCCGTGGCTTTCCGTCCCCGCCTTGCGACGGGTTTGGCTTTTTATTTGTAAAAAAAATATATCTTTGATTCTAAATTGTCAAGCCCCTTATTAAAATAACATAAAATTTTTTATAAAAATGCGTTTTGATATTGGTTATGCTGCAGGGCCACCTGAGGATCGTAGGCTTTATGAGAGAAGCGCCCTTGCGCCGTGACCCCAGTAAGCAGATAGCTGCGCCATTTATTAAAACTTTTTAAAAATGAAAAATAATCAAGCTATGGAATGAAATTAACAATTATTGTTGTAAGGGCTAAAACAAGTTGGCTGAAGCCCGTAGCGCTAAGGGCGGGAAAGCGCCGCGCCTCCCGCCCTTAGCATTTCATTTTTTGCCGTTGCTCCCGGCCCTTTGACCCTTGAAGAAATCTAGACAATTTACTGATGGGTGCATTCTTAATTTTGAACCTTGAACCTTGAACTTGGTCAACTGTCTCTCCCTTTCTGGAAATTTCTCTCCCCTGGGTTTATCCTGTCTCCAGGTGTAACTTTACCGCTCCACCCCCGGACCGCCCGGCCGCCAAGCGGCACAAATGCGGCACAGTAGCGGCGCGACGGCGGTGCCGGACCGTTAAGCCGGCGGCCTTTCAGCGAACTAAAGTCAGTTAAATAAGGAAGTTATGCGGACTAAATTGCGGAATTTTTTCAGATGCCGGCACAATTTGGCCGCGCTGGTGTCCTATCTTCGCCGTACGAACCGCGCCAAACTGGGGGGCTATCCTGAAAAACCTATGAATATTGGCTAGTTGCTTTATGCACAATTTTTCTGTCCCTAAGTTCAACCTGGGATTGCCTTTTTCGCCGCCGGGCTCAGCCCGGCAACCATTTTCGTACCATGGATAATCTTTAGGCGCGTGGGTTGGGCAGGCGGTTTATGACCTGGACAGGCCGTATTTTTTCATCTTGCGCCACAGGGTGGTGCGGGGCAGGGCCAGGATGCGGGCGCTGTCGCCCAGTTGGTATTGGGTGGCCTGCAGGACCTTGTGGATGTAAGCCTTCTCCTGCTCCTCCAGGGTGGACCACTGGTCCGTGCGGCCGGCGGCCAGTTCCTGCAAGTCCAGGGGCAGGTCCACCAGGGTAACCTCTTCGCCCTCGGTCAGGGCTACGGCCCGCTCCATGATGTTCTGCAACTCCCGGACGTTGCCGGGATAGGCATAGTCCCGCAGCACCTCCTGGGCCTCCCGCTCGATCCCCCGAATTTTCTTGGCAAATTTATGGCTGAACAGACTCAAGAAATGCCGGAGCAGCAGGGGGATGTCCTCCCGGCGCTCCATCAAGCCGGGCAGGGTGATGGTTACTACGTTGAGGCGGAAATAGAGATCTTCCCGGAAGCGGCCGTCGGCCACCGCCCGTTTCAGGTCCTTGTTGGTGGCGGCAATGAAGCGCAGGTCCAGTTGGATGGGCCTGTTGCTCCCCACCCGGAAGATGCGGTGCTCCTGGATGACCCTCAGGAGCTTGCCCTGCATGGAAGGCGGCATGTCGCCGATTTCGTCCATGAAGACCGTCCCCCGGTGGGCCGTCTCCAGGATGCCGATCTTGGTAGCGATGGCGCCGGTGAAGGCGCCCCGTTCGTAACCGAAGAGCTCGCTGGCAATGAGCTCCTCGGTGAAGCCGCCGCAGTTGAAAGCCACGAAGGGCCGGTCCCGCCGCGCGCTCTCCCGGTGAATCAGCCGGGCCACCAGTTCCTTGCCGGTGCCGCTCTCGCCCTGGATGATGACATTGCAGTCCAGGGGGGCCACCTTGCGAATAATGGTGAAGACCTCCTGCATCTTGGGGCTCACCCCGATCATCTCGCCCCAGCCTTCCAGAGGCTCGAGGCGGGCCTTGAGCTGGCGGTTCTCCTCCAGCAAGCGTTGGCGCTCCCCGACCAGGCGGGTGAGGTTGCGGACCTCTTCCAGTTTCAGGGGCTTGGAGAGATAATGGAAGGCGCCGTCTTTGATGGCGGCGATGGCGGCATCCAGGGAGGCGTGGCCGGTGATCAGGATGACCTCGGCCCCGGGCCGGCGGGCCTTCACCTGGCGCAAAATTTCCATGCCGCTCAAGCCGGGGAGGACGACGTCCAGGAAGATGAGCTCGCAAGGGCGCCGGTCGAGGTCCCGGAGAAATTCTTCTCCCGAGGCGTAGGTGGCCACGCCGTGACCTTCCTTTTCCAGGGCCCCTTTCAGCCTCTTTAGGACAATGGGTTCGTCGTCCACTACGGCGATGTTCATAGGGTTCTCAAAAGTGAGCAGTCAGCAGTGAGCAGTGAGCAGTAAAGGCAGGAGTGCGGTATTTTCTGCTCAATGTCTCGAAAAGTTCCTTCTGGTAGCACAGGCTTTCCATCCTGTGGCCCAGATATGGCGGGCGAGACGCTCGCCCCAGCAGATTTTCATAAAATTGTGGGTGGTCCGAAGGCCAATGAACTACTGCTCAGCCTGGTTTTTTCTGCTCACTGCTCACTGCTCACTGCTTACTGCTCACAATTTATGCACCGGCAAAACCACGGTGAAGGTCGAGCCCTGGCCTTTCTGGCTCTCCACCTCGATATGGCCGCCGTGTTTTTCCACGATGCCGTAAGTGACGGACAGGCCCAGGCCCGTACCCCGGCCCACCTGCTTGGTGGTGTAAAAGGGGTCGAAGATGCGGGGCAGGTCCCCGGGGTCGATGCCAATGCCGGTGTCCTTCACTTCAACCTTCAGCCATTGGCCGTCCTGGGCGGCATAGGCCCGGAGGGTGAGGCTGCCGCCATCCAGCATGGCCTGGATGGCGTTGATGAAGAGGTTGAGAAAGACTTGCTGCAGGCTCTTGCGATCACCATGAATCTCGGGCAGATCGTGAGGCAGATCGATTTCCACATGAATGCCGGACAGGGACAACTGGTTGCGCACCAGTTTCAAGGTATCCTGGATGACCCCGGCGATGGCCAAGGGCACGAATTCGGGGTGCTCGGTGCGGGAGAAGTCCAGGAGGCCTTTAACGATCTCCGAGGCCCGCTCCGCCTGGCCCAGAATGTCCTGGATCAGGCCCAGGGCCTCTTCCTGGGGGAATTCCCGGAAGTCTTCCTTCAGGGCCTCGGCAGTGAGCACGATATTATTGATGGGATTGTTGAGTTCATGGGCAATGCCGGAGGTGAGGGTGCCCACCGCGGCGATTTTCCGGGATTGCACCAGTTCTTCCTGATGCACCTCCAACTCATGGATCATGCGATTGAAGGCCCGAAACAGGGCAAAGAATTCTTCGGAAGAAGATTCCGGCTGGGGAATGGGAGTGAAGTCGCCATGGGCGATCTTGTCCATGGCCTGCTGCATCTGGAAGAGCGGCCGCACCAGCATGCGGCTCAGATAGAAGGCGATGAGGACGCCCAGGGTGAAAAAGACCACCACCGAGCCGATGAATAGACCTACAGCCCTTTGGAATAAACGGTCGATCTGGTGTCGTTCTTCTTTCTGCCAGCGTTCGGTGAGGTTTAGGAGCTTTTGACCCAGGTCGCGCAGGGCTTCCTCTTCCGGAGCGAAACTGGGGCTCTTCGAAGCCCCGCGGTTTGAGGTCCGCTTCAATCTGCCCCAAGATCTCCTGGTAACGGGTCAGGGTCTTATAAAATTCCGGAGCATGAGGGTCTGGTTTCAGCCGCAAGATTTCGGCCTCATGGCTCAGGTAAAGCTCGGCGACGTGATTGGTGTATTGCCGGGCTTCCTCCAGGCTGGCCGCCTGATGGTAGAGAAAGAAGTTTTTTTCAAAGCGGCGGGTCTCCAGCAGACTCTGGAACAGGTCGTCGGTGAGTTCCAGCAACCGCAGACGGTGACCAATCTCCCGGTGCACCTGGAAGCTGAAAACGGCGAACACCAGGACCGCCAGCATGCTGAACAGGAAGGCCAGGATGATCTTGCGCCTGATCTTGTAAGTGGCTTTTTTCATCAATGGGTTTTCTATTCTCCGTCAGTGGGCAGCTCACCGTACCCCGGCAATACGAATATTTTTTGTAATCGTTATAAGTTTAGCAAGAACCTCTAGCCAAGATCAACAAATAAGGTTCATTTTGAAACATACCGGATAGGATCATTGGTGAGACCCGCGAGAAACAAAGAAAAGGTGGCCGGTAAGCCACCCTTTCTTTGGCAGTTCCGGCTGGTGTACGCCTGGGCTCAACCGTCATCCTGGCGGACCTGGTGCAATTTTTCCAGGGCGCGCTGCAGGTTGGTCTTGGCTTCACCGTAAAAGGTGGGCCGCAATTCGATGGCCCGTTGAAAGCATTTGGCTGCATCCTCATATTTACCGTCGATGAAATAATGGACCCCGATATTGTTATAGGCCTGGGCCTCGTCCCCGGCCTTCATGAAGGCCTCCAGGGCTTCGTTATAGCGCTTTTCCCCCGCCAGGGCCATGCCCAACTGGTAGTTCAGTTTCTGGTTGGTCGGCTCCTGGCTCAGTCCCTGTTTCAGGCTGTCAACGGCCCGCGGGTAATTCTTCAACTCCCTATAGGCCTGCCCCAAGGCAGCATAGCTGGCCATCTGGTGTCGGTCCAGGGCTACGGCTCGATTGAGTTCGACTATGGCCTTGCCGGGCTGGCCCTCCTCCAGGTAGGTAATCCCCAGGAGGTACCGGGGATTGGCGCGCTGGGAATCATAGGACAAGGCCAGCTGAAATTCTCCCCGGGCCTCAGAGTACTTTTTCTGTTGCAGGAGCACCATCCCGAGGGCCTCGTGGGCCTGAACCATTTCCGGCCGGTGTACCAGGACCAGGGCCAATTCATTTTGGGCCGGCTCCAACTGCCCCTTGAAAAGAAAGATTACCCCTACCTTGTAGTGCAGGTCATAGCGCTGGGGCTCTCTCTTGAGAATCTCCAGGAAATTGACCAGGGAAGAGTCGTAATCTCCGGACTGCAAGGCTATTTCCCCCAGGGCCTCCATGCGCTCCGGGGGCAGAAGATCACCGGTCAACTTGGCTGAGCTGCTCTCCGGCAGCCAGGACGGCGGATCCGGCCTCGCCTGCGGCCGTGGTTGGTGGGCACATTGGCTCAGCAACAGCGGCAAGACCAGAACCAGGACTATGCAGAAAAATGATTTAGTCGGCTTCATGGCTTTTCCGCCACTAACTTGGACAGCATCCGGGGCCGTTCCAGCAAGTCGTGCCCCAGGACCACCTTAATGGCCACGCCCTGGTTGAGTTTGGAACTGGGGGTCAGCCGGGCTCCGGGGAAGACCCCGGAGTTCAAGGCCCGGGCCACTTTTTCGGCCTCGGGCAGGTAGAAGATCTCGGTATGCTCCACCCCGAAATCGATATAGTTGCCGATGATTCCAACCGTGAACCCTTCGAGGGACAGCAGGCTCCGGGTCTTATGGGCCAGATTCCGGGCCCGGGTGCCGTTGCGAATCTCAATAGTGGCGTTGATCAGGTCTCCCGCAGTCAGGACTCCCCTGGAAGTCGCAGTTGCGCCCGGAGCTCTGGGTTCCACCTTGGGCGTCGCCGGGGTCGCCAAGTTTGCCTGGATTTGAGGCTTCACGGGTTCGGATTTGGCTGGGGCAGCCAGGGGAACCGGAGCCGGCGGCTCTTTGGCGGCCTCTGGCCGGGGCTGCGGGACCAGCCTGGTCATTTGGGCGGCCGACGGAGATACTCCCGAGGCAGCCGCGGCTAACCGGGCCATGGTTAAGGGCTGCTCCAGTAAATCGCGCCCCAGTAAGATCTTGATGGCTACGCCAGTTTTCAGCTTAGAGCTTGCCACGATTTTGGCCTTGGGGAAAATCTCCCAATTCAAGCCCTGGGCCACCCTTTCCGATCCGGGCCGATAGTAGATCACCGTGGATTCCGCCCCAAAGTCGATATGGTTGCCGATTTCGGTGACGTTGAAGCCTTCTTGGGACAACAGGGACCGGCTTTGGTGAGCCAGGTTTCTGGTCCAAGTGCCGTTGCGGATTTCAATCCCGGTCGTTACTCTCTCCAGGGCAGTCAGCGGCGGGCTCGGAGGCGTCGGGCGGTCGGCTTTCTTCAGTTCCGGCCTTGACGGCTGGATAGCAGGCGCCGGGGACGAGACCTTCCCGGTGGTTGAGGATTTAGCCGTCAGAACTTCGGCGGTTGAAGCATGCATTATCGGGGCCGCCGGCGGTTGAGAGGCCGCCGCCTGGGGTGGGGGGGCCGCTTTGGCTGCCAGTCTGCGTTCCACCTTGGGCGCTACGGCCGGGGGTGGAATTGAGGCTGGAGCCCTTACCGGAGCCGGTGCTTTGGCCAACTCAGGCTGGGCTGGGATCGCCACCGTCACTGGCGCCGCGGGCCGGCGCGAAGCAGCCGCTTGGGGTTGCGGGGCAGGCTTGGGTTCTGCCGGTTTGGCCGCCATCTTCTGCTCCACCTTGGGCGCCACGGCCGGGGGTGGGACTGGGGCCGGAGCCTTTACCGGGGCCGAGGCTTTGGCCAGCTCAGGCTTGGCCGGGGACGTCACGGGCAGCGGCGCCGCCGGCTGGGGCTGGGCGGCCGCCTGGGGCTGCGGTTGCGCTTCAGGCAGTTTGGCATAATTGGTTGGCGCCTTCATCCCCAAAAACGCCAGGGCCTGGTTCATTCGAGCCTGGCCCCCCGCCACGCCTTCGGCTTCCTCCCAAAGCCGCCGGGCGTCCGCCAGTTTGCCCTGGCGGCACCACAGCAGGCCAAGATTATTCCGGGCCGCGAGGTTACCCGGATCACGCTCCAGGGCCTCCTTGAAACATGATTCGGCCTTGCTCAGATTTCCCTGGAGATAAAAGGAGAAACAGAGATTGTTTTGCAGGGCCCGATTGGAGCCCTGGCGGGCCAGGACTTCCCGGTAGATCTCTTGGGCCCGCTGGAACTGCCCCAGTTCCTGGTAATTCTGGGCCAGGGCATCCGCGATTTTGAGATTATTGGGGTCCGCCCGATGCGCCTCTTCCATTTCCTTCAAGGCCGCGTTCGGTCGGCCCATTAACTTATAATAATGGGCGTTGCTCAATAGCCTGGAGGTTTCCGAAGCGGATGGCCTGAACTGGGCCGGAGGCTGATTCCCCGACCCCCAGGTATTGCATCCTGCACCCGCCAGGAGCATTCCCGTGAAGGCGGCCGTGGCCAAAAGCGTGGCAGTGCCGCTCCGACGAAGAGCAGTCAAGACGCCGAGGGGAGTCTTTAATGAGCGGGCCACCAGCCATCGCCGGCACCCAATCCTCCATTTCCGGCTGAGCCTTGTCACTGACATGATCATATGCCACTCCTTGGCACTCCGGTCGCCATTAATAAGCTATCTGCATTTGGGTGGGTTTCTTTTCTTCTCCCGTGAAGCCCTTGTCATACGTTGCCTTCTCATTCACGGCGGCGGCGGGGCTGAGCCCGGTGGTCGGGGTGTTCGTCAGGCCGGCCTGGGGGTTGAGCACCGACTGGGCCAGGTTGTTGCGCACCGAGTTACCGTAATCCAAATCCAAGGCGCTGGGCCCGTAACAGCCCGCCACCCACAAAACCCCGGCCAGGCATAGGATTATCCTGCCAATTTGCCCTTTGGGATGCTTGGTTTTCATAGATTTATACCCATCTTTCCGGGGGAAAAGGTCGTTTTGCCTTTGCCCCATTAAATTGTCTGTCGGTGACTGCCGCTAGTTCATCTTCTGCATCCCGAAGCCCTGGGGCAACTGCTGGGACGGCGGGGTGGCCTGAGGAAGCGTCTCTGCCGGTTTTGTCCGGCTCTGATCCAGCCCCAGGAGGTACATCTCGGCGTCGCTGGGCGCCGCCCATTGGTCGGTGGGCAGCCGGGCTGCATTTGGGGCCAGAGGTTTGGCGATATGTGGGGTCACCAAGACCACCAACTCCGTCTGCTGCTTCTGCCAATTGGAAGACCGGAACAGATTACCCAAGATGGGAACATCCCCCACCAGCGGCACCTTGCTGACGACATTGCGGTCTTCGTCTTTGAGCAGCCCGGCCATGGCAAAGGTCTGCCCGTCTTTAACCTCCAGGTTCGTAGACATGCGCCGGGTCGACAGGGCCGGGATTACAAAGCCGTTGGTGGTTATGGCGTTGGCGAAGTCCAAATCCGAGACCTCGGGGCTCACCTTCATGGCGATCTTGCCCTCGTCCAGCACGGTGGGGGTGAAGGCCAGCATCACCCCGAATTTCTTGTAGTCGATGGTGATGGTGGTGCCGCCGCCCACCCCGCTCTGGGGCACCGGAATGGGATATTCGCCGCCGGCCAGGAAAGTGGCCTCGGTGCCGCTGGTGGTCACCAGGTTGGGCTCCGCCAGCACCCGCCCCAGATTATTCTGTTTGAGGACGTCGAAGAACATGGTCCACAGGAGACCGCCGGCCTTAAAGCCAGCCCCCCCCACCAGGTTGCTGGGATTGGAGGCTGCGGCAAAAGCATGGGCCGTCAAGCTACTCACAATAGCCGCTGCTGAAGCCGAGGAAACGTTGGTGACGCCAAAATTGCCGCTGGGGCTGGCGATAGTAGTATTGATGCCCATGCGATCCAGCATGGTCCGGGCGATCTCCGCCAGGCGCACCTCCACCATCACCTGCTGCACCCCGCCCACGTGCAATAGATTAATCACCTTATCCTTCTTGCCCCCGGCAAAGGGGGCGGCCAAGGAGATGGCGGTGTCCTGAGCTATCGGTCCGGAGACTTCCCCGGAGAGTACCACGGAGTCACCCGCGACCTCCACCCCGATCTTCTCCTTGGGTAGAATCTGATGCAGTTTCTCTTTCAAGAGGCTGACGTCCGCCTCCACGGTCACCGTGGCCGTGGTGAAACGGGATTTGCCCCACAGACTCAGGTTGGTCACTCCGGGGGCCAGGCCGTTGACGTAGACCTCTTTCTCCGAGATCAAGATAATGTCGGCGATCTCTGGATCAGCCACGGAGATGCGAGTGATGGCAAAGGCGCTTCGCAATACCTTGGAGTGACCTACCCGGAGACGCAGTATCTGAGTGATCTCCTGGTTCTTCACCCGCTCCAGCAGGTCGGCCCCGAAAGCGCTGCCTTCCCCGACAACGCTCAGAACCAACACCAAGGATAGCAACCACCTCCCCCATCGGGTTGCTTTGGTCTTCACCCCGCAAACCTCCTTTAATGATTATTAAAATTTTTACTTAGAATTTAACCGGCCCTTAAGGGCCTCAAAATCTAGGATTTTTTTGCATCATTATTATGTCAGATATATTTTGTCAAGTTATTTTTCAAGATGCATTCAGAAAAATTAAAAGGGTATTTAAATATCATATATTTTAAATTTAACTTTTGGCTTTGAACACAATGGACGGCTGCAGTTCTATTGCAATTATTGTTGAATGCTCCTCGGGAGAAACAGTCCTCTCGTGGTTGGCCTTGAGAGGTTTGGAAAAGTTGGAGGATAATCTCCAGGAGATCAAAACCGACCACCAAAAGTCATATCATCGGTATGAGAAATGGGGGTTCAATACTTTCGATTTTGCAGCGAAACAAGGTCATTGCCATGGCCATTTTGGAAAGATTATCCACAGCATGTGAAGAATAGATTAATAAAAAAGTAACTCATTCGATATAGTTTTTTGAACCCCGGGCTCCGCCTGAATGAACGGCGTAAATAAAAAAATAGTAATAATATCAATAAATTATTCTGACAGCCTCTATCGAATCGGGGGCAAAAAGGGGTTCTGCC
Organism: uncultured delta proteobacterium; assembly: GCA_963701845.1. GTDB lineage: Bacteria > Desulfobacterota > Desulfobaccia > Desulfobaccales > 0-14-0-80-60-11 > JAPLJC01. The sequence goes on along the minus strand of CAVPBF010000004.1, from coordinate 1,410,548 downwards.
TACGCCTGGGGGCTGAAATGCATTGGCGCCGCTACGCGGCCAGTAGGTCCTTCTCGGCAAAAATTGGGTGGGTCACCGAGGCGCGAATGCAGCTAAGTCTGGACAGCAGACAATTTTGCATTATAATATGCTTAAATTTACAGGAAGGAGCAGTCTGAAGGTGGCTGGGCCGATCCGAAGATTAGCTTTAGTGGTGGCTATCCCGATTCTCCTCTGGGGAGCTCTGGAAGCCCTTGGCCTCCTGAAGGTCCGGGCGCCGGGCGTTCCTCAGTGTTTAACGAGTCGTCCGGAGATCCCGATCCAGCCGGCGCCTTCGGTCCCTGCCGGTCGCCCCGCCGCCTTAATCCAGGAAGCGCCAGAACCGCAGAGAATCTCCCCAGTCGACTCTCCGGCTTCGGGAAGAGGCCGCCGCCTCCAGCGCCTGCCGGTTCCCGCCAATCTGTCCCAGATCGCGCAGATGGAGGCGGCCATTCAAAAAAACGCCCGGGCTTACGGGGTGGATGAGAGCCTGGTATGGGCGGTGGTCCGCCAGGAGTCCGGTTTCAATCCGGGGGCCGTTTCCCCCAAGGGGGCCATGGGGCTGATGCAACTCATGCCCGGGACCGCCGCCGCGGTGGGGGTCACCGACCCCTTCGACGTGGACCAGAATATCGCCGGCGGGATCAAATACCTGGTAAGCTGCCTCAAGCAATTCAATGGGGATATCGGCCTGGCGCTGGCCGCTTATAATGCCGGTCCCGACAATGTCATCAAATACCAGGGCTGCCCGCCGTTTGCCGAGACAATCCATTATGTGGCGGCGGTGTTGCAAAATTATGTTGGGCCGCTGCGAGCCAGGATTTTCGAGCTGAGGCCGACGGAGCCGGTGGTGCCGCTGGAGGTCGCCACCCCTGAAAGCTCGGGTCTCCACTGGAATCTCCCCGTGCCGACGGTGAAGACTCCCAAACCGTTATGGCGCATCGCGCCGCCCCGATGGAAGGTCATCGCCGGCCAGGGCCGGACCCGGACCATCACTATGGAATTATCTGACACACCCGCCGCCCTCAGGTAGCCTTTCATGGATAGAAATTGCTGATCGCGGCGGGACCGTCATTGGCAGGAAATTGATGGCAAACTGCTCCGCATTAGCATATAGTCCGGTACATACTACATACTATGTTAATTTGATTGGAGAAGTAATATGTGGAAGCAAGGTTTAGCCCGCAAATGGGTTCTGGCTGTGGTTTTGCTTGGGATCATTTTCTGGGTTGGCGGCTGTACTTCTATGGAAGGGAAACGCGACAAATTTCTGGCGCAAGGCAAAGGGCTTTACGAAAAAGGGGATTATATCCGGGCCAGCTTGCAGTTCAGAAACGCCCTGCAAATCGATCCCAAATTCGCCGAAGGCTATCTTTGGTTAGGGAAGACTGACCTGAAAATGAAAAAGTTTCAGGGCGCCTTTGAGTCTCTGTCCAAGGCGGTGGAAATTAACCCCGACCTGATAGAGGCCCAGGTCATGTTGGGCCAGTTGTTATTAATGGCGCGAAAACTGGATGAGGTCGAAGCCAAGGTCAATCTGGTCCTTAAAAAAGAGCCGGAGAATTCCGAGGGCCTGCTCCTGGCCGCCTCCTTGGCGATCGCGAGGGACCAGAGCCAGAAGGCCCTGGAGTTGCTGACACGCGTCCAACAGCTGAAGCCGCAGGAAATCAATGCCTACCTGCTACAGTCACTGGTCCAGGCAAAGCAGAAGGACCCCGAGGCTGCGGCCAAGACCCTGGAGAAGGGCTTGCAGGCCAATCCCAAGGCCATCCAGTTATATTTGGTCCGCGCCAACCTGGCGGACCGGCAAAAGCAGTTTGCAGTGGGAGAGGCAACTCTGCTCAAGGCGCTGGCCTTGGACCCGAAAGATAAGCAGTTACAGACCGAACTGATACGGCACTACGTTACCGCCGCGCAATGGGACAAAGCCGAGGCGACCTTGCGCGGTTACCTCAGCCAGGAGCCCGATAATGAGGTGCATGCCAAGGAACTGGCCAGCCTTTTGGCTAATCGGGGACATCCCAAGGAGGCCGAGCAAATCCTAAAGGATTTCGTAAGCGCCCACCCGCAGAATTACGATGCGCGCTTCGCCCTGGCGGATTTTTATCTCTCTATGCACCGGGGCACCAAGGCCGTCGAGACCTTGAAGCAGATCGCCGCAGCTGACCCCAGCGGCCCGCAAGGGGTAAAGGCCTTGGACCGGCTGGCAGCCCTGCGCCTGACCCAGGGGCATATAGACGAAGCGGAGAAACTGGTAGCCGGGGTTCTCAAAGGTAACCCCAGAGATATGGACGCGGTTCGCCTTCAGGGGCAGATTGCCCTCTTTAAAAAAGACGGCCTCAAGGCGGTAAACGACTTCCGGATCATTGTCCAGGATCATCCTAAGAATCCGGAGGCCATGTTACTGCTGGCCCGAGCTCTTAAGTTGCAAGGGGATCCGGAGCAGGCCAAGCAAACGGTAGTCAAGGCCCTGGAGTTGAAGCCGGATTTCCTGGAGGCCAGAAACTTTTTTTATGGCTTATTTTTGGAAGCCAAAGATTACGATGGGGCCATCAAAGCCATCAAGGACGCCCTTCGGGCTAATGATAAAGACATTAATAATCTAATCTCTCTGGGGGATGTTTATGTTCTGAAGGGTGATTATGTCCAGGCCCAGAATACCTTTCAAAGAGTCGCAAATTTAGCCCCCCAGAAACCACAGGGTTATTTCAACCTGGGCCTTCTCAGGCGGGAACAGAAACAGCCGGACCAGGCCATAAAGTATTTTGACCAGGCCCTGGCCCAGGATGCCGACTTTTTACCGGCGTTACAGCAAGAGGCGGCTATCTACCTCGGGCAGAAGCAACTGGATAAGGCGGTGGAAGTGGTCCGCCAACACCTGGCGAAAACTCCCAAAAATCCCCAAATTCAGCAAATGTTGGGGGGACTACTCCTGGTCCAGAAGCAACCCGCGGCTGCGGTCCCGTTCTTGGAGCAAGCCATTGCCTTGAAGCCCAATCCACAAACCTTACAGCTGCTGATCGCCGCCTATTCGCAGGAACCTGACCAGCGGCTGGTGATATCCCGGCTGGAAGCAAGAGCCGCGGCTCCGAAGGCGCCACCTTATAATTTTCTGATCCTGTCGGCGCTCTACGAGGCGAAAAAGGATTACACCAAGGCGCTGGACCTTTATAGCCAGATGTTGGCCAAGGATCTCTTTCCGGACTTAGCCCGTAACAACCTGGCGTTCCTGCTGGCCGAACACTTTCCCACCCCGGAGAATCTCGAGCGGGCGGTCAAGCTTTCCACCGAGAGTCTGGAAGAAAACCCCGAAGAACCCAGCTTCCTGGACACCATGGGCTGGGTCTTGGCCAAACGCGGGGAATATGCCAAGGCCAAGACCTATCTGGAGCAGGCGACGGCCAAAGATCCCAAAAATCCGGCCCTGGAGTATCATCTGGCTTGGTGCGATGCCAAGTCGGGCGAAACCGCCAAGGCCCAAGAACTCCTGAAAAAGGCTTTGGAACTTAAACCCGACTTCCCGGACCGCGCCGCAGCCCAGAAACTTTTGGACTCACTTTCGTCAAGCAAACCCTAACGGACCCTGTGAGCCGCGCCTAGGGATAGACAGTCCAGGTAAAGAGTTGCCAGAAAAAACTGAAGCCGCAGACCAAGGCCTGCGGCTTCAGTTTTTTTGCTTGCAGTCGAACTCAGGGTTCCGGGCCCTCTCCCGGGAGGAGCAGAAAGCGGCTCTTGCCTGAGGCGATGCGCTGGCCGTCGGCGATCCGGACGATTTCGCCTTCGGCGTGGCGGCGGCTGCCGTTGGGGGTGTGCATGACCCCCCGCACCCGGATGGGCTCATTGGGCTTCAGGGGTGCATGGAAGCGCACCTCCATGCCCAGGGTGAGGCCGGGCCCGGCGAAGCGCCAGACGGCATGGGCCATCAGCTCATCCAGTAAAGTCGAGAGAATGCCGCCGTGGATCACTTCGGCCCAGCCCTGGTATTCCCGGGGAATGCTGAGCTCGGTTTCCGCCGCCAGGTCCGCCTCGGAATAACGCACCTCGATCTGGAACCCCTGTGGATTGTCCTTACCGCAGACGAAACAGTAATTGTCGGATAGGGGCGTCGGCAGCTGCGGTTTGGTGAGTTTAGGTTCTTTTGAAGTCATCGGCCTGCCTGCATTGTCTATTATTCGGTAGTTGATTGCCAGTTTTCCAGACCAGCCTGCATCAAAAAAACTGGCTACTGGCTACTGCTTCGGTTCCGTAGGATAGCCCGCCTGGTCCTATTCGTTCCAGCCGCCTTTCAAAGCCCAAACCTGCTTGAAGCCAAGGTCGAGCAGTTGCTGCGCCACCCGGGCGCTGGTGCCTTCGCTGGGTCAGGCGCAGTAGAGCACGATTTTCTGGTCTTGCGGCAGGCCGGCGGCCCAGGTCTTGACTTCACTGGGCTCCCGGCGCACCGCGCCCTTAATCTTTTTATCGCTGGCTTGCCAATCCTTGGGTTGTCTGACGTCCAGGATGATTACCTTTGGGTCGGAGAGCCAGCCCTTCAGGGTGTCCTTATCCAGACGCGGCACGTCCTGGCCGACGGCAAAGGATAAGGGGAACGCCATCATCAGCGTGACCGCCAGCACCACGGCCCATAACTTTGCCTTTTTCATCTTCCCTCCCGGCGGGATCATTCCCGGTTTTGGAGAAAAGATAAGACTCCAGCGATGGCGTAACAACCCCAACAACTGATCACTGACTACCGGCCACCGATTATGGTCATTTCGGCTCAGTGGGATAGCCCGCCTTCTCCCATTGGTTCCAGCCGCCTTTCAAAGCCAGAACCTGCTTAAAACCCAGATTCTGCAATTTCTTCGCCACCCGGACGATGGTGCCTTCCCGTTGTCAGTACAAGACGATTTTCTGGTCTTTGGGCAGGTTGGCAGCCCAGGTTTGGACCTCATCGGGATCCTGGCGTACCGCGGCCTTAATCTTTTGGTCACTGACCTGCCAATCTTTGGCGGCCCTGACGTCCAGGATCAGCACCTGGGGATCGGAGAGCCAGTACTTTACGGTCTCTTTATCCAGAAGCGGCGGTTTCTCGCCGGTGCTGCTATACCAGGCGACCGCCAATATCAAGCTGACCGCCAGCGCCATGGCCCATGATTTGGTCTTCTGCATCATTTTCTCTAAAGGTATCCCGCTGCTTGGTTATTTGCCGGCCCCTATTTCTTAGGACTTAGCTCCAACAGCCGGGCAATCTGGCCAGCCAGGTCGGCAGTCTTTTGCGCCGGGTCCTGGGTCTTCGGGGTCAGCAGTTGCGGCCGGTTCTGGTATTCCGGCTTGGGGGTCACCTCGAACTCCGGCGGGAAGGTGTTTTCGAAGTACATCTGCTGGAAGCCGATGAATTTCAGATGGTGGGCGGTGGCAGTCCAGCACGGCTACTTCGTCCGGGGCCAGCAGCTTTTCCTGCAGGGCCACCCGGAAGCCCGCCAGGGATTCGCCCCCCTGGGTGTCAGGCGATGTGGCCGTGGCGGTTGGCCAGCAGCATGGAGTCCATGATCTCCTGTTCGCTCACCTGGACCACGGCCACGAGCCCGCGCCGGCCCGGCGGTGGTACTCGTCCACCAGGCGGATCACCCGGGGCATGGACACCGGGTTGCCGATCATGGCCGCCTGGGCCACGCTGGGCGTCACCGTCACCGGCATGAAGACGCGTTTGCCTGTATCCGGCTCCAGGTAGTAGCGGAACACCGGGTCGGCGTGGCGGGATTGGACGCCGAAGACCCGGGGCAGGCTCTCGATGATCTGCAGATCGTGCAGCCGCAGCAGACCCTGGAGGATGGCGGTGATGTTGCCGGCGTTGCCGATGGGCACCACCACGACCTTATTGGCCAGATCATAATCGAACCTTTGGGCGATCTCAAAGGCATAGGACTCCTGGCCCCGGATGCGCCAGGAGTTCTTGGAGTTGAGCAGGGCCACCTGGTAGTTGTCGGCCAGGGCCTCCACCACCTTCATGCAGTCGTCGAAGACCCCGGGGATTTCGAGGACCCGGGCGCCGCTGCCCAGGGGCTGGGCCAACTGCTGCGGGGTGACCTTGCCGTGGGGCAGGAGCACCGCCGAGGCCACCTGTTTCCCCAGATAAGCGGAGTAGAGGGCCGCGGCCGCGGAGGTGTCGCCGGTGGAGGCGCAGATGGCCAGCATCTTGCCGGCCCCGGGCCGGTGCACCAGGAAGTTGAGATAGCTCAAAGCCGCGGCCATGCCCCGGTCCTTGAAGGAGGCGCTGGGGTTCTGGCCGTCGTTCTTGAAATAGAAGGCCGCCCCGACTTCCTCCCGCAGCGCCTCGTTGGCCGCCACCTGGGGGGTGTGGCCTTCGCCCAGATAGATGATGTTCTCCAGGGGGATGACCGGCGTAATCAATTCGTAGAAGAGATGAATCCCCTTCAGGGCCGGGATATTGAGCATCTTGCGGTAATCGAACAGCCGCCGCCAGAAGGCCCCGGGGTGCTTCTTCAGGCGGTCGGCGGCCTTATCTTCCAGGAGAAAGAGTCCCTGGCATTTGGGGCAGGTATAAAGGAGCTGGCTGATATCGTATTCCGACCCGCATTCGAGACAGCGATAGACCAAATCGCCTTCCGGCTGGGGGATGAGATGCGGACGGATATCGTCGGGGAATTGTTCGAGCTTCAAGGGGCCTCCATTTTAGAGAACAGGCGGGCCGCCTGCACTACCATATATTATTGTAGGGGCGGCTCGCGAGCCGCCCCTACGGTTTACGGCCCGGCGCAGGCTAAAGCCTGCGGCTACATTATAGGGCGGCCTGGGGCCGCCGGATAAGGTCGGCGGGTGGGGACGCCCGCCCCACCATCACCTGCACTGCTCAACCAATAATAATCAACCAAAAGCACAGGCTGGAAGCCTGCACTACTAATCGAGGAAATGGTGGGCAGTGCCCACCCTATATCTGGTGCGCGGTGCGCACCCTACATCAAGTGGTCAGGTGATACTTCTTCAGCTTGTACTGCAGCAGGCTTTTGGTGATGCCCAGGAGTTCGGCGGCCCGGACCTGGACCTGGCCGGACTTTTCCAGGGCCCGGCGGATCATCTGCTCCTCGATGGCCTCCAGGGCCTCGGGCAGCGGCGTGTGCAGGGGCACGAAGCGGTCGATGTCCAGCTTGGCCTCGGTGACCGCCGGCGCCAGCCCCCCGGGCAGGTCCTCGGGGGTGACCAGATTGTCGTGGCAGAGGATCACCGCCCGTTCCATGACGTTTTCCAGTTCCCGGACGTTGCCCGGCCAGGGGTACTGCACCAGCACCTTCAAGGCCTCCGGGGTGAGGCGGATCTTGCCCCGGATGTTTTCCTGGGCATATTTCTTGACGAAATGGGCTGACAGCAGCGGTATATCCTCCTGGCGCTGGCGCAGGGGCGGCACGTGCAGATGGACCACGTTGAGGCGGTAGAACAGGTCCTCCCGGAAGCGGCCCTCCTGCACATCCTCTTTCAGGTCCCGATTGGTGGCGGCCACCACCCGCACGTCCACCTTGATGGTGCGGTTGCCGCCCACCCGCTCGAACTCCATCTCCTGGAGAACCCGCAGCAGCTTGACCTGGAGGGCCTGGGACATCTCCGCCACTTCGTCCAGGAACAGGGTGCCGCCGTCGGCCAGCTCGAAGCGACCCTTGCGCATGGCCACCGCGTGGGTGAAGGCGCCCCGCTCGTGGCCGAAGAGCTCGCTTTCCAGCAGGGTTTCGGTCAAGGCGGCGCAGTTCACCGAGATGAAGGGTTTCTGGGCCCGGTTGCTGCATTGGTGGATGGCCCGGGCCACCAGCTCCTTGCCGGTGCCGCTCTCGCCGCTCACCAGGACGGTGGCCTTGGATTGGGCCACCCTTTTGACCAGGGCCAGGATCTCCTGCATCGACTTGGCTTCGCCGACGATGTTGGGGAAGCCGTATTTCTTCTCCAGTTCCTGGTAGAGCAGGCGATTGGTGAGAATGAGGTGGCGGTACTCCAGGGCCTTGGCGATGGTCACCAGGATTTCATCGTTCTTAAAGGGCTTCAGGATGTAGTCGAAGGCCCCTTTCTTCATGGCGGTGACGGCCTTCTCCACCGTGCCGAAGGCGGTCATGATGATCACCGGCAGCTCCTGATAAAGGCGGTGCAGCTCATCCAACAGCTCGATGCCGCTCATCTTGGGCATCTTCATGTCGGTGAGCACCAGGTCCAGGTCGGAGGCGCCGGCGATTTTCAGGGCCTCCATGGCGCTGGGGGCGGTGGCGACTTCGTAGCCCGCCTCGCCCAACAGGGCCTCCATGACCGTCAGATAATTGACTTCGTCGTCAACGACTAGGATCGTATCCATAAGAGTTTCGGATTCGAGTTTCGAGTTTTTTACGGCGTCTCCGGCCGCCCAGGTTTCAGTGGCACAGGCTTCCAGCCTGTGATCCGACCGCCTTCCTACACAGGCCAGAGGCCTGTGCCACTAAGATCAGGCGGGCGGACGCCCGCCCCACTAAGGCCCGCCCTATCAACTGATAACTTTCTATGCCACCTTCTTCATGGGCAGCTCCGGCAGGGTGATGAGTCACCACCGTGCCCTGGCCCGCATCGCTGTCGATCTTCAGGCTGCCCTGATGGGTCTCGATGATGCTTTTGACGATGGGCAGACCCAGGCCGCTACCCTTTTCCTTGGTGGTGAAAAAGGGGTTGAGGACCTTCTTCAGGCTCTCGGGGTCAATGCCGTCGCCGGTATCGGCGAACCGGATCTCGCCGCCGCGGCCCTGAGGGCCTGCCTGGGTGGACACGGTGAGCCGGCCGCCCCCGGGCATGGCCTGGATGGCATTGAGCAGCAGATTTAAGAAGGCCTGATGCAGCAGGTCCGGGTCCGCGGCCAGCATCCGGCCATTGAGCTGGTAATCCCGGGTGACGTGGACGCCGAGCCGCTGAATCTCCGGCTCCAGGAGTTCCAGGCTCCGGTCCACCACCGCGTCCAGATCGCAGGGCCGCAGGTTGGGAACCCGGGGCCGGGCAAAATCCAGGAACTCCGTGACCTTTTCATTGAGGCGGTTGGCCTCCTCGACGATGATCCGGGCCAGACGGTTCTGCGGTTCGTAGCGGGCCAGGCGCTCCTGCAACAATTCGGCCGTGGAGCTGATGATCCCCAGGGGATTGCGGACCTCGTGGGCCACGCCGGCGGTCATTTCACCCAGGGCCGCCAGGCGTTCGGATTGGTGCAGCTGGCCCTCCAGGGCCCGCTGCTCCTCCTGGCGCCGGGCCAGGATGACCCCCGCCTTTTTGACGATCTGGCGCAGGACGATAAACAGCAGCCCCATGATCACCAGCAGGGTGACCAGGATGATGAGACGGAACTTGCTGATTTCCGCCAGGTCGGCGGAGATGTTCTGGGTGATCTCAAAGACCCCCACGACCGGCCCCTCATGGGGCGGCTGCTTGCCCTCCAGGCGAAAGGGAATGTAGGCATTGAGGGTCTGCGCCTTCTCGCTGTTGGGCCAGAAGATGCTCAAAAAAGCGTTGTAGCCGGGCATCTCGAAATAGTTCTCTCCGGCCAGGGCCTTCTGGACCCCGATGCAATTGTCGCACTTTTTCCCCAGGGGCAGGTTGGCGGTGCTGTAGGAGAAGACCCCTTCCTGGTCGTATTGGTTCAACTGCTCCACGTGAAAGCCGTGGATGGTGTTGCGCACCACCTCATCCAGACGCCTGGATTGCTCGGGGTCGGACAGGGTGATGCGGCCGCCCTTCTCAAAGGCGGTGGGCAGCACGAACTGCTGATAAATCTGGTGGTTCAGGTTGGAAGCCAGCAGGATGAGGTAGTCTTCATTTTTCTTCAGGGTCATCTGCTGGGCCCGGACCGTCAGGAAGACCACCAGGATGCCGGTGAAGATCAGAATGACGATAAAACCGGGCAGCGAGAAGAATTTTACCAGCCCGAAGGGGTTCAGGTCCCTACCTGGGCGCCACCACGGAGTTTGCAGACTGAGACGCTTCATAAGTTCAGGAATCCGTGTACTTTTCCAAGGTCGGGCTGGCCTGGGCGAATTCTCGTTGCTGGGCCTCGAATCCCTGGCGCCCCATCAGGCCGTAGGTGGTCTTTTTGCCGCCTTCCACTCCTGGTTGGTCCAGGGGGTTGACCCCAAAGAAGTGGGCCGCGGCCACGGTGGCCACTTCCAGCAGGTAGAGCAACTGGCCCACGGTAAAGGCGTTGATCTCCGGCAGTTTCAGGCTGAGGCTGGGCCTGCCGGCCTGCATGAGGTTGAAGGCCGTGGCCCGCCTTTCGGTGGCCAAGAGCTCGCCCAAAGAATGACCTCCCAGGTAACTCAGCTCTTCCCGGTCCGGATAAAGGTTGGGGATTTCCACCTGGTGCTGGTGTTTCTCCACCTCCACAAAAGTGATCAGCTTATCCTGGGGTCCTTGCATATAGAGCTGTAACTGGGAGTGCTGGTCCGTGGCCCCCAGGGCCCTGACCGGGGTGCTGCCGGCGTCGACTCTCTTTCCCAGACTCTCGGCCCAGAGCTGGCAGAACCACTCGGCCAGGCCCGCCAAGAGCGAGCTGTAGGGCATGAAGACCAGGTTGTTCCGCTGTTTCCGGGCGGCGAACAGATAGTAAAGGGCCGCCAGCCGGTGGGCCAGGCGATATTGCGAGTCTTTAAGGCGCTGGTCCATGAAGCGGGCGCCGGCCAGGAGTTCTGCCGCGTCGATGCCCACCAGGTGGGCCGGCAGCAGGCCTACTGCCGAGAGCACCGAAAAGCGGCCGCCGACGCCCACCGGGATGCTGAGGGAGGCAAAGCCTTCCTGCTGCGCCAGGCGGCGCAAGGGACCCTGGTCCGGGTCAGTGGTGACGATGACCCGTTCCCGGGCCGTGTCTTCGCCCACCCGGTTTTTGAGCATTTGATAGACCCAAAGGAACTGGGCCAGGGTCTCGGCGGTGGCGCCCGACTTACTGATGACGTTGACGTAGGTGCGCCGCAGGTCCAGGCCGTCCAGGATGCCGAAGCAGAAATCGGGATCGATGTTGTCGAGCACCCAGAGGCCGGGTCGATGTTGCCGCCGGCCTATGGGCAAGCGGTTGTGCTGCGGGTGCACCAGGGCCTGCTGCAAGGCCCGGGTCCCCAGGGCCGAGCCGCCGATCCCCAGGACCAGGAGGTCCCAGCCCCATTCCAGCACCGGCTTCGCCACCCGGCTGATCTCCTTGAGAACTTCCGTCTGGTGGGGCAGGTCCATGAAACCGAGGCGGCCGTCTTGGCGGGCCGCGGCCAGTTCCTGGGCCAGGGCCGCGGGGTCGGGGTTCAGGTCGGTCAAATCCGAGTCGCTGAGGCCCTGGGGCCCCACCGACTCGGCCATGGCGTAATTATAATCGAGTTTCAGGACCTGGCCGGCGGCCCACTTCGGGTCCTGATAGCGCTTGGTTGACATAGTTCTCCAGTTCAGGCGGCGCCATGCGAAATTATTTTATTATATAAATAAATTAGCTTATATGCTAAGGAGATTCAAGAAAAAGCAGTAGTCAGTAGTCAGTGGCCAGTAGTCAAAAGCAGTGATCAGTGATCAGTGATCAGTGGTCAGTAAGATACAAAAAAATCAAAGTCGGTGAAAATTATGGCTAAATTAGTCTTTTGCCCGTCATGCTGATGGGACTAACCTGCTTAAAAAACTCATAAATATAGATCATATGTTTTGCTCAGGATGATAAAAAGGCTTTCCCAAGACCACCAACTAAGAACTGACTACTGATTAATTATATCAGAAAGACCACCGGGAGTGGTCCCTGCTTTACAATCTGTAAAAAATATTGACAGATACCCAGGCGGTTATGGAAAAATTTTCTTGCAAATTTAGGTTGTTAATCCAAATGGTTAAGCGGTTCGCCCCGCCTTGGAACGACCATTGCTTATGATGCTTGTGCAGAGCAGGTTTTGGCCGATTGCGACTAACTGACTCCGTCCGGGTGAGAAGCCGTGGAAGAGCGACAATACCACAAACTGTGGTGGGGCATTATCCTGACCACCCTGGGCTTTTCCGTGATTCCCCTGCTCATCTTGGGGTTTGTCATTTATCAGCAATTCAGCTCCTCCTACACCGCCAAGATCATGGAAAACATGAAGACCCTGGCGGAAAACCGCGCCGCCTCCCTCGATCTGTTCTTCGAGGAGCGCATCTCCCAACTCACCGGCCTGGCCAACACTCAGTCCCTGGAAATGCTGAAAAACGAAGACTATTTGCATCAGGTCTTCAACATCATCCAGGCCCGTTCCAAGTCATATCTGGACCTGGGGGTCATCGACCAGGAAGGCAACCATCTGGCCTACGTGGGGCCGTATTACAATATCTCTGAAGGCGGTGAACTACAAAAACGAAGACTGGTTTCAGGCGGTGATGTCCACCGGCGTCTATGTCAGCGACGTCTTCATGGGATTTCGCAAGCTGCCTCATTTCATTATTGCCGTCCTGGTCAGGGAAAAGAACCAGAGCTGGATCCTGCGGGCCACCCTTGACTCGGACATCATCGACAACATTGTCCGGGCCGGATGGATCGGCAAAAGAGGCGACGCCTTCATCATCAACAAACACAACGTCTTGCAGACCAGCCCCCGGTTCAGCGGCGAATTGCTGGGGAAGCCCCTCACCCCGGATTTTGCCGCGGCCACCGGCACCCAGGTGGAGGAGATGACCAGCAATGGGGAAGATCTTCTTTATGCCACCAGCCTCATCAAGCCCAAAAAGTGGGTTCTGGTGATTAAGGAAGACCCCACGGAGCAACTGACCCCGCTGCTCCGGGCCCGGTTCATCGCAGCCTTGATCGGCCTGGGCGGCGTTTTGCTCATTATCTTCGGGGCGGTGCTCACCACCCGCGCCATGATGAAAGAATTGTGGCGGATCGACCGGCAGAAGGCGGCCAGCGATGAGATGCTGCTGCAGTCCAGCAAGATGGCGGCTCTGGGGAAAATGGCGGCGGGCATCGCGCATGAAATCAACAATCCCTTGGCGGTGATCGGGGAAAAAGCCGGCTGGATCAAAGACCTGCTGAAGATGGAAGACGTCTCCGGGAGTGAGAATTTTCAAGAATATGCCGACGCGGTGAATAAGATTGAGCAGCACATCAACCGGGCCAAAACCATAACCCACCGGCTCCTGGGTTTTGCCCGGCGGATGGAGCCGGTGACGGAGAGGGTCAGTATCAACAGCGTCCTGGAGGAGAGTGTCTCCTTCCTGGAAAATGAAGCCCGTTACCGCAACATCGACATTCAGGCCGATTATGCCGCCGAGCTTCCCCTGATTACCAGCGACCAGGCGCAATTGCAACAGGTCTTCCTCAATATCCTCAACAACGGCATTGACGCCATCGGCAAGGACGGCGAGATCGTGATCCGCACCAAACTGATCACCAAGATTAATACCATCTCCATCGAGATTAACGATAACGGCCCCGGCATCCCCAAAGAGACGCTGAACAAAATCTTTGATCCATTTTTCACCACCAAGGAGGTGGGCAAGGGCACCGGTCTGGGCCTGTCCATTTCTTACAGCATCGTGGAAAAATTGGGCGGCCGCATCATGGTGGCCAGCGAGGAAGGCCATGGCACCACCTTTACTATTTATTTGCCCGTTAACTAGAGACGGGAAGGGGATAATATGGACAAGTTCAAGATAATGATAGTGGATGACGAAGTCGATTTTCTGGAGACCATCGTCAAGCGGCTCAAGACCCGGGGCATCGACGTCGCCGGGGTGGAAAGCGGTTATCAGGCCCTGGAGGCCCTGGAGGTCAGCAGCCCCGACGTCATTATCCTGGACGTCAAGATGCCGGGGATGGACGGCATCGAGACCTTACGGGAAATCAAGAAGAAGAAACCCCTGACGGAAGTCATCATGCTCACCGGCCACGCCTCGGTGGAATCGGGCATCCAGGGCATGCAGTTGGGGGCCTTCGATTACGTCATGAAGCCGGTGGCCCTGGATGAGCTGCTGGAAAAGGTGCGACAGGCTTTTGAGCGAAAGCTCCTTCAGGAAGGCCAGGCCTGAATGGCCGGGTGGGGTAGCCCGACTTAACCTTCTTCACCCTTAGGTTCATCTTCCAGGGACGGGTGCAGGCCTTGCCGCGGCCCGGGGGCGGATTCCACATGGCAGGGGCGGAGACCCGCAAAAAATGGTTCATGCAAGAGCGCCTGCTCCAATCCCAGAAGCTCGCCGCCCTGGGGGAGTTGTCCGCCAGCATTGCCCATGAAATCAACAATCCCCTGGCCATCATCCGCCAGGAAGCCGAACTCATGGGCCTGACTCTGAAAAAGGACGAGCCGCCCCAGGCGTGCGACCGGGAGGAATTGCAGGAGTCGGTGCGCATGATCGTTCAGCAGGTAGACCGCTGCGCCGAGATCATCCGCAATCTCCTGGACTTCGCCCGGAAACGGGAGCCGGTGGTCCAGGCCGTGGACCTCAATCGCGTCGTGGAAGACATGACCCGGCTGGTGGAAAAGGAGGCCCGGAATAACCACATCGCCATCGAGCGGCGCTACGATCCGGAATTGCCCTTGATTTTCAGCGATGCCCCGGAGTTGCGCCAGGTGGCCTTGAATCTCCTCTCCAATGCCGCCCAGGCCATCGGCAAAGACGGCACCATCACCATCAGTACCCGGCCGGCCGGAGGGAACGCCGTGGAACTGGTCATTGAAGATACCGGCTGCGGGATTTCGGCAGAGAATCTGGAGAAAATCTTTGAGCCGTTTTTTTCCACCAAACCGCCGGGCCAGGGCACCGGGTTGGGGCTGTCCATCAGCCACGGCTTGATCCAACAACTGGGTGGCAGCATCCGGGTCATGAGCGCGGTCGGCCGGGGCACCAGCTTCACCATCATCCTGCCTCAGCGGCCTCTGACGGGAGAGGGCGAGGCATGAATAAAGGCCCCCACATCTTATTGGTGGACGATGAGGACAGGTTTCGCGCCAACCTGGTCAAGCTGCTGACGGCCCGGGGACTGGAGGTGAGCGCGGCCGCCGGCGGCCGGGAGGCCCTGGAACTGCTGCAACGAAAGCCCCACGACGTGGCGCTGGTGGATATCCGCATGCCCGGCATGGATGGCCTGGAGACTCTGGCCCGGCTGAAACAGCTCGCCCCCGGCCTCGAAGTGATCATGCTCACCGGCCACGCCTCCATCCAGGCCGCCATGGAAATCAACCGACTGGGCGGCTACGATTACCTGCTCAAGCCCTGCCCCCTGGAAGACCTGCTGCTCAAGATCGACGCGGCCTATGAAAAGAAGGTGGAGCGCGAAAAGAGGTCCGGGACCGCGGCCAGACCCTAGATTACCAGAGCGGCCTTCAGGAAGTTCTGCTTTAAGGGGGGGATCTTAACCCGCCTCTGCTGCGTTCAGGCCTTACGTCCCGTTGGAACAATCCTTGGCCGGCATCGGAATTTTTCTGCAGTTTGGCTCGAATAAACAGCTTATTTTATTAACTTTAATCAGCTAGGGGTAAGCCGTTCCGCCGTCCCGGCCGGCCGGAGTTTTGGGCTATATTTCATTTCGTTTTTAAAAGTAATTGTCTCTGCCGGGGAGGACAACTATAATATCCGCAAGATCAGCGGCAAGGAGCCTGCAGGGTGCTAGTGGCCATTCTGACGGTAATATTCTGTTTGGGATTGCCGGGTTTAACCCCGGCGGCCGGCCAGCCTTTGACCCTGGGCGAGGCCATGCTTTTGGCCCTGAAGCATAACCCTGGCCTGAAGGCCGCCGGTATGACCGTGGAGACGGCGGAAGCTGATCTGGCCAAAGCCCGGGCCCGATTTCTCCCGAAGGTAAACTTCGGTGAGACCTATAACTTTTCCGACAGCCCCACCCAGGTCTTCATGGATAAGTTGAATCAGCGGGTCTTTACGTCGCAGGACTTTCTCTTAAACAATCTAAATTTTCCCAAGCCTTTCGGTAATTTCCGCACCGGGCTGACCATGAGCCAACCCCTGTTTCAGGCAGGGGAAGCCTATCTGGGTTATAAGCAGGCCCAACTGGGCCGGGAGATGGCCGGCGCCATCGTCCTGAGCGCCCGGCAGCAACTGCTGTTCCAGGTGACCCAGGCCTATTACGGCCTGCAACTGGCTTTGGCAAATCTGGCGGTCGTCCAGCAGGCCCAGGCGACCGCGGCGGAGCATCTAAAGATTGCCGAAAGCCGTTTTCGCTCCGGGGCCGTGGTGCAGGCCGACGTCTTGTCCGCCCAGGTGCATCTGGCCAAAATTACCCAGGAGCAAATGACCGCGGCCAGCCAGGTGGAGATCGCCCGGAGCGCCCTGAGCACGGTGCTGGGCCTGCCGGAAGCCGGCTCCCGCCCTCTGGCTGCCGCGCCCCGGGAGCCGGCCGCGCTGCCCCAGGAATTGGCGCACCTGCAAGAAATCGCTCAAGAAAAGCGCCCGGACCTCAAGAGGCTGACGTTGGCGGCCCGTTCGGCCCAGGAGGAAGTCACCAAGGCCCGGCTCAATTATCTGCCCCGGCTGCACGTGGTGGCCGAATACGACGTGGACCAGCGCCGCCTCTTCGGCTCCAACGGCGACAGCTACACGGTGATGGCCCTGCTGAATTTCAACCTGTTCAACGGCCTGGCTGACCTGGCGAAGGTCAAGGAGAGCCGGGCCCAAGAGGCCCAGGCTCGGGACCTGAAACAGCAAATGGAAGACCGGGTCCGGCACCAGGTGACCGAGATGATCCTGAATCTAAAAACGGCCCGGGAGCGCCTGCAGGTGGCGCAGGGCGCGGTGGCCCAGGCCCGGGAAGGCCTGCGCCTGATCCGGCTCCGGTATGAAACCGGGCTCACCATTTTGGTGGATCTGCTCACCGCCGAAGACGCCCTGAAGAACGCGGAACTGAATCGGGTGGGGGCCTTGCTGGACACGCATCTGGCCCAGGCGGGCCTGGAACTGGCCCTGGGGACCATCTCCGGCCCCGCGGCGGAGGCGGAGAAAAAGTAAAGGTAGTTCTCGAACCGCCCTCAAGGGGCAATTTTTAGAGAAAGAATTAACATGATCGCTCCCAAGAAAATTCTCGGCTTAAGCGCCCTGGTGGTCGTGGCCCTGCTTTTCATGGCCTGGCTGGCGGGGCTGCTGCACTTCGGCAAGATCGCCCCGGGGCTGGCGGTCTCGAAGCCGGCCCCGCCGGCGGGCCGGGTCCTGGTCGTCAGCGAAACCGCGATTCCCCGGGAACTGGAAGTCCTGGGAGAGGTCATCTCCAAGAGTCTGGCCCAGGTTTCGGCCCAGGTGCCCGGCCGGGTGACTAAAATCTGGGTGGAGGCCGGCGCCCGGGTAAAGCCGGGAGACCCCCTGGTCACCCTGTCCGGGGAGGAATACCAGGCCCGGGTGAACCAGGCCCGGGCCGGCGTGGCCCAGGCCCGGGCGCAGTTGATTCAGGCCAGCGCCAATTATAAGCGGTTTCAGTATCTGCTCAAGGAAGGGGCGGCCAGCCCGCAGGAATTCGAAGCGGTGCAGGAACGCTTCAAGTCGACCCAGGCGGCCCTGAGCGCGGCCCAGGCCCAATCTCAGGAGGCCGCCACCCTGAAGGGCTATACCATCGTCCGGGCATCCGATTCCGGGGTGGTGGCGTCCCGCCTGGCGGCGGTGGGCGACCTGGCCCAGCCGGGGCGGCCCCTGCTGTCTCTCTATAATCCCGACCTCCTGCAGGTGGAAGGTGAGGTCAACGACAGCTACCGGGACCAGGTCCGAGTGGGGGAACTGGCTAAAGTGGCCGTGCCCGCGGTGAACTGGCAGCGTGACCTGGCTCTGGCCGAAATCTTTCCCATCAGCCAGGGCCCCAGCCGCACCTTTAAGGTGCGCACCGCCGTGATCAAAGACCCGAAGTTGATGCCGGGGATGTTCGCCCGGCTGGCGTTGCCTTTGGGGAGCGCCCCGGGCCTGCTGATCCCCAAAGATGCGGTGCACCTGGTGGGCCAGCTCACCATGGTCAAGGTGCTGGTGGACGGCCAGAGCCAGTGGCGACAGGTGAAGCCGGGGCGGCGGATCGGCGAGCAGGTGGAGGTGCTGGCGGGGCTGCAGGCGGGGGATAAGATTTTACTTCCTTAAGGTCAATGTATGTCTCTGTTCGATACTTAAAATTATCTCCCCCTCACCCTAACCCTCTCCCCCATTGGGGGAGAGGGGATAAAGAAGGAAATCCAATTCTGCACCATCAGGCGAAAAGCAATAATGTCTGATATCTCTCAAGACCTCCATCTCGGTCTCACCGCTCGCCTGGTCCGGCGATTTCTCGAATCCAAGCTGCCCACCCTGATTATCGTCATCAGCCTGCTGGCCGGGGCCGCGGCCCTGCTCTTTACCCCCCGGGAGGAAGACCCCCAGATCAAGGTGCCCATGGTGGACATCCTGATCCGTATGCCCGGCGCTGCGCCCCAGGAGGTGGAAAACCTGGCGGTCATCAGCCTGGAGAAAAAACTCTGGGAGATGGAGGGCCTGGAAGACCTCTACTCCATGGCCGGCAACGGCTTCGCGGTGGTCACCGCCAAGTTCAAGGTGGGCGAAAACCTGGAGACCAGCCTCTTCAAGGTCTACAACCAGACCTTCTCCAATCTCGACCAGGTGCCCTCCGGCGTGACGGGCTGGGTGGTCAAACCCATGAGCATCAACGATGTGCCCATGGTCACCCTGACCCTGTACAGCAACCAGGCCGATGATTATGAGCTCAGGCGCGTGGCCGACGAACTGCTGCACCGGCTGCAATCCATCCCCGACGCCGGCCGTTCCTACGTGGTCGCCGGGCGCAAGCGCCAGGTGCGGGTGGTGGCCGACCCGGCCCTGTTGTCCGGCCACGGCCTGGACTTGGCGGCGCTGACTAAGGCCATTGAAGTGAGCAACGTCAATCTGCCGGCGGGGCATTTTTCCCGCCAGAACCGGGAATACCTGGTGGAGGCCGGGCCGTTTCTCAAGTCCGCCGATGAGGTGGCCAACCTGCTGGTGGGCCTGCACCAGGGCAAGCCAGTCTACGTGCGCGACGTCGCTCAGGTGATCGACGGCCCCGAAGAGCCGGTGGCCGCGAGCACCATCGCCTTCGGCCCGGCCGAGGCGCCGCCGCCGGGCTACGGGCGCGGCCGCTTTTACCCGGCGGTCACCATGGCCATCGCCAAACGCCTGGGCACCAACGCCGTGACCGTGGCTCAGGGCCTGCTGGACCGGCTGGAGGAACTGAAAAAGGAGGTCATCCCGCCCTACATCCAGGTGAAGGTGACCCGCGACTACGGCCAGACCGCCAACGAAAAGGTTAACGAACTGGTGCGGGAACTGCTCATCGCGGTGCTTTCCATCACCGTGCTCCTCACCCTGTTCCTGGGCTGGCGCCAGGCCCTGATCGTGGCCCTGGCCGTGCCCCTGACCCTGGCCATCACCCTGGCCGGCAACCTGCTCTTCGGCTACACCATCAACCGGGTGACCCTCTTCGCCCTGATCCTCTCCCTGGGCCTGTTGGTGGACGACCCCATCATCGACGTGGAGAACATTCACCGCCATTTCCAACTGCGTCAGCACCCGCCTCTGGAGGCCACCCTGGTGGCGGTGGACGAGGTTAGAGCCCCCACCATCCTCGCCACCTTCACGGTGATCATCAGCTTTATCCCCATGTATTTCGTCACCGGCATGATGGGGCCGTATATGCGGCCCATGCCGCTGAACGTGCCGCTGGCCATGCTGATGAGCCTGTTCATCGCCTTTACCGTGACCCCCTGGGCGACCTTCCATTTGCTGAAAAAGGAATACGGCAAGGAAGCCAAGCCTTTTGTCCTGGAAGAGACCTGGATCTACCGGACCTACACCCGCATCCTGAGGCCGCTGCTGGAGTCCCGCCGCCGCGCCCACCTGTTCCTCCTGGCGGTGGTGGTGCTGTTAATCATCTCGGTGGCACTGCCGATCCTAGGTCTGGTGCCTCTGAAGATGCTGCCTTTCGATAATAAGAGCGACTTTCTGATAGTGGCCAACCAGCCCAACGACGCCCCCCTGGAGGCCACCCAGGAGGCCTTGCAGGAATTCGGGCGTTACCTGACCACGGTGAACGAAGTCGACAGCGTCGTGACTTATGCCGGGGTGAGCGCGCCCATCGATTTCAACGGCCTGGTGCGCCATTACTATCTGAATCAGGGGCCGTACGTGGGGCAAATCCGGGTCAACCTGGCGGAAAAGGAGCGCCGCGCCGCGGCCAGCCATGCCATCGCCCTGTGGCTGCGCCCGAAACTGACGGAGATCGCCCGGCGGCATCAGACCCGTCTGGCCATCGCCGAGGTGCCGCCGGGGCCGCCGGTTTTGCAGACCCTGGTGGGGGAGGTCTACGGTCCGCCGGGGGCCGCTTACTCCGGCCTGATTCGGGAGGCGGACAGGGTCAAGGAATTCTTCCTGAAAACGCCCGGGGTCGTGGACGTGGACACGACGGTGGCCACGGCTGAACCCCGGTTCCGTTTCCTGGTGGATCGGGACAAAGCGGCCCTGAGCAATCTTGCCGCGGCCCAGATCGCCAAGGCGCTGGCCACGGCCGAGGCCGGAGAGACGGTGGGGCGGGTCCATCTCGATTCCGAACGCCTGCCCCTGGACCTGCTGCTGCGGCTTCCGGCTGCGGCCCGCTCCTCCACCCTCGGCCTGGGCCAGCTCTATTTTAAAAATCCGGCCGGCGCGCTGGTGCCTTTGCAGGAACTGGGGCGTTTCGACCTGGACACCGCACCCCAGGCCATCATGCGCAAAAACCTGGAGCGGGTGGTCTTCGTCACCGGGGACACCGCGGGGTTGAGCCCGGTGAACGCCATCCTCGATTTGAAGGCCGATACCGAGGCCAAGCCCTTAGCTCCCGGCTACCGGGTCAATTACGCCGGGGAAGGGGAGTGGAAGATCACCGTGCAGGTCTTCCGGGACCTGGGGATCGCCTTCGCCGGGGCGCTGATCGGCATCTATATCCTGCTGGTCCTGCAGACCTCGTCCTACACCCTGCCCCTGGTGATCATGGTGGCCATCCCGCTCACCATGATCGGGGTGATGCCGGGTTTTGCCCTGCTGAACCTGTTCTTTGCCGGCAGCGTCAAGGGTTACGCCGACCCCATCTATTTCACCGCCACCGCCATGATCGGCATGATCGCCCTGGCCGGCATCGTGGTGCGCAACTCCATCATCCTCATCGACTTCATCCACCACCACCTGGACCGGGGCGTCCCGTTGGAAGAGGCGGTGCTGCGCTCGGGCGCGGTGCGCTTCCGGCCCATCCTGCTCACGGCCCTGGCCGCCATGTTCGGCTCCTGGGTGATCACCCTGGACCCCATCTTTTCAGGCCTGGCCTGGTCCTTCATCTTCGGGCTCTTCGCCTCCACCGCCTTTTCGCTGTTGGTGGTGCCGGTGATCTATTACCTGCTGGCCTCCCGCCAGGAAAGAAAGGCGTAAGAGACCTCACGCCAAGGCGCCAAGACGCCAAGACGCAAGCAGGCCAAGGCGCCAAGAAAAGGTTGCCGCCCCCACCCCAGCCCTCCCCCATCAAGGGGGAGGGGGTTTGAGGAAGTGACGGGCGGGGGCGCGGGTTAAGCATTTTGGGGGCCGCTTTTTTTCGCCGGCGGCGAAAAAGGCAATGCCAGCTTGAAGTTAGGTTTAGAAAAAGGGTGCATCATCCAAGTAGCGTATATTCCTTGGTTTTCGGGGTGAATCGGCCGGGTTGGCGCGATTTGTCTGGCGAACATAGGACAGAAGCGAGGCCAGCCTGTGCCGGCACTGGAAAAAATTCCGCCAGGGGGTGCGCCTAAGTAGCTTATTTGGCTCACTTTAGTCCGCGGCGCGGCCGCTGACGGAGCGGTCCGGCACCGCCGCCGCGCCGCGGATGTACCGCAACTGTGCCGCTGGGCGGCCAGGCGGTCCGGGGATGGAGCGGTAAGGTTACACATGGAGACAGGGTAAACTTAGGGGAGAGAAATGGCCAGAACAGCAGAGACAGTTGACCCGGTTGAGAAGTTCGAGTTAAAAGTTCAAGGTTCAAGATTCAAAGTTAGGGGCGCGGCCAGCAGGAACCTGGCAGGATTTAGGGGCGGGACAAAGGGGTAAGAGCAACGCTCAAAATATAATGCTAAAGGCGGGATGCGCTTCGCTTTCCCGCCCTACGGGCTAAATCGTCTCTTAGAATGGATTACAGAGGGTTGGAATCTATTATCAGAAAATCGTCTAGTTGAAATAGTCAATAAAATTGAGGTGGAGATGAATAGACTATTATTCAAATATGTAGTGAGAGATTACCTCGTTATCTTTTAATCTTCAAGAATTTTATTAAACACTTTATCATAAACATCTCCAGGTTTAATATCTGTCCATTCAATATTTTTGTTATCTTGATCGAGACTCTTTACCACTCCTGACATAAAATAAGCAGAAGATTTTAACTGTTGAAATTCCATTTTATTATAGTCGAATAGATTCAATGTTAAATAATAGCTTAATTTGTCCGAAACTTTACTTCTTTCCTTTCCTTTTTCTGATAGTTTCTCCTTAACCATAACTTCTATTTTATTAGACTCCTTATCAATTTTAATACTCTGGTTATTATAATAAAATGAAAATATATCATCATCTGTCACATATATCCAGCCATCACTCAACATAGTTTTCTTTATATTATAATCTGTGAGTATTTTATTAAGTACTTCATCATGGATACTTCCAGTTTTTATGTATTCCCATTCAATTTCAGGTTGGTTAGTTTTTATTATCTCTGATAAATGACAATAAGTAGATTTTAATTGTTGATATTGTTTTTTGTTATAGTCAAATACTAATGAAGATAATTGATTATCAATCCGCTTATTAGGAAAAAAAAGTTTCTTCCCTTCATCAGTGTATATATACTTGACCAAAACATTTATTTTATTTGAAATACGGTCGATATCTATACTTTGTTTATCGTAATAATATGAAAACATCATATCTCTATTTACAAAAATCCAATTATCATCACAATATCCCTTCGATGGAGGTATGGTTATGGAAACCAAACATACCGAGACAAAAAGAAATAATCGTAATAATTTTAAACCACTGAGGATTGACATTTCTCTCCCCCTATTGGGTTAAGGTTAGAGATTACCTCTTTATATTATACTCATTAAGTATTTTATTTAATACTGTGTTAACTAAACTATCAGATGGTATATTCCGCCAATTATCTGGAAATGTAGTATCATCTAATACTTTCCTTGATTTAGAATAGTGTATTATATGGTTAATACACCCTTTTAATTCGTGATAATTTATTAAAAAAAATATTTGTGAATAGTTAATATCTTTGTATGGGGCAACATTTATATGGTTTTTAAATTTATCTAACATATTTTGCTTTCCCTTTTCTGTATAGACATGTTTAATCAAAACATTGATTATTTTATTTTGTTTATCTATCTTCACGGACGATGAATTGTAATATACCGTGTAATCTTCAGTATCCCCTATCTTTACCCAATCATCACAAGACCCTTTGGGGGGAATTGTTGTCAGGAAAACCAAAGATAACAGGATAACAAGAAATAATCGGGATAATCTGAAACCACTGAGGATTGACATTTCTCCCCCTCCCTTTCAGGGTATAAAGTCACCTTAATCCCCCCTGAATAGGAATGTCCATAGGAAAATATTTTTAGCCCGTAGCCCGTAGCCCGTAGGGCGGGAAAGCGAAGCGCATCCCGCCTTTAACAATAGCATTATTCCATCTCCAGGCTGCGAACGTTATCAGCTGCCGCCCAGTCAAGGTCATAAATACCGCGTTCGACGTAGCGATGAAAGCTGGAATGAGGCCAATCCGCGACCTTCGTAACATGACCGTGCTTTACCGGATTGTAGTGGATGTAATCTACATGACGCTCATAGTCGGTCTCATCGCGGATGACGTGTTCCCAAAAGCGTCGCTGCCAAATGCCTCGTTCTCCCTTCTGGACACGCCGGGGTGAAAGTCTTTCCCCTGGGGAAATTTGAGCGGCAAAGCGGGCTTTGATATCGTGCCAGCGGGTGGAGAAATCCGCATCCCCGGAAGGCAAAGTCCAGATGCAATGTAGGTGATCGGGCAAAATAACGATGGCGTCGATGGTGAATGGCCGGCGTTTGCGGGCCGCCTTGAACACCTCCCGAAGGAGGTCACTGTTTTCGGTCAAGAGTTTGCGGCGGCGTTCCAGCAGGGTGACCGTGAAGAAGAACGTGCCGCCGGGGACGAAGGCGCGGAGGTATTGGGGCATAGGTTAGGCCCAACCCATTGCAGAAGGCGGGATGCGCTTCGCTTTCCCGCCCTACAGTTAACGGTCTGCTTTTTTCGAACGCTACCAGGATTGCGATTATTTTTCCAATAAAAAAAAATTGGGTCCGTGCCTTGATGGGTATTTATTAAATTATGGGGGTTGGGGGAGGGGTTCGGGGAGGGGGTAGGGGCCGTCGGCCCATAGCCCCTCTCCCAAAATATTTTATTGAACCGCCGGGGGCGGCGGTTCTACACAAAAAATCTAAAGCTTCAGATTCTCCCGGGCCAGGCGGGTGGCGAGGGTGCGGGTGTCGGTGAGTTCTTCGGGGGTGGGGATGTATTTGACCTGGAGGCCGTCGTGGGCCAGGGTGAATTTCAGGGTGGTGAGGACCTGGTTGATCAGGGAGACGGCCTGGCCGCTCCAGCCGTAGGAGCCGAAGGCGGCGGCGGCTTTGTTTTGGGGCTTGAGGCCCTGGAGGTAGGTGAGGAACTCGCCCATGGAGGGGAACATCTGGTTGTTGAGGGTGGGGGAGCCGAAGAGCAAGAGGCCCGCGTCCAGGACGTCGGTGACGATGTCGCTGTAGTGGGTGCGGCGCAGGCGGTAGTTGAGCGTTTCGGCGCCGGCGTCCATCAGGCCCTGGCTCAGGGCGTGGGCCAGGAGTTCGGTGGAGTGCCACATGGTGTCGTAGATCACCAGGGCCTTGGGCAGCACAACGCCCGCGGCCCATTTTTGGTAGGCCGTGAGGATCGGGGCGGGATTCCTGAGGAGCAGGCCGTGGTCCGGGGCAGATGAGTTTGAATTCCAGGTTGAGGTCGGTGATGGTCTTGAAGAGCCGGGTGATGAGGCCGCCAAAGGGCATGAGGATATTGGCGTAGTATTTCTTCACCTGGTGGAAGTAGGCGGCCGGGTCCGGGGTTTCGTCGTCGAAGCGGGCGCTGGAGGCGAAGTGGGCCCCGAAGCCGTCGCTGGGGAAGAGGATCTGCTCCTCTTTGAGCAGGGTCATCATGGAGTCCGGCCAGTGGAGCATGGGGGTTTCGAGGAAGAGGAGGTGGCGGCGGCCGAGTTCGACTTCCCGGCCGGTCTTGACCACCTCAAAGGGCCATTCTTCCTGGTAGTGGCGGCTGAGGCCGGCCTGGCCCATGGCGGAGCAGAAGAGCTTTTCCGGCTTGATTGCGGCCATGGCCTCGGGCAGGCCGCCGGAATGGTCCATCTCGACGTGGTTGGAGACGATGTAGTCGATCTTCTCCGGGGGGACGATCTCGGCAATGCGGGCCAGCATCTCCGGGAGGAATTCCTTTTTGACGGTGTCGATCAGGGTGATCTTGTCGTCGAGGATGAGGAAGGCGTTGTAGGTGGTGCCTTTTTCGGTGACGTAGCCGTGGAATTCGCGGATATCCCAGTCGATGGCGCCGACCCAGTAGACGTTGGGGGCGAGTTGTATGGGCATGGTGATCTCCAGGGGTCAGTGGCCAGTGGTCAGTGGCCAGTAAGAGCGCTTGCAAAGCTGGAGCTTTGCAGACAAGTGGGTTCCCAAGCTGGAGCTTGGGAACCAGAAGCAAGCAATCAGCTATCAGCTTTCAGCGGTCAGCCAAAAGCAGTGGCTGAAATTTCGGTTAGTCGGTGAAAATTCAAATCCCCCTAAATCCCCCTTTTGCAAAGGGGGACTTGAAAAGCTCCAGGGGTCAGTGGCCAGTAAGGGCGCTTGCAAAGCTGGAGCTTTGCAGACAAGCGGGTTCCCAAGCGGAGCTTGGGAACCAGAAAAAAAAATGGTGCGCAGTGCGCACCCTACAGCCCTTCCTTGACCATTTCTTCCACCAGGGTCTTCTGTTTTTTATTCAGGTTGGCGGGGGTATCGACGATGATGCGGACGAACTGATCGCCCCGGGTCTTGCCGTTGGCCTGGGGCAGGCCGTAGTTCTTGAGGCGCATCTTGGTGTGGCTCTGGGTGCCCGGGGGCACCTTGAGGCTCATGGTCTTGCCGTCGAGGGTGGGCACGGTCACCTTGGTGCCCAGGGCGGCCTCGGTGAACTTGATATGGCGGTCGACGTAGAGGTCGCTGCCCTCCCGCTTGAAGACCGGGTGTTCCACTTCTTTGAGCTTGACGTAGAGGTCGCCGGGGGGGCCGCCCAGGGGCCGGGACGGCCCTTGCCGCTGACCCGCAGCCGTTTGCCCGGCAAGGCGCCGGGGGGAATCTTCACCTTAATCTTGTCCACCTGGCCGTTGGTGGGCAGGGCCACTACCTTTTCGGTGCCGAAGGCCATTTCGTGGAGGGTGATGGGCATCTCCACCTGGAGGTCTTCGCCGTGCCTGGGGCGGGGCCTGGCCCCCGAAGCCTTGCGGGCCGCCGCCGCCGAATTGGTAGACCCGGGTGCGGCCGCCGGCGCCGCGGCCGCGGCCCCCTCCCAGGCCACCGAAGAGGCGGCTGAAGATGCCCTCGGAGAGGCCGAAATCGAACATATCGTTGAAATCAGCGCCCTTGAAAATATCTTCCTGGGAAAATTTTTGCCGGAAGACCTGGGAGCCGAACTGGTCGTATTCTTTGCGTTTATCGGGATTGCTCAGGACCGCGTAGGCCTCACTGATCTGCTTGAATTTCTCTTCCGCGACCTTCTTATCCCCTTTGGCCTTGTCGGGATGGTACTTCAAGGCCAGCTTGCGGTAGGCCTTCTTGATTTCGTCGGCAGTGGCGTCCCGGCCGACTCCCAATAACTGGTAATAATCCAGTTCCGCCATGAGGGGCTTCTCACATTTCAAAGGGAATAATTTGGCATATTATAAGTTACCGAGGATTTTTGTCAACCGGTACAGCCATATAACCTTTCCATTTTATTAGAAAAACCTTTAAAGATTGTTTCGTTGGCCCCCATTTCTTCCTTGATAAATTTTTCTCTTTCTGATATCAATCACAAAACTATGCAGTTGAACCTGGGCTAATTTGGCGGGAAGCCAGGGATTTCATTTACTTGTAAGGAGGTCGGGCATGACGGCTTTGGTTGGCGGACTGGTCGCGGTGGCATTGGGATTAATCGGCCTGGGAATGTGGTGGCGGGAGTTCCTTAGCCTCCTGGCCGGGGGCCTTCCCCTCTTGCTCTTGTTAGGCGGCGCTTTGGCGGTCTATCTGGGGTTCGAGGAGACCAAGGATAAGTTTTTCAAAAAAGGCGAGACCCCGGCTTACGAGCCTCCCAAGATGGCGGAGGCCGAAGTGGAACAATATAAGGCTGAAGTGGAGCGCCTGAAGAAAGAGGTCGATGACCTCAAGACGACCAAGAAGAAGTAAAAAGCCTTATTTGAGCAGGAAATGCAGGGGCGGGTGCATCCCGCCCTTTTGCATTTCAGGAAGGTGAAAAGAGAAGAGTTCAAAAGATAGGACCTCACGCCAAGACGCCAAGTCGCAAAGCCAAGGCGCAAGCATAGGTGCACGGCGCGGCGTGCCAAGATGGCGGGCGAGACGCCCGCCCCACCAGAGCCGCCCTAGGTTGCCGAGGGGCAAAAGTTAAACCGCAATCTCGCCGGAAGTCACCCGCACCACTTCCCCCGCCGCCGTCTCCACCAGCAGGGCGCCATCCGGGGCCACCTCCAGGGCTTGGCCGCAGATGGTCACCGGACCCTGGCGCACCGTGACCCGGCTTCCCAGGGTGACGGTCAGGCTGCGCCATTCGTCCAGAATCCCGGCAAACTCCCGGGCCAGAAAGCGTCCGTAGAGTTCTTCAAACTCCTCCAGCCAGGCTTGCAGGATTTCCAGGCGAGAATGGGGCCGCCCGGTGGCCAGGAGCAGGGACGTGGCAATAGGCTCCAGCTCTTTGGTAAAGGCGGGGTTGTTGACGTTCAGCCCCAGGCCCACCACGACGTGCCTGATCTGCTCGCTTTCGGTCTCCATTTCGGTGAGGATGCCCCCCAGCTTTTTGCCGGCCAGCAGGAGGTCATTGGGCCACTTGATGCCCGGGGTGACGCCGGTGACCCGGGTGACGGCCCGGGCCACGGCCACCGCGGTGGTCAGGGTGATCCGGGGCATCTCCGTGGGCGGCAGCTTTGGTCTGAGAAGCAGCGACACATAGAGGCCCATGCCCGCCGGCGATTCCCACTGGCGCCCCAGGCGGCCCCGGCCGCCGGTCTGGGCCTCGGCCACCACCAGGGTGCCTTCCGGGGCGCCTTGGGCCGCCAACTCCTTGGCCAGGTCGTTGGTGGAGGCGACCTCGTCGAAGTGGTGCACCGGACCGGTGAGACGGCGGGCCTTGAGACCCAGGGCGATCTCTTCGGGGAGCAGCTTGTCGGTGGCGGCCAGCAGCCGGTAGCCCCGGCGGGGGGAGCCAACGATGGCGTAGCCCTGGGCCTTGAGGCGGTTGATCCGCTTCCAGACCGCGGCCCGGCTCAGACCCAGCCGGGCCGCCAGGGCCTCGCCGGAAAGGGGTTCCGGGGCCCGGCGCAGGGCCTGCAAGACCGCGGCCAGGGGGCTTGCGGGGGCAGCGGCCGGCGGTTCTTTCGGATCAGTGGGTTTCATGGTTGGAAAATTTTCAAATTATTAATGGGAGCGGAGAAGAGATTACTTTCTCCTCACCCTAACTCTCCCCCATTGGGGGAGAAGGGATAAAGAGGAGCCCCATTTATGCTCCCATTAAGACAATTTCGCCTCGTTCCCTTAGAATGATAGCCCATTATAGGGTAGCCTGGGGCTGAAGATCGGCGGGCACAGCCCGCCCTATAATAGTGCTGCTTGAAAAGACAGGTCTCACGCAAAGACGCCAAGGCGCAAAGCAAAGGCGAAAAAATGTGCGGAGTGCTAAATCCGGGAGGCGCGGCGCTTTCCCGCCCTACGTCGGCACAGGCTGGAAAACCAAAATCCCCCTAAATCCCCCTTTGCCAAAGGGGGACTTAATCAGGGGCCCGCCCGTCATCTCGTTGTCGCTCTTGGATCTGGCGCCTCAGGGAATTGTTATAGACCGCGGCGCCCAGGAGACCGCCCAGCACCAGGCCCACAGCCCCGGCCAAGAAGGTGGGTGACATGAGGAGGGCGACGCACATGCCGGTGACGGCATAGGCCAGGGGGATGTAATACTGGGCCGGGGTCCATTGGCAGGCCGGGACCAGGGCCAGGATGAGGCAGATGGCCACCAGCCTGCGGCCCCAGTTGGAGCTTTTCCGTGTTTGCCGACTTGTCATGGATATTGATAATTATCTCTTACATTTGGGGTAAAGACAACTGGGAATCTCAGTTTGTTTCGGCCGTTTCGAAGGGGAGCCTCATGGAGGTTCCTCCAACCATACCCTTATTGGTCAACCAGGCCAGATAAGTTTCCGGCTGCTCAGGTGAGGTCGCTGATATCAGGAGGCAATTAGGAGGCCGCCCCGGTGATCTCTTTTATAGGCAAGCCTTATATTTGGGCGTAATTCTCAGGGTTCTTCGCTCCATGGGTTGAACCTTTCCAGCATCTTGTCCAAAAGCCGCTTGAGGGTTTTGCGTTCAGCCGCATTCAATCCCGCCACCATGGCCCGGTCGCGTTCCTCAAATATCGTGATGATCTGGTCATACAAACGCTTCCCATCGGGTTCCAGGCTGATGATCTCAGCCCTGGCATCCTTGAAATGGGAGCGTTTGGTAATGCAGCCCTTGCTGATCAGGCTGATGATCGCCCGGCTGATGGTGTTTTTGGGCCGTCCAGTGACCGCACATATGTCATGCGCGGTGACATTGTTGGAATTGGCCAGACAAAAGAGTACCACGAACTCCTGGCGGGTGGTCTTGAACCGCTGATTGAGTTGACGGTTCGCAATTAACGTATAGTAGTTGGCCAGATAATTGAGGCGCCACCCATAGGGCAACACCTCGCTGTGCAGTATGTCTTCACGAATTCCCTTCAAAAGTCACCTCGCCACCTGAAAGACTTTCGTCGCAGGCTGGCGCATCGGTTTTGATAAGCGGCGCCCACTTCCTCTAACATACCATAAAAAATTATTCCAGTTCTATTTTTGCCTTGACAAAAAGTTCCAATTGGAACTAATATAGTTCCATATGGAACCAAATTGTCCGTCTGGACAAGACGGTGGTTGGAAAATAAAGATTGGAGGTGTCAAATGGGGAAAAGGCTCAGAAACAAAGCATTAACCCTGGTTGTCCTGGTTTTCTGTCTGGCGATTTTGCCCGAGAAGGTCTGGGCGGTCAAAGAGGGACAGGCAAAGCAGCAACTTTACAGCATGGGCGATCTCAAGCTGCAGTCAGGCCAGGTTATCCGGGACTTCGCCATCGCCTACGTGACCCACGGCAAGCTGAACGCCAAGAAATCCAACGCCATCTTGATGTGTTCGTCTTTGGTGGGGGATCACCACCGC
The DNA here is from genome assembly GCA_963701845.1 of uncultured delta proteobacterium. GTDB lineage: Bacteria > Desulfobacterota > Desulfobaccia > Desulfobaccales > 0-14-0-80-60-11 > JAPLJC01. Next base: position 1,380,009 of record CAVPBF010000004.1, on the reverse strand, counting down.
ATCGATTTTTTGATTGGTCCGGGTAAGGCGTTAGATACCGAAAAATACTTCATCGTCTGCACCGACCCCATCGGCAACGGCCTGACCACCTCGCCCAGCAACAGCAAAACCCAGCACGGGCCGAAGTTTCCAGCCTTCAATATCCGAGACATGGTGCAATCTCAGTACCGCCTCCTCACCGAACACCTCGGCATCAAACATCTGGTGGCGGTAACCGGCGCCTCTATGGGAGGCATGCAGTCCTTGCAATGGGCGGTGAGCTATCCGGAGTTCATGGATGCGGTAGTGGCGCTCTCGCCGTCGGCCAGGGTCTCCGCCTGGACGACTGCTTTTTTGAAAGCCTGTAACAGTATTTTTGAGCTGGATCCCGCCTTCGAGGGGGGCAACTATAAGTCTCAGCCCGAGAAGGCTTGGCGGCTTTGGACAGACTTTTTGCTGGCTCTGGAGGCTAACTCGCCGGAGGGCTTGGAGCACATGTATCCCAATTCCAAAGATTCTCTGAAATTTCTCAAATGGTGGGAGGAACTCTGGCTCAAGAAAGGCTTTGACGCCAATGACTGCATATACCAGGATAACGCCATTATCGAGCACAATGTGGGTGACACTCCCGGTTTTAACGGGAATTACATGAAGGCGCTCAAAAGCATCAAGGCCCGGGTTTTAGTCTTCCCCTGCAAGGGTGACATACTGGTGCCGCCGTTCATCAAAGAGGACGCAAAGTATATTAAGAACGCCCAGATAGCCGAGGTCCCAACTCTTTTCGGCCATTTCGGGGCCAGCGCCATTTATAGCCAGGCTGATGTGCTTTATATGAATTCTGTGGCCCGCACTTTTCTGGATGACGTGACTGATTTTGGCATAAAGCTGAAGTAGCAGGTCGCATTATGGCGGGATGTAGAGGGTAAGGGTCTTACTTCGCGCTGAATCGTGAGAAGTAATTTCGATTCCAGTTTTTCGACAGTCTACCTAGAGCCGTTGCCAAAGCATCAGGCAAAAGACCGCGCCCATTGCCAGGTGCAAGGCCAGGCTGAGCCGGCAGAGCCGCCGGAGCCGGACCGCTTCCCGATAAGCCCGCCTTTTCAGGAGCTCCTGGTTGACCACGGCCAGGAGCAACAGGGGCCAGATCAGGGCCCGGCAGGGCAGGGGCGAGGCCGGGAAGAAAAGGAGGCCCACCAGCAACAGCATGGTCAGCAAGTTGCCGGCAGTGTAGAACAGGGCCGCCGGCACCGGCCCCCAGCGGGCCGCCAGGCTGTGGCGCCGCGGCGCCTCGGCCTGGGGGTCCGGAAAGCCGTACACCAGAAACAGGTTAAAGCCGACCAGGGTTAAAGGTAAGCCATAGAGCAGCTCTTCCGCCACCCAGTAGCCGCTTTGCAGGTAAAATCCGGTGACCACCGGCAGCAGCCCGAAGCAGAGGCCGCCGGCGGCCTCCCCCAGTCCCCGGCGCTGCCAGGCCAGGGGCGGTGCAAAGGAAAAATAGCCGCCCAGAACCCCCAGGGCCCCCAGGGGGATGGTCAGGTCGCCGGTGCGCCCCAGGAATTGCAGGAGCAGCCCCAGGAGGGCCGCCAGCCCCAGGCAGCTATAAGCCAGGCGGGAAGTAGGCCGGTGGTCCCCGCCGGTCCACCCCTTAGTGCAGCCCAGTCTCCAGGCCGGGTACCCCCCGGCCCCGGGGGCCATGACTTCCCGGCCGGCCGCGGCCGCCAGGACCAGGGCCGCCACGGCCAGGGTCCCGGCCAGCAGTACCCAGGGGCGCAGGGGATATCCCGAGATCACGGCCAGCAGGGTACCGGCCCAGAAGGGGAGACACCCGGCCAGCAGCAAGGGCAGGGGGGCAAGATAGCTTGCGACGACGGGGGCAGTTTTGGGAGCCATAATAAGAGCACAGCCTGCTCTATTTATGTCATAACTTCCGGAGAGGTCAAGGTAATTTCAGGGAGGCCCGGTTGGAGCCGGGCGCGGCAAGGGGGCCCGCCGCCTCAGGCCTCCCTCCCAAACCGAACCCTGGCCCTGACTTCGTCCCGGTATTCGAGGCCGGTCTCCCACTCCCTCGGGCTGAGGGGCCTGAGCCTCTTTTTCCCGCTTTTCCATCCCCAAGGGTTGACAGCAAGCGGTGAATCAGTGATACTCAAGGGCGTATTCACGCCAGGGCCGTTAGCTCAATTGGTAGAGCAAGTGACTCTTAATCACTAGGTCCGGAGTTCGACCCTCCGACGGCCCACCAGAGAAATCAATGGGTTAGCCGATAAGGCTAACCCTATTTTTATTTCTGGCGAGCAATATGCTCACCTGGATATTGATCTTGGGTCAGAGCGATGTCAAATTTCCTCTCTGGCTTGAATTTTCGGCCAGCTCACGAAAACGTATCGCCAGTCTCGGGCCCTTTGGCCTCCCCCTCGTGTTTAAAAAAAACGAAAGCCTTCTCCCATTGCTGCGCCAGAATTTTTCCCAGCCATTGGGTCAGATCGGCCTCCTGATAATCTGAGCGACGCAGGCGCAGGTACCCCCATGGCGCCGTGCTGATCACCCTGGCGGCCGGATTTTCATCAGCATCCGCCGTACACAGGCTGAATTCCCTGGCACGAAGGAGGTCAAGAATTTCCTGATCAAGCCAGGATGGGCTACGGAACTCGAAGGCGCAGGAGATATTGCCGGGAATCAGCGCCAGAAAATCTTCCAGCCGCGGGCGGTCCACCGGAAAACTCTTGGGGAACTGGAAAAGGACCGGCCCCAGTTTCCGATCCAGGCTGGCCAGGGTCTGGAAAAGGTACTCGGTTTCCGCCTCGACGTTTCTCAACCGCTTCAGATGCGTGATGACCTGGGGCGCTTTCAGCGCGATGACAAAATCGTCGGGAACCTGCTCGGCCCAGGAGGCGAGGACGGGTTCGGTGGGCATGTGGTAAAAAGTATTGTTGATCTCCACCGCGCTGAGGCGTTCCGCATAGAAGTGCAGCATTTCCTTGGGTGAGATCTTGGCAGGATAGAATTTGCCTTTCCACTCCTTATACCCATAGCCGCTGGTCCCGACAAAGATTTCTGCATATCTTCTGCTCTCAAAAATTTCCTCGGGTTTTTCGCGCCCCACTTCACGGGCGGTCTTATCTTCACGAAGCCTCGAAAAAACGGGATGTCTCATCAGGCCCTCTGCGGTCCAGCCGGCGAAAGTAACTTCACAGACCAGCTCCGGCTTGACCCAGGAGACCGGGGTGTCGGCAGGCGGCTCGATTTTAAAGGGACATTCCGGCTGGATCAGGGGCTGCAATCTCTCATGGATTTTCTTTAGATTCGCCGCGCCGAAGCCGCCTCCCGAATGACCGATGTAAACCAGCTCGCCTCCGGCATAGGCGCCCAAGACCAGGCTGCCGAAATATCTCCGGCCGCCGCTCGGTTCCGTGAATCCGGCAATCACGCCTTCCTGGGTGAGCTGCCGCTTGATCTTCAGCCACTGCCGGCTCCTTTTGCCCGGCCGGTAAGTGCTGGGTGAATGTTTGGCGACGATCCCCTCCAGTCCCTTTTCGTTGACCGCCTGGAAAAACAAGACGCCCTCTGTCCCAGACGTGGTCGCTGAATTTCAGGTGTTGGTCAGGCGGCAGAATCTTTTGCAGCAAGTGCTTTTCTCCTGATCAGGGGCAGGTTCAATAGGTCATGCCCCTGGAAGTAAAGCAGATCGAAGACATAGTAGATCAAATGGCCGCGGCCGGATTTTGGGTAATTCTGCAGCATCTGGAAATTCGGCGCTCCCTGATCATCCACCACCACGATTTCGCCGTCCAAAACCGCCTCAAATCCGCATTTCTGCAACGCCTCGGCAATCGGGACAAACCTCTGATTGAGGGAGATTCGATTGCGGCTGTAAAGGGAGACCTGGCCGGCCTGGATTTCGGCCAGGGCCCGGTAACCATCCCATTTCACCTCAAAAAGCCATTCCGGATGGTCAAACGGTTCTTTAACCAGGGTCGCCAGCATCGGTTTGAGGCCGTGCGGCAGCGTTTTGAGCGGGGCCTCCTGCAGGTCGGCGCTTTCCAGGGCCTCATGCAGACGAATCTGCTCCAGCTTGCTTGGCCTGTAAAGGCATCGCCGGGTTGGCTGCGGCAATCTCCTCCAGGGTCTGGTGGGACACTACGGAACGGTTATCGCTGAGAATGTCCTCTGAAGTAGCATAGTTATCTTTTTTCTTCAAAAGCAGCCAGGATTTCTCATCCTTGGCCGTTCTCACCAGGGCGAATTCACCGCGCAGCTTTTCCCCGGCGAGCACCAACTTCAGATCCCCTTTCCTCAATCCCTCCAGCAGAAGTTGCTCATTCTCCTTTCTATCTCTGGCGGCAGGGTGCTGATAAAAGCCCCGGTCCCAGACGATGACGCTGCCGGCGCCGTAATTGCCCTCGGGGATCACGCCTTCAAAATCCTGGTAATCGAGGGGATGGTCTTCAACCCTGACGGCCAGTCTTTTGACGGCGGGATCAAGCGAAGGCCCCTTCGGCACTGCCCAGCTCTTCAGCACCCCTGCCAGTTCCAGCCTGAGATCATAATGCAGCCTCCGGGCCGCGTGCTTCTGCACGACAAAGCTGAGCTGCCCCCCCTCAGGCCGCAAAACCGGTTTGGGTTCGGAGGTCTGCTCGAATCGCCGTTTGGCTTCGTATTCCTTCAGTCCCATGTTGGGTTAACCCGCCTGTGGCCGTGCCCTTAGCTGTGAGGCAGCTGCTGTTCTTTCACCAGCACTTCCTGAAAGAGATCACCCTGTTTTTCGGCCCGGCTCACGGCTTCCGCCTGCAGGACCTGCAGCTTTTCCGGGTCAGCCTGCTCGGCTAAACTCTCCAGTTCCCGCCAGGCCAGGGGAAAAGAGACGAACGGTTTTTCCCGGGCCCGCAGCGAATAAACGCAGATCATCGTCTTGGCAGCATCGTTCTGCGACCAGTTGATAAAGACTCGGCCCGGCCGGTATTCCTTCGCCATTTTGGCGGTCACCAGGTCCGGATAATTTTTTTGCAGGATTTCGGCCACGGCTTTGGAAAATTTTTTGGTATCCTCGAAGGTCGTCCCCGGGCGGTTCAAGGGGACCAGGACATGGAGCCCTTTTTGGCCCGAGGTTTTTACATAGCTGGTCAGCCGCAAAGGGAGCAGCAGGTCCCGCAGGATCAGCGCCACCCGGGCGCAATCCAGCAGGTTGGCCGGAGCGCCGGGGTCCAGATCGAAGACCAGGGCGTCAGGGGTTTCGGGGGATGTGGCCCGGGCCAAAGGCACATGGAGTTCCAGGGACGCCAGGTTCTCCACCCACATCAGGGTGGCGAGATCGTTGGCCAGGCAGAAGGTCAGCCGTTCCCCATCGCCGTGGCGCACCTCCGCAGTCTGCACCCAGGCCGGACGATGCGAGGGACAACGCTTCTCGAAAAAGAAATCCTGCTCCACTCCTTCGGGATAGCGCTTTAAGGTCAAGGCCCGGTCGTGCAAATGGGGCAGGATGAACCCGGCCATCCGCCGGTAATATTCCAGAATGTGGGCCTTGGTGAATCCATAGGCAGGATAGAGATCCTTTTCGAGGTTCGATAAAGAGAGTCTTCCTCCCGGCGATCTCGACGATTTTTCGGCTCACCGCTTCGGCTTCACTCGGCGCATGCCCTGCTTCATCTGGCGCATACTCTCTTCCAGGGCGGCGATCAGATCGGGCGGACCTGCTCCTGCGGCTTCCTCTACCACCGGCGCCTCCACCCGGCCTTGATCTTTCTCCTTCTGCTTCAGGAGAGCCAGGAGCCTTTTACGGCGGTCGTCGGCATATTTTCCCGGGTTAAAGTCCTCCATCATTTGCTTAATGTTTTGTTTCAGGCGGCTTTGCTCCTCGGCGTCGATCTTCTCCGCCGCGGTCTTGATGTCCTCCTGGGGCAGTAGTTCGTCATGGTAATGCAGGGTGATCAGGGCGAGGGCTCCCTCCGTGCTTTTGACCGCGACCAGATACTCCCGCTCGTGGAGCACGAATTTGGCCATCCCGGCTTTATTGGTGCGGCGCATCACCTCGACCAGCAGTCGATAAGCTTTTTCGCCCCCCTTGGCAGGAACGAGATAATACGGGTGATCGTAATAGATCGGGTCCACTTCCTGCGTATCGATGAACTCGACGATCTCGATCGTGCGGCTCCGTTCGGGGGACACGCGATTCCAGTTCCTCGTCCGTTATCGGGAGGTATTGGCCGGGGCCGATTTCATATCCCCTGATCAATCTCCTCCGGGGGGACGATCACTCCTTCTTCGGGACAGAACATTTTTCTGGCGAGGGGGGAATAATCTTTGCTATGGAGCAGGTGAAAGGAGACCCGGCCGGGCTCGACGGCCTTAACCAACTGCACCGGAATCGCCACCAGGCTGAAACTGATCGTCCCGCTCCAGATGGCATGTACAGCCATCTCGTGCCCCGCTGCTGGCAGGGGGCTTTGAGGTAGCCGGGATGGGATGGCGGGTTTTTCATTTAGGCGACTTTTTTCAGGCTCGCCTCCAGGGCCTGAAGCAGCTTATTCGGCGCCGTGCGTTTCATGGGCCTGGGGCGCAGGATGGTCAATTTTTTCGCCGCGGGCTTTTTTGTCGATCAAATTTTGCAGCTTTTGCTGATGTTCGTTGGCGAATTTTTGTGGCTCAAAAGGAACGGTCAACTGATTGATCAGCTCGCTCCCGATTTGCAGTTCCTTTTCAGACAAAGGAAATTTCTGCAGGTCCAGAGATTTTACCGAAATCACTTCGTCGGCATACCGCAGAGTCATGCAGGCGCAGGATCTTCCCGCTGGCCTGCAAGGCCCCGAGATAGGAGCGCTTTCTCATGGTCCAGGTGCAGATGCCTGCTACCTGCATCTCCTGCAACGCCGCGACCAGGGCAGTATATCCCGGCGAGAGGGTATCGGGCTCCAGATAGTAGACCCGTTCAAGGAAGATGGGATCGATCTGCCCGGTTTGGACGAATTCCTGTACTTCGATCATCCGGCTGCTTCGGGTTCGGTCGGCTCGAGCTCCGCGGGGTCGACGAGGATGATATTTGCCCTCCTCCACTTCAAACCCTTTGGCCTGTTCTGCCGCCGGTACGGGCACTTTCTCATAGGCACAGATCATCTGCTGGTGTAATTTCACCCGATCACGCCGGTGGAGCAGGTGAAACTGCATCCGGTCTTCCTTGACCGCGGGATGCAGCTTCACGGGCACCTCCGTATCCCCAAAATGGATATACCCTTTCCAGATCGTTCCTCCCGCCACTGGAAATCCTCCGCGCTGCCTTAATGCCAGGCCGGTTGCTCGTGCCTTTGTGGGTTATAAAGTAAGCATTGGATAAAATCGCTGTCAAGGCGGCTGCGGGTTTAAATTACTGGCAGGGCGAGCGCATTCCTTCTCTCCCCCTTCAGGCGGGTAGTTCTCTTGGAACAGAACCCCCAAACCCGGTGGGGCCCTGAGGTTCCTGGATCGGCTCCCTGAAGATTAAAACGCCGGGGCTAGTGTTTTTTTGAACTTCCGAAGCTGGGCTTGGTGCTCCCGGCTCCTAATCCGCGTCCAGGGCCCGCCAGCCAAAGCTTTCCAGGTAGGCCCGGAGCTTTTCCCGCTTTTCCCGGTATCGGCCTTCCCAGAGGGGCGAACAGTCGTTGGGGCTGATCTCTCCTTCCCGCAGGGCCGCGGCATAGGCCATGCAGGCGGTATAGCCGCACATTTTGCAATTGGTCATCGGCAAGAGCTTCAAGATCTCCATGATCTTGAGGCCGGCCTGGCTCACATAGCGCGGAGTGATGCTTTGCCGGCGCGCATAGATCTCGTTGATCTGCGCCTGAATCCAGGTGAGCAGGGCCCGAGCCTCTTCCAGGTCCCGGACCCCGCGCATGGCGATCTTTTGAGGCTGCAGGGTGATCCATTTGCCGTCGGAGAGCTTGAGCAGGAGCACCTGGTTGGCTTGATCATAGTCCCAGCCGCCCAATTCGGCATTCACATAGGGGAAGGACGGGGAGATGTCCGCCTCGAACGTCGCGATGGCGTGCAGGACCTCTTTAGAGGAGTCCATCTTGGGACGGAAGATTTCAAAGTCATCAATCCGGTCCAGTAACATGTCGATTCCTCACGAACCTCATGACCCATCTGGTTGACTGCTTTAGCCACTCCAGGAGAATTCTTCCATAGATCATCAGGCCGGCAAAAAAGCCACCCACAATGCCGGCGCTGGCCGCGGCTTCCGGGCACCCGGCCCGGCCACAGAAAGGTCAGACATAGGAACTAACCCCGGCAATAACTATCCACCATCCGAAGAATTTCGATAACCGGCCGATTACCGAAGGCTTAGGATCAGCTTGGTTTTCTGGGCGCCGGTCTTCCCCAGGGGAAGAGGGGCCGATCAATTCAGACTGCCGGCCATCATCTTCGTAACCGGGCCGGGTCAATGCCTCCCGTTCATGCATCTCTGTGCCATCCATCCCGGTCTATCCCGGCATAACTATACACGGAGTGACCTTCTCCCTATCAGGTTTGCGGCAAGAATTTTTTGAGCAGCGGCAGCAATTGCTCCCGCATATCATCGCGCCCCTGCCGGAAGGCCGCCATGATCTCTGCTTCAGTGCCGGTGGCCTGGGCCGGGTCCGGGAAGCCGACGTGTAAGACCTCGACCTTTCCGGGGAAGATGGGACATTGTTCCTGGGCCTGATCGCAGACCGTGATTACCAGGTCGAAGGGTTCACCGGCCAGCTCGTCCACCGACTTGGACCGCTGGCGGCTGATATCGATGCCCAGTTCCGCCATGGCCTGGATGGCCCGGGGATTGACCCGGCTGGGCCGCACCCCGGCGGATCGGGCCTGCACCTGTCCGGCCAGATCGTGGTTCACCAGACCTTCGGCCATCTGACTGCGGCAGGCGTTTTCGGTGCAGAGGAACAAGACTTTCAGCATGAGATGCGACCCTGATCTCGTTAGCCGATGAGTTTTTTGATTTCTTCGACGCTGGGCACCTGGCCCACCACCTTGACTTCCCCGTCCACCACCAGGGCCGGGGTGGTGAAGATGCCGAAGGCCATGATCTTGCTCAGTTCGCTGACCTTCTCCACTTCAAAGTCCCCGCCGAGGGCTTTGGCCGCTTCCTCGTCCGTTTGGCCAATTCCACGCATTTGGGGCAACCCGGTCCTAAGACTTGTAATTTCTTCATGATTTATCTTTCCTCCTATTTGATTTTGAGTTTTCAACCGCCGAATTGGGAGAGCTTGGCGGCTACGTCCTCTTTCGCCACCTCCCCCACGGCCATCCAGAGCATATGGTGCTGGGCGTCCAAAAAGATCAGGGCCGGCAACTGGATGAGGTGGTACTCGCCGATATACGGCACCGCGGCTTGCCGGTCGGTGTCGTAATCGATGCGCTTCAGCAACGCCTGCCGCGGCCCGGTAAAAGTCTGGTTCACCAAGGCGTCCGCGGCTTGCACGGTCTTGGCGGCGCAACCGCAGGCCTTGCTCTTGGTGATATAAACCACCTGGGCTACCTTGGGCTCTGCCCCGTAGGAAGAGGTTGGACCGCTCAGGCCCAGAACACCGTGGTCACAATGGCCACCACTATCAGGTTAGTTTTTAAATTGCTCATCAATATCCCCCTGGTTATTTTTTCTGGTGGTCGGCTTCCGCCAGCCATTTCTTGAGCCTTACTTGGGTCGGCGCCTGTCCCTAACCCTTAAAGGCCCGCACTTTGACGCTGACGATCTTCCCGCGCAGCCGCTCATCCATCCCCGGGGCCTCATAGGACGACTCGGAAACCACGGTTACTTCCGCAAAGCCGGCGCGCCGGATAGTTTCCAGGTAAGCCTCCTTCTCCATGGCCCCGGCCAGGCAATCGGCCCAGGCCGCGGCGCTGGCCCGCACGTCTTCGGTAAGTCGCCTCAGTCACCAGATCGGAGATGAGTATGCGGCCGCCAGGCTTGAGGACCCGATGGATTTCGGTGAAGCTCGCCAGCTTGTCCGGGGTCAGGTTGATCACGCAATTGCTGATGACGACATCCACGGTTCCCGAATCCACCGGCAGATGCTCGATATCGCCCAGGCGGAACTCCACGTTGCCGAAGCCATGCTCCCTGGCCAGTTGCTGTCCCCGGGCCACCATGTCTTCAGTCATATCCACGCCGATGACCCGGCCGGCTCCCCGACCTTGTGGGCCGCCAGGAAGACGTCGATGCCGGCGCCGGAGCCCAGGTCCAGGACGGTTTCGCCAACTTTGAGGTCCGCCAGCGCCGTAGGGTTGCCGCACCCCACCCCCAAAATCGCCATTTCCGGGACCAGTTGCAGGTCCTCGGCCGTATAGCCCACGGCCAGGCACTGATCGGTGGTGGTGGGCCCGCAGGTGGGACAGCAGAACGTCTGCTTCCCCCCGGGCGATCTTGCCGTAACGGTCCTTAATGACATCCTTCAGTTTTTGATCAGCCACTCTTGCTCCTTGAATGTCGCCCTCACAAAACGGCATTGAAGAGATAGCCGACGATGGTAATCCCCACGGCCACCACCCCGATGAAGACCGCGATGAGCTTGGGCTTCAAGACCTTTCGGAGAATGACCATTTCCGGGAAGGAAATGGCGATGATCGACATCATGAAAGCCAGCGTCGTGCCCAGGGCCGCCCCTTTTCCCATGAGAGCCTCAACGATGGGAATAACTCCGGCGGCGTTGGAATACCACGGGATCCCGAACAGGACCACCGCCGGCACCGACCACCAGGCCTTGCCCATGTATTTGGCCATCATGCCGGCGGGAATATAGCCGTGAATCGCCGCCCCGGCCCCGATCCCCAAAATGATATAGGGCCAGACCCGCCCGACAATTTCTCTTGACCTGATGAAAACCGTAATCGATCCGGCCCATCCAGGTTAAGGTTTGCAGGTGGGCCGGAGTCTTGCCCATGCGGATCTCATAGACCCAGTCCTCCACCTGGCGTTCCATGCCCAGGCGACCGATGATCAGGCCGCTGGAGATGGCAATGAACAGTCCGGTGGCCATGTAGAGCAGGGCGATGCGCCAGCCGAACATGGCCAAAAGCAGCGCCAGGGCGATCTCATTCACCATGGGAGCCGTGATGAGAAAGGAGAAGGTGACGCCCAGGGGTATGCCCGCTTCCATAAAGCCGATAAACAGGGGCACCGCCGAACAGGAACAGAACGGCGTCACCACCCCCAGCGCCCCCGCCAGCCCATGGCCGAGGAACTCCCGCTTGCCGGCCAGGATGGCCCGGGTGCGCTCGGGGGTGAAAAATGAGCGGATCACCCCTACGGCCCAGACGATCAGGAGCAGCAGCATGAAGACCTTGGGGATATCCAGGAAGAAAAAGGCGACGGATTCTCCCAGATGGGTGCCGGGGGCGATACGGAAGAGGTCATAAGCCACCCAACGGGAGAAGGGGTCCAGGCGGCTGTAAACCGGATACCAGGCAATGAGCGCCAGGCGCCAGCAAGAGTCAGCTTGAGGATTTGCCTGGACGATATCTCAGCCATGGTCGCTTTCACTTTGGTAATGAGGTTGACGGTCTGCGGTCGTTTCGGCGGCGATTTCTGCCGCCACCGCCTGCTCTGGTGGATGTTGGTTATCCATGGTTAATTCCCTTAAAGGAAAAAATTTCCCGGCTCGACTGATCAAACCATTACCAGGCGCGCACCCCCTGGAAGAAAATATAGGCGCCCATGAAGAAGATCAGGCCGCCGGCCCCCTGTTGCATGATGGTGCCCGCACTTGGCCCCCCTGGACTGCAGGAAGCTCTCGATCACCCCGGTAAAGGTGCCGGCCAGGATGACCAGGGTGCCCTGGCCCAGGGCATAGGCAAAGAGCAGGGTGCTGCCGTACGCCACCTCGCCCTTGACCGCGGCCAGGGTCAGGATCACCGCCAGGACCGGGCTGGCGCAGGGCGAGAGCACCAGGCCGAACAGCGCCCCCAAAATCAAGGCGCCGATCAGGCCGGTGCGCTGGGGCAGGAACCTTTGGGCATTACCGCCCAGCTTCAGGTTAATGATCCCGGACAACTGCAGGCCCATGACCATGAGGATGACCGCCACCACGAAGCGCCAGTACGTGCCCACGTCGCCGAACATGGTGCCCATGAGCGCCGCCACCGCGCCCAGGATGGACATGACGATGGCCAGCCCCACCACAAAGGTCAGGGAATAGAAAAATGCCTGCTTTTTATTGCCGCCGGCATAGCCGCCGACAAAGCCGATGACCAGGGGGATGCTGGCCAGGATGCAGGGACTGGCGGTGGCGATCACCCCGCCCAGATAAGCGGCGCCGTAGGCCAGGACGGGCCGGGTCTGCATGACCTGCCCCAGGGTTTCACTCCAGGCCATGAACGGCCTCCTTAATTAGTGATGAACTTCAATTCCTTCAGCTTTCTTGATGAGCTCTTCCTTGGGCAAGGCGCCGATATGCCGGTCCACCTCTTTGCCGGAAGCATCGAGAAATACCTGGGTGGGGATGAGCATGATCTTGTATTGCTTGAACAGGGCCGCATTTCTTTTCCGCATAGACCAGGCGCACTTCCACCTGGTCGCCATACTGGCTCTTGATGGTCCGCCAGGACTTTTTCCATCTCCTTGCAGGGGATGCACATGCTCCGCGCCGAAATCATAGAGCGCCGGCTTGCCCTTGGCCGGAGCCGCACCCTGCGCCTGGCTCGGCAAGGGTTGCCAGACCACCAGAAAACCTACCACCAGGCAAAACAAACCGATCAAAGTTCCACGTAAAAATTTCATTGGTTCCCTTCCTTAGTGCAGTGATTTAAGTCAGACTCGCTGACTTAATAACCGGGTATCCGGATTTATAAATATTAAACCATGGCAGGAGACAAATCCGGCGCGTCCCGGCTGAATTTTTTTCCTGAAACCAAAAATTCTTCTCCAGCCTTCCTCCCTGATTACCGCGATGCGGGCGGGATCAAGAGCACCGGGCACTTCGCCAACCGGGAAACATTGTGGGCCACGCTGCCCAGGAAAAGCTCCTGGATAAAACCCTTTCCCTGGGTGCCCATGACGATCAAGCGAAATATCCTGGGATTCCAGCGCCTGGAGAATGGCCGGGAGGGGGTGCCCCGGATCGAAGCGGTCGTGAACCACCGGAACCCCGGCTTTCAGGAGACGCTGTTTCCATTGCTCCAGCAGGTCCCGGGCCGCGCCCTCGGCGATCTCCCGGTAGCCCGCCGGGTAGGCTTCGTGTCCCGGCACATCCAGGGCGCTGAGCAGGGTCACCTGGCCTAGGCCCTTGGTCGCCAAACGCTCGACAAATTCTCCGGCCCGCACCCCAATTTCAGAAAAATCGGTGGGAAAGAGGACGTGGCGCAACAGCGAGCCGCAATGCAGGCGGCAGGGGGCCGCTTCCTGGTCTGCTTTAACTCGCACGTTAACCAGCAGTATCGGGTACCTGGCATGGTGCACTACCGCACAGGTGAAACACCCCAGCACCGCCTCCCGCCAGAGGGCGGTGCCGTGGGAGCCCAACACGATCAGATCGGCGCCATAGCGACAGGCGATGTCGTGCACCGAATAGGCCGGTAAGCCGATGGGCAGCTCCACTTCCACCTGCAATCCCTGAGCTTGCAGTTGCCGTTGCTGCGCCTCCAGCTTGGGTCGGACATCGGCCCGCAGACTTTCTTCCAGGCCCACCAGGAATTTAGTGACGATGACGTTGGTCAAGATCACCCGGGAACAACCCAGGGCCTTGAATTCTCCGGCGCAGGCGACGATTTCATCCCAGGCGGGCGACAGGTCGGTGGCCAGCACGATGGTCTCGAACACGGGAAAACTCCTTTTATTTTTATGAGTCGCTAGTCACTTGCGGATTAATCGCCCCGCCTGGGGGCGGCGCATGCCAGTGGCGTAAAATATTTCTGCCTGAACCGCAAGGCCACGTTCACCAGGCTGATGAGCACCGGCACTTCCACCAGAGGGCCGATGACCGCGGCAAAAGCCTCGCCGGACTGCAGCCCGAAGACCGCCACCGCCACCGCAATGGCCAGCTCAAAGTTGTTGCTGGCGGCAGTGAAGGACAGGGTGGCGGAAATGCGATAGCCCGCCCCGGCCTTGGCCGACATATAAAACGTGACAAAGAACATGATGAAGAAATAGATGGTCAGAGGGATGGCGATGCGCACCACGTCCAGGGGCAGTTGCACGATGTACTCGCCCTTGAGGGAGAACATCACCACGATGGTGAACAGCAGGGCGATGAGGGTGATGGGGCTGATCTTGGGCATGAATTTTTCTTCATACCACTTAAGCCCCTGGCGTTTGACCAGGAAAAACCGGGTGAACATGCCGGCGAAGAAGGGGATGCCCAGGTAGATCATGACGCTTTCCGCCACCTGGAGGATGGTGACCTTGACCTCCAGGCCCGAGGCGATGCCCAGCCAGGCGGGCAGGACCGTGACAAAAATATAGGCGTAGATGGAGAAAAACAGCATCTGGAAGATGGAGTTGAAGGCCACCAGCCCGGCGCAGTATTCCGTATCGCCCTGGGCCAGGTCGTTCCAGACGATGACCATGGCGATGCAGCGGGCCAGGCCGATGATGATCAGCCCCACCATGTATTGCGGGTAGCCCCGGAGAAAGGTGATGGCCAGCAGAAACATGAGGATGGGGCCGATCACCCAGTTCTGGATCAACGACAGGACCAAGACCTTGAAGTTCTTGAAGACCTGGGGCAGTTCCTCGTAGCGCACCTTGGCCAGTGGCGGGTACATCATCAGAATCAGGCCGATGGCGATGGGAATATTGGTGGTGCCCACCTGGAAGTAGGTTAATAACCTTGGTGAAGCTCGGGATGAAGTAGCCTAAGGCTACGCCCCCGGCCATGGTCAGGAAAATCCACAGGGTCAGGAAGCGCTCCACGAACCCCAGACGTTTGGCAACAGTGGCGGCCATATCATGCTCCCTATTGAGTTATACGCATATTCGTTTCAGTGAATAGCGCCAGCCAAAAAATTTTTACCAACATGTTGCCCTCAGGCGTCTCCAAGACTGTAACTTTAACCGCTGCAAAGGCACCCTGAGGTTGCCGTCCCGCCGGAAGTAGGCGAGCCACGAAGACTCTTTGACCGCTCGTTTCACCCGGTCCACTTCCTCCCGGGTCAGATGCAGATTTTTATTCTTTTGGATGCCCAGGTCGGTAACCACCAGGTAACCTCTCACGGGAACCTCAGCCCGCTCCAGGACCCCCTTGGCGCAGGCCATCTCGCAACCGTCGATCACCACTAACTGCTGGATGTCCCTGGCTGATTGGACAAAGCCGCTGAGGTTGGCCCCGATTCCGGCCAGACAGAATAATTTGCCGAAACCTTCCCGGGTAAGTTCCACCGCAGCCTGATTCGAGAGCTGCCCGACGTTGGAGCCGCCGGCGCAGGCCAGGATCATGGTGGGAACTGCGGTCGTACAACAATCTGCTGCCATGGGTAAAACCTCCATCAGATATTGGTTGCGGCCTCTCCCGGTCACGCCACCACGGTAGTTCATCCACACCTGCGCGGCTTTCTGCCCTCATGATACTTCTTTATATCCGGTTAAACGGGTAAGTCAAGATAAAAAAACCACTAAAAAAGACCCGGGTAATCATCTCAAGAGCACTGACAGGCCGCGGGGCTCGCCTCCGTGCTTTGCCCTTTGCCTGCCAGCCACTCTTCCAACCGATCCCGCAGAGCCAGGGCCTCCGGGCGGGAGCTCAAGATGTCCGCCAGCAACTTTAGCTGTTTGTCCTCCGGACTGCCGACTTTGACGCTCAGCCGATAATTCATCCACACCCCTTCCCGGCGGTCCGTGACCCAGCCCAGGTGATAAAGATAGCGGAGATGCCGGGAGGCCTTGGACTGGGTGATCCCCAGGACTCCCATGATGTCGCAGACACAGAGTTCTTCTTTCAAAATCAGGAGCCAGAAGATCTTGAGCCGAGTTTCATCGGCCAGGGATTTAAAGAGGGCGGCTTCGTTTTTCATAAGTTATAATATAACCGGTTAAACGGATATTGTCAAAGTATTTTTGGAGGCGAGATTGCCTGATTCCGTCCCCATGGGAATCAGCCCTGGCTTCTCCCATCGCCGCCTGATGAAAGCCCGACAATCTCGCCTCCTTGTAGATTTGCTCCGATCTGGAGTATAATCTGGCCCAAAGGTCTTCAAACCCAAATATCACCTGCCATTTATGGGCCCAGGCAGGCGATTTTCGAGGGAACCCTGCAAAAGCTGGCTCCAGATGCCTTGCGACCATTACCGTCCACCGCGCCGCGGTGCATCCTTCCTCCCCGGATACGCTTATGACCAGCTTGACGGCCCTGGCGGCGCCTTTCCCGTCGTTACCGGTTAATCACCCATGAAGCCCGCCGAAACCATCAAAGAGAAGATCAGGCACAGTCTGCACCTGGAACGGGCCCTGCGCCTGGTGTGGCGGAGCGCCCCGGGCTGGACTGCGGCCAACTTCGGGCTCATCCTGATCCAGGGTCTGCTGCCCCTGGTTTCTCTCTATCTCTTGAAGCTGATCGTGGATGCGGTTACCGCCGGCTTGATTGCCCCGGAAAAGTCCGCGGCCTTGAGCCAGGTCAGCCTCTTGATCGCGATCGCCGCGGCCGTGGCCCTGTTTGCCGCCGGCTGCCGCTCGCTCACGGAGATTATCAAAGAGGCCCAGACCCAGGTGATTACCGACCACGTGGCCGACGTCATCCACGGCAAGTCGGTGGCGGTGGACCTGGAGTATTACGAAGACCCCAAATACTACGACACTTTGCATCGGGCCCAGCAAGATGCCACGTACCGGCCGGCCAGTATCATGACCAGCCTGATGACTTTCGGCCAGAGTGGCATCTCGCTGCTGGCCCTGGCCGGATTGCTGATTTCCTTCCACTGGTGGGTGGCTTTTATCCTCTTTGCGGCCACCCTGCCGGGGGTTTGGCTGCGCTTAAAATATGCTAACCGGATGTACGATTGGCAGCGCCGGCACACCCAGGCCGAAAGGCGGGCCGACTATTTCCACCGGATGCTTACGGACGGCGGCCACGCCAAGGAAATTCGGCTCTTCGGCCTGGGGTCGCTGTTCATGGGCTGGTTCCGGGAATTGCGCCGGAAGCTCCGGAAGGAGCGGCTCCAGCTCTCGTCCCGGCGCTCCCTGGCGGATCTCACCAGCCAGGCCAGCGCCACCGTGGCGATTTTCGGGACCCTGGCCTATGTGGCTTTCCAGACGGTCCGCGGGGCCATTACCGTCGGGGATATGGTCATGTATTACGGGGCCTTTCAACGGGCCCAGGGGTCGCTGCAGGAGATCTGGAGCAGTCTGACCTCTCTCTACGAAGACAACCTGTTTCTCGCCAATTTCAGCGAATTCCTCGATCTCCAACCCAAATTAGTGGGGCCGCCCACCCCGGTAGAGATGCCCCGCCCCATCCAGCAGGGCATCTTGGTGAATCACGTCGTTTTCCATTACCCCACGAGAGAAAGAAACGTGCTGGAGGATATCAGCTTGCGGATCTTTCCCGGCCAGGTGGTGGCCCTGGTGGGCGAGAACGGCTCGGGAAAAACGACCCTCATCAAGTTGCTGAGCCGGCTCTATGATCCGGTGAGCGGCCAGATAACCATTGACGGCACCGATTTGCGCCGCTTTGACCCCGGGGCCTTAAGGCGGGAAGTAAGCGTCATCCTGCAGGATTACGCCCAATATAATCTGACGGCCCGGGAAAATATCTGGTTGGGGGACATTCACCTGGACTCCCACGATGCCCGGATTTACGCCGCGGCTCGCCAGACCCGGGCTGATGCTTTTATCCACAAGCTGCCCCGGGGCTACGAGACGGTGCTGGGGCATGAGTTTGAGGATCAGGGGGAGCTGAGTCTCGGCGAATGGCAGAAAGTGGCCCTGGCCCGAGCCTTCCTGCGAGAGGCCCAGTTAATTATCCTGGATGAGCCCACCAGTTGGATGGATGCCCGGGCCGAATACGAGGTCTTTAAATCCTTCCGGCAATTGTTCGCCGGCCGCATGGTTCTACTGATCAGCCATCGCTTTTCCACGGTCCGCCTGGCGGATTACATCTATGTCCTGGAAGACGGCCGCATCATCGACCACGGCACCCATGACGACCTGATCCACCGTGGCGGCAAGTATGCGCAGCTCTATGAAATCCAGGCAGCTTCTTATCGTTGACCGGCAAGGCCTGGTCAAGCCAGGCAGGATATTGGGGCAGGGAGGGTGGCAAGCAATTCTGCTCGCCAGCCAAAATAGGCTTATTCGCCGCCACGAACGTTTCCGGGGCTTATAGGAAGTTGCGGTTATAAAAGTAATATTGTCATTCTGAGCGCAGCGCAGCTCGGTATTACTCCATTTCTCCAGATAGGTCCGGAGCTCGACCCTCCGACGGGCCACCAGAGAAATCAAGAGGTTAGCCAGAATGGCTAACCCCTTTTTTTTGGTGAAGATTGCGGCGAATATTTAGCTTCCGGTTAGATTTTCCTGCAATGGCAGGCTTGCTTTCCATTATACTCACCCCAGCAAGTCCGAAAAAAATTCCCGCGCCTTAAGGACCCGCATGGGCGAATCCGACAGCTCGTCATTCTGGGGGCAGACCAGGGGCCTATCCTGGCCTTTCTGGGTAGCCAACCTCATGGAGACCGTCGAACGCCTCGCCTATTATGGCGTGCGCGTCGTCATCCCCATTTATATCGCCCAGGCCGACGAGATCGGCGGCCTCCACTTCAGCCAGAGCGACAAGGGCTTCATCTTCCTGTGGTGGGCCATAGTGCAGTCGACCCTGCCGGTGCTCTCGGGCGGCTTTGCCGACCGCTACGGTTACAAAAAGCAGATCGCGGTGGCCATCGGCATCAAAACCCTGGGCTACCTGATGATGGCCACCCAACGGACTTTTTGGCCGTTCTTCGCCGGCTGCCTGCTGCTGGCCGCGGGCACCGCGGTCTTCAAGCCGCCCGTTTGGGGCACCTTTGCCAAGACCCTGACGACCAAGACCTCCGGGGTGGGCTGGGGCTTTTTCTATATGATTATCAACATCGGCGCCTTTCTGGGCCCGCCGCTGGCGCATTTTCTCTACGGCTACTCCTGGCCCACGGTCTTCTACGGCTGCGCCCTGCTGGTCAATCTGAATATGCTGTGGCTGCTTACTTACCAGGAAGTTAATCCCGGGTCGGCTGAAGCCACCGGGGTCTTTCAGGTGGTGGCGGACACGGCCCGGGGAATCCTCAATCTCCGGCTGCTCGCCTTTATTGTGATTATTTCGGTATTCTGGGCGGTGCTCGAACAACTCTGGGACACGCTGCCCAATTTCATCGTGGATTGGGTGGACAGTTACGCCCTGGCCCGGCACCTGCCGGAGTTCATGCTCTCCCGGAATCTCTCCCGGGGTCCCCAGCTCGCCCAGGAGTGGGTGATCAACCTCAACCCTCTCCTGATCATTCTCGTGGTGGCCCCGCTCTCCTGGTATGCCAACCGGGTGATGCGCCGGCTCACCTCCATTTTTTTCGGCTTTATCCTGGTGACTCTGGGCGTTTATGTGGTCGGTTCCAGCATGTCCATTTTCACCTGCCTGGCCGGCATCACCTGTTTCACCATTGGAGAGATGCTCTGTTCCCCCAAGATGAGAGAATACCTGGCGGTGATTGCGCCGCCGGACAAGAAGGCGCAGTACATGGGCTACGCCAGTATTCCTTACGCCTTCGGCTGGGGCTACGGGTCTTTTCTGGCCGGGCAGCTCTACGAACGCTCCGGCGAAAAGGCGGGTCTGGCCCTGCGCTACCTGGCCGAGGTGCTGCAGGTGCATGACCTGCCGGACCGGTCCCGGGCCTTCGCCGCCTTGACGGAGCGGCTGGGGCAGACACCGGCCCAGGTGACCCGGCTTCTGTGGGACCAGTACGATCCCAGCCGCGTCTGGACGCCCTTTGCCATCGCCGGGGTCGCGGCCGCCATCGCCATGTATGTCTTCCTGCACTATGCCCGGCGCTGGCAGGAGGTCAACGCCTGACCGACTGGTCCTCATCCCACCCCACCGAAACCCCAAGTTAATGTTGCGGTTCTGGCGGCGCCACGGGGCCGCCGGGGGCGCCCGCGCGGCGGTGAGAAACGTGCAAACGGCGGAGGGTAGCGAGTCTATTAAATAATGATTTTAATTAGTTATCTTAGGACCACGGGGAGTCGCTCTGGACTGCTTATGGTGAGGGGATGCTCAAATAGCCCTCAACGGACTCAACCGATAATTTTCCCGGGAATGCCCGGCTTGGCCCACTGATAAAACAGAAAACGGGCATCAAGGGGAAACACCCGGACACAGCCGTGGGAGGCGGGGTATCCAGGAACTATGCCTTCATGAATGAAATAGGCATTGCCAATATTCAGCGCATGATCCATGGGCGCCTCTTCATAGATAGTGGAGTTATGATGTTCATCCATATAATTTACCACGAAATTTTTTAAAGGCGTCGAATGGTGGATTCCGGAACAGATTGGAAAGCAGTGTTTCAAATTTCCCCATTCATAAAGGCCGAGATATTGCCGGCGGCGATCTATCAAAATGTACTTTGCATGCTTGGCCGCCTCAGGCAAAAATTCCGGCAAGATTTCCGGCTCGATCGAATAGTCGAGGGGCACGAAAATTTTGTCCTTCTCGGTGCTGATGTTCCCGGCCCCGTGCACGATCAATAAATAGTGCATGCCATTAATGAGGGCAATCCTGTCCTGAGCAGGAATAGACTTTTGTTTTAAAGAAGGTACGGAATAGACAAATGTCCTGATGCTTTCACCACTCTCCAGCCTAACTTCCACGCAGGGCACGCCATAGACAGTTTCTATCTCTCCGGTCGTCATCCTTCCCTGTGCAGCTAATTCCTTGTAAATAGGGTTATTTTGCTCCATGTCCTGAGCCGGGACTGATGGGCTCCAAAGTAATAATGAGATTACTACGCTGCTCAACAAAAGTATTGCTTTCATAAGTTTCGACTTATTTTGTCTTGATGCTTATTATGCTTAGCCCCGGCTACAGCCAATTCCGGATGATAATATAGAGCGGCCGGGGTCAGCCCGGAAAAACCCCAGGAAGCTGCGGGCCAATTAGATTTACGGTTCAAACCGCCAGGATATAGAAAAGATAAGAATTGGCAGGGGCCGGCGCAACCTGGGCCGCAGAGAATAATCTCCACCGCGGGCGGCTTTATTGCAGAGCAGCAGCGAACCTCAGAATGGAAAACTGCTATGACTGGGAACGTATCAAAATCCTAAAACCTCCCCATATCTGGAAGCCCATAAAAAAACCGGGTTACCTTACTCAGGCAACCCGGCAGTCTCAATGAGACCTGCGGCTTTCCGTCCCTACCTCACGGTAGGTTTGGCTTGATTCGCTGACCTGAAAATAAGCATCCGCTCCCAGATGTCAATATTTACATTATTCTATCCATATCAAAAAAATTCGCACTCATGGGGTTGCACCTCGAAACGGGTAGACACGCAGGTCCCGCTCGATAATTTTTCAGCTTCTTTTCGGGACATGAGACTGATTGGCTCCGGGTTCCTGATACCATTCCGCGCCCCCCAAGAAGTCCATATATCGTTTGTATAAATCCTCTGCCTTTCTTTTGCCGGATTCTTCGGAGCTGACCGGGATAGTCGTATTTAATCCAGGTAATTTGGAGGATATAAAAAATCCACGCTCTGGATAATAACCAATGACGAACAGGGTAACATGGCCAACTTTGCCATTTATCGACCCGGCGCTGTTTCGACTCCAAGTAAGTTTGCGCACATCTACTCTCCCAAGATTACCCTCCAGGGATGGAAATGCCTAGATCAGGAGCCAGAGAGACGATCAATACTGCCCCCAAAGACATACGGTTAAATATAAACCAGGCTCAACCTCGAGCCGGTTCCACCAGGATTTCTCTGGCACTTGCCGCCAGGGCAAGTGGTCATCCTCACTCAAAAAAAACAGCCGGGTTACCTGCTAACCAGGCAACCCGGCTATCTCCATGGAAATGAGACCCGTGGCTTTCCGTCCCCGCCTCACGACGGGTTTGGCTTCTCCACGAGTTAACGATAAACCCTTTTTTTCACAAGTCAAGGTTTCTTTTACAATTTATATTATTTTTCTTCAAGGATAATGAATCGAGGTTGAGAAAAAGTAGGCAACGCCGGGCCGGGAGCAGCAAGGGTTTTTGCACTTGCGCGGCATGGTTAAAAGATCAGGGCGGCTTGCGAGCCGCCCCGACGTTGCTTTAAACCAATGGTTCCCTTAGCCTATCGACAATCCCTGCAGATGAAAAAGCTCTCCACCGGGTCGCCGGTGAGTTTGGCCCAGTGTTCCAGTTGGGCCTTGGGGGCGATGTAGGTGCCGCATTGCGTACAGGCCTGTAGTTCGAAATGCCGGCCCCAGACGGTGCGGATGCCGTCCTTTTCGGTATAGGCGATGACGTTGGTGGGGCAGACGAAGACGCAGGAGCCGCAGCCGATGCAGGCCTCGGAGGGCTCGTTGAAGGGCGTGGCCACCAGCTTCTTCGGGGTGCGGAAGGCCATGCTGATGGCGCTGACCCCGACGATTTCCCGGCAGGTGCGGACGCACTGGCCGCAGAGGATGCAGCGCGCCTGGGGGTGGCCCGGTTTAAAGCGGGTCTCGTAAACGCCCAGGTCCGCGGCCATTTGCTGGATGATCTCGGCGGCCGGGGCCTGGGCCAGGAGCAGTTCCAGCACCATGCGCCGGGAGGCCAGCACCCTTTCGGACTGGGTCTGGACGATGAGTCCTGCCTCCACCGGATAGGTGCAGGAGTTCACCAGGCGGGTGCGGTTAGGCGCGCCGATTTCCACCACGCACAGGCGGCAGTGGCCCTCGGGTTTGAGGTCGTCATGGTGACAGAGGGTGGGAATGTCGATCCCGTGCCCCCGGGCCGCCAGCAGGAGGCTGTAGGCCCGGCTGGGATTTCACCGCTTGGCCGTCGATGGTCAGATTGAGTTCGCTTCATGATTCTACCTTGACTGCATCGAATTTGCACATGGCGTGGCACATGCCGCATTTGACGCAGACTTCCTGGTCGAGTTCCTGGGGTTCGCCAGCTTCGCCGTGGATGGCGTCCGCCGGGCACTCCCGCACGCAGGCCAGGCAACCGGTGCAGGTCTCCGGATCAATGGTGTATTTCAGCAGGGGCCGGCAGACCAGAGCCGGACATTTTTTGTGGAGGATGTGGGCCTCGTATTCCTCCCGGAAGTATTTCAGGGTGCTGAGCACCGGGTTGGCCGCACTCTGCCCAGGCCGCAGAGGGAGGCGTCCTTCATGGTGAGCGCAGAGCTCTTCCATCAGCGCCAGGTCTTCCGGCTGGCCTTCCCCTTTGGTGATGTTCGGTGAGGATCTCCAGCAGGTGCTTGGTGCCTTCCCGGCAGGGGGTGCACTTGCCGCAGGATTCGTCGTTGAGGAAACCCATGAAGTAGCGGGCCACGTCCACCATGCAGCTATGCTCGTCCATGACGATCATGCCGCCGGAGCCCATGATGGAGCCCACGGACTGCAGGCTGTCGTAATCCACCGGCAGGTCCAGGAATTGCTTGGGGATGCAGCCGCCGGAGGGGCCGCCGGTCTGGACCGCCTTGAATTCCCCGCCGCCGCGGATGCCGCCGCCGAGGTCATAGACCATCTGGCGCAGGGTGGTGCCCATGGGCACCTCCACCAGGCCGGTGTTGTTCACCGCGCCCACCAGGGAGAAGACCTTGGTGCCCTTGCTGCTGGTCGGTGCCGATGGCGGCGAACCAGTCGGCGCCGTGATTGATGATCTGGGGGACGTTGGCCCAGGTCTCGACGTTGTTGATGACCGTGGGTTTGCCCCAGAGGCCGTGCTGGCCGCCGGGATAGGGCGGCCGGGGCCGGGCTCGCCGATATTGCCTTCCATGGAGGCGATCAGGGCCGTTTCTTCACCACAGACGAAGGCCCCGGCGCCCATGCTGATCTTGACGTCGAAGTCGAAGCCGGAGCCCAGGATATCCGCGCCCAGCAGGCCGCTCGCCCTCGCCTGGTCGATGGCCAGGGTCAGGCGCTTCACCGCCAGGGGATATTCATGGCGGACGTAGATGAAGCCCTGATGGGCGCCGATGGCGTAGCCGCCGCATGATCATGCCCTCCAGGACGGCGTGGGGGTCGCCCTCCATCACCGCCCGGTCCATGAAGGCCCCGGGGTCGCCCTCGTCGCCGTTGCAGATGAGGTATTTCACTTCGCCGGGCACCTGCCGGCAGAGACGCCACTTACGGCCGGTGAGAAAGCCGCCGCCGCCCCGGCCCCTGAGGCCGGAGCGCTCCACCGTGTCGATCACGGCCTCCGGGCTCATCTTGGCCAAAGACCTGCTGGAGGGCCTGGTAGCCTCCCGCCGCCAGGTAGTCGTCCAGGCTGGTGGGGTCGACGAGGTCCATCTTGCCCAGGACCAGGGATTGCTGTCCCTGGTAAAAGGGAATCTCGGATTTTTTGGCCTGGACGGCCCCGTCAGCCGTCTGGTAGCAGAGGCGGTCCAGGACCTTGCCCTTGACCAGCGTCTCCTCGACGATTTCCGGGACGTCCTCGGGCTTCACCTGCTGGTAGGTGATCTCCTGGGGCCGGAGCATGACCTTGACGGCCTTGGCGCAGAGGCCCTGGCAGCCGCTCTCCTTCAGGTGACTTTCGCGGCCAGCCCGCGCTGCTTGAGTTCCTGCTGGAAGGCGGCGGCCACCTCAATGGACCCCATGGGCAGGCAGCCCGGGCCGCCGCAGACCAGAACCTGGGGCGCCTGCGGATTCCGGTGGACAAAACCCGGCCCCGGTATTCCTCCAGTTGCTTGCTCGTCTCGAACTTAGGCATATCGTGTCTCAGCTCTTGGTCTGGTTTTCTATAGAGTTTCAGGATCTTGGGGACCTTGTCCACCGCCATGCGTCCGAAATACTTGTCGTCGACCATCATCAGCGGCGCCTGGGCGCAGGAGCCCAGGCAGCCCACCGTCTCCAGGGAGAATTGCAGGTCCTCGGTGGCGTGGCCCACTTCGACTCCAGGCGGCGGGAGACCGCTTCCACCAGGCGCTGGCCGCCCCGCAGGTGGCAGGCGGTGCCCAGGCAGACCCGGATCTGATGGCGGCCCTTGGGCTCCAGAGAGAACATCTTGAAAAAGGTGGCCACGCTGTAGACCTGGGTCAGGGGAACCTGCAGCCGGTCGGCCACCACCTTCAGTTCATCCTTGGGCAGGTAGTTGAATTCGTCCTGAATCTCCTGGAGCACCGGGATCAGGTTGGCGGGCTGGCCCTCATAGCGGGCCAGTATGGCGTCGAACGTGTTGGCTGATTGGTCATCTTAACCTACCTCAGGGAGATGCACCGGGGCGAATTCCGGGAACGGCGCCTGGCATTTCTGTAAGAGCAGCTCATATCTGGCCTGGACCTGCTGCTGGATGAAGTCTGACCTCAGGCTCCCGCAGATGGCGGAAGCGGCCCTGGGGCTTGAGATAGTCTTTGACCGGCCGGATTTTGGGGGCCTCCAGCGACAGGCGGTACTTGCCGTCCACCACCTCAAAGAGGGGAAAGACGCCGGTCTGCACCGCCAGGCGGCCCAGGCGGACGCTCAGGTCCGTGGCCGAGCGCCAGCCCGTGGGGCAGACGGACAGGACGTTGATGTAGGCCGGCCCCGGCGTCTCCAGGGCCTTTCGCACCTTGAAGTACAGGTCGAACGGATAGCTGGGCGAGGCGGTGGCCACGTACGGAATGCCGTGGGCCACGGCAATGGCGATCATGTCCTTCTTCCAGGTGGCCTGGCCCTTGCTCATCTTCCCGGGGGGCGAGGTCGTGGTCATGGCCCCGAAGGGCGTGGCGCTGGAACGCTGGATGCCGGTGTTCATGTAGGCTTCGTTGTCCCAGCAGACGTAAGTGAAGTTGGTGCCCCGCTCCAGGGCCCCGGAGAGCGACTGGAGGCCGATATCGCTGGTGCCGCCGTCGCCCCCCATGGCCACCACCTTGGGCATGGGACCCTTGAGCTTGCCTTTGCGTTCCAGGACCTTCAGAGCGGCCTCGATGCCGGAGGCCACCGCCGAGGTATTCTCGAAGGCCACGTGGATCCAGGGATGCATCCAGGCGGTCTGGGGCATGCCCGAAGAGACGATCTCCATGCAGCCGGTGGCGTGGGCGATGATGGCGTTTTTACCGATGGCCTTGCAGGCCCAGCGCACGGCCAGGGCCTCGCCGCAGCCCTGGCAGGACCGATGGCCCGAGGTAAAAAACTCTTCCCGGGGCATCATCCGCGAGGCATAGGTATCGAATTTCGTGCTTTCCGCAAACCCGAATTTTTCCATCAGCCTCTTACCCCCATAAATATAATATTCCTGGCTGGGTCCTTGCTTGACTTCGGCCTGGGCGTGCTGCACCATTCCTCAAAGGCCTCGGGCTGCACGTCCCGGCCGCCCAGGCCGATGGTGTAGCCGAGGATCTGGGGCCGTTCGTCAGGGGATACAGGGCGCTGCGCACTTCCGCCATGACCGGCCCGGCGGCGCCGCCCAGAGACAGGGCCCGGTCGCAGACAATGACCAGTTCGGCCCCGGCCAGGGCCTCACGCAGATCCGCAAAGGGGAAGGGCCGCCATAACCTGATCTTCACCAGCCCCACCGGCATGCCCTTCGTCCCGCATGCCATCCACCGCGATTCGGCCACTTCGGCCAGAGAGCCCATGATCATCAGCAATGATCTTGGCGCCCTCGGTGCGGTAGGTTTCCACGGGTTTGTAGTGCCGCCCGGTGAGCTCGCCCCATTCCCGCCAGATTTCCAGTGATGGGGCCGTAGGAGTTGGTCAGGGCCACCTGGTGCGCCATCTTGCATTCGGTATAGAGTTCCGGCATGGCAAAGGCCCCCATGGTCACGGGCTTGGCGGGGTCCAGCTTGTGATACGGCACCAGGGGCGGCAGAAACTGATCCACGTTCTCCTGGTCCATCATCTCCAGTGGGCTTCCACCACGTGGCTTAAGATGAAGCCATCCAGGTTGATGATGGTGGGCAGGAGCACCCGGTGGTCTTCGGCGATCTTGAAGGCCATGACGCTGTGGTCGAAGGACTTCCTGGCCGTTTTCCACGAAAATTTGCATCCAGCCGATGTCCCGTGCCGCCATGATGTCACCGTGGTCGTTCCAGATGCACAAGCGGCGCCGACAGCGCCCGGTTGGCCACGGTCATGACGATGGGCAGCCGCATGGCCGAGGCGATGAACAGAATTTCGTTCATCAGGGCCAGGCCCTTGGGAACTGGTGGCGGTATAGGTCCGGACGCCGGTGGCGGCCGCGCCGATGGTGGCGCTCATGGCGGAATGCTCGGATCTCCACCGTGACGAATTCCGCCTCCAACTCGCCGTTGGCCACCAGCGAAGAGAGATGTTCCACGATATGGGTCTGGGGGGTGATGGGGTAGGCGGCGATGGCCTCGGCCCGGGCCAGCTGCACTGCGTGGCTCACCGCGATGGAAACTTCCATGCCGATCGCTGGGCTTTGGCATACGCCATCATGAGGCCTCCTCCGGCACCATCTTGATGCAGCCGGTGACGCACTCTTTGACGCAGATGCCGCAGCCTTTGCAGTAGGTCGTTCATCTCGAAATAGCCGTCCGGTTCCTCGGAGATGCCGGCCTCGGGGCACACCGTCCAGCAGACGCCGCACTTGATGCAGCGGCTCTTGTCCCATACCGGGCGCATGGACCGCCAATCCCCGGTGTGGTAGTCCCGGGCCGTGCCCGGCTCGGTCAAGACGCCGCCGATCTCAATTTCCTGCCAGGTCACCTGATCCCATGCTTTACTCACGGCTTGCGCTCCTCAATGATAGTCGCCTCATACGCCACTTTCAGGGCATTAAAATTCTTCACCGCCAAGGGCCCGAAGCGTTCCTTCAAGGGCGCCTCCATGGACTCCACCTGGACCACCCCGGTGGCCTTCAGCAGCGCCCCGATCATGGTGGTATTGACGATGGGCACCCCCAGAACCTCCCGGGCGATCTTGTTGCCGTCCACCAGGGCCAGGGTATGGGTATAGCCGTATTCCTGGCGAATTTCGGCCGGGGCTCTTGGCGGTGTTCAGGACGATGATGCCGTTTTCCCGCAAGTCCGCCGGGGGGTTTTGAATCCGGAGCAGCGAGGCGTCCAGCACCACCACCACGTCGGGCTGCAGGATCTTGCAGCGCAGGCGGATGTGCTCGTCGTCCACCCGGCAGAAGGCCATTACCGGGGCGCCCCGGCGCTCCGGACCGAAACTGGGGAAGCCCTGGGCGAACTTGCCTTCATTAATCGCCGCCAGGGCCAGCAGTTCCACCGAAGTGACCGCGCCCTGACCGCCGCGGCCATGAAATCGGATTTCGATCATGTCGATCTTCCTTCAAATTTCTTTGGGTAAACCGGATTAACCAGTGGATCGGCCATTTACCATGATCAGTATCGCAGGTGGAATCAGAATTTAAAGTCCGTCAATTTGCGATTTTAATGTCATAAATAATCCTACAGGACAGGCCGGAACCACCTGAAAACCAGAGGTTAACCACCTGCCGTTGTTAGGCAAAACCGCGGTTGCATTTTATGGATCGGAGGTTCCCCACCGCCGGCCGCCGGCCACGGCCAACGCCTCCCCGCCCTGGTTTCACCTTCATTTAAGCACTAAATCCCGGCCGGTAAAGGCGGCTTGTGAAAATCCTCCTGATTTTTTCCGGGTGGCCCGGCGTCTTCGGGAGGCCAGTCCGGGGTAGAGAGGGAGCATGGTTCATGCCAGGGCGAGATTTGGTCGGCAGGGATAAGGGGCGTACCAATTAACGATTATAAGCAAAACCATTATCAGCAAAGTGTAGAACCGCCGCCCCCGGCGGTTCTATTCTTTATTATTGCACCACCGCGGGCGGCGGCGCTACATCTGCCGTGCCTTCCAGCCATTCTCGCCACAGCCAGGGATAATCGTCTGCTTCTTTAACCAGTCCTTGGCGGACTGGATTCTCGCAAATATATCGTACTTTATTATCAGTGCTTTCGTCGGAGCGGAGGATGTGGTCGAAAGACTCATCCTGCCATACCCGCCCTCGACGATTGAGGGCCTGGTTGATGCTGTGCGCCGAAGCTCCTTTGATCCCGCTCAAAATTTCCGCCAAGCCAAAAGGATGATTATGATCATCGTTTAAAGGGGTGAAAATCATATGAACATGGTCTGGCATCACCACCACGCCATGTACCAGAATTTTGATGGCATGGTCGTGCAGGCAATGCTTTAAGACAATAGGTCTGATTGATCCGGGGAGTACCCACCGTTTATAGGTAACGAAGGTGACAAATAAAGTTTTCCCTTCGCATTGAAGATGGGGAAGGTGGCGGCGATATTCACCTTTGGCCGGTCTCGCCACAGACGGCTGATTGGCAACTTGCGGGACAGCCGAGGGCGGCTGTCCTACATCGGATTTAGATTTCAAGCGTTATCCCCTGCGGCTGCTGGCAATCAAAAGGATAATAATTAGAAATTTAAATCTAGAAGATTTTATGTAGGACAGCCGCCCTCGGCTGTCCGTGTTCCCTGACAGGCGAGGGCGCCTGTCCTACAGGGGCGGCGGTGCTACACCTGCTTTATCCTGTGCTCGCCTCGACAAATCTATCCTTACCCCGACCCAATTAAAATTTCAGCAGTTGTGCAACCTGTCTAGGTAGCACCGCCGCCCTCGGCGGTGCCTTTCGCACCGATCAGCAGGTTACGCAAACGGATTTTCCACCACAATGGTCTCTTCCCGGTCCGGGCCCACCGAGACGATCTGGATGGGCACGCCCACCAGTGCCGCCAGCCGTTTTAGATAATGCTTGGTGGCTGCCGGGAAATCCTCGAAGCGCCGCACCCCCCGGAGGTCTTCCTGCCAGCCCGGCAATTCTTCGAATACCGGCCGGCAGCGCTCCAGGGCCTTGATGGTGGGAGGGATGGTGTCTCTTTGCACCCCGTCCACCTCGTAGGCCACGCAGATCTTCACCGGGTTCAGGGTGGTGAGGACGTCCAGCTTGGTGATGGCGAGCCCTGTCAGGCCGTTGAGCCGGGCCGAGTCCCGGAGGACCACGGTGTCCAGCCAGCCGCAGCGCCGCCGGCGCCCGGTGGTCGAGCCGAATTCCACGCCGCACTCCACCAGGTGGTCGCCGATAGCGTCCAGGCATTCGGTGGGGAAGGGGCCGCCGCCCACCCGGGTGGTGTAGGCCTTGACGATGCCCAGGACGTGGTGCAGTTGGGTCGGACCCACGCCGGCGCCGGTGCAGGCCCCGCCGGCGATCGGGTTGGAGGAGGTCACGAATGGGTAGGTGCCGTGGTCGATATCCAGGTGGGTGCCCTGGGCCCCTTCGAAGAGGATGTTGTGGCCGGCCTTAATGGCCTGGTCGATCAGGACCGAGACGTTGGCCACCAAAGGTTGCAGGCGCTTCCCCAGCTCGGAGTATGGCGCCAAAATCTCTTCCAGGGTGAAGGGCTGGGCCCCCAGGAATTTTTCCAGGTAAAAATTCTTTTCGGGCAGGATCTCCGCCAGCTTGGCCTTGAGGCTCTCGGGATCGATGAGGTCCGCCACCCGGATGCCCCGGCGGGCCACCTTGTCTTCGTAACAGGGGCCGATGCCCCGGCCGGTGGTGCCGATCTTGCCGGCGCCCTTTTTTTCTTCCCGGGCGACATCGAGGCGCTGGTGATAGGGCATGATCACCTGGGTGCGTTCGCTGATCCGGAGGTTATCCGGCCCCACGGCATGGCCGCGCCCTTTGAGCCGGTCGATTTCCATGAACAGGACCTCGGGGTCCAGGACCACGCCGTTGCCGATCAGGCATTGGGTGTCGGCGTGCAGGATGCCCGACGGTACCAGATGAAAGATAAACTTCTCGCCGTCCACCACCAGGGTATGGCCGGCGTTGTTGCCGCCTTGATAACGCACCACCAGCTGCGCCTGCTCGGTCAAGAGGTCGACGACCTTCCCCTTGCCTTCGTCACCCCATTGGGTGCCCACCACCACTACGTTAGGCAATGCTTTGTCCTCCTTTTCACAAACCCGGTATATTAAATCATACAGGCCGGCAAATGCAAAAGAAAAATGCCCGGCTGGGCCGGGCATTAAGTAGAGCATCGCTCCGGGGGTGGTCGCCCGCCCCCGGAGATTTTATGGATCACCGGCGAGGGCGCCGGTGCTACTTTACCTTGGGGGCGTACTTATCGGACATTTCCGGATAGTCCTTCCGCAACACCTTCTTGAGGATCTTGCCGGTGGGCGTCCGGGGGATGGAGCCCATAAACACCACTTCCCGGGGCAGCTTGTACATGGCCAGGAGATCCATGGTGGACTTGATGATCTCGTTGGCCAGTTCCTGGGAGGCGGTGTGGCCGGGTTCCAACTCCACCATGGCCACGACCTTCTGGCCCATGATCTCATCGGGGATGCCAACGACCGCGTCATCCCGCACCGCCTTATGCCGCAGGATGGCGTCCTCGATCTCGCTGGGCGCCAGGCGGAAGCCGGAAGACTTGATCATGTCGTCTTCCCGGGCCTGGAAGAAGATGAAGCCGTCTTTGTCCATCATAACGGCGTCGCCCATCATGTTGTAGCCGTCCTTGATGCCCTTTTTCATGGATTTCAACAGCTTGTTTTCCTGGATGTAGGGCTTCCAGTACAGGGTGGCGGTGGGGCCCTTGATCATCATGGAGCCCACTTCGCCGGGGCCGGCAGTGGTGCCGTCTTCCCGCACGACCTTGATCTCGAAGCCGGGCAGGGCCCGCCCGATGGAATCGGGCATGGGCACCTCGCTCATGGTGTTGGAGGTCACCAGGTGCATCATCTCGGTGCCGCCCAGGCCTTCCCAGATGGGCTTGCCGGTCTTGGCCTGCCACAGGGCCAGGGTCTTGCCGGTCAGGGCGTCGCCGCCGGTGGTGTACATGCGGACGTGGGAGACGTCATAGTCCTTGAAGTTGGGCATTTCCAACAGTTTCCGGTAAGCGGTGGGCAGACCGGTGATGACCGTCACCCGGTGTTTCACGATGGTGGACATCATGTCATCCGGGGTGAACTTGGGCAGCAGCGAAATAGCCGCGGCGCCGGCGAAGGGGATGTTGCAGAAGGTGCCGTAGCCCGCCGCAAAGGTCACCGGGGCGGAGCCGCCCAGGACGTCGCCGGGGCCCATCTTATAAACGTACTTGTTGACCAGGTTGGACTCGATCAGCACCTCTCTGACGAAGTGGACGCAGCCCTTGGGCTGGCCGGTGGTGCCGGAGGTGAAGAGGATGACGCCGATGTCATTGGCGTCCAGCTTGACATTCTCAAATTTGTCGGAAGCCGCGGCCATCTCTTTACCGAAGGAGACGAAGCCCTTGGCTTCGGCATCTTCGGGTTTGCCGCCTACTACGACGAGCTTGGTGGGGAACTCGAATTCGAGCTTGGCGCCTTCCACAGCGGCCATCAGGGGAGCGCTGACCACAAAGGCGGCGAATTCGGCATTGTTCACCACGAAGGCCACTTCTTCCTTGGCCCACAGCGGGGAGACGGGCACCGGGATGGCGCCGATCTTTTGGATGCCGAAGTTGGCGGCAACGGCTTCCGGCATATTGGTCATGCGCAGGCCCACCCGGTCCTGGGCCTGGACGCCAATCTTTTTGAGGACATTGGCGAACTTGTTGGCCATGCCCATCAATTCTTTATAGGTGATCTTCAAATCACCGAAGAGGATGGCCACGTTGTCGCCCTTCACGTGCTTGTCCAGAAACTCTTCAGCAATATTCCACTTTCCAGACGCGTAATGTTTGAACTCCTCAGGCGCGGTATATTCGGCCCAGAGCTCTTTAGGTGGCAAATAATCGGCAGGAATTTTACTCATGTACAGCTTCCTCCTTAGGATAATTTGTTTCTAAATTCGCGATTGCGCTTCCCCAGGGCAAAACTATGTGAAGCATATTACAAAGTCTGGGGCAGGTGTCAAGAAATTTATGACTTCAGAGAGCTTGGGTGCAAGGTTTCGACTTGCAGCCCGGGGAAATGACCGCAGGAGAACCCCTGGAATCTCTCCCGGAGAGAAATTGGCCGGGGTCCTTTGAGAAGAGTAGATTTAATTTGCTATACTGTTTATGGTAAGGTCATCTACCTCAGAGGTTTGGCCAGCTCAGCCGAAAACTCGAAATTCGAAACTCGAAATTCGAAACTCGAAACTCGAAACTCAGATGCCTGCTGTCGCGATCATCGGTCCCGAACTCTATCCCATTCCGCCCATCCGGGGCGGCGCCGCGGAGTTGTTTATCGAAAAGACGGCGGCCCGCCTGCAGAACTGGCAGCCGGTGATCATCGGGGTCGCGGACCCGGAACTGCCGGACCATGAGGTGCGCCAGGGGGTGGAGTACTTTCGCCTTCCCCTGACCGGCTGGCGCCGCCGGCTCTATAGCCGCTACCGCCGGTATTTTCCGGTGTACGACCGGGAAGTGGCCCGGATCATTCGCCGCGTGCAGCCGGATTTGCTCCACGTGCACAATCGCCCCTTGCTGGCCCAATATCTGAAAAACCACTTCCCCGGGATTCCTCTAATCCTGCATATGCATAACCTCAACGAGTCCCTGGGCCGGCGGGAAAGGCCCGTGGAGGGGACGCTCATCCCGGTGGAGGGCTTCATCGGCTGCAGCCGCTTCGTGGTGGAGCGGGAAAGAGCCAGGTTGGGCGCCGGGGCGCAGCTCCACCGGGTGGTCTATAACGGGGTCGAAGCCGCGGCCTTTGCCTCACGGTGGGAGAATGACGCCCGGGTGAGCCGGGTGCGGGAGCCGCACTTCCTGACGGATGAGCCCACGGTGCTCTTCGCCGGGAAACTCAGGGAAAGCAAGGGGGTGCATATCCTGCTGGCGGCCATGGAGCGCGTCTGGCAGCTATTGCCGCTGGCGGTGCTGGTCCTGGTGGGGGGCACGGAATTCGGCCGTCGCCCCCTGCGGGAGACCCCGTTTCTCACGGAACTGCGGGGGCAGATAGCCCGGGCCCGGGGCCGGGTGGTGCAGACCGGCTTCATCCCGCCCGCCGAGATGCCCGACGCCTATCTCCTGGGGGACGTCTTCGTGGGGCCGTCCCAGATCGAGGAGGGCCTGGGTCTGGTCTTTCTCGAGGCGGCCGCGGCGGGGCTCCCCGTCATCGCCACGCGCCAGGGCGGCATTCCCGAGGTGGTGCGGGACGGGGAAACCGGCCTGTTGCTGGAGCAAAAAGACGACGCCCAGGAACTGGCCGAGAAGATTCTGGACCTGCTGCGGCATCAGGAACGCCGCCGGAGTCTGGGGCAGCAGGGCCGGGAATGGGTGCTGAGCAACTTCTCCTGGGAGAAGAGCGCTCAAACCCTGGAAGGAGTCTATGCTGAAGTGCGCCGGGGGGGGTGAGTTGGGATTATTTGGCAGGGCCGGCCGGCGCCGCCGCGGCCGGGAGGCCGCCCTGGGCCGGACTGCCAGGCTGGATCGCC
Source organism: uncultured delta proteobacterium (assembly GCA_963701845.1). Taxonomy (GTDB): domain Bacteria; phylum Desulfobacterota; class Desulfobaccia; order Desulfobaccales; family 0-14-0-80-60-11; genus JAPLJC01. The sequence continues at coordinate 1,345,619 of CAVPBF010000004.1, read as the reverse complement.
TCATCCAGGGTCAGGACATAGATGCCTATGGCCGCCAACATGATGGCGAGAACCAGCCAGGTGCGCCAGTCTCGGTGGAGTCCCGACAGGCAAAATTTGGGGCGGGGATGTTCACCCGCGGTGCTTTCATGGGCATGTTTGTGGCCGTGTGTGGTCATCATATTTTCCTTAAACGCAGTATACTCTAATCATGGCTAGAATTTCTACCCGGCATTTGCTTCCGGACCCGGATAAGGCAGGGGTGGCCTAGACTATGTGGCACCAATTCTTGCTGTCCTGCTCCCGCCGGTACTTGCAGCGCCGGGTGCGCCGGCGGCCGCCCCGGCCCCTGGCGGCACTCGACCCGGCCCAGGTCCGTAGAGTCCTGCTCATCAGCGCCACCGCCCTGGGGGACACCATGTTCTCCACCCCGGCCATCCGCGCCCTGAAAGCGCGCTATCCCGACTGGGAACTCGAGGTCCTGGGCCACCGGGTCTTCGGGGCGCTGCTGGTCCATAACCCCCACGTGGCCCGGGTTTGGGCCTATCCCGGCCGCAACCGCCGGCTGCTCGGTTTGGTCCGGGAACTGCGGGGCCGTAATTATGGCCTGGTGATCATCCTGCACGGCAACGACCCCGAGGCCACCCTGATGGCGCACCTCACCGGCAGCCCCTTGATCATCGGCTCGGCGGGCAGCCCCCTGGCTTTCGCTTATTCGGCCCAGGTGGCGCCACCCACTGATCCTTACGCCCACGCCATCGAGCGGCGCCTCGATTACGTGCGGCTCCTGGGCGCCGATACCGCGGACAAAGGCATGGACCTGTTTTTGACCCCGGCGGAACGGGAGGAGGCGGAGGCGATCCTGGCCCGGCATTTCGGCGCGGTGCCCCCCCTGCTCCTGGCCCTGCATCCCACCGGCTCTGACCCCTACAAGTGGTGGCCGGCGGGGAATTTCGTCGAACTGGGTAATTATCTGACCGCAACCTACGGGGCCTCACTGCTGATCATCAGCGGCAGCCGGGACCGGGAGGCCGCCCAGGCCATCGCCGCCCGGATCCAGGGCGCCAGCCTGGTGACCGGGGGGCGTTATCCTTTGCGCACCGTGGCCGCCCTGCTCAGTAGATGCCGCCTCCTGGTGGCCAACGACAGCGGCCCCCTGCACCTGGGCCTGGCCTTGCAGGTGCCCACCATCGCCCTGATCGGCGCCGACCACCCGGCCCGGATAGGGCCTTATCAGGTAGAGTGGGGCGTCTCCCTGCATAAACGGGAAGAGGGGTGCGATTTGGAGCCGTGCCTGCTGAAGAAGTGCCCCGAGAACCACTGCCTCACGGCCATTACGGTATCTGAGGTAATAAAACTCATTCGGGAATGGTGGGAGCCGCGGTTTCTAAGTCCCGAGTTTCGAGTTTCGAGTTTCGAGAGAAAGCCTTAAGCGGTGGGGCGGGCATAGCTTTGGAACCGGAAAGGGTGTAGGACAGGCGCCCTCGCCTGTCCGGGACAGCCGGGGGCGGCTGTCCTACACCAATAATTTCCTCTTAATCAACTCGGTGTAAATCTCATTAATCTCCCGGCCCAGGCGCTCCAGGGAGAAATTCTCTTCTACGTGGCGACGGGCATTAGCGCCCAGCCTTTGGGCCAAAGCCGGGTCTTCCAGGAGCCGCTCCAGGGCTGTCGCCAGGGCTTCCGGGTCCTCGGGCGGAACCAGCAGCCCGTTGTCGCCGTCCGTCACCACCTCCGGCAGGCCGCCCACGGCGGTGGCGATCACCGGCAGGCCCGCGGCCATGGCCTCCAGCAGGGCGAGCGACACGCCTTCGCTGTGGCTGGGCAGCACAAAGAGGTCCAGGGCGCTCAAAAGGTCCGGGACGTCATCCCGTTGACCCAGGAAGTGGACCCGCCCGGCCAGTCCCAGCTCGGCCGCCAACCGGCGCATCTCGGCTTCCCGCCGGCCGCCGCCGATGATCAGGGCCTCCACCGGATAGCCGTCCGGCAAGGCGGCCAGGGCGGTGAAAAATTCCCGATGTCCCTTACCCCAATGGTCCAGCCGGGCCACCAGGCCCACCGCCACCGCCTCCGGAGCCAGGCCCAATTCCCGGCGGACCTCGGTCCGGGGCCGATGCCGCCGCAAACGCGCTAAATCCACCCCGTTGGGCACCACCCTTACTTTTGCCGGGTCCAGGGCGCATTGTTCGATAATATAGTCCTTGACCCCCTGGGACACGGCCAGGCTCAGGTCGGTGACCCTGCCTAACCCGCGGCAGATGAGGCGGCGCTTGCGGTTGAAATGGCTGAAACCGTGCCAGTGGTCGATGATCACCGGCACCCTGAGAGCCGCCGCGGCCAGGCGGGCGTAATTGCCCGGCACATAGCTGTTGGTGTGGATGATTTGTATACGGTATCTGACCAGCACCCAGCAGAGGTGCAAAAAGAAGCGCAGCCAGACCCAGCCGTTCAGCCCGGGGAGGTTGAAGTCGATGGGGCGATCTGCGGCGGGAGCAGGTTTTCCCGGTCCGGGGTGAGTAGCCCGGCAAAGACCCGGAAGCGCCCCCGGTCCAGTCGAGCCGCGGCCTCCAGGAGCACCATCTCGGCCCCCGCGGCCCGCTCCGGCTTGATGATGAACAGGACGTTGATCTTGTCTTTAGAGGCCATGCAAAATCTTTTTACCACAGAGACACCGAGGATACAAAGGCAGGGGCCAGGGGTTAGGGATTAGGGGTTAGTTTTTTCCTGGCCCCTGGCCCCTAATCCCTGACCCCTATCTTGCATAACCAGCGGCTGCAGCTGATCGCTGATCAGCCGGGCGGCGAGCTTCGACCCGGCGGTGTTCAGGTGGACCACGTCGTACATGTATTCGCGACTCCTGGGGAATGAGCCGGGCCAGATCGATCACCAGGACCCCGTTGCTTTGGCCTACCTGGCGCACGGCCTCGTTGAACTGATCGTAGATCTCCTTAAACTGCCGGGCGGAAATCTGCGAATCCTTCTCGAAGCCCGGCCATGGCCTCCCTGATCTTCGGGTCCGGGTCGGCCTTGTAGCGATTGAACTGGGTCAATAGCACCGGGGTGATTTTTCGGGCCCGGCAGATATTGATGAAGGTCTGGAGGTTCAGGCGGAACTCCTCCAGGATTTGCGGCCCCATCGAAAACGATCTTTTTGCCCCGGATGTAGGCGAATTCGTCATCCGGGTCCTTCACCTTTTTGCCGAAGATTTTCTTGCTCAAGATGCGGAAGGCCACGTGCAGGTTGGGGATATAGGTGTCCCGGGCCAGGGTGGAGATGGCCTTCATCCCGGTCAAATTCTTGTAGAGATTATAATCGATGATGGGCTGCCGGGTGGGATTTTTGCTCCAGTAGGTCTTGTCGTAGATCAGGGCCACCAGGTCATTGATATTGTGCAGCATGCACCACGGCGTCGGGCTTGCAGGGGGATAATCTTATTCAACAGGATATCCAGGGAATGCAGGGAGTTGTTGCCGCCGACGCCGGAATTGATCGAGGTGATCTTTTTGCCGGTCTTGCTGCTCCAGCAGCTGGCCCACCAGATAGGGATAGCGGCTGGTCCTCATCCACATAAATGCAGGCGGTGGTGGAGGCGCCCAGGAAAACCAGCTTCAGGTCGGGCTTGGCGTAGTGGCGATAAGGCAGGATGAAGCCATTGGCGTCGGTGCTGACCCGGTAAGGTTTTTGCTCCAGGCCGTCGGCCTCCCGCACCGCCTTGTCCGGCGGGAATCGGCACGTCCGAGGAAAGGCAGGTATTCCCGCAAATTGATGTAACGCCGCTCGGTAAACAGCACCATTTTATGGGTGTGGTTGATGTAGGCCAGGAGCTTCTCGGCGCTTATAGGTGGCGGCCACCAGAAAGATCACCAAGAGACCAGGACGATGGTCTTCTTGGGGTTGGCTTCAAACCAGCTTCGGCTTAAGTTCTCTTGTGCTGCGGCTGCCATATTTTTCCCATTACCTTCGCCGCCCCGGTGGGGGCGCTTACCGGACCAGTTCCGGCCCCTTTCCGGTAATTCTCTGAATCCGCCCTGCCGGGAGCGGATTTTCTGGGCGGAATCCCAAACTTAGACCGGGACGGCAGGCCCAAATTTTACTGTTCCCTGGCGGTGAAGACCTCGCCCGGCCCCGCTGGGGGTGAATCACCCCCCGTCTGATACCGATTCCCCCAACCGCAGGCCAGGCCGGGGCGGATTTCCGGGGCAGGCGGGCGGTCCCGGGCGCAGGAGCCACAGGAAAATCAATCAATCAAATCAAATAGTTAACCACAATATTAGAAAATTCTGCGCCGATCGCACCAATTGGCACAAATTTAGCTTATATGACTGATGGACTAATTTGCTGATTATCCGCATCCTGGCTCCTTAGTGAGCCAGCAATTTTATCCGGAAGGAGGTGGCTGTCGTCGTTAAGTAGAACCGCATCACGACTTTAGCGGACTCAAGTTTCCCTAAGGTAAATCCTTGACTCAACTGTTGATGAAGGAGGAATCTGAATGTCCGATGATCTGAAAAAAGAGGTTCAAGAAGCACCGTTACTGTGGCCTCTAACCCCGATCCCGACGTTTGAAGAAGTCTACGACCCCAAGATCTGCACCGAGGCGTCCCGGGAAATCTCCACCATCTTCGAGGGCTGGCTCCATCCCAAGCACGAGATGGCCAAACCCGAGGCCCTGGGCAAAATCCGGGTCCTGGAATGCGGCCACGGCGGCCTCCAGGTCAACGCCATGCTTGGCGGCGGCTACCTGGGCGAACTGGGCGCCAACGTCATCATGGTGGAACCCCCCGGCGGCTCGCCCGCTCCGGAAGCTGGTGGCCTTCGGCCGCAAGCGCTACATGTTCAAAGACAACGTCAACGGCGATCTCTGCGGCGGCACCTTCCTGCACGAATGCCGCAACAAGCAGTCCATCACCCTGGACCTGACCAAGGAAGAGGGCCGGGAAATCCTGAAGAAGCTGGTCGTCCATGCCGACGTGCTCATCGAGAACTATGCCCCTGGGGCAGTTCGACGCCTGGGGCATCGGCTATCGCCAGCTCTCCAAGATCAACCCCCGCCTGATCTACGTCTGGAACGGCCAGAAGGGCCAGTGGGGCTCCCTGAAGGATAAGCCGGGCGAACTCTATCCCTCCTCGCCCTGCGCCTCCGGCTGGAGTCATGCCACCGGGCTGCCCAAGAGCTTCGGCGGCACCCCCATCCGGGCCGGCGAACGGGCCGACGACATCCTGGCCGGCAACCTGACCGCCCACGGCACCATCGCCGCCCTGATCTACCGGGACAAGGCCTCCGGCAAAGGCCAGTTCCTGGAAGTCACCTCGTCGGAAGCCCACGCCCGCATCCATGACTATGCCTGGGGTTGGTACGGCATGGACGGTTCCAGTAAGCCCCGTTACGGCAACTGGGACCTGGCCATCAACATCTATTCGGTGAACCCCTGCAAAGACGGCTACATGATGGTGGGCGGCGGCCATGACCGGCTGTGGTACCGCATCTGGAAGACCGTGGGCAAGGACCGCCCCGAGCTGGAAGACATGATCCTGGATGAGCCCACCCTGCGGGTGGTCATCGACCGGGTCGGCCACGACCAGCAGGTCAAAACCTGTACTATCCTCACCGACTGGATGAAGGACTGGACCCGGGAAGAATGCCGGGCCAAGCTGCTGGAAGAGGAAGTGGCTGCCGGCGGCGTCTCCTTCCTGGATGAAGTGGCGGAAGAGCCCCACTACAAGTACCGCGGCATGGTGCGGGCCATCGAAACGGCCCACTACGGCAAGGTGCTGTTCTGCGGCTCCCTGTTCTATGGCCACCGGACCCCGGGCCGGGTCAAAGACCTGGGCCGTCCCGATCGGCTATGACAACAGCGACGTCTACCGCAAGCTCCTGGGCTTCGACACCGCCAAGCTGAATGAGCTGTACGGAAAAGGGCTCATCTAATAGAGGGGGTTAGGAAATATGGCCGAACACTTGGATAAACTGCCCTTTGAGGAATATTGCAAGACTATCTTCAACAAGGACACCATTTTTGACAAACCCGAAGCCCTGAAAGGCTATCGGGTTCTGTCCTGCACCCAGTATATCCTGGGGCCCTGCGCCGCCGCCTACCTGGGCGAGCTGGGCGCCGAGGTCATCAAGATCGAGGTGCCCCGTTTGGGTGAGCCCATGCGCCACTGCTCGCCTTACAACGAATCCTGGTTCTACCCGGTTTCCCGGTGGAACCCGGGCCGCGGCACTTCCCCGGCCTTCCAGGGCGCCAACCACAACGAATACTTCGTCACCCTGGACTACCGCAAACCGGAAGCCAAGGAGATCTTCTACAACCTGGTATCGAAGTCCGATGCCATGGTCTGGAACTACCGGCCCGGCACCTTCGACCGCTGGAAGATCGGCTATGGCGCCTGCAAAGAGGTCAACCCCCGCATCGTCCTGGCTTGGTGCGGCGGCTTCGGCGGCTTCGGCCCCGGCCGGAACTGGGCCTCCTACGACATCCTGGGCCAGGCCAAGGGCGGCGTCTTCTCCTTCACCGGCCACCGGGCCGGGAGGGCCAGCGCCGGCTTCCCCAGCAAACACACCACCTGGATCATGGACTACTCCGTGGGCATGCTGGTCTCCACCGGCATGCTGGCCGGCCTCTACTGGCGGGACACGGTCTCCGACCTGGGCAACTACTTCGAGTGCTCCCAGGTGCAGGGTTCCACCCGGTACACCGAATACGCCCTGCCCCTGTGGGGCCGCACCGGCATCGTGCGGATGCGCTGGGGCAACTGGGACACCGAGATCTGCGTCAACGGCATCTGCGCCTGCGGCCTCTCTTCTTACCCCCATTCGGACCATCCGGCGGAGAAGGAAGAGGGCTACATCTGCGTCCCGCCTACACTGACGAAGACTTCGGCAACTTGATGAACCTCATCGGCCGTGCCGACCTGGCCAAGAAGTACGCCAGCCACGACGACCGCGTCGAGGCCCGGGCCCAGGAAGAGATCTACCCGGCCATCGAGGAGTTCCTGAAAGACAAGAACAAGGAAGAGGCGGCCACGCATCTTTACCGGCGCCGGCATCATCTCCCAGCCCCTGCTCACCTGTCCGGGAAGCGGCCAACTGCGACCACTTCCTGGAGAGGGACTCCCTGGGTTGGTATGACGACCCGTACTACGGCGACGTCTTCACCCAGAAAACCATGTATAAGATGAGCGAGATCGCCGCTGCGGTTGAAACACGTGCATCGGCCGGTAGGCTCCGACAACGAAGAGATCTACCAGCGGGTCTGCGGCCTCAGCCTGGACCAGATCCGGGAGTGTGAAGCCAAAGAAATCATCTAAGCGGAGCGGTGGGGCCGGCTTCCCTTGCCGGCGCCGTCGCCAACCTCTATTCATAAAGGGAGGAATGACTCGATATGACTGAATTTAAAATATCGTTGTTCTACGATTGCCCGAAGTGCAAGGCGCGGAACTTCCTCGATCCCTACAGCTATCTGGGATTATTCCGGCAATTTCAAATGCGCCGGCTGTGACATCCTCTACTATTCGGAGTGGGAAAACGGCCAGCGGGTGGTGGAGCCCGAGAAAGCCCGGGGGACGGACTTCATCCTGCCCGGCTATGCCGAGACCGCGGACCTGAAGCCTCTCTCCGGGGAAGGCAAGACCTCGCCGCCGCCGTTCGCCAACGTCACCTTCCTGGGCAAGCCCAAGAATGTCACGGTGTCGGCCCGGGGCAAGCTCGTCGCCTGCACCCAGCTTAAACCCGAAGACCTGGACGGCAGCTGCTGGAAACGTATCACCGCCCAGAAGAAATTCGGCAAATCCTGGTAGCGGCTAGGTAACTTCGGACCATAGGAGGAAATTTTAATATGCCAGAAATTATGTGCGAAGATTGCAAGAATTTTAAACAGACCTACGACCCGCAGATGTCCAAAGCGTGCTTCGGGCACTGCCGGGCCATCGAATATCCTTTCCTGCTGGGCATTTTCAAGGAAGCGCGGCCGGGCGCCTTTACGGCCCCCACCGACTGCAAGTACTTCCAGGAAAAGAAAAAGTAGGATAGACTAACGTCCAAACCGGGGCGCCGGCGCGGCCGGCGCCCCTATCTTTTTATCCTCACGGTAATTCTCATGAAAGATTATTCGCTCTATTACTGGGATCGGCGGCTGGACGAAGCCGAGGTGATCGAACTCCTGAACCTGGCCTGGGACGAACTGTATGAACTGGAGTTCGACCAGGTCTTCGGGACCTGGCGGGGCGTGCACTTCGAGCCGGAGACGGATACGGTGCACATCACCTGGGAAAACATGTATTCCGCGCCGCTGATGATCTCCATCCACCGGGTCACCCGGGTCATTCGCAACGACTACCCCCGGGATGAATTTCTCGCCCTGGAGCAGGCCGAAATCGAGCGAGTCCGCAGCCTGCCGCCGGGGGAGAGGAGATAAGCGCCGGAGTCGGGGTCAAGGAATACAGTAATTATGTTCAAATGAGGAGGAGCCAGACAGATGGATTGGGGAATGAAGAATCGCTTAAGCCAACTGATGCCGGGTGGCAAATGTTTCTTTATGCCGATTGATCATGGTTATTTTCAAGGGCCCACCAGGCGTCTGGAGAAGCCGGGCGAGACCGTCGAACCGCTGCTGCCTTATGCGGACGCCATCTTTTGCACCCGGGGCGTCTTGCGGGCCGCCATCGATCCGCTGAGGAGTAAACCGATCGTGCTGCGGGTCTCCGGCTGCGCCAGCGTGGTGGGCAAGGACCTGGCCAACGAGGAACTCACCACCTCGATAACCGAAATTATTCGCCTGAACGCCGCGGCCGCGGGCCTCTCGGTCTTTATCGGCACCGATTATGAAAAGCAGTCGCTCCAGAACCTCTCCACCCTGGTCAATGAGTGCGAGGATTACGGTATCCCGGTGATGGCCGTGACCGCCGTCGGGCGGGAACTGGAGAAACGGGAGGCCCGTTATCTGGCCTTATGCTGCCGCATCGCCGCCGAGCTGGGCGCCCGGGTGGTGAAAACCTATTGGTGCGAAGATTTCGAAAAGGTGGCCTGCGGCTGCCCGGTGCCGGTCATTATGGCCGGCGGGCCCAGGTGCGAGACCGAATTGGAGGTCCTGGAATTTGTCCATGACGGCCTGCAGAAGGGCGCGGTGGGCATCAATCTGGGGCGGAATGTCTGGCAGAGCCCACATCCGGTGGCCATCGCCAAGGCCTTAAGGGCCATTGTCCATGATAATATCTCCGTCAAACAGGCCCACGAGATCTTTAAAGCTACCAAAGGGGAGAAGTGATCAGTGGCCAGTGATCAGTAGTTCAATCAAATTTCCAAGTTGCTGCTGAAGAACAAAAGAAAACTGAAAACTGATTTTTATGCTGGTCGCCAAATACTATAACAACAACGATATCCGGCTGGAGGAACTTCCCATCCCGAAGATCGGGCCGGGGGAGATCCTGGTCAAGGTCCGCGCCAGCGGCATCTGCGGCACCGATGTCATGGAATGGTACCGGCTGCCCAAGGCGCCCCGGATTCTGGGCCATGAGATCGCCGGCGAGATCGTGGAGTCCAAATCGAACCACTACCGCGTGGGCGAGCGGGTCTTTGTCAGCCATCATGTGCCGTGTAATCACTGCAAATTTTGCCGGGAAGACAACCACACGGCCTGCGACACCTTGCATTCCGGCAATTATGATCCCGGCGGCTATAGTGAATATGTCCGGGTGCCCAGGATTAACGTGGATTATGGGGTCTATGTCCTGCCGGAGCAGGTGTCCTATCTCGAAGGCACCATGATCGAGCCCCTGGCCTGCTCGGTCAGGGGCCTGGGGCTGATTAATATCCGGGAGAACCACACCGTCTTGATCCTGGGCTGCGGCATCTCCGGCATCCTGAACATCCAGATCGCCAAATTGACCGGCGCCCGGGTCATTGCCACCGATATTAATGAGTATCGCTTAAAGAAGGCCAAAGAGTTCGGCGCCGATGCCGTGCTGCGTGGCAATCAGGAGCTGAATCTCAAGGTAGATCGGGTCATTGTCTGCACCGGGGCCTACGCCGCGGTGGAGCAGGCCTTTAAATGCATCGATAAGAAAGGGATTATCCTCTTCTTTGCCATCCCCAATCGGGATATCACCATCCCCATCCCCGACTTCTGGCGCAACGAACTCACCGTGACCACCTCCTACGGCGCCGCGCCGGCCGATCTGGAAGCCGCCCTGGCCCTCATTGCCTACCAAAGGATCAACGTCAGAGACACCATCACCCAGGTTTTGCCGTTAAAGCAGATTCAACAAGGCTTTAAAATCGTCGCCGCGGCGAAGGACTCTTTGAAGGTGGTGTTGGAGCCCTAGTAAAAACTGCGGTGGTCTAATCTCGAATAGTTTTATTGGCAAAGTGAAGAATGTATCTAAAGGGCAGGCGCATGAAAATTGTTCTCGCCACTCCTCCGGCGGATGGTTCTAAATGTGGTCTCGGAATGCCTCCGCCTCTCGGGCTGATCTATGTCGCCACGGCCGCTCAAAAAAAACTCGGAGACCAAATCATACTCGTAGACGCCTACTCGCAAGGTCTTTACGCCGAGGAGGCCGCGGCCCGGGTACTGGCACACCAGCCCGATATCTTTGGTTTGTCGGTTATGAGCACCAACATCAACCGGGGCCTCAAACTTTTGAAACTGGTCAAGCAAGCCCAGCCCACCGTGACGACCGTCCTGGGCGGCCAGCATGCCACCCTCTTTGACCGGCTTTTGCTCCGGGAAGTTCCTGAGACGGATATGGTGCTTCGGGGGGAGGGGGAAGAATCTTTTCCCAGACTCTGCCAGGCTCTGCAAAAGAACCAGAGCCTGACCGGACTGCCTGGACTATCTTATCGAAACCAGGGAAAAATTATCCAGGGACGGCCCCAGGTTGTTAAGGATTTGGACGCCCTGCCTTTTCCGGACCGCACAATTCCCGATTACCAGGGGTATTACTCCCAATGGGGCCATTGGCAAACGGGCCTGGGCGTCCGGGTGACCAGCATTCTTTCCTCCCGGGGCTGTCCGGGTCATTGCACCTTTTGTACCCGCATACCCGCGGAACTGTCCAAGTGGCGGCCCCGGAGCCCCGAAAACGTGCTCCAGGAATTGCATCAGTTGTCTATGGATGGTTACAAGATGGTCGTGTTTACGGATGAGAACCTGACCGTCAGCACCTCCCGCATGGAACACCTGTGCCGCCTGATTATCCAGGATGGCCTGCGGATGCGTTTTGCCTTCGAAGGGTTCGTAGAGCATCTTCCCGATTCGACCCTGGGGCTCATGCGGCAGGCAGGATTCGACCTTTTCTTCCTGGGAGTGGAAACCGGTTCTGATCCCCAGCGGCGGCGCTACCATAAACCCGGTTCGGCTCATGCCGTGGCCCAAGGGATACGGCGGGCTAAAAAGCATCATTTCCTGGTCTACACTTGGCTCATGATCGGAGGGCCGGGAGAGACCCGGGCCGACCTGGAGAATACCAAGGCCTTTCTGAGAGTAGCCCAGCCCCACCTGATCAATATTGGCAATCTTAGGGTTCACCCGGGCTCCCAAATATGGAATGATTTGGTGAGCCCCGGGGAACCTGCCACCCTGAAGGAGGCTGACAGCCGCGAAATCTCTGACTTTCCCGGCCAGGCCGACCGAATCTTCCTGGCAAAACAGGCCCAGGAAATTTATGGATATTATTTAAAAAGGCTTTTGCTGAGCTGGCGTACCCTGCCCGACCTCCTGCGGCTCATAAAACATAACCTCTTGGTTCGGCTGTTTCTCAGGCATTCTCTCCAAAAGTTTTCTCTGATATTACAACTCCTGAAAACTAGGTATGGTTGATTACGCCGAAGCCCTTCTTTAGCGCCAGAATTAAGGATATGTTTCAGATTATGCAGTGAGCTAAGAATCAAGCAGATAACTGCTATTTATCTGCGACACGCTACGCGTAGATATTGTATTGATTTGGTTATCATAACTATCACGGATGACAACCCTCACCCCCCCGCCCGATACTTCTCGCCGATCCGCCGCAGTTTTTCCGCCTCCGCCGGGGGTAACGGGGTCAGCACTCCCTGGAGCCGCGCCGCCAGGACGACCCGGGCGGTGTGCTCCAGCTTCTCCATCTTGTTGTAGGCGTCCCGCACGTCCCGCCCCACCGTCATGGCGCCGTGCCTGGACAGGAGGACCGCGTCGTATTCCCGGATGAATTCCCGGATGGACTCCGCCACCTGGGCGGTGCCGGGGGTGGCATAGGCCGCGGTGGGGATCCCCCCGAGGGTGATCACCACCTCCGGCAGGAAGGGTTCCAACAAGTCGATCCCCGCCAGGGTGCAGGCCGTGGCGTAAGGCAGGTGGGCGTGGACCACGGCCCCCACCTCCGGGCGCAACTCGTAGGCCAGCAGATGCATGCGGATTTCGGAGGTGGGCTTCCCGGCCCCGGCCAGCACCCGGCCTTCCAGGTCTACGGTGATCACCTGCTCCGCCTCCATCAGGCCCTTGTGCACCCCGCTGGGGGTGGTGAGCAGCCGGTCTCCCAGGCGCACGCTGACATTGCCGTCGGTGGCGGCCAGGTAATTTTTCCGGTGCAGCATCCGGCAGATGCAGACGATGTCCTGCTTGAGCTGAGCTTCAAGTGTCATAGAGTAATCCCATAAAAAAAAATCATCTTATTGGGGCGTGGATGTCCCTCTGCATCCGGACGCCCTGGTCCGTCTCCAGATTTTCTCCAGTTTTTGAGAAACAGGGTATTAAGCCGATCCCTGCAAGACCTTCTCAATCTTGGCCAGATTATCCCGGAACTCCTGGGGCCGCGCCTGTTGCAGCAAGGCGAACAGACTGTCGACGACGCTGATCTGGCAGAGAAAGGAGGCCAGGCCGTCCCGGGGCGGCGTCATCTCCCGGGCCGCAGTGATCAGCACCAGGTCGGCAATCCGGGTCAGGGGGGCGATGGAGTTGCTGGTGACGGCGATGACCCGGGCGCCGTTTTCCTTGGCCACCTGGGCGGCGTCCAGGATTTCCTGGGTATTGCCGAAGTGGGAGATGGCCAGGAGGGCGTCCTCCGCGGTCAGGAGGGCCGCAGCAGTGAGAATTTGATACTTTTCAGTAAAACCGTGCACCATCAAGCCCAGGGAGTTGAAACGCAGGTCGGCATACTGTACTACCGGGCTCGCGCCGCTCACCCCGATGATCGCCAGCCGACGGCAGGTGAGGAGATACTGCGCGGCCTCCTGCAACAGCCTCAAGTCCAGGACTTCCAGGGTCTCCTGCAGGGCGGCGATATTGGCCTTGAAGGTCCGGCGCACCAGCGCCGGCGGCTCATCTTCGGCGCCGGCCTCTTCCGACAGCCGCTGCGATGATGGCGCCACTAATTCCCGGGCCAGAGAGATTTTGAAATCTTGAAAGCCTTTAAAACCCAGGGTGCGGCAAAAGCGCATCACCGTGGCTTCACTCACCTGGGCGGCTGCCGCCACTTCATTGACCGAGGCATAAATGGCCATTTCCGGCTGGCGCATGATCAGATTCGCCACCTTCTGCAAGGCCGTTTTCAGGGATGGATAAACCCCCCGGAGGCGGATTAAGGCGCCACCCTGGGGGTCTCGATTCACGTCCCCCGGCATGGAAGAGGTCATGGGCTAGCTCTCCTTTCTTCTCATGATTCGTTTATCACTATAATTTAATAGAAAAATAATACCAAATAAATTTAAATAAAACTTTTATGCCTCTGCTTGCAGTTATCAATCCGGGCGCCCCCAGGTCTACTCCAGCAAGCGGCGCACCAGGTGGAAAGCCTCTTCCCGGAGGTTTACGACGCCTTCCCACTGGGCTTCCTCCACCGCGGTGAGTATCTGCCGGAACCGGGGCCCCGGCTTTAAGCCCAGCCGAATTAAGTCGTGGCCGTTGATCAGCCGGGGAAGACGCTCTTGGGGCTCCAGGCGCTCCTTCAGGAAATGGTAGGCCTCATCCGCCAGCTCGGCCAGCACCTCCTCGGCATCCGCCGGCTTCTGCGGCCCTTGCCCCGCCAGGCTATCGGCCATGGCCAGGGCGAAGAGCCCCGGCAAATCAGCCCGGGCCGCCCGCACCAGCCGGCCCAGGGCCCGAAAGCTCAACTCTCGTTCCCGAAAGGCCGGCAGCAGTAGGAAGGGCCGCATGTGCAATTGGATGAGGGTGGTCACCAGCCGGCCTTCCGCCGTGCTCAGGCGCAATCTCCGGACAACCCCGGCAAAGATTTCCATCCCCAGCTTCTCATGGTAGTAAAAGGTGAAGCGGTCCGGATCGGTGCGCCGGCTCTGGACCCGCGGCTTGCCGGCGTCGTGGAACAGGGCCGCCAACTTCAAGAGCGCGGCCCGGGGGGGCGCCGCGACGTAACTGACTAATTCCCCGGCTAAATCGTCGAAATAGCGCGATGGCGCCGCCAGCACTTCTTCCAGGTGGAAAACCGCGGCCAGGGAATGGTGAAAAACATCCAGATGGTGATAGCCGTTTTGGTCCACCCCTTTGAGCTCTTCCAGCTCCGGGAAGATCTGCAGCAGCAGGCCGACCCGGTCCATCCCGGCCAGGATGTCCCCCGCCCGGGACACCCCCAAGAGGGCAAACAGCTCTTGATGGACGCGCTCGCCGGCCACCCGGGAGAATTCCCGGACGTGTCGGCGGATGGCGGCCTCGGTCTCCGGGGTCAGGCTGAGGCCATGGGTGGCGGCGAAGCGGTAGGCCCGCAGCAAGCGCAACGGATCGGCCGCCAGATTCTCCGCCGACACCATCCGAATCAAACCCCGGGAGAGGTCTTCCAGACCGCCCAGGGGATCGATGACCCGGAGGGGCCCCGCCCCCAGGATTGCCTTTAGATCCAGAGCCAGGGCATTGATGGTGAAATCCCGGCCCTGCAGGTCACCGATCAGGCTGGGGGCGCGGAACTCGGCCAAATCCAGAATCTCCTGCTGGATCACCACCCGGGCCGTACGCTCCTGCTCATCCAGGAGGACAAAGGTGCCGTTCAGGGCCGTGGCCAGATCCCGGGCCAGCTCCAGGGTCTGGGCCGAAACGGCCAGATCCAGGTCCGGCGCCGGCCGCCCCAGGGCCAACTCCCGCACCGAGCCCCCCACCAGATAAACCTCGAGGTTCCGGGCTGCGGCCAGGTCCCACAGCACTCGCAGCGCCCGCCGACCTGCCAGACTTAGGACGCCGGCGATAATCTTTTTTCGGAGAGATTCAGCGTTCATGCAGTTTCTCGCCGGGGTCTGTCGGTCCGGCCCGTGACTGGAGCCGAAACAGGCTGCACTCCGGCAACTAAAAGCATTTTTATCATAAATTAAGATTAATTTTTTCATTATCACGGGTCCGAGCCTTTTTAGGTTATATTTAATTAAAAATAGCTAGCGATAATCCGCCTAAGACTATGGAACCATTGGAGTAGGCAGTTTCGAGATCTAGCTGGAGCTTGGCATGAAAGAGCAGGTACGACGCACCTTGAAACTCATCTCCGGGGGAGCGCTGGCCCCCGGCAACCATAGGGGCAGCCAGGCCGGCCCCCTGGAGACCTCGGACCTGGAACTACTGGACGCCTATTCCCGGGCCATCGTCCAGGTGGTGGAGGAGGTGGGGCCGGCGGTGGTGGGCATCACCATCGGGGTGCAAGCGCCCCGCCAGGCGGCCGAGCAGGCCGGGGCCGGCTCCGGGGTCATCATCGCCCCGGACGGCTACATCCTGACCAACGACCACGTGGTGGCCAACGCCCAGCTCCTCCACGCCACCCTGGAGGACGGCCGGACCCTGGCGGCCGAAGTCGTCGGCGCCGACCCGGCCTCCGACCTGGCGGTGATCCGGGTGAACGCCGCGGGCCTGCCCTTCGCCAGCCTGGGAGATTCCGCCGCCCTGCGGGTGGGCCAGCTGGTCATCGCCATCGGCAATCCCTTCGGCTTCCAGTCCACGGTCTCCACCGGGGTGGTGAGCGCCCTGGGCCGGGCCCTGCGGAGCCGCTCCGGCCGCCTCATCGAGAACATCATCCAGCACTCGGCGCCCCTCAACCCGGGGAACTCCGGCGGGCCGCTGGTGGATTCCCGGGGCCGGGTGGTGGGGATCAATACCGCCATCATCAGGATGGCCCAGGGCATCGGTTTCGCTATCCCGGCCAATACCGCCAAGTGGGTGGTCTCCCAGTTGCTCACCCACGGCCGGGTGCGCCGGGGCTATCTGGGACTGGCGGGCCGGCAACGGCCCCTGGAGCGCCGCCTGGTGCGCTTCCATCACCTGAGCTTTGAATATGCGGTGGAGGCCATCTCGGTGGACTCCAAGGGGCCGGCGGCCCAGGCCGGATTGCAGGAAGGGGACCTGATCGTCGCCATCAGCGGCCAGCCTTTGAGCAGTGTCGATGACCTGCACCGCTTCCTGGCCGAATGGCCCATCGGCGAGCCGGTGGCCCTCACCATCATCCGGGGCCTGGAGCGCCTGGAGCTGGAAGTGAAGCCCGGGGAGGCCGGGACTTAATTGGTGGGGGCGGGCGTCTCGCCCGCCGCCTTTGGTGTACAAGCAAGGCACATCGTATCTTGTGCATCAATCGCCCTAAGGTTTTCTCATTGTCTTTTGGCGTGGAGTTCAAGTAAGATTCTGCAACAGCTTCCTTGAATAAAAGATTTAAACCCTTTGTGGCTTGGTAAAGGACTGCCTCTAAAATGTCCCGGCCCGGTAAATCCATCTTCATCTGCCAGAGCTGCGGCTACCAGGCGGCCAAGTGGCTGGGGCGCTGCCCGGAGTGCGGCGCCTGGAGCTCCATGGCCGAGGAAATGGTGGCCCCGATCGCTCCGGGCGTGGGCCAGTTGCCGCCGCGGCGGAGCCAGCCCCAACCCTTGCTGCACCTGAAGGCCCCCCCGGAGGTCCGCCGGGTTTCCGGCATCGGCGAGTTCGACCGCACCTTAGGCGGCGCCGTGGTCCAGGGCTCCGTGGTCCTGGTGGGCGGCGATCCGGGCATCGGCAAATCCACCCTGGTCCTCCAGGTCCTGGACCGCCTCTGCCGGGGAAAGCTCCGGGGGCTGTACATCTCCGGGGAAGAGTCCGAAGTCCAGCTCAAACTCCGGGCCGACCGCCTGGGATTGCAGTCCCCCGAACTGCTGGTGGCCACCGAGACCTGCCTGGAAAACATCCTCAAGATGGTGGAGGAGGTCCAGCCGGCCTTCCTGGCCCTCGATTCCATCCAGACCATCTATACCGCCACCATCCCGGCGGCCCCCGGCTCTCTGAACCAGGTGCGGGAGACCGCCTTCCGCCTGGTGCAGCAGGCCAAACTCACCGGCACCGCCATCTTTATCATCGGCCACGTCACCAAGGAGGGCGCCATTGCCGGGCCCATGACCCTGGAGCATCTGGTGGACACGGTCCTCTACCTGGAAGGCGACCGCAGCCACAGCTTCCGCCTGCTGCGCACCGTCAAGAACCGTTTCGGCCCGACCCAGGAACTGGGGGTCTTCGAGATGCAGGAGGCGGGCCTGATGGAAGTGGACAACCCCTCGGGCCTGTTCATGGCGGAGCGTTCCCTCGAGGTCCCCGGCGCCGCGGTGGTCCCCAGCCTGGAGGGCTCCCGTCCCATCCTGGTGGAGGTCCAGGCCCTGGTGTCGCCCTCGTCGCTCGCCCTGCCGCGGCGTCAGAGCATGGGCGTCGACCCGGGGCGGGTGTCGCTCCTGGTGGCCATCCTGGAAAAGCGGGTGGGTTTGGCCATGGGCGGTCAGGACCTTTTCGTCAATGTGGCCGGGGGCGTGCGCCTGACCGAGCCGGCCGCCGACCTGGGGATTTCCCTGGCCGTGGCTTCTTCTTTTCTGGACCGGCCGGTGCCCGCGGATACCCTGATCTTCGGTGAGGTGGGCCTCACCGGCGAAGTCCGGGCGGTGAGCGCCCCGGAATTGCGCCTGAAGGAAGGGGCCAAGCTGGGGTTTAAGCGGGCCTTGCTGGCCCGGCGCCAGCAAGAGCGCCTGGGCGACTACCCCGGCTTGAAACTCCTGGGCGTCGAAACCCTGGCCGCGGCCATCCGCAGCCTGTTTCCGAAGTGAGGGGAAGAATAATTTGAGGAAGGAGGCCAGGGCCGACGGCCCTGCCCCCTTCCCCAAACCCCATCCCCCAACCCGTCTAGCAGGGACAACCCGCTGGGTCGCCCCTAAAAAGATCAAAATAATTTGCTGTTATCTTGACTTTAAGGCTGCGCGGCTCAAAGCTTTTAGTAACCGCAGGCTGCAAGTCCTGTAGGGGCGGTTCTCGAACCGCCCGCCTGTGCCACCAAAGAAAATCAAGGAGAAATTACCATGACCGATATGCAGAACCAGATTCAGGCAGCCTATGATATGGTGGACCGGCGCCAGAACGAGGCCGCCTTGAAACTCATCAACGAGATCCTCTCGGGCCTGGAGCCGCCCAACCGGATGGAGATCCCCGCGGCCCGCCCCACCATTTTCGACCATCTGCAAGCCGCCCGCCGCGCCCTGGCCGGGGAACCCGAGATCACGCCCCCGAAGGCGGCCCTGCGCAGCGCCCTGGCGCTGGTGCATTAAAAAGACGGCGGCCACAGGCCGCCCTATAATGGCGATGGGGCTTTTTGCCTGAATCAGAGCAATGGTGGGGCGGCCGTCCCCGGCCGCCCATAAAAAGGGCGGGCACGGAGGCCCGCCCCACCACTATAGGGCGGGCTGTGCCCGCCGGCGTATCCGCATTATTTCCGCCCGCAGGGCAACAAAATATGAGCAAGACGACTACTATCGCCAGAATGCCAGGTGACGGCAAGCTCTTGAGGCAGAAATCGGACGGCGCCGAAGAGGTCTTGGCCGTCACGCCGGTAACACCGCTGAGTGAGGCTGACATCGAGGCCGCCGCCGTAAGTGATTCCGATAATCCGCCGTTGACCCCCGAACGGCAGGCACAACTCCGTCCGGTGCCGCGGGTGAAGACGCTCCGCCGCGCCCTGGGGTTGACTCAGGAGGAGTTCGCAGCGCGCTATCATATTCCGTTGGGAACCCTGCGGGATTGGGAACAGGGGCGCTCCCAGCCTGACCAACCGGCGCGAGCCTTCCTGGCGGTTATCGCCCGCGCTCCCAAGGAAGTGGCAGAGTTTCTCAAGTGATACCCAGCCAGCTATAGGGAGAGCCCGAGGAGGCCCGCCCCACCAACTTCCTGCTGATCCCCCGGCTGCGCCTGGCGGCTGCCAGGCAAGCGCGACCGACCAGACAATTGCAAAATTTTATCGAAGTTTCAGAAAACCATTGCTGAGGCAGATATAGTGTGTGAGGGGCATTGCGGAGTTGCTAAGAACCTAGTGCCGGCGTGCCATGTTAAGACTGCTTAAAACCCTGCACACTCTAATCTGGGCGCTCATGGCCGGCTCAAATTTTCTGGCCTTTTATTTTGCCTTGATTGGCAGGTTCGACGCCTGGTTTTGGGTACCCGCCTCGCTGCTGGCTTTGGAGATTCTGATCATTGTCCTGAATCGGTGGCGGTGTCCCATCAGCAAAATTGCGGAAAGATATACCCAGGAACGGCAAGCCAATTTTGATATTTATCTTCCCGAGTGGCTGGCCCGGTACAATATCCAGATTTTCGCCGGGCTCATAGTTGGGGAAGTTCTGATTGTTTTAGCTAAAAGGTTGGTTCAGCCGCTATAGTCCAGGCAGGCCGCGGCTGCCCCCCGTCCCCTGGGCGGCCAGGGACGGCCACCCCACCAAAATACTCTTCACTCCGGATATAGCAGATACTCGCGCCGTATCTCCATGAACTCTGCTAAATCTTTCTGCCATGAGGCTTCCAACTCTGCGGCGCTCATACACTCATCCAACCCCGAACGGATCGCCATGTCCCCGGTCAACAAGTCGATGGGCAGCCGCTCGGTCTCGTATTCGTAAGGCGGCCGGCGCCAGGCGAACTGCTCCGGGTAGATCTCCCGGATGGCGCATAAAAGGGCCAGGGTGGTGTAATAGGGTTTGAAGGTCTCCCGGTCGGTGACGTGCAACTGGAAACCCCGGCAGATCTCCCCGGCCCATTTGTGGAAGGTGGGCTCGAAGTGGGCCTCCCGCAAAATTACGCCCGGTAATTCCGGCATTTTTTGTAAATGAGCGAGAATCCGCCGCGGCTCCAGAAAGGGCGCCCCGAAAAGCTCGAACGGCCGGGTGGTGCCCCTGCCCTCCGAGAGGTTGGTGCCCTCCAGGAGGACCTGGCCGGGATAGACCAGGCAGCCGTCCAGGGTGGGAAGATTGGGGGAGGGCAGCACCCAGGGCAGGCCGGTGGCGTCGAAATAGTCGCACCGCCGCCAGCCCTGGAGCGGGATTACTTCCAGGTCGCAGTCGAGCTTCTGGGTGGACCGGTAATAGCGGGCCAACTCCCCCAGGGTGAAGCCATGGCGCATGGGCAAGGGGTACGGCCCTACCAGGGAGGCCCACTCCGGCCGCAGCAGGTTGCCTTCCACGGCGACGCCGCCGATGGGGTTGGGGCGGTCCATGAGCACCACCTTTTTGCCCAGAGGGCCCGCGGTCTCCATCAATTTGGCCAGGGTAGCGGCAAAGGTGTAAACCCGGGTGCCCACGTCCTGCAGGTCCACCAGCACCGCGTCCACGGCCGCCAGGGCGTCGGCCGGCGGCGCCAGCCGCGGCCCGTAGAGGCTGACCACCGGCAGTTGCAGCACCGGGTCGATGAAATCGGCCGAGGCGATCATATTGTCCTGCTTTTCGCCCAACAGGCCGTGTTGCGGGCTGAACAGGACCTGCAATTGCCCCGGAAAGCGGGCCGCCAGGAGTTCCCGGGCGCTGGTAAAATCAGGCCCCACCGCGGCCGGATGGCTCAAGAGACCCAGCCGGGCCCGTCCCGCCCAGGCCGGGGGGGCCCGCAGGAATGATTCTAAACCCGTCTGTACCCGTGGCATAGCGTCTCCGTAGCAGTTGCAGTCAGCGAGGACAAACGGCCTTCCTGCCTTGCCAAACTGCTATTCCGGCTAACTGCTCACCGCAAACAAAAGGGCGGGTAAAAACCCGCCCCCAGCTTAACACGATCCGGTCACGCCCTGAATCTAAAATTCCGCTTCTTCTTTTTTGATCACCGGACGCAGCATCAACACCACGTCGTGGGTCACCCCGTCCTTGCGGAGAAAATATTCGTCCAGCAGCGCTTTCTGGTCGAAGCCGTGGGCCCGGAAGGCCTTGATCACCTTCTTATGGTCTGCAATGACCTCCGCCTTGAGCCACTGCAGGTTTTCCTGAAAGGCCAGGTTGATCAATTCCTCCAGCATCAAAGAGCCCAAACCCAGGTTTCTAAAGAACCGGGACACGAATATCCGAATCTCCCCGATGTGCTTGGCCGCATGTTTGCCGTGGTGCAGGGTGGCGTCCCCCACGAGCTTGTTGGTGTTCAGGTCCACCGCCACCAGGGGCAACACCCGGCGGTAATTGATCTGATCCAGCCAGGAGTTGATCAGCTTCTGGTCCCTGACATCCTGCTTCAGAAAGCGGAGGTCCTCTTCGGGAGCTTCCTGAAACAACTGGATCAAGCCCTGCCGATCCTCCTCAGTAAGCAAGCGAAACATCACTTTTTGCCCATTTTTCAGGGAGATGAACTTGCGGTAGGCGGTGTAATTAATCATAGTGCCCTCAAGAAATATTCAGGAATAATAAGAAAGATAACCGACTCATTAGATTTGTCAAGGCAACTGAGGGCAAGATACCACCACCCCCGGTTGCTGCACCCGTGAAGGCCTGAGAATCCCGGACAGGGCCGCTATCCGCATAAGTAGTTGAGATTAGAAACTAATATATTTTAAGAGATTTTTATATATAGATAAGGCAGAGATACCGATTTTTGCAGGCGGCGAGCAACCACCCTTATGAAAATCGTCGGAATCGATAGGAAACGCGAGGCTGGTCAAAAGGGCAAATCCCCCCGAGGCCCCGACATGCCCCCTCAGGTAGAAGATTGAGGTCATATAATATATTGAAATTATTATAAAATAAAAATTAACGTGCAGGCCCGCAGCCCTATTGCTTTTTGAAACGTCCCTGGATATAGGCCAAAAGGGATCGAGCTAAGGTTCATTTGGGGCCATCGCCTTTGACCGGGAACGGGTCGTGAGGTTACCATTGGCCTCACAAAACGGGGGAATATCAGGGGGAATATGGCACACCTTTGGGAAGCGGTCAAAGAGGTAATCAAGGATGAGATGCCCTCAGCGACTTTTCACCTGTGGATTGAACCGCTGCAGGTGGAACAGGGACCGGGGGGCGAGCTGTGGCTGGCCTGCCCCAATCCCTTTGCCCTGCGCTGGGTCCAGGCCCACTATCTGCCGTTAATCCGGCAGGCCCTGCAAAACCTGGGACAGGCGCCGCCTTCGGTGCAGTTGAAATTGCTCACCGCTCCGGCTCGGCCGGCGGCCTTGCCGGCGGCGATCCAGCCGGTCCTGCCCCGGATAGCCCCAGGGGCAGCCAGAGGCGGTCTGAACCAGTCCTTCACCTTCGACAACTTTGTGGTGGGCGCTTCCAATCGCCTGGCCTACCAGGCTTCCCAGGCCCTGGCCCGCAACGACACCTTTTTCAACCGCCTGCTGTTCATCACCTCCAACCCCGGCCTGGGCAAAAGCCACCTGTCCCAGGCAGTGGGCAACTTCGTCACCGGCATGGCCCCCCGGGGCAGAGTCCTGTACCTCACCGCGGAAAATTTCGCCAACCAGATGGTGGGGGCCTTGAAGAACGGCCGCATGGCCGATTTCAAAGAGCGCTTCCGGACCGAGTGCGATATCCTGCTCCTGGAAGAAGTCCAGTTTCTGAGCGGCAAGGATAAAATCCAGGCGGAAGTCTGCTATACCCTGGATACCCTCTTGGGCTGCCGCAAACGTTTGGTCCTCACCAGTTGCTATCTTCCCGGGCAAATCAGCCATCTTTCCCGGGAACTGCGGTCCCGGTTCACCGGCGGGGTCATCACCCCCATCGGCCCGCCGGACTTCCCCACCCGGGTGAGCATCCTGGCCAACAAGGCCGAGAGCCGGGGGGTGCAAGTCTCCGTGAAGATCCTGGAATACCTGGCGGAATATGTCAG
Source organism: uncultured delta proteobacterium (assembly GCA_963701845.1). Lineage (GTDB taxonomy): Bacteria > Desulfobacterota > Desulfobaccia > Desulfobaccales > 0-14-0-80-60-11 > JAPLJC01. Next base: position 1,322,618 of record CAVPBF010000004.1, on the reverse strand, counting down.
CGAAGACGTTCGCCGCCTGGAGAGCGCCCTGGATTGCCTGTTGGCCCGGTCCGCCTTACTGAACCAGCCCTTCAGCCTGCGCATGGCCCAGGAGGTGCTGCAGGATTTGCAGGCGGTGGCCGCCCGGTTGAGCATCCCGGAGATCCAGAAGATTGTCGGCGATTATTATGGGGTGAGCCTGGTGGAGCTCCTGGGGCGTTCCCGCCAGAAACGGCTGGTGCGGGCCCGGCAGCTGGGCTTCTATTTTGGCCGCCTCTATACCCAAAAGACCGTGGCCGAGCTGGGGCGGCTCTTTCAGCGGAGCCACGCCTCCGTGGTGCATGCCTTGCAGACCCTGGAACGGGAGCGCAAGAGCAATCAGCGGCTGGACCAGGAAGTGCAGTTGTTGGAGGAAAAACTGGCTCAGGCCCTGGTCAGGTCGGGGTCGAAACGAGCATCCACTCTTCACACTGATGCTTGATTACCCGGCCCTCTACGATGAAGACGATATCTTCGGCGATATTGGTGGCCAGGTCGGCGATGCGCTCCAGATTCCGGACGATGATCAGAAAGTGATGCAGCCGCGTCACCCAACGGGACTCCTTGATCATGCACCCCAGGATCTTCTGGACGTATTCATCATCGAGCAGGTCCACTTCCACATCCCGCTGACACACCTTGATGGCCAGCTTGGGGTCCTGGTGGACGAAGGCGTCGATGCTGGTGTTCACCATACCTAAGGCCATGTCGGCCATGACCTTGAGATCGATGGGCAGTTGCAAGGGCGGGCTGCTGTTGAGCTCCAGGGCCCGTTCGGCGATATTCACCGCCTGGTCGCCGATGCGCTCCAGTTCGGTGGCGATGCGCATGGCCGCCGTGGTCAGGCGCAGGTCGGTGGCCAGGGGCTGGCGCAAGGCCAGCAGCCTGAAGGCCTGTTCTTCAATGGCCAACTCCATGCGGTTCAGGGCAATGTCTTCGATGATCACTTCCCGGGCCAGATCGGAGTTCCGGTTGGTCACCGAGATCATACTTTTATTCACGGCAGTTTCGGCTAACCCCGCCATCCGCAACAGATCCTGCTTGAGATGTTCCAATTCCTGATCAAACTGCCGGGCCATTTTTAGGGGAGTTGCCATCGCCAACCTCTTTTGCTGAATTTCTATATGGAAATATTACTATAGATCGTTTAAAAGATAAAGAATCTAAAGACATTTATGTCAATAATGAAAGTTATCTCCCGGTTATTATTAAAACCATGAAAATCGCCATAATCGGACCCGGGGCCTTGGGCTGCCTGCTGGCGGCCCTGCTGGTTGAGGCCGGAGAGGACGCCCGGCTGGTGGATTACCGGCCTGACCGGGTGGCGCGGCTCAGCCGGCGGGGCCTCAGCCTCCACACGCCGGAAGGCCACGACCGGCAGATCGCGGTGCCCATCGGCCTGCCTCAGGAGGTCGGCCCGGCGGACTTGGCCATCGTGGCCGTCAAGGCCCACCAGACCAGGGCCGCCGCCCGGGATTTGCCGCGGCTCTTGGCGGCCGGCGGGCTGGCCCTCACCCTGCAAAACGGCCTGGGCAACCTGGAGATCCTGGCCGCGGCCGTGGGGCCGGCGCGCCTGCTGGCGGGGGTCGCCTTATTGGGCGTCACCCGGCAAGGGGAAGGCGACATTGTCCTGGCCGGCGAGGGGGCTGTCATTATCGGAGTGCCGGCGGGCTCGCAGGTGTCGCCGGCGGAGCTCTCCCGGGTGGTGGCGGCGCTGCGCCGGGCGGGGCTTTCGTGCCGGGAAGCGGCGGACGTCGAGGCCGTCTTGTGGGAAAAGCTCCTGATCAACGTGGGGATCAACCCGTTGACGGCCCTGCTCAGGGTGCCCAACGGGGCGCTGCCGGAGGTGCCGGAGGCCTGGGCTTTGGCGGTAGCCGCGGCCGCCGAGGCCCTGGCGGTGGCCCGGGCCGCGGGCCTCGACCTGGACGTGGACCCGGAGGCGCGCCTGCGCCAGGTGTGCACGGCCACCGCGGCCAACCGCTCTTCCATGCTCCAGGACGTCCTGGCGGGCCGGCCCACGGAGATCGAGGCCTTAAACGGCCAGGTGGCGGCCCGGGGCCGGGCCCTGGGGGTGGCGACGCCGGTGAACGAGCTGCTCACCCGGCTGCTGCGGGCCTGGGGACAGGCCGCGGGGTTTCGGGTGAGCTAAGCATAGAAAATTAGGAGCATAAATTGGCTTGGTGAAGCTCCACTATATCGGGAAGTTGATGGATGTTATAACTAGAACTGATAATGGCAAGTGATCAAGAGATTTTTTTGAGGAGAATTGATTTTGAAACTAAATGAAGATAGTTAATGAAAGGGAATTTCTAACCTTGGGGCCTATTAACCTGGGTAATGCAGCTTTAAAACAATTTCAGCCGAGCGAAACGGGGACAGGATAAGCGGTAAACTAACGGTTATATGAGTTATGATCAATAATGCAGGCTGTTTTCCTCAAGATCGATAGCCTATCTATCGGGACCTCAACAGATACATGGCGCGGGCTTTTTTGCATGGTTGGTCCAAAAGTTCCCGAATTAAGGTTTTTTTATAACGCTTTATGATGGCAAATTCTGGAGTTTTTGGCATCATAGCAGCCGACTTCGTTCCCGGCCTGTCGGTATATCTATTTATCCTAATCTTATCGAAAACCTTGCGGTCGATGATCCTATAGGAATCTAAGAATTCGCTCTCAGTTTCACCGGGGAAACCAATCAAAAGATGGGTCTCCAACACTATTCTAGGATAAGTACGTTTAATTTTTTCCATACAGTTGATAATATCTTCACTCCTATATCCTCGATTCATGAGTTTTAAAATCCTATTATTTCCTGATTGAATGGGAGATAAGATGTAAACTATCTTGCCACTATTCAGGATCTCCATAAATTTATTGATATTTTTAATAACCCAGTTGGGATGGACATCTCGCAAGCGCAACCTGTAATCACCATCAATTTTGACCATCTCATCGAGCAAGTTTATTAAATCAATACCTATGTCTTTGCCGTAATCCCCCAAGTTAGTACCTGTCAAAACGATATCAGTATAGCCCGAATTTAAAATGTCCTTAAATTCTTCCATAATTGTTTCAATAGACTTACTTTTCACCCGTCCCCTTGACTTTTTTATTGAACAATAGCTGCAATTATTCAGGCATCCGAGACAGCAGCGCAAAATGGCTGTCTTTTTATTATAACAAGATATACTATTAAAAATAAAGTCAGTAAGTGCGTTAAACACAAAGAAACCGCATTGTTTAAAAGGCATAAAAATATTGTTAACTATTGAATATTTATTTTTCAGACCAGAATAAAACAAGGAGGCCTTTCTAATCTTCTTAGCACGTTTAAAGTTAATATTTTGAAAATCGTAATTACCATATAAGACGATATCATTTTTCATTCTTGAGTTCGACATAACTTGTGCTATGTCTTCAATATAAGGATGTGATTGATCATCAACTTTTCTAAAATCAGGATAAACTTTAGCAATACAGCCTGAGACGATGAGGAGCGCATCTTCTCTTTTACTATTCTCTACATAATTTATAAATAGCCGCGAATCCTCTTCCGTGTATTGAGTAGCTGCACATCCTAATATTATAATAATATCAGCAGATCTAAAATCATCATTAATGATAAAATGATATTTCTCGACAAAATAATCTTTAATCATGCAAACATCAACAAAACAGTCGATGCATCCTGTTGTCGTTACGCATAAAGAAGTCTTCCCATTTGTAAGCATAGATAATTTATTATCCCCCAGTATTATTAATTAAACAGGCATTTATCCCCAAGTTCTTGGTGGTCGCCAATGTGGGATCCCCATTGCCCAAGATTATGCGACAGCCTGGGTTATCCGTCAATCAATGGTTTTGAGGCCTCCCATCCCGGATTCAATTCCGAAGCAGAGGCTCAACTTTTTGTAGCCAAATCGTATTGTGGGACGTTGGATAGCACAAGTTTTCCTCAAAAATATATCTTTTTTGCAGATTTTGAAAATAAAACCCCTTGGCTCGCAGATTCTGGGTTTGGCTTTATCTATTGACCTCTTCACTGCAAACCCTGTACCAAGTTAAAATAATTAATCAAATTAGTTGCTTAGCCGGTTTGGATAAAATTGACTAAGTTTAGTAAAATTAACATATGTAATGATTTTTGGACAAATAAAATACTATATCTGCATTTTTGCCTATTCCAGCGATAATTCTCATTCGTGGGGAAAGGCGGGCAGGGGTGGGTGTCGCGATCTGCTATTTACCTGGATAGGGAGCCGGGGGCCGCACCAGGGGTACAAAACGCACCGGCAGGCTTTCCTCCTGCTTTAATTCCCCCTGCACCTTGCGCCAGCGCCCCAGGGTCTGCTCCCCGCGGGGCTCGCCCAGCGGCATGACCAGCCGGCCGCCCTCCTTGAGTTGTGCGGTCAAGGCGGGCGGCACCGCTGGCGCCGCGGCCGTGACCAGGATGGCGTCAAAGGGCGCGGCCTCGGGCCAGCCCCGGTAGCCGTCCCCGGTCCGCACCTTAACCTGCGCATACCCCAACTCCGTAAGCAGGGCTCGCGCGGCCCGGGCCAGGTCCGGTTTGATCTCTATGGTAAAGACCTGCTCCGTGAGTTCCGCCAGGACCGCGGCCTGGTAGCCGGAGCCGGTCCCCACCTCCAGCACCTTCTCACCGGGGCGCACCCGGGCCCATTGGCTCATCAGGGCGACGATGTAGGGTTGCGAGATGGTCTGGCCCCGGCCGATGGGCAGGGGAAAGTCGCCGTAGGCCAGGGGCGCAAGGCTCGCAGGCACAAAGCGGTGTCTCGGGACCCGGCCCAGGGCCGCCAAGACCCGGGGATCGGTAATCCCCCGGTCCTTAAGCTGGCGGGTTACCATCTCCCGCCGGGCCGCGGCGAAATCCGGCGAAGTTTTTGGTGTTTGGGAGAGGCGGGGAGTCGGCGCGGCCGCTCCCAGCACCAGGAAAAGCCCCAGGATCAGGAGCGGCTTACTGGTCATGGTCTGGACTCCAAGAATTTCCAGAAAGCCGGCCCGGCGACCTTCCCGGCCAGTCCAACCAAGGCGCCGGCGTTCTTCTGAGTAATCAGAGGTTATGGCGCATCCGGAAAAATAAAAATATTTTCTTTACTTTTTATTATAATTTTGAAATATAGTTATCTTTACTTGCAATAGCAAAGATTGGTCTTATTTTTGAATTACACTGCTGCTCCCCCCGCATGGATCGCGGCCCTCTCCAAGATTGTTGTTGAGCCTGAGCCAGGACGGCTAACTCTTCATCGTAAACAGGAAGGGTGGTTATCATGGATCAGGGCATGAAGGTACTCATTCTGGAAGATGCCGATTTCGATGCGGAACTCATCGAGTACGAGCTCAAAAAGTTAAAAATCCCCCTCAGTCTGCGGCTGGCGGTGAACCGGGAGGAGTTCTTGCAGGCCCTGGAAGAATTCCGTCCGAGTTTGATCCTGGCGGATTACCGCTTGCCCACCTTCGACGGCCTGACGGCCCTGGCCCTGGCCCAGGAGAAATGCCCGGAAGCTCCCTTCATCTTCGTGTCCGGGGCCATGAGCCCGGAACTGGCCGAGGCCGGGTTGCAGCAAGGGGCGGCGGATTGGATCCCCAAGAACCAGCTCTCCCACTTGGCGGCGGCGGTGGCGCGCACCTTAGGGGGCGTCGACTCGCCAGCCCGGCAGTTCCGAACCCCCGAAGAGAATCTGTGGCCCGGCCTGATCCAGCGCACCAAGAAGGTGATGCTGCTTTTGGACCTGGACCGCACCATCCTGGAATTTAACCGCGGAGCCGAACTGCGCACCGGCTGGCAGCGCCACGAAGTCCTGGGGCGGGATTTCGTCGAATTGCTGGTGGGAAGCGAGCAGCGGCAATGGGCCGCGGCGAGATTGGCCCAGGTGGCGGCCGGGGAGATCAGTATGAGCTTTAAGCTGTCCGTCCGCAACTGCCGCGGCGCCGCCGGCCTCTGGTTTTGCCAGCCAACCCTGCTGGAGAACCTGCAAGGCCAGGCCGAGATGATCCTGCTCCTGGGCGATGACTGGGGCAGCCGGGTGAAGCAACCCAAGAACCGGGCCGCCCGGACCTTCAGGGTTAAAGGTCGGCCCAATCTCCTCTGCTGACGGCGGCGTCTTAGCTAGCCTCCCAAGAACTCCTCCAGGGCCCCGGCCAGGGCGTCGATCTGGCCGGGGTGAAACCACCTGACCTCCGGGTCGGCTTTGAACCAGGTGAGCTGGCGTTTGGCGTAGCGCCGGGTGTCCCGCTTGAACCATTCAATGGCCTCCTCCCAGGACCACCTGCCCTGCAGGAAGTTGATCAGGTGCCGGTAGCCCAGAGACTGCAGGGGCTTGAGGTCAGGGGGGTAGCGCCGGAGCAGCCCTGCCACTTCGCTCAAAAAGCCCTGGGCCAACATGGCCTCCACTCGCCGGTCGATGCGCTCGGTCAACTCAGCTCGCGGCCGCGCCAGACCCAGCTTCAGGACCCGAAAGGGACATCTTTGGAAACGGTGGGCTTTGAGCAGCTCCGATAGGGGCCGGCCGGTGGACTCCGTCACCTCCAGGGCCCGGAGGATGCGGTAGGTGTCGTGGGGGTGGAGGCGGCCGGCAGTGGCCGGGTCCAGGGCGCCCAGCCGCTGGTGCAGCCGGGGCAGCCCCGACTCCAGCAATTCCCGGCGCAGGCGCGCCCGAACCAACGGATTGGGCGCACCCTCCTCGAAGAGGCCGTGGAGCAGGGCCTTGAGGTAGAGGCCGGTGCCGCCCACCACCAGGGGCGGAACCCGGCGGCGATGCAGGTCGGTCAGCACGGCCCGGCCGTCGGCGCCGTAACGATCGGCGTCGTAGGGCTCCGGGGGCGCGACCACGTCGATCAGGTGGTGCGGCGTCCGGGCCCGGTCAAAGGGCGTGGGCTTGGCGGTGCCGATCTCCAACTCCCGGTAGACCTGGAGGGAGTCGGCGTTGACGATTTCCGCCCGGAGCCTCTCGGCCAGTTGCAGCGCCACCCCGGTCTTGCCCACCGCGGTGGGGCCCACTAAGACCACGACTTTATTATCTAATGAGGCTGCCATTAAAGAAGATTATAACTGGTTTTCGATAACTTGGGGTAAAAGGGAAAAGGGGAAAAAGGGGAAAAGGTTGAAAGCAAAGAGGTTTTGCCTTTTCCCCCCTTCCCCTTTTCCCCTTTTCATTTAGGTCGGCGGAAGCTCTGGTGGATCTCGCCCAACGGAATGAGACGCCACAGGGGCCGGCCGTGGGGGCAGTGGGAGGAGACCGGAATCTCATCCAGTTGGACCAGCAGGGCCCGGATGGCCTCCGCTGGCAAAACCTCACCCGCCTTGATGGCCCCCCGGCAGGCCATGAACTGCCGGGCCGCCTCCTGCACCGTCTGGGGGGAGGCGCCGCCCTGCAGAGGGGACAGAGCCTCCACGGCCTCGGCCACCACCGCCTCCAGGTCGGCGTCCGCCAGAAAGGCCGGCGCCGCACTGATGAGAAAGCTGGCGCCGCCGAAGTGGGAAAGCTCCAGGCCCACTGCCGCCAAGACCTCCAGATGCTCCCGGACCCAATCGGCCTGGACGATGGGGACCTCCACCACCCGGGGAAAGAGCAGGGCCTGCCGGGCCGCGGCGGGCGCGGTGGCCTTCAGGGACTCATAGAGGACGCGCTCATGGGCGGCGTGCTGGTCGATGAGGACCAGGCCCTCGGGGGCCTGGGCCAGGATATAGGTGTTTTTGAGCTGCCCGAGAACGGCTAAATCCTGGAAGCGCCAGGCCCGGGGCGCGAGCGGCGGGGCCGCCGCCGGACCGGGGGTGGAGGGCCAGGACGGCGGCGTGGGCCAGGCCGGGGGGGCAGGGGAGGGGATCGGAGGAAGCAGCGAGGCCTCCTCGACCCGGGGCGGGGCTTCGGGCCGGAGGGTGACGGTATAGCCGGGAGTCTCGCTGCCGGCGAGCGGCCCCAGGGCGCCGCGCAGGGCCGCCAGCAGAAAGCTGTAGACCCGGCCCGGGTCCTGGAAGCGCACCTCGGCCTTGGCGGGATGGACGTTGACGTCCAAATCCGGGGCCGGGAGCGACAGGTGCAGCACCGCCGCGGGGTGGCGGCCCCGGGGCAGGAGGCCGGCAAAGGTCGCCTTCAGCACAGCGCCCAAGACTCGGTCGGTCACCACCCGGCGGTTCACCAGGAAGACCTGGAAGCGGGAACTGGCGAGCGTAAACTCCGGGTCGCTGATCAGGCCGGTCACCTGCCAGTCCCCGGCGGACATTTCCACCGGCAAGAGCCTGGCTGCCAGTTCGGGGCCGTGGAGGGTGGCCACCCGGGCCGCCAGGTCCTGGGCCGCCGGAGCGCTCAGCAAGACCCGGGCCGGGGTCTTCAGGGTAAAGTGGACCGAAGGATACCCCAGGGCCAGGTGCCGCATGGTCTCGACGATGTGGGCCTGCTCGGCGTCTTTGCTCTTCAGGAATTTGCGCCGGGCCGGGGTGTTGAAAAAGAGGTCGGCGGCCGAGACCTGCGTGCCCGGCGCCGCGGCCCAGGGAGAGGATTCCTGGAGCTCCCCGGCCTCCACCACCAGGCGGTGGCCGGCGCCCCCCATAGGGCAGGTGATCAAAGTTAAGCGGCTCACCGCGGCGATGCTGGGCAGGGCCTCGCCCCGGAACCCCAGGGTGGGGATGTTCAGGAGATCGGCCTCGTCCCTCAGCTTGCTGGTGGCGTGGCGCTGGAGGCTCAGGGCGGCCTCCTCCGGGCTCATGCCCCAGCCGTCGTCGACGACCCGGAGTAAGCGGCGGCCCCCTTCCTCGATCTCCACGGTCACGTATCGGGCGGCCGCGTCCAGAGAGTTTTCCACCAGCTCCTTGACCACTGCGGCGGGGCGCAGGATGACCTCGCCGGCGGCGATCTGGGCCGCCACCTGGGGAGCCAGAATCCGGATGGCCCACGGTAAATCCCCTTGCCTTGACGCAGTCACTGGTTTATCATTTTCCTTTAAGGAGGGCTGTGACCCGGTTCTTCTTACCCGCCCCGCCGGCCATCAGATGGCCTTCTTCTGGCCCGCGGGGCCTTTTTTCAGTTAGCAGTTAGCAGTTAGCAGAAAAAACAGAGTCCAGATTTGTGACCTTCGATTACGAACTGCTTACAGCTCACTGCTCACTATATCAAAAAAACGAGGTAGAAGGGAGCCAAAGCATGGGCCGGGAGCGCGCCGCGCCGACCCCGATGTCGCCCCGGGATGAACTGATCCTGAAGGCGGCCAAGGAGATCGTGGTCAAATTCATCGAGGTGGGCCGGGTCTCCCCCGCCTCCTTCAACGACACCTTTAAGCTGGTCATCGACACTCTGCGCCAATCGCTTAAGGACTAATTAGACGGGAGACGGAGGACGGGAGACCGGAGCACAGGATTTCTCCGGTCTCCCGTCTCCGGTCCCCGGTCAGAGGATAGCAAAGATGCAGCGCCGCGGCGGGCGTGGCCCGAACCGGCTCCGGGAGGTCGCCATCACCCCGGGGTATCTCGATTTTGCCGAAGGCTCCTGCCTGATTACCTGGGGTCGCACCCGGGTCTTGTGCGCCGCCACGGTCGCGGAGACGGTGCCGCCCTTTAGGCAAGGCTCCGGCGGCGGCTGGCTCACCGCCGAATACGCCATGCTGCCTAGAGCCACCCACGGCCGCACGGAGCGGGAGTCCCGCCGAGGGGGGCTTAAGGGCCGGACCCAGGAGATCAGCCGGCTCATCGGCCGCTCGCTCCGGGCCGCGGTGGACCTCCAGGGCCTGGGGCCCCGCACCGTCATCCTGGACTGCGACGTCCTGCAGGCCGACGGCGGCACCCGCACCGCCAGCATCACCGGGGCCTTCGTGGCCCTGTGCCTGGCCCTGGAGGGTCTCAGGCGCCAGGGGCTTTTGGCCGCCCTGCCCATCCGGGAGCAGGTGGCCGCGGTGAGCGCCGGGGTCAACCAGGGGCAACTGCTCCTGGATCTGGACTACGAGGAGGACTCCAAGGCCGCGGTGGACGCCAACTTCGTGGGCACCGGCCAGGGCGAACTCATCGAGGTGCAGCTCACCGGCGAGGCGGGGCCCTTTCCCGCCGCCCAGCTCCAAGGGTTGCTGGCCCTGGCCCAGGGAGGGCTTGCCGAGTTGCTCCAGCTGCAAGAGGAGGCGCTCCGCCCATGGCTGCCCCGGTCCTGGTGATGGCCAGCCGCAATCAGGGGAAGCTGAAGGAGATGCGGCAAATCCTGGCGGACCTGGAACTCACGCTCCTGGGGTTGGATGACTTTCCGGGCTTGCCGGAGATCCCCGAAGTCGGGGCCAGCTTTGCGGAAAACGCCGCCGCCAAGGCCAAGACAGTGGCGCGGCTGACTGCACTCCCGGCCCTGGCGGACGATTCAGGCCTGGAGGTCGAAGCCCTAAACGGCCGCCCCGGGATCTATTCGGCCCGCTACGCCCAGGACCGCACCAAACCTGCGGCGCCCACGGACGCCGACAATTGGCGGAAACTGCTGGATGAGTTAAGAGACGTCCCCTGGGAGCAACGCCAGGCCCGCTTCGTCTGCGCCATCGCCCTGGCCCTGCCGGACGGCCGCCTGGCCACGGCCCGGGGGGAGTGCGCCGGCCTCATCGCGACTTCGCCCCAGGGGACCCAGGGTTTCGGCTATGATCCGGTCTTCTGGCTGCCGGAGTACGGCGCCACCATGGCTCAACTGGGGCCATTGGTGAAAAACCGCCTCAGCCACCGGGCCCGGGCCCTCACGGCCTTCAGGGAGATTTTGCTTGACCTTCGAGATGAACTGAGCCGCTACAGCAAAAGTCGGGACGTGGCGCAGCCTGGTTAGCGCGCCTGCTTTGGGAGCAGGAAGTCGGCGGTTCGAATCCGCCCGTCCCGACCAGTTTTAAGCAGGGCCGCCCGGGGAGGTTTGGGAGGCAGCCGTGGAAGTATAGCCTTTCTGGATGGCATATTTCACCAGGTCGGCATTTTTTCTAACCTGCAATTTCTTTTTGATATTGGCGCGATGGTTCTGGACGGTCATGGTGCTGATGAATAGTAGTTCCGCAATCTCCTTGCTCGATTTGCCTTCCGACAACAGGGTCAAGACCTCGATTTCCCGAGTGGTCAAAGGTGCGGCGGAACCGTCGGACCTGCCTTTCTTATGGACGAACATTTCCCCGATCAGGTCGGTGATCAGGGGAGAGACATAGGTCTTGCCCTGGCGAATTTTATCGATCGCGGCGATCAGATCGGCGCGGGCATTTTCTTTCAGCAGATAGCCGTCGGCTCCGGCGGAAAAGGCGCGAATCAGGTGTTCCGCGGATTTGTGCATGGTTAAAATCAGGACTTTCACCTGGGGATGGGCCAGCTTGATGGCCTTGGTGGCCTCGATCCCCTGGAGCTTGGGCATCGAGATATCCAGGATAACCATATCCGGGTTGGCCGTCTTCATGAATTCCAGCAGTTCCAGGCCATCGCCCAATTCACCCGCCACCTGGAGGTCGGGCATGATTTCGATAACCCCCCGAACGCCTTCACGAAACATGACGTGGTCATCACACAAGACTATTTGATAAGCTGCCATCTCTTCTTACCTCCCATCCTTTGGAAATGCCCCAACCGGCCTCGGCGCCAGTTGGGCCCCTGAAGTCGCAGGTTCCCCCCCCCATAACTTCAGCCACTCTGCCGGGCAGTCAGGCCCAGATTGCGCCGTTGGAGGCGATCGCTGCTGATCCCGGCCCGGCAGGCGATCGGGTCGATTACCCCCGCGGCAGGCCTGATCCGGCCTGGCTGGCTGCCTAAAAATTGCCGAACCAAATATAAATTACCATAAGCATTAATGCATAATTTGCCAATTGGGCAGAATTGCCCAATTTCCGATAGGTAAAAATACCTAACTGGCTATCCTTGGCACAGACCTCAATCCAGCCCCAATAATTTAAAGTTTAAGGATCGTTTTGGCCGGCAATGGAGAAAATATTGCTTTAAATGGGGGAATCTCAGGGGAACCGGCCGGTTGTACGCCATTGGTCCTGGTCGGACCCCGGGGTCAATGATTAGAATTCATCATTAACCGGGGTAATTTTTTTGGCCATGCTGCCGCGGGACGCGGCTAAGTGCGGTCTCAGTAGAGCAGATATTTGGCGCGCAGGCGCAGGAAGGCTTGCAGCCCGGGCTGATAGCGGCGCTCAATCTCCCGGGGGTCCTCCTGGCACTGGAGGGCCTGGAGCACCTGCCGCGAGCCCACCATGCCCAGGGTGTTCCCGAGATGGAATTGTCCGGGATAGAGGCGGGTCAGGGCCGCGGCCAGCTCCAGCCCCAGGGCCGGGCTGTCCAGGGCATTGCGGTCCACCACCCGCAGCCGCACCCCCTGGCAGCGCTGCCCCCGGTAGGGGCCGGCCGCAGGCACGAAGGTTGCGGGCGCCAAGGCGATCCCCTGGAGCTGCCGTTTGCTCAAATAATCCGCCAGCCGGGCCCCCGAAATCCAGGGCGCGCCCACCACTTCGAAGGGGGTGGGGGTGCCCCGGCCGACGCTGAGATTGGCCGACTCCACCAGGCCGGTGGCCGGATACAGGATCGCCTGGGTGAGGGAGCGCAGGTTCGGAGACGGATTGACCCAGGGGAGGCCCGTCTGGTCGAACCAGGCGGACCTCTGGTAGCCGGCCATCTTCACCACGTGCAGCCGGACGCCGATGCCCCGCTCGGTATTGAAGAGCTGGGCCAGCTCCCCGGCGGTCATGCCGTAGCGCAGCGGCAGAGGGAAATAGCCGATGAAAGACTTCAAGCCGGGGTCCAGCACCGGCCCCTGCACCGCGGCCGCGGTGATGGGGTCGGGCCGGTCCAGCACGTAAAAATCGAGGTGGGCCGCGGCCGCGGCCTCCATGGCATAGGCCATGGTGGTGATGTAGGTATAGTAGCGGCAGCCCACGTCCTGGATGTCGTAGACCAGGGCGTCCAGCCCCCGCAGCATCTGGGCCGTGGGTTTCAGCGTCTTGCCGTAGAGGCTATAGACCGGCAGCCCGGTGGTTGGGTCCGTGCAGGAGGCCACCTTTTCATCCAGCTTGCCGTAGAGCCCGTGCTCCGGGCTGAAGATGGCCCGCACCTTGACCCCAGGGGCCTGGCACAGGCGGCTCAGCGTCGAGCGCCCGGCGGCGTCGATGCCGGTCTGGTTGGTGATTACCCCGATGTTTTTGCCCTTCAGGGCGGCGAAACCCTCCGCCGCCAGGACCTCGATGCCCGGCTGCACCCGGTCGGGGGTGTCGCTGGCGCCATAGCCCCCCATGATCAGATCGGGGTAGGCGTGACTCAGGGCGGCGGTCGAGCCGGCGGCCCCATGGGCAGGGCCGCGGCCACCGCCGCCGCGGTCTTGGCCCGCAGGGCCTTGACCTGCCCCCGGCCGTGCGGATGCAGGCGGCTGGTAAGGATGATCAGGAAGGTCTTGGAGCGCGGGTCGATCCAGATGGAGGTGCCGGTATAGCCGGTGTGCCCGAAGGAACCGGCGGGGAAGGAGGCGTTGAAGATGCGGCTGTAGGGGGAATGGATATCCCAGCCCAGGCCGCGGCGGATGGAACTGCCCGGCACGCCTTGCGGCTTGGTCATGGCCGCCACGGCCTCCGGACTGAGAATCTTCCGGCCCCGGCACCGGCCGCCATCGAGGATCATCTGGGCCAGGACGGCCAGATCGTCGGCGGTGGAGAACACCCCGGCATTCCCGGCCACCCCGCCCATGCGGTAAGCGGTGGGATCGGACACCTGGCCCCAGCGCAGGTCGCAGGGGGCCATCCGGAGTTGCAGGACGGACCGCGGCCGGTAAACGAGGTGTCCTTCAGGCCCATGGGCCCGAAAACCTGTTGGGCGCAGTAGACGTCCAGCATCTCGCCCGAGACCCGGTGCACGATCATCCCAGGGTGATGAAATTGGCGTCGCTGTAATGGAACGTGGTCCCCGGCGGGTTGATGGGCCGATCTTGGCAATGGCCGCCATGGCGCCGTCATAACCCGATCCAGCCGTGGAAATTCACGTCGGGACGCAGCCCGGAGGTGTGCATCATAAGCTGCCGGATGGTGATGCCGCCTTTGCCGCTCGCGGCGAACTCCGGCCAGTATTTGGCCGCGGGATCGTCCAGGCGCAGGCGGCCGGCGTCCACCAATTGCATGACGGCCGTGGTGGTGGCCACGACCTTGGTCAGGGAGGCCAGATCGAAGATGGTATCCGTGGTCATGGGCTGGGGATGGGGCACGGAGGTCCGCAGGCCGAAGCCCTTCGTATAGACCACCCGGCCCTGGTGACCCACCAGGATGACGGCGCCGGGAGTATTTCCGGCGGCGATCTCCTGATTCGCCACCTGGGCGATGCGGGCAAAGCGGGGTGAGTCGACCTCGGCCGGGATCTTGTGGCCCTCGGGCGTCGGCGGCGCCGGGGTCACGGCCGGCGGCTGCTCCACCTTGGCGACGGGCGGCAGCAGGACTTTTTGGGCGCAGCCGCTCAGACCGGCGAGACCTAAGGCGAGAGCGAGCGCGCTTAACCAGACGACAAAGCTACGGCAGGGGATGGGTGCAATCATGGCTGCCATTATAAGACGATCCGTCAATGAATAAAAGAGTCTTAATGACAGGGCACGCATTTCTTATTGATATTGTGAAAATCGTGTAATATTGTAATGTTAATCAATCAACGTTTTATTACGGATAGTTACATAAACCGGTCTTGCCTGGGACCAGGGGCGGAAAGGCGCCTTGCCGCCTTCGGTTGCGGGTGCACAGGAGGAATTTATGCCATTCGTGAATATCAAGATCACCAAAGAAGGGGCCACGGCCGAGCAGAAGGAGCGGGTGATTCAGGGAGTAACCAATCTACTCGCCGATATCCTGGGCAAGAACCCCCAGACCACCTTCGTGCTCATCGAGGAAGTGGAAACCGATAACTGGGGCATCGGCGGCGAATCCGTCACCAGCCGCCGGCAGCGGGAACAGCAGGAAAAGCATTGAGGCATGCCAGCTGAACCGACGCCCATCACCGGGCGGGAAGACCGCCGGGGCCTGGCGGCGCCGCTCCGGGCCCTATCCGAGTTTTATGAGGCCTTCAATAGTCGCGACCTTACGATGCTGGCGGCGAATTGGGCCAGCACCGACGACATCGTCATGGCGAACCCGGTCGGCGGGATCAAACGCGGTTGGGAGGAAATCCGGGCGGTTTATGCCGGCATCTTCAATGCCCCGGCCCAGGTCCGGGTGGAGTTCTACGACTACACCCTGCACCAGGCGCCGGAGATTTTTTACGCCGTGGGCCGGGAGCGCGGCGAGTACCAAAGGGGCGACACGGTCCTCCAACTGGCCATCCGCACCACCCGCCTCTACCGGCTGCTGGCCGGGCGCTGGCGCCAGGTGCACCACCACGGCTCCTGTGACGCCCCGGAATTGCTGGCCCGCTACCAGGAAGCCGTCAGCACCGGCAAGTGATGATCTACACCACCCAAAAAGGCGAAACCTTCGACCTGGAAAAGGACTTCTCCTCGCCGGAGCGCCACATCCTCCAGAAGCTGCTGCTCTGGAGGGACCTGGCCGTCAGCGTCGAGCAATTCCGCGCCAAGCGAGAGGAGGCCCTGCGCCAAGGCTGGGGCGACTCCGGCCCCGTCCAGGAGAGCCGCAACCTCCAACGCCTCACGCAGGACCTGGAAACACAGGTGGCCCGGCGGTTGCGGGGGGAAGAGCAGGATAAGGGATGACCCGACGATAAATCCATAAAGAACAACGCCCCGATAGGCAAAGCTACTCCTTTTTTGCTTTTCTCCCCGGATATCCTATAATTTGAATAGCCTTTGATTCGGTAAAAAATCGCCTTATTCAAATATATCTTCTCACTAAAAATCCCCGGAGGTGCAGGCATGACCCTGTATTATGAGGAGCCGCTGTACCGGCCGCCCAGCGAGGCCGGCAGCCTGTTGATCCAGGCCACGGTGGGCTGTGCCTTCGCGCATTGCACCTATTGCATCTCCTCGGTCACCGGCAGATTCGCCATCCGGCCGCTGGCGGAGATCAAGCAAGACCTGGTCGAGGCCCGGCGGCTTTACGGCCCCGAGGTGCCCAAGATCTTCCTGCTGGCCCAGGACGCCCTGGTGATGCCCGCCGCCGACCTGGTCGCCCTGAGCGACGATGGCCCATGGGCTCTTTCCCGGATTGCGGCAAATCTCGCTGTACGCCCACCCCCAGGACCTGCTCAATAAGACCCCGGCTGAACTCCAGGCGATTTTCGACTCCGGCGTCACCCTGCTCTACGTGGGCCTCGAATCCGGCAATGACGAGGTGCTGCGGCGGATAAAGAAGCACAGCACCGCCGAGAAGTCCATCCGGGCCTGCCGCCGGGCCCTTGAGGCGGGCTTTCGGCTCTCCTGCACCGTGATCATCGGCCTGGGCGGCAAGGAACTGACCCGGGAACATGCCGAGGATACCGGCAGGATGATCACCGCCATCTCCCCGCACTATCTGGGTTGCCTGACGCTGATGCCCTACCCGGGCAGCGAACTGGACCGCAGCATCGCCCAGGGGACCTTTGCGCCCCTGTCCACCCTTGAGGTCATGGAAGAGTTCCGTATCCTGCTGGAAAATATCGGTCCCTTTGGCACGCCCCTGCGTCTTCCGGGCCAATCACGCCTCCAATTACCTCTCCCTGGCCGGCGATTTGCCGGCCGACCGGGACCGGCTGATCCGGGAAGTCAGGGCGGCGCAATCCCGGCCGGGGTCGCTCCGGCCCGAAGCGTATCGCGCCCTGTAATGGTGGTGGGGCAGGCGTCCGCCGGCCTCATGCCCTTCCTCCAGGTCGGATAACCGCTTTCATCAAGTCGCTGCTCTGCTCCGCCCCTTAACTTTGCCAAATCGCGTCTTATCTTTATAACATTGAGGCCAAGCCCTCAGGGGCGCCGCCTCTAAAGCTTTAATCCGGTCCGGAGGACAGTCATGAAGGCCTGGCTTTGCCTGGTTCTGGCCATACAGGCCTTCACCGGCGGCTGCGCCCAGGGATATTATGAGAGCCCGCCGGCCTACGAGGCCCCGGCCGCGACCAACTGGTATAAAAATCCGGAGACCGGACGAAGAATATCACCGGCGCATCTGGTGGGAAAATTACGAGACCGAGATGCCGCATCTGTTCAGGCGGTTCCGCTGATCCTGAGATTGCAAGGGCCAGGCGGTAACGGCGGCGCCCAGGGCTGCACCGGTGGCAGATTTTGGGGAAAGATCCGGGCGGCTCGGCTTTTGGAGCGTCGCGGCCCAACTTGTCACCCATTCTGGTGAGGAAAACCCATGCCTACCTGGTTTTGGTTGAGCTTGACTATCCTGACGTTGACGATGGGCTGCGCCCAGGGCTACTCTGACCGCCGGCCGGCTTACCGGGAAGCGGGGGCGACCATGAACTGGTATCAGAATCCGGAGACCGAGGCCGAGTATGAGAATAGGCTTTGGCAGGAAGATGCCGGCAGTCATTGAAAAAGCTGTCAGCTATCAGTAGTCAGCGGTCAGCCAATAATGGCGCCTGAAGCTGGTTCAAGTTGACGTCTTGGCGTTACAAGATTACAATCCTCCCATGAAATCCCTTCGTAAAAGGGCCACCATCTATTTCGATCCGGACCTGCATCGGGCCTTGCGGCTCAAGGCCGCCGAGACGGAGCAATCGGTGTCCGAGTTGGTCAATAAGGCGGTAAAACTCAGCTTGGCTGAGGATGTCGAAGATTTGGCCGCCTTCGAGGCGCGGGCCTCCGAACCCAACCTGCCTTTTGAAGAAGTCCTGAAAGATTTGAGGCGGCGTGGCAAAATCTAATTTGATAACCAATTAATAATAAAATATTATCACTTCAAGGAGAATAATAATATGCCTATTGCTACAATTACCGCAGCCCTCAGCAGCCTTAAGGCAGCTACCGAAATCGCAAAAATAATAAAAGATAGCGGCTACACATTGGAAAAGGCTGAGATTAAACTTAAAATCGCTGACATGTTGGGTTCTTTAGCAGATACTAAAATTAATTTAGCAGAATTACAGGATCTATTATTAAGAAAAGATAAAATGATAAAAGAATTGGAATCCAGATTGGAATTAAAAGAAAAATTAAAATGGGAATCACCATACTATTGGTTAGATAGTGATGTAAAAAAGAAGGACCTTTTTGTCAGCAATGTTATGATAATGGAGGAAAGCTAATTCACCTTCAAAGCCCTGGACCTGGGAGCTGGATATGTAAAACTTGCGACAAAACCTTCCTTGACAGTAGTTATAGACATCCAACGGTAAAAAATCGTTAGTGTTCGTTCCTTTTGACACTTATTCATAGAATCCTCTCACAAAGCTCAAAGCATGATTAGCATCTCCTTTGTCGCGCAGCAATTCACCCAACGCGAACAAATCCTGGACATCCGGCCTTACGGCAACGGCAACGTCCATGACACCTTCCTGGTGACCAGCGATGGCGCCGCTGCCCCTCGCTTCATCCTGCAGCGCCTCAACACCCGGGTCTTCCGCCGGCCGGAGCTGGTCATGGCTAACCTGCGCCTCTGCACCGAACACGTGCGCGGGCGGCTGGCGCGGGCGCCACTAAGCCCCGGCCGCCGCTTCGAGGTGCCCCGGGTGCTGCCGGCCCGGGACGGCGGGGACTGTTTTATCGATGGGGAGGGCTCGTGCTGGCGGGCCTTGAGTTTTATTGAGGGCGCCCGGACCTTGGAGACGATTCATGATTTGGAGCACGCCCGGGAAGTGGGCTACGCCCTGGGCGCCTTCCACCAGCTCCTGAGCGACCTGCCCGCGGCGCGTTTGTCCGACACCCTGCCCGGGTTTCACGTCACCCCGCGCTATCTGGCGCACTATGATGCGGTCCTGGGGCGGAAGATTGCGCCCCCCTCTCCGGAAGTGGCTCATTGCCTGAAGTTTGTGGCGGCGCGCCGGGGCGGGGCCGGGGTCCTGGAGGAGGCGCGGGCGCAGGGACGGCTGGCGCTCTCGCCGATACACGGCGATCCCAAGGTCAACAACGTCCTGCTGGACACCGCCACCGGGAAGGCGGTGGCCCTGGTGGACCTGGACACCGTCAAGCCCGGGCTGGTGCATTATGATATCGGCGACTGCCTGCGCTCCGGCGGCAACCCTTTAGGGGAAGAGACCGAGCACTGGGAGGCGGTGCGCTTCGATCCGGACCGGGGCCGGGCCCTCCTTCAAGGCTATCTGGCCGGGGCCGGGGGCTGCCTCACCGACCATGACTACCACTATCTGTTCGCGGCGATCCGCCTCATCGCCTTCGAACTGGGCCTGCGCTTTTTCACCGACTATCTGGCCGGCAACGTCTACTTCAAGGCCAGGCGCCCGGGGCACAATCTGGCCCGGGCCCTGGTGCAATTCAAGCTGACCGAGAGTATCGAAGCCCAGGAAGCCGTCATCCGCACCTTCATCCGGGACCTCAGGTGAAGGCACGGCATTTTGTCCTGCAGCCCTTATGCCCTGCAGGCCCGCGGCCCGGGGTCGAGATCACCGGCCGCCTCGCCCGGCGCGGCGAGGTCCTCACCATCAGCTACCTCATTCAGGGCCGGTTGGCGGAGGTGTTGATTCCTGTCCCGCGGGCCGCCCCGGCCCGGCGGGACCGGCTGTGGGCAGGGACCTGTTGCGAATTCTTCCTGGCCTTAAAGGGGGCGCCGCCGTACTGGGAATTCAACCTATCCCCGGCCGGAGACTGGAATGTCTACCGGTTCAGCGATTATCGGCAGGGCCAGGCGGCAGAAAAGGCCTTTGCCACCCTGCCCTTGGTCGTCCACCGCAGTCCGGAAGCTTTGCGGTTGACCCTGGAAGTTGATCTGGCCGGGATCAGCGCCGCGGACCTACCGCTCAAGGTGGCCATTGCCGCGGTCCTCCAGGCGCCGGACGGCCGGCTGACCTACTGGGCCCTGACCCACCCCGGCCCCCAGCCCGACTTTCACCGGCGGGACGGCTTCCTGCTCAACGTTTAGCGCCTGGTCTGGGCAATCCTGCCTCTATTCTCCCAAAAATCAGGCGCTGAGGCCGCGCCTGCAAAAAAAAGGGGCACGGCGTGCCGTGCCCCTGCAAGTCACCCGGGCCTGCAACCCGGGCGCTAATCTTTTGCCCAGACGATAAACTATTGTGGGCTGGCGGCCGCCGGCGCCGCCTCCGGCTTGGCGGCGTCAGCCTCGCCGCGGCTGCTGGTGAAGCCGCCCTGGGGATAGATGTTGCGCGGGTTCCAGAACATCCAACCGCTGGAGCCGAATTTCTCCGCGGCCTTGATCTGCGTCTGGACGCGCTCCTCGCCGAAATCGCCGCCGTGGAAGGCATAATCGCGGAAGGCCTGCAACCACGGGCGGAAGCGCAGGGGCGAGACGCCGGTGCGCTGCTGGCCCCGCTTCAGCGTCAGGTAGACGATTTCGTAGGGGTGCTGCACCGGATTGCGGTAATTGGGGATGCCGAGATGGTAACCGGAGGGATAGAGCATGGGGCAGACCACGTCCACGGCGTTGACCGCGTCCTGGACCGTCTGGCCGATGCCGGTGTCGTCCAGGTTCCAGAAGACGTAGCCGAAGATGTCGGCGGCCACCATGACGTTATAAGGGGCCAGGGCCTCATGGGCCGCCTTGAGGAAACCGCTGATGGCCCTGGTGCGATTTTCCATAGTATTCGGCTCGGAGAAGACCACCCCTTTTTTGTCGGGACAGCGGACATAATCGAACTGAATCTCGTCGAAGCCCAGTTCCGCGCCGATCTTGGCGATGGCGATGTTATAGTTCCAGACCTCTTTATTGAAGGGGTCGACCCAGCGCAGTCTCTCCCGGTCCTTGAACACTCCGCCGCCCTGGACCTTGACGGCCCACTCCGGTTTGGCCGCGGCCAGGGGATCATCCTTGAAGGTCACGATGCGGGCGATGAGGTAGAGGCCCTTCTCCTTGAGGCCCGCCACGAAGGCCTTCATGTCCTTGATGAGGATGGTTTTATCGGCCCCGGCGTGGGCGCGCACCTCTTCGGCCAGGGGCAGGTCCACCTTGAAGGGGATGTAGCCGCGGTCGCCCTTGATGTCGATGACCAGGGCGTTCATGTGGTTTTTCTCAATGGTCTTAAGTGCGGCTTCCCGGATTTTGCTGCTCCAGGCGCCGTAGACCGTGAGATAGAGCGCCCGGGGCTGGAAGGGGGTCAGGGGAATCTCGGCATTGGGCTCCTTTAACTCCGCAGTGGCGATCTCCCGGCGGGCGTAGCCCGGGGCCCGCAGCTTCAGAGTCTCGCCGCGGCTTTCGATGCGGAAGGCGCCGTCCGTGCCGGTGTGGGCCACTTCGGCGCCCAGGGTGATCAGGGCGCCTTCCACGGGCGCCTTGGTCCCGGCGTCCACGATCTTGCCGATATAGGCGGCCTGGGCCGGCGCGGCCAGGAGCAGGGCCGCCGCCAGGACAGGTAAGAGTAAAGCAAATTTCTGCATGTCTCTCCCCCGAGGGTGAAACTGCGAATTAACCGGCGCGCCAGGCGAATGAGACGCGGCTTATTTACCAGCACCGTTGCAGTCAGCAAATTCCTGGTTAATCAAGCAAAACAAAGCCATACTGATTTTGCGGATCATCTTTGCTTTGCAAGACCTCGCAGGGCAATCCGAGACGGCGCGCGGTTTTATAAACATCGATGCCGAAGCTTTGATCACACGGTCTCACCTTTTCCGGGGTTGGACAGGGATTTCCTTGTTGAACCGCGCAAACCTTACAGAAATTACAAAACCGTATCCCAAAAGCAAAGTAGTAACCGTCGAGGAAGGCCGTTCTTTCAATCTCCAGAACTGCTTTACTCAAGGCATGCGCGTCAGGTGAATGCATTAAGAGAATATGGTTATATTTTCCAACCATTTCGAGGCGTTCTTGATAAGTAGTCTCCCTGATATCGCATCTAAGGCTACGGCGATAATAATCTTCGCAACCCCACCGGCACTTCAATAAGGCCCGGATATCGAAAAAGATCTCCTGCGGGCTGATAAGATTGGCATGGAGCATTTTAAGCTCTTTTGCCAGAGTGACATACTTATCAAGGTTTCCCATTAGCGGTGCGTCGGCCTGCCTGCCGACAGAGTTAGGCCCCCGGCCTCTGCTGGTCGGTTAAGGTATTCGGGACCTGGGGCTGAAGCTGGGAGCTGCTGGACCGCAGCTGTTTGCCCGCACCTCAACATCCCAGGATGAATAAGAGCGCCGCGAGACTTACCAAAAAGCCAAATTTGCCCATCACTTTAAGCGACATAGGTTCCTCCTAAAAAGCCATTTCAGATTTTTTGCCCTTTTTTGACTGGGCCTTGCCCTCAACGACGGCGATAAATCCAGGGAGGCTGCCGTTTTGCATCAGGTAGCGGGGCTGGGCCATCATCTTTTCGTCTTTGGCGGCATTGCGGCGGTCGATGCTGAAGGCCATCACGTAACCGGCCTTCTGGGCCTCGGCTTCCAGGTAGTCGTCATAGATGCCGTAAGGCCAGGCCAGCAGATCGACCTTGGTGCCCAGGTGCTTTTCCAGCACGTTTTTGGACTTGACCAGTTGGGTCTGCACCGACTTGACGTATTCCTCCGGCTTCATCTTCTTCTTGTCTTTTTTGAAATTGGGGTGCCAGAAGGTGTGGCCCTGCATATCAAAGTGGCCGTCTTGCTGCAGCGCCTGGATCTGCTCCCAGGTTAAGGCGTAGGGCGCATGCTTATTTGAAATGCACGAGGGATACAGGAACAGGGTCACCGGGATATTGAACTTTTTCACAATGGGCAGCATCTCGGTATAGACCGTCTTGTGGCCGTCATCCACGGTAATGACCACCGATTTGGGGGCCGGCGCCGGGCCTGCGCCCAAAAGATAGTTTACCAGGGTCCTGAGGGGGATGACGGTATAGCCGTTGTCCTTAAGCCACTGCATCTGGTCGGTGAAGTTTTTGGTGGTCACGGTCATGCTGTCGGGCACCGTCGGGCCGAAGCGGTGGTAACACAAAACGGGCACGCTGACCTGCTCCTGCGCCATGACGCCGGGAACGGCGAGGCAAAAGGCCAGTAGGGCAAGGCCAATCACTAGGGTGAGGCTACGAATCATTTTCCAGTTTTCCTTTGCATGATTAATCTAAAGACGCGCTTTTCTCGGTTTGCCGCTGCCGGTCAAGGACCCGGTCCCGGAGCCCCCGCCATGGCCGATCTATCCCAATTACTATCCCCATTATTTCGCACAAGTCAACCTCTAATTCCGGCGGCGGGCAAATGTATTTGTGCAAAAACAATGGTTACAAGTTGACAATTTTGCAATAATCTTCTAACGTAGAGATACGCTCTGGACAAAGTGGTGCGTTTAATGGTCAACGTGTTAGATTCCTTAATTTTCCCGCTATCATTTTCTGGCACACCTGTAACAAATTTAGATGAGGTATCCTATGGGTATTTCCCGCAGAACCTTCCTTAAGGGTTTGGGAAGCGGGCTCACCGCCCTGGGCCTCTCGGACGTCATTCTGTTGCGTTCCGGGTGGGCCGGTGCGGTTCACCCCGCCAAGATCATTGAGGCCAAGGCCACCACCTCCATCTGTCCCTATTGTGGAGTGGGCTGCGGCCTGGTGGCCTACACTAAAAACGGCAAACTGGTGGACGTCGAAGGCGACCCGGACCATCCCATCAATCAAGGGTCCCTGTGCAGCAAAGGCCAGGCGGTCTTTGAAGTGGTCACCAGCCCCCGGCGCCTGCAAAAGGTGCGCTACCGGGCCGCGGGCAGCGACCACTGGGAGGAGAAAGACCTGGATTGGGCCGTGCAGACCCTGGCCCAGCGGGTCAAGGCCACCCGGGACGCCAATTTCACGGCCAAGTCGGGCGCGGTGACGGTGAACCGCGCCGAGGCTCTGGCCTCCATCGGCGGGGCCGCCCTGAACAACGAAGAATGCTATCTCCTGGCTAAATTGTCCCGGGCCCTGGGCATCGTCTATCTGGAACATCAGGCCCGCCTCTGACACTCCTCCACGGTGGCCTCGTTGGGGCCCACCTTTGGCAGAGGCGCCATGACCAATCACTGGAACGATCTGGCCAACAGTGATTGCCTGATGATCATCGGCTGCAATCCCGCCGAGAACCATCCCATCAGCTTCAAGTGGATCACCAAGGCCATGGAAAAGGGGGCCAAGCTCATTGTGGTCGACCCCCGCTTCACCCGGTCCGCGGCCAAGGCCGATATTTACGCCCGCCTGCGGCCCGGCACCGACGTGGCCCTGATGGGCGGCTTGATCAATTACATCCTGGCCAACGACCTTTTTCACCATGATTACGTAGTCAATTATACCAATGCACCCTTCGTGATTAATAAAGACTTTGCCTTTCATGAGGGCCTGTTCTCCGGCTACAACAAAGATAAACACGCTTATGACGTGGCCACCTGGGATTACGAGAACGACAAAGACGGCAAGCCGGTAACCGATCCAACCCTGAACCATCCCCACTGCGTCTTCCAGCTCATGAAGGCCCTGTATGCCGCGCTATACCCCGGAGATGGTGGCCGCCACTACCGGGGTGTCCAAGGAAGTCTTCCTGAAGCTGGCGGCCGCTTATGCGGCGACCGGCGTCCCCGGCCGGTCCGGAACCCTCATGTACGCCATGGGCGGCACCCAGCACTCCACCGGCGTGCAGATCATCCGCAGCTACACCATCCTGCAACAGTTGCTGGGAAATATGGGCCTGCCCGGGGGCGGCATCAATGCGCTGCGGGGCGAGAACAACGTCCAGGGCTCCACGGATATGGCGCTGTTGTTCAATATCGTCCCGGGGTACATGGCCATTCCCAGCGAAGCCGCACACCCCGCCTTGAAGGACTATGTCGAGAAGGAGACCCCCAAGGCCAGCTTCTGGATCAATAAACCCAAATTCTTCGTCAGCCTCCTGAAGGCTTTTTGGGGCGATGCCGCCACCAAAGAGAACGACTTTGCCTACGATTATCTCCCCAAGATCGGCAAGGGCTATCAGGGAGCGGGCTACTCCTGGATTCCCCTGTTTGAGGCCATGGGCGCCGGCACCATCAAGGGGATCATGGTCTGGGGCATGAACCCGGCGGTGAGCTCTCCCAACCTCAACCAGACCTACCAGGCCCTGGATAAGCTGGAGTGGCTGGCCGCCTTCGACCTCTGGGAGACGGACACCTCGGTCTTCTGGAAACGGCCCGGAGCCAACCCCAAGGACATCAAAACCGAGGTCTTCCTCTTCCCCGTGGCGGACTCCCTGGAGAAGGAAGGCAGCGCCTCCAACAGCGGCCGCTGGCTCCAATGGCGCTACCAGGCGGTGCAGCCCCACGGCGACGCCAGGAGCGATCTCTGGTACGCCAACCGCCTGGGTCTGGAATTGCAGAAACTCTATAAGTCGGACCCCAAGGCGGTCTGCCCGGAGCCCATCGTCAACCTGTACTGGAATTACGGCGCCGACCCCGACGTCCACCTGGTGGCCAAGGAGGTCAACGGCTACACCGTGGCGGACAAGAAGCAGGTGCTCAACTTCCTGGGCTTGAAAGACGACGGCTCCACCGCCTGCGGCTGCTGGATCTACTCCGGCTCCTACCCCGGCCCGGATAAGAAAAATAACCTGATGGCGCGCCGGGACAAAAAGGACCCCAGCGGCTTGGGACTTTACGCCAACTGGTCCTGGGCCTGGCCGGTGAACCGCCGCATCATCTACAACCGCTGCTCCGCCGATCCCCAGGGTCAGCCCTGGAGCAAGGACAAGGCCCTGGTGCGTTGGGACCCGGTGGCCAACGCCTGGAAAAATAACGACGTGCCGGATTTCGGCTGGATCAACCCGGCCACCAAGGCCATGATTCCTCCGGATGTCTCGGCCAAGAACCCCTTCATCATGCTGCCGGAAGGCAAGAGCCGCCTTTTCGTACCCAAGGGACTCTGCAAGGACGGGCCCTTCCCGGAGCACTACGAGGCCCTGGAATGCCCCTTCCGCAACCCCATGTCGCCGCAGCAGTCCAACCCGGCGGTGAAGATCTGGAAATCGGGGTTGTCCAAACTGGCCGAGGTCTGCGATCCCCGGTATCCCATCATCGCCACCACCTTCCGGGTCACCGAGCACTGGCAGGGCGGGGCCATGACCCGGAACCTCGCCTGGCAGGCGGAAATGATGCCGGAGATGTTCGTGGAGATGAGCCCCAGCCTGGCCAAGGCCAAGGGCATCAAGGCGGGCGATTGGGTCAAGGTGAGCAGCATCCGGGGCGAGGTCCTGGCCCGGGCCAATGTCACCCACCGGATCGCCCCCTTCTGCTGCGGCGTCGGCAGCTTCCAGAACACCGTGGAAATGGTGGCCTTGCCCTGGCACTTCGGCTTTGCCGGCCTGATCACCGGCGGGCCGAACGGCAAGAATTACGCCGCCAATCAACTGGCCCCCAAGGTGGGGGACGCCAACACCATGATCCCGGAATACAAGGCCTTCCTGGTAAACGTGGACAAGGTCTAGGCTGCAGGCCTAAAGGGGAACGCATATGAGCAAAGCCATCTTGATCGATACCACCAAGTGTATCGGCTGCCGGGCCTGCCAGGTGGCATGCAAGAGCTGGAACGATCTGCAAGGCGGCAAGGCCACCTTCAGCGAGACCTGGTCCAACCCGAGACTCCTGAGCAGCAATCAATATAACCGCATCATCTTCCGGGAGATCGCCCGTCCCGATGGCCGGGTGGACTGGCATTTTATCTCCCGCCGCTGTATGCATTGCCTGGACCCCGCCTGCGTCAGCGCCTGCCCGGTGGCAGCCCTGACCAAGCTGCCGGACGGGCCGGTGGTCTATGACGACGCCAGGTGCATCGGCTGCCGCTACTGCATGATGGCCTGTCCCTTCCAGATTCCCAAGTTCCAGTGGGAGTCGGCGGTGCCCCTGGTGCGCAAATGCACCTTCTGTGCCGACCGGCAGGCCATGGGCCTGGAACCCGCCTGCACCACCACCTGCCCCACCGGCACCCTGCTGTTCGGGGACCGGGACCAACTCCTGAAGGAGGCGCACCGGCGCCTCGGCGCCCAACCCGACCGCTATTATCCCGAGGTGTACGGCGAGAAGATCGTGGGCGGCACCTCCAAGCTCTATCTCACCGCGGCGCCCTTCGAAGAACTGGGCCTGACCCAGGCGGGCTTCCGCACCGACCTGGGGGACACCCCCCAGGGCCTGCGCGGCCGTGAATGGATGTCCAAGGTCCCCTATGTGGCCGTGGCCGTGGGCGGCCTGGCGGTGGGTCTCCATTATCTCAACCAGCGCCGGGCCGAGGTCCATGCCGAAGAGCGGAAGGAGGATTGAGCCATGGCTGCAAAGATCGAAAAATGGTATCCCGGCGAAGGCAAGCTGACTCTCGGCTGGGGGATCATCTATGTCATCCTGGTGTTGGGACTCATCTCGGCCTGTGCCCGGCTGTTCCTGGGTCTGGGCGCCACCACCAACCTGAGCGACGGCTACCCCTGGGGTCTGTGGATCAGTTTCGACGTCCTGGCCGGAGTGGCCCTGGCCGGCGGCGGCTTCACCATGGCCGCGGCCATCTATATCTTCAACCTGAAGAAGTTCGAACCTCTGCTCCGGCCCGCCAAGCTTTCGGCCTTCCTGGGGTACATGATGTTCGTGGTCGGGCTCTTCTTCGACCTGGGCCAGCCCTGGCGCATCTGGCACCCCATGGTGATGTGGAACCCCCATTCGGTGCTCTTCGAGGTCTCCTGGTGCGTCATGCTCTACACCACGGTGCTGGCTCTCGATCTATTCATTATCGGTCTGGAGCGCTACGGCAAGCAGAGCTGGATCAAGTTCTTCCGGGATATCTACCTGGTCCTGGTGGTGGCCGGGGTCATGCTCTCCACCCTGCACCAGTCCTCCCTGGGAGCCCTGTTCCTGCTGTTGCCCGAGAAGATGAGCGACCTCTGGGCCAGCGGAGCCATCGGGCCGCTCTTTTTCGTCAGTGCGATCATCGGCGGCATGAGTGTAGTGACCCTGGAGAGCCTGATCAGCGCCCGGGTCTACAAACGGAAGCCGGAAATGGATATCCTGCCGGATTTCAGCAAAGGGCTGGGCCTCGTCCTGCTGGTCTACTTCGCCATGAAGGTGACGGACCTCTACGCCCGGGGGGCCACGGTCTGGGTCCTGGATAAGCCCCATTTCTTCTTTTTCGTCGAGTTCTTCGGCACCGTGGCCCTGCCGGCTCTGCTCCTGACCTTCAAGGAGGTGCGAACCAGCGAAAAGGGACTCTTCTGGGCCGCGGGCCTCTCAGCCTTCGGGGTGGTGCTGAACCGCTTCAACGTCAGCCTCACCAGCTACGGGGGCTACCGGCAATTCAGCTACTTCCCGTCCTTCATCGAGATCATCATCACCCTGTCCCTGTTGGCCCTGGGCATCGTCATCTTCGACCTGGGCCGGAAATACCTGCCCATCTACAAATCGGAGCTTAGTGGGGAGGCGCATTAGGCTAGTTGTCAGTGATCAGTGGTCAGTGATCAGCAGGGGCGGGTTTTAATCCCGCCCCTGTTCATTCCTACCCCCGAAATCCATTTTGCCGAAAAATATTTGAACCATTTCTGGTCAATTCCTCCTATAGTTATTATGCTTATCGAAAGAAAGCCAGCGGGCCGGGATTTTGCCGGTCCGGAAAGAGAGGAAGAATGAAACCAAAAGTGGGATTTATGGGACTGGGCATCATGGGCTCCGCCATGGCCGCCAATATCCTCAAGGCCGGCTACCCCTTAATGGTCTATAATCGCACCCCTGACAAGACCGAACCTTTAGCCAGACTGGGGGCCCGGGTGGCCGCCACCCCCAGGGCCCTGGCCGAGGACGCGGCGATCATCATCGTCATGGTCACCGGGCCCGAGGCCATTTACGAACTGCTCTTCGGCCCGGAGGGCGCGGCCGCGGCCTTCGGCCCGGAGCAGGTGTTCATCAACATGAGTTCGGTGGCGCCCAGCTTCACCCTGGAATTGGGGAAAGAACTCGCCCCGACCGCCATCCGGTTCGTGGACGCCCCGGTCTCGGGCACCAAGAAGCCCGCCGAGGACGCCCAACTCGTCATCCTGGCCGGCGGCAACCGGCAGCGGGTCCAGGAGCTGGAGCCCCTGTTCCTGACCATGGGCAAGAAGGTGGTTTACTGCGGCAAGACCGGCCAGGGCTCGATGATGAAGATGTTCATCAACCTGCTGCTGGGCTTGATGATGGAAGGCTTCGCCGAGTCCCTCAACTTCGGGCGGCTGGGCGGCCTCGACCTGGAGGCCATGCTGGACGTGGTCGCCTCCGGCGCCATGAACGCCCCGATGTTCCAGGTCAAGGCCGCGAATTTTAAGGCCAAGAACTATCCGGCGGCCTTTCCCCTGAAACACCTGGCCAAAGACGCCAAGTTCGTCCTGGATACGGCCTATGAGCTGGGCGCCCCGGTGCCCGCCGGGTTGACGCTGCTCCACCTCTACCGCCTGGGCGTGGCCCAGGGCTGGGGCGACGAGGACATCTCCGCCATCATGCGGGTCATGGAGCACCTGAGCGGGAAATAAGGAAAAAGATATTGGGGGAGGGGGAAAGGGCCGAAGGCCCTTTCCCCCTCCCCCAAACCCTCTCCCCCAATCCCATGAATTGTAAAAAGAAAAAGGCAAGGCCAATAGCCCTGCCTTTGGTCCGAAATGGCGATGCATTTGTAGCCGCAGGCTTTAGCCTGCGCCGGGGCCTGTGTCACCAGACCTTAATTCAAACGTCAACAGCTTTGGAATAAGCGACAATGGCCTCCCGCATGTTGGCCTCCAGGGTCGGAAAATCCGGAGCCTGGGTATAACACCCCGGTAGTTCCACCACTTCACCCACCAGCCAGCTACTCTCGGGATCTCTTTCGATCACAATGGTGAAGGACTTCTTCATATAAGCGCTCCTCCTCCCACGATCATTATGCCAAGAATGCAGAAAATCGCAAGTTAAATAGCAACTTAGACTGATTACTCACCCATACTTCCCGGTAATATAATCCTCCGTCCTGATGTCCTTGGGGCGGGTGAATAGTTGGTCGGTGGGGCCGAACTCGATGAGCTCGCCCAGGAGCATGAAGCCCGAGTCGTCCGAGGCCCGCGCCGCCTGCTGCATATTGTGGGTGACGATGATGATGGTGTAGTCTTTTTTGAGCTCCTGCATCAGCTCTTCGATGCGCAGGGTGGCCAGGGGGTCCAGGGCCGAGCAGGGCTCGTCCATCAAGAGGATCTCCGGCTCCACCGCCAAGAGGCGGGCGATGCAGAGGCGCTGCTGCTGCTCCTCGGTGAGGGAGAGCGCCGAGGCCTTGAGCCGGTCCTTGACTTCCTCCCACATCTGCACCGCGTTCAGGGAGCGCTCCAGGATGGCGTCCAGTTCCGCTTTCCGGGGCCGGCCGTGGAGCCGGGGCCCGTAGAGCACGTTGTCGTAAATCGACAGCGGAAAGGGGTTGGGGCGCTGGAAGACCATGCCCACCTTTTTGCGCAGTTGGGTGAGGTCGACGCCGGGGGCGAAGATGTCCTGGCCGTCGATCTTCACCTCGCCTTCGATCCTGACCCCGTCGATCAGGTCGTTCATGCGGTTCAGGGTGCGGAGCAGGGTGGATTTGCCGCAGCCCGAGGGGCCGATCAAGGCGGTGATGGTCCGGGCTTGGAAGCAGGCGTTGACGTCCTTTAAGGCCTGGAAGTCGCCGTAAAACAGCTGCAGGCGCCGGAGGGTGATGAGCCCGGCGAGGGGGCACTGGAGGGGGCTAGCCGAAGCGGCCGGAGATATAGTCATCAGTGCGTTTATCTTTAGGGATGGTAAAGACCTGCTGGGTGCCGCCCACCTCGACCAGACTGCCCATCAGCAGAAAGGCGGTGCGGTCGGTGGCCCGGGCGATCTGCTTGGTGTTGTTGCTCACCAGGATGATAGTATAACTCTTTTTCAGTTGAGACAAGGTCTCTTCAATCCTGGCGGTGGAAATGGGGTCCAGGCCGCTGGTGGGCTCGTCCAGCAGGATGACTTCGGGCTGCATGGCCAGGGTCCGGGCCAGGCACAGGCGTTGCTGCTGGCCGCCGGAGAGCTTCAGGGCGGAATCCTGAAGCCGGTCCTTGACTTCGTCCCACAACTGGGCCGCCTGCAGGCTGGATTCGGCCAGCTCGGCGAGCTCATGTCGGTCTCTATTGCCCGCCAGCCGCGGGGCCAGGGTCAGGTTTTCGAAGATGGAGCGGGGCAGGGGCACCGGCTTGCTCAGCACCAGGCCCACCCGGCGGCGCAGCCGCACCAGGTCGCAGTCCGGGGCCAGGATATCTTCGTCGTCCAGCCAGGCGCCCCCCGCCACCCGGGCGCCGTTGATTAGGTCGCACATGCGGTTCAGGACCCGCAGCAAGGTGGACTTGCCGCTCTTGGCCGGCCCCATGAGGCCGAAGACCTCGTGCGGGCGGACCTCCAGCGACAGGTCGTCGATGGCCCGGAAATCGCCGTAAAAGCAGGAGAGGCGCTCCACCCGGATTTTGGCTGGGGGCTGGTCGTTCATCATAATCTAAGGTGTGGATTCCTCCTGGCAGGCCAGGGGCAGGATGACCCCGGCGCCGGGAAAGAGCGGGCAGGACTCGGGAAAGTCCTCCAGGGACAGGTCCTTGATGCTTTTATAAGCCCGGGCCTGCTCATCCGGCTTGGGTCCCCCCGGCCGCTCCTGGAGATAGGAATAAATCCGGCCCCGGAGAAATTCCCCCCGGCCGTTCAGCTCCACCCGGAGGATGGGGGCGTAGCCCAACTCCCCGGTGAGGTTCATGCCTTTGTAGGTGCAAAAATTCCCCAGACTGTAGGCAATCAGCCGGCCTTCATAGACTTCCAGGGCCCGGGCGACATGGGGCCCATGACACAGGATCAGGGCGGCGCCCCGGTCGATGGCGTCGTGGGCGAATTTAACCGAGTTGCCCCGGTCCTCGTCCAGGAACCATTCCGTGGCATCGGCCACGTGCTGGGCGCCGCGGCCCTCGGCGCCGACGTGGATGGAAACCAGCAGGAGCTGGTATTTTTTGGCCAGGGCGGCGATCTCCGCCAGGGCCGCCCGGGGCCGGTTGATGGACCGGGGGCCGGGACCGAAGGTCAGGGCGATCAGGGCAATCTTCACCCCCTCCACCTCGAATTCGGCCACTTCCCCTTCCTGGCCGGCATGTTTGACCCCCACCTGGTCCAGGGCCCGTTCCGTGGAGGCCAGGCCGGCCCGGCCGAAATCCAGGGCGTGGTTATTGGCGAGCGAGACCACCTTGAGCCCGGCCTCCTGGAGATTGACGGCAAAGCGGGTGGGGGTGCGGAAGACAAAGACATTGCCGGTGTCTACGTCCTTGGTGGTCTCACCCCCATCGCCCAACACCCCCTCCAGGTTGCCGAAGCTGATATCCGCCCGGCTCAGGATCTCCTTGACCGGCTGGAACAACTCCCGGCCGTCCCGGGGCGGCAGGTCCGCCTGGCAGGGAAAATCGCTGCCCATCATGATATCACCCACCGCGGCGATGGTGATGACCTTCTCCGGCGGCGGGTCCGCGGCCGCGGCCGGAGCGGGCCGACCGAGGGCAGACCCCAGCAGCAGCAAGATCATAGTCAGGCCGATCTGAGCGGTTCGCGGTGTTATCCTGGATTTCACTAATGCACCTTCATCGGTTCTGCGAGGCCCGCCTGTTGCCGGAAAGAGATTACTTCCCCCTCACCCTAACCCTCTCCCCCATTGGGGGAGAGGGGATAAAGAGGAACCCCATTTATGCACTCATAAAATAACCGCAGTAGCGGTTGATCACTAAATTTTGCCGATCATCATTTAGTCTTAAGGCGCAGGCTAAAGCCTGCGGCTACCAAAATTTTATGAGCCTCAACTGTGATACTCGAAACTCGAAACTCGAAACTCGAAACTAAAAACTAAAAACTGTCTTTAAGAATACCTCTTCATCAGGCGCTGCATCAGGCTATAAGCCACCACGATTGATGGCCAGGATGGAGATCACCAGGACCGCGGCGGTGCCGTAAGCGTTGGGCATGGAGAGGCCCTCCCGGGCCAGGATGTAAAAGTGCACCGCCATGGTGCGGCCGGAATCGAAGAGCGACACCGGGGTGCGCAGGGCCGCCCCGGCGGTGAACAGCAGCACCGCGGTCTCCCCCAGGGAGCGGCCGACGCTGAGCATGATGCCGGTGGTGATGCCCGGCAGGGCGCTGGGCAGCACGATGCGGGTGATGGTCTGCCACTGGCTCATCCCCAGGGAATAGCAGGCCTGCCGGTACTCCTGGGGCACGGCCTTGATGGCCTCCTCGCGGGTGCGGATGATGATGGGCAGCACCATGATGGCCAGGGTCAGGGCGCCGGAGAGCACCGACCAGCCGAAGCCCAGTTTCATGACGAACAGCACGAAACCGAAGAGCCCCAGGATGATGGAGGGCACCCCGGCCAGGCATTCGGACCCGAAGCGGATGAGCCGGGTGGTCCAGCCCTCCCGGGTGTATTCCGTGAGGTAAATGGCGGTCCCCACGCCCAAGGGGGTGGCCAGCAGAATGGCCAGCAGCGGTGATATAGGCGGTGGCCACGATGGTGGAAAAGATGCCGCCGGCCCGGCCCATGTCCTGGGGTTCGTGCGACAGGAAGCTGAGGGTCACCTGGGGCAGGCCCTTGATGGAGATGTCCACGATGATAAAGACCAGGATGAAGCAGGGTGAAGCCGGTCAAGGCCCAGAGCAGGGTCTTCATCAGGGTTTGGACGGTGCCGGGGGTCGAGACGCATGGGCGGCTTATCTCCGGCGGGTGATGAGGGTGGCGCTGCAGATTGAGGATCATGATGATGATGAACAGCACGATGCCGGTGGCGAACAGGGCCTCCCGGTGGCGGCCCGGCGGCGTAGCCCAGCTCCAGGGCGATGTTGCTGGTCAGGGTGCGCACCGGGTCCAGGACCGAGGTGGGCATCTTCAGGGCGTTGCCCGCCACCATGATCACCGCCATGGTCTCGCCGATGGCCCGGCCCATCCCCAGGATGACCGCGGTGATGATGCCGGAAGAGGCCGCGGGCAGCACCACCCGGCGCACCGTCTGCCAGTTGGGTGGCCCCCAGGGCGATGGAGCCGTCCCGGTAGAGGTCTGGGCACCGCGCTCAGGGCGTCGATGGAGATGCTGATGACCGTGGGGAGGATCATGATGCCCAGGATGATGGGCCGCGGCCAGGAGCGACAGTCCGGGGCCGCCCAGGTAATTGCGGATCAGCGGCACCAGCCAGATTACCCCCAAAAAGCCGTAAACCACCGAAGGGATGCCCGCCAGGAGCTCAAGGGTGGGCTTCAAGACGAGTCTTCAGGCGCTGGGGGGAGAATTCCGCCAGGACGATGGCGCAGGCTCAGGCCCAGGGGCACGCCGATGACCATGGCCCCCAGGGTGACCAGCACGGAGGAGATGATCATGGCCAGGATGCCGAAGTGGCCCTTGGTGGGGGCCCAGTGGCTGGAGGCAGGAAATTCTTCAGGCCGGCAAAGTAGATGAGGGGCACGCCCTCCAAAAAAATGAAGATGGTGATCAGGGCCAGGGAGCCGATGGAAGACAGGGCCAGGAGAAACAGGACCCGCTCGATGAATTTGCCCTGTTGCATTAGTTGATCCCCACCAGCCCTTCTGATTCCAGAATCTGCTGGCCCCGGGGACTCAGGACAAAATCGACGAATTCTTTGCAAGTGCCAGCCGGGAGCCTCCCGGCTGACCAGCAGAAAACGGCGCCGCAATTTATAAGTATGGTTCTTGATATTTTCCCGGGTGGGCCGGACGCCTTCGATGGTCAGGGCCTTGACCCGGTTATCCACCAGACCGGCGGAGATATAGCCGATGGCGTTGGGGTCGCCGGCGACGATCTCCCGCACCGAGCCGTTGGAGTCCTGCACCATGGCGGCCGGACTCACTTCGGTCTTCCCCATCACCAGGTGCTCGAAGGCCTCCCGGGTGCCGGAGCCCTCTTCCCGGTTGATGGCGTCGATCTCCCGGGGCGGCAGGCCCAACTCCCGCCAGTTGGTCAACCGGCCGGTGAAGATCTGCTTGATTTGCGCCACGCTGAGGTCGGCCAGCGGGTTGGAGGGATGCACGATGATGGCGATGCCGTCATAGGCGATGGGGATCTCCACGAGCTGCTTTTCCGGGCCGAGCAGCTCCCGGGAAGAGGCCCCCAGGTTGGCGGCGCCCTGAATGGCCGCCTGAATACCGGCGCTGGAGCCGCCGCCCTGGACGTCGATCCGAAAATCCTGTTCCTGCTGCATAAAAATTTCCGCCAATTTCTCGGCGAAGGGCTGCACCGAGGTGGAGCCGGCGACGCAGACGGCGTGGGCCGCGGGCCCGGAGCCGGATTTACAGCCCCAGGTCCCGGCCAGGAGCAGCAGGGCCAGGCCCAGGAGGCAACCCAGGCGCAAACCGCTGGGCTCAAATTTGGGGACGGGATGGGCCATGGCCTAGAATTCGTGCAATTTTAATCAGCAATCCTGGAGAAGTTCTGGCATTATCATGAGGATTATTTCACAATGACAGGCAAGCTTCAACCTTAAAGCATCGCCGGCCGATATCGCCGGCCGATATTCCAGCTTGAATCTAGAGGAAAATAGGATATTGCAGTTCTCAACCTTTCGGGAACATCGCCAATTTCTGGAAGAGGCCCGCTGCCTGGTGCGCCTCCCCGAACCGGGAGAAGGCCCAGTGGATTATCTGCTGCCCGAGGCCCGCTGGCAGGAGCTGCTCGCCCGGGAACCGGACCCGGCGGCCTGGCTCATGGCCCTGTCCCAGGCCACCGGGGTCTATTTTTTCCCCTCCCGGGAATGGCCGCACCGCCTGCTCCGCTATCTTCAGCTCCTGAAAACTCCCCGCTTGCTGGAGGTCGGCGCCGGCCGGGGCTACCTCAGCGTGGCCCTGGCCCCGCTCTGCGAGGCGGCGGGCCTCGCCTTCCGGGCCGTGGACAAAGGCGAGGGGGAATTCCAATCCGGGCTCGGGACCCACCCCCGGGTGGAGCGGGGCGACGTCTGCACTGTCAGCCAAGATTTTTGCCCCGAAGTTATCCTTTATGCCTGGCCGCCGCCGGGACAATCGGTGGCTGGGATTTGCCAGGCGGATTTTCTGCATTATCTTATTCTGGTGGGCGAGGCCGGCGGCGGGGCCACCGGCGATCCGTCAGACTGGCAAATCCTGAAACACCGGGAATCGGCGGCCTTGAGCCGCTACGGCCGGGGCCGCACCAGCCCTTTGCGGCACCGGGTCACGGTCTTTGCCGGCGGCTGGAAAAAAGTGTAGGGGGCGCACGGCGCCCCATAAACTGCCGGAAACGCCTCGGACGCGGCCCCAACCTCTTGGAAAAGGATGCGAGCATGAAAAAAATTCTCCTGGATGCCTTTTTCAAGCCGGATTCGGTGGCGGTGATCGGGGCCAGCGAAAAAGCGGGCCGCATCGGCTCGACCCTGGTCCAAAATCTGATCCGGGGCGGTTTTGCCGGTGGCATTTTCCCCATTAACCGGAATTACCCAGAGATTCACGGCCTTACCGCCTACGCTGCCGTGGCCTCGCTGCCGGAACCGGCGGACCTGGCGATCATCGCCATCCCCATCAAGGATGTGCCGGAGGTCATCAAGGAGTGCGGCCAGGCCGGCATCAAGGCCGCCATCATCATCTCGGCCGGCGGCCGGGAGGTGGGGCCGGGTGGCAAGGAGATCGAGGCCGCCATCAAGGCCGAGGCCGCCGCGGCCGGGGTGCGTTATCTGGGGCCCAACACCATGGGGCTGATCGCGCCCGCCACCCATCTCAACGCCAGCCTGTCGGCCTATGCTCCGCCACCGGGTAACCTGGCCTTCATCTCCCAGAGCGGCGCCCTGTGCAACTCCATCCTGGGCTGGTCCGCCCAGAAAAACATCGGCTTCAGCCACTTCGTCAGCGTCGGTTCCATGACCGACCTGGACTTCGGCGACCTCATCGATTACCTGGGCAATGACCAGAAGGTCCGCTCCATCATCCTCTACATGGAGAGCCTGACCCAACACCGCAAATTCATGAGCGCCGCCCGCTCGGTGTCCCGAGTCAAGCCCATCATCGTCATCAAGGCCGGCCGCAGCCTGGCCGGGGCCCGGGCCGCGGCCTCCCATACCGGGGCCATGGTGGGGGAGGACGCCGCCTATAATGCCGCCTTCCGCCGGGCCGGGATCATCCGGGTGGACACGGTGGGCCAGCTCTTCGACTGCGCCGAGGCCCTGGGCAAGCTGAAGCTGCCCACCGGCGGGGCCCTGGGGATCATCACCAACGCCGGTGGCCCCGGGGTGATGGCGGTGGACGCCCTGGCCCGCTGGCAGGCGGAGCCCGGGGTCCTGGCCGCCGAGACCGTGGCCCAACTGGATGAGATTCTGCCGTCCCACTGGAGCCGCGCCAATCCCATCGATATCCTGGGCGACGCCCCGCCGGAACGTTATCAGCAGGCGGTCCATCTCGCCATGCAGGCCCCGGAGCTTTCGGGGCTGGTGATTATCCTGTCGCCCCAGGCCCTCGCCGACCCCACCGGGACGGCCCGGGCCGTGGCGCCGGAGGTGCAGGGCCAGGCCCGGCCGGTATTCGCCGTCTGGATGGGCGGCGAAGAGGTGGCCGCAGGGGTGAAAATCTTCACTGACGCCGGCATCCCCACCTTCGAGACCCCGGAGCAGGCGGTGGACATCTTCATGGAAATGTATTTCCACTCCCGGCATCTCCAGTTGCTGCAAGAGACCCCGCCCCAGATGTCCCGGGAGTTGCAGATCAACACCAGAACGGCCCGGACCTTCATCGACCATTGCCTGGAACGTCAGGCTACCCTCCTCACGGAGCTGGAATCCAAGGCCATCCTGTCAGCCTACGGCATCCCGGTGAACCGCACGGTGGCGGCCGCTTCCGCCCCGGAGGCGGTGACCGCGGCCCGGGGCCTGGGGTTCCCGGTGGTGATGAAGATTAATTCGCCGGATATCACCCACAAGACCGAGGTCAAGGGGATCCGCTTCCATATTCACAGCGAATCCGAGGTCCTGGCGGCGTTTCACGAACTCATCGAAGACGTCCGGGCGATGAGGCCGGAAGCCCGCATCCTGGGGGTCACCGTCCAGGAGCAGGAGAAACACCCCGACTGCGAACTGCTCATCGGTTGCAAGCAGGACGCGGATTTCGGCCCCCTGATCCTCTTTGGCGCCGGGGGCGCCTTCACCGAGGTCCTGGAAGACGCCATGGTGGACCTGCCGCCCCTGAACCTGCTGCTGGCGCGCCGGCTGATCGAAAAAACCAAGGTCGCCAGGCTGCTCCAGGGCTACCGCAACCTCCCGCCGGCGAACCTGGATCTCCTGAGCGAAATTCTGGTGCGGGTCTCTCAACTGGTGACGGATTTCCCGGAAATCGTCGAACTGGATATCAACCCCGTGTCGGTCATCAGCGGCCGCTTCGTGGGCGTCGATGCCCGCATCGTGTTGCAGCCCACTACGGTGCGGGCGCCCCGGCATCTCATCATTGCGCCGTATCCCAACCAGTACGAAATTGATTGGATGCTGCGGGACGGCACGCCGCTCTTGATCCGCCCCATGAAGCCGGAAGATGAGCAACTGGTGTCCGATTTTCTCGGCAAGTGTTCGGAAGAAACCCTCTATTTCCGCTACTTCAAGCTGATCAAGAAGTGGACCCATGAGATGCTGATCCGCTTCACCCAGAACGATTACGACCGGGAGCTGGGTCTGATGGCCATCGGCCGGCCGCCGGGTCCGGAGGTCATGCTGGGGGTGAGCCGCCTGGTGATGGAGGCCAACCGGGAGACCGCGGAGTTTGCCATCATTGTGGCGGACCAATGGCAGGGCAAGGGCCTGGGGCCCAAACTGGTGGAGGAGCTCATCGCCATCGCCCGGGAGCGTGGAGTTAAGCTCCTCTGGGGCGAAGTCCTGGCCACCAACCAGCCTATGTTAGATATGGTGAAACGTCTGGGTTTCAGCCTGACCCGGCAGTTAGAGTCCCAGACCTTCCGGGTGGAGATGCATTTGCAGCAGCCCGCAGTCAGTTTTCAGAATGATGAGAAGATTCAAGGAGGATAAACTATGGCGGAACACGTCCCTTTCATCGTGGAGGACGAATGCATTGCCTGCGGCAGCTGCGAGGAACTCTGCCCGGAGGTGTTCAGGGTCAACGAGAGCCTGGGGTTTGCCCAGGTGATCAACCCCGGCGGGGCCCCGGACGACAAGATCCAGGAGGCCATCGACTCCTGCCCGGTGTCGTGCATCCATTGGGCCGACGAAATGTAGGGTCCGGCCCCTGAACCGACGGAGGATAAGGCATGAAAAAGGTCGAACTTTATACCGAGGGCAAATTTGCCGATCAGGGCATGGCAAAACTGTTGGTGCACGACTCACCCTATTTCAAAATCCTCAACTTCAACTTCAAGGCCGGCCAGGAACTGCCGGTGCATGCCCATGACATTGAAGGCCAGGTGAGCCTGGTGGTCCTGGAAGGGGAGGGCGAGTTTCTGGGCCGGGAAAGCGCCTCGCTGCCGGCCAAAAAAGGGGATGCGCTCATCTGCGACATCGCTGAACCACATGGATTCAAGGCCAAGACGGACGTGCGGCTTTTGGTTACCATCGCGCCACCCATTTAAGCTGAGCGGCGATGTCGGCCAGTTCAGGACCTGGTCTTGGTCCCGGGAAAGGAATAAAATGGTGAAAAGAATTCCAGTAATCGATACAGAGGAATGCATTGCCTGCGGCAACTGCCAGCAGGTGTGTCCCGAGGTGTTCCGGCTCAACGAGGCCCTGGAGCACTCCGAGGTGATCGATCCGCAAGGGGCTCCGGAAGAAAAGATCCTGGACGCCGTGGACGAATGCCCGGTCCGATGTATTCACTGGCAGGAGGAAAAAGGGGAGGGCTAGTCTCAACCATTCCCTGGACTAATGCCATTTATCGGCGATTATGGTAAAAAGAGGCAGCGAAAAGTGAAGTTTAAAAAAGCAGTTGACTGGAGTGCTGAGGCAATGACGGAAAAACGACATCTTTTCGGCACCGACGGGGTTCGAGGGGTGGCCAACGTCTATCCCATGACCGCCGAGGTGGCCCTGCAATTGGGACGGGCCCTGGCCTATGTGATCAAATACGGCCCCGGCCGGCACCGCATCGTGGTGGGCAAAGACACCCGCCTTTCGGGCTACCTCCTGGAGTACGCCATTGCCGCCGGCATCTGCTCCATGGGGGTGGATGTCATGCTGCTGGGCCCGCTGCCCACCCCGGGCATCGCCTACATCACCAGTTCCATGCGGGCCGACGCCGGGGTGGTCATTTCGGCCTCCCATAATCCCTACCAGGACAACGGCATCAAATTCTTCTCCGGGGACGGTTTCAAGCTGCCCGACGAAGTCGAAGCCCACATCGAGAGCCTGATGGTCAACGCCGAAGTGGACGGCGCCCGGCCCACCGCCACCGACATCGGCCAGGCCGTCCGCATGGAGGACGCCAAGGGCCGCTATATCTCCTACCTCAAGAGTACCTTTCCCAAGGAGTTGGAACTGGACGGCCTCAAGATCGTCCTGGACTGCGCCCATGGGGCCACTTACAAGGTGGCGCCGGAGGTCTTCAGTGAGTTGGGGGCCGAGATTATCCCCATCGGGGTCCGGCCCAACGGCAAGAATATCAACCGCATGTGCGGCGCTACCTACCCCGAGGCCATGGCCGCCCTGGTGAAACGCCACCGGGCCGACCTGGGCATCGCCTTCGACGGTGACGGCGACCGGTGCATCATGGTGGACCACTTCGGCCGGGTGGTGGACGGCGACCACATCCTGGGCATCTGCGCCCTGGACATGCAGCGCCGGGAGCGCTTGGCCCACAAGACGGTAGTGGGCACGGTCATGACCAACCTGGGCCTGGAGGTGGCTCTCAAGCAACACGGCTTGAAGCTGTTGCGGGCCCCGGTGGGTGACCGCTATGTCCTGGAGGAGATGAAGAAAGGGGGCTACGTCCTGGGCGGAGAACAGTCCGGCCACCTGGTCTTCCTGAATCACTCCACCACCGGGGACGGCATTCTCACGGCCCTGAGGCTGCTGGCGGTGATGCGCCGGGAGAATAAGCCCCTGACCGAACTGGCCGGTTTCATGGAGAATTATCCCCAGGTGCTGATCAACCTGATGGTTAAGGAGAAGCAGGACCTGAATACCCTGCCCAAGGCCCGGCAGGCGCTGCGCGAGGCGGAACGGCGCCTGGGTCCCCAGGGCCGCCTGCTGGTGCGCTACTCCGGTACTGAACCGAAACTGCGCCTTATGGCCGAAGGCGGGGATCAACAGCAGATTGAAGAGGTGGTCCAGGACCTGGCCCAGACCCTGGACGCCTTGCTGAACTGAGGAGAGCGCGGCTCATGCTGGTGGTAATGGATGTGGGCAATACCAACACGGTTATCGGCGTCTACCAAAATGATCAACTCCTGAGCGATTGGCGCATCCGCACCGAGAAGGAAGCCACCATCGATGAGTTGGGCATCCTGTTGCGCAATCTCTTTCAGGCCCAGGGCCTGACCTTGGAGCCCGGCACCGACCTGGTCATCTCCTCGGTGGTGCCCCCGATGAACAACACCCTGGAAGGCTTCGCCCTGCGTTACCTGCAGGTGCGGCCCCTGTGGGTGGGGCCGGGCATCAAGACCGGCATGCCCATCTACTACGACAATCCCCGGGAAGTGGGAGCGGATCGCATCGTCAACGCCGTGGCTGCTTACGAGCAGGTGCACGCCGAGGTGGTGATCGTGGATTTCGGCACCGCCACCACCTTCGACGTGGTCTCCCGCCAGGGAGAATACCTGGGCGGGGTCATCGCCCCCGGGGTGATGATCTCCTGCGAAGCCCTGTTCCTCAAGGCCTCCAAGCTGCCCCGGGTCGAGATCTTCGCCAAGCCCAAGAGCGTCATCGCCAAGGACACCATCAGCAGCATGAACGCCGGGATCATCTATGGTTACGCCGGACTGGTGGACGGCATCGTCAGCCGCATCAAAGAGGCCCTGGGCAACCACAAGGCCCGGGTCATCGCCACCGGGGGCCTGGCCTGCCTCATCGCCTCGGAAACCAAGGCGATCGATGCGGTGGATGACTATCTCACCCTCAAGGGTTTGAAGATCATCTATGAGCGCAATCGCCCCCGCCGGGAGGAGAGGGCTAAATAGCTATCAGCTATCAGCTTTCAGCGGTCAGCCAGAGTTTTGGGTTGGCGAAGGCAAAGGTGATGTAGGGTGCGCACGGCGCACCTATCGTTTGGCGTCTTGGCCTGAGAGATTAATTTTCTGAAGGAGAACAATATGGTGCGATGGCTCAGCCTAATGCTTTTGGTCGCCTGCCTGGCCCTGGTTGGCGGGGTGCAGAACGCCTGCGCCCAGGGGGCTCAAGATAAAGTGAAAGCCCTCAATCAAAAGGCCGCCCAGGATTACTACAAATACGGCCTGATCCTGGCTGAGGAAGGCCGCAATGGCGAGGCGGCCCAGGCCTTCCAGGCCGCCATCGGTATCAGGCCCGACTGGGCGGAGGCCCACAGCCTCAGGGGCAGCGCCCTGGCTCAGAACGGCGACCTCAAGGAGGCCGAAGAGGAACTGCGTAAGGCCGTGCAAATCAAGCCCGATTATGCCGAGGGCTGGAACTACCTGGGGGATTTCCTCAAGGACCACGGTAAGCAGAAAGAAGCCGAGGAGGCCTTCGCCAAGGCCAGGCAGTATGCCCGGCCCACCCGTTAAATCAGGGGAGCTGTAGGGGGCGTTCCATGCAACAGAATATGTGGCCCCAGGCGTCTATTTCTGGGGCGCGGACCTGCCGCTTCTAGGTCTCTCAATTCAAGAAGACCACCAGGCGGTTCTTCCGGTCCGCGGTGCGGTAGTAGATGAGGCTTTCCGCCAAGTGCTGCAAGCCGTTGAGATGGGGCGGGTTGCCGGGAGGATCGGCTGCCTTCGGGTTGCCGGTGAGCGGCGGCCTGGCGTCGTCTTCGAACATCAGGCGCAACCTGCGGCCCTTCTCCTCCAAGGCCACCGCGATGGAGCCGGGTTCGCCGGGCTGATAGGCGTGCTCCACCAGGTGCCGGAAGATCTGGCCGGCCACCAGTTCCAGGGAATCGAGCCTGGCCGGGGGCAGACTCCGATCCCTGGACCATTTATGGACGAAGTCCAGCAGCAGGCGCAGGTTTTCCGGTCGATTCGTCAGGGTCAGACGGCTATTGTCCATCGTTGCACGGGTCCTCTCGCAGCGCTTATCAGCCTGCGGACCATCGGAAATTACAAGTTTGCCGTCCCTGGCGGCCTGCTCCTAACTGCCAATCCATCGTCTCTATATTCGTCCAGGACTATCCTAAACTTTAAGAAAAATGCAGGGGCTTGGGGCGACCCCGGCCGCTCCCGGCGGCTGGCGTCTAGGGCTTCTTGGCCAGCCCCCCCGGCTCAGGCGGCCTGAACCGGTCCCGCTCGCTGAAGATGCAGCCGCAGTATTGCTGCTTGTAAAGCCCCAGCTTTTCGGTCTTTTTCCGGCCCTCGGCCCAGCCCTTGCGAAAGTCCTCGTAATAAAAAGGCACCCCCACCTCCCGGACCGCCAACTGGCCCAATTCCTTGATGAGTTCGTGGTTTTGGAATTTGCTGAACAGGAGGGTGGAGGTGAAGCCGTCGAACTTGCCGCCCCGGGCTACCCGGGCCGTGGCGGTCAGGCGGCGATAATAACAAAACCGGCAGCGCTCCGTCTCCCGGAAGGCGAGGTCTCGCAGGAATTCTTCCAGGGGGTAGCTCCGGTCCCAGATCACCGGCAGGCCGAATTTGGCGGCAAAGGTCTCCAAAGTGGCGGCCCGCCGGAGATACTCCTGGTAGGGATGGATATTGGGGTTGGAGAAAAAGCCGCGCACCTGGTGGCCCGAGGCCCTCAAGATTTCCAGCGGGTAGACGGCGCAAGGGGCGCAACAGATGTGCAGCAAGATTTTCATCAGTCGGTTGTCAGGCGCGATACCCCATTACCCTTTTGACGTTGTGCCCCAGGTCGCCGATGTTGGCCACCACGGTCACTCCGGCCTGGGTCAGGGCCGCCATCTTGTCGGCGGCCTTGCCGCTGCCCCCGGAGATGATGGCTCCGGCGTGGCCCATGCGTTTGCCGGGAGGCGCGGTCTGGCCGGCGATGAAGCTCACCACCGGCTTGGTGACGTGCCGGGAGATATAGGCGGCGGCCTCCTCTTCGGCGGCCCCGCCGATCTCGCCGATGAGCACCACGCCCTCGGTCTGGGGGTCATCCTGAAACAATTGTAGCATATCTATAAAATTTGTTCCAATGATCGGGTCGCCGCCGATACCCACGCAGGTGCTCTGGCCGATCCCCAGCAGGGTCATCTGGTGCACCGCTTCGTAAGTGAGGGTGCCGCTGCGGGAGACCAGTCCCATGGGCCCGGGCCGGTGGATATGCCCCGGCATGATGCCCACCTTGGCCTGGCCCGGCGAGATGATCCCCGGGCAGTTGGGGCCGATGAGGCGGCAGCCGCTGTCCTTGAGGGCCGCCATGACCTTGATCATGTCCAGGGTGGGGATGCCTTCGGTGATGCAGACCGCCACCCTGACCCCGGCGGCCGCGGCCTCAAGGATGGCGTCCGCGGCAAAGGCCGGGGGCACGAAGATCAGGGAGGTGTTGGCTCCGGTCTCCTTGACGGCCTGGGCCACGGTGTTGAAGACCGGGATGGCCTCCACCTTCTGGCCACCCTTGCCCGGAGTCACCCCGGCCACCAC
Source organism: uncultured delta proteobacterium (assembly GCA_963701845.1). GTDB lineage: Bacteria > Desulfobacterota > Desulfobaccia > Desulfobaccales > 0-14-0-80-60-11 > JAPLJC01. The sequence continues at coordinate 1,277,953 of CAVPBF010000004.1, read as the reverse complement.
CTTGGTGCCGTACTGGGCGCAGGCCAGGGCATGGAAAGAGCCTTCCTTGCCGGTAACCCCCTGCACCACCACGCGTGTATCGTTATTGACCAAAACGCTCATATGACAACCTTTCTGTAGCCGCAGGCTTTAGCCTGCGCCCGTGCTGACGAAATCGTTAACCGCCTTCTTCACCCCACCAGCGCCGCCACCTTCTTGGCCGCATCCAGCATATCGGTGGCCACGGTGAAGGTGAGGCCGGAGGTGTTCAGGATCTCCCGGCCCTGCTCCACGTTGGTCCCCTCCAGGCGGACGATGATGGGCACCTTGACCTGCACCGTCTTCACCGCCTCCACCACGCCGCTGGCCAGGACGTCACAGCGCAGGATGCCGCCGAAGATATTGATGAGCACGCCCTTGACGTTGGGGTCGCCCAGGATGATGCGAAAGCCGTTGGTCACCATCTCCGCCGAGGCGCCGCCGCCCACGTCCAGGAAGTTGGCGGGCTCGGCCCCGGCCGCCTTGATCAGGTCCATGGTGGCCATGGCCAGGCCGGCGCCGTTCACCATGGCCCCGACGTTGCCGGTCAGGCGGATATAGTTGAGGTGGTGCTTCCGGGCCTCAAACTCCAGGGGGTCCATCTCCGAGGGGTCTTCCAGGGCCGCCAGTTCGTGGTGCCGGAACAGGGCGTTGTCGTCGAAGTTGAGTTTGGCGTCCAGGGCCAGCAGCCTGCCGTCCTGGGTGACCACCAGCGGGTTGATCTCCGCCAGGGAGCAGTCCAGGGTGACGAACATCCGGTAGAGATTCTCGATGAAACCCACCGCGGACCGCAGCAGACCGGGGTCGAGCCCGATCCCGAAGGCCAGGTTGCGGGCCTGATAGCCCATACAGCCGGTGATGGGATTGATCGCCTCTTTGATGATCAGCTCCGGGGTGCGGGCCGCCACCTCTTCGATCTCCATGCCGCCCGCGGCGCTCATCATAATCACCGGCCGCCCCAGGCCGCGATCCGGGACGATGCCCAGGTAGAGCTCCTGGGCGATATCCTGGGCCTGCTCCACCAGGACCTGGTTGACCACCTTACCTTCGGGGCCGGTCTGGTGGGTGATCAGGGTCATGCCCAGGATCTGGTCCGCCACCCGCTCCACCTCCTCGGGGGTCGCGGCGGTCTTGATGCCGCCGCCTTTGCCGCGGCCGCCGGCATGGATCTGGGCCTTGACCACAAAGGGCGCCTGCCCCCAGTTCCTCGGCCACCTGCCGGGCCTCCCGGTTGGTGTCGGCCACCGCGCCTTCGGGCACCGGTACGTGGAATTTCCGCAGCAATTCTTTGGCCTGATATTCATGAATCTTCATAATAGGCGTTCCTTCCAAAAGCGAAGATTGCCAAAGATTAAACCAGAGGAGCAGGAGAAGCAAAGGAAAATCGAGAGCCTCAAGAAAATCAGAGAATTTATGACAATAATTACCGGCAGTTTTTTACAGAGCGCCCCGGGGTTCTAAAGAGCAAGTTACGGCTCTATCCCGGCCCGATAAAAAAGCCCCCGGCTGCTTAAGCGCCGGGGGCCTGTGAAGTTGCTATTCTCGGATCCGGCTTATTAGGCCTTGCGGCGTCCCCTCAGAGCGATGAGACCCAGGAGACCGCTGCCCAGCAGGAGCGCGGAGGGCGGCAGAGGGACGGGTGAGGTATTGCATTCCAGCAGGTCCACCTGGTTGATGGCAAAAGCTCCTGGGTTGGGATCAGTGCCGGTAACGATGAGACGAATACTCGTCATCTCTTTTAAACTGTCTGCGAGCCCGATGACGATGGCGGAATTATCGCCATTCGGATTGGAATTCCCGCTCTCAGAGAACGAGCGCAGGAGGTTGCCATTAATATCGTAAGCCTGGATGGTAGCGGTGAAGGAACCAAAATATTCCGACTGGATCTGGGTTTCGAAGATGAACAGCGGGTTGGTGGAGCCGAAATTCAGGGTCATCTGGTTGCTGTTCTCGCCGGTCCAGATCAAGGCAGCCCCGTTGGCGAAATTGCCATTCCAGCCATTTCCTTGATCGAGCCGTTCAAAGGCGTCATTACTCGAGATGGTGAGGCTGTGGCCAAACACCCCGGTCTGCACGGTGACAGTATTAGGTAAGACGGTAGTAGTAGGTCCCAATTGGGCCCAGTCGATATAGTCATTGACCAAAGGGTTACTGGTGGTGAGGTCGAAAAAGGTCGCCTGCGATTGGCCCGGCAAAAGCGCCACGGCTGCCACTATAAGCAGGGTAGCATAGAGTACTCGTAAAAATTTGGCCCTCATTTTTCTCCTCCTCTCGAAGAATAATCGATTCCGCTGTTTCCCGAAGATGTAGAAATCCGCCAATCCCCTGCTTTCAAGGCCGAAATTTAACTCCGCTTGCTGCAGGAGGCCTGGAACAAGTCCTGGGTCCGTACCGAGACCCATATAAAAAATAAAAGCCGGGTCACCCTGTGCAGGCAACCCGGCCATCTCTATCCTTGAGACCCGTGGCTTTCCGTCCTCACCTCGCGGCGAGTTTGGCTCGAATTTTCTTAGATTTGAATGTATATTAATTTCGCAACAATAATTTGTCAAGGGGATTTTGACAAAAAATATATATATAATAAAAAAAAATAAAAAAAATAATAATGGAATTATCGCCAAAGGGGAAGACGTGCTCAGGCAGGGGCCACCGGCGCTGTAGCTAATAAGGTATTTACGATTAATTGGTCGGAGATCAAAACATCTGGCAGGTCGCAAGGGGTCTTAAACCGGCCAGGCGGCGGACCGGCTTCAAGGTCGGCCCTGCATCTCAGCCGGGACTAAAGGCGGGGATGAGGGTGCAAAACCGCGCCCTGGTCCTGGAGCCGCAGCCGCAGGGCCTGGGGACCGGCCGGCCGCCGCCGGGGACCGGATGAGGCCTTAGGCCGGCGCGTCGAACTTACCGGGAGTATTTTTCATCCAGGGTGCGCCCGGCGCACCTGCCAGGCAGCGAAATAGGGCTCACTCTCAGGCGTCAATATCTGTGCGCCGCGCGCCCCTACGATTTAATCCCTACCTGCAGGCCCCGAATCTCCCGGCAGCGGCCCCCGGAGTCGATATTCAGCAATACTCCCTGTAATTGGATGTTCTGGGTGGCCACTTTGAAAGGTTGGGGCAGCTGGCTCCAGAAGCGCTCCAGGATGATCTCCCGGCGCATGCCGATGACCGAGTCCACCGGGCCGGTCATGCCGGCGTCGCTGATGTAGCCGGTGCCCATTGGGCAGGACCCGGCCGTCGGCGGTCTGGACGTGGGTATGGGTGCCCAGCACGGCGCTCACCCGGCCGTCCAGGAACCAGCCCAGGGCCTGCTTCTCGCTGGTGGCTTCGGCGTGCATATCCACCAGGATGACCTTGATTTCCTTGGGCAGCTCTTTCAGGATGGCATCCACGGTGCGGAAGGGGCAGTCCAGGGGTTCCATGAAGACCCGGCCCTCCAGATTGATGACGGCCGCCTTCTCCCCGGCGGCGGTCTCCACGATGGCGTAGCCCCGCCCCGGGCTCCCCGGCGGATAGTTGGCCGGGCGCAGCAGCCGGTCGGTCTCCTGCAGATAGGCGCAGGATCTCCTTGTGCTTCCAGATGTGGTTGCCGCTGGTGAGGAGGTCGATGCCGTAACTCAGGAGCTGGTCGGCCACCGGCGGGGTGATGCCGATGCCGCCGGAGGCGTTCTCCCCGTTGGCCACCACCAGGTCGATGAGATGCTGGTCCACCAGCCCGGGTCAGCAGCTCTTCCACCGCCCGCCGGCCCGGGCCGCCGACGATATCGCCGATAAACAGGATATTCATATCCCGGGCCGCCTAGCGGGCGTACTCCACCGACCGGGTCTCCCGGATGACGGTGACCTTGATCTGGCCGGGGTAGGTGAGGTCCTGCTCGATCTTCTTGGCCACCTCCCGGCTCAGCAGCACCGCCTCCTCGTCGTTGACCTTTTCGGACTCGACGATGAGCCGGATCTCCCGGCCGGCCTGAATGGCGTAAGACTTGCTGATGCCGCCGAAGGAGAGGGCCACCTTCTCCAGGTCTTCCAGGCGCTTGACGTAGGTTTCCAGCATCTCCCGGCGGGCTCCCGGGACGGGCCCCGGACAGGGTGTCGGCGGCCTGGACCAGCACGGCCATGATGCTCTCCGGCGGGATGTCTTCGTGGTGGGCGGCGATGACGTGCACCACCTTGGGGGATTCGCCGTAGCGCTTGGCCAGGTCGGCGCCGATCAGGGCGTGCACCCCTTCGGCCTCCTGATCCACCGCCTTGCCGATGTCATGCAGCAGTCCGGCCCGCTTGGCCTGCTTGACGTTGAGGCCCAGTTCGGCGGCCATGATGCCGCAGAGGTAACAGACCTCCACGGAGTGCTGCAGGACGTTCTGGGCATAGCTGGTGCGGAACTTCAGCTTGCCCAGCAGCTTGATGAGTTCGGGATGCAGGCCGTGCACCCCGGCGTCGAAGGCGGCCTCTTCGCCGGCCTCCCGGATATTGGTCTTCCAACTCCGGTGGTGACCTTCTCGACGATCTCTTCGATGCGCCCGGGATGGATGCGGCCGTCGGAGATGAGGCGCTCCAGGCTGCGGCGGGCCACTTCCCGGCGCATGGGGTTAAAGGCGCTGAGGATCACGGCCTCGGGGGTGTCGTCAATGATGATGTCCACCCCGGTGGCGGCCTCCAGGGCCCGGATGTTGCGGCCTTCCCGGCCGATGATCCGGCCCTTCATCTCTTCGTTGGGCAGGGCCACCACCGACACCGTCTGTTCCGCCACATAATCCGAGGCGTAGCGCTTGATGGCCAGGGCGATGATCTCCTTGGCCTTGCGGTCGGCGTGCTCCCGGGCCTCGGTTTCGATGCGTTTCACCATGCGGGCGGCGTCGGCCCGGATTTCCCGTTCCATGGCCCGCAGCAGTAAATCCTTGGCCTCGTTGGCGCTCATGCCGGCCAGTCTGCTCCAGGCGGGTGTTTTGCTCCGCCACCAACTGCTCGTAGCGGACCATCTCGGCCTTGAGTTCCTCCTCCCGCTGGCTCACCTGCTTGTGTTTCTTGATGAGCTCGCCGTCCCGCTCATCCAGGGAGTCGCCCTTCCGTTCCAGGTGCTCCTCTTTTTGCAAGAGGCGCCGCTCCAATTGATTGAGTTCCTGGCGCCGGTCCTGGGTCTCCTTTTCGAAGTCCATCTTCATCTGCAGGAGTTGATCCTTGGCCTGCAGCTTGGTCTCTTTCTTGAGGGTGTCCGCTTCTTTCCGGGCTTCATCCAGGATCTTCTTCCCCAGGGCCTCCAGGGACTCCTGGTGTGCGTCCATGATGTATTTGCGATAGAAGAAACCGGAGGCGAAGCCCGCAGCCAGGGCCATACCTTCAACCAAAACGTGTGACAATATATCCATGGGAATTCCCTTGTGCGTATATCTTTACTGCGGCGCAGTCGCCTGCCTTTAGGGTCAGGGCGCCGGTCGCAGAGGTGGCGATGCCGGGAGATGAACTCCGCTGAGCAGGCAAGTGGATGGGTAGCGGCTGGGGGCAGCCGCCGGGAGAGGCGATCGGGCGGAAATTAGCGGACTGGGGGCTGCTCCGGTGGAACAGCCGTTAAACTTTTAGTCTACGAGGTTCTCAATCAATTCGAAGCTTGGCGTTGGTTTTGGCCACTTCCCCCTTCAAGCCAATATCTGATTCCCGGGATGGCCCAGGTGTAAAAATGCCTTCACGGTCCTGCCGCATGGGTCGATATGTCTGACCGCTGCGTTATATCTTCAATCCGCCCGGAATGTTATATGTTCTCCCGTCTCCCTCACCCCATGCCGCTTTCCTCCGCTCCTCTCAAGGACCGGGAGGAAAATAGGAATCGTGGGTCTCCAGCATCTGAATCAATAGTTTCGACCGCTGTTCAATGTCGGCTTGGAGCTGTTGGTAATCCTCCTTGATTTCAAGGCATTCATATGCCAGGTTCAATGCGGCCAGAATCGCCAAGTCAGCCAGGGGGCTGGCGGGGAAGGCCCGCTGGAGCTCCCGGAGCTGCTCGTCCACCTTGCTGCGCCACGGCTTGCAGGCCTTCAGGAGTATGCTCCCCTTCAAAGTGAAGGTTCGCCCCAATATCTCCACGGTCACCGGCGTGGCTCCTGACCCGGTTTTATGCCGATTCTCCCGTATCAATGATTTTTAAGCGGTTGAGGATCTTATCGATCCGTTCCGAACCAGTTCCCGCTCCTGGGACAGCTTCTCCAGGGCGGCCTGCGGCCTCCTTGAGAGCTTGTTCTTTTTCGGCCAGGGTTTCTTCAAGACGGTATTGGCTCTCCTTCAGCCTGGCAGTCTGACCGAGCACCATTTCCAGCTTCTGTTCCAGTACAGTGAAGAGATCGGTAACCACCAATATCCCCTATTTATTAAATTTGATTGTGCCCTTGCGTGAGGGAAAGTCAAGCATTTTTAGAGATTTGATGGGCGCCAGGGTCTCCCGCAGGCGCAGGGCCAAATGCGTATAACGCTTCACCGGCCGGTCATTGTGGATGGCCATGCCCAGGGCCCGTTTGCTTCCCAGGAGCACCACCAGGCGGCGGCCCCGGGTCAGGGCGGTGTACAAGCAGGTTGCGCTGCAGCAGCATATAGTGATGGGTGGTCAGGACCAGCAGCACGCCGGGAAATTCGCTGCCCTGGGCCTTATGCACCGTCACCGCGTAGGCCAGGGTGACCTCGTCCTTCGCCGCGGCGTCATAGGTCACCACCCGCCCGTCAAAATCCACCTGGAGCTGGCCGGTGGCCGCCACAAGGCCGCTCACCAGGCCGATATCGCCGTTGAAGACCTCTTTGTAATAATTGTTCCTGAGCTGCATCACCTTGTCGCCGCGGCGGAAGACCCGGCCGCCCCAGGGCCAGGCGCTGGCCGTCGGGGTTGAGGCGCTGCTGCAGCTCGTGGTTCAGGTTCTGGATGCCCACCGGCGCCCCGGTGCATGGGGGTGATCACCTGGAGGTCCCGCATGGGGTCCAGGCCGTAGCGCCGGGGCAGTTCCTCGGCCCACCAGGTCCAGCAGTGCGGCCGTTGATTCCTCGGGTTCCTCCGCTTCGATGAAGACGAAATCGCCTTTGCCCAACTGCTTGGGCAGGACGGGATACTCCCCCTGGTTGATGCGGTGGGCGTTGACCACGATGAGGCTCTCCTTGGCCTGGCGGTAAATCTGGGTGAGGCGCACCACCTGGACGACCCCGGAGTCCATCAGGTCCTTGAGGACGTTGCCGGGTCCCACCGCCGGGAGCTGGTGGGCGTCGCCCACCAGGATGAGGCGGGCGTCGGGCGGGATGGCCCGGAGCAGGTGGTACATCAGGTAGATGTCCACCATGGAGGTTTCGTCCACCACCACCACTTCGGCCTTGAAGGGCTCGGCGGGACCGCGCCTGAAGCCGCCGGTCTGGGGGGAAAACTCCAGGGCCCGGTGAATGGTGGTGGCCGGGGCCCCGGTGGTCTCGCTCAGGCGTTTGGCGGCCCGGCCCGTGGGGGCCATGAGGAGCACCCGGGCCCCCAGACCCTGGTAGAGGTCCAGGATGCAACTGATGATGGTGGTCTTGCCGGTGCCGGGGCCGCCGGTGATGACCAGCAGCTTTTCCTTGCAGGGCCGCGGCCACGGCCTGGGCCTGCTCCGGGGAGAGTTCGATACGCTGCCGGGCCTGCACCTGGGAGACCAGATCCTCCAGATGCAGGGGCGGGGCGCTGCCGGGGGTCGGTGGCCAGGCGCCCCAGGGTCTGGGCCACGCCGGTTTCCGCCACCCAGGCGACCCGTTTGTAAACCCCGCGGCCGCACGGCAAATCCGGCAGGGTCAGCCGGCCTTCCCGGGCCTGGAGTTCCAGGGCCCGGACCAGCGGCGGCCGCGTCCACCTGGAGCAATTCCTGGGTCCTTATCCAGCAATTCGTCTTCCGGGACGTAGACGTTGCCTTCGGAGGCGAAGGTATCCAGGATGTGGAGCAGGCCCGCGGCCAGGCGGGCCGGCGCCAGGGGGTCCAGGTTGAGGCGGCCGGCCAGGTGGTCGGCGGTGAAAAACCCCAGCCCCTGGATATCCAGGACCAGTTGGTAAGGGTTGGTGGTGACCACCTCCAGGGCCTGGGCGCCGTACTTCTGATAAATCTTGGTGGTCTGCGCCAGGCCCATCGCCCAGTCCCTGCAGGGCCACCAGCCACGTCCCGGGCATCTCTTGTGGCCCTGCCAGTCCCGGCGCACCTGTTCGAGCCGCTTGGGACCGAAGCCGGGCACCTCCTTGAGGCGCTCCGGCTGCTGATCGATGACGCTCAGGGTCTCGGCCCCGAAACGGGCCACCAGGCGTTTGGCCATCTCCGGGCCGACGCCCTTGACCAGCCCCGAGGCCAGATACCTTTCGATGCCGGCCACCGTGGCCGGGAGCACCGCGTACCACCAGACCACCTTGAACTGCTCGCCCCACTTGGGATGCATCTCGTAGCGTGCCCTTGAGGTGGAGCTGCTCGCCCTCCTGGACCGCCGGCCAGCGGCCCCACCACGGTGACCGGATGCCGCGCCCCCTTAACCTTGAGGCGCACCACGGCATAGTGGTTTTCCGGGTCGGCAAAGGTGAGGCGCTCGACCGCGCCCTCCAGGGTTTCCAGGGCTTGGGCGGCGATCTCCGCCGGGATGGGGGGCTTGAATTCGGCCATGGGTTGGGGGATAAGATTAATTGAAACCGGCGAGTGCAAGCTCAGCGGCGCCGCCTTAGGCGCCCTTCGTAAAAAAAAAATTCGCCTAAGCTTCCGGTTCGGCCAGGATTTTCTGGCTGATGCCCCGGCCCAGGGCCACCCGGCCGCCATTGATGCCGACAATGATCAGGCCGCGGTTATTCTGCAAAATTTCCACGACCTGGCCCAGATTGAGGCCCAGGGCCAGCAGCCGGGCCCGCAGCATGCGGCCGCCCCGGTAGCCGGTGATGCGCACCCTTTGTCCGGGCGGGGCCAGGGCCAGAGAATAGTCTACGGCTTCCGGTCCTTCCGGGGCCGCCTTCTGAAACCTTCTAAACACCTTGACTTCCTCTATCCTTTGGCCGGCAGGCGGCGCAGTAACCGTGCACCTGCAACTGGTGGCCTTTGATTTGATAGTTATACCTCTGGGCCAACTGCTCTTCCAAGATTTTTAAGCTCGGTTCCTCAAACTCCTGGATTTCGCCGCAGCCCAGGCAACGGAGATGATTATGGTGGTCGTGGCCGTAAATATGCTCGTAGTGCCAGTGGCCGTCGCGGAAATCCACCTCGCGGATCAGGCCGCAATCCATGAACAGGGGCAGAGACCGGTAGATGGAGGCCTTGGAGACCTTGGAGCCTTTGCCCTTGAGCAGCAGATAAAGCCCGTCCACATCAAAATGGCCGTGCCAGGCGAAGATTTCCCGCAGAATCTCCTCGCGCTCCGGGGTGCGCCGCCGCCCCCGCAGCCGGATATATTCCTGAAATATCTGGAGTTCTGATTTCACCGCGTGGCCATGCTGTAATTGAGAATTAATCTCGATAATAACCGGCCATCCGGGAAAAGTCAAGGGGAGTTTAGAGCCGCCAAAAAGAAACGGCGCCGTCTGGCGCCGCTTCCGGGCCGGCAGCTCGCTGCCGCGGAGCTAGATATGCCGGGCCATGTAGAAGAGGCTCCCACCGATGGTCGTGGCGGCCAACACGTGCAAGAAGAAGTGGGGATGGTCGTCCACCAGGTGCTTAAAATGCCAAGGCCTCATTTTCCCTTTCAGCAGTGCAGCCGGTGCGGCCTTGGTTTGCTTCTGGGGCAGGGCATCCAGGTGGGCCGCAGGTTGCCGTCTAATATGGCTGACCTCTCCCATCAGGGCCGTCGGCATCTCCTGATAAAGCTGCAGGCAACTTTCCACCACTTCAGGATCGTAGAGGATACCCTTCTTCCGTTCGATCTCCTCCAGGGCCTTGTCGATGCCCAGGGCCGGACGGTAGGGCCGGTGGGAACACATGGCCTCAATCACATCCGCCACCCCCAAGATCTTGGCTTCCAGGAGAATCTCCCGGTCATCGAGGCCATAAGGATAGCCGGAGCCGTTCAATCTTTCGTGGTGCTGCATGATGATCTGGGTGATTTGGCCGGGAATTTCCAGAGGTTTCAGGATATTGAAGGCCACCTGCGGGTGGGTCTTGATGATGGCGAATTCCAGGTCCGTCAATTTTCCGGGTTTGGAGAGGATCTCCGTCGGCACCGCAATCTTCCCCAGATCGTGGAGGCAACCGGCGACATGGATTTCCTCGATCCGCTCCTCAGAAAGCCCCATGCGCTCCGCAATGGCGATGGCAATGTGCGTGGCCCGCTGTTGATGATCAACGGTATAGGGGTCCCTGGCTGCGATGGTGGACTCCATTACCCGGATGATGGCCTCCATGTTGCCTCCTTTCCCGGCGAACAACCTGTGATTAGGGCTAAATGACCCCATAAAGAGGGGATTTAATTTCATGTAGCAGCAAGGTATAAATAATTCCGGTCCCTGACAATAAGGATTTCCCTGATTTCGCCGGTCGTATTCCCTTATTTTGCTTAAACGCCCGGGCAATGAAGGTCCGGGCCGCCGGTGGCGGCTGAGGATTTTTTCACACCCCGGCTTCCTTTGACCGCCCAATTGAGGTATTTATTTTCAGGCAGCCGGCTGGAGCAGCCCCGGATCTTCCTCCGTAGAAGTGGGGGCGGCCTGGCCCGCGGCAAAGTCGTCCAAGAGGAGCAGGAACGATGCCGGAGAAAGCCCCAGTTGATCGTCAGGCCCCTTTGTCGCCCGGACGCCAGCGGGAACTGATGGTGCTGGCCGGGAGGTTGGGCCACCGGTTCAAGGACCTGGCAGGGCTGGATCAGGCCCTGCGCCACAGCTCCTTTGCCCATGAAAACCCGGAGGCCGGCCCCAGCAACGAGCAGATGGAGTTTCTGGGGGACGCGGTCCTGGCCCTGACGGTGAGCAGTCTGCTGCTGCTTAACTTTCCCGAAAGTTCCGAAGGGGAGCTGTCCCGGGGCCGGGCGGCCCTGGTGAATGCCCGACGCCTGGCGGTCCTGGCCCGGGAACTGGACCTGGGGTCCTACCTCCTGCTGGGCCGGGGCGAGGAGACGCAGGCCGGGCGGGAGAAGCCCTCCCTCCTGGCCGACGCCCTGGAGGCGGTGATGGCCGCGGTCTTTCTCGATGGCGGCCTCCAGGCCGCGGACGCCCTGACCCGGCGCTGGTTTACGCCGCTGCTGGCCGACCTGGACGAGTCGCCCTGGCAGGACTTTAAGACCAGGTTGCAGGAGCTGACCCAGGCCCGCCACCAGGGCTCGCCCACCTACAACCTGCTCTCGGAAAGCGGCCCCAGCCATGCCCGGGTCTTCGAAGTGGAGGTCCGCCTGGGGGAGCGCCCCCTGGCCCGGGGCCAGGGCCGCACCAAAAAACAGGCCGAACAGCTGGCGGCGAAAGAGGCTCTGGAGACGCTACCGGAGCTAACTGGAGAGGAGGAGAGGGCAGGGGAGTAGGAGGCAGGCAGGACCGGCATCCCCCCCACAGAACAAAGCGCCTGGCGTTATTCAGATCATATTGTTAAATTAGGTGGGATTTTTGAGAAGTTGCAGGTTTGGCCAGACAGTCGTTATTTTTGCATAACTCCTTTACCATCACCCGGTTCAAGGTAGATTGGCCGCCGCCCTGCCACCGACTAGCCACTGCGGGGAGGGATTGGTTTAGAACGAAGCAGAGCCATTCCCGAAGGATCCGCTCGGCGAGTCAGGCGCTCTGGGTAGTCGGGTTCTTGATACCATTCCGCTCCCCCCAAAAAGTCAAAATACCTGCGGTATAGCGCCTCTGCCTTCCTTTGGCCTGCTTCTTCAGAGTTGACCGGGATAGTCTTATTTAGCCCAGGTAATTTTGAGGATAAAAAGTACCCTCGCTCTGGATGGTAGGCAATGCAGAATAAGGTAATATGCCTGACTTTTCCATTTAGCGACCCAGCTTTATTTTTACTCCATTTAAGTCGCCGCATAATTCTCTTTCCTAGACTTTCCCTCCAGGGGCGGAAATTACCAGATGAAGTGACACGGAGACGATTAATACCGTCTAATCTTCCAACCAAAACTTTATCATCACTACGGCGAGGCCGCATAATCCCGGCTCTACCATCCTGGGGATAAGCAAATCCCCCGCGCTGAAACGCGGGAGGTTTACTGTCAGGAACTTCTCGAGGTTTGGCTTTAGAGTCGCCTTTCTTTCTCCGCCAGCCCAAGCCCACTAGACCCAGCAGGCCGGAGCCTAGCAACAGCACGCTGGGCGGGATGGGGACCGACGACGGTGGCGCACACGGCACCTCATCGGTGCCGTACCAGAGGCGCGGATCGGTTATGTCGGTAAGCTTGAAACCTGTCGGTACATTCAATAGGAAAGTCACCGAGTTGCTGACTTCGGAATCATGTTGGAGCCCACCATTCGGGTTGGACTCTCCATTAACGATACCGAATTGTCCGCCATCCACCGCCGCCGGGCCTTGCAGATTATTCCCATTAAAATTGGGATTCCCGAAGAAACCCAGCCCGGAGGAGCTGATCCCTTGGTTACCCAGACCGGTTGCGACATTGAGGTACTCCCATTCGCCACCCACGTTGGCCCCTTGGAGAGTGGTAGCTGGTTTGGTCCCGATTATTACGGTGCTTCCCCCAGTGAGGTCGGCGCTAACTGGGGTGAATACGTCAGAGCTGGTAAAGAACAGCGCGGTCAGCACATCACCTGGATGCGAGGCGGCGCGACCACTGGTGAGCACAACTTGTAACTGGCCTCCGGCGGTGATGCTGAAGTTCACCGTGGATCCGTAAGAGTCTGTATAAGCCGATGCCGGGGCCACCCATAGGGCCAGGGCCAACAGACTGGTTAGGATTAGAAATTTATTTTTCATCTCTGTCCCCTCTTCACAAGACCGGGTCATCCTGGTCTCTTCCCTCTTCCTACGGCCTTGAAGATGCTGGTATTCCCCGAATATGCAACCAATTTGGTGATCGGCTCCCCCCATTCCATCCGACAGCCCAGACCGCGGCTTTCTCCTTAAACGGAAACGTCTTTGACCACACCTCCTTGGTTAGCTGGATTTTGCTCCTTTGAGGGGCTTAAAAAAAACTACAGATAAAAAAAACCGGCTCGCCCTAACCTGATCCATAACCTGATCCATTAAGGCAACCCGGCTGTCTACGTGAGACCCGTGGCTTTCCGTCCCCACCTCTCGGCGAGTTTGGCTTTTTCTAAAGTTTCATATTGCCGATTATTTATACGGGGATGCGCCCCCTTCTTTGGTTTTCAGCCCTCATGAATTACCTTGGCGCTAACTTCAGGGCTCCTGGCGATTCCCAAGGCGCTTCCTGCCCGCTCACCATGGGGGTTTTAGGCCGCTTCGGTTGAAGGCCCGAAAACCATAAAAAAACCGGGCCGCCCTTCCCAGGCAACCCGGCCTCTTCCTTGAGACCCCTATCTTTCAATCTCCGCCTTTCCGACGGTTTAGCTTGCTTTCCGCGAATTTAATGTAAGTATATTTTAAAGTTTGTCAAGGCTATTAATTATTATTTTGAAAAAAATGCCAATTTTGCCAAATGAGCTACCAAAAAAAAAGGGCGGTTCGCAGGCCGCCCCTAAGTGTTTAGCTGGATTCTCCAGCTTCCTACTTATTCGCCTCCGACAGGGCGATATGATAGCCCTCCACTTCCGTCAGGGCTGCGAAGACCTCTTTGACCCGGTCCTCCACGGCCTCGGCGGCCGACTGGGCGTAGAAGGCCACCGCCCGCTCCTCCCGGCCGTGGGCCGCGGCGAAGTTGGCCCTGGGGTCCTTCAGGCAGGCCTGCTCATCCGGCTTGATCTCCGGCTTGGGCACCTTGAGGAGTTTGCAGATCACGGAGGCGTGCTCCGACTCCGTCCGCCACAAGGCCTTGAACATGGCCTTGTCCAAGGGGGCCGGCGCACAATTGGAGGCGCACATATAAAAGGCGGCGTTCCTGACCTCCAGGTCCAGGGCCTTTTCCAGGTTGGCCCGGGAGCGGGCGCTGAGATTGGGGACGTCGTTCAAGTCCACGTATTCCGCCGCCGGCGCCATGTATCTCTGGGGCGCGCCGCAGAAGGGACAGAAACTGGGGGCCTCGCTGCCCAAATAGGGATCGCCGCAAATCCGGCAGCGGAACAGCTTCAATTCCATAGTCGAATCCTCTTAAGTTGTGGGGGCACAGCATGCTGTGCCCCGTTGGGCGCATGGGCGGCCCAGAATGCTTACCCTTGCGCTTAGTCCTCCGCCATCTCCGGCTTCCAACATTGCCAGACCATGCCCACCAGATCAGGTCCAGGCTTCAGGGTCGGCTTGCCGGGTTTCCAACCCGAGGGAGCCACCTCCCCCGTCTCCCGGACATGTTGGAACGCCTTGATCTGCCGCATGAGTTCCGCCACATGGCGTCCCACCGGCGGCGTTAATATCTCCATGGCCTGGAGGACTCCGTCAGGGTCAATGAGGAAGCGGCCACGAAAATCCACGCCCGCAGCCTTGTCATAGACGCCGTACACCTCGCCGATGGCGCCGCCGGGATCGGAGAGCATGGGGTAGGGCAAACCCTTGGGCACCATTTTGGCCAGTTCCTCTGCCTGCCAGATCTTGTGGGTAAAGCGGCTGTCAGTGCTGACGGAGAGGATCTCAACGCCCATCTTCTGCAGTTCCGGGTACTTGACGGCAACTGCCGTCAATTCGGTGGGTCAGACAAAGGTGAAATCACCGGGGTAAAAGCACAGGACCACCCATTTGCCGAGGTAGTCCGAGAGCTTGATATTTTTGAAGCCGCCGTCCACGAAGGCCGAAGCCTCGAAGTCCGGCGCCGGCTGGCCCACCCGGGCCCTGAGGACGGATTGGGGGGAGATGGCTCCAGAAGCCGGGGCCGCCTCTGTGGCGCCGGTCAAGGGGCCTTTGGCAGGTTCTACACAGCCACTGCCTGCTTGCTCATTCATAGCTTATCCTCCTCTCGGTATGATCCATGGTCTTGCACCAGCCGACTAATCAATTTTCTTAAAAAATTTCTTCAGCGCCTTGCACACCGGGCACTGGTCAGGCGGCTCTCCCTCCACGGTATGGCCGCAGATGCTGCAGACGAAGATATCGACCATCTCCTTCTTCCCCAGGTTGGCCAGGGCCTGCTGAAAGAGCTGGGCGTGCGTCTTCTCCACTTCATTGGCGAACTCGAAACTCCGCAGGGCCTCTTGATGGCCCTCCGCCTGGGCGGCGGCGATCATCCCCGGGTACATCTCCCGAAACTCGGCGGTCTCTCCGGCAATGGCCTCCTTGAGGTTATCCGCCGTCGCATTGATGGCCTTTAAGGCCCTGAGGTGGTTATGGGCATGGACGGTTTCCGCTGCCGCCGCGGCCCGGAACAGCCGGGCCACCTGGGGATAGCCGTCTTGCTCGGCCTTTTCGGCAAAGGCCAGATATTTCCGATTGGCCTGGGATTCCCCGGCAAAGGCCGCCTTCAGATTCTGCATGCTCTTTTCCATGGTCATCTTCCTCCGCAGTATTCTTTAGATGCAAGCGTGTTTAGAAGCCTGGCCTCTCTGGCAGACCTGATTTTGAGCGGTGGCCGCAGCTTACGCGCCGGATTCCGGTTGCTGACAGCGGGGACAAAGCCCCCAGCAGCAGATGGACTGATGTTCCACCCGGAAACCTTGCAGCTCTTCCGAGGCAAAAGCCGGTGGGGCCGCCGACTGCCGATACAGGTTGACGATGGTGCGGCAGCGCCGGCAGACCAGGTGGGCGTGCCAGGGCGTTTCGGCGTCATAATGGGCCACCTCGTGGAGTGGGTTCACCTTGATGATCAGACCCTTCAGGTAAAGGACTTCCAGGGTCTTATAAACGGTGTTGAACGAGATGGCGGGAAGCTGCCGGCGCACCTCCCGGTAAATCTTCTCGGCACTGGGATGGTCATGGCGGTCCTGCAGACTGGCCAGAATCGCCAGACGTTGAGGAGTCACGGCAATGCCGAGGGCTCGCAGTTTTTGGACCAGGTCTTCCATAGGCTAGTTACCAGTTAATAATTATTACTGAAATGTCAAGGTCCGGTTCGACAAATTCTCGCTTCACACCATTTTTTCCGGGGATGGCCAGGCAGGAAGCCGGCACTGGTGGTTAAGGGCCCATCGCAGCAGGCCCCTGCACCCCCTTAAGACAGCCGGTGATCAAGCAGTGGGGCGAAACAGACCGCGGATTCCTGCGCCTCCAAGCCAGCAGGCTTCCGCAGGCCTTAAACTGGGCAATGACTATCTTCGCTTAGTGAAACAGCCTGTTCCATCAGTTCCCTGGGCTGGTTCTGCAGGCTGGACATGGTTAAAAGGGCCAGACCTATCCAGCCGAAGAGAAAACCTACTACCAAGCCGCCGAAGAAGATTATTCCCAGCATATTATCCTCCCAAATGCTGTGCTAGTATGGATGCCAGGGTTTTCCGCCCTGCAATCATGGGAGTCGACTATAGTTTAATAATAAGATCTGAGGATTACCGGACAACTAGCAAAAGTGCCCATATTGGCCTAGGTAAAATTACCCAGGCACAGGTGAGAGTTAGCCGCCGCGCTGGCCAAAAAAAAGGACATTCCGGGTTGCAGAGGCCTGGCGTGTCGGGTAGGAGATAACAGGCTTAGGCTCTTAGGATTTGACAGCCTCAAGTACGAATAGGGATATCTGAAACAAATACTCGACCCCCGGCATCAGCAACTCCGGCCTCGGTAAGTGCCTCCACAAATGAATTATACATCACCCAAGGATAAGGGGACGGACCAATAATCAGGCGGTCGAATAATTTCGACAGGTCGAGGCTGTTGGAGATACCCGGAACAGTGTTGTCTATAGGTATCTTGCATATAGTCTGCGGGATTCCTCCGAGAATCTCTGTCGAGAATTCTATGAGTGGAGAAGGAAGGCGTTTGGGAGCATAAATAACACGCCACTCCCGTTCTTCGTGAAAGCCTTTGTGTTTAAGGCAAACGACACCAATCACAAGCATATGGAATATCATATTGACTATAAGTAGACGATCTAAAGAACACAGAAACGCAATATCAGTGTGGACGTTGTTAATAACCTGATTTAGCTCAGCAAAAACATCTTCTTTCCTTAAATAAGCTACTGGGCTAAATTGAAGTTTTAATGCTTCATAACCTTCCACTTCCCAGGGAACATTAAGAACTATAGCCACACGAGCTACGTTCCCTCCAAAAGCACGCCACATTGAAAGCCGACCGTGAATATCCTCTTCTATATCATGCTCTGAAATAGCTGCAATATAAGTGTTATTGCGAATATCAAACCACCATTGATCGAATAATCTAATGGCTTCTGGCGCAACCCCACTGGCGCATCCTTCAAGAGCCTTTATAAATCTTTCTCTATTATCGCCACTACTAAAGAATTCAAAGAGAATATCATAACCATGATTTACTTCGCTGTAATCAGACATGCAAGTTGTGTTACGCATCCAAATGCGTTTGGTTTTAATAATATTAAATGCGCCCTCTGCGGAGGTGTAATGAGCAAACCTCGCGTTAAGTCCGGTGGGCTCGTAAAATTGTTTGATATGCTTTGTCGCATAAGGCATAAAAATACTATTAAGTCGCATTAGACGTTGTTTTTCTTCCGGATCTGTGCTTGTCATGATGGAATCCTCAAAATCATGGATTATTCATGCTAAACTCACATTGTTTAACATTGCCACAAGTCGGGCGGGCCGTCAGGGAGTGAGGAAGCTTATAAAGAAAAACCCGGTCAGAACCGCTTGGCCTGGTCCAGGAAGTTGTCGACGCTCCTTAGTTACCTATAATTATTTAGCCAAAAGTTTTTGTATATTAGCTTCTGCCCCTTCAGGCACGGGATTCAATTTAACTTCTTTGACAACTTCCTTTCCATCTCTCAGGAGCATGATGGTAACTTTCTTGTTGGCGTTTGATAGCATCGATCGCATGTATTCTTTTAGATCAGTGATGTCGATGTTGTTAACTTTTTTTACAATATCTCCCCTTAAAATATCGGCTGAAAAAGCGGGTGATCCCTTTATAACTGCAATAACTAATACACCCTTATTGCTTCCAATTTTTTGCCTTAACTCCGGTGGCAAATCCTTACCAAGTATTCCAGATATCTGCCCTTTCATTTTTACCCAATAAGTCGCCCCCTGCTCAAAGCGATCGATGCTGTATGGTGTATATATCGTTTTAGTGCCATAGGAGGTTGTAGTTCCAGTTCCATATGCAGTTGCAGTGCCGCTGGCATAACCACCACTACCAAAAGCGCTACCATAAGCAGTAGCTTGAGAACTGCATTGTGATGTTTTTATATCTGGGAGAACTAAAGGCCGAACTCCTGATTGTGTATCAAAATATTTGCTATAGACCACCACTACCGATGCTTTAAGTTACTTTGCTTTTGCGATAGCTTGATTCTGATTCTGTTGTGGACCGGTAAAAGACGAGTAACCTAACAGGCCATAACCGTTTTCAATCATCTGTAAGTTGTCACCCTCAATGTTGTTAATGTTTCCTTGTAATAATTTGGGCTCTTCTGTCGTAAAAATTGCGTTAGATGTGTCCGCTCCCTGTACCATGTCATGGTAATATTGGGCATAGGGCCTGGCACAACCAATGCACAGTAAGGCTATCAAGACTGACCAACACTTTTTCATAAATCCTCCGGGGTTCAGTAGGCTTAAATACCCTTCACCTTGTATTCCCCTTTATTTAAAAGAGCTTCCTAAACCGAAAAAAGCCGAGCTGCCCTTTCCAGGCAACCCGGCTATCTCATAAAGACCCGTGGCTTTCCGTCGCCGTCTCTCGGCGGTTTTGGCTTTGTCTATGGTTGCCAGGATAAGCATACTTTTGAAATTTTGTCAAGAAAGTTTACAGCACCTGAAAGTTAATGAAAAGCCTTCTTTCCATGTGGGATTAAAGAATTCCTAGAAAATGAAAAAGAGGTTAGCGCTGTGTTGCTAACCTCCTGAAAACCTGAGTTAATTTTGAGGCGATCTAAAATCGCCGGGATTAATAATAGTAATTCAGGCCGGCCTGAAAGAAATTGACGTTAAAGGCGGGGTTTTCCTTGTAGATCCCGGCATTGGACGAATGCCGGAAGCGATACGCCACCTGGAAGGCCAGTTGGGGGTTGAGCGCGATGTCGAAGCCGCCTCCCGCCTGGGGCGTGAAATTAAAGGCATGGGCGAGGGCCGGACTGTCGATGCTCTCGGTGATCATCCCGGCGCCCCCTTCAATGTGGGCCAGCACGTTGGGAAAAAGCAGGGCGCTCAGTCTGAACATCGGGGTGAAGCCCAGTTCGAAGCCGGTTTGCTCGGCATCAGCCACGCTGATGATGCCTTCGATCAGGAAGGAGATGCCGAAGGGGCCCATTTGCTGGCCGGGACGCACCAAAAACATGCCCCAGTGGGGCAGCAAAGAGTAAAGCTGGACGTTGGCGCCGTGGGTGTTTTTGCCGTAGCCGAAGTTGAGCCCCGCCTCGTAGTTGAATTTGCTCAGATCGAATTCCGCTCCCTGGACCATAACCGGCAGACCCAGAACCAGGGCCATAACTATGGCCGCCAAAGCTTGGCAGAATCGCCGCACCACTGTCTCCCCCTTTTGATGCAGGCTCAGTAAATATCTTCAGCCGCCAGCATAGCACCGGGCCGCAGTATTGTCAAAAACAAAAGCCGGGGCGGAGCCACCCGCCCCCGAAGCCACCAGGGGCTCAACGCTGCCAGAAGCGGTCCTCCCGGAACCGGGCGGCGGCGCCCAGTTCCGCCTCGATCATCAGGAGACGGTTGTACTTGGCGATGCGCTCCGAGCGGGAAGCCGAGCCGGTTTTGATCTGGCCGGTGTCGATGGCTACGGCCAGGTCGGCGATGAAGGTGTCCTCCGTCTCCCCGGAGCGGTGCGAAATGACGGTCCGGTAGCCGTGGCGCACCGCCAGATTGATGGTCTCCAGGGTCTCGGTGACCGTGCCGATCTGGTTCAGCTTGATGAGGATGGCGTTGGCCGCGCCCAGTTCAATGCCCTTCTGCAGATAGGCCACGTTGGTAACGAAGATGTCGTCGCCCACCAATTGCAGTCTGGCACCCCAATTCCCGGGTCAGGTGCACCCAGCCGTCCCAGTCGCCTTCCGCCAGGCCGTCTTCAATGGAGACGATGGGGTAGCGGGCGGCCAGGTCCCGGTAATAATCGGTCATGGCCCGGGCGTCCCGGCGGGAGCCGTCGCCTTTTTTGAAGACGTACTCGCCGGTCTCTTTAACGAAGAACTCCGAGGCCGCCGGGTCCAGGCAAATGACCACGTCCTGGCCGGGTCGGTAGCCGGCCTGCTCGATGGCGGCCACCATGAGGTCCAGGGCGGCGTCATGGGAGGGCAGGTCCGGGGCGAAGCCGCCTTCGTCGCCCACCCCGGTGGAGAGTTTCTTGGCGCCCAGAACCTTCTTCAAAGTCTGGAAGACCTCGGCGGCTATCCGCAGGGCTTCAGCGAAGCTGGCGCCGCCCACCGGCATGATCATGAATTCCTGGAGGTCCAGGTTGTTGCCGGCGTGGGCCCCGCCGTTAATGACGTTCAGCATGGGCATGGGCAGCGTGGTCGCGCCGGTGCCCCCCAGGTAACGGTACAGGGGCAGGCCCGCCACCGCGGCACCGGCCCGGGCCACCGCCATGGACACCGCCAGGATGGCGTTG
The DNA here is from genome assembly GCA_963701845.1 of uncultured delta proteobacterium. GTDB lineage: Bacteria > Desulfobacterota > Desulfobaccia > Desulfobaccales > 0-14-0-80-60-11 > JAPLJC01. Next base: position 1,257,270 of record CAVPBF010000004.1, on the reverse strand, counting down.
GCCCCCAAGCGGCTCTTGGTGGCGGTGCCGTCCAGCTCGCACATCAGCCGATCGATGGCCGCCTGGTGCAACGGGTTCAACCCTTTGAGCTTCGGGGCGATGACTTCGCTGATATTCTTCACCGCCTGCAGCACCCCTTTCCCCAGATAGCGGCGGCCCCCGTCACGTAATTCCAGGGCCTCGTTTTCCCCGGTGGAGGCGCCGGAAGGCACCATGGCCTGGGCGCAGAGGCCGTTGTCCAGGGTCAGGCCGGCCAGCACCGTGGGCTGGCCCCGGGAATCAAGGATCTCCTGGGCGCGAATCTCTTGGATAGCGGGCATGTGTTCCTCCTCTCGTTGATCTGAGTGCGGCTCCGGCGGAGCCGGTTAGGACCTTCAGGCTGCCCTCTATCCTATCAGACTGAGCCCAAAAGCTCCATTCTCTTCCAGGGGGCAGGGAAAAAATTACCTGGACTGCCCGGATGTTTTTCCAGCCGGAGGCTGATCTTCCTCGGGCGGGCTGAGAGCGAGGTCAAGTGATTTTGGTAAAAAAAGGCCCGGGCCTCCTCCACTTCAGGAGGAGGCCCGGGGTGAGAGTCGATTTCAGCTTTCAGCAACCGGCTATTATTGCTCGCCCGGCTTTTTCTCCTTCCGCTGCTGCTGTGGCTGCGGCTTGGCCGCGGGCGCCGGTTGGGGCCGGGCCTGAGGCTGAGGCCGCGGTTGCGGCTGCGGCCTGGGTTGCACCTGGGGCTGCGGCCTGGGTTGCGGCTGGGGGCGAGGCTGCACCTGGGGCTGAGGCCGAGGCTGCTGGACCTGCGGTCTTGGCTGCACCTGCGGTTGCGGCCGCTGATATGGCGGGGTGACATGCTGAGGCTGCGGCTGCGGCCGTGACGGCTGATATTGTGGCGTTACATGTTGGGGCTGAGACTGCGGCCGGAACGGCTGGCCCGGCGTGGGCTGCGCCGACGGCTGCGTTCCCGGTCTCACGTATCCCGGCCCGGAGGTGGGCGGCCGATAACCAGAGGGCGGTTGGACCTGAGGCCGGCTGGTCCCACTGGGTTGGAAAGTCCCGGGATGGGGCTGACCGCTGGGCTGCGCCGGCACGGCGGGCTGGGCAGCCGGATGGCCCGGAGCGCCGGGCTGGAACTGGCCGGGTCTCCCAGGAGCACCTGGCTGTACTTGCCCAGGCCTGCCGGTGACGCCAGGCTGGGCGGCACCAGGATGAGGCGCGACGCCGGGCTGGAACTGGCCGGGTCTGGCGCCGGGCTGCGCCATACCGGGTCGAGTCGGACCACCGGGCTGGACCGCACCGGCTTGACCCGGGCCGCCGGGCTGCATCTGGCCGGGCCGGCCGGGCGCCCCCGGCTGAAATTGTCCGGGCCTTCCCGGGGCTCCGGGGGCTGCCGGCTGCCCCGACAGGGAGGGTCTCACCGGATGGATCTGCCGGTTCGGCGGCAGTTGCTGAATCTGGGTCTGCTGGTGCGGGGACAACTGCATGGTGGCCCGGGACGGTAACCCCGCTCCCGGGACTCCGCCCCTTACCGGCTGGGTCGCCAGCGGCGGGGCCTTGGGGATCTGGGCTCTCAGCGGCGGCACATTTTGCGGGGCATGGATGATGTTGGGCTTGCCCAGGTTGGCCCGGGCCAGGTTGACGTTGGTCATCCGCTGGGCCGGCGGCAGCCGGTGGCCCTGCATCAGGGCCGGCGGGGTGATCTGTCTCAGACCGGCGTTCCGGGTCAACACCGCCTGTGGCGGCATCACGTTGTGCATCCTGGTGAAATTGTTGGAGTTATTGATCATGGTTCGGTTGATCACTGTCTGGTTGATGTTGGTCACCCGGGAGATGTAATGCACCGGTGGCCCATAGTTATACGTGCCGGCGAAACCCCGGCCGAAATAGGTCCGCGGGTAATAACTCGGCGTATAATAGCTGGAGACGAAGACCGTCTGGGGGAAGAAAACCGGCACGTAGGCCGGCGGCGCCATACAGCCGCAACCGCCGTAAGAATAGCCCGGGGAGTACGGCTGCCCGAGGCCCATCAGGAAGCTGGCCGCCCGGACGAAGACCCAGAACGGTGAGGAGAGCGTGTCGGCCGCCGGGGCCCCCTGATAATATCCCGGTTGGGCGTAAGACTGCGTCGGCACATAATTGGGCGGCGGGACGGGAGCCCAACCTACGTAAGAATTATCCACCTCGGCGGTTTCGGGACTGGTGCGCCACTCCACGGTGGAGGGGTACCAGGTGCGTCCCGGGGACCAAACCCAGCCATAGCCTTCGGTGGGCATCCAGTTGCCGTAGTGGTAGGTGGCCCAGCCCCAGGGCTCCTGGGACTCAAAGACATAGCCGTCATCGGTGGGCGTCCAGCGGCCGTCGGTATAGGGCCGCCACTCGTCATCCACGTTGCTGGGCCGCCAAACCGGTCCATAATTCTCATAATCCACCCACTGGCCGTATTGGGACAGGTCGTCATAGAACATGGCCACATCTTCCGAGGCGGCCCTGGCCGGCTGGTAGAAACCGCTCCCCAAAACGAGAGCCAGCCCCAAGGCCAGGACGACGATGAACCCCGGAGGTCGTTTGCTTGTCATTTTCTTGCTCCTTAAAGTTGTTTAGGGGCCTGCCTGCATTGAGCTGGATTCATCCCGCTGCAGGTTTTCCCGTAAAGGTTGATCATTTTGCTTGCGTCCTTTAGAAAATCTTGATGCAACTTTGGTGCCTTCCTGCCATGCTTAATTTCCAGGTCTAAAACCATTTGAATTTTAAAAGAATTTTCCACATTCAGCTATTGATCGTTTGTAGATTAGATATTCGCTGGATTCAATTTATTAAGGCAAGGTTTCCAGAATTTTCAGCAGGTTCTGAAGAGAGGCGCCGACTTCTGAATAGTAGCGGTATGGGCAACTGGGGTTAAATCATGGCAGGCGGCCGCCTCAAAATTTTTGTTGTTCTGAAAATTCCTCCCCAAAAATCCGCCCAATTATTTTCATTATGAGAATCTTGCCTATGCCGGTGGCCACAGATCCTCGCACCAGACCAGGTCGCCCCCGGCGATCAGCAGGATCTTGCCCCAGCTCCCTTCCCGGAGAGTAATTTTCTGCCAGTTTTCCGGGCTGAGGCCCTCTTCGATGGTGGTGAGCAACAGGGCGTCTTCCAACTTCTGGCTGCCCTTGAGCAGCAGAAACTGCCGGTGGTTGGTGAAGGCCCAGAGAAAGCGGCCATTGGTGAGGAGAAAGTTGTATTGGCCGGGATACTGCCGGATCAGAGCGCTGAGGGCTTCCTGGAGAATCTGCCGGAACGGGGTGTCTCGGCGCCGGGGGACCGCGTCGACGAAATAGTCCCGCAAAAATTCGAAGGTGCGGGCCGAATCGCTGCTGGCCGCCAAAGTCGGGGTGTGGCGGCTTTGATAAGGTTCAATGGCCCGGGCTTCACCATTGTGGGCGAAGATCCAGGACTGGCCCCAGAAATCCAGGCTGAAGGGATGGGCGTGGCACTCGTCCACCCGGCCGCTGGAGCGGTAGCGGATGTGGGCCAGGATGATGGGGCTGGCCACCACCCGGGCCAGGCGCTGGAAGGAGGCGTGCAACCGCCCGTCCTGGAAGACCTTTTCCCCCGATTTTTCCACCACCGGGTGATCCTGACGGAAGAAGCCGATGCCCCAGCCATGGACGTTGCGGCGGCCCCGGGCGGCGAACAGAGGCAGGGAGGTGGCGGCGTCATAGTGGCGGGAGGCGCACAGGGCGAAGAGATCGCACATCTACAGGTATCCCTGATGCAGGAGGTCCGCCCCGGAAATGATCAGGATCTGGCCCCGGCTCGGGTCCGGATTAGTGATAGGCGCGCCAGTGGTCCGGGTCCAGGGTGAGGCCCCCGGAGACCGTGGTCAGCACCAGGGATTCCCCCCGGGCCTCGGGCGGGTGGTAGGTGAGCACCTGGCCGTGGTTGAGGAAGGCGAACAGCACCGTTTCGTTGGCCAGAAAAAAAATATACTCCCCGGGGTAATCGGTGATCAGCTGCTTGCAGGTCACGGCCAGAGTCTGGTAAAGGCTCTGGTCGGGCCAGTCCTGGAGGCCGGCCTCCATGCCGTCCCGGACAAATTCGAAGACCCGGGCGGCCAGGAGGTCCTCCGCCAGGACCGGTCTGGAGCTTTGATACGCCAGGCCCTGCTTGGACTCACCGGTAAAGCTGAACAGCCATTGATGCTCCAGAAACTCGGCGCTCAGGGGCTGGGCCTGGGATTCCTTCTGGTGGCCGGCCTTGGGGCAGCGGATATGGGAGATGATGATGCGGCTGTCCACCACCCGGGCCAGGCGCTGGAAACTGTCATGCACCTGGTCCCCGGCATAGATGCCGTCGCAGGACTTCTCAATGTAGACCTGGCCGTTGCGGAAGAAACCGATGCCCCAACCGCTGATATTGTCGCGGGATTTGTCGGCGAAGACCGGCAGGTACTCCTGGGCCGTGTAATTCTGGCCCGCGGACATGGCAAAGAGTTCACACATGGGGCAGCTCCCGTCCTTCAGGGTTGAAGTGCAGTTTGCCCAGCTGCACGAAGCGCACGCGGGCCGTGGGCTCGGGAGCCTGCGGCGTCTCCAGGGCCAGATTCCAGGCGATTGGAACATCAAGTCTGGAATGCCAAACCTAGCCGCAGGCTTGAGCCGGCGTTTTCAGCGCTGGGGAAAAGGCGCCGGCTAAACGGTAATGGCCGATATCGGCCAGCGGCCGGGGATTAAAAATTCCTCCTGCTCCAGTAGTGTCCGGCAAGATTTTTGCTGAGAAGCCACGGTTAGATACCTTTTCATCCAATTATCCTGTGGAATTTCCAGGAATTTCCCCTCTCCCCCTTGGGGGGAGAGGGCAGGGTGAGGGGGGGGTGTCAGCTGACGAAGCCACCCCTCACCCCAACCCTCTCCCCTCGCAGGGGAGAGGGGATTTGCGGCTAATGGCGTCAGCCTGCGGCTTTTGCGTTTTCATGCGGTCATAGCTCGTGCAAAATTTCTGCCGGGCGGGCCTGTCCTGCCCCCCGTTTTCAAGGGGGTTAAAGTCCCCTTTAGCAAATGGGGATTTAGGGAGATTTCGATTTTCACGGCTGTTTAAACTTCCCGCAGCCGCGCCGCAAACTGCGGGTAGGCCCGGGCCAGCTTCTCTTGCACCGGGCCATAGAGCAGGCGGCGGGCCTCGGCGGTCAGCACCGGAGTTTCCGGCGTCGGCTCCGGGGCGCGGAATTCAAAACCGGTGATTTGGCGCATCTCTTCCAGGCTGACGCCGGGGTGGAGGCTGGACAAAAGCGGCGCCCGGGGCTGTTCGAAAGCGAAGACGCCCTTGGGAGTAATCAGCCGGGTGATGCGGCCGGGGCGCTGGGAGAGGCTCAAGTTGGGGGTATATCCCGGTGCGGTGATGACGTCCACCTGGGGCACCAGCCCCCGGGCTTCGTGGGTGGTCTTGAACAGCACCACCCGCTCCACCACGTAGGCCAGGATGGCGGAGCCGGCCCCGCCGGGCAGCCGGACTTTGGGCTGCGAGTAATTCCCCACGGCCATGAGGTTGATGTTGCCCTGGCCGTCGATCTGGGCCCCGCTCAGGTAAAAGACGTTCAGCCGCCCGGCCTGGGCCAGGTCGAAGAAGCCCTGCCACTGGTCCGTAAAGGGCCAATCCGGGCTCCCGGCCACCAAAACCTCGGCCCGGGGCGCGTGGGTGAGCTTCGCCAGCCACAGGGCCGCGGCGGGCATGGGGCTCAAAGTGCCGCAGGCGGCCCAATCCCCGTCCTTGACCTCCCGGGCCAGGGCGCCGATCATGGTTTCTTCGCCGAGTGTGAGCGCATCCATAATATTGTCTTGGCCTTTGATATTTAAAGTTAATGTAGGGTGCGCACTGCGCACCAAGACTTTTCGAATGACAGGTGCGCAGATGGTGCGCAGTGCGCACCCTACATGGCTAAAAATGCCTTCTTAAAGAACAGCCGAGGGCGGCTGTTCCACATTCTTAGGCTTTATTTAATGGCTTTTTCCGGAAACCGGAAACCGTCTTTTACCCACCCTTATCTATGGGAACGCACCGCCAGCGCCAGTCTGCCGTTGCCGTAGTTCATACTGTGCCAGCCCTCCAGATTATTGTAGAAGGCGAGGCCCCAGACCGACCAGGCATTTCTCAACTCCCCGGACCAGGCCCAGGCCACCGTAGTGTGAAAGAGCGGGTCCATATTGTTGGCGGAGGCCCCCTTCTGGTAGATAGCTTTCAACTCGGCAACCGTGGGCAGGCGCCAGCCGCCACCGGCCACGGTGAGGTGCTCCACCCAGGCCCGGGCCTGATGCCAGGTGCTCTCCTGGCCGACATACCAATCGAGGCCGGTGACGTGGTCGGTGATCACCCCATTTTCGGCCCTGGTAAATCTCGGTTGCCCCTGGCCGTTCGTTGGCTGGCCCAATGATAGGCCGGTCGTGGCGCAGTTCCACAGAACCAACCAAATCAAAGCTACCAAGCTCAACCTAGACCATCGCGCCATGCTTGGGCCTCCATTGCCGTCCCCTTACCGAAAACCGAAAACCGAAAACCGAAAACAGAAAACAGAAAACTACTCCTTTACCCCCCCCACCACCAGCACCTTGGTGCCGACGCAGCTCACCATGAAGTTGTCGGGGAAGGCGACGGCCAGTTTGGTGAGGGCCTTGAAGCCGGTGCAGTGGCCGGCCATGATGAGTTCCGGATTGAGTTCCTTCAGGCCCTGGATGGTGGCCTGGATGGCTGTATCGCCGTGGGCGGTGAGGTGAAAGCCGCCCAGGATGAGGGCGACCTTATCGACGCCCGGTGAGCTTCTGGGCGTATTTCACCATGTTGACGATGCCGGGGTGGCAGCAGCCGCCGATGACCACCAGGCCCCGGCCCTCGACATTAGCCACCAGGGCCTGCTCGTCGCTGAAGGTGTCTGTGCTCCTCCTGCTCGTTCACCTCGCGCTTGAAGACCGGCAGCGGCTTCTCGTAGCCGGTGGTGGTCTCCACCGTGCCGGTGAGCAGGGCCTGATCCAGGATGACCAGTCGGGGCCCCGGTTTTCGTGGAGTTCACCGCCCGCCTGGCGTCAGTTGCTCCGCCGACAGCACCCAGGGGCCGATGCGCCCCCGCGGGGTCATGAACAGCTTGGGGAAGAAGGTGTCTTCATGGAGATAGAGGGGCAGGGGCCCGACCCGTTTGGCCAGGAAACCCAGCAGGCCGCCGTAATGGTCCGGGTGGCCGTGGCTCACCACCACGGCGTCGATCTCCTTGGGGGTATGGCCCAGGGCCTCCAGGTTGTTGAACAGCGGCAGCGGGTCGTTGGCCGTGTCCATCAGAATGCGGGTGGGCGGCCCTGCTGGTTCAGGGTGATGAGAAAGGCCAGGCCGTGGGCCGCCACCAGGGGTTTGGGCAGGCGGCCGGGTGTCACCCGTTCGACGAGGCCGGGGCGGGACGGTTCAAAGACGTCAAAAAAGTTGTCCACCAGGATTTCCACGGTAACGGCTTGCAGGGCGGGTATCTGCATAGAGTCCTCCGAGGAGTTTCGAGTTGCGCTTATCCTGAGATTATCAAGGAATGTCAAGTAAAATCTGGTGCGGTTTGCAATAGCTGCCAAGCTCGAATTGTCCAGCCTCTTCTGAAACTAAAAACTCGAAACTCGAAACTAATCTGATAAGATTTGCTAAAATTAGCGCCCTAGCGGACGCCTGTCAAGCAATTTAGGCAAGACCTGAAGGAGAGCCTGATGCCGACTTACGAATACAAGTGCAAAGCCCACGGCCATATCTTTGAGGTGGAGCAGAAGATGAGCGACGAACCCCTGACGAAGTGCCAGATTTGCGACTCCGAAGTGGAGCGGCTCATCGGCATGCCCACCATCTTTTGCAAGGATTCGGACAGCAGCCGCTATAAAAAGGACTTCCGCTCCGACCCCCACAAATGGGAATCCGTCTGCGAATCGGCCTTCGGCGCCACCGCCAAGGACAAGGAAGAGATCAAGAAAAACTGGAACAAAAAAGAGAGTAAGTGGGTTTGAGGCCAGACCAGGTTTGAAAAATGTAGCCGCAGGCTTTAGCCTGCGTTTTTAACGGTCGTAATTATTATCGGCTAGCCTTAAAGAAGCCGGCACGGCCGAATGGGCGTAGCCCTTGACGCCCATCCGCACTGCCGGTCAATCTCCCGCCTCAGCGGTTCATGGCCGCCAGAAAGTCGGCGTTCGTTTTGGTCGCCCGCAGTTTTTCCAGCAAAAATTCCATGCTGTCCACCGGGCTTAAGCGGCGAGAGCAGCTTGCGCAGGATCCAGATGCGGTTTAGGTCCTCCGGCGGCCAGCAGCAGTTCTTCCTTCCGGGTGCCGGAGCGGTTGATGTCGATGGACGGGAAGATGCGCTTCTCGGTGAGCTTGCGGTCCAGGTGAATCTCCATGTTGCCGGTGCCTTTGAACTCCTCGAAAATCACCTCATCCATGCGGCTGCCGGTCTCGATGAGGGCGGTGGCGATGATGGTGAGGCTGCCCCCTTCCTCGATGTTGCGGGCGGCGCCGAAAAAGCGCTTGGGCCGTTGCAGGGCGTTGGCGTCCAGGCCGCCGGAGAGGATCTTGCCGCTGGCCGGCACCACGGTATTGTAGGCCCGGGCCAGCCGGGTGATGGAATCCAGCAGGATGACCACGTCCCGCTTGTGCTCCACCAGGCGCTTGGCCTTCTCCAGGACCATTTCGGCCACCTGGATGTGGCGCTGGGGCGGCTCGTCGAAGGTGGAGCTGACCACTTCGGCCTTGACGCTGCGCTCCATGTCCGTCACTTCCTCGGGCCGTTCGTCGATGAGCAGCACGATGAGCACCACCTCGGGGTGGTTGGTGGCGATGCTGTTGGCCAGGTTCTGGAGGAGCATGGTTTTGCCGGTGCGGGGCGCGGCGACGATGAGGCCGCGCTGGCCCATGCCGATGGGGGTCATCAGGTCCATCACCCGGGCGGAGAAGTTTCCGATTCGGTTTCCAGTTTCAGGCGCTGATCGGGATACAGGGGCGTCAGGTTGTCGAACAGGATCTTGTCCCGGGCCACCGCGGGGTCTTCGAAATTGACCGTCTCCACCTTGAGGAGGGCGAAGTAGCGCTCGCCTTCCTTGGGGGGCCGGATCTGCCCGGAGATGGTATCGCCGGTGCGCAGATTGAAGCGCCGGATCTGGGAGGGCGAGACGTAGATGTCGTCGGGCCCGGGGAGATAATTATAATCCTGGGCCCGGAGGAACCCGAAGCCGTCCGGCAGGATTTCCAGCACGCCGCCGCCGGAGATGACCCCGTTTTTTTCCACCTGGGCCTGGAGGATGGCGAAGATCAGCTCCTGCTTGCGCAAGCCCGGCGGCGCCTTCCACGTTGAGGTCACGGGCCAGGGCGGCCAGGTCGTTGATTTTCTTGTGTTTCAAATCGGATAAATTCATTATTTCCTCTTTTTCGCTATGCTGATAAAGTTCTACACCAGTTACGGTAGTTGCTGATTAGGGGTACTCGCCGTGGGCACTGCGATTTTATAGACCGGCGCCTGATGGCCCACTTAGACCGGTAGCCTCAATGGAGATGAAGGCGGACAAGTTTTAACATCAAGCCAAGGGGATTATACGGGGTTTCCTTAGTTTTAATATATCGGGCCATAGGAATTGCTTAAGATTACACAAGGTAGGTTAAATAGAGCGCTAAACTCTTTAGCCCCCGCCTGTCAAGATGATTTGCCGATTTTTTGCAATTCTCCCAGATTTTCTGCACCTGCTTCCGGGTCTCAGCTCAGCTGAGCCCCGGTTATCCACCACGTCAGTCGGCCCGGGCCGCCTTGTCAGCCAGGGGCCACTGGGCCGCAAGGATGCCCGCGATCTCCTGCGGCCCCGCGGCCGTCCCGCTCCTGAGCCGCCGGATTTGGTCCTCCGGGTCGACGTAGACCACGATGACCCGGTCGTAGGCCGCCTCCAGCCCGGCCTCGAACAGCAGCGGCACCTCCACCAGCACCAGGTCGGCGCCCTGGCGCTCCAATTCTGCCAGCCGCTCCTGGAGTTCCCGGGCCACCCGAGGGTGGACGATGTCATTGAGCCGCTGGCGGGCCTCCGGGTCGGTAGAAGACCAGTTGGGCCACCTTGGCGCGGTTTAAGGCGCCGTCCGGGTTGAAAAAATCTCCGCCCCAAAGAGCCGGCGCAGCTCCTGCCTAAGCGGGCGTCCCCACGGCCACCGCCTCCCTGGCCGTGGCGTCGGCGTCCAACACCGCGCGCCCCCAGCTCCCCAAACATCCGGGCCACGGTGCTCTTGCCCGACCCGGCCCCCCCGGTAATGGCGATTTTTAGCACAGAAATAGTATTTAAATTTATCGCGGATTTTGTAGGATGGACATTGTCCACTTTATCAATGCATCTTTTTCTTGCGAATCCAGTCCTTTGTTTATACGTATGCTTAAATCCCAAGCATTTGGATTTGTGGGCTAAAAGCTCTTGCAAACCCCATCATGGCATTTACCATTAGTTCATGTATGGTGGTCCACTTCTGTTCGTCCAGGTATCCACCTTCAGTAATTGTCTTCTTTATTCGACAGGCACGTTTTCCCTCCAGTCGCTCCCACTCTATGGGGGCTCCGAAGGTTTGTTCGATTTCCCCCTTAAGTCCAATTAGTCTGTCGAATATATTCTCGTTTTCTTCCCGTGAGTCTTTCCCTCTATCGATATAAATTTCCACAGTGGCTTGGTGTTTAGTAATAGTGTAACAATATGTAAGGCCTCGGCTTCCAGTATTTACTCCTACCCATCCCCCTTGAGTCGGAGAAATTTTGGCATGGAGATCAGTTTTTGTTTTGGCATACCCCAAAAGCTGGGTCCAAAAGCGTTGACGGATTAGATGCTTATCTGACAATCCTTCACTAGTACCGGTCTCTGCTTTCTTTGCTTCCTCAAGAGCACCTTTGAGCGTATCACTGACTGCCTCATTTACATATTGCCTAAAGGCAACTGAAACTATTGGAGAAAGCCTTTCAAATTGTTGTTTAGTAACCACTCCTCCAAATGAGGTCTTTTTAATAAAAAACCTTAGAAAATCTTCGTCCGCTTCCTTAAATTGTCGCTTAAAATATCGTTTTAATTCTCCAGTATATTTAAGTTCGATAGCAGATGATGAGATTTTTTCAGCATCAAATTGGTTTTTATGAAATTTTCGGATTTCAGATATTTCAGAATCTCTAATGGACTGAACAAGATCAAGGGTAAAAAAAGGGTTGGTATCCATAATATTTTTCTCATCGAAATCAGAATAAAATTGATACTGGATACCGTTAGTTAAGATAGCAAATTTTGCCTTGGTTACCCCAAAATATCTTAATAATTGACTCATGGTTTTAGGTTGGAGAAGACATCTGGCGGCCTTGACCTCTATTAATATAGCTGGCTCATTGTTGAATGCTATGGCATAGTCAACTTTTTCGCCTTTTTTTATGCCTATATCTGCCGTGTATTCAGGAATTAGTTCAGTTGGGTCGAATATATTATAGCCCAAGACTTGAAGAAGGGGCAAAACCATTGCATTTTTGGTTGCTTCTTCCGTAAATACGTGGTCCTTATTTTTATCCAATAGTGCGATTAGCTCTCTAATCTGCTCCGCGAAATCCATTTTCCACCCTCCGATTAGCTATATCTTAGTCTAAAAAGGGACTTTGCAAAATAAACACTTAATCAATTTAATAAGAATGTCAAACTTTTTTATTGCAAGATATTCATAAACCTAGCTCTTTTTTTAGCTCATTCCAAGACGTGAAGTATCCCTTATCACCTCGCCGAATTGCCTCATCGGCTTCTTGAACCGCGAGCAACTCTTCTAGAGATAAAGGTTCGTAATCGTAACGATCATGGAGGATATCAACCAGCCGGCGGAGCAAGTCGCCATCCGGCCCATCTTCAATATCTTTGACTTTGGCAATTAGACCATCGAGGTCCTCTGTTGGCTCCATGGCGGTTTCCTTTTGTCAAAATGGCTTTATCTTTTGAAAAGCACTTCTAATGGTCATAACTTAATCAAATTTCTCCAAAAAATCCACCACCCCCTGAAAATCCTCCGGCAGCGGCGCTTCCCAGCTCATGCTCTCCCCCGTGCGCGGGTGCGTCACCGCGAGTGCCAGGCGTGCAGGAGTTGGCGTGATACCAGGTGCTTGAGTTCGATGAGTCGCTGGTTAACCGCCAGCCGGCTCACCCCGCCGCCGTAGGTGGCGTCCCCCAGCACCGGGTGGCCCTCCGAGGCCAGGTGCACCCTGAGCTGATGGGTGCGGCCGGTCTCCGGCGAGAGTTCCACCAGGGTCAGGGGGCCGGGGAACTCTTGCACCACCCGCCAGCGGGTGGCCGCCACCTTGCCCCGCCGGGGGTGCGCCGTCATCTTGTGGCGTTGGGTGGGGTGCCGGCCGATCTCCTTGTCGATCCGGCCCTCCGGCTCGGGCAGCCGGCCCCAGACCAGGGCCAGATAAGTCTTCCTGGTCTCCCGTTGGGCGAACTGGCTCACCAGCGCCTGGTGCGCCAGGGCGGTCTTGGCCACCACCAAGAGACCGCTGGTGTCCTTGTCCAGGCGGTGCACCAGCCCCGGCCGGCTCACCTCGCCGATCTCCTGCAACTCCGGGCAGTGGTGCAGCAGGGCGTTCAACAGCGTCCCGGTCCGGTGCCCGGCCCCGGGATGGACCACCAGCCCCGGCGGTTTGTTGATCACCAGCAGGTCCCGGTCTTCAAAGATAACCTCCAGGGCCAGGGGTTCGGCGGTAAGATGGCTGGGTTCGGGCGGGGGGACCGTAACGCTGACCGCCTCGCCGGCCCGCACCTTATGCGAGGCGGCTTGCGGGGCGCCGTCGACCGTCACCAGCCCGGCCTTGAGGAGTTTTTGCAGGCGGGCCCGGGACCAGCCCAGATTCTTAGCCAGAAACTGGTCCAGACGGCCCCCGGCCTGGGCCGGCTCTACCAGCCGCTGCAAGGTTTCAGGGTCGCGGGGATTAGTTGGCAAGAGTTGACCCACTAACAATCAGGCCGATAAGCATGTGGGACAGCCGCCCCCGGGTGCCCCGGGACAGCCGGGGGCGCCGGTCCTCCCTAGGTTTTTGCCGGGGCGGTTCGAGAACCGCCCATAGAAACCGAAAGATGAATTGGTGGGCAGTGCCCACCCTACACACGGCTGTTCGAGAACCGCCCCTACACCTTGCGCGGGGCGCTGCCATTCTTGATCTCGGAGAAGATCATGCGTCCCGCCGTGGTTTGCAGCACGCTGGTGACCGACACCTCCACCTCTTTGCCGATGAAGCGGCGGGCGTTTTCAATGACCACCATGGTGCCGTCGTCGAGATACGCCACCCCCTGGCCCTGGGATTTACCCTCCCGCAGGATCTGCACCTGGAGGCATTCCCCGGGCAGCACCGCGGGTTTCATGGCGTTGGCCAGTTGGTTGATGTTGAGGACCTCGACCCCCTGCAGTTCCGCCACTTTATGCAGATTGAAGTCATTGGTGAGGACCTTGGCCCGCATTTTTAAGCCCAGGGCCACCAGCTTGGAATCCGCCCCTACGGCGTTGGGCACGTCGTCTTCGACGAACTCTACCCGAGTCGGATTCTGTTGCTGCAGACGCTTCAAGATATCCAGGCCCCGGCGCCCCCGGGTGCGCCGCAGATCATCCGAGGAATCGGCGATATATTGCAGTTCTTCCAGGATAAATTTCGGCACGATCAGGGTGCCTTCCACAAAACCGGTTTCAGCGATGTCGGCGATGCGGCCGTCAATGATGACGCTGGTATCCAGGATTTTCTGGGGCACCCGGATGGCCGGCTTGCCGGTTGGATCGAGAAAATAAGGGGTGCTCACCTCCGACATCTTCTTGCCCCCCAACACCAAACCGATATAACCAAAGATGGCTGAAAGGAAAATATATAAAGGAATCTGTAAGTTGGGGAGTTCCAGGTATTTGTCGAAGGGGTAGCTGGCCAGCTTGCCGATGCCCAGGCCCACAAACAGGCCCAAGACGCTGCCCAGGATGGTTTTCAGTGGAATGCGTTTGATTGCCTGTTCCAGGGCCAGGGTGACGAAAGCCAGCGCCAGACCGATGGCTCCCCCCGCCCACCCGGCCCACCACAGTTGGTCGAACTGGGGGATCTGGTCGGCGATGAGGTAGCCGCTCACCGCGCAAATCGTCCCCAGGATGGCCCCGATGACCACCTTTTGAAACACTCAGCATTCACCCCCTTTCTTTGGAAAAATCACAGACGGGAACAAGGCACCTTCCATGGCGCACTGCGGATGAATAGGCCGCTGCCGGCAGCTGGGTAACGCGCCACTTAATATCCGAAACCAGAAGTACAACTATACCGCGAAATTAAAGTTGCTGCTACGGCAGGGTGGACCAATTTAGGCATTGCCCAGCAACTCTAACAACTGGGCCTCTATTTCAATTTCTTCTTTCTCATTTACCAAGGAAAGCTCTTTAATCAATAGATTCTTGGCGGTGTCCAACATCTTGCGCTCCCCAAAGGAGAGATCTTTTTCGGATTTGAGCAGAGTGAGGTCTCGCAAGACTTCGGCCACCCGGAAGGGGGAGCCGGTCTTGATCTTGTCCATGTAGTCGCGGTAGCGGCGGTTCCACGTCTGGTTGTTCAAGCGAGTCGGGCGCGAGCGCAGGATTTCATAAACTTCTCCAACCGCCTGGTTGTCGATGACGTCGCGCAAACCGATGTTTCGAGCGTTAGTGGTGGGGATCATAATGATCATGTCGGTGTCAATTAACCGCATGATATAGAATTGCGCCGGTGTTCCTGAGACCTCCCGTTCCTGTACGGATTCAATCCGGCCCACGCCATGGGCAGGATATACGGCCAGCTGGCCTACTTGGAACATCTTATTCCACCTCCTTTCCCTGATATTTTTTATCACAATATTCCATAAAAAGCAACTACCGGGTACTCGGAGAATTACGGTTGGCAGCTAAACAGGAGCAGATCGCCGTCCTGCACCACGTAGTCCCGACCTTCGGAGTGCAGGCGGCCCGTCTCCCGGACCTGGGCGGCGGCGCCCAGCCGGGCCAGATCGGTGCAACTCATCACCTCGGCCCGGATAAGACCCTGGCGCGGATTTTCCCTAAGTTTGAAGATAGTCACGAACCGGCAAGATTTCAAGGTGAGGAGCGACGCGGCTTTGAAATAGTCCTTTTTCCCGGGGGGACCGGTCTAGGTCCAGGCCCCCTGCCACCCGGCAGGCAGGGCCGGTCTTACCGGGATTAGGCCGGCCGATACTGCCGCAGGTCCAAGACCTGGTCAGCTTCAGTAGTCAGTGGTCAGTTAAAAAAATGTAGGGTGGGCACTGTCCACCATCTTCCTGCTAAGCCTGCACCGGCTTTTGCCAAATCCCCGGAATCTTCGCCCCGCAGTAGCCGCAATTGTCGCCCTTCATCCTAACCTCGCCGATTTGGTAGGCGGTGCGCTCAATGAGCCGCTTGCCGCAACTATGGCAATAGGTGCTCTCCGCCGGGTTCCCGGGGATATTGCCGAGGTAGACGTACTTCAGGCCCGCCTTGAGCGCCAGCTCCCGGGCCGTCTCCAGGGTGGACGCCGGGGTGGGGAAGTGGTTCTGCATCTTGTAGAGGGGATAAAAGCGGGAGAAATGCAGCGGCGTGAGCGGCCCCAACTCATCTCTGATCCAGGCGCACATGTCGCTGATGGTCCGGGGCTGGTCGTTGAACTGGGGGATGACCAGGTTGACGATCTCCACATGCACTTTCTGGCGGCGCAGGGTCTTCAGGGTATTGAGCACCGGTTCCAGTTCGCCGTCCACTACTTCCCGATAATATTTGGGGTCGAAACCCTTGAGGTCGATGCAGGCCGCGTCCAGCACCTCGCACAATTTTTCCAGGGGTTCGGGATTGATGTAACCGTTGGAGTGGCAGGTGCTCAGGATGCCGGCTTGTTTGGCCAGGCGGCCCACTGCGGTCATGTACTCATAGAAGATGACGGGCTCGACGTAGGTAGAGGCGATGGAGGGGCAGCCGGCAGCAGTGGCCCCGGCCACCACCTTTTCCGGGGGCAGCTCATAGTTATAGGTCTTTTCCGGCCGGGCCTGGGAAATTTCCCAGTTCTGGCAGAACTTGCAGTGCAGGTTGCAGCCCGCGGTGGCGATGGAAAAGGAGCGGCTGCCGGGCAGCACGTGAAAGAAGGGCTTCTTCTCCACCGGGTCCACGTGAACGGCGCAGGGGTTACCGTAAACCAGGCTGTAGTAGACGCCTTTGCGGTTCTCCCGGACGCCGCACTCGCCCCGGTCGCCGTCCGCCACCTGGCACTTCCGGGGGCAGAGCAGACACTGCACCATGCCTTGGGCCATGACCTTGGTGAAGGCGGCGGGGGTGGCGCGGCTGAAACCCAGCCGGATTTCCTGGGAGGAGGCCACGGCGGGACGCCAGGGGAGGGCCAGAAGGGTCAGGGCCCCGGCGCTGCCCCGGATAAAGGCCCGGCGGGTCAGGCCCGCCATGCCCGTCTGCTTGCCGCGGCAGCCTTCCATAGCTGGGTCTCCCCCGGTGAAAATCGGCGAGTCCTCTAATCGGTTCAGGCGACAGGGCAGCCCCGGATTCTAAAGCGGGGGCAGAGGTGAGAAGCTGATGAGGTTACTTGCCTTCGTTGATGCGGTTGCGCAGGACGCCGGAGGTCTTGAATACCACCACCCTGCGGGCCCTGAGGATCAGGTTTTCCTTGGTTTGCGGGTTCCGGCCTCGGCGGGCGTTCTTTTGCCTCACCGAAAATTTTCCAAAGCCGCTGATGAGCAGGTCCTCGCTCTTCGCCAGGGACTCTTTCATAATATCCAAGACCCGCTCCACCACTGAGCGGGACTCCTGCTTGCTCAGACCTACCTGGGTCTGTAAGCGGCTGATCAACTTTTCCTTGGTGAGGGCCATGAAAAGATCTCCCCTGCGGCTGGCGCGGTAAATACTTTGATTTATTATGAATAAAATAAATTAGGTGTCAAGCATTTTTTCTTGCCGCCTCAGATGGGCGAGGCCGTCCGTTTTCTCTCGGGCGCCGCCGGCCGGCGGATGCCGAACTGGAGCGCCCGGAACTGGCAGGCATCCAGGCATTTCAGGCACATGATGCATTCTTTGCTGTCATGTTGCTCCTGGGGTTTCACCCCCATGGGGCACTTGCGGGCGCAGGAGCCGCATTCCACGCAGTTGCCTTCGACGAACTCCAACTGCACCAGGGTCATGCGGGAGAAGAGGCTGTAAAAGGCCCCCAGGGGGCAGAGCATACGGCAGAAGGGCCGGCTTACGAAGACCATCAGAATCAACAAAATGCCAGGATGCTGAGCTTGAGCCAGAAAAAGAAACCCAGGGCGGCCCACAGGCTGGGCTTGAGGAAAATCATGGGGAGCGCCCCCTCCAGGGTGCCCGCCGGGCATAACAACTTGCAGAACCAGGGGTGCCCCAGCCCGGTGGCGGCATCGACCAGCCACAGGGGCAGGATGATCACCAGGACCACCAGCACGGCGTATTTCCCCCAGCGCAGGGGTTCCCAGACGGAAAACTTGCGGGCGGGAATCTTGTGGATCAGGTCCTGGATAAAGCCGAAAGGACAGAGCCAGCCGCAGGGCAAGCGGCCCACCAGGGTGCCGATGAAGCCGACATAGGCCACCACGATCGCCCCGAAGTGGGGGATGGTGCCCGGTGTATAAAACCGGATGCTGGCCAGAAAGTTCTGCACGGCCCCCACCGGGCAGGAGAGCAAGGCCCCGGGGCAGGAGTAGCAGTTGAGCCCCGGATGGCACACCGCCTTCAGCGGACCCTGGTAGATCACCGAGCCGCCGAAAGGGAAAAGCAAATAGGCGTTGGTCCCCAACGCCACCAGGGTTTGGACTAAGGTCCGTAGTCTGACCATTTAGCCGACCCCGATGCAGGACAGTCAGATGGTGTTTCCCAGGTTGTTGAGATAATCCAGGTCCCCGGTGTTGATTCCCAGAATAAACAACAACGTGAAGATGATGATGAGCCAGACCGCGGTTTTCGGCATGAGCCCTCCTGTGGAGGCCGCCGCGTCCTGAGGCGCGGCGGCGGATAATCTCCCAAGCTGACTCATAAATTATAATCACGTTACCGCCGCGGGGGGGATTTTTTTATCCCGGCAGCAAGATTTTCTTAGTTGGTCCTCAGGACCACTTGCGCCAACCTTCCCTTGCCTGGGCCGCAGGCCGCGCTTATCTTCTAATGATCCTTAGATATTTTCTCCCGGAGGCGGCCATGGGGAAGACGGCCCTGATCGTGGCGGATATGCTCAACGATTTTATCGACCCCCGGGGGGCGCTCTATGTGGGGGCCCAAGCCAGACGGATCATTCCCTTCGTGGCGCACCGGATCGAGGCGACCCGGCGCCAGGGCGGCGTGGTCATCTTCGTCTGCGACGCCCACGCCGAAGATGACCGGGAATTCCGCCACTTCGCCCCTCATGCGGTCCAGGGTTCCTGGGGGAGCTGGGTCATCCCGGAGCTGCCCGTGCAACCGGAGGACTACCGGGTGGACAAGACCCGCTACAGTGCCTTTACCGGGACCAATTTAGACAAGGTCCTGCAGCGTGAGCAGGTGGAGCGGGTGGAGGTGGTGGGCGTCTGCACTTCGATCTGCATCCTGGAGACGGTCAAGGAACTCTTTGACCGGGACCTCCCCACCCTGGTCTATCGGGACGGAGTCGCCGACTTCGACCCCGAGGCCCACGCCTTCGCCTTGAAACATATGGCCCGGATCTTCGGGGCCGAGGTGGTGTAGAAGCAGTGAGCAGTGAGCAGTGAGCAGTGAGCCGTAGGGGCGACCCGCTGGGTCGCCCTGCATCTCAGCTTCCGGCTGGTGGGGCGGGCGTCTCGCCCGCCTTCTGCCCGGTTGTGCTCACCCGGTTAATATATTTTTGTAGGGGCGAACCTGGTGTTCGCCCGGTGTTCGCAGATTCCCGGCGGCAGGCAGTCCTCGTGGGGCGGGCGTCTCGCCCGCCTTACTCGATCACCACCGACGCCTCGGGGTCGAAGGGATTGGTGCGCAGGGCCAGGGAGAAGAGGAAGGGATAGTTCTTCTGGAGATGCTGCAGATAATCCAGCCACTCGGCAATCAAGGCGACGTAGGCCCGCTCGATATCCCCGGCCAGGTGTCCCCGGTCCCCGGGGGTTAAATGGTCCAGATCCCGCCGCTGCGCCAGTTCTTCCGTCAGATGGAAGACCGCCAGCAGCAGATTGGCGAAGGTGTCGTGCTCCAGCAGGTTGGGGTTTTCCAGCAGGCGTAGGAGAAAATCCCTTTTGCCCAGGAGGAAATAACACAAGGTCTCCGGGTCGCCGGCCGCCAGGACTATCTCAAAGTCGACCTGCCGCAGGCGCCGCCGCCCGGCGGCAAAGTCCCGGTCGGACCAGGAGCCGACGGCCTTGATCTCGTCCCAGAAGGCCGCCGCCTTGGGGACATAACGGGAAAACATGCCGAGCAAATCGGTCCCCACCTCGCTAAAAAAAGCGCCGATGACCATGTTGAGCTTGCGCAGCTTGGCCGCCTTGGCCCGCTGGCTCAGCAACTGGTTGATGATGATGGTCACCAGCAGCACCGAAATGGGCAGAAAACCCAACTGCGCCAAAAACAGCCGGAACAGGTAATCGGCGTCCCGGAAGATCAGGTAATTGAGGCCGTAGACCACCAGCGACAGCCCGATGAGGCCCAGACCCAGCCAGATTTTCCAGGAGAGGAATTTCATCAGGAGGCGGGCCTCCGCGCCCGCCGTGTAGGGTGCGTTTTACGCACCATATTATTGTTTAAAACGGTGGCACAGGCGTCTCGCCGGTGCGAACCGAACCAGGGCGGTTCGAGAACCGCCACTACAACCCCTCGCCCCCGCAAATCCCGCAGCGTTTGCAGACCTTGGGAAGGCAGGCCGGCGTCTCTTTCTCTTCCAGAGCCCGCTGGTATTCGTCCCAGAGGTAGTCTTTCTTTAGGCCGTGGTCGATGAAGTCCCAGGGGAAGAGTTCCTCGGGGTGGCGCTCCCGGAGGGTGAAGAAGTCCGGGTTGACTGGGCTTTCCTGAAAGGCCCGGTTCCAGCCGTGCTGGTGGGCGGCGAGCAGGATATCCCCCACCCGGCGGTCGCCCCGGGCCAGCAGGGCCTGGACGTAGGCCCATTTGGGCAGATCGGTATGCACCCGCACCTCCTTGACCCCGTGGAACTCTTTCGTCACCAGCTTCAGGCGCTTTTTCAGCTCCGCCACGTCCAGAAACGGCGTCCACTGGAAGGGGGTGAAGGGCTTGGGCACAAAAGACGAAATGCTCAGGGTGATGAGGCCCAGGCGGCGCTTACCAAAGCTGTCCTTGACCACGCAGTGTTCCAAATAGCGCACCAATCGGGGTATTTCTTCAATATCTGCCAACGTCTCGGTGGGCAGGCCCACCATGAAGTAGAGGCGCAGTTGGGGAATCCCGGCCCGGCTGACGGCCACCGCAGCGTTAGCCAGGTCGTCCCGGCTCAGGCCCTTGTTCAGCACCTTTCGCAGGCGATCGCTCCCCGCCTCCGGGGCCAGGGCGACGCTCCGGATCCCGCCCTGGGCCAGGAGCCGAAACAGCTCTTCGTCGGCGGAGTCGGCCCTGAGGGAACTGATGCCGATATCGCCGCCAGCCGCCAGGATTTTGCGACAGAGTTCCTTCACCTCGGGGTGATCCGAGACCGCCGCGCCCACCAGGCCCACCTTGCGCTTCTCCAGCAGGCCCGGCGCCATCTGGGTCCACAACTCCTCCAGCGGGCGTTCCCGGGGCGGCCGGTAGACAAACCCGGCGGCGCAGAAGCGGCAGCCCCGGGAGCAGCCCCGGCCGGTCTCCACCAGAAACATCTCGCCCCATTCGCTCTGGGGCGCCAGGATATGGCTGTGGGTAGGGTAGGGGGCCAGTTCCGCCAGGTGCGGCGCCCGCACCTGCGGCGGAAAGCCCGGCTCGGGCTCGCAGGCCGCCAGGGTGCCGTCCGCCCGGTAGCGGGGGGTGTAACCCGCCGGCACGTAAGCGCCGGGGATGGTTTGCGCCAGGTCCCGCAGCAGCAAGTGGCGGTCCTGTTCCGGCTCGCCCTCCGCCAAAAATTGAAAGAAGGGCACCGCCCCGGCCTCGCCCTCGCCCAGAAAGAAGGCATCAACCAACGGCGCCAGGGGCTCGGGGTTCAAAAAGGTGGCGACGCCGCCGGCCAGCACCAGGGGGTCGCCGGGGCCGCGTTCAGAAGATAGTAAAGGAATCCCGGCGCCTGCCAGGATTTGCAGGACGTAAGGGTAGTCGGCCTCAAAGGAGATGGAAAAGGCCACGGCGGCGAAATCCCGCAAAGGCCGCTGGGACTCCAGGCTCAAAATGGGGGTGCGGGTGCGGCGATACTCCTCCCAATCCTCGGGACCGGGGAGAAAGGCCCGTTCGCAGTGCAGGCCGGAGGTGTCGTTAAGCAACCGGTAGATGGCCTGGAAGCCCAGATTCCCCATGGCCACCGGGTAAATTTGCGGATAGACCAGGGCCACGGGCCAGCGCGCCCCCCACTCCCGCACCAACGCGCCCTTTTCCTGGGCGAGCAGTTTTTTGAGGCGGGCTTTGAGCTTGGCGGACATAAAGGCAGTTTTCAGTTTCCAGTTATCAGTTTTCAGTTGTCGATTTGGCCTGCAAATTAAATTGCGCCGAAAAATCCAAGTATAAGTGCAAGTTAGTGATTTAAAATTGATACATAATCCAACTATATAATATCATTAAATAATTTAAATAAAAACGCCTTTTAGAGGAGGCCTTTTGCATAAAAAAGGAGATAGTCGGGCCATTATTGTGCCGCTGCAAAAATAAATTCCGCAAAATGAATCGCATAAAATACTAATTTCATTAATTATAGTCCGCTAGTAGCCGTTATTTGACCGCTACGCGGCCGTTGCCGGTCCACTATCGTACCGCTTTTGTGCCGCTTGGAGGCCAGGCGGTTCGGGGTTAGAGCAGAATATGCCGTGGAAATAAGTTAATTCACGGTGCGAGAAATTTCCAGAGAAGAATAGACGGTTGACCCGCAGATGGAGAGATTCGCAAGGCGGGATGCGCTGCGCTTTCCCGCCCTACAGGGCTGTGCTCGCTGAATTTCGGCGGCCACGGCCCGCCCTATGATTACTTAGTTTTAGTTACTTCACTTAAGATATCTTTACGCATTTGACGGTATTCTTTATCAGTTATTTTGTTTTTGGTCTTTAATTCTTCAATTTGGTCTAATTTAGATTCCATGCTCTCCGTCACAGCAGATGGTTTAATTGGCTGCTTCTTTTCCGGCTGAAGGGCTAGCAACCTGGATGCAAAACTTAGCTCTTTAGCTGCATAGCTCCAAGCAACCGGCACCACATCTGTAAGGGCAAGACTACCTCCGCTTAGTCTTTTTTGTGAAAGCTCTGGATAGGTAGAAATGAGTTGAGACATAGTTGCCTTATCACTTTCGCCTGTAAACCCTTTCCCCGGAGTGAGTAGCTCAGGAATGACAGCCACGCCAACTCTAGCGAATCGTAAACCCCAAGCTTCTTTCGCCATCAAAAAGTGACCCCAGGTTTTTTTTATGCTTTCTTTCAGTTTAGGGTTTTTATCTGATTCTGGATTTTCCAAGTAAGATTTTACTTTAAAGTTTGTTTCTCCCACTACTGTTGAGTAATCTTTGTATGAGATTCCCGTATCACATCTTGAAGCAAGTTTTTGTAAAGCTTCAATAGCGTCTTGGGCTGTCTGAGCAAATGCTACCCTTGTCAGCCCGATGAAGAAAATTAGTGCGATACCCAGGAATTTTTTCATGTGATCTTTCTCCGAAACTATTTTATATATTTATCCTTTTCCCACGGAAGGGGATAAAAGTCAAATAATTCTATTGAACCTCGATAAACAAATAGGGGGCGTGAATAAATCACGCCCCCACCGAAAACTCGAAACTAAAAACTAAAAACTAAAAACTCGAAACTGTCTTAACTGTCCGCCTTGCGCAGGAACGGCGGGATATCCAGTTCGCTTTCCTCGTATTGCAGATCCGGGTGGACGATGTTTCTCTTTTGGCTCACCACCCCCAGGTTGGGGGCGGGCCGCTGGTTGCCCGGGTTGCCGGGATTATTACCCAGGCGTGATTCCGGGTTCCGGGGCGGCTCCGGGGTCCGCAGGATGGTGGGGATCTCCAGGTCCTCGGGCTGGCCCGCCTGGGTCCAGGCCGGCCGCTCCAATTCGCTTTTGCCGATGCCGGTGGCGATGACCGTCACCCGGATTTCGTCTTCCAGGCCTTCGTCATAAACCAGGCCCCACTTGATGATCGCCTCTTCGTGGGCCTCTTCCTGGACGATGCCGCAGATCTCCCGGAGTTCCTCCATGGAGATGTCGGGGGTGGAGGTGATGTTGATCAGGATGCCCCGGGCGCCCCGGATGGAGATGTCTTCCAGCAGCGGGCTGGAGATGGCCTTGTGGGCCGCGTCAGACGGCCCGGTTGCCGCCGTTGGCGATGCCGGTGCCCATGAGGGCCATGCCCCGCTCCTTCATGACGGTGCGGACGTCGGCGAAATCCACGTTGATGAAGCCGGGCACCATGATGAGGTCGGAGATGCCCCGCACCGCGAAGCCCAGGACTTCGTTGGCCATGCCGAAGACGTCCTTGATGCGGGAATTTTTGGAGCTGAGGCAGAAGAGGCGGTCGTTGGGGATGGTGATGATGGTGTCCACCACCTTGCGCAGCTCCTCGATCCCGTTTATCGGCCAGGCGCGTGCTTCATCTTGCCTTCGAATTCGAAGGGCTTGCTCACCACGGCCACGGTGAGAGCGCCCAATTCCCGGCTGAGTTCGGCCACTACGGGGCGCCGCCGGTGCCGGTGCCGCCGCCCATGCCCGCGGCAATGAAGACCATGTCCGCGCCCTGGAGGACCTGCTGGATGCGTTCGGCGTCCTCCTGGGCCGCCTTCCGGCCCACTTCCGGGTCGCCGCCGGCCCCCAACCCCCGGGTGGTGCTGGTGCCCAGCTGGATCTTGACCGGCGCCAGGCTCCGCTCCAGGGCCTGGGCGTCGGTGTTGGCCGCGATAAAATCGACCCCCACCATCTGGGAGGTGATCATGTCATTGATGGCGTTGCCGCCGGCGCCGCCGATGCCTAGGACTTTGATTTTGGCGGACAATTCGTTGGGGACTAATTGAATCTTCATGCTTACAACCCCCTTGCCTCATAATAGCACGTTTTGATCAGTTCATACCACTTCGCGAAACCATTTTTTAATGCGCGATCCCAGAGGCCGCCGCCGGAGGAGTGCCGCCGCTCCAACCCCGATGGGTCGCCTGGCCCAGCGTTCGGGCTTACGCTGGGCCTTCTGCTGCGTTTTGAAGCCGTAGAGCACCAGGCCGACGCCGGTGGCATAGGAGGGGTCGTGGATGACGTCAATCAGGCCGCTCACCCCCATGGGGTAGCCGATCCGGGTGTGCATCTGGAAGGCCTCGGCGGCCAGTTCCGGGCAGCCCCTGCACCAGGGCCGTGCCGCCGCTGAGCACCGCGCCGGAGTGCAGGGGATAGCTGAACCGGGCCCGCTGGACCTCCTTGGCCAGCAGATTCACGATCTCCGCCACCCGCATGTGGATGATTTCCGCCAGGCGGGCCCGGGGCAGTTGCTGGGTCTCCCGGCCGCCGAGCCCCGGCACCTCGATCAGTTCCATGGGATCGCCCAAGACATTGAGGCAGGCGCCGTAAATCCTTCTTCAACTCCTCGGCATGTTGCAGCGAGGTAGGGCAGCCCCACGGCGATGTCATTGGTGAGATTGTTGCCGCCCACCGGCAGGACGAAGTTATGGCGCAGGGCGTTTTCGGCAAAGATGGCCAGGTCGGTGGTGCCGCCGCCGAAGTCGATGAGGGCCACGCCCAGTTCCTTCTCTTCTTCGGTGAGGACCGCCTCGCCCGCGGCCAGGCTCTGCAGGGCGATGCCGTTCTACCTCCAGGCCGGCCCGGTTGGCGCACTTGATGAATATTATTGAGGGAGGTGACCGCCCCGGTGACGATGTGGACCTTGCACTCCAGGCGCACGCCGTGGATGCCCACCGGGTCCTTGATGCCGTCCTGGCCGTCGATCAAAAAGTCCTGGACCAGGGTGTGGATGACCTCCCGGTCGGAGGGGATGGCCACGGTGCGGGCCGTCTCGATGACCCGGTCCATGTCCGCCGGAGTCACTTCCCGGTCCTTGATGGCGATGATCCCCTGGCTGTTGATCACCTTGGTCTGGCCGCCGCCCACCCCGGCATAAACGGAGCGGATCTCGCAGCCGGCCATGGTCTCCGCCTCTTCCACGGCCTTGCGGATGGCCCGGACGGTATTTTCGATGTTGACCACCACACCCTTGCGCAAGCCGCCGGCGGTGGGGGCGCAGCCCAGGCCGACGATGTCCACCTGGCCTTCCCGCACTTCGCCCACCACGGCGCAAATCTTGGTGGTGCCGATGTCCAAACCAACGATTAGATCTTGGGGCACGTTGTCATCCTATCGAGCCTCTTCAGTCCCTTTCAGGTTGATCAGCACCCGGTCGGGGTAGTCGAGATTAATGCGCCCGGTCCGAGCCAGGTAGCCCTTTTGGGCCAACGCCGGCAAGACGTGGGCAAATTTTTTCAATTTTTCGGAATAATTGTCAAAACCTAAATCCAGGGCCGCCCCCAGACCATTGACATAGAGGGTGAACCCCCGGTCCAGATCCAGGTGGACCTCGGAGACGTTTTCCAGGCTCAGCGGCGCCTGGGTCTGTTTGAGCACGTCCAGCAACTGGAAGGTCTGGGCCACCAGGGGCGCCAGCGACCCTTCCGGGTGCTTGAGGTTTTCCGCCTTCAAGCCCGTAATTACCGGAAAATCATGCGGATCGCCGGGCGACAACGGTTTATACAGACTTCCCTGGCGATCGATGTAAAAGAGCTCTTCCCCCAACTGCACCAGGGCCGCCGGCTCCCGTTCCTGGATGTGCAATTGGATGCGGTGGGGCCATTTCCGGGTCAATTCGGCCCGGGCAATCCACGGATGAGTCATGAGGGCCCGTTCCACCCGCCCCGGCCGGATGGCTAAGAGGCTGGTTTCAGGACCTAAATTGGCCAGGTGCAGAATCACTGCCGGCGTGAGCCGCCGGGCTCCGTCAATTTCGATGTTCTTGATATCTTTAATGCAAAAGTAAGAAGAGGTCAAGAGCAGATGATAGAGGAGCACCAGACCCACGCAGAGCCCGGCCAATCCTGCGACCCCTGAGGTGATGAGAAACAGCCGCAGCCAGGACTTTTTGGAGCCGATCCCCCGGGAACGGCGATAGCTGTTGCTGGACTTTCCCCGGGGGAAAAGGCCCGATTTTTTTATCTTTGCCGGTCTCTGGGGCGTCAGACGCGAAGGGCGCTCAAGGCGCGTTTTCCGGGGCATGGCGGTTTTCCTTTAAAACCGACGGGAGACGGGGGACGGGAGACGGGAACAAAAAAATGGCGTCATCACCTGTTACCCATCCTCTCCCCGGTCTCTGGTCCCTTCCAGGACGGGAGACGGGTACAAAAAATGGCTCCATTCTCCGGTCTCCGCTCCCTGGTCCTTTAGCCGACGGGAGCTGGGAGAAACATCATCTGCCCCTCTCCCCGGTCCCCGGTCTTCGGTCTCCCGTCTCCGGTCCTTGCAGCCGGGCCAGCAAGTCCTCGCCGGTCTTCCAGATATCCCCGGCCCCGAGGGTGAGGACCAGGTCCCCTTCCCGTAAATGTTCCATCATAATATCGGCCACCGCGCCTTTTTCTGCAACGAAGTGCACCGCCGGGTGACCGCTCTGCCGGATGCCTTCACAAAGGGCCCGGCCCGAGACGCCGGCCAATGGCTTCTCACTGGCCGCGTAAATCTCCGTGACAAAAACCAGCCCGGCCCGGGCAAAGACCGGGAAGAACTCCGGCAGAAGCGCCGCGGTGCGGCTGTAGCGGTGGGGCTGAAAGGCCACCACCAGCCGGCGCTTCGGGAAGGCCTGGGCCAGGCCCGTCAGGGTGGAGGCGATCTCGGTGGGGTGATGGCCGTAGTCGTCCAACACCGTAATGCCCCGGGTCTCGCCCTTCATCTGGCAGCGCCGGTGGATCTGGCCCAGATTCTTCAGGCCGGCCTGCCAGACGGGGAAATCGAGGCCCAATACGTGCCCCACTGCCGCGGCGGCCATGGCGTTCAGCACGTAATGGGACCCGGCCAGGGGCACCGTCACCTCCCCCAGCCTCCGGCCCCGATGGCTCAGGCTGAAGGAGTACCCCAATCCCCGGGGCTCCGGGTCCATGGCCCGGAAGTGGGCGCCGTTATTTAGGCTGTAGGTGATCACCTCACCCCCGAAACTCCGCAGCACCGGCGGCAAATTCGGGTCGTCGGCCCAGGCGATGACTTGCGCCCCGCTGGGTAGCTTCCGGAAATAGGCGGCGAAGGTCTCCTGGATGTGGGCCAGGTCCCGGTAGAAATCCAGGTGCTCCCGGTCCAGGTTGGTGACCACGGTAATCTGGGGGCGGAGATAAGTGAAGGAGCCGTCGCTCTCGTCGGATTCGGCCACGAAATACTCACCCCGGCCCAGGACGGCGTTACTACCCAGGTGGTCGCACACCGCCCCCACCACCACGGTGGGGTCGAGGCCGCCGGCCCGCAAGATCGCCGCGGTCATGGCGGTGGTGGAGGTCTTGCCGTGGGCCCCGGTGATGGCGATCTGCCGGTGGCCCTCCATCAGCTTCGCCAGCATCTGGCCCCGCCGCAGCACGGTCAGGCCTTGAGCCCGGGCCGCGGCCAACTCCGGGTTGTCCTCCTTGACCGCGGTGGTATGCACCACGATCTCGGCGTCCGCCAGGTTTTCGGCCCGGTGGCCCTGGTAGACCCGCACCCCCAGGTCCGCCAGCCGCCGCGTAATCGGCCCCACCGCCAGGTCCGAGCCGCTGACCTCGACGACCCCGCCGCACCAAGAGCTCCGCCAAGCCGCTCATGCCGATCCCGCCGACGCCGATGAAGTGGTAGGTAGGTTTATTAGTCATATTAAGGTATTTCTTACAAGGAATTGGTGGGCAGTGCCCACCCTACACTACTCATTACTTGGCGTTAAGATTTTCTCAGCAGCCATCTGTAATCCCAATATGGTCAGCCCCATTACGTAAGTTTAATGTAGGGTGCGCACTGCGCACCAATCATCTCATTTTACCTTATTCTCCGTATTCCACCTTTTCATCGAATTTTACGCCTTCTCCCCAATCTATGGGGTAAATTCCTTGCTCGACTAGGCGATGAAATGATGAATACGGCCAATCCCGCACCCTTCGCACCAGGCCATGTTTTACCGGGTTATAATGGATGTAATCAAAATGTCTAGTCAAATCCTCTTCATCGCGAATCGCGTGTTCCCAAAAACGCCGTTGCCAGATAGCGGTCTCCCGACGGTTCCGTCGGGAGGGACTCAATAGAGAGTCGTCGTGAAACCAGGCTTTTGCGGCCTTGGAAAAATATGCTTTAATCAACCCCACCCGCTTGCCGCAGCTCGTATCTCCTTGCGGTAAGGTCCAAATGCTGTGAAGATGGTCAGGCATCAGGACCCAAGCGTCCAGGGAAAAGGGAAATTCCCTGATTACCCTAATGACCGACTTTCCCAGAAGCCTTCGGCCTGGTGGATGATTAAAAATTTTCCGGCGATCAAACGTCACCACCGTTAAAAATAACGTTCCTCCCGGAACCCAGGCCCACAAATAATGGGGCATATCTTGTTCCGTGCAATCTTGCCTTTTAAAAGGGCAATGTTTATTGGTGCGCAGTGCGCACCCTACATTTTTCTCCCCTTGAAGTGGGAGGGTTAAGGAGGAGGTGTCAAATGTCTCCTAATGGCAGATTAGGGAACAATACCCCCTTCATTATCATTGTTTGCCGTTAAGATTTTCTCGGCGGCCATCTGTAATCCCAATATGGTCAGCCCTAGTACATACGCCACAATCGGCAGCCACATACCAAATTTGTCAAACCTGAAATAAATCCAGGAACAATTGACGATAAAGAAGGTCGATGGACCAAATTTAAAGCCAACGACCATAGTCACTAATATGACGACTGCAATAAAAACGGTGGTATTTGGACTTTTATAAGTGAACATCAGGACGAATAAGGCCGCCAGCGGCCCGCCGACATAAACAATCAGTACTAAAAACCGATAAACTGGATTTATGATCCACTGCAATTCTTTAAACAGGTTTTCTAAGCTAGGCCAATCCAGCATTGCGATACCTTTATAAGCTTTACGCCGGCTCGGCTCCGTGCCTGAGGCCTACCCGACGTTTTTATCCTTTGGACAATTTCAGAAATACGGAGTAGATCCGGTTCTTCAGAGCAAGATAAACCTTTTTCAAAAAAACCAGGAGATCGAGATAACACATAAAAATTCATCCTAACCAGGCCGGCCCCGCCCCGGCCCCCTCAATCGCTTTGGCCTGAAATCAACTCCAGGCACCCCGCCACAATCTCTTTTGCCGCCTCCGGTTTGGCCAGGCGGCGGGCGGCCGCCTCCAGCCGGGCCAATTGTTCAGGTTCGGTTAGGAATTGCTTTATCTTACCAGCGAATAGCTCTCCGGTAAAATCCTTATTTAAAATTAATGCCGCGGCCCCGGCCTCGACCAGAAAACGGGCGTTGACCTCCTGATGGTTGTTGGCCGCGAAGGGGTAGGGCACCAAAAGGGCCGCCCGGCCCACTGCGGTGAGCTCCGCTAAAGTTGAGGCCCCGGACCGGCAGACGACGAGGTGCGCCTGGGCCATCAACTCCGGCATCTCGGAGCTGAAGGCCTCCACCCGGGCGGCAAAACCGGCCTGTGCATAGCCGGCCGCCACCTCCTGCCGATCCGCCTCGCCGGTCAGATGGAGAAAGCGCAGCCGGTCCTTCAGGTCCGTTAGCTCCGGCAAGGCCGCCAGCACCTCCAGGTTGAGGTGGTGCGCCCCCTGGCTGCCGCCGGTAATCAGCACGGTGAACGGCACCTCCGGCCGGGGCGGACTCTCCCGGAAAAACTCCTCCCGGGCGGGGTTGCCGGTCCAGACCGCCAGGTCCCGGCGGAATTGCCCCAGCGAGCCCGGAAAGGAGACGAAGACCCGGTCGGCCAATTTAGCCAGCCAGCGGTTGGTGAAGCCGGGCAGGGCGTTCTGTTCGTGCAGGGCCAGGGGCAGTTTCAGGGACCAGGCCGCCAGCCCCACCGGACCGGCGGTGTAGCCGCCCATGCCCAGAACCAGCTGGGGCGCAAGCTCCTGGAGGCGCCTCCGGGCCTCCCGGATACTCCCGGGGAGTCGCCACCAGGTGCCCAGCCGGGAGAACAGCCCTTGGCCTTGCAGGGCCCGGCCGGCCACCGTCTCCCAGGGGAAGCCGGCGCTCTCCAGAATCCGGGTGGCCACGGCCTTGGGGCTGGTGATAAAGGTGACGCTGGCACCAACGCGCGCCACAAACTCCCGGGCCACCGCCAGGCCCGGGAACAGGTGGCCGCCGGTGCCCCCGGCGGCGATGACTATTTGAAGTTTCGAGTTTCGAGCTTCGAGTTTCAAGTTACGGGAAATCCTCTACCGAAAAGATAGATCTCACGCCAAGACGCAGAGGCGCAGAGAAAGACGCAAGAATCTAGAGATGGCGGGCGAGACGCCCGCCCCACGGCTCAGGTCGCGGACGGGACCCCGCTCGTAGCCGGCGCCGCGGCCTTGACCGGCGGCGGCCCCGCCGGACGCTTGATCTGGCTGCTGATGTTCAGCAGGATGCCCACCGCCAGCATGCTGGCGATCATGGAAGAGCCGCCGTAGCTGAGAAACGGCAGGGACAGCCCTTTGGTGGGCAAAATGCCGCTCACCACCCCCATGTTGATGGCCGCAGGCAGGCCGATGACCAGGGTCAACCCCAGGGCCAGATAGGAGCCGAAGATATCCGGGGCCTTGAGGCTCAGGCGCAGTCCCCGGGCCACCAGGATGGCAAACAGACCCAGGACCAGGAGAAAACCTATGAAGCCCATTTCCTCGCTGAAGATGGAAAGGATGAAGTCGGTGTGGGAGTCCGGCAGGTAGAAGAGCTTGGCCCGGCTCTGGCCCAGACCCAGCCCCAAAAGCTTGCCGGAGCCGATGGCCAGCAGAGACTGTTTCAACTGGTAACCGACGTCTGTCCCCGTATTTCCAGGGGTCCCTGAAGGAGAGGATGCGGTCGAATTTCTTCGGATCCCGCACCACCGCCACCACCGCCAGGCAGATTGCCATCCCCCAGGGAGAGGCCGAGATGGAGCAGTTAGTGCCCCCCACAAGGAGCATGGTGAAGACGATGGCCGGCCAGGGTCAGGGCGGTGCCGAAGTCGGTCTCCTTGCCGATCAGTCGCGATGAACAGCCCGGCCATCAGCATGTGGGGCAGAAAGCCGATGGCGAAATACTTCATCTTTTCCTGCTTGCTGGGTAAAGGAGTAGGCCAGGAACATGACCACGGCCAGCTTGGCGAACTCGGAGGGCTGGAGGGTCAGGGGACCCAGACGCACCCAGCGGGCCGCCCCCCGCACCTTGCCGCCGAGGCCCGGCAGAAATACCAGGATCAGGCAGAAAGGCTAATAAATAAAAAGGGATAGACCCAGTGCTGATAATGGTGATAATCGATCTTCCGGCCCAAGAGCAGGGCCCCCAGGCCCAGGAGCGCATACATCCTCTGACGCTTCATGAAGTAGATAGGGATCGCCGTAATTGGTCTGGCCATGACGTTGCTGGCGATGAAGACCATCGCCAGGCCCAGGAACATCAAGGAAAAGGCGCTGGCGCCAGAATCAGGTCATAATTTACCCCAGGGGCGGCAATATGAGTCAGTATTGGCGTCAGTTGGCATGTGATAACTCTCCTTTACCGCTCTTTGAAAGGTTTCGCCCCGGTGGGCATAATCCCTGAACATGTCGAAGCTGGCGCAGGCGGGAGACAGCAGCACCACCTCCCCGGGGTCGGCCAGGTATGCGGCCCGCTGCACCGCCTCCGCCATGTCCCTGACCTGGCAGTGGGCGCCAGGCCCTCCCAGACCCGGGCCAGGCGCTCCCGGGTCTCTCCCAGCAGGACCAGGGCCTTGACCCGTTCCGCGCGATCAGGCGTTTAATCAGGCTGAAATCGCTGTCCTTGTCCCGGCCGCCGGCAATGAGGATGACCGGGCGGTCAAAGTAGGCCAGGGAGCCGGCCACGGCGCCGACGTTGGTGCCCTTGGAGTCGTCGTAAAAGTCCACCCGGTCCACCTGGCCACCCACTCCAGGCGGTGGGGCAGACCTGTGAAGGAGGCCAGCACCCGGCGGCAGGCCGCGGGTACGGCGCCCGCGTCCAGGGCCAGCAACAGCGCCGCCATGATGTTTTCCAGGTTGTGGGTCCCCTTCGAGGCGGATATCGGCCAGGGGAAAATCTCTTCCCGGGCGGTGCCAGGCTGACTTGCATGGCGCCGTCATCGCCAGCCAGGCCCCCTCGGTCAGGGGCTCGGGTGCCGAAAAATACAGGACGTTCGCCCAGTCCCAGCGCCCAGGGGGCGCACCAGCGGATCGTCGTATTGAGGACCTTGGTTCGCTCTCCTGCGTCTGGCGGAACAGGCCGGCCTTGGAGGCGGCATAGGCCGCGTAATCGGCATAGCGGTCCAGGTGGTCCGGGGTGATGTTCAAAAGGCCGCGGCCTGGGGATGGAAGCTGGGGGCCGTGTCCAACTGGAAGCTGCTCACCTCCAGCACCAGGAAATCCGCCTGGTCCTGCCGGGCCAGCAGCGAGACCACGGGGGTGCCGATATTGCCCCCCACCAGGGGCCTTGATGGCCCGAGGCCTCGAGCAACTCCCCCACCAGGGTGGTGGTGGTGGTCTTGCCGTTGGTGCCGCTCACGGCCATCAGGGGCGGGTGATGAAATGGCTGGCCAGTTCCAGTTCCCCCCAAACCGGGCTGCCGGACTCCCGGGCCGCCTGCAGCCAGGGGAGTTCCGGCGGCACCCCGGGGCTGGGGAGGATGAGGTCGTAGCGCTCTGCCAGCGGGGCTCGGGTCACGCCCAACTCTTCCGTGACCCCAGGTCCTGCATCTCGCCGGCGCATGGCTCCGCCAGGGCGCGGGCGTCAGCCAGGTCCGTCACCGTCACCCGGGCGCCTGCCCGGGTAGGAAGCGGGCACAGGGCCACGCCGGTGCGGGCCATCCCACCCACCAGAATATTTTTTCTCCCGTGGGAGGATCTACAGTCGCTCTATGTTTCGCAACTTCAAAGTGCTCTCAAGGACAAAGATCTCCCAAAACAATGGCAATGATCCAGAAACGCACGATGACCTTGGGTTCGGGCCAGCCCTTCAGTTCAAAGTGGTGGTGCATGCGGCGCCATGCGGAAGATGCGGCGTGCCGTTGGTGACCTTGAAAAAGCCCACCTGCAGGATCACGCGACAAGGCCTCCACCACGAAGAGGCCGCCCACGATGGCCAGGAGAATTTCCTGCTTGGTGGCCAGGGCCACGGTGCCCAGGACGCCGCCCAGGGCCAGGGCCCCCACGTCCCCCATGAAGACCTGGGCCGGGTAGGCGTTGAACCAGAGGAAGCCCACGCCGGCGCCCACCAGGGCCCCCAGGTAGATGGAGAGCTTCGCCCACTCCCCGGACATAAGGAATTTGGAGATACGCGGCGATCTTGATGTTACCGGCCAGGTAAGCAGAAGATCATGTAAAAGGCCGCGGCGATGGTCACCGGGCCGATGGCCAGGCCGTCCAGGCCGTCGGTGAGATTGACCGCGTTGGCGCTGCCCACGATGACAAAGACCGCGAACGGAGATGAAAAACCAGCCCAGGTCCGGCTGCACCTGCTTGAAGAAGGGCACCGTCAGGGTGGTGATGTAGGTCCGGCTGACATATAGAGCCACAGGGCCGGCACCAGGGCCACCAGGGTCTGGCCCAGCAGCTTGTGCCCGGCCGCTGAGACCCTGGTTGTGCTTCTTGACCACCTTGAGATAATCGTCATAGAAACCGATGAAGCCGAAACCCAGGGTCACCAGGACCAGCAGCCAGACGTAGGGATTGTTCAGTTCGGCCCAGAGGAGGGTGGCGGTCACGGTGGCCAAAATGATCATCAGGCCGCCCATGGTGGGGGTGCCGTTCTTGGAATAATGGGACTTGGGGCCTTCCTCCCGGACCGTCTGGCTGATCTGCATTTCCTTGAGCTTCCGGATGAACCAGGAACCCACCGCCAGGGAGATGATCAGGGCGGTGAGGATGGCGAAAATGGTCCGGAAGGTAATGTACCGGAAGACATTAAAGCCGCCGAAGACCGTCTTCAATGGATATAAGAGATGGTAAAGCAACTATGTTCCCCCCCCCGTTATTTCACCAATCCCGATGCCACGATGTACCGATCAAAAATGCCATCAAGTTTAGTTTTGATCTCTATAAGATGTTCTTTCTTTTGACCGGCCCCCATAAAAGATGCAGCAATTTGTCTTTGTAAAATGACATTAAAACTTCCATCGTCATTGATGGGTATCTTGATTACAAATTTAAGCATATTGAATAGTGAAGAACGGAACGACCTATCAAAGTTTTCAACTATTCTACGCAATTGAAGAGCATATAATAGATATTCTGGGATTATAGAAGAATTAAGTATTTGAATTACCCCACAATGGTCTGTTGTGGCAAACTTTGTTCCTGGAGGAATTACATTGAACTCAAAATTACCATCTATTCCCCACAAAATGGAAGGATAAGAAATATCTTCTATGTTGCTTTTATTAATATATCCAAATGGCTCAAATACATTAGCGCTATAAGCGGGAATATCGCCGGTTAATTCTGGTAATTCATCTTTAACAATACGTTTTCCGATAAACAGTTTAAAAAATTGGGAATCTGATAATGCAATTTCCCTGCTCTTAAGCGAATCAAGATTAATTTTGGCAATAAAATTGTCATAATTGTTAAGGGCAATATTCAGTTGTGCAAGTAAGACATCAACTTCATCTTTGCTAGCAAAGGCTATTTTCTCTTCAATGCCAAGAGCAATTTTATCCGAACGACTCCACCATCTATCAATAACCCAATGGTCGGACTCCCTAAAAATATTAGCGTCCAATATTTTGCAACGTAAATAATCTTTCGCTTCTATCAGAGCTTTGCATTTACTTCTCGCACCAGAGAATATCTTGAATAATCCTTCGAGCTCAGGCAAATCATCATTATCAATTTCCTCTCTTTTAACACTGGTCAATCGTTCTCCGATATTAGAAACCAAATATGTAAATACAGGGTCTTTTTGAACGTCATCGCGATTATTTTTCTTGGTGAAGGCTATGATATATGTGTTTTCATCATTGGCGAAAAAAGTCTTATTGGGAAGGGAAATAATTGCATCCAGAAAACATTCATCTAAAATGTAATCTCTAAGTTTCTTGTCACCTTTCCTGGCCAGAATTCCATCAGGAATAATGATAAAAGCCCTGCCACCCTTTTTGAGAGATTTGACGATCCATTCAAGCGACAATCCTTCAAGTCCTAAAGCATTAATAGGGTATTTGCCTCGCGTACGAGGCGTTTCTGCAATCTCCTTTTTAATAATGCCAGAACCCTTTGTCACATAAGGCGGATTGCTCAAAATATAATCGTACTTTCCTTCCTCGTTATCAATGATATGTCCAAAAGTTCCAAGATTATCTTTGAAGAGAGTAAAGGTATCATTAAATATGCGAGCAAATTCTATAGAGCATTGCGGATTTTTAAATATCAATTCAGCAAGATATATTAACATATTTGCTTTGGCAAGAATTATTGTTCTTTCATCTTCTCTTTCAAATCCCTTATCAAATCCATGCATTACAAAATTAATATCAATATGGCAGTCAGCATTAGGCGTATAACATGCTTTCATACCTTCATTCATATTTAATATTTCGAGTGGAAAGCCACCTACACCACAAAATGGATCGCATATTCTTTTCCCATTGTACTGAAAACTTGGTTCATCTATTCCAGCCATTCTAATAATCGACTGAATGATTTTTCTCGGAGTAAAATATTGTCCCAATGCCTCAACTTCTTGTTTTAAAAAACTTTCATACAACTTTGTTTTAAACTGTTTGTCGATTGTTGTGAGACTTCCGAATTCATCACTATATTTTTTCAGATGTTCAAGACATTTAAGGAATAAAATTGATTGCGATAAATTTGCTTCTCCACTTTCATTAACAAATATTGTTCCATTTATAACAGTAGTACCGTCTTTACCCTCTGGAAATAATTTATAAATCTTTCTTCTTGAATTTCTAGGCATAATAATCAAGTGCTTCCGCAGGGTCACCCAAAGCCCGCTTAAAAACGCCATTGAAAGCAAGATCATTACTTAGTACCTGGAGGTCGCTTAAAAATTTGAAGATAAATAGCTCAACAACGTTATAAAGACACTTTACCGGAGATTTTCCTGTGGCTACCCAAATCGTTTGCCAAAGGCGGGTTGCAAGAGGAGTTGGATCAATAAGTTTGGTACTTCTGATTAAAGAATTACTTATAGTTAAAGAAGCGTCAATCTCATCTATGAGATATTCTATCATGCCAGTATTTTTAACAGGATATGGATGAAATATAACTCTTAAATCAATATTTTTGGCATCTTTAATAGGTTGCCCGTTAAGAGCATTAATCCAATAAGACTTGGAACCATCAGTAATAATTAATGTCTTACAGAGTACTTTTGCAACATCTATTTCTTGAGAGATAGCCTTCTCGATTTTCTTATCAGAATTCAACTCATCTGGATGCTTATATTCAACAACTGCCTTTACGATTCCATGATATGTAACTAATCCATCTGGCTTTTTCCGATTAACTTTGCCATAGTTTTTCTTTGGAATAATACCATGATTTTTAAGTTGATCAATAGTTGTATTGCCAAGACGATAATATGTATATTTCCCGATCTTTTGTGGGATAGTTTGCAATAGTTCTTCACTCATGACTCAATCTCCTTGTAGGATAATCTTTTGCCATGTGATCCTTTTATTGCGAACATTGTCCTTTCACCATCACCATTATTTCTGTGATTCCATCTAAAATCGAACTCGGCACGATATTTATGCAGATGATGTAATGGCATAAAAAAACTTTCTGGATAATAAATTAATAATTGGTGGGCAGTGCCCACCCTACATCTCCTCCAGCAAATCCACCAGCCCCTCCATGTGCATGGAGCGGGAGCCTTTCACCAGCAGCCAGTCACCCGGCTCCAGCAATTCCTTCAGCACCCGGGCGCCGTCGGCCAGGTGGGTCACGGGAAAGAGGCGGGCCGCGGCCAGTCCCTCTTCCCGGGCGCCGGCGGCCACCTCCAGGCGGAAGTTGCCGTAGACCACCAGATAATCCACCCCGTATTGTGCGGCCAGCCGGCCGATCTGGCGGTGTTCCCGGGCCGCCACCGCCCCCAACTCCAGCATGTCCCCCAGGGCGGCGGCAGTCCGGCCGTGGTCCCGCAGTTCCACCAGGGTCTTCAGGGCCATGGCCATGGAACCGGGGTTGGCGTTGTAGCAATCGTTCAGCAGGTTGACCCCGCCGGGCAGGGTGACGACCTGGGAGCGCCGGGCGATGGGCCGGAAGGCCGCCAGCGCCGCGGCGGTTACTAAAGGGTCCAGCCCCAGAGCCAGGCCCACCGCGGTGGCCGCCAGGGCGTTATACAGCATGTGCTCGCCGGCCGCGGGCAAATCCAGGCTCCAGCTCTGCCCCTGATAGCGCAGCTTGGCGCTCTGGCCCCGGCTCCCCTGGGGACGGCGCTCGAAGGCCTGTAAGGCGGCCCCGGGCCCCAGGCCGAAACTCAGGGCCCGCCCGCGAAAATTCCGGGCCAAATCGGCAATCCGGGGATCGTCATGATTATAAACCAGCCGGGTCTCCCGGTCCAGGGCGGCGATGATCTCGCCCTTGGCCTGGGCCACCCCGGCCACGTCGCCCAGCCCTTCGGTGTGGGCCCCGTAAACGTTGGTGAGCACCCCCACGGTGGGCGCGGCGATCTGGGTCAGCCGCCGAATCTCCCCGAAGCGGTTCATGCCCATCTCCACCACCGCGGCCTCGTGGCCGGGCTCCATGCTCGAGGAGGGTCAGCGGCAGGCCGATGAGGTTGTTCAGATTCAGGCGGTTTTTGTGCACCCGAAACGTGCCGGACAGCACCTGGGCGATCATCTCCTTGGTGGTGGTCTTGCCGCAACTGCCGGTGACGGCCACCACGGGCACGGCAAATCGGCCGCGCCAGGCCTGG
This sequence comes from uncultured delta proteobacterium, assembly GCA_963701845.1. Classification (GTDB taxonomy): domain Bacteria; phylum Desulfobacterota; class Desulfobaccia; order Desulfobaccales; family 0-14-0-80-60-11; genus JAPLJC01. Next base: position 1,219,080 of record CAVPBF010000004.1, on the reverse strand, counting down.
GCCAGGTCGCCCAGGGCGGTGAGGGCGTCGTTCACTACGATTACCGTAACCTCGGAGGGATATGCTGTAGGACAGGCGCCCCCGGCTGTCCTGGACAGCCGAGGGCGCCTGTCCTACATATCTTTGCTCCACCAGCACGCCCCGGACGCCCCGGTGCAGGGCCTTGGGGATGAAGTCGTGGCCGTCGTGGCGCTCGCCGGACAGGGGGATGAAGAGCTCCCCGTCTGGGCGGTGCGGGAGTCGGTGGACACGCCGCAAAAGGCGTCCCAGGCGCCCCGCTGCATCAGAGCGCCGCCGGTAGCGGCCAAGATTTCGGCGATGGTGAAGGTGGCAGCCATCAGCCGTGGTACTCCTTCAAGGCTTCGGCGACTTCTTCCCGGTCGTCGAAGTGGCGGCGTTCCGTGCCCCAGATCTGGTAATCTTCGTGGCCTTTGCCGGCCACCAGGACGGCGTCCCCGGGGCGGGCCAGGCTCACGGCCAGGCGGATGGCCTCCCGGCGGTCCGGGACCACCAGATAGCCCGACTGCGCCCCGTTGGCCGCGGCCGGCCGCGGAAGTTTTGGCAGACCGCCTGCGCCAGACCCGGCTCGATCTCCTGGATGATGGCCAGGGGGTCCTCGGTGCGGGGGTTGTCGCTGGTGACCACCACCAATTGCGAGCCCGGCCGCGGCGGCCTGGCCCATGAGGGGCCGCTTTTTGCGGTCCCGGTCGCCGCCGCAGCCGAAGACCGTGATGATCCGGGCGAAATTAAGGTGCTGCAAGGCCCCCAGGGCCTGGGCGATGGCCGCCGGGGTATGGGCGTAATCCACGAACACCGCGGGTCCCCCCGCCGGGCCGAAGCGCTCCAAGCGGCCCGGCACCCCGCGCAAGCGCCGCGATGCCCCGGGCTTACCGTCCTCGGGGCTCAGACCCAGCCCCAGGGCCGTGGCCGCGGCCGCCAGGATGTTGGCCAGGTTGAATGGCCCCACCAGGCGGGAAGTGATCTCCATCTCCCCCATGGGGCTGGCGAGCCGGGCCTCGGATGCCGTTGGGGCTGAACTGGTAAGTCAGCGGCCGCACCTGGCTCTCGGGATGGCAGCCATAGGTCAGGACCGGGACCCGCACCCGGCGGCGCAACTCGTGCCCCCGGGGCTCGTCCAGGTTGAGGACCGCCAGGCCGGGGGCCGCCGCCGTTGGCCAACAACTCCAGAAAAAGGCGGGACTTGGCGGCAAAATAGTCGTCCAGGTCCCGGTGGTAATCCAGGTGGTCCTGGCAGAGGTTGGTGAAGACCCCGGCCGTCGAAGGCGGCGCGGTCCACCCGCGCTGCAAATCCAGGGCATGGGAGGAGACCTCCATGACAGACGTGGCTGACGCCCTCGGCACGCATCTGGCCCGCAGGAGCCGTTGCAGGTCCAGGGATTCCGGGGTGGTCACCGGGGCCGGCCAGGTCTCTTCCCCCACGCGGTAATTCACGGTGCCCATTACCCCAACCCGGTGCCCGGCGGCTCGAAGGATGGCCTCCAGGAGATAGGTGGTGCTGGTCTTGCCGTTGGTGCCGGTGATGCCCACCAGGGTCAGCTCCCGGCTGGGGTGGCCGTAAAAGCGCGGCGCTGAGATGGGCCAGGGCCAGCCGGGCCTGGGGCACCCGGACCACCGTGACGCCGGCCGGGGCCGCCAATTCTTCCTCGCTGACAATGGCCGCGGCGCCCCGGCTGAGGGCGTCGGCCACAAAGCGGTGGCCGTCGGTGTGCGCCCCCTTGAGCGCCACGAAGACCTCACCGGGCCCGCACCTGTCCGGAGTGATAGGCCACCCCGGTGACGACGAGTTCTGCGTCACCCTGGAGGCGGCAGCCCTCCAGACCGGCTAACAGGCGCTGCAAAGCTATGGGGGACGGCTGGTGGCGCTGCACGGTACCCTCGCTCCACAGTCAGATCAACAGGTAGCGCCGGCGCCCTCGCCGGCCTGGTTACCGCCGGGGGCGGCGCTGCTGCAGTTAAATTTTGAGCCAACCGGCGGTAAGTGTAAGTAATTGTTATAGCACAGGATTGATTATCAGATACGCCAAAGGGCAGGCCCACGGGCCTGCCCTCATCAGTTGCACGTCTTCAGGGATTTGCCGGTCGAGGTCTAATCTCAAGTCTCACCGCCTGGCTTAATTCTATAAAAGCTTCGGGTTCTTGGCAAGGACGAATCCCCGGGCGCGGTCCTCACGAGCTGGATTGAAATTTTACCGAGCAGGTGGCGCCGGGGGTGATGGTGGTTCCCGGCGAGGGCTCCTGGTTTACGGCCAGGCCGCTGCCCTCCACACGGCATTTCAGCCCGGCGCCGTTTCAGCAGGTTCAGAACCTGACGGATGGTACAGCCCCTGAAATCCGGCATCACCGTCGGCGGCTCTTTGGCCTCCTTGAGCTTACACGGCAGCAACTGGGCCAGGGTGGGCAACGGGGCCGGGGCCGACACCGGAGGCGGGGCCGCCTTGGCCGTCTTGGCGCCCTTGGCCGGGGAGGCCCCCTTGGCCAGCACGGGCATATTCTTATCCTTTTCCTGTTTGGGGTAATAACCCAGGACCCGCAAGGATTGGGCGGCAATCTCCCGGAAAATCGGCGCCGCCACCACGCCGCCGAAGATGGCGCCTTTAGGTTCGTCGACGATGACGACGATGGCCAGGACCGGCTTGTCCGCCGGCACCATGCCGATGAACAGGGCGCTAAACTTGCTGTGGGAGTAAGCGTGGCCCACCAGTTTCTGGGCGGTCCCGGTCTTGCCGGCCACGGTGAAGCCCGGTGCGGCCGCCTCCTTGGCGGTGCCGCCTTGCTGGGTCACGGTCTCCATGATGGCCAGCATCTCCCGAGCCGCCCGCTCGGACAGCACCCGGCGCACCGGTCGGGGCGGAAACTCCTGGACCTTTTTGCCGTGCGGGTCTACGATCTCCTTGACGATGTGAGGTTCCATCAACACCCCGCCGTTGCCGATGGCGGCCAGGGCCGTGGTCAACTGCAGCGGGCGTGACCGACACCCCCTGGCCGAAGGCCACGGTGACCCGGTCGATGATGGAGCGGGCCTTGCCGAGATTGCGCAACAACCCGCTGCTCTCTCCCGCGATCGTGATGCCGCTTTTGCTGCCGAAGCCGAACTCCCGGAGATATTGATCCAGGCGGACGCCGCCCAATTTGTTGGCGATCTTGGCCGCGCCGATATTGCTCGATTTTTGGATGACCTGCTGCACCGTCAGGCACCCGTAGGGATGCACGTCGTGGATCACATCCTTGCCATCTACCTGCCAATGGCCGCTTTCACAATTATAGCGGTCGCCGGGCTTCACCACGTTGGCGTCCAGGGCCGAGGCCACCACGAAAACCTTGTAAGTGGAACCGGGCTCCAGACAGTCGGTGACCAGGCGGTTGCGCCGGGCATTTTCGGGAAACTGGCTATAACGATTGGGGTCCATGGTGGGCAACTGGGCCATGGCCAGGATCTCCCCGGTCTGCGGCTGCAACACCAGGGCGGTGCCGCCGGCGGCGTTATATTTTTCCACCCCCCGGGCCAGTTCTTTTTCGGCGATATATTGCAGGGTGCGGTCCAGGGTGAGGACCACGTTGTTCCCCATGACCTCCGGGTCCCAGGCCTTCTCCCCCGAGGTGACGATATGGCCCCGGGCATCCATGGTCTTCCAGCACTGCTTGGGTTTGCCGTAGAGCTGTTTATCGAACTCGTGCTCTACGCCTTCCAGACCCTGGCCGTCAATGTTGCAGAACCCCAGGACCTGTCCGGCCAGAGAGAGCTGCGGATAGTAGCGCTTGGCCTCGGGGATCAAATAGATGGCATCGGTATCCCGTTTGCCGGTGATCTTGGCGGCCTTGTCCCTGCGGTCCGCGGCGGCGGCCCAGGCCAGGAAGGCGGCTTCCCGCTCCGGGGTCAGCTGGCGCTTGACCCAGACAAAGTTAGTGGCCCGGGTGAGAATCTCCTTCAATTCCCGGGGCTTGTAGCCCAGGATGGGCGGCCAGTTCCCGGCTCAAACGGTCGGCGTGCTTGATCTGTAAGGGATGCGCCACCACCGATGATACCCGGGTGCTGATGGCCAGCTCCAGGCCTTTGCGGTCCACGATCATGCCCCGAACCGGCAGGATCGGGCAAAATTTCTGGTATTCCCGGGTGGCCAATTCCCGCAATTGCGGGCCCTTGACCACCTGGAGGTAAAAGAAGCGGCCGCAGATCACCATTCCCAACAGGCTCAGGCCGATTACCACCAGGGCGATCCGGAAGCGCACCCATTTGCCGATGGTAGGGCTCACGGCAGATTCACAACTTGCGTGGGCTGCGGCGCCTCCATGCCGAACTGGGCGGCGAGTTTCTCCAGACGTGAGATGCCGGTCAGATTGGAGTACTCGATCCTAAGCTTGCGGTTCAGGTCCAGCAATTGTTTCTGGGTCTCCTGAGCCTGCGAGATCTGATAACTTTGAGTGATGAACTGGAGATCGGTCCAGGCCAGGCACATGCAGGCGCACAGCACCCCCATGGTGGCCAGGACCAGTCCGCCTACCAGGGCGCTTCCCCAACGCCAGGGATGGCTGACCTTACGATTCTTGGAAATAAATACCTGTCCTGCGACGCCTAAGCGAAGAGCTAAATTACCGGGCATCCCCCTGACCTCCTGTAATCAAGCACTTTGATCGATAAAGATGAAACTGGGAAATCTTCCCCCATTGGGCCATCTTTCGGCGACCCTATCCCACCACGAGCCGGGACGGGGGCCCTCGTCCCGGTCGGCGGCTGCCTCGCCGCCCTGGAAATCCGGCTGCCTCTCTTGAATCACCGCACAGATGACGCTGGCTGACCTCAAATCAACTAACATGATCGTTCTCCTGCTGCGCCGCAGTAAGGATCTTTTCGGCAATGCGCAGCTTGGCGCTGCGGGCCCGGGGATTCCGGGCGACTTCTTCCGGGGTGGGAACCAGGGGCTTGCGGGTCAGTCGCACCATCACCCCGGCGCGGTCCCAGGCCGCCATCTTCTCCTTGATCAGCCGATCTTCCAGAGAATGGTAGGCAATCACCACCAGGCGGCCTCCCTCTACCAACCAGTCCGGGGCCTGCTCCAGAAAATCGGCGAGGTGCTCCAGTTCGCGGTTTACCGCTATCCTCAAGGCCTGGAAGACCCGGGTGGCCGGATGCAGTCTCCCCCTGCTGCGCCCCCCGGGTCCCAGAGCCTGCTTACTGACTTCTACCAGTTGCTGCGTGGTGCTGAAGGGCCGCCGCTGCCGGGCCTGAACTACCATCCGGGCCAGGCGCCGGGCCTTCGGCTCTTCCCCATATTCCCAAAAAATCTTTTCCAGAGTGGCCTGGGGGGACCGGTTGAGCAGTTGGGCCGCGGTCACCCCGCCATTTTCCGGGTTGAACCGCATGTCCAAGGGCTCGTCTCCCTGGAAGGAGAAACCTCGCTCCGAAGTCTGCAATTGCCGGGAAGACAGGCCCAGGTCCAGGAGGATGCCGTCCACCCCGGCGACCTGGGCTGCTGCCAACAACTCCCCCAATTGACTGTAAGAGCGGTGAAACAATTGAAATTTGGAGGTGTGGTGCGCCAACCGGCTGGCGGCCGTCTTTAGGACTGCGGGGTCCCGATCCAATCCCCAAACGCGCCCATCCGGAGCGCTGCAGTCCAGGATGGCAGAGGCATGCCCCCCCTCACCCACGGTGCCATCCACATAAAGGCGGCCAGGCCGGCAATTGAGGCCCACCAGCACCTCCTTCACCATCACCGGTTCGTGAACCGGATTCGGGTCTACGGTTAATATTCCGATGCTTCCAGATCCTTTTCGTCAATGGTGTCTTCCAACAGCTCCTCATTGGCCTCGTAGACGCCCTGGTCCCAGATTTCAAACCAGTTGGTCATGCCAAACAGGATGACGTCCCGGGAAAGTTGGGCATACTTGCGCAGGCTGGGGGAAATGAGGATGCGGCCCTGTTTGTCCAGGGGGCATTCCTCCTTCCCGCCCGAGATGATACGCCGGTGATTGAGGTTTTTGCTGAGAATCGGCTTTTGGGCCGCCAGGAATTCCTGCCAGGCCAAGGTGGGAAAGGCCCGGAGGTAGCGGACCTTCACCGGCGCGCCGTCTTGGTTTATCCGTTGAAAATTATTAGTGAGGATAAGTTGGTGGTCTTGGAGTTCCTTCAGGATTTCCCGATAACGGGACGGGATGCTGACCCGGCCCTTGTTATCCATGGAAAGGAAATGCCTGCCGCTGAACTCAATCACACCACTATCCTCCACTTAGTTCCACTATTATCCACTTGCACCCCAATATTGCGCTTAATTTGGGGGAAGTCAAGGGAAAAATTATTTCGGAATAAAAAAAATTAGCGGGATGGAAAACGGCTTCCGCTCAGCGAGGCCAAGGGGATAATTGGAATCAGCCGATGTAGGACCCTGTCAATGGGTGATTTGCACCATTCCCCGGGCATTTTACCCAGTGGATAGGCAGTCTTACCCCACTGAGTGCGCAGATAACCCGGGTTCGTCCCACTTTTCCGGGAAACGGGGTTCGGGGCGAGGGCTGAAAGATTTTGGGGTTGAGAGGCCGGTTGGACCCGGATTAAGGGGTCAGCGGTGAACCGTGCTCCCCGGCGGGGCGACGGCTGGTGAGGCGGGTGAAAATTCAGGCATCCCGGTGCTGCTGCCGGTGGTCCAGGTAATTCTGCAAGATGAGCACGGCCGCCAGTTGATCCACCACCTGGCGGCGGCGTCGGCGGCTCACGTCCGCCTGTATGAGGACGCGCTCCGCCTCGGCGGTGGTGAGGCGCTCCTCCCAGGTGACCACCTCCACCCCCAGGGCTTCATGTAAGACTGCAACCAGCTCCAGGATCTGCGGGGCGGCGGACCCCAGCCGGCCATCCATATGCCGCGGCAGGCCCACCACGATCTGCTGCACCCCCCACTGGCGGGCCACCTCCACGAGCCGCTTCAGGTCGGCCTGGGGGTTCTGGCGGATCAAGACTTCCAGACCCTGGGCGGTAATGCCCAGGGGGTCGCTCACCGCCAGGCCGATGCGCTTCGACCCCACGTCCAGGGCGAGAATACGCACCTCTTGCGGTTGTCGAATTTCTGTCACTAGGCGACTCCTTGTTTGACGGGAGACAGTCCTCGGTCCCCTCTCTTATTTTCCCCGTCTTCGGTCCCCGGTCCCCGGTCTTATTTAGACAACAGCCAGCCGGCCGCCAAAGCCAAAGCCACCCCGGCCAGGCGGCGCAGGGTGAAGTCCTCGTGCAGCACCATCCAGCTCAAGACCACCGTGACCATGGGATACAGGGCCGTGAGCGGCACCACCACGCCGCCGGTCCCTCCGGCCGCCAGGGCCTTCAAAAAAAAGAGCAGGCCGAAGGCCATGCAGAGTCCGGCGCCCAGGCCCGCGGCCAGGCCGGCGGGCTGCCAGGGGACGGCCAGGCCGCCGGACGCCGCCAGAAAGCTGACCACCGCCAGATGTCCGGCCACGGACATTAAATAGACAGCCCCGGCGGGCAGCTGCAGGGCGGCCAGCTTGCTCAAGAAGCCCCACAGCCCCCAAAGCCCCACGGCCAACAAGGAAAACACCAGCCAGTTCAAGTCTCTCCTCCCGGCTTGCCAAACCACTGCTCTTTCATCTAATATAGGAATTGGCCGGCTTGCACAATAGCTATCCGCGGTCAGCCTGCCGGGCGGGCGTCTCGCCCGCCGCCGGGAGCCGGCGCCGGCTGCAGTCTGCGACTACATTCTTCTGACGCAAAGGTCACTTAAATGGTCAACATTGTCGGGCACCGGGGGGCTCCGAGTACTGAGCCAGAAAACACCCTGCGCTCTTTCCGGCGCGCCCTGGAGTTGGGGGTGGCGGCGGTGGAACTGGATGTCCAGCTCACCCGGGATGGCCGCCTGGCGGTGATCCACGACGAGACCCTGGACCGCACCACCAACGGGCACGGTCCGGTGCAAAACTTCACCCTGGCCGCACTGCGGAAACTGGACGCCGGCCAAGGCGAGACCATTCCCGCCCTGGAAGAAGTCCTGGAACTGACCCGGGGCCGCGCCCAGCTGCTGGTGGAAATGAAACAGCCGGACGCGGCCGCGGCGCTGCTGGAGTTCTTCCGGCAACACCTGGCCTTCGACGCGGCCCGGGTCATCTCTTTCTGGCACCCGGCCGTCAAGGCCCTGAAAGAGGCGGAGCCGCGCCTTAGGACCGGGGTCCTCCTGGTGGGCTGCCCGGCGGACCCGGTCGGCCTGGCCCGGGCCGCCCGGACCGATACCCTGGTCCTGAATTATCACTACGTCGACCGGGACCTGGTGGACGCCGCTCACCGGCAAGGGATCATGGTCACCGTCTGGAATATCGACGATCCGGAAATCCTCGAGCCCTACCTGGACCTGAACCTTGACGCCATTGGCACCAACCGGCCCCGGGAGATTATCGCAAAAGTCGGTGGGGCGGGCGTCTCGCCCGCCGTGTAGGGTGCGCCCTGCGCCCCGGAAAAAAATCGATGGGGCGGGCGTCCCTAGTGGCACAGGCCTCTGGCCTGTGAAATCACAGGCTGGAAGCCTGCGCCCCGGAAAAAAATCAGTAGGGCGGGCGTCCCCGCCCGCCAGTTCCAACCGGAAATTATGGAAGCCGCCATGCAAACCCTGACCGGCCGATTTGCCGCCGTAGCCCGGGAGGCCCCCGATCGGGTCGCCATTATTTATCAAGCCGGCGACGCGGTCCGCCAGTATACCTACGGCCGGCTTTACCGGGGCAGCCTGGCCGTGGCCGGCTGGCTCCAGGCCAAGGGGGTGCAGCCCGGCGACCGGGTGGCCCTCCTCCTGGAGAACCGCCCGGAATGGCCGGTGAGCTACTTCGGGGCGCTCCTGGCCGGGGCGGTGGCGGTGCCCCTCGATCCGGTTTCCCGCTGGGACCTGATCCAATACGCCCTGGAGCAGACCCGGGCCCGGGTCATCTTCACCTTTCCCCAGGCCCCGCTGACGCAGCTCCAAGCACTCCCTTTTCTGGAAGAGATCGTGGTGGTGGGGGAACCCGCGGCGCCGGGCGGCAAAATCAGCCATTTCCCGGAAATCCTGAAATCATCCGCAGCTCAAGCCGGGCTTCCGGTCTTGCCCCCCGACGCCTTAGCCTCCATCATCTACACCTCGGGCACCACCGGCCGGCCCAAAGGGGTGATGCTCAGCCATAAAAATTTTTGGGCCAACTGCCAGGGGATAGCCCGGCTCAACGCCATCCGGCCCGAGGACAATTTTCTGGCCATCCTGCCCCTGCACCACGCCTTTCCCTTCACCGCCACCCTGTTGATGCCGCTTTTTTCCCGGGCCCGGATCACTTATCTGGACACCCTGAAGGCCGAGGCCATCCTGAGGTGCATCAAGGAACAGCGGATCACCATCCTGGTGCTCACGCCCCTGGTCCTCCAGCATTTCTATCAGGGGATGCAGCGCCGGTTGCGGCAGCTGCCCTGGCCCCTGCGCCCCCTGCTGCTGGCCTATCTCAAGTTTGCCCGGCGAGTGGCCCGAGGGCTGGGAGTAAATCCCGCCGGGCCGCTGCTCCGAAAAATCCGCGCCGCCCTGGGGGAACAGTTTCGCTTTTTCGTCAGCGGCGGGGCCAAACTGCCCGAATCCCTGGCGGAGGACCTGGCGCGCCTGGGATTTACCGTCCTGGAAGGTTACGGCCTCACCGAGACCGCGCCGGTGGTGACCTTCAACCCGCCGGCGGCCATTCGCCCGGGGTCCGCGGGTCGGCCCCTGGCGGGGGTGGATGTGAAGATCTTCCATCCCGATGCCGACGGCGTCGGCGAGGTCCTCATCCGGGGCGGCAACGTCATGGTCGGCTATTGGCAAAATGAGGCCGCCACCCGGGAGGCCCTCCAAGACGGCTGGTTTTACAGCGGCGATTTGGGCCGGCTCGACCGGGAGGGCTATCTCTACCTCAAGGGGCGGATTAAAGACCTCATCGTGCTGGCCTCGGGCCAGAACGTCTCCGCCGAGGAAGTGGGGCAGTATTATCTCCAGGCCCCGTCCATCAAAGAGATTTTCGTGACCGCCGACGCCCGGGCCGAGAAGCTGGCCGCCCTGGTGGTGCCGGACCTGGACTTTTTCCGCCGGATCGGGGAGATGGACATCTACTTCCGGGTGAAGTGGGACCTGGAGCTGCTCTCCCGGAGTCTGGAACCCTACAAGCGGGTCCGGGATTTCGTCTTGATCAACGAAGAATTGCCCAAGACCAGGTTGGGGAAAGTCAGGATGCAGGAAGCCCGGCGCCTCTACCAGGAGCGGGCCGGCAAACAATATGTCGCCAAAAAGCTGGCCGTGGCCGAGGGCTTGTCCCCGGTGGGAGAGACCGTGGTCCAGGTGCTGGCCCGCCGCCTCGGCGACGACCGCATCTCCCTGGACGACCATCTGGAACTGGACCTGGGCCTCGACTCCCTGGGGCTGGTGGAACTGCTCTCCGCCCTGGAACGTCGGTTCAACCTCCAGATCCGGGACCAGGAATTTCTCGGCATCTTCACGGTCCGGGAACTCATCGGCCTGATCGAAGCCAAGCATCCCGCCGCGGCCCCGGATCAGGGCCTGGAGTTGGCGGCCTGGGACGACCTGCTCAAGAACGAGCCGCCGCCGGCTTTGCTGCGGCATCTCGGCATGAACGGCGGCTTCCAGGCCAGGATGTTCACCCAGGGGCTGGTGGCGGCCATGAAGCTGCTGTTCAAATGGCTGTTCGACCTGAAGGTTTACGGGCGGGAGGGGCTCCGGGACCAGGGGTACGTCCTCTGCCCCAACCACGCCAGCTTCCTGGACGGCTTCATCCTGGTCTGTGCGGTCCCCCGCGCCCTGCGGCACCGCCTCTTTTCCCTGGGGTACGCCCGCTACTTCGACGTCCCGGTGCTCCGGGCCCTCCTCAAACTGATTCGGGTGATTCCGGTGGACTCGGCTCGCAACGTGGTGGCGGCCCTGCAGGTGTCGTCTTTTATCCTCAAGAACGGCCAGATTTTGTCCATCTTCCCCGAAGGCTCCCGGAGCCCTAGCGGCGAGGTGGGCCGCTTCCGCAAGGGCGTGGCCATCCTGGCCCGGGAATTGAACGTGAAGTTGGTGCCGGTTTATATTCAAGGCGCCTTTGCCGCCTGGCCGGCCGGTGCCCGCCTGCCCCGGCCGCATCCCCTCCGGGTGGTCTTCGGCCGGCAGTATGCCTGGCCGGAGTTGCAGGCGCGAGGCCGGGAGATTGACCCCGGCGCTTCGGACTATGACGCCATCGCCCTGGGTCTGCGGGAAGAAGTCTTGAAGCTGCAAGCGGCGTTGGAGGGGAAACAGGTTTCATTTTCGCAGACTTGAGATAAAATTAACGGCGGGAGGGCCGGGAGGGCAACCCGGCGGGTCGCCCCGACGCTTTCTGGTACCACAGCCTCTCCCCTACAAAAAACCGAAAATAAAAAAAATCTTTTCTGGAAGGGGCCGCGTACATAAAGCTAAGGCGTAAGGAAAAATATGGGCCAGACTATCGTGGAGCAAATCATGGCGGCGCACCTAATGTCCGGGGAGTTGGCTCCCGGCAATGAGGTGGCCTTGAAGATTGATCATACCCTGACGCAGGATGCCACCGGCACCCTGGCCTACCTGGAGTTCGAGGCCATGGGGGTGGCGCGGGCCCGGCCCGAGGTGGCGGTGAGTTATGTGGATCACAACCTGTTGCAGACCGATTTCCGCAACGCCGACGACCACCGGTTCCTGCGGAGCATCGCGGCCAAATACGGCCTCTATTTTTCGCCGCCGGGCAACGGCATCTCCCACCAGGTGCATCTGGAGCGCTTCAGCGTGCCGGGCCGGACCATGCTGGGCTCCGACAGCCACACCCCCACGGCCGGCGGCGCCGGCATGCTCTCCTTCGGGGCCGGCGGCCTGGACGTCGCCCTGGCGCTGGCGGGGCAGCCTTTTTATCTAATCATGCCCGAGGTCATCGGGGTGCGCCTCACCGGCCGCTTCCCGGCCTGGGTGTCGGCCAAGGACGTTATCCTGGAATTGCTGCGGCGTCTGACGGTCAAGGGCGGCCGGGGCAAGATCCTGGAGTTCTTCGGCCCGGCCCTGCGCGCCATCAGCGTGCCGGAGCGCGCCGCCATCACCAACATGGGGGCGGAGCTGGGGGCCACCACCTCCATCTTCCCGGCCGACGCCCAGACCCGGCGGTTTATGACCGTCCAGGGCCGCGAGGCGGATTTCCGGCCCTTGCAGGCCCAGGGCCGGCCCCGGTATGCCGAAATCCAGGAAATCCACCTGGATGACCTCGAATCCCTCATTGCCCAACCGAGCTCCCCGGATAACGTGGCGCCGGTCAGGGAACTGGCGGGCACCCCGGTGGAACAGGTGCTCATCGGTTCCTGCGGCAACTCCTCCTTCCGGGACCTGATGGTCGCGGCCCAGGCCCTGAAGGGCCGCCGGGTGCACCCCCGGGTGGCCCTGGAGATCAACCCCGGCTCCCGCCAGGTCCTGGAAAACCTGGCCCTGGCCGGTGGCCTCCTGCCGCTGCTGGCGGCCGGGGCCCGGGTGATGCCGCCGGGCTGTTGGGGCTGCATCGGCATGGGCCAGGCCCCGCCCACGAATGCCGTGTCGGTGCGCACCTTCCCCCGGAATTTCCCCGGCCGCAGCGGCACCAAGGACGATAAGGTCTACCTGGCCAGCCCCGAGACTGCCGTGGCCGCGGCCATTTTCGGCGAATTGCGGGATCCCCGCAGTCTGGGGGAGGCCCCCCGGGTCGCCGCGCCCCGCCATTACCTGGTGGACGGCCGCGACCTGGTGGCCCCGCCGCCGGCCGGCACCGAGGTGGAGGTGGTGCGGGGACCCAACATCGTGCCCTTCCCTCAACTTTCCCCGCTGCCGGAGACCTGGCGAGGCGAGGTCTGGCTCAAAACCGGGGACAACGTCACCACCGACGACATCCTGCCCGCGGGCAGCCAGATCCTGCCCTTGCGCAGCAACCTGCCGGCCATCAGCCAATTCGCCTTTACCCGCCTGGACCCCGAATTTCCTCAAAGGATCCGGGGCCGGGGTGAAGGGGCCATCGTCGGCGGCGACAACTACGGCCAGGGTTCCTCCCGGGAGCACGCCGCCCTGGCGCCCCGCTACCTGGGGGTGCGGGTCAAACTGGTCAAGAGCTTTGCCCGCATCCATCTGGCCAACCTGATCAACTTCGGCATCCTGCCCCTGACCTTCGAAAACCCGGAGGACTACGATCGGCTGCATCAAGGCGAACCTGTGGAACTGCCCGACGTCCGCCGGCTCTTGCTGGACGGCGCCGAGACGCTGCCCCTGAAGCTGGGTAACCGGGAAATCCGGGTCCGGGTGGAGCTTTCCGCCCGGCAGCGCCGCCTGGTGGCGGTGGGCGGCGCCCTGAACCTGGTCCGGGAGGGGTAGGCCTCGCCTGAGTCGGGGGGGAGGGATTCGCGGCAGTGGTCAACAGGTTTTACCCCAATTAACCTTATTGCATTTTCCCTGAGTTTGGGTTTATTATCACTTGGAACAAATTATCCTCACATGGGTACAACTATTAGATTAGTTTTCCGCCGTGGCGCGGCGGGAGGGTAGGCAAGATGGGCCTGTTTAAAAAGTTGTTCGGGGGCGGAAGCGCCGCAGCGCCTTCGTTTGAAATAGTAGAGAATAACATCTCCACCGACCTGACCAGATACCAGGTCCGGGTGCGAAAACATGGCCAGGAGATCTATGCCGAAGAACTGTTTCAGGCCGCCACCAAGCCCAAGGACCTCCAGTTCGGCCGGTTCTACCTGCTGAATGAAAATCCTCCCAAACTCCATTTCGCCCCCAGCCTGGAGAAAGCACTCGACTGGTTCAGAGGCCGCGACCTGCCCAAAGACGGTTATTACAATATCTTTTGGGGCGAAGAAGTCACCTTTCAATGCAGCGTCTGCAACAAAGAAGGCAAACAGCCGTTAAATATTACCAAGATGGAGAAATGTACGGTCAGCACCGAGACCCCGATGCACATGGAGATCGTGGGCTGGCGGGTGAGCGAAGTGGCCTGCGACCTGATGGGTCCCGGATCTCCCACCAAGGTCCTGGACATGTTCAAGACCAAGCCGGTCATCAGGTGGAATAATCCCAACCCTAAGTATATGTGTGAGGGTTGCGCCCAACGCCTGATCTCCATGGGCCGGCAGGCGGAAGTGGAAGAGTATCTGGTGTTCCGGTAAGGGAACCCGGTCATTATGGCACCCAAAGCGGAGGGTCGGGGATTTATCGTTATTGTCCCCACCCTCCGCTCGTTTGTTTCGGCCCAGGTCTGGTGGCCCAGGCGTCTCGCCTGTGCTCTTTGGTAATATCTTGAAAAACCTCCTTGACGTCCTTAACATAAAACGATTATGAGCCGAATTTTCATCCCCACCCAGGGCGCCGAGGATTGGCCAAGCCAAGTTTTTGCAATCATCCGAGGTTAGAGACGATGGATACCAAAGGTTGTTTTATCAACGGCCGCTGGCTGGAAACCACCGAGCGCCTGCCGGTGGTCAACCCCTGGTCCGGCGAGACCGTGGCCGAGGTCTCCCTGGCCGGGGCCGCGGAGTGGGAAGCGGCCATCATTGCCGCCCAGGAAGCCGCCGGGCTCTTCCGGTCCTTCTCCAGCCAGGAGCGCCGCAGTCTGCTGGAAAAGCTCACCGCCGGGGTTAAGGCCCGGCAGGAGGAACTGGCCCAAACCATCCGGCTCGAGGGCGGCAAGCCCATCACCTATGCCCGGGGCGAGATGGAGCGGGGCGTGACCACGCTCTCCCTGGCCGCGGAAGAAGCCGCCCGGATCGGCGGCGAGGTCCTGCCCCTGGACCTGGCCGCGGCCACCAAAGGACGCTGGGGCGTAACGAGGCGCTTTCCCCTGGGGCCGGTGCTGGGCATCACGCCCTTCAACTTTCCCTTCAACCTGGCGGCCCACAAGGTGGGCCCGGCCCTGGCCGCGGGCAACCCCATAATCTTGAAGCCGCCGTCCAAGACGCCGCTCACCGCTTTGAAGCTGGCTGAGATCTATGCCGAAGCCGGGCTGCCCGCCGGGGGCCTGCAAGTCCTGCCCAGCCCCACGGCGCTCACCGAAAAGGCGGTGGCCGATGAGCGCCTCAAGGCCCTGTCCTTCACCGGCAGCGCCGCGGTGGGCTGGCGCCTGAAGAGTCTGGCCGGCAGGAAACGCGTCATTCTGGAGTTGGGCGGCAACGCCGCCTGTATCGTCGATGCCGACGCCGACCTGCCGTACGCCGCCCAAAGGTCCGCCATCGGCGCCTTCGCCCACGCCGGCCAGGTCTGTATCGCGGTGCAGCGCCTCCTGGTGCACCGGGAGGTCTATGAGCCTTTTAAGGCACTCTTGCTCGAAACCATTCACCGGGAAATCGTCGCCGGAGATCCCGCCCGGGAAGAGACCGTGGTCGGACCCTGCATCGACCTCGATGTGGCCGACCGGGTCCGGGCCTGGGTCCAAGAGGCCCTGGATGGCGGCGCCCGGCTGCTGGCCGGCAATTTAGGCTCCGGCCGCCTCCTGCCGCCGATGGTGCTGGAGCAGGTCCACCGGGACATGAAGGTCTGGAACTGCGAGATCTTCGGGCCGGTGGCGACGCTGACCCCCTGCGCCGACTTCGCCGAGGCCCTGACCCTGGCTAACGACAGCGACTACGGCCTCCAGGCCGGCGTCTTCACCAATAACCTGCACCACGCCTGGCAGGCCTTCGAAACCCTGGAAGTGGGCGGCGTCATCATCAACGACGCCCCCATCTTCCGTCTGGACCACATGCCTTACGGCGGCGCCAAGGCCTCGGGCCTGGGCCGGGAAGGCCTGCGCTACGCCATCGAAGAACTCACGGAACTGCGCCTGTTGGCGCTGAAGGCTTAATGAGCCGGGAGGGGCAGAGATACTTACCAAAAATCCCTGCCCTCTTCCCGGCTTCCCTCTCCCCACTATCATCACAGTTGTCAATCTTTAGTAGCCGGCTAAGGAATCAGTGGGCGGTGCCCACCCTACGTTTATTGGTGCATAGGACGCACTCCGCCGGCCTGCCCAAAAACAAAACGGGACCACAGGGCCTCAGCCCGGTGGTCCCGTAATTATTTTATCCAAAAAAAGTCGCTGGACTTACTTAGGGAAAATTTTCTCCCGGCACTTGGGAATAGATTTCCTTCAGGAGCGGTGGCTTGAATTGCATGGTCCGGAACAAGCAGGACCGGCACGGTGGCGTGGGTGGCCACCCGGTCGGCGACCCCGCCCATGTACCAGGCCACTTCGCCGGCGCCGTGGGTGCCGAGCACAATGAGGTCATAGCCCTTGTCCTGGGCGAAGCCCACGATTTCCCGGGCCGGCACGCCGTCCACACAGGCCCAATCGACCTCCAGACCCTGGTCCTGGAGTTCCTTGCCGGCCTTGGCCAGGAAGGTGGAACAGAATTTCTGTTCCTGGGCCTCTTCCGCCCTGATCGTGGCCGGGGATGCCTCGCCCGCGAAGGCGCCGACGCCGCTGTAGCACACGTGTAAGAGGGTAACCTTGGCCTTGCAGAGCTTGGCCGCTTCCACCACCTTGGGGAGAACCTTCGCCGCAATTTCCGAGCCGTCTAGAGGAACCAAAACCTTCTTGAACATAATGCCCTCCCGGTTAATATTCGCTGGGCCTAGTCGAAGATGCCGCCTCGCGCGACCCTGCCTGGAATTTACTTTAATGTGTAACAAAGTAAGAACGATCTACAAAGTTGTCAATCCGGGCCATCGGAAATCTTTGACCTATTTTTCTGAATTTTTCTCGACCGGTCTGGTTCGGCCGCCTTTGTAGAGACCCCGCTGCAAGACCCGGTGATAACTGGTGAAATCGCTTGCACCGGTGTCGCTTTCCAGGTGTTGGGACATCATCTTGAGCTTGGCGTCCAGGTCGTCCAGGACATTGACCAGCAGCGCCTCCCGGGTCTTGGGGAGCATGGGGGAGCCGAACTCCAGGGAGCCGTGATGGGACAAGATAATGTGTTCTAGTTGAATAAGGAGATCAGGATCGGGGAAGTCCATGGCCCGGGCCTCCTCCCGCACCATCTCCCAGCCCAGGGCGATGTGGCCCAGGAGTTGGCCGGCCACGGTGAGTTCCGGCGCCGTGGGGTTGGTGATCTCCTTGACTTTGCCCAGGTCGTGGAGGATGGCGCCGGCCAGGGCCAGAGCCGGGTTGAGGTCGGGATAGATGGTGAGGGAGGCCAGGGTGTGGCGGGCGACGAACCAGGTGTGCTCCAGCAGGCCGCCCAGGTAAGGGTGATGATAGAGGCGGGCCGCGGGGCAGACCAGGAGCAGGTCCTGGTAGCGGTCCAGCAGCCTGAGGACCAGCTCCCCCACGGGCGGCTCGATGTGGCTCTCGGCCAGCTGCGCGCAGCTCCCGCCAGAGCTCCTGGCGGTCATAAGGGGTGGCTCTGGACCAGCAATTCCGGGTCGAAGGCGCTGAGGTCTCCACCCCGGGAACGGATGCTCTCTACGGTTTCGATGTATTTGACGTTGAGCTGGAGTTCTTGCTTGTAGGATTCCACCTGGCCCTGGACCCCCACATAATCTCCAGGCGCAAAAGGACCGGGACATTTCTGGAGGATGTCGTGCCCAGACCCGGCCCACCATGGTGCCGGTCTTGTCGCCCAGGACCAGGGAGAGGTAGGGTTTGCCGGTCTTGTCGGTGCGGGACTCCACCTGGCGCAAGAGGAAGAATTGTTGCACCACGGCGCCTTCCTGCAATTGGTCGATACATTGATGGGGCACGGCAGGGCTCCTTAAAAAGACGGGGGACGGGAGACGGGGGAATGGAAAACTTTGCTCCAATCCTCGGTCCATACCTCTTTTAGAGATTTGATCGGAGACGGGAGCCCGAAGACTCGTGGAACTTTCTGCTCCGGTCCCCCGTGTCTCCGGTCCATCATACCGCCCGGGGCGGGCTCGGGTCAAGGCATGTTCTATGGAAAAAATAATGTGCAGAATAATTCCCTTTGACCTCTTGACATTCTCCTGGGGGTAATTAACTTAAATCTATTGCAAAACAAGCCCCAAATATCGCTGCTTGCGCCCAAGGGAGAAAAAGTTTTGACTTTTTTTCTTGACTGGGATCATTAACAAGGTAAAATAAATAATTTAATCTCCAAGGAATGGGGCGCAGCCCATAGGATTGACCACATGGAAAAAGAATACCTGAAGAAATTCCTTGATCTCGGGGGCGGCAACGAACAGTTGGTCGCCTACGATCAATATAACCTCCTGGTGCCCGCGGAAGAGGGCGATGCCCTCGGATTTCCGGAGCCCTTACGCCGCTCCCGGCCGACGAGGAGCTGGAAGTAACCGACCAGTTGGACGTGGCCGGCTACGGGGCCCTGCCGGAAGAGGGCGTGGAAGAGGAATTGGAGGACGTCGAGGTCGAGGAAATCCCGGAACACGAAGGCCTGGTGGCCGCTTATTTCCGGGAGATGCTGCGCTATTCCATCCTGTCCCCGGAAGAGGAGCGCCATCTGGGGCGCATCATCAAGGAAGGCCAGGAGGGCATCCTGAATCTGGTGTCCCAGGCCGCACTCCGAGTTGGAAGAGATGCGCTACCTCAAGAAGAAGATCCAGGAGTGGTTCACCACCCCGGAAAAGAGCGCCCAGGGCAAGGAAAAGCTCTTCAAGGTGATCCACCAGAAGCTGGTGACCATGAAGAAACATCATCCCGAGGCCACCGAGGTGGAGACCCTGGCCGAGAGCATCAAGGTTACGGAAGGCGAAGTCAACGACGCCCGGGACCAGATGATCAAGGCCAACCTGCGCCTGGTGGTGAGCATCGCCAAGAAATACCTGCACCGGGGCCTGACCTTCTCCGACCTGATTCAGGAAGGCAACCTGGGGCTGATGAAAGCGGTCACCCGGTACGACTACACCACCGGCTACCGCCTGAGCACCTTTGCCTCCTGGTGGATCCGGCAGACCATCACCCGGGCCATCTACGACAAGACCCGGACCATCCGGATCCCGGTGCATCTGCAGGAGATCCGCAACCGTTGCTACCGGGCCTTTTACGACCTGCTGAAGGAGTTGGGCCGGGAGCCCATCCTCCGGGAGATCGCCGAGCGCTCCGGGGTGCCCGAGGACAAGATCCTCCTGGTCACCAACCTGGCCGATGAGCTCATCTCCCTGGAAACCCCGGTGGGCGACGAAGGCGACCGGCTGGGCGACTTCATCCGCAACGACAAGGCGGTGTCGCCCTACGAGGCCATCCTGGAATCCCAACTGGGCGAGAAGACCGGGTCCATCCTCACCACCCTGACCGCCCGGGAAGAGAAGATCATGAAGATGCGCTTCGGCATCGGCGACGAAGTGGAGCACACCCTGGAAGAGATCGGCCGGGCCTTCAAGGTCTCCCGGGAGCGCATCCGCCAGATCGAGAAGAAGGCCCTGAAGCGTCTGAAACACCCCACCCGCAAAGCGGCGCTGGAGGATTTCCTTGAATAATAACCCCCCGGGGCCAGCCCTGTCCGGCGGCCCCGCCTACCGACCCTGGGGAGGGAGATGAGCGATGGCAGGACTGAACCCTGAGAGACTGGCTGAAGTCAAAGAGCGCCTGCTGGATCGCAAAAAGCGCCTCTGGCTCGAGGTCAAGGATCAGCTCAAGAGCAGCATCGGCGACGGCTATCAGGAGATGCTCTCCACCGCCCGGGACGAAGAGGACCAGGCCACGGTCAGTCTGATGGCCGAGACCAGCCTCACCCTCCTGGGACCCAAACGCCAGGAGCTGGAGGCCATCGAAGAGGCCCTGACCGCGTCTGGAGAACGGCACCTACGGCCTCTGCGATATCTGCGGCCAGCCCATCCAGCCCAAGCGCCTGGAGATCATGCCGGAGGCGTCTCTGTGCCGCGACTGCGCCTCCCAACGGGAGAAACTGGCCAAGGCCACCGCGCGCTGAACCACTAACCATTAGCCCATATCCAAGGCGGCAGGAGCAATCCTGCCGCCTTTTTTGTTTCTCGCCGGTTTTTTCAGGGGAGTTTAAGGGCCAACCGTCGGTTCAATCGCGGCTATCTGCGGCTGAACCAAGATTAGCATAAGATTGCCGATGCTGCAGGCAAGCCGGGCCAGTGCCCCGCCTGCTCTAGCCCGGCTGGTGCGGCGAGGCTGGCGAACAGAAGCTCAGGTCGCGGGTCTCGGTCTGAAGCGCGGCATCCGGCCCTCGTCAGGGATGCAGCTCTTTGACGAAAAAGCTGACCACCGCCTGGCGCGCTGGCAACTGCCTCCTTGGGGTTCGGGACCACGCTGACCATCCCGCCATGCCCGCCGTGCGCGAACTTTTGGTAAGCTTGCCCTGCGCGTGTCTTCTGCGAATCGAAGTCGTGCGTGGCGCCCTCGACGTAACGTACGGTCGTGTGCTCACGCGCTGCTGCCGGCCACATTGCGACCAGGGCGTCGCAGGTACGTTCCCCTTCCTCAAAATCGTCGCGGGTGCCCACTTGGATAAGCATGGGCGCCCCAATCATCCGCGTGTGTGCGAGGTAGAAGGCAGACTGAGGCCTCACCAGGATGCGGGCCAGTAAGGAGCAAGTGGGGTAGAACGGGGCAAAGGCCACCGGCCTGGGTACATCCTTCCCCAGTCGCTCCTGCACGAGTTCGCTGGACATCAGCAACGACATGAAACCGCCCCAGGAAAAGCCCATGACCCCCAGCCGCTGACCATCGACGGCAGGCTGCGCCGCCAGCCACTTGAGCGCTGCCGCGGCATGCGGCATCGTTGCCTTGGGCCCAAGCCGCGGTGGTCTGCTCGGCGGGAACATCGTTATTTCCAGGGTGGCGAGGCCCGCTTCGTTCAAGGCCTTGGCGTAGAAGGCGCCACGGCCGTCCACCCCTAAGGAGCCGTGCAGAATCAGCACCGCGGGGACCTTGGACTGCGAGCCGGTGGGGCGACTAAAGCGCCCTGGAACTTCATCGACTTGGCCCCAGCCGGGAATGTTGACGCCGGGAATGATAACCGGCTCGCCCGGAGCCTCCGTCTGCGCGGCGCCGAGACTCGACATTACGAGCGCCGCTCCAGCGACCAGTACGACAAGTCTCCAGCGAACCCCGTGCCGACGGGCCGCGCTTGGAAAGAAAAACGACTGCGGTTTCATGCACACCTCACTTTAACCCCGCCTGGCGCAGGGCGTCCAGGATGCGGTCTTTTCTCGGCCCTTCCTGGTACGGGATTTCTTGGGCAAACCTGATGAGAGAGAAATTGGGGTCGATGCGCTGGACCTCCGCGGCGGCGGCCCGGGCCTCATCTGCACGCCCGGCGTAACTATACAAAGTGCTCAGAATAATATTGGCAGACAAAGAATTGGGAGCAAGCTGCAGGGATTTCTTGATTGCCGCGATCCCCTCGTCATATCTGCCGGTTTCACGACAAGCGATAGCAAATTGCAGGTAAAAAGCGGGAACAAAAGGACTGAAGCGAATGACCTGTCGAAATAAAGGCAGGGCCTCCTCACATCTAAAAGTATAGTTCAGAGCCACGGCAAGGAAAAATCTAGCATTAACGCTGTCGGGGTTAAGCTTCACCGCCTGCTCGTGCAACTTCAATCGCCTTATCATGCTGATGCATCAACAAAAAGACATTGCTCACCGCAGTTTGGGCCTCAGCCGAGGAGTTGTCCAGTTCCACGGCCTTTTGCGCCTCTTGCATGGCCTCGGCGAGCGTCTCTTGGGGCGATTCGCTGGCACAGAGCCACACATCCCTCGCCAACGAGTAGGATAGAGCGATATGAGCCGCGGTGTAATTGGGGTCCAGTCTCACGGCTTCCTGCAAAAGCCGTTTGGACACCGCATTTGCTCCTTTGTTAGCTTGATTTCTATACCAATTCGCTTCCAAAACTTTCAAGTAAGCCTGCAGGTTGTTCGTTCCCTTGGTTACCAGGTGCGCGGTTTCGTCTCAGTGAAAATCTTCACCCGAAGTTCCGTGAGGATCTTCATGATAATCTCATCTTGCAGGTCGAAAATGTCTTTAACGCTGCGGTCGTAGCGCTCGGACCAGAGGTTCTGCCCCGTCAGGGCATCGATGAGCTGCACCGAGATCCGCACTCGATCCCCGGCCCGTTGCACGCTCCCTTCCAGCACGTACTGCACCCCCAGCTCTTCACTCACCTGTTTGGTCTTGACCCCCTGGCCTTTGTACCGGAAGGTGGAATCCCGGGCGATGACGAAGAGTTGTGGCACTTTGGAAAGAGCCGTTATCAGGCTTTCACTCAACCCATCGCAGAAGAAATCCTGGTTTGGCTCCCCGGACAGGTTCAGGAAGGGCATGACGGCGATGGACGGCTTGTCCGGCAGGGGAAAGGCCATCTGCTGCCTGGAGGCTTTCTCCAGCTTAGGTCCGGCCGGGGGAAAAGCGAACCGCCAAACCACCGTGGCCACCACCGCCAAGAGTAGAACACCGGCGAGGGCGATCAATCTGGACCTGCGCCTGGCCCCCTCCTGCGGTTTTGCTTGAGCCCGAGCCTTTAACGTTACCCTGGACTCCATCATGACCTTGTAAGCGGGCACCGGTCTGGCGATATTCTTAACGGTCTGCCCCCCCAGATACTCGTACCCCAAGGGCAGCTTGGTCTCGATGTGATCGAAGGCGGTCTTGGATATACAAATCCCACCGGGCTCCGCCAGGGACTCCAGCCTCGCGGCGATATTCACCCCGTCGCCGTAAATGCTATCCGCCGTCTCGATCACATCTCCCAGGTTAATCCCGATGCGAAACTGCATTCTCCGGGTCTCGGGCAACTCCTGGTTACGGGCTTGGATCTCCTTCTGCATTGCCACGGCACATTGCACCGCATCCACCACGCTGGCGAATTCGGCTAAGATGTTGTCTCCAGGAGAACCCGCCACCCGGCCCCGATGTTGCTGGATCAAAGTCCGCGATGACCCCTTTATAAGTTTCCAGGGTCCTCAGGGTTGCTGCCTCATCCTCACCCATGAGGCGGCTATAACCCACCGCGTCGGCGCTGAGGATGGCAGCGAGTTTGCGTTTGAAATCTTCTGTGGCCATCGATCGCCTTCTATGCCCTTGGCAAGAAATCGGGCCTTAAACTGCTGGGGGTTGGAAGCAGGGTAGAGCAGCCGCGTTTTACGCAGCGTCCTTGAATCAGAGATCTGCGAGCACCTGGCCGTTTCATTCAATTTAATCCCTGAGCTTCAACAAAGCAATCGGTCAAGATATCTAGTTCTGCCCTTCATGATTCTTCGAATGTCCTGCCATCGATAACTAACCAAGATATCACTTTTCCAGGGCGTGAATTTTCCCCTCTTCCGCTCTTGAGGCTTTTCGGGATTGAGCCGGCAGAGCCCGCGGCCGCGGGTCAGGTTGACGTCGCCGGCGCTGGGCTATTTATCTAGATGATTCAGGGTCATATGTCGTAAGAGCGCAGCTTTTCCTTGACAAACCGGGGATTACGGTTAAAATTCCCGTAACGCCAAAATAGCAGATCTAAGTTCTTGGGCCTTTTGGGGGCCGATACTCTTCTTCCCGGTTTTGCTGCCGAAACTCTGATCCCGGCCACCCCGTTACTTCACCCCATTTAAAGGCCAGCCGTTCCACCCCAGAAACAAGCATAATCCGGCGCTGAGGTGCGTCCTGCCCTAAGGATGTGCCGCCAGTCTCATGATCAACCCGAAAAGAAAGGCGACCATGGCAAAACGCATAATCTTCGGCATCTTCATCAATCTGGTCTTAATCCTCCCATCCAGTCTGACTCAGGCAGTCCCTCCCCCCAGGCCGGGGGCTCCCCCCTCAGCTTCCATCTGGGAAACGAATGAGCTGTCGCCGCTTTTATCCCGGCGGTATAACCGCTTTGAGCCGGGCAGTCTGCCGGAGCGGCTCTGTGAACAGGCGCATCATTACCTCAAAACCCCTTATCGGTGGGGCGCATCCCTGCAGACCGGCAAGAGCACCGATTGCTCGGGATTTGTGCAGTATCTCTTCCGCCAGGCCGATATTCACCTGCCTCGAGCCAGCGCCGAGCAGGCCCGAGTGGGCCAGGTGGCGGCCCGTTCCATGGATTTTTCCAGGCTGCTGCCCGGCGATCTCCTCTTTTTCCACGATGGCGGCCACCATATCGGCCATGAGGGCATCTACCTGGGGGCGGGCAAAATGATCCATGCCGCCAGCCATAGCCGTGGGGTAACGGTGTCCGACCTGCGCCAGCCCTATTACCAGCGCAACTTTGTGGTGGCCAAACGCCTCTTCACGGCCCTTAAACCTTACCAGGCCTCAGTCGCGTCAACCCCGGCCGGGCCGGCGATCAATTGACCCGGCAGCCGCGGCCCGCCTGAAGAAGAGGGGCGACCGGAGAGATCCTGCCGCCATTTTTATGCGGGGCTTGGGCCGGGGAGGGCGCCGGAACCGGAGGTAAGGGCAATAAATTGCCGTAACTCGCTGGGATCGTTCAGCTCTTCCCGAGGATAACTTCATGCAAGACCTTGCCCAGGTCCGGCACCTTAAAGGGCTTGGCTATGATCCCGCTGAAGCCGTATCTTCTGGACTCGGCCATAATCGGATCTTCGGAGTAGCCGCTGGAAACTATGGCCTTGACCCCGGGAGCGATCTTCAGAAGCTGTTCCATGGTCTCTTTCCCGCCCAGGCCGCCGGGAATGGTGAGATCGAGAATCACCGCGGCAAAGGCCTCTCCCGATTTTTGGGCCTGGGTGAACGAGGCGATGGCTTCGTCGCCGTCCCTGGCAAACTCCGCCTCATAGCCCAGGTGCTTCAACATCTTATCTAAAACTTGCCGCACCATTTCCTCATCATCCATCACCAGGATCTTGCCCTTGCCGGAGGACCAACCTTGGTCTTCTGCCGGCTGCGGGAGCATTTCTTTAACGGAAGCCGGCAGATAAATTTGGAAAACTGTGCCCGCCCCTAATTTTGACGCCACCGCGATATGGCCCTGGTGATTTTTCACAATGGCATAAGCCGTGGCCAGGCCCAGGCCGCTGCCCTTCTGTTTGGTGGTAAAGTAGGGGGCAAAGATCTTGGTGAGATAATCTGCCGGCATGCCCACCCCCTGATCCTGAATGGAGAGCGTTATATATCTCCCCGGGGCCAGGGGTAGATCACTCCCGGCCTCCACCACCAGATTTTCGCCTTGCACCGTAATGGTCCCGCCGGAGGGCATGGCTTGCAGGGCATTAATCAGCAGATTCTGCAAGACCTGGCTGATCTGGCCCGGATCAGCTTCCACCGGCCAGAGCTGGTCCGGAAGGGTCACCGCGCACTTAACCTGGGAGCCTCTACAGGTAAACGCGGCGGCTTCGGTGACGAGGTTTGCCACCGAAATCAGTTCTTTTACTGGCGCCCCGCCCTTGGCAAAGGTCAGCAATTGCTGGGCCAGTTTCTGGGCTTGCAGGCAGGCCTTTTCCGCGGCGGACAACCTCTCCCGACTGTGGTCGATATCTTGAAGTTCCAGACCGGCCAGGCCGATGTTACCCAGGATGGCGGTGAGGATATTGTTGAAGTCGTGGGCAATGCCCCCGGCCAGGGTAGCCAGGGACTCCAGGTTGCTCAACCGCAGCCGCTCTTCTTCGGCCCGCTTGATCTCGGTGATATCGCGCGCCTGTTCAATGACTCCCTCCACCTGGCCCGAGGCGCGGTTGACCAGCGGAAAGGCCTGAATTTCAATAAACCTCTCGGCAGCGTTAGCCGGATGTCTTATTATCCGACTGACTTTTCCCGTCCGCAGGGTCTCCCGGGTCGGACAGACTTCGCAGGGTACGCTGCGGTCACGATAAACCTCATAACACTTCCGCCCCACCATCGGCTGGGGATAACCAAATTTCTCCATGGCCGGGTTGACCCGGATAATGTTGAGGTCCGGGTCCAGGACGCTCAAGCCATCCTGGATACAGTTGAACATATCCGTCAGAAATTCTTCACTATGCCGCAACCCTTCTTCGGCCCTGATCCGGGCGCTGATGTCCCGGAAACTCCAGACCCGGCCCACGATCCGGGTATCCAGATACTGGGGGATAGAATAGCATTCCAAGCCCCGGCCATCCTTAAAATGGTAGATATCGAAGCTCTCGGCGGCCGGTTGGGCATAAAGCTTTTTCACCTTCGCCCGATAACCTTCCGGGTCCGTCAGTTGATCCTGGACGAAATCCAAGGCCCGGTCATTATCCCCGGAGGCGAAAATTTCCTCCGGGAGATGCCACATCTCTTTGAACTTACGGTTGCCGATGACCATCCGCCCCTGCCGATTTACCACCAGGATGCCGTCGGCAGTGGACTCCAAGGTGGCCTTGGAGAGGGACAGGGCTTCTTCCAGGGCGGTCTGGGCCTGCTGGCGTTGGGCGACTTCGCCCAACAAGGCGGCATTCGAGGCAGCCAGCTCAGCCGTGCGCTCCTGCACGCGGCTCTCCAACCCGGCGTAGGCCTCATTCAAGGCCTCTTCGGCTTGCTCCCGTTCAAGATTGCGCCTTTCCAGCAGCGCCGCCATGTCATCGAAGGATCGGGCCAGGCGCCCCAGTTCATCGGGGCTGTGGGGCAGACCCGTCCGGGCCTCCATCTCCCCCCGGCCAAACCGCTGGGTGGCCGCGACCAGCCGGTTGATGGGCTCAATGATCCCCAGATTCCCGAAGACCCAGGCCAGCGACAGGGCCAGTAGGATGGTGATCCCGAGGAGCGCCAGGTTCCTCAGCATGTCGAGATTGGCGGCGTGGAGGATCCGGTCTTTGGGCAGACCGACAGATATATACAAATAAGGGGGCAGATCTTTCTGGAGGCGCAGCTGCTTGAACGCCATAATGCGAGTTATGCCGTCCGGACCCTTCCCTTCAAACAACCCTCCCTCAGCCGGGCCCGAGATCGAATCAAAGAAACCTTTGGCAACGGGCTTACCGATGGGGGCGGCCTCATTCTCGGGCAAATGATACAAACGTCTCCCGCGATGATCCATAAAAATCACGGCGGACTCCCCGGGCAGATTGACCGTGGAAATGAAATGGCTAAATTCGTTGAGATTGAGGCCCGCGACCAAGATGGCGACCAGCTTTTTTTGGGCGTCCAGGACCGGATAGGTGAAATTGAGGGAGTTAACTTTGCTGACCCGGCCGACGATGTATTCCCCCACCGAAAAATCCAGCGTCCGGATGGCATCCCGGATGTGTTTCCGATCGGAGAGATTCAAGCCGGGTGGGAAGGACTCGGAAGACGCGAAGAGGTTGCCATCCGGGGTTACCGCACTTATGGTCGAATAGAAGGGATAGCGCAACTTTAATTCCCGGAAAAGTTCGTTACAGGCCGGGGCGTCCAGACTCTGCACCTGGCGCAACTGGGCCAGGACGCTGAGCATGGTCTTGGTGGAGCCGGCAATCTGGTCCTGCTGGGCCGCCAGGCTCCGGGCCAGGAGGGAGGCATGGGCTTGCGCCTTGAGGATGGCATCCTGGCGCTCGTTGAGGCCTGAAACCACCACGATCCCCAAGGCGGGCAGGAAGATGACCAGCAACAGCAGGAGTAACTTTTGGCGGATAGACCAGGAGGTCAGGATTCTCTGCAATTTCATCTACCAGTCAACCCCATATGGTGGGGTAATCGGCTACCGCGGTCTTTTGGTCAAAAAAATTCGAACTTCCCAGGGGCCCGGCGGAGCAAACTGCGGATATTTTCATCGCAGCGCTTGCCGGCATAATTTATGCGCCTCGCCTCATTAGGTCCGCAACTGCGGCGCGGCAGAGCCATCGTGGAAAATGGGTCTAATCACCTGGGGAGACTGCCGGGCTCCCCACGGGCGCCGGGCCGGGAGACGTCTTTATGAGCATCTATAATCGAGCCCATCGTTAATTTTGTCAATAAGTTATAGCTGACTGATATTTAAAACCCGGCTCGCCTTTTCCCGGTGTCTGGGGCTCGCGGGGTTGAACCAGAAGAGATTGCGGCCGCGGGTTAAGTTGACGTCGTCGATGAGGTGCCAGCGGCCTTTGCGCAGAAAGGCGGCCCGGTAGCCGAAATCCTGCAGGAATGATTGGATGGCCGCCTTGGAGGCGCCGGCGGCTACCAGGTTCTTCTCTTCCATTTCTACCAGCAACATGGGGCGGGAGGCCGTCAGGAGGCCCGCCGCCCCTTGCAAGGCTGCCAGTTCCGCCCCTTCCACATCCAGCTTGAGAAAGTCCGGCGGCCGCAAGCCTTCCTGTTGGAGCAGGCCGTCCAGCGCCACGGTGCGGCAGACCTCGCCGTGGGCGGCCCCGGCCGCGGCGCTGAACAGGCTGGCGCTGCTGTCGGCGATGCCGTCGGCGCGGTAGAGCGTGGCTTCGCCTGCCGCCTCGGCCACCGCCAGATTGAAAATCCGGATATGTTTATCCGGATTGAGCGAAACGTTTTCCGTCAGGCGTTCCAGGGACGCGGCCCCGGGCTCGAAGGCCAGGACCTCCCCGGTTGCGCCCACCGCCGCCGCGGCCACCAGCGCAAAGTAGCCGACGTTGGCGCCCACGTCCCAGAAGACCTCGCCGGGGTTCAGCAGACGGGCCACCAGGGCGGCTTCGTAGCGCTCATGGTAATGCCCGAAAAAATAGACCTTGCGCTGTTCGGCGTCCTCCAGGTCGAGCTTCATGCGGAAGCCCTGATCCAGGGTCACGGTGAGCAGGCGTTCGCCCGGCATCAGGTGAGGGTGCAGCTTTTCGTAAAAATATGACTTGCCGTCCCGGAGAGGGAATCTGCTCAGGTACCAGCGGAAGAGGGCGCGGCCTGCGGATTTGAAAATGTCCGACATATCAATTATATCGCCTATGTTGAGCGTAGGGGCGAGCCGCCGGGTCGCCCATTTTTTGGTGGCACAGGCTTCCAGCCTGTGCTCAAAGACCTTTCTCATAAAGCCAAAGGTATTCCTCGGGCTGCGATGCCAAAACCTCCGCTCAAAGATGACCAGACAGGTTTAAGTCATAGGGCGGCCTGTGGCCGCCGTTATTCCCGGCAACTGCCTAAAACCTACCACAGATTCAGCGATAAAGTAAAGCCGGGTCCGGCCATTCCATGAGGCGGGCCGCGGCGGGGGGGCCGAAGGAGCCGGCGGGATAGAGCAGGGGAGGCGAGGGGGGCTCGGCCAGCAGGGGGGCGTAGATGCGCCAGGCGGCCTCGGCTTCGTCGGCCCTGACGAAGAGGGTCTGGTCCCCGGCCATGACGTCGAGGAGCAGGGTCTCATAAGCGTCCGGCAGGGGCCCGAAGGCCTCGGCGTAGCGGTAGCGCAGGCGTTGGGTCTTCAGGTCCAGGGGCTCGCCCGGAGCCTTGACCTGAAAGTGGAGGTCGAAGCCTTCATCCGGCTGCAGGGTGAAGACCAGGACATTGGGGCTGCAGGAGGTCTGCATGGTCTTGAAGAGCCACACCGGCGGGCAGCTGAAGGTGACGGCGATCTGGGTGAAGCGGCTCGGCAGGCGTTTGCCGGTAACCAGGTAAAAAGGCACGCCCTGCCAGCGCCAGTTGTCGATGCCCAGCTTCAAGGCCACAAAGGTTTCGGTGCTGGAATCGGGCGCCCCGGTTTCCTCCCGGTAGCCCGGCACCTCCTTCCCGTCCAGCACGCCCCGGGCATACTGGCCGTAAACCGCGTCTGTAGGCAGCACCGGGGCGATGGCCTGGAGCACCTTGGCCTTTTCACTGCGGATGGCCTCCGGCTCGAAGGTGACCGGGACCTCCATGGCCGTGAGGGTAAGAAGCTGGGTCAGGTGGTTCTGCACCATGTCCCGCAGGGCTCCGGTCTGCTCATAGTAGCCGCGGCGGCCGCCCACCCCGTTGCTCTCGGCCACGGTGATCTGGACGCTTTGCACCAGGTTGCGGTGCCACAGGGGCTCGAAGATGTCGTTGGCGAAGCGGAAGATCAAGAGATTCTGGACCGTCTCCTTGCCCAGGTAGTGGTCGATCCGGTAAATCTGGGATTCTTCGAAATGGCGGTGCAGCAACTGATTGAGGTTATGGGCCGACTCCGGGTCGCGGCCGAAGGGCTTTTCCACCACCAGACGGGTCCAGCCGGGGCTGTGGTTCAACTTCGCCTGGCCCAGGCCGCTGATGGCCGGTCCGCAGGCCTCCGGGGGCAGGGCCAGGTAAAAGATGCGGTTTCCCGGGAAGTGGTGCCGCTTTTCCAGGGCCTTGAGCCGGGCCGCCAGGGCCCGGTAATCTTCCGCGGCGCCCTCCCCCAGGGAGTGGAAAAAGAGGCAGGCGTCGCACCAGGCGTCGGCCTCCCCGGCCTTAGGCAGCCCGGCCTCGGCCAGGGCCTCCCGGGTCAGGGCCTTGAAGCTCGCATCGGTCAGGCCGCGCTGACGCGAGACGCCCACCAGCAAGAGTTTCTGCGTGCCGTATTGCTCGCTGAAACGGTAGAGCGCGGGCAGCAGCTTGCGGCGCATCAGGTCGCTGGTGGCGCCGAAGACGACGAAAAGGTGGGGATCAATCTGGTGCTTGGACATGATTTCGAGTCCCGAGTTTTGCAGGGGCGGCGCTCGAGCCGCCCTTGCCTGGGTTTTATTTAAGCCCCGCCAGGGGCGGCAAAACGATGCCGATAAAGTCCTGGAGAAAGTGCATGACCATCGGCGCCACCAGGCTGCCGCGCCACAGATAGACCAGAGCAAAGGCCAGCCCCAGCGCCCCTACGGTGATGACCCCCGAGGTTCCCTCATAGCCGTGTCCCAAGGCAAAAATCACCGATGCCAGGACCGCGGCGCTGAAGGGATAGGAGCCTGTCGCCCGAAATCTCAACAAAAGATAACCGCGGAAGATGGTCTCCTCCACCAGGGCGACGATGACCACCAGGACAAAGGCCAGGACGATTTCTCCGGCCCCCTGGACCTGGAAAAAGGCCGGGGTCGGGGTGGCGGGCGCCGGGATCCCGGCTCGCCGGAGGAGGTCATCCAGAAACCCGGCGCCCAGGAAAACCGGTCCAAACAACGCCAGGCCGAGGAAGGCTTCCTTTTGCCAATTTTTCAGGCTCAAGCCCAGGTTCTGGAAGGGCTCGCCGTTGCGCCATAGAAAGTAGAACACCAGGCTCACCAGGGAGAGGTCGCGCAAGATGGTGGAGACGGCCACAAATTTGAAGTTCAGGCTGCCCGACCGCACCAGGAAGAACGAGAGGATCATGGAGGGCCCGATGAGAAACAGAAAGACCAGGACCTCAATAAGTTGCTGGGTCCGGTCGGGGGGCAGGCCGGGCCGGGAGGGGTTAAAGGTGTCCACGGCCAAATGTTAAGGTGCAAAGGCCCGGCTTGCAACCCCAGGGGAGGGTTTTCCTGGGTTACGTTTTACGCACCATTAATCTTGGCGGGCCCGGAGCCCCCCCACCAGGCGTTATTCCTGGAACTTTGGCCTGCCGCAGAAACATGAACCTGAGGTGGGGCGGGCCTTTCGTGGGAAGGGGCGTCCCGCCCGCCTCTAAGTGCTCAGGCGTACCCACCCCGGCACGGGCTGGAAAGCCTGTGCCGCCAGCTATTGCCGCCGCGCTTCGGTCCGCTCCCGAAATTCTTTGGCGGTCAAGGCCATAAACCCCAAACGCCGGCTGAGCCGCACCACCGCCGGCGGCCGCAGTCGGGCCTCGGACAAAATCTCCTCCCGGGCCAGGACCTCCCGGGTGGGGCCGTCCAGGAGCGCCCGGCCGTCACGGAGCACCACCAGGCGTTGGGCGTAAGTGGTCGCGGCCCACATGGAGTGGGTCACCATGATGATGGTGCGCCCCTGCGCGTGCAGCTCGGCCACCAGGTCCAGGAGGTCCCGCTGCTCCTTAAAGTCCAGGCCGGTGGTGGGTTCGTCCAGGATGATCACCCGGGGGGCCAGTGCCAAAACCCCGGCCACCGCCAGGCATTGGCGCTGGCCCTTGGTCAGGGAGAAGGGATCGTCGCCGGCCCGGCCCAGGAGGTGCACGCTAATCAGGGCCTCCTCCACCCGGCGGTTGACCTCCTCGGGGGCGAGGCCCAACTGCCAGGGGCCCAGGGCCACCTCCTCCCAGACCTGTTCGGCGAAGATCTGGTAGTCGGGGTTCTGGAAGACGAAGCCGGCCCGGGCGCCGGCGTCCCGCCAGACCTCGCCGGCCAGGGGCTTAAGCAACCCCCGGAGGAGCTTGAGCAGGGTGGTCTTGCCGCTGCCGTTGGGTCCCAGGATGGCGGTGAGCTCACCCTCTTGGATAGAGAGGTCAAAGTCTTGCAAGATCGGCGGGGCGCCGGGATAGGCAAAGGTGACCCGGCGCAGGGCCAGGATTTCGTCATCGTGGGGCGGGCGTCCCCGCCCGCCGTCGCCAGGCGTAGGGAAAATTACGCCACCACCAGCTTCGCCCCATCCCAGGCTCCGGGCCTGGGCTTCGGCCTCATCCAGGCTGAGGGGCAGGTGCGTCTGCCCCAGGTCATGGAAGAGACCGGGCAATTCCGGGACCTGTAGACCCAATTGCCGGAAGAGTCCCACCTGTCGCAGCACCTGCGCCGGCGCGCCATCGGCCAGGATCTCGCCCTGCTGGAGCAACACCAGGCGGGAGCAGTTCCGGGCCAGGCGCAGGTCTTGCCCCAGCAGTACCAGGGTGAGCCCCTGTTCCCGGGCCAGGCGTTCCAGGGTCAGGAGCAGTTCCTCCACCCGCAGGGGGTCCAGATCGGAGGTAGGCTCGTCCAGGATCAGCAGCCGGGGTTCCAGGGCCAGGACCGCGGCCAGGGCCAGGAGCTGGCGCTGGCCGCCGGAGAGGGCGGCTGGGTTCCGGGCCTCCAGGCCGGCCAACCCCACCAGCCCAAGGCTGTGGGCCACCCGGCGCCGGAGTTCGTCATGGGGCAGGGCCAGGTTTTCCGGGCCGAAGGCCACCTCCTGGTCCACCCGGGTGCAAAAGAGCTGGGCCTCGAAATCCTGAAACAACAGGCCCACCCGGGCGGCCAGCTCCCGGGGGCGGGAGAATCGGGTGTCGGCCCCGGCCACCTCGATGCGGCCCTCCATCTCGCCCTTGATCAGCCGGGGAATGAGGCCCTGGAGGCAGAGGGCCAGGGTGGATTTACCCGCCTCGCTGGGGCCCAGGATGGTCAGGCGCTCACCGGCCCGGACCGTCAGGTTGAGCCCCCCAAAGACCGGCCCGGCCGCCTTTTTATAGCGGAAGTGCAGGTCGGTGATCTGGATGATGGGATCGGTCAAAATATCTCACGCCAAGCCGCCCAGACGCCGGCAAGGCAAAATGATGATGTAGGACAGGCGCCCTCGCCTGTCCAGGGACTTCACAATAAAAAACATCCCAGCACCAATAAACCCAAAAAGGGCGTCAAAACCACCGGCAGCGGCGGCAGTCCCGGAATCATCACCAGACCAAAATCCAGGGCCAGGCCGACCAGGTATCCGCCGGCCGCACCCAGCCACACCAGGACCAGACCCAGGGGCCGGCCCAGGCCGGGAGGACAGTCCTCCGGGTCCATCTGCTCCCGCCAGGCGAGGTCCCAGCGGCCCACTCGGGGCGCCAGCAGCCTCAGGAGCAGCGGGCCGAGAATCAGGGAGACCAGGCCGTTGTTGACCAGGACCGCCACCGCGATGATGCCGAAGGGCAGGAGATGGAAGGCCTCCACCCCGAAGCCGATGACCAGGGCGCAGGACAGCGCTCCCAAAAGCACCGCGGCCACAAAGCGGGGTAAATGGCGCGGAATCTGGTCGAGGGGGCGATTTTGCCACAGCTTATAAGGCAGGTAGGCGGCCAGGAAGTTGCCCCAGAAACCGAAGAAGCTGCCGATGCCCAGGGTGCCGAAAAAGTCGCCGATCAGGTTGCCGAAGGCCGCGCCCCAGGCCCCGGCCGGCCCGAACAGCAGGCCGCAGACCACCGGGATGACGTTGGCGGGCCGCAATTCGGTGTGCCCGGGAATCAGGGGAATGCCCTTGAAGGGGATGAGGATGGCGGCGAAGAGCGCCGCGGTAAGCACGGTCAGCACCACCATGGTGGCGTAATTCCACATGCGCCAGACTTCCCGCATCTTGCTCCGCTCCTTCCAGTCCTTATCTTAGCAGAAACCGGCCGCCCGGCGCGAGCTATTCCGGAGTCGCGGCGTTGCAAAACGCAATGGCTGGCGGCCGCAGTCCGGATCGTGACTTGCGGCCCCGGGGTTTTTCCTCTAAACTTGGTTGATTCAAGGGGGCGGCGCCTGACCGCGGCCCCGGGACTGGTTTAGTTTGGTTTGCGAACGGCATGCTAGTGCTACCCAACCAGGCAACGACTGCGGTACCCAAAATTTTAGTGCATTAGCGAAAGGAGCCTGATAGATGGCAAGAAGAATCGGAGTCTACGTGGATTCCATGAATATCATGCGCAACGGCGGCTACGGCATGCGCTACGAAGTCATCCGCCGCATCGCCTCCCGGGACGGCGACGAGGCCATGCGCCTCAATGCCTATGTGGCCATTGACGAAGACCGGGCCGGTTCGGACCCGAATTATAAGAACACCCTGAATTTCATCCTCACCCTGCGGGATTTAGGCTTTAAAGCAGTGGAGAAGGCCATCCGCTGGTACACCGACGATTCCGGCCGCACCTACGGCAAGGCCAACCTGGATATGGAAATGGGCCTGGATATCGTCTCCCAGTCGGACCGCCTGGACCTGATCTATCTGTTCACCGGTGACGGCGATTTTTGCAGCGTGGTGAGCATGGCGCAGAACAAGGGCTGCCGGGTGGAACTGATCGCCTTTAACAACGTCTCGGCCCGGCTGCGTCGGGAGGTGGACATCTTTATCCCCGGGTACCTGATTCCAGGGCTTTTGCCCACCACGCCCGCCCTTTGCCGGGGCGCCCGCCTGGGGCGAGGTGGGCAGCCGGGTGCGGGGGGTCTGCACCAAGTACTTCCTGGACCGGTCTTACGGCTTTCTCCGTTTCATGCACAGCTTCGGCAAGGTCTGGATGACCGACACCCGCCTGGAGGAATCGCCCTATACCTCGGTCTTTTTTATGGAGAAGGACTTGCCCCCGGGAAGCCATCCGGAGAATCTCCCCAGCCGCGACTATATCTTCGAATTTACCCTGACCGAAGGGGAGAAAGGCTTCGTGGCTGCGGATATCGACTTGATCTATAAGTATCCGGGTTAAATGGCCGCGGCTAGCGCCCACTGACAACTAGTATAGAGCCAGTAGTCAGTAGTCAGTAGCCAGATAAAACTTGGCTAAAAATTGTTTCAAGTCATCTTTTTATCACCTGAGCGAAACGAATGGCCCGATCTTTTAAATGGCTGGCTTCGTCGTTTCACCCAGGATGACATTACTGCAAAGAAGTTGCCACAAACTGTGATACTGACAACTGGCTACTGACTACTGGCTACTATCAAAGGAGTCCTTATGGCTGAGAAGCTCAAGGTGCTGTTTGTGGCCTCGGAAGGCGTGCCCTTCGCCAAGACCGGGGGCCTGGCGGACGTCGTAGGCACCTTGCCTTACGCCTTGCAAAAACTGGGGGTGGAGGTCAAGGTCCTGATGCCCTATTACGGCGCGGTGAAGCAGGGCAAGCTCCCCACGGTCAAGGTGGCCGAGGACCTGGAAGTGACCCTGCCGGAGCCCCTGAATCTGCCCTTTGACCTCATGGCCCCGGAATCTCCCGATTATCCCTTCTGGTTCGTGGCCCGGGATGAGTTCTACGAGCGCAGCGAGCTCTACGGCACCCCCAAGGGCGACTATTTCGACAACCTGGAGCGCTTCGCCTTTCTCAGCGGCGCGGTGCTGCCCATCTGCCGGGAGCTGGATTTCCAGCCGGACCTGATCCACTGCCACGACTGGCAAAGCTCCCTGGTGCCGGTCTATCTCAAGAACCACTGGGCCTGGGCCGAGGCCCTGGCCGGGACCAAAACCGTCTTGACCATTCACAACCTGGCCTACCAGGGCTTATTCAATCGCAGCAAATTTCCGCTGCCTGGGTCTGGACTGCTCCCTGTTCACCATCGATGGCCTGGAATATTACGACCAGATCAACCTGCTCAAAGGCGGCATCATCTTCGCCGATGCCATTACCACCGTCAGCCCGCGCTACAGCCCAGGAAATCCAGACGCCGGAGTTCGGCTACGGCCTGGAGGGAGTGCTGCGCAACCGGACGGCGAACCTGCACGGCATCCTGAACGGCGTGGATTATCGGGAGTGGAGCCCGGAGAGCGACAAGCTGCTGCCGGCCAACTTCAACCCGGCCGACCTCAAGGGCAAGGCCGCCGACAAGGCGGCCCTGATGGAGGCCTTCGGGCTCGATAAGAAACTGGCCAAGGCCCCCATCCTGGCCATGATCTCCCGCCTGGCCGACCAGAAGGGCTTCGACCTGGTGGCCCAGGTGCTGCCGCAGCTCATGACTCAGGACCTCATGGTGGTCATTCTGGGCACCGGCGAGGAGAAATATCACCGCTGGCTGGCGGCCGAGGCCCCCAAGTATAAGGGCAAACTCGGCGTGCTGGTGGCCTTCGACAACAAGCTGGCCCACCTGATGGAGGCCGGCGCCGATATGTTCCTCATGCCGTCCCGCTTCGAGCCCTGCGGCCTCAACCAGATCTACTCCATGAAGTACGGCACCATCCCCATCGTCCGGGAAACCGGCGGCCTGGCGGATACCGTCACCCCGGTGGGCACCCCCAAGGACGGCACCGGCTTCGTCTTCCGCGACTACACCGAGGAGGCCTTCCTGAAGGCCATCTACGAGGCGCTGGGAGCCTACAAAGACCAGGAACTCTGGTCCCGCATCATGCAAAACGCCATGGCCCAGGACTTCTCCTGGACCAAAAGCGCCCAGGCCTATTTGGAGCTGTATAAGCAATTGGTGTAGTAGGACCTTGGGGAAGGGGGCCAGGGGCCGAGGGAACTCTTACAAAATATCCAGTTTATCCAGTTTTCCGGGTAGGAGTCGACCCGCGCCTGTAGGAATGGCGCGTGTGCATCTATAAACAGGACAATTAACGTGATTTTGTCCAGGTTTCTTTTTACCCGCTCCGGGGGCTTGCTCAAGACAATTAGCTATATTTTGTCTAGTCCTTGCCGCCATCGCCCATATTTAGCAATCTAAATTAATTAGAAAATAGCCCCCCACTACGAGATCCATCATGATCACAAAAAAAGCTATCTCAACATCATTGCATCTAAACCATTCCTTCCAACTCCGATTCCTGTGTTGATTGTGTTCTTTTTCCCATTGTTCATGCGAGTTTTCCGAATAATTGTAAGAATTTATAATGGTCAAAATGAAGAACAATATGCTAGTATAAAGCTGGATATCATGGCGATCAGTTATCGATATGATTGTAGATTTCATGATAAAGCTATAAAAAGCAAAGAAACTTAGCAAAATTTTATATCGATTGCTTACGCAAGATTGGATTGCTGGCCAAATCCTACCTTTGAGAATCTCTATATCATTCGCCCTTAAATCATTACCCGGTATCTCTTCCTCCAGATTTGCACGCCAGTATGCGACTCCAAAAATAATTATCTCAAAAATTAATATTATTAATGACCAGAACCACTTATTGATAGACATCTTATTGAAATCCTCCTTTTAGAAATAACAGAATACAATGTTAACAGAGTTAATTTAATATACTCCCGCCCATTATTACATGGTGCTGATTTCATAATCTAAACAACTACTTGTGTAGGTGTAGTTGAGTTTCTTCATTTCTTTTCTCTATACGTTTCTGCCTTTTTATGCGCTTCTGCCCTGACGAACTTTTTCAACACAGATTCGTGGCTCCATTTGCCCAGTTGTTTGTTAAAAGTCTTTTTGACCAGATTGGTATCCTCCCATGATCCTATTAATGGATCGTAGGAAAGTTCAGAGAAGACCAGAACATTAACCAAATGGGATAAAAGCTCTTCCCATGATCCCCGCTGGCCAAGCTCTTCGGTAATTTCCGGTGCTTCTAATCCAACATCTTTATAAGAATTCATAATCGTTTTCATTGCCAGATTTCGAGCCGTTGTTCCATCTAATTCTTCCGGTTGCTTCTGGTAAAACTCGTATTGATCTGCTTCAATTAAATTGATTAGCCGGTTAAAATGTTTCTTAGTAACTTGCTTGATAGCCATATTTTTCAAGAATTTTCCCAAGAAGGTCATTTTGCTCAACCCTCCTTCCGCCATAGACTATTCAAATGGTCTGTTTCGCTAACTAGACCTAATAGCACGAATTGTCCAATTCTACAAATCAAGGCGGCCTATTGGCCGCCTTTTTGGTGGCGTCGGCATCCTCTAACGCTGCACAGGCGAGACGCCTGTGCCACCAAGAAAAAGGGCGACCCAACGGGTCGCCTCTTCTTTTTAATATATGGGATTGGGGGTGGGGGTTTGGGGGAGGGGGAAAGGGCCATCGGCCCTTTGCCCCCTCCCCCAAGGTTTTACGCCTCACGCCTTAAACCGCCGCAGACGCAGGCTGTTGGTGACGACGCTCACCGAGGACATGGCCATGGCGGCGGCGGCCAGGGCCGGGTTGAGGGTCCAGCCCCAGATGGGGTAGAACAGGCCGGCGGCCACCGGCAGGGCCACCAGGTTGTAGCAGAAGGCCCAGAAGAGGTTCTGGCGGATGATGCGCATCATCTGCCGGGAGAGGTGGATGGCTTGGGGGATGAGGGCCAGGTCGTCCCGGATGAGGGTCAGGTCCGCGGCCTCCACGGCCACGTCGGCGCCGGTGCCGAGCGCGATGCCCACGTCGGCGGCGGCCAGGGCCGGGGCGTCGTTGATGCCGTCGCCCACCATGGCCACCACTTCGCCCTGCCCTTGCAGCTCCATCACCTTCAGGGCCTTGTCGCCGGGCATGACCTCAGCCAGCACCTCGGTGATGCCGACGTTCTTGGCCATGGCCTCGGCGGTGAGGCGGTTGTCGCCGCTCAACAGCAGAATTTTGAGGCCCATTTGCTGCAGGGCCTTGACCGCCGCGGCGGCGCCGGGTTTCAGGGTGTCCGCCGCGGCGATGAGGCCCACGGGTTTGCCGTCCACCGCCAGGAAGATGGCGGTCTTGCCTTCCCGGGCGTGCTCCTGCTGGGGCGCGGTGAGGCTGACGGTGGGGATGTGCTTTTGGGCCATGAAGGCGAGATTGCCCAGCAGCACTTCCTGGCCCTCAACCTTGGCCTCCACCCCCAGCCCCGGCAACGCCTGAAAATCCTCCACCCGGGGCAGAATCAGGTGTTTCACCGCGGCGGCGTGGGTCACGGCCTCGGCCAGGGGATGCTCCGATTTAGCCTCTAACGCCGCGGCCAGGGCCAATACTTGGTCGGCGCTCCAGCCCTCCCAGGCGTGCAGGTCGGTCACCTGGGGGGTGCCCCGGGTGAGGGTGCCGGTCTTGTCGAAGACCACGGTGGTGAGGCGATAGGCCCGCTCCAGAGGCTCGCCGCCCCGCATCAGGATGCCCAGTTCGGCGCCCCGGCCGGCGCCCACCATGACCGCGGTGGGGGTCGCCAGCCCCATGGCGCAGGGGCAGGCGATGATGAGCACCGCCACCATACCGATGATGGCCCGGGTCAGGGCCGGAGCCGGTCCGAAGCTGAGCCAGAGCAGGAAGGTGAGGCCCGCCAGCCCCATGACCACGGGCACGAAGATGCCGGCCACCTTATCCACCAGGCGCTCGATGGGGGCCTTGCTGGTCTGAGCCTCCTCCACCAGCCGGATGATCTGGGAGAGCACCATGTGCTCCCCCACCCGGGTGGCCCGAAAGACCAGAAAGCCGCGCTGGTTCAGGGTGGCGCCCCAAACCTCGCCCCCCGGCTCCTTGGCCACCGGCAGGCTTTCGCCGGTGAGCATGGATTCATCCACCGCGGAGCTGCCCTCCACCACGATGCCGTCCACCGGGATCTTCTCGCCGGGCCGCACCAGCACCAGGTCCCCGACGATCACCTGTTCCAGGGGAATTTCCAGTTCCTGGTTATCCCGGCGCACCCGGGCGCTGGGCGGCGCCAGGGCGAAGAGGCGGCGGATGGCCTCCGAGGCCCGGCCCCGGGTGCGGGCCTCCAGCCAGCGGCCCAGCAGGATGAAGGTGATGATCATCAAGGCGGTGTCGAAATAGACCGCCGGGGCGTGTCCGGCCGCGGCGACGGTTTCGGGAAAGAAGGTGACCCAGGCGGAATAAAAGTAGGCCGCCGAGGTGCCCAGGGCCACCAGGGTGTCCATGTTGGTGGCGCGGTGCCGGGCGGCGGACCAGGCCCCGGTGAAGAAGGAGGCGCCGGAGTAAAACATCACCGGGGTGGAGAAGGCCAGCAGGATGAAATTCATGGCCCGGTGGCCCAAGGGGATGGCTTGCTCCACCGGCGGAATCATGCAGGCCCAGACCGGCAGGCTCAGGATCAGGGCCAGCAGGAAGCGCTGGCGGAACTGCAGAACCTCGGCCTCGGGCGAGCGGGGCGGGCGCTGCTCTTTGGCGGCGCTTTCCACTGCGTACCCCGCTTCCTGAACCACCGCGGTTAGCCCCTCGAGGTCAGTTGCCTCGGGATTATATCGCACCTTGGCCTGGCGGGTGGCCAGGTTGACCAGGGCCAGTTCCACCCCCGGGGCGGCGGTCAGAGCCCGTTCCACCCGGGCGACGCAGGCGGCGCAGTGCAGCCCCCCCAGGGTGAGGGTGATTTCCTCGATTTTATCAGGCATGGTGCAGCTCTCCTAACCTCTGCGCTTTGGGCCATCAGCCCTCAGTCGCCACATTCTCTTCCAGCCAAGGAAGCAATAACAATACCAGAAAGGCAGTTATAAAATAAGCAAGAGATTCAAGCAATTGACTAACCAACCCAGATTAATAGCTTAGATATTAAACACCTGTTAAATTTTATCCCTTAACAGTTGTCTAGACCTGGATGTTAGGAATCCGCTTCCAGGTCGGCAAACCCGCGGCCGGCTCTGAGGCGAATTCCATCCGGAGCCAGGCGCCGATCCGGGAGCGCAATTTTAACCTGCTGATCTCCCCAAGGTGCTATGCCTAAACAATAATCCCGCCCAGGCGGAAAGGCAAGCAGCGCTCCCGCCTTGCCGCTCCTGACGAATCCTGGTACTATACCGCGCATGAGCCTTACTTCTCCTCCGCGTTTCGGCAAGAAGGCGAGCCTCGCCCTTTGGGCCGTTTTGGGCCTGGTGCTGTTGGGCGTCCTCGGCTGGCTGGTGTTCGGCAACCTGGACAACGACGACCCCGTGGTCACCCTCAAGACCCCGGTGGCGGCGGTGGGCGCCAAGACCGCCCTCACCCTGGAGGC
Organism: uncultured delta proteobacterium; assembly: GCA_963701845.1. Lineage (GTDB taxonomy): Bacteria > Desulfobacterota > Desulfobaccia > Desulfobaccales > 0-14-0-80-60-11 > JAPLJC01. The sequence continues at coordinate 1,177,984 of CAVPBF010000004.1, read as the reverse complement.
CGGGGATGAAACCAGCGGTTTAAGGGAAGTCAAAGTCACCTTCGCCCAGGATGGTCATGAGAAGGTGATCCTGGAGCAGAAATTTCCGCCGGGCGGCGCGCCCGGTGAAAAGGTTGAAATCCCCTTCACCTTGGAGCCCAAGGCCTTGGGCTTCAAGGAGGGCAAGGCCACCCTGACCGCGACGGCGCGGGATCGCTCCTGGCGAGACCTGTTTCAGGGCCGCAGCGCCCGCCTGAGCCAGGAGGTGGCCATTGACCTGGTGCCCCTCAGCCTCTCCTTTGAGGCGGTGAGCCACCTGCTGCACGCCGGGGGCACCGGCTGCATCGCCTACCGTCTCAACAAACCGGCCAAAGAGTCCGGGGTGCTGGTCGGCGGCCAGTTATACCGGGGCTATGCCAATCCCCGCGGGACCCAGGGGGAATACGTGGTGCTCTTCCCGGTGCCCCAGGAGGGGCCGGCGGCCATCGTCGTGGAACTGGTGGCCCGGCCCGCCGCCGGCCAGGAGGTGAAGCAGCCGGTTTCCCTGAAGGTGAAGCCCCGGAAATGGCGGCATGACAAGCTCAATCTGCCGGATGATTTTCTGCGCAAGATTGCCGCCACCCTGCCGGGCCCCAATCCCAGCGACCTCCTGGGAAACTACTTGTGGGCCAACCGGGAGCTGCGGAAGCAGAATCATGAAAAGTTCCGTCAGGTCTGCTCCCAGAGCAATCCGGCGCCGCTCTGGTCCGGGGCCTTCAAACGTTACATCGGCAAGCCCATGGCTCGCTTCGGCGACCGGCGCACCTATATGTACCAGAATAAGGACGTGGATCAGCAGATCCACCTGGGAGAAGACTTGGCCTCGCTGGTGAACAGCCCGGTGCCCGCGGCCAACAATGGCATCGTGGTCCTGGCGGAGATGACGGGCATCTACGGCAATACCGTGATGATCGACCACGGCCTGGGGGTCTTTTCCGGCTACAGCCATCTGAGCCAGATCGATGTCAAGGTGGGCGATAAGGTGGAAAAGGGACAGGTGGTGGGCAAGACCGGCACCACTGGCCTGGCCGGGGGCGACCATCTCCATTTCGATATCAGCATCCAGGGGGAATTCGTGGACCCGCTGGAGTGGTGGGACGCCCACTGGCTGAAGGACCAGGTGGAGTCGGTCTGGGGCAAGGCGGCGCCGGCGTCTGCCGAGGCCGCTCCCGCCCCCAAGGCGGCCAAAGAGGCCAAAGGCAAGAAGAAGGCCGGCAAGATACCGAAGGGCAAAAAGCCAAAGAATTAACCGCCGCGACCCCAGGGACACCAATCAAGGGTTTCTTCTGGCGCCTCGGCTTGGCCTAGACGCCGGAAATCCATCCTTGGTGCAACCTGGTGTCCCTGGCGGTTAAAAAAATATAGGCAACTTATGATCGTCAAAATCAACCTCCAAAACCCCCAGGAACGCCTGCTGCGCCAGGCCGTGGAGACCCTCCTGGGCGGCGGCCTCATCGCCTATCCCACCGACACCACCTACGCCATCGGCTGCGACCTCTACAATCTTAAAGGCATCGGCAAAATCTATACCATCAAACGGCGGCCCCTGAGCAAGCCCTTCAGCTTCATCTGCCACGACCTGAAGAACATCAGCGAATACGCCCAAGTCGGCAACTACGCCTATAAAGTCATGAAGCGCCTCTTGCCCGGGCCCTATACCTTCGTCTTGGAGGCCTCCAAGCAGGTGCCCAAGATTTTGCAAACCAGGCGGCGCACCGTGGGCATCCGGGTGCCGGACCATCCCATCGCCCTGGCTCTGGTGCGGCTGCTGGGGCATCCCATCATCAGCACCAGCGCTTCCCTGCCCGACAGCCCGGTGGAGAGCGACCCTTACGAGATCGAGGCCAGGTTCAAGCCGCACCTGGGACTGGTGATCGATGGGGGGATCATTCCGGTGGCGCCCTCCAGCATCATTTCGCTGATCGACGACGTGCCGGAAATCATCCGGGAAGGCAAGGGGCCGGTGGATAGCTTCGCCTGAGGAAATCGCCACGGGCGCCGGGTCCCGCTAAGGTTATCGGGATACCGTCGCCGGTTCGGAGGGCAATCTTACCATCCCCCAGCGCACCATCAGCAGATACCACCCCGCCAACGCCGGAACAAACCAGGCATAAGCAAAATAGTCTTGGGAAATAAAATTTGTGGCTAAGGCGCCGGCCTCAATGGCCAGGTACAGGGCTGTCGCCAGGAGATTATGCCAGATATTCGTCGGAGGCCGAAATAATCCCGCGGCTACTGCCAGGACCGCCGGAAGCAGGACGACATAATCAAAAGTCCAGCCATAGGAAGTAGTCAAAACCGACACCATCAGCAGCAGCGGCAACTGTTCCGGCCAACTCCAGGTGTGCCTTTCTTTCCGCCAATGAAAACCGAACCAGACCAAGCCCAAGGCGGTGGGGACGAACTGCAACCAGACTTTATCCCCGCCCAGAAAATAACGAAGCATGCCGCCGAGAGTGGGCGTGACCCATTGACTCGGAGGGTAATGATTTATGGCATAAAGATATTCTTGGAAAACCGCCGGGTTGAATAAAAGAGTAATACAGGCGGCCAGACAGATGCCAACCGCAGAACCTGCCAGCAGAGGCCAGCGGCGCTCGGACACGGCCCAAACCAGGTAGGCCACCGGGACCAGGTAAAGGGTATGTGGTTTGATGGAGATGAGAAGCATGGCGAGGCTGGCCAGCCACCAGAGCTGGCGTCGGGTAAACCTTAGGAACAGTGCGGCTCCCAAAAGCATCACCGCGGAGATTTGCCCCGTCTTGAGCAAATAAAGCGTGGGCAAAAAGGTAATAGCAATCAGCCAGGCCACCCAGAGCAGGTCGTTTGAGCCCCGGTAAAATCGCCAGACAGACGAGGCGCAGAAGAGCACCAGCGCCGTTTGGCACATGAGCCATAAAAGACGGCTGACCGGATAATCCAGAGCCCCGAATGGCATGACCAGGGCCAGGGTCCAGGGCGGATTCCACATCATTAAAGGGACGCCATGCTGCCGCCCAATTTCGAGTTGCAAAGGGGCCAGTTGCTCCGGATCGTATGGGTTGGCCCCGATTAGATTCAGGTGGCCGGCAGTCCAGTACTCTACAAAATCGTCAAAAGCCGCCATTTCCCTGCTCATCAGGCGCGGGGCCAGGCGAACGACGGCAATCAGACAGATCCCCAGCAGCACAATGGACAGGACTTGCCTTAACCAGGGTTTCATAGCTTAGACGATCAATATTCTGGGATTTTTAATCCACCTTCCGGCCGCAGAACAACCAGCTCATTCCCCAACATCCGGCCCTGATGGCCACCTCCGGAAAAACCGGCTGCAGGAGATCAGACACTTCCCGCCGGTCCCGATGTTTATGGTACGGCTCACCCTGAAACTGGCTCTTCGAAAAAGAGATGCCCCGTAGCCGCCAAATCAGGGAATTGTTGGGTACCGAACCGAGCAAGCAGCCGCCCGGCCGTAAAATCCGTTTGATTTCTTTTAACGTTTTTTCAGGAAATAATAGGTGTTCCAGGACCTCCGTGCAGACCACGGTCTGAAAGGAGTTATCCCCGAAAGGCAGGGCCTCTTCAATGTCCCCCTGAATTAAGGCGGCCGATGGGGCGTACCTCTTCGCCTTCTCCAGGTTTCTGGGATTCAGGTCAATGCCGGTGGAATTTTCCGGCAAGTGCCGCAAAATCAGTCCGGTGCCGCAACCCACGTCCAGATAATTCCCTTGCCCGTAGGTGGCTATCAACCGTAGCATGGCCCTCTCTCTTAAGCGGTGTAAAATCGTTTCCGGACCAATAAAATTATCGGCCGCGTAAGCCCAGTCATAATCTTCGATTTTGCGGTAATAGCGCTTTATCTCAAGATTGTCCATCACTTCCCTTCTTGGAATTTTCCTTCTCGCGACTCCTCCACGGCGGGCTCGTCCCTGAAGGTCCAATAGGCATTGAGAAAGTAGTTAACGAAACTGGCCGGCAGAATGGCGACGGCCTGGTGCACATAGGGGGCGGTGTGGGGAAACAGGACGCCCAACCCCAAAAAGGTTGCATAACTGACGCAGAGCGCCAGAAGGGAGACACCTTTGAATTTCAACCCCTTGAGTAGGAGACGGTCGGAGGAGTTTCTTTCCCGGAAAGTCCAGTAATTATTGAGAAAGAAGTTATTGAAGATGGCCAGCTCGATGGCCAGAGGTGACGCCAGGAACTTGTTTACCCCCAGATGGAGCAGAAATATGAAAGTCGCCAGGTTGATTACGACCCCGGAGATTCCCACCGCGGCATACCTCAGAAAGGTGCGGCTGGCTTGAAATCGGATCCACCAAACATTGACGACAAACTCGATGATATCGGCCAGGCCGAGCTTGGTGGCCCCCCGCTGGCGGTCAATGAAGTCCACCGGGATTTCCCGGATGACCGCCTGGTTCAACATCGCCTGGTTGAGCAAGGCGATTTGAAAGGCGTAGCCCTGGACCTTGAGGCTGCTGAAGTCGATCCGTTTGAGCTGAGAGCTGCGGATAGCCCGGAAGCCGGCGGTGCAATCCTGGACTCGATTGAGCCCGGCCAGGTAACGGGCCAGGATATTGCCCCAGCGGGAGATGGCCTGGCGCAGCCGGCCCCAATTTTCGGGAATGCTGCCCCCGGGGATGTAGCGGCTGCCGATGACGAAGTCGGCCCCGGTATCCAGGGCCGCCAGCAACCGGGGCACATCTTCGGGTTTATGGGAAAAATCGGCGTCCATCTCCATAACCGCCTCGGCCTGGAGTTCCTTCAGGGCATAAGTCATCCCCCGAATATAGGCGGCGCCCAGGCCCTCTTTCGCACCGGTGAGGAGATGCAGATTAGGATAAGTGGCCATCATCTCCCGGACGGCGTCGGCGGTCCCGTCCGGGGAATGGTCATCCACCACCAGTACGTGCATCTCGTGCCCGATCCCGGTGCATTGCCCGGCCAGGGCCGGGATCAGCAGACGGATATTGTCTTTCTCGTTATAAGTGGGCAGGATAATGACTATTTTCATAGGCAGCTTCAGGCGCCGTTCCGGAGATACAGACAGCCGGCGGCCGTCCGCTTCAGCAGTTGCCAGCCAGGGGCTTGCTGAAAGTAACGATCCAGGTCGGAACCAGGTACGGTCAAGGCTATCCGGGCCCCGGACCGATTGATCCATCCTACCATAAAACCTGGATCATTACGCACATAGTTGAGCAGAAATTGATCGCCGTAGAGGTCGCAGCGGTCATCCACGAAGACCTGTAGCCGCGGGGTATAGAAGATCAAAAACCCGCCGAAAAGCATGTCGTTCATGATGGGGGTTCCCCGCGGGTGGGTCTCCTCATAGCGCTTGAGGTCCGGCAGCAGTTCCACGGGCCAATGCCGGGGGTCGAGGCGGGCGAGACCATGGCCGGTGACCTCTATAGAGGCCAGGCTGAGCATTACGGTCAGCAGCACCGCGGTTCCCGGGACCAACCACGCCTTCCAGTCCAGGGGTGGGCGCGGCAGGCCCGCCGGCTGCAGCCGGAAAATGACGCTGCCCCGGGCGCTGAGCCGGCGGACCCAGTGCAACCGGGGCAGGAACTCCGCCAGGGCCAGGGCCGCGGTCAGGGCGAACAGCGGTCCATTGCGCACCCGGGAGCAGGCCAGAGCCAGCCAGACCACGGGGAGCAGCCAGGTGACCCGGGGGCGGGGCAGGGTGCCCGCCAGACAGGCCAGGTAGCAGAGGCCCAGGGCCAGGGTGGGCCAATGCTGCCCGGGGTCCTTGAAGAGCGAGGCGTGCTCCTGGATGATCTGAGGCAACACCGGCGACCTGAGGATGGCCAGCCAGGTCTTGGGCAGTTCCGGCCCGTAGGGGTTGAGGAAGACGGTCAGCAGGCAGCCCAGCAGCAAGAGGCCCAGGCTCACCAGGTCCCTGGAGGTCTTGAGGGGCGAGTCCTGCCGAAAAAGCCGCCACAGGGTCCAGCCACCCACGGTCAGGCCCAGGGTGCCCAGTCCGCCCAGGACGGCGCCATGGCTGTTGGTCCAGATGATATACAGGGGCAGGAGCCAAAAGAGGCTGCCCGGCTCCGCCGCCCGGCCTCAAAGTCGACCAGCCAGGCAAAGGTGAGTCCCAGGAAGATGATGGAAAGGACATGCGGCCGGACATGGAAGTGATAGGTGCTGGCGGCCAAGACCAGGGCCAGCAGCAGCGAGGCCAGGGGCAGGCCGAGGCCGGAGCGCCTTAAACGGGAGAAGACCCAGGTATAGAAACCGGCCAGGGCCGCGGCAGTGACCAGGAGCAGGCCATCGAAACCGAAACCGCCATAAACCAGCCCCATGAGGCACTCCATCAACCACTCGTGGGCCATCCAGGGCTGGCCGTGAAAGGTGAAACTGTAGATATCGGCGGTGGGGAAGTGGTGGGAGGTGAGTATTTGCCGGCCCACGACGGTGTGCCAGAAGGTGCCCGGATCTCGGAAGAGATTGACCCGGCCAAAGAGAATCAGCAAGACCCAGATCGCCAGGAAGACCACGCCTTCGGGCCGGAAGAACCTTTTTAAAGAAGTCATTTCAACTTTGCATTTAACCACAAAGTCCCGAAGCATGTTAGGAAAAATAAAGCCTTGGCGGCTGCGCCAAGGCTCTATTGTTCAATTTTTCTATGTCTCTGCGGTAAAATTTCTACCTGAACCACGACGGCAGAAAGGCCGGCTGCGGGTAGCGGAGGCCCACCAGATTGCTCAGGCTCTCTTCGCCTGCCTCGCCCATCAACAGACGCAGCAGGGAAAAGCCCTCCTTTTGAGGATAGACCGCTTCCACCTTGCCCTTGATGCCGCCCAGGCGCCCGGCTTTTTCGATGGCGTCTTCCACGTTGCCGAACTCATCCACCAGACCCACCTGTTTGGCCTGCTCGCCGGTGTAGACCTTGCCTTCGGCCAGCGACCTCATCTTGTCCACGGGGATCTTGCGGTTGCGGGCCACGTCGCTGATGAACTGCTGGTAGATGTTATCCAGCAGCTGCTGCATGTAACCCTTCTCTTCCGGGGTCATGGACCGGAAAGGAGAGCCCACGTCCTTGTATTTCCCGGATTTCAGGGTGAAGAAGTCGAGCCCGACCTTTTTGGTCAACTCCTCGACATTGGTGAACTCCATGATTACCCCGATGCTGCCGGTGGCGGTGCCTCTATTGGCCATGATGAGGTTGGCGCCGCAGGCGATATAATAGCCTCCCGAGGCGGCTACCGTCCCCAGGGAGGCCACGATCTTCTTCTTGAGTCTGACTTTCTCGACCTCCCGCAGGATTTCCTGGGCCGGGCCCACCGCGCCCCCGGGGGAGTCGATGCGCAGCACGATGGCCTTGATGCTGTTGTCGTCCCGAAAGCGGTCCAGTTGCTTGAGGGTGGACTTGCCATCGACCAGGACGCCCTTGATCTCCACCACGCCCACCTTGTCCCGACTCGCCAGCAACCTGTCTTTGCCCAGAAAACTATAAGCCAGGACCGTCACGCCCAGGAAGAAAAAAACCACCAGCGCGGTGATGAGGCAACCGCTTAACAGGGGGTGCGTTTTCATCGCCATGGCTCTTATCCGTTTTCTTTATTCTGCTTCTCTTCCAGGGTTTCCCGGATCAGGTCGCCGATGTTCGTGGTCGCCTCGGTGCGGGAGTGCATGTAATCCTTGTAATGAGACTGTTCCTCGTCGGTCTCCAGCTTGCGGATGCTTAGTCCGATGCGGCGCTCGGTGGCCGAGGCGTGGATTACCTTGGCCCGGATCAGGTCGCCCACCTTGAGACCGGCCATCTTCTGCTTATCCCGGCCCAGCTCGGAGATATGAATCAGGCCTTCGATCCCCTCTTCCACTTCCACGAAGAGGCCGAAGTCCGTGATGTTGGTGATGGGCCCGGAGACCGCGGAGCCCACCGGGAACCGCTGGTCGATGGTCTGCCAGGGGTTGGGGCTCAGGTCCTTGATGCTCAGGGAGAAGCGTTCATTTTCCTTGTCGATGTATAAGACCTTGGCCTGCACCACCTGACCCTTTTTGAAGAGCTCCGAGGGGTGCTTGAAACGCTTGGTCCAGGAGATGTCGGAGATGTGCACCAGCCCGTCGATGCCTTCGTCGATGCCGATGAAGATGCCGAAGTCGGTGATATTCTTGATCTTGCCTTCGATGACCGAGCCCACGGGGTATTTCTCGCCGATGACTTCCCAGGGGTTAGGCTCCACCTGTTTCAGGCTGAGCGAGATGCGCTTGCGGGTGGGCTCCAGTTCCAGCACGGTGGCTTCGACCACGTCGCCCACGGTGAGCACCTGGGAAGGATGGCGGATCTTGCGGGTCCAGGACATCTCGGAGATGTGGATCAGACCTTCCACGCCCGGCTCCAACTCCACGAAGGAGCCGTAGTCGGTGAGGCTCACCACCTTGCCGGTGACCCGGGCGCCCAGGGGGTATCTGGCTTCCACCAGGCTCCAGGGGTCGGCGGTCAACTGCTTCAGGCCCAGCGAGATGCGCTCTTTTTCCCGGTCGAAGCTCAAGACCTTGACCGCGATGGTGTCACCGACCTTGAAGAGGTCGGCGGGGTGGCGCACCCGCCCGTAGGACAGGTCGGTGATGTGCAGCAGGCCGTCCAGGCCGCCCAGGTCCACGAAGACGCCGTAGTCGGTGATATTCTTGACCACGCCCTCCAGGACCTTGCCCTCTTCCAGGGTGGCCAGCAGGGTGGCCTTGGCTTCGCCCTTGACCTTCTCCAGCATCACCCGGCGGGAGAGCACCACGTTGCGCCGCTTGCGGTTGAACTTCAATACCTTGAAGGAGAGCTTCTCGCCGATGAGATGGTCGGTATGGCGCATCGGGGCCAGGTCCACCTGCGAGCCGGGCAGGAAGGCGATGATGCCCCCCAGGTCCACGCTCAGACCGCCCTTGACCTTGGCCACGATGGTGCCCAGCACCTCGCCGTCGTGGTGGTAGGCATAACTGACCTCTTCCCACACCTTGATCTTCGAGGCCTTGTTCTTGGAAAGCATGAGCGCGCCTTCTTCGTCTTCCCGGCTCTCCATCAAGGCTTCCACTTCTTCCCCCACCACGGCGGTGATTTCGCCTTCCGGGGTGGTGAATTCGTGGATGGGTATCTGGCCTTCGGATTTGTAGCCGATATCCACCATGACGAAGTCCTTGGTGATGGAGACGATGTGGCCTTTGACCACCTCGCCTTCCTGAACCCGCCGGAGACTCTCCTCGTAGAGTTCGCTCATGGATTCCATGTCCGACATCTCAGGCATGGCTTCCGCCTGGGAAGCTTCCGCCGGCGAGGCCTCTTCCGGAGAGCCCTCTGCCACCGAGGTCTCTTCCAGAGAAGCCTCTTGCAAGGTCTCTTCGGCAGAGGCCTCTGCCGCGGCTGTCGGCGCCGAAGCCTCGGCCTCGGGTTGCGGCCGGGCCTCGTCTTCCTCCGGCTGGGTGTGGTTAGTCAGTTCGTTGTTTTCCGTACCGTCCATGTTAGGTTGACCCCCTGTTGGTTTATAACCAGTTATTGGTTTATTTTTTCCGGTTCTTACCGGCTCAGTTCCAAATGGTGCGTAAATTCAATCCCCGCCAGAATACGGGCCTTTAAGTCCCCCTTTGCAAAAGGGGGATTTAGGGGGATTTGCAGTTCTTTATAAGCCCCCCTGCCACTCCACCTATCGGAAAGATATTAAATTGATCCTCTTCTTTATCCCTTCTCCCCCGGTGGGGAGAGAGAGCATTAGGCTGCCCCCTTCTTTTATCCCCTCTCCCCCAATGGGGGAGAGGGTTAGGGGGAATTAAATCATTTGTATCGAATATTTCCGGTCAATTGAAATAGGGGTTTCCCCTTTGTAACCTTTTACCCCACGCCCTTAATAACCACCAGACACCGCGCCACCACTTCCTCCACCGTCAAATCCGTAGTATCAATCACTATCGCCCCATCCGGTATTTTCAGCGGCGCCGCCTCCCGAGTCTCGTCCTGATGGTCCCGGGCGGCCATGTCCTCCATGACCTCCTCCAAAGAGGGTGGATCGGTGTAGGGTGCGCACTGCGCACCATCATTAGCGCCCTGCGCCCCAGGCTTAGGCTGCCAGTCCTGCTGTCTCCTCTTGGCCCGGGTGCTGAGATTCGCATCCAGATAAAACTTGAATTCCGCCTCCGGAAAGACCGCGCTGCCCTGGTCCCGGCCGTCGGCCACCGCCCCGCCGTTCCTGGCGAGCCAGCGCAGGTGCTCGGTGACCCACCGGCGCACCACCGGCAGTTTGGCCACCAGCGAGGAGCCCCGGCTCACTTCCGGCGTGCGGATTTCCTCCCGCACCTCACGATTGTCGATGAGCAGGTGAAACCCCACCGCGTCGGCCCGCAGCTCCGGCTGAAACCCAGGCAGCATGGCGGCCAGGGCGAAGGCATCGTCCAGGGCCAGCCCCAGGCGAAGGCTCTGCCAGGCCACGGCCCGGTAAAGGGAGCCGCTGTCCAGATATAGATAGTGCAGGGATTGAGCCAGTCGCCGGCCCACCGTGCTCTTGCCGGCGCCGGCCGGACCGTCGATGGTAATGATGGCCCCTTTTACCACTCAGCCGTTCATCCCCAATACCTGTTTTAAAGCTTCAAGAAAACGCCGGTTCTCCTGCGGCAAGCCCACGTTGACCCGGATATAGTCCGGCAGCCCGTAAGCGTCCATGGCCCGGATAATGACGCCCTGGCGCAGCATGGCCTGAAAGACCTCCTGTCCCGGCCTGGGCGTCCGGATCAAGACAAAATTGGCCTGGGAAGGCAGATATTCCAGGCCGAGGCGCTCCAGTCCCCGGCAGATTTCCGCTTTGCCGGTGAGCACCAGTTCCAAGGTGCGGGCCAGAAAGTCGGTGTCGCCCAAAGCCGCCCGGGCGGCCACCTGGGCCAGCCGGTTGACGTTGAAGGGCATCCGCAGGCGGTTCAGGCATTCGATGAGCTGGCTGGGGCCGTAGCCGTAGCCGATTCTGAGGCCGGCCAGGCCGTAGGCCTTGGAAAAGGTGCGCAGCCCCACCAGGGGCCGGTCCTCGTTCAGGTAAGTCAGGCCGGAGGGCACCCGGGGATCGTCGGCGAAGTCAATATAGGCCTCATCCAGGACCACGGTGACTCCCGGCGGGCAGGGCGGCCAGAAACGCCTCCCACTCCTCCCGGTAAAACACGGTGCCGGTGGGATTATTGGGATTGTTCAGGATAATCAGCCGGGTTTGGGGATTGACGGCCTGGGCCACGGCCTTAAGGTCCACCCGCAATTTTTTCAGAGGCACCGGGCGGAAGACCCCGCCCACGGCCCTGGTGATCAGACCGTACATCAAAAAGGTGTGGGTGGTGCTCAGAACTTCGCCGCCGGCGGGCACCAGGGCCCGGACCAGCAGGTCCAGCAGCTCGTCGGAGCCGTTGCCGAAGATGAGTTGCGCCGGGGAGAGCCCTAGCTGGGCGGCCAGGTCCTCTTTCAGGTAATAGGCGTGGCTGTCGGGGTAACGGTGCAGGCTGGAAAGTTCGGCCTGAATCGCGGCCAGGGCCTTGGGGGAGGGCCCCAGGGGATTTTCGTTGGAGGCCAGCTTGATGGCGTCGGTGATGCCTAATTCGCGTTCAAGTTCTTCCAGGGGCTTGCCGGCCTGGTAGGGCGTCAGTTGCGTAAGGTGCGGCAGAAGTTGACAAATGAGCGGTTTGCTGGCTGCCATAGGGTTGAGACCAAGGGCTTCCGGGGCCTGAAGAGCTGGGGTCAAAGGAGAGATGGGGTGAGCGGTTAGGTGCGGTGGAAGACCGATAGATTTAAGCCAAACCTGCATCCCCGCAGCCTCAACGGCTTCCAGGGGGATTGCTCCTTTACCCTGTTTTGTTAGTAAATTAAGCCGGTTATCCTCGGGAAACACTCCTTTATTACCAGGGCGCGCCTGGGGTCCATGTTAACTTGATGATTTCTACAGCAAATTGGTAAAAAAAGCAAGCGATTTCCGGGGGTCTCAAACCTCTTATTCATCGGGCAGTAATTCTTTACACCACTCAAGCTTTCCCACCTTTCCCAGGTCCGGGTCGGTTAGCAGGTGTTGCCGGTTTGGCGGGACCAGTTTCCGGCCTTTCTCCCACCACTCCCGACACACCTGCGTCCTCCTGTCTATCCTGTTTTGCTGAAAGCTGACCGCTGACCGCTATCCCATTGACCCCAAGCGCCATTCCTGTTAGGCTGGCGGCAGCTCACACCAGCGGGGGCCCCCATGCTCTATGCCAATCTCTACATCGACCGGATCGACCTCGCCCCGTATCTGACCACGGAGGACCTCCGGGGCGCCGGGGTCACGGATCGCGCCCAACTGGCGGCCAGGCTCAAGGATGGCTCGTTGCGCCTGGAAGACCTCCCCAACCTGGCCCCCGGGAAGCGCGCCGCCCTGGACCTGGCCCTGCGGGCCGAAGATATCCTCCCTAAGGTGCAGTCCCTGGAGTTCCCCCGGCCGCTGCCGCCGGATCTTTTCGAGCTCAACGACCCCGGCCCCGAGGCCCCGCTGCTGGTCACCGGCAACAGCGAATTCACCCTGACGGTGCTCACCGGCCTCCTGGCCCTGACCGTCAGCCCCTTCTTCCTGCTGCAGGTGGACACCCGGGGCGACACCGCCGACATGGCCATGATCTACCGCAGCTTCACGCCCCAGCGCCTGGACCAGGCCCTGGAGACCCACAAGCTGGCCGCGCGCCTCAGCCACCGGGAGCTCCTCATCCCCGGGGTGCTGGCGCCCCTGAAGGCAGAACTGGCCGGCTATCTCACCGCTTGGACCATCATCCCGGCCCCCATCTGCGCCGCGGAATTGCCCCTCTTCCTGGGGGCTAAGTGGCAGCCGCTGCCGGGAGAGTGAGCAGTGAGCAGTAAGCAGTAAGCAGTCATACATGGGCCTTGCCCTACCCGTATACTTTGAAAATTTCCGGATGCTCAGACTCCCAACTCCCAACTTTGAACCTTGAACTTTGAACTTTTCGAAGCAGCAAACAGTAATTCCTCGGTTTCCTGGTTTTAACTGCTCACTGCTTACTGCTCACTGCTTACTTTTTTTCGCCTCGGCGCTTGCCCGCGGCCCCCCGAGGGCATATATATATGACCAGCATAAATTCTGTAATATCCTGGAGCAGTTGTCCATGAAAACTATTCTGGTGGTGGATGACGACGAGCCCATCCGCCTGCTCTTGCAGGAGGAGTTGCAGGACGACGGGCTATCATGTCCTCACGGCCACCAATGCCCGTGACGCCCTGAAGATGGTGCAGGAAGAGGCCCTGGACCTGGTCATCCTGGACATCCGCATGCCCGGCATGGACGGCCTGGAGGCCCTGCCCCGCATCCTGGGCCTGAAAGAGGGCCTGCCGGTGATCCTCAACACCGCCTACACCCAGTATCAGGAAAGCTTCATGAGTTGGGCCGCCGACGCCTACGTGGTCAAATCCTCCGACCTCACCGAACTCAAGGCCAAAGTCAAAGAACTGACCGAAAAATAATGGACGTCCTCAAGAAGCTCACCACCATCATCATGGCCGGCGGCAAGGGCGAACGCCTCTTCCCCCTGACCCGGGACAAGGCCAAGCCGGCCATCACCTTCGGCGGCCTCTACAAGATCATCGATTTCACCCTGTCCAACTGCGTCAACTCCGGCATCCGCCGCATCTACGTCCTCACCCAGTACGGCAGCTTCTCCCTGGACCAGCACCTTAGGAATGCCTGGGACATCATGCATCCGGATATGGGCGAGTTCATCTATTCCGTGCCCCCCCAGCAGATCATGGTCAGCCGCTGGTACCGGGGCACCGCCGACTCCATCTACCAGAACCTCACCCTGCTGCAAAGCGAGCGCCCCGAGCAGGTCCTGATCCTCTCCGGCGACCACGTCTACAAGATGAACTACCGGGAGATGCTCGATTTCCACCTCTCCCGCGACGCCGACATGACCGTGGCCGCGGTGCCGGTGCCCAGGGCCGAGGCCAGTTCCTTCGGCGTCCTCAAGGTGGACGCCGAGGGCGCGGTGGAGAATTTTCTGGAGAAGCCCGCCCGGCCCCCGGGGATGCCCGGCTCGCCCGACTATTCCCTGGCCTCCATGGGGGTCTACATCTTCCGGGCCCGGACCCTGGTGGAGGAGGTCATCAAGGACGCCAAGAAGAAGTCCGGCAAGCACGACTTCGGCGCCGACATCATCCCCCAGGCCGTGGGGCGCAAACGGGTCTTTGCCTATAATTTCGCCGACCCCCACGGGACGCCGCGCTACTGGCGCGACATCGGCCTTCTGGACGCCTATTTTCGGGCCCACTCCGACCTCCTGGGCGCCGCGCCCACCTTCGAACTCTTCGACCGCGACTGGCCTATGCGCGGCCGGCCGCAGCTCCTGCCCCCCAGCCGCTACATCTCCACCGGCGGCTGCCTGGCCGTGGGCGACTCCCTCATTGCCTCGGGCTGTATCATCGAAGGCACGGTGAACCGGGCGGTGCTCTCCCCCGGCGTCATGATCGGCCGCGGCGCCCTGGTCGAAGAGGCCGTCCTCTGGGACGGCGTCGAGATCGGCCCCGGCGCCACCATCAAACGGGCCATCATCGAAGACGGCGTCAAAATCCCCGCCAACTTCCACATCGGCACCAACCCCAAACAAGACGCCAAACACTTCCACGTCACCGAAAACGGCATCGTCGTCGTCCCCAATAACGTCATTTTGGAAGAGTAGCGACTAATCCCCCCCTGTCATTCTGGGGGAGCCGTAGGCGACCGAAGAATCTCAAAACACGCATACCCCTCAATCCCTGACAATTCCTTGATTTTTCAAACTTTGTGTGCTTGAATTGGGTTAAATGAATAAATATTTTTCACTTTATGCATCTCTCATCGTTTATGCCACCGCAATAGTCTGTGGTTATTGGTATTGGTCCGGAAACCACGAAGCTATTTCTGCATGGGCTATAGCTCTTACGGGTGCCGTAATCATTTGGTATACGTGGGAAACCAAGCAACTTCGTCGTGAGGCATTCTTTCAGCGTGAAGTACAGCTTCGGCCATTTATTGTGTTTCAAAAAGCGGGGGAGACATATATTGTCGAAAACATCGGAAATGGAGCGGCTCTCGATTTGCGAATTGATACCGTGAAAGCAGGTGATACTGGATTGGAAATCCGATTTCCTCATACGCTCCCGCTTTTAAAGCAACATAGCACTGCTACCATCAAAATTGAAGTCTATATTAATGGCAATCGGGTTGATGATTATTTGGGGGCACATCTCGACCCGAGATATGCAATTCTAGATGTTGATGTCAAGATTCACTTTTCGAACATCGAGGGGAAGAGATATACTCTTGTCGAAACCATTTCACCTAAAACGCTTTCCATAAAGGGATTCCACGGATAAATAATCCAAAAAATTTTCTCATTCCTAAGTTAACCTTGGGAATTAGTCAAGAAAAAATGAAATGAACTCTGATAAAAAAAAACCAAATAAATCAAAAGATATTAAAAATACAAATAATAAATCTAATATTATATCATCAGCAAATCATGTGAAGCAAATTGATATAGTGCGCGATTTCTTGCAATCAAATAAGATATTTTTTGACACGGTAGCTGCATCTTTATTAGCCATCATGGCAATAATCATTTCTTTGGCCCAGATATTTATATTTTTAAAACAGAATGAGCTAATTGGAACACAAGCAGAAATAGCACGACAACAGGCGATTCCTCAATTTGTTATCACAGCGAGGCAATTAATTGATCCCGATGGGATAGCAAGATCTGAAGCTATCTATGTTAATAATCGCGCTGGCATCGCACGTGACTTTTATTGCAATGAAGCAATTTTCTTGGATGTTGAACTAACTCCTATGCGCCGCGGTCAAGTGCAGAAGATAGAAATTCCTATAAATGGTTATTATAGTAGTAGTGGTTACACTGCTGAAGGTACTGGTCAGTTATTGGTAATTAGCGGCTATAAAAGTGGTGATAAATTATCCAAGCTTAAGAAGAGTTGTTATCAGTTGGCGGGAGATAGAGAAGTTTTTTGCAGTATTGAACTTAGAAAATATTTACAATTATATTATCGTGATATTTTTGGAAAAGAACATGAAGAATATTACTATGTTCCATTCCTTTATGGTGGGAGCCCCATTGAGGCAGAAGAGGGAAAGAAAATATTTGAAAAATATAAAGCGGCACGGAAAAACTTAAATATGGTAGAATTCGATGAATTAACAGCAGATAAATTGCTTGAACTCGTTAAGTAACAAATTTATAAGATTCACATAATGCGCCTCCAACCCCAACGCCCCCAGGCTCCCTGACCCCACCCGCCTCCACCTGCCGCGACCCCGCCCCGTCTTGATCCCCTCCCCCTGCGAGGGGGGAGGGTTAGGGTGGGGGTGGCTCCTGTAGGGGCGGCTCGCGAGCCGCCCTTTCACCGCTCCTGCCCACCATGGGTTCATCAAATAAGAGTGAATTCCGCTCGCGTGGTTTTAAGTCCCCCTTTGAAAAAGGGGGATTTAGGGGGATTTCAGGAAGCCCGTAGCCCGTATGGCGAAAAAATGCCGCGCCTCCCGCCTTTTTTCTAAAAACTAAAAACTGAAAAATCGCCAACTGTCTCTGCTGTCCTGGCAATTTTCCGCTCCTCTAATATGCTATCTCCATGAGCCTCATCACCGCCCCAGCCTCCCCTTGTTCCGCCCCCAAGCGGCACAATAGCGGCACAACCGCGGCACCTGGCAGGCGTGTAACGGCAAAGGGACGCCCCGGCAGCGGCAACAATCCAGTACAATTAGGTACTTATGCGCACCAAATTGCGGAAAAAACTTTTCCGCCGGCACAGGATGAGCAATTTGCGGTCTAAAAGGTGCATCAAGGCGGTTAAAATCTTGCTCCGCCAATGGCTAACATGCTTAATTTATTGGTTATATCGTCGTGCACCAGTTAATTATGGCTATCTCACTGGAATCATGGCTAATTTTTGTGCCCGAAAACGACTTTGACCCATGTGTCCCAAAATCAACGCCAATAACCGCGGCTTTTTTCTGTGTCCATCTGTGTCCATCTGCGGTTAAAATAGAGGCATGATGCGTCTCCAAGCCCAACGCGCTAAAGGTTCCCTGACCGCCACCCGCCTCTATCTGGTGCGCCACGGACGGGTGGCCGAAGGCCACACCGACCGCTACCACGGCCACAACGACATCGGCCTCTCGCCCCAGGGCCTCCGGCAATTCGAGGACCTGGCAGCCCAACTCGCGGCCACGCCCCTCGCCGGGGTCTACTCCTCGGACCTGACCCGCACCATCAAAGGCGCCGGCATCATCAGCCGGGACCGGGAGCTGAAACCCCAAATCATCCCGGAGTTCCGCGAGGTCAACTTCGGCTCCTGGGAGGGCCTCACCTTCGCCGAGATCATGGCCCAGTTCCCCGCCGAACTGGAGGGGCGCTTCCGGGACCTCCCCAACTTCCGCATCCCCGGCGGCGAAAGCCTCAAGGACGTGCGGGCCCGGGCCCTGCCCCGGCTCCAGGAACTCCTGGCCAAACACGCCGGCGCCGCCTTCCTCCTGGTGGCCCACGCCGGGGTCAACCGGGTCATCCTGAGCGAGGCCATGGGCCTGCCCCTGGACCACCTCTTCCGCCTGGACCAGAACTACGGCTGCCTCAACATCATCGACTACTTCCCGGACCTGGCGGTGGTGCGCCTCCTGAACGGCGGCGTCAATGGTGCGGCTGAAAAGCAATAATCTTACCACCAAGACACCAAGGACACCAAGGAGTCACCAAGAAATTAAAGGTGAGATGCGCCGGGCGCACCCCACCTTTCCTTCCCTTGCTGAATCTTTTCTTGGTGCTCTTGGTGTCTTGGTGGTTAAATCTTCTCCAAGACGTACTTTTGCAAATAATCAGCCCAGGCCGCCGCATCCTTGGCGCTTTGCAGATAGAGCGCCAGATGGGCCTCGTCCAGGTCGTAGTAGCCGGGATAGCCGGTGGGCGCGGCCCCGCCGGGGCAGTGCACCAGGGCGCTCAGATGAATGGCCGGGATCAGGCGCCAATCCGCCTCTTCCTGCAAAGGCCCCGCCACCCGCTCCTCCACCGTGGCGATGACCGTCGTCGAGGCCCGGATGGCCAAAGGCCAGTCCGCCAGCCGGGGAATCAGGATATTCCCCAGCTCATCGCCTTTACCGGCATGCACCAAAGTGACGTCCGGCTTTAAGGCCTTGACCACCACCATCTCCTCGCCGCTGAAGGGGTCCGGGATGACCTGGAAATCGGCGTTAACCTCCGGATAAATCGACCCCAGAATCCCCCGCACCGGCAGAAACGGCACGCCCATGCCCCCCGCCTGGAGGGCCCGCAGCAGGGCGCCTCAGGGATACTCCCGGCACGCCAGCTTCCCCTGCTCCACCGCTCGCCGGAAGTGCGGGGCCATGCCGTATTCCTCCAGCACCACCTGGGCGAAATGCATCCGGTCGGCGAGACCGGCGCCCACGGCCAGGTCGACGTTGAGGCCGCCGGTGGGCACCGTCACCAATCCCAGATGCTGCCGCCCTTGCCGGATAAGTTCCCGGATCAGGGCCATGGGCGCGGCCTGGGTATGGCCCCCCAGGGCCACCAGGTCGCCGTCTCTTACCAGGGCCGCGGCCGCGGCCAGCTCAGTCCAGACAGGTGGCATCTTGGTCTCCAGGTATGGGATGCTGGTCCAGATGAACCAGGAGGTCCAGGAGAATCCGGGCGGTGGCGCCCCAGATCACTTCGCGGTTGCAGCGCCAGTAGCAGACCCGAATGATCTGCCCCTGGTAGCGATAATCGCCGCTGCTCCAGTATTCCGCCTGGTAAAAACCCGCCAGCGGCAGCAGCAGCAGCCTTTTCACTTCCAGGGGATTGGGGTGAAAATCGTACGGGTGCGGGATCAGGCCCACGAAGGGGGTGATGCGGTAGCCGGTGATGGTGGCCACCGGCGGCAGGGCGCCCAGGACCTCCACCGCCTCCGGCTCGAGACCGATCTCTTCCCGGGTCTCCCTGAGGGCGGTGGCCAACAGATTGGGGTCCCCGGCGTCCTTCACCCCGCCGGGAAAGGAGATCTGGCCCCGGTGGTCCTTTACCGTAAAGGTACGTTGGGTAAAGAGCAGGTGGGCCTCCCCCCCTTTAAAAAACAGCGGTGCCAGGACCCCGGCGGGCACCAGGTCCGAGGCGGCCGGCTCAGTGGGGTTCGGGGTCAGCTGGCTCTTGAGCAGGGAGACCAGGGGTTGGCTCATGACCATTTGTACCACGGATGTCTTTCCTAGACAATAAAGACCAGAAAAGGGGCGGGACTTTTCGGCGTCATGACGGTGGGGCGGGCGTCCCGCCCGCCGTGGGCCGGTCCCTGGGGGGACGCCTCTGCTGCCCCGGTCAGGCTGATTGACAAGGGCCGGAGTGAAACTTATGTTGAAATAGGGCCGAGAAAATCCGGTCGGAGGCGTGGTTACGTCCCAACGTTGACAAGGGAGAACGCTAAATCATGAAAGTTCACGAATATATGCTCCAGGCCTTGAAGGACGCGGTGCAGATGGAATTGGAGGGCCGGCAGTTCTATCTGGAGGCCGCCAAGAAAGTGGAAAATGCCGGAGTGCGCCAGATCTTCGATTATCTGGCGGAATCGGAAAAATACCATATCGACAAGTTTAACGAAATCTACCGCAGCCTGGAGCAGGACCCGAACTGGACTGCGCCCCTGGCGGCCTTCAATCCGCCGAAACACGAGCCCTATGTCTGTGTCATGGCCATGACCCAGGCGGACCAGGGCACCGGCGGTAAAGATGATCTCCAGGCCCTGCGCACCGGCATCAAGATGGAAGAGTGCTCCATCGACTACTACACCAAGCTGGCCCGGGAGACCAAAAATCCCCTGGCCCGGCGCTTCTTCATGAGCGTGGCCCACGAGGAACGGGCCCATTACCTCACCTTGATGGACATGCACAACTACCTGACCCTGCCGGAGGACTGGTTCTACGTCAAACAGATGAGTAATGTGGACGGAGCTTAATAAGGCAGGGGGAAGAGGGAAAAGGGTAAAAGGGGAAAAGGCCGGGAGTTCCCGCCTTTCCCCTTTTAACCCGGAATGATGCAGCCAAAGGCATGAACTTACAAAAATATTTGGAAGATAACCGCAGGTGGAACTAATCATAATCGGCTCCGGCACCGGGGTGCCCTCCCTGCGGCGAGGTTCCCCTTCTCTGGCGGTCAAGGCCGCCGGCCGGCTGCTAGTGCTGGACCTGGGGGCCGGCAGCCTGCGCGCCATGCTGCAGTGGGGCCTTAACTTCAACCAGATCGACATCCTGGCCTTGAGCCACCTCCACCCCGACCACGTGGGCGACCTGGTCCCTTTTTTGTTCGCCACGCGCTACGCCTTGGGCTATACCCGGCAGGAGCCCTTCTGGCTTTTGGCGGCCCGGGGCTTTGCCGAATTTCTGGGTCGGCTGGGGTCCGCCTTCGGCCACTGGGTGGAGCCGCCCGAGGGCCTGATGCACCTCCGGGAGCTCTCCCCCGAGGGCCCCGATGCCGTGGGGTGGGAGGGTTTAACCATCAAGAGCGCCCCCACCGATCATACCGAGGGCAGTCTGGCCTTCCGGATCGAGGCCGGCTCCCGCTCCCTGGTCTATTCCGGGGACACCGACGTTAGCGAATCCCTGGTGGACCTGGCCCGGGGGGCCGACCTGCTGGTGCTGGAGGCGGCCAACCCGTTTAAGGTCCCGGGGCATTTAACCCCCGGGGAGGCCGGCCGCCTGGCGACCCGGGCCGGGGCGCGGCGGCTGCTCCTGACCCACTTCTATCCACCCTGCGATGAGGTGGACGTGGTCGCCCTGGCGGAGCAGGAGTTTGCCGGAGAGATCATCAGGGCCGAGGATGGCTTGCAATACGATTTCTAGTTTTTAGTTTCGAGTTTTGAGACCGAGCACACTTATTAAATATGGGAACATTCCTTGTCGGCCCCAGGCACCCCAGCCCTGCCCCTTCGCTGGGGGAGAGTGAGCATTAACGCACCAATATGAGGGCGAAAGTGAGGATGAGACTATGAGGCCGCGGACTGGAAGAAAGATTGCCCTTGCCCTGGCGCTGACCCTGACCGCAGTCCTGCTGCTCCCGGCGGGTTGCGCCACCACGGGGACCATACAATTCAAAACGGTGACCGTGGATGAAATCTTGCAGATGTCCAAGGACAAGGTGCCGGACGAGCAGATTATCAAGAAGATCGCCGAGTCCGGGACGATTTACCGCCTCAGCGCCAGCCAGTTGGCCGACCTGCGCCAGGCCGGGGTCTCCGACCAGGTGATCAACTACATGCAGATGACCTACCTGGACGCGGTGCGCCGGCAACAGTCCCGGGAGGACCTGCGCTACTGGAATCCGTCCGGCGGTTACTGGTACGGCGGCGTCCCCTATGGTTGGTGGTGATCAATGAAGCACTACCTGAAGGTCTTCGGACTGCGGCTATTCTGCCTGGTGCTCCTGGCGGCGCTCTTGGGCGTGGGCCTGACCGGTTGCGCCTCTTCCAAAGTGAATAAGGAAAACTTCGATAAGATCAGGCTGGGCATGACCCAGGAGGAGGTACAGGGTCTCCTGGGGCCGGCCACTGAAGCCAGCGGTCTCGAGATTCCGGTGTTTTCGGGAACTACCGCCAAGTGGGTTCAGGGTGACACCACCATCACCATTCAGTTTGTCAACGGCAAGGTGGTGGCCAAGGAATTCTCCAAGCAAGCCAAGCAATAAATCGGGATCCCGGAACTGGCGAAGCGCGCCGAAAAGGGTTATCCTAAAAAATTCAGGGTGCACATCTTTTTTCACGTTTCATATCGCCAACGCACGGAGGAGCAAGAAACATGTCCATCGTTACCATTTCCAGGGGATCCTACAGCCGCGGCAAAGAGGTGGCTGAGAGATTGGCCCAATCCCTGGGTTATGAATGTCTGTCCCGGGATATCCTCCTGGAGGCCTCGGAGCGCTACAATATCTCGGAACTCAAGCTGATCCGGGCCATTCATGACGCCCCCTCCATTCTGGAGCGCTTCACTTACGGCAAAGAGCAATATGTGGCCTATATCCGGGCGGCGTTGTTGCGGCACGTCCAGAAGGACAACGTGGTTTACCACGGCCTGGCCGGGCATTTCATGCTGCAAGGGATCCCCCACGTCCTCAAGGTGCGAATCCTTGCCGACCTGGAAGACCGGGTGGCCGAAGAGATGAAGCGGGAGAACATTTCCGCCGACGAGGCCCGGCGGATTCTGGTGAAGGACGACGAGGAACGCCGCCGTTGGAGCCTGAAGATTTTTGGGATAGACACCTGGGACTCCAGCCTTTATGACTTGGTGATCCATATCAAGTGCATTACGGTGGACGAGGCGGTGGAGATCATTAAATGCGCCCTGAGAGGGCATTGCTTTCAAACCACCACTGACGCCCAAAAGCTGATAGACGAGATGTCCCTGGCGGCCCGGGTGGAAGCCACCCTGGTCCAGGAAATCCCCACGTTAAGGTGGAGGCCAAAGATGGCGAACTCTTCATCGATCTCAAGGGGGCCCTGTGTGACGACCAGGAGTTGATGGCCCGGGTCAAGCGCCTGGCCAGCAACGTGGCCGGGTTCAACGTCAAGGTGAACTGCCGCACGCGGCCCTAGTGTGGCGTTTCATCTGTGCCGGGTTTAGGGTGGGGGTGATTTGTATGGGTGGTTCGCGAGCCGCCCCGACAACGCCTCCAATCGGGGAGTGGGTTAGAATATTAAAATCATCGAGATTTATTCTACCATTTCTGGGACGTGAACCAGTCACCCCGGTTATCATGGCTGGCTCCTAGAAAAAAGGAGATTCGCCCTTGACTCTGAAAGACCAGCGCCTCGTGATTATCGGCGGCACCTCCGGCATCGGCCTGGCCACGGCCAAGGCCGCGGCGGCCCGGGGGGCCCAGGTGGTCATCGGGGCCCGGCATTATGACCAACTGGAAAGGGCCAAAAAAGAGATCGGCGGCGAGGTGGAGGGCCTCACCCTGGACGTGAGCGATGAGGGGGAGATCAGGGCCTTTTTCGAGTGGGCGGGCCGGTTCGACCACCTGGCCACCCCGGGGAGTTCGATCCACGGCGGCTCCTTCCTGAGCCTGGACGTCGCCACGGCCCAGGCGGATTTTCAGAGCAAGTTCTGGGGCCAGTACCTGGCGGCGAAGTACGGGGCCCCGCGGCTCCGTCCCGGGGGCTCCATCGTCTTGTTCGCCGGCATGTGGAGCCAGCGGCCGCCGGCGGGGGTGGCTACCGTCGCCGCCATCAACGGCGCCATCGAGGCCCTGGCCCGCGCCCTGGCGGTGGAACTGGCCCCCCTCCGGGTCAACGCCGTGTCGCCGGGGCTCATCGATACCCCCATTTATAGTGGCATGCCCACGGCCCAGAAGGAGGCGGCCTTCAAAGGCTTCGCCGACGTAGCGCCGGTCAGGCGGGTGGGCCGGCCGGAAGAGGTGGCCCAGGCCGTGCTCTACCTGATGACCAACACCTTTACCACCGGCAGCACCCTTTACGTGGATGGGGGCTATCTGCTGCGCTAAATCGGGTTTTGGCAGCCGCAGGCGTTACCGTGAAAACCAAAAATCCCCCTAAATCCCTCTTTTCCAAAGAGGGACTTACCCCCCCTTTGGGAAAGGGGCAGGAGGGATTTTCATTCTTTGGGGTGCAGCATTGGTGGTTCATGAACCTGTGGTCTGTGCCGGCTCGGCCGTGAACCCTGAGCTCCAGGAGGGAAGGGTATGAGAAAGGGCCTGCTAATCGCATTTTCTTTGGCGCTGCTTATAGTCTTAATCCCGGGTACGGAGGTGCAAGCCAAATTGATGACCAAGACCGTCGAATACCAGCAGAATGGCACGGGGTGTAGAGGCTTTCTGGCCTATGACGACGCCCTCAAGGGGAAGCGGCCGGGGGTCGTGGTGGTGCCCGAATGGTGGGGGCTGAACGACTTCGCCAGGAAAGAAGCAGAAAAGTTGGCCGGGCTGGGCTATGTGGCGTTGGCCGCTGATATGTACGGCAATGGCACGGTGACCAAGGACCCCAAGGAAGCGGCCAGGCTGGCTAACGAACTGCGGGTCAACAACAAACCGTTGCTGCGGGCCCGGGCCCAGGCGGCCCTCAAGGCTCTGGCGGCTAATCCCCTGGTGGACCCCAAACGTCTGGCGGCCATCGGCTTTTGCTTCGGGGGCACCACGGTCCTGGAACTGGCCTACTCCGGGGCCGACCTCAAGGGGGTAGTAAGCTTCCACGGTGGTCTGACCTCTCCGCAACCGGAGGAACTCAAGGGCATCAAGGCCGCGGTCCTGGTACTCCACGGGGCTGATGACATGCACGTCAAGGCTGAGGATATCGCCGCCTTCCAGGAGGCCATGCGGCAAGGCCGGATTGACTGGCAAATGGTCTATTTCGGCGACGCGGTGCACGGCTATATGAATCCGGAAAACGGCAGCGACAAAGCATCCGGGGTGGCTTATAACGCCCGGGCCGCCCGGCGCTCCTGGCAGTACATGCAGGACTTTTTCAAGGAGATTTTCGCCGTCAAAGGCAGGGACTGATACCAATCAACCTCAAAAGCAGATTGCTTGCGTAGGGGCGAACTTTAGGTTCGCCCTTACGGATATCGACGCTAAACATTAAACCGAATCTCGATAACATCCCCTTCCCGGATGGTGTAATCCCGGTCCACCAGCTTCACCAGGCCCTTGGCGCGGGCCTCCTGCCAGTTATAGACGCTCATCAAAGCCTCGAAACTGACGATATCAGCCTTGATGAAGCCCCGGGCCAGGTCGGAGTGAATCTTGCCGGCGCAGGTGACGATGTCGGAATTTTCCTTCACCGGCCAGGCGTGCACCTCTTTTTTGTCGGCGGTATAGAAAAAGGTGATGCCGGCCTTGTGCAGGGCCAGCTCGATGGCGGTGTTGACCTCCGGCGGGGTGGCGACGATCACGGTGGGCGTTAAACTCTGGGGGGCCAGGGTCCTCAGGAGGGCGGCTTCCGTCTCGTTAAAATCGACGTCACACAGCGGGATATCCTTTTCCAAATATTCCAGGCAGCGGCTCAGGAGCGCCTTTTCCGGTTCATCCGTGGTGCGGTCCCGGCGGGTTTCCAATTTTCCATATCGAGGATGAGCAGGTCCAGGATGTGATCTTGGGCGACGATGAAGGCATCGCACTGCTGAGCATCGCCCTTGATGAACTCCGCATAAAAGGGAGTCACCTTTTTGGGCGCAAATTTCTTATCCAGGGCGATTACCCGCTCGTCCTGGTACTTCACCTTGCCTTCCGGCAGTTCGACACCCAAAAAACATATCTTCATGGTCTTAAATCTCCGACGCCCACGTCTCCCAAGAAAAACCGGCAAGATATCCCGGATCTTGCCGGCCAGGGGAATCAGCTCTAGATTATTTGGCCCCGGCCCTGGAGTAGACCGGAGAAAACTGACTAGCGGTAATCGCGGCTACCGCCCCGGCCGCCGCCACCGCCGTAGCCGCCGCCACCGCCGCTGCGTGGCTGCTGCGGCCTGGCCTCATTCACCGCCAGGGCGCGACCCTCCACTTCCACTCCATTGAATTTGGAGATGGCCTTCTGGCCTTCCAGGTTGGTCTCCATCTCTACAAAGCCGAAACCCCGGGGCAGCCCGGTCTGGCGGTCGGTGATGATCTTGACCGAGGCCACATTGCCGGCTTCGGTAAACATGGTTCTCAGTTGCTCTTCGGTCATTTGCCGGGGCAGATTGCCCACATAGAGTTTGATAACTTTATCCTCCTGGTTGCGGGTCCTAACGGTCTGAGGGCCGGGGCGACTGGTAAAGGCTCAATCTTCCTCGCCGGCCAGTCGGGGTTGCTCCGCGACGGGCTCGTCTCAGGGTCTTGGCGGAATTCCGGGGAAGTATCCCGGAAGGCCGCGCCTCAGGGAGTTAAATTTTCATGACATTTTGGGCTTGAGGTCCCTTGGCGCCCTCGACTACCTCAAACTCCACTTCCTGGTTCTCCGCCAGACTCCGAAACCCATCACTCTTGATGGCGCTGAAATGGACAAACACATCGGGACCGTTGTCCCGGGCGATGAACCCAAAACCCTTGGCGTCATTAAACCACTTAACCTTACCTCTTTCCTTCATCAGCAAAACCCCTCCTGAAAATTGTGGGACCGCTCCGGTCCACAGAGCCGGACAACTGAGAGCAGCCAGACAAAAAAAACGGAAGAGGTATTTAGCATACCCTTCCGATTGGCTCCCTGGGACTCGCCCCTACCTTCGTCTGACATGCTATCTACGCCAAAAAATTTAGCAACTGCGGGTAGCGATGTCAAGAACAATCCGGCAACTTCGGTTTTGAACAATAATGATGTCCTTTTAGATTTTCTGCATACAGCCAAACTAAAAACTATCAACTAAAAACCGCCACTCAATGAGTTCGAGCCAGCAGCTCTGCAGTGATGATCCGGAAATAGGTCTTTTCGGGGCAGGGCCCAAAGAGCTCCAGGCTTTCCTGGGCCTTGAGGGTGTATTGGCGGGCCAGGGATCGAGCGTGGTCCAGGGCGCCGTATTTGCTGAGCAGGTCCTGAAACTCCGGCACCATTTCGGACTTCAAGTCCTGGGCCAGCTCCTGGAGCCGGGCCCGGTCCGGGGGGCCGGCCTGGGCCAGGGCGTGGATCAGGGGCAGGGTGATGCGGCCCTCCCGCAGGTCGGCGCCCACCTCTTTACCCAGTTCCTTCTGGTCGCCGGTGTAATCCAGGATGTCATCCACCAGCTGGAAGGTGAGGCCGAGGTTCAGGCCCATCTGACTCAGGGCCTCCTCCCGGGCCGGCGGGGCCCCGGCCAGGATGCCGCCGATCTGGCAGGCCGCGGACATCAGGATGGCGGTCTTGCGGGTGATGACCTCGAAGTATTCCGCCTCGGTGAGCTTGAGGTTGCCGGCGTGGATGAGCTGGAGGATTTCGCCTTCGGCCATCTGGGTGGTGGCGTTGGCCAGGACCTGCAAGATCTTCAGACGGTCGGTGGTCACCGCCAGGGACAGGGCCTTGGAGAGGAGAAAGTCGCCCACCAGGATCACGGCATGGTTGCCCCAGATGTTGTTGGCCGTGGTGGCGCCCCGGCGCACCTGGGCGGCGTCGATGACGTCGTCGTGCAGCAGGGTGGCGGCGTGCAGGTACTCGAAGATCGTGGAGAAATCCGCCAGATGGTCGCCCTGGCGGCCGCACATGCGGGCGGCCAGGATGAACAGCAGGGGCCGGACGCGCTTGCCGCCGCTCAGCAGGATGTGCCGTCCCACTTCGGCGATGAGGGGCACGTGGGTCTGGAGGTTGTCGGCCAGGGCCGCATTGATGGCGGCGACGTCCGTCTCCAGATCCTTGAGCAACTCTTTGGCGGCTTTAATCATCAAATAAAAATAACTTACCTCACCGGGGAAGTCAATTCTTTAAGGCTCTTGCCGGGCGGCCGGTGGCCGCCAGCTTTTCTGACCACTGGCCACGGGCTACTGACTCTCCACAATCTCTCCCACCAGGTCATAGGGCAAGGCCCGGGTCAGGCGCACCGGTTGAATCTCCCCCACCCGGCCGGTGCCGGCGGTGATATACACCTGGCCGTCAATGTCCGGGGCCTGGCTGATCAGGCGGCCGCTTAAGAGGTAGTCGCTTTCGGTGCTCACCCCTTCCACCAGCACCGGCTGCACCGTGCCCACCAACGCCTTGAGGCGGGCCTTGACGATCCTGGCCTGGAGCGCTTTCAAAATTCGCGCCCGCTGCCGGGCCAGGCGGCGGGGCACCGCGTCATGCAACCGGGAGGCCGGGGCGCCCTCTTCGGGGCTGTAGAGAAAGACCCCCAGGTGATCGAAGCGCACCTCTTCAACCAGCTCTTTCAGGGCCGCAAAGTGGGCCTCGGTTTCCCCGGGGAAGCCCACCATCACCGTGGTGCGCAGCGTCGCGGCAGGGCAGGATCTCCCGGATCAGGCGAACTGTTTCCAGGATTTGCTTTCGGTTATAGCCCCGGCCCATGCGTCGGAGCACCGCGTCGTGGCCGTGTTGGATGGGGATATCCAGATAGGGGCAGAGGCGGGGATTAGCCGCCATGACCTCCAGCAGCTCCCGGGTGATCCGGGCCGGGTGGGCGTAGAGCAGGCGAATCCAGGTAAAGCCGGGAATGGCGCCAAGTTCCCGAAGCAGCTCCGGCAACCGGGGCTGGCCCGGCTGCTCCAAGCCGTACGCGGTGGTGTCCTGGGCCACCAGGATGAGCTCTTTGACCCCGGAGGCGGCCAGGGCTGCCGCTTCGGCCACCAGGGTAGCCAGCGGCCGGCTGCGGTAAGGGCCGCGAATCGGCGGGATGACGCAGAAGGTGCAGCGGTGGCTGCAACCCTCGGCGATCTTCAGGTAGGCCAGGTGCCGGGGCGTGGCCGGATAGCGGGCTTCGGGTTCAGCGTAAGCATAAGGCGGGGCTTGATGCAAGAGCCGCCCGTCCCCCGTCCCCGGTCCCCGGTCCAGGATTTCCACCAGGTCGGGAAAATCGTGCACCCCGAGGAAATAATCCACCTCCGGCAATTCCGCCGCCAAGGCCCCGCCGTAGCGCTGCACCAGGCAGCCGGTGACCACCAGGCGCTGTGTCGGGGTCGGCCTCCTTGTGGCGGGCCAACTCCAGGATGGTGTCCACCGCCTCCTTACAGGCCGCCTGAATAAAGCCGCAGGTGTTCACCAGCAGCAGTTGCGCGGCCTCCGGGGTCTCCACCACTTCCCAGCCGCCTTGAGTCAAGCGCCCCAACATGATCTCCGTGTCCACCAGGTTCTTGGGGCAACCCAGGGAGACGGCGTAGAGGCGGTTTCCAGTTTGCGGTTTTCTGTTTTCGGTTTTCAGGGTCTTAACCTGCTCTGAAAATGTCGGGCCGGCGTCTTCGCGGGCAAAATTAATAATTATTTCATCAAGATAGCTAAGATGAAAAGGTGCACAACGATATCTTTAGTTATTATAGCAAGTTAAGTGATGGGAGCGCCAGATTTTGACCATCTTGAGGCACTTTTTGGACCCCGAATTGCCCAAATCGTGCCGGCAAGAAAATTTTTTACGCAAGTTGATCCGCATAAGTAGCTTATTATTCTGCATTATTATCGCTACCGGATCGTCCCTGAACCGCTACGGCGCCTCTATGGCACCGGGTTTGTACCGCTTCTGTGCCGCTTGGGGTTGGAAAAGGCGAGGGCGGATGCGGTAACGGCTAAGCATATTCCCGGAGGGAAAATTTGCCAGAAAGGGAGAGACAGTTGGCCATTATTCGTATAGACGCACTTTTTCCCCAAAGCCACGCAGGCTAAAGCCTGCGGCTACAGAAAAGGCGGGGCGCGGCCGCGGGAATTTCGGCGGGCACAGCCCGCCCTATATGCTACTGCCGGGCCAATCTGGCCCCCATCTCAAAGGCCTTTTGGCAATCCTGGGGGAAGACCTCCTGGCGTCTCCCGGCCTTGTGGGCGGCATCGAAGCGGGTGGCCAGCACCTTGGTATAATCTTTGAATTGATAAGTATCAAAACAACAGAGCGACTCCGAGGTCCCGAAGATCATCTGTAAGTACTGCGCATTTTTATCGAAGTGTTGACCATAACCCCAGTCCCGGGCGATCTCGGCCGTCACGTTCATCGTATAAATAAATCCTGTCGGGATCTGTTTAGGAAAAAGCGACTGGGGCGGCTCGGTATAGGTCAGAAAGGGAAAGAGCAAACGCTCCATAAAGGAGCGCATCTCCCCGGAGACCGTGCCGAAATAGATGGGCGAGCCCAAGATGAGGGCAGCGGCCGCCTCAACCTTTTTCAGGACTGGCGTCAGACCATCCTTGACCGCGCAGCGGCCGTAGCTTTTGCCGCCGCTGGTTTTGCATTTGAAACAGCTGATGCAGCCTTTAAAGTTGAGGTCGTAGAGATGAATGAGTTCGGTGGCGGCGCCCCGGGAGGCGGCTCCCTTCAAGGCCTGCTTCAGCAGGGTGGCGGTATTCCAGGTTTTCCTGGGGCTGCCGTTAACGGCCAGGACTTTCATTAGCAATTCCTCCGTGGGAACCGGCCCGTCATGAGCACAGGCGGGACGCCGGTGCTACCAACAGGGCGAACACAAGGTTCGCCCCTACGCAATCACCGTGCGGGCATCAATCGCCGCAAACATGATGATCCAGAAGAGCAGTTGGAGCACGACGGCAGAACGGCGGCGCCGCGCCGTGACCAGCACCCGTTCGTCCAGGGCTCGCATAAAATTATACATGACCGCGCACTCCAGGGCAAAGGGGGGAAAGCCCAGGTAGCCCAGGACCGGCATCTCGAAGAGCTTGCCGAAGCCCACCACCGGCAGGGTGTAGACCCATTTGGCCGTGGCGCCATAGTTCCAGGCCTCCCACCAGAGGCCGCAGAGCAGCCCGGCGGCCAGCAGGCAGAGGTGTTCCCGGCGCTCGCCGTCGAGCCAGGCCTGGATGAGGGAACGGCCGCCCAGAAGCTTGACGAAGGGGTCCAGAAGCAAGAAACCGGCGCCCCAGACCAGGGGGAAATAATAGCGGGGCCAAACCAGGGGCAGGACCAGGCAGGCCGTGCCCAGGAGCAGGGCCGCGGGCTCCCAGGCCCAGGGCAGGGCCAGCGGGCGGCCCCGCCGTCCCCGAA
This sequence comes from uncultured delta proteobacterium, assembly GCA_963701845.1. Classification (GTDB taxonomy): domain Bacteria; phylum Desulfobacterota; class Desulfobaccia; order Desulfobaccales; family 0-14-0-80-60-11; genus JAPLJC01. Next base: position 1,147,392 of record CAVPBF010000004.1, on the reverse strand, counting down.
AGATTCCCAGGGCCGCCAGGACCTCGGCGCCCAGCAGCACCCCGGGCAGAGCACCGTGGCAAAGGCCAGGGCCTGGCCCGGCCAGCGGACCCAGGGGTTGGCCAGCACCCCGACATAGCCCCAGTTTTTCAGGACCAGGTTCAAGGCCTCAAAGACGAGCCAGACGGTGACGGACCAGAAGGCCATCTTCAGGAGATCCCGGGGCCGGTCCAGCAGCCAGGAATCGCCCCGGAGGCCATAAAGCACCCCGTCCAAAAACAGGATCAAAGGATACCAGGCGAAGAAGTAGAGCCACTGGAGTATGGCCGCGCCGCCCAGGGCCACGCCCGTCAGACCTGCGCCCCACAGGATCAGGGCCAGGAAAATTTCCCCATGTGCTAATTTTCTTTTGGTGAACATAGGTTCCCTTAGATATTAAGGATAACAATATCTTATCGGTTTGGGAAGAGGGCCAATCCGGCGGAGAGCCGTACAACCACGCAATTTTTCCCTTGATTTGCCCGGAAAAGCTTGCTATAGGAAGACAATCCGGGTCTATCGGCCTGCCTCTGGGGGAGGTATCGTTAGCATTATTAGACCTGACCCGCAGTCTCGAACCACTCGCTGAGGGGATGACATATGCTTTCCTGGCTGATGGGGGTAGTTCTGTGTCTGGCTTTGCTGGCCGGTTGCGGCGGTGGTCATAACGTCAACCTGGCCAAAATGGAGCCGGTGGCTCCGGAGCCCGTAGTCCTGGCCCCGGACACGCCCGATGAACCCCTGACCGAGGAACTGAACAGCAAGCGCCTGGATGAGCTCTGCGCCAAGAGCGGCATCCCCAACTGGGACCCCAGCCTGGAAGAGGAATTGAAGAATTGGGAGCATCAGGTCAAATTTGATGTGCCCATCCAGATGAATAAGCAGGTGCAGCGCCTACCTGGTCTATTTCTCCACCGAACGCCATGCGGTCATCACGCAATTATCTGGCCCGGTCCACCCGCTATCTGCCCTTGATCAAGAGCGTCTTCCAGGAGAACGGCCTGCCGGAAGACCTGGCCTATCTGGCCATGATCGAGAGCGGCTTCAACAACAAGGCGTACCTCCCCGGCGGCGGCCTGCGGCATGTGGCAGTTCATCAAAGGCACCGGCCTCCGTTACGGCCTGACCATCGACAGCTACGTGGACGAGCGCCGGGACCCGGAGAAAGCCACCCAGGCCGCGGCCAAGTACCTCCTGGACCTCTATAAGCAGTTCGGCTCCTGGTATCTGGCGGCGGCTTCCTATAACTGCGGCGAGGGCCGGGTGCAGCGGGAGTTGGACCAGAGCAACCACAAGAATTTCTGGGAACTCTCGGCCAACATGTGCCTGCCCACCGAAACCAAGAATTACGTGCCCCAGATGATCGCGGCCACCATCATCGCCAAGAACCCGGAAAAATTCGGCTTCAAAAACGTGCCTTATCAGCCGCCCGTGAAGATGGACAAGGTCAGGTGAATGAGCCCACCTCTTTGAGGGCCGCGGCCTTTGCCGTCAATATGCAGGCGGAGGAATCGCGGCTCCTCAACCCGGAACTGCTGCGCGGCGTGACGCCGCCGGACAGCGCCAACTTACACCCTGAATCTGCCGCCCAACAGCAAGGACCTCTTCAGCAAGAACATCACCCTGGCCCGGATCGAGTACCCGGCGGTGGCCTCCCGGCCGGTGCAGACCGCCACCCGGAGCAACCACCACCACCAGTATTACCGCAGGAGCCAGGCAGACGAGTCAGAGGCGGCGCCAGTCGCCTCCAAGTCCAGCCACCCGAAGCATCCAGCCTACGCCAAGGCCAGTACGACTAACACCAAGGCCACCACTGCCAGGAAAACCGCTGCCGCCGCCACGTATGCCAAGAAAGGCAAGGCCGCGGAGGCCAAAGAGGCTTCCCGCGGTACAGGCCTCCATGTTTGGCGGTGGCTCCACGGCTAAACATAGCGCCGCCGGCAGTGGCAAAGGCAAGACCCAGGCCGTCGCCAAGTCCGGCGCCAAAAAGGGCGAGCCGGCCGCCAAGACCACCGCCAAGGGCAAGCTCGCCAGGAAGACCCAATGCTTCCTCCGGCAAAGCCAAGGAAAAGGAGAAGGTTTCCAAGGCCAGAAAAACGGCCATCTTCGCCTCGGCCCGCTGACCCAAAAAATCGGGTCGCCGGGTCGCCGCCTGTGACAGCCAGGGGAAAAAATCCCCTCAAACCAAGGGCGGCAGTCCCGGCAGCCTGAGACTGGCCAAAAAGGCCGAGGACACCGTGCGCCGCTAGGCTGCGGCCGGCCTGTTATTCCGCCATCCTTCCCGTAATCTCGCCAATTTTCCCAAAAAAAATTTCCTACCCTCTTGATTTTCCGGAAATAATAGTTAAAATCACCGAAGATTAGCACTAACCACTGAAGAGTGCTAACAACAAAACGACCCTAATATACCACGAGGAGGTTTTATATGAAGGTTAAACCCTTGAATGATCGGGTTCTGGTCAAACGGACCGAAGAAGTGCAGGTCACCAAAGGCGGCATCGTCATCCCGGACACCGCCAAAGAGAAGCCCATTGAAGGCAAAGTCATCTGGCCGTGGGCCCCGGCAAGATGAGCGACGCAGGGCAAGCGCATGCCCCTGCAGCTCAAAGAAGGCGACCGGGTCCTGTTTGGCAAATACGCCGGCACCGAAATCAAGGTCGAAGGCGAAGAGTTCCTGATGATGCGGGAAGAAGACATCCTGGCCATTATCGCGATTAATGCACCCCGCTTCCCCTTAGCATCACCTGAAGTTTTGACATTTCCCAGATCAATCCTGTAAAGGAGGACGTAAGTCATGTCTGCTAAAGAAATTAAATATGACATCAAGGCCCGGGAGGCCATGCTCCGGGGCGTCAATACCCTGGCGGACGCCGTCAAGGTCACCCTGGGCCCCAAAGGCCGCAACGTGATCCTGGATAAATCCTTCGGCGCCCCGGCCATCACCAAGGACGGCGTCACCGTAGCCAAAGAGATCGAACTGGAAGACAAATTCGAGAACATGGGGGCCCAGATGGTCAAGGAAGTGGCCTCCAAGACCTCGGATGTGGCCGGCGACGGCACCACCACCGCCACCATCCTGGCCCAGGCCATCTACCGGGAAGGCTCCCGCCTGGTGGCCGCCGGCACCAACCCCATGGCCCTGAAGCGCGGCATCGACCAGGCCGTGACCGTGGTGGTGGAAGAGCTGCACAAGATTTCCAAACCCACCAAGGACCAGAAAGAGATCGCCCAGGTCGGCACCATCAGCGCCAACAACGACGCCTCCATCGGCAACATCATCGCCGACGCCATGGCCAAGGTGGGCAAAGAAGGCGTCATCACCGTCGAAGAAGCCAAGGGCATGGAGACCACCCTGGAAGTGGTGGAAGGCATGCAGTTCGACCGGGGTTACATCTCCCCTTATTTCGTCACCAACCCCGAGAAGATGGAAGCCAGCCTGGAAGAGCCCCTGCATCCTGATCAACGAGAAGAAGATCAGCGCCATGAAGGACCTGCTCCCCATTCTCGAGCAGATCGCCAAGATGGGCAAACCCCTGGTGATCATCGCCGAGGACGTGGACGGCGAGGCCCTGGCCACCCTGGTGGTCAACAAGCTGCGCGGCACCCTCCAGGTGGCCGCGGTCAAGGCCCCGGGCTTCGGCGACCGCCGCAAGGCCATGCTGGAAGACATCGCCATCCTCACCGGCGGCCAGATGATCTCCGAGGACATGGGCTGGAAGCTGGAGAACGTCACCCTGAAAGAGCTGGGCACCGCCAAGCGAGGTGAGCCTCGACAAGGACAACACCACCATCATCGACGGCGGCGGCGAGCGCCCGGCCATCGAAGGCCGGGTGAAGCAGATCCGGGCCCAGATCGACGAAACCACCTCCGACTACGACCGGGAAAAGCTCCAGGAGCGCCTGGCCAAACTGGTGGGCGGCGTCGCGGTGATCCGGGTCGGCGCGGCCACCGAGATCGAAATGAAAGAGAAGAAGGCCCGGGTGGAAGACGCCCTGAACGCCACCCGCGCAGCGGTGGAAGAAGGCATCGTCCCCGGCGGCGGCGTCGCCCTGCTGCGCTGCGCCCCGGCCCTGGACGACCATGAAGCTGAAGAGCCACGACGAAGAGCTGGGCGTCAAGATCATCAGGCGGGCCCTGGAAGAGCCCATCCGCCAGATCGCCAATAACGCCGGCTTCGAAGGCTCCGTGGTGGCCGAGCACGTCAAGAACGAGAAGGGCGCCAACGGCTTCAACGCCGAAACCGGCACATACGAAGACCTGATGGCCGCGGGCGTCATCGACCCCACCAAGGTGACCCGCTACGCCATCCAGAACGCCGCCTCGGTGGCCGGCCTGCTCATCACCACCGAAGCCATGATCGCCGAGAAACCCAAGAAGGATTCCCCGATGCCTCCCATGGGCGGCGGCGGCATGGGCGGCATGGGCGGCATGGAAGGGATGTATTAAAAGCAGGGGTCAGGGGTCAGGGGTCAGTAGCGCCGGCTTCCAGCCGGTGAGAAACTCCTGGTCCCATCCCTTAAAACATGTAGGGTGGGCACTGCCCACCAAAACGTAGGGGCGAACCTGGGGTTCGCCCCTTTTTCTTTAATGATTTTAGTGGCGCCGGCTTCCAGCCGGTGGGCTTTGACGGCACCGGCCGGCAAGCCCGGGCCAGCAAACTTAGGGGCGGCTATCCGGGTCGCCCTTTATTTTTGTTAAAAATAATCGGAAAGTCAGGTATATATGATCATAGGATATCAAGTCCTTGAACCTAGGGAGCCACCCATGAAACGGCAGCTTACCGCCATTATTGAACGAGAAGGCGAGGGCTATGTAGCTCTGTGCCCGGAACTCGATCTAGCCAGCCAGGGCGATTCTATCCAGGAAGCGCGGGAAAACCTCCGGGAGGCCCTGGAGCTGTTTTTCGAGTCCGCCTCCGCTAAAGAAATCCAGGAACGACTCCGTGGAGAGGTTTATATTACCCAGGTCGAGGTAGCGGTTGGCTAAACTGCGAGTCCTGTCCGGCCAGGAGGTCTGTCAAATCCTAGCCATACACGGGTTTGCCGAAGTCCGCCGGCGTGGCAGCCATATCGTTATGCAAAAAAAGCTGATTAAACCTGAAAAGCTGGAGCTTTGACTAAAAGTGGGTTCCCAAGCAGGAGCTTGGGAACCAGAAAAAAAAAGAGCACAGGCGAGACGCCTGTGCCACCAAGAGAAGGGGCGGCCCGCCGGGTCGCCCTTTCACTTTAAATGTTATAATAGGCCCGTTGAATTTTGATCCAAACCACCTCTTTGGAGGATGTATGAACATTCTGGCCTTTAACAGCAGTCCCCGCGACCACGAAACCAGCAAAACCGAGCTGGTCCTGCAACAATTTCTGGAAGGCGCCCGCCGGGCCGGGGCCGCCACCGAGACCCTCTACCTGAGGGATTACAAGATTAACCACTGCCTGGGATGTTACAGTTGCTGGCTCAAAACCCCCGGCCGCTGCGTCCAGAAAGACGACATGGCGGAAGAGCTTTTTGACCGGTATCTGAAAGCCGACCTGGTGGTCCTGGCCAGCCCCGTCTATCACGGCACCATGAACGCCCGGATGAAGCTCTTCGTGGAGCGCACCCTGCCCATGATGGACCCCCTGGCGGAGGCCCCCGAAGCCGGGGGAGTCCCCCACCGCTACGAGAAGATGCCAAGGGTGGTGACCCTGAGCGTTTGCGGCTTTTGGGACCAGAGCATGTTCGAGGCCCTGTCCCTCACCTGGCGCCTGTGCCTGGGCGGGGACCTGATCGCCGAAATTTACCGGCACTCTGCCGAATTCCTGAGCCTGCCCGAGTTCCAGACCCAGGCCCGCACGGTGCTGGACGCCGTGGCCCAGGCCGGGGAGGAAGTGGTGCGCCAGGATCGGGTAACTCCGGAGACCCTGGCCGCGCTCACCCAACCCCTGGCCCCGGCGGACACCCTGATGCGCCTCTCCCGGGAATTCTGGTCACAGGGACAGTAAGATCGGGTCCGGCCCACCCAAGCGGGGGGCGCTGGACACCACAAAATTAGGGGCGACCCGCCGGGTCGCCCCTATTCTTTGGGTGACACCGGCGTCTCGCCGGTGGGCCTGGAAGGCACAGGCTGGGAAGCCTTGCCACTACCTATCCGGCTGGAGCCACTATTTCTGTGCAGGTTGCACACAGAAATGGCGGGCGAGACGCCCGCCCCACCAACTGCTTCATGTCTCCGCGGCCTTAAGGGCGGGCTGGTAGAATTTCTCGGAGTATTGCTTCACCATGCGACGGGCGCTGAAGGCGGGGCCGGTGGTCTTCATGGACTCTTTCATCTTCTTGACCCAGTCCACGGGGATGCCGTCGTCGTTCATCCGATAATACAGGGGCACTATTTCCTGTTCCAGCAGGGCGTAGAGGGCGGCGGCGTCCTGGGCGTCGGGGGCGTTCGGGTCGCCGCCGAAGGCCCAGCCGTTATGGCCGTTATAGGCTTCCGGCCACCAGCCGTCCGGGATGCTGAGGTGCAGGGTGCCGTTGATGGCGGCCTTCATACCGCTGGTGCCGCAGGCCTCCAGGGGCGGCCGGGGATTGTTGAGCCAGACGTCCACCCCATGGACCAGGTCCTGGGCCAGTTCCTCCCCGTAGTCCTCCACGAAGGCAATCCGGCCCCCCAGCTCCGGATCCCGAGCCAGGTTAAATATCCGCTGCAGGATTTGCTTGCCCGGATTATCGGCGGGATGGGCCTTGCCGGCGAAGACGAGCTGCAAGGGACGCAGGGGATCATTCAGGAGCCTTTTCAGGCGCTCCAGGTCGGTGAAGATCAGATCGGCCCGCTTGTAAGTGGCAAAGCGCCGGGCGAAACCGATGGTCAGGACCGAGTGGTCCAGCATGGTGCCGCCCGCCACCACATTGCCCAAGCCGACATGTTCTTCCACCCAGCGGCGCCGGATGCGCTCCCGGATGGCATTGATCAGCTTGACCTTTTTCCGGAGATGGATATCCCAAAGTTCCGCCGCCGGGATATCCTCCACCAGTTCCCAGACTGCGGGGTTGTCATGGTCCAGCAGCCATTCCGGTCCCAGGTGGCGATTGCAGGCGGACTCCAGTCTGGGATCGAGCCAGGTGGGGAGATGCACGCCATTGGTAATATAATCAATGGGAACCTGCTCCAACGGCAGGTCGGGCCACAGGGGCTGCCACATGCGGCGGGAGACCTCGCCGTGCTTGCGGCTGACGGCGTTGTGATATTGGGAGAGCCGCAAGGCGAAAGCGGTCATGTTGAAACCGGCCCCGGGCGGGTCCGTGGGGGAAATCCCCAATTTGAGGAAGTCGTCCCGGGCCAGGGCGAACATGGGGTAGCAGTCACAGATGTATTTGTCGATGAGGTCGAAGGGAAAGACGTCGTGGCCCGCGGGCACCGGGGTATGCGTGGTGAAGATCGAGGTGGCCCGCACCTGCCGCAGCGCCTCGTCAAAATCGACGCCGTCTTCCACCCGCTCCCGGAGGCGCTCCAGCAGGGCAAAGGCGGGATGGCCCTCATTCATATGCAGCACGGAATGCTTGATGCCCATCCGGGCCAGCATTTCACTGCCGCCGACGCCCAGGACGATTTCCTGGAGCAGGCGTTGCTCCTGATCGCTGATATAGAGATGATTGGAGATGCGGCGCTGCGCCGGGTCGTTGATTTCCAGGTCGGTATCCATGAGGTAGAGCGGGATGCGGCCGACCATCACCTGCCAGACCTCCACATGGATGGGAGGGTCGGTGAAGGGCACCTGCACCACCAGCTGCTGGCCCTGGTCGTCGAAGACCCGGCTGATGGGGGCGGCAGCGCGGTCCAGGAGCTCGTCCACGTCCTCTTGCCAGCCATCGGCGTTGATCCGCTGGCGGACATAGCCCTCCGGATACATAAACCCCACGGCCACCATGGGGAATCCCCAAATCGCTGCACTCCTTGAGGTGATCGCCGGCCAGAAATCCCAGGCCCCCGGCATAAAACGGCAGGGAGCGGTGCAGACCGTACTCCAGGGAGAAATAGGCGATGGGGTGGCATTGGGCCGCGGTGACGTTTTCGGTGAACCAGCAGACCTGGTTCTGGATCTTGCGATGGAACTCGGACAGCACCGCGTCATAGCGTCGCAGATAGACCGGGTCAGCGGCGGCCGTCTCCAGCGAACTCCGGGATAACATTTTTAAGAGCTTCACCGGATTATGGTCCGTTTCGGTCCAGGCCAGGCGATCCAGCCTCTGAAACAGCACCCAGGCAGCGGGATGCCAGGACCACCAGAGATTGAAGGCCAGTTCGCCCAGGCCGGCCAGACGCTCGGGCAAGTTCGGAAAGCGGTTGGCGAGATCGTCCAAGAGAGTGTCCCTCATTCAGGTTGAATTGTCAGAACGTTATTCTTTCTAAAAATAAGGCATCGCGGCGGGAACGCAAGGGCCGGGCGCCTTGGGTCGGCCGGGGCGCGGGCAGTCCGGATTGACATCCCAGCCGGGGTATCTATCTTTACTAGGTAAAAATCGCGAGTTGGCGGAGAAAAAATCATGAAAGTCCTGGTAGTCTACTACTCGTTGTACGGGCACGTCCTGCAACTGGCCCAGGCGGTGGTGGCCGGGGTCAAGTCGGTGGCCGGGGTGGAAGCGGTGCTGCGCCGGGTGCAGGAGTTTCCGGAGGTGGAACAGGAGATGTCCCGGCACCCGCATGCCCTGGAAGTGTGGAATCGTCAAAAGGACATCCCGGTCTGCACTCTGGACGACCTGAAGGCGGCGGACGGCATCCTGTTCGGCTCCCCGACCCGCTACGGCAATATGATCGCCCAGATGAAGCGGTTGATTGATTCGACCGCGACCATATGGTTTGACTGCGAAGGCAAGCCGGCCGGCGTCTTTACCTCCTCGGGCAGCACCCACGGCGGGCAGGAGACCACCTGCTTTACCATGATGGCGCCGCTGCTGCACCTGGGCCTCATCATTGTAGGGGTGCCTTATTCGACACCGGGGATGCTGCATAACGAAGGCCGGGGCGGCACTCCTTACGGCGCCTCCACTATTGCCGGACAACAAAATGAGTTGCAGCCAACCAAGGAAGACCTGGCCATTGCCCAGGCCCAGGGCCGGCGGGTGGCGGAGATTACCAAGAAACTGCGCAGCTAAAAGGGCAGGCGCCGGGTGGTCTCCCAGTGAAAACCATATGAGTCGACCAAGAATCAAGAAGCCACTGGAGGAGAAGCTGGAAAAGCCCTGCGCCGCGGCCATGCGACGCTTGAGCGTGCCGTGGTTCCGCTGGGGCATCATTCTATTTTCCCTGGCCCTGGCCGGGGCCTCGATCTATTACACCCTGGGGCACCTGACGGTCGATACCAGCCGGAAGGACCTGATTTCCGGCAGCCAGAGGCTGATTGAGCGCTCGGACCTGATCGACCGGGACTTCGGGGGCAAAGACGGCTTGGTGGTGGTGGTGGAAAATGTCAACCGGGCGCAAAGCGTCAGGTTTGCCAAGGCCCTGGCCACCGAGCTGCGCCGCGCACCGGAGCGGTTTCCCGATCTGTTCTACCGCCTCAATCCCGACAGCTTCAAACGGTGGGCCTTGCTCTATCCGGAGGTCGACGACCTCCTGAAACTTAAAAATAATCTGGCCGGTCAGAAAAAACTGCTGAGCAGTCTGGCGGCCGAGCCTCGTCTGGCGACCTTTTATGGCCTGGTCAATGAGCAAATCGCCCAGGCGATGATCGGCACCGCCTTCACCGGGTTTTTGCAGGATAAGCAGACGCAGGAACTGCCCGACGTTTCCCTCCTGAATGCCACTCTGCGCCAGCTTCAGGCGAGTCTGGCGGCAGATCAGCCCTATGTCTCGCCGTTCGAGAGCCTCTTCCCCGGCGGCATCGGCGATCTGAGCGAGCAGGGTTACTTTTTTACGGACAACGACCGTTTCCTGATGTTCCTGGTGACCGGCCGCCCGGGGAGCTATACCACACTTGCCGACGATTTGGGGATTTTGCGGGCAATCGTGCACCGCGTCCAGTGCCGGTTCCCCGGGATGCGAGTGGGGGTAACCGGCCCCGACGCCCTGCAAGCCGATGAAATGACCAGCGCCATGCGGGACATCACCCTGGCCACCTGGCTGTCTCTGGTGGGCCAGTTCGGCCTCCTCGTCCTCTTTCTCCGCGCCCTCAGGCGGCCGCTGGTGGAAGTCGTGTCCCTGGTCGTCGGCCTGTGCTGGACCTTCGGCATGATTACCCTGACCGTCGGGCATCTCAACCTCCTGTCCGTGATCTTTGCCCCTTTGATGCTGGGGCTGGCCATCGATTACGGCATCCACTGGTTTTGCCGGCTGGAGGAAGAGGATGCGGTCAATCAGCGTAAATGCACTCCCGAGGCCTTGAGCTGCGCCTATCGCCAGACCTTGCCCGGAATCATCTATGCCGGTCTGGCGGCCATGGTGTCCTTCCTGCCTCTGGCCTTCGTGAATTTCAAAGGGTTGTCGGAGTTGGGGCTGATCCTGACCGTAGGCATTCTCATCATGCTAGTGGCCACCCTGATATTGGCCCCCAGCCTGGTGATGGTCAGCGAACGCTGCCGCTCCACCGGGAAGCCGCACCAATGTCCCGGGGAGCCGCCCCCCTTCCTGCACCTGGAGTGGCGCCATCCGGGCCGGATCGTAGCCGTGGGGGGGCTGATCCTGGTCCTGGGGATCATCGGTCTGCTGCGGGTGCAGTTCGACTTGAACCCCCTGCACCTGCAAAATCCCCGGGTCGATTCGGTGGTCTGGGAGATGCGGCTCCTGAAAGAGTCCAAATATTCCACCTCCTTCGGCGCCATGACCGCCGTTTCCCTCCGGGACCTGGAGGCCAAGACCGCGGCCCTGAAGGAGCTGCCCACGATTTCCCACGTGGAGTCGGTGCTCTCCTTTCTGCCGGCGGACGTCAAGAAAAAGCGGCCGATTATTCAAGAGATCCAGTCAATCACGGCCGGTCTGGAGATTCCCAAAGCCCCGAAGGGGCTCTCCGAACCCCAGGAGCTGGCGGGAATTCTGGGCCGGATAAATTTCAAGATGGCTGAGGCCGCTAAAAGTCTGGAGGCGAAACACGCGGCTGCCCAGGGGCAGATTGAGGAGACCCACGCCCTCATCAATCAGATCATCCCCCTGCTGGACCCGGTCAAAAACCCGGCGGTGGCGGCGCGCCTGGCTGACTTCGAGGGCCATTTTTTTGCCGACCTGCATGACCAATGGGGTCTGCTCCGGGGTTATGAAAAATCGGCGCTGGCCTCGCCGCCCATGACCCTGGAGGATTTGCCGCAGCCGGTGCGGGAGCGCTTCATCGGTGACAAATCCTATTTGATCCGGGCCTTTCCCTCCCAGGATATCTGGGATTTTCCGCCCTTGAGAAGGTTCGTGCAGAGTCTCTGGCAGGTCGATCCCAATGCCGTCGGGGACCCGGTGCTGCTCTATGTCTTTACCCTGGGCTTTCGCAATTCCATCCTCTGGGCCGCGGGGGTGGCGGTCTTGGCCATAGCCGTGCTGCTGGCGCTTTTTTACCGCAGTCTGACTATGGCCATGCTGGCCCTGATTCCCCTGTGGGTGGGCACCGGGTTGACCCTGATCATGATGTGGCTGATCGGCCTGCCCTTCAATCAGGCCAATGTCCTGTTCCTGCCGTTGATTTTAGGGGAGGGGGTCGAGTTCGGCATCATCATCCTGACCCGCTGGCAACAGGAGGATAAGGCCCGGGCCATCACCCTGCCGGCCAGCACCGCCAAGGGCGTGGCCCTGGCGGCCCTGACCACCACCGTGGGCTTCGGCAGCCTCATGGTCTCGGCCCACCGGGGCACCTTCAGTCTGGGGCTGCTGGCCACCGTGGGCAGCCTCTGCGTCTTGCTGGCGTCCTTGAGCGTCTTGCCGGCCTTCCTGCATCTGCTGGAAAGTCGAGTTAAGCCGGCGCCCACCCGGTTCCACTCCCTCCTGGGGGGCCCGGCCCGGGGCATCTCCGCCCGGGGAAAGTCTGACGGCAAAGGCCTGGCCCTGCCGGAATAACCCTGGGAGCCGAGGCTGGTTGAGGCGGGTCCGCGGGGTTGCCGCGGTAAACTGGCGCTCGGCGGGCAAAGCCCCCGGCATTTTTAGATAATCATTCCGAGAGACCGGGGAAGGGAGACCGAAGACCGGGGAATTTCTGGCCCCGGCCCCCCGTCCTCCGTCCCCCGTCCGTTATGCAGATCGCCGAAATCACCGTTAAAACCGCCCTGGTCAAGTCCGGTATTCCCGGGGTGGAGTACGTCATCAATCCCTATCTGGGCTGCGGGCACGGCTGCCGATATTGTTACGCGGTCTTCATGAAGAAGTACGCCCGCCGCTTCCAGGGGCAGCCGTGGGGCAGTTTCGTGGAGGCCAAGGTCAATATTGCCGAGGTCCTGCGCCGGGAGTTAGCCCGGAAGCGGCAGCGGGGCCGGGCCCTGCTGTCCAGCGTCTGCGATCCCTATCAGCCGGTGGAAGGCAAATTCCGGCTCACCCGGCAATGCTTGGAGGCCCTGCGGGATTTTGGCTGGGGGATCGATATCCTGACGCGCTCGCCCCTGGTGGTCCGGGACCTGGATATCCTGGCCGGAGCTGCCGGCGTCAGCGTCGGCTTTTCCATCCCCACCGACGCTGAGGCGGTGCGCCGGGTAACGGAGCCCATGGCCCCGTCCATCCCGGCCCGGATCGCCGCCTTGAAGCAGGTGGCCGAGGCGGGGGTGCGCCCCTGGGTCTTTATCGCCCCGATGCTGCCCATGAACCCGGCCCGTTTGATCGAACTCATCGCGCCGTATGCCGCTCGCGTCCGGCTGGACCCTTTGAACTACCGGCGCCAGGTGCAGTCGTTATTCCACCAGCAAGGCTGGGATTATGCCTTGACGGACGAGTATGCCGCGAGCACCCGGGCCGAGCTGTGTCGGCTCTTGGGGGCGAGAGCGCAGGGACAAGGTGAAACCTAACGCCGCATTTTGGTCAGGCCGACCAGCGCGGACGGATTGCGGTTATCCCTGATCACCCTCCTTGGCAATAACCTTTTGGAGGATTTTGCTCAGGTCCACAATTTTATAAGGCTTGGTTAGGATTTCGCTGAAGCCGCATTCTTTAAAGTTGGCCATAATTGGGTCATCCGAATAACCGCTGGAGACTATGGCTTTGACCTGAGGATCGATCTGGAGAAGTTTTTCGATGGTTTCTTTGCCGCCCATGCCGCCGGGAACCGTTAGATCCAGGATGACCGCATCAAATGGCCGTCCAGATTCTTGGGCCTGGACAAACTTTTCTATGGCCTGAGATCCTTCGCTGGCGGAGTCCGAGTCGTAACCCAACCGGCCCAGCATCCGACCTAGAATTTGTCTGATCTTGGCGTCATCATCCAGCACCAGTACTTTACCCTGACCGAGAATCGGCGTTTCCGGTTCGTCGATAGTGGCAACGGGCTCGGCCAAATTGGCGGGCAGGTAGATAGAAAAAGTGGTGCCGACTCCCATTTGGGACTCTACCTGGATGTGTCCGGAATGATTTTTAATGATTGAATAAGCCGTCGCCAGGCCCAAGCCGCTTCCCTGTTGTTTGGTGCTAAAATAGGGTTCGAATATCTTATCTAAATATTTGCGCGGGATGCCGATCCCTTGATCAGTAATGGCTAATTTTACATATTTCCCCCCTGACAAGGGTAACTCCGATCCCTCTTTTACGACAATATTTGCGGCTGCTATTGTGATAACCCCTCCACTCGGCATTGCCTGATCGGCATTAATAAACAAGTTGCTGATCACCTGATTGATCTGCCCTTCATCTATTTCCACCGACCAGATATGGTCAGGCCAAGAAAATTCGCACCGGGATTGGGAACCGGCCAAGGCCAGCCTGGCCGATTCTTTAACCAATTTGACCAGCGAAGTGACTTTTTTAATCGGTGCGCCACCCTTGGCGAAAGTGAGCAATTGTCTGGACAACTCCTGGGCCCTGAAGCAAGCCTGCTCCGCTTGCACTAAACTCTCCATCTCCTCTTCACCTTTGGTTCTATTCAACCTGGCCAGGCCAATATTTCCGAGGATGGCGGTGAGGATATTGTTGAAGTCGTGGGCGATGCCACCGGCCAGGGTGCCGATGGCTTCCATCTTCTGGGCTTGTACCAACTGGGTCTCCAGTTTGGCCTTCTCGTCTTCGAACCGTTTGCGATCGGAGATATCCCTCACCAGGCTTAATAATTTTACCCCCTCCAAGGTGCTAATGGCGGTTGCGTTGATCTCGACCGGAAGGGAGCGGCCATCTCTCGCGACACAAGCAATTTCAAGACTTTTGAGGAGGCCGGTCTGTAAACAGTGGGTAATTGCAGCAGCAATTTTTTCCAGATCCGGTTCCGCCGTCCACTCATTAACGTTACGCCCTAATATTTCCCCCAATGCGCTATTGCCGGTCATTCGCACAAACTCCAGATTGGCATCGAGAACCTTGCCGGCGGCATCAATGATCACATAACCGGTATTGGTAGTTTCAACCAAACTCCGGTATTTCTCTTCACTCTCCCGGAGGGCCTCGTCGGCCTGCCGGCGATCGGTGATATCATAAAATACACCGCTGATATGCTCAACCTGCCCGGCGGCATCGCAGAAGATCTTCCCCATGCATTGAATCCAGCCAAGGCTGCCGTCCTTCTTCCGAATCCGGTACTCCCGCACGTAAGATTTATCCGTCTTGAGGGCCTCGATGAAGATTCGGCGCGTCTTATCCAGGTCTTCCGGGAGGATCAGGTCGCACCATTTAATTTTTCGAGAAGCAAACTCCTCATTACTAAACCCGGTGAGAGCTTCGATTTTATTGTCGAAGAAATCGACACTACAATCCGCATAGCCCCGAAAGGCCACGGCCGGGATCTGGGTGATCAGGAGACGGTATTTTTCCTTGCTCTCCTTAAGCGCCAGGTTGATCCGGCGGCGCTCGACCGTCTGCCAGACCGCATCCATCATCAGGGTCAACTGACGGATATCGCCATCGTCGTAATCGGCGTCTTTATTAGCCACGCCCACCACGGCCACGATCTTGCCGTCGCTGACCACCGGGATGGTCAGATATTTGTCCAGGAGGGGATGCCCGGGGGGATAGCCCTTTTTCAGGGGATGAGGGGCCTGGAAATCGTTGACCATAATGGGTTTGGCCTGGCGGACCGCTTCCCCCCAGAGGCCGGTCTGGTCCAAATGGTGGACGGTCTGGGGCTCGACAATGGTACAGGCCGGCATCACTTCTTGGGAGCGGCTGTTCAGGGTGAATTGCCGGGTGGCTTCGTCATAGAAGTAGAGGTGGCCAATGGTGCTGCCCGTCAAGGCGACGGCTTCGTCCAGGGCGTACTCCAGGAGTTCCTGGATGGAGGCCGCCTGATATTGGAAAATTCTCAAGAGGCTCGATAATCTGGCCTCGCTGAGCTTGACCTCCACCTCCGCCCGTTTCTGCTCGGTAATATCCGCATAGACCCCCAGAACCCTGAAGACCTCACCATCAGGATGTTGCAACGGGACTTTGCTGGTATTCAGCCAGCTTTGACCACCCCCGGGAGTAGTTTGGGGCTCGATAATGTTCAGCTTGGTGCGGCGGGACTCCATGACTTGGCGGTCATCCGCCCGGTACAGGTCCGCCTGGTCCTTCCAGCCCATGGCAAAATCGTCCTGGCCCAGAAGCTGCTGGGGATGCTCGAGGCCGGCATCACGAGCAAACAGGGTATTGCAGCCCAGGTAGCGGAGATCGTCGTCCTTCCAGAAGACCCGGGCGGGGATCGATTCGATAATCAATTGCAGCATGTGCACGGATTGCTCAAGCCGCCGGGCGGTCTCTTGTAACTCCCGATGATGCTTAGATGACGCCTCCTCGGCCCGCTGACGTTCCGTAATATCCCGGGCCGCAGCATAGGCGGCAACCTTATGGGCAAGCAAAGCCCCGAAATATAACGTTATCAATAGCGTCACCAGCATTCCTAGCGGCGGTATCAGCCAATAGGAGAGTGAAATATGCCCCTGCACATAGGCCGGTGAAGCGCTAACCTCCACCAGCCACTGCCGGCCTGCAAAGATGAAATAGTGTTTATGGGACAGAGTCACCGCGGGGGTCAGGAGGGATCTCCAGAAGGGGGACTCCGGCTGCCTGGAGGGGTTGGCAAAGCGATGCAGCAACCACTTATCTTGCGGGGCCGACAGGTCAAGCAATTCGGTCCGGAGCCCCTGCTCGGGGGCAGGTTGGACCGCAGCTTCCGCTGCATCACCGGCTCGAAAGACCCCCAGCACAAAGCCCTGCAGCGCCAGGCGCCTCTGTGCAACGGTCGTTAAGGGCATTTGCTGCCGATAGACCGGGATAGCAATCAGGAATCCGGCCTGGGCGCCGGTTCCCTGGACCAGCGTGAGCCGTTCGGTGGCCACCGCGGCGCCGGTATCGGCGGCGTTATCCAGGGCGTCCAGGCGGGCCGGATTCGAGCCCAGGTCGAAGCCCACCGCGGGCTCGTTGCCGGTTAGCGGCGCCACATAATCAACGGGGTAGTAGTCCTGGCGGGGTCCGGCGCTGACTTTGCGGCCTTGGGAGTCTAACTGGTAGATTTGGTAGTCCGGCAAGCCATCCCGGCGGGCTGCGGCCTCAAAAAGGGGTCGTTCCGGGTAAGTAACCCGGGGAATCCATTCGAAGGCCTGAATTCCAGGCCGGGTTTTCAAGGTCGGAGTAACGAACGCGGCAAAGGCCTGGCGGTTCACGGCGGGCGAGATATTAAAGAAATTGCGCAGCCCCTGCAGGTCGATGAGATGGTCACCCAGCGCATTCTCAATAATGAGGCTGCGCGTCTCGGCATCGATGACGAATTGTTGGCGCAAGTGCGCCAAGGCGTCCTGCCGGGCTTTCCAAGACCATATCGAGATCAGCAATATTCCGGTCAGTAGAATAAGTATTGGAATCTTGAGACTTTTCAGATGTGAACGGATTTTACTGAAGCCTTGATTCTGCATGAGCGCATGACCTTATCTCATAAAATCGGCGATTTCGGCCGCCGGCATTAAAGATATCTAGGGCGAGACCGAGTGGCCGCCTCGCTCCCGCAGCCGGACCATGGTTTTGGGGGCCTCTTGGCTTCGGCGAGACTCCAAAGTGCCATGCCTGTAATTTTTGTAACGAAGCTGGATGAAGCCGGGGGGAGAAGAAGGTAGAAAAACGTCGATCCGCGGGGGAGTCAGCAACCGGAGGAAAGCTAAGACAGGGTGAAATTAACCAGAGAAGCCGGCAACCTGGATCGGCTCACCGGGGTGAGTCATGGTTCCCGGCTTCTAGGACCACGAAACCGTGTGTACTTTATCCCGCAGGATAAGCGAGGGTTTGTCCAACTCCTTCGGGTGCTTTCTGGGAAGCAAAGTGGAAAATTTTGATATCGGCATTGCGGTCAGCCGGATTTTTACTTAAATGGGAGCGCCAGGCCTGTTCTTTAGGCTGCCCTGCCTTTACTACAACAATAACCGTCCTTAAGGCCAGCATAAAAGCCTCCGGGTGTTTTTGATTGGTTCACCGCTTATCCTTAGGTAAGTTTCGCAAACTTAATCCTGCCAGAAGTTAACCCTCCCCTGAGCCCGGTTTTAAAAGGGAATTTTCAAAAAATCATTGAAAGTATTTTATCGAGGGCAGGAAACGATTGCCATGGTCAAAATGACCATTTTGGCTAAGGGGAGGGTGGGGGAATTTTCAGTAAAGGTCCCCCAGCCCTCCTCTCAACCGGCTTTTCGACCTTAGCCAATCACCAGCACCGCGGCGCCGGTGATCTGGCCGGCGCGCAGATGGTTCAGGGCGTCGTTGGCCTGCTCCAGGGGGAAGGTTTGGATCTCGGTCTGAATCGGCACTTTGGGGGCCAGGGCCAGGAATTCCTCGCCGTCCCGGCGGGTGAGGTTGGCCACCGACCGCACCACCCGTTCGCCCCAGAGGAGGTCGTAGGGGAAGGCCGGGATGTCGCTCATGTGGATGCCGCCGCAGACCACGACGCCGCCCTTGCAGGTGGCCCGCAGGGCGGCGGGAACCAGCGCGCCCACCGGGGCGAAGATGATGGCCGCGTCCAGTTCTGCCGGGGGGAGTTGGTCGGAGCCGCCGGCCCAGACCGCGCCCAGGCGGCGGGCGAATTCCTGGGTCTCGGCATCATTCGGACGGGTGAAACCGTAAACCTGCTGGCCCTGATGCACCGCCACCTGGACGGTGATGTGGGCCGCGGCCCCGAAACCGTAAATCCCCAGGCGCTCCACGCCGCGGCCTGCCAGGCGATAGGAGCGGTAGCCGATGAGCCCGGCGCAGAGCAGGGGCGCAGCCTGGGCGTCGGGGTAGCCCTCCGGCAGAGGAAAGGTGTAGCGCTGGTCCGCCATGGTGTATTCGGCGTAGCCGCCGTCTACGGTGTAGCCGGTGAATTGCGGGGTTTCGCAGAGGTTCTCCCGGTCCCGGCGGCAGTAGCGGCACTGGCCGCAGGTATAGCCCAGCCAGGGCACGCCGATGCGGTCGCCGATGCGGAATTTTTGTACCCTCGCCCCCAAGGCGGCCACAGTCCCGACGATCTCGTGGCCGATGATCAGGGGCAGTTTGGGTTCGGTGAGTTCGCCGTCGACGATGTGCAGGTCGGTGCGGCAGACGCCGCAGGCGTGGACCCGGATGAGCACCTGTTCCGGGCCGGGGTGAGGCACCGGAACCTCCAGAGATTGCAGCGGGTTGCCCGCTTTCTCCAGGACCATGGCTCGCATGGTTTGAGGAATCGGCATTTTATGTCCGCCTTAATTGTCGTCGATTAATAAATCCTTACCAGCGGGGCGTGGCGGCCGTGGTAGGGGCGGCCGTCGATGCTCTCAAGATAGACATGGCCGGCCCGGAAATCCAGGGGGCTGACCCGCCCGGAGAGGGTGACGAACTGGCCGCGGCGGGCCAGGCGGCCCAGAACCTCATAATTTTGGTTCAGGATCACCTTGTTGCCGAACCCCGAGCGGGGGTTGTTTTTGATAAAGTAGCCGCCCCGGTCTTTGGCGTAGCCGATCTTGGCCGTCAGGGTGATGGGCTGGTAGGCGCCCTTGATCTTGCCGTAGACGTCGGGGTCGGGGACATACTTTTGGGCCTGGCAGATAGTGGTGAGAATCAGCAGCATAGCCAGGGATAGAAGGGAGATGCGGATTTTGCGCATGGACGCCTCCTGGGAAGGGTTTTTACCTGGCCATTCTAACGCAAAATTTGGTGATTAAAAATTCTTAATCTCCAATATCTCTCGGCGGCCTGAGAATTGGTAGCACCGGCGTCGCGCCGGTGGCCAAGCCGATCGGCATGCTGAAAAAAAAGTGAGCAGTAAGCAGGAAGCAGTGAGCAGTCGTTTGCCAATTGCCGGTGACTGCTAACCGCCACCGGACTTGGAACCGGGGACTGCTTTTTCAATTGCACCGGGGGCAGGCTTCGGTTATAATTTGCATAAGATTCAATGGATAGGAACTCGCCGGGGGACAAGCTCTCCCGGTAATTTTATGTCTTTTGTGAGGGAAGGTAATTATGGTAGTCGGGGAAAGAAAGCCAATCGCCGAAATCAAAGAGATGGTGCGTCCATATAAGAAGATCCTGGTGGCCGGGTGCGAAACCTGCACCGCCGAGTCCATGAGCGGCGGCCGCAAGCAGGTGGCCGAACTGGCCGCAGCCCTCGAGATGGCCTTCCGTTTGGAAGGCCGGGAGCTGGAGATCAAGGAGATCAGCGTCGACCGGCAGTGCATCCACGAATTCCTGCTGGATATCGTCGACCAGACCGCCGACGTGGACGCGGTAGTCTCCATCGCCTGCGGCGCCGGCATCCAGAGCGTGGCCGAGCGCCTGCCGGGCAAACCGGTCTTCCCGGGCCTGAATACCATGTTCATCGGCGAGACCTCAAGCACCGGCGTCTGGCAGGAGCGCTGCCAGGGCTGCGGCGACTGCGTGCTGGGGATCACCGGTGGCCTCTGCCCCGTGACCCGTTGCGCCAAGGGGCTGCTCAACGGCCCGTGCGGCGGCTCCCAGGGCGGCAAATGCGAGGTGTCGATGAGCCTGAAATGCGACGTCCCCTGCGTCTGGGCCATGATCTACGAGCGCCTGAGCCAGTTGGGCGAATTGGATCGCCTCCTCACTTATCAGCCCCCCAAGGATTGGCGGCCCGGCGGCTTCACCGGCCCCCGCCAGTTGGTGCGGCAGAACGTCTGATTCTCGTTAAAATCGCCAAATCGAGTTCAACCTCGAAGGGGCCGGCAAAGTTGCCGGCCCCTTTTATATGGGCCTGAGGGGTGATTTACCTTTTCTCGGGCCTCTGCCGATTAAACTATTGCATTTCCGTAGATGTTGACTATTGTTTACACAAGAGCAATTTTCCCGACAAGATTTTTTACGGAAGCTAGCCGATCTGCTGAAAGGAGGAATGTCCGAAAATTTGCCAAGAAGCTGCATTGCCGTTGACCTGCCTGCCCAGGGAACCCTGATGCAAGCCCGGCAGACATTCGGTGACCATGTTGAAGTGGAGGTGCAAAAATGGAAGGCAAGAAAGGCATCAGCGAAGACTGGCTATCTTTATGGATGGGCCTGTTTATCTTCGTCCTCGGCCTGGGGATGTTCATCGGCATGGACCTCCTGGGCTGGGGAATCAAGCTCAACATCTGGACCGACCTCAGCAAATCCTTATCATCCGTCTCCGGCACCCTGAAGGGCATGCCGGGCTTCACCTCACTCTTTTTAACCTACCTTTTCATGCTCTTCATCACCATGATCGGCGCGGTGGCCATGGGGGTCAACGCCGGTCGCTTCATTCTGGGCTTTACCCTGATTTTCTGGATCAGCTTCGGTTGCTTCCTCCTGGGCCATTATGCCCATTTTGCCGCCAATACCGCGGAGCAGCTTAAAAGTTTCGGCATTACCTGGTAGCTGAAACTCACGGGTGAAGGCGGCTTTATCGTGGCCCTGATCGCCGGACTGATCGTCGGCAACTTTTTCCCGGGTGCTGCCAAGGTCATGCACGACGCCACCCGGCCCGAGTTATATATCAAGACCGCGATCGTCATTCTGGGGGCCTTATTGGGGGTCAAGGCGGCCGGGTCGGTGGGATTAGCTTCGGCCGTGCTGTTCCGGGGCCTGTGCGCCATCATTGAGGCCTACCTGATTTACTGGGCGGTGGTCTATTTCATCGCCCGGAAATATTTCAAGTTCAGCCGGGAGTGGGCCGCGCCGCTGGCATCGGGGATTTCCATCTGCGGCGTGTCGGCGGCCATCGCCACCGGCGGCGCCATCCGGGCCCGTCCGGTAGTGCCCATCATGGTTTCCTCCCTGGTGGTCATCTTTGCCGTGGTGGAACTGCTGATCCTGCCTTTTCTCGCCCAGGCCATTATGTGGAAGGAGCCCCTGGTGGCCGGGGCCTGGATGGGGTTGGCAGTCAAGACCGACGGGGCGGCGGTGGCGTCCGGGGCCATTGTCGACTCCCTGATCCGGGCCAAGGCCTTGGCTGAGACCGGGGTGAATTATCAGGCGGGCTTCATGGTCATGACCGCGACCACCGTGAAGATCTTCATCGATATCTTCATCGGGGTCTGGGCCTTCATCCTGGCAGTGGTCTGGTGCACCAAGATCGAATGCACCGGCGGGCGCATCAAGGCCGTCGAGATCTGGGAGCGCTTCCCCAAGTTCGTGCTCGGCTATGCCCTGACCTTCATCCTGATGCTGATTATCTGCCTGGCGTCGCCGGCGGCCCTGAAGACCGCTCAGGCGGCCACCGGGGAGATGGATACCTTCCGGGTCTTGTTCTTTGTGCTGACTTTCTTCACCATCGGGGTGGTGTCCAACTTCAAGAAGCTCTGGGAAGAAGGCATCGGCAGGCTGGCCGCGGTTTATGTGCTCTGTCTCTTCGGATTCATCATCTGGGTGGGTCTGGTGATTTCGTGGATCTTCTTCCATGGGGTCCATCCGCCGCTGGCGGGCTAGCGAGCCCAAGGAGATAATTATGGCTGATGAAATTAAATTACCGCCCGAAGAAGAACCGGTGGTGCCACCGGCGGAAGAAGCCAAGCTGCTCGATGAGCTGCAAAAAATGGAATATGAGCCGCTGCTGCCCATAGAGAAGAAGCTCATCAGTTGGAGCATCATCATCGGGGTGGTCTCCCTGGGCCTCCTGGTCTGGATCAGTTATACCTTTTTCCCCGGCGGGCATTAGGCCGGGGTGGTTTAACCACCAAGGACAGCAGGAGCACCAAGAAATCACCAAGCCAAATAAGTAAAGGCAGGGTGGCTCAGGCCACCCTGCCTTTACTTTTCCTGGTGTCCCTGGCGCCTTGGTGGCTACTCTTTCTTGGCCAACACCGTGAACCAGAGGTTTTCGCTCCAGGTGTCCAGCATTTTTAAGGGTGAGGCGTGGAGGCGAGCGGTAAATTGCTCCATTTGCGTGCCCCGGAGGCCGGAGAAGATGTACCACTTTTTCTCCAGGAACCCGGGAATATCCAGCAAGTCCAGGAGGACGTCCAGGTGGATGTTGGCCAGGGCCAGTTGGGCTTCGGGATAGGCAAAGTGGCGGGCGTCGCCTTCAATCAGCAGGACCTGAGGCTCACGCTGATTGTGCCTCAGGTTCCGGGCCGCGGCGCGCGCCGCCAGGTCGTTATATTCCACCGCCACCACCCGCTCGGCCCCCAGGGCCAGGGACGCCAGGGTCAGGATGCCGGTGCCGGTGCCCAGGTCCAGGACGCAGGCGGGCGGGTCGGTTGCAAAGACCCGGCGCAGCAGGGTCAGGCAGCCCTGGGTGGTGGGGTGGTAGCCGGAGCCGAAGGCCAGGCCGGGCTCCAGGCGGATGACGATCTCGCCCGCGGCCGGCCGCGGCTCCTCCCAGGTGGGGCAGAGGCAGAAACCCGCCATGGAGACGGGCTGCAGGGGCTTACCGTCCTCCCATTCGGAGTAGTTGAGCCGGGTCTCCGAAGCGTAGCGGCCGGCCGCGGTGGCGGCGAGCCAGGATTTAACCTCGGTCTCTTTGGGCGTGCCGAAGAAGAGATAGGAAAAATCCGTCTCGCGCCAGCAGCCCAGGAAGTCGCTCCCGGCCAGCTCCGGCGGCGGCTCCACCCGACCCTCGATTTCGTAGATATAGAGTTTTTCCGGCGGGGGCATGAAGTAATTTTAAACTAGAGAGGCAGGGAGGGCACAGGAAAAAATATTCAATGTTTGAGGGGGATGACCAAGCCTCAGGCAATAGGACCTTTCCATCAAGCCCCCCCCCAAACTACATTTCATTATTCCGATCATATATGTAACTAATTGATATTTTTACGAAGGTTCTTATTTGGCAAGTTATGCGCCACAACTTAAAAACAAAAGAGGCAGAGCCGTGGCCGACCCTGCCTTGGTAATTGCCAAAAACGAAAGTTGTCAGTTCTTCCTGAACCTCTTCACTCCTATAAGGCCTAGGAGGCCGGAGCCCAGGAGCCATACCGTGGGCGGCACGGGAACCACCTGGGAACTTATTGTAATATTATCTATATAATATTCAGTACCAATCATATCCTCGCCTATATTCCCATGAGGACCGCCATCGCTGTTGCTGATCAGCTTGGGAAGGGGGGGCACCTCACCATCGCCCCAAAACGACAAAGGTAAACCACTCATACCCATGCTAATATCATATGAACGGCCAGAGAGTTGAAGTTGGGCATCGAAGTCAAAATTGTCGTTTGGATAGCTTCCCACGTAGTTGGAGAAAAAATTGAATAGTTCAACTTCAGAATTAGCCAGGGTGTAAGCTCCATCGGCGTTGGTACCGGAAAGGCTAAGCGTGTTGACAGGAGTATAAATTGCGACGCTTGCATTTGTAGTCGTAGAAGTTGATGTGGCGGGAGGGACAAGGGTGAAATTGAAGGTCGCGGTGGCGCTGCCCGAGCCGATACCCAAGGGGTCATTCGAATAGAGGGGTACAAGACTCCCCTGTATGGTGTAAGCAAGCGTCTCAGCCTGGAGTGGCTGGACGATGATGAGCCCGAGGGCCAAAACGACAGAAAAAAGGGCAATTCTTTTCATGGGTTATAGCTCCTTTTTTTAAAAAAATGTAGGGATGGAAGGAATATAAAAAAAGCCGGGTCGCCTTATTAATAGGCAACCCGGCTATCTTCAAGAGACCCGTGGCTTTCCGTCCCCGCCTCACGACGGGCGTAAAAAATAAGAAGGCACCCGGGAAGAAAAAAGGCCAGATTGCCCACCACAGGCAAACCAGCCTCATCCTTGAGACCTATACCCTCTTGTTCCCGTCTCACCACGGGTTTTGTTGATTATAATCATTGATAATTGCATGTCAATATGACATTATTTTGTACAGATAAAGTTTTTTTATTCATGGTCGAAGAACATGGGATCAATCTTAACCCCATGAGCATCCAGTACCTCCAATATCAATTCTGGTAGTTAAATAGAGAGAGTTTTTGGGGGCTTGAAAATGCATAGGAAAAAGTTTTAGGTACTGCTATATCTGCGCAGTTTAATCAAAAATAATAGATATTCCATCTGGTTATCCTATCTGCCTTTCAGGTCAGGCCTTTTTGCAAATTTTGCCCCTAGGTCGGATTTAAGCCGATTTAGGTTTGATGGTCGGCCAATTTTTTTTAGGAAGCAAAATGAGCCATCATCTCGCCCACCACCCCTTGAATTTTTTCAATCATCCAGGTTAATATTATTAATTCCGCTCAAGGGATAAAAACCTGAGGAAGGTCATCATGGAACTGAAAGGCAAAGTGCATAAATTCGGGGATGATATCAATACGGACGAGATCCTGCCGGCCCGGTATCTGAACACTTCGGACCCCATGGAGCTGGCCCTGCACGCCATGGAGGACGCGGACCCGGAGTTCGTCCACCAAGTGCAGCCCGGGGATTTTATCGTGGCCGGCAAGAATTTCGGCTGCGGCTCCTCCCGGGAGCACGCCCCGGTGGCCCTGAAGGCCGTGGGGCTCTCCGGAGTAATCGCCGCCAGCTTCGCCCGCATCTTTTACCGCAACGCCTTCAACATGGGACTGCCCATTTTTGAGTGCCCTGAGGCGGCGGCGGAGATTCAGGCGGGGCAGGAGATCAGGGTGAACGTGGATACCGGCGTCATCACCGACCTCGGCACCGGCAAAAAATATCAGAGCCAGCCCATCCCGCCCTTCATGCAGGAACTGCTGGCGGACGGCGGCCTCATGGCCCATTTGAAAAAGCACGTGGAGGCGAGATAAGCATGGGTTCTCATAGGATTGCAGTCATGCCCGGAGACGGCACCGGCCCGGAAGTGGTGGCTGAGGGCATCAAGGTTTTGAACTGCCGTGGCCGGTCCCGCGGGCATCAAGTATGACTTTACCTATTATGACCTGGGCGGCGAGCGCTACAAGCGCACCGGCGAAATCCTGCCGGATTCGGTGCTGGCCGAGTTGCGCCAGTTCGACGCCATCTACCTGGGCGCCATCGGCCACCCGGACGTGGCCCCGGGCATCCTGGAAAAGGGCATCCTGCTAAAGGCCCGCTTCGAACTGGATCAGTACATCAACCTCAGGCCGGTGGTGCTTTATCCCGGGGTAGATTGCCCGTTGAAGGACAAAGGCCCCGAGCAGATCGACTTCATGGTGGTGCGGGAGAACACCGAAGGCCTGTACGTCGGCGCCGGCGGCTTCCACAAGCACGGCACCCCGGATGAGGTGGCGGTGCAGGACCTCCATCAACACCCGCAAGGGCGTGGACCGCTGCCTGAAGTACGCCTTTGAGCTGGCCCGGCAGCGCAACCGGGACAAGAAGCTGACCCTGGTGGCCAAGACCAACGTCCTCACCTTCGCCTCCAATCTGTGGTTCCGGGCCTTCGAGGCCATGGCGCCCCAGTATCCGGACATCACCACCGACTACGCCCACGTGGACGCCACCTGCATGTGGTTCGTCAAGAACCCGGAGTGGTTCGACGTGGTGGTCACCGACAACCTGTTCGGCGACATCATCACCGACCTGGGGGCCATCATCCAGGGCGGCATGGGCGTGGCCGCGGGCGGCAACATCAACCCTGAAGGCGTCTCCATGTTCGAGCCCATCGGCGGCTCGGCGCCGAAATATACCGGCCTTCAGGTGGTGAATCCCATCGCCGCCATTGCCGCGGCCCAGATGATGCTGGAGACCCTGGGGGAGGCCAAGGCCGCCAAGGCGATCGACGGCGCCATCCGCAAGGCCGCCTCCAAAGACCTGAAGAGCATGGCCGCGGGCAAGATGGGCCTGTCCACCGGGCAGGTGGGCGACCTGATCGCCAGATACGCGGCGGAGCTATTGTAATTAGCAGGAAAGGCTATCTCACGCCAAGACGCCAAGGCGCAAAGACGCCAGAGATAAGCAAAAATATAAGGCGGCCTGTGGTCGCCAGATAAGTCCCCCTTTGAAAAAGGGGGATTTAGGGGGATTTAAAGAGGCTGAATAAAATCCCCCTGCCTCCCTTTTTCAAAGGGGGGTTAAAAACCAGTATCAGGATAAGCTGACAGCTAAATCCCAGGAGATTTGCAGAAATGGGTGGAACATATACAGTCGCAGTAGTGGGGGCCACCGGCGCCGTGGGGCAACAGATGGTGGCCTGTCTGGAAGAACGCCGGTTCCCGGTGCATCGGCTGGTCCCGCTGGCCTCGGAACGGTCCATGGGCAAGAAGGTCACCTTCATGGGGAAAGAACTCCCGGTGGAGGTCCTGACCAAGGACTCATTTAACGGGGTGGAGATCGCCCTGTTTTCCGCCGGCGGCAGCATCAGCAAGGAATTTGGCCCCATCGCCGCGGCGGCCGGGGCGGTGGTGGTGGACAACTCCAGCGCCTGGCGCATGGACCCGGAGATCCCTCTGGTGGTGCCGGAAGTCAACCCCGGAGACATCGCCCAGTACCCCAAGCGCGGCATCATCGCCAATCCCAATTGCTCCACCATCCAGATGGTGGTGGTGTTAAAGCCCCTGCACGACGCGGCCCGGATCAAGCGGGTGGTGGTCTCCACCTACCAGGCGGTCTCGGGCACCGGCCAGAAGGCGGTGGAGGAACTGGCGAACCAGGTGCGCGCCCTGTTGTCCTGCGAGAACCCGGTAATGAAGGTCTATCCGCATCGCATCGCCTTCAACTGTCTGCCGCACATCGACGTCTTCCAGGAGAACGGCTACACCAAGGAAGAGATGAAGATGGTCAACGAGACCCAGAAGATCCTGGGGGATGCGACCATCCAGGTGACGGCCACCACGGTGCGGGTGCCGGTGTTTTACGGCCACTCCGAGGCGGTGAATCTCGAGACCGAGCGGAAGCTCAGTGTGTACGAGGCCCGGGAACTCCTGGCCGCGGCCCCGGGCGTCAAGGTGGTGGACGATCCCCTGAAGAATAAATATCCCATGGCGATCGACGCCGCCGGCCAGGACCTCACCCTGGTGGGCCGCATCCGGGAGGACTTCAGCATCGAGCACGGTCTCAACCTCTGGGTGGTGGCGGACAATATTCGCAAGGGCGCCGCGACCAACGCGGTGCAGATTGCCGAGATTTTGATCAGGGATTATTTGCGGAAGTGAGCAGTGAGCAGTGAGCAGTAAAGGCTCCAGGCGCGTTTATGGCTGGAGATTAAAACTGGCCGCTGCTCCGAAGGAGCGGCCCTTGCGGATCATCGCCGGCGTCTTGAAGGGGCGGGTCCTGGCCCCGGTGCAGGGCCGGACCCGACCTACGGCCGCCAGGGTTCGGGAGGCGATCTTCAATATCCTGGGGGCCGCGGTCGCCGAGGCCCGGGTCCTGGACCTGTTTGCCGGCACCGGCGCCCTGGGGATCGAGGCCCTGAGCCGGGGGGCGGCGACGGCGGTCTTCGTGGAGGAGCAGCCCGCGGCCCTGAAGGGCCTGCGGCGGAACCTGGAAACCCTGGGCCTGGCGGCGTGTAGCCAGGTTTTGCCGCTGCCGGTAGCCGCGGCTTTGCGGCAGTTGGCGGCCCGGGGAGAGCCATTCGACCTGGTCTTTTTGGACCCCCCTTATGGGGGCGAGGTGGCGGCGGCCACCCTGATAGCCCTGGCGACGTCGCCGCTGCTCCTGCCCCAGGCCTGGGTGGTGGCGGAACACAGCCGCCGGGAGAGCCTGCCGGAAGTTATCGGGGGCCTGGCGCAGCAAACCTTGCGGCGTTATGGCGACACCCGGGTGGCCATTTATCGTGCCATGGGGAAATCTGATGCAGAGGAGTGAGCAGGCTGATGCCTGACATCGCGGTCTATCCCGGTTCCTTCGACCCCATCACCAATGGCCACCTGGACCTGATCCAGCGGGCCTTGAAGATCTTCGACCACATTAATGTGGCGGTGGCCACCAACGCCTTCAAGAAATCCCTGTTCACCATCGAAGAGCGCGTGGAAATGGCGCGCGAGTCCCTGAAGGAATATCCCAACGTCTCCGTCAGCACCTTTCAGGGTTTGCTGGTCAAATACGCCAGGGGGCAGAAGGCCCGGGCCGTCCTCCGGGGCCTGCGAGCGGTCACCGATTTTGAGTACGAGTTTCAGCTGGCCATGATGAACCGCAGGCTGGAACCGGAGATCGAGACGGTCTTTTTGATGACCGGGCTCCGGTGGGTTTTTCTCTCCTCCAGCATCCTCAAGGAGGCGGCGGTGCACGGCGGCGACATCGAGGGCATGGTGCCGGAGATTGTCTTTAAAAAATTGCAGGAAAAATTCGAGTTGTTGAAAAAGGGGCAGTAATTGCGGATCTGCGTCATCGACGGCCAGGGGGGCGGCATCGGCGCGGCCCTGATCAAGCGCCTGAAAGAGGTGTACGGGGAGGAGCACGAGGTCATCGCCCTGGGCACCAACGCCGTGGCCACCGCCCAGATGATGAAGGCCCGGGCCAACCGGGGGGCCAGCGGTGAGAATGCCATCGTCCGTACGGTGGCCACCGCCGACGTCATTCTGGGCTGCCTCTCCATCGTCCTGGCCAACGCCATGATGGGGGAAGTGACCCCGAAGATGGCGGCGGCCATTGCCTCGGCTACGGCCCGGAAAATTTTGCTGCCCCTGACCCAGGAGCTGGTGGAGATCGTCGGTCTGACGCCGGAGCCTCTGCCGCACCTGGTGGAAAAGATCGTCAGCCACAGATTAAGGGAGATAATTTGAGATGTGTGAAGCCGCAGCCTACGTGTTGAAAAACGGCCAGGAGGAACTGGTCCTCCAGGATGTGGACGTCATCGAACCGGACGGCGACAACCTGCGCCTGGTCAATATCTTCGGGGAACAGAAGGTCCTGAAGGCCAAGATCCTCAGCCTCAATCTGGTGGACCACAAGGTCATCCTGGTGGAGAACTAGAGACAGTTTTCAGGTTTCCTAAGCAGCGAGATGGGGCCACTATCCGTCCCGCTTGCAGATCCCGCCCCGATTTACCCTGCTGAAAAAGCCGGCAGGCCGAGCCCGCAGCCCGACCTGCCGGCTTTTTTCCAGCAGATTCCCAGAGAGCCTCCAGCGGTAACTATAGATAATTTTGATTGAGTAATAGGTAAGATTACCTAGACCTAATTGGGTAATTCTACCGATTTCATTAAATTAGAGACTATTTATAATACGTAAAACGTGGTTAGCGGAGGGGCCGGAGGCCGGCGAGTTTTTCGCCGCCAGGCTGGGAACTCTTGATCCGATCCGGCTCAGGCAACTTGGCAAAAAATCCAACCCATCGAGGTGTAACATGGACGACGAGCGTTTTGTCGCGGTCCAGGCCCTGGAAGTGGCCTTTAAGTCAATTAAGGCGATGCACCAAAACCTCCACGCTTACTACGCCTCGAAAAGCGATCCGCTTCTCTTGGAACTGGCCGACATGATCCTGTTGCTCTCGGCCCAATTGACCCTGGCGGCCGGAGCGCCGGCGAACCGCCATCTGGCGCCTGCGGACAGGAAGGCCGAGGGCGGATTCAAATACTCTACTCATTAAACCTGCGGTTTTGCGGATAAAAATGGGGCGCGGCCAACCGCGCCCCATTTGGTTTATGGGCCAGTTGGCGGACTCTATTCCACTACCACATACTTGCCGTTCTTGACTTCCAGGACGTAAATTCCTTTGGTGCCGGCCCGGGTGACGTCATGGGTCTGGTTGAAGGAGAGCTTGCCGGTAACGCCGTCGTAGTCCTTCACTTCGTCCAGGTACTTCTTGATGCCCTCGGAAGTGGGGCCGTTTTTCTTCATGCCCGCCAGGAGCATGCCAGTGGCGTCATAATGCAGGGCGGCGAACATGATGTTGTAGGGGTCGTTGTTCTTCTTGACCAGTGCTTCGTATGTTTTCTTGAAGGCCTGGTTTTTCGGGGTGTTGTAGTTTTCGTCATACTCGCCGCCGATGACGTGGCCTTCGGCGGCCTGGCCCGCCAGCTTGATATAGGCCGGGTTCATGTCTCCATAAACTCCCAGGATCTTCTGGTTCATCCCCATCTGCCGGGCCTGGGCCGCGGCCGGCGCGGTCTCGGGGGTGTAACCGGGGATGAAGAGCATATCGGGATTGGCGGCCTTGATCTTGGTCAGCTCCGATTTAAAGTCCCGGGCCCCTCGGTTGAAGGACTCGGTGGCCACCACCTTGATGCCGTGTTTCTCGAAGAACTTGCTGAAAAGCCCGGCGCAGCCCTTGCCGTAAGGTTCGTTGGAGAAAAAGATGGCCACGGTCTTGGGTTTCCAGTTTTTGGCCACGTAATCCGTCAGGACTTCGGCCTGCTTGTCGATGCGGGAGCAGCCCCGGTAAAGGTAGGCGCCGTAGCCGCTCAGCTGCGGGGTGGTGGCGGTGGGGCTGATCTCCACTACCTTGGCGTCATTGGCGATTTTGCCCGCGGCCATCATGTCGCCGGAGGTCATGGGGCCGACAATGGCCACCACCTTATCCACTTCAATCAGCTTTTTCACAGCGTTGACCGCGGCGGCGGGGGAGTCTTTCTCATCCTCGACGATGAGTTCCACTTTGCGGCCATTGAGGCCGCCGGCCTGGTTAAACTCAGCCACCGCCATCTCCACCCCGCGACGGGCCGGAATGCCGTCGTCGGCGCCGACGCCCAGACGCAGCACCGTGCCCAGCTTGATGGGCCCATCGGCCCCGAAGGCCAGAGGGGCCGCGAGCAACATGATGACACTCGTTAAAGCCAATATCCTGCGAACCTTAATCATTCCACATCCTCCTTCTTTTCATCCTTAATACATTTTCGCCGGAATGAAAATGTTTTTTTGACTGCCCAGGTATCCGGGCGGTTTTACCGCGAAAATCAAAATCCCCTTAATCCCAGTAGTGTCAGGTAGCAAAATTGCACGGGGGGAAGATTAGGGATGCAGTTGATTCCATAGCGATCGCCTATTGATAGGATATTGAGACTACAAAGCCCGGAAAATTCCCTCTCCCCTGCGAGGGGAGAGGGTTAGGGTGAGGGGTGGCAGCATCGATGACTCCCCCCCCTCACCCCAGCCCTCTCCCCCCAAGGGGGAGAGGGAGAAAATCTTAAAATCTCCGTAATAAAAGAAAATTGGCTCGACATGTTTTTGTACCAGAATCGATTAAATAATTTTACTCACTAGTCTTGCCGGACACATGCGGCCCAAATCCCTCTTTTTCCAAAGGAGGAATCTTCATTCTCACGGTGAAATACGCGGTTCTTGGACGTTTAGTTTTCTCCCTCCCCCAGTTCCCGCAAGGTGATGCGGGCTTCGATGCCCAGGGTTTCCTGGAGGTGGCGCCGGGCCCGGCGGCACAGGCCCTCCAGGGCCTTGATTTCGTCGGAGAAGAAGACCTCGGCTACCGCGAGGTCGATTTCCAGGATCTCCAGGCCTTCCTCGACTACCACCCGACGGCGGTAATGGGGCAGGTAGCCGCCCATGACTTCCTTGAGGAGCTTGCCGATCTGGTCCGGATGCACCTTGATGCCGCCCACCGAGAAGATGGGGTCGGTGCGGCCGGTGATGTCGCCCAGGCGCGAGAGCGTGCGGCCGCAGGGGCAGGAGGCGGGGTGCAGGGAAGTCAGGTCGCCGGTCTTGAAGCGCACCAGCGGAAAGGCCACGGTGCTCAGGGTGGTGATCACCAGTTCGCCGGGGGCGCCGGGGGGGAGGGCGGCGCCGCTCACGGGGTCGATAATCTCCGGGTAGAAGTGGTCCTCGGAGAGATGGAGTCCCGGGCTCCGGCCGCAACTGAAGGCCAGCCCCGGCCCCATGACTTCGGTGACGCCGTAGGCGGTGGCCACCTTGATCCGGTAGCCGCTTTCGAGCTCCCGGCGTTCCGCCGGGTCCAGGGGCGCGGCCACCAGCAGGGCGGCGCGCAGGCTGAGTTCCGCCGGAGTGAGGGCCATGCGGTCCATCACCGTCAGCAGGTGGCGGGCCAGCGACGGGGTGGTGACCAGCACCGAGGTCTTGTAGTCCCGCATCACCATGATCTGCTTGGCAAAGCTCAGACTGCCGGCGGGGATCACCGAGGCCCCCAGGTGTTCGGCCCCGGCCTGGAGGTCCCGGCGCCAGTTGGCCAACCCCGGCGGCAGGATGATTTGCAGGATATCTTCACGCCCCACCCCGGAAGCGACGTAGAGGCGGGCGAGCAGCTCCAGCCAGAGACCCACGTCCTGGGAGGTGTAGCCTACCACCAGAGGCCGTTCGGTGGTGCCGGGGGAGGACTGGATGCGGATGATGTCCCGGAGCGGTACGGCGAACAGGCCGTACGGGTAGTTTTCCGAGAGGTCTTGTCGAGTAGTCACCGGCAGGCGGGAGAGGTCGCCCAGGCTGCGGACCGCCTCCGGGCGCAGGCCCAGGCGGTCGAACTGCTGGCGGTAGAATTTCACCTGCCGGTAAGCCCGGGTCAAGGTGCTCTGGAGGCGCTCCAACTGCAGCAGTTCCAGCTCTTCCCGGTCCATGGCCTCGATTTCGGGCTGGCGCATGTTTCCTCCAGTAGCCAGTAGTCAGTAGTCAGTAGCCAGTAAATACGCAATCTATTTTTTCATCGAAGCGATAAGCCCATTCAAAATGCGTCCTACTTCCGAAGCCGTCTCAAGCAATATCGCAGCCTCTGGTTCATCAATATATTCAAGATTTTTGGCTATCATAATTTGGGTTTCCAGTTCTGATAATGATCCTCTGGAATTTCCCAAAAATACCCGAAATTCTCCTTTGGATAAACGTCCCTGGCCTTCAGCAATATTACTGGGAATAGAAACCGCGGCCCGACGGAGCTGGCTGGTGAGACCAAACATTTCTTCCTTAGGGAATTTCTTGGTCAGGCGATAAATCTCCGTTACCAAATCCATAGACTTTTGCCAGGCGATTAAGTCCATATAATATCTGGTCATGGCCCAAATTCTCCCAGTGCCTGCCCATTATTAAAAAACTGGCTACTGGCTACTGACTACTGGCTACTGGCTACTGACCACTCATCTGCCCTCAGTAAATTCTTTGTAATCCCGGCCCAGGTAGGCCCGGGTCACCTGGCGGTCCTGGAGCAGGTCGGCGGCGGCGCCGCTCAGGATGATGCGCCCGGTTTCCAGGACGTAGGCCCGCGTGGCGATCTTCAGGGCGGCCCGGGCGTTTTGCTCCACCAGGAGAATGGTCAGGCCTTCTGCCCGGAGGCGCGTAAGTGCGGCCAGGATGTCCTCCACCACCTTGGGGGCCAGACCGAGAGAGGGCTCGTCCATCAACAGCAGCCGGGGGCGGGCCATCAGGGCCCGGCCGATGGCCAGCATCTGCTGCTCGCCGCCGCTCATGGTGCCGGCCTCCTGGCCGAGCCGGTCCTGGAGGCGGGGGAACAGGTCGAAGACCCGCTCCAGGTCCCGGCCGATCTCGGCGCGATTTTGCCGGCGCTGGCGCAGGTAGGCGCCCAGCTCCAGGTTCTCGGCCACGGTCATGGGGGCGAAGAGCTGGCGGCCTTCCGGCACCTGGGAGATGCCCCGGGCCACGATGGCCTCCGGGGCGAGGCCGGTGATGGGCTTGCCGTCAAAGTTGACCTCGCCCTCCCGGCGCACCAGGCCGCAGACCGCGTTGAGCAGGGTGGTCTTCCCCGCCCCGTTGGAACCGATCAGGGAGACGATTTCGCCGGCTCTGATGTGACAGGTCACCCCGCTGAGTGCGGTCACCGATCCATAATAGGCGTATAAGTTACGAATTTTGAGCATTGAGTAGTATTTTTTGTAGCCGCAGGCTTCAGCCTGCGCTCTTTAGATCATGCTCTCGATTAGGTCTTCCAGTTGGCAGCCAATGGCCCCTTTAAAAGGGTAATCCTGCCAGTTTTCAATTAAGCTCTTTCTTACAGGATTATCAAGAATATACTTGGCAACGTTGAGCAAACCTTCCTCTTTTCTGATGATATGGTCGAAAAAACCTTTTTGCCAAGCGCTGTTGATCTGGCTTTTTACCAGCCAATAACCAGTTTTCTGTTTATAGGCTTTGATGAATTTTAAAATGTCCGCCTCTGGGTTAGTGCCGGTGACAATTAGATGTTGATGGTCGGGCATATAACAATAGACCGGAATAATACAAGAAGACCTTTCAAGCCCAGATGTCAAAATATTTTCAAAGATATTTACTATTGAAGCATTTATGAACAATGGAAATCTGTCTTTGACACACAGAGTAAAAGAAACAGAAACCTCCCCTTGGTAGGTTAATGGCTGTAACCTATGTTGTTTCTCCCTGATAGGCATAGGCGAAAGAGCGCAGGCTAAAGCCTGCGGCTACGTTTAAAGACCATTGCTAATTTAATACACGCACAGGCGAGACGCCTGTGCCGCCAAGCCTTTTACAGAAAACAGAAGACAGAAAACAGAAAACCCTCTCTAAGCCTGCCAATCCGTCCCCAGATACGCCGCAATCACCTCCGGGTTTTTCTGGATGACCCGGGGGGGGCCGTCGGCGATGAGTTTGCCGTAGTTCAGGACGGCGATTTCGTCGGCCACCTCCATGGTGAGGCCCATGTCGTGCTCCACCAGCAGGATGGTGAGGCCCTGCTCTTTCAGGGCCAGGATCATCTGCTGGAGTTTTTCGGTCTCCACCGAGTCCAGCCCCGAGGCGGGCTCGTCCAGGAGCAGCAGGCTGGGCTTGGAGGCCAGGGCCCGGGCGATTTCGAGCAGCCGTTTCAGGCCCAGGGGCAGCACCGCGGCGGACCGAGCGGCGTATCGGGCCAGGCCGACAAACTCCAGGGCCTCCAGGGCCCGGGAGCGCAGGTGGCGTTCTTCGGCGCGGGTCCGGGGGAGCTGCAGGGCCCCGGCCAGCAGGCCGGCGCGGCTCAGGCGGTGGCGGCCCACCATGACGTTTTCCAGGACGGTCATGTGCTCAAAGAGCTGCACCAACTGGAAGGTGCGGGCGATGCCCCGCCGGGCGATGGTATGGGCCGGCAGGCCCTGGATGTCCTCCCCCTGGAAGCTGATCCGGCCCTGCTGGGGGGCCAGGAAACCGCTGATCAGGTGGAACAGGCTGGTCTTGCCGGCGCCGTTGGGGCCGATGACCGCCTTGACGACACCTTTCGGCACCCGGAAGGAGACGCGTTCCACCGCCTGCAGGCCGCCGAAGGCCAGGCTGACGCCGTGCAGTTCCAGGAGCGGTTGGTTCGGTGACAGGTTCATAAAAAACCAGTGGCCAGTGGCCAGTGGTCAGTGGCCAGTAATTGATTGCGGGTTTTGCACTGATTACTGATCACTGACCACTGATCACTGTCTTTAAACAAGGCGTCCGCCTTCGCGCTTATAGCGCCGGAAGGCCCAGAGGTCCAGGAGGCCCCGCACCAGGCCCCGGGGCAGGAAGATCATCACCACCATGAGGATGGCTCCGAAGATCACCACCTCGAAGTCGTGGAAAACGCGGTGAGCAGCTCCGGCAGCACCGTCAGCACCCCGGCGCCCAGGAGCGAGCCCCAGATGCTGGCCATGCCACCCAGCACCACCATGGTCACCAGCTTGATGGAGAACATGAAACCGAAGGAGGCGGGGGCGATGAAATTCAGGGTGTGGGCGTAAAGGCTGCCGGCCAGAGAGGCGTAGAGGGCGCTCCAGACAAAGATTTTCAGCTTCAGCCGGAAGGTGTCCACGCCCAGGGATTCGGCCGCGGCCTCGCGAATCGTGCAGGGCCCTCAGGGCCCGGCCGGCCCGGGAATTCACCAGGTTGGCGCTCAAGGCCAGGATCACCCCCACGCTGCACCAGACCAACAGATAGAGGCGCCGGGCGGTGTTCAGGGAAAGCCCACAGGGACAGCGAGGGGATGCCCGAAAGGCCCGAGGGACCGCCGGTGAGTGCATGGGCCTGGTTCAGGACGATGTAGACGATGATGCCGAAGCCCAGGGTGGCCATGGCCAGATAATAACCCCGGAGCTTCAGGGCCGGGATGCCGATGAGCAAGGCGGCGCCGCCCGAGATGACCAGGCCGGCCAGCAGCGCCAGCCAGGGGTTGACCCCGTAAGTGGCGGTGAGGATGCCGGAGGTATAGGCCCCCAGCCCGAAAAAGGCGGCGTGGCCCAGGGAGATCTGGCCGGCGTAGCCCAGCAGCAGGTTGAGTCCCACCACCAGCAGGGTATAGATGCCGATGAAATTGAGCAGGGTGAAATAGTATTCATTGTCCAGGCCGAGGGCCAGGGCCAGGACCAGGGCGGCAAATAAAACCCAGCGATTGCAGAGCCTGACAAAAATCATCGGCGGCCTCCCAACAGGCCCTGGGGTCGGAGGAACAGCACCACCAGCAGCAGGAGGAAGGCCACGGCGTCCCGGTAACCGGAGGAGATGAGGCCGGAGGTGAAGGCCTCGACCAGACCCAGGAGCAAACCGCCCAGGACCCCGCCGGAGAGACTGCCCAGGCCGCCGATGATGGCGGCGGAGAATCCCTTGAGGCCCAACATGGTGCCCATGTCGTAAACTCCCCAGGGTCAAGGGGGCGATCAAGATGCCGGCCCCGGCCCCCAGGGCGCGGCCGAGCCCGAAGGAGAGCTGCACCATGCGGCCCGGTGGCGATGCCCACCAGGCGGGCGGCCCGGGGGTTGTAGGCGCAGGCCCGCATGGCCTTGCCCACCAGGGTGAGGCGAAAGAAGGCCTCCAGGGCCAGCGACCAGTGCCACAGTGAGGCCCAGGACCCAGAGGTTTTGGGGCAGAATGGTGGCCGTGACCCAGGTGCAGGGGCGCATCGCCGGAGAAAGGGCGGCAGGGGATAGGCCTCCTTGCCCCAGACGAGCATGGCCAGCCCTTTGAGGAAGACGGCCCCGCCCACGGTGATGATGATCAGGACGATGGGGTGAAGGGTCGCGGACCGGGCGCAGGGCCAGGCGCTCAAAGACCAGGCCCACCAGGGAGACCATGGCCACCGCCGCCGAGAAAGGCCAGGGGCAGGGAAGGGATCAGCTGATAGAGGCTGATGGCGCACAGGGCCCCCAGCATCACCATCTCGCCCTGGGCGAAATTGATGATGGTGGTGGAGTTGTAGATGATGCCGAAGCCCAGGGCGATGAGGGCGTAGATGGCGCCGTTGGTCAGGCCGGAGATGAGGTATTGCAGCAGTGCGGCAAGGGTCGGCATCCAGAGTCAGTAGCCAGTAGCCAGTAGTCAGTTGTTACTGGCCAGTGACCACTGGCGATGGTCGTGTTTATGGGCTCTCCAGCCTGAGCTGGCCATGCAGGGCCAGCAAGTTGGCAACGCAGGAGAAAATAGTGGTTAGTGCCGGTAGTCGTAGCCGACTTCGCTCTGGCTACTGACTACTGGCAACTGGCTACTGCTAATCGATCAGTGTGAAATTGCCGTCATCGAATCTTCACCATGACAAAGGCGTCGGGGGTCAGGCCGTTGTGGTCTTCGGGACTCATGTTGAAAATGCCGCTGACGCCCACAAAGTTCTTGATGCCTTCCAGGGCGTCGCGGATCTTGTCCCGGTCAGTGCCGGCCTTGGCCAGGGCCACATTCAGCATCCGCATGGGCGTCATAGGCATAGCCGCCGAAGCTGGACTCGGGGGCCTTGAACTTGGCCTTGATACTTTTCGGCGTATTCCTTACAAACCGCCTTCTGGGGGTCGGTGTCGGGCAGCTGCTGGTAAATCACCAGTTTGCCGGCGGGCATGATGATCCCTTCGGCCGCGTCCCCGGCCAGTTCGATGAATTTCTTAGAGGCGGCGCCGTGGCTCTGGATCAAGGGGATGGTCAGGCCCAGTTGCTTCATGTTCTTGGCCACCAGGGCCGGGGCCGGACCGACTCCCCAGCAGATCACCGCCTGGGCCGGAGTGCCCCGGAGCTTGGTGAGCTGCGGGGTCATGTCGGTGTCTTTATCCCCGAAGACCTCCTGGCCCACCACTTGCGATGCCATACTTGGGCGGCCTGGCCGAGCAGTTGTTCCTTGCCCGCCACCCCGAAGGCTGATGGACACGGTGAGGATGGCCACCTTGGCGATGCCGTGCTTCTGACAGTACTGGTAAATCCGTTCCACCGCCATCTGGTCGGTCTGGGCCGTCTTGAAGACCCAGAACCGGTCCTTGGCCGGGGCGGTGATGCCGACGGCGGCGGCGCAGGAAATCAGGGGCATCTTGGCCTTTTGGGTAATCTCCAGCACCGTCATGGAGGCGGGGTGATGCTGGGGCCGACGATGGCCAGGGCCTTGTCCTTCTGGAGGAGCTTTTCGGCACTGAGGCGGGCCTTGGTGACGTCGCCTTCGTCATCATAGATGACCAGCTTCAAGGGATGGCCGTTGATGCCGCCCTTGGCATTGATCTCCTCGGCCACCATCTCCAGGGAATTGCGCTCCGGCTCCCCCAGGTAGGAGGCTGGGCCGGTGATGGAAAAGATGCCGCCGACGACGTAGGGCTCCGACTTGCTGCCCTTGCCGCAACCCGGCGCCAGGAGCAACAGGAGCGGCCAGGACCAGCGATCAGGGCCAATCGCGATTCTGTCTTCATACGATCTCCTTCGACGCTAGAGATTTAGAGCCGGTAAACTTCCTCGCCCTTGTAAATGTGAATGCCTTCCTTCTGCAGCAGGCTGATGGCCTGTTCCAGGTTGTCGAAGCGGAAGATGATCACCGCGTTCTTGCCGCTGTGCTGGACAAAGGCGTACATGTACTCCACGTTGACGCCGGCCTTGGCCAGGATCTGGAGCACCAGCCCCAGGCCGCCGGGGTGGTCCGGCACCTCCACCGCCACCACTTCGGTCTTGCCCACGGTGAAGCCTTTGGCCTTCAGGATCTCCCGGGCCTTGTCGTAGTTGTCGCACGATCAGGCGCAGGATGCCGAAATCGGTGGTGTCGGCCAAAGACAGGGCCCGGATGTTGATGCCGGCCTCCCCCAGGACCCGGGTGACTTCGGCCAGCCGGCCCGCCTTGTTTTCCAGAAATACCGAGATTTGTTCGACTTTCATGTGCTTCCCCCTCACCACGATAGACCTTCCCACCAGGAGAGAGGGGAATAAAGGAAAGAACTTATAATAATTGCAAAAACCGGTCAGATTTTGCTTTACTAATCTGCCGTTTATCAATGACCCGCTTGGCCTTGCCTTCGCTCCGGGGGATGGTCCGGGGCTCCACCAGCTTCACCTTGACGGAGACGGTGAAGTAATCCTTGATCTTCCGCTGGATGCTCTGGGCCAGGGCCTGCATCTGCTTGACTTCGTCGGAGAAGGTGGCTTCATCGACTTCCACCTGGACTTCCAGGGTGTCCAGCTGGCCTTCCCGGTCGACGATGAGCTGGTAATGGGGGGCCACCCCGGGGGTCTCCATGAGCACCGACTCGATCTGGGACGGGAAGACGTTGACGCCCCGGATGATGAGCATGTCGTCGGACGGCCCTGGAGGCGGTTGCATCCGGAGCGAGGGTGCGGCCGCATTTGCAGGGGGCGTAATTGAGCGAGGTGATGTCCCGGGTGCGGTAGCGCAGCAGGGGCAAGGCCTCCTTGGTGAGGGTGGTGATCACCAGTTCGCCCAGGGCCGCCGGGGGGCGTCTCTTCCAGGGTGGCGGGGTTGATGATTTCCGGCAGGAAGTGGTCCTCGACCAGGTGCAGCCCCGCCTTGGCTTCCAGGCACTCGACGCTGACGCCGGGGCCCATGATTTCGGAGAGGCCGTAGATGTCCACGGCGTCCAGGCTGAGGCGCTTTTCGATTTCGATGGCGCATGCCTTCGGTCCAGGGTTCGGCCCCGAAGATGCCCACCCTGAGCTTAGTTTGGCGAAATCGACCCCCATCTCCTGGCCCACCTCCGCCAGGTAAAGGCCGAAGGACGGGGTGCAGACACAGGACGGTGGGGCCGAAATCCTGGAGCAGCATAATCTGGCGGCGGGTCTGGCCGCCGGACACGGGGATCACCGCGGCCCCCAGGCGTTCGGCGCCGTAATGGAACCCCAGGCCGCCGGTGAACAGGCCGTAGCCGTAAGCGTTGTGGACGATATCGCCCGGGTGAGTGCCGGCCGCCGCCAGGGTGCGGGCCATTAGCTCGGACCAGGTTTCCAGGTCCCGCCGGGTGTAGGCCACCGGGGTGGGTTTGCCGGTGGTGCCGGAACAGGCGTGGATGCGGACGATCTGCTCCATGGGCACGGCGAACATGCCGAAGGGATAGTTGTCCCGCAGGTCCTGTTTGGTGGTGAAGGGCAGGAGCTTGAGGTCGGCCAGGCTGCGGATGTGTCCGGGTTTGACCGCCAGTTCGTCCATGCGGCGGCGATAGAAGGGCACCAGATGGTAGACGCGCTCCACCACCGTCTGTAGACGTTTAAGTTGCATGGCCTCCAGGGCTTCCCGGGGCAGGGTTTCGTGTTCGATATCGCGGATCATGGGGTCCGGCGCACCTCCCTAGTAAACATTTGAAAACCATAACATAAAATTCCGCTGAGGGTCAAATAAAGACGTTTTGCAGGCGGCGGTTTTCGGGGAAAAGCGAGGTTTTCCGGGGAAGCCGCAGAGAACCCGGACGGAGGCCGGCAGACTATAAACTCGAAACTAGTCCTGCAGCCATTGGCGGTGGAGGCGCAGCAGCTTCCGGCGGCCCGACTGGCAGACCACCTCCAGGATGCCGGCCCTGGTCAGGGAGGCGATGATCTCTTCCCGGCGGGCGGCGGCCGGCGAGATGGGCCAATGCTCCTCCCAGAGAGACTCGCCGGCGGTGGCCGCCAGCCCCTGGGCCACCTGCGCCGCCGCGGCTGCGGACAAGCTCGTCAGCGCCAGGGCCACCTGCTGCTCCAGGGCGGTCAGTTTGATCTTGAGGAAATGATCCGCGAGGCGGTAACGCACCGCGGCGGAACGGCCCTGGTTATGGATCAGGAGCCCGGCTCCCCGGAGTTTTTGCCCATATTCCCAGGCGGTCTTGCGGTCGATGTCAAAATACTGGGCGAAATCCTTCACTCGGAACCAGCAGCACTGGGCCAGCCGGCAAAAGTCTGCCAGCCGCTCTGACTGGAGCTTGCTTTGGGGCCGCCGGGGCAAAATCTCGTGGGCCGCTTTTTCCAGCCAGGCTTTCAGGAGGTCTTGATGCACCAGGGAATGGGGCCGGGCGCCGGCGGGCGCCGCGGTCCTACCGGCAGGGCACTCCTTCCCCTCTGCCGCCGGTGGCAAAGATGGCATCAGGGGATAATAGAAGAGGAACCAATCTTGCAGGTGATGTATCAGGCCGCGGAAGCGGTCCAGGGTGATGCGACCGGCCAGATGCCTCACCATAGAATGAGTCAGTCTGGACTTCAGGTCTCGTTGGCGGATTTGGGAGTCGACCGATGCGGCCGGGGTCTCCAGAAATACCTCAAGCATCAGACCGGCCACCAAGGCCCGATCTAGCCTTTCTTCCGTCTGGGTCGGCCATCCTTGGCAACCGGCGCGGGTCGTGCCCCGGGTGCTTACCGACATTAATAAATGGCTCCGTATTGCCGCAGGGTGGCGGGCTGTCGGCCTGTTGCTAAAGCCTCTGGAGGCCAGGACTGCTGCCTCTTCGGGTGGCTACGAAGCGCAAGATTAGGGCCAAGAGAAGCAATTGGGTATCATACTGATAATATTACAAAAATTAAACTAGAGCCCCAGGCCGAACTCCACCCTGTCCCATGACCTGTCCCAATACGCGGGGATTGCTACCGGGCGCCCGGTGGAGTGCCGTCCGGCGGGTGGAGAAGAGTAATCAGCCGGCCAGGGCTTTGATGATGGCGCGGCAAAAGGCCGGCAGATCGCCGGGTTGCCGGGAGGTGATGAGGTTGCCGTCCACCACCACTTCGGCATCCCGGTAGTGGGCCCCGGCGTGGATCAGATCGTCCTTGATGGAGTAAAAGCCGGTGACGGCCCGGCCCTGGAGCACCTCGGCGGAGGCCAGCATCCAGGGGGCATGGCAGATGGCGGCCACCACCTTGCCGCTTTGGACCGCCTGCCGGACCAGGGCCACCATGGCGGGATGGCGGCGCATGCGGTCCGGGGCATAGCCGCCGGGGATCAGGACGGCGTCGAAGTCGGCGGCGCTGACGTCTTTCACGAACTTATCCACCCGCACCTCGTAGCCGTGCTTGCTGGCATGGGTCCGAGCGGGGCCGGGCCCCACCACGCTGGTTTCGGCCCCGGCTTCCCGCAGGCGCAGCAGCGGATACCACAATTCCAGGTCCTCATACAGGTCTTCGGCCAGGACGGCGAGGTGTTTGCCCTCCAACGGTTGGGCTGACGGCATGGATCGGTCCTCCTTGTCAAAATTTCAACTATCCCACACCCGAGAATGAAAATCCCCCCTACCCCCTTTTTGGTTGAAGAAGCAATAACCCCATAGTTCCTAATCCCCTTTTTGTGCTATGGTGATTTGGCGCGAATCCCATTTTTGGAGGTTAAGGCCACTATGGATTTATCCCCCTTCCAAGGCACGATTTCCGGCCTCAAGCTCGCCGGTGATATTGCCAAGACTCTCTTTGAGCTTAAATCGCTCTCTGATGTTCAAGCTAAAGTGGTCGAGCTGCAGAGCGCTATCCTGTCCGCCCAAAACAGTGCACTGGCGGCTAATGCGCAGCAAACGGCGATGATTGAGGAAATACGCCATCTTAGAGAAGAAATCGCTCGCGTAAAAGCATGGGAACAAGAAAAACAACGCTATAAACTGATATGTCCTTGGCCGGGAATAGTGCTCTACGCGCTGAAAGAAAGTTGCAGCGCTGCTGAACCACCGCATTGGATATGCACAAAGTGCTACGAAGAGAGAAGAAAATCGATCCTCAATCCTCAGAAAAAGACTGATGATTTTGTGCTCATCTGCCCGGCGTGTAAAGCCGAATATCTGACGTGGAATAAACTGCACCCACCTGTTCCTCAGTATGCCCCTGAATGATTTAGAAGCCCGCCTGTCCATTAATCCTGTTTCTTTTCTTCCTGTTAAAAACCATGGGATTGGGTAATTGAATTGGCTCCTTTTGGCAAAGGGGGATGAGGGGATTTGGGTTTTCACGGTTAAAGATAAGGGCGACCTGGGAGAGTGGCAAGGTCGCAGGCGCGGGTTTTAAACCCTGCCCTACTCCAGCATGGTGCCGGGGTGGGGAAAGGCCGGGGGATAGAC
Organism: uncultured delta proteobacterium; assembly: GCA_963701845.1. GTDB lineage: Bacteria > Desulfobacterota > Desulfobaccia > Desulfobaccales > 0-14-0-80-60-11 > JAPLJC01. Next base: position 1,103,963 of record CAVPBF010000004.1, on the reverse strand, counting down.
CCGCCGGGGCGTCTTGCCGCTGGGCCAGCGCCAGTAGGGGCGCTGCTTAGCCAGGGGCAGGGTCAGCAGGCCCAGAAAGCGGTTGTCCTCCGGCAGCAGATAGCCGGGCACGCCGATGACCACCTCGGCTTGCGGCACATTCAGACGGAGACTGCGGTTGAGCCGGTCCCAGCAACTGAAGACCACCGAATAATTGGAGTTGGTTTCGGGGCCCAGGGCTGAGTGATGAATGCCGTGCATCCGGGGGGTGACGATCAGCTTGTTCAGCAGGCGCTCCAGGGTCACCGGCAGGCGGACATTGCTGTGATGGAACATGGTTTCGCAATTGAAGATAAATTCATAGAGGAGATAAGTGAAGGGTGAAATTCCGAAAAGGCCCACCTGCAGGACCCGGAACGGCGTGGAATAGAGGACTTCCCCGAAATGGAAGCGGAAGGAGGTGGTCACGTCCATATCCGGGTCGACATGGTGCACGTTATGGAAGCGCCAGAGCCAGGGCCGCAGGTGGTTAAAGCGGTGCCAGTAATAGAAGGTGAGGTCCAGCCAGAGGACGCCGAGGGCCAATTCGGCCCAGAAGGGGAGGGCCACGAGGTGGAGCAGGCCGAAGGAGTGGGTCTGGGCCCAGAACGCCAGTCCCAGGGCGGCAGGGCGAACGGCTAAGGACCCGGCTAGGAAGCCCAGGGCGGTGAGGGCGCCGTTGACCGGGTAGCGTTGGCTGCGGCGCCGTTTGCGCCGGCGCAAGGGACGGAGAGCTTCCAGGCTGAAAAGCAGCACAAAAAATCCTACCATGCCGAGGGCGAAGAAGTTGGGGGTGGATAAGGCGTTCATTCGGTCCCCTTCCCGGCGCGCCTAAGTCGGGCGCGCCAGCCTCGGCTCACGCCAAGACCCACAGGCGCAAAGCCGCGAGCTTGAGTCATTGTTCCTCTCGTTCCCGGGACGTCACTTTCTCCCAGAAGGACCAGGATTTGAGCCCTCGACCCAGGTGATGGCAGAGGAAGGTCTTGAGGACCGCCAGGCTTTGGTCTCGCTGTGCCTGTGGAAAGCGGAGGCGGGAGAGTTTTTCCCGGTCCATCTCCTGGGCCAGGCGCAGCAGCTTCCAGGTCCCCGGGTTCAGGGGGAGTAAAGGGCCTGGGGCGCCGGCGCGGCAGGCGCCGGACAAGATCCCGCCCTGGGGGATGCTGAACCAGAGGGGTGGGGCCGGCTCCTGGCCGCACTTGAGGCACTGGCCCAGGCGGGGGCCGTAACCCCCCAGGGTAAGGAGGCGCACCAGAAAGGCGGGCAGCAGCGAGTCCGGCGGCAGGCCCTGGTCCAGCAGGTTCAGGGCCTCCTCCAGGGTGGCGAAGATCTCGCCGATGGCTTCGGGCGGCCCGGACAATAAACCGGTTACTTCGGCGAGCACCGCCGCGGCCCCCAGGCGAGGCAGGTCCCGGCGCAGGTTTGGGTAAGCCTGCACCAGTTCGCCCTTTTGCAGGAATTCCAGGTCGCGGCCGGGGCGGGAAGCAAAATAAAAGACCACCCGGCTCAGGGGCTCCAGGCAGTAAGCAAAGCGGCGCCGGCTCTTCTTGCCATGTTTGGCGATGCCGGTGAGGCGGCCCCGCTCCGGGGTGATGAAGGTCACCAGCAGGTCGGCTTCGCCGTAAGCGCGCACCGTCAGGACAATGGCCGGGGTTTGGCGTTCGGTCATGAGCCTGGATTATGCGGCAAGATTAGCTGTAAATCAAGCTAACCATATGATATAATGGGAATAAATTAGCATTTTGGAGGCCTCCAAGATACCCGGTTGTGATGAAAGCCAAAAAAAGGCAATCCGGCCGGATTTTAACCGATCCATCATGATCGATTTTCAGGGGGCAACGGAGTAAACGCAAAAATTCCGACTGCAACACATAATTTTTTTAAAAGAAACAAGAACTATAAGGTAAGAATAACAGAAAGATTAAGCTGTGGCAAAGGTGAGGTTCCGGAAGAAGTTCACGGCAACGCCGAGCTTTGGGTTGGCCGGAGCGGGCGGCTCCAGGCGGACCACCTCTCCTTCGGCCTTGATATGGGAAACCTGGAGGGTATCTGGAAAGGGCAGGGAGCCGGCAATGGTGAGGGAGAGGAGCTGCCCGGGTTGAAAATCGGCTGCCTGATCCGGGTGGAAGAAGGCGCCGGACAGACTGATATCTCTCATAACTCCCTGGCCTTGGCGCCAGTCCCCACTCATCGGGCAGCGCGTTTGATATTCCACTGCCAATGGAATGATGACCCGACTGTAACGCCTTCTGTCCAGGGATGTGGCCATGGTATTCCGATCCATTACTAAGCTGGATCCGCGCAAGTGGTTAACGACGACACGAATCGACTTTAAAAAGCCCAAGAACGAAATCATGCTCAATATCGTCAAAGCCGTAAGAAGTTCTGGTGAATGAAGAATGGAGAGGGTCAGCGGACCTCTGAGCCGGCTGGCGAATAGGGTATAGGTACACACCAGCGGAAGCGTCCCCAACACAATGCTTGCAAGAAACGTGGAAAGAGGCACACGCGCCATGCCGCAGAATACGTTGATCAGCGGACTAGGGAACCAAGGGGAGCAGCGCAACAGCACTAGCGTGAGGAAAACGTTTTTGACCTCGTGCCTCTGCACCGCTGGTGGTGGTGACGTGGTTTTGCGGAAGAAATAAAGCGATGTACCGGACCCCAAAATATTGGCCATTATGGCCAGGACGCTCCCTATGGCAAAGCCGAACAGGTACCCCGCGGCCAAATAGAATAGAGGGTTAATAGGTGCCGAAAAGAACACGGCGCCGGCAAAGGTCAGAAGGAATGCCACCATGCTGGCCACCATGGGCCAGGAGAGGGACTGATGATGGGTAGTCATGGACGGCAGCAGCGCCAAAAGCTCGTGCCTCCTATTAAGGGTGTAAACTATCCCTGCCATCGCGACCGCCAGATATCCTGACAGTAAATATTTTCGGGCGCGACTGGTCATTATGCTTCCCCCCGCGCCTTAAGGTACGCCTCAACCCGTACGCGGATGGGTTCTGGAAGCGCCATGGTCCATTGGGGGTCTTCGGGCAAAAGCGTGTTCAGGGGAAAGCGCTGGTAGGTATTCCAGAAAAGCACGCTTTTGTTCCGCAACAGATTATTCTCGGCGTAGAGTTTGAGCGTGTGAAACGACTTTGCCGTGAAGGTGTCGTCCAATATCAATCCGGCGCGGGCGGCCGCAGTTGCATCGCGCTGGATCTCGGGCGTCATTTTCCCATACTCCGGACGCCAGCTCACGTCGTCGTAGAGAAAACCGCTCCGCAGCAAGTCCCGACCGAAGCATGTCTGACGGCATTCGGGTACGAGTCCCATGCGGCTCAACCATTCAAGAGCCTTATCCAGAAGCGATTGAGCATTGGCAACCAGAAAGGGGGTGTCGATGTCCTGGTTCACCACCAGCCGGGCAGGCCAACTCTTATCTTGCGAGCAAGTTACCACCACCTTGGTAGGCCATCCCAAAAGATGGCAGCCAAGCACCAATCCCACCGCCGTGGCGCCGCTGCCCAATGGAACGAAGATATAATCCGGAGGGGCTTCCAGGGAGCAGGCGCCGTTTTCCACAGCCTCCGCTAGTTCCATAAGCGCTTCCACATGCCCCAGGACCGTCAGCGGAGAGGAGCCCCCTGGCGGGACATACGCTTCGGCCGACTCCTCTGAAATGAAAGGCTTTACTTTCGCCATGAGTATGGAAAGCCCTACCTCGGCGTCCCCTTCCAGAAAACGGAGCTTCGAGCCACTCGCCACCAGCATTCTGAGCTTGGTGATCACGGTTTCCGTTATTTCCTGGGGGTAGAGTATCAACTCAACATCCATTGGCGTGGTGTCGCCCCTGGGTCTGAAGGTTCCAAAGCGCGCGGCCAGGACAAGATGAGCGCAATGGTTGCTTCCAAAAGCCCCATGAGTGTAAATCTTCTTTACCCTGGATAGAGCGAGGTTCGGGAGCAGGAACTCGTACTTCCTGATTTTATTGCCGTATATCGGGAATTGATCGCTTCCCTCGTCCTTGATGTAGAGCCTGCTCGTCTTGGCAAGTGCTTGAAGCGCGGAGTTGGCCTCGTAAACCGGTGTTGGCCGCTGGAACATTGGGGTCCAGGGGATAAATCGGCAACCAGTATCGGTCACGGCCATACGCTCGCCTATCAAGCCGGAGATCCGAACCCCCGGCAGCCCGTCGTGAAGTGTGCAGATGTTAGCTATCTGAACCCGGCCTGTCGGCTTTTCGCCAAGCCTCAGCCATGGATAGCGGCGGATCAAGGCGAGGGTGGCATCAGCCCTGCACGGGTGACGAGGCAGCATCTCATCCTTGATCGTTTGACCCCTTACGGCCGGCTCCGAATCATACCATATGGATTGGAAAAGGTGGCGGGATTGGCTGGCAGCGAGGCCTATTGCAGCCACCGCAGAGATTTTTAAAAAATGTCGTCTGGTGAGCAATTAGGCCTCCATGTGGAAGATGATTATGAGCTCACAGTACTTCGCCAGCATCGCAAAAGTCATTCGGGTATTAGACCGAGATTATGCAGCAGCCTTGCCCCAGTTTGTCAAAATAGGTTTTAGGGACCTCTTTGACCAGGAAATTTCCTCTAAAGCTTCTGGCCTTGAAGCCGCTTCCTCTTAGCGATGGCATGATAGCATGATTTTCCCCTGATTGTGCAGCAATAATTGGTATAAATCAGAATAACTCTTTATAAAATCGAGGGGCATTTGTAGGGGGAGGGGTAACGCAGGAAAGAACCGTTTGCAGTTGCCGAAGGGTGTTTTACTTTTTTTGGATTCGGCAAATCTTGGCTTTTAATTCATCCAGAGAAAAGGGCTTGACAATTAGATCGCTGGCTCCGGCATCTATGATGCCATCATAAGAGTATTCCGAAGAGTAACCTGTCATGATGATGAAGGGGATTTTGGGAAATTCCCGATGGGTCTCCTGCATCAATTCCACCCCGTCTTTGCCGGGCATTCTGATGTCACTGACCACCAGGTCGATATTCTCCTGGCAGAGGATGGCCTGGGCCTCGAAGGCATTCGCCGCGCTCTGGCATGAAAACTTAGTCATCAGGAGATAATCCTGCAGAAGCCGGCGAAGGGCGTCATCATCGTCTACTACCAGGACCACCGGCAGAACTTTATCCGATTTCATATTTGCATCATATGCATTCAACATAGTTTTTACCCAGGTATTAAATTCTCCGAGCTAATGCGGCAGTCTTGACCACCGCAATCCAAAAAAGGTTTTTGAGGCCGCGTGTTTCTGTTCTTGAAGCCGAATCTTCTCGTGGAAGGCATGATAGCACAGAACCAGCTTAAAAAAAATCAATTTGTCCGCAAATTCCTGATCTCCTACCTCCCTCTATACTCCCCCGAATGCACCTTATGCCATGAGATCCTGTCTGCTATTTTTCTATTCCAACCGATACTTTTCCCTAAGGTGCTGCGACACTTGGCGCAGCCAGGCGTAGGCCGCGGTCACCGTCTTTTCCCGGTCCGGGTTGATGAGGCAGCAGGTGGCCGGGGCCAGCAGGCTCTGGGCCAGGAGTTGGTCCCGGTCGATGCCCGCGGCCAGCACCGTGGGCCACAGGGTCTCCAGGTAGGCTTCCAGGCGTTCCGGGGTCTCCTGCTCGAAGGATTCAAAGCCGGTGGGGATAATGCCCCAGGCCAGGACCCCGCCCCGGTTCAGGAAGGCGCGGATGGCCTTGCCGTAATGCTGGAAGATTTCGCCGTTGGAGTAAATATCGAGGGAGAGGATGTCCAGGTCGCGGTGCAGCAGAAACTCCCAGTCGGGGTTGCCGCACAGGTGGATGCCGCGAGGCCGGTCGATCTGGGCCAGGAAGCGGTCCAGGTCCTCTTTGGCCCGCATGTCGGGGTAGCCGGAGACGGAACTGAAGATGAATTGCAGCCCGGGTTCATCCAGGAAGAGGAAGGCCCGGGGGTGCTTCTGTTTGAGGCGGGTTAGTTGGGCCTGGGCCCGGCGGGCCATGAAATCCAGCAGGACCGGCCGCACCTCGTCGCTGAAGATGATGGGGCGGTCGTTTTCGTCCAGGACTTTCAGGCCGAAACTGATGGGGCCTTCCAGTTGCCCGCGAATGGCAACATATTTACTGAAATCCAGTTCCAGGAAGCGGTGGTAGACCGCCGAAAAGGCCGGCGAGATGTCGAAATAGTCCAGGTCGTCCCAGTGCTCCAGCATCTGGGGGATCTCGTCGTAGAATCTGGCCGTATCGAAACGGATCTGGTTGGTTTCCGGGAGGAGCACGAGGCCCGGGAAATGCTCGCCGGCCTGAACGTACATGTCCTCATAAAAACCGACATGGGGCAACTGCGGCCAGAAGGGGATATCCAGGGACAGGGCCAACTCCAGGGCCGGCTCCGGCTGGTCATGGGGCAGAATAGCCATGGCGGTGGTGCGCAGATTTCCAGGGATTAAGGCAGGCATAATTTAATTATCCAGATTTATTAAAAATAATTTTACCGCCAAATAGGCACTTTTACCTTCTTTAAAATGAGTATTTTTGCTCATACTCCGGTAGGGGAACGATAACTACATTATAACAAATCGTTCAAAGGCAGACTGAGCGGCTCAATGGAGGATGGGCAAACATGACCATAAAAAACCCTTACAAATACAATATTCTGCTGGTGGATGACTATGTCCCGGTACGCCGGATGATCAAGGAAATTATCGAGGCCAATCCGGACATGCAGGTCATCGGCGAGCTGAACGATGGCCGGGAGGTCTTGAAATTTCTGAAAGAATCTCCGGCGAACCTGGTCCTCATGGACATTTCCATGCCCAATCTGGGCGGCTTTGAAGCCACCCGGAAGGTCAAGAAGGATCATCCGGAGGTCAAGGTCCTGATTCTGACCATCCACAAGTATGTAGAGTATGCGCAACAGGCCATGTCCCTGGGGGCCGAAGGCTATCTCCTGAAAGAGGAGGTGGACGACGAATTGCTGCCGGCCATCAGTTGCCTCAGGAAGGGCGGGACTTTCATCTCCCCGAGGCTGGCCGTCTGAGTTGAGACCTGGATAATCCAGCTGCTGCCGGCAGGGGCGCGGACAGCCGCGCCCATTTTTTTTGATCAGGGGGCCTGAGCGGCCGGCGCCGCGCAGCTCTTTCCCTGAATCTCAGGCCAGCTCGTGCATGATGCGCAGGATGGTGCGCTCCACCTCCGCGGCCACCGGCTGCAGTTCCGGGTGAGGAAACAGGCCGAGCAGGGAGGTGGGCAAGATGGAGGCCAGCCTGGTTTTGCCGTTCTCCTGATAGATGGCGATGCGGCAGGGCAGGGCGGCGGAAATGGCCGGGTTGTAGTCCAGGACCTGTTTGGCCGCCTGGGGATTACAGACCTCGAAGACCAGGCACTCCCGGTCAAAGACCAGGCCCTTTTCCTGGAGTTTTTGGCGGAGATCGATGCTCCCCAGAACTCCGAATTTGTATTTGGCGCAGACTTCCGGGAAAGCCCGCGCAATTTCGGCGACGCTCTTCGAGCTCTCCATCACTTTGATGGCCATACGGCTGCCTCCGCCGGTCACTTAGTCGGCGGCCGCGGCGTGGAGACGCGGCTGCTAGCAAAAATAAGCATCCGTTCCCGAATGTAAACCCCGGGAGCGCCAGGTGCTGGGCTGCAAAAGCATCAGGGGCACGGCCTGCCGCACCCCTGAAGACCATATTGCCTTGCTGGTCTGATAAAGTTAGCGGAGCCCAGGCTCCACCGCAGCAGTTCCTAGCGGGGTTGCGGCCGCCCCTGGCCCCGCCACAACGGCACACCCTGGTTATCCCTGAGCTCAAAGGTTTTGCCGCCCACCTTCACTTCCTTGGCCACCATCATGGTGCCGCCGCCCATCTCCATTTTAGAGCCGGTTGCCTCTATGGCATCCCCGGGTTTGAGGACAATCTGGTGTTGGTCGATATACCAGGCGGGTCCCAGGTGGACCGTGATCTTGCCCTGATCGGTCTTGACAACCCAAGACACGTGCTGCACGCGGCCCATGGGCGGTCCCGCGGTGTCCACCGTACCCTGGATGGTGGTGACGGTCTGGGGATTGTACATACCCATGCCCATGCCGCGGCCCATGCCGGGTCCGCCCATACCCTGGCCGCCGCCCGGTTGAGCCAGCGCCGGGGCAGCCAGGGCCAGACAAAGCCCGATTACCACAAGGCTCTTGATGATGCTCATGGTTAATTCCTCCTATTCTTTTTAAACCTTAAACGGACATTTTCCGGCGCCTAAAATCGGCCAGCCGCTTCCCAAGCAGGTAAAGGGCCGGATAACCCCCCTACGAAGCTTGCTTTTGCCGCTTCACCTCAAAGTGCCACTTCCACAGGACATAGATGGACGGGTAGATGAAGAGTTCCAGCAGGAAGGAGGTCACGACCCCGCCCACCATGGGGGCGGCGATGCGCTTCATGGCCTCGGAGCCGGTGCCCGAGCCATACATCAGGGGCAACAGCCCCATGAGGATGGCCATCACCGTCATCAATTTCGGCCGCAGACGTTGCACCGCGCCCTCGATGACTGCGTCTTCCGTATCCTGATAGGTGATGAGCTTTCCTTCCTGCTGGCGGCGGTGATAGGCGATGTCGAGGTAGAGGAGCATTACCACCCCGGTCTCCGCGTCCAGGCCGGCCAGGGCGATCAGGCCCACCACCACGGCCACGCTGATATGGTACCCCAGGAGGTAGAGCAGCCAGACGGCCCCCACCAGGGAGAAGGGCACGGCCAGGAGGACGATCATCACCTTGGTGACGGAAGCGGTATTGATATAGAGTATGAAAAAGATGATGGCCAGGGTGATGGGCAGGATGACCTCGAAGCGCTTCCGGGCCTGTTCCATGTATTCGAATTCGCCGGACCAGACGTAGCTATAGCCCTCCGGCAGCTTCAGGTTGGCCTTGATGGCCGCCTGGGCCTTCTTGATGTAAGTGCCGACATCGATGTCCCTGACATCCACAAAGACGGAGGCGGCCGGGCGGGAGCCCTCGGTATTGATCATGGGCGGGCCCTGGTGCACCTTGATGTCCGCCACCTGTTCCATGGGAATCTGGGCCCCGGACGGGGTGGAAATCAAGATGCGGCGCAGAGCAGGCAGATCCTCGCGATAATTCTGAAAGTAACGCAAATTGACCGGGTAGCGCTCCAGGCCTTCCACGGTGTAAGTCAGATTCTGGCCTCCCAGGGCAGTGGTGATGACCTCCTGGACGTCGCCCACGGTGAGGCCGTAGCGGGCCGCCGCCCGCCGCTTGATGTCAAAATCCAGGTAATAGCCCCCGGTAACCCGCTCGGCAAAGGCGCTGCTGGTTTCGGGGATTTCTTTAAAGATGGCCTCCGCCTGGGTGGCCAGGTGGTTCAGCACCACGAGGTCCGGTCCCAGGATTTTCAGGCCCACCGGGGTCTTGATGCCGGTGGAGAGCATATCGATGCGGATCTTGATGGGGTAGCCCCAGGAGTTGGTCAGACCGGGAAACTTCACGGCGGCGTCCAACTGCTGGATGAGTTTTTCGGTGGTCATCCCCGGGGGCCAGTATTTGTGGTCCTTGAGGCGGATAGTGGTCTCGATCATGGAGAGCGGCGCCGGGTCCGTGGCGGTTTCGGCCCGGCCCACCTTGCCGAAGACGTTCTCCACCTCCGGAAAGGTCCGGATGATCCGGTCGGTTTGCTGCAGGATATTTTTGGCCTCGGTGATGGAGAGGCCGGGCATGGTGGTGGGCATATAGAGCAGGTCGCCCTCGTCCAGGGGCGGCATGAATTCCGAGCCTAATTGGGAGAAGGGATAAATGGTGGCGATCACCAGGATTACCGCCACGAGGATGGCGATCTTGGGGAACCTGAGCACCGCCCTCAGGGTGGGGTGGTAGAGGCGCATGGTCAGCCGGTTCAGGGGATTCCGGGATTCATCCGGGATCTTGCCCCTCAGGAAGGCCACCATCATGACCGGCACCAGGGTGATGGCCAGGATCGAGGCCGCGGCCATGGAGAAGGTCTTGGTGAAGGCCAGGGGCTTGAAGAGGCGCCCGCTTTCCCCCGTCAGGGCGAAGATGGGCAGAAAGGAGACGGTGATCACCAGCAGCGAGAAAAACAGGGACGGCCCCACTTCCTTGGCTGCCTCCAGGATCGCCGGACCCCGGGGGGCTCCGGGTGGGGCGTGCTCGATATGCTTGTGGGCGTTCTCGATCATGATCACCGCGGCGTCCACCATGACCCCGATGGCCAGGGCGATACCGCCCAGGCTCATGATATTGGCGCTGATGCCGGCATGGTACATGATGGCCAGGGAAATCAGCACCCCGAGAGGCAGCGTGACGATGGCCACCAGGGAACTGCGGAAGTGCATCAGAAAGATGATGCACACCAGGGCCACCACGATGATTTCCTCGATGAGCTTGTGGGTCAGATTCTCCACGGCCCGGTTGATGAGATTGGAGCGGTCGTAAGCCGTGGTGATGGTCACCCCGGGCGGCAGGCCGGCCTTCAGTTCCTCCAATTTCTGTTTGACGCCGTCGATGACCGCCCGGGCGTTTTCCCCGAAGCGGGCCACCACGATGCCGCCCACCACCTCACCCTCGCCGTTGGCTTCCGTGAGGCCGCGCCGGAGTTCGGGCCCCAGGCGCACCGTGGCGACATCCTTGATGAGCACCGGGGTCCCCTTGGAGTCCACGCCCACCACGATGTTTTCCAGGTCTTTGAGACCCTTGATATAACCCAGGCCCCGCACCATATATTCGGTTTCGGAGTTCTCGATCACGCCGCCGCCCACATCATTGTTGGAGCGCATGATGGCTTCCTTGACCCTCGACAGCGGGATGCGGTAGGAAGCCAGGGTGTTGGGGTCCACCACCACCTGGTACTGTTTGACGAAGCCGCCTACGGAGGCCACTTCCGAGACTCCGGGGACGGTCTGGAGCTGGTAACGCAGATACCAGTCCTGGATACTGCGGAGCTGGGCCAGGTCATGGCGGCCGCTGGGGTCGGAGACCTCGTACTCAAAGACCCAGCCGACTCCGGTGGCGTCGGGACCCAGGGCGGGGCTGACCTCCCGGGGCAGTTTGTTCCGGGCGAAATTGAGATACTCCAACACCCGGGATCTGGCCCAATAGATATCGGTGCCGTCCTCGAAGATGACGTACACCAGGGACTCCCCAAACATGGAGTAGCCCCGCACCACCTTGGCCTTGGGCACGGCCAGCATGGCGGTGGTCAGGGGATAGGTGACCTGGTCCTCCACTAGCTGGGGAGCCTGCCCCGAGAAATCCGTGGAAATAATCACCTGGACGTCGGAGAGATCGGGGATGGCGTCCACCGCCAGGTTGTAGGTGGCATAAGCGGCCCACAGGGTGATCAGCAGGGTGATCAAGACCACCAGAAAGCGGTTGCGGGCGACGAAATCGATAATCCGGGCTATCATGGCGCTAGAGGGTGCTCGCTAGTAGATGGCGGTTAATCATGGCTGCCTGTCCCCGAGTCCTAATGCTTATGGCCCGGCGGTAGGGGCGCCGCGGGCGCCGGCGCCGCCTCTGGGGGGGCTTCCGGTTTCATCCCCGGCATCCCGGGCATGGCTTGGGGAGCGGCCTCTTGGCCTTTCTCCGTTCCTGGCGGCGGCAGCATCATCTGGACGGCTTCCCGGAAGCGGGATTCGGAGTCGAGCAGGAATTGGGCCGAAGTGACCACGTCTTCGCCGCCCTTCAGGCCGGAGAGTACTTCCCGGTATTGGTTGCCGTTGCCGTAAACCCCCAGCTTCACTTCCCGGGGCTCGAACTTGCCGCCACCCAGGGCAATGAAGACGTGCTGCTTGAGACCGGTGTCCAGCACCGCTTCGGCCGGGACCGCCACCACCTCTTTGGTGACCGGCGACTTGATCTTCACCTGGGCGAACATATCCGGCTTCAGCTTGAGCTGGCGATTGGCGAACCTCAAGCGCACCTTGGCGGTGCGGGTCTTTTCCATCAAATAGGGGTAGATGTAGTCGATCTTCCCGACAAAGGTCTCCCCAGGCAGATAATCAAGGCTCATCTCGACCTTTTGGCCGACCTTGATCCAGGGCAGCTCATACTGATAGATATCGGTATCCACCCAAATGGTGGCCAGATCGGCCACTTCCAACAGGGGCATGCCCATCTGCACGTACATGCCCTGGGTCACCAGGCGTTTGGTGACGATGCCGTTCACCGGTGAGGCCAGGACCAGATGTTTCTTGACCCGGCCGGTATTTTTCAGGGTTTCGATCTGGCCGGCGCTGACATCAAAGTACTCCAGACGCCGCCGGGAGGCCTCGGCCAGGCGCCGGGCTCCCTCTGCCATCTCCTTGACGGGGCTCTTTTCCAGGCTCTTCAGATTGCGCAGAGCCAGCAGATATTCCTCCTGGGCGCTCACCAGGTCGGGGCTGTAAATGCTGAGGAGGGCCTGGCCCCGGCGCACCGGGTCGCCGGTGGCGTTGACATAGAGGCGCTCCACCCAGCCGCTCACCTTGGTGTTGATCACCGCCAGATGGCGCTCGTCAAAGTTCACCAGGCCCACGGTCCAGGTATCATGGGTCAGAGGCTGGACCTCCACTTTGGCGGTGCGGACGCCCATGGACTGGATGGAGGTGGGGGAGACGGCGATGACGCCGGCGGCTCCCTCTCCCCCCCTTCTTCGTAAACCGGCACCAGGTCCATGCCGCAGGGGGCCTTGCCCGGCTTATCCCGAACGTAGTTGGGATCCATCGGGTCGACCCAGTACTTGATCTTACGCTCTTTTTTGGCGGTGGGGGCCGGGGTGGCGGCGGGCGCCGCCGGAGCGGCAGCCGGAGCTTCTGCATAGATCGGCGTCAGCTCCATGCCGCACTTCGGGCATTTGCCCGGCTTGCTGCTGACGACCTCGGGATGCATGGGGCAGTGGTAAGCCTTGATCTGGCGCTCTGGTTGGGCAGCAGGGGCCGGGGCCGCGGCGGGCGCCGCCGTGGGCGCCACGGCCGGGCCGCCGGGCTTCCCGCCGGCCGGGGTGGCATAGACCGGCACCAGTGCGTGGCCCTCCGGGTCCTTGCCCGGGGCTGCCTTAATGTAACCGGGGTTTTGGGGAGAGACCCAGCACAGGGCCCTTTTCTCTTCCTTAGCTTTGCCTAGGGGAAGGACTCCGGAAACATAGGCGATAATCAGGACCGCCAGGGCCACGAAGGCTCCCAGGCTCCACCAAACTTTGCCACGGCGTGCGGGGCTCATTTCTTTCCTCCGGCCGGGCGAGGCAGTTCGGCCCCCACCAGCCACTCCAATTCGGCCCAGGTTTCTTCGAAATCCTTGAGATATTCCTGCAGGGCCAGTTCGGCATTGAAAGCGGCAATCTGGTTTTGATAGAGGCGGGAGAAATCCAGGTTGCCCACCGAGTAATCAGCCAGGGAGGCCTCCGCAGCCTGCTTGGCCTGGGGGATGATACCCTGCTCATAGAGGGTGATTTGCTGGCTCAGGCGCTGCAGTTTGACGTAACGGTCCTTGACGGCGGCGGCCAGGTTGTCCCAACCGGAGCGATAGGATTCTTCGGCCGCGGACTTGCGATCCAACTGCTCCCGGACTTTGGGGTTAAGCTTGGACCCATACCAGATGGGCAGATCAAACTGGACATAACCGCTGAAAAAGTCCGCCTGCTTGGTCCGCTGGGGGTCGTCCAGAGATTCCCGAAAACCATAGGACAGGCCAAGGGTAACGTCGGGGAAATAATCTTTATTAGCCAGGGCCACCGCCTTGTCCTGCTTGGCGACCAGGGTCTTGATGGCCTAAGCTGGGGCCGTGACTTGGCCTGCTCCAGCAGCGGCTCCAGTTTCAGCCTGAATGGCGCGGGATGCAGAGGCTGCGGCTTGGGCACCGGAGTCTGAGGCGGCTGAGAGCGCAGGGCATTGAGGTCGGCCTGCACTGACTCCTGCCGCTGATGCCATTGCAGGAGTCGGTCCAGGTAGTTGCCCAGCTCCACCTGGGCCTGGAGTACGTCCGTCTGCATGCCCTTGCCGACGCTGTAGCGTGTTTCGGCCACCTGCACCACCTGGTCCCAGAATTGTTTATTTCTCTGGGTGAGGTCATAGCCGCTGTAGGTCAGGGCCAGATCCCAATATTTCTGGATGACCCGGGCCCGGATCTCGTTGACCTTGTCGCTATAAGAAAAATCTTCGGATTTGGCCTGTTCTGCGGCTACTTCGGAACGGAGGCGCCGCTTGCCGGGAAAGGGGACCTTTTGCGACAGGGCGAACTGCTTATTGGTCATGGGCTCCTGAGCAAAACTCCAGGTGTCCACCGGCAAGTTGAGGATGTTGACGGATAGTTTGGGGTCGTCCAGGGCCCCGGCCGGGCGCACCGCTTCCTGGGCGGCGGATTTAAGCTGGGCCTTCTGTTTCACCTCCGGGTTAGCCTGCAGGGCCTGGTCGATCAGGGCCCGCAAATCTGGGGGCAGATTGCCGCCGCTCTGGGCCGGCGCGGGCGCCGGCAGGCTGAGAGTTACGGCCAGAGCCAGAATCAGAAGAAGCCAGACGTGGAAAAATCGCGGTCGGTAGGTCATCTCCGCCTCTGCCTGAAAAAATTGTGGTAAAAAAATATAAGCATAGGTTCGGTAATTAGACAAGCGTAAAGGCGCCTTTTCCCTTAACCTGATCGGGCCAGTTTAAAGGCGCCGGTATCAATTTCCTGACCGATGAGCCGGCTATTTTCCCGCCGGGGCCTTCTCCGGAGTAACTCCCTGTGCCTTCAGCTTGTTCAGGTATTTCCCCGGGTCCTGCTGGAACTTCCCTACGCAGCCGGAGCAGCAGAAGTAAACCCTTTGCCCCTGGCAATCGGCATAGACGCCCCGGTTGATCTTGCCGCCCAAGACCGGACAGGTGGCCTGGGCTTGACCAGAATCGGCGGCCAGGCCGGCTCCGGCCAGGGCCAGCGCCAGAACCAGCGCTACTAAGACAATAATCACCTTTTTCATCGTGTCATCTCCTTAAAGGCAATATTCATTATCGAACGATAGGAAATCATTAGTTGGTAACCTTGCCAAGTCCGGGGCATCCCGGATTTTGGCACCAAGGCCCATGAGCAGCCACTACTTCAGGGGGCGTCTCATCCCGCGCCGTCATCGGCTCAAAGCACCGCGGTTGAGTGGCACGGACGCCGCTCTCCGGACCGGAGACAGGCAGTTCTTGGGTTTGCCGCAGCCTGCAAGCAGGCAGCAACCGGAAAATCAGGACCAGACTTGGGAATTTAACCGAGGGGGATGGAAGATATTGGGGGTGACGGCTGTGGCAACAACCGTAACCAGGGGCAGAACATGGGAGGCAACTTGCGGGGCGGGTCCGCCCGCCGCGACCGGGGCCAAGGCGGCCGGACCGCTGAAACTGCAGCGGCAGTTGCAACCGTGGTCTTGGCCGGAATTATCACAGTGGCCGGCCTTGCCGCCAGGCGGACAGCAGGGACAGGGCCCCGGGTGGTGGCTGGCCATTTGGCAATGGGGGCAGCCGGGAGGTGAGGGGGCAACCGCGGCGAGCAGGCCGCCGGGCAGAGACAGAACCGCGCCGAGGCTCAAGAGCAGGATCAGGAGGCAAGTGGCGGCGGTTCTTAGCATAGATATTATTTTATCCAGGTCGGGTGAAAAGTCAAGGAGTCCCGGAGAACAATTTATAGGGCGGCCTGTGGCCGCCATAATCGGCTACAGCCAGCTTCACAGGGTCAGAATCAACGGCAGGATCATGGGGCGGCGTTCCAGGAGCTTGAAGAAGAGTTTGCGCAGGGCCTTGGAGACTTGGGTCTGGATCTCCAGCCAGTCCTGGGTGGGTTCGCTCAGGGCCCGGAGGACGATCTCCTGGAAGACCTTGCGGGCCTGCTCCAGGAGCGGGGCCTGCTCCTCTTCCAGGGTGAAGCCCCGGGTGATGAGCTCGGGCTCGGTGACGATGCGGCGGGCGCCGGGGTCCACGGCCACGTAGGCGATGACCAGGCCGTCGGCGGCCAGGTGGCGCCGGTCCCGGAGGACGATGCGGCTGACGTCCCCCACCCCCTTGCCGTCCACGAAGACCCGGCCGCTGTCCACCTTGCCCAGGATGACCCCGTCGCCGCCGTCGAAGCGCACCTGGTCGCCGTCGGTGGCCAGCAGGACGTGTTCGTCTCGGGACGCCCACGGCCCGGGCCAGGTGGCCGTGCTTGATGAGGTGGCGCATCTCCCCGTGGATGGGGATGAAATAGCGGGGCCGGGTGAGGTTCAGCAGGAGTTTCAGCTCCTCCTGGGAGGCGTGGCCCGAGGTGTGGATGTCCGCCACCTCCTTGTAGACCACCTCGGCGCCCAGGCGGTAGAGGTTGTTGATCACCGTGGTGATGGCCCGCTCGTTGCCCGGGGATGAACTTGGAGGAGAGGATCACCAGGTCGCCGGGCTGGATTTGCACCTGCTTGTGGGCCTCCAGGGCCATGCGGGCCAGGGCGCTCAAGGGCTCGCCCTGGCTGCCGGTGGTGATGACGATGGTCTGTTCGGGCGGCAGGCGGTCCAGGTCGCCGACGGTGATCTCCATGCCGGGTGGGATGGTCAGAATGCCCAGGTCTTTGGCGAGCCGGGAGTTGATCACCATGGACTTGCCGTTGAACAGGACCTTGCGGCCGAACTTGGCGGCGCATGTTGACGATCTGCTGCATCCGGTGGATGTGGGAGGCGAAGACCGCCACGATCACCCGGCCCGGGGCCTCCCGGATCAGGCCCTCCAGGGTGAGGCCGATCTGCCGTTCGGACAGGGTGTAGCCGGGGCGTTCGGCGTTGGTGGAGTCGGACATCAGGGCCAGGACGCCGTTTTCGCCGTAGTGGGCGAACCGGTTCAGGTCCATGGCCGGCGCCGGTCACCGGGGTCTGGTCGATCTTGAAGTCGCCGGAATGCACCAGGTAGCCCTGGGGGGTGTGCACCACGAAGCCCACCCCGTCCACGATGGAGTGGCACACCCGGATGAATTCGAATTCGAAGGGTCCCAGGACCAGGGGCTCCGCAGGCTTAATCTCCCGGAGGTCGGCGGTCTCCAGCAGGCCGTGCTCCCTGAGCTTCTCCTTGAGCAGGGCCAGGGTGAAGGGGGTGCCGTACGACCGGGAGGTCGAATTCCTTGAGCAGAAAAGGGCACGGCGCCGATATGGTCTTCGTGGCCGTGGGTCAGGACCAGGGCGGTGAGCTTGTCCCGGCGTTCCCGGAGATAGGAAAAATCCGGGATGACGATGTCGATCCCCAGCATGTGGTCTTCGGGAAACATGAGGCCGGCGTCCACCACCACCAGGTGGTCGGCGGTCTCCAGGGTCATCATGTTGAGGCCGATCTCGCCCACGCCCCCCAGGAAGGTGAGGTCAACCCAGTTATGATTGGGAGCTGTCGGGGCCATAGGGATAATCGGGGTCGTAGTGGGCGGACGATGGCCTCGAAGCACCGCGGCCATCAGGTCCTCTTTGCGCCGGTAATCCTGGGGATTGATGGGGGGCGAGATGACCACCTTCACCGGACCGGGCTTAACCCGCAAGGTCCCCCGGGACTTGATGTAGCGGGTGCCGCTGATGCTCACCGGCACGACGGGCTGCCCGGCCTTCACGGCCATGATAAAGACGCCTTTCTTGAAAGGGATGAGTTCCCGGGGTGGGGACCCGGGTGCCTTCCGGGAAGATGATCATGGAGGCGCCGGCCTTGATCCGGGCCGCGGCCAGATCGAGGCTCTTCATGGCGCTCTTGAGGCTGTCCCGGTCCAGAGACACGGAGCCCATGCGGGTCAGGGCCGAGCCGAAGACGGGAATCCGGAAGAGCTCTTTTTGGCGACAAACATGATGCGGCCCGGCAGGATGGCCAGCAGGGTGAAGATATCGAAATCGGAGCGATGGTTGGCGGCATAGACATAGGCCTGCCCCGGCGTCAGGTGTTCCAGGCCGTGCACCTCCAGGGGCACGCGCATCACCCGCAGCAGGCTCCGGCCCCACAACCGGCAGAGGGCCTGGACCAAGCGGCCGTCCCGGTCGATGGGCGCCACCAGGATGACCGAGGTAGCGATGATCAGGGTGAACGCCGCCAACCAAAACGAAAACCAAATTCCCCAGAACAATGAATCTCTACCCCCTTGATCAGCCTTAGAATTTACCCGGAAATCAGGGAAGCGTCAACCTTTATGGACCGAGGCGGGGTGGGGGAGAAAACGGCAGGCTCGCAGTGATCCCGGCAGGGGCCGGCCTCGGCCCGGAGTGACTGCCGCCGCCTCCCCGTAGGTTGCCAGGATTATGGTATTTTCAGGAAATCTGGTATAGTGGCGCGCAGCCAGATCGATATTTAGCCAAAATAACGCTCATGACCATCCCGAAAATTATTTCCGCGGAATATTGCCTCAGCATTCACAAGACCGACCAACTGCCCGCCGGGGAGTTGTTCGAGGTGGCCTTTCTGGGCCGCTCCAACGTGGGCAAGTCTTCCCTGATCAACGTCCTGCTGGGGCGTAGGAAACTGGTGCGCACCAGCGCCCACCCGGGCTGCACCCGGGCCCTCAATTTCTTCCTGGTGAACGAACGCTGGTACTTTGTGGACCTGCCGGGGTTCGGCTATGCCGCGGTTTCCAAGGAGATCCAGGCCCAGTGGGGGCAGATGATCATGGATTACCTGGAGCGCCGCCCGAATCTGGCCGCGGTGGTCCTCCTCCAGGACGGCCGCCGGCGGGTCGGGCCGGAGGAGTTGTTTCTGTGGAAATTCCTCAAGGAAAGGAACCGGGCGGTCATCCCGGTGCTGACCAAGGCCGACAAATTGAAGCAGGGGGAGCGGAGCCGCCAGTTGCAGCACCTGGCCGAGGTCCTGGGGCCGCTGGGGGTGGCGGCCGGGGAGGTCATCTGGTTTTCGGCCACGACCCACGAAGGCCGGGAGCGGCTCTGGGCCCGGTTGCTGGAGTGCCTGGGAAATTAACCTTCCTTAATCAGAGTGAATAAGAGCTCTTTGATTCGGTCGAATTGGTCCGGATCGATTTTGCCGACGGCCGAATACCTGATAATTCCTTGTTTGTCGATAATGAGGAAATTGCTGTCCTCAGCTTTCATGCCGTATTCTTTCAACATCGTCCGGTGCCAATCTCCATAAATCGTGAAGCCCTCCTGCCTCGAATGGACCTGGAGCTGCCTTTTCCAGATGGGCAGGGTAGGAAGGATAGCCTCGGAACAATCAATCACCACCAGCCGAAAAATATCATTTTGGATGCCTGCCGGCTGAGCCTTGTAAAGCCTGGTCAATTCATCCTTCAGCCCAATATTTTTCTTGATCACGTGCCTGGATTCATAAAAGAGCACCACCACCCGGCCGCGCACATTATCCAGGGACAGTTTGCGGCTATCTCCCGATTCCACCAGAAAATTCGGAGCCGGTTTGCCCGGGGTCAGATAGGACCCCCAGGAGTCCAGCGCCAGGACGCCCAGCCCGAGGGGCAGGATGAGTAATAAAGCGATCTTGCGGAATATTCCCATTTCTTGAGGCTCACGTTCAGGTTGGTTAGTCTTTGCCAATCACCTAAATTTTAAACCTTGTTCGATCTCTGTAAAACCCAAAAAATGGAAAAATTTTTCCAGCGAGGGGTGGCCTGGTGAGGAGAAGCTAGGGGCGAGGTTGGAAATCCCGGCAGCGGTACCAGGGCGCCAGGAAAAGTTCGTGACGACTACAGATCCCCGCGTCGGCCCGGACGGAGGCATAGGCGGAACTCAGGGCGGTGAGCCCGGGAAAGGCTTGTTCCACCTGGTCCGGCTTATTGTTGAAAAAGCGGCAATCGAGGCAGCGATTATTATCCCGGCAATGATGCATCGTTCCTCCCAGGGCAGGCGGGGGGCCGGACCAAACCGGCCCCCCCGGCTCAAACTACTTACCCAACGCCGACCAGAAGCTGCCGAAGACAAAGACCGACAGGATAAACCCGAGGACGACATTGACCGCCACCCCGATGGTGAAGGCGCCGAAGGGTTTCCAGCCGGCGGCCTTGAGTTCCCGAAAGCGGGTGGTCAGGCCGATGCTCAGGAAGCAGAAGATAAAGATCCAGCTCCGGATAGAGACCAGCGGCAGAATCAGATTGGGTTTGACCGTGCTGTTGAAAGCCGCGGTGGAGTAACCGGCGGTAAAGCTGGTCATCAGGAAGGTGGCCAGGAAAAAGCCGAGGACGAATTTGGGAAAGCGCCACCAGATCTCCATGGCGCTGGGCCGGACGCCGCATTCTTCCTTTTCCCATTTCAAGCAGGCGATCATGGCAAAGGCGAAGGACCAGATGCCGATCCACATATCCCGGCCGATGACCTTCATCAGGGTAAAGCCCTGTATGGCGGCGCTTTCATTACCGGCCATCTTGCCGTAGGCGCTGGCCGCGGCGAAACCGGCGGCGTCGGCAAATTCCGAGGTGCCGATCCAGGCCCCGGCAATGCCGGGAGCCAGGCTCAGGAGCTTGGAGACGAACGGCAGGACGATGATCATCACCAGCGCCCAGACCACCACCAGGGTGACCGAGGTGTAGAGGTCTTCCTTTTTGGCCTTCACCGAACTGGCGATGGCCATGGAGGCCGAGACCCCGCAGACCGAGCCGCCCACGCCGATGACCGAGGCCAATCTCTTATCCAGCCCGAAGAACTTGGTGGCGACGAAATAGATGACCAGACAGGTGGTCACCGAGATGATGGTGGCTTGCAGCAGGGCGATAGGTCCGGCGGTGATAATCAGCGTAATGGGGAAAGTGGCGCCCAGCAGCACGATGCCGGTCTTGATGAAGTATTCCACCCGGAAACCGGCGTCCAGCCATTTGGGCAAAGGAACGACATTCGCGATGATGAGTCCCAGGATGAGGGCCACCAGAGGGGGTTCCAGGTTATATTTGGCGGCATTGGCCCAGCCGCTGATGGAGAACATGATGACCGACAGAATGTATAAGATTATGAAGCTGGGGAGAAATTTCGCCGGTTTAATCCCCATGATTGCAGTGCTGACCCCGAAGATCACCAGCCAGAACAGCAGCTGGAGCAAATAAAGATGAATGTTCTTGCCGAAATGTCCCAGCAATTGGCCCAATGTGGTCCAATGGACCCCGCCGGGGTTAATGAACAATACCTTGATGACATTGCTGCCCGTAGCAAAGGCGATCAGGGCGATAAACATGAGGCCGATGCCCAGATAAATCGCCCACCAGTCCTCTTTCAGGTAGAGCTCTTTCCAACCCATCTGAATGGGCGCCGGCGGGGCTTCATTGGCACATTTCTTAGTCTCACAATAATCCGTTACGGATTTTTGGTCTCGGTCGTTCATTTTACTTCCCTTCCTTTTCGGTAAGCAGGTCGTAAGGTAGGCAAAACTTCAAATGGTTGAAGTGATGCAAGCCTCTCTTAGTTAATTAGAATTAGGAGGGCGCGAGAGACGGGCGTGAGTGGAGGTTTATGAAGGCAAGGCGCCGGAGCCGAGGCCCAGCCAGATGAAATGCTTCAGGGATGAGGGGATAACCCATGGGAAAGGCGCTGGATTTTTTCGGAAAGGTCCCGGGAGAAAGATCAGGTTGCCAGCCGGGCCGGACGCTTGTTCGGCCGCATCCCATTGGTCTAAGAATAAGTCGGCCGGCAGGTAGGCAGAAAGGGTCGAGTCTTCCTGGGAATAGGGGGAGAATTGGGGGGTAATGCAGGCGCGGGCCAACCTGCCGTCGGCAAGTTGAAGCAGAAAGGCCAGGAGAATCAAAACTGGGATGAAGCGTTTCATGGATAATAAAATTTACTACGAATTCAATCTTGTGTAAACAAAATTGTTTATAGAATATTCTACTTAGCCTGATTCCGGTCTAGTCTCCAGCCGCGATGCTCTAAAGAATAATATCAAAATGATTCACAAAAGGTAGCCTGCAAAATGTCCACCTTGCCGGAATGCATCTGATATTTGGCCACCACCAATTCCAGCCGGTTGCTATGCAGGGCCTCATGGATAATCTTACTCTGGCGCCGCAAGGTTGCCTCCAGGGTATCTCAGGTGATGTTCGGTAGCCTCCTCCACCAGTTCGGGGCCGCTTTTGCCCGTGAGCCGGGCCTGGGCCACAGCAGGGGCAATCTGTTGAATGATACAGCCGATATGGCCTTCCGAGTGCTCGGGATAAGCGACCGCCGCACTAACTGCGCCGCAGCTTTCGTGGCCTTTGATCACCAGGAGGGGGACGTGCAAATGCGCGACGGCATATTCCAGGCTGCCGATGCTGGTGGACTCCAGCACCAGGCCGGCGGTACGCACCACAAAAAGATCGCCCAGGCTTTGATCAAAGATAATTTCCGCCGGCACCCGGGAATCTGAACAACAGAGCACCGCGGCCTTGGGTGTCTGGCCCCCCGTCAGTTCGCCCCGCAAGTCCTGCAAATTGCGGCCGCGAAACAAGCCCTGGACGAACCGCAGATTTCCTTCCATGAGCCGGTACCACACCTGTCTGCCGCTGATTCTCTTCCCGGAGTGCACCACGCATGACTCCCCTAGTTCTGATTCTCGGAGGACTCCATTTCTGCACAAAAATCTACAAAAATCAACAATTTCTTGGAGGATAGCGAAACTTGCCGGACCATCGACCACCAAGCGATGAGGTTGCCATTGGCCGCCCCAGCCAGGCAGCGGATGGATTGACGACTTGCCAATCCTCAGCGTTCCCGGCGTTAGGGGTTCAGAGCCGGCGGGCCTGGGGGAGAAACGGCTGCGGCTTCACCTTAGAGATAATTCGGATTGGCCCTCTGGCTGATGAGCGGGGTTGCTGCTGACGCGGTGCGGTACTTCGATCCGGGCCTCTCCCCGGGTCAACCCAAAATTGGCTCAAGGTCTGGGGTGCATCTGAGGCTCTTGGAGCCCTGAGTCAAGCCTCGAGGCCGGCAGTTCGGGGCTCCGGCTCAAGGTTCGCCGCCGGAAAGGGCTCCAGAGCAATTTGAAGATATCGGACCTCTTCATATGCCGGCCGAAAAGGCGCAGGAGCTTGTAGGTGCGGAAGGGACGCCAGAAAATCCGGCGGGCAAAGAGCAGGGCGTAGCCTTTCATGCGGACCCGGTTCACCGCGGCGCCGGGCAGGGCGGTGGGGTCGATGTCCGAGCACTTGAACCATTTGTCCCAATCACGTTTGTCGTCAATGATGCCGCGGTCGACGTACTCCTGCCATAGGGGGGTGCCCCGGTAGGCGCAGAGACGATTAAAGCCGAAGGTGTCCAGCTTCAGCCGGGCGGCAAAACGGAAGCTGGCCATGATATCCTGCTCGGTCTCGCCGGGTGAGCTGATGACAAAAAAGCCGTGCACCCGCTCGATGCCATGCCGCTTGGCTTCGCTGACCGCGTGCTCCACCTGTTTCAGGGTCTGCTTTTTGTGCAGCCGGTCCAGGACCTTTTGCGTGCCCGCCTCCACCCCAAAGGCCAGGAAATTGCAGTTGGCCTTTTTCATCAGCGGCAGTTGATCCACCGCCACCGCATCAACCCGTCCTTCGCAGCCCCAGTGGAACTTGAGGCCGGCGACGCCATGATGCCCTCACAAATTTCGCCGATGCGCTTACGGTTCAGGAGAAAATGATCATCGGTCAGGTAAATGGAGCGATAGCCCAGATCGTTGCAGTTGCTGCATTTCTCCCAGGACATGCTCCGCGGAACGGTAGCGCCATTTGCCCTGCGACAGCGACGGAATATCGCAGTAGATGCAGGAATAGGGGCAGCCCCGGGAAGTCTGCATGGTGCAGAATTTATCCAGGGAGAGGACCGCGGGGACATCCAGGGGCAAGGATTCGATGTAGTCGATGGGCAGGCTGGTCCGGTCGGGGTAAGGAAACTGATTCAGGTCCCGGAGCAGCGGACGCGGGGTGTTCCTGACGATCTCGTCGGCGTCACGCCAGACCAGGCCGGCCACTGCCGCGGGGTGGTCGAAGTTGTCCAGGTAGTCCGGCAGGAGTTCTTCACCCTCGCCCACCGCCACGCAGTCCAGGTCCGGACAGTCCTTGAGGATGCGGTCCGCATTCATGGTGGCGAAAGGGCCGCCGGCGATGAGCGGAATTTGCGGCGCTGCGGCTTTCAGCCGTCCGGCCAGATTTTTGAGCGCCGGGTAGGTGGTCGTCGAGAGGCAGGAGAGGGCAATGACGTCGGGACGATCCTCGGCCGCAGCCTGGACGATGTGCTCCGCCTGCATCTCCGGGTGACAGGTATCGAACAGCCGGACCTGGTGGCCATGTCGGCGCAACACCGGCGCCAGGGTCTGGATGCCCAGGGGCGGAAAGGCCATCACCTGGAGGCGGCCATCGTCCGAGCGGAAGCCTTTCAGCTCCTCCGGGAGCAGTTGGCAAAAATTTTCATCCCGGACGTACACCATGAAGACATGCATAGAAATCCTTCGCTACCGGGGGACCGCAGAGAACGGACTGGCCGCAGTATAGCATTGAATTCGGCTTCTTAAAAGAAAAGCGGCCCGCAGGCCGCCTCTTTATTTTCCTGATTCCAGGTTGGAAACGGCAGGCAACCCACTGACGCCACCTGAACGCCGCTGCCTAACGGTAACCGCCGCGGCCGCCGCCTCCACCAAAGCCGCCTTTCTGCTGCGGCCGGGCTTCGTTAACGGCCAGGGGCCGCCCTTCCACCTCACGGCCGTTGAGCATGGAAATGGCTTTCTGGCCTTCCAATTTGGTTTCCATCTCCACAAAACCGAAGCCCCGGGGCTGGCCGGTTTGCCGATCGGTAATGATCTTGGCTGAGGCCACGTACCCGGCTTCCGAAAACAGGGTGTTCAGTTGCTCTTCGGTCATCTGGTGGGGCAGGTTGCCCACGTATAATTTCATAGCCATTTCTTACTCCTTATGAATCTATCTGGAGGCTTTCGCCGACAGGGTCGGTCTCGCTCAAACCAAGATCTTCAACCACTTCCGGCATTTCTTCCTCCGCCGGCGTTGCCACAATTTTGCCTTGGCGACGTTTCATTTTTTCGTCGTTCTTTTCTTTTCGGGCTATCTCTTTAGAACGCTTTTGCCATCCGTAACGATTTCTAGCCAAATCTTACCTCTCTAAGGTCGAGGCGCCGGAACTCCGGGGTCCAGGGACCACCGGAGTTCCGACCATCAGGCGTTACCGCCTAAAGTTTCACGACGTTTTGGGCCTGATCGCCCTTGGGACCCTTGACTACCTCAAACTCCACTGCCTGCTCTTCGCTCAAGGAGCGGAAGCCCTCGCCCTGGATGGCGCTGTGATGCACGAAGACATCGGGGCCGTCTTTCCCGGGAGATAAAACCAAAACCCTTTGAATCATTAAACCATTTAACCGTACCAGTTTCCTTCATTGTGAAACCTCTTTCTTGATGCTGCAATGATATCCCGCCAAAAAAGCAGGGCGCACAGCAGTCAGGCAAAAAAAATCGGCCGGGGAGACTTTAGCAACCCGTCCGATCATTGTCCAGGACTCGTGGCCCGGCTTTCAGTCTGACATGCTAAACTTCAATTATTTTACAAGAAAATTGGCTCAATGTCAAGCTCTAAATTAAACGCCCGCCGCCTCGCACCGTCTTGGTGCGAGCCCCCCATCATCATGGGAGCGCCCATCCGGGTGATTTACCTCAAAAAAGCAGCGTCCACTCCCTGGATAGGTTAGAATGGGCAGAGAAATGAGGAGATGCTCCATGCGTAAGCGCATTATCGGTCATGGCCCTGGTGAGGTCTCAGCCGTCGAGCCGCACTGGCTGGACCTTGAACGCCTGGCCCAGGTTGAAATCACGCTCCGAAGCTCTCGGCTACCCGATTGAAGCGGCCTTAATTCCGGGGACGGGGCCAGGTTGGCGGGCGGCGCAGCCCGGGGAGCAGACGATCCGCCTGCTGTTTGATGAGCCGCTGCGACTCAAGCGGATCCGCCTGGTGTTCCGGGCAGGTGAATCGGCGCGCACCCAGGAGTTCGTTTTACAGTGGTCAGCAGACGGCGGCCAGACGTACCGGGAGATTGTGCGCCAGCAGTATAACTTCAGTCCGCCGGAGGTGGCGCGTGAAGTGGAAGACTACGAGATCGATCTCGATGGGGTAACGGCGCTCGAATTGAGCATTGTGCCGGACATCAGCGGCGGCGCCGCCCGGGCCTCGCTGGCGCAACTGCGCCTTGCCTAAACTTTCCCGCCGCGAGCTAACTTAGAATAATATCCTTCAGCCGGCGCTTGGGGACGTGGTGGACGCCTTGAGCGTCCCGCCAGTACTTGATGCTGTCGCCGGGGTTCACCTCTTCTATAACCACGGTTTCTTTGGGCCGGCCCAGGGCGATGGCCAGGAGGATGTCCAGCTTTTCCGGTATCCCGAGCAACTCCCGCAGCCGGTCCCGCTGGATGGAGCCGAGGATGCAGCCGCCCAGCCCCTGGGCCCGGGCTCCCAGGAGGATGGATTGGGCCGCGATGCCGTGGTCGCAGCCGAAGTTTTTCGAGATCTCCGTGTCGCCCAGGATGAGGATATAGGCGGCGGGGCGCTCGCCCTCCGCCGGCCCCGGCCAGTCCTTCAGGTAGCCGGCCCAGGCCAGGCAGGAGAAAATGGCGGCGTTTTTCTGCGGCTCGCAGGCCAGGAGGTATTTCAGGGGCTGGAGGTTGGCGGCGGAAGCGCCCCAGCGGGCCAGGTTGACCAGTCCTTTGAGGGTGGCCAGCGACACCGGCGTCTCCTGGTGGAAGCGGCGATAGCTGCGGTTTCCCTTAACCAATTCGTCGAGCATGGCGATCTCCTGAAAATCAGTGGCCAGTGGTCAGTGGCCAGTGATCAGGAAAACATTTGGCGACCTCATACTGACCACTGACCACTGACCACTTTTTATTCTTTTTCTTTACGCATCTCCAGCCGGAAAACCCCCTCGGGGGTGAGGATGGCGTCGACGCCCTGGGCCTCCAGGAATTGGGGCACGGGCCGGCCCAGCAGCAACTCGGTGGCCGCCGGGGTCAAGTCCCATTCATTGATGAGCATCTGGCGCAGGTAGTGATCGAAGTGCAGGGCCTCGAACAGGACCTCGCCGGCGGCCTCCTGCCCGGCGCTCAACTCTTGCAGGGCCCGGGCCACTTTGCCGTAGTCGCAGCGCCCCCGATGCTCGCTGATCAGGTCCCAAACCTCCGGAACCCCCTCGAACAGGTGCTTCCGGGTCAGCAACTGGGCCACTGCCGGGGGCCGGGGGGGCTCGTCCCAGCAAACCTGGCGCCGGCATTGTTCCGGCCGGTTTCCATAGATGCGGCAAGCATTGTTGGCGGCCAGAAAGAACCAGCACTGGTGGCTGCCGGGAATCTCCCGGACCTTCAGGCGCTCCTCCGGCAAAGCTTCCACCTGGCCGTCCCGGGTGGTCACCTGCTCGCCGGGCCGCAAAGTATAGACGTCGCCCCAGGTGAGGATTTCCTGCTGGAACAGCGGTAGATCATGAATGAGCAGGGTAGGACTGCCCAACTGGCAGCACTCGCCGCAGCGGATGCAGCTGGCGCCCACGGCCTGACGCTTCTCCCCGGCCGCGGTCATCAGGCGGCGCCAGGCGGCGCCCCGGGCCGCCAGGGGCAGGCTGTTCCAGTGGTCATAGACCTCTTTAAACCCGGCGGCCTCGTCGATCTGGCGGCGCAGCAGCTTGAAGCGGCCGCTGTCGACGGAGATTTGCAGGACGGCGGAGAGATATTCCTCCCAGACGGAGGCCATCACCTCCCGGGAGCCCTTGGCCAGGGCCTCGCCGGGATCTTCGTGGACCTTTCCCATAAACTTTCGTGGCGACATGCAGATTCCTTGGATAGCTTTTTATGATTGCCGGGATTTTATCATCTTCCGGCGAAGAATGCACCGGCGTCCCGCCTGGTCCGGCGCCGGCTAAAGCCTGCGGCTAGAGAAAATCTTCTCTGATCCGCGGCGAGGGAGAAAAGGCACCGGCTGGAAGCCGGCGCTACCATGGGTGTTGGCTAACCGCCCCTAGGGTTCAAGCCGGCATTTCCCGGTAATGCAAGGCCAGCCAGACAGTGGGCCGCGTAGGATCGGTCCACTCCACCCGGTGGCGGCAATGGGCCGGAATGAGGAGATAATCCCCCGGGCGCAGTACCCGGATTTCGGTTTCCCCGGCGAATAGCAGCCCCGCACTCCCCGACCACAGGATCACCCATTCGTGGGTCTCCTGGTCATACCACTGGCCCGGTGGCGTGGCCTGGCCAGCGGAGATGATTCGTTCGAGCTGAAAGCCCGGGGTTTTCAGGAGAATCTCGGTGAGCTCGGCGGGGAGGCTCTCGGGAATCCCGGCGAAAAGGTGGTTTATCGGCGGCTGGGGCAAGTGACTTCCTCCTCTTATCCAAAAGTGCTTCAGGTGGGGCGGGCCTCGTGGGGCGGGCGTCCCCGCCCGCCAGCCGACCAGTTGGCGGCCAGGGACGGCCGCCCCACCAGCTTAAGACCTAGCTGCTCTCATCCCGGCCGCGCCCCAGGCTCCAGTGCTGCACTTTGCCTGCGGCGTCTAGCTGCAGTTGCAGGACAAAGGGGATATCCCGCCCCGGGACGCTGAAGCGCAGGTCCAGCCATTCCAGCCATTGGCCGTCTGCCTTGGGCTCCAGGCGGCGCAGCAGGGGGAAGCGGGCAAACTCCAGGTATTGAGCCAGGATGGTTTGGGCTTGCGGGTGTCCACTCAGGTCAGGCGCCGGCAGACCGGTCCAGACCTGGACCTGCATCTCCCGCGGGCCCGGGTAGCCGCTGTTCGGCACCCGGCAGACGGCCGGCACCGGCAGGCGGGTCGCCGGCGTTGCCGTCGGCCGGGATTCCAGCCAAGTC
Organism: uncultured delta proteobacterium; assembly: GCA_963701845.1. Lineage (GTDB taxonomy): Bacteria > Desulfobacterota > Desulfobaccia > Desulfobaccales > 0-14-0-80-60-11 > JAPLJC01. The sequence continues at coordinate 1,075,235 of CAVPBF010000004.1, read as the reverse complement.
AGATAAGGCAATAGTACGAAGCTCTGCTGCACTTCGCCCTGGTTGGCGGCGACCAACTGCCAACGGCGGCAGGAAAAGGGCTGGGGCAGGGCGGCCACGGTCAGCGGCGCGGGCTCGGGCGCTTTGGGGTTGCCGGCCGGCGCGATGGCGGCCGGCGGGTGAAACATCTGTCGGGCCAGGGTCAGGGCCTGGTGATGGTAAAAACCGCAGAGGAGAACATAGGCCCCGGCCGCGGCCAGCAAGTAAGTCCCGGCGGTGCGTCCCCAGGTGGCCGCAGCCAGGGCGGCTACGGCCCCGCCCAGCAGCAGCCCGGTGAGATAGGGGTCAATAATGAAGAGCCAATCCAGGGTGAAGCGTTGCCGGGAGCAGGGGAAGAGGACCTGGGTGCCGTAAGAGGTGGCCAGGTCCAGGAGCAGGTGGCTGGCCAGGACCGCCAGCCCCAGGAAAAGTAGGGGGCGGAACCAGCGGGGACCGCCCAGGGCCCGCCCCAGCGCGGCCCCCAGCAGGGCGAACAGGAACAGGGCCAGCAGGGAATGGGTAAAGCCCCGGTGGTGGCGGATAAAGGCCAGGCGGTCGACAAAGATCAAGAAATAGTCGAGGTCCGGCAGCAGGGCGAAGGCCGTGCCGGCCAGGGCGCTCCAGCCCCGGGAGGGGCCGGGCAGCAGCTGGGAAATCAGCAGTCCCGCGGCCGCGTGGGTTACTGGATCCACGGCCACCTGCCGGTCTGGGTGCCGTAATGGGGGAAGTGGCGCAGCAGGTCCTCCTTCAGGTCCCGGGCGTGCCGATAGCGTTCCTCCACGTTTTTCTTGAGGCACCTCAGGATGATCGCCTCCAGCGGGGCGGGAATCTCGGGGTTCAGCTCCCGGGGCGGTTCGGGCTCCTGCTCCAGGATCAGGTCGATGAGCAGTTTTTCCACTTCGCGGTAGAAAGGCAGCTCCCCGGTGTACAACAGATACATGAGCACCCCGATGGCCCAGATGTCGCTGCGCCGTTCACTCTTGCCCATGATCTGCTCCGGGGCCATGAAGGGGCGGGAGCCCACCATGGTGGCGCTGATGTCTTTGTCGCCCAGGATCTTGGCGGCGCCGAAATCGAGCAACTTCAGGGTGCCGTCCGGCTGGATGATGATGTTGTTGGGCTTGATGTCCCGGTGCATGACCCGGTGGCGATGGGCGTGGGAGACCACGTCGATGAGCTGCAGGATGATGCGTTCCACCAGGGGCCGGGGCAACTCCTGGTCCAGCATGTCCCCCAGGGTCTTGCCTTCGACGTACTCCTGGATCAGGATCAGCCGGCCCTCATCTTCGACCTGAGCCACCAGCTTCACCACCCCGGGGTGGGGAGCCAGCCGGGTGCAGATGGCCGCCTCCTTGCGGAATTTGACGTTGGCCGCCTTGAGAAAGGGGATCTTGGCGACAAAGCGGCGATTCGCCCCCACGGCTTCGGTATCCAGCACCAGCCAGACCTCGCCGAAACTCCCTTGCCCCAGCTTTTCGAGTTTTTCATAGCGGCCGCCGAGGAGCGGGGTCAACCGGAGCAGGGACAGGTAGTCCCGGGCGCTGGGGATCAGATGCTCTACCAGCCCCTGGATGGCCTGGCGCAGAGGGGAGGGGGAGCCCACCGGCCGCACCTGGAAACTGCGCACCTCCGGGGATACGGGCAGGGTCAGATCGTTCAGCAGGACCGTCATGGGCTGGCCGGCCCGGTTGGTCAGGCGCACCTTGACATGGTCGGTGTCGGCCTGGCCGGACTGGACCCGGCGAAAGCGCTCCCGGTCCTCCGGGCCATAAAGCAGTTCCTCGACGGAGAGGAGGTCGGCCGCGCCGGCGGCGGAGTAGCCCAAAAAGCGCCGCAGGGCCGGGTTGAGCCGGCAGGAATCACCGCCGCGCGGACAGAAGAACAAGGGATGGCTGGTTTCCCGGAACAGGCGGGAAAATTCCTGGGGGGATTCCACGAGGAGCCGCCGGTCGGCCTGGAGCCGCAACACCACCCGGATGCGGGCCAACACCTCGGCGGGCTTGAAGGGCGCCGCCAGGTATTCGTCGGCTCCGGCCTCCAACGCCCAGGCCGCGGTGGTTTCGGAGAAACGGGGCAGGGCCACGACCACGGGCACCTCCCGCAAGACCTCATCCTTCTTGACGTCGTGGATCAGGCCATGTATCCGAGGCAGGTCGTCCAGAATAATCACGAGATCAGGCGGACGCTCCCGGGCCTGGGCCAGAAGTTCCTCGGCAAGACTGAGGCGCACCGGGTAACCGTGGCCGCTAAGGATGTCCGCCAACTTCTGGCGGGCCTTGTTGGCCGGCCCGGCGACAAGAACCGAAATCTCTGTGGCCACCCGGAACCTCTGCAGGCTGGATTTTCCGCCAATCAGAGACATTTTCCCAATAACCGGGGGTTTTGGCAAGGAGCCAGGGCAGGAATTTTAAATATTTCGGGGTGCAGGGGAGGCAGCAGCCGGGATAGGGGCGCGCTGGGCCGGTCCGGACGAGGTCCAGGCGTCAGGCGGCAAAGAGTTTATTCGCCCACAAATGGCGCTGAGGGTCTTGACAAAAGCCGGAGAGCGGGATAAAAAACTTAGCGGTCGGCGGGGTAGCTCAGTCGGTAGAGCAGGGGACTGAAAATCCCCGTGTCGGCAGTTCGATTCTGTCCCCCGCCACCAATGATTTCAAGGGGTTAGCCTAAATAGGCTGCCCTTTTTTTATGCAATTGTTAACTTGTTGACTAACAATTATCTATAAACCCCCATTCCGTGAGAAAACTTTGGAATCCTTCCGCATTGACTATAAAAACAGTTCTTTCGCTGAAAGCGTGCATTTCCTGTATATTCTGCCCACGCAAATAGCCAACAGGGGAGGCCGCTAAGCTCTTCCGAAATCGAACAACTGGTACGGTCTCGAAAACGCTATCGGATGGAAGAAAACCATCTTTAAGAGAAATTGATTCTGGTTCGAAAAAAGAAATTATTAATTCCGCCGTGGTGACGATTACAGGGATATATCTTGTGTTGACTTTCATACTCAAGTAAGCCCCGCTCTCTGCAATTCGTCTTTTTTCAAATAGTTCCCTTTCTTGCACAGCCAGAGCTTCAGTCGCTTGTATGAGTTCCGCAGATGTACGCTCCAGAAGATTCCGGTGCCCATGTTCTTGGCCAGGAATAGCACAAAATTGAGATTCATATGAACGTGGCTCTGTCTGCATATCAACCCAATCAAAACGATTCCAACCCGAATCAGTATGTCTCGACTTCCATAGACGGGCACGTGTGAACAGAATAGGTTTAGGGTTCAATTTAGGAATTAGAAATACCCATTTGGTCTGCTTAACACGTTTGCACTCGATTACCAAGACATCGCGGCTGTTAACGCTTGATTTTAAGAGAACAATATCCAAAAAACCTTCAGACCCTGTTTCATGGGAATGCCATGGGTGTTCTTCTAAAAGGACCTTCCATTTTGACAATGGTGATCCTGCGATATTAGCAATCCGAATTTGTAGCGGGAACCCTGATGAATTTGCAATGTTCGCAGCATGCTTTTCAAATTCATTGCTCATTGTTCATTCCCCAAATTTATGATAGACGTGATTAAGGTCAGTTGACCGTCTAACCATTCGGTATATTTCGCCATGGCGCAGTGTAGGTCATCCTCAGAGGGCACCAGATAGTGAACGTCCATTCCCTGCAAGCTGTGGCCTAAGATCGTATGCCGATAAACCTTATCCACTCCGTCGCTCAACATATTGGTTTTGAAACCGTGCGCCGGATATCGTGAAAGGTGACCCCGTTTTCTTCATGGTGGGGTGGGGAAAATTGCCGATATGGGATGGATAAGAGAAGTTTTTGGAGCCTTGATAAGTTTCCAATTATAGCCAGAAATCTTCTCTTCACCCCTCCCCATGTAAAATAAGCCCGGACCAGAAGTAGGGATGCGGTTCTTTAGTGCGCACCGCCTGGCGGGCCGCCTTTAAAGATGCGGCCTTGGATTTCCCCTCCTTCAAGGCTTTATAAAAGTTCACGTAAAACTGCATGGACTCGTTCACCGGAATATTCCACAGGGACACCATGACGCTGCGGGCCCCGGCCTGCTGGAAGGCCCGGGCGAAGTTCAGCACCCCCTCTCCCTGCATCACCTGGCCGACGCCGGTCATGCACGCCGCCAGGGTCACCAGGTCGGCATCCAGCTTCAGTTGCAAGACCTTGCTGAAGGTGAGAAAGCCGTCATCGGGAGGCTGGTTTTCCACCTGGGTGAGCACCAGGGTCGGCTCCCGCACCCCAGCCAGGTTGTCCGCCAAAAAACCGTGGGTGCCAAAAAAGAGATAGCGGTATTGGACCAAGGGGGTGTGGCGCACCCGGGTCTCGGTGGCCTGCACGTCCAGGAGGACTTCCGGGGGCCGCACCGCCTCCCCGAACAGGGCCGCCAGATCCTCCACGGTCTTCCGGGTTTCGGGCAGGGGTGGAAATATGAGCCGGCCCCCCCCGGCGCCGGTCGCCGCCATGGTGAGGGCCTGCTCCGGCCCGGCGTGTTTAAGCTCCCCCGCCTTTCCCTGGTGGGCCTCATAGGCTAAGTAACGGGAACTGCTTTTAGCATAGATACAATCGCCCAGGGCAAAGAGAGGCCGGGAGGCCCTGGATTTGCCCAAAAGCCGGTTCAGGACCAGGATGGCGGCCGACTGGGAGTAGGTAACCGGCCAGCGGTCCGTCACCAGGACGCTCTTATCCCAACCCGGTCCCGCCTGCACCACCAGCGCCTCAAAGGGGAAGGCCCCCAGCACCCCGTCCGGCACGATGATCAGGTGGGTTCCCGGGGCCACCCCGGACAGGGCCGGGGCCAGAAGTTCCCCATACAGGTTAGCGGCGTCGGTGATAGAGAAGCGCGCCAAATCTTCCCGCCGCAACACGCTCTGCCGGAACGGGGCCAGCATGGCGCCCAGGCGCTTTTCCAACGCCTCTTGCCCCAGGGGAATACGGAAGACCTGGGTCTTGCCCCCGGGCTCCACCCGGAAGAGATAACTCTCCTTATCACCCAGGGCATACTCCAAGAGCACCTCTCCCGGTTTCAGCGGCAACTCCTGGGCCTTATAGGGTTGGGGATAGGCCAGGGCGGCATAGCGGGGAACCCGGCGGCGCAATTCCTCCACCAACTGTTGCTGTTCTTTTTGCAAGGCCTCCACTTGCAGGTTGAATTCCTGTGCGGGTTGTTCTTTCCGATCCTTCCCTTTGCCGCGTTCCTGCAGGCGCTCCGACCTCTGGGCTTCCAGGGCCGCGGCGCGCTCCTGCAGGCTCTTTTCCCTGGCCGCCAAATCCCCGGGTAATTGTGGGGCCACCCGCGCCGCCCCGGCCGCCATCGCCTCCAGCAGCGCTCGGGCCTTGATGGACTCGGCAAAATAGAAGGCTGCGGCCCCGGGGTCCGGCCCGTAAGCTTTTAAGGCCGGAGGGCCGGCCCCGCCTTTCTGGGCCATCTCGGCCAGGACCTCCACCATGCCCCGATAGGCCCGGGAATAGCCGCCCAGAAGTCCGGACTCAAAGAAGCTGGTGCGTTCTCCCGAGGTGCGCCCCCGGAGCCCTTCGATGTTTTGGATGGCTTCCAGGAAAGCGGCGCAGGCTTCCGGCGGGCGCCCCAACCCCTGGAGCGCCAGGCCCTTTTGGGTATAATACAACGCCTGGTATTGAGGCCGGTTCCACGCCTGGGGAGCATGGGGAGTTAAGGTGTTCAGAGCTGATTCATACTGTCCTTTGGCCAGATAGAGTTCCACCAGGCCGTGGTCGCCCTTCACCGGCAAGGCCCGACGGAAACAGGATTCCGCCTGGGTATAATCTTTCTTGAGCAGATAGAGATATCCCAGGGTAGTGAGACTTTCCGAGGTGCGCAGATTTTGATCTCCCCACACCTGTTCTCTAATCTGGGCGGCGCGCTGGGCCAGAGGCAGGGCCTGGTCATAGGCGCCCGTCTGGGAATAAAGCATCGCCAGATTGTTCAGGGCGGCGGCGGTGACCAGCAGATTTTCCTGCCCCCCCGCCTTTTCACTGATCTTGAGAGCCCGCTGGGTCAGGGGGACGGCCTGGTCGTGCTTACCCATCTGGGCATAGAGGAACCCGAGAATCAGCAGGCTCTGGGCGGTTTTGGGGTTATCCGGCCCCAGGACCTGCTCCCTGATCTTTAAGGACCGCTGGGCCAGGGGCAGGGCCTTGTCAAAGAAACCCAGGCGGGAATAAAGCCTCGCCAACAAGGCCATGCTCGCCGCGGTGAGGGGGTTATCCGGCCCCAGGGCCTTCTCCCGGAGTTGCAGGGCCTGCTCGTAAAAAGGCAAGGCCTTATAATTCTTCCCCTGGGCCTCAAAAGCCCGGGCCCTTTGCATCAATGCCCCGGCTTCGGGCACATCTCCGGGTTGGCCCGGACTCGAGTCTTCCTCAGACAGAGTGGAGGAATGAAATTGCCGACCCCTATTCCCGGCCCACCCGGGAGTGGCCGTCAGGGCGGCGATCAGGACCCAAAGGCAGACCGCGGTGAGTTTACGCATACAAGCCTCGCAGGTGTCATCTAAAAGGCTAAATCCTGGCGCGGATTAGGGCTGAGCCCCTTGCCTGGCCCGGGTCCGGACGCAGGCCTGCAAATCCTTCAGGGCCACGTCTCCCGGCCTTTTTTGCAGCATGGCATCCACCATCTCGGCCATTGCCGGAAACTGCTGATACTCGGCCAGGACGCTGTAGAAATACAATTCCGGGGTGATATCGTCAGCCGCGGCGCTTTTCTTTAAGTCCTGATAGACCTTTTCGGCTGCCTTGATTTTTTTCTGCGCCTCACTGGAGAGCGGCGCCGTACTCTCGGCCGCCGGCTCGCACCTGGGCCCCATGGTCTGAATGACTCCTGATTTGCTCATGCTGGCAGGGGAGAGGCGCAGAGGCGCCCCGGCTATCTGCTCGGTGGCTCTGGCCGGAAAGATCTTCACTTCCGGCCGGGGCGCCGGCGGTTTGCCGCCCAAAACCTGGCTCTCCTGGTCCCCGGCGATCAAGGTTGCCGGTCCTTTCCAGGTCTCTTGCCGGCCGCTGGCAAAGTAGAGCAGCGTCAGCGAGGCAGCCGCCGGGAGCTTGAGGTGGTCGCCCCGGCGGACCTTCATAAAGGCCTGCACCTGGCCCGGCTTTTGGTTCTCGGCTTTATTCCAGTAGGTGGCTTCACCTGTTAGTTTGGTGATCAGCCCCACGTCCGGCGAGGATGCCGGGGCCGCCACCGTTGCCGTCAGCCAGGCAATCAACGTCGCCAGGCAAAAGAAACCGAGGTGCTTCATGCTGCGTTTGACCTTCATAACCGCCCCCTCCGTCAGGCAGGTGATTCAGGTTAGCTTAACCTTGCTGCAGACTCTTCACCTCCAGGACCTCCACCGGTTCCCGGCGGCCTTTGACCCGAACTTGCTTTGCTTCGCCCGTCACCACCCCCGGCCCCGCGGCCTTTATAGTAGCAGCGCTGGCCACGATGGTCCAGCCTAAATCTTTGGTCAGGCTTTCCAGCCGTGACGCCGTGTTGACCGTATCCCCGATGGCGGTGAATTCGAAGCGTTTGGGCGAGCCGACATTGCCCACGACCACCTCGCCCGTATGGAGTCCGATGCCGATCTGGAAATCCTGCCAATCCCGGTCGGGGAAACGCCGGGCTATCCAGGCCCGGAAGTCCGAGGCCCCGGCGGCCATGGCCAGAGCCGCGGTAAGCGCCCGCCGGGCGTGATCGGGGTGGGGAGCCGGCGAACCGAACACCGCCATGACCGCATCGCCGATGAACTTGTCCACCGTGCCGCCCTGCTCCAGTATCGGCTCGCAGGCCCGGCTGAAGTAATTATTGAGCAGCTCCACCACTTCCTGAGGGGCCAGGGACTCAGACATGGGGGTGAAATTCCGGATGTCGGAAAAAAGGACCGTCACTGTGACCGCCTCCCCTCCGAGATTGGGCTGTTTGCCGGTAGCCAGCAGCTTCTCCACCACTTCATCGGAGACGTAGCGCCCAAAGATCTGCCGGAGTCGGGTGCGCTCCCGTTCTTCCCCCGTTAACCTCAGTCCCAGGACCCCCAGGTAGCAGGCCAGAAGGCCAAGTTGAGGAGGGGCGACGGGCAGCAGCCAGTCACGGCGGAACCACAGGTAGGCGAAGACCGCCACCAGGACCGCCAACAGACCCAGGAGCGCCAATCCCTGTCGGGGAGTAAGTTTGAAGAACGTGGCGGTCCCCACCGTCAGCACCATCAACAGATAAATCAGGCGCCAGGAAGCGGCAACCGGCCGGGGAAACCGTCCCGTCAGGAGGGTTTCCACGATGTTGGCGTGGACTTCCGGGCCACTCATAAACCGGCCCGGAAAATTTAGAAACCCGCGGCTATACGGGGTCTGATGAATGTCCTGGACACCCGTGGGTTCATAGGCAATGATCACGACTTTGTCCTTGAGGGCCTGGATATGGGGATCGGATTCAGCCCCGGGACGCAGCAGACGCCGGAAAGAGACCCGGGGGACAGTGCCGGGGGGGCCGCTAAACCCGATGCGTGAAAGGGGCGGAAGGCGGTGGGGGGTGCCTCCCGGCGCCGCCCGCTGCGCCAGGAGGGCGGCAAAAGTGATCCAACTCTCGCCTTTATCCGTGGGGATGGCGGGCAGAAACCGGCGGATCACCCCATCCGGGTCACGGAAAAAATTGACTAACCCCACGTCCCCCAATTGTCCGGGCAGCGAACCCCAATAGTCGGGGAGAGGCAGGAGTATCTCAGCCCGGCCCGGCGCCTCGGTGACCCTTTCTGCAGCCAGTATGGTCTTGCCGGCGGCCAGCTGTTCCCTGAAAGGCAGGTCGTAGGTGCGGCTCTGGTCGTTTCGCGGCAATTTCAATCTTTTCAGCCAGGATTCGGCGCTGACCGAAAACAGCAAATCCACTCCGACAACCTTGACTTTAACCTGTCGCAAGACCGCAAGCGCTCGGGCAAAATGGGGGCTCCAGAAGACCAGGGGCTCGTCCTGGTGCTCCAGCCGGGTCTGGTCATCAATGGCCGCAATGACCACCTGCCGGGGCTCAGAGCGCCGGCCCGCCAATTGATGCCAAAGGTCGTAATACCCGGCCTCCGGCAGCCTCAGCCAGCCGACTCGGCCCGCGATTTCGGTCCCCGTACTGACGAGGACTACCAGCAAGATGCCGTAAAGAAAGGTTTTTCTCACCGTTGCCATCCGGAGGCCCGGCCGCCTCTGCCAATCACCCTGGATCATTGCGGCTCCGGGTCAACCTCTATTTTTGCCCTAGAGCGCACATATTGAGGATACCAATGGTTGAGCCCCAGGCCTGAGCCGATCAGGCCCAGGGACACCGCCCGATAGCCCAGCCCTCCCGCCCACCAGCCATAGGTTTTCGCCAGGCTCATTCCGGTGGCGATGAGAAATATCACCCCCCAGATCATCGCCAGGGTCCGGCAGGTCCGGTAAAAGCCCGGGGCTGCCTGCCGCTCCGGGGGCACGGTCTCCCGGGCGTAATCCAGGACAAAAGGTTTGCCCAGGAAGATGGACAACCAGGCAATGGCCGCCAGGGTCCCTTGGGTCAGAATATCCAGGTTATCGATCACCCACAGGTTTCTGAAAAGCACCACCAGGACCAGAAGGACGCCGAAGAAGAGCAGCGAGCCCCAGGTCAGGATGAACCCTTTGGCCAGCTGTTGGTAGCCCATGATCGGCACCAGGGCCAGGGCGATGATGATGGCGGCGTTCAACCGCCACAGGGACGGCCCGGAAATAACGCCAAAAGCGATCCAGGGCAGAAAGCCCAGCAGGATGCTGATTAGCTGTTTCATCTGAATAAGGATAAAATGTGCTTATGGTTTAGGTCATTTACGGGCAGGGGCGGGAGCCTATCGACTCCGCACCCCAGGCCGCCGGTCATCCGGCCTGTCCCGGCGGCTTGCCGGTCAGACCGAACTTGAGCATGGTTGCGCTCCAGTAGTGGTTGGCTTCGTTCCTGAAGGCCTCCGGCCCGCCTGGAAAAAGGTCTCGTTGCAATCCCGCCTGCACCTCCGGCGCCATCCGTCCCTGGCGGATGAGCTGCTCCCCGGCCTGGCGCACCAGGTCATAGTACCAGGCAAACGTCTCCTGATATCGGTCCTCGCTCAAGCTCTCAGCCGCGGGCCGCAGGATTTCCCCCAGGTAGCCCCAGCCCAGCTTTTGGGCGAAAAACTGGAAATATTGCACCAGCGGCGCAAAATGGCCAAATTCCGGAAAGCCGCAGGGGGAGACCAGCAGCATGCTCCGGTCCCGGGGGTAGCGGTCCGGGTGGCCGCTCTTACCCGGATGGCCGGGATCTTCCACCAGCCATGGTTCGAAGGAGGGTAGGGTGCGGTCAATGAAGTTCTTCAGCAGACCGGAGACGTTATAGTGGTAAAGCGGAGTTCCGAAGACCAGCAGGTCGACCTGCACAAACCTTTCCAAGACTGCGGCCATGTCATCTTGCTGCACACATTTGCCGGGGGTCTTGACCCAGCACAGGAAGCAGCCCAGGCAAGGTTTGATCTGCAAATGGCCCAGATGCACCAATTCAGTGGTGGCGCCGGCGGCGCGCATGCCCTCCAACAGCGGGTCCAAGATATGATAGGTGCTGCTCTTTTCTTTGCGGGGTGAGCCATTGATGGCCATTACATGCATGAACCTCTCCCGGGGTCAGGTTTGAGTGGCGGTCAGAATGCTCTGGTGGCCAGCATGATAACATAAATTTCGCTGAGAAAAAAATTGAGGCCGTCCTCAAGCCCCTCCCTCGAATAGGGCGCCGGGAGAAGCTGCGCAGCCCCATGCACCTGCCACCTCTGGGGAAAGTAACTTTGATAGCCGTCGAAATCTTATCTGAGAAGGGTATGCAAAATAAGCGGGTAAGGAATAATCCCGGCACAATCTCCCGCGGTGCCGTTACTTGGTCTGCGGTTCCCAACAAGAGGAGGCGTCATTAAAAACCATGCTCTGGCCATTCAGGTCGCACCTCCAGCGATTGCCGTCTTTGCGCACGTTCCTGGCTTCAGCCGGGGCAATCGGAGACAATTCATTGGGCGTGCCGATCTGGCTGCGCATATATTCGGTCATGGGGGGCTGTTCTATCGCAATCACGCCTGCTGGTGACTTAGCTGATACCGGTTCCACCGCAGACGAGGCGCATCCGCTCACCAAGCTGATCAACAGGGAAGCTGCGGCAGCCATTCCGGAAAGATGAATCTTTACCTGCATCTCCTTAACCTCCTGGCTCGAGTTATTAGTCAAAAAATCCTTGACAAAATAATCCTTATAGCAAATAAGTTAGGAACTTATTTCAACTATGTCAAATAGAAAGGAAAATTCCCATGGCCACAGAAATTTTGAAATTAACCGCGCAGATTATCTTGTCCCATGCCTCCATGTCTGAATTATCTCCCCAGGAATTAGTGGAGGAGATTAAAGACGTCTATAACACTTTGGCTGCTTTGGAAGGCGGTGAAGTAATTCCAGAGGCTATGGCTCCGGAAAAATCTGCAGCAGTGAAGAAACCGTCGATACCCCTGAAAGATATCGTCAAGGAAAAATATGTAGTCTGTCTGGAGTGCGGGAAAAAGATGCGGACCTTAAAAGCCCATATTCGCAAAGCCCACAGTTTGCAACCGAAAGAGTATGCGCAGCGTTTTGGTTTGGACCTGAAAAAGTATCCTCTCGTGTGCAAAGAATATTCTGTGCAGCGGAGCAAGATGGCAAAAGATAGAGGATTTGGAGTGAAGGGAACTCACCATAAAGCGACGGCTTAAACAACCTGAGAATATGCCGGGGACTTGACCCACTGTAAAACCACAGACCCCGGCGCGGCTGAGGCTTGAAAAAGGCGGTCACCTGATCGCCTTTTTTGCTTTCAGCAAAAGAACGGGATTGATTTTTTAGGCGTTCCGGAGGGTTGGCTTCCGGCCGGTGAGGTTGGGGTTACCCAAGTGAGGCCGGGCGGCGCGAGCTATTCGGGCACTATTCTCCCCAATTCCCATTCAGCGGCCAATTCCAAGCCCACCAGGAAGCTTCCCGGTTTGGGATCCTGGGAAATCCAGACTACCTGTCCCTTGCGACTAATCGCGGTTACCTTGTCAGGCAGGGAAAAAATGAATTCTATCTGATCCCCGGGGGTATACTCGTAAGGGGTCTCGATTTTGGCCCCGTTTTCGCTAAAGTTTAACAGATAGATATCAGCCTGGGGTTGACGATCAATCTCCATGATTTCCAAGAAGATCGATATCCGCTGGGAACTGCGTTTTTCTCCCATCTCTCGTCCTCACCTCGCAATGCTTTGGCTTTTGCAGCTGCCGACAACCAGTGCAAGAATTATGCTACCCGCGTGCCATAAAATATCAATGAACGAATTTATTAACTAATTTAAAGTTTATTTATTAATTAGTGTGATTTACACAGCCCAATTCCTCCATCAATTGGTTAACAATCTGGACGTACCGTTTAATTTCTTTATCGCTGAGGGTTGGATAGAAGGTGATACCTTCAGTGACCCCAGGTCCGGCATTTTTTTGAGCCTGTTTGGGACTGCCGATTCGGTCTGCACTAAGTGATCATTTCAAGGCATGGCTCTACCTAGGCACCCGGTGACGAGGCGCTCCCAAAAAAAATTTAAGTAAAACCACTTTGTGCCGATAAATACAACCAGGGGAGAAGCCTCCTTGTACATCTGTGACCCGCACTGCTAAATTTTGCGCGGGTCAAACGCACTGATTTAAGGAGGATAATTCGGGGCCTCGCCGGCAGGGTGAGTCCCGGGCAGACAGCTTTGCTGATCTGAGGAGCAGATGAGAGGACCGGGGGAGAATGCTTCAAATCAAGGCGCGTAGGAGGCGAGATGCAGCATTTAGCCTGGAATTCTCTTAAAGAGGTCCCGGAGGTACGGCCGGAGAAGGTGGCTGCCTTACGTCGGGCTATCCAGCAAGGCACCTACCGGATCGATCCCAAGAAATTAAGTTCGGCTTTGCTGGGCGTTGATGATCTCGATTTGGCATCCTTGATGTCACAACATCCGGGGCTGATTCCGGAGTATGTGACTTTGTACGGCAAAAATGCCATCCAGGACCTGCTCCAGATCTTGGAGACCAGGGATCATTTTAGCGGCCAACACTGTGCCCGAGCCGCGGCCATTGCCTTGAAGTTTGCCCGCTATTTAAGGCTGCCCTATGCCGACCTGGAAGCGCTCCAGACCGCGGCCCAGCTCCATGACCTGGGCAAGATCGAAATCGGCAAAACGATTCTGCTCAAGAAAAAGCCGTTAACCCCGGTGGACCGGGCCATCATCATGAGCCACCCGGGCATGGGAATCCGGATCGCCCGGCCATTCTGCCTGAAACCCAAGGAAGAAGAAATCATCCTCCATCATCATGAACAATGGGATGGCCAGGGGTATCCCGATGGTTTGGCCGGTGAGCAGATCCCCTTCCTGGGTCGCCTGATGGCCCTGGCCGACGTCTTCGAGGCGCTCACCAGCGACCGGCCCCGCAGGCCGCGCTTCCCGACGCCGCAGGCCCTGGAAATAATCCAGGACCGGGCCGGCAGCCAATTTGATCCATATCTGACCAAGCGATTCCTGAAAATGCTTTCCAGGCGCAAAGCCGCCTAGATCGTTGGGCTTGACCATTAAAATAAAGGCAGCCGGCACTGTAATCCCCTAGAGCGCCGGTTCTACCTGTTCACCCGGCCTGGCATGGCGCCGCTAACCCGCGACGGCTTCGCCTACCAGGGTCTCTTCCCGGAGCTTGGTAAAGCGCACGAGGAGGCGGCGGTGGCGCCAGATGGCTGGGCCGCGCAAGGTGACCCGCAGGTAGTTGTCACTAAGGCCCTGCAGCCAGCCCTGGTGCGGGGCCGGCCCTTCCACCAGGACCTCCCGTACCCGGCCCAGTTGGCTATGCAGAAAGGCCTGTTTTTTCAGGCGCCCCAGGTCCCGGAGGAGGCCGGCGCGGCGCTGCACCTCGCGGCCGGGCAGGGGCTCGAGCGCGGCAGCCGGGGTGCCGGGTCGGGGGGAGAAGGGAAAGACGTGGAGATAGGTCAACGGCAGGGCGGCCAGGAGGGTTTGGGTGGCGGCGAAATCGGCGGCGGTTTCTCCGGGAAAGCCCGCCAGGACATCCAGTCCCAGGGCGGCGTCCGGGAAGCGCCGGGCCAGATCGGCCACCAGATCCTGGAAATCTCCAAGGCGGTAGGGGCGGTTCATGGCGGCCAGGACCTTTGCGGCGCCGCTTTGCAGGGGCAGGTGAAAATGGGGGCAGAAGGCCCGCCAGGAGGCGAGCTCCGCCAGCAATTCCGCCGTGACCTCCTGGGGCTCCAGGGAACTGAGGCGCACCCGGAAGGGCAGTTCAGTCTGCTTCAGCCGCCGCACCAATCCGGCCAGGCTGGTGGCCGGGCTCAGGTCCTGGCCATATTGGCCCAAATCGATGCCGGTGAGGACCACCTCCTGGTGATCGGCGGCGGTCAATCCCTGCAAGGCCGCGACCACCTCCTCCGGCGCCCAACTGCGCCGGGGCCCGCGCACCCGGGGGACGATACAGTAGCTGCAATGATGGCTGCAGCCCTCCTGGATCTTGAGCCAGGCCCGGGTATGGCCGGGAAAAGCGCGGAGCCGCCAGGGGTGAAAGGGGGCAGTCGCAGTATAGTCTCCAACGACACAGCGTACGCCACCCCCACCCCAACCCTCCCCCCTCAAGGGGGAGGGGGATAGGCCGGGAGCTATTGGGGCATTCGGCCGGTCCCACGAAAAATCATTAATAATTTGTGCCAGGAGAACTTTTTCCTGATTGCCCAATATGGCTTGCACGCCGGGCAGGGCGGCCAGTTCTGCCGGGGCGCGCTGGGCGTAACAGCCGGTGACCCAGATGGGCACTCCCGGAAATTCCCGGGAGAGGCGGCGGATGGCCTGGCGGGCCTGCTGGTCGGCCCGCTTCGTGACGGTGCAGGTGTTGACCAGGTGCAGGTCCGGCGCCGCCTCGAGAGGGGCCGGCTGCCAGCCGCGGTCGGTAAGCTGCTGGGCCAGGCCGGCGGTGTCGACTTGGTTGACCTTGCAGCCGAAGGTGAGGATGCGGAAGAGTTTGCTCGCCGTTTGTGGTTTGCCGTTTGCGGTCGTCATTATCAAAGCAGGTTCTCTGGGTTCGATGGCCGCTGGCTCTTTCCCTCCAGCCTCACTTCATCCTCTCTTCAATCCAGCCGCCGGCCAGGACCCGGTCGTGGTCGTCGTAGAAGACCACGGCCTGGCCAGGGGCCACCGCCGATTGCGGCGCGGCAAAGATGACCCGGACCGTGGTGAGGCTTAGTGGGATAATCCGGGCCGCCACTCCCGGGTGGCGATAGCGGATAACCGCCTGGGCCTCCAGCTCTTTGGTGGGCGGGGTGACGAGCCAGTTGAGTTCCACCGCCACCAGGCCAGGGGACATAATTTCTTCCTTGTACCCCAGCACCACCCGGTTAGTCTCGGGGTGGATGGCCGCGACATAGTAAGGCTCACGGGCCGGGATGCCCAGCCCCCGGCGCTGACCCACGGTGTAATACTCCAGGCCCCGGTGGCGTCCGAGGATACGGCCCTGGAGGTCCACCAGCTCGCCCGGGGCGCCGGGGCCGCGGCGGGCGCGGATGAAATCCCGATAGCTCCCCCGAGGGATGAAGCAGAGTTCGACGCTCTCGGGGCAGCGGTCGTTGACCGGCAGGCCCAGTTCCTGGTAACGGCGGCGCACCTCGGTCTTGGTCATTTCCCCCAGGGGGAAGAGGAGATGAGACAGCAGTTCCCGTGGCAGGCGGCTCAGGAAGTAGGACTGGTCCTTGCGCCGGTCCAGGCCCCGATAGAGCCCCGGGCCGCCGTCGGCCGCCATCTTAAGCCGGGCATAATGGCCGGTGGCCAGACGCGTCACCTTTTGGGTCTGAAGCCACTCCCAAAGGCGGCCGAACTTGATGGCGGCGTTGCAGCGCACACAAGGATTGGGGGTCCGGCCGCGCAAGTATTCGGCGACGAAATAGTCCACCACCCGCTGAGTAAATTCCTCCCGCAGGTCGATTTCGGTGAGGCGCAGGCCCAGGCCCTGGGCCAGGGCTTGCAGGTGCCCGGCCGGGGGGCCGTCGTCACATAACCGTAAATGGACGCCCCGGGGCTGGAGGCCTTGTTGCAGGAGTAAGGCTGCGGCCACGGCGCTATCCACCCCGCCACTCAGAGCCACGGCCACGCTTTGACTTGGATCAAACGTCATCGACCTTAAGGAAATTTCTCAAATTGAGTACAAATATTAATTAATCATGTAATAATTTGAACTTGCGTTCAATAAAGCTAACATATGAAGAAATTAGAAGATTCTTAAACTAATGATAATTATGCTTAACGCCTAGTTCATGAAGATGAACATGTTATTAAAATATCAGAAAGATTAAGCTATGGCAAAGGAGAGGTTTTGGAGGAAGTTGACGGCGACGCCATATTTGGGATTGGCCGGTCCCGGGGGGTCCAGCCGGATTACCTCTCCCTGGGCCGTCAAGTGGGAAATGTGCTCGATATCCAGGCCAGGCAGGGGTGCGGCAATAGTCAGGGAGAGGAGCTGACCGGGAAGAAAAGACGCCGGGTGATCGAGGTGGAAATAGCTTCCCGACAAACTGATATCCCGGATAACACCACAGCCCTGGTGGAGTTCACCACTTTCCGGGTGGAAGGTATGGTAGCAGACTGGCAACGGAATTATGAGACGACTAAATCGTCTTCTTTCCAACGGGGAGAACATGCTGCTCCCATAAAAAAGTGGTAGATGTCTTCACCGTTATGCAGAGGGCGTGCCATAAGCTCTGGGTAAAGCTGCCTTCTGCCGAGAAATTCGCCCACCTAGATATTCCTTGACGCCACTGGCCCTTTCCTCTATGATTTTTGGTAAGATATCCTTATTGTCCGGGGGCTGAGCCGAAACATGTCTCATGTAGTCGCGGTTATCAACCAGAAGGGCGGCACCGGCAAGACCACCACCACCCTGAATTTGGGGGCGGGCCTGGCTTATCAGGGATACCGCACCCTGATCATCGACCTGGACCCCCAGGGCCACAGCAGCATCGGCATCGGCATCGACCCGGACCCCAGCACCGCCTCCATGGCGGAAATCATGACCGTTCCCCGCAAGCGCATCGGCGAAGTGGCTGTGCCCACCTACATCCTGGGGCTGGAGGTGGCGCCGGCCACCATCCATCTGGCCCGGGCCGCGGAGCAGGTTTATACCCGGGTCTTTCGGGAAGCCATCCTGGCCCAATCCCTCAAAGAGGCGGACTATGATTTCGTCTTCATCGACTGCCCGCCGTCTCTGGGAGTGCTCACCACCAATTCGCTGTATGCCTGCGACTTTATTCTTATTCCCTGCCAGATTTCCCGTTATTCCCTGGATGGACTGGCGGATTTGCTCACCACCGTGGAGACAGTGAAGGGTCTGGCCATGGAGGAGCTCTTTGAGGGGGACTTCTTCCGCATCCTGCTCACCATGTACGACCGACGCAACAGTGTCACCAATGAGTATATTTTGGAACAGCTGGCCCCCTACCGGGATAAGACCTTCAAGGCCAAAATCAATAAAAACGAGGCCTTGAACCAGGCCCAGATCGCCCAGAAGGCTATCTTCGATTATGAGCCCAAGAGTTCCGGGGCCCAGGATTATCAGCAACTAACCCTCGAGTTCCTGGAGATATGGCAAAAAAGAAACAGCTTGCCGGCAAAACGACCAAGCTTGCAAAGCTGCCTCTAACCCAGGCCCTGGCCGAACAGTCGGAGGAGGCGGACAGGCGGTTACCGCTGGCGCCTGCGGCTGCAGGCAGCGGAGAACGCCTGGGCGCCGTCTATCTCCACGTCATCCGGGAATTGACCTCTTTGATGGACCAATTGCAGGCCGATGCCGAGGTCTTGCTGCAGCCTCACCGGCCTCTCTTGCCCCCAATCATCCCAAAGCCGCAACAACTCCGGCAAACCTTACGCCAGGCTCAACAAGGACTCCGGGAACTGCACCTGTTCCTCTCCGGGGTCTAGGGCTGGAAAAATTTCCGCGGGCCGCGCTTTTTCTGCTGATGCCAACCGCTCCATAACCTTGAAAAGAAAAAGGGCCAGGGGATTTACGCCCCGCTGGCCCCCAAATGAGATGGATAGTAGAGAGTGTAACTCGGTTTCGTCCTCATTAACCCAGAGCCTGACCCAAAAAAGGAACGGGGCGGTAGGGGCCCGAAGGCCCCTATCAGTTTACTTCGTTTTGGGTGCTGGCATAATGGGTGGGGGCGATCCTGCGGGCGATGGCGTTCCGGTTGCGGCCTTCTTAGCTTCGAGCTTCTGGATGTTTTCGTCGATGATTTTGGCGATTTCGCTGGTTGCCCCAACTGCCCGGACGGGTTTGACTGCCATGCAGCCGCCGCCGACGAAGCAGGTCTGAGCCACCTTGTCTTTGTATTGGGCGGCGTGAATGGTCGCATCCTTCAGGTGGGCCAGGGCGTCATTCAGCTTGCCGTCCTTTTCATCCAGAACCGCCAGGTTGTTAAGGGCAAAGGGATTTAATTTGTCGAGTTTAGCCGCCGTGGCGAATTGTTCTCTGGCGGCTGCATAGTTGCCATCCCGGATCAGATCATAGCCTTTGGAGATGGGGGTGTAGACGTCGTCCGGCATCATGGCCCCGCCCCTAAGCGTGCCCGCCGGAGCCGTCTGGGCGCCGGGGCCCGGAGGACCGCCACTGGATTGGGCCAGGGCCGGAATGGCTAAGGCCAAAGACAGAGCCATCAGCACTAGAATGAACAAGCATTTACGGGTGTGTCGCATCATTATTTCTCCTTGTCAGAACATGAAGTCAGTAGCCGCCCCGTCGTTCCTAGACGAAATAGATAAGACTTATTTTTTCAATGTCAAGAAACGCTGTGACAATTAAAATCTAGAAAAAGGTTTATGATTAAGATTGGTTAACTTAATCCGTAGCCTCCGGCCATAAATCTCTCCCAACTCAGATCATAGGGTCATCCCGAAGCGTTGCCGGATCTCCGGACGCCAGCGCCGGGCGCCGTCCAGGTCCAGCGAGACGGCCAGGATCTCCGGCCCTTCGCCGCCGGTCAGGACGATCCAGTGGTGCAAATCGTCCCAAACGCGGACCAACTGGGACAGGGCTTTGCCGTCCGGGGGGGCGGGGGGCTGGATGGCGAAGGAGCGGCCCCCTTGCATGGCGTAAGGCCGCCCGGCGATTTCCGCGGTAAAGACGGCAGTGTTCACCCCCACCACCGGCAGGTAATAGTCGAAGGCCCGGGTCAGGGCGCCCACGGGCCAGTGACCACGCAGGATGGGAAAGATGCTGGGATTGACGATGAGATCGGCCCCCTGGGCCGCCAGTTGCCGGGCGGCCTTGGGCTGGCCCCAGAAGTCGATGCACACCGGCAGGCCGAGGCGGCCGAAGTCGGTCTCCAACACCTGAAAGGCTTCGCCCGGACTGACGCCATAGCCCCGCTGCTCCAGTGTGCTCACGGTGATTTTGGGTTGGCGGCCCACCAGATTGCCCCGGCGGTCGAACAGGGTGGCGGTATTGTGGCGCCGGCCCCGGTCTTCCGCCACCAGGCCGGCCACCACGTAAGCTTCGAGGTCCCGGGCCGCCCGGGCCAGTTCCGTCTCCCCGTGAAAGGGAAAATACTCCGGGAAGCAGATGAGGTCGGCCCCGCGGCCCCGGCACTGGGCCAGCAGGGTTTCGGCCAGCCGCACGTTCTCCGGATTATCGAGCTGGGTGGCCGGCAGGGGCTGGATGAGGAGGATATTGACCATGGCGATTTCCTTTTGAAAATAGTTTTCGGGTCTTAGTTAAACAGGCAAGAATATCCACAAGATATATTTAGGTGGTGAGACGGCTTCTGTCCGCATGTTTGAGCAAGCCTGCCCCGAATCCCTCTGTGGCTGTTTTAGCAAAAATTTACCCTGACCAACAGGGAAAAGCGGCCGCGGTCTCCTTGCCGGGATTCACCTCGTTTGCCTGGAAAAGAAAACCATCGGGATTTCCTGCAAAATAAAGAATTTCTGTAAAATGCCGATACATCAAATAGCTGCGGAAGCTCGGGCCACCGGCATGGCAGGGGGGGCTTGGTGTCTGCCCTCTGGAGAATGGTTTTGAAAATAGCGAGGTAATCCGTGTTCGATTGGTGGTCCGCCGGGGTGGCCCGCTTGGGCTCACATTGGGAGCTTTTTCCGCCCCTATTGCTCAGCCTGTGGATGGCGGGCCTGGACCTGGCCAGCCGCCGCATTCCCAACTACCTGACCCTGGCGACCGCCCTGGCGGGATGGGGCTTCCAGATGGGCTGGCGCGGCTGGCCGGGTCTGCTGGACGGTTTGGGCGGGGCGGCCCTGGGCCTCGGCTTGCTCCTGTGGCCCTACCTCAAGGGGGGGATGGGCGCCGGAGACGTCAAGGCCCTGGCGGCCCTGGGCGCCTGGCTGGGGGTGGTACGCACCCTCTTCCTGTTCATCTACATGGGGCTCGCCGGCGGCGTGCTGATCCTCGCTCTGCTCGCCTGGCAGGGTAGCCTCCGGGTCTACTTCAAACGAGGCGCCATCCGACTGGTCAACCGGGTGTTGTACCAGTCCCGGCCGGAAATCCCGGCTCGGGGTGAACCGGGACGGCTGGAGATTTCCTACGGGGCGGCCCTGGCCCTGGGCATGGCGATTCTTTGCTGGCGCCAACTGCTGGTTGACTGACGGACAGGGGAGTTTACGGCGAGAATGGGCTGGAATTTAGAGAGGATAATTCCGGTGAGCTGCTCAAGGAACGAGGCCAAGAGAGCCGGGAGGCCGGTCAAGGCGGCGAGCCAGCAAGGCTCGGTGTTGGTGATGGCCGCGGTCGGTATCTTGTTTATTTTGGGAATGGTCGGGCTGGCCGTGGACCTGGGCCACCTGTACGTGGTTCAGAGCGAGCTGAGGCGAGCCGCGGATGGTGGGGCCATGGCGGGAGTCCGTTCCCTGTTTCCTTATCCCCTGAGTAGCGCCACCCTGCCCCTTACTCCCAACTGCGCCGCGGCCCTGGACGAGGGGCGGAGCATCGCCCTGGCCAACCTGGTGGAGGGGACGGCGCCTACGGTGGCCAATCTGCAAACCGGCTCCTGGGATTGGTCCGCCAGCCAGTTTAACGCCGGTTGCGGCACCAGCCCGTTTACCAATGCCGTGACCATCACCCTGCGGCGGGACAATATCCAGATGTCGATCATGGGGGCCCTGGGGTTTAAGCCGGTCAGCCTGCAGGCCACTGCCACCGCGGTGATGGATTGGGTGGGCAAGGTGGATCCGGGCACCGCCTTCGTCATGATGATCGGCAAGAAATATGTCCAGACCGGCGACATGAAAATTTTCCTGAATCCCGCCCCCATAGACGGGGGCGGCTGGTATGCCAAGGTCCCCGCCGGCGCCGACAACAGCACGATCACCGGCTATTTGAGCGATCCCAGCACCGTCCCCGGCCTTAAGCAGGGAGATATGGTGAACCTGAACAACGGCGACTTTGGCGATGTCCTGCATATGCTGAAGAGCTCCTGGATCGGCAAGACGGTCTGGGTGCCGGTGGTCGACACCGAGAAATTCAACCAATCCGGGCCGGTGGTCGGTTTTTCCTCGGTGACCATTCTCGACGTGGGCACCCAGGGGGGGAATAAGTATGTGGAGGTCAGGGCCAACCCGATGCAGGACGTGCCCGACTCCCAGTCCGGCCCGGGCGGCGCCGGTTTCGGGTTGCTGTCCGCCCCCCGCGTGGTGCAATAACCGGACCCGCTTGGGGAAGACCGCGCTAAGCTTGGCAGGCCCTTTGCCGGGGTGGGTGAGTCTGCCGCATCATCTCGGTTGTTACCGGTTGCATCTGGCTTTGGTCAGGGAGATTCAGTCGGGTGGGGTTGCCGCTGACAATTGCTCCCCTAATCTCGGTTTAAGGGTTGTGCCGCTAAATACCATTAAGGAGCTTGGGCAATCCCTCCACCCAGGGGACTGGTCATACCGGGTAAGTAGGGTTATGGGAGTGTTTCTTAAACTGCGCCGGCTATTCAAGCTTGGTCGCCGGCAGGAAGGCTCTGCGGCGGTAGAGTTCGCCCTCTGCCTCTTTCCCTTGCTGCTCATCGTGGGCGGCATCCTCGATTACGGCCAGTTATGGTATATGGAATCGGTCCTGACCACTGCCAGCCGGGAAGGCGCCCGCTATGCCACCCGCTACCAAACCAACCCCACGACCGGGGCGCGTCTGCTTCCCAACGCCCTTTCCCCTTCGGTGACGGACTATATCACTACCAACTACGCCGGCCTCTTGCCCTCCGACGCCCAGCTTAAGGTTACGCCGGGGGGGCCGGGCTATACGACGGGAACCACGGGATCTCAGGTCAGTGTCCTGGTCTCAGCCAATAAGTCATGGTTTTTCCTAAATTATTTGATACCAGACACGACCAATCCCCAGCCGCTGAGTTCCAAAACGGTGATGACGTGCGAGTAGAAAAGTCCTGGAGGCGGATGAACAGAGTTGCGAGCCGGAGGAGTAAGCGCTACTTTGCCGATGCGTCCGGGGCCATTGCGCTGGTCATGGCCCTGGCCCTGGTGGCCTTCCTGGGGATGGCCGCCCTGGCCGTCGATTACGGGTATATGTGCGTGGTGCAGGGTGAACTGCAAAAGGCTGCCGAAGCCGGAGCCCTGGCGGGGGCAAACGCCTTGGGATCAGCAGGCAATCCGAACTGGTCCGTAGGCCAGACGGCGGCCACCTCGGTAGTGCAGCAAAATCAGGCGGCCGGACAGACTTTGACCGCCGCCCAGGTGCAATACGGCTACTGGAGCGCCTTGACTCATACATTGCAGGGGTATGGCATTACCCCGCAAGCCACGGACTTTCCGGCTATCCGGGTGGTGGTGGCCAAGCGTTCCGGTCAAAACGGTGGTTCTCTGCCGTTGTTCTTCGCTCCCTTCTTGGGGGTAAACACCGTTGATCTGGGTGGCGCCTCGATGGCGATCATCAGGACCCAGGGCATCTGGTCCATCCTGGAGACCGGCAGCGGCACGGTCACCATCAGCGGGAGTGCCGTCGTCAACGGCAGTGTGGGGGTGAACAGCGGCGGCAACTTGACCATGACCGGGAGCGCCGCCGTGCAGGGTCAAGCCTACCTTTACACCGGCGACGGCAAATCACTCGGCTACAGCACCTCGATTCAAGGAGGCCTCAAGCAGGATTCCGGCGCCAATGCCGTCATCACGGCCGCCGTCAATGCCGCCGCCACTGCCTACAATAATTTCAAGGCCCTGAGCAAAACCTTGAGCCCTACCAGCATCAGTCTCTCAGGAATTAAAACGGCGACTTACAGCGGCGGAGCCACCCAGAATGTCATGGTCTTGAGTTCATTGCAACTGAGTAATAGCGCCATCCTCTACTTAAATGCCCCGGCGAACGGTTCTTTCGTCATCCGGGTTTCCGGCGCCTTCACCCTCAGCGGCGCCGCCAGGGTAGTCTTGCAAGGCGGTTTAACCGCCGACAAGGTCAACTTCGTCAATACGGGGACCAGCACGGTAAGCGTTGGTAATAGCTGTATAATTCAAGGCAACATCTTGAGTCCCAATGGCGCCATCAGCCTTTCCGGCGCCGCCGCTTACAATGGGACTTTGGTGGGCGGTAAGAATATTACGGTAGCCAATAGCGTTACCAGCCTGCAAACCACCTGGCTGCCGGCCCCCGCGGGCGGCGGGCAAGGCGCGGCCCTGGTCCAATGAACCGGTTTGATCCCGGCCCGCGGGGCCTGCAGTAGCCCGGCCCCGCGGCGACCAACCAATCGAGTTCCTGGAAATTCTCCCCCAATTTCAATGATTCCCGGCCATTGGTTGATTTTGCCGCCGATCCCTGATAAATATGGGTGGGGTTCCAGGTGGGCGCCAATTCTTTGCATTCCTGACATGCCGGAAGGCCGGATTCCGACCTTTTTTCAGCGTGCCGCTGGAGACAAGATATGCTTATTGTGATGGACAAGGATGCCACCCCGGCGCAAATTGACGCGGTGGTAAAGAAAATCCAATCCCTGGGATACGAGGCCTCGCCCATGCCCGGGGGGGAGCGGGTGGCCATCGGCATCCTGCGCAATCTCGGACCGGTGGATGCGGCCCACTTTGTGGACATGGCCGGGGTGATCCAGGCCATTCCGGTTTCCGCGGCCTTACAAACTGGTGAGCCGGGAGATGAAACGGGAAGACACCGTCATCACCTGGCCCGGCCTGGAGTTGGGCCGGGGCCGTTTCGTGGTCATGGCCGGCCCCTGCGCCATTGAAAGCGAAAAGCAGGCGCTGACCATCGCCGCAAGAGTGAAGGCCGCTGGCGCCCAAATCTTCCGGGGGGGGGCCTTCAAGCCCCGCACCTCCCCATACAGCCATCAGGGACTGGGCAAGGACGGGCTCAAGATCCTGAAGAAGGTGCGGGAAGAGACCGGCCTGCTAACCATCACCGAGGCCATCGACCAGGATTCCTTGCGACTGGTGGTGGAATATGCCGACATCGTCCAGATCGGCGCCCGGAACATGCAGAATTTTTCCCTGCTGCGCTGTGCCGGCCGGGTGCCCAAGCCGGTCCTCCTGAAGCGGGGGATGTACGCCACCGTGGAAGAATGGCTGATGGCCGCGGAATATCTCATGGCCGAAGGCAATTCCCGGGTCATTCTCTGCGAACGGGGGGTCAGGGCCATCGGCGATCACGTACGCAATCTCCTGGACCTGGCCACCATCCCGGTGGTCCGTCGGGAGTCCCATCTGCCTATCATCGTGGACCCCAGCCACGCGGCCGGCCGGCGGGACCTGGTGGCCCCCCTGGCCCGGGCCGGGGTGGCGGCGGGCTGCGACGGCCTCATCATCGAGGTGCACCATGAGCCGGAAAAGGCCCTGTCCGACGGAGCCCAGTCCCTCTACCCGGAGCAGTTCGACGTCTTGATGGAGGAAATTAAGACCTTGCGCCCCGGGGGCTGGAAGTGAGGGAGGTCCTCCTTCCCCTGCCGGGGCGGGACCAGAGCTACCGGATTGTCATCGAGCCGGGTTTGGGTGGGCGCCTGGGCGCCTTATTGAAAACCCTGAATCTGTCCCGGCGGCTTTTCCTGATCTCGGACCAAAGGGTGGCGAGCCTGCACGCGGCCCGGGTGCTGGGGGGCCTGGAGGCGGCCGGCCTGGAGCCGGTGCTGCTCACCACTTCCCCCGGGGAACGCGCCAAGAGTTGGCCGGTGGTGCAGCGCCTGGCCCGGGAACTCCTGGAGCGGGGGGCGCATCGCGGGCTCAACCCTCCTGGCCCTGGGGGGCGGAGTGGTGGGAGACCTCACCGGCTTTCTGGCCTCCATCTTCATGCGGGGCCTGCCTTTCATCCAGGCGCCCACCACCCTGCTGGCCATGGTGGACGCGGCCATCGGCGGCAAGACCGCCATCAATCTTCCCGAAGGCAAAAACCTCCTGGGCACCTTTCACCAGCCCCGGCTGGTGGCCATCGATCCGGAATTTCTGCAGACCTTGCCGCGAGCCGAGTTGCTCAACGGGCTGGCCGAAGTGGTCAAGGCCGCCTTGATCTGCGATGCCGGGTTGCTGGCCAGCCTGGCCGTGGGGACGAACCGGCTGCTCCAAGCTCAGGCAGAACTCACCGAGATCATTTACCGGGCCGCGGCCATCAAGGCCGAGGTGGTGGCCCAAGATGAGCGGGAGGGGGGGCTGCGCCGCATCCTCAACTTCGGCCACACCCTGGGCCATGGGCTGGAGGCGGCCTCACACTTCAAGCTGCCCCACGGCCGGGCGGTGGCCTGGGGCATGCTGGCGGCCCTCAGCTTATCTACGCGACTGACGGGTTTGCCCCCGGCCGAAGCCGAGCGCGGCCGCCGCCTCATCCGCGAGCTGGGCCTGACCCGGCAGCCTCTGCCGGCGCTGGACCCCCAGGCCGTGCTGCGCGCCCTGGCCCGGGATAAGAAGCGCCTGGAGTCCGGCGTGCCCTTCGTGTTGCTGCCCCGCCTGGGGAAGGCGGTGGTCATCCAGCAGGTGCCCATGGCGCTGGTGGACGCAGTTTTGGCGGAGATTTTGCCAGGATGATCCGGCGGGGACTGGCGCTGGCAGTATTGCTGACCGGCGTTTTAGCTGGTCCGGGGTCTGCCGAAAACCCCGGTGTTGGGCAAAAAGGCGAAAAAATGACGGATATGCAAAAGTTGGTGATACAGCCCATCGGGCAGGTGAGGAAACAGGACGACAAGATTTTTTTGGAGATCAAGCCGGAATTCGCCCCGGCCTTGAAAGGCCTGGAAGGGTTTTCGCACCTCTGGGTGCTGTATTGGTTCCACGAAAACGACCATCCTTCGGCCCGGGCTACCCTCCAGGTGCATCCCCGCCGGGACCCGGCCAATCCCCTGACCGGGGTCTTTGCCTGCCGGGCGCCGGAGCGGCCCAACCTCATCGGGCTGACGGCCTGCAAAATCCTGAAAGTCAGCGGTAATATCGTGGCAGTGGCCGGCCTGGACGCCCGGGACGGCACCCCCATCGTCGACCTGAAGCCCTATATTCCCAAGGGCGACGCCCTGCCGGAGGCGACCACGCCGGCTTGGGTCAAGCGCTCCAGACCGCCGGTCGATTAGCTCCAATTGCGTTCCCGCCTTTTTGCTCTCCCCGCCGAACCCCGATCGATAAGCGGATCATAGCTTCAAGTATTGGGCATTTCAAAGAATTTGCGGATATTGGCAAGCTATCGGGCGGTCCCCACCTGAGTGGGGAACCACGAAGAAGAAAAGCGGCCAAGATAGAGGAATGTTGGCCAGAAATCAGCACCGGCAAATCCCTGGCCGGCCTTCTTGGGGGCGCTTTGACCTTGCTCATGGCCGGAGCTATGGGATTTGTTTAAAAAAATATTATTCGACCGACAAGAGATAGGACGGAAGCCCTTCTTTAATTCTTAAGCCCCGGACTCAACAAGGGGCCGTCCATCGGGTTGGTTGGCGGCCGGTCCACTTTAGACCAGGTGCCCGCAGCACAGCCCAGCTGGAGAAGCAGTAGAGCAATCAACAAAAATTTTTTCGGCATCGTGGACACCTTCATTGACGTTCGCGATCCCTTCTTAGTCAGGTCAATGTTTCTTGTTTTCATGGGTTTCTCCTTAAAGGGCTTGGACAACTACAAACCTGGTGCGGATTTCCCGAACCCTGCTTTTGGCCAATGGGACTACAGAGCTGGGCAACCGAAGCTGTAGAGCATCCCGGAGGGGGGATGACCAATCCCGCCGCCAGGCGAGGTGGAGAGGCCCCAAAGTTTAAGTTCATCTTGAGGCACGCAAACCTCACCATTCCCATCCTCCTCAGGGTCCGAGGCAGTGCCTGGCAGCAAAGCCGGACCCAGCCAAATCCCGTTAGTTACCAATCCCCGATGAGCGGACGGCTCTCACGAAGGCCTTGGCGCCCTCCCTGGCAGGATATGCCCGTAAGACCGTCCCACCATAAGAAGGTTGATAGTTGAAGGGGAGCAAGACCGTGGAGCTGGATGACCAATAGAGATCAAAACGGGCATAGGTATCACGTGAACGCCTGGGCATCAGCAATTTGATGACCGTGGCGGTGTCCAGTTCGTCAGGTTTGGGCAGACGCCAATCAGCATGACTACCCAACCGTAGGTTCCGGCAGTACTTCTGCGCCTTCTCGAAGGTGACCTCTGTGCCGCTATCGCCCTTCTGCCACATGATATTCTGAACCGTGTCTGTGACCGTCCCATCCCCATTATCCACAAACCTGGCCGCGGCTGAAGCAGCCAGAGGCTGGCCAAGAAACGGCAGGACGAAAACTATGATGAGCAAGAATTGCCATTTATTTCGCATCTTTATACCCCACTTTTTTTCGGTCTAACCAACTTCCAACTCTTACGGCCCCCACGGAAACCTAAGCCTCCCTGGATCCTCCTGCCCCTCCGGGCAGAAG
Source organism: uncultured delta proteobacterium (assembly GCA_963701845.1). Taxonomy (GTDB): domain Bacteria; phylum Desulfobacterota; class Desulfobaccia; order Desulfobaccales; family 0-14-0-80-60-11; genus JAPLJC01. The sequence continues at coordinate 1,047,319 of CAVPBF010000004.1, read as the reverse complement.
CTTGGCGATAACCCAGGCTATGGCGTAAAGCACACCGAGCAGGACGACATCCGTCGGGCCGACGGGCAAATCGACTTGATAGGCGACCCAGAAGCCGAGAAATGCGACCAGGCCGCCGATCAAGGAGGCCAGCATTGTGAACTGGCGCATATTGCGGGCGAACAGGTGCGCCGTCAGGGCGGGAATCAGCAAAAATCCGAAGGCGATCAGGGGGCCGACACTGAGCACTGCCATCGAGACGGTCACGCCGATCAGCAAATAGAGCACTGCATCCCAGAAAACCACGTTCTTGCGAAGGGTAATGGCCAGCTCGCGATCGAAGGAGACCAGGAGCAACTCCTTGTGAAATAATCCCAGCGCGGCCAGGACGACCAGGAGCGTTGCTGCCGTCAATACCAGATCGAAATTGGAGACGGTGATGACCTCTCCTTTCAGCAGGTCGAGCCAGCCAATCTCGCCGTAAGGGTTTTTTGCCAGCAACAAGATGCTCAACGAGCGCAGCCACGACGTATGCCGTGCCGAGTCGACCTTCGGGCTGGCCGCGCCCGCGTCGTTCCATGAATGCCAAGACCAGGATCGCGGCCAGCGAGAAAGTCATCGAGCCGGCAAAGGCGAGGGCGTGGGCGCTGTGGGAGCCATGATCATGCAGCTGAAATCCGAACCACAAGGGAGGGAGAGGGCGATCGCCACGCCCGTCGAGGAGATCTGCGGCAGGGCTACGCCCATGAACACCAGCCGGCGCATCACGAGAAACACCCCGACCAGCGGGCAGGCGAAGCCGACGAGCACGCTGGTATAAACCGAGTTGCGCAGGAGAAAATCGGGCGAGAGTATCTGACGTAACGTTTCCATGTCAACCGTTCCCCATTTCAAAAATCCCCGCCATCCGTTCGGGCTAAGCAGTTCGTCCGCGGCGCCGTGAGAGCACCTTGCCATGGTGAAACCAGAGGACTTGCTGGGCATAATGACGCACCACGGCAAAGTCGTGCGTGAGCCAGCAAAACCGTGATCTGTTTTTCCTTGGCGGATCCGTGAAATAAAATCCAGGACTGCCTGCGTCGCGGTGAGATCCACGCCCGCGGTCGGTTCGTCGAGCATCAGGACGTCAGGCCGCGTCGCCAGGGCGCGGGCGATGAGCACGCGTTGTTTCTGACCGCCGGAGAGTTTGGCAAACCGCTGGTGAGCAAACTCCTCAGCCCCCGCCGCGCCGCAAACATTCCCGGGTGAAGGCGCGCTCGCTTGGCGGAACAAAACGGCCCGGGCGGACGCGGCCATATGCGCCCATCAGAGCCACGTCGAACCCCGTCAGCAGATAGATCGGATCGAACTGATTGGCTTGAGGGACGTAACCGTACACGAGCGGTGCGCCCGTCGGTGCTGCGGTATCAATGCGGCCGGCGAGTGGCGGCACCAGTCCCAGCAGCGTCTTGAGCAGAGTCGATTTGCCCGAACCGTTCGCACCGAGAATGGCGGTGAAGCTGGCGCGGGCAATCGACAGCGAAATCCCGGAAAGCACAGGCTGGCCGTTGTAGCCGATGCTCAGGTTGTCCAGGGTGATGAGGGCGTCATTCATTTTTTATGTCAGGTAGGCAGGCCCGCCCGCCGGAATAACGTACAGGCGGACCCGCTCTTCGGGGTTTATTTCTTCGCCTGGGCGGCAGCGACCATGGTGTGAATGATGTAGTCCATCATCTTAATGTAAGTTTCCGTGTCCGGGACGCCGCCCGGCATGATCGGCAGCTTTATCAGAGTAGCGCCAGTCTGTGCGGCGATGAGTCTCGGCACCTTTTCAGGAAACTGCGGCTCGCGCACCACGATGGGAGCGTGTTCGGCCTTCATGGTGGCGATCAATTGCCTCAATGTGACGTGGGGTCGGGTCGATCCCCGGCCTCAGTTCGATGGTGCCGAGGTAGTCCATGCCGAAGCGCTCCGCGAAGTAGGGCCAATGCTCGTGATAGGATACGAACTTCACCCCCTTGAGCGGTTGGGCTTCCTGTTTCCACTCGGCAATCTTGGCATTGAGCTTGGCGAGATAAGCATCCCGGTTGCGCGTGAACTCCGCTTGATACTGCGGGGCGAAGGCTACCAGGGCTTTGTAGATGTTGGCGATCGCGGTCTTCGCCAACACCGGATCGAGCATGTAATGCGGGTTGCCGTAGGCATGAACGTCGCCCGCGGTGTGATCGGTTGACTTGGGGACATCGCGGGGGATGATGCCCACCGAACAGTCCACGTTGCCGGGCTTGCCCGGCTGATGCGGGGATTTTTGCTCGCTTCTATCAAGGCCGGCAGGAAGGCATGCTCACACTCCAACCCCACCTCGAGCAACAGGTCCGCCCGGTTCATCAGCGGCACGAAGCTCGGTTTCATCGGCACCCCGTGCGTGTCTTCGACGCCCGTGGCCAGGCTTTGAACCTCGACCTGGTCGCCGCCGATGTTGCGCGCCAGATCCGCCAGGTCGGTCAGTGTTGTGACGACGTGGATCTTTGTCCGCTTGAGCCGGGATCGCCCCGAAACACCAGATCCCGATGCAAAGGATAATCGATAACCAATGAAACAATTTCAATTTCATGTGTAATCCTCTTTTCCAGGGTTAGCGTTCCTGCCACCCATGGGCGTGTGACCCGATGATCCAGGCCCATTGCAGATACACCGCGTTATCGGCACGCAGGGTGCTTACCACGGGTGGAGCTGAGCATCCAGACCTGGAAAGAATCCCTGCCCGGTGGGTTGGGTGTGGGTGTATTGCAGGCGCAGCTCATTCCAGTGGCTGAGGTACCAGGTGATATACGGAGAGTACGCATAGGTATGCTGGTGTTTATCCTGGGCGTTCTGCGCAAACTGAAACTCAAATCCGGCCGTCCACTCCCGATGGAACCGGTAAGCGAGATACGAGTACATGCCCACAGGAGGGGACATTGACGGTCGGGTAATAACTGGGTGCCGTCCGGTGCGGTAACGTCTATAGCGGTTGTCGCTGTAAAGCACCTCCGTGCCCCAGGTGAGGCTTTTGAACTGATTGTTACGCAGCGGTTGGTAACGCATCATAAAGTCTGCCCCCAGCAGACGGCGCTGGCGTTCCGTGAACGTGCTGCCGTCGGGTTGCAGAAACGCCCCGCCACGGTCGGTGGCGTTCGGATTGAATAACCAGGAAAAGCCGGGTTCGATGGCAGATATTAGGCGTCAGGTCAAAATAGGTGGAGGCGCGGCCCCAAAAGTTAAACCCGGTGAACTTACGATTATCTTGGAAATCGCCGAAATTGTTCGGTTGACCGCCGAACTTATCACCCACGCCCGCGGTCAGACTCACGTAATGGGAAAACGGCAACAGCCAGTTGATCTGGGCCCCGTCGGTCCGCGATTCGCCGCCGATGTATTGATCGAGCGCCAGCGGCCGGCAAACGAAGGGCAGTTCATGATCGTGGATATAGGACAACCGGCCGAACTCGCCGAAGAACCGTCCCCCCTTGAGCGTCAGGTTCCAGGGCAATGAGGTTGTGACGATGGCCGCCTCTTCCACCCCCACGGAAGCTTCGCCGGTCACCGGGTCGGCAGAGGCATTGAGCACCGCATAACCGCGGGCAAACGGATCAACCGATCCGGCAACATTCAGTTCCATCGAACGCTGGAAGAAATCCCAGCCGCCGGGCCGGGGGCTGTATGCCGGGGCGAGGACACTCGTATACTTCGCCGAACGGCTGCGATAAGCGCCGATCGACTCCCCCACGAACCCGATGGATGGATTGTACTTGGCCAGAAACTCCTGCTTCTGCGCCTCGGCCACCTGGCCCACCTGCTCCTTCAACTCGTCCACCTGTTCCTTTAACTCTCCGGTTGCCGCCGCCTGAGCGGCCGGAGCCGCGGGTTGAGGAGGCTTGACTTCTGCTTTAGCCGTTTCGGCTTTGACCGGCCCCTGGGCTGCAGGGGCCGTGGCGGTAGCTTTTTGCACCGCGTCGAGACGGTGTTCCAGTTCCTCAATCTTCTTGTCTTTAGCGGAAACCTCCTGATGCAGTTCTCGCATTTCCTTCCTAAGCTCTTCTATGGCCGCGGCCTGATCTTGGGCCAGGGCAGTATGCACCGTGCCGAGGCCTACGGCCAGAGCCAACCAAACAGCTATAGCCCATCGCATGATTCTTCCCCCCTAGAGGTAATCCCATAGTTGCACCTCACCCTTTCGGTTCAGAGCAACTTAAGTACCAGGAAAAAAGCTCGAAAGATTCTTGATGGTCGATCTAGAGGGAAACTGGAGGGGCGCGTGGTCCTGAGGCCAGGATATCCGCGGTGGCAACTAATGAGGTGATGGCCTTATGGCAAAACCGTTGGACCGGTAATGAAAAAGCCGAGGGCAGGCTAAAGGCCCCGGCCACGAAATGCCGGCAACTTAAAGCCGCCTGGCAGATGGGGCAGGTCGCGGGGTCATGATGATGATGGTCCGGCTCGTCAGGTTCAGGGATACTGAGCTGTAGCCCGACTTGTTTGCCAAGGACCGAGGCCAGAGGAGGATGGAGTCCTTCCAGCGTGTGGAGGTGGCATTGATGCGCCAGAGGCACAAAGATGAGAGCCAGAAGCGCGAGCAGGCAGAATAAGGAGCCGAGGCGGGTTTGACTCACGCCGGAAAGCAGCGGATTCCGTCGGTGTCCACTAGGCTGGGTTCGACGCCTGCCCATCAAAAGCTCCTCGCAGGGAGTGTAGACTTTAATGCATCGTGGTGCAAGGGTCTTATTAGTTCCGGTTCCGCTGTGGGCGAAAATTAGGGAAAATTCTCTCGTCATATTTGTATGGTAAAAAGCGTGAGAAAATTTTTGAGGCGGGGAGTGGAACAATCAGATTCGGATCAGGCAAATGCTTGTTCACTGCTATTATCTGCGCGGTCCAAAGCGAGAAAAACAATATTCGATATGATCATCATAGTTAGGGGCGGCTCGCGAGCCGCCCCTATGTATTTTATTCCGGCTCGCTCAGGGCGGCCAGCAGGCCGGCGGCGGCGGTGAGGCCATGGGGCAGGGCGGCTTCGTCGGGGTTGAAGTCCGGGGAATGCAGGGCTTGGCCCCCTCGGCCGCCGGGGGGGCGCACCCCCAGGAAGAAATAGAAGCCCGGGACCTTGGCGGCAAAAAAGGCAAAGTCTTCGCTCCCCATGGCGGGCCGGAGCGGCTTGAGGGGCTGGGGGCTGAACAGGCTTTCCAGCACCGCCACGGCCCGGCGGCTCAGGTGGGGATCGTTATGTAGGATAGGGTAAGCGGCGCCGGCCGTAAGCTCGATGCGGGCGCCGGTGGCCTGGGACAGACCCGTCAGGACCCTATGCAGGCCGTTCAACAATTCGGTGCGGGTGGCGTCTTGCAGGTAGCGCAGGCTGCCGACCAGGGTCACTTCGTCGGCCAGGATGTTGAAGCGATTGCCCCCATTGATGCGCCCGAAGGTGAGGACTTTGGCGGCTCGGGGGTCGATCTGCTGGGCCAGGAAGGCCTGGATGTGGTTCAGGACCAGGGCGCTCACCAGGATCGGGTCCACGCCCCGGTGCGGGGTGGCGCCGTGGGCGGATTTCCCGCCAATGGTCAGGGTGATGCGGTCGGCGCCGGCCATCACCACCTCGGAGCCGTAACGGATCCGGCCGGCCTCCAGATTGGGGGCCACGTGCAGGGCGAGGATGGCCGCCAGCGGCGGCTCCTGCTCCAGCACCCCGGCCGCCACCATGGCGCGGGCGCCGCTGGCGCCATCCGGGGCCGGACGCTCTTCGGCGGGCTGGAAGATGAAGCGGACCCGCCCGGCCAATTGGTCCCGGAGCCGGCTGAGCAATTTGGCCGCGCCCAATCCGATGCTCAGGTGAAAATCGTGGCCGCAGGCGTGCATCACCCCGTCCACCGTGGAGCGCCACGGGACCTGGACCTGCTCCTTTAGGGGCAGGGCGTCCATATCGGCCCGGTAGGCGACGCTGCGCCCCTGGCGTGCGCCTTCCAGGTCCGCCACCACGCCGTAGCCGGCGAGGCCGGTGCGCACCGTCAGACCCAACCCCCGCAAATAGTCGGCCACCACCCGGGCGGTGCGCTCCTCCTGGTGGGAGAGCTCCGGGTGCTGGTGAAAATCCCGGCGCAGGGCGCTGATTTCACCGGCCAGGTCCTGGGCTTGGGCCTTAATCGTGGCCAACAGATCATCCATGGGGCGATTTTATCACCACCGCGGTGCAGAGCCCTAGAGAAAAGAGGGCGGTTCGAGCACCGCCCGACAAAAAAAATGCCTTCACCCGCGAGGGCACCAGGAAAATCGTTGGGGCGACTGCCGGGCGGCCCTTTTTTTTTAATTTTCGTACCTAATATATAGAAAATCCTATTATATAGATTATTCATGAGATATATATTAATTAGCTATAGAATAGAGGCGCACTTGACTCGGACCTGCAAGGCAAAGGAGGATCACCTGGCATGAAGAAACTGGTTATTTTGGGCAGCGGCACCGGTGGCACCATCATCGCCGCCAAGATGCGGCAGCAACTGCTGGAATCCCAGTGGGAGATTACCATCATTGACCAGGACTGGCAGCACCATTACCAGCCCGGCTGGCTCTTAATTCCCTTCGGCATCTACACCCGGGAAGACTGCGTCAAACCCAAAATCAAATATATTCCCGCCGGGGTCAATTTTGTCCTGGATGAAGTAACCGGGATCGACCCGGAAAAGAAACAGGTCAAGACCAAGCGGGATACCTATCCCTACGACTGGCTGGTGGTGGCCACCGGCTGCCGCATCATGCCGGAAGAAGTGGAAGGCCTGACCACCGGCTGGGGGGAGGATATCCATAATTTTTATACGGCGGACGGCGCCGTTGCCCTTTACGAGAAGCTGAAGTACTTCGACAAGGGCCGGGTAGTGCTCAATATCGCCGAGTTGCCTTTTAAGTGCCCGGTGGCGCCGCTGGAATTCGTCTTCATGGCGGATTGGTATTTTCACACCCTGGGGGTCCGGGATCGGGTCGAAATTGAGCTGGTGACGCCGCTGCCGGGTGCCTTTACCAAACCCAAGGCCTCGGAGGTCCTGGGGCAGATTTTGGCCGACAAGAATATCAAGGTGAGCCCCAATTATCAACTCGCCGAGGTGGACTCGGAAAAGAAGATTATCAAGTCTTATCAGGGCCAGGAAGTCCCTTATGATCTGCTGGTCTCCATTCCTCCGAACTTCGGGGCTCAGTGCATTATCGACAGCGGCATGGGGGACCCCATGGGCTATGTCGAAACCGACAATTTCACGCTCAAAGCCAAAAAATTCGATTCTGTCTACGTGCTGGGCGACGCGGCCAATGTGCCGACTTCTAAGGCGGGGTCCGTGGCCCACTATGAGGCCGACGTCGTTATCGCCAATCTGATCCGGGAGATTGACGGCCACGAGGCCAAGCCCGATTACGACGGCCACTCCACCTGCTTCGTGGTCACGGGCTACAACAAGGGGTCATTGCTCGATTTCAACTATAAAGTCGAGCCCCTGCCGGGCAAGTTTCCCTTTCCCGGGCCTGGGGCCTTTCGACCTGTTGGGAGACAGTTTTATCAACTATACGGGCAAGATTATGTTCAGGTGGACCTATTACAACCTGATGCTCAAGGGCAGCCATCTGCCCCTGGAAAATCAGTTCGTCCTGGCCGGCAAGGTGCGGGGCATCCTGGCCCCGGATATTGAACTGCCCTTGAGGAGGAAGCGGCCATGACCACTGAAGAGCTGCTGCTGGAGCGCCTGGCCAACATTGAGGCCAGGTTGGAGGGCGTCGAGCGGATCGAAAGCCAGTTGGCCGCCTTTAACCGGCCCTTTGAAAACCTGAGCGATTTGGGGCGGGACCTCTCCCTGCTGATGGACCCGGCGGTCCGGAAGCTGACCGAGGAGATGGTGGAGGTGGAGATCGGCTTCCAGTTGGAGGACTTCTTTGCCCTGATCAAGCGACTCCTGCCCAGCCTGAAGTATCTCACCTGGTCTATGGAGCAGCTGGAAAACCTGGTGGACTGGTGGCAGGACATGGAGCCGCTGCTGAAGCTGGCGGTGCCCAAGGTCATCGATTACCTGGACGACCTGGAGCAGAAGGGGATTTTCCGGATTAATGGGGCGGTGATCGAGATGTACGGCAAGATTGCCGCCACGTATAAACCCGAAGACATCGCGGCCATGGCCGACGGCTTTGTGCTGATGCACGGCCTGGTGAAGAAATTGTCGAATCCCAAGATGATCCAATTTTTGGAAAAGCTGGCCGATGTTCCTGCCGAGGTGGACCTGGAGGCGGCCGAACCGGTGGGGCCGTTCGGGATGATGTGGAAGATGCGGGGCGAGGACTGCCGGCAGGGCCTGGGGGTCATGCTGGAACTGACCCGGGCGCTGGGGAAGCTGAAGGCCGGGGCGCCGGCGTCGGCGGCGGTAACCTAAAAGATCATCGTAGGGGCGGTTCTCGAACCGTCCTCAGGATCTCACCACCAAGTTTCACCAAGCAAAAATGAAAGGCGCCAGGGCAAGTCCCGGGCGCCTTTAATCCTTTCTCAGTGATTTAGGGATCTTGCTTGAAAAAATATCCTGGCCGTGCACCCTGCTTCGAATCCGCCACAACCGGCACGACGGACCAGAGGGTTGATGGATTAGCTGCCACCGCGACACAGACCGCCTTGTTTACCGCTGCTTCCTTCCGGACCTGACGGGGTTCACAAGCGTCTGTTGCGCAGGGTCCAATCCGCCACCCTGGTCAGCCGACACCGGCAGCGCTGCGACCCTCAGGCAAGGACTTCAACCCCGCATAAGCGGTTCTCGGGTTACAGGGCACCGCTAACTCCCCATCTAGCGCGGCCAGGTGTAAATTCTTGCGCGAGGCAACCAGAGTTCAGCGGTCGACGCGTTCCCGCATCTCTTTGCCGACCTTGAAGAAAGGCAATTTTTTGCCGTCCACCTTAATGAGGTCTCCGGTCTTGGGATTCCGGCCCTTGTAGCCGTTGTAATACTTGACTTTGAAGCTGCCAAAGCCGCGGATTTCGATGCGTTCCTCCTGCACCAGGGCCTCCGCCATATTGTCGAACACGGCGTTCACCACCATTTCCGCTTTTTTGAGGGTGATGTTTTCGGCTTTGGCCAGGGCCTCGATAAGCTGCGACTTATTCATGCCGCTCTACTCCTTGCGTTTTGGCCGGGTCCCGGACCGGAGGGGCGCCAGCGCCTGGGCTAATTTAGCTAAATTATAAACAAAATCGGACGCAAAGGTAAAGGAAAAAATTCTACTGTCCGTGTAGTTACCCGGGGCCTTTGGTCAACCCGGCGGTCTCGAGGTGGGAATCGTCTTTCCTTTGCCCGTTAAACGACCTAAGATAAAGCTATTTTTCGGAGAGGAGGTCCCCGCATGCTTACCACCGCGCTGAAGTCCCGGCTGCTCCAGGCAGCCCGGGAAGTCCTGGAAAAGGCCTATGCACCCTACTCCCGTTTCCGGGTGGGGGCGGCCCTGCTGACGGAGCAGGGCCACCTGTTCTCCGGGGCCAACGTGGAGAACGCCTCCTACGGCTTGAGTCTCTGTGCCGAACGGGCGGCGGTGGCCGCGGCGGTGGCCGCCGAGGGCCCGGGCCTGCAGATCAGGGCCCTGGCCGTGGTCTGCGAGGCCCCGGGGGCCTGCCCGCCCTGCGGCGCCTGCCTCCAGGTGCTCCGGGAGTTCGGCCCCGGGGCCGTGGTGCTCTATGCCGGTCCGGAGGGCCTGGTGCAAAGGCCTCTGAAGGAGTTATTGCCGGAGGGCTTTGCTCTAGAGCGCCCCTGAGGCAAGCGGACGCCAAAAAAATCAGGGCGCCGACCGGATCAGGGCGCGCCGGCGCGCCGGGTCAAGGTCAGGCCCCAGTCCTGCAGCCGGGCGACGATCCGGGCCATCAGCCCGGGCAGCCTGGCTTGCAGCAGGTCCGAGAGTTCCAGGCCGGTTTCGATGGTGTGGGGCTGGATGCCGATGAGGCAAACCTCCCGGGGGAGCGGTCCAGGAGCTGGGCCGCGGCCAGGACGTCCATGAGGCCCAGGTGGTGCAGGGAACCCTTGGTGGCAAAGAGGCTGGGAACCTCCTGGTTTTCCAGGACGCCGATATAGCCGGGCTCCTGCCGGAAATTTACCGCGTCGACAAACATGACCCGGTCGCGGTCCTCGATGTAGGGCAGCAGGTCCAGGCCGGAGGTGCCCCCGTCCACGATTTCGAGGTCGGGGTCCGCCTGGTAGCCCGCCTCGAGGGCCCCAATGGCATGGATGCCGATGCCTTCGTCCCGCATCAGGAGGTTGCCGAGACCGATCAGGGTTACTTGCGGTGCCAAAATTTTTACCTCACCCAATGATGCCAAGGCCCTCAGGCCCATTTTAAAAACCAAGCCCCTGCCCGTCCTTGGGCAAGGGCTTGACGTGTTGCCGCTTTATGCAAGGCCTGCTTAGACGGCCTTGCCTCACGAGGGACCGGCCTTTGGGGTCCACCAGATGGATGGCGCAGGCCAGGCAGGGATCGAAGGAGTGGACGGTGCGGACCACCTCCAGGGGCCGGTCGGGGTCGGCTATCGGGTTGCCCACCAGGGAGGCCTCGTAGGGGCCCATGGGCGTCGCTCTGGTTGCGGGGCCCGGCGTTCCAGGTGGAGGGCACCACGCACTGGTAGTTCTTGATCTTGTTGTCCTCGATGACCACCCAATGGGACAGGACGCCCCGGGGCGCTTCGTGGAAGCCGAAGCCCCGGCTTTCGCCCGCCTTCATGGGGTATGTGTTGCAGATGGCGAGATCGCCCTTGGCGATGTTATTCATCAGGGCCTGCCACTGGGTGTTCAGTTCATCATAGAGCACGGCGCAGCGGATGGCCCGGGCGGCGTGGCGGCCGATGGTGGAGTGCAGCGCCTCGGGCCCCACCTTGGCGCCGGCCAGCTTGCTGACGGTGTCCAGGGCCAGGGTGGCGTACTTCTTGGTGGGCTCGTGGCCGGCGGCGAACATGCAGAGGACATTGGCCAGGGGGCCCACCTGGGCCGGCTTGTCATAGAAGGACGGGGCCTTGACCCAGGAGTACTTGCCGTCATCCTTGAAGCCGGTGTAATTGGGATCGGTGGTTTCGTCATAGGGATGCTTGGTCCAATCGCCTTTATACCAGGAATGCTTGATGGACTCCTTGACCCCTTCCCGGAAGTAGTCGTCGTGGTAGGAGGTGATGGGCTTGAAGCTCTTGAGGTCGGCGTTGGCGATGTAGCCGCCGGGCAGATTGAAGACCGTGCCCTTGGTGTCCATGGGCATGTCGGGCACCGACAGGTAGTTGGTGACGCCGGCGCCATACTTGGTCCAGTCGGCGTACATGGCCCCCACGGCGCAGACGTCCGGCAGGTAGACGTTCTTGACGAAGCCGCCCACCTCGTCGATCAGGGTCTTGATGTAATAGAGCCGCTCCATGTTGAGGGCGGAGGGGGAGTCCAGGTTGATGGCGGCTGGAGACGCCGCCGGGCACGATGGTTCTGCGACGTGGGGCGTCTTGCTCCCCAGGATGGAGACGATCATGTTGGCCTTGCGCTGGTACTCCAGGGCCTGGAGGTAATGGGTGACGGCCAGCAGGTTGACCTCCGGGGGCAGCTTCATGGCGGGATGGCCCCAATAGCCGTTGGCGAAGATGCCGAGCTGGCCCGAGGCCACGATGGCCTTGAGCTTATCCTGGACCGCCTTCATCTCCTGGTAGCTGTTATGGGGCCAGGAGCGACAGGCTGTCGCCCAGCTGCGCCGCCTTCTTGGGGTCGGCCTTGAGGGCGGAGGTGATGTCCACCCAGTCCAGGGCGCGAGAGATGGTAAAAATGCACGATATGATCATGCATGGCGTGGGCCGCCATCATCAGGTTGCGGATGTACTGGGCGTTCAAGGGCACTTCCATCTTCAGGGCGTTCTCGATTGACCTCACCGAGGCCAAGGCGTGTACGGTAGTTCAGACCCCGCATATTCGCTGGGTGAAGGTGGGAGCGTCCCGGGGGTCCCGGCCCTGCAGGATGACCTCGATGCCGCGCCACATCTGGCCCGAGGACCAGGCGTTGGTGACCTTGCCGCCGTCCACTTCACATTCTATGCGCAGATGCCCTTCAATCCGGGTTATGGGGTCGACGACAATTCTTTTGGCCATATTTCACATCTCCTTGAAGCAGGTTAGGCGTGCTCAGCCTCGGGCAGCACCGGAAATTTTTTGACAAAATAGAGATAAGCCATCAGTTCGATGGCCACGATCCCCAGGGTTACGATAATTTCCTGGGATGGCCGGGAAATAATGCCATCCGGCCCCGGGGTTAAAGCCGATGATAAAGGCGTCGAACCGATAAAGCGAGCCCGCCAGGAGTATGGAGACGGCCGCCAGGAAAAGCAAGCGGAGGTCGCTCCGGAGCCAGGGACTGGCCAAGATCAGCACGGGCACCAGGTAGAGGAGGTTCTCCACGAGGAACATGACGGGTCAGGAAGCCGCTGGTGAAGACCGGGGCGCCCCGGAAGAGCAGGTCGGCAAACCGGACCACCAGGTAAACCACGACGACCCAGGCCATGACCTCGGAGAGCTTGGAGAGCATGGGAGTCTCAAAGGGCCGCTTGAAGGCGAAGGAGGAGAGGATGGATTCGAAGGTCGTCACCGCAAAGCCCATGGCTATGGCCGACAGCAGGAAGAAGAACGGCAGCCAGGCTGGTCTGCCAGAGCGGCGAGACCTTGTAGCCGGCGATGATCATCAGGGTCCCCAGGGAGGACTGGTGCATGGTGGGCAGCAGGATGCCCACCGCGGCGATGACCGGCAGCCAGCGCTCCAGGCGTCGCCGGTTTCCACGGCCTTGGCGTTGCCGGGGTAGCCCTCCAGCAGGGTGGGCAGAAGCTCAATCCACAACACCACCGCGTAGGCGCGCGATGCAGAGGGCCACTTCCACCAGGACGGAGTTGAAGTTGACCGTCCAGGGCAGGAAGAGCTTATAGCCGTTCCAGTAGCGCCCGATGTCGAGGAAGACGGCCAGGCCCGCCAGGCTGTAGCCGAAGACGCTGGTGAGCACGGCGGAACGCACCACGGGGTGGTACTCCCAGCGGTTGAAGGCATAGACCAGGATGGCCACGGCGTAGCCGCCGCAACCCAGGGCGGTGCCCACCAGCACATCGTAGGTGATCCAGATGCCCCAGGGGAAGCCGTCGCTCAGGTTGGTGACGGCCCCCAGGCCGGCGGCATAGCGGTAGACCATGAAAACGAACGCCGATCAGGGCCAGGGCGGCCAAAACCAGAAACGGCTTGGTGACCACCTTGCCCTCTAAATTTCCCCATTCGGTCAGAGTCCGGGCATGCACCCCGGCCCGGGACTGGCTGACCGATTTCCTACCTGAAGGTTGATCGAATTCAGACATTATAGACTCTCCAGCTTAGGGTAAATCATGGCCGGTGGTATTCTTGTAGATCAGGAAAAACAGGCCGCCCAGGATGACGTAGGGCACGATCATGCCCTTATACAGGGTATGGTAGAGGGTTTCGGAGCGGCTGGCCTGGGATTCGGGCGGCAACTGCGGCAGCCCCAGCTTGTCGAAGGGGACATTGGCCAGCATCAGGACCTGGGTGCCGCCGCCTTCCCGGGCGCCATAGATGTGATTGAGATACGGCGTCACCTTTCGCTGGGCTTTATCGGGTGAATCCACCCGGCGTAAAGGGTAATCGGCCATTTGTCCCGCGGTCAAAGACAGCCGCCGTTTAGCCTCCTTCAAGAGGTCCAGACGTTGCCGTAGATCGAGGCGCCGGTGGGGCACAACTCGCAGCAGGCCGCATAGCCGCCCTGGGGGATGCGCTGGACGCAGAGCTGGCACTTCTGGATCTGGGGGAAGGCCTTGTCCCACTCAAATTTGGGCACCTCATAGGGGCAGGCTATCTGGCAGTACCGGCAACCGATGCAGTTGTTTTTGTTGTACCGGACGATCCCGGTCTTCGGGTCTTTGGTGAGGGCCGATACCGGGCAGGCGGAGACGCAGGACGGGTCGACGCAGTGCATGCAGAGGCGCCGGATGTAAGAGTAGCCGTTGACTGCCTGGTCTTTGGCTACGCCGGTGCCGTTGGTGTAGAGCTTGACGATGTTGTAGGTCCTGGAGGACAGATCCACGGGATCGTCCCAGAGACTGTTGGGGTTGCTGTGGTCCGGAGGCAGGTGATTGTATTCTTTGCAGGCGGTCATGCAGGCCTTGCAGCCGATGCAGACCGTGGCATCGTAAAGAATACCCATGCCCTCGGGCAGGCGAGGAACGGGCTCCCGGGCCGCGGCCGGCACCGGACTGAGGTTCGACGCCAGCACCAGGCCGCCGGTCGCGGAAACCTTGAGGAAATCTCTTCGGTTGATGAGTCCCATGGGCTAGTCCTTCTTGGTCTCGGCGCCGGAGTCCGATTTTTCTTTGCCCAGTTTCATGGCGGTGACGGCGCCCGCGCCCACCGCCAACCCGGCTAACCCGGCCACGGCGGCCACGGCCGCGGTAGTGGCGCCATGGCCCTCGGGGGCCTCAATGGGCGCAAAGGCGGTCGGCGGGGTCAGACGCAGCTCCCCGCCTCCTACCCGCACCTTACCTTCCTCCAGGGGTAAGCCGCCTGGAGTGAAATGCGCCAGGCTGGCCTGTTCGGGGATGGGCTTGGTAAAGCCCACGCCTTTCTCGGAACAGCCGAAGCAGGGGCAGCCGGTGCCCACCGGCCAACTCCGGGGACCGACGTCGCCGAAGAGTTGCTCGGGGCAGTTGTTATAGGTCTCAGGCCCCTTGCAGCCCATTTTGTAAAGACACCATCCCCGGCGGTGGCCGTCGTCACCGAACTGGAGGACAAAGCGGCCGGCGTCGAAATGCGCCCGGCGCTCGCAGCCTTCGTGGATCAGGCGGCGATAGGCAAACATTGGCCGGTTCAGCTTGTCCAGATCCGGCAGTTTCTTGAAGGTCAGGACATAGAGCACGGTGGACAGGAAGTTGTAAGGGTTGGGCGGGCAGCCCGGGATATTGATCACCGTGGTCTTGCCGCCCAGGGCCTCGGCCACGGACACCGCCCCGGTGGGGTTGGGAGAGGCCGAAGGGATGCCGCCCCAGGAGGCGCAGGAGCCGATGGCGATCACCGCCGTGGCCTGGGGCGCGGTCTCTCTGAGGATCTGCAACACCGGCTTGCCGCCGATCTGGCAGTAAACGCCGCCATCCTTCATGGGGATGGAGCCGTCCGTCACCAGGATGAACTTGCCCTTGTTTTCGGCGATGGATTTCGCCCTGGCTTCTTCCGCCAGGTGGCCCGAAGGAGTGCTCAGCGTTTCGTGATAATCGAGGGAGATGAGGTCAAGGATCAATTGCTCCACCGTGGGATGGGTGGAACGGAGCAGGGTTTCGGTGCAGCCGGTGCATTCCTGACCTGAGAGCCAGATGACCGGTGGACGCTTGAGATTGGCCACCGCCGCGGCGATTTGGGCTCCCATGCCCAGCGGCAGGCCCATACTGGCTGCCGCCATGGCACAGAACTTCAAGAAGTCCCGGCGGGAGACCGTCCCAAAATGGTCTGGGAGATGTTGAAAATCCTTATCCTTCATACACCCTCCGGCTTGGATAAAATTTATAAATATTTGGAACTTAAAGCCGACATTTTGCTAAGGTTAGCAATAGGTTAGGATAATTAGAAACCTGTGTAAAATAGATTATGACTAAGCATGCCAGATTATGGTCCCTTGGTCAAAAAGAAAATACGCTTGTGAAAGTTTTATCATACAAGGGGGCTTTTCAGCCAGGCAAAGCGGCTTTCACAGTTGGGCCAATGCTCAAGGCAGATAGGGCAAATTTGCGGGCCCCTGCAAGATCTAAAGTCTGTTTTAAGATAAGGCTGCGGTAAAGCAAAGTAAAGGGAGGTAATAAGGGCCAGGGCAGAGGGTCCATATATCGGTAATGCTGGACACCGGAAATTTTGAGGCTATCGGAGGGCAGTGCGGTGTTTAAGGCTGCTATTTTATTGGCGAAAAGCTGGAGGCGGCATCCGGATTCGAACCGGAGAATAACGGTTTTGCAGACCGTTGCCTTACCTCTTGGCTATGCCGCCTCAAAAAAAATGGAGCGGGAAACGGGATTTGAACCCGCGACTTCGACCTTGGCAAGGTCGCACTCTACCGCTGAGTTATTCCCGCTCAACGTAATTATTTATTTTCTTAAAAATGGCCTGCTTGTCAAGGGCAAAAAGCAGTGGTCAGTGGTCAGTGGTCAGTGGTCAGCCGAAAATCTTCGTAGAATCAAGGTCTTTGATCGTAAATTGTCGCCACATTTATTGGGATTTTCTTTCTCCCTGGCTGACCGCTGAAAGCTGACTGCTGACAGCTTATCCCTCAGTCCTCCTGGTCGGCGCCGAACAAGCTCAGCTGAGGCGCCTCCCGGACCGGCCGGCGGCGGGAGCGGGCCAGGCGGGGCAGACCCATGGGATCGAGGCTGCCGGACTCCAGGTTCTCCAGAACCTCCCGGGCCCGGTCCACGACCCCTTGCGGGCACCCCGGCCAGCTTCGCCACCTGGATGCCGTAACTCTGGGGGGCGGCCCCGGGGGCCATTTGGTGGAGAAAAACGATGTTGTGGCCGGACTCCGCCACCAGTACCTGGAAATTCTTGACCCGGGGCTTGAGGCGGGTCAGCTCGGTGAGCTCCTGGTAGTGGGTGGCGAACAGGGTCTTGACCCCGGCGCCCTCCAGGTCGTGGAGGTATTCGGCCACGGCCCAGGCCAGGGCCAGGCCGTCGAAGGTGGAAGTGCCCCGGCCGATCTCGTCCAGGATCACCAGGCTGCGGGAGGTGGCCTGATGCAGAATGCGGGCGGTTTCGTGCATCTCCACCAGAAAGGTGCTCTGGCCCCGGCCGATGTCGTCCACCGCCCCCACCCGGGTGAAGATGCGGTCGGTGAGGCCGATGGTGGCGGACTCAGCCGGCACGAAGCTGCCCAGGTGGGCCAGAGCAGGGTAATGAGGGCCACCTGGCGCAGGATGGTGGATTTCCCCGACATGTTGGGGCCGGTGACGATCAGCACCTGGGCGTCGGCGTCCAGGGCCACATCGTTGGGCACAAACGAACCGGCGGGCAACAGGCGCTCGATGACCGGATGGCGCCCCTGCTTCAGGTCCAGCCGCGGCTCGAAGGTCAGCCGGGGACGGCAGTAGCGATGCGCCGCGGCCAGCTCGGCCAGGGCGGCCAGGACATCCAAAATGGCCAGGGCCCGGGCCACCTGCTTGAGACGGGGGACCTCCTGCCCCAGGCGCCGGCGCAGGTCCAGGAAGAGTTCCGTCTCCCGCTTGAGTCCGGATCTCTTCCGCCCCCAGGACCCGGGATTCGTAATCCTTGAGGTCCGCGGTGATGAAGCGCTCGGCGTTCACCAGGGTCTGCTTGCGGATGTAGTCGGCGGGCGCCAGGTGCAGGTTGGCCTTGGAACCTCCAGGTAATAGCCGAAAACCTTGTTGTAGCGGACCTTCAGGCTGTTGATCCCGGTGCGGCTGCGTTCCTGGGCCTCCAGGCGGGCGATCCAGTCCTTGCCTTCCCGGCTGAGGCCGATGAGTTCGTCCAGCTCCGCATCATAGCCTTCCCGGATGATGCCGCCTTCTTTAATGCTTAAGGGCGGATCGTCCACCAGGGCCCGGCCGATCAGGTCCTGGAGGTGGGGCAGGGGGTCCAGGTCACTGGCCGCGGCGGCCACCAGGGCGGGGAGTTCGCCTGGCAAGCAAGTCCTGCAGCAGCGGGACCTTTTCCAGGGCCAGCTTGACCGCGGCCACCTCCCGGGGGGTGGCCTGCTCCAGGGCCACCCGGGCGGTGAGGCGCTCCAGGTCCCCCAGACCCTTCAGGGTCTGGCGCCAGCGGGGCCGCAGCAGACTTTGGGTCAGAAAAATTCCACGCCGTCCAGCCTGGCCTCGATGGCCGCCAGGTCCTTCAAGGGATAGCGCAGCCAGCGGCCCAGACGCCGGGCCCCCATGGGGGTGACGGTGCAGTCCAGGGCGTCCAGGAGCGACCCCTGGCGGGAACGGCTGCGTTGGGTCTCGAAGATCTCCAGGTGCCGCAGGGTGGCTTCATCCAGCCCCAGGTAGTCGTCCCGGGTGTAGGGAAGCAGCCGGTCCAGGTGGGGGAGTTCCGGGGTGTGGGAGTCCTGCAGATAACGGAGGATGGCCCCGGCCGCGGCCACCCCCAGGGCGTGGTCTTCCACGCCGAAGCCGTCCAGGAACAGGGTGCCCAGGGCCCGGCCCAGTTCCCGCCGGGCCGCCTCCGGGTCGAAGGCGTAACGGCCCAGGACCCTGCGGGTGGGCGGGGTGTCGAAGGGGACCAGGGCCGCGGTCAAGAGCGCGAGGTCCGTCTCTTCGGGGACGATGAGTTCCGCCGGCTTCAGGCGCCAGAGCTCGTCGCCCAGGCTGTCGGCCCCCTCCCCCTGGGTGAGGCGGAACTCGCCGGTGGAGACCGAAAGATACGCCAGGCCCCATTTATCGCCCTTGAAATTCACCGCGGCCAGGTAATTGTCGCGCCGGGCGTCCAGGGCCGCCGGGTCCACCAGGGTGCCCCGGGTGAGGACCCGGGTCACCTCCCGGCGCACCAGCCCCTTGGCCTGGGCCGGGTCCTCCGTCTGGTCGCAGACCACCACCTTGAGCCCCGCGTCCAGCAGTTTGGCGATGTAGCTTTGGGCGGCATGGATGGGGAAGCCGGCCATGGGGATGCGCTCGGCGTCGGCGCGGCTCCGGGAAGTGAGGGCGATGTTCAGGGCCTGCCGCGGCCGACTTCGGCGTCCCCGAAGAAGGTCTCGTAAAAATCGCCCATCTGGAACAGGACCAGGGCGTCGGCGTA
Source organism: uncultured delta proteobacterium (assembly GCA_963701845.1). Lineage (GTDB taxonomy): Bacteria > Desulfobacterota > Desulfobaccia > Desulfobaccales > 0-14-0-80-60-11 > JAPLJC01. The sequence goes on along the minus strand of CAVPBF010000004.1, from coordinate 1,028,539 downwards.
CCTGGCCTTGAGGTCCAGGTACTGCCGCAGCATGGGGGTGATTTTATCCGGCGGGGACTCGGCCATGGCGGCACAAAGACTTGCGGGAATTTGGTCAGGGGCTCAGATCCTCCCGTGAGGCTTGAGCCCCCCGGCAATCACTCGGTTCGGGAGGCGGTCCTGGACTCCGGGGAAGCGGCCGCGCTTCTCGGCCGCGACGCCGGCGCTCTTCAGTTCCGAGGCCAGGATCTCCAGATTATGTTTGAGCTGGCGGATGGTCTGGCGCTGGATGATGACCTCATAGATGCCGTAAAGGGAAGCGGTGAAGGCCCCCAGGAAGAAGCAGAACAGGACCAGCACCCAAAGCGGCACCTCGGGACTGGCCCAGTGGCCCAGGTAGAGGTCCAGCTTCAGGGTCACCGCCTGCCGCAGCGTCTCCAGGTTTTCGATGATGAAGACGATGGCCAGGAGGATGATGATGGTGGAGATAATTACTTTAAGGAAACGCATGTCGGAACCTCGTCGCAGAGGGCCTGAAAGTGAGGAGCCAGGCGCTCATAAGTTTGGCGGAAATGTTCCGGAATCACCCGCACGTCGGCAAAGACCGGGATGAAATTGGTGTCGCCGTTCCAGCGGGGCACCACGTGAAAATGGAGGTGGCTCTCCACCCCGGCCCCGGCCACGATCCCCAGGTTGAGGCCCACGTTGAAGCCGTCGGGGCGCATCAGCCGCTTTAAGATGGCCATGGACTACCGGAGCTTGGCCATCAGGTCCAGGTTTTCTTCCGGGGTGAGATCATCCAGGCCGGGGGTGTGCCGCAGGGGCGAAATGAGCAGATGCCCGTTGATGTATGGATACTTGTTCATCATGATGCGGGTGAGGCGGCCGCTGAAGAGCACCAGCCGCTCGGCCAGGTCCTCTCCGGGCTCCGGGCAGAAGATGCAGCCCGGGGCTTGTCCTCGCCCAGGATATAATCCATGCGCCACGGGGCCCACAGGACTTTCATGGCGCTGCCTCGAGCCAGCCGAACATAATTTTGAAACTATAACATGATCCGGAGGAGATTCAAGGGGTTTTCTCAGGGCCTAGTGGCACAGGCCTCCGGCCTGTGAGCCCGGCAGTCGAATCCCCGAAAATAACCACCGGCTGGAGGCCTGTGCCACTAAGGTTTTCAACTTTTTAAAGCAAAGACCGGCCGGATGCGCCCTACTTCCTCTTTACGGTGGTTCAGGATGGCGGGCTCCCGGAAGGGGGCCAGGGCTTTGGCGGCGGCCGGAGTCAAGGCGCCCAGTTGTGCCAGCAGGGCGACGACACTGGGGTTCAGCGCCCGGGTGCCGCCGTCTTCGATCTTCAGGGCCACCCCCAGGGCGCCGTCAATCAGGCAGAAGGCGTAGCCGCCCTCCGAGCCGGACTTGGCGAAGATTTTCCCGGGCAGGGCCTGCATGGCTGCGGTCTCCAGGCGGCCGTCGCCGGCGATGTGCCGGGGGTGAGTCAGGATGGCCGCCAGCAACTCGCCCGCCGGGGAGCCCGGCTGGGACGCGGCCAGGCGGGCGTAGCCCAGGGCGATGTTCTTCAAGGGCACATAGAAGACCGGGGCGCCGCAGCCGTCGATGGCCACCGGAATCTGCGCCAGGGGAACTCCCACCATCCGGGCCACGTGCCCTAAGATGAGCTGCTGCACCGGATGGGCCGGGTTGAGGTAGTCGTCGATGGGCCAGCCGTGGTGAACGCAGAGGGCCAGCATGGCGGTGTGCTTGCCGGCGCAGGTATGCTGCAGGGGAGAAGGTTTCTGTCCGGCTTGGGCCAGGGCCTGGGCCGTGGGTTTATGCAAGGGCGGATGCGTGCCGCACTGCAAGGCCTCGGCTTTCAGGCCCAGGCGCTCCAGGATGGAGGTGAGCAGAAAGGTCTGGAAGTTCTGGCCGGAGAGGGACCCGGAAAAGAGGGCCAGTTCCGCGGCCCCGAACCCGAAGGCCTTCGCCGCCCCGCTGGTCAGGACCGCCAGGGCCTGAAAGGGCTTGGCCAGTGAGCGCAGGCAGACCAGGACTTCCGGGTCGCCCAGGGAATGATGCAGCTTACCGGCGGCATCCGCCACCGCTACCTGGCCGCGATGGCGGCTCTCCACTTCAGGCCCGCGGGTTACTTCCACGAAGACCGGTGAGGTCGATTGGTTCGGCATGTTTTTTCCTTGGTTTATAGTTTGCAGCGGTCAGTTTTCAGCCTGAGGCCGCGATTACCACCGAAATGTCAGCTGCTAATTGGTGGCACAGGCGTCTCGTCTGGGCGGCGCCGGCTAAAACCTGCGGCTACATTTAAAACCAACCTGACTGAAGCCGCAACGAGAAAATGTGGCACCGCCGCCCTCGGCGGTTCTGGGCAGAAGTGGTGGGCCGTGCCCACCCTACGTTTTGAAGTCTTGGTCTCGCGGTCTTTGCTGAAAGCTGATAGCTGACTGCTGTCCGTGGTTATCCCCGCCCCCAGGCGGCATAGAGCAGGGCCAGGGTCAGGGTCAGGCCCAGCCAGAAGTGGGTCTGGATGGTGAGGGCCTGGGCCGTGACGAAGTCGGGGTCGGTGGGCGCGGTGCGCCAGACCAGACGGAGGGCCCTGAACGCCAGGGGCAGCGCCACCAGGGCGGCGATGATCAGGTCGGGCAGCAGGAAGTACTCCAGCAGGACGAAGAGGCTGACAAACGGCGCCAGCATCAGGAAGGCGTAGACCCAGCGGGATACTCCCAGGCCCAGGCGGGAGACCAGGTGGCGCTTGGCCGCGGCCAGGTCGGCCGTAAGATCCGGAAACTCGTTGATCCAGATGATGGCCGTGATCAGAAAGGCCAGGGGCAGGCCCACCGCGGCCCCCACCGGGGCGAGCCTGCCGGTCTGGACGTAATATGACCCCAGGCTGAGCAGCGGCCCGAAGGCCAGAAAAATGAAGATCTCCCCCAGACCCAGGCTCATCAGTTGGACCGGCGAGGCGGAATAGCAGAAGCCGGCCAGCAGGCCCAGGCAGCCGAAGACCGCCACCCAGGAGCGGCCGGCGTAAATCAGGCCCAGGCCGCAAACCACCCCCACGGCCAGGAAGAAATAGGCCAGGGTCTTCACCGTCTCGGCCTCGAGTTCCCGGTTCTGGATCACCCGGCTGCCGCCGCTGAAGGGGGTGACGTTGACGTTCAGGGGGTCGCTGCCGAAGGCGTCGTAATAGTCGTTGATCAGGTTAGCCCCCAGGTGCAGGCCGGCCACGCCCACGAGGTTGAGGGCGAAGAACCCCGGGTTGAAGGCCTGGTGGAGCCAGTAAGCCAGGGCGGTGGCTGCGGCCACCGGCAGCAGCGAGCCGGTGAGAAAGGGCAGCCTCAGGGCCTTGAGGCAGGACTTAAAAGCAGGCATAGAACCTCGCGATTTAGGCGGATTATAGGGGGCCGGCCGCCGGCTGTCAACTTGAGAAGAGTGGCGAGCTTCAAGTTATTAGCGGCGATTATTTTCTCTCCCACTTACCTGCCTTGACTTAAGTCATGGCAGGCCCGGCCGCCGTGGTTAAAATATAGTTAAACATCCCAACGACACCGAGGCGCCGGATCGAGTCGGTCAGCGCCATCATTGGAGAAAATACGACCATGGCCAAACGGCAAGTAATTAAAATCGACCGGGAAAAATGTGACGGCTGCGGCCTGTGCGTGCCGTCGTGCGCCGAAGGGGCCATCCAGATCGTGGCGGGCAAGGCGCAATTGCTGGCGGATAAGTTCTGCGACGGCCTGGGGGCCTGCCTGGGGGAATGTCCCCAGGGGGCGCTGACCGTGGAGGCGCGGGAGGCCGACGAGTTCGTGGGGCCGGCCCCGGGATACGAAGCGCAGCCCGGCGCGGCCCACGGCGCCCCCCAGGCGCCCCCTGCGGCCGCGGCGCCGGCGCCGGAATCCGGGGTCTTTGTCTGTCCCGGCAGCCGCACGCAGCAGTTTAAGCCGCGGGCCGCGGCCCCGGCGGGGGGGGGATCGGCCCTGGCCCATTGGCCGGTGAAACTCAGATTGGTGGCCCCCAAGTCCCCCTTCCTGCAAGGGGCTAAACTGCTGGTGGCGGCGGACTGCGCCCCCTTTGCCGCCGGAGACTTCCACGCCCGCTTCCTGCAAGGCCGGGCCTTGGTTTGCGGCTGTCCCAAATTCGAGGACAGTGCGGCCCAGGTGGCAAAGCTGACGGCCATCCTGCAGGAAAATGACATCCGGGAGATCACCGTGGTCAATATGGAAGTGCCCTGCTGCTTCGGGCTGGTGCAGGTGGTGCGCCAGGCCATGGAGGCCGCCGGCAAGACCCCGCCGGTGACTATTTGCACTCTGGGCACCGCCGGGCAAACCCTGCAGCAACAAAAAGTTGGGGGAAAGTGAGGCTCGCCATGGAACAGATGAAATGCCCCGGCCAGGATACCCGTTATTGGAAGCCCGGCGACATCTTTGCGGCGGAATGCCCCAAGTGCGGCGCCGAGATCGAGTTCTTCAAGGACGACACCCGGCGGCGCTGCGCCTGGTGCGGCCATATGTTCTATAACCCCAAGATCGAGCTGGGCTGCGCCGCCTGGTGCCAGTACGCCGAACAGTGTGTTCCGGACCTGGTGAAGGCCAAGAAGGCGGCCCAGACCTTCAAGGCACTCCTGGCGGAGCAGGTGCAGCAATTCCTAAAGGCCGATCCGGCGGCCTGGGAGGCGACGGCGGCGGCGGCCCATTACGCCCAGGAACTCCTCAAGGCCGAGGGCGGCGACCCCAAGGTGGTTCTGGCAGCCACGCTCTTGCACCGGGTGGACCCGGCCAGGGCCCGGGAGTTTCTGGCCGAACTGGAGACGGAGCCGGAGCTGGCCGAGGCCATCCTGGAGCTCAGCGCCGGCGGCGGCGGAGAGAAAGACCTGAACCGGCAAATCTACCGGGACGCCCTGCACCTCCTGACGAAAGCTCCCGCCGCCGATTTCCACACGCGCACCGCCCAGCGTTTGGCGGCGGAGGAAAAGGAGTAGGAGAGGATCTGTGCACCGGAACTATCCCCGTGCCCCATCGGGAGGATGCCGGTGCCGAGTTCTGGAAGTAATTGGCTGTGGGCCTTTCACGTATCAGAGTCCATCCCTTCTTTCCGCACAGATTCTCTTAGCTTTTTTGTGACTAAAAACGTATATTTCCATATGGTGCAATACAAATATACCTCGTATTTTGAGAATGAAGTACTGCGTAAAAGGCACTATCTTCAAAAAGAATGGTGCATTCAGGTTTTGGAGAATCCTATCAGAATCGAGCCACAAGAAGACAATCGGTGGCGATTCTGGGGTCGAGTCCAAGAGCTTGAAGGCAGGGTTCTGAGGGTTGTCACTCTCGAAGACAAAGTCACCATCCACAATGCCTTTCTTGATAGAGGATTCAAAGAATGAAGATCAGCTATTACCCTGATACAGACTCTCTGTACATTGATCTATCTGAGCAGCAGAGCGCAGAGAGTCGTGAGATTTCCGAGGGAGTAGTGCTGGATTACGACGCCGAAGGGCGTTTAGTCGGCATCGATATCGACAATGCCAGCAAGAAGGTTGAGCTTAAAAAGCTTACTCTGAGCAAACTTCCCGCCAGTGAACAGATAATCGCAGCTTGATTTTCCTTCCACCGCCCCGACCCCAGCCCCCATGAGCCTGGAAACGGGCCAGGGAAGCCACCGACGAGGAAATCCGGGCGCTCCTCATAGAGGACAAGACGAAAGACCTATTCAAGAATCTAAAAAAATGGGGCACCGCCCGGCAGTTTGCTTTGGTTATGGGCCAAAGGCCATAACGTTCTTCAACCCCCCTCCCAATCTGCGGCGCCTTGATCGGACCACGGAATTATGCTATAAACGACATAAATAAACTGTTATTTCCAAAGCATATGACCGATGCCTTAATTTCCCGTAGTCTTGAAATCCGGAAGTCTATTGGCCAACGCCCCTGGCTAGCCTGGCCTGGTATAACGAGTTTAAATTACTGGATTATATTCCTGCCCCAAGAGGCCGGCGCGCCTGAATCTTCCCTTGGCTAGACCAGACATCCTCATTTGGCATCAGGGGGCGCTGGGGGACCTGCTGCTGGCCGGTCCGGCCCTGCTGGCCGTGCGACGGCGTTACCCCCGGGCCCGAATCATCGGTTTGGGTCAGCCGCCGCTCTGGCGGCTGTTGTCCCGAACCTTGTCGCTGGCAGGGGTGTGGGACAGCGGCGAGTCCCGCTGGGCGCAACTTTTTGCCGCCGGTCCCCCGGCGCCGGAGTTGCGGGCTGACCTGGCTCCGTTTCAACTGGCCGTAGTCTTCAGTCCGAACCGGCCTTCCCCGGTGCCGGAGCGCTTGCGTCAGGCCGGCATTCCCACGGTTCATTGGGTGCCGTCGTTTCCGGAAGAGGGCCGCGAGGCGGTGGGGGCGCTGCAGGCCCGACATCTGGCCGGTCTCGGGCTCCAAGTTCCGCCGGGATCATTTCGCCTGACCTTGCCGGAAAGCCTTGGCCGGGCAGAGTCAGCGGCATTTTCCAGCCGCGCCGCCTGGCTGGCCGTGGCCCCGGGCAGCGGCCACGCTGGCAAGAACTGGCCCCTGTGCCATTACTATGAGGCGAGCCGGGCCCTGGCCTGGGAGTTCAAGTTAGGCGTGATCTGGCTGGCGGGCCCCGCCGAAGCCGACACCGTCCCGTACTTAACGGCCCTGGCGGCGGCCCAGGGGCACCTCCTCCTGGCCGGGGCGCCTCTGGGGCAGGTGGCGGCGGTGCTCTCCCAGTGCCGGCTGGTGCTGGGCAATGACAGCGGGCTCACCCACCTGGCCGCGGCCCTGGGCGGGCCCAGGGTTTTGGCCCTGTTCGGCCCCACCGACCCGGCGGTCTGGGGGCCGCCGGGAGAGCAGGTGCGGATTTTGGCCGGACCCTGCCCCCAGGCCCCCTGCGCCCGGGGCCGGGAGATTCCGTGCCCGGGGCCTCGATGTCTTCAAGACCTTTCTCCGGAGCGGGTTGTGGCTGAGGCCAGGGCGCTATTCTTGGCCGGCCGGGTGGAGGGTTAAAAAATTTGGCCGGCCCTCCTCCCCGGCGGGTTGCCTATGTCTGCTTGTGACCGGCCGGGAAAATGCGGCTCGGCTGCCCGTATCCCGTACAAATAATTGAACGCTAAATAGTCACTTTTCGCTAAAGGATATTAGCACTAGGTTAGAATATAAGTAATATTAGTAATATAGATTAATTGGCATCGTTCGTGCATTAAGTGTATGCAGGTTACCCCCGAAAATACCCTAAACCATTTTCTCCTTTCTCCAGATGGCCGGGCTCCCCCTCCCGGCCATTTTATTTTGCCCCAAGCCTAGCCAAAATTATTGACCTTTACAGAAATTTTTGTAGGGGCGGCGCGCTCGCCGCCCCTACAACGCCGGCCAAAGCCTGCGGCTACATTTATTCTGCTGACCCGAAATACTGCCGCACCTCAGTCAGGCTATGGTTAGACACAGGCAGGCTCCGGCGCAGCCTTTGCAGTCTGGCGGCACTTTCCCGGGCCCGAGCCGTAAGGCGCGCCTCCGCCGCCAGCAACCGGACCGTGTCCGGGGCCGCCTGCCAGTTGTTGCAGATGAGCAGGAGATCCGCCCCGGCGGCCAGAGCCTCCCGGGCGGCCTGGGCCACCGACATGCGGCCGGCGATGGCCCCCATCTCCAGATCATCGGTAATGACCACCCCCTTAAACCCCAACCTTTGGCGCACCCAGTCTTGCAAGGCTACGGCCGACAGGGTGGCCGGGCGGGAATCCCAGAGGGGCACCAGCAGGTGGGCGGTCATGACGGCCGGCACGCCGGCGGCCACCGCGAGCCTAAAGGGCAGCAGGTCCGTCTCTCGGGTGGGATCGGTCGATTGAGCCGACGGCAGGACCTGGTGGGAATCGACCACCGTGTCCCCCAGGCCGGGGAAATGTTTGGCCACCGGGATGACGCCTCCGGCCAGATAGCCCCGAATGGCCGCACCTGCGAAACGGGCCACCTGTCGGGGGTCCTGGCCGTAGGCTCGCCGCCATTGGGGGCAGTCCGGCGACCGGGCCACGTCCAGGACCGGGGCCAGATTCATATTGACGCCCACCAGGGCGAGTTCCCGGGCCACCTGTCGGGACAACTCCTCCACCGCTTCCGGGGTGGCAGTCGTGCCCAGTTCCCGAGCCGCCGGGATCAGGGTGAAGGGGGACTTGAGGCGCTGCACCGGGCCGCCTTCCTGGTCCAGGGCGATGAGCAGGGGCGGGCTGCCGGCCTCCCGGGCCTGCCGTTGCAGATCGTGGGTTAATTGCCAGACCTGCTCGGGGCTCTCCAGGTTCCGGGCGAAGAGGATGATGCCGCCCACCTTCAGCTCCTGCACCAGCTCCCGGGCCACGGCATCCAGCCCGGGGCCGGGGATGCCCAGCATGAGGAGTTGGCCGAAAAAGGCGGCCTCCAGGTTAACGCCGGCCCGAGTCATAATGGTTTCCTCTTGCGGTGTCACTCGCCAGGAAGCAGGGGATAAACTGCTGCAGCCAGGCACACCTTCTTTGCAGCATCTTCTACCATAGATCGCCCCAAGAAGGGAGGGAGAAAGGGACCATCAGGGGAAGTCCAATTTGATAGTGGGAATTTTTAAAGGGGTAACGGTAACATGTCGATAGTTAAGGAAGCGGGCCTCAGGGCGCGCCGATAGGCACCGGTGACGGTCAACTCTTTTCTATTCTGGCGGGGGAGCCGGAGAGCCTGCGTGGCGGCCGGCCGGTGGCCCGTCGGCCCGCGGCCGGCCAACCAGAGGGAAGGTTGCATTGCTCCTTTAACTTACTGGGTTTTTTCTGCTTGGGGTGAACTGACCATGATTCCAGCGGATTTAAAGGTCTTGTTGATTGAGGACAGCCCGGAAGACGTTCTCATACTCAAGCATTATTTGACAACTCATCGTTCTTTCCTTCTGGACATCCAAGTTTGCCATCGGCTATCCGAGGCCAAAAAGCGTCTGGGTCAAGGGAAGGCCGATTTCGACGTCATTCTGTTGGACCTCGGTTTGCCCGACAGCGAAGGTCTTGAGACCTTCAGCGCCATCCACCAACAGGCGCCCAAGATCCCCGTCGTGGTTTTATCCGGCCGGCAGGATGAAGAACTGGCCATCCGGACGGTTCGGGAAGGGGCCCAGGACTATCTGGTCAAGGGCCAGATTAACGGCGCCTTGTTGGTCCGCTCTCTGCGCTATTCGGTGGAGCGCCTGAGAGCCAAGGAGGCCTTGCACCAGACTCGGGATGATCTGCTGCAGCGGACTACGGAACTGGCCTCGGCTAACGAGGCCCTAAAGGACATGGTCTCGAAGGTCAGCGCCGCCGGCGAGGCGGTGCATAAGTCCCTCCAGGGGATTATCCGGATCATCTCGCTGATCATCGAAACCAGAGACCCTTATACTGCCGGGCACCAGCGGAGCGTCGCCAACCTGGCCCGGGCCATCGCCCTGGTAATGGGCTTGCCGCCGGAACGCATTGAAGGCATCCGCCTGGCCGCCATTGTCCATGATCTCGGCAAGATTTCCATACCGGCCGAAATCCTGTCCAAGCCCTCCAGGCTTACCGAGGCGGAAATGAGTATGATCCGGATTCACCCCCGATCCGGGTATGAAATCTTGAGAAAAGTGGAATTTCCCTGGCCCATCGCCCAGATTGTCCTGCAGCATCACGAGAGAATCGATGGTTCCGGCTATCCCCAGGGACTGCGCGGTCCGGACATCCTCCTGGAAGCCAAAATCCTCGGGCTGGCCGATGTGATGGACGCCATGTGCTCCCACCGGCCCTACCGGCCCGGCATCGGCCTCGAGAAGGCCCTGGCCGAAATCCGCCAGAATAGAGGCATTCTCTATGATCCCGAGGTAGTGGACGCCTGCCTGAAATATTTTCAGGAAAAGCTGGCAACCTCGCCGGTATCCAAAAAGTCCTATAGGCATTTAATCTCCTCCCCACCTGCACCCCCAGGCGCGCCCTAGACGCGTCCTCAGTCAGCCCCGCAGCAGTCCCGCAGCCTCCGCCCGAGTGCCCCATCTCTGCCTGGATATTGCCGCGCCGGCTGGCCAGCGTCGGTGCGCCTGTCCGCGGCCGCCGCCCCTTGACAGTCTCCGGGTGGTTTAATAGAATGGACTGGCACCCTGGAAAAATATCAAAAAATACAATTAGTTGAATAAAAAGGGGAATTTCGCCCCATGAGTGACGCCCCGGTCCGGATCCTGGTAATCGACGACGACAAGGCCATGCGGGACGCCTGTTTTCAGATTCTCAACCGGCAGGGTTACCAGGTGGAGCTGGCCGCCGGCGCCCGCCAGGGCCTGGCCCTGCTGGAGCGCAGTTCCTTCGACGCCATCCTCCTGGACCTGGTGATGCCCGACATGGACGGTCTGGAGGCCCTGAAGAAGATCAAGGCCCTGGACCCCGAGGTGGAGGTGATCATCATCACCGGCTACGGCACCATCCAGTCGGCGGTGGAGACCGTCAAGGCCGGGGCCTTCCATTTCCTTTCCAAGCCTTTCGTGCCCGACGATTTGCGCAATCTGGTCAATCGGGCCCTGGAAAAGCGGCGCCTCGACCTGGAGAACCTTTACCTGCGCCAGGAGTTGAAAACCAAGGAAGAAAAGAGCGTCCTGGTCTATGAGAGCGAGTCCATGGCCCGCATCATGGACATGGTCGGCCGGGTGGCCCCCACGGACTCCACCGTGCTCATCACCGGAGAGTCCGGCACCGGCAAGGGGCTGGTGGCCCGCAAGATCTACCAGTCGAGCCCGCGCTCCCGGCGCCCCTTCGTCACCGTGGACTGTGGCACCCTGGTGGAGACCCTGTTCGAGAGCGAACTCTTCGGCCACGTCAAGGGCTCCTTCACCGGGGCCGACGCCAACAAGATCGGCAAATTCGAGCTGGCCCAGAACGGCACCCTGTTCTTCGACGAAATCAGCAACATCAGCCTGGAGGTCCAGGCCAAGCTGCTCCGGGCCGTGGAGGAACGGAAGATCTCCAAGGTGGGCAGCCACCGGGTGATCACCGTGGACGTGCGCATCCTGGCGGCCACCAACAAGGACCTGGCCAAGGCCATTAAGGACGGCACCTTCCGGGAGGACCTGTTTTACCGGCTCAACGTCGTCTTGATCCAGATGCCGCCCTTAAGGGAGCGCAAGGGCGACATCCCCCTGCTGGTGCGGCATTTTCTGGAAAAGTACAACGCCCGCCTGCGCAAAAATATCCTGGAGGTCACCCCCGAGGCCCTGGACCTGCTGGTGCGCCACGACTGGCCCGGCAACGTCCGGGAACTGGAAAATACCCTGGAACGGCTGGTGGTACTGAGCACCGGACCCTATATCGAGCTGCCGGACCTGGCCTTTGCCGGGACCATCCTGTCCGGCGCCACGGCCTCTGACGGCAACTCCCTCAAAGACCTGGAACGGGACCACATCCTCCTCACCCTGCAACGCTGCGACGGCCACAAGAGCGACACCGCTCGGGCCCTGGGGATCGACCGCAAGACGCTGAGAGAGAAACTGAAGCGGTATAATATTGAGTAGCCAGTTGTCAGTGGTCAGTGATCAGTGGTCAGTAAAAAACAGTAACGACGAAATGTAGGGTGCGTCCTACGCACCAGCAGAGGCCTTTCTTTTCTGGTTCCCAAGTTGCACTTGGGAACGTCATAGTGGTCAAAGCTGGGCTTTCCCCTCTCGTTCCCAAGTTGTACTTGGGAACGCCGGATATTTTCAAAGCTGAGCTTTGACAATCAGTTATTATGATGCGCAGCCGATATAAAATCACCGAATTAAATTCGCCCCATTTCATTACCTGCACCACTGTGGGCTGGCTGCCCGTCTTCACCCGCCCAAAATATTTTGAGATTATCACGGCATCTCTAACCTTCTGCCGACAACAAAAGGGGCTGCGCCTCCATGCCTATGTCATTCTGGACAATCATTTGCATCTGGCGGTATCCTCAGATGATCTGTCCCAGGTGATGCGCGACTTTAAAAGGCACACAGCCAAGGAGATCCTGACGGCCGCCCAGCAAGATAACAAGCTCTGGCTGCTCAAGCAGTTTGAATTCTTCAAGGGTGCGCATAAAGGCGAGAGTCAGCATCAGGTCTGGCAGGAGGGCGTTCATCCGCAGGCTATTACCACCGAAGATATGTTGAGACAGAAGCTGGATTATAATCCCGTAAAGATCGGATTGGTGGATCGCCCCGAAGACTGGCGCTATTCCAGCGCCCGAAATTACTTCGGCCAGGATGGGGTGTTGGAGATTGATTTGGTCGAGTGATGAAGCAAAGCACAGCTTTGCAAATCAGTGGGTTCCCAAGTGCAACTTGGGAACCAGAAGAAAAGACTAAAATTGTATTAAAGGTAAAGACTCTTGGAAAAGAAACGCCTTTTTGTAGATAAAGGGCTTCCACATGGGACTGTAGTGCTGAATTGGCATGGTACTCCCGAGCGTGAGTTTACTTTTTTCGCCGAGGCTTTCCATAAAGTGGCCCAAGGGACTGTTGCGGCACTTCAAGATAACTATTTATTTGGCCTTAACGGTAGCCCGGTTGAGGACTTCCAAGCCTATCCAGTTGTCTTTCTCTATCGACATGCACTTGAATTATATATGAAAGCCGTAATCCTTGTTGGTTCACCGATGCTGGTTGTGCAAGGAATGCCCGAAATAGATCGGCAGCGCCTCCTAAAGACCCACAGTCTTGACTCGCTCAGTAAGGAACTTGAGCAAGTTTTCGCAGCATACGAGTGGGAGTGGGACCTTGGGACGCCACACGTCCAGTCGATAGAGGACTTTCGGAAGATCATCGCGGAGCTTCATGCAATTGACGCCGGGTCATACGCATTCCGGTACCCGCTCGACACTAAAGGCAGTGGTGCGCTCCCATCTCACTTCCGTTTCAACCTGTTTGATTTCTGTGAGGTTCTGGATAGCCTCTTTCCTGCATTGGAGGGTGCCGCTATAGGAGCCTATGAGGAACTTCAGGCAACATACGAGGCGATGGCCGAAGCACGTGAATATTAATTGTTGGATGTCGACCTCTGCAGGATTTTCCCCTCTCGTTCCCAAGTTGCACTTGGGAACGCCAGATGTTTTCAAAGCTGAGCTTTGACACCTGTCTATTATTATGCGATGGCGAAATAAGGAACTTGTAGGGCGGGAAAGCGCCGCGCCTCCCGCCTTTAGCATTAAAATCGGCGTCCATCGGCGTTCATTTTCAGCGTTCATCTGCGGTTAATTTTAAGGTTTGAGAGGGTCAACCGAAGAGATCGGCGTGACTGCCGGTGCGCTCAAAGATGATGAGGTTTTGACCCGGATCAACTTTGTAGATGAGGAGCCAGTCGGGACGGAGGTGGCATTCCCTCCGGCCCTGCCAGGCGCCGCTGAGCTTGTGATCCTTGAACTTTGGCGCCAGGGGCTCTCCGGCCAGGATGCTTACCATCATTGATTTCATTTCCGCGAGGTCGTGGCCGCCCCGGCGCAGGCGTTTCAGATCACGTTCAAACTGCCGGGTATAAGCCGGAGCGAACATCAGAGCTTCAGGCGCTCAAACAGGTCTTCGGCGTCCCGGCAATACACCAGGTTCTGGCCGGCGTCGGTGTCGTCCAGGGTCTGCCGGGTGGTTTCGTTGGGAATCCGGAGCACCAGGGGCAGTCCCCGGGTGAGCCTGATCTGTTGATAAAACAGCGTGATAGCTTGGGTGGCGTTGAGGCCCAATTCCTTCAAGATGGCCTCCGCCTCTTCCTTTAACTCCGGCTCCACGCGGGCATGGATGCTGGCGGACTTGGGCATGCTGCACCTCCTAAAATACCGTTATATTGTATCACAATTGCAGCACAAATTGCTATTTTTTGCCCTCCTTCCCAAGAAACTGTAGGCCTTGTAGGCCGGGAAAGCGCCGCGCTCCCCGCTTTTAGCATTAATGCTTTTGGTCTTTTCTGACCACTGGCCACTGACCACTGTTTTCGAGGTCAACCGTCTCTTTTCCGCTGGCAATTTTCCTTCCCTGTCATATCTTTATCTCAACAGAAAAATCACCGCTCCATCCTTAGCTCCTGACGGTAATCAAGCGGTACAACCGCGGTACACCGGCGGTGCCGTTACGGGGTGGAAGCGGTGAGGGAACGCTCCAGCAACGGGCTAAATCCAGTAAAATAAGGTAGTTTTGCGTATCAACTTGCGGCATTTTTTTAGATGCCGGCACAGGATGGCTCGCACAAGGGTCACAAAGTGCCCAAAAAGGGGCAGAACCTAGCTGCCTGACCGCCTATGCTGTTGATTTTCCAGGTATTATGGGCGGGCGCGTTTTAATAATGTTTAAATTTATGAAATTAATGAATAATTTGTCCGACAACCTAACTTTGCCACAATTTTTGGAGGAAATTATGCGGAACCGCAGCCTGAGTTTGCTATCCCTAAGCCTGCTTATCTTGCTTGGACTATCCTATGCCCCTACCGAGGCGGGAGCCCAGGTCATTAAGACTCCCGTGGGTGAATATTCCTGGGGCTATTTTGGCGGCAGCCGGGAGAGTCAGGGAGTGAGCCGGGAGGATGTCATCGTCCGTGAGGGTTCCTGCCCCACCGGCGGTTGCATCCTCAAGCTGAAGGAGGTTGAGGTCCAGCCCAACCAGGCGCACAAAGGCGACACCCTGACCCTGACCACCACGTATACCATCCTCACCCCGGAGCAGGTGGCCCTGCCGGTGTCCATCAGCCGGGAGATTTTTTTTCAGGGCAAGTCCCTGGGGCAGACCAAGAGCATGGATAGCAATAAACTCAACGGCGACTGGACGCAAACGGTCGATTTTACCTTGCCGGCCGACGCCCGGCCCGGGGTCTATACCCTGCGGACCAAGGTGACCACCGGCTATGCCTCAGCGCAGAAAGATGTGACCTTCGAGGTCGATTAATCGAGCCGGCGCCCGTCATGCCTGGGGTCATCGGTCCCGGTTCCTCCGAGGGCGCGCCAAAAGGGAGAGGCTGCCCGGCCCAGGCAGCCTCTCCCTTTTCCTGCGGCGCCGGCGTTCGCCGGATTACTGGTACTGGATGTAAACCGGCTTTGGGTTCAGCCGCAGCAGGTCCTGCGGCGTCATTAAGGGATCGCCTTTCTTGGTGTCATTGTGATAGAAGAGCTTGAAGCCGGTATACTCCACCGGCTCTTTGACGATGTAATCCTTGTAGGAATCCTGCTTCAGCCAGGGGGCGCCCCAGCCGTCCATGTTCATGACGATCTGCACCTCGGGGTAAGGCTTGATGCTTTTGGCATTGGTGACCATCTTCCGGGTGAAGCGGTGCACGATGAACACCTTGGGCGGCAGATTATACTTTTTTACCAGTTCTTGCAGGATAGCCCGCGGCATAGTTGACGTCCGCCGCGTCGTAGGTGCCGATCTTGGTTCCCGGCTTTTTGCCGCTCTTGATCAGGTTGAACTCCGGGTCCATCGCCAGGTGCACGTCCGGATTTTTCAACAGCCACTCGAAGCGCGGCAGGATGTTGCGGATGTTGTCATGGCCGGTCTGGATGTCGATGATGAAAATGGCGTGCGCCTCTTTGGCCCAGTCGTACACCTGGTTGACGATTTTGTCCGGCATGATCATCCGGTACTTGCCGGCCTTACCCGGCTCCCCCTGCGCCACCACCGCGACCAGGTGCAGGGCGGGCTGGACCGGCAAGCGACGGATCGGCCTTCTCCCATTTCTTCACTTCCACCTGCAGCCGCCGGAGCATCTCGTCCTTGGGGTACTCGCCCAGCACCCCCATCTTTTTGGATTGCGGGTTGCCGTAGTAGGCGACGATGCGCTTCTCCGGCAGGATCGAACCAGGCAGCGTCGCCGGGCTTTTCACCGGCCAGCCACATTTTTTGGCGTATTCAGGATCTTCACCGGCCAAATATTTTACCTTTCTGCCAGTGTGGTCGGTCCTCAGCGACGGTTCTTCGGCAGGAACCCCGGCCGGCGGCCCCGCAGGCGCGGCGGTCTTGTCGGCCGCGGGGGCGGTGGGAGCCGCAGGGGCCGGAGCCGAAGCCGCCGGAGCTGCAGGTTCGTTCTTCTCGGCTGCTGGTGCGGCAGCCGCCGGGGCCACGGCAGCCGGCGCCGGGGCCGCCGGGGCGACCGCTTCGTTCGTCGGGGTATCGGCCGCCTGCAGGTTATGGGGACAATAGTTCATGCAGACTGCCACCACGAGGGCGGCCGGCAGCAGGCGGGCAAATCTCCGGATGGACCAGGGCAAAGGCGGATAAGTCACGAAGTACTCCTTGCAAGAAAATATGCGGGCTGAGCCGGGCGGTCGCTATCTGGCGGACAACGCTTCCTTATACTATCAGTTAATGGAGAATATTGAGCTAAGTTTACCATAAAACCTCTCAAGAAAACGAGAATCGAATGACAAAATCCGCCTATTTTTGCGAATTCTTAGGCCGCCAGAAGGCTGGCACTCGCCGCGCTCTCAGAGGTTGACGGCGCCCGGCTCCATTCGGGCAAAAATTATTTCGCTGGTTTAAATTATCAGATATCATCCTCTCATAGTCTCTACCTAGGAAGGTCATTTCCTCATCAAAGACTCTCCTGTGGCCCAGGCAGCTTATCGGAAATTCTTCCGGTCCCCTAAAATCGAAGGGGCTATCCTGGTTTATGGCGCCGGGACGCTGATTTCCCAGGTGCTGATCCTGCGAGAGTTGCTGGTCCTGGCCCAGGGCCAGGAGCTGAAACTGACCCTGGGGCTGTGGGGTTGGCTGCTGTGGACGGGGTTAGGCGCCTTACTGGGGGGCCGGCGGTGGCGCCACACGGAGGTGACCCCGGCTCGCTTAAGCGGCCTCCTGACTCTCTTGGGGTTGCTCCTGCCCGCCACCCTCCTGGCCATCCGGGCCGGGCCGCGTTTGTCCGGCCTTCCCGGGGGCCAATCCCTGCCCCTGGTCGCCGGCCTGCTCCTGTTTCTGGTCCTGTTGGCTCCCTTCGGCCTGGTCTCCGGCTTCTTCTTCCCTTGCGCCTGTGGGGCTTTGGCTCCCCAGGGAGCGGCCGGCGCCCCAGGGCGGGTCTACAGTCTGGAGACCCTGGGCGCCGCCCTCGGGGTCTTGCTGCTGCAACTTTTGCTTCTGGGCCGCTATGCCAACCTGGGGTTGGCTCTGGCCATCGGGTCGGTGCCGATCCTCTTTCCCTGGCTCCTGGAGCGACCGCGGGGCTGGGGGCGACGCGGCGTCCGGCTAGTGGCGGCGCTTTTGCCGGCCTTGGCCCTGGTTTGGCTGCCCTCGCTGGAAAACCTCAGTCATGGTTGGCAGTGGCCCGGGCGGCAGGTGGCCGCCACGGTGGACAGTCCTTACGCCTTCTTGAGCGCGGCCCGGGAAGACGGCCAGGTAAGTTTCTTCGCCAATAACCTCTGGCAATTCACCTACCCGGACCCCTACTCGGCCGAAACCCAGGTGCAGCTCGCCCTGTTGATGCACCCGCAACCGCAGCGGGTGCTGCTGCTGGGGGGTGGGCCGGCCCTGGTGCCGGAGGTGCTCAAGACTCCCGGCGTCACCCGGCTGGACTACGTGGAACTGGACCCCCAACTGCTGACCCTGGCCCGGGGCCTGATCAGCGGGGCCGCGGCCTGGACCCGGGACCCCCGGGTGCGTCTGGCCCTCCAGGACGCCCGGCGGTTCCTGGCCCACACCCCGGAGCGTTACGACGTGATCCTCATGGCCCTGCCGGAGCCCCGGAGCGCCCAGTTGAACCGCTTCTACAGCCGTGAATTCTTCCGCCTGGCGGCCGGGAAGCTGGCCCCGGGCGGGGTCTTCAGCTTTTCCCTGACCGGCTCTGAGACCAGTCTGCACCCCTGGCGGGCTGCCTACCTGGCCCTGGCCTACCATACTTTGGGGCAGGTCTCCCCGGAGGTCCTGGCCCTGCCCGGAGAGCGGGTGCGGTTTTTTGCCGCGGCCGCCCCCGGGGTCCTGACCGCGGACCCGGCGCGGCTGGCGGCCAGGCTGCAAACCCGGCATTTGGGCCTGCAGTATGTGCGGGACTTCTATCTCAGGCACGAACTGGCGCCCGCCAAGGTTGCCTATCTGCAGGGCGTCCTGGACCGCCAGCCCCTGGAGATCAATACCGACCTGACCCCCGGTTGCTATTTCTATGACCTGGCGCTGGCGGGCACTCAGGCGGACCTCCCCCTGGGCCGGGTCTTGCTGGCCTTGAAACAACTGCCTGCCTTTCTCCCCTGGGCGCTGCTGGGTCTGATCACCCTGATCCCGGCCGCGGTCCTGCGCCGCCGCCCGGGAGGGCTTTGCCTTTATCAGGTCACGGTGATGGGCCTGGGGACCATGGCCCTGGAAATCCTGGTTCTGGTCCTTTACCAGATCCAATTGGGTTCCCTGTACCGGCAATTGGGCCTGCTCATTGCGGCGTTTATGGCGGGCATGGGGGCCGGGGCGGCCGCGGGGGGGTGGCTGACGAGGGGCCTCCGGGTCCGGCCGGACCGCGGGAGGCTCCTGAGGCGCTCGCTACTGGGCCTGCAAGGGTTGCTGGCCGCCCTGGCCCTGCTCCTGGCCCTGATCCTGAGCCGGGAGTCCCTGGCCGCTTTCCAGGGTCAGGACTATCTGATCCAGGGAGGCTTCGTCCTGATCATGATCGTGGCGGGCTTCGGGGGTGGCGGTATCTTTGCCTTGAGCAGCGGCCTTTGGGTCTGGGGTCGGGGGGAGTCCAGCGCCAAAGGCGGCTTGCTTTATGCCGCGGACCTCCTGGGCTCCACCCTGGGAACCCTGGGATTCAGCTTTTTCATTTTGCCGGTCTGGGGCATCTGCCCCGCCCTGATCCTGGTAGCCGCCCTGCACGCCGGGGCCGCCTTGCTCCTCCTGGTCAGTCGGCCCGCCGGCTGATCTAACCGGACTCTGCCTGCCGCCCGCCGGCAAATCTTGCCTTGACCGGATTCATCGAACCAATTTAGGCAGTTTTACCTAAAGATGATTAGGCAAAAGTGCCTATGGTCTTTGGGAATGGACTGGTTCTATATTTAATCAGCCTTAGATGGCCGCCTGCCGGTGGCGGGAGGGCGGCAGCCGCCGGGGCTAATGAGACTGCACTGAGGGGGAGACTGGTATGCTTGCCTTTTTCTTGGGAATTATCTTAGGGGCTTTGGGCGGCTTGATGTTTCTGGTCCTTTTGGCCGAGGTGGTCAGAAAAGACGAATTGCTGGAGTCGTCGGAGCTGAACGACTAGCCAGGCGGAAGGTTAGCGAAGGCGCGGCCGGTCCGCCTAGTCTCGCCCGCTCCCCTGGGGAATCCTCTGCCCAGCAATAGACCAACCCACCGATCTGCCTCCTTAATTCGGCAAAAATCTGCGTAGCTCAAATCCAGGTATACCATTGCACCCGGAGTGAACTTCTTAGGGAGACTCTCCGCGGGTTACGCCAAATCATCCAGTATTTTCAATAAGTCGCGGTGATCCTGAAGATGGTAGCGAGCCTGGAGGCCGGGGTTTTTGTAGGCCGCCAGAGGCACCCCGGCCACTTGGGCCACCAGCCGGTCCACTTCAGAGTCGCCGATGTAGAGGGCGTCGTCCGGACTTGCCTGGAAATGCTGCAGAATTTTTTGGAGGCACTCCGGATGGGGTTTGGGGTGAGTGACGTCATAGCAGCTCACCGTCAGGTCGAAAAGGCCGTGCAGTCCCAGGGTCTCAAGGACCAGGGGCAGGCTTTTGCCCCGGTTGGTGGCGATGGCGGTGCGATAAGCGGGGCGCAACCGCGCCAGGATTTCCCGAATGTGGGGCTCCGGGCGAATCAGGGCGAGAAAGGGCGCATTGTCGATCCGGCGCTGGAAATCCTGGGCCGCGGACAAATAGGAGGTGCCGCGGAACAGAAAATCCACAGCCTCCAGGGCGGTGGCGGCGTGGACTAGATCCAGTTGCTCCGGGGTCAGCGGCGGCAGGCCGAAGTGGGCCAGGATGTGATTGTAAAAGGCCTCGTTGGACCGCCGGGAATCGATGAGGACGCCGTCACAGTCATAAATGATTAAAGACGGTTTCCGGTTTCCGGTTGGTGGTTTTCGGTGGGGATGCATCGCCAGGTTTTTAATCAATATCTTATCAAATTTTTCAAACCACCTTTAAACCCGACCGAAAAAATCGAGTTGACGGGCCAGGTAGATCAATTCCCCTCGCTGGATTTGGGCGTGGCGCTGGGCAATCCAGGTCCGGAAAGCGGCCTCGGGCAGTTCCGGGTGGCCTTCCAGGGCCTCTTGGACGGTGTGGATGATGAAATGCAGAACATAGGCCTCATCCCCGGGGTAGCCGGCCGGGCCGGGAAAGACCACCCAGTCGGAGCTGCCCGCGGCCAGCACCGTGCCCCCGGCGGACTTAAGGTGCTCAAAGAGCCGGCGGCCGGTGCGGCTGCTGCCGGAAGGCCGTCCGTCGACCCGGCGCTGGTCCATGGTTTGGTGGTACAGAATTTCGAGGCGCTGGTCCAGCCCGGCCTCGAGGGTGGGTTTAAAAATGGTGGAGCCGTCGAAATTGAGGGTGAAATAGAAGCAACCGCCGGGTGCCAGCAAGCTCAGCAGGCCGGGCAGGGTCGTCCCCAGATCCACCAGGTCCAGGAAGGCATGGGCGATAATCAGGTCCCAGCGGCGGCGGCCCTGCTCCCGGGTCAAAAAGTGGAAGAGATCAAGGGCGGCGAATTCCACCGCCACGGTCTGCCCGGGTTGGCGATATAAGCAGCGCCCGGCGTCCAGGGCCAGATCGGCGGACCTTGCGGCGGCAAAGCGCCGGAAGCGGCGGCGGGCCTCGCCGATGTTGTCGGGATGCACATCGAGGCCCGTATAGGCGGCCTCAGTCAGGAGGTGCCAATCAATCAGGCGCTCCAACATGGTGCCGATGCCGCAGCCCACTTCCAGCACCCGGCAGGCCGTCTTTTCCCGGCGTTCCAGCAAGGAGCCGCCCAGGGCTTCCCGGACGTGGCGGTTCAGGGAGCGGTCGTCCAGGCCCTGCTTGGCGGCCAGATAGCGGACGAAGCTGTATTCTGCGGGGACGCTAGTCAGCATATTAGCTTTCCGCGGGGGTTATCTCCGACTCTTGGAGAACACCTTGGCAAGCACGGCCACGGCTACGGCCCCCCAGATCACCAGGCCCAGCCAGGCCTTGCCAATACCGGCGGCCACCATCCCCTCCCCCAGTTGCTGTATCTGGGTCGGATAAGGCATCAGGGTCAGCCCGGTGAGCAAGGAGGTAAAGAACATCACCAGGGCCAGATCGATTAAGTTGAGGCTGGAGAAGATGAAGTATCCGGTTATGGCGATCAATATCAAATAAATGCCGGTAAGCACGGCGTGGTGCTCCAAAAACACCTTCCCCAGATGCAGCCATCCTCCCGGATTGATCAGCAAAGCCGCGAACTTCACCAGAATCAGGACTGCAAAAATGCCGGCCAAAAACTTTTTCGCGAACATGCCTTCACCTCCCGGCCTTTTCAGCCGATAGCAGATCCACCAGAAACTGCCGCACCCGGGCGGCGCTCTCCTGCCAGGTGGGCTGGGCGGCGGCGTGAGTCAGGGCCGCCAGACTCAGGCGCGCCAACAGGTCCCGATTTTCCAGCAAAGATTTCAGCAAACGGCTCAGGGTGACGGCATCGCCCGGCGGCGTCAGAAAGCCGTTGACTCCGTGGCTAACGATCTCCCGGGCCCCGCCGGCGGCCGAGGCAATCACCGGCAGGCCGAAGCGCATGGCCTCCAGATAGACGATGCCGAAACCCTCGTAAGCAGACGGCACCGCCAGCAGGTGGCTCTCCCGCAGGCGCCCGGCCAACTCTTCCGGGGGCAGGGTGCCTAACATTTTGACTTTGTCGCTCAATCCCAGGGCGGCGATCCGGCCGCGGATGGCCCGGGCGTAAGGCGGGTCCAACTCCGGGCCGCCGACCACGGTCAGGCGCCAGTCCGGGCCAGGCAGGGCCGCCAGGGCGTCCAGCAGGACGTGCAGCCCTTTGCGAGGGATCTGGTTGCCCACGAAGATCAGGCGGCAGGGCCCCGGGGCTCCGGCCCGCGTCAATACTTCCTCCCGGGAGAGGCCGCCGGGGATGTGGTCGCCTCCCGGCGGAGCCACCACCGCCGGCCGTCCTGACGCCACCAGGCGCTCCACCGCGGTCCGGGTGGCGTTGCTGTTAAAAATGAAACCGTCCACGGTAGTCAGATATTGGTGTTCCACTTGGCGGTACAAAAAATTTTGCCAGGCGGGCCGGGCCTCACAGCAGCGCAGGTGGTGGACGATGGCCACCAGGGGGTACGGGACGGCGCCGCAGCCGGTGATTGAGGCGGCACAGCGAAGGATGGACCAGCTCATCCTGGAGCAAAAGTTGGAAAGCAGCCCGGCTCAGGCGCTCGATTAGTGCCGGGGAGAGGTTGTCCAACAGGGCCCGGCCGTAAGGGCGCCAGGGCACGGAGATGACCTCCACCTCATCCCCGCAGCTCTCAAGATGCTCCACCAATTTGCGGTCATAAAGGTAGCCGCCGGAGACGGTCTCCAGATGCCGTAAACCACCAGGCCCAGATGCAATTAGCGCTCCTCGCGGTATTGCGGCCCAGGCGATGTCATTCTCCCACACCTTGGCAGTGAGGGCGTGGAGGGGGTCTTGGATGCGGTTCAGGAGTTCCTGGCAGAGGAGGCGGGCGAAATGTTCGATGCTGGGATTGAGCCCGGCAAATTCCGGCAGCTCGTTCAGGGTCTGGTCCCGGTAATAAGCCACCAGTTCATCCAGGTGGACCTCCAGGGCCACGATATCCACCAGAAAGCCGTGTTGATTGAGGACTTTGCCCTCCAGCAGCACCTCCACCTGGTAATGGTGGGAGTGGAGCTGGTTTTCCTCCCCCCAATCCCCGCCCACCAGAAAGTGCCGGGCGATAAAGTCGCGTTGGACGGCCAAGTGTACTGCATATCACTCCTGTGTGCATGGTTCCTGGACTCAAACTCAAGTACTTCAATACGTCAAAATCACCTGGATGGCCTCCTCCGGATTCCGGTCGAGCAACTCATAGGCCTGGGCGGCCTGGGTGATGGGAAAGCGATGGGTGATGAAGCGGGCCGGTTTGACCTCCTCCAGCATCTGCCAGGTGATGTGGTAACGTCGGGATTTGCTCCAACGGCCGGCGAGTTCCGGCGGGATGGTGCTCACCTGGCTGCCGATGAGCCGCACCCGGCTGCGATGGAAACGGCCTCCCAGGTTCAGGGTCGCTTTGCTTGCGGCCATACCAGGAGCCGATGACCACCCGGCCGTTAAAGCCGGTGACCGCGATGGCCTGGTTCAGGGCCTCGGGATTACCGGAAATCTCGTAGGTCAGATCGGCGCCGGGATAAGGACCGGCCCCTTGGAGATAGCCGCCAGAGACGCTCCGTCAGGTCCGGGGTTGAGGGGTCCACGCTGACTGAGCCCCCAGGCTTTCGGAGAGCAGGCGCCGTTTGGCATAGAGGTCCAGGGTCACCAGAGAGTTCAAGGGCCAGCGGGCCAGCAGGGCGGTGAGGAGCAGCCCCACGATCCCCTGGCCGAAAACGGCCACTTGCTCCCCCATGAGAGGCTGGCCGTCCAGGAGGAAGGTGACTGCGGTCTCCATGTTGGGAAAGAAGACCGCGTCCTCGGCGGTGAGATAGCAGGGGCAGCATTTGCAGCTCATCGGGAGTGGCCAGGAAGTGGCTTTCGTGGGGATGAAAGGCGAAGACCTGCCGGCCCTGCCAATCGGGGGACACCCCGGGGCCCAGGGTGACCACTTTACCCACTACGGCATAGCCGTATTTCAAGGGAAAGGAAAAGTCGCCGGCCAGGGCGGCGATGGTGTCGTCCCGGGCCATATCCTGGGGGGCCTGGCCCCGGTAAATGAGCCCCTCGGTGCCGGGGCTGATGGCCGAGATGATGGTCTGCACCAACACCTGGCCGAAGGCGGGGGCCGAAATAACCTCGCGGCGCAGGGCCACCTGCCGGGGTCCGGTGAAATAGAGGGCCCGCCTATACATGCCCTAAGCCTGCCATTCGGGTTCGCCCATGAGGACCAGGTCCTCTCCCAGACGTTGATAGGTGAGGTTGCCGCAAACGGGGAAAGCGACCCCGGCCCAGGCTGTCCACCACCCGCAGGCCGCCCACCAGCAAGGGGGCGATGGTCAGGATGATCTGGTCCACCAGGCGGGAGGCCAGGAAACTGGTGATGATCTGGGCGCCGCCCTCCACCATGAGACTGTCGATCTCCAGGTTCCCCAGTTGCTCGAGCAGGGTTTCGAGGTTCACCAGGCCGTTGGCCGCGGGCAGGCAAAAGACCCGGGCGCCCATGGCCTCCAGGGCCTCCCGGCGCTCGGGGTCGGCGCCTTCGTTGGCCACGATCCAGGGAGCGCGGCCGGTGCGCAGCAGGTTGGCGTAGGACGGAAAGCGCAGGCGAGCTGTCGACGATCACCGGTTGGGGGCTCTCGCCGGTCACCAGACGCACGTTGAGGCGCGGGTTGTCGGCCAGCACCGTGCCGATGCCCACCAGAATGGCGTCATGCGAGGCGCGCAGGCCGTGAGTCAGGGTCAGGCTTTGTGAGCCGCTCAACGACAGGGGCCGGCCGGGGCGGTCGGCGATGCTGCCGTCGAGACTCTGGGCATAGCTCAGAGTGACCAGGGGCCGGCCGGTCCGCCGGCGGTGCTCCGCGGCGGCCACCAGGACAGTCTTGGCCCGCTCCAGCACCCGGGTTTCCTGGGCCTGGCTGCCGTTGATCTCCTCCACCTCCATGCCATTCTCCTGGATCAATCTCTGCGAGGCCTGGCCGCGGCGCTCCAGGGAGCAAGCCTCACCTCAATCCGTGCCACTACCTTGAAGGCGCCAGGTGCGTAACAGTAAAATGGGGCTGGCAGGTCTCTTTGTCAAGTTGAGGCTGGTGGGTGGAATGATTAAGGCGCGCTAAGAAGAGGCGGGGGCTTCACATCAGCACAAGGGCACGACGCCTGTGCTAAAACGTTCTCGAAACAATCCTCATCCACGATAAATAAAATCCCCCCTACCCCAGGAGTGTCCGGTAGAGATTTTGCAAGGGTGCTGGCGATTAAAAACGAAAAATGCAGGTGCAGAAAAATTTTATCAGAACGGACGCAGGCTTGGGCTGGCAGCAGAAAAACCCCCTCTCCCCTGCGAGGGGAGAGGGTTGGGGTGAGGGGTGGCTTCTTCGACTAAATACTTCCCCCTCACCCTGCCCTCTCCCCCATTGGGGGAGAGGGGAAAAGCTGAAAAACTCCACATGTTATTGGACTTTGGCGGATTTGATCGGTTTTCTTGCGGGAATATTAGCAAAAACCCTGCCGGACACTCCTGCCCCTACCCCCCTTTTTCTCAGGGGGTTTTAAAGTCCCCCTTTGAAAAAGGGGGATTTAGGGGGATTTGAAGTTTTAGTGCTTAAAAGCAGCTCAGACGCGTTCCAGGGCATTAAAAAAGAAGGCGATCTCGATGGCGGCGTTCTCCGGGGAATCGGAGCCGTGGACGAGGTTGGCCTCGATTTCCTGGGCGAAATCGGCTCGGATGGTGCCGGCCGCGGCCTTCCGGTAGTCGGTGGCGCCCATGAGGTCCCGGTTCACCTGGACGGCGTTCTCGCCTTCCAGAATCAGCGCCACGATGGGGCCGGAACTCATGAAGCTGGTGAGGCTGTCGTAAAAGGGCCGCTCCTGATGCACCGCATAGAATTGCCGGGCCTGGGCCTTGCTGAGATGCAGCATCTTCATGGCCTTAATTTTGAGGCCGGCTTTCTCGAAGCGGCCCAGGACCTCGCCGATGAGGCCGCGGGCGACGCCGTCGGGTTTGAGCATGGATAGGGTTTGTTCGATTGCCATAGTTATTTCTCCTTGGAGGCCATGACGGCCTCGACATACGCTTTTCCCTCTGTCAAGTGTTGCTGCAGATCTTCTGCCGTGGGAGCCGCCCGCGACCTCTCCTGCCAAAAAGCCGCGAGCGCCGCCTCGATCTGCTCCTTTTCAGCAGTGGTTCCGGCGGCTATCCGGAATTGCAGATAGGCCACGATGGCCGCGGCCTCTTCCCGGGTGAAGACCGACAGCCGGTAGAGGGCGTAATCATTAAACGTCATGGCACCGTAGCGCCGTGGATTAAGCAATTTCGACTTGCCGGTCTTGAGCAGAAACACCCGCTCTGTTACCCGAGACTCGACGGTTATATCGTAGAACCCGTGGGTCAGGTGGAAAACCGGGTCCGCAGTAAGCAATTGGCCCTGGAGATCGGCAATTAAATAGGCAGGCAGAAAGAACCGGAAGCCGGCCTCGGAAAAAAAGCTGAGCGCGGTGCAGTGGCCATCCAGGAACTCGGGCTCGAGGTTCCGCCAATCGGCGCGGCCCACAAAGGGACCCACCTCCTCGAACGGCTCGCAGCCTTCGCGGCCACCTTGCAGATAACCGTCGCCGGGGTACTCATTGCCGTCGAAGGCCTGGCGGATTTGGTCGATGATGGTCTGTCTATCGCTCATATTGGCTGGGGTGTTTTAGCTGAGCGCTGATAGCTGAAAGCTGAAAGCTATCTTTCCACAAAGCCGTAATGGTCGAACTGCAGCGTAAAGGTGCCCCGGCCCTGGGTGAGGGAGCGCAGCGCGGTGGCGTAGCCGAACATCTCGGCCAAAGGGCGCGGTGCCGGTGATGAGGCGCACCGCGCCTTTGGCCAGCAGTTGCTCCACCTTGCCTTTGCGGGCGGCAAAATCGCCCATGACCTCGCCGGTGAACTCCTCCGGGGCGATGATCTCCACCTTCATGATGGGCTCCAGCAGTTGGGGCTGGGCCTGGCTAAAGCCCTGTTTCAGGGCGGTCATGGCGGCGATGCGGAAGGCCATCTCCGAGGCCAGGCCCTCTTTGAGGGTGGCCTCGGTCAGGGCCACGGCCACGTCCACCGCCGGGTGGCCGTAGACCACCCCGCCCTCCAGGGCCTCCTGGACCGCCTGGCCGATGATGGCCACGAAATCTTGGGCCGGGTGCTCTGCGGGCAGCCTGGAGACGAAGGCATTGCCGGAGCCCCGGGGCCGGGGGGCGAGGCTGAGGCGCACCTCGGCGAAATGGTGCTTGCCGGCCAGTTCCCGGTCGAAGCTGCCGGTCTGCTTCGACCGCGGCGGCGATGGTCTCCCGATAGACCACCTGGGGGCGGCCGGCCCGGATGTGGGCGTGAAATTCCCGCTCCAGGCGGTGCTGGATCACCTCCAGGTGCAGTTCGCCCATGCCGGAGAGCAGGACCTGGCCGGTGTCTTCGTCGGTGGTGACCTGTAGGCTCGGGTCCTCTTCGGAGACCCGGGCCAGGGCCGGCCCCAGACTTCTCCTGGTCGTCCCGGGTCAGGGGTTCGATGGCCAGGGAGATCACCGGAACATAGGAGGAGATGGGCTCCAGGATGATGGGCCGGTCCCGGCTGCACAGGGTGTCGCCGGTGGTGGTGAGCTTCAGACCCAGCAGGGCTACGATGCTGCCGGCGTGCGCCGCCTCCAGGGGCTCCCGTTTGTTGGCGTGCATCCTGAGGATGCGGGCCACTTTTTCCGAGACGCCCTTGACCGGATTGTAGACCTCCTGGCCCGATTTCAGCGTGCCGGAGTAGAGGCGCACATAGGTGAGGCGCTGGCTCTGGTCCACCATGATCTTAAAGGCCAGAGCCGCCAGGGGGCCGTCGTCCCGGGACGGCCGGGCTCCTCGGTCGCCGGTCTGGGGGTTGCTGGCCCGATGATGGCCGGCACTTCCGTGGGGTTGGGCAGAAAGTCCTTGATGCCGTCCAGCAGGGGCTGGATCCCTTTGTTGCGCAGGGCGGAGCCGCAGTAGGTGGGCACGCCCTTGAGGGCCAGGGTGGCCCGGTGCATGCCGGCCTTGAGTTCCTCCGGCGACAGCGGCCGCTCGGCCAGGTAGGCTTCCATGACCTCGTCGTCCACTTCGGCCAGGGCCTCCACCAGGGCCTCCCGGGCCGCGCCTGCGGCCGGCTTCTCGAGGTCCGCCGGAATCTCCAGTTCGTCGAAGACGACGCCCAGGGTCTCTTCCCGCCACTTCATGGCCTTCATGGCTCAGAGGTCGATGACCCCCTGGAACTGGTCCTCTTCACCCCAGGGGATGGTGAGGACCAGGGGGTGGGCGCCCAGTTTTTCCTGCATGGAGTCCACCGCGGCCCAGAAATTGGCCCCCATGCGGTCCATCTTGTTGATGAAGGCCAGCTTGGGCACCCGGTATTTGTCGGCCTGATGCCAGACGGTCTCGGATTGGGGCTCCACCCCGCTCACCGCGTCAAAGACCCCGATGGCGCCGTCCAGCACCCGAAGCGAGCGCTCCACTTCGATGGTGAAGTCCACATGGCCCGGGGTGTCGATGATATTGATGACGCAACCCTTCCACTGGCAGGTGGTCACCGCCGCAGTGATGGTGATGCCGCGCTCCTGCTCTTCGGGCATCCAGTCCATGACCGCGGCGCCGTCGTGCACCTCGCCCATCTTGTGGGTGCGGCCGGAGTAATAGAGGATGCGCTCCGTCAGGGTGGTCTTCCCCGCGTCGATGTGGGCAATGATGCCGATATTGCGGACGGCGGTGAGCCTGGGGTTGATCAAGACGTCATCTCCGAAAATCTAAGGGCCAACGAATCTTTTAAACGAATTTATCGCCACTTTCAACCTTAAAGCGACGGTTTTCGGTTTTCAGTTTCCGGTTTTCGGTTTAAAAGAAAGGGAGCCAGGTGAATGACTGGTCGGGCGCGGCAGTAAAAACTAAAAACTAAAAACTCGAAACTCGAAACTAACATGTCCTGCAATCCTCCCTCATATCGTTTCTGCCCCTGCTGCGGCGTGCATTGGCGGTCGAGCCCCGCGGCTGGCCGGGACCGCCTGGTCTGCCGGGCCTGCCGCCGGGTGCTGTATGTCAACCCGGCGGTGGGAGTGGCGGTGGTGGTGCGCCGGGGCGGGGAAATTCTGTGGGGCCGCAGGCACGGCGGACCCTACCGGGACGCCTGGTGTATTCCCTGCGGCTATGTGGAGTGGGGCGAAGCGGTTAAGGCCGCGGCGGCCCGGGAATTCCAGGAGGAAACCGGCCTCGTGGTAGAACTGGGGCAGGTGCTGGCGGTGCACGCCAACTTCCACGACCCGGAGCGCCTCACGGTGGGCATCTGGTTCGCCGGCCGGGTGGTGGGCGGCGTGCTCCAGGCCGGGGACGACCTGAGCGAGGCGGCCTTCTTTCCCTTGCCGGCCCCGCCCGCGCCCCTGGCCTTTCCCACCGACGCCATAGTGCTGGCGGAGCTGCGGGCCGGCAAAGCGGCCTTGGTCCCCGATTCGGTTTTTTAAGCTGGGCCTCTCGGCGAGTTACTATTCTCACGCCAAGGCGCCAATACGCAAGGCAATCTCAGTGCCCGCCATCATTTGATCCGGCGGCCGCAGGCCGCCCTAAGGAACTTCAGCCGGAAACAGCTCCACCGCAGCCAACGCCGCCAGGTTCCGCAGCGACACCATGGCCACCCGGGAGGCGTCGAGGTCCAGCACCGCGAAGCTGAAGGCGGGGTGCCGCCCCTCCTCCAGGGTAAAGGCCCCGGGGACGATGAGGTAGACGGTGTCCGGTTCCAGGGGCAGGCAGGCCTGCCGCGGTTGGAACTCCTGGGGCCGCACCGCGTCATTGATATAAAGGAGGCGGCTGGAGGGTGGGGCGAAGCGGGTGACGCAGGGCACGTGGGTGTGCCCGTGGCAGAGCAGCAGCGGCGGGCGGCAGGTGCGGGTCCCGCGGGCGTAAGCCCGCACCCGCTCGTTGAAGTGAGTCCAGATCAGGGCCCGGGTGTGGGCCAGGAAAATCCGCCCGGCCAATTCCTGGGCCACGCCGCAGGTGGTGGCTTCAGGCAACTGGGGGCCGAAGACGTCATAGACCCAATAGAGCCGGTTACCGGGGTCCATCTCCAGCCAGGCCCGGAACGGTTCCGGTTGGCAATCCCCCAGGCAGGCCAGGTGGCGCAGACCCTGACGCTGGAAAAAGGCCAGCAATAAAGGCAGGCCGGCCCTGTAGGCGTGGGTATCGGCTACCAGGGCCAGCCTGTGCATGACTACCAGTAGCTCTGGGGCTACTTGAGGGTGCCACCGCAAGCCTGGCCGGCAGTACCCTTGATCTCCTGCAGCAGCTTGGCCAGAAACTTCAAGGCCTCCTCCTTATCCTTGTCAATCACGATGGCCTCAATTTGCATCTTCTCCTGGTCCGAAAAAACGATCTGCTTGTCTGCCATGTTATCCTCATCTGGAAAGTGAAACCGGCCGGGGGCCGGGAGGTGGTTAATTGGTGGTCAGTTTGCCAAAGGCAGAGGTAATCAACCTTGCCCGGGAGGTCCTTCTGCCGCCTTGGGTCCACAGGCGTGGCCCAGGTGCGGAGTTAAGCGGTCCACCAGCTCTGCCAGGTAAATTAAGGCCTCCTCCCCGTCTTTGTCGATGACGATGGCCTCGATCTTCATCTGCTCCTGAGCCGAAAAGACGATGGTTTTGTCTGCCATTAAAGCCTCTCCTTTTAAACTTCAGAGTTAAAACAATTTAAGCTCGGAGAGGGGCAGTGTCAATAGAACGGGAGATAATTGCCGAATCCGAAAAAATAGGGGATAATGTATCAGTAAGTGGGCTGGACGGCCGGTCCGGCGGCGTGAAAATTTTTGGGGTTTTTTGTGAGGGTATTATATGCCGAAATTGATTAGCGACCGCACCCGGCCGGTGTGCTGTCCCTTTTGCGGTGCCGAGGTGCTGCGGCCGGTGGAGTTGGAAGGCGGCCGGTGGTACGATTTTGCCGGCGGCTTCTGTGACTGCGGGGCGGTATTTGCCCTGGACCCCACCGCCCGCAACGGCGGCGCCGCCTTTCTCCAGGCCCTGGTGGTGGTCGCCGACGGCGACATGGACCGGGCCATGGGCCTGTCGGAAGGAGAGGACTACGACTGCGGCTACGTCCAGAACTACGACACCAACCAGCACCGCCTGGACCCCAACTCCTTCGGGACCTTGTATTTCGTGAAGCCGCGGGCTCAGGCCGAAGATTAATTATGGCGGGCCGTGCCCCGCTTTTGATGGGCAGAGGTCGCCGTGGGTATTTTGCCACTGATTTCCACTGCGGACCGGCCTGAGTGGGACCTGGACCAACGGGATAGAAAAGGATTGACAGGGCCGCCTGAACGAAATATAAAAATTTTAGAGTTATGACAGGCGCAAGCCACCCAGACTCGACTGGGCGGCTTTTTTTATTTTGGGGGCCTTGATGCGCCTGCTGATGATCGACAATTACGACTCCTTCACCTATAACCTGGTGCAGCTGTTCTACGAGTTCGACCTGGAGGTCCTGGTTTTCCGCCACGACGCCATTGACCCTGGCGGAGATCGCGGCCCTTGAGCCCCGACTGGCTCTGCATCTCGCCCGGCCCCAAGGCCCCGGACCAGGCCGGGATCAGCAAGGCGGTGATCGCCCGTTTTTATCGGCACATCCCCATCCTGGGGGTGTGCCTGGGCCACCAGGCCATCAACGAGGTCTTCGGCGGCGCCACGGTCCGGGCCCCGGTGCCGGTGCACGGCAAGCAATCCCAGGTCTTTCACCAGGGCCGGGGCCTGTTCGCCGGCCTGCCCTCGCCCTTTGCCGCGGCCCGCTACCACTCGCTCATGGCGGCGCCCGGCTCCCCGGACCTGGAGGTCACCGCCAGGAGCGACGACGGCGTCATCATGGGCCTGAGCCACCGGCGCTATCCCCTCCACGGGGTCCAGTTCCACCCGGAATCCTTCCTCACCAGCCACGGCCGGGAACTGGCGGAAAATTTCTTGGGAAAGTAAAACCGTAGGGGCGAACCTTGTGTTCGCCTGTATCTTGCCCCTACGGAACTCTGAAGCTATGTTCGGACGAATAGTCGATATCGAGGTTAAGCCTTTTACGCCCCCGCCTGGCGTCCATAACCTGGGGGACCTGTTCGTCGCCATCCGGCAGCGGCCTTACGCCATGCTGCTGTTGAGCGGCGGCGACCTGGACTGCGCCGGCTGTTCCATTATGGGCTGGGACCCGTTCCTGGTGCTGCGCAGCCAAGGGAGACCAGGTTATGCTGCAAGGGGACCAGGGCCTGCAGATCTGCCGGGGCAACCCCTTCCAGGTCCTGGAGGACTTGCTGGGGACCCTGGAACTGCCGGAGGAGACGCCGCTGCCACCCCTGGCCGCCGGCGGTCTGGGATTTCTGGCCTATGACCTGAAAAATCATCTGGAAAACTTGCCGCAAACCGCGCTGGATGATCTCAACCTGCCGGACCTGGTCCTGGCCTTTCCCCGGCGCCTGGTGGTGCACGACCGCCGGGGCGGGCGCTTTTGGCAGGTGGGGGTCACCTACGAGGACCCGCAAGGGCGGCGCCATTCCCCCGGAGGAGGGCGTAATCTGGCCCCCGGCCGTGCCCCTGGGGGCTTACCGGGTGGGCCCGCCTCAGAGCAACTTTACCCGGGAGGCTTATCTTAAGGCCCTCGGCCGCATCCGGGAATATATCCGCCAGGGTGACGTCTACCAGGTGAACCTGACCCAGCGTTTTTCTTTTCCGCTGTCCGGGGAGCCGTATTACCTGTTGCAGCGGCTTTTTCGGGCTGAACCCGGCGCCCTTCTATGCCTTCCTCAACTGCGGTGATTTTCAGGTGCTCTCCACGTCCATGGAGCGCTTCCTGTATCGCCGGGGGGACTATCTGGAGACCCGGCCCATCAAGGGCACCCGGCCCCGGGGGGCCACCCCGGCCGCGGACGCGGTCCTGCGCCAGGAATTGGCCGAGAGCCCCAAGGACGACGCCGAACTCTCCATGATCGTGGACCTGCTGCGGAACGATCTGGGCAAGGTCTGCCGGCCCCGGACGGTGCGAGTCCAGGAGCACAAGCGCCTGGAGGCCTACCAGAATGTCTATCACCTGGTGTCCATCGTCGCCGGCCAGTTGCAGCCGGAGTGCAGCGCCGTGGATATCCTACGGGCCACCTTTCCCGGCGGCTCCATCACCGGCTGCCCCAAGATCCGGGCCATGGAGATCATCGACGAACTGGAGCCCCACGTGCGCCACGTCTATTGCGGGGCCATCGGCTACCTGGGGCTGCACCGCAACCTGGACCTGAACGTGGCCATCCGCACCGCCATCATCGCCCACGGCCAGGCCCATTTTGCCGTGGGCGGCGGCGTGGTCTACGATTCCCGGGAAGAAGACGAATACGAAGAGACTCTCCACAAGGCCGGTACCCTGTTCCGGCTTATCGAGGGCGATTTATGAGAAGTTTCGATTCGTATTGAAAAGCTGACCTCACGCCAAGTCGCCAAGTCGCTAAAAATTTTTTTAACTGCTCGGAAAATGTTTGCGCGCCAAAGCCAAAAGACTAGCAAAACTGCAGACGTTTTACTCCCTCCTCCTTGAGGGGGGAGGGCTGGGGTGGGGGTGGCGTCATCTGTGAATGCGACAGGCGAACGCCACCCTCCCCCTAACCCCCTCCCCTCGAGGGAGGGGGGACTTAAACCTTCTGATTGCCAAGATTTTCATGGTTTTGGAAGTTCCCTTGGGACATGAATGGCTCGTTCCCAAGTTGCACTTGGGAACGAAAATATTTGCCAAGCTTGGCTGAAGGGATTGGCCCCCAGGCTATGGTTGAGAAAGAGAAAGTAAGTCAAACATATTTCCTTTTCTGGATTTTTCTCCCCGTTTATGTGACTAAAGGATAATGTGGAACAGAGGCGCGCGATTATTCATAAACAGGCGCCGGAGATTGTGTCTGTTCCGCAACGGCGGTGGCTCCCAGGTGGATTCTCCTGGAAATAAAGAGGCTTGCCGGTAATCCACCTCCGGCCTAAAACGGCATAAAAGCGGCACAATTCTCGCAAAATCCATTAAATGGGAAACGCTCGGTGCTGCCAACTGTCCCAGGTTTATCAAAATAAGCGGGTTTAATTAGCAATTAGGAGTGAAAAATCGCGCTTCGAAGGGCATTTTCAGGGCAATCATTCATGGGCCTTTGGCCCACGCGTAAATAATGAAAAGGTTGGTGGGGCGGGCGTCCCCGCCCGCCATCTCGGTGCGCAGTGCGCTCTCCACATTTTTTGCGCCTTTGCTTTGCGACTTTGCGTCTTGGCGTGAGACCAATCTTTTCGGAGCAAGATCCATGCAAGAATTCGTCTGGCTCAATGATGACTTGACCCCCCTGGACCAGGCCCGGGTGTCGGTGAACGACCGGGGTTTTCTCTATGGCGACGGCCTGTTCGAAACGCTGCGGGCCGAAGCGGGGACCATATTTTTCTTAAAAGAGCACCTGGCCCGCCTGGAGGCCTCGGCCGGGGTTTTTCGGCTGGCCTGGCCGTCGGGCTTTTCCTGGGAGGCGCGCCTGAAGAGGTTGTTGGCGGCCAACGGCCTCGAGCAACGCCCGGCCCGGGTGAAGATTCTGTGGAGCCGGGGAGTGGTCCCCGGTTTGGGATTGCCCGAGGCCGGCCATCCCACCCTGGTGATTTGGGCCCAGCCTTACGCGCCGCCCCCGCCGGCGGAGTACGCCGCCGGCTGGCCGGTGGCCGTCTTTCCGGAGCGGCGCGCCAGCTTCATCGGCCGCCACAAGAGCCTCAATTATCTCTTTAACCTGGCGGCCCGGCAGTATGCCCTGGACCGGGGAGCCAGGGAGGCCCTCATCCTGGAGGCCGACGGCCTGGTGTCGGAAGGCTCCGCCACCAGCCTGGTTTATCTCCAAGACGGGCAGTATTTCACTCCGGCCGCGGCCAGCGCCTTGCCCGGGGTGACGGTGGCGGCCCTGTCCGGCGGATTGAAGCGTCGCGCCCTGGCCCAGGAGACCGCGCCCACCACCCTGGAGCAGCTCCAGCAGGCCGACGGCGTCTGGCTGGCCAACGCCCTCATGGGCCTGATGCCGGTGGCCGCCATTGACGGGTGGGAAATTCCCCTGGCCGCGCCAGTTGCTTTTTTGCAGGAAGTGCTCTGGGCCGAGGCCCGGCGGGAGTTGTAGGACGGCTGCCCCCGGCGGTCCAGGGACAGGCGGGGGCGCCTGTCCTACATCGCCTGCATGGCCTGGCGTAGCTGTGCCGCGGTCTTTTCCATCTCACCCGCCTGGTAATTACCCTGGGGAAACAATTTCAGGCCATCGCCGAGATAGCGGGGAATGACGTGGACGTGGGCGTGAAACACCTCCTGGCCCGCGGCGGCAAAGTTATTCATGCCGATATTGAAGCCCTGGGCCTGGAGGCTTAACTGGATGGCCTGGGCGACCCGGCGGCAGACCTGGCCGATCTCCTGCCAGAGTTCGTCCGGCAAGTCCAGCAGGTTCTGATGATGGGCCTTGGGAATGACCAGGGTGTGGCCGTAGTGCACCGGGGCGATATCCAGAAAAGCCAATACCTTGGGGGTTTCCAGGACTCGGGCGGCGGGCAGTCGGCCGGCGACGATGCGGCAAAAGATGCAGTCTTTCATGAGTTTCGAGTTTCGAGTTTTTAGTTTTTAGTTTTTTGGTCTTGAGTGTTTAGTATTTCCTTTTTCCGCCTGATTTGCAAGCACTTGCGCCTTTCCTTTGCGGCATTGCGTCTTGGCGTGAGATTAACTTTGAACCTTGACATTTGGATTCCGCCGCAGTTCCAGGCCCGGCGCACCAGCGCCGCCTCCAGGTCGGCGAGGTCGAAGCCGGCCGCGGGTTGGGCTTGCCAATGGCGTTGCAGCTCCCGCCAGGCCTCCCGTGGATCGAGGCCCCGGTCCATTAGCCCCGCATGCTCGGCCGCGGCCTGGGCCAGGGGGCTGAGAGGCGGGTCGGCCTTGGCCCAGATGCCGCGCAGTTCCCTGAGGAAGATGTTGACCGTGGCGGGGCCGATGCCGGGGGCCAGCTCCCTCAGGCGGCGCTCCAAATCTTCCGGGTCCGCGGCGGCTGCGTGCAGGCGTTCCAGGGAACCTTGATAGTGCGCCTGCAAAGACTCCATGCTCTTCAGCAGCTTAGTGGCGGTCTTGAAATCATAACGGGTGTAACCGCCTTGGTCCAGGAGCACCACCAGGTTGTCCCAACCCTGGCCCAGAATGGCTTCCGGGGAATAGACTCCGGCCGCCATGAAGGTCCGGAAGGTGCGGGCCGCCAGGGTCCCGGAAATCCGCGCCCCAAAAAAGACGGCGGCCAAGAACCACTGCTGGCGCACCGCGGCCCCGGATTTGAGGTCCAGACCCAATTCCGTGGCAAACCTGCCTTGAAATTTTTCCAGCAATTCCGTAATTATTTCCATGATAGAGCCTGCGTCCGGTTCAAAGTAATTGTCAATCTAGCCGAAAAATAGTAACTAGAACCGACCTCGGCAATGACCCCTCCGCAGAAACCCAGGGGACCGGCCAGGGGTATGAAGGCGCCAGGCCCCGGCCACTTGAGGTTGATGGTTTCTGAGTTTCCCGCGCCCCAAGGGCAGGGCCGGTTCGACCTCTAAACCGGTCCGAAACAATCGGGACTTATGACCCTAAAAGACATCGAGGCAGCCAAAGAGCGGATTAGAGGGGCAGTCGTCCACACCCCGCTGATCCATGCCCACGCCCTGAGCCGGCTCAGCGGCCGGGAGGTCTATCTCAAGCTGGAGAACCTCCAGACCACCGGGTCCTTCAAGCTCCGGGGGGCGCTGAACCGTCTCACCCTGCTGAAGGAGCGGGGCGAGGGGGAGCGAGTCGTGGCCGCTTCCGCCGGCAACCACGCCCAGGGAGTGGCCTACGCCGCGGCGCAATTGGGCCTGGCGGCCACCATCGTCATGCCCGAATGGGCCTCCATCTCCAAGCAGATGGCTACCCAGAACTATGGGGCTAAGGTCATTCTTCACGGCCAGGACGTCTCCCAGGCCGTGGAAAAAGCCCGGGCCCTGGAGGCCGAGGGTTACGTCTTCATTCACCCTTATGACGACCCCGAAGTTATGGCCGGACAAGGCACCTTGGGGCTGGAGATCCTGGAGGACCTGCCGGAGGTGGACGCGGTGGTGGTGCCGGTGGGGGGCGGCGGCCTGGCCGCCGGCCTCACCCTGGCCCTGAAGGAGAGCAAACCCGAGGTGTTGATCATCGGGGTACAGACCCTGCAGGTGCCTTCCTTGGTGGAGGCTTTCCTGCGGGGCGCCCCGACCCCGGTGCCGGCCCATGCCACCCTGGCCGACGGCATCCGGGTGCCGCTTATCGGGAAACTGCCGTTCGCGATCCTTCAGGAGCACTTGCGGGATCTGGTCTTGGTGGAGGAGCGGGAAATCACCCAGGCCCTGTTATTCCTGCTGGAAGGCAAGAAGATCCTGGCGGAAGGGGCCGGGGCCGTGACCACCGCCGCCTTCCTGTTTCACCTGACCACCCGCCCGCTGGGCCGGGTCGTGCTGGTGGTGAGCGGCGGCAATATGGACATCCCCCTGCTGGAACGGGTGGTGCCCCGGGCTCTGCAGGAAAAACGCCGCCTCCTGATCCTGCGGGTGGTTCTGCCGGATACCCCTGGGTCCCTGGGGCGTCTGGCCGCGCGGTTGGGGCAGGCGGGGGCCAATATTTTGCACCTGTACCACGACCGTCTGGCCCGGGAGCTGCCCCTGGACTCTACCCGCGTAGAGCTGAATCTGGAGACCCGGGGCCCGGAGCACGGCGAGGCGGTGCTTATGGCTCTGCGGGAGGCGGGATATGAGGTGGAAGAAAAGGCTTAGAGAGACAGTTTTGAGTTTTCAGTTTCGAGTTTCGAGTTTTTAGTCAAAAAAGAACCCCACGTACCAAGAACTTGCCGTGCAGTCCATGAAGTCCCGTCGCGCCGGTCAATTTCGCACCTATTTCAGCAGGGTTTCGGAGATGCGGATCGCCGCCGGTCCCAGGATGACCACCATGATGGCCGGGAAAATAAACAGGAGCAGGGGAAAGACCAGTTTAACCGGGGTCTTGGCGGCCAGTTCCTCCAGTTTGAGGCGCCGGTTGGTGCGCACGCTGTCAGACTGGATCTTCAGGGTATGGGCCACGCTGGTGCCGAAGCGGTCGCGCTGAATCAGGATGTTGCACAGCGAGATGACTTCATCCACCCCGGTGCGCTCCCCCAGGTTGCGCAAGGCCTGTTCCCGTTCCACCCCGGCGCTGATCTCCAGATTGACCTGGAGCATTTCCTGGGACAGGATGGGGTTGGTGAGCCGCAGGTCATCCCCGACGCGTTTGATGGCGGCGTTAAGTCCCTGGCCGGCCTCGACGCAAACTACCATCAGATCCAGGGCGTCCGGGAGGGTCTCCCTGATCCGGGTCTGGCGCCGGGCCGCCAGCTTATCCAGGACCAGGGAGGGGATCAGGTAGCCGCCCATCAGCAACAGGTAGAGGGCGCCGATGAGGAGGATGAGGCTCAGGTGGCGCCCGGATAAAAAGGGCAGGGCCAGGATGGGCAGGGCCAGGGCCAATCCTATCTTGAGCCCCATGAAGACCGCGATGGCGCTTTCGCTGCGGAAGCCTGCCCGAGCCAGGCCCAGCTTAATCTCCTGGGCCTTGGCGCTGTCTTTGGCCAGGCCGAATTTTTCCTCGGCTTTTCTCACCAATCCGACCGGCAAGACCCGGGAGGACTCGACGGGAGGAACCAGCACCGGTCCCCACTTAACGGGTTTGAGGTGGGCTTGGAGCCGCTCGTTCACCCGGGAGGGCCTTTGGAGGAAAAAGAGGATCAGGCAGATAACCATCATGGTCATGGTCAAGCCGAATATGAGCGGATAATATGACATGAGGTTTCCTCAGACCTTGATCTTGACGATCTGCCGGATGCTGAGAATCCCCAAGGCCTGGAAGGCTATGGCGATCATGGCCATCGTCCGTCCCTTGGGGCTTTGCCACAATAGCGTGATGTAACCGGGGTTCATAACCAGCAGGGCGGCGGCGGTGGCCGGAGGCAGCATGGTGAGCACCAGCCCGGAGAGACGGCCTTCCGCAGTCAGGGCCTTTACCTGATTGTCCAGCTTAAAACGCTCGCGGATGAGGGCGGCGATCTTCTCCAAGATCTTCCGCCAGATTGCCGCCGGTCTCTCGCTGAATCATCACGGCGGTGGTGAAAAATCTCAAGTCTTGCAGGTCGACGCGGCGGCAAAGATTTAAGAGGGCGTCATTAAGGTCCAGGCCGTGATTATGTTCCATATAAGTTTGGAAAAATTCCGGGCCGATGGGCGGGCCCATCTCATCGGCTACCAGCTGCAAACCGGCGGTAAAGGCGTGGCCGGCCTTCAGGCCCCGGCCTAGCAACTCCAGGGCGTCGGGAAGCTGTTTTTCGAATTTCCCCAGGCGACGGAGTTTCCTGAAGGCTAAGAATTGGCAGGGAAGCCAGAGCCCCAGGCCACCGCCCGCCAGGGCGCCGAGGAGCCCCCATTTTAGCAGGCCCAGACCCAGAAATGCTGTGGCCGACAGGAGGGTGATCCCCAGGTAGACCTCGGTCCGGCAGTGGATGCCGGCCTGGAGCAGGGAAAGTTCCAGTTTCGCCGCAAGCCGCCCCGGCAAGAGGCGGGGAAGTCGGCTGGCATTGCTTTGGAGCAGTGAATCAACCGGAAGGCTGACCCCCAGGTCCCTGAGGCCGCTTAAGCGCTTTTTCAGGCGGCGCTGATGGCGTGCCTGATCATCAGTAGCCAACAGCAGGGTGCCGGCGCCGAGGCAAAAGATCAAGGAGAAGATGCAGATGGTCAGAAAAATGGTCGACATTCCTTCTCGTAGCATTTTGGGCAGCGGGGCCAACCCCGAGCCTTCTGGGTTGCCGGACTTAAGCCGTTTTCGTCTCCTGAAAGATTTGGGCCGGCAACTGGATGCCCAGGGCGTCCAGGCGCTTC
This sequence comes from uncultured delta proteobacterium, assembly GCA_963701845.1. Taxonomy (GTDB): domain Bacteria; phylum Desulfobacterota; class Desulfobaccia; order Desulfobaccales; family 0-14-0-80-60-11; genus JAPLJC01. The sequence continues at coordinate 988,855 of CAVPBF010000004.1, read as the reverse complement.
ATGAACTTGGGCCGGATGCCCCGGGTGACGAATCTGCCTTTGACCTTGCGGTCTTCGGTAATCCCCAGCAATTCGTAGCAGAAGATCTCCTGCACGGTGATCATGTCCCCTTCCATGCCGACAATCTCGAATAAATGCAGCATCTTACGGCTACCGTCGCTGAGTCGGGCCAATTGGATGATGACATGGATGGCCGAGGCTATCTGATGCCGGATGGCTTTATCGGGGATGTTGAGGCCGGCCATGGACACCATGGTTTCCAGGCGGGCCAGGGCGTCCCGGGGAGAGTTGGCGTGGATGGTGGCCAGGGAACCGTCATGACCGGTATTCATGGCCTGGAGCATGTCCAGGGCTTCGCCGGACCGGACCTCTCCCAGGATGATGCGTTCCGGCCGCATTCGCAGGGCATTTTTGACCAGGTCCCGCTGGGTGACCTCGCCGCAACCCTCCAGGTTGGCGGGCCGGGTTTCCAGGCGCACCACATGTTCCTGCTGCATCTGCAATTCGGCCGAGTCTTCAATGGTGATGATGCGTTCGTCGTTGGGGATGAAGCTGGAAAGGACATTAAGGAAGACGGTCTTCCCCGAACCGGTGCCTCCGGAGATCAGGATATTGAGCCGCGCCTTCACCATGGCGGCCAAAACCTGGGCGATCTCTGGGGTAATGCTGCCGAAATTAATCAGATCCTGGACTTTAATGGGGATCCTGGAGAATTTCCGGATCGAGAGGGAGGGGCCGTCCAGGGCCAGGGGTGGAATGATGGCGTTGACCCGGGAGCCGTCCGGCAGCCGGGCGTCCACCATGGGAGAGGATTCATCGACGCGGCGGCCCACCCCGGTGGCGATCTTCTCGATGATCTTCAGCAGGTGGGCGTTGTCGATGAAGCGTACGGTCGAACGTTCCAGTTTTCCCCGGCGCTCGACGAAGACCTGATCGAAGCGGTTTACCAGGATGTCGGAAATACTGGGGTCGGCGAGCAGAGGTTCCAGGGGGCCGTATCCCAGCAATTCATGCCGAATCTCTCTACATAACCGGTCCTTATCCGGCAGGGTTAGGGCCAGCTTTTCCTCCGCCAGGATCAGCTCGATGCCCCGGCGTAAGTCTTCCATGAGGGAATTTTCGGGCGCCTCCGCCAGGCGGGTCAGGTCCAGGAGATGGATGATCCGGGCGTGAATCTGAGACTTTAAGTCATTGAAGGCAATCTCTTTTTTCAAATCTTTGAGATCGCGGGGGCCCTCGGCGCGGGGCGCGGGTGGCGCCGGCGGCGACTGCTCCGCTGCCGGAGACCGACCTTTCTCTTTCAGGCGGGACACGAGGCTCATGGCTATGACTTCACTCCCAGGCGTTTCAGCCAACCCCAGCCGGAGGAAGAGACCTCGTCAGCTATCTCCGGGCCAATGATCCCGGCGCTCAAGGAGCGAATCGCCTGACACACAGGATGGCGGGGGGCGGTTTCTGCCAGGGGCCGCCCGTCGTTGATGCTCCGGTTGACCGCTTCCGGATCGAACGGGATGGTGCCGCGCACTGCCATTCCCAGATAATCGGCCGCCTCCGCCAGAGTGAGATCGGCGGCCTGGTCCCAGGAGTTGAGCCAGATTTCCAGGGGCAGCTTTAATTCTAAGAGTTGCAGCAACTCCAGCCACTTCCTGGTATTGGCCAGGGCCGGGATGGACGGGGCGGTCACCAGCACCAGGCTATCCGAATGTTCCAGGGTTTTCAGGGTGATCTCGTCCATGCGGTGGCCCGCGTCCAGCAGGATCCAGCTGAAAGTCGGCATATTTTTCAAATAAGACAGGACCTTCCCCAAATTGTCCGGCGTGACGTTCTCGACCTCTTCCAGGCGGGCCGGCGCCGGCAATAAGGAGAGAAATCTGTTGTAGGGATAAAGCAAGTTTTGCAGAAAAGAATGATCAAGCTCATTGAGATGGGTGACGGCCTCGTTGAGGGAATGTTGGGTTTTGATATCGAAGAAATAGGCCATTTGGGCGTACTGCAGATCCAGGTCCACCAGCAAGACCTGGCCCTGGTGTTCCCGGGAGAGGAGGTAGGCCAGATTGCTGGCCAGAAAAGTGGCGCCGAGCCCCCCCTTGCATCCCAGTAAGGTAATCATTTTGGATTTGGGGGAGCCTCTCTCCGGCGTCTTGGGAGTGGTCCGGACCAGCAGCCGGTTCACCGCCTCCTGGAACTCTTGGGGCTGCACGGGCAGGGTCAAGCATTCCTTCACTCCCAGATGGAGGGCCTTCCAGAGCTGGATGGTGGAGATTTCCGGGAAGACCAGAAACACCGCGGGGTTATTGGGGTCAGACACAGTGGCTTCGATCCATTGATCGAGCTGGGGGTTGTTTTCCTGGTATTCCAGCAAGAAGACATCGGTGCCATTCCTGCTGGCCATGGACAGATGGGACAGGTCATCAACCTCCACCAACTGACCCGAGCCGGAGGAATCGATCACCTGGCGGAGGTGGTCGCCGTGCTCCTGGGAGTGGTAAAAAATTTTGAAATGTAAGGCCATCGTCGTCACTCAGCCGAATAGATGTCGGGGGCCATCAAAAGTTCACCGGCTCCCGCTGCAGTCCCCGGATGATTTCGGTGACGCGGCGAGGAGGGGCGGGGAGTTTCGGCTCAGCCACGGCTGGCGTAACAGTGGTGGTCGAACCGAACAGATTGCCGGCGCTTACCCCTTGGGTGAGGACCAGTTGATGGTCATCCTGCCCCCGCAACACCAGGGAGATGCGCCCCGCCTGGGCGGCCAGGGCCAGGCGTTCACCCTCCGCCGGAGATACCTCGAGAGTCACCGTAGGCACTACCTGAGGCTTATCCCCGGGGCGGTTTTCGATCCGTTGACCGGTGCCCAAAACCCGCAGATTTTGCAGCAGAACCCGGGATAACGGGGCCTTGTTGTATTCGCCCTTATCCACGGTTACCAGGACGTCCACCCGGTTTTCCGGGGCCACGAACCCCGCGACCCCCGAGGCTTCGTCCACCTTGACGGTCATGGCCCGCATGTTGGCTGACAACAGGGCGGAGAGCCCCGGAATCGTGCCTTTGGGGGCGAGTTTCTTCTCCAGGATCAGTTCCCCTCCCACCATGGGGAAGGCGGTGACGCGGCCTTCCACCTCCGCGGCGCTGGTGAAGGCGCCTTTAGGCAGGTTGTCCCGGCTCCAGGCGGCGGTCGCCAGCAGGTCGGGGTCCAGTCGGGTGGCCGGAGCGATGTCCCGTTTAACTATCAAGGCCGCCACGGTTGGCGCCTTGACGGGGGCCGGTTGGACTCCTTGGTGCATCATCCAGACGATACTGGCGGTAATCCCGGATACCGCAGCCAGCATCAGCCAAATCCAGGGTGGTAATCGTCGCATGGGCGTTTATCCATCAATTCTGGCAACGGGCTAACTAGCCCGGCACATCCGGGGATCAGCCCCGGGACCGCAGGAGATGAGCGGCCGGGGACCGCCAACCCCAGGGTTGCGGGCCCGGGCCTGGTTTACTCCAGCCGCCGGACGGTTTCGGCGGACAAGGCGAGATCGCCCGTCAATCCGGCCACCAACTCGGGCAGACTCTGCAAGCGGTAAGCATAATCCACCCGGACGCTCAGCGGCGAGCCGGATGACCCGCCGGCTCCGGTGACGGTAACCGTCACCGGAGCTGGGAACCCCGCAGCTTGCAGGTAGCCCTGAACATGGGTCTGAATGTCACCCACCGTCAGGGAATCGAGGCGGTAAATCGCCCCAAACCGGGCGCCCTCCTGACTGGCGGTGGTGATCAGGCCTTTGGCGTACATGGCCAGGCCGAAATCAATCACGCCAAAAATGAGCATCAGGAACAGGGGGAGGACCAGGGCGAATTCCATGGCCGCCACCCCCTGTTGGCACCTCCAGATTTTCCTAATCCCGCGGCCGCGTCTTTGGCCCGGAGCGCCCCCCGGTCCCTGGGCCTCGACTAACCAGGCGCAGCGCCTGGCGGAGGCCGCCCGGAGGTTCACGGCGGGCCGGCTCGGTTGCCCTCCCGGGAAAAGGCGTGGGGGAGGGCTGGAATAACTGCTGGTTGCCTGCATCCCTGGCCCTCCCCTTCCTTAGGTCGCCCCAGCGGGGACCTAACTGGCGGTGGTTAACTTGCTCGCAACATTCGAAAACGTAGAACTCAGGTTGGTGCCAATGGCATAGATGGCCGTCATGACCGCCACGGCGATGCCCGCGACGAGTAAACCGTATTCCACCGCGCTGGCGCCATCTTCGTTCCGGATAAAGTCCTTTATCTGGTTCAACAAGGTTTGCATTTCGGTCTCCTTACCTTTTGCCGCGACGCTGGTGCCCATGGTCTAAATGGCAGTCATGGCGATGATTCGGCCTTTTTCCGCCACCTCGGCTCCGCGTCTGTCGGTCGTCAGGTTCATGAGCTTACTCAGGACATTGTTCATCCACCCCACGTACGGAAGTTAAGCAAGGGATAACTTTGATGTCCACCCCCTTCTTTGGTTTCGGCAAGGACATCAAACCCATCCATGGGACTGGCCGGCAGAAGGAGGATACGTTCCGCCCAAACCATTCGGCAACCCCGCTATCCTGACCTAAAGGTTTTAGACCGGGGGTTTTGCGTCCTCCCCTTTCGGGTGAGTTTGCCCTGTCGATGGTCCTTGAACTCAATTCACTTATCGGCATGGCCCTGACTTGACCTTAATTTTCGGCCACCTTTAAACGGCCGCGCCCGATGCCTGCTTTTGGATTGGCATTATGAGGGCTTCGCGGCATATAATGTTCCCCAAACCATTATGCCGGATTGGCGGCAGTTTAATCATGGGCGACAACCAACCACCGCAAAACAGGCACTGCGATTATGAGCGTTTCGTCTCGCATCAAGGCGGCCATGGAGGGGTCCTCCTGGATCCGGCGGATGTTTGAAGAGGGTCGGGAACTGCAGGCGAAGTTGGGGGCGGAGAAGGTCTGCGATTTTACCCTGGGCAACCCCGATCTGGAACCGCCGCCCCGATTCAAGGCAGCCCTGCTGGCCGCGGCCCGGGACTCCCGTCCCGGCCTGCATGGCTACATGGCCAACGCCGGCCTGCCGGAGACCCGCCAGGCCCTGGCCGAGCACCTGGGCCGGGTCCATCAACTGGACTTCACCGCCGACGACCTGGTCCTCACCGTCGGCGCCGCCGGGGCCCTCAATATTATCTTCAAGACCATCCTGGACCCGGGGGAAGAGGTGGTGGTGCTGGCCCCCTATTTCGTGGAATATCTGACCTATGCCGATAACCACGGGGGCGTGGCGAAGGTGGCGGAGACCGACGAGAATTTCCGGATCGACCTGAACCGCCTGGCCGCAACCCTTACCCCCAAGACCCGGGCGGTGATCATCAATTCCCCCAACAACCCCACCGGCCAAGTCTATGCGGCTGAAATCCTCCTGGAGGTGGGGCGACTGCTGGCGGCGCACTCGGCCCGGCACGGCCGGCCGGTTTATCTGGTGGCGGACGAGCCTTACCGCCGGATCGTCTATGACCGGCTCTCGGTCCCCAGCATCTTCGCGGCCTACCCGGACACCATCCTGGCGACCTCTTTTTCCAAAGACCTCTCCATCCCCGGGGAGCGTCTGGGGTATGCCGCGGTGAGCCCCCGGGCGGTCGGGCGCCCGGAGTTGGCGGGCGGCCTGGTCCTGGCCAACCGCATCCTGGGCTTCGTCAACGCCCCGGCCCTGATGCAGCGGGTGGTGGCCGGCCTGACCGAGGTCAGCGTCGATATCGCCCCCTACGCCCGGCGCCGTGACCTTTTTTGCCAGGTGCTGGCGGCGGCCGGTTATGAATTTTTTCGGCCCCAAGGCGCCTTTTATCTCTTCCCCAAGGCCCCCGGGGGCGACGACCTGGCCTTCGTGGCCCGCCTGAAGGAGGAGAATATCCTGGCGGTGCCGGGCCGGGGGTTTGGCAGGGCGGGCCATTTCCGCCTGGCCTTCTGCGTGCCCGAGACGGTGATCGAGCGCGCCGCCCCCGGCTTTAACAGGGCCATTAAATCATTGGGTTAAAAGGGTAAAAGGGTAAAGGGGAAAGATTAAGAAGAGAGTTTCTTCCTTTTCCCCTTTTCCCCCTTCCCCTTTTCCCCCAGAAATTAATCCGCAATCTCCACATACTGGTAGTTGCCCAAGGGTTCGCAAATGGCAAAACGAACCTCATTACCCCGGCCGGTGGCCGTCAAAGAAGTGCTCCAGGATCTGCTTAATCCCGGGGACCGGGACGCCCTGGAGTTGCGCCAGCGCATCCGAGAGGTCTGGGAGGCAACCGTGCCCGCGGCCCTGCAGGAACAGGCCCGCCTGGTGGACTTCCGGCGCAGGGAACTCTGGGTGGAGGTGCGCGATCATCTCTGGGGCCAGGAACTGCAATTTCTCCGGACCGCTATTCTGGAAGAGCTGGCCGGGGTTTTGGGGCCAGGGAAGGTCAAGGACCTGCGGATTAGGGTGGGGGAGTTTTAAAGGCTGGGATTAGGGTCCAGGGATTAGGAAGGACAATATAATGCCCGGAAAGCCTTCAGTCACCATCCTCCTGGTGGATGATGATCCTTTGATTCTCGAATTAGGCCAGGAGTTGCTGGAGCATCTGGGATACCGGGTGGAGACTGCGAGTGACGCGGCCCCGGCCCTCGAGGTCTTTGCCAGGCAAGGCGCGGACCTGGTGATCATGGACTACCGGCTGCCCGGCATGGACGGCTGCCGGCTGCTGCAGGAACTCCAGGCCCTGAATGCCGGGGTGCGGGTTCTGGTGGCCACCGGTCATCTCTCCCCCCAGGAAGTGACCCGTCTGTGGGCCGGCGGGGTGGGGGGGATTATCTACAAGCCTTTTCGCCTGGAGGAGTTGCAGCAGCAGCTAAAGGCGGCCCTGGTCAATTAACGGCCCTGGCGGACTTGGGGGCGTAGAAACAGAAAAGCACCGCCCCTTCGCTCCGGTAACAGGCGGTCTCCCGCCACTCCGGCCCCAACAGCTTGGCGGCAAACTCCCGCATATCCTGCAGATCCGTGATGTGGGAGGCGATGAGCCACAGCCGGCCGGATTTCTCCCCGTGGTTCAGCTTCAGCCCCGTCTCCACGCAGGATTTGCCGATACAGAGGTGCTCGCCGGTTGGGCCGGAACCGCGGGAATAGTACGCGAAAGGCCATTTGGCGAAGTAATAGACGTAGACCCAGTCCCGGGGCCGGCGCTCCCGTTCCAGGCGGGCCACCAGGGGGCTGATCTCCTCCCGGTTCATTTCGGGGTGGAGGTTTTCCTTGAGGTTGTCCCAGGGGTGCAGGGAAAGGAGGATGATCCCGGTCAGCGCCGCGGCCAGCCACTTCAGACGCCCCCGCCACATCCAGGAGAGCAGCAGACTGGCGCCGGCGGCCACCAGCAGATAGAGCAAAGGCGCGGTGAAGAGCATCAGACGGTTGCCGCCGTAGTTGCCCATAAAGGGGTAACGGTGCAGCGCCGCGGCCCCGAAGGCCAGCAGGATGGGCAGGCCGAAGTAGCCCAGGACCCGGCGCTCGCCGGCGCGCCACAGGGTGTAAGCCCCGGCCAGAAACAGGGGCGGACCCCAGTACGGCCCCCATTCTCCGCAGAAATACCAGAAATAGCGGTACAGGGCGCTTCCCAGCCAGCGGCCAAAAGGCCAGAAGCCGGAGAAGTCCGGATAGTCCCGGTCCCAATAGGCCACCAGCTCCGGGTCCAGGTCATGGCGGATGAATAGAAAGTAATAAGCCGCGAAGGCGAGAATCCACAGGCCGCCCAGCAGCGCCAGGCGTCCCCGGGCCGCGGGCAGGCTGAGCCAGAGCATGAGCCCCACCGCCGGCAAGACGAAGACCAGGGGAGGGGAGAAGCCCAGGCCCACGAGGCCGGTCATACCCAGGCCCAGCCAGCCCCGGCGGCCCCCACTATTCCTCAGGCGTTCCGCCAGGTAAACCACCAGGACCGCCAAGCAGGCGTCACCGCTATACTGCTTCAATTCCTTGGAGTAGTAAACCATGACGGGCGAAAAGGCCACCAGGGCCAGGGCCAGCAGGGCGACCGGGCGGGTCGTCAGCCTCCGGACCAACAGCCAGAAAATCAGCAGGGTGCCGAGGCCGAAGGCGAAGGACAGGGAGCGCAGGGCCCATTCCTGGCTGCCCAGCAGCCTGGCCGCGGCCCAAACGGTCAGGATATAGAAGGGTGGGGTGGAATGACCCGCAGCCAGGGCGGCGCCGGGGGTGGATTTTAGGGCCGCCAGGGCCACCCAGGCCTCGTCGGTCCACAGGTCCCGGGCCGCCAGGTCGCTGAGGCGGAAGACCACCGCCACGACCCAGATCAGGGCCAGCGCCAGGTACGCCAGGCCCACCGGCGAGGCGAGGCGCCGGCGCAGGTTTTGGAAGAATGTATCCATCTTAGCTGGTCGGATTGCTGTTATTATAATCGAAAATATCGGCAGGCAGTAGGGGATAATCAAAGTTCCGCCAAGGCAGTTTTTCGCCCAAGCCGTGGAAAATATGGTAAGAAAGAGGCATGGAACACAGCCGTAAAGGTGAGGGAGGGGAGGGGGCCGGGTCCCGGCCTCAAGCCCCGCGCCCGGGCGCCTGCCTCTGGCCGCCACCGGTCAAGCCCGGGGAGACCATCGCCCTGGCGGCGCCGGCCAGTTGCGTGGCCCGGCCGGCCTGGGAGGCGGGAGTCCGGGTGTTGGAGGAGTGGGGCTTCCGGGTGAAGTGCGGCCCGGAAGTTTTCCATAGCCGGGCCTTGGGAAGGCAGGCGGACCGGCTGCTGGCCCGGCGTTTCGAAGCGGTCTGGCTCGATCCGGAGGTCAAGGCCGTCATGGCGGTGCGGGGCGGTTACGGCTCCCTGAAACTCCTGCCCTACCTGGACCCGGCCCGCCTCAGGGACGTTCCCAGGCGCCTGGTGGGCTTCAGCGACCTCACCAATCTCCTCTGGGACCTGCACCGGCGTCTGGGCCTGGTAACCTTCCACGGCCCCAACGTGGCCCAACTGCCGGACCTGACGGCCGCGGCCCGGCAAAGCCTGTGGGCCGGCCTGACGGCCCCGGGGCCCCGGGCGGTCGCCTTCCGCAATTTAACCGTCCTCCTCCCCGGTGTGGCCGAGGGCCCCCTGGCGGGTGGCAATCTCACCACCCTGTGCCACCTGGTGGGCACGCCTTTCGCCCCCCAACTGCGGGGCTATCTCCTCTTCCTGGAAGACCACAACGAGGCCCTGTACCGCCTGGACCGCATGCTCCATCACCTGCTGCTGGCCGGAGTGCTGGAGGGGGTCCGGGGTGTGGTTCTGGGGGCCTTCACCAATTGCGGCTCCACCGAGGGCCTGCTGGAGGTCTGCGCCGCGGCCCTGGAGCCCCTGGGCGCGCCGGTGCTGGCCGGCTTGCCGCTGGGCCATCAGCCGGACAACCACACCCTGCCACTGGGGGCCTGGGCGCGGCTCGATTCCGGGGCCGCCAGCCTCAGCTTGTTGGCATAGTGAGCAGTGAGCAGTAAAATGGCCAGGGAGTCCGCCGGTTACCCGCGGCGGGCGAGACGCCCGCCCCGCGGGCACGGACGGCGTGCTTTCCTCTCTAATTAAAACTAATTAAACTGTCTTATAATTAACCTTCGCTATCCCCCGGGCTTCGGTACATTCTTTGGCCGGCCGCATTGACATGGCCCTTTTCAATCTTATTTTTTTCCTAGAAACAACAGTCCACCAGGAGGCAAGATATGGCGAAGAAAGTTTATACCTGTCAGACCTGCGGCGCACTGGCCGACGAACCGGGCCATCTCTGCAACCCCAATTCGGACCCGATGACCTGCGCCTTTTGCGGGGAGAAGGCCCCGCACTCCAAACACTATTGCAAGGGCAAGCTGGCAGACATCAAATATGTCTGCAGCAAGTGCGGCCGGCTGGCCACTTCCGAGGATTTGCTCTGCGAACCCAGTGCGGTGCCGAATAAATAACCGATTCTTAATAAATTTATCCACCCATGAAAAGGGCGACCATCCGGGCCGCCCTTAGTTTTTATGGTCCGCCAGGTTTTTCGGCTCAGGTCTGGTAGGCGTGCAGGCTGGGGAGGTAGTTGACCCCCAGATAGGTGAAGATGACCGCCAGGAAACCGAAGACCGCCAGCCAGGCGATGCGCCGGCCGTGCCAGCCCTTCAGCAGGCGGGCGTGGAGCAGGGCGGCGTAAATCAGCCAGGTGATCAGGGACCAGGTCTCCTTGGGGTCCCAGCTCCAGTAGCGTCCCCAGGCGGTTTCGGCCCACACGGCGCCGGTCAGGATGCCGAAGGTGAGCAGAAGAAAGCCCAGCATGGTGGCGCGGTAGAGGAGGCGGTCCAGCAGCGGCACGGCCGGCAGGCTCGGCCGGGGCCACTTCTCCTGCACCAGGTAGAGGAGGGCGGCGCCGAAGCCCACCGAGAAGGAGGCATAACCCAGAAAGGCGGTCATCACGTGGATGAGGAGCCAGTTGCTCTTCAAGGCCGGCATCAGGGGCTGGATATTGGCGTCGGCCCCGCCGAAAGAGGCGTAGGCCAGGAGCAGGCAGGCCAGGATGGCGACCACGGAGCCCAGCCAACCCTGCAGATTTTTGCGGAAGGCGATCAGCCCGACGGCTGGCAGGCTCCAGGCGAAAAAGACCAGGGATTCGTAGCGGTTGGACAACGGCGCCTGCATGATGATCAGGCTCAGCCGGTCCAGGAAGACCGTCGGCGGCGTTTGACCCGCGGCTATCTGGTAGGAAGAGACCCAGCGGCCGAGGAGCGCCCCGGTCTGCAACGCCAGGCCGAGCCACAGCAGGACCCGGCCTCCCACCTGCAAGCGGGGGGCGGACCACAACTCGGCCATGACAAAGACGATGGCCACCCCTAAATAGAGCAACATCGCCACGCCCAAGATTTGACTCATGATGACCTATCCTTCTTAAATGCTTCCAGAAGTCGGGCCTGGCGGAGTTCGAAGTCCTCCCGGGCCCGGGGACTCGCTCCCAGCAGGCGCCCCTGCCAGCCCCCCTGGGGCGACTTTTCCAGGACTACGGCCCAACGCTGGTGGGGCCGGAAAAAGGCCAGGTAAAATCCCGGAAAGAACAGGAGAAAACCGGCATAGACCCAACGGACGCCGGGATCGCGTTTCACCTGGAATACCGAATAAGGCTGGACCAGCGCCGACTCCAGCGCCAGGCGGTAGGGACCGAGGGGACCGGCCGGCTCGTTCAGCTCCGGATGGTCTTTCAAGAGCACGAAGAATTCGTGCCCTCCCATGCCGCGTCCGGTGATGAAGGCGCCCTCGACCGCCGGACCATAGCCCTGGAGGTTGCCGTCCACCTTGCTGATCATGATCTTGCCGCCGCCGGGCAGGTCCACCAATTGGTGTAAGGGGGCCTTAATGGTTTCCTGGCGATCCTGAAAGGTTACCTTCAGGGTAACCGGACCCTCGGGCTGGCTGCCGTAAGAGGCCTGATAAAAGGTGAGACCGCCGAAGGTCACCGGCTCGTTCACCCGGCAAACGGCCTTCTTTACTTCCTTGCCGCCTTGGCTGAAGGTCAGGTCGGAGCGGAATTCCTTGGGCATGCTGCCCTGTGCATAGTAAAGCACCTGGAAGCGGTCCAGGCGCACCTGAAAGTTCAGGGGCACTAAGGCGTCGCCCACTTGAAAGGCCTGCGCTTCCTGCCCCTGCACTATCGGCAGGCTGCCTTCAATGCCCCAGAACTTGCCGATGAGGCCTCCGGCCAGGATGAACAACAGGGCCAGGTGCACCAGGTAGGGTCCCAGGGGCCGGAAGCAGCCTTGTTCATGAAAAAAGATCTCTTATCCGGCAGGACCTGATGGTGCGTGCGGCCCAGTTCCCGGCGCAAGGCGCCGGCCACCAGGGCCCGGGGGTCGGTGCGCCGCGGCCAACTGAGCTTGGCCCGCTCCGGCAGGGTGAGGGCCACCTCCGCGGTGAGGGGCGTGCGGGAGCGCCGCCAGGCCCGGGGCAGGCCGTGGATCAGGCAGGCCAGGATATTGCAAGCCAGGAGGGTGATGGGCGCCAGGAACCAGGGGCGGTAGTAAAGGCTCGAGAGGCCGCCCCGCCAGATGATGGCGCCCCAAAATTCGCCGTAATTGGCGAAATAAAACTCCGGAGGCTGGTCTTGATGGATGACGGTGCCGATGACCGCCACGCCGGCCAGGATCAAGAGCAGAAAGACCGTGAGGCGGATGGAGGTCAACCACCCCCACACCGTTGATTTGGGCTGGGCTTGCCGGGTTGATTTGGACATGGGTTCCGTGCAGTCTCAGATCACCCGACCCGCCGGCCGGGGCATCGTGAGCTCGATGAAAAATTCTGCAGGAGGGAGTGAATTGGCGTAGTCAATTAGACTTCAGTCTTCTTCCAGGTCTTCCGCTTCGCTCAGGAAGTCTTCGTATTCCTCTTCGGTTAAGAGTTCGTCGAATTCATGGCCGGAAGTCAGCTCCACCCTGACCAACCATCCCTCGGAGAGGGGGTCTTCATTGATGATTTCCGGCACCTCCGCCGCCTCGTAATTGACCTCGACTACCTCCCCGGAGATCGGCGCCTTCAACTCCCGGCGACCGTTTTTGGCCTCGATCACGCTAAAGGGCTCATCCTTGAGGAACTCCTCGCCTTCTTCGGGCAGTCGGATGCTGTAGATCTCCCCCAGCTTCTCCTGGAGGTAATCCGTCAGACCGATGGTCGCCTGGGTATCGTCATCCATCCGGACCCAGACATGGTCCGGACCAAAGCGCATTTCACCGATGGTACTCACCCCGACTCCTCTGAAATAGTCCGATTCCCCGACAGGGTAGACGCTGGGGGAAATATAATAACCCACAGCGGTTTGGCAAGGGTTTTTTGCATGGCAGATTTTCCATCTGGCGGTATTGACCGGATATTTTCCCCTTCGCGGCGCATCTTGGTGCAACTCTGGGCTCTTTTAATCTTGACAAGCACCAGGTTCATTGATTAGTTTACTCTATAATTTCGCAATCCCAAAACGGAAAACAGCCGAAGGGGGCCTACTCGATGAAACAAGTTCAAAAAATTCTGTTTCCCATTGACTTTGCCGCGAATTTTGAAAGCTTGGTGCCCTGGGTCGAAACCTTTGTGGAAAAGTTCGGCGCCACCGTCTATGTCCTGTTTGTCGCCCAGGATCTGTCGAATTTCTCCACTTTTTTCGTGCCCCACGGCAATATCCAGGGTTTTCAGGAAGAGGCCGAAGGGCCGGCTAGCAAGAAGATGGCCGAGGCCGCCAAGGAACCAGTTCAAGGATTTCCCAAGCTGGAGACCCGGGTCCTGGTCGGCTCCCCGGCGGAAAAAATCCTGGAGCTGGCCAAGACAGAAGAAAATCGATCTGATCATCATGGGCGCCCATGGCCGCAAAGGGCTGGAGCGGGTCTTTTCGGCAGTGTGGCCGACAAGGTGGTGGCCGGCGCCCTTTGTCCGGTAATGACCATCCATCCTTAGTCTTTAGTTTCGAGTTTCGAGTTTTGAGTAAAAGCCGGGGCGGGTGTTAAACCCGCCCCTATATTTTTGAACGTGCAGGTTTGATAGAGGGTTGGTTGAAAACTAAAAACTAAAAACTCGAAACTCGAAACTCAGACTCACCTCTTCAGCCAGGGAATCAACAATATGGGGCAGTCGGCCACCCGGGAGATATTGTGGGCCACGCTGCCCAGGAAGAGCTCCGCCAGAAACCTCCGGCCTTGGGCGCCCATGACGATGAGGGAAATGTTCAGGCCGCAGACGGCCTCCAGGATGACACTGTAAGGGTGGCCCGGAGTTACCCGGGTCTGGACCTGAGGGACGCCGGCGGCTTCCAGGCGGTTCTTGAGAATTTCCAACGAGTTGTATTCTGGCGCCTCGGGAGCCACCGTCAGATTCGGGGCCAGCAGTTCATTCAGATGGATCTCCAAGGCATGCAATAGGGTGACCCGGGCCACCCCGCGCGGGGCCAGCAATTCCAGGGTTACCAGGGCCTCGGCGGCGATTTCGGAAAAATCGGTAGGAAATAGCACGTGGCGCAGCAGTTCGGCGCACCGCCAGAGGCAGTGGGATGAACGGCGCTCTTTGGTCACCCGCACCGGCAGCAGCAGAATGGGGAAGAGGGCCTGATGCAAGACCGCGCTGGAAAAGGAACCCAAAACCCCCTCCCGCCACAGGGATTTGCCGTGGGTGCCCAAGACGATGAGGGAGGCGTCGTGCCTTTGGGCCATCTGATTCAGAGACTGAGCCGGCGGGCCGCTGGGGGTTTCGAGAATCACCTCCAAGCCGGCGGTCTCCAATTGCCGCGCCTGAACCTTGAGGTAGGACTCGGCTTCGACCCTGGCCTCCGCCTCCGCACCGGGGGAATGGCCCGGGGTCGCCACGTGGGTCAGGATGGCCCGGGAAGCTCCCAGGCCGCGGAATTCCCGGCCGCAAGCGACGATCTCGTCCCAGGCGGGAGACAGGTCGGTGGCCAGGACTATGGTTTCGAAAATGGCGGGATCCTCTTTAGGCTGACAGCCTTTGACAGTCAGCCCTGGTCGGGAGCCGGATCGCCGCTCCGAGCCGGGGCGTTATGGAGAAGTTAAAACAGGAGGGGGAAAAAAGCAAATGCAGACCGAAGACCGGAGACCGGAGATTTCCTCCTCCTCCCGGAGAACAGGGGATAGGGCGACCCAGCGAATCGCCCCTACTGGTCAAATTTGTGGTCCAACCGGCGCGGGCTGGAACCAATCTTTCGGCAAGCTCGCAGAAACTTTGAAATAATTTAAGACAAAACCTACCAAGTATTTCCCGCTCTCTTGCCTCCAGCAAAGATCGTGCCTATATTGGATTTGTTTAACTGGAATAGCGCGGTTTTAGGCGTCCTGCGAGTCCTGCTGCGGGGCTCGGATCTGGTGGTGGAATCAGATTATATCCAGGAACAGGGCCGAGCTTTGTTCCGAGAAGCGGTGGCCCTGGGTCTGGAAGGGATTATGGTCAAGGCCCTCGCCAGCCCCCAGCTCCTCGGCCGACGTTCCCGGCACCGGCTGAAGATCAACCCCCGGGGGCGGGTGGCGTTGCCTGGTAAGCTTTCAGGAGCTGAACCCCCGGGGCCATTTCCGGGCCCCGGTCTTCGAGAGGCTGCTTGGTGAAGAAGCTTTATGACCAGCGGGAAATCTCCCGGCTCCTGGGCATCTCGGAGAGCCAGGTGCGCTACTGGGACCGCAAAGGCCTGATTCCTCACCAGGAAAAGAGCCGCGGCAGCTTGTGGTTCGATTTTCAGGCCTTGGTGGCCTTCCGTACGGTGCGGGAATTGCGGCGTCAAGGGGTCTCCCTGGCGAAGATCGGGAAATGCGTCGAGAAGCTGCGGCAACTGCTGCCCGGACTCAAGCAGCCCCTGGCCGAGGTGCGCATCTCCCTCCAGCGGAACCAGATCATCCTGGGCCGGGACCGGCGGCAGTTCACCCCCGAGGGGCAGAGGTGCCTCGATTTTGAGTTGAGAGAAGCTGAGCCCGTTCCCCTGCCGCTGGATACCTATGAGGACCTGTTCTTTCAGGCCCTGGAAGATGAAGAGGCAGGCCGGCTGTCCGAGGCCCGGCAGAAATATGAGACCATCCTGACGGCCGTGCCGGAGCAGGTGGACGCATTGGTGAATCTGGGAAATCTCCTTTACCTCTCCGGTAACGAGACGGCGGCGGCGGCCCGCTATCTCCAGGCCCTGAGCGTCAACCCCGACCACGTGGAGGGCAACTACAACCTGGCCAATCTTCTGGAGGGCCGGGGGGAGTTGGCCAGCGCCGCCATCTTCTACCAGAAGGCCATTCTCGTGGACTCTGAGTTCTCTGACGCGCATTTCAACCTGGCCATGGTCCTGGAGGGCGTCGGGGATTTGCGTGAGGCCAAGGTTCACTGGAAGCGCTACCTGGAGCTGAACCCCGCCAGCCAGTGGGCCGACTATGTCAGGAGGCGGCTGGAGGAAGGGTAGGGGCACTCCCGGATGTGGGCCAACTCCGGGCGGATACGCAGGTCCGCCCCCACGGTCATTTGAGGTGACCCATGATCAAAACGAAAAGGGCCTATCGGCTCGTGGCGGCGGACGACGGCTTCCGGGTGTTGGTGGAGCGCCTCTGGCCCCGGGGCCTGAGCAAGCAGGAGGTGGCCGTGGACCTTTGGCTCAAGGAGGTGACCCCCACTCCGGAGCTGCGCAAGTGGTTCGGCCATGACCCCCTGAAATGGGAGAAATTTTGCCGGAAATACTGGGCCGAACTGGAAAGAAAAGGCGAGGCAGTGGGGATCCTCCGGGCCAAGGCCCGGGAGGGCGATCTCACCCTGGTCTACGGCTCCCGGGACGAAGAGCATAATGCCGCCGTGGCCTTGAAGCTCTATTTGGAGGGGAACGCCGCCGGTTGACGGCGGTCGGGGCGCCGCCAACGGTGCCTTGCTCAATCTGCGTGTTTCCAGAGCGTTAGCCTGGCAGCCGTGAGGGGTCGTCCATGCAGAGAATCCTTGGGTCCGGAATTTTTCTAGCCTTTTTGATCTTCAGCGTCCATATCTCAGGAGGTCAAGCCATGCAGCTCACATCCAGCGCCTTTACTGACGGCGGCAAGATCCCCCAGCAGTACGTCATGCCGGGAGCCGGCGGCCGGAACCTGTCCCTGCCCCTGGCCTGGTCCGGGGCGCCGGCGGGCGCCAAATCGTTTGCCCTGACCATCATCGATCCCCACCCGGTGGCCCACAACTGGGTGCACTGGCTGGTGATGGATATCCCCGGCGACGCCACGTCCTTACCAGAGGGCGCCTCCGGGAAGAAGATGCCCCCGGGCGCGGTGGAGTTGAAGAATTCCTGGGGCGAGCTGAGCTACGGCGGCCCTCAGCCCCCTAAAGGCAGCGGCGACCACCCCTACGTGGTCACCCTCTATGCCCTGAGCGTGCCGAAGCTGGACCTGAAGCCCACTGCCGGCTGGGCGGACTTGAAGCAGGCCATGGCGGGGAAAATCCTGGGCATCGCCGCCATCACCGGCTATTACGGCAGGTGATGTAGGGTGCGTCCTACGCACCAAATGGACTGAGTTTATAAAATCTGGGCGGCCGGGGACGGCCGCCCTACCTATTTTTTGGGGAGCGGGCCTCGGGGCCCACTCCTGCCCCCGCCTCAGTCTGCTGAACCTCGAAACACGAAGACATAATCCAGATCATTGATGGTGATGATGAGATCGCCGCCCCGGGATTCGGCGTAGGTGAGCCAGGAAGGTTTGTCCTCCCGGCAGCAGGTGAGGTTGGGAGAAAAAGCGCCCCGGGCCCGGTCGAACCAGGCCAGGAGCATAGGCTCGCCGCCGACCTCCCCCGCTTTTTGCCGCGCCAGGTGCTGGGCCTGTGGAAAATCGAGCGGACCCTGACCCGAATCTCAATAGGGTTTTTCAACATTTTCCGGGTGAGGGGGACACATTCGGGCATAACTTTTTCCGCGCTGGGCCGGCATCGAAGCGCTAAAGAATTTTGGGGGCGATTAGCCGGTCGATTTTTGTTATTATTTGACAGATAGTCAGATTTGCCCTCGCAAATATGTTTATAAGCCTGATGTCGTGTTGAGAGCATTTGAGTCTCTAACTAAGATAATAATTACACTCTTGATCGCCGACGTTTGAAAATTGATGTTTGACATCGGCCTCAAAGTAAATTGAATCACCAGTTTTAAGCAGATATTCACTTTGATTTAGGATAATAAGTAGTTTACCTTTTGTGACCACGATATATTCTCTAACGCCGCTTTTATGTGGACGGAAAATTGGAGATTGTTTATTTGGAGGAATTATGTAGAAAATGAACTCTATACCGGCATTAGCAAAAGTAGGAGAAAGTTGTTCTCGTTGAAACCCTGTAATTTCATCGTGATAGATTATACGGTCATCTTTATTAATCAATATTACTGATTTTTTTGGTGTCTCATCTAACATATAAGAAAGTGTTATTCCTAGTGCATTAGCGATATCTGCAGCTACTTGTAAGGTGGGATTTTTCTCATGGCGTTCAATCTTGGATAACATGGACTTGCTAACGCCGCTCACATTGGCTAGTCCCTGCAAAGTAATTTTTTCGCCTGTCTAATTGTTTTTAGACTCTTGGCAAAATCCATGAAACCCCTCCTGTTTCAGATCATATTGTTAAGCCTTGGGCGAGGTTTTAATCGAGCCTCAATATACTATAGTATATTCAGAAAGTTTTCAAATTCAAAGTTGCTACCAAGTTGGCGAAGAAGAACTTGTGCGCAATGGTCTGGTTCAGAAGAGGCGCCAAACAAGAGTCTTCGGCGGAGCGCTCTCGATTGCGAAAGTTTTTGGCCAGCCCACTGGAGTGACTAAGCGAAATTGGAACACACCTCGACTGGAAAAAAGTATCCTATAGTATATTTTTATCAATTGATTTCTCCATTTTCGCATGGTATTGTCTATTAAAGTTGACAAATTGTCTACCATTGGGTATCGTGACTAGGCGATGGCAATTGCAAATGGAGAAGAATCCATGACTATTAATCTGCCGCAGGGAGCAATCCTGAGTATTTTTCTTGCCCATCAGGAACTCATGATCGAGTGCAGGGGAGGAAGGGTATGGATCACCAGGATAAGTGATAGCCAGGATTATGTACTTGATCAGGGTGAGAAATACCTTCTTTCTGGTTCAGGAAAGGTCTTCATTGAGGCTCTCAGCAACGCTTGTATCGGGGTCTTCGGGAAATTCGGCTTTAAAATGAAGGTGAACGAGAGGAGCGTTTCCCGGAGGGTGGGTCTCTGTTTTTGTAGGTTTTCATCCGGATGGCCGCAATACAATCAGGCGGTGGGGCGGTTGAGCCCCACCATCCTGCCAGCAGGCGAGGAGGCCGTCTGTCTGCTTTTACTATCCCCTCACTGGCTCATCTTATTTTCCTCCATAAGGCGTCGCCGGGGTTTTCAGTTTCACTACTCTTTGCTTTTACCCCCGGTCGCGGGTAGAATGGGGCCGATGACACCCCGCGATCTGAGGTGGAGGAGCACATGACGGGAAAACGCAAACTCATCGTCGGGGTTCTGGTCCTCCTGGTGGCGGCGGCCGCGACGGTCTATGCGCTGGTCTGGTGGCAGGGCCTGGAACCGAAGAATCTCCTGCGTCTGCAGGGACACATGGAGGCCACCGAGACCGACCTGTCGTTCAAGGTCTCCGGCCTTATCGATTATATCTTCTTCCAGGAAGGCGACTGGGTCACATGCGGCCAGAAGGCGGCCGGTCTGGAGGCCAAGGACCTGAAAGACGAAGTGGACCGGGCCCGGGCGGACCTGGCCGCGGCCAGGGCCAATCTCGCCAAGCTGGAAACCGGCTACCGGCCCCAGGAGGTCAAAGAGGCCGAGGCCCAGGTGGGCAAGACCAAGGCGGACCTGGATAACAAGAAGCTGGATTATGAGCGCTACGAAAACCTCTATAAAGCGCAAGGTCGTGCCGGCCCACACCCGGGACAAGTACCAAGTCCGACTACCTCATGGCCAAGGAAACGCGGAACGCCCAGGAGGAATAGAGCCTGCGTCAAGAAGGTTACCGGGTGGAGGACATCGACCAGGCCCGGGGCCAGTTTAAAGTGGCCCGGCCGGCCCTGGAGCTGGCCCTCACCCGGCTGGGCTACGCCACCATCAACTCCCCGGTGAACGGCGTGGTCCTGGTGCGCCCCATGGAGCCGGGCATGACCGCGGCGGTGGGCTCGCCGGTGCTCACCCTGGGGGACATGGACAACATCTACTTTGAAGGCTACATCCCGGAAACCGACCTGGCCAGAGTCAAATTCGGCATGCAGGCCGAAATCACCACCGACGCCTACCCCGGCAAAAAGTACCCCGCCTGGGTCTCCTTCATCAACTCCAAGGCCGAATTCACCCCCAAGACGGTGGAGACCTACCAGGAGCGGGTCACCCTGGTGTACCGCACCAAGATCAGGGCCAAGAACCTCAATTACGATCTGAAGCCGGGGATGCCGGCGGAAGCGGTTATCCTCCTTGACAGCCAGCCAGACCAACAGCCCCAGCCATAATGAGCCGGCCATCCGGGCCGACGGGCTGACCCGGCGCTTCGGCGGCCTGATGGCGGTGGACCATCTCAGTCTTTCGGTGGCCTACCCGGCGAGGCCTTCGCCCTGGTGGGGCCGGACGCCGCGGGCAAGACCACCACCATGCGCCTGCTGGTGGGCATCATGGACCCGGACGAGGGCCGGGCCGAGGTTCTGGGATTCGACACCGTCCAAGACTCCGAAGCCGCTCAAGGAGCAGATCGGCTACATGCCCCAGCGCTTCGGGCTCTATGATGACCTGACCGTGGCGGAAAATATCGCCTTCTATGCCGACATCTACCAGGTGGCCCGGGCCGAGCGGCGACCGGCGGCTGCCGGAGCTGCTGGGCTTTTCCAACCTCACCCCTTTACCGGACCGGCTGGCCCGGAACCTCTCGGGGGGCATGCGCCAAAAGCTGGGGCTGGTCTGCGCCCTGATCCACACGCCCCGGATGCTGTTCCTGGATGAGCCCACCTTCGGGGTGGACCCGATCTCCCGCCGGGAATTCTGGGAGATCCTCTATCGGCTCCTGGGCGGCGGCCTCACCATCTTCCTGTCCACCGCCTACATGGACGAGGCCGAACGGGCCCACCGGGTGGGGCTGATGCATCAGGGCAAGCTTCTGGTGGTAGACACCCCCAAGGCCATCAAGGCCTCCTTCCAGGGCGAACTGCTGGAGGCCCGGGCCTCGGATATGCGGGCCGCCCGCCAGGCTCCTGAGCGCCCACCCCCTGGTGCAGCAGTCCCTGGCCATGGGCGACCGGCTGATGCTCACGGTGGCCAACGCCGCCCAGGCCTCCGGACCCCTTGACCGAGGCCCTGGAGCAGGCCGGCCTCACCGAGGTCAGCCTCAGCCCCGGCCGAGCCCAACCTGGAGGATTTGTTCGTCCAGATCGTCAGAAGGCAGGAGAAGTGAAGAGGCGAAACGGGCGAAGCGAGGGGAAGGTTAAAGGGTAATGGAGGTGTAAACCCCTCTAGCGCCCTTTGATGAAGCACGGGTGCAAAGTCCGGCTTTGCAAAACGGGGATCAGGATTTGATGGCCTCTGAGGTTGATTAAATATGCCAACCGAACCGGCCATAGTCGTCCAAAATCTCTCCCGCCATTTCGGGACTTTTAAGGCGGTGGACAACATCAGCTTCGAGGTGCAGCAGGGGGAGATCTTCGGCTTTCTGGGGCCGAACGGCGCCGGCAAATCCACCACCATCCGCATGCTGAACGGCCTGCTGCTGCCCACCAGCGGCGACGGCCGGGTGGGCGGCTTCGACATCATCCGGGAAAACGACCGGATCAAAGAACAACATCGGCTACATGTCCCAGCGCTTCTCCCTCTATGAGGACCTGACCGCCGAGGAAAACCTGGACTTCTTCGGCGGGGTCTACGGCCTGCCCGCCGGCCCGGCTGCGGGCGCGGATCACCGAGGTCCTGCGCCTGGTGGGACCTGGAGGAGCGCCGCCACGACCTGACCCGCACCCTGCCCCTGGGCCTGAAGCAGCGCCTGGCCCTGGCCTCCGCCATCATCCACGAGCCCTCCATCCTCTTTCTGGACGAGGCCACCAGCGGGGTGGACCCCATCTCCCGGCGCAACTTCTGGGACCTGATCTACGCCATGGCGGCCCAGGGGGTGACCATCCTGGTCACCACCCACTACATGGAGGAGGCCGAGTTCTGCGACCGGCTGGTGCTCATCTTCCAGGGCCGGATCGTGGCCCAGGGCACCCCCCGGGAGCTGAAAGCGCTCGTGCAGGAGACCATCCTGGCGGTCCATCCCGACAATCTGGACGCCGCCCTGGAACTCATCAAGCAACTGCCCGGGGTGGTCGAGGCCGCGGTCTTCGGCGACGGCCTGCACGTGGCCGTCACCGAGCCCGAGGCGGGCGAGCGGGACATCGCCGCCACCCTGAAGGCCCATAACCTCGCCCTGCGCCGCCGCATCGAGCCGGTCCGCCCCAGCCTGGAGGACGCCTTCATCGCCGTGGTGCAGCGGGCCGGAGAGAGCAGTTAGCAGTTAGCGGGTCAGCAGTTCGGATAAGCAACATGGGCGAGTGGCCGCATGATGGCGGCCACTAAAAACTAAAACTCGAAACTTGAAACTCATGAACCTACGCCGCGCCTGGGCCATTTTCCGCAAAGAATTTATCCACATCCGCCGGGACCCGATCAGTCTGCTCCAGGTCATTCTCCTGCCGATGATGCTCATGCTGCTCTACGGCTACGCCCTGACCTTCGACATCAAGAACGTCACCCTGGCGATCTATGACCAGGAGCATAGCCAGTTGAGCCAGGACCTGACCAAGCGGTTTCAGAGCAACGAGTATTTCCAATTTGTGGGAATACACCAAAAGTTATGAGGAATTGCGGGACCTGATCAGCACCCGGAAGGTGCAGGTGGGACTGGTCATCCCCTATGACTTTTCCTGGAATTATCAAACCGGGAAGACCGCCACGGTCCAGGCCCTGGCGGACGGCACCGATTCCAACACCGCCAACATCGTCCTGGGCTACGTCCAGGGGGTGACCACCCCCTATGCGGACAAGCTCCTGGTGCAGCGCCTCCAGACCAAAGGGCCGGGCCGGGCCGACCCGCCGGTGGACAGCCAGTTGCGCTTCTGGTTTAATGAGGCCCTGGAGTCCCGCAATTACATCGTCCCGGGCCTCATCGCGGTGATCATGACGGTGGTGGGGGCGCTGCTCACCTCCCTGACGGTGGTGCGGGAGTTGGAACGGGGCAGCATGGAAGGCCTGATGGCCACGCCCCTGAAGAAGACGGAACTGCTCCTGGGCAAGCTGGGCCCTTACTTTATCATCGGCATGTTCGATATGCTCATCGTCATGGGCATGGGCAAATTTCTCTTCGACGTGCCTTTGCGGGGCAGCGGCCTGCTGCTCCTCGGCCTTTCGGCCCTGTTCCTGATCGCCACCCTGGGCCAGGGGCTGCTCATTTCGGTGAGCGCCGAAAACCAGTTGCAGGCCTTCCAGATGGCCATGCTCAGCACCTTTTTGCCGGCCTTCCTGCTCTCGGGGTTCGTCTTTTCCATCTATTTGATGCCGTGGCCGCTACAGATCGCCTCCTACATCGTGCCGGCCCGGTACGTGGTGACCATCTCCAAAGGCATCTACCTCAAGGGCATCGGCCTCAAGGTGCTCTGGCCCAGCGCCCTGATGTTGGCCGGCGCGGCCACATTTTTCGTGGGCCTGTCGATTCGGAAGTTTGTGAAGAAGATCAGGTGAGGATAGTGAGCAGTAAGCAGTGAGCAGTAAGCAGTTAAAGGAAAGACCATCGTAATCGAGTGAAGTAAGGGAGAGTTATGAGTTATCCAATGTTAACGGCCTTCGTTAAAATCGGCGAGAACCGAAATTATTCGGGCAAAGCTGTTTTTGCCTTTACTGCTCACTGCTTACTGCTCACTGCTCACTATGTTTAGACGTATCCGACATATCATGTTCAAGGAATTCATCCAGGTCTGGCGAGACCGGAAGCTGCGCTTTTTTCTCATCGTGCCGCCCCTGGTGCAGCTCCTCGCTTACGGCTATGTGGTCAACTTCGACATCAAAAATGTGGCCACGGCCGTTTTCGACCAATGCCGCACCATGGAGAGCCGGGAGCTCATCCAACGCTTCCGTTCCACCGACTGGTTCGACGTGAAATATTACCTGAATAGCCAGAAAGAGTTGCTGGACCTCATCGACCGCGGCCAGATCACCATGGCCCTCTGGATCCAATGGGATTTCGCCAAGCAGCTCAGGCAGGGGAAATCCGGCAAAATCCAGGTCATCGTGGATGCCACCGACTCCAACGCCGCCCTCATCGTCAGCCGCTACGCCAGCACGGTCATCGGGGACTATTCCCAGGAACAGCTTAAGTCCCGCTTCCAGCGCCGGGGGGCGGCCTGGGCCGGGAAACTGGGCACGCCCCTGCGGGTCGAACCACGGGCCTGGTTCAACCCCAACCTGATTTCCCGCTACTCCATGGTGCCCGGGGTCATCGCCATGGTGGTGCTGCTGCTCTCCCTGATGCTCACGGCCCTGGCGGTGGTGCGGGAAAAGGAGATCGGCACCATGGAGCAGATCCTGGTGACCCCCATCCGGCCCTTCGAACTGATGTTGGGCAAGACCATCCCCTTTGTCCTCATTTCCCTGGGAGACGTCATCCTGGTGACCCTGGTCGGGGTGTTGTGGTTCGGGGTGCCGTTCCGGGGCCACATCCTGGTGCTGCTCCTGGGGACCGTGGCCTTTCTCTTCAATTCCGTGGGCCTGGGACTGCTCATCTCCACCGTCTCCTCCACCCAGCAGCAGGCCATGATGGCCGGCAACCTCTTCTTGACCCCGGCCATCCTGCTCTCGGGCCTCATTTTCCCCATCGCCAACATGCCGGTGTTCTTCCAATACCTCACCCTGCTCAACCCCTTGAGGTATTTCGTCATCGTGACCCAGGGCATCTTTCTGAAGGGCGCCGGGATGGCCCTCCTCTGGAAAGAGATGGCCTCCATGACCGTCCTGGGCCTGATCATGCTGACCCTGGCGGTGCTGCGGTTCAAGAAACATGTGGCCTAGCGCTGGTCCCGCCTTTAGCCAGGTCCAGTACCCCATTTTTAAGGTTGATAATTCGGCCGTTCCCTAGTAAGTTAACTAATGAAATCTACTTAAATTTCATTTGGTTATTAGAGATAACTTTATCGGGTGGTTTTGGACCTCAATATGCCCCTGGTATCCAACAAAGATCCTCTACCGCATAAATCATTGAGATGACAATAATCAGCCGCAAACAACCGCTGGTCTCGCGCTATGCCCCCACGCTGATAGTGCTCTATATGCTCTTGGTACCCGCCTGCTCCGGGGAGAAGCAGGCCCCGCCGCCGGCCACGGTGCCGGTGACGGTGGCCGAGGTGAAGACGCAGACGGTGCCGGTGGAGATTCGCAACATCGGCAACGTCGAGCCTTACTCCACCGTGGGCATCAAGTCCAGGATCGCCGGGCAACTGGTCAAGGTCAATTTTAAGGAGGGCCAGGACGTCAAGCAGGGCGACCTGCTCTTCGTCATCGATCCCCGGCCCTATGAGGCGGCCCTGAAGCAGGCCGAAGCCAACCTGGAAAAGGACAAGGCCCTGGCGGGCAAGGCCCGAGGCGACCTGAAGCGCTATGCCGAGTTGATTCAAAAGCAGTTCGTCAGCCAGCAGGATTACGATCAGGCCAAGGCCACCTCCGAGTCCCTGGCCGCCGGGGTCAACGCCGACCAGGTGGCGGTGCAGAATGCCAAACTCAATCTCAGCTACTGCTACATCAAGGCGCCCATCACCGGCCGCACCGGCAGCGTGCTGGCCAACCAAGGCAACATGATCAAAGAGAACGCCGACACGGTCATGCTGGTGATCAACCAGATCCAGCCCATCTACGTGACCTTTGCCGTGCCGGAAAAGCACCTGCCGATCCTGAAGAAATTTATGGCGGAGGAGAAGATCAAGGTTGACGCCGTGATCCCCACCGACCCGGAACACCCCGAAGAGGGGGTCCTCACCTTTATCAATAATACGGTGGATGCGGCCACCGGCACCATCCAGTGCAAAGCGACCTATGACAACGCCAACAAGCGGCTCTGGCCGGGCCTGTTCGTCAATGTGGTGGTGAAGTTGACCGAGGAGCCCAATGCCATCCTGGTCCCCTCCCAGGCCATCCAGAACGGCCAGGAAGGACAGTTCGTCTGGGTGGTCAAGCCTGACCTGACGGTGGAAACCCGCCCGGTGGAAACGGATCGCAGCCATGAACGGCGACGTCGTCGTCAAGCAGGGTTTGCAGGCCGGGGAACAGGTCGTCACCGACGGCCAGATCCGGCTGGTCAAAGGCGCCAAGGTGGAGATCAAGAGCGGGCTCTAGCCGGCCGCGAGCAGCCCTATGCACTTCACCGAACTCTTCATCCGCCGGCCGGTCATGACCACCCTGGTCATGCTGGCCATCCTCCTCTTCGGGGTCATGAGCTATCGCTTCCTGCCGGTAAGCGATCTGCCCAACGTCGATTTCCCCACCATCATGGTGACCACCACCCTGCCCGGGGCCTCACCGGAAACCATGGCCTCGGCCGTGGCCACCCCCCTGGAGCGCCAGTTCTCCACCATCGCCGGGCTCGATTCGATGAGTTCCACCAATGCCCTGGGGCTCAGCCAGATCACTCTGCAGTTTAATCTGAGCCGCAGCATCGATGCCGCCGGACAGGACGTCCAGGCGGCCATTGCCAAGGCGGCGGCGCAGCTGCCCCCGGAGCTGCCCACCCCGCCCACCTATCAGAAGGTCAATCCCGCCGACCAGCCGATCCTCTACCTGGCTCTGTATTCGAACACCTTGCCCCTGTATACCGTGGACGAATACGGCGAAACCCTGATGGCGCAGCGCATTTCCATGATCAACGGCGTGGCCCAGGTCCAGGTCTTCGGGGCGCAAAAGTACGCGGTGCGCATCCAGTTGGACCCCAAGGGCCTGGCCAGCAAGGGTCTGGGCATCAATGAGGTGGGCGGACGCAGTCAAAAACGCCAACGTCAATATCCCCACCGGCACCCTCTACGGCAGCCACCAGGCCGTCACGGTGCAGGCCACCGGGCAGCTCACTCACCGCCGCCGGCGTACCGGCCCCTGATTGTGGCCTATCGGGGCGGCAAGCCCGTGCGCCTGGAGGACCTGGGCCGGGTGATCAACAGCGTCGAAAACGACAAGATCGCCTCCTGGTTCAAGAACGACCGGGCCATCGTCCTGGCCATCCAGCGGCAGCCGGGGACCAACACCATCGAGGTGGTGGATGCCATCAATAAGCTGCTGCCCACCCTGCGGCAGCAGATTCCCGCCTCGGTGGACATCGTCAGCCTCTACGACCGCTCCGTCACCATCCGGGAATCGGTCAACGACGTCCAGTTTACTCTGCTGCTGGCCCTGGGGCTGGTGATCCTGGTGATCTTTCTCTTCCTGCGCAACCTGTCGGCCACCGTCATCCCCAGCCTGGCCCTGCCCATGTCCATCGTGGGCACCTTTGCGGTCATGTATATCCTGGATTACAGCCTGGACAACCTCTCCCTGATGGCCCTGATCCTCTCGGTGGGCTTCGTGGTGGACGACGCCATCGTGGTGCTGGAAAACATCGTGCGCCACATGGAGATGGGGGAGGAGCCCCTTCCAGGCGGCCCTGACGGGCTCCCGGGAGATCGGCTTCACCATCTTATCCATGACCCTGTCCCTGGCTGCGGTCTTCATCCCGGTCTTTTTCATGGGCGGCATCCTGGGCCGGCTGCTGCACGAATTTGCCGTGACCATCGTGGCGGCCATCCTGGTGTCCGGCCTGGTCTCTTTGACCCTCACCCCCATGCTGTGCAGCCGCTTCCTGCGGCCCCCCAAGGAGGAGCGCCACGGCAGGCTCTATGACTTGACGGAACGCTTCTTTCAAGGATTGCTGGCCCTGTATGACCGGACCCTGAAATGGGTGCTGCGGCACGGCGCCGCGCCACTATGATCGTCTCGCTCTTGCTCCTGGTTCTGACCGGGGTGCTGTTTCTCAGAATTCCCATGGGTTTTCTCCCCACCGAAGACCAGGGATCCATCTTCGCTTTTACCGAAGCGGCCGAGGGCATCTCCTTCGACGCCATGCTGCACCTGCAGAGGCAGGTGGCGGCCATCGTCGCCAAGAATCCCTACGTGGACAACTTTTTCTCCTCCATCGGAGCGGGCGGGCCCAACGTGGCCGGCAATACGGGGCGCATTTTTATCCGCCTGGTCCCCCGCAGCAAGCGGCCGCCGGCGGAGCAGATCGTCCAGGACCTGCGGCCCCAGTTCGCCGGCATCCCCGGAATGAAGGTTTACCCGCAGATTCTGCCCACCATTCGCCTCGGCGGCATGCTCACCAAGGGCCTGTACCAGTACACCCTGCAAAGCCCGGACATCGGCGAACTCTACAAATACGCCCCGCTGCTGCAAGAGCAAGATGAAGTCCATCCCGGGGCTGATTGATGTGAACAGCGATCTGCAGATCAAAAACCCCCAGGTGAACGTGGTCATTGACCGGGACAAGGCGGCCACCTTAGGCATCAGCGCCCAGCAGATCGAAGACGCCCTCTATTACGCCTATGGCTCCCGGCAGATCTCCACGATCTACGCCCCCAACAATGAATACCAGGTGATCATGGAACTGGAGCCGAAATACCAGATGGACCCGGCGGCCCTGCAATTGCTCTATGTCGCGCCTCCGGCGGCCAGTTGGTGCCCCTGGATGCCCTGGCCACCCTGACCAAGGGCCTGGGGCCCCTCACCGTGAACCATATGGGGCAACTCCCCGGCGTGACCATTTCCTTCAACCTGAAGGAGGGCACGGCCCTGGGCGATGTCGTGGCCGGGGTGGAAAAAATGGCCCGGCAGATCCTGCCGGCCACCATCACCACCAGTTTTCAGGGCGCCGCCCAGGCCTTCCAGGCCTCCACCCAGGGGCTTATGGCTGCTGCTGATCATGTGCATCCTGGTCATTTACCTCATCCTGGGCATCCTCTACGAGAGCTTCATCCACCCCATCACCATCCTCTCGGGCCTGCCGTCCGCCGGGGTGGGGGCCCTGCTGGCCCTGATGCTCTTCCACATGGAACTGAACATCTATGCCTTTGTGGGGATCATCATGCTGGTGGGCATCGTCAAGAAGAACGCCATCATGATGATCGACTTCGCCCTGGAGGCCCAGCATAGCGGCAAGAGCCCCCAGGAGGCCATTTATGCCGGGGCCCTGGTCCGTTTCCGGCCCATCATGATGACCACCATGGCGGCCCTCATGGGCGCCCTGCCCATCGCCCTGGGCTTCGGGGCCGGGGCCGAGGCCCGCCGGCCCCTGGGCGTCTCCGTGGTGGGCGGCCTGCTCATCTCCCAGCTCCTCACCCTCTATATCACCCCGGTCTTCTACCTCTACATGGAATCCTTCCGGACTAAGATGGGCGTGAGGTTTAAGAAAAAACCTTAAGCCCGGCCGACGTCCTGGCCAGACTGGCGGCCCTGATCACTTGAGAATAGTGAAAATCGTTTAACCACCAAGGACACCAAGGACACCAAGAAAACAGACTTAACATAAAACGCTTAGGGCCTTTGGCCCCAAGCCTTTTTATTCTTATAGCTTGGTGTCCTTGGTGCCTTTGTGGTATCAAATGCACTCATGAAAACACCATTTAAGCCTATTCCATCCGAAGTGGATGAAGTGGCCCGACAGGTGGTGGATGCCGCCTTTGCCGTACATACTACCCTGGGGCCGGGATTGTTGGAAAGCGTCTATGAAATCTGTTTGGCCCATGAATTGGCTAAAAGGGGTTTGAAGGTGGAACGCCAGGTCAGCCTCCCCGTGGTTTACGATAAGGTCCGGTTAGATGCGGGCTTGCGCCTGGATATGCTGGTGGCGGACAGCGTGCTGTTGGAGCTCAAGGCCGTGGAAGCCATACTGCCCATTCACCTGGCACAGGTTTTAACCTACCTCAAACTTTCCGGGCACCGTTTAGGCCTGCTCATCAACTTCAACGTTGTCCGTCTCAAAGGAAGCATTAAACGCCTGGTTTTGTGAATAACCGCCAAACATAAAGAAACGAAAAAATGAAAAGGCCTGGGGTCGTAGACCCAGGCCTTAAATTTTGCTTTTCTTGGTGTCTTGGTGTCCTTGGCGGTAAATTTTAATCCTCAGCAAATCCGCGGCAGCAGGTCCCCCGCTGGCGGGTCCAGGATGCGGCTGGTGCCGATGCTGGTGCGGACGGTGACCCGGCCGGCGGGCTTATCCCCCACCTCGCCGATGATCCGGGCCTCGGCCCCGTAGCGGCTCCCCTGAATGAGGCCCAGGGCCCGGGAGGCATCTTGCGGGGCGATGATGATCAGCATCTTGCCTTCGTTGGCCACCTTGAAGACATCCAGCCCCAGGGCTTCGCAGGCCGCGGCCACCGCCGGCTTGACCGGAATCAGGGTCTCGGATGATTTCCATGGAGACCTGGGATTGCCGGGCGATTTCGTTGAGGGACCCGGCGATGCCGCCCCGGGTGGGGTCCCGCATGGCGTGCACGGCGCAGCCTGCCTCGAGGAGTTTCAGAACTATCTCGCTCAAAGGCGCGGCGTCGCTGGCGATGGCCTCGCCGTCCAGGAGCTTCTCCCGGGCCAGCATCACCGCGGTGCCGTGATCGCCCACCGAGCCGGTGAGGATGATCTTATCGCCCGGGGCCGCGGCCGCGCCCGAAACCCCGGGGCGCAGGACCAGCCCCACCCCGGCGGTGGTGATGAAGACCTTGTCCGCCGAGCCCCTGGGCACCACCTTGGTGTCGCCGGTGGCGATCTGGACGCCGCACTCCGCCGCGGTCTGCTGCATGGACGCGGCAATGGTCTTGCAGGATATCGATCTCCAGACCCTCTTCCAGGATGAAGGAGGCGGACAGGGCCAGGGGCCGGGCCGCGGCGGTGAGCAGGTCGTTCACCGTGCCCGCCACCGCCAGGCGGCCGATGTCGCCGCCGGGAAAAAACAGCGGGTCCACCACGAAGGAATCGGTGGTGAAGGCCAGCCGGTGGGAGCCGAGAGACAGGGTGGCGCTGTCGTCGCCGGTAAAATCCTGGGAGCCGTAGCGGGACAGAAAGACCTCTTCGATGAGCGTGGTCATCTCTTTACCGCCGGCGCCGTGACTCAAAAGGATATGATTAGGATCGTCCTTTTAGATGGTGGGGGAGGGTGGGAAATAGAAAAGTAACTCATTGGGGTTGCGCTGGATGTCTTGGCGGTTAATCCTAGCCCCCGCCCTCAATTATCCTGTCGTAGGCCGCGGCGCAGGCGCCCTCAGAGGAGACCATGCAGGGGCCGATGGGTTGGGACGGGGTGCAGGAGCTTCTGGAACAGCGGGCACTGCCTGGGGCGCAGCACGCCGCGCAGCACCTCGCCGCAGCGGCAGGGCGAGGGCGGCGGCGGGGTCAGATGCTCCCAGACCTCGGGAAACCGCGGCCGGGCGTCGAAGCGGGCGTAAGGCTGGCGAATCTGGACGCCGCTGCCGGGAATGAGGCCCAGGCCGCGCCATTCGGCGTCTGCCGGGACGAAGACCTCGGCCAGCAACGCCTGGGCCCGGGGGTTGGCCTGCACCTGGACCGCCCGGGTATAGACGTTGTCCACCCGGGCCTGGCCCTCGTGCAGTTGGCGCAGAATCGATTCGATGCCCAGCAGCATGTCCATCGGCTCAAAACCGGTGACCGCGCAGGGAATGCCGAATTCGGCGGGAATGAAATCGTAGGCCTCGGCCCCGATGATCGTGGTGACGTGTCCGGGACAGAGGAGCCCCGAAACCCGGACCTCGCCGCTGGCCAGCAGCGCCCGCAAGGCCGCGGGCATGGTCTTGTGGACGCAGAGGACCGAAAAGTTCTCCAGCCCCTGCTCCGCCGCCAGGCGGATGGCCAGGGCGATGGCGGGCATGGTGGTTTCAAAGCCCACCCCGAAAAAGACCACGTGTTTGCCGGGCTCCTGGCGGGCCAGGTCCACCGCGTCCAGCGGGGCATAGACCACCCGCACCGTCGGCGCCCTGGGCCCGCCGGCGCTCCAGGGAGCTGTGGCTGCCCGGGACCCGGAGCATATCGCCGAATGAGGTCAGAATCACGCCGGGCTCAAAGCCCAGGGCCAGGAAGGCGTCGATATCGGTTTGGGCGGTGACGCACACCGGGCAGCCGGGGCCGGAAATGAGCTCGACCTTCTCCGGCAGCAGGGATTTCAGGCCGAAGCGGGCGGCGGCCATGGTGTGGGTGCCGCAGACCTCCATGATGGTGGCCGGAGCCCCGGCCAGCCGCTGGATGCGGCGGACGACCTCCTGCACCAGCTCCTGGTCGCGGAATTCGTCAATATACTTCATCGGCCAAAGTCCGCAGCAAGGACAGGGTCTCCAGGGCGTAGTCCGGGTCCACCCGGGCGATGGCCAGGCCGGCGTGGATCAGGATGTAGTCGCCCAGGACGACTTCAGGCAGCAGGTCCAGACGGACTTGCCGGGTGACGCCGTCCACTTCGGCGACGCCGGCGGCGCCGTCGATCTCAATGAGGCGCATGGGTATGGCAAGACACATTTATTTCACCCTATCATTTGAAATTAAAAAAGCTGTGCGATGGGGCGGGCCTCCGTGCCGCCAGCCACAGGCGGCCAGGGACGGCCGCCCCACCAGATCAAACATTTATCTGTGGTTCCACTTTATATCTTAACATTTTTTTCCGCCATCAGCCGGGCCGCGGCCACGGCTGCCTGGCCCAGGGCGATGCAGCCGTCGTTGGGCGGGGTCAGCCGATGGGTCAATACCCGGAAATCCCGTTTTTCCAGGGAGTCGCGCAACCGGGTCAGGAGCAGGGCGTTCTGGAAGACTCCGCCCGACAGGGCTACCAGATCCAGGCCGGTTTGGTCCCGGACCAGCTCCAAGGCCGCGGTGAGCAGGCGCACCATGGAGTTGTGGAACCGGGCGGCGATCCGGCCGGGGCTGATGCCCGCGCGGTATTCCTCGATCACCCGGCGGAAGATGGTTAAGGTGTCCAGGATGAGCTTGTCCCGCTCCAGGCGGACCGGGGCGGGATAAAAACCCTCCTCCTTCAGATCGGCCGCCATTTCCAGCTCGATGGCCGGCTGGCCCTCGTAGGTGCGGTGGCGGCAGATGTTGAGCGCGGCGGCCACCGCGTCGAAGAGGCGGCCGGCGCTGGTGGTCAGCGGCGAATTGCCGCCTGTGGCCAGTTGCCGGTATAGGATGCGGCCTTCCAGGGCCGGAAAGCCCAGACCCAATTCCTGAGCCAGCGAGGCAAAATCCTCCCCAAAAACCTGATAAAGATAGGCCACGGCCATGCGCCGGGGGTCACGCACCGCGGCTTCGCCGCCGGGGAGCCGGACCGGCGCCAGATGCCCGGCGCGGCTAAAGCCCGCCAGGTCGGCCACCAGGAGTTCTCCGCCCCAAATGGAGCCGTCGGGGCCGTAGCCGGTGCCGTCCAGGGCCAGGCCGAGGCATCGGTCCACACAGCGGTTTTCGGCCAGACAGGCGGACACGTGGGCATGATGGTGCTGGACGCCCAGCAGCCGCACTCCCTGGAGCTCCTGGGCATAGCGGCTACTCAGGTATTGGGGGTGCAAATCGTAGGCGGCCACTTCCGGGACTTTGCGGCACAATTCCTGAAAATGGGCGATGGCCCGGGTGTAAAAGTCGAAGGTCTCCACGGTGTCCAGGTCGCCGATGTGTTGGCTGAGGATGGCGGTGTGGCCCCAGGCCAGGCAAAAGGTGTTCTTCTGTTCCGCCCCCACGCCCAGGATGGGTAAAGCCGCCTCCAGGGGCAGGTGGATGGGACCGGGCACGAAGCCCCGGGCCCGGCGCACGGGGATGGCCTGATCGGCAGCCAGGGGGCGGACCACCGAATCGTCGCAAGGGACGTGAATGTCCCGGTTGTGCAGCAGAAAGGCGTCCGCCAGGGCGGCCAACCTGGTCCGGGCAGCCTCATTGGTGTGGGCCAGGGGCTCTTCGCTGAGATTGCCGCTGGTCATCACCAGGGCCTCAGGCGCCCGGTTCAGGAGCAGCAGGTGTAAAGGGGTATAGGGCAGCATCAGGCCCAGGTACCGGTGGCCCGGAGCCACCTGGGGGGAAAGCGGACAGTCCCGGCGTTTCCTGGCCAGGACGATGGGCCGTTCCCGGGACAGCAGCAGCCGGCGCTCCGGCTCGCCCAGGTGGCAGAGCTGCTCGGCTGCGGCCAGGTCACGGACCATCACCGCGAAGGGTTTGGCCACCCGGCCCTTGCGTTGGCGCAGAGTCGCCACTGCCTCATCCTGGCGGGCGTCGGCCGCCAGATGGAAGCCACCCAGGCCCTTGACCGCCACGATCTTGCCCTCGCTGAGCAGCCGGGCCGCGGCCTCCAGGGCGCCGGCGGTCAGGGGCTCCCGACCCGGTTCCTCCAGCCAGAGGTGAGGGCCGCAGACCGGGCAGGCGGTGGGTTCGGCGTGGAAGCGCCGGTCTTCCGGATTCTCATACTCAGCCCGGCAGGCCTCGCACATGGCAAAGACCGACATGGTGGTATGGCTGCGGTCGTAAGGGACCGTCTCGATAATGCTGAAGCGGGGGCCGCAATCGGTGCAATTGGTAAAAGGATAGAGGTAGCGGCGGTTGCCGGGGTCCAGGACCTCAGCGCCGCAGGCGTCGCAGGTGGAGACGTCGGCGGGGATCAGGGCCTCGGTGGCCGCCTGAAGCCGGCTCTCCAAAATGACAAAGCCGGATTGCCCAAAGGGCTCGGCCTCCAGGGCCACCACATTATCCACCCGGGCCAGGTCCGGGGGCTGGTTGGCCAGCTGCCGGACAAATTGCTCCAGGGAGTGGAGCGGCCCTTCCACCTCGATTTCCACGCAGGTGGAGGTGTTGCAGACCCAGCCGGCCAGGTGGTGGGCCTTGGCCAGCCGATAGATGAAAGGTCGGAAGCCGACGCCTTGCACCACGCCGGTGACCTGGAGCTTTTTTCTGGAGATGGTTTCCGGGCCAGACATGCGCCTGTCGATCATCAAGGGAGACTCGTTTGTCGTTCCTGCCGACCTGATCTGTTCTAGACGTCGAAATTATAACATATCCCAGGCCAAAGTCCTGCAAGTTATTGAAAGTTAAACCAAGCTGATTGCCGGGGCCGAGGCGCCCGGCCGTTTTTTTCGTGGATCTCCTGCTCGTGGCCTGGAAATTGGGGAGAAGCAATTTTTTTAAGAAAATTCATCTTAAGTTGACCGGAAGATCAGCCGATATGCGGCCGGTGCCACTCTGGTCCCAAACCGGAGCGGATCACTTTGGCCTGGCCGCCGGCTTCCCCACCTGCCTGGCCTCCCCCGAAGATTGTCCTAAGGATTGAATTCCATTGCAGTTTAGCGCCTATGTTTGGTAATATGCCAAAAATTTGCTTAAATTCCGGCGCCGCGACTCTCCTGGGCCGGCACTCCTTGGTGTTACCGGCATTCATCGAGATGAGCGCTCCAGCCCCCGGGACAAATTAGGGATAGAAGCCGGATCGCTATAAAAAGAGACTTTGAAGTGAGAAAATTGTGTATTATGCTTATGGGGCACTATACCAGTCAAGCGAGCGTGACCACCGCGCGGTTGCGCTCCTTTCCCGGTTGTTTTGATCCAGACGACTAGTGCCAGTCGGCGAATTTTTATTCAGCCTCGTTGGTCAGGCCCGGGCGGACATCGGCACAGGCGGAGGAGAAGGCTTTTGGAGACCCCGAATGAGATTGAACTTATCCTGATCGAAGACAATCCCTTTGATGCGGAGTTGACCCTCAGAGCTCTGCAAAACCAGGGCCTGGCCGACAGGGTCAAGGTCTTCCCCGATGGGGTGGAGGCTTTGGAATTTATCTTCCAAATTGCCGACCAGCAGCATTCCGAGAGGAACGGCTATCCCAGTCTGCCCAAGGTGATCTTCCTGGATCTGAAACTTCCCAAGATGAGCGGCCTGGAGGTCCTCAACCAGATCAAGCGGGATGAGCGGACCCACCTGATTCCGGTGGTGGTGTTGACCTCCTCCCAGGAAGAGTCGGACATCCTGGAAAGCTATGCGCTGGGGGTCAACAGCTATATGGTCAAACCGGTGGATTACGACGATTTTTCCCAGGCGGTGGGAGATTTGGGACTCTATTGGCTGCGACGGAATAAGCCGGTTAACTGAAGAAAATCCCGCCTTTAAAGAAAAAAACCTCCACCCGGCGGCGGAGAACGGAATTGGCTTCATGACTCAAGGGTTGCGCATACTGATAGTGGAAGATCTGGCCAGCGATGCCGAGTTGATGGCCTATGAACTCCGCCAGGCAAACCTGCCCTTCAGCACCAGGCGGGTAGAAAACGACGTAGATTTTCTGCGCGCCTTGGCCCAGTTCCATCCCGACTTGATCCTGTCGGACTATCACCTGCCCTACTTTAATGGTCTGGCGGCCCTGACCCTGGCCCAGGAACATTGCCCCGATGTGCCGTTCATCTTCGTGTCCGGGGCCATTGGCGAAGAGGTGGCCATCGACACCTTAAAGCGGGGGGCCACGGACTATGTGTTGAAAGACCGGCTCTCGCGTCTGGTTCCCGCCGTCCAAAGGGCCTTGCGGGAGGCGGTGGACCGCCGGGAGCGCCGCCAGGCGGAAGCAGCCCTGCGGGAGAGCGAACAGCGTTACCGGCTCCTGGTGGGCACCATCCCCGCCGTGGTCTACAAGGGCTATACCGACTGGTCGGTGGACTTCATCGACAACAAAATCGAGCAACTGACCGGTTATGCCAAAGAGGAGTTCGATTCCCGCCGGCTGAAGTGGAATGACCTGGTGCTTCCGGAAGATATCCCTCCGATCAAAAAGGCTTTTTTGCTGTGCATGGAAGACGACCAGACCTACTACCGGGAATTCCGCATCCGGACCAGGGACGGCCGCGTCCTCTGGATTCAGGACCGGGGTCAGGTAATCTGTGATCCTCAAGGGAAGGTCGACTACGTCAGCGGCGTCTTTTTCGACGCCACCGAGGCCCAGCGAGCCAAGATGGCCTTGCAGGAGTCGGAGCAGCGCCTGCGCTTCCTTACCACCCAACTCCTCTCGGCCCAGGAGCAGGAACGGAAACGCATCTCCATGGAGCTGCACGATGAGCTGGGCCAGAACCTGACGGTAATGAAGCTCCAGGTCAGGAGCATCGAGGGAGGCCTGCGGGACGATCAGCCGGATTTGAAGCAGGCCTGTCTGGAATTGCGGCAATATGTGGACACGGTCATCGACAATGTCAGGCGGTTGTCCCGGGACCTGAGTCCGGCCATCCTGGAGGACCTGGGCCTGCTGTCGGCCTTGAAATATCTCTTGGAAGGCGTGGGTAAACATCTCAACATCAAGCCCTCTCTGGATATAGAGGATTTGAACAGCCTGTTTCCGGCGGAAGCCCAGATCATCATTTACCGCATCTTTCAGGAATGCCTGAATAACATCGCCAAACACGCCGGGGCCTGTCAAGTTAGAGTGCAGGTGCGGCGGGACGGCGAGTCCGTCTGCTTCGTCCTGGAAGATAACGGCTGTGGTTTTGAGGTGGATCAGGTCATGGGCC
The DNA here is from genome assembly GCA_963701845.1 of uncultured delta proteobacterium. GTDB lineage: Bacteria > Desulfobacterota > Desulfobaccia > Desulfobaccales > 0-14-0-80-60-11 > JAPLJC01. The sequence continues at coordinate 951,811 of CAVPBF010000004.1, read as the reverse complement.
GGCCTGCCACTGAGCGCGGTCTGGGTCTGGCGGCCCTCAATGAACGGGCCCGGATTTTGGGCGGCACCTGCGAGGTTTCCAGCCGGCGGGGTGCGGGCACCAAGGTGGTCTGCACCATCCCGGTGCCCAAAACAACCAAAAAATCGGCGCCCGCTTGAAAGCTCTGGATAATCATTATTAATTGTCGTATATAATAATTGAAAAATAGCTATTAACCAATATTCACCCCGGCTTATTGGAGGAACACCATGGCTGCGCCCTTCAGCATTCTTCTGGCCGATGATCACACCATGTTTCGCCGGGGGGTGAGAAGAATTATTCAGAGTATCAGCGATACCGAGGTGGTGGGGGAAGCCAGCGACGGCTTCGAACTCCTGGAACTTTTGAAAAAGACCACGCCCCAGCTGGTCATCATGGACATCTCCATGCCCAATCTCCGGGGCTTGGAAGCCACTCGCGAGATCAAGATCATCAACCCCGTGGTCAAGGTGCTGATCCTGACCATGCACAAAGACAAGGAATATCTCTACCACGCCTTCTCGGCCGGGGCGGAGGGGTATCTGCTCAAGGAAGACGCCGATAGCGAGCTGATTTCCGCCATCGACACCCTGCGCCACGGCGGCACCTATATTTCGCCTCTGCTTTCCAGCCAATTGGCGGACCTCTTCATGCAGAAGTCCAGACCCGGCGCCGAACAACTGACCAGTCCCGGCGAACTGCTCACCACCCGGGAGCGGGAGATCATCAAGCTCATTGCCGAAGGCAAGTCCAGCAAAGAAGTGGCCGACCTGCTCTTCATCAGCAACCGGACCGTCCAGCACCACCGCGCCAATATCATGAGGAAGCTGAATATCAAGAAGACCGCGGACCTGGTGAAGTACGCCATTCAAAAGGGTTACACCTCTCCGGCGGAATGAACCTGCCGCGGCGCGGTTCGCCCCCCTCCCGCCAGCTCCAGCCCTTTATCCCTCCCTTGCCCTGCTCAAGCTTGAGGAAATTTTAGCAAATTCTGTCGCCAGCCGATAAGTATGGGGCGGACCGGGTTGCTAACCGGGACGATCACTTAACTAGGTGGAATAACTTTTAAAAATCCCTTGACCGACGCCAGCCGGACGGTTTCGGACCGGGTGCCCGCCTTCGGAATAGGTCTTTTATAGGTATCTTTGCCTAGGCTCAATTAGGTAGTTTTGCCAATTTATTAAAATCTCCCGATCCATTAATCTCTATCCAGGTTCAAGCCGGTAAGGCGAACGGCAGGCAAACCGTCAAAGTCATCATGGTGGCGCTGGACAGCGAAAACGAATCCGCTCCCAAGCCGTTGCCGCCGGGGCCGAAGGGACCGTATTTAAACAAGGCAGTGCCATGCATCTGAAACCGGCCGTTCAATGGATTCGCCAGGGAAAACGTTATTTTTTCGACCACCCGGAAGCCAAAAAATTTGGCGTTGATACGTTCGCGCCCCGTCTCTTTGATCATCTAACTAGCCTGTGTCTTTGCTAGGCATTTTTGCCTATATGGGAATGGGTATTTGTGCCGATTGACCGGTTTACGAAATTGGGTTTAGATAAGACTGGATTCCAAACTCAACTTTGCAGCTAACCTACATCCTTTCGACCGGAGACGAGAAGAGGAGATCCAAGATGGCTAAGTACGAAATCCTGCTATTAGGCGACGGCTCGCACCTGTTTCGGACGATGGCTTGGGTCTTGGAATATAAAGGTTTTGCGGTCAGGACGGCCATCGGCCCGGAGACGGCCCTGGAAGCCCTGGTAAAAAAGAATTACGACCTGGTGATCGCCAAGCTCAGCATGGCTGAGGCGGATGGCGTCGATCTTTTAAAGCGGGCCCGACGGCTGAACCCGGAGGTCAAAATCATGGTGGTCAGCGGCAACCATGAGGTGACCTTCCCCCAGGAAGCCTATGAGATCGAGGTGGATGATTACATATTGATGCCCATAAGCCCCACGGAATTGTGGCGGCGAGTCAGTCAGTGCCTGGAGAGCCTGGAGATTGTGGACCTGGTCCCCGCCCGGCTCAACCCGGTGAAGACCCCTTCCGAAGGCAACGAACGGGTGCTGGACCGGCTGATGATGATGGTCCACGATTTGCGGGGTGCCATGGTTTCCACCTCCGCCTCCTTGAAGCTCCTGGTCAGGGGCCGCTACGGCGAGATGGGGGAACCTGTCCTGGGCAAACTCCACGAAGTCTCGGACAACGTCGATAACCTGATCCTCCTCACCGAAGAATTCATGGGCAAGGCCTTTTCCCGCGCCAGCGACGGCTATGCGGAAAAGGAGAGGCTGGACCTGCGTCAGGACGTGGTCGGCCCGGTCCTGGAGGAATTGGCGACGGAACTGCGCAACCACCGGATAACTCTAGACAATCGCCTCGAGCACCAGCCCGCCGAAACCATTCCGGTGCAGGGCAGCAAGGTCTGGCTTCGCAGCGTCTTCCGCAATCTGGTCAATAACGGCATCCGGCATGGGGGCGACGGCTGTACCATTGTGGTCGCTTGGCAAAGACAAGGGAAAAACTGCCGCCTGAATGTCTACAACACTGGCAAACCGGTGCCCGAAGAGCGCCGCGCCATGCTGTTTTCCAATTTCCGGAAGATGCGGCGGGCCCAAGGGTTCGGCGCCGGCCTGGGCCTGGGCCTGTATCTCAGCCGGGACATCGTCACCAAATACGGCGGCGACATCCTTTACGAGCCCATGCAGAACGGCTCCAATTTCGTGGTGACCCTGCCGCAGGCGTAGATCGGGCAGTTCCGGACGCCTTGGTGGCGCGGACGCCGGAAGTGGACTAACCGGGCGCACCTGGCCTAAGATGAGCCGCGGGGGCCGGGTTTAAAGGATGCAGGCAAAGTGTCGGGTCAGCTTGACCGTAACCCGGTCAATGCCTAATATAAGTTTGGCCGGCACGTCAACCTAGGGGAACGGTTTGGAAACGGTGCGGCAAGAGCCGCGCCGTTTTTATTGGCCACGCGGCTACCCGGCCGCGCCGCCGGTTGCAGGTGAAAAGATCAGGGAGGCAACTGCATGCGAATGACGGGGAAGGTAAAGTGGTTTAATGACACCAAGGGGTACGGCTTCATCTCCCAGGAAGACGGCACCGACGTCTTCGTACACCATACCGCCATCCAGAGTGAAGGTTTCCGCTCGCTCCACGAGGAGCAATTGGTGGAGTTTGAGGTGATCCGGGGCACCAAGGGCCTCCAGGCCCAGAACGTGGTGAAGCTGGGCCGTTAGGACCACAGGCCGAAGCCGGAGCCAGGGCCCCCGCCTGTGGTTCCCGCCCCTTTCCGGCGCCGGAGGTCCCGGATTAAATCTCCGCGGGTCCAGGGATTTTCCAGGATCAACCTCTGGCAGCCCGGGGTTAAATTTTCAGCTTTCGTGATCCGGGGCCGTTTTAAATTAACCCTGCCCCCCCGCCCTTTGCCCCGGTCCCGTCCCCCGTCCCCCGGTTCTGCACTAAAGGGATTATGTCGTAAAACCCCGGATTTGGGCCCTGGCCGTTCCAGAAAAGGATTGACCGGGAAGGCTTGAGTTGTTATCTTTTAACGACCTATGAACAGCCTCAGGGGACGATAGTATGTCCAAGATTGCCAGCTATTTCACCAAAGCAGACCGCAAGAAACTCTTCTTCGACTACCTTAAGCTCATCGGGATCCTGGAGATCGTTATTTTTATCGTGGTGGTCCTGTGGGCTTCGGACGATAAATATCACCGGGTGCAGACGGCCTTTCCCTGGCGGGAGTATGTCTTTGTGGCCTTTGCCTTTCCCATTGTGGTCACCTTTCTCATGGGGGTCATCATTACCGGCTTCAACTACTTCCTGGGAGATCAAGGGGAGCAGAGTGAAGAAGCGGGTCCCTCCCCCGAGGGCCAGATGGAAGCGGTCATCGGCCAGCTGAAGCGCCTGCCCTTTCTGAGCCTGCTGTTTCTGCTGCTGGTCACGGTCCTGGCCCTGTATAACATGAATTACATCATGGCCTGGCTAAGCTCCCTGGGCTATAACACCTTCCTGTTCCTGAGTTACGTCCTGGCCGGGTTGGGGGCCATCGTGGTCATCTACCTGGTATTCTTTCTGTTCTTTAAATACCGCCTCAACCAGAGACACATGAAGTACCAGTATTACACCAATATTTCCGAGCGCCACGGCCTGATCATCCTGGATGACCGCACCGTGCTGCACAAGAACGGCAGCCTGCTGGTGCAGGGCCGGCGCTGGCGGAAGCCCAAGCAGGTGGCCACCGTGGAGCCGCAGGCCGAGTTGCAGGCGGAATTGCTGCCCCCGGAACCCGAGGACGGCAGCCACCTGCCGGTGCCCAAGCCCTGATGCTCGGCCCCAGGTCGTAGGCCCCCGGGCCTGCCGGATCCTGTTGTTGGCTGCACTTCCCCTGGAAGTGCGGCCTTTTTTACGCCTGAGCCGGGCCCGGCGCCGGCGGGGTCTGCCCTGGCCGGCCTGGGAATTCCCCACGGCCCAGGGCAGTGGCCTGCTGGCCCTATCCGGCCCGGGGGCCGGCGCGGCCCGGGAGGCGGCCGCCCGTCTGGTGGCGCAATTCCGGCCGCACTACCTGGTTTCCCTCGGTTTCGGCGGGGCGGTGAGCCCGGAGCTGCCGCCCGGGGCCCTCGTCCTGGGGGAATCTTTCTATAGGTTCGATCCAGCCACCCGGGTTCTCGACCCGATACCGCGTCTGGCGGCCCCGCCTCCCTGGCCGGAACTGCTCGGATCGCTGACCGCAGCCGGCCTTGGCGCCTTTTCCGGCAGTCTCATCACCACCCCGTACATTATTCATAAGGCCGGACAGGCTGGGCCGCTGAGGTCGCTGACTTATCCGGTGCTGGACCTGGAGAACGCCGCGGTGGCGGCAGTGGCCCGGGCCGCAGGGCTGCCTTGCCTGGGCCTCAGGGCCATAACCGATACCGCGGCCGAGGAGATCCCGGACTTTCTGGCGCCGGCCGGGGAAGAACCGGGGACCGTCGGAGGGCTCGACGCTCTGGGCTGGCTGGCCGCGGACCCCCGGCGCCTCAAGGACCTGGTGCACCTGTGGCGCCGCAGTCGCCTGGCCGCCGTCCGCCTGGCCGAGGGCCTGGTGGTGCTTTTGCCGCTGCTCTCATAAACTGATCAACAACGAGTGTGAATCGCTTATTCCGGCAGAATTTTAAGGACCAGCCAGGAGAGAAAGGGCAGGTAGATAAAGACTCCCACCCAACCCAGGCAGGTCTCGCCGATGAGAAAGGTCATGGTCAAGTTGAATCCCAGGATTCCCAGGTAAAGGCCGGAACCCGGCAGGGCTGAGGGTAGGAGGGGCCGGCGGCCCCAATCCCGGAAACGGGAGGGGCTCGGCCCGGGGACCAGGTATTGCAGCACCCGGATGAGGACCAGGGCCACCAGGAACCAGCCGGCAAAGTTGCTGAGGGTGACGCCGAAATAGACCCCGCCTTCCGGGTAGCCGTAAATCTGCCCCAGGAACCAGCGGTAGCCCCGCAGGGCCACGGGGTCGATGATAATGTCCAGGGTGACCATGAGCACCGCCCCCAGGATCAGGGTGCGCCGGGAGCGTTGCCGGGCGCGGTCCTCCTGGATTTGCCAGCCGCGCCCCGGGCTCAGGGCCGTCAGCGCCAGGCAATAGCTGGCATAGGCGAGGAAGACGTAAGACAGGGAATCCATGAAAGGCACCCCGGCCACCCAAAGCTCCCGATCCAGCGTGGCGGGAATATAAAGGTATTCACCAAAGGGGAAGCCGAAATGGATGGCGCAGAGTTCCGCGGCCCAGGAGATGAGATAGCCCAGCGCCAGGAAGGCGAGGGCCCGGCCGGCCCCCAGGCGCAGGGTGGCCAGCAGCAGGTAGGCGCCCAGGAGGATGAAGACATAGGGTCGCAGGGTGACCGTGCCGACCAATAACCACAGAAACTTCCCCATGCCTCGCCTCTGAGCCACAATTTTCTTGCCTGAAAAACTATCATAAGCCACCCACGCAGGTCAAACCGAAGGCCAACCATTTTTCCGCCGTCGGAATGACTTATAGCTGAGACCACCTTCATCCTTGGTTTTTAAGGAAGTTATTGCTAAAATTACTCTAGGGAAATTTGACCTCAGGAGCCGGCCTTGAAAAGAATCTTTCGGATACTCTTCAGCTCGCTAAAATGGCTGATCGCCGTTCTCATCATGGTGGAAATCGCCAGCTTCATGGCCATCTCCATAAGCAACTATTGGATTTACGGGCAATTACGGGATGGGGAGCCGGTGCACTATGATCCTTACGCCCTGTTTCTGGAAGGGGACCGGACCACCTATGACAATCCGGCTCCAGGCAAGAGCGTGCAGACCTTTTGGCTGTTCGGCGGCTCCACCATGCGGGGCGCCACCGACTTTGACGAGCGCACTCTCCCCAGTTATCTGGCCAAAATCTGGAATCGGGAGGAAACGAAGCAGCCGACCACCATCGTAAATTGCGGCGAAGACGGCTTCAATTCCATTATGGAAACCAAGTATCTGCAAAAACTGCTCATTGAAAAACCGCCTCCCAAGCTGATTATCTTTTATGACGGCGGCAACGACTGCACCTATTTTGCCCAACACCGCACCCCTTATGGGCATCAAGGCTATGAACGGCTGAAGGGGATGATCGAGGATTACCACCGCAGTTTCTTTGGCTTGCTGAAGCCCCTGAATGCCGCGGTGTGGTCCTCTTTCACCAAGGAGATCTATGATAAAATGCGGGAGGGAGTCTTCCGCATTAATCCCCATGACCCGGAGTTGCGAAAATTTGTCGACAGTTGCGAGCAACGGTATGACTACGTCGATAAAGTGGCCTCCAGCTTTGGGGCGAAATTTTTACTCATCTGGCAGCCCTGCTGGTGGGCGGAAACGAAGCCCGTGGCTGCGGCGGTGCGGTCCCGTGAAGACATCATCATGAGCAAGAAGTCGGCCCTGCGCGACAATTTTGTGCTGACCTACAATGCTCTGATGGAGCGCCTCCAAGACAAGCCCTATTTCATTAATTTTCGTAATGTCCTCTGTTCTCGGACCGCACCCATCTATCAGCCCGACGGCATCCACCTGCTGGACGTGGGTCGTGAAATTATGGCCCAGCACTTCAATCAGGTTTTGAAAGACCGGCTGGTGGCCGCAAATACCCCGGGGCAGCCCCTGGCCGGGATGCATCCGGCGTCTGGCACGAAAATATCATCGAAAAACCTCCTGGTCCATTGACTTCAAGCATGATATCTCTCAATAAATGCCCGGCCTAGCTCGCAAAGTCGCCATCTGCCTCGCCCTGGCGGTGCTGACGATTAGCGCATTCTGGCAGTTAAAAGATCACAGTTTTATCAACTACGACGACGACCTCTACATCACCGAAAATCTTCCGGTCCAGGAAGGCCTTAGCCCCGCCAGTCTCCTCTGGGCCTTTGAGACCACCGCCACCGGCAACTGGCATCCCCTGACCTGGCTCTCCCATATGCTGGATTGGCAGCTCTATGGGGCCAACCCGGGAGGCCATCACCTTACCAGCCTGATTCTTCATGTCATCAATACACTTTTGCTGTTTCTAATCATGGCGCGCCTCACCAAAAGGCTCTGGCCCAGCGCCCTGGTGGCCGCCCTTTTCGCCCTGCATCCCTTGCACGTAGAGTCCGTGGCCTGGGCCTCGGAACGCAAGGACGTGCTGAGCGCCTTTTTCTGGCTCCTCACCATGTGGGCTTATCTGCGGTACGTGGAAAGTCCTGGGACCCGGCGCTATCTGGCGCTTACGGCCTGCTTCGCTTTGGGGCTGATGGCCAAACCCATGGCGGTAACCGAGCCCTTCGTCCTGCTCCTGCTGGATTACTGGCCTCTGGGGCGCTGGCCTGACCGGCCGCCGGCCGCCGCCGGTAAACGCAGGGGCCAGGCCTCTCCCTCCCCGCAGGCGTGGCGGACGGCCTTCCGCCTGGTCTGGGAAAAGGCGCCGTTATTTGTTCTGGCGGCCATATCCTGCCTCATCACTTATAAAGTGCAGCAAGAGGCCATGGCAACGGTGACGGCGCTCCCACTTTGGACCCGCCTGGGCAATGCCCTGTTGTCTTACGTGGGTTATCTCGTCCATCTGCTCTGGCCCTTAAATCTGGCGGTTTTTTATCCCTATGCGGCGCACAGTCTCGTCTGGTGGAAGATCACCGGGGCCGCCCTGCTTCTGGGTGGGGTTTCCGCCCTGGCGATTCGGAAGGCCCGCGATATTCCCTATCTCCCGGTGGGCTGGTTCTGGTACCTGGGGACCCTGGTGCCGGTCATCGGCTTGGTCCAAGTGGGGGAACAGGCCATGGCCGACCGCTACACGTACATCCCGCTTATCGGGGTGTTCATCATCCTGGCTTTTGGAGCGGCGGACCTGGCGGCCGGCCGGCGCCGGCGGCAGGTGGCCCTGGCCGTCTCAGGCGGCCTGGCCCTGCTGGCCTGCCTGTTGTTGACTTGGCGTCAGGTGGGTTACTGGCGGGATTCCGCCACTATCTTCGGCCGGGCCGTGGAGGTGACGGAAAACAATTATGCCGCCTATAACAACCTGGGTTTAGCCTATGATGAGACGGGCCAACCCGATGAGGCCAGGGCGATGTTTCACCGGGCCATCCGCAGCAACCCCAATTACCCCGGCGCCTACAATAATTTGGGTATCGACCTGGCCGAACGGGGTGACGTCTCGGCCGCCATTCCCATGTTCCTGCAGGCCATCCGCCTGCAACCCAACCTGGACCAGGCCTATAATAACCTGGGAGAGGCCTACCTGAAGCAGGGCAGGATCAGCGAGGCGCGGGAGATGTTCGGGATGGCCCTCAAGAAAAATCCCGGCAACCTTGGGGCCAGGGGGAAACTGGACTCGCTCCGGGATCGTTAGAGGCCCCGAAAACCTCAACTCTTCAGCACGTTAAATTCCTTTCCCAAATCCGGAAAAAAAGCGATAATTTACCCATTGACTGACCCCGGGCCCCAGGTCCGGAGGCAGGAGGCGCGGCAGATGAAAGTGGTGCTGGCCCGTACCGCCGGTTTTTGCATCGGCGTGAAAAGGGCCCTGGAGATGGTCCTGAAGGCCATCAACGAAAGCCAGACCAAAATCTATACCTACGGCCCGCTGATTCACAATCCCCAGGTGCTGGACCTCCTGAAAGAGCGGGGGATTACGGTGCTTGAGCCGGGGGAGACGGCGGCGGAGGGCCTGGTGGTAATCCGGGCCCACGGCATCCCTCCCCAGGATCGGCGCCAGTTGGAGGGCCGGGCGACGCGGATCATTGACGCCACCTGTCCCCGGGTGGCCAAGGTGCAGGCCATTATCCGGCGGTGGGCCACCAAGGGCCACGCCACCCTCATCGTCGGCGACGCCGACCACCCGGAGGTTGAGGGCCTGATGGGGTACACCGAGGGCCGGGGCTTCGTGGTGGTGAGCGCCGAGGATGTGGCGGCTTTGCCGGAACTGGGCGCCCCCACCGTGGTGGCCCAAACCACCCAGAGCGAGGCGCTGTTCGAGGCCCGGGTGGCGGAAATCAAGGCCCGCTTTCCCGGGGCCCGCATCTTCAACACCATCTGCGACGCCACCACCTTCCGCCAGGCGGAGGTGCAGGAACTGGCCCGTCACTCCGAGGCCCTGGTGGTGGTAGGGGGCCGCAACAGCGGCAATACCCAGCGGCTGGTGGAGATCTCCCGGGCCACCGGTATCCCCACTTACCACGTAGAGACCGAACAGGAACTGGACCTGGAGGAAATGAGCCGCTACCATACCGTGGGGGTGACCGCCGGCGCCTCCACCCCCCACTGGCTCATCAGCAACGTGGTGAGCACCCTGAAGCACGCCTGGGCCTTCCGCCCCGGGTCCTGGACCAACTATCTCTACCGGGCCTGGCGCTTTTCGCTGAAGTCCAACCTGTACGTGGCCACCGGCGCCGGTTCCCTGAGTTACGTCTCGTCGCTGCTGCAGCAGGTGGAGCCGCAGTTCACCTACTTTTTCGTGGCCTTTTTTTACGTCTATGCCATGCACCTGCTGAACCATTTCACCGACAAGGCCTCCAAGCTCAACGACCCGGTGCAGTCCCTATTTTACGGCAAGCACCGGCAGTTTCTCCTGTCTACCGGGGCGATTTCGGCCGGTCTGGCCCTGGCCCTGGGCGCTTACCTCGGCTGGCTCCCGTTTGTTTTCATCCTGGTGATGAGCGGCATCGGCCTGCTTTATAATTTCAAGATCATTCCGGATTCGGTGGCCCGGGTGACCCTCATCACCACCCTCAAAGAAATTCCCGGCTCCAAATCGGTGTTCACCGCGGTGGCCTGGGGGGTGCTGGCGGCCCTGATTCCGGTGGTCTGCTCCGACCAGGAAGCCTCCGGAGCCACCGCCATCGCCTTCTTTTTCGTGGCCGGCATGATCTTTATTCGCTCCGGCCTCTTCGAAATCATGGCCATTGAAGGCGATCGGGTGGTGGGCAAAGAGACCCTGGCCATCGCCCTGGGCCGGGAGCGTACCCTGAATGTCTTGTCGATCTGTTCCCTGGCCTTCAGCGCCATGCTGTTGTGGGCCGCCTGGGCCGAGGTCATCCCGTCCCTGGGCTATGTCCTGAGCGTCTCGGGCCTGTATGCCCTCGGCTACCTCGCCATTTACCGCCTGGGCCGCCTCGAATCGGGCCTGATGCTGGAGTCCCTGGTGGAAGGCAACATGATCCTGGCGGGCTTTTTGGCCTTTCTCTGGGACCCTTATAACACCGTGGCCAGTTTTTGGTTTTCGGTTTTCGGCTAAAAAGAGGGTTTTCGGTTTTCTGTTTCCGGTGAGCCCTGAGACTGGGAATCAGGCGGTGTAGGGCGGTTCTTGAACCGCCCTATTTTTGTTTAGAGGGCCTGCTGCGCTCGCCATTTGCTTTTAGGTGGAACAGCCGCCCCCGGCGGTTTTCTAGTGGCGCCGGCTTCCAGCCGGTGATGCTCTCTCTTCATTGAATGAAAGAGCCGTTTAGGAGTTTTGCGCCTGGAAATTTAAGCCCCTCCGCACCCTGTTCCAGTTAAGGTTTTCTGACCCGGGCCCGGGTTGGCCACGGTAGCCGGAAACCGCCGGAGGAGCGGGGCGTCGAACCCCGTGACGCCACAATTTTTTTGCAATTTTTTGTTGACAAAAGCTGCATGCCATTCTAATATGGCGCTGGACTAAACCGATAGGTAAAAAGGAGGTGGAATAAAGGCAGCGAAAAGAACTAGTTAGGCAGTAATGGAAAGGAGAAATTGGTTGCCACTTTCCTAATTTAAGGGGGGAATGATGAAAAAGTTTATACTGCTTTTGGTAGTTTTAGCCCTGTTGGTTCCGGCCTCGGCCCTCGCGGCCACGGAGTTCAGCCTGGGCGGCTTTATCAAGTTGGATGCGATCTGGGATTCCACCCAGCAAAGCAAAAACTCCTTGGCCGTCATCGCCCGGGACAACGACGCCTCGTTCCATCACGGCCGCTTCCTGGAAACGGCCCAGGGGTCCCGCTTTAACTTCACCATCAAGGGACCCACGCTCTGGGGCGCCACCACCACTGGTTTCATTGAAATGGACTGGGATACCCAGGGTGACACGATCCTGAGCGCGGCTCCCAGTGCTACTAACTCCATGACCCCGCGGCTGCGGCACGCCATGTTCCGCTTGAACTGGCCCGAGACCGAACTGATGTTCGGCCAGTACTGGGGCATGTTCTCGGAGTTCGCGCCTGAGACCGAGGGTGATGCTGACTTTGCCAACCACGGTTGGTCTTTGCAACGTGTACCCCAGATCCGCTTGACCCAGAAGTTCGCGGGCGCCTGGACCGTGGCCGGCATGATCGCCACCCCCTATAACCCCGGGGCGACTGATGCGGACGTCGCTTCTAATGCGGGTGTTGCCACCAGTCCTTTACCTGCCGGCTCATCCGGCAGCGTTGGCACCACGGTGCCGTTGGAGGGCGGCGCTTCCGAGACCCCGCAGCTCCAGGGCAAATTGGCTTACGAGCAGGATCTCTGGGGTAAGGCGCCTTTCTATGGGCGTCCCCGGGGCTTCACGGCCCAGTTAACCGCCGGTTGGCAGCGCACCCGCTACCGCAGTAACTTTAATGCGGCTGGCGGTACCGCCGAATTCACCTTCGGCCAAAATGCCTTCGGCACCACTGCCATGAACCAAAACGGCCAGCAGTACCTGAATCCCTGGGCCCTCCAGGGCACCCTGTTCATCCCGGTGCTGCCCACTTACAGCAATAACCTGGCGGGCTCCGCCTCTGTAACCGCCCAGTATTTTATCGGCCAGGGCGTCTCCTTCCTCGGCATGGGCCGGGACCAGGACAACTCTTGGTTTAATTTTTCGGGAGTCAATGCGGCTGGACAATTACAGTATAACCGGGTCCTGATGCAGCAGTTCGGCGGTTACCTCCAGGCCCAGTACTGGTTTACCAACCAGTGGTTCCTGAACGCCACCTGGGGCTTCATCAGAGACTACGGCATCAACTCGAGCACTTCCGGCAACGCCAGAACGGCCACCAATTTGCCGGGCTACATGTATGCCAGCAACAACGACCAGACGAAGCTCTGGTCGGAATATGATCTGACCCTGTGGTACCGGCCGATCGAAGCCTTGAAATTCGGTCTGCAGTACTGCTACGAGCGCACCGACTTCTTGCAGAGCACCAACAACCCGACCGTTGCCGCGCCTGCTGGCCAGCTTCAGGGCCAACCCAGCGCCGGGGCTAAGAACTTCGGCGATTCCCATCGCATCGAGTTCGTCGCCATGATGTTCTTCTAACCTGAAACGCTTGACCTCACCAAAGCCCACGGGGTCTTGTCCCTGTGGGCTTTTTTTTGTGGCGGCGATGATTTGAGGTTGGCGGTTTTTGCTCCAGGGTGGCCCGGTGTGGCGCGGGCCTAAATCACCTAGCCATAACCTTTCCGAGATTTTGAGTCCCCTTGGGGGGGTGCCTTGGCAAAGATGATAACGTCGGAAATCGGTCTGGGAAATTACCCCTAACCAAAAAGTAACTTGACGCTAACCTCAGTCTAATCTATCCGTCCTATGCTGCCTTCCAACCGCCAAGGTTCTACTCGTAGAAGTAATTTAGGAAGGTGAAAATTTGGCATATCCGTCAGAAAATGCACCCGGGCCCCAGGTCTGGACTTTACCCAGAAAATCCCCGTTGGGGCGGTTCTCGGACCGCCCCATGCTCGGGTGATCCGAAGTTGCCAGAAACGTGCCGGACAGCAGTCTGCCCCAGGTCCCTTTTTGTTTGCAGGTTCAGGGCCACTGAGGTAAATTACCGGCCAGGATTTTTGTTGACAAGGGCTGCCTGCCATTTTAAGATTGCCCCGGATATTCTATGCAGGGGAGAAGATTGAGTCGTTAACAATTTTTACAACCGCGGTTGAAAATTTGACAATCTGTAAAAAAAACTGACAGGGAAAGCTGCGAGGGGATTTAGAAGCAAGCGTATAATTTATAATTTCCTTAATATTACAGATAGATAACCTCTCGGAAATTGGTTCCTGGATTTGGCACGGCCATTGCGAGGAGTTTAAGGACCTTTTCGGGTATGGCGGCTGCCATTATGGAGTCGAGGCCCGGTGGTGGGATAAAAGGTTTAAAAATAATGTAGGGCTTTGCGGCAAGGAGAAATTGGGTAACACTTCTTAAGGGGGAAAAAATGAAAAAGAGCATCCTGATTTTGGTAGTTCTGGCCCTGTTGGCCCCGGCGACGGCCTTAGCGGCCACGGAGTTCAGCCTGGGCGGCTTTATCAAGTTAACCGGCATGTGGGATTCCACCCAGAATTCCGCTCAGGCAACAAGCGTAGTCGCAAGGGACAACGACGCCTCGTTCCATCATGGCCGCTTCCTGGAAACGGCCCAGGAGTCCCGCTTTAACTTCACCATCAAAGGACCCAAACTCTGGGGCGCCGACACCACCGGTTTCATTGAAATGGACTTTGATACCCAGGCTGATACGATCATCAGCGCGGCCCCCAGCGCCACTAACTCTATGACCCCGCGGCTGCGGCACGCCATGTTCCGCTTGAACTGGCCCGAGACCGAACTGATGTTCGGCCAGTACTTCGGCATGTTCTCGGAGTATGCGCCTGAAGTTACGGGAGACTCCGAATTTACCAACCACGGTTTCGTCAACCAGCGCCTGCCCCAAATCCGCTTGACCCAGAAGTTCGCGGGCGCCTGGACGGTGGCCGGCCTGATCGCCACCCCCTATAATCCCGGGACGACTGATGTGGACACCAATAATGTCAGTTCTTTGCCTGGCGGCTCATCCGGCACCGTTGGCACCACCGTGCCGTTGGAGGGTGGCTCCAGCGAGACCCCGCAGCTCCAGGGCAAAGTGGCCTACGAGGCTGACCTCTGGGGCAAGGCGCCTTTCTATGGCCGGCCCCGGGGCTTCACGGCCCAGTTGACCGGCGGTTGGCAGCGCACCCGCTACCGCAGCAACTTTGCGGCGCAGGGTCTCAACACCTTCGGCCAAAATGCCTTCGGCGCCACTGCCGTCACCCAAAACGGCCAGCAGTACCTGGATCCCTGGATGCTCCAGGGCACTCTGTTCATTCCAGTCCTGCCCACTTACAGCAATAACCTGGCGGGCTCCGCCTCTCTGACCGCCCAGTATTTCATCGGCCAGGGCGCCTCCTTCCTCGGCGGCGGCCGGGACCAGGACAACACTTGGTTTAATTTTTCGGGAATCAATTCGGCTGGACAATTAATGTATAACCGGGTCCTGATGCAGCAGTTCGGCGGTTACCTCCAGGCCCAGTACTGGTTTACCAACCAGTGGTTCCTGAATGCCACCTGGGGCTTTATCAGAAACTACGGCATCAACACGAGTTCTTCCGGCAACGCCATCACGGCCACCAACAGACCCGGCTACATGTACGCCAGCAACAACGACCAGGTGAAGCTCTGGAGCGAGTATGCCATGACCCTGTGGTACCGGCCCATCGAGGCCCTCAAGTTCGGCGTGCAATATAGTTACGAACGCACCGGCTTCTTGCAGGACCTCAATAACCCGACCGTTGCCACGCCTGCTGGGACGCAGGGCCAACCCAGCGCCGGGTCGAAGGACCTCGGCCAAGCGCACCGCATCCAGTTCGTCGCCCAGATGTTCTTCTAACCTAAAACGGTTGACTTAACCAAGCCCACGGGGTAATATCCCTGTGGGCTTTTTTGTTTTAAAGACGGTTTTCAGTTTTCGGTTTTCGGTTAAAATGCAAACGGCAAAATCAAAGTCTAGATCATACCGAGATTTGGCAGTATGGAAGTTGGCAATTAACCTTGTCAAAGAGGTTTATCAGATCACCACTAAATTTCCCTCCTCAGAGAATTTCGGTTTGACCAATCAGATTAGAAGAGCCGTAGTATCTGTCCCTTCCAACATTGCCGAAGGCCAGGGCAGGAATTCATCCAAAGAATTTCGGCAATTTTTGGCTATCAGTTTGGGCTCCTTAGCCGAGTTAGAAACCCAACTAATTATAGCCAAAGAAATAGAATACTTATCCCAGGAGGATCTAAATCCTTTTCTGGCCATCCTTGACCGCATAAAGAAGATGATCAAGGGATTATCGCAAGGAATATCATGAATTTGAAATTCCTACTCTCTTTACCGGAAACCGAAAATTTATAAAGGAATAATATGATGTTAAAGAATCTTTTCGTTTTTACCGAAAACCGAAAACCGAAAACCGAAAACTCATTTTTCAGGAAGTTTAGTGGCTTGCTGGCGCTCATTATGTTGGTGACCTTTTTGGTTCCCGTCTCCATGGGTTGCGGCGCGGCAACCAGCCTCAAGAATTGGGTGACCGGGAGTAGTTCAAGTGAGGAAGATGAGGACACCACGCCTCCCGAGGCCCAGCAAGAGACGGTGATGATCGATGGCAAGCCCTACGTCCGCAGCAAGAACCCGTACTGGCTCACCTACCCGGAGCAGCCGGAATATATTTATGTAGAAAAGGGGCGGGAATTCAAGGGCATGCAGCAGCGTTTGCTCGATGCCATCGCCAAGGCGGTGGGCAAAGGGGAAAAGGGCGGCAAGACTATTCCGCCGGATAAGCTGCAGGAGATGGTCAAGGCCGAAGTGGACCGCATCCTGCGGGAACAGGGCCTGGGTGGCTTTGTCTCCCAGGGCAAGGCCGAACGGTCGCCTTTCGTGGGCCGCTCGGTGGCGGTGATCCCGGACCTGGACACCTCCACCACCTATGAGGGGCTCAACCGGACCATGGCCATCGCCCTGGGAGACGCCCTGGGCCGGACCAAAGACATCCGGGTAGTGGGCCCGGACCAGATTAAGGAAGCCCTGGGCAAGGCGGGAGTCGCCGGGAAGCTGAATCTGATGCCCAACATCAAGGCCCTGGGAGATTATCTGGGGGTGCAGGGTATTGTCCTGACCGGCATTATGCCGCCTGAAAGGGGGGCCCCGGCGGCCATGGCCCTACAGGTTTACGATACCTTCGCGGGGACCAAGGAACAGTCCTTCGCCGGCACGGTGGAGAGCGGCAGCCCCAACGCCGAGGCGGTGACCAAGTTCGCCAACAACAATGCCCTGAGGGTGGGCGGTGAACTCATGAACATTCGCTGGTTCGGCCGGGTGGATTTTCTCAAGGAGGGCAACGTTTACCTCAATCTGGGCCAGAATACCGGCCTCAAGGTGGGTGACCACCTGAAGGTGGTGGTCCCGGGCAAAGAGGTAGTGAACCCTACTACCCACGCCGTCCTGGGCTTCACCTCGGATGAGAGCCAGGGGGAGCTGAAGGTGACGGAGCTCTTGGGGACCAGCGGGGCGGTGGCCACTGCCTTGAGCGGCGGACCCTTCAAGCCCAACGACCGGGTGCGGGCGAAGTAAAGACAGTAATCAGTAATCAGTAATCGGTTAAGACAAAAAAAGTCCCTCATTCTGAAGAGGGACTTTTTTTCGTCCTGCCTCCGACAAAATCCGGTTTTTTACTGATCAGTGACCACTGATCACTGCCTCTCCTCCCATATAACGGCCGCAGCTTGGCCGGAATGACCACGCTGCCATCAGCCTGCTGGTAATTTTCCAGGATGGCCACCATGGTGCGGCCCACCGCCAGGCCGGAGCCGTTCAGGGTATGCACCAACTCCGTGCCCTTGGACCCCGGGCGCCGGAAGCGGATGGCGGCCCGCCGGGCCTGGTAGCTCTCGAAATTGCTGCAGGACGAGATTTCCCGATACAGCCCCTGGCCCGGCAGCCAGACCTCGATGTCATAGGTCTTGGCCGCGGAGAAGCCCATATCCCCGGTGCACAGCACCACCACCCGGTAGTGCAGCCCCAGTTCCTGCAGAACCTCTTCGGCATCCAGCAAGAGGCTCTCCAACTCCTCGTAGGAAGTCTCAGGGGCGGTAAATTTCACCAGCTCCACCTTGTCGAACTGGTGCTGGCGGATCAGGCCCCGGACGTCCTTGCCGTAGGAGCCCGCTTCGGAGCGGAAGCAAGGGGTGTAGGCGGTGTAGTAGAGGGGCAGGTCTTCGGCCCGGAGGATTTCATCCCGGTGGATATTGGTCACCGGCACCTCGGCGGTGGGCACCAGATAATAGTTCAAGCCCCTCCAGTTTGAACAGGTCCTCCTTAAACTTGGGCAAGTTGGCCGGTGCCTTTCAGGGATTCCGCATTGGCGATAAAGGGCGGCAGCACCTCGAGATAGCCGTGCTTCCGGGTGTGCAGGTCCAGCATGAAGTTGATCAGGGCCCGTTCCAACCGGGCGCCGGCCCCCTTGAGCAGGGCGAAGCGGGCCCCGGTGATCTTGGCGGCCCGCTCGAAATCCAGGATGCCCAGGGCTTCGCCGATCTCCCAGTGGGCCTGGGGTTCAAAGTCGAAGCTGGGCGCCTCGCCCCAGGTCTTGACCACCGGGTTGTCCTCGGCGGACGCCCCCATGGGGACCGAGGCGTGGGGCAGGTTGGGCAGGGTCAGGAGGAATTCCCGCACCCAGATTTCGTGTTCCTCGGCCCGGACCTCCAGGTCCTTGATATCCTCATTGATGACCATGACCCTGGTCCTTAGTGGCTGGGCCTCCTCCTGCTTGCCCGCCTTTCATCAAGCTGCCGATCTCTTGGGACAAGGTGTTGCGCTGGTGGCGCAATTCTTCTACCCGGGTCAGCAGCCGGCGGCGCTCGCCGTCGTGGCGGAGAAAATCATCCAGGGAGACTTCCGACCCCCGGTTCCGCATGGCCTGTTCCACTTCCGGCAGATGGTCACGGACAAATTTTAGGTCCAGCATGATGCTCCCCTGATCAGCACTTGGCTTTTGAGTGACTTGGTGAGGACGGATTATCCCGTTAAGGGTCCCTCATTTCTCGCTTGGTTCACCTTTTCCTTCTTCAATAAATCCTATCCTTGACGCTCTTCGATGAGGCGCACCAGGCCGTCGGCGTTCTGGCGCTGGATGAAGTAAAGGATATCGGCCACCGCGTCCTCCAGAGCCCGCAGGGCCACGCGGTTGGCGGGATTCTGGAGCTGGATGCAGGCGTACAGGGCGGCATCCTGGGTAAAGAGGCGCCGGGCCAGGTTGTGCAGAGTGGAGAAGGTGGGCGTGGCAAAATCCTCCAGGTCCTGGGGCGACACCCCCAATTCCCGGATAGCCATCTCCAGGGCGATTAGGGAAAAATGGGCCAAGCCCTGGACCACGGACATGAGGCGGTCGTGCTCCGTAGCCGCAGTGATTTTTACCCTGGCCCCGGCAGTTTCCAGGAGATCCTTGAGCCAGTTGAACCAGCGTTCCCCCCGGCCGGGACAGAGGACCACGGTCTGCCCGGCCATGGTCTTGGCGCCGGGTCCGAAGAGCGGGTGGGTTCCCACCACTTCGCCCGGAAAATGGGCCAGCATTTCGGTCATGGGGCTCTGTTTTACCGAAGTCAGATCCATCAGGGCGGCTTCGGGGCGGATATGGGGGGCCAGTTCCTGCACGATCTTCTTTACCTTGGGGATCGGCACGGCAAGCACCACCACATCCGCCAGGCGGGCCACTTCCTGGGGGGTCAGGTCGGTATCCACATCGGCCACCAGGACCTCCAGTCCCTGGGCCGCAAAGAAGCGCTTGAACCAGCGGCCCATCTGGCCCTGGCCGCCGATCAGGCCGATCTTTACGGCCATGAGATGGCCCTCTGGCGCAGGAGGAAGTCGGCCAGAGTGAGGCGCACCATGGCCAGGATCACCGGGACGATGCGGGGAATGGCGCTGAGGTCGTGGCGGCCGCCCACCCGGATGCTGCGAGGGCGCCCCTCCAGATCAACGGTCCTCTGCTTCTGGGCGATGGAGGGGATGGGCTTCACTGCCGCGGTCACCAGAATGTCGTCCCCGTTGCTGATCCCCGCCAGGATGCCGCCGGCATGATTGGAGGCAAAGCCGCCGGGGATCAGGGGATCATTATGCTCGGAGCCCAACATGCGTGCCGCGGCGAAGCCCGCGCCGATTTCCACGCCTTTGACGGCCCCCACGGACATCACGGCCTGGGCCAGGACCGCGTCCAGCTTGTCGAAGACCGGCTCGCCCAGGCCCGGCGGGACAGCCCCGGACCCGCACCTGGACCAGACCCCCCAGGGAATCGCCCTGGGCCCTGACCTCCTGCACCCGGGCGGCCATTGCCTCGATCACCCCGGCATCGGGGCAAAAGAAGGGGTTATCCCAGATAATGGCCGCATCGATCTCTTGGGCCCGCACCCCGCCCAGTTCCAGGGTATAGGCCAGCACCTCGATGTGCTCCAGGTCCAGAATCTTTTGGCCACGGCGCCCGCGGCTACCCGGGCCACGGTCTCCCGGGCCGAGGCCCGGCCGCCGCCCCGGTGGTCCCGGATGCCGTATTTGGCCTGATAGGTCAGATCGCCGTGTCCGGGACGGAAGATCTCCCGCAGGGCGTCGTAATCCTGGCTCTTCACGTCCCGGTTGTAAACGATGAGGCTGATGGGAGTGCCGGTGGTGCTGCCCTCGAAGATCCCGGAGAGGATCTCCACCCGGTCGGGCTCGCGCCGGCTGCTGGCGTGGGCCTGGACCCCGGGCCGGCGCCGGTCCAGTTCCAGTTGCACGTCCTCGGGGCTCAAGGGCACCCGGGGCGGGCAGCCGTCGATAACCGCGCCCAGAGCCGGACCGTGTGATTCGCCCCAGGTGGTGACCCGAAAGACCTGGCCGAAGGTGTTACCCGCCAAGGTTAGCCGCCTCCTTGAGTTTCAACGCCGCCAGGATTTCCTGCACCACCTGGGGGATGGACTCCTTAGTAGTATCAATAATCACCTGGGCCGCGGCCCGGTAGAGGGGCTCCCGGAATTTCAGCACCTCCAGGACCTCGTTGACAGGGTCGTCGCCGGTGAGGCTGGGGCGGAAGGCGTCCCGGGGCCGGTCGGCATCCAGCCGGGTCCGGATGGTGGCCGGGTCAGCGGTGAGCCAGATGATGCAGCCGTTCTCCCGCAGGGCCCGGACGTTCTCCGGGTCCAGGACCACGCCGCCGCCGGTGGCCAGCACCTGGCCCCGGCGGTGGCGATAGCGCTCCACCAGGTCCTTCTCGCGGCGGCGGAACTCTTCCCAGCCGCCCTGGGCCACAATTTCAGCCACGGATCGGCCGGCTTCCGCCACCAAGACCTGGTCCAGGTCCACGAAGGGCCGGTGCAGCCTCCGGGCCAGTTCGGCGCCCACCGAGGTCTTGCCCGTGGCCCGATAGCCGATGAGGACCAGGTTGTGCTCCGCCTTAATCTGAGTCGGCTTGGTCGGCAAATTTGGCGTCGCCTTTCCCGGCAAAGGTTGATTCATGAAAAAATGAATAATGGCAGTTAGTTGCTTTAGTTTACTAAAATCCCGGACGGAAAGAAAGGAATAAGCGCTTTTTCCCTCACCCGAGTTGGGCCAGTCCCCGGATGACATAGTAAAGGCCCACCGCAAAAAAGATGGCCGCGGCCCCGATCCGGATGGCCCGTTCCGGCAAGTGTCGGCCCAGGGCCTGGCCCACCCAGATGGCCAGGCCGTCGGAGAGCACCATGCCCAGGCTGGAGCCGAGCCAGACCGGCACCGGCGAATATTGCGCCGCCAGGGTGACGGTGCCCAGCATGGTCTTGTCCCCCAATTCCGCCAGGAAAAAAGTGACCGCCACGATCATAAAGGGTGATTGCAACCGATTGAGGCGGCCGTTGCCGTCTGCGGCCGTATCGCCCCGCAGGGTCCAGGCCCCAAAGCCCACAAAGGCCAGGCCGCAGAGAATCTGGAGCCAGCCGGGCGGCAGCAGTTTGCCGGTGAGATCGCCCAGCAGCACGGAAAAGGCGTGGACCAGGAGGGTCGCCACCAAGACCCCGGCCAGGACCACGCGGGCCTTGAAACGGCTGGCCAGGGTGAGGGCCACCAACTGGGTCTTGTCACCCATCTCGGCCACGAAGATCAGGAACAGCGACAGCCAGAATCCTTCCACTTTTACCTCTAATACCGGGTTGCGTCCCAACAGGTATTATTGGATCTGTCATTCTGAACGGAGCGTAGCGGAGTGAAGAATCTGGATTCTTCGCTTCGCTCAGAATGACAATATTGCTTTAAGACCACAACATCGGCTACAAAAATATCAGGGGCGGTTCGAAAACCGCCCCTCCGTTAGCTCCGGCGATAGTTGCCAATACTAAAAACTAAAAACTCGAAACTCGAAACTTGAAACTCATTTAAGGCAGCCGGTAACAGGCCCCTTCCCGGGCGGCGTCGATATAGTGGGGGTATTCACTTCCGGCCGCCTGTTGCCGGGCCGCCTCGATGATCTTTTCTACCTCGGAATCGCTGCGGCTGGGATCATGGTGGGTCAGGATCAGGTTGTGAACCCCCGCAGCCGTGGCCAGGGCCACCGCCTCCTCATAAGTCGAGTGGCCCCACCCCCGGCGCTCCGCCATGTCCGACGGCAGGTACTGGGCGTCGTGGATCAACAGGTCCACCCCCCGGACAAATTCGACAAATTCCGGCATCCTCTGGCCGTGGTCGGCCCCCAACTCGCTGTCGGTGATGAACACCATGGCATGGCTGCCTTCCCGAATGCGGAAGCCGAAACCTCCCTGGGGGTGATTGAGCGGGATGACGTCGATAGTGGCGCCATCCACCTTCAGGGGGCCGTGGGCCAGGCGGTTCAGATAATCGATGCGGGCCTTGAGATGGTCAAAGGCCACGGGGAAAAAGCCGTCGCCCATGTGGCTGTCGAAGACTCGGGTCATGGCCTGGAAGGCCGGCGGCCAGCCATCCACCAGAATCTCCGTGGATTCTTGATAGATGGGGGTAAAGAAGGGGATGCCCAGGAGGTGGTCCCAATGCCCGTGGCTGAGGAGCAAGTAAATACTGACGGGAGAGGCGTTTTCCATCAGGTGGTTGCCCAGGAGACGCAGGCCGGTGCCGCCATCAATGACGAGGCGCCGGCCGGAATTCAGCAAGACTTCCACGCAGGAGGTGTTGCCCCCGAATTCCAGGGTATTAGCCCCGGGGGCGGGAATCGAGCCGCGCGTCCCCCAAAACTTGACCTCCATGCCGCCTCCCTTAGTCTGAGTGGTTCATCCCGGCGCTAAACCAGCAGCCGGCTGCACCAGGCGTTAGCAAATATTGGCCGGTTCAGGCCACAACTGGCGCCATACGTTGGGCAATCCAGAACACCTTACTAAAATCGTTAAAAAAACTCAAGTTTGCAGCTTTCTCGGCTTCAGGGCTGCCGGATCACTCAATCAGTAAGCCGGACCGAAAGATTGTCCAGCGCTAAATAGGCCTCAATCAGCCCGAAGCAGCCGGTGAGCATCATGTCTCCCAAGGGGGCGGCGAAGACCCCGGGCCAGCCCCGGGCCAGGCGGCGCTGGGGGCCGGTGATGACCGTGAAGGCAAACGACCCCTTGCCGGGATATTCGGGGGCGTAGGCGCAGCCGTGGCCCTGGTCGGCAAAGACCTCGTCATTGGTGAGTTCACCGGCCTGGAACCGGCCCAGATGGTCGAATAACTTGGCCTGATCCAGCAACCCGGTGTGGTGCTCATAGATGCCCCGGAGACGGTCGCCCCGGACCAGCGCGGCAAAGGTGTGGGCATTGCCCAGGTTGACCACCGTCAGCCCGGCGTCGAGATGTTCCCGGGCCTGGGGATCGATTAGCGCCCCCCGGACGCCGGCGGCGCAGGTATCCATCAGCACCGCCCCCGGCAGGGCTTCGGCCACGGCCAGCATCCGGGTGAAGCGGGCCGGAGGCCGGCGAAAGGCCAGGTCCCGGAGCTGTCCGCCACGGGTCAGGAAATCTTCCCAATACTGGAAGCGGAAACGGCGATTGCTTTCCCGCGGGGCAAAACCGTGGTCCTGCACCGCCACTGCAAAGCGGCGGGGCAGGGGCACCTCAAAGTCCGTCAGCACCCGGCCCAGGGCCTCCAGGTCTACATCACCCAGGGTAAGGGAAACGGCTTCCGGAGGCGGGGTTTCGGTGAGCACCACGCCCCAGCCCGCCACCGCCTCCAGCCGGTCGCTAAAGGTCAGGGCGGCCTGGGCAGTAGCATAGAGCGGCAGCCCCCGGGCCAGATGGCGGCGCACCGCACCATTGATGGCGCCGCCGCCCATCAGCCGGCCCTTTAGAAAGATGGGACGGCCGGCCTCGCTTAAGCGCGTCAGGCGGCGGGCCAGGATTTGGGTAGGAGCCGGCAGCACCATCTTGACCGCATTTTCCACCGTCTGACCGGGCTCCCAGATAAACAAGTCCTGGGTGCCGCCGCCCACGTCCAGGGCCAGGATGGAACCTTCAAGCATGTTCCCCACCCCACTCTGCCGCGGCCGTCAGGGTGAGCCGCGCCGCTTCGTGACGGGACTGACGGAAGCGTTGCCGCAGCGCCTCGCTCCGGTAGGCCGGCTGCCAGCTCAGGTCGGCCAGTTCATCGGAAACCAGCAGTAATCCCGCTACCGGGACCTGGCGGAAGCGGCCCACCGCGAACAGGGCCGCCAGCTCCATTTCCACCCCCAGGACCCCTTGGGCCTGCTGGCCTCGCACCAAATCCACGGTTTCCCGGTAAAAGGCGTCTGTGGTCCAGACCCGGCCCCGGCAAAAGGGCAGGTCGGTCCGCTCCAGAGTCTGTTGCAAATGGGCCAGCAGCCTCGGATGGGGGCTATGGCTGTCTGCTGCCGGGAAATAATACCTGGAGGTGCCGTCCCCACTCACCGCCGCCTCCGGGAGGATCACCGCACCGATGGGCGTCTGGGCCTGCAGGGAGCCGCACCAGCCCAGGGCCAGGACCATCGCGGCCCCCAAGGCGATCAGCTTTTCCAGGACCGCCACCGCATAGGGCGCCCCGATGGCCGGGGCCACCAGGGTGATGGCCTGGCCGTTCCAGGTTCCCTCCTGCAAGGCGCAATTCCAGATATACCGAGGCGTGCCGCTGGCGTTGGCCAGGCGGCAGAGAAAACGATAATCCGGCAAGGTAAAAGTCAGAATAACTCGGGGAGCGACGGGTTCTTCCCACTTCTCCCGCACCGGGTTGATGATGGCTGCGGCGGCCTCCCCCGGGGCTCGCGGCTGGTGAGCGTCCGGTTCAGCCAAAGGTTCGGCTCCCGCAGCATCGGTGCTCATGCGGCTTCTCGGGAGTGTTTGAGCGTCCAGAAAAAATAGGCCACCACCGCCACCAAACCAGCCACGATGAAGTAGTCCAGGATGTGGGTATAGCGCTGAATAATCCACCAGTTTTCCTTGAGGCGCACCCCCAGGTAGGTGAGGAAGCCGTTCCACAGGGTGGCGCCCGCCACCGTATAGACCAGAAACGGCGCCGGGGACATCTCGGGCCAGCCCCGCCGGGATGGAGATGAGATGGCGCACCACCGGGATAAACCGGGAAATGAAAATGGTCTTGCCGCCGTGGCGGTTAAAAAATTTTTTGGTCCACTCCAGATGATGCACATTGAGCAACAGGTAGCGGCCATAGCGCAGCACCACCGGCTCTCCCAACCTGCCCATCCCGTAAGAGAGCAGCGAGCCGGCGACGGACCCCAGGCTGCCGGCCACCATTA
The DNA here is from genome assembly GCA_963701845.1 of uncultured delta proteobacterium. Classification (GTDB taxonomy): domain Bacteria; phylum Desulfobacterota; class Desulfobaccia; order Desulfobaccales; family 0-14-0-80-60-11; genus JAPLJC01. Next base: position 926,839 of record CAVPBF010000004.1, on the reverse strand, counting down.
CTGTCAGGGGATCGAAGTGGCCGCTGAAGATGAGAAAGCCGGCAAAGGGCATGACCAATTCGCTGGGAATGGGGAAGACCATGCTCTCCAGGGCCATGAGCACGAAGATGCCGCCGTAGCTGCATTGATTGATAAACAGGGTGTTATAGTAACAGAGAGATTCGGTAAGTCCCATGTCAGTTTAACTTTCTCCCGATTGGCGTTGCCGCAATTTGCCTTCCACCTCTGACTGCAGTTCCCGGAGTCCGGGGCCGAGCTCCACCGGATACACCGGCGGGTCCTTAAGGACCCGGTAGGCCTCGGGCAGCCGGGCCAACTGGGCCTGAAAATATCTGCGGCTGTCGTTCAAGGCCGGCTGGGGCCGGATGATCCGCCCTTGGCGCAGCACCGGCTGCAGCAACGGCTCGGCCCCGGGCGCCTCTTCGCCCCGCTGGCCGATGACATCCCGGCGCATCATGCCCTGCTCGTCATAATGGCGGAAAACTTGTTTTTTGTCCACCAGGGTGACCTTGCCGGTGGAGAGTTTCATTACCGGCCGTCCGGCATATTTTACCAGTTTATAGGCAATGTCAAAGTAGGGGGCATCGGCGGACACGCCCATCTTGGTGCCCACCGCAAAGCTGTCGATCCGGGCGCCGGCGGCCAGTACCTTAGCGATTTTATGTTCGTCGAAGCCGCCGCTGGCCAGGATGCGGACATAATCGAGGCCGGCCTCGTCCAGGATTTTACGCACCTCTTGACTGATGGCGGCCATGTTGCCGCTGTCCAGCCGGACGTACCGCAGGCGCTGGCCCCGGGCCTCCATCTCCCGGGCCACCCGGACGGCGTTCCGGGCCCCGGCGAGGTTGTCGTAGGTATCGATGAGCAGGGTGGTGCTGCCGGGAAAGACCCGGGAGAAGACCCGGAAGGCCTCGACTTCTTCGGCAAAGCTGGAGATGTAGGAATGGGCCATGGTGCCGAAGATGGGGAGGCCGTAGAGCTTGCCCGCCAGGACGTTGCTGGTGCCCAGAAACCCGGCCAGGTAGCTGGCCCGGGCCACCTTCAGACCCGCGTCCGACCCCTGGGTGCGGCGCAGGGAAAAATCGATCAGCGGCCGGCCCTGGGCCGCCTGGACGGAACGGGCCGCCTTGCTGGCGATCAGGGTCTGGAGGCTGACGGCATTGACGATGAAGGTCTCGGCCAGTTGGGCCTCCAGGATGGGTCCGCTCACCTCCAGAATGGGCTCGTCTTTAAAGAAGAGGCTGCCTTCGGGCAGGGCGTGCACCTCACCGGTGAAGCGGACCTGCTTGAGGTAATCGAGAAAAGGCGTCTTAAACAGGCCGGTGCCGGCAAGATAGGCCAGGTCATCGGCGCCGAACTTGAGGGTCTCCAGGTATTCCAGGGCCTCGGCCAGGCCGGCGGCGACAAAATACCCCCGATCCGCCGGGTATTGGCGGATAAAGAGGCTGAAGGTGGCTTCGTCCGTCATCCCCTGCTCGAAATAACAGGCCGCCATGGTCAACTGATAAAGATCAGTCAACAGGGCCAGGCGTTCTCCCAGGGGTTGCTCCATGCTCTTTCAGCGGCGGGCGCCGATGCGCCCGGCCTATCCTCTCTCCAAGTGAAAAAATTGTCTCATTATAACTAAATAGGGATATCTAAAAAAAGAAATTACCATCCTATATTCCTGGCGCTGCTTCTTCGCCACGGATGACACACCCTGCATGGCTACCCCCTGGAAAACACATCCGCGTCCAGGTCCAGGCGCTTCCCGGCCCGGAGCAGGTGGTAACCCAGCGGCCGCCACCATGGCGGCGTTGTCGCCGCAGAGGGAGAGCGGCGGCAGGAACAACCCGGTGCCGGCGGCGGCGCCCCGGCTGGCCAGGACCCGGCGCAGATGGCCGTTGGCCGCCACCCCGCCGCAGACCACCAGGCGCTCGCTGCCGGTCTGCGATCGAGCGCCAGCCAGGCCCGGCTCACCAGGGAATCCACCACCGCTTCCTGGAAGCTGGCCGCCAGGTCGGCCTGGGCTGTAGGGTCGGTGAGGACCTCAGGATTGTTCTTAATGTAGAGGGCGGCGGCGGTCTTGAGGCCGCTGAAGCTGAAGGTGAGCGGCTCCGACTGGATGCGGGGCCGGGGCAGGGCAATGGCCCCGGGGTTCCCGCGGGCCGCCAGGGCCTCGATCCGCACCCCACCGGGATAGCCCAACTGCATGAGCTTGGCCACCTTGTCGAAGGCCTCGCCCGCGGCGTCGTCCCGGCTGCGGCCCAAAAGCTCCATTTCCAGAAAGCCGGTCACCCGGTAGAGATTGGTGTGCCCGCCGGAAACCACCAGGGCCACGAAGGGAAAGGCCGGCGGCGCATCCGTTAGAAAGGCCGCCAGGATATGGGCCTGGAGGTGGTGCACCCCGGCCAGGGGCAGCCTATGGCTGAAGGCCAAAGTCTTGGCCGCGGCCATGCCGATGACCAGGGCGCCGACGAGGCCGGGCCCCTGGGTTACAGCCAGGCCGTCCAGGTCTGGCAGGCTCACTCCGGCCTGATCCAGGGCCCCTTGGATCACCGGCAGGATGTTCTCCAGATGCCGGCGGGCCGCGATCTCCGGGACCACCCCCCCATAGGCGGCGTGCGCTTCGAACTGGGTCGCCACCACGGAAGACAGGACCCGCCGCCCGTCGGCCACCACCGCGGCCGCGGTTTCGTCACAGGAGGTTTCGATGCCTAAGATCAGCATGATGATTCAATTAACCGCGGCCCGCCGATGGGTGTAAGAAAAAGTGGCACAGGCCTCTGGCCTGTGAAAGACACAGACTGGAAGCCTGTGCCACTATTTAGGGTGTTTGTCGGTGGTTTCATTACCCTCAGAAATAATCAGGAGAGGTTTAATTTTATCCAGCAATTTCGCACCGATACCGGAAACCTGCTGCAAGTCGTCGATTTTTTTAAACGGACCGTGTTGCTGGCGATATTGCACGATGCGTCCGGCCAGGGCCGGGCCGATGCCCGGCAGGGCGTCCAGGTCGGTGGCGCCGGCGCTATTCAAGTCCAGGGGCAGGCCGAGCGTCAGGAGTTCAGCGCCGTGCATGCGGGCCAAATGGTACTGGCCGTCGGCGTCGATCTCCACCCGGCTGCCCGAGGTCACTTTATCGGGAGACGCCGGCGCCTGACCCGCAGCAAAGCTCTGGGGCCAGATTTCCGCCAGGGTCGGGACGTGGTCGAAGGCGTAGACCCCGGAGTGGGCCCCAACGCCGCTCACTTCCACAAAGACGAAATTAGGCCTGGCTGCCGGGGGAGGGGAGGGGGCCAGCCAAAAGTTGGCCCGCCAGGCCCATAACAACAACAGCGCCGCCCCGAGGAGCAGAATGACGCCCTGTTGCGTCCGCTTAAAATAAGGCAGGCTTTTCATGGGTGGAGCCAAGACCTTGCCGGCTAAACTGGCATTGACGGTCTGAAAGTTGCTGAAGAGGCATCTCGCTAGCCGCCCCTACAGGGCGGCCTTGGTCGATCCTTCACCTGGTCAAGCTAAGCCTGGCCGCGAGCAATACTACTAAAATGCCGGCCAGAACGGCAGCTCTGAAGAGATACTTTCCCCATTTCCGCTTGCCTTCCTGGTAATAGCGCCGCTCCTCAGCCGTAAAGACCCCGGTGGCGTTCAGCAACAAAATATAATAAATCCGCAGGCTCGCCGGGAGATAGATCAGATAGAACAGGCCCAGCGCCAGGAGCGCCCTGTGGGAGCTGAACCTGGCGAAAAAATCAGCCGCGCTTAGCCGATTGACCGCGGCGGCGCCCCCCAGGAGCCCGGCCAGCGAGCCAAAAATCAGCAACCCGACAATGATCCGGCTGCGGCGGATGACGCTCTTGGCCTTGAGGTTAATGGAGCCATCGTTCATTTTTTAAGACTCGAAACTCGAAACTTGAAACTAAAAACTAATAAGGCGGGCACGGAGGCCCGCCCCAATAAAATGCGGAGGCAGGTTAGCGGGCCTGGCGCTCGTCCTTGAACAGCTTGTAGTTGATGCCGTCCACCAGGGCGGCCCAGGAGGCCTCGATGATATCGAAGGAGACCCCCACGGTGCCCCAGCGGTCGTGGGCGTCCCGGGACTCGATGAGCACCCGCACCTTGGCGTCGGTGGAGCCGCTGCCGGGCAGCACCCGCACCTTGTAGTCCTCCAGGCGCATCTCGGCCAGGCGCGGGATAAAAACGCAGCAGGGCCTTGAGTAGGGCCTTAAACAGGGCGTTCACCGGGCCGTTGCCCAGGGCCGCGGTATGGACCTCATGCAGGCCCACCCGCACCCGGATGGTGGCTTCAGGCACCGGGACCTCTTCTTCGCCCACCTTCTGGTCCACCACCCGGTAGCTCAGCAGCTGGAAATACTCCTTATGTTGCCCCAGGGCGGCCCGCAGCAGCATCTCCATGGAGGCCTCGGCGCTTTCGAATTGATAGCCCTCGGCCTCCAGGTCCTTGACCCGCTCCAGGATGGTTTGCAGGGCCTCGGTGCTGCGGGGCGGCAGTTTCAGGCCCCAGGCCTCGATTTTTTCCATAGCTGACTGGACGTCCTGATCGTGCACGGAAGGCTCCAGCCCCAACTCCTTGGCCTTGAGGAAGATGCTGCTCCGGCCCGAGAGGTCGGAAACCGGAATATGGCGGACATTGCCCACCAACTCCGGGTTGAGGTGCTCATAGGCCTTGGGGTTGCGCTTCACCGCGGCGGCGTGGATGCCGGCCTTGTGGGCAAAGGCGCTGATGCCCACATAGGGCTGGTAGCGGTTGGGCGCGACGTTGGCCAGTTCGCACACGAAACGGGAAATTTCCGTTAATTTCTGCAACTGCGCGTCGCTGATGCACTCTATCCCCATCTTCAACTGCAGGGCCGGGATGATGGAGCAGAGATTGGCGTTGCCGCAGCGTTCGCCGAAACCGTTGATGGTGCCCTGCACCTGGACGCAGCCCAGCTCCACCGCGGCCAGGCTGTTGGCCACAGCCAGCTCGGAGTCGTTATGGGCGTGGATGCCCAGAGGAGCTTGCGGAAGATGATGCTGCACCGCTTTGATGATCTCTACCAGCTCGGAAGTCAGGGTGCCGCCGTTGGTATCGCACAGCACCAGGACCTGGGCCCCACCGGCCACCGCGGCCTCCAGGCACTTCAAGGCATATTCCCGGTTTTCCTTAAAGCCGTCGAAAAAGTGCTCGGCGTCGTAAAACAACTCCGCCACCCGGGGCTTGAGGTAGCCCAGGGAGTGGCTGATGAGTTCCAGGTTGCGCTCCGGGGTGGTCTGCAAAATCTCCTTCACCTGGAAGAGCGAGGACTTGCCGAAGATGGTGATTACCTGAGCCCGGCTGAGGAGCAGTTCCTGAAAGACCGGGTCCGACTCCGGCGGCCGGTCCTTGTGATGGGTGCTGCCGAAGGCGGCGATGCGGCTGCCGTTGACGTCACCGTACTGGCGGATTTCTTCGAAGAAATCTCGATCCTTGGGGTTGGACCCGGGCCAGCCGCCTTCGATGTAGTGGACCCCGAATTGCGCCAGCTTCTTGGCAATGCGGATCTTGTCGGCCAGGGACAGGGTGAAGTATTCCGCCTGGGTGCCGTCTCTCAGGGTGGTGTCGTAGATTTTTACCTGGCGCATATCTCTAAGCCTCTTCTCTTTATCCCCCCCTTTTTAAAGGGGGGGAGGGGGGATTTAATGAACCCCTGAAAATCCCCCTAAATCCCCCTTTTTCAAAGGGGGACTTGTTACGATAACCTATTTTTTCTTCGGCGGCGGCTGATCCAGCCCGAAGGCGTCGTGCAGGACCCGCACCGCCAACTCGCCGTATTTGTCGGCGATGACGCAGGAAATCTTGATCTCCGAAGTGCTGATCATCAAGATGTTAATATTTTCCGCGGCCATGGCCTCAAACATCCTGGCCGCCACCCCGGCGTTATTCTTCATGCCGACACCGACGATGGAGACCTTGGCGATGTTCTCCTCGCTCAAGACCTCCGCGGCCCCGATATCGGCGGCCACCGGCCTGACAATCTCCAGGGTCCTTTTCAGGTCGCCCTTGGGCACGGTAAAAGTGAGATCGGTGTGGCCTTCGGTGCTGGTGTTCTGGATGATCATATCGACCACGATGTTGGCGTTGGCCACCGGCTGGAACAGGTGGCTCGCCACCCCGGGACGGTCGGGCACCCGGGTGATGGTGACCCGGGCGTCATTTCTACTTAGAGCCACGCCGGATACCGGCACAATTTCCATGTCTTCATCCTCCACGGTCACCAGGGTGCCCGGATCCTCGGAAAAACTGGAGCGCACCACCAGGGGTACGTCATAACGCCGGGCAAATCCCACGGAGCGGATCTCCAGGACCTTGGCCCCCATGGAAGCCAGTTCCAGCATTTCGTCATACGAGATGCGGTCCAGCTTCCGGGCCTTGGGGTAGATGCGCGGATCGGTGGTGTAGACCCCGTCCACGTCGGTGTAGATTTCGCAGAGGTCGGCCTTCAAGGAGGCGGCTATGGCCACCGCGGAGGTGTCGGAGCCTCCCCGGCCCAGGGTGGTGATGTTGCCCACTTCGTCCACTCCCTGGAAGCCGGCCACCGTGACGATGCGGTTTTTCTTCAATTCCTCTTTAATGCGGGCGGTATCGATCCCCAGGATGCGGGCCCGGCCATAGGCCCGGTCGGTGTAGATGCGGGCCTGATGGGAGAGCAGCGAAGTGGCCGGGACTCCCTGGGCGCGCAGAAAGATGCTGAACAGCGAGACCGCGGCCTGTTCCCCGGTGGCCAGCAACACGTCCAATTCCCGGGCGTCCGGGTCTTCCGCCATTTCCTTGGCCAGGCCGATGAGGCGGTCGGTCTCCCCGGCCATGGCCGAGAGCACCACCACCATCTTGTTGCCGTCCCGCCAGCCCTTGACTACCCGGTTGGCCACGTTGGCGATGCGATCCGGATTGGCTACCGAAGTGCCGCCATATTTTTGTACGATCAAAGCCACGATTGACGCTCCATTCAGATATAAAATGTTAATTATATAGAAGTCCCGAAAAAAGAAAAGCGTCGGCCGCCAGCACCGGCCTGATTTTCTTGATTAAACCGGTTTTTTCGGATATTTGGTCATGCATTTTTAGATTGACGCTGGTGAAAAATTGATGTTATTAATGAAAAATATCACAAGTAAAGGAGGCCAGGTATATGGCTGCTAAATTGATCAAAGGGGCGGAGGTCGCCGCCCAGATCCGCGAGGAGTTGAAAAAGGAAGTTGAGGAACTGAAGGCCAAACATAACGTTACTCCCGGCCTGGTCACCATCCTGGTGGGCGAAAACCCCGCCTCCGTCAGCTACGTCACCGCCAAACAGAAGACCTCCCATGAGCTGGGCTTCTATTCCATCCAGGACAGCCAGCCCGCCGACATCACCGAAGCGGCCCTGCTGGGACTGATCGACAAATACAACAAGGACCCCAAGATCCACGGCATCCTGATTCAGTTGCCGGTGCCCAAGCACATCGACTCCAACAAGGTGCTGCTGGCCATCAATCCCGACAAGGACGTGGACGCCTTTCATCCGGTGAACGTCGGCCGCATCCTCATCGGCAACTACGTCTTTCTACCCTGCACCCCGGCGGGCTGCCAGGAACTCATCAATCGCTCCTACGGCGACCCCAAGGGCAAAGAAGTGGTGGTGGTGGGCCGCTCCAACATCGTGGGCAAACCCATGGTGGCCATCATGATCCAGAAGCTGAAGGGCGCCAACTCCACCGTCACCTGCGTCCACACCGGCACCCCCAAGGATAAGATCATCGAGCACTGCCGCCGGGCCGACATCCTCGTCGTGGCCGCCGGCGTGCCCGAATACGTCCAGGGCGACTGGATCAAGGAAGGCTGCTGTGTCATCGACGTCGGCGTCAACCGGGTCGGCATCAGCGAGAAGACCGGCAAGGCCATTCTGAAAGGCGACGTCCACTTCGAGTCCTGCGCCGCCAAGGCCTCCTTCATCACCCCGGTGCCCGGCGGCGTCGGCCCCATGACCATCACCATGCTCATGAAAAATACCGTCATGGCCGCCAAGGCCGCAGCGGGATTGATTAAGCTTTAAGTAATGTAGGGTTCGCCCCACGCACCATCATGTAGGGTGGGCACTGCCCACCAATTCCTTGTAAAAAGTGCAGCAAACTAAGGGGCGACCGACTGGGTCGCCCCTTCTTTTGGTAGCGCCGGCGTCTCGCCTGCGGCCCTGTCCCTTCCCCCACTAGCTCAATGCGAAAAGGCAATCTCCGGGTAGACCTCCGCCGGGTCGAAGACCTTGGGGTCAGCGATCTCCCAGCCGCCTGGGCCCAGGCGGCGAAAGAAGCAGGACGCATATCCCAGTTCACAGGCGCCGCCGGCGGGGCGCACCTTGAGGAGCAGTTGGTCACCATTGCAGTTGAGGCGAATCTCCACGATCTCCTGGAAGTGCCCCGAGTCCTCGCCTTTGGCCACCACCTTGCGTTTCCGGGGATCGTAATAGTGGACCCGGCCCGTGGCGGCGAGGCGGGCCAGGGCCTCCCGGTCCAGTTCCACCACCATCAGGACCGCCGCGGTGTCGGCCGCCTGGATGACCGCGGTCACTCTCCGGCCTTCGGGCCACGGCAGCCATTCCGGCAGGTGCAGCCATTTCTGAGTCAAGACGTCCTCCTCCGGAAAAAGACGATCGTGTAGATTTTTTCTAACATAACCACTCAGGATTGGTCCATTATTTTTCCTGACCGGCTTTGGAACTGGAAAAAATCTTGACATATTTGCGAGATGAATGGTATTTAGGTGGAAAGTGAAAAGTGCACAAATTATTCCGCCAAAACCGGGAGGAGGCAAAAAGATGGCAAGATATGGCTACATTGAATTCTATTACAGCACCAAGCACAAACCAGAAGATAAATATAAATGCGATAATGCCAATGTGCTCAACCTGCTGAAGAGCGTGGGCTCCCATGGGGTAGAGACCGCGGCCATTGACCTGGGCGACAACCCCGACCCCTTCCGGCAGTACCACAAGGCCTCCAGCGGCCCCGACTCGAAGTACCGCCCCATCTTCGGCGAGGTGCGTGGTTCGGATTATAAGGAATACTTCGGCAAAACCATCCCTGCCCTCTGCGTCTACCCCAAGAAGGGCGACCGGGCTCCGGTGGAGGTTCTGCCTCGCATGGACCATGCGCTCGGCCGGGTTTATCTGATCGAAGAATGGTTGGAAAATTATGTCGCCGAGCTGGAAGGCCGCATCGAAGCCACGAAGTAACCCGCCAATTTCCAGGCCCCACCCGATTCGGATGGGGCCTGTTTTGTTTCTTTGGTTAAAGCTCCCGGGCGGCCGGGTAAACCCGCAGTAAATCCCGCAGGGTCTTTTCGTAAGTTTCATAAGCCGGGTGACCGAATAGTACGAACCGGGCCAGTTTAATCTCCGGATGCTGGGACAGGTAATCCATGACCGTCTTCAAGGCCACCCGGGCGGCCTCCGCCAGGGGATAGCCATAAGCGCCGGTGGAGATGGAAGGGAAGGCCACGGAGGTTAGCTTCTGGCCGGAGGCCAGCTTCAGGCTCTCCCGATAGCAGGAGGCCAGCAGCTCGGGCTCCCGGCGGCTCCCGCCTCGATAGATTGGCCCCACGGTGTGGATGACGTAACGGGCCTTGAGGTTGCCGCCGCTGGTGAGGCGGGCCTCGCCGGTGGGGCAGCCGCCGATTTGCCGGCACTCTGCCAGGATCTGGGGGCCTCCGGCCCGATGAATGGCCCCGTCCACCCCGCCGCCGCCCAGCAGCGAGGAGTTGGCGGCATTGACGATGGCGTCCACGTCTTGTTGGGTGATATCGCCTTCCACCAATTGCAGTTCAGCCCCACCAATCTTGACGTTCATAGTTGCGGTCCAATGCAGCCGGCTCGAGGCGGCCGGGACGGCCGGCCCACCAGGTTTTTGGGGGGCGGGCCGCCGCGCTTATTTATTGATCAGGCGGTAATGGTCCGCCTGCCTGGTCCAGGTGCTTTTGGGAAACTTGGCCGTAAGTTGATCGTAGGTTTCCCGCAGGAGTTTGGGGTCGTGGCTCAGCTTGAATTTCGCCACCCCCAGGAAGAACAGGGCCTCGGCCGCCGCGTCCTTATCCGGATAGCCGGAGATGACCTCTTCGAATAAAGCCCGGGCCTCGGGCAGCTGGTCCGTACCCAGGGCCCACCTGCCTTTGGCGGTCAGGAAGGTGGCGACCAGGTCCTCCGGGGAGAAAAAGCCCACCGCCCGGTAATGCTCCCGGCCCTCGGCGTCCAGCACCAACAGGGTGGGGGTCCAACTCACCGCAAATCTCTGCATCAGCATCTGGTTGCTGGTCTGGACCTGCACCGGGACAAAGTTCAAAGAAATGAACCTGGCCACGCGCTCATCCGGGTACGTAACCGTACCCATCTGTTGGCAGCCCAGTCACTGGGGGTTGTAAAAATCGAGCCAGATGGGTTTATTCACCTTCCGGGCGGTTTCCTGAGCCTTGAGCAGATCGTCCAGCCAGCAAATCGCTATTGCCATGGTTTCTTCTCCTTTTTTTCGGTCACGGCCATAACGCCCGCCGTCTTAAGGTGCGCCCGGCGCACCCTATCCCACAATGGTCACGGCGCTGCCCTTGGCGCCGTCCACCACCTTGCGGGTGACGCTCCCCAGGAGCAGGGATTTGGCCATCCCCAGCCCCCGGCGGCCCATGACCACGGTGTCGTAACTGCCCGCCTGAGCCTCCTCGATGATATCTTCGGCCACGTCGTAGTCCCGGGGTTTGAACTTGTCGGTCACCGCCTCTTTGGCCAGACCGGCCTTGATCAGGTGTTGGTGCGCCTTGGTGACCAGGCCTTGCCAGTTCTTCTCCTGCTCTTGCTGCCAACTCGCCACCATTCTTTTCCGGGCTTCCCGTTCCTGGTCCTGGAGGACGTGGCCGTCGTCCCAAAAAGCCGGGGGCAGGTTAGAAAGGACGTGCAACAGAGTGACCTGTACTCCCGTGGTTTTGCCAAAGGTTTTGGCCACGTATTCCACGGCGCGCCAGGCCCCTTCCGAACTATCCAGCGCGATCAATAGCTTGGCCATGATTGCCTCCTTTTTCCGAAGAATTAAGGTGTAGGGGCGGACCAGGGGCCCGCCCTGATTGAGATCGTACCCTATGATGTGCCCCTGCAAGTAAAACTTTGCTTATTTTACGAGCGCAACCTGTATTAGTTAATCATCTCCCTCCTCGGAGTCAAACGACGCCGGACAAACCTCTTGCAATAGTGGCCGGTTAACCATAAAATCTCTTTGGAGCGCAGGCCGTGGAAAAGAAAGAGGATCTAGGCTTCGAGCCATCCGACACCGGGCAGGTGGAGCGCCTGCTGGCCGACATCGAGTTCTCCAAGGCCCTGGTGAGCGCCTATGACATGGAGACCTTGCTCTCCGCGGTACTGGAGCGCATCAAGCTCCTGATCCCGGCCGCCAACTGGTCGTTGTTATTGCTGGACCCCCAGACCCGGGAACTCTATTTTGCCGTGACCGTGGGGGTGGACCCGGACTCGGTCAAAGCCATCCGCCTGCGGCTGGGGGAAGGCATAGCCGGGACCGTCGCCCAAACGGGTCGGCCCATCTTCATCCCCGACGTGGACCAGGACGAGCGTTTTTCGGCCCGGGTGGATACCGCCACCGGCTACGATACCCGTTCCATCATTGCCCTGCCCCTGGTGGTGCGGGGAGAGGTCATCGGGGTCTTCGAAGTGGTCAACGTGGAGGACGAGAGATTCTTCCGGGAGAAGTATCTGCCCCACCTCACCATCCTGGCGGACTACGTGGCCATCGCGGTGGACAACGTCCGTAATCTCCAGAAGCTTCGGGCCCGCACCTATATTGACGAGGTCACCGGTTTTTATAACCCCCGTTACCTCATCTATAGCCTGGACCGCCTGATCCCCCAGATTCACCAGCAAGGCGGGGAGTTTTCCGTGGTCTTCCTGGACCTGGATAATTTCAAGGCGGTGGTGGACCATTATGGGCATCTGCGGGGCAGCAAAGTACTGGGGGAGGTGGCCCGGGTCTTCCATTCCCTGCTGGGTCCCGACGACAGCCTGGTGCGTTACGGCGGCGACGAGTTTGTCATCCTCCTGCCCCGCCGCGTCAAATCCCAGGCCCTGGAACTGACCCGGCGCCTGCGGGAGCGGCTCAATCAGACCAGCTTGCTGACCGATGAGGGGCTGGATATCCGGGTGACCGCCAGCTACGGCATCGCCACCCTGCCGGAGGACGCCCAGGACCGGGAAGATCTGCTCAACGTGGCCGATAAGGCCCTGTTTTCCAGCAAGGGCCGGGGCAAAGACCGCATCATGCTGGGCCGCGACCTGATCCCGGCGGAAGAGGTCTAGAGTGCGTTCTACGCACCAGGTATTAGTGGCACAGGCCTCCGGCCTGTGATGCACAGGCGGGACGCTGTGCCACCAAGAAAAACGGAACCCGAATTAATGTCCAGCAAGATTCTTGACCTGGCCCGGGAAGTCTTGACCATCGAAGCCGAGGGCCTCAGCACCCTGATCGCCAAGCTGGACGCCAGCTTCGTCGAGGCGGTGGACCTGATCTTTCAGGCCCAGGGCCGGGTCATCGTCACCGGAGTGGGCAAGTCCGGCATTGTGGCCCGCAAACTCGTGGCCACCTTTAACTCCACGGGCACCCCGGCCCTCTTCCTGCACCCGGTGGAGGCCATGCATGGCGACCTGGGCATGGTGTCCGGAGCCGACGTGGTCCTGGCCCTGTCCAACAGCGGCGAAACCCGGGAACTCACCATCCTCATCCCCAGCCTGGAGCGCCTGGGCGCCCCGCTTATCGCCCTGACCGGCCGGCCCGACTCCACCCTGGGCCGCCGGGCCCGGGTGGCTATCGACACCGGCGTCCCCCGAGAGGCCTGTCCCCTGGGCTTGGCTCCCACCGCCAGCACCACCGCCATGCTGGCCATGGGCGACGCCCTGGCGGTGGTCCTGCTCACCAGGCGGGGTTTCCAGGCCGCGGACTTCCAGCGCTTCCATCCCGGCGGTAGCCTGGGAGAGCGCCTGACGCTGGCCATCTCCGAGGTGATGCTCACCGGCGCCCGGGTCCCCCTCACGGCGCTCTCGCACCCCCTGAGCCAGGCCATCGACGAGATGGACGCCAAACGGCTGGGGGTCACCCTGGTGGTGGACGGCCGCGGCACTCTAAAAGGCATCATCACCGACGGCGACCTGCGCCGGGCCCTGAAGAAGTGGGGCAGCCTTCAGGACAGACAGGTGAAAGAGGTGATGACCCCGAAGCCCCGGAACATCGGCCCCGGGGCCCTGGCCTCCCAGGCCCTGGAACTGATGGAACACCAGGCCATCACGGTGCTACCCGTGGTCGACGAGGCCCAGAAGGTTTTGGGGATCGTCCACCTGCATGATCTTTTGGGCCGGGGAGACTTTAAGTTTAGATAACCACCAGGACAAACGCCTGCGATGAACCCGCGGTTGAGGCAAATCCTGGCCGCTTTCTTGTTGGGCGCCATGCTGGTGCTGCTCTTTTGACTTGCCCCGGTAATAGTGAATAAGGAATCAATCTTTGTCGATGATTTCGTGGAATATTGGGCCGCCGGCAGGCTGAATCTCAGAGGGGACAACCCTTACAGTCCGGAGCAATTGGGGGCCTTGGAATTACAAACCGGCCATGGGGCGATTCGCGTAGATTTCTGGTTCATGTGGCTGGCGCCGGTCTTTGCGGGCTGGTATTTTTGGCTGGTGCACCGGAGGGGTATGACCGAGGTTAGAGCGTAAGGGATGGAAAAGGGCAAGTTTTTTGACTACCTGCTGGCCAGCAATGGACCGGCGCTGGCCGGCTTCAAAAGCTGGCACTTCCAGCCGGGCATGGAGTTTAATTCCCGGCGGACCTGGTGGGGGGAGCAGCAGCCCAGGTCCTGCCCGCATGAAGGCATTGACCTCTGCTGTTTTGAGGATAGCCGCGGGCAGCTCAGACAAGTGGGGCCGGACCTGCAGATCCCCGCGACCCTGGCCGGCAAAATCCTCAAGCTCGCCGGCGATTTTTTGGGCGAATCCATTTACCTGGGCCATGAGATCATGGCGGCAGACGGCCGGCGGCTGTGCACCGCCTATGGCCACACCAGGCCGTTGGCTGCACTGCGGGTCGGCCAACCAGTGGCCGCGGGGGAAATCATCGCGGCGCTGGCCGCCGTCCAGGGCAACAAGCGCAGGGTGCCGCCCCACTTGCACCTTACCCTGGCCTGGATTCCGCCGGCGCTCGACCCGGACCGGCTCGATTGGCAAAATCTGGGCCGCGACCCGGAGATCACCCTGATCGATCCTCTTTCAGTCTTAGTGTTTCCGGCCTGAATCACCTGGGGACGGGTTGAAAACCGCCCCTCCGATTTTTAGCTGACTTCCTTGAAAAGCGTCTCTGGCCCCAAAGACTCCACCGCCTCTTTGAGGGTGAGAGACTGTTGGTCGGGGCCGAACCGACCTTCCAGTATGCGGTTAAGCGCCGCGGCCAGGCCGGGCTCCGCCACCAATGCCTGGCTGATGGCGGTTTCCCGGGAACGCCGCAGGCAGGCCAGGACCTCGGCCACGGTCAACTGGTCCAGAGGCTGGTTGGGGAGAAATTGCGGCGACTGCGCCAGTTTGCCCGGTGTCACCACCTCCACCACCAGGTTGCAGTCCTGGAGCATCTGGATGGTCCGGTTGGCCAGGTTGTCGCCACTGGGCAGCAGCTCCGCTAAATCTTCCAGGGACAAGGGCGGCTGCCGCCGGTAATAGCGGGCGCCGATGCTGATCAGGGCCGCCAGGCCCAGGTATTCGTCCACCGGCTCCGGGACCGGGTCCGGCAGCCGCGCCCACCGGCTGAGGCGGGTCAGGTTCTGGTGGGCAAAGGCCACCTCGGTGCCGAACAACAGAATGAGCCAGCACCAAAACATCCAGATGAAGATGAAGAGGAGATTATACAAGGCGCCGTAAATGGCGTTATAGTAGGCCGAGGCCCCCTGGATCCAGATGAAGATCAATTGGGCCACCTGCCAGATGCTCCCGCCCACCACCCCCCCCAGGACTGCGGACCAGAAGTTGACCCGGGTATTGGGCATCACCAGGTAGATGAAGATAAAGGCCAGCCACAGCACCCCCAGGGTCACCAGCCAGCGGGTGGCGGTGAAAAAAAACTCGGGCATCACCGCCTCCAGAACCTGGCGTAACTCGTGAATCCCCAGGAAGGAGGTGGAGACGGAGATGGCCACGGCCATCAGGATGGGAAAGATGAGGAAGATGCTGAGGTAGTCGCTGACCTTGCGGCTCCAGGTACGGGTCCGGGAGATGTGCCAGGTCTTATTGAAGGCCTTCTCCACGTTGGTCATGACGATGACCAGGTCGCAGAGCAGGACCACCACCCCGAAGACCCCCAGCGAGGTCACCTTGGTATGTTCGATGTAGAAAAGAATCTGGGTGACGAAATCCTTGGAGCCCGGGGCGAGGTTTTCCAGAAAATAGGTGGCCAAAAGGCGCGGCAGACCGATGGCCTGAAGGATGGCGAAGAGCAAGGCGAACAGGGGAATGAAGCCCAGAATGGTGGCATAGGCCAGGGCCGAAGAGCGCACCAGGGACTGGTTCCTGACCAGGCCGCGGCCGGCCAGGACCAGGAGGCGCAGACCCTTCACCGCGTATAGGGCCACCGGCCCCTGGCCTTCATCCTGCCAGAGGCGGTGGCGCCAGAAGTCATGCATGTTGGTCAGCAGTCGGGCCAATGGCCTGAACCTCCCCCTAGATTGCGGAACTCCTGCAACTAAAAACTAATAACTCGGAACTCGGAACTCCGAACTCATTTGGTCAACCCCTGCACCTGGGGAGCGTACTCGTTGACCTCCACGCCCACCGCCTTGCCGGTGTTTTGGCCGAACTGCTGGAATTCGGCCAGCAGCAAGTAATCAACGGCCACCCGCAAATCCGTCGAGGTGCCGGTGCTGCGAGCTTCGCCCACCCAAACATTCTTGAACTGGCCCTTGGTTTCCCGATAGTATTTACCGTCCACCACATTGATCAGGAGCCAACGGTCGTATTGCCTTTCCGGACCGGGGTAGAAGGAGAAGAAAGGCCCACCAACCACAAAGGGACTACTGCCGCGCCAGCCGCCCCAGCCGGTGCCGCCCCCGATGCCGAAGCCATAAGAGGTGTAATAGTCCGGCATAACCACGCTAGATGGACGTTCGCCACCGACACCGTAGGAGAAGAGCAGGTAATACTGAGCCTTATCATAGGAGGTTAGCTCATAGCCCTTATTGGTCAGGAGCTTATTAATCTTCCCGGCAATCTCCTTTTCCAGCAGGGGGTTTTGGGCCTTTTGATTTTCGATGACGAAAAAACTGCCGCCCGGGGCGACCTGCGTCGGGGCCGCGGGGTCGGTATAGCCGTTGACGTTGACGTGATAAAGGGTAGGGCCGCAGCCGCAGAGGCAGCAGCCCGCCACCAGGATGACCAGGGCGATCAGGGTTTTGTTCATGGCGTTTTCCCCCCAGCCTGAGGCGTCGGGGTGGTTGCAGAGGCCTGGTGGGGCGGCCGTCCCCGGCCGCCCGGTTTCACGGACAAATCCGGTCGATGATGCTGACCAGCCGGTCCTTGATCTGCTCCAGCGGCGGCAAATTCGGCGGCGGGGGCAGCTCCTGCTCGTCGAGCTTCCGGCGCTTGAAGCGCATGCGGCTGGAGAGTTCCTCCCGTTCCGGAGACAGCAGGCCTCCGGACAAGACCTCGCTCCGGCCTTCCAGGGCCTCCATCTGGGCGGCGATGAGGCCGAAGTCGTAGGACAGGTTAAACTTGTCGATATCTTCGTTCAGAAGTTTCACGTGGGTGCTGATCTTGTCGTAGCTTTCCCGGAGCAGGACGCTGGCCCGGTGCAGCAGCTCATAAAGGTCCAGGATGCGGTTGCGGAAGCGGCGATAGGCGGTAAAGCCCCGGAGGGGGCAGGTCTTGAGAAGTTCCTCCCGCTCCCCGTCCGCCAGGGTGCAGTATTGTTCGTAAAAAGGCCATTCCTTGAGGTTCAGGACGTCCATGATCAGGGAGCAGCCGGCCTCGGAGCCCAGGGCGTGGTAGAAGGCCATGAAGCGGCGGCCCAGCGTCTCGTTTTCCTTGCGGTAGGCCTCGGCCTCCCTGGCCCAGCAATTCCGTCTCTTCCTCCAGGTAGACCCGGTCGGCGAAGTAGTTGTCGACGATCTCTTTCTTGATCTGAACCTTCAGGCCTTCGACCAGTCGATCGGCGCTATCGTCCATGTCCTTCAGCCTCCCTCGTTGGCCTCCGCCGGGGTGTCGCTACCGGCCAGGTCTTTCAGAGGCCACCTCCAGTTCCCGCCTGTCATCCAACTCCAGGGTCACCGTCTCCCGGATCAGGTTGTAACGGATGATCTTGCCCTCTCCTTCGGGGGTCTGGATGCGTTTGCCCACCCGGGGCAGGTGCTTGCGGATCTCCTGATAGGAGGAGTATTCGTAAGTGAGGCAGCACATCAGGCGGCCGCAGATGCCCGAGATCTTGTTGGGGTTGAGGCTGAGCTGCTGCTCCTTGGCCATGCGGACGCTCACCGGCTCAAAGTCCCTGAGGTGGGAGGCGCAGCACAGGCCCCGGCCGCAGATCCCCAGGCCGCCCACCATCTTGGCCCGGTGACGCACCCCGATCTGGCGCAGCTCGATGCGGATGCGAAACTCCTGCACCAGGTCCTTGACCAGTTCCCGAAAATCCACCCGGCCCGGGGCGGTGAAGTAAAAGATGATCTTGGAGGCGTCGAAGAGGCATTCCACCTGCACCAGGTAGATGGGCAGGCGGTGGGACTGGATGCGGTCCAGGCAAAACTCCATAGCCTTTTTTTCCAGGGCCCGGTTCTTTTCTTCCTGGATCAGGTCCTCCGGAGTGGCCAGGCGCACCAGAGACTTGATCTGGCCGGGAAAAAGCTGCGGGTCGGCGTCGCCGAAAACCAGCTTCACCCGGCCGAGCTTTAAGCCGTGGTCGCCTTCCACCATCACCCGGTCGTTGGACTTGATCTCCACCGAGCCGGAATCCATCAGGCAGCATTTATTGCCGGGTCCTAAACAAATCTTAGCGAGAGCCATGCGACTGACCTCGACGCTGTAAGCGCAGTCCCAGGATGTCCAGGGTCAGCTCCGGGTTGAGATTGGCCTGGAGGTGACGCTGGGCCGTGCCCAGGGCGGTGAATTTTTGAAACCAGGTTTCAGGCTTCGTCGCGGCCGCGGCCCGGTTCAGGTCGGCCTGCAGGTCTTGGTGGGCCAGCAGGGCCGGGGGGGCCTGAAAATGACAGAGCAATAGGTCCCGATACCACAATTGGGCCAGGGACAGGAAATTATCCAGGTCCGGGCGGCTCTTGGCCAGGCGCTGAGCCCAATCCAGAGCCACCGCGGCGGAGCCGCCGGCGAGGGCCTGCAGGTCGTCCAACACCTGGCGGCGCTGGGCCAGAATGGCCTCCGGGTCCAGGGTCAGGGCGCGGCCCAGGGAGCCGCCGCTCAGGGCGGCCAGGAGTTGGGCCAGGGGCCGAGCCAGGCCGCGGCGCTCCTCCAATTCCCGGGCCACCAGGGCCGCGGGCAGGGGCGCAAAGGCCAGCTTGTGGCAGCGGGAGACGATGGTGGGCAGCAGGTCCGCCTCCGCCTGGGCGGTAAGCACCAGCAGATGCCGCTCCGGCGGCTCCTCCAGGGTCTTCAGGAGGGCGTTGGCGGCCGCCTCGTTCAAGGCTTCGGCCGGCTTGATTAGGGCCACCCGCCAGCCGTCGCCCAGGGGCGGGTAGTTGGTGAGGCGGCGAAACTCCCGGATCTGCTCGATTTTGATCTGGAGTGACTCGATGGGCTTGATCACCACGAAATCCGGGTTGGTGCCGGCCGCCAGGCGCCGGCAGGAGGCGCAAACCCCGCAGGCGTCCCCGTCTTCCCGGGGTGTCAGGCAATTGAGCGCCGCGGCCAGGGCCCGGGCCGTGCTGCCTCGGCCCACTCCTTCCGGCCCCAGAAAGAGATAGGCGTGAGACAGGCGGCCTTTCTCCCGGGCGGTCCGCAAGTGCGAGATAACCCGCTCCTGCCCCAGAATCTGCCGGAAAAACATGGGGCCGGGCGCCGCGGCCGGCGCTGCACTAGTTGCCTTCTGTTTTTTAGGGGTCGCCATGTTATTGATATTTCGTTTAATTATTTTTTATTATTAAAAGATGAAGTTATCGAAATTAATTGTAAAATAATTATGACATATAAAAAACTAAATATCATTTGAGTTGATACAAATGTTTTTGTCAAAACACAATCCTTTTTTGGTACAATATCACCATAGCCAGTGGTTGTTATTGTAGCTATGCTAAAATAAATAAAATCTATGACTTGTTTTAAGTGATTTGAATTAATATTTTCGAACCCACCTTTGCAATAATATTGGTGAATTCCAAAATAAATAAAAGCAAATGTGATGACTATTAATATTATGTCGATAAAGAATGTAATAAAATTTCTATGTAATACTTTTAGATTGAAATCATAAATATCACCATCAGAAAGTTCTATTAAATCAACATAAGAAACAATTCCGAGACAAAAATAACTAATAATGCGCTGGATTGCTAATATAAATAAGCCTATTAATAAAAATAATATAATCATTAGTAATATATTTTTATCTATTAGCTCTAGATAAACGAGTAAGCCAATTAATAATGGATTAATTAAATAAACAAATGGGTAACTATAAAATACTTTAAGTAATAAGTTAAATGGCTGTGGTAATTTACTGAAATAATCTCCGAAGCCTTTTCGCGATCGAAAATATAATTTATTTGCTTCAATAATTATGTTTTTATCAAAATTTTCACGATATATAAATTTATAATATTCTCTTCCATATTTTAAGGGCCAATAAATATGGGTCCATATTATAGAAACATATTTAAAAAAAGAAAAGATGAACCAACATGCTATTGCCAGCTTGTAAATTGTTATCATTATTCTTTAATTAAAAGATTATTATTTATTATTAAGCAAGAATTTTTACTGAATAATTTTATATCGAATATTAACTTCAATAAATCATTTAAAACACGATATGAATAAGTAAGGGGATTTTTTACAAGACGGCTTGTTCCATATTGTCTCTCTCTTATATAAACTGGAACCTCTCCAATACAGAATTTTTGAACAGAGGCGCGAATAATGAGTTCTTGAGTATATGTAAATGTACTAGATTCACATTTACAATATTCTGCTACTTTTCGATTAAGCAATCGATATCCAGTTTGACTATCAGATATTTTTCTTGTTGCCAATATTGAAATAATCTTAGAAAGAACAATATTTCCAGCAAAGTGAAAAAAAGACATTTTGTTGGGTCTGATATGTAAGCGATTGCCTAAAATTAGATCATAGCCTTCTGAAATCATAGATATAAATTTATGCAGATCAGATGGTGAATGTTGTCCATCCGCATCAATATGAATGAAAAAATCTGCATCTGTTTTTAGCCCAACTTCCATTTCTTTCTTGAAGGCTGAGGCAAGGCCTTTACCATCATTATAGAAAATAGTTGCTCCTGATTTTAATGCACGTTGACACGTTTTATCATTAGAATGGTCATCAATGACATGAATATAAAGAGAAATATTTAGCTTTTTAGCTTCTTCATAAAATTCTTTTATTACATAAGAAATCGATTCTTCCTCATTTTTTGTTGATAACGTTAATAAATATTTCATTATGCTGTCATTAGATTCATTTCAGAAAATCAATCATTCCCATTCAATCGTGCTCGGCGGCTTCGACGAGATATCGTAAACCACCCGGTTCACCCGTTTGACTTCGTTGATGATGCGGTTGGCCAGCCGGGCCAGGAAATCGTGGGGCAGGCGGCTCCAATCCGCGGTCATGGCGTCGGCGGAATCGACAATGCGCAGCGCAATGACGTTCTCATAGGTGCGCTCGTCGCCCATGACCCCCACGGTGCGAATGGGCAGCAGCACCGCAAAGGCCTGCCACACCTGGCGGTAGTAGCCCGCGGCCAGCATCTCATCGATGACGATGGCGTCGGCCTCCCGCAGGATCTCCAGGCGCTCCCGGTTGACTTCGCCCAGGATGCGGATGGCCAGGCCCGGCCCGGGGAAGGGGTGGCGCCAGACCAGCCGGTCGGGCAGACCCAACTCCGCTCCCCACTTCCCGCACCTCGTCCTTGAACAGCTCCCGCAAAGGCTCCAGCAGCTTCAGGGGCATAACCTCCGGCAGACCGCCCACGTTGTGGTGCGTCTTGATGGTGGCCGACGGCCCCTTGAAGGAGACGCTTTCGATGACATCCGGATATAAGGTGCCCTGGGCCAGGTATCGCACCCCGCCCAATTTCTGCGCGGCCTCGGCAAAGATGCGAATAAATTCGTGGCCGATGCGCTTGCGTTTCACCTCCGGGTCGGTGACGCCCTCCAGCAGCCGCAGAAACTCGTCGGTGGCGTCCACGTGCACCAGGTTCAGGTGGTGATGCTCCCGGAAGAGGTGCAGGACTTCCTGGGCCTCGTCTTTGCGCAGCAGGCCGTTGTCCACGAAGACGCAGGTGAGGCGGTCGCCGATGGCCCGGTGCACCAGGATGGCGGTGACCGAGGAGTCCACCCCGCCGGACAGGGCGCAGATGACCCGCTCGTCGCCCACCTGTTGGCGGATGGCCGCAGTGGTGGACTCGATGAAGGACTGCATGGTCCACAGAGGCTGACAGCTTACAGATGCGGAAGAGGAAGTTGCTGAGGATCACCTTGCCCCGGGGGGTGTGGTGCACCTCGGGGTGAAACTGCACCCCGTAGAGCCGCCGGGCCCGGTCGGCCGGACCGCGCCGGCCGGGCAGGTGTCGCTGGCGCCGATGATCTCAAAGCCCGGGGCGACTTCTTCCACCAAATCGCCGTGGCTCATCCAGACCTTTTCCTCCGGGTTGAGGCCGAAAAACAGGTCCGCGGTGTCTTTGATGCTGAAGGCCTTGTAGCCGTATTCCCGGGAGGTGGC
Source organism: uncultured delta proteobacterium (assembly GCA_963701845.1). Lineage (GTDB taxonomy): Bacteria > Desulfobacterota > Desulfobaccia > Desulfobaccales > 0-14-0-80-60-11 > JAPLJC01. The sequence goes on along the minus strand of CAVPBF010000004.1, from coordinate 904,868 downwards.
CGGGACCACCTTGCCCCCCAGCAGGTGGTTCATCAGCTGGATGCCGTAGCAGATGCCCAGGACCGGCACCCCCAGCGAGAAGACCGCCGGGTCGATGCCGGGGGCGTCGGCCTCGTAAACGCTCCGGGGGCCGCCGGAGAGGATGATGCCCCGGGGCGCGAACTTCCGGATTTCCGCCAGCGGCATCATAAAGGGGTGGATTTCGCAGTAAACCTTGAGTTCCCGCACCCGCCGGGCAATGAGCTGGGTGTACTGGGAGCCGAAATCCAGGATCAGGATTTTTTGTTTATGCATATCGGTCATAATAATTTGCGAGTTTCGAGAAATATGCAGGGTGGGCACGGCCTACCATTATCTTAGAGGCGCCGGAGCCAAGCCGACACCCAACCCCTTAAAATGATTTTTTAAATTAATTATAGCCGCGTGCCGGGGAAAAAGCAAAGCTTCTGTGGGCTTAACTAGGCTGGGAGAAAGAGGGTAGGGGGGCTCGCGAGCCGCCCCTACAAGACAATTGCCGCCTCTACAGTCCTAATGGATCGAGATACCGCTGCTGGATTTCGCCCCGGAGCCAATCGGACGAGGCGCTCTCCGGGCGCGCCAGGAGGTCTTGCACTTCCCCGGCGACGCGGCGCAGGCGGGCCAGGACCTGGAGCCGGGCCGCGTCCAGCGGCCCCCAGTCGCCGTTATTTTGCAGGCGGCAATAGGCGGGCTCCAGTTCCGGCATCAGCATGGCGTAGAGCGGCGGGCGCAAGGCCAGCATCACCGCCAGGGAAGCCAGGCGGCGGCCCTCGATGAGGTAGGCCAGCCGGCCCCAGTCGTTGACCTCGGCCAGGGCGTCCTTCAGGGCCCGGAGCCACAGCTCCACCCGGGTCTGGGGGAACAGGTCCAGCAGTTGGGCAAAGGCCGGTCCCAGGCCGGGCTCCAGGGCCTCCCCCATTTCGTGGTGAATGACGGCCTCCAATTCCCCGGTCAGGAAGGCCTCAAATTTTTCCTGGTGAGCTTCCGGGGTCCGGAGCAGGCCGGGCAGGTCGAAACCGTAATCCGCCAGGGCGGCCTTCATGAAGCCGTTGTTCTGCATGGTGGGGTCGGAGAGGCGGTCCCAGAGGTAAAAGCCCCAGGCCTGCCGGCGGGCATAAATCAGGGAGCCCTGGCGCAGGGCCGGGGCCGCGTCCAGATCCCGGGCCAACTCCTTGCCCAGGATGAGGATGGTCAAACCGTCCCGGCGCCGGAGTTCTTGCAGCTCTCCCAGGAAGCAGGTGGGGGCGTGGCCCCGGCTCAGACCGGCGCCGTAAGCAAAGCCCTCGGGGATCAGGCGCTCATTGAGCTCTGCCACCGACAGGGGATCGAAGGTCTGCCCGTTCCAGACGAGCTGTTGCCAGGCCGCTCCCTCCAGGGTCTCCCAGGCGCGCTCCTGGCCTTCAATCCAGTCAATCACCGCGGCAGGTTCCGGCTCCCGCCAAGGCGGGAGTCCGTGCTCCCACTTGTAGAGTTGGCGCAGCCGCAGCAGGGTGCCGCACAGGGAGAACTGGCCGGCCTGACCGCCCGCGGCCACCTGGCAATTGGCGGCTACCTGGTCAATGAAGGTTTGGGGGAGCATTAACTATATAAATGATTGATGTTTTATATTCCGCATTTAAAGTTACCATACGGTGTAACGAAAAAACTTAACAGCGGTGAGCCGGAAAATGATAAATGATCGGTGAAGTATCTTGTTAGCCTTTTTTAATGCCAAGATTATTGTCAGCGCCATGACGCCAAAGCACTACATCGACAGCATGTCGTGACATGCCATACTCCTTACCAAGAAACGTGACCAATTCGTCAACGGTCGTGCTGCAATAATCGGCTGCCCGAGTAAGCCATCTGTCAGGCTTTGGTTTGTCTTTAAGACCAATGTTCTTAGCAAGGTGATATTTTGTGATTGGTCCAATATAAGGCAATTCCACCAACACACTCATGCCTTGCTCTTTAAGGCGTTTCTTAAACTTCGGAAAGCCTTCTTTAGCAATAGTTTTGCTCCCTTTGAGAAAGCACTCAGCCTTACGTTTGTTGTTGATTACAGAAAGCACTTCCGAAAGAGATCGCATTCCTGCAAGAGCTTCTAAATCAAAGTTCTTGAAAGCTTTTTCCAAGCGAGGGAATATCGCCTCAATTATAGAAACTCGAAATCCACTCACATATACCACATGACAATATTGTTCAAGAAAATCATTTGCCATCAACTTATTAAAAGTTTCTTGACTAACCCCTTTTGCCCACTCAAGTTCAGTTTTGAAATTTTTTTCGTAATATGCAAGTGCATCACGAAATAATTGTTTGGCTTTGATTTTATTCATGCTTACGATCCCCATGGTTAATATTAATTATATTGATCCGCATTAAATAGGATTGTACAGCAATGGATTATTTCCGCACTGGTTCCGCCAGCTTTTGGGCCAAATCTTTATCCAGCCCCTGGAGGATCTTGAATTCCCGGTCGGCGGCCTGGGCGTCCCCGGCCCTGGCGTAGTAAACGCACAAGGCATAGTGGGCCTGGGGATTTTTGGGTTCCAGGGCTGCCGCTTCCTGGAGCGCCTTGCGGGCCTCCTGCAGGCGATTCAGGTTAAAATAAGCCAGCCCGAGGTTGAGGTGGGCCCGGCCCATGTCCGGCTGCAACTTAACAGCCTGGGCGAATTCAGCCAGGGCCCCCTGGTCCCGCTTCAGTCGGCCCAGGGCCAGACCCAGATCGTAGTGGGCCTCGGCGTCCTCGGGGTGGCGGCGCACTCCTTCCCGAAAGGCGTCTCGGGCCTCCGAGAAACGGCCCATCTTCATATAGGCCGCGCCCAGGTTGCCGAGGGCCGGGCCTGATTGGGGTTGCAGGCGCACGACCTCCCGGAAGGCCTTGACCGCTTCGGCGAATTCGTTCAGATTGGCATAAGCCAGGCCCATTTGGGTATAGGCCTCGGTATAATTCGGTTCCAGGCGGATGGCCTCGCGGTAGGACTTGATGGCCTCCTCGCCGTGTCCGGCCTGCTCCAGCCTCTGGGCCTTATTGAAGAGATCTTTAGCTTTGGCCGAGACCCCGACCGTTTCTTCATAGCGGTCCTGCTGGGCTTTGATCGGCCCGGCCAGGATGGTCAACAGCAACAAGGCGGCGATGGCGGTCTGGCCCGCCGCAATTTTGAGCCTCATGATTGCTTCCGTGAAAATGGATTTACCTAAGTATATTAAAAATCGGGGCGAAAGGGGAGGGGCGGGGGCCACTTGGCAGGCCCGGAGGCCCGATCAGCCAAAAAATAACTTAATCCGGCGCCGGCTTTTGGTCCGGGCTGCGAAAGGGCAGGAGCCGTGCCCCGCGGGGGGCCAGCAGCCGGATAAGCACCAGGCCGATCAGGAAGCCGCCCACGTGCGCCCACCAGGCCATGCCGGTCTGGCCCACCACACTGAAGAGGGAGGCAAAGATCGCATAAACAAACTGCAGCAGAATCCAGACAATGATGAACAGATTGGTTAATCGGACCCCGGGGACCAGGCTGAAATGGGCCGCCATCACCCCGGCAATGGCGCCGCTGGCCCCGATGAGGGGCACCGTCGAGGCAGGCGCAAACAGCAAATAGACCAGGTTGGCTCCCACCCCTACGGCCAGGTAGAACGACAAATAGCGGGTGGGACCCAGGCCGGCTTCCACGTCTTTCCCAAAAATGAATAGGAAAAGGATATTAGGCGCCAGATGCAGCACATTGCCGTGCAAAAACAGGGAGATGAACAGGGGCAAGAGGGCGTGGAATACCTGGGCCTGATGGAGGCCGTCGAGGAAGCGGGCCGGAGTAAATCCCAAGACCTCCGTGGCCTTGGGCAGGTTAGAACCTAAGGCCATTTCCCAGGCGAAAACCATGAGATTAACGGCGATGAGACAATAATTTACAACGGGCTCGCGTGCTGCCGTGGCCTTAAATTTTTCGGTGGATGTCATGCCGTAAACGATATTAGAGAAGAATTAGAAAAATATAAAGCTTTTTTAGTCCTGACCGTTCCAAGGCAAAGTTTGCCGCGTCTTTTTCCTTAAACCGAATCGTTTTTAGGGTCGATTGGCCAGCAGGCGCTTGCTGGGCATGGTCAGGACTACCCGGGCCTTTTGGAGAAACGGCTCCAGCGGGGTGGCGTCATCCACCAGCAGGAAGACCCTTTCCGGCCCCTGCCACAAGGCCCGCAGTTGCTCCGGGGTGATGAGGTAGTTCTGCTCAGGCGGCACCGGGTAGGGAAACTGGGGCAGGCCATGGCGCTTGACCATGAGCAGGTGATGGCCGGAGTAAAATTCCAGGGAGGCGCCGTATTCGAACTCCTCGATCTGCTCCATTACCACCCGGTCCCGGGAAGTGGCGATTTTTCCGAGCAATGCCGCCGGCGCCTGGTCGCTCATCAGGGGCGAGAGGGCCAGATAAGTGCGGAAGGTGAAAAAGACCAGGGCGAGGCTCAGGATGGCGTAGCAGCCCACGGCCACCCGGTGTTGCCGGGCCAGGCCGGCCAGGAAGCCGGCCAGGGCCAGGGACGGGATCATAAAGGTCACCGGCCGGGCGATGGGAGCGATGAGACAGAACATGCCGTAGAACTCCCGGCGGTTGCCGGCGCAGACCTGCTCCAGATAAGGCAGGAGAAACAGAGTGGCCAGCCCCAGTAGGGCGATGATCGCCAGGGCCCAGGACAGGGCGCGGTCCGTCGGGGCCTCCAGATACCTTTGCAGGCGCCAGCCGATGATCAGGGCCAGGGGCGGCAGGGCCGGCAAAGAGTAGTATTCGATGCGGCTGGAGGATAGAGAGAAGAATAACAGGATGACCGCAGCCCAGATGATGAGGAGGCGGCCGGCCCGGCGCTCGGCGGCTCCCGTCTCCCGCCAGATACCGCCAGAGGGCGCCGGGGAGCAGGGGAGTGTAAGGCATCAGCCAGATACCCAGGAAGAGCCAGAAGCCGGGGAGGGAAAAGGAGTTGATGTCCGGCGGCTGGCGCTGTCCCAGGAAGCGCATAATCTGTTCATTAACCAGCTGGAACTTGAGGAAGCCGGGGTTGGCCAGTTCCGAGCCCACCAACCAGGGCACCAGAAGCAGAGCGAGCAGGGCGAGACCGCCGGGGGACCAAAACAGGGAGAGCAACCTGGTCTGGCGTAGTTGCCAGGCATAGAGGCCGCCGATGAGCAGCGGGAAGACCAGGCCGATAAAGCCCTTACTCAGGAACCCCAGCCCCAGGGCCAGGAAGAAGGGGCCGGCCCACTTGAAGGCGGGCTCTTCCTGCCAGCGCAGCAGAAAGTAGAGGGAGGCCACCAGACTCAGGGTGACAAGGTGGTCGGTGAGAATCTGCAGGTGCAGGGCAAAAAAACCGATGCTGGTGAGGAGGACGAAGCCCCCCAGCCAGGCCGTGCTCCGCCCCAGGAGGCGCCGGCCGATGAGGTAGGTGAGCCAGACCTCGCCCAAGGTCGTGGCCAGGAGTGGGCAGGCGGGCCACCCGGTCGGAGACCCCGAAAATTTTATAGGCCAGCAGGGTGAGCCAGTAGATCAGGTGGGGCTTGTCCAGGTAGTGGGCGCCGTTGAGGGTGGGGGTGAGCCAGGAGCCCGAGGCCAGCATCTCCTTGGGGATCAGGGCATACATGGCCTCGGCCCGGATCAGGGGAACCTGCCAGAAGAGCGGGCAGATAGACCGCCAGGCAGGCCAGCAGCAGGGTATAGCCGTTGGCCCAGACAGCCGAGGCCGGAGCGCTTCAGGTCCACGGGCAGGCCAACTCAGCCTGGGCTGCACCTGCGGCGAAGCTGACGGCTGACAACTTCTTCAAGTCAGATTCCAGCGGAGCATGGTCCAGATGTCCGCTAAGCCGCTCATCTGCCGGACCACAGTGGGCTCGAAGCCGGAGTGCATCATGCACTGGGCGCAGCGGGGGTCCCTGCCCACCCCGTAGCTGTCCCAATCGGTGTCGCTCCATCATCTCCCCGAAGGTAGGGTAATGGCTGTCCACGATCTGGTAGCAGGGCGCGCGCCAGCCCATGGGGATTGCGGGTGGGGTTGGCCCAGGGGGTGCACTCGTATTCCCGTTCCCCCCGCAGGAAACTCAGGTACAGCGGGGTGCTGAAGAACTTGAAATGATTGCCGTTGCCCGTTAAGCGGGTGAACTTGTCCTTGATCTCCTCCCGGCTCATAAACAGCCCATCCTCGACCCCGGCAAAGCTGTAGGCCGGCGACACCAGCAGGCCGTCTACGCCGATGTGTCCCAGGTAGGAAAAGAGAATTTCGATTTCCCGGGGGTCGGTTTCCTTGTAGATGGAGGTGTTGGTGCACACCCGGAACCCCTGGGCCTTGGCGGCCTTGATGGCCTTGATGGCGGTATTGAATAGTCCCGGCCGGCCCAGGAGACGATCGTGGGTCGCGGCCAGGCCGTCCAGGTGGACGCTCAGGGTGAGGCGATCGGAAACGGGGCAGCTTGGGAAGTGAGCGTTCCAGTAAGATGGCGTTGGTGCACAGATAGATGTGCTTGCCGCGGCGCACCAGTTCCTGCGAGGAGCTCGAAGACCGGGGGATAGAGCAGGGGTTCGCCGCCGGTGATGGTAACCACCGGAACGCCGCACTCATCCACAGCTCCCAGGCACTCCTCCAGGGTGAGGGACTGGCCCAGCGGTCTCCCGATATTCCTGGATGCGGCCGCAGCCCTCGCAGGACAGGTTGCACTGATGGGTGGGCTCCAGCATGAGGACCAGGGGGAACTTCTCGTCCCTTTGCAGCCGTTTCTTTAGCAGGTAGCGACCCAGATCGAGGCTGAGACTCATTGGAAAGCGCAAATTTAACCTCTTTAAAAGACCTTTTCAGTTTCCGGTTGATAAAAAAAGCCTTGCTTGAACATTTTCATTCTAAAAAAAAATCTTTGGGGGCAGATTTGCAAATCCAATAGTTAAAAAGGCAGCTCGTTATCAACGTAACCGTGCTCACGAAACCAGGCCACCGCATCTTCCAGGGCCTGGCGCACCGGGGTTAAGGTGAGCCCTAAATATTGTACCGCTTTCTGGTTGTCAAAGTACATATATTTCTTGGCCATGCGGATGGCGGTGACGGGCATGCGGGGTGGTCTTGCCCCGCAGACGGCCAGTGAAGAACTCATCGACATAGGCCAGGGCCAGCACCGGCCAGTAAGGCAGCTTGACCCGGGGGGCCGGGCGGCCGCTGATCTCAGCCAGCATCTGGAAGATCTGGGACAGGCTCAGGTTGGCATTTCCCAGGATATATTTTTCCCCCACCTGGCCCCGGGCCTCGGCCAGGAGGTGGCCCCGGGCCACGTCCTCGACGTGGATCAGGTTGAGGCCGGTCTCCAGGTAGGCCGGCATGCGGCCTTGCAGAAAATCGACGATTATCTGGCCGGTGGGGGTGGGGCGGGAGTCCCAGGGGCCCATCGGGGTGCTGGGGTTGACCACCACCAGAGGCAGGCCCTGCGGCGGCGAACTCCAGGGCCACCGCCTCGGCCAGGAATTTGGAGCGCTTATAATGGCCCACCATGTCTGGCAGGCGCACCGGGGTGTCTTCGCGTGCCCGGGGTGCCGTCCCCGGGGTTGCCCAGGGTCCCCACGGTGCTGGTATAGACCACCCGGCTCACTCCCCGGGCCTGGGCCGCGGCCAGGAGATTGCGGGTGCCCTCCACGTTGACCGCATACATCGTCCTCCGGGTCGGGGACCCAGAGGCGGTAGTCCGCGGCCACATGAAAAAGCTGGGAACAGCCCTCCAGGGCCAGTTCGAGCGAGACCCGGTCCCGCAGGTCCCCTCGGGCCACCTCCACCGGCAGGCCTGCCAGGGCGGGATGTTTGGGGTTGCGGGCCAGGACCCGGACGGGGCGCCCCTGGGCCAGCAAGGCCACCACCACCGCCCGGCCCACAAAACCGGTGCCGCCGGTGACCAGGGTTTTGGACTTTTCAGCCATTTTCGTGTTTATCGCGGTCAAAACGACCATCCAAACCGGGAATTTCCCTTAATCATATTCCAAGAAAAGGAATTTTGCCAAAAAACACCCGGCAGCAGGCCATGGCCAGTGGTCAGGCTTCCGGGCAACAGTTCGATCACCCGGATCCTTTTATAAAAAATACGAAAAATGAAAACTTATTGAAGGTCGGCCTCTAAATGAATCAGGGGCGGTTCGAAAACCACCCCCAAGGCCTTTATCCTCATCTTTGATCCGGGCGCCGACCGGCGCAGGCTTACTCCTCGGCCAACACCTTGATCTCTTTCAGGTATTGGCCCAGGGCCTGCAAGGGGAAGCAGTCCCGGTAGAGGTGGTAGCGAATCATGAAGTGGCCGGGGAAGCCGGTGCCGGTAAAGTGCTCCTCGTCCCAGCGGCCCTGGGAGTTCTGGGTCCGACCAGATACTCCACGCCGGCCCTGACTTCCGGGGATTGGGCCTCGCCGGCGGCGATCAGCCCCAGACACGGCCCAGGCGGTCTGGGAGGCGGTGCTCGGCCCCTGGCCCATCAGTTCCGGGTTGCGGTAGGACTCGCAATACTCGCCCCAGCCGCCGTCGGGGATTCTGGTGGCCTTTGAGCCAGGCCACCGCCCGGCGCACGTAGGGCTGGCGCATGTCTTCGCCGATGCTGGCCAGGCCCGCCAGCACCGACCAGGTGCCGTAGATGTAATTCACCCCCCAGCGGCCCCACCAGGGGCCGTCGGGGTGCTGGGTGCTGCTGCACGAAGTCCAGGGCCCGGGCTGCCACGGGATGGTCGAGACCATGAGCCGAAGGCCCCCATCATCTCCAGGATGCGGCCGGTGATGTCCTCGGTGGGCGGGTCCACCAGGGCCTTCAAGTCGGCAAAGGGGATGGCGTTGAGCCATTCCTTGGTGTTGTCCTTATCGAACGAGGCAAAACCGCCGTTCTTGGACTGCATGCCCAGGCACCAGTTGATGCCCCGCTGCAGGGCGGCCTGATGTTTGGCCGGGTCGGCCAGGCCTTCTTTTAAGGCCACCAGGACCATGGAACTGTCGTCGACGTCCGGGTACCAGTTGTTGACGAACTCGAAGGCCCAGCCCCCCGGCGGCAGATCGGGGCATTTGATGCACCAGTCTCCCGGGCTTGAAAATCTGTTTGGCCAGCAGCCACGGCGTGGCCTTGACCATGGCGGGGTGCCTGCGGCGGCAACCCGGCCGCGGCCAGGGCCCGGAGCGCCAGGGCCGTGTCCCACACCGGCGAGATGCAGGACTGGAGCCAGGTGCGGTCGCCCTCGTGCAGGGTGAAAAAACTCCAGAGCCTTCAGACCCCGCTGCATCACCTCGTGGTCCAGGGATATCCCAGGCAGTGACAGGGCCAGCAGGGAATTGACCATGGGAGGCTGGATGCCGCCCCAGTCGCCGCTCTCTTCCTGGTGCTCCAGCACCCACTTCTCCGCCTTGCCTGATGCGCCAGGTTCCGGAGCCAGGGAATAGGTAGCCGGTAATAGAGCTTCAGGAGCCGGTCCACCAGGACGAAGAAGTTCTCCAGGTGGGCCCTGGGCTTCCAGGCCACCTGGTGTTGCAGGAAAGGCTCGTCCGGGGTCCAGGAACAGTTCGGCCACCCATTGGTCCTGGGGCAGGGGGCGCACCGGGCGTTTGGCCATGATGATCATCAGCGGTACAATGGTTTCCCGGCTCCAACTGGAAAATTCGTAGATGCTGAGACCGGACCAGGGGGGCAGGAGGATGAACTCCACCGGCAGCAGAGGGATGCCGTCCCAGCTGAGCTGGCCGAAGAGGGCCAGAAAGATGCGGGTGAAGACCCGGGTCTTCAGGGCCCCGCCCCGGGCCAGGATAAACTCCCGGGCCTTGACCATCCGGGAGTCCTCCGGAGAGACCCCGGCGATTTTTAAGGCAAAATAGGCTTCGACCGAAGTGCTGAGTTCGCCGCCGTCGCCGATACCAGATGGACCAGCCGCCATTGGGCAGTTGCCGATGCAGGATGTCGGCCGCCATCTGCGGGCACCTTGCTCTCGTCCAGGCCCAGGAAGCGGTGGAGCATGAGATATTCCGCGGTGATGGTGACGTTGGACTCCAGCTCAGACCACCAGTAGCCCTCGGGTTGCTGCATCCCCAGCATGGCGGCTTGAGCCCGGCGCACGGCGCGCTCAATTCTGCTGAAAAAAATCTCAGATAGCGCTTCCTGCGCTTCACTGCGGGCCGTTATAGATTTTCCCCCCAAACCTTGCACCCCCGCATTGTCTTCTTAATCCGCATACTATACCATAGCTTTAAATAAGACCAAATAATTTTACCGTCAAGTCAGCAACGGCGAAAATCAAGGCTTACCTTGGGTTATCGGCAGCCTGAAAGCAAAGGAAAAATCTTTTTTAAGGTCTTGCAGGCCAACGGAGTTGGTTTGGCCTATTTTTTCGGCTAGCAACCGGAACCAGGCCCTGTGCTCCTTAAAGGGCAAAAGGTGGCCGGGACCCGGAAAGCGACCTGGACCTGGGATCGGGCCTTGACCCTGTATGGCGACTGGCATTCCTGGTGGTAGTGCACCCCAGGGGCAGGTGGGTCTCGAAACTTCCGGCCATTCCTCTCCCGGGAATTGCCAAATGGTATTTAAATAATTATGATACGATAAGTCAATCTACCTTCGGAACTTAACCGCTGGAACCCATATTGGCTATCCGGTCAATGAGCCCTTGCCTGGCCACCGCCGGTATGCCGCGGCTTTCCAGCCAATTTCTAAAATCTCCCAGGAGATAACATGGCCACCAAAGACGAAGAAGACGATCAACAGCAAATCACCATCCCCGACGTTCTGCCCCTGTTGGCGGTGCGGGACGTGGTGGTTTTTCCCAACATGGTGCTGCCCCTGTTCGTGGGGCGGGAAACCTCGGTTTTGGCCATCGAGGCGGCCCTGGCCGAGGACCGCCTGCTGTTTCTGGCCACCCAGAAAGATCAGGGCGTGGAGAATCCCGAACCGGATGACATCTACTCCGTGGGCACGGTCAGCCTGATTCTGCGGATGCTGAAGCTGCCGGACGGACGCCTGAAGATTTTGGTCCAGGGCAAGTCCAAGGCGCATGATCAAGGACTATACCCAGGAGCGCCCCTTTTTCCAGGTGAGCTTGGAGGTCCTGCCCGAAACCACCGTCGCCGAGATTTCCCCCGAGGCCGAGGCCCTGATGCGCAACGCCCGGGAGATGTCGGAGAAGATCCTGACCCTCGAAGGGCATCATGTCCCCGGACCTGCTGGCCATCCTGGAGTCCATCGAGGACCCCGGCCACCTGGCCGACCTGGTGGCCGCCAACCTTGCGCCTCAAGATCGAGGAGGCCCAGATGGTCCTGGAGGAGATGGACCCCATCCGCAGCCTCATCAAGGTCAACGATTTCCTGCGCAAGGAACTGGAAGTCTCCGCCATCCAGGCCAAGATCCAGAACCAGGCCCGGGAAGAAATGGACCGCACCCAGCGGGAATATTTCCTGCGGGAGCAGCTGCGGGCCATCAAAAAAGAGCTGGGCGATGTGGACGAAACCAGCAAGGAGATGGAGGAGTACCGCCTCAAAATCGCCCGGGCCCGGATGCCCAAGGAGGCGGAGGAGGAGGCCCTGAAGCAGCTCTCCCGCCTGGAGCAGATGCACCCCGACGCGGCCGAGGCCTCCATCGTCCGCACCTACCTGGACTGGCTGGTGGAGCTGCCCTGGAGCAAGGGCACCCGGGACAAGCTGGACGTCAAAGAGGCCAAGGCCATCCTGGATGAGGACCACTACGACCTGGAGAAGGTCAAGGACCGCATCCTGGAATACCTCAGCGTCCGCAAGCTCAACAAGAAAATGAAGGGCCCCATCCTCTGCTTCGTGGGGCCCCCGGGGGTGGGCAAGACCTCCCTGGGACAGTCCATTGCCCGGGCCATGGGGCGCAAGTTCACCCGCATTTCCCTGGGGGGCATGCGGGATGAGGCCGAAATCCGCGGGCACCGGCGCACCTATATCGGCGCCCTGCCCGGCCGGATCATCCAGGGGGTTAAAACCGCCGGCTCCAACAACCCGGTCTTTATCCTGGACGAAGTGGACAAGATCGGCATGGATTTCCGGGGCGACCCCGTCGGCGGCGCTGCTTGGAGGTCCTGGACCCGGAGCAGAACCACTCCTTCAGCGATCACTATCTCAATGTGCCCTTTGACCTGTCCAAGGTGATGTTCATCACCACCGCCAACCTGATCGACCCCATCCCTTCGGCCCTGCGGGACCGCATGGAGATCATCCGCCTGGCGGGCTACACCGAAGAGGAAAAGCTGGAGATCGTCCAGCGCCACCTGCTTCCCCGGCAGCTCCAGGAAAACGGCCTGCACGCCCGAGGACCTGAACATCTACCACGGAGGTGATCAAAGCAGGTCATCACCTATTACACCCATGGAGGCGGGCCTGCGGAACCTGGAGCGGGAGATCGGCTCCCTGTGCCGCAAGGTGGCCCGGCGCATCGCCGAAGGCGAGAAAGGGCCCCTTCGCCGTCACCCGGGGCAACCTCCACCTCTACCTGGGGCCGCCCCACTTCCTGCCCGAAGGCGAGGTGGAGAAAGACGAAGTGGGCGTGGCCACCGGGCTCGCCTGGACCCAGGTGGGCGGCGAGACCCTGGCGGTGGAGGCCAGCCTCATGAAAGGCAAAGGCCAACTGACTCCTCACCGGCCAGTTGGGGGACGTCATGAAGGAGTCGGGCCAGGCGGCCCTGAGCTATGCCCGGACCCGGGCCGACCGCCTCAACTCTGAACCCGAGATTTTTACGAGAAGCTGGACATCCATATCCACGTGCCCGCCGGGGCCACCCCCAAGGACGGCCCTTCCGCCGGCGTCACCATGGCCACCGCCCTGATCTCCGCCCTCACCAAGATCCCGGTGCGCCGGGACGTGGCCATGACCGGCGAAATCACCCTGCGGGGCAAGGTCCTGCCCATCGGCGGCCTGAAGGAAAAGGCCATTGCGGCGCTTGCGGGCCCGGGTCCAGAAGGTCATCATCCCCGAGGCCAACAAGAAGGACCTGGTGGAAATTCCCAACAACGTCAAGCGCCGGCTCAAGTTCGTGCCGGTGAGCGACGTGGACGAGGTGCTGAGAGGAGGCCCTGATGCGCTCGCCCTTTCAAGCCGGGCAAGACCCCGGCGGGAAAACCGCCAAAGGCCGCCTGTACGCCCCGGGCGACGCAGCCCAGGTGCAAGGTGGTTTAATGGCAGGGGGCGGCCTACGCGACCATTAGCCAGCAATGGCGGTCGCCGGCGTTCGCCGGCGCCCGGTACTTGGCGGCGGGTTTAAAACCCGCCCTTGCGTTGATAGCCCGAAAGCTCAAAACCACGGTTTTTGCTGACAGCTGAGAGCTGACAGCTGAGAGCCTATGTACTCCTTCTGGTCAGACCCCAATCTCTCCCGCTGTCTCGCCCTGGGCGTCCTGGCGCTGCTCTGTGCTTTTTTCGCCGCCACCGAGACCTCCCTCTTCGCCCTGACCCCGTTGGACCGCCTGCGCCTTAAAGAGAAAAACGGCTCCGGGGCGAGCGGGTGGATGACCCTCCTGAACCGGCCCCGGCGGCTGTTGGTGACGGTGCTCATGGGGGTGGAGACGATCAACATCCTGGCCTCGGTGCTGGCCACCTCCCTGGCCCTGAGCCTCTGGGGGGCCAGGGGAAAATGGCTGGCCCTGGGCCTCATCGCCCCGGCCTTCCTGCTGGTGGGCGAACTCATCCCCAAGTCCCTGGCCCTGATCTATGCCTCCCGCCTGGCCCCCTGGCTGGCCTGGCTGGTGCGGCCGGCTCTGGTGGTCTTTACGCCGCTGCGGCTGGTGTTGATGCAGATCAGCCGGGGGATTGTTGGCCACCATGGGATTTCGTCCCGACCTCCAGGTGCCGGCGCTGCACCAGGAGGATTTCGTCCGCATGGTGGAGGAGAGCCACCTCCGGGGCCTGATTGCCGAGATGGAGCGGGATTTTATCCAGAACCTCCTGAGCTTCGGAGAACTGCGGGTGGGCCAGATCATGGTGCCCCGCCCCGACATCTTCACCCTGCCCGTCGATCTGGACTGCCGCGACCTGTTCCAGGCCATCAAAAATTCCCGCTTTTCCCGGGTCCCCATTTATCGGGACGATCCCGACAACGTCCTGGGTCTCCTGCACGCCAAGGATATCCTGGGATTGGATTTAAAGAACCTGGGCGAGGACGGGGTGCTGGAAAATATCCTGCGGCCCGTCTATTACGTGCCGGAAAACAAGAAGGCCTTTGACCTGTTGACGGAGCTGCAGGCCCAGCATCTGCGCCTGGCCCTGGTGGTGGACGAATACGGCTCCCTGGTGGGGTTGGTGAGCGTCGAGGACCTGCTGGAGGAACTCTGCGGCGAGATTCCCCAGGAGTTTCAGGTGGAAGAGCAGCCCCTGGAGGAGATCGCCGCGGGGCTCTGGCGGGTCAAGGCCACCATGTCGCTGGCGGATTTCAATGAGGCCCTGGGGCTGGAGTTGCCCACGGAGGAGTTCGACACCATCGGCGGCCTGGTCCTGAACCTTTTCGGGGCCCTGCCCCGGGAAGGCCGGTCCGTGACTTATGACCATCTCAGCTTTCAGGTGACCCGGATGAAGGGCACCCGCATCCTGGAACTCGGGTGCGCCGGGAGCAGCCATGACCTACGGCATCCTCCTCATCTTCATCCCGCTCCTGCTCCTGGAAGGCTTCTTCGCGGCCTCCGAGATCGCCCTGGTCTCGGCCAACCGCCGCCGCCTGCACCACCGGGCCGAGGAGGGGCACCGGGACGCCCGCCTGGCCTTGCAACTCCTGGCCCGGCCGGAGTATTTTCTGGCCACCACCCTGCTGGGAGCCGCCATGGCCGCGGCGGCCAACACCGTCCTGGTGACCGCCTTTTTCCTGGGATTGTTCGGCCAGGCGGCCGAAGTCCCCGTCATGATCGCCCTGCCGCCCCTGATCCTGATCCTCGGAGAGATCATTCCCAAATCCATCGGCCGCCAGCAGGCCACCCTGCTGGCCGAGCGCCTGGCCCCGGTCCTCTGGGTCGTCTCCTGGGTCATTTATCCCATCACCTGGGTCTTCGCCGGCCTCAGCCGCCTGATCCTGCTGGTGGCCGGGGTCAGGAAGACCGGCCAGCTACCCTTCATCACCCGGGAGGACCTGCGCCTGGTGGTGGCCAAGAGCGGCCCGGAGGTGGACCTCCAGGGCAAGGAGCGCCTCTTCATCCACCGTATCCTCCAGTTTAGCCTGCGCACCGTCAAGGAGGTGATGGTCCCCCTCATCCGGGTGACCGCCATTCCGGATACCCTGAGCATCGCCCAGGCCCAGGAGGAGTTCCGCAATACCCAGTTCTCCCGCCTGCCGGTTTATCACCGGCGCATCGACAATCTCATCGGCGTGCTGCACAGCTTCGATCTTTTGGGCGAGGAACACCGGGAGCGCCCCATCAAGCCGTTCATCCGGCCGGTGAAGTATGAGCCCGAGCTGAAGAAGATCGACCGGCTGCTGGCCGAGATGCAGCGGGAGGGCAGCCACCTGGCGGTGGTGGTGGACGAATACGGCGGCGCCGTGGGTATCGTCGCCATCGAAGACCTGCTGGAAGAGATCGTCGGGGAGATCGCCGACGAATTCGACCAGGAGGTCACGCCCTACCGCAAGATCGGAGAAGGCCATTACCTCATCAGCGCCCGCACCGAAATCAAGGCGCTCAATGAATTCCTGAAGCTCGACCTGCCCCCCGGGGATTACGAAACCCTGGCGGGCTTTCTCATTACCCAGTTGGGCGACCTGCCCCGGGGCGGCGAAAAGGTGCAGTACCGCAACCTGAAATTTATCGTGCGCACCACCGAGGCCCGGGCCGTCAAGGAGGTGGAACTCATTGTCGAACGCCCCGAAAAGTGAACGCTGGGCCTTTTTTGACTGCTTCGCCGGGATCAGCGGCGACATGACCCTGGGGGCCCTCATCGACCTGGGCCTGCCGCTCTCGGACCTGCAAGAGTTGATGAACCTCCTGGGTCTGGCCGAGGTGCAGCTCGCGGCCCCGCGGCGCACCAAGGACCATCTCACCGGGGTGCAGCTCTCGGTCGATTTCCGTTTCCGCAGCCCCCAACCCACCCGGAGCTATCGGGAAATCCACGATCTGATCGCCAGTTCCCCTCTGAGCCAGGGAGTGCAGGAGCGCAGCCTGGCGATGTTCCGTTTCCTGGGAGAGGTGGAGGCCCGGATTCACGGCCAACCCCTGGAAGAGGTGCACTTCCACGAATTGGGGGCCCTGGATACCATCCTGGACCTGGTGGGGGTGGCCTACGGGGTGGAAAAATTGGGGATCACCCGAGTCTTTTGCAGCTCCCTGCCCATGGGGTACGGCATGATCAGCGCGGGCCACGGCCGCCTGCCCAATCCGGCGCCCGCCACCCTGGAACTGCTAAAGGGCCTGCCGGTCTACGGCACCGACCTGCCCGGGGAGCTGGTCACTCCCACCGGCGCGGTGATCCTGAAAGGCCTGGGCGCGATCTTCGAACCCTGCCCGCCGCTGCGCCTGGAGCGGGTGGGCTACGGCGCCGGCAGTCGGGAGTTGCCGGGACACCCCAATCTGCTGCGGATTTATCTGGGGGAGCCCCTGACCGCGGCTCCCGGCCGCCGCGAGCGCATCCTGGTCCTCGAGACCCACATCGACGACATGAATCCGGAACTCTATGAGCCCCTGATGGCCGGGCTCTTTGCCGCCGGAGCCCTGGACGTGGCCCTGGGTCAGATCCAGATGAAAAAAGGCCGCCCCGGCGTGGCCCTGACGGTGATCGCCCCGCTGGCGGCCCGGGAGAGCCTCCTGGAGCTGCTCTTCACCGAATCCACCACCCTGGGGGTGCGGGTCACCGAGGTGGAACGGGTGGCGGCCCGGCGCTGGCAGGAGACCATCGACACCCCCTACGGCCCGCTAACGGTCAAGGTCATGGAATACGGCGGCCACCGCCGCCTCCTGCCCGAATACGAGGCCTGCCGGAAACTGGCGGCGGCCACGGGCCTGCCCCTCCTGGAGGTCTATCGCCTGGTGCCGCGCCAGTAGCGACTAGTGATATTTGTACCCCGGCGTCTTGACCTCCTGAAGGGCAGATGATTTAAAAACTTTGTCAGGTGGATTGATTCCGGCCCTTAGCATCACTATTTTTTTAACCATAGTTACTATCTTCCTGCCAAATAGAGTCATAAAAGTTATTTATTAGAATAATTATAGATAATAACCATTAGAGAAAATGTGGTTGAGGTCTATATGAAAGCTGCAAAAAAGGCAACTGAGCAGCTTGAAGAGGAAATGCGGGGACTGCGCCGCAAAATTGCCGAGTTAGAAGCAGATAATATTAAGAATCGGCGGGTAATCGAGGCCTGGCGAGATTTGTGGGCCCAATACGAGGCCATGGTCGAGGCCTTCGACGGGCTGATCTACATCTGCTCCGAGAACTATGAAGTGGAGTTTATGAACCAGCGCTTCATTGATCGGACCGGCCATTATCCCTTAGGGCAAAAATGTTACCAGGCCCTGCACGGCCGCGACGACGTCTGCCCCTGGTGCGTCAACGACCGGGTCTTCCGGGGAGAGAAGGTCATCTGGGAAACATTAAGCCCCAAGGACCACCACTGGTATCGGGTGGTGAACACCCTCATCCGTCACGCCGACGGCTCCAAGTCCAAGATGGCCTTGATTCAGGATATCACCGAACTCAAGCAGGCCAGAGCAAGTACGGAGCAGGAAAACCAAAGTTAATCCCCCCGGAGAATAATTCCATCAGCTCACTCCGATCCACCGCCGCCCTGCTTTAGCCGTTTGCCAGTTGTGATTGGAGGGACTTTGGGGAGAGGTGAGGCTCAGGGGCGCCTAAAGTATCTTTTCTTTGACCAGGTATTCCATCGACCGCTGGGCGTAGGTGGCCATGACGCTGATCATCCAGGTGAAGTGGGACTGCATTTCCTGGAACATGCGAGAGTCGGCCATGCCCAAAAGACCGGTCAGCACCGTTTTTACCCGCACCATCTCCGGGTCGCCGATCTGGATCTGGAGCTAGGTTGATTTCCTGCTCCAGCCCTTGGAGATAATCGAGGAACAGACGGCTGGCGCCCTCCTGCTCGAGACCTTCCAGGTGGGACACCGTGCCCAGGAGGCGTGAGGCCAGGAGGATTTCCGCCTTGATGCGGTCGGCGAAATGGAAGACCAGGACGGCTTGCCGGGTGGAGCCGGGAAAGGTTTCGGCCATAAGAGCATTCTCCTTTCAGAACTGGCGGTACTTTAGCATATTGGCCGGCAGGCCACAATATTGCCCGACGCCGGTCTCATTGGCTGCCGCTGTTGATCAGAATAGTATGGAGGTTGCTGAGGATGGTATTCGCCGCTTGCACGGCGTCCACTGGCGGCGGGCTTGCTTGATCGGCGCGGTTCAGGGCCAGGAAGATGGTGCGCCCGGAATTGGGATAATAGAGCCAGCGGGCCAGGCACCCCGGGTCTGTACCGCCGTGGTCGTACATCATCTCCCCGAACCAGGAGTCCGGGTTCACCACCTCGATCCCGAACCCATAAGAGGTAGAGGGAGACCGGGGGGTGAGCATCTGCTGCAGTGACTGGCCGTTAACCACCTGGCCGCCGAAGAAGGCACTCGTCCAGTTGAGCATATCCTGGGCGGTGGTCACCCCGGAGCCGGAGGTCCAATCCCAGGAGTAATCCCAGCCGGAGGTATCAGTCAGCATGGCGGAGGTTTGATCCCAAACGGGATAACCGAACCAGCAATAGGTCCCGGCGTAAGGGGCGGTCAACTGGCCGCTGCGGGTGAGGGCGGTGCGGGTCAGGCCCAGAGGAGTGAAAAAGCGGCTCTGAATGAGATGCTCCACTGTGTCGCCGGTAGCCGCCTCGGCAATCATCCCCAGGAGATAATAGCCGGTGTTGCAATAACTAAAGGCCGTGTTAGGGGCAAAATCGAGGGGGTAGGCATTAGTGATCCCCAAGACATCGGCTGCGCTCCAGGGCAGGGTCGGGTTCGCCAGAAGGCGGGTGAGGAACTCTGAGGTACTCTCATGATCGTGGAGGCCGCTGGTGTGGTTCAGCAGCATGGCCACCGTGATTTTCTGGGCCGCGGTGGTATCGCCGCCGGGAATCACCTGCCCGGGCAGCCAGTGCTCCACGGTATCGGTAAGGGCGAGTTTGTTCTCCTGAATCAGGCGCATGATGAGGGCGGCGGTGAAGGGCTTGGTGACCCCGGCGAGGCGTACCTGGGTATCGGTGGTCATGGCCTGGTTGGCGCTCAGACTCGCCGTACCGGCCGCGCCGATCCAGGTCCCCCACTGGGTCTTCACGGCCAGGACTGCTCCCGGAATCCCACCATCGCTCACCGCATTGTTCAGCATGGCCTGGAGTTGGTCTGCGGGCAGCGTCGGGGTGGTGGATGATGCATATAAGGGCTCGCCCGCCAAGGAAAGAGGTGAAGCACTACCTCCCATCAGCCCCCCGGGGTTCGACGCGTTGGGGAGATTGTCCCCGAGCTGGCCATCGTTGCTCGTCAGGGAGCCGGTGGAATCCGGGATTCCCGAGGTTCTGGAGTTCCCGAGATTGCTGCTTTCCTTGGCAGTCTGAGTATCAGCGCCCTCTTTGCCGGCGGTGGCCCCTGAAGTGGCGGCCTGGCTTGGCGCCCCGCTGCCGCTCGACGGTCCACTGGCGAGGGTGGCTTGGTCTACGGTAACCTGGGGAACTTCGATTACCCCACTCTTATCCACAAAAGCCTGCTTTTCCTCAGAATCCTTCGGGGCCGTTTTGATGGATATTACCCCCAGCGACTCTAAGAGAGCGGCTATTACCCCTCTTTCGGCAACCGGCGCATTTTTTGGCGGACCACTCGCAAATCCAGGTAGGACCAGCATTAGACAGATGATCAGGGGAAGCAGGAATCTTCGGTTCATCTCAGTCCTGATTCGCAGACTTATTTAATTTGAAATTAACTACGTAATCATATCATTGTCAAGGTCAAAGCACCGAACGCCGCGCGGTGAGCTGACCCGGTGTCAAGCGGTTCTCGAAACTATTTCTGGACCGGCAAGCATAAATTTCGTTTCCAACCTTTTGTCCGGCTAAGACGTCAGCCGAGGGACCGGGGAAATATTTTGTTTTTTCATCTTCTCCAAGAGCGTGGTGCGATTGAGATGCAGCAGCCGGGCCGCCCGGCTCTTCACCCAGTGGCTTTTTTCCAGGGCCTGGAGGATGAGCCGGCGCTCCAGGGCCTGGACCGCGGCATTGAGGTCGGCGCCCCCGGCCGGCAGCTCTTCGAAGGCCACCGGGACCGCCTGGGAGGCCTGAAATTTCTCCGGCAGGTCCGCCACCTCAATCAACTCCCCCTCGGTCAGGATGACCAAGCGCTCCACCAGATTCTCCAACTCCCGGACGTTGCCGGGCCAAGAGTGCCGGAGCAGCAGGTCCATGACCCCGGGGCTGAAGCGCTTTCGGGGTCTCTTGCGCTTACGGCTGAATTCCGTCAGAAAATGCTGCACCAGCAGCGGGATGTCACTGGTCCGCTCCCGCAAGGCCGGCACCATGATGGGGATGACGTTGAGGCGGTAGTAGAGGTCTTCCCGGAAGTGGTTTTCCGCGACCAGCGCTTCCAAATCTTTGTTGGTGGCGGCGATCACCCGGATATTTACCCGGATGGTTTTAACCCCGCCGATGCGCTCGAAGGCATGGTCCTGCAGGACCCGGAGGATTTTCACCTGGAGGCCGGGGCTCATCTCCGAGATCTCGTCCAGGAAGATGGTGCCGCCGTCGGCCTGTTCGAAGCGGCCCAGGCGGGTCCGCAGCGCGTGGGTGAAGGCGCCGCGCTCGTGCCCAAAGAGTTCGCTTTCCAGCAATTCCTCCGGAATGGCGGCGCAATTTACCGGGATCAAGGGGCCATCCCGGCGGGAGCTGTTGTAGTGGATGGCGTGGGCGATGAGCTCCTTGCCGGTCCCCGATTCTCCCTGAACCAGCACGGTGCTGTCGGTATCGGCCACCTTCCGGATGAGATCAAAGACCCGGGTGATGGCCGCGCTCTGGCCCACCATGTTGGCGAAGCCGTATCGTTGGTGCAGTTGCTTTTTTAGTTGAATATTCTCGCGTTTCAGGTAATGATGCTCCAGGGCCCGGGCCACCACCAGCCGGAGTTCAGAGGCATCCACCGGCTTGGCCAGGTAGCTGTAAGCCCCCTGGCGCATGGCGGCCACGGCGCTGGTGATGGTGCCGTAACCGGTGATGATGATGCAGGGGCACCCGGGCTGGTGCTGGGTCAGATACTGGAGGACTTCCATGCCCCCCAGTCCGGGCATGGACAGGTCGGTCAGGGTCAGGTCGAAGGCCTGTTCCTGCAACTGCTTGAGGCCGCTTTCGCCATTCACCGCGGTCACGACGGTGTAACCTTCGGCTTCAAGGATCTCTTGCAGGCCCTGCAGGATGCCTGAATCATCGTCAATTACGAGGATATTTGCCTTATTATGTTTCAAGAGTATCTCCTAAATAAAGATTATAATACCAAAAATGCGCTCCTGTCAATATTATGACAGCCAGCAAACCCTGATTAAATAAAGGCTGCGAAAAGAGGTTGACTTAACAAAATTAGCACTTTATCCTGTAACCATCACCCGACAAGGAGAGTTGGTGCTACCTACCCTGGTTTTCATTCTTTGGGCCTACGGCATGTATGCCCTCATTTCTACTCTAATCGGGCGCAGGGGCTCCAAATTTCGGGGGCGCGGCTCCGGACGGCGCTATGGTTGGCTCGCTCTGGCGGCGGGGGGCTTGGTAGGGTTGGGGCTGACGGTGGTCCTGGCCCAGTCCTTCGCTGAGAAGGATCACAACCTGAAGTTGGCGGGCTTCCTGGGCACGGTGTGGGCCGAAGGCTGGCCGGACAAGGTGGACCAGCGGGTGGAATACCCCCCCATCGAGGGTACGGCCGCCGGGGGCCAACCGGTGTACGCCCTGCTGCATCCTGGGACCTCACCGGCGGCTTTGGCCCAGGAAAAGACCGCGCCCAGGCCTCGGCCAATCAAGAAGCCCAAGCTGCATAAGGCTCCGGCGCCCCAGGCCAAAGGCGTCAAACCCGCGGTCCAGGTGGCGAAAAAGGACAAAGGGGCCGCCAAAGGCAAGCCCAAGACCACCACCAGGAAGAAGCCTGCGACTCCGGCGCCGACGGCCGGCAAGAAAAGCCCCGAGACCTCAGGTTAGCCGGCGGTTGCTTTCGACCGCCCCCGGAAAAATCTGGTGGCCTCGGACCTTCCTTTCCCCCTGCCCCGATAAAGAAATTTCCCCTAAAATCATGAGCATGATGACGTCATTACCATTCCAGGTCTCCCACCCTTGAGCGAGGCCTCAGCCAGCCAAACCGGGAAGATCGCCAAGGCCGCGGGCACCGTCAGCCTGGCGGTTCTGGCCAGCCGCATCCTGGGACTGGTGCGGGAACAGGTGTTCGCCGGCCTGTTCGGCGCCGGCTACGCCATCGATGCGTACGTGGTTGCCTTCCGCATCCCCAACCTGCTGCGGGACCTCTTTGCCGAAGGGGCCTTGAGTTCCGCCTTCGTCACCGTGTTCACCGACTACGACCAGAAAGCGGGGCTGGAGCGCACCTGGCGCCTGGCCAACAACGTCATCATGTGCGCCTCGCTGCTGGTGGGCGGCCTGGTGCTGCTGGGCATGCTCTTCTCCCCCGGGCTGGTGAACCTCATGGCCCCGGACTTCGGCCTGGTCCCCGGGAAACTCGGCCTCACCAGCCTGATGACCCGCATCATGTTCCCCTTTCTGTTGCTGGTCTCGCTGGCGGCCCTGGCCATGGGCATTCTCAACGCCCGGGGAAAATTTTTTATCCCGGCCCTGGCCTCCAGTTTTTTCAACCTGGGCTCGGTGGTGGCCGGGGTGACGATCAGCTGGGCCATGCCCAGCCTGGGACTCCATCCCATTGTGGGCATGGCCTGGGGCGCCCTGGTCGGCGGCCTGCTGCAACTGGTGGTGCAATTGCCGCTGCTCTGGCGCCAGGGCTTCCGGCCGCAATGGGTCCTGGATTGGCGGGAGCCGGGGGTGCGGCGCATCGCCCTGCTGATGCTCCCCGCGGTGGTGGGGCTCTCGGCCACCCAGATCAATATCTTCATCAACACCTTTTACGCCTCTGCCTGCGCCGAAGGCAGCGTCTCCTGGCTCAACTACGCCTACCGCCTCTTTCATCTGCCCATGGGCCTCTTCGGGGTGGCCCTGATGGTGGCCACCATGCCGGTGGTCTCCCGGCACGCCGCCCTGAACGATCTCGGCGCCATGAAGGGCGCCGTGGAATCGTCCCTGGCCCTGGCCCTGCTGGTCACCGTGCCTGCGGCCTGCGGCCTCATCTTCCTGGCCCGGCCCATCATCGCCCTGATCTACCAGCACGGCCGCTTCAGCGCCTGGGACACCCAACAGACCGCCGCGGCCCTGGCCCTGTATGCCCTGGGGGCAGTCGCCTTTGCCGGGGTGAAGATTATGGTACCGGCCTTTTACGCCCTGAACAATACCCGCACCCCGGTCCTGGGCTCCTTTCTGACGGTGGCGGCCAATATCGTCATCATCAACCTCACCGTGTCCACGCTCCAGCACCGCGCCATCGCCCTGTCCACCTCGCTCAGCATGATCCTCAATTTCCTCTTTCTGGGGGTGATGCTCTACCGCCGGTTGGGGGGCTTTCGGGTACGGCCGCTCCTGGTCACCCTGGCCAAGGTGGTCGCCGCCGGCCTGGTGATGGGCCTGGTGATCGTCGAGGTGGAGCCGCTCCTGGCCGGCCGGCTGGGAAGCGGCATCGCGGGCCGCCTCTTGAGTGTGTCAGGCGATATCCTGCTCGGCGCGGGCCTCTATTTTCTGCTGATCTCCCGCTTGCGGATCCCGGAGTTCCAGGAATTGACCCAAAAATTGCGGGCCCGCCTGGGGAGATAGGGGCGGCTATCGAACCGGCCTCCCTGCTGCAAAGATTTGTCGCACCTGGATGACAAGCAACGGAACGGTGATTAACTGAAAGATTAGCAGTTTCTCGAAACTTAAAACTCGAAACTCGAAACTGAATACGAGGTCCTTATGGAGCCGGCGGCGAAAATCGGCCCGATTCTCCAGTTGCTCGAGGAGCATTACCCCAACGTCCACGTCACTCTGGATTTCACCAATCCCTTGGAGTTGCTGGTGGCCACGATCCTCTCCGCTCAATGCACCGACGAGCGGGTGAACAAGGTGACCCCGGCGGTCTTCCAGAAATACCCCACCGCGGCCGACTACGGCCGCGCCCCGCTGGCGGAACTGGAGCAGGCCATCTACCAGACCGGCTTCTATCACAACAAGGCCAAAAGTCTCCAGGGCCTGGGCCAGGCCCTGGTGGAAAAATACGGCGGCCAGGTGCCGGCCTCCCTGGAAGAGTTGGTTCAGCTTCCCGGTATCGGCCGTAAGACCGCCAACGTCCTCCTGGGCAACGCCTTCGGCATCCCCGGCATCGTGGTGGATACCCACTGCGGCCGGGTGTCCCAACGCCTGGGCTTGACCCGCGCCAAGGACCCGGTGAAGATCGAGTTCGACCTGATGCCCCTGGTGCCGAAGGAGCACTGGACCAAATTCTCCCTGCAACTCATCTGGCACGGCCGGGCCCTCTGCACCGCCAAGAACCCCAAATGCCCCGTATGTCCCCTGTTGCCCTACTGCGATTACGGCCGGCAGGCGATGGCTGGCAAACTTTAGCCTGCGCCGGGGGTAGGGGAGCCTTTTCTGTGCCCCTTTTATTCTTTTTTCTTAATGAGAAAAGCTTCTTAGAGCCTCGCGCTCCAAAATGAATTGACATGCCCCGGAAACGATGGCATAAGGGGGGATAAGACTGCCATGAAAGGGAGGTCAAGAATGAGGCATAAGATCTGGCGGAGCAAACTGGGATTATTGCTGGCGGCTCTACTACTCGCTGCGGGCTGCGTGCCCATGGTGCTTATGGGTCTAGGCGGTGCTGCGGCCATCGGCAGTTATAAGTGGATTGAAGGCACCATGGAGAAGGACTATCCCCGGTCCATGCAGGATACCTGGAACGCCACCCTGGCGGCGGCTAAAGACATGCAACTAAACATTACTGCCCAGCAGTACAATCCCACGGAATCCACCCTGGAGGCGGTGGCGCCCCCGGATACCAATGTGAAGGTTCAACTGCTGGCACGGCCCAACCAGATTACCACCGTGAAGGTGCGTTTCGGCCTGATGGGGAACCAGGACGCCTCGGCCTACTTCCACCGGCGCATTCTGGAGCACCTGGGTTTGCCTCCGACTTAAAGAAGCAGTGGCCAGTAGTCAGTAGCCAGTTATAAACCAAAGACACCAGAAGGGCCGGAAGCTCGTGCTGCTCCCGGCCTTGTTTTCATCAAAGGTTTGTGACTTATTTATAAATCCCTTCCCGTGGGCCGAAGGAGAGCAGGTAAACAGAGTCGGTTTCAGGTTGGTAAATCAGGCGTCTCTCCTGGCCGGCCACCGCGTAAGAATAGCGCCATAAATCCTTGAATTCGCCTTTTAGCGGTTTTCCCACCTTAGGATCGACCGCCACCGCGGCGATGGCCTGTTTCAAAGCTTCCCTTTCCAGCTTGCTCCGCAGCTTCTTTCTGAGCCGCCTGAACTTCGCGGTCTCATAAATCTTCAAGGTCCAATTCCTTCACCAGGCCGGCCGCCTTTTCGGCCCTGGCCTCCAGAATGTCCTTGATTTCCGCCGCGCTCAATTCCGGATTTTGCAGGGCCAGCAGCCCGATGTGCAGGGCATGTCTGAGACTGCTGGAGAAGTCCCGGTCTTCTTTTTGAGATAAGATGGCGATTTGCCCGACCACTTCCTCGTCCAACAAGAGAGATTTTCTAATCATTGGCGTATTCCAGAATATTTTTTGATATTATTATATAATATCAATGGGAAAAAGCAAAGGCCGGAAGTCGCGCTCCCGGCCTTATTTTTTTAACTGACAACTGGCCACTGCCTACCGACCACTGCCTCTCAAAACTGCCTTAAAAACCGCAGGTCGTTTTCGAAGAAGAGCCTCAGGTCGTCGATGCCGTATTTGAGCATGGCGACGCGTTCGACTCCCAGGCCGAAGGCAAAGCCGGTATATTCCTCCGGGTCGTAGCCCACGGCCTCGAAGACCGCGGGGTGCACCATGCCCGAGCCCAGGATCTCCAGCCAGCCGGTGGTCTTGCAGACCCGGCAGCCCTCGCCCCGGCAGATGACGCATTCGATGTCCACTTCGGCGCTGGGTTCGGTGAAGGGGAAGTAGCTGGGCCGGAAGCGCACCCCGACTTCGGGGCCGAACATCTGGTGCACGAAGGTGGTCAGCGTCCCCTTGAGATCGGCAAAGGTGACGCCCTTATCCACCAGCAGGCCCTCCACCTGGTGGAACATGGGGGTGTGGGTCAGGTCCGAGTCCCGCCGAAAAACCCGCCCCGGGGCGATGATGCGCACCGGCGGGACGCGCTGCTCCATGGTGCGGATCTGCATGGGCGAGGTGTGGGTGCGCAGTAGCACCTGGTCGCTGAAATAGAAGGTGTCCTGCATGTCCCGGGCCGGGTGGTCCGGGGGCAGATTGAGGGCCTCGAAGTTGTACCAGTCCAATTCCACTTCGGGGCCTTCCACCGCCTCGAAGCCCAGGTGCAGGAAGATGTCGCAGATCTCCTGCATGGCGCGGGTGATGGGGTGCAGCCGGCCCAAAGGCGGGCGGCGGCCCGGCAGGGTGACGTCGATGGCGGCGGCCGCGGCTCGGCGGCCGGCGGCCTTCAAGGCGGCCAGGGCCTGGGCCAGGGCCTCTTCCAGGGCCACCTTGGCCCGGTTGGACTCCTGCCCCACGACGCGCCGGAGGTCCGGGTCCAGGTCCTTCAGGCCCCGGAGGATCAGGGTGAGGTCCCCCTTGCGGCCCAGGTACTTGACCCGCAGCAGTTCCAGTTCTTCCGGGGTCCGGGCCTGCCGGATTTCTGCCAGAGCGGCAGCTTCGAGCTGTTTGACGGCCTCAACGCTCATCGAAGCTTCCTTGGTCCAAAAATCATGGTAGGGGCGGCGCGCGCGCCGCCCCTACAATTCAATCCGGTCCAACCGCGGTGCAGGCGAGACGCCTGCGCCACCAACCGAAAACCGAAAACTTTCTTTTACCCGCGGGAGGCCTCGGCCACCTTGGCGAACCCCTGGGGGTCGAAGACGGCCAGGTCGGCCAGGACCTTGCGATCCAGGTTGATCTGGGCCTTTTTGAGGCCGCCGATGAACTTGCTGTAGGACAATCCCAAAGGACGCAGGGCGGCGTTGATCCTGACGATCCACAGGGCCCGGAATTCCCGCTTGCGCACCTTGCGGTCCCGGTAGGCAAAGGCCAGGGCCTTCTCGACCCCTTCCCGGGCCGAGCGGTACAGCCGCCGGCGGCCGCCGCGGAAGCCCTTGGCCAATCCCATCCACTTATTGCGGCGCGCCCTGGAATAGACGCCTTTTCTGACGCGTGGCATGACGTGCTCCTATCTTAAAGATACGGCAACAGGCGCTTGAGTCTCTTCATCTCAGGGCCGGCCGCATAGGCCGTCTCGCGCAACTGCCGTTTACGTTTGGTCGTTTTGCTGGTCAAAATGTGGCTGTGGTACGGCTTTTTATGCTTCAGCTTGCCGCCGGCCGTGGCCTTGAAGCGTTTGGCCGCTCCTCGATGGCTCTTCATTTTGGGCATGATCGAATCCTCACCTGTGATATTGCTGCCGGTTGGTCGACCACACTCCTCGAAGGCGGCCGCGGCGTAACCTTTAATATATATCAGACGAGCAGGCGAATCACAATTTAACAATGTCAAAACCCGAAAAAATTTCCCTGCACCGCCCGAAAGCGGCGCCGGTACAGCCTCGGGTGGGATCGACCCTACTTGGGGGTGACGATCATGGACATGTTCCGGCCTTCCAGTTTGGGAGGCTGTTCCACGGTGCCCACCTCGGCCAGGGCCTCAGCCATCTGGGTCAAAATCTTAAAACCCCGGTCGGTGTGGGCAATCTCCCGTCCCCGGAAGATCACGGAAATCTTGACCTTGTCGCCTTCGCTCAGGAATCGCCGGGTGTTTTTCAGCTTGAAGCCCATGTCATGTTCTTCGATCTTGGGCCGCACCTTGATCTCTTTGACCTGGATCGTGGTGGCTTTGCGCCGGGCTTCCTGTTGTTTTTTGCTCTGCTGGTACTTGAATTTTCCGTAATCCATGATGCGGCAAACCGGCGGGCTGGCCTGGGGGGCAACTTCCACCAGGTCCAGGTGCGCTTCGGTCGCCTGGGCCAGGGCTTCCCGGGTGGCCATGACTCCGACCTGCTCCCCGTCGGGACCGATGAGGCGTACCTCCGGAACCCTGATCTGCTCGTTGATCCGCACACGTTGCTGCTTTTGCTGGATGACCGTAACCTCCTCCTAACTTTTTTTATTGGGTGGTGGACGGCAACTGGGACTCTTCCTTCAGGCGGGCGATGAAGGCCTCCACGGGGATATCCTTCAGCTCGGTGCCGTCCCGCAGGCGGGGCGAGAGGGTGCGCTCGGCCGCCTCCCGGTCCCCGATGACAATCATATAAGGAATCTTCTGGAGCTGCGCCTCCCTGATCTTGTAGCGCAGGGTTTCCGGCCGGGCGTCCACCTCCACCCGCAGGCCCTGAGCCCGCATGGCCGCGGTGATTTCCTCGGCATACTCATGGACCCGTTCGGTGATGGGCAGCAACACCGCCTGGGTCGGCGCCAGCCACACCGGAAAGGCTCCGGCATAGTGCTCGATCAAGACCCCGATGAAGCGCTCCAGCGAGCCCAGGATTACCCGGTGCAGCATCACCGGGCGGTGGCGGCCGCCGTCGTCCCCCACGTAGTTGAGGTCGAAGCGCTCCGGCAGGGTGAAATCGCACTGGATGGTGGCGCACTGCCAGCGCCGGTTTATGGCGTCCTTGAGCTTAATGTCGATCTTGGGCCCGTAAAAGGCGCCTTCGCCTGCGCAGACGTGATATGGGAGGTTTTTCGCCTCCATGGCCTTGATCAGGGCGTTGGTGGCCAGCTCCCATTCGGCGTCGCTGCCGATGGATTTCTCCGGCCGGGTGGAGAGTTCCACCTCGTATTCGAACCCGAAGACGGCCATGACCTGAAAGACGAAGTCCAGGACTCCGACGATTTCACTCTCCACCTGCTCCGGGGTGCAGATAATATGCGCGTCGTCCTGGGTGAACTGGCGCACCCGGGTGAGGCCGTGAAGCACCCCGGAGCGCTCGTGGCGCAGCACCGTGCCCAGCTCGAAGTAGCGTATCGGCAGCTCGCGATAGCTGCGGATCCGGGAGCGGTAGATGAGCATGTGGGCCACGCAGTTCATGGGCTTGATGCCGTACATCTGGCCTTCCACTTCGGAGAAATACATATTATCCTTGTAGTTGGCCAGGTGCCCGGAGCGTTCCCACAGGTCGGCCCGGAGCATCTGAGGCCCCATGACCATCTGGTAGCCCCGCTTGAAATGCTCCCGGCGCTCGAAATCTTCGATAATGCTGCGCAGGATGGCCCCTTTGGGATGGTAGATGACCATCCCGGCCCCGGCTTCCTCTTCGATGCTGAAGAGACCCAGCTCGCGGCCCAGGCGGCGGTGGTCCCGGCGCTTGGCTTCTTCCAGGAACTCCAGGTGCTGTTTTAGTTCCTTGGGGGTGGCAAAAGCGGTGCCGTAAATGCGCTGCAGCATCTGCCGGTGCTCGTCGCCCCGCCAGTAGGCCCCGGAGGTGGCGGTGAGCTTGAAGGCCTTAAGCAAACCGGTGGCCGGGATATGGGGGCCGCGGCAAAGATCCAGAAAATTCCCCTGGCGGTAGAGGCTGACCCGGCCTTCGGGCAACGCCTCGATGATCTCGACCTTATAATCCTCGTGCCGACTGGAAAAAAGCTGGAGCGCCTCCTCTTTAGCGACCTCGTCCCGGCTGAAGGGCTGGTCCTGCTTCACCAGCAGGCGCATGCGCTCTTCGATCTTTTCCAGGTCTTCCGGGGTGAAGGGCTCCGGCACGTCGAAATCGTAGTAAAAGCCGTTTTCGATGGCCGGGCCGATGGCCACCTTGGCCGCCGGAAAGAGTTCCCGCACCGCTTCGGCCATGACGTGGGCCGCGGAATGGCGCAGAATCTCCAACCCTTCCGGGGAATCCAGGGGGACGGGGGCGATGGTGCAGTCCTGCCTCAGGACGCGGGAGAGGTCCGCCAACTCACCGTCCACCCGGGCGGCCGCCAGCCGCTGGTCGGTTTTTTTCAGGTTTTTTAAGGCTTGGAACACGGTGACTCCGGCGTCCATCTCGACGGCGGGGTCCTGGTCCAGTTGCACCTTGATCATGTCGGCCTCAATAAAAAAAAGGCATCTGGGCGCTGGAGGCGCTTTCCCGGATGCCGTTAGGTTTCAAATAGTTACATAAATTCGAAATTCACGGCGGTCGCCGTGCCACTCCTGCCTCTCCCAACGCTTTTGGCGCTTAAATTTCGACAATTAACGTTGTGTATTTCGCATAAATACCTGTAGTTGTCAAGAAATATTCGTGGGCGGCCCGGGATGAGCCTTTTTCAACCAGACCCGCCGGTGGGATGCCGAGCTTCGTTTCGGACCAGAGGCTGCAAGGACTTTCGGCCTGGATTAAGGGAAATAACCCTCATCAAGCCGGTTAAGGTTAATCATGCAATTCGAGTTATCCAGGCGAGCCGCCCCAAATGGCTCTCCGAGGTAAAAAAGTTTCTCGGAATAGCGGGAGAAGCTGGACAATCTGTGGAAATTATCGCATTAATTACGCTTAGGCACAATGGATGTCAGCATATTTAGCCGATTTTTCTGCTGAGATTGGCATGAACTTATCCAAAACTATCTCTATCTGGCTGCTCGGACTTATGGTGCTGGCCGTGGGGGCCTGTGGCGAACCGCGGCCGTCGCCTCGGGAAGTGGACCGGGTGCTGACGGCCTCCTGGCAGAGCTACCGCCGGCAATTCATCTCGCCGGCCGGCCGGGTGCAGATCCCCGAACGGGACGGCGGCACCATTTCCGAGGCCCAGGCCTATGCCCTGCTGCGGGCCGTCTGGGCCGGAGATACAGCGACCTTTGCCGGGGTTTATGTCTGGACCCACGACCATATGACGCGGCCGGACCACCTGTTGGCCTGGCACTGGGGAAGGCGAACCTCTGGCTCCTGGGGCGTCCTGGATGCCAACACCGCCAGCGATGGCGACCTGGACTATGCCCTGGCCCTGACGCTGGCGGCCCGGCGGGGCTGGCGGGCGCCTGTGGGTCTGCCAGATTATCTGGCCGAGGCCCGGAAGGTGCTGGCCGCCATTTGGGAGAAAGAGGTGGTGGCCCTGCCCACTGGAACCACACTCCTCACCCCGGGCAACTGGCATGAAACCGGGCCGCCCTACCTCCTCAATCCTTCCTATTTTTCCCCGGCGGCCTATCGGTTGTTTTCGCAAATTAATGCCGGTTCATCTCATCGTGTCGGTTCTTCTTCCCCCTCCCCCTTGAGGGGGGCGGGCTGGGGTGGGGGTGACTGGGACCGCCTGCATCAAGACACTTATCAGCTCCTGGCGCGTTTGGTACAGGGATTAGACGGAACCCCGGGAGTGGGCCTATTCCCCGATTGGTGCCGGGTGGACGCTCAGGGGCGGCCCCGCCCCGCCCCGGGCCGGGAGACGCAATTCGGCTGGGAGGCCGTGCGGCTGCCCTGGCGCCTGGCCCTGGATCATTTATGGTTCAGCGAGCCCCGGGCGGCCCAAATTCTGGGACCAAAATTTTTGCCCTTTTTCCGGAAAGAGTGGCAAGCCAGGGGGAAGTTGGCGGCAGTTTATGATTTCGACGGCGCCCCGGCCGCGGACTACGAGAGCCCGGTGCTCTACGCCGGGGTCCTGGCCGCGGCCCAGACCGCCGGAGATCGGGAGTTCGCCCGGCTCCTGGCCGAAAAAATCCTGACCTTCTACCACGAAACCGACGGCCAGGCCTATTTCGTCGCGCCGGACAACTACTACGCCAACAACTGGGCCTGGCTGGGCCTGGCCCTGTATGCCGGCTGGGTGAAGCCCTGAAAGCAGTAGCCAGTAGTCAGTAGTCAGTAGCCAGTAAAAGTTCAGTAGCCAGTAAAAGTAAAGATAGGTAGCGCAGGCGTCTCGCCTGCGTTCAAGATGTTGAAAAATGTCGGGTGCGTTATACGCACGATTATTGGCTGATAGCTGAAAGCTTTTCCTTCGCCGTCCCTCCGGAAATGTGGTATATTCACATAATTGTCAAATGGATCAGGAACTTCCCCACATCTATACGGTGACCAGCCTCACCCGGGAGATCCGGGACGCGGCTGGAGACCCATTTCACCCTGGTCTGGGTGAGCGGCGAGGTCTCCAACCTGCGCCAGCCCCTCTCCGGCCACTACTATTTCACCCTCAAAGACGCCGGCGCCCAACTAAAGACCGTCCTTTTTAAGGGCAATCACCAACATATGCGTTTCAAGCCCGAGGAGGGCGGCCAGTTCCTCTGCCGGGGGCGCCTGACGGTCTATGAACCCCGGGGCGAATACCAACTGGTGGTGGACTACCTGGAGCCCCTGGGGTTGGGGGCCCTGGCCCAGGCCTTCGAGGCCCTGAAGACCCGCCTCCAGGCCGAGGGCCTCTTCGCCCCCGAGCTCAAAAAGCCCTTGCCCTTCCTGCCCCGGCGCCTCGCCCTGGTCACCTCGCCCACCGGCGCCGCGGTGCGGGATTTTTTGCGCCTCTTGCGGCGGCGTTTTGCCAATCTGGAGGTGCTGATCTATCCGGTGAAGGTGCAAGGGGTGGAGGCCGCCGGCGAGATTGTCCGGGCCCTGGAGGATCTGCCCGGCTATCCCGGCGTGGAGGTCATCGTCCTGGCCCGGGGCGGCGGCTCGCTTGAAGACCTCTGGCCCTTCAACGAAGAGCAGGTGGCCTGGGCCATCCACCGCTGTCCCGTGCCGGTGGTCTCGGCGGTGGGCCATGAAGTGGACTTCACCATCGCCGATTTCGTGGCCGACGCCCGGGCCGCCACCCCCAGCGCCGCGGTGGAACTGGTGGTCCCGGACAAGGCCGAGTTGAACCGCCAACTGGACCGCCTGGGGGCCACCCTGGCGGGCGCCTTTAAGCAACGCCGGGAGACCGCCCGGCGGCATCTGGAGCTCATGGCCCGGCGGCTGCCGGACCTGAGCCGGCGTCTGGTGGATCTGCGCCTGCAGGTGGACGACAAAAGCGACATGCTGGTGCGCCGCACCCGGCGTATTCTGACGGATAAAGGCCAGCACCTGCGTCTGGCTGATTCCCGCCTGGTGCTGCTCAGTCCCCGGCGGGCCTTGCTGCCCTGGCGCCAGCGCCTGGAGCAGGCCGGGCAGCATTTGGGACAAAGTTTCCGCCGGGGCCAGGAAGACCGGCGCCGGCATCTGGACTATTGCCGGAGCCACCTGGATAAGCTCAACCCCCTGGCCATCCTGGAGCGGGGTTACGCCGTGGCCACGCTTTTGCCCGCAGAGACCGTGATTCGCGACGCCGCCCAGGCGCCCGTAGGCGCCGGCGTCCGCGTCCGGGTGGCCCGCGGCCGCCTGGATTGCGAAGTGGAAAAAGTGAGCAGTGAGCAGTAATAGGGCGGGCCGTGCCCGCCGAATTCAGGCGGCCACAGTCGATGTAGGGTGCGCACTGCGCACCTTACGCTTCTCACCGAAAACCGAAAACCGAAAACAGGCTTTTAAATGGCTAAAGCAAAAAAACCGGCTGACCAGAATTTCGAGGCGCTGCTCCAGCGCCTGGAAGCGGTCTTGGATTCCCTGGAGCATGGCGACTTGCCCCTGGAGCAGGCCATGGCCGCTTTCGAAGAGGGGGTCGGCCTGGTGCGGGCCTGCCACGGCAAGCTGGACGAAGTGGAGCGCCGGGTCGAGCTGCTCCTGAAGGACGACGCCGGCCGCTTCTTCACCCGGCCCTTTCCCGAAGACGAAGGGGAAGGCAACTGAGGATTGGTCAGTGGCCCGTAGTAAGTTCAGAAAAGCAGCCAACCCTACTTTCTTTTCTGGAATTTTCTCTCCGCCTGTGTCACTAGGGAACAGGCGAAACAGTGCCCTCGGTTACCCCAAGAAATGCCCTGGGGATGGCTTTTGTTCCGCAACGGCCGCGGTTTCAAGGCGGATTTTCCTGAGAATAAAGGGGGTTACCGGTCAAACACCCACGGTCCCAAGCGGCACAACCGCGGCACAGGCCCCGCAATTTTTAGCGGCTGTGAAACACCAGTAGTAGCCAACTGTCCCAGGTTCACCAAAATATGCGGCTTAAATTAACTAAAAACAGGTTAAATTAACCATTAATCACCCAATATGAGCGACAAATTCGATCTAAAAGCATATCTGGAAGAACGGCGTCAATTAGTCAACCGGGCCCTGGAGGCCTATCTGCCGGCGGTGCGGGGGCCGGCCTTCCGGGTGGTCCAGGCCATGCACTACAGCCTGTTCGTGGGCGGCAAAAGGCTCCGGCCCATCCTGTGCCTGGCCGCGGCCGAGGCGGTGGGCGGCGACGCCGGCGAGGCCCTGCCGGTGGCCTGCGCCTTGGAGATGGTCCACACCTACTCCCTCATCCACGACGACCTGCCGGCCATGGACGACGACGACCTGCGCCGGGGCCAGCCCACCTGCCACAAAAAGTTCGACGAAGCCACCGCCATCCTGGCGGGCGACGGCCTGCTCACCGAGGCCTTCTATATCCTGGCCGCGGCGGCGCCCCGCTTCGAAGGCCGGGAGGCAGTCCTGCTGGAGGTTACGGCATTGCTGGCCCAGGCTGCGGGCTACCGGGGCATGGTGGGTGGCCAGATGCTGGACCTGATGGCCGAGGGGCGCCAGATCAGCTTTAAAGAGTTGGAGCTGATTCACCGCTTCAAGACCGGGGCGCTGCTCACCGCGGCCACCCGCTCCGGGGCCCTGGTGGGTGGCGGCAACCGTCAGGAGGTGACCGCCCTCACCGGCTACGGGGAAAAGTTCGGCCTGGCTTTCCAGATTACCGACGATCTCCTGGACGTGGAGGGGGATACCGCGGAAATGGGCAAGGCCGCTGGCCAGGACGAAAAGCGTCACAAGGCCACCTACCCGGCCCTGGTGGGCCTGGAAGCCTCCCGGCAGTGGGCCGGTCGCCTGGTCGAGGAAGCCGTGGCCGCCTTGGAGCCCTTTCCGGACCGGGCCGCGCCCCTGCGGGAACTGGCGCAATATCTTGTTGGTGCGGCGGTCGTGACTATTTTAATCGAAGAGAAATAATGATTTGCCTGCGGTTTTTTGATATAAATATAGGTCAAGGGGATGTAATACATGAATAAACACCCGGAACGCCGCCGGTTGTTGGATAACGTCGATAGTCCGCAGGATTTGAAAAAATTGTCGCCGGAACTGCTGCCGCAGTTGGCGCAGGAGATCCGGGAGAAGATCATTGCCACCGTGTCCAAGACCGGCGGGCATCTGGCCCCCAGCCTGGGGGCGGTGGAACTCACCATCGCCCTGCACTACGTCTTTGACTGCCCCACGGACAAGATCGTCTGGGATGTGGGCCATCAGGCCTATGCCCACAAACTCCTCACCGGGCGCCGGGACCGCTTCCAGACCTTGAGGCAATTCGGCGGCCTCAGCGGCTTTCCCAAGCGCAATGAGAGCCCCTACGACGCCTTCGACACCGGCCACAGCTCCACCTCCATCTCCGCCGCCCTGGGCATGGCCTGCGGCCCGCTGCCTGAAGAAGGAACGCAGCCGGGTCATCGCGGTGATCGGCGACGGCGCCATGACCGCGGGCCTGGCCTTCGAGGGCCTGAACAACGCCGGGGACCTGAACAAAGACCTCATCGTCATTCTGAACGATAACGGCATGTCCATCGCCCCCAACGTCGGGGCCCTGTCGTCTTTCTTCAGCCGCCAGCTCACCCGCCCCACCATGGTCTTTCTGAAGAAGCAGGTGGAGAACCTGCTGGGCTCCCTGCCGGCCATCGGCGATGACCTCTTGACCTGGGCCAAGCGGAGCCAGGATTCCTTAAAGGCCTTTTTTACCCCGGGGATGCTCTTCGAAGCCCTCAAATTCACCTACCTGGGGCCGGTGAAGGGCCACCGCCTGGACCACCTCATCGAGACCCTGCAGAACGTCAAGAACCTGAAGGGCCCCATCCTGGTGCATGTGCTTGACCACCAAGGGCAAGGGCTACCAGCCGGCCGGAATCGGACCCCACCGGGTTCCACGGCCTGGGGCAACTTCGATCCCGATACCGGCGAGGCCAAGAAGAGCGTCGGCGAGGTGCCGTCCTACACTCAGGTCTTCGGCGACACCCTGGTGCGCCTGGCCCAGGATAATCCCAAGATCGTGGCCATCACCGCGGCCATGCCGGACGGCACCGGCCTGGTGGATTTCCACAAGCACTTCCCGGACCGCTTCTATGATGTGGGCATCTGCGAACAGCACGCCGTTACCTTTGCCGCGGGCCTGGCCCTGGAGGGCATGCGGCCGGTGGTGGCCATCTACTCCACCTTCATGCAGCGGGCCTATGACCAGGTGCTGCACGACGTCTGCCTGCAGAATCTGCCGGTGGTCCTTGCCCTGGACCGGGGCGGCGTCGTCGGCGAAGACGGCGAGACCCACCAGGGGCTCTTCGACCTCTCGTTCCTGCGCCACCTGCCCAACCTGGTGGTGATGGCCCCCAAGGACGAAAACGAATTGCGGGACATGCTATACACCGCGGTGGACCACCCCGGACCCATCGCCGTGCGTTACCCCCGGGGCCAGGGCGTGGGCGTGGCCTTTTCCTCCACCCTGCAGAAGGTGCCCATCGGCAAGGCCGAGGTGCTGCGGGAAGGCGAGGATCTGCTCATCCTGGCCCTGGGAGCCTCGGTTTATCCGGCCCTGGCCGCGGCCGAGGAAGCTGGAAACGCAGGGCTTCAGCGCCACCGTGGTCAACGCCCGTTTCGTCAAGCCCTTGGATGAGAACCTCATCCTGACCCTGGCGGCCAAACACGGCCGGGTCCTGACCGTGGAGGAAAACGTCCTGGCCGGCGGCTTCGGCAGCGCCGTCCTGGAACTCCTGGCCGACCGGGGGCTTGCCGTGGCGGTGAAGCGCCTGGGCATCCCCGATATCTTCGTGGAGCACGGCGCCCCGGCCATCCTCCGGCAAAAATACGGCCTGGACGCCGACGGCATCCTCCAGGGTGCCCTCACCGCCCTGGAACATCCGGCCCAACCCAAAAAGGTGGTCTGGGGCACGTTTAATTAAGCGCGGTTTCCAGGTTCTGAAAAAGCTGAAGGGCAGGGGTGGTTAATCCCTGCCCTTTTATCTTTCCCGCCGGCGGCCTCTCCAGTAATCTGGAACTGCGCGCCGTCACCCGCCTGGGCATCCTTAAAGGCAAAAGGCCGGGGGCAGGCCTCGCAGAGTCTCAGATTACGAGGGAGGCAGCGATTGCGCCCGACTCCACCTGGCTCTGGGCCGGACTAGTTTCCTGGCTGCTTGCAGCTCCTGGCTCGTTTGATACCCCCCCAGGAAGACGTGATTCAGCGTCACGCCGTTGGCCCCCCGGATCTCCCGTACCTCATAACGTAAATCTCTTTTGGCCAGCCAGGCCAAGTCATTGGTAAGACTTACGGACGAGGTATAAATGCGGTAGAAGACATACAATGACTTGTCCGGTAATTCAATCTCTCCGGTGGCGTCGTCTATTTTCGGCAGGGATAAGATTTGCCCCGGCGTAATAAAATCTCCATTGCTGATGTGCGGATTGGCCAGGATTACGGCTTCCAATCCGATTTGCTCGGAATCGGGGTATTGACTGGTCACAATCTTGGCAAGACTCTCGTTGCTCCTGACCACCCACTTGGTCTTAGGGACCGATTCTTCCGGCCGCGAGACCGGGTCCTCACCCCCACCTGCCGTCTGCGGCGTTGAAGCTGCCCGGTCACTCGGGATAACTCCCTCTCCGGCCCCCGAAGATTGGCCCGAGGGGGTTTCCTGGGCCACGAGCTGCAAGGGTTTATCCCGGAGAGCCTTCGGCGCCCCGTTGGTGGCGGCGGGCGCCGGGGCTTGGAGGGGCGGGGCCAGCAGTTTAGTTGAAGCAAGCAGCGATTGCCACCGGTTGCGCCCTGCCTCGTGGAAAATGATCCCGGCTCCCAGGAGGAGGACCGCCCCGATCACCAGGGAAACCGTCGCCTTGCTCGCTCCGCAATTACTTCGGGCAAACTGGCAGGCGGTCGGTTTTAGTGCAGAGATGCCCGCAAAATTTATTCGGTTGCTTTTCTTCGGTCCCCTGGCCATACCGGACAGCAAAAAGTCATCGCACAATTGATTGATACGGCGAGGCACCCCTCCCGTCATGAGGTAAATCAAATCACCATAATCGGGTTTTAAGCAATAATCAAAGCTATAACCGGAAAAGCGCAAACGATGGGTAATATATTCGATTATTTCCGACTGAACTAAAGGCTGTAACTTAAATTCAATAGCAATTTGTTGAACAAGATTATTCGATTCAAAAATGTTAAACCCAGAAAGATCTTCATCATTACCGACTATTATCATAGACATTGGTTTTTTACCATTGATTTCCACCAAATTCAGTAAGGCGATTTCACTCAAGTTGCGCCTGGAAAGCAGATGAGCATCATCTATAATTAAAACTAGATGTTTATGTTGGTTATGCAACTCTCGCAACTTCTCTTCCAGTTCATGCAATTCGAAGACATGATCTCCACTGGCCGGTAGGTCAAGCTCCTTGGAGACCTCCGACAAAAGGTGCAAGGATTCAGTCTCTGTAGCTTTGCGGACCATCGGCACGACTGTCGGAGGTAGCTGGTCGAGCAGGTAATCAATAAACCTCGTCTTGCCTACGCCGGGCTCACCGGTTATCAGAACAAAATTTTGTTGATTTGTGATCGCCTGGAGTATATTTAATGCCAATTTTTTATTATTTTCAGCAATAAAATAAAAATTAAAGTCACAGTGGCTAGTACAAGGTGCCTCCAAAACATTGGCTTGGAAATTGTTCATCTCAGTTCATCTTCCTTGATGGTAAATTACGGAGCATCCATGCTCCGGTCAAATGCCAATTAATCTCTTGCTCTGGCCAAAATGACAAAATCAATGTTATTGTCAGATCGGGCACTATTTTTAGCATATCGCTTTTAAATTATCAACAAGAAAATTATAAAGCACCTTTATTTCTTAAATGGCGTTATTAATATTTGTCTAATCTAGGTGATCCTGGCTGGGTTCCATAGGGTGAGGGTAGGTCTGGCGCCTGGCCGATATCAACTGAGACTACGGGCCGTTTTGGCCACCGCGGTTACCAACCGCTGCTTGGGGAGATCTTATCTGGCCCTACCTCCCCAAAACTGATCCACAGTCAGGTTGGAGTAATGGGTCGCAGGCCAGTCAGGAAGATGAGCAGTAAGCAGAGATGGCCTGGTCTATCCCGCTTGATCAAAACGTAGCTTGCAGAAAAATATCGCTCCTTTCCTGATCGGGTTATAATAAATTGGAGCTAATTCTTCACCAAACGAAAAACCATTAATTCATCATGAAAACCCGCCTGGACCAACTGCTGGTGACCCGGGGCCTGGCCCAGAGCCGGACCCAGGCGCAGGCCTTGATCCTGGCGGGCCGGGTGGCGGTGGCGGGAGTCTCCGCAGCCAAGGCCGGCACTCCGGTGGCCGAGGACGCGGCCATCACCCTGAAAGAGGCGCCCCGTTTCGTCAGTCGCGGCGGCCAGAAACTGGCCGCGGCCCTGGACCATTTCGGAGTCTCCCCGGCTGGTAAGGCGGCCCTGGACGCCGGGGCCTCCACCGGCGGTTTCACCCAGGTCCTGCTGCTGGGCGGCGCCACCAAGGTCTACGCCGTGGACGTGGGCTACGGCCAGTTGGACCAGTCATTGGGCCGCGACCCCCGGG
This sequence comes from uncultured delta proteobacterium, assembly GCA_963701845.1. Classification (GTDB taxonomy): domain Bacteria; phylum Desulfobacterota; class Desulfobaccia; order Desulfobaccales; family 0-14-0-80-60-11; genus JAPLJC01. The sequence goes on along the minus strand of CAVPBF010000004.1, from coordinate 865,022 downwards.
TGATCTCGCTGGAGCGCCGGAACCTGCGTTTCCTGCCCCGAGAGGCCGTCCCTGAGCCCATCGACCTCATCACCCTGGACCTCTCCTTCATTTCGCTCACCCTGGTGCTCCCAAAGGTGCGAGAGTTTCTCCGGCCCGGCGGCGAGGTTTTGGCTATGGTGAAACCTCAATTCGAGGTGGGCAAAGGCAAGGTCGGCAAGGGCGGGGTGGTGCGGGACCCCAAACTGCAGCAGGAGACGGTGGCCAAGGTGGCGGCCGCCGCGGCGGCCTCGGGGTTTCAGGTGAGCCCGGCCTTTCCCTCCCCCCTCAAGGGCCCCAAGGGGAATCAGGAATATTTTCTTTATCTGGTCGATCACGGGAAGCCATCGGGCACTGCTGGGCTTATTGACAAGCCCCCGGATGAATTTTAAAATTTGACCATAGTCTGAAATTTAAACGATAATAATAATCCTGATTGATTTAAGTTATTTGGGGCAGAAAGTCATGGTTTCTGAGCCGGTGAGCCCCGGCCAGACCCGATCAGGATCAGGAGTGTAAACATGGAAAACAGAATCAAGACCGTGCTGTTGTTGGCCGGACTGACGGTATTCCTCATCCTCATGGGGAGAATCCTCGGCGGCCGCCAGGGCATGTATATCGCCTTTATCCTGGCGGTGGGCATGAATTTCTTCAGTTACTGGTTCTCCGACAAGCTCGTCCTCAGCATGTACCGCGCCCAGGAGGTGAGCCCAGCGGACGCGCCCCAGATGCACCAGATAGTGGAGGAACTGGCCCGGGAAGCCGGCATCCCCAAACCACGCATCTATATCATCCCGGATGAGTCTCCCAATGCCTTTGCCACCGGCCGCAACCCCCAGCACGCCGCGGTGGCGGCCACCGAAGGCATCCTGCGCCTCTTGACCCCGGCGGAGCTGAAGGGAGTCCTGGCCCATGAACTGGGCCACGTGCTCAACCGCGACATCCTGATCTCCACCATCGCCGCCACCCTGGCCGGGGCCATCATGATCCTGGCCAGTATGGCCAAGTGGGGGGCCATCCTGGGTTTCGGCCGGGACGACGACGAGGGTCCGGGCTTCCTGGGGATCATCATCATCTCCATCCTCGCCCCCATCGCCGCCATGCTCATCCAGATGGCCATCTCCCGCTCCCGGGAGTACCTGGCGGATGAAACCGGAGCCCATCTGGCCCACAACCCGGAATCTCTGGCCCGGGCCCTGGAGAAACTCACCCTGGGAGCCCAAAGGGTGCCCATGAACGCCAGCCCCGCCACGGCCCACATGTTCATCGTCAACCCCCTGACCGGCGGCAGCCTGATGAACCTCTTCAGCACTCACCCGCCCCTGGAAGAGCGGATCGCCCGCCTCAGGGCCATGCGCAGCTATTAAGGCTGGCAGCCCCAACGGGAATCGTGGTATAAAGGGTCAGCCGCCCCGCGGGTGGCCCTTTGAGTTTCGAGTTTCGAGTTTTTAGTTTTGAACCTTGAACCTTGAACTTTTTTATCGACCTGGGAGCACGATGATGGGTTGGCGCCAAATACCAGTGGTTTTGATTGGTCTGATCATGCTGGCCACCGCGGCCTGGGCCGATCAAAATCTCCTCATCAAAGGCATCGAGGCGCAAAAGGCCGGCAGGAACGAGCAGGCGGTGACGCTGCTCAGCCGCTACCTGGAGCAATATCCGCAGATCCCCGAGGCCCGGCGCTACCTGGCCCTGGCCCTGGCCGGTTTGGGGCGCCAGGCCGAGGCCCTGAAGGAGCTGGACCAGGGGTTGGCCAGCCAACCGGGGGATATCCAGTTGCTCCTGACCAAGGCGAACCTGCTCTCCAGCCTGGATCGTCGGTCCGAAGCCATCGCGGTCTTAAGCCGGGCCTTAAACTGTGACCCCAAGAACGCCGAGGCCCTGAAGGCGCGGGGCGAATGCCAGGCCCAGGAGGGCTGCTTTCCCGAGGCCATGGCGGACCTCAACCGGGCCGCCCTACTGACTCCGAAGGACGCCTGGGTTTACAACAAACGGGGTATGGTCTGGTTCTGCCAGGGGGAATATCAGAAAGCGGTGGCCGATTTTTCCACCGCCATCCGGCTGGCCCCGGATTCGCCCCACGCCTATTTCTTCCGGGGCAACATGTATCATTACCACCTGAACGAGCCTAAAAAGGCCATCGCCGACTATAAAAAAGCCTGCGCCCTGGGACACCCCCTGTCCTGCCAGGAGTTACTGAAGATGGATGTAAAGTAGTTTTAAGTTTCGAGTTTTCAGTTTATGAATTTGCAGTTATTGTTACAATTGTCTGCATCTAGACCTAAGGTAGATTATTGGGTAGGCTTTCCTGTTAATAGCCGAAAAGAACGGTAATTAACAAAACTAAAAACTCGAAACTTGCAACTTATCGGAGGAAACTATGTTGGTAAATAAATGGACAAAGGGTTTCGTGATCCTCTTTGCCCTGTTATTTTTCTGCACCTGGGGCCTCCAATTGGATGCCTGGGCCCGGGCCGGGGGCGGCGGCAGCCGGGGTGGCGGCGGCTCCATCGGCAGTCGGGGCTCCCGGTCGTCATCGCCGCCCACGACCTATACTGCGCCCAGACCGACACAGCCGTCTCAGCCCGGCCTGGGCACCCCTGCCCAGCCGACTCCGCAGCCCGGCAGCTTTTGGCGCAGCTTCGGCGGCGGCATGTTGGGCGGCCTGGCCGGCAGCTTTCTGTTCCGGGGCCTGTTCGGGGGCATGGGCGGTGGTATGGGCGGCATCGGCCTGTTTGACATCCTGTTGCTCTGCGGCATCGGCTATCTGATCTACTGGTATGTCAAAAAGAAGCGCCTGGCGGCCCAGGAGATGGCGGGTTCTTACCAGAGCAGCGCGGCCGGTCCGGCCTACCAGGCCCAGTATCCGCCGGTCTATGACCAGCCCCGGATGCAGCCGGGGCGCGGGGACCTGGACCAGGGGCTGGCCAATATCCGGCAGTTCGACCCCGATTTCGACGAGGCCAAGTTCCAGGATATGGCCATGGATACTGTTTTTCAAAACCCAGGGCGCCTGGGCCAACCGGGATATGTCCACCGTGCGCACTCTCTTAACCGGGGAGATGTTCGGCATCCTCCAGGGCGACGTGGATAAGATGAAGGCCGAGAAGAAGATCAACCGCCTGGAAAACGTGGCGGTGCGGTCGGTGGACCTCACCGAGGCCTGGCAGGAGTCCGGGACGGATTTCATCACCGCCCGCATTTACGCCAACCTGCTGGATTACAGCGTGGACGAAAGCAGCGGCCAGGTGATCGAGGGCAGCAAGACCGACCCGGTGAAGTTCGAGGAATACTGGACCTTCACCCGTCCGGTGGGCCATAACCCCTGGCAACTGTCGGACATTCAAGAAGCCCCAGCGTAAAAAGGCGGGCGTAAAAAGGTGGTAGACAAAATATAGCATTTATCACCGCTATCCGGTAGAAGTCACTTGTTATTCCAAGCAAATTCTACCGGACAGTAGTGGGTTTTCCCCAATTCACCAAAATAATATGCGATACATGTTTTGAGGAATACAATGAGCGAATTCAATCATGAACTCATAAAAACTCAGGTTATTCTTTCTCCAGAAAAGAGAGTTCAATTAGTCGAGAATGATGTAAAGGAAGTGCAGCAATTAGATATTGTGGTTATAAATCTGAGCCGCGATCATATTAGCTCATTAATTTTGACTGCTAAGTATCAGAATCAATGGAAAACCTCCGAACCTTATATTAGTGATGGCAATACACAATATAGTAAATTCAAACACACAAATTGGTTGCCGATAGTAGGAATAAAGCCAGAGTTCCATAACATAGCTCCAGGGGAAACACAACGTATGGATTTCATTGTTTGGGATATTCCCCGGACTGATGGGATTCAAAACATAGTTATTGCCAGTATGTTTGGTAGCTTACCCAATGGCCAAACTTTCGGTTATGTTAGGGACGATCTTAAATACACTTGGCAACGAAAGTGGTGTTTTGTCGCTACTGCGGCATATCGTAACTCAGATCATCCGATTGTTCAAGAGTTTAGGACTTTGCGTGATGGGATATTGATAAACTTTAAAGTAGGGCGTAAATTCATCGATTGGTATTATAATAATGGGCCATATGCAGCCGAAGTCATCGAGCGCCACCCCATATTTCAAAAAGCTGCGCGCTTAATATTAACTCCTGTGGCTGAAACGGTTCGCGCAATACGTAGACTCATTGATCGAAGCCCGCGTCTGCGTTGTATTTTTTATGATTATAACAAGGAATAAGCTCCTCTGAGGTACGGGCATCCTCATAAATAGCATCTTTTAAAAGGCGGTTTACGGGTTTTCCGTAAAGACGAAGGCAAAAACAAAAAAGGGCGGCCGTAAGGTCGCCTTTTTTTGGTAGCACCGGCGTCTTGCCTGTGTTTTCACTCCTGAATACTGGCTACTGGCTACTGACTACTGTTCTAATCCGCTCCGGATGTGTATAGACATTCAGCCGCCGGCCCCGGACGAAGCCCGCCAGGGTGAGGTTCAGCTCTTGCGCCAGTTCCAGGGCCATGGAGGTGGGGGCCGAAACCGCCGCCAGGATGGGGATGCCGGCCCGGACGGCCTTCAGGGCCATCTCGAAGCTGATGCGGCCGCTGAGCAGGGCCACCAGCTGCGTCATATCCCGATTCCGCATTAAACAGCGGCCGATGACCTTATCCATGGCGTTGTGGCGCCCCACGTCTTCGGCGTGGAAGAAGAAATCGCCGGCCGGCGCGGCCAGGGCCACGCCATGGGTGCCGCCGGTGTCCCGGTAGAGGGTCTGGGCTGCCTGCAGGCGCTCCATCCAGGCACCCAGCGCCTCCGGTGCGACGGTCAGGTTGCCCTGGACGGGAGGAACCTGCCGGACTATTTCGCTCACCGCCTCCTTGGCGCACAGGCCGCAGCTGGAATAGGAGACCTCCAGGTGGCGCCGGCCCCGGCGGGCCAGGGCCGCCGCGGTCAGGGTCACGTCCACCACATTGGGAGGCAGCAGCGGGTCGGTGGCGGCGCCGCAAAAATGCAGGGTGATGACCTCGGCGAGGCGCTGCACAATGCCTTCGGTGAACAGGAAACCCAGGGCCAGTTCTTTTTCCAGTCCCGGCAGGCGCATCAACACCTGGAAGGGCTCACCCTGGAGGCGGATCTCCAAAGGCTCCTCCACCACCACGTTATCTTGAATATCTTCCAGCCGCCCTTCAAAATAGCGCCGGACCGGGAATGGCTTGGTTGGCTCGTTCATTTGAGTTATAGCCTTTGCCAAAAATTTCTTCCGAATGCCGGTTTTTTTAAATCCCCCTAAATCCCCCTTTTCAAAGGGGGACTTTCAAAGTAATTCCGCTAAGTTACCCCCACCCACCACACCATTGAAAAAGAGAGGGCTAGGGGGGATTTTGGATGTGTCACAAGAAAAAACTTTTGGCACTCCCTATAGGTTACCGTAAGCTATTGATGCAGAACAGCCTCCCGCGACTGTCCACCCTGGACAGGCGAGGGCGCCTGTCCTACATTTTCCTGGCTATTATACGCTCAAAATTGCAGGATGTCTTAGCACTCACGGGTAAAAAGGCAATCATAAGTATAAGTTAGGTAATGAAAAAATGCTTATCATCTAAGTCATGCATATTGCTTGGAAATTAGGATAAGCCGGCCCATTTTTGGGAGGTTTCGATCCCAAAAAAGGAGTACATGGGGCCAAATTGTGCCGGCACTGGGAAAAATTCCGCATTTTGGTCCGCATAAATAGCTTATATTCCCCAACTTAAGCCGCTGATGGCTCGCCGCCGGAGCGCGGCAACAGCGCTAAAACACCGCTGCTGTACCGCTTGAGTGCCGCTTAGAGGCCAGTCCATCGGGGCCTGGAGCGGCAAAGTTTTACATTTTTTACACTGCCATAAAGTAATGCCAAGTGAGGGAAATTTCCAGAAAGGAAGAGACAAAGTTCAAAGTTCAAGGTTCAAAGTTAGTCAGAGGCTCCGGCTTGGGCGGACAAAAGGGGGCAGGCACGGAGGCCTGCCCCACCAGAAAACGAAGCCATCACTTACTGACCCCTACCTGCACGGACTCCCCAATTCCCCCCAGCCCAGCTTGGTGCGCAGGATCTCGAAGTGGCTGCGGCGCGGCGACTTCACCAGCTTGATGTTATACGGGGCGGAGCGCACCTCGATGCGGTCCCGGGGCTTGAGCTCCCGGCCCACCTGGCCGTCCAGGGTGAGGTAGACGTCCTGGACCTTTTCATCCAAGGTGACCGCCACCGTCACGGTTTCCGGCAGGATAATCGGCCGGTTGCTCAAGGTATGGGGGCAGATGGGCAACAGGATGATATGGCGCAGGGTGGGGTAGGCGATGGGCCCGCCGGCGGACAGAGTGTAGGCGGTGGAACCGGTGGGGGTGGAGACGATCAAGCCGTCGGCCCGGTAGGTGGTCAGGTGTTCGGCGTCGATCCAGGTGGCCAGTTCGGCGATGCGGGCCAGGGCCCCCTTGTTGATCACCGCGTCGTTGAGGACGTTTTCCCGCCAGATAGTGGCGCCGTCCCGGATGAGGCTGACCGTGAGGACCAGGCGCTCGTCCACCTCGAATTTGCCGGGCAGGACATGCTCTTCCATGCATGGGTAGAGTTCGTCCAGGGAGACTTCAGTGATGAACCCCAGCCCCCCCAGGTTGACCCCCAGGATGGGGAGGCCCAGGCGGCCGTAATGGCGGGCGACGCTCAGGATGGTGCCGTCGCCCCCCATGACCACGATGAAGTCCGCGTCTTGGCGGCAGGGGCAGGATGGTGGGCTCCGGCTCGTTTTCCAGGTGATGGGCCGTCAGACCCCGGGAGCTGCACCAGGCGAGCAAGGCCCGGCCGGCCTGCAAGGCGTCGGCTTTATGCTTCTTGGTGATAATGGCGATAGACTTCACAGGCGCCTCCCACGGTTGACAAATATCATAATCTTGATAAATTTTCAAAGATTGCCTGACCGCGCCCCGTTGGGGCTGGAGATAGCCGCCAGGGACCTGGCAGGGGCGGGATTACCCCGCCCTTACCATTTGGCCTCTGATTTCAATGAATTATATATTTAAGGAGTGCTTATGCAAGTTGCCAGCCGTATCCGCCAGATTCCGCCCTCGGCCACGCTGGCCCTGAACGCCAAGGCCAATCAGCTCAAGGCCGCAGGGGGTCGACATAGTCAACTTCGGGGTGGGGGAGCCGGACTTCGACACCCCGGCCAACATCCGGGAAGCCGCCATCCGGGCCATCAACGAGGGCTTTACCCGCTACACCCCGGTGGGAGGCATCCCGGACCTGAAAGAGGCCATCATCAATAAATTCCAGGGCGACTACGGCCTGACCTATAAGCCGGGCGAGATCCTGGTCTCCTGCGGCGGCAAACACGGCCTCTACAACCTCTTCCAGATCATGTTCGAGCCGGGGGACGAAGTGATCATCCCGGCCCCGTTCTGGGTGTCGTACGTGCCCATGGCCATGCTGGCCGAGGCGGTGCCGGTGATCGTCCCCACCCGGGAGGCCAACGGCTTCAAGCTCACCGCCGCGGAACTGAAGGCTCGTCTCACCCCCAGGACCAAGGCCCTGGTGCTGAACAGCCCCTCCAACCCCACCGGCGGGGTCTATACCAAAAAGGAGCTGGAGGCGCTGGGCCAGGTGGTCCTGGAACACGGCCTGTTCGTCATCTCCGATGACATCTATGACAAGATTCTCTTCGACGGCGCCAAATTCGTCAATATCGCCATGCTGGCCCCGGAACTCAAGGCCCGCACCTTCATCCTGAACGGCGTCTCCAAGACCTATGCCATGACCGGCTGGCGCATCGGCTACCTGGCCGGCCCGGCGGAGGGCATCGCCGCGGCCACCAATCTGCAGAGCCAGTCAACTTCCAACGCCACCTCCATCGCCCAGAAGGCCGCGGTCGAGGCCCTGCGGGGTCCCCAGGACACGGTGGCCGCCATGGTGGCCGAATTCGCCTGGCGCCGGGACGACATCCTGAAGCGGACCCTCGATATCCCCGGGGTCACCTGCACCAAGCCGGGCGGGGCCTTTTACCTGTTCCCGAATTTTTCGGCGTATTTCGGCCGGCTCAAGCCCGCGCCCGGCCAGTCCCATTCCCAGGCCCTGGCGGACTATCTGCTAACGGAAGCCCGTCTGGCCGCGGTGCCGGGCAACGAGTTCGGGGAAGACAATTGCCTCAGGTTTTCCTATGCCACCTCCCGGGAACGCATCGCCACCGGGTTGAGCCGCATCAAGGAAGCCTTGGAGAAGTTGGGGAAATAAAGCAGGCGGGAATTGAGGATCGGAAAGCGCGGCCGGCTCTTGGAGTCGAGCCGCGCCGTCCGTTCAACGGTGATTGGTTAGCGGCCGGCCGCCTGGCGCTTGGAGGCCTTCAAGGGATTGACCTTCTGGACCGTCTCTTTCTTGCCGTTTTTCACGTGAGTGGCCAGGTTACAGGCACCCCGGCGCCATTTAGCCTCGGGATCCGGAAAAGAAGTACAGAAGTTTGATCCTCATAGCACAAAGTCCGGTCGCAGCCTGTCCAGGCTTCCACAACGGTCTTGCATTTGCCGCCGTTGAACGAACAGCCTTTCTTGGTCATAAAGGTGCAATCTACTCCAGGTTTCACGCTTTCACAGTGCATGGCCGTAGCCCCCCTTCAATTCATAGTAAATCTTGTATTTATATACTATATTTAAATACTTGTCAAGGATTTTCAGAAAAAATAGCGCCGCGAGCCAGTTATTTTAGAATTTCTGGCCGCTCCAGGTGACCGGCCTTTCCCGGTGGCGCCGACCTGGGCCTGGCTCTTCCGGTTCCGAGCCTTGCCGGTAGCATTGACAGGTCGGAGGCCGATGTTTACTTTAAAGGAAAGGCTCGAACTGGGGATAACATGGCCAAGCAGACCCTGGAGGATTACCAGGAAAAACGCGATTTTCAGCGCACCCCGGAGCCCGCGGGGGGCGGCCGGGGGCCGTCGGCGGCGCCCATCTTCGTGGTCCAGAAGCATGACGCCAGCCACCTCCATTACGACTTTCGTCTGGAGGTGGACGGGGTGCTCAAATCCTGGGCCGTCCCCAAGGGACCGTCCACCGACCCCAAAGAGAAGCGCCTGGCCGTGCCCACCGAGGACCACCCCCTGGAATACGCCGGCTTTGAAGGGATGATCCCGGAGGGCGTACGGCGCCGGCACCGTCCTGGTCTGGGACACCGGCCCCTTCCAGAATCTCACCGAAAAAAGGGAGTGGCCCATCCCCATGGCGGAGGCGGTGGCCCACGGCCACGTCAAGGTCTGGCTGGAGGGTCAGAAACTTAAGGGCGGCTATGCCCTGACCCGTTTCAAGACCGGCAAGGACGAGGCCTGGCTGCTGGTGAAGGCGGACGACGAGGCGGCCGATCCGGCCACCGACGTTCTAAAAACCCGGCCCGAATCGGTCCTCAGCGGCCGCACCCTGGACGAGATCGCCCGAGAGGGTTGAGATCGGCGCCCGGCTTTGTAGGGGCGGTTCTCGAACCGCCCTTAAATTTCAACAGAGTTAACAAGATATGGATAAACCTCCCATCACCCGGCTCACCCCCAAGGAACCCAAGGGCCTCATCGTGGTAATCACAGGGCTATGGCAAGGGTAAGACCTCACTGCTCAACGCTAACTGCTCACTCTCCTGGCCCTTCCTCCCCGAAATGTTTATATTTATTCTATGAACCTCGTGGCGGCCTTAATGGAGCCGGCGGCCTATGACGAGCCGACTGGCGCAGTTAAGCTGATCCAGACCCATATCTCCTGGGTCTTCATCACCGACCGCTTCGCTTACAAGGTCAAGAAGCCCGTGGATTTTGGCTTCCTCAATTTCACCACCCTGCGCCGGCGTCACCACTATCTCCACGAAGAACTCGTCTTAAACCGCCGCCTCTGTCCCGATATCTACCTGGAGGTCCTCCCCATCACGGCTCATCACGGCCGGGCGTGCCTGGGCGGCTCGGGCCATCCCCTGGAATACGCCTTGAAGATGGTGCGCCTGCCGCAGGAGCGCATGATGGACGAAGTGGCGGCGCGGGGTGAGCTTAGGCCGGAACACCTGGACCGCATCATCGAGCGCCTGGTGCCTTTTTACGCCCAGGCGGCCACCGGCCCCCGGATCAACAAATTCGGGGAGCCGGCCATCATCGCCTATAACCACGCCGAGAATTTCTCGCAAACCCGGAATCTGGTGGGCCGGCTGCTCTCCCGGGAGCTTTTTGACCACATTCGGACCTTCGCCACCACCTTTCTGACCCGGAACCGGGCCCTGTTCTTCCAACGCATCCAGGAGGGCCGCATCCGGGATTGCCACGGCGACCTGCACTTACAGAACATTTGCCTGGCCGACCAGGTATATATCTATGACTGCATTGAATTTAATCCCCGATTCAGATATGGTGATGTGGCGGCGGATATCGATTTCCTGGCCATGGACCTGGACTATCACGGCTTTAGGGAATTGAGCCGCTATTTGGTGGAACGCCTGGCCCGGGCCGCCGGGGACCCGGAGCTGCCGGTGATGCTCGATTTTTACAAGTGCTACCGGGCTTACGTCCGGGGCAAGGTCGATGCCTTCACCGCCCAGGACCCGGAACTGGCTCCGGAGGCCAGGGCCCGGGCCGAGCAGACCGCCCGGGCCTATTTCCTGCTGGCCGGGGAGTACGCCGAAGCCGGGGCGCGCTGGGCCGCGTAACTCAAGTCCCCCTTTGCTAAAGGGGGATTTAGGGAGATTATCTGATGGACGGAGGACGGGAGACGGAGGACGGGGGCAAAACTTCGGTCCCCCGTCTCCAGTCCCCGGTCTTAGTGCTGATCTTCGGCCTGATGGCCACCGGCAAGACCACCCTGGCTCGGGCGCTCGGCCAGGCCCTTTCGCTGCCGGTCATCCAAACCGACCGGGTGCGCAAGACCCTGGCGGGGGTGGCGCCCACTACCCGGGCCCCCGAGGCCTTCGGCCAGGGCATCTACGCCGCGGATTTCTCGACGCGCACCTATGCCGAGATGCGCCGTCAGGCCGCGGCGTACCTGTCGGCGGGGGAGAGCGTCATCCTGGACGGTTCCTATAAGCGGGCCGGGGAACGTGAGTTGGTGCGGCTTTTGTCCCGGGAGCACGGGGCCGCCGTGGTTTTCGTTTACTGCGAGTGCCCCCCGGCCGAGGCCCGCCGGCGGCTGGGGCTCAGACTCGCGGACCCCGAGGCCTTCTCCGACGGCCGGCTGGAGCTGGTCGAGGCCCAGAAACAGGATTTCGATCCCCTGGGACCGGAGGACCGGCCCTTGCTGCGCCTGGATACCAACCGGGAGATCGGGGTGGTGCTGGCGGAATTGCAAAATTTCGTGCAAAATTATTTTTAAGGGGCCTTTAACCCTGTAGGGGCGGCTCGCGAGCCGCCTACGACTCGGTAAGAATAAGGAGATTTGCATGCAACCCGAAGAAGTGATTGCCAAAGTCAAAGAAAAGGCCAAAGGTAATTTCCGGGTCGGCCTCAACTGCGCCGAAAGCGTTTTTGAGGCCTTCATCTCCGTGGTGGACGTCGCCCTGCCCCATGAGACCATGTGCCTCATGACCGGGTTTGGGGGCGGCGGCGGCCTCTTCGGCGACACCTGCGGCGCCATCGTAGGCGCCATGGCCGCCCTGGGCGCAGTTTACGGCCGCCGGGACGTCCCGAATGACGTCAAGGCGGCTACGGCGGAACTTTACGGCAACCCCGGCCTCTACCGCGTCTTTAACCGGCTGCCCAACGAATTCAAGCAGCGTTTCGGCAGCACCCAATGCCGCCTGTTGACCTCGCAGTGGCGCAAGACCTGGCTCTGCCGGGAACACGCCCTGTTCTGCCGCAACCTGGTGATCGAAGCCGCCGCCCTGGCCGCGGAGATGGCTGTGCCCAAGGACATCAGCCGCTGGGGCGGCCAGGATTTCGGCGAGAACGTCGAAGGGCTGGTGTGAGATTAGCTGTCAGCAGTCAGCCAGACCCTGTAACCCCAGGTTTGTTATATAGAAATGTTTAGCGCCGGCGCCCTTGCCGGCGCAGGAACTGTAGGGTGCGCAGTGCGCACCAAAAGGGGTGGGCGGGGCCCACTCGAAAATCTTAGGTGCGCAGTGCGCACCCTACGGATAGGAATCAGCATGGCATTTGATGATATACCCGGTCCTAAACCAAAATCCCCCGACCTGAAACCGAAGCGCATCCTGAGCGGCATGCGCCCCACCGGCAAGCTGCACCTGGGCAACTATTACGGCGCCCTGTACAACTGGCTCAAGCTCCAGGAGCACTTACCGCTGCCACTATTTCGTGGCCGACTGGCACGCCATTACCACGGAATACGAAACCCCCGCAAAACATCAGCGGCTACATCCCGGAGATGCTCATCGATTGGCTGAGCGTGGGGCTCGACCCGGAGAAATCCACCCTCTTCGTGCAGTCCGCCATCCCGGAGCACTGCGAACTCTACCTCATCTTCGGCATGTTCACCCCGGTGCCCTGGCTGGAGCGCAACCCCACCTATAAAGACCAGATGGAGCAATTGGCCCACAAAGACCTGGCCACCTACGGCTTTCTGGGCTATCCGGTGCTCCAGGCCGCCGACATCCTGATGTACAAAGCCGAGGGCGTGCCGGTGGGGGTGGACCAGGTGCCCCACGTGGAGATGACCCGGGAGATCGCCCGGCGCTTCAACCATCTCTATCAGCCCATCTTTCCCGGAGCCGGAGGCGATGCTCACCGAGATCCCCAAGCTCACCGGCACCGACGGCCGCAAGATGAGCAAGAGCTACGACAACTGCATCTACCTGAGCGACCCGCCGGAGGTCATGGCCCAGAAGGTGCGCCAGATGACCACCGATACCCAGCGCCCCTTCCGGCGGGACCCCGGCGAGCCGGACCGTTGCCTGGCCTTCCCCTTCCACCGGCTCAACCTGCCCAAAGAGCGGCTCGCCGAAATCACCGCCGAGTGCCGGGCCGCCAATCTGGGCTGCGTGGACTGCAAGAAGCTGCTGGCCGAGGCCTTGCTGGCCAGCTTGGCGCCCATCCAGGAACGGCGCCGCTATTTCGAGGCACACCCGGACGAAGTCCGGGACATCCTGCACCAGGGCAATAAACGGGCCCGGGAACAGGCCAACCAGACCATGGCCGAAGTCCGGGACGCCATTGGCTTTAACCTGGAGTTTCAACTTTGGGCCTGAAAAGATTTGGGGGTAAAAGGGTAAAAGGGTAAACGGGTAAAAGGGTAAAAGGGTAAAAGGGGAAACAATCGGCATGCTTGGGCATTTCCTTTTCCCCCTTTCCCCTTTTCGCCTTTTACCCCTAAATTATTATGACTTCAGAACGTTTACAAAAATTTCTTTCAAGGGCCGGGGTGGCCTCGCGGCGCGCCGCGGAGGACTGGATCAAGGCCGGCCGGGTGAGCGTCAATGGCCTGGTGGTCACGGAGATGGGGATCAAAGTGGACCCCGCCCGGGACGTGGTATTGGTTGACGGCCGCCGGGTGCAGGTCGAGTCGGCGCCGCTCACGCTGATGCTGCACAAGCCCTCCGGCTATATCTCCTCCAGGCACGATCCCCAGGGACGGCGGGTGGTGATGGAGTTGCTGCCGGAAAGGCTCCGGGGCCGGTTTTACCCGGTGGGCCGCCTCGATTATGACGCTACCGGGCTTTTGCTCCTGACCAGCGACGGGGAACTGGCCCACCGCGTCATGCATCCCAGCCGTCAGGTGCCGCGCACCTACCGGGTGACGGTGGCGGGTGCGGTGAGCCTGGAAACCCTGCGGCGGCTCAGGAATGGCCTGGAAATCGACGGCCGGGAGGTGGCCGCGGCGGTGGCGGTGCAAAAGCGGGAGGAAGACAAAACGGTGCTCGAACTCACGGTGTGGGAGGGGCGCTATCATCTGGTGAAACGCCTCATGGAAAACGTCGGGCATCCGGTCTCGAAGCTGAAGCGGATCGCCCTGGGCTCTGTGCGCCTGGGACATCTGGCCCGGGGGATGTACCGGCCGCTGACCACCGCGGAACTGGCGGCATTAAAGGCCGAGGTGGGTCTGAAATGAACCCGGATGAGACTCCCTGGCCGCCCGTGGCGCCCGAGCCTCCCGTCCGGGGGCCCGAACTCTGGGGCCAGTTCGGCCGGCCGCCGGTAAGCAGACAGCGGCTCTGGCTGCACTTGGCGCTGCTGCTGGCCACGGTGGCCACCACTATCGTCGCCGGCGCGGTCCAACAGGGGGTGGACCCTTTCTCTCAGCCCGGAGACCTCTACCGGGGCATCCCGTTTTCCTTCACCCTGCTCCTGATCCTGGGGTCTCACGAAATGGGCCATTACCTGGTGTCCCGGCGACACCAGCTCGATGTCACCTTGCCTTTCTTCATCCCGGCCCCGCCCATTCCCTTCATCATCGGCACCTTTGGGGCCTTCATCAGATCCGCTCCCCCATCCAGGACAAGCGGGCCCTGCTGGACGTGGGCTGCGCCGGGCCTCTGGTCGGGGTCCTGGTCTCCATCCCGGTGACTCTGGTGGGCCTGTGGCTTTCCCGGACCACGGTGATGGGAGGCGGCCAGGAAGGCCTGGTGCTGGGAGAACCCTTGCTTTACCAGTTTTTGAGCTGGCTGGTTTTCGGCTCTCTGCCAGCGACGACCAACGTCATCCTGCATCCGGTGGCCTTCGCCGGCTGGATCGGGATGTTCGTCACCGCCCTTAACCTCCTGCCGGTGGGGCAACTGGACGGGGGCCATGTGTCTTACGCCCTGTCCCCGGATTATCACCGCAAGGTCTCCCTGGGCTGCCTGGGGCTGCTGCTGATTTGCGGGATATTCTTTTGGTACGGCTGGCTGTTTTGGGCCGCCCTGATCAGTTTCCTGGGCTGGCGCCACCCGCCGCCTTATTATCACTGGGTGCCGCTGGACCGGCCCCGCCGGATCCTGGGGGTCATCACCATCCTGGTGTTCATCCTGACCTTCAGTCCGGCGCCCTTCAGCCTCGGGTGAGTAAAGCAGTAAGCAGTGAGCAGTGAGCGGTAAGCGGCGGTTGCAAACTTATCCTTTGCGGCTTTTGCGTCTGGACGTGAGAGATTACCTTGAGCCTGATTTTAGCCGACACCTATAAATTCTGTCCGCAATGCGGCGGGGAGCTGGCGAAGCGCCTCCTCAAGGCCGGGGAGCCCGAGCGCCTGGTATGTAGCCGCTGCGGCTTCGTCTTTTATCTCGACCCCAAGCTGGCGGCCATCGCCGTGGTGCCCAAAGACGGCGGCGTGGTCATGGTGCGCCGGTCCATCGAGCCGGGCTACGGCCTCTGGGTGGTGCCGGGCGGCTTCGTGGACGCAGGCGAGCCGGTGGAGGAGGCGGTGGTGCGGGAGACCTGGGAGGAGGCCCGGCTGAGGGTGCGGGTGGAGCGCCTCCTCAACGTCTATTCTTACCGGGACAGCACCACCGTGGTGGTGGCTTACCTCACTCAATATCTGGGAGGCGAGCTGGCCGCGGGGGATGAATCCCTGGAGGCCCGGGTCTTCGCCCCGGCGGAGATCCCCTGGGATGCGATTCCCTTCCGCTCCACCAAGGCGGCCCTCAACGATTACCTGAAGCTCCGGGCTTAAGAGTTTACCAGTAGAAATTCTTGTGCATCAGGCTCACCAGGCAGGTGAGGCCGTAAATGACGAACATCAACAACCCGATTCTTATGGTTAGGGAGTTCATCTTCCCTCCGTGGGCAATAAGTTGGGGTTAACTGCGTCTCTAATCATTTAACCACTGAACGCCCGTCTTCCGGCGGTAATTTTTTCGGTCAGTTATGCACTTTTGAACCACAGGCGCAACCAGCTCAGGTAAGTGCCGCAGACGTAAGCCCAATAAAGCATGATACCCAAGGCCATCGGTTCTCTCCTTCAGGGCGGGAGGTGCTGCCGCCTCTTGCCATTTTTAACGGGGTGGGCCAATTTGTTTAATTAGACGCGGCTCGGACCGATTCGTTAAGCTGGGCGAGGCGAACTCGCCCAGAAACCAGGCGCGACTGTAGGGGCGGACCCAGGTGTCCGCCCTGATTGAGGGCGCATCGTATTGGCGCCGCCAGGAAGACGCTTTCCTTACTTCAAGGTCATATGCTATTAGATTTTATAAGGATACGCCCATGGACGATTACCGGGAAAGACTGCTGCGGCTGCTCCGGGAGAAATCCTTCCGCTACAGCCCCGAAAAACCCTACACGCTGGTGTCGGGCCGGGTAAGCCCCTATTACATCGACTGCCGGCCGGTGACCCACAACGCCCAGGGCCTTTTCCTGATCGGCGAGATTTTTTGGGAGCTGCTTCTGGACCTCCAGGTGGCTGCCGTGGGGGGCCTCACCATGGGGGCGGACCCCATCGCCCATGCCATTGCCCTCACCAGCTACCTGAAGGGCCGGCCCATCAATGCCTTTTCGGTGCGCAAAATGACCAAGGAGCACGGCACCGGCGGCCTGGTGGTGGGGGACGTCAAAGCAGGCGATAAGGTGGCGATCCTGGAAGACGTCGTCACCACCGGATCCTCCACCCTGAAGGCCATTGCCGCGGCCCGGGATTTCGGACTTAAGGTGGACCGGGTCTTGATCCTGGTGGACCGGCAGGAAGGGGGCCGGGAGGCGGTGGCCGCGCTCAGCCCCCGGGTGGAGGTGGTCTTTACCCTGGAGGTCTTGAAAAATCTTTAGTAATCGGGCTATAGACTTGCAGGAGGGGGATCGCATGGCTAACTTGCTTTAATAGGTGATTAAACTCCTGAAACGTGGCGATCAAAGTAAAGCGATGCTCAAGTCCTTTGCCAGTTTGCGTAGTCGCGCCATCTTCCTGGTCCTTTTGACGATCTTGCCGTTGTTGGCTTTAACGCTCTACTCGTATTTCGACCAACGGGACCGGGATATTCGTGAGGTGCAAAGAGACGAGCTGGTGGCGACCAGGAACCTGGCCACCCTCCAGGAGACCCTGATCGGCAGCACCCGGCAGCTACTGGGGACCCTGGCCCGGCTGCCCCAGGTGCAACGACAGGACCGAGCCGCCTGCGAATCCCTCTTTGCCGGGGTGCTGGCCCAATGCCCTTACTACAGCATCCTGGCCACCACCGACACCCGGGGCCAGTTGTTCGCCGGCGCCCCTGCCGCCTCCGCCCCGGTAAATTATGCGGACCGCCGTTGGTTTCAGAAAACCGCCCAGACCCGGGCCTTTTTTATCTCCGAACCCATCCTGGGCCGGGTCAGCAAAAAGTATCAGATCAATTTGTCTTATCCGATTTTGGACGAGGCCGGCCGGTTTCAGGGAGTGCTCACCGCCGGCCTGGATTTGCACTGGCTGGGGAGCCTGTTGGCCAAGAGCGATTTTCCGCCCGGCACTGCTATCGGTTTGACCGATGCCACCGGGAAGACTCTTTTCCGTTACCCCGAACCCCTGAAATACGTCGGCAAAATGCTGCCGAAGGCGCTCATTCAGGCCATGGCCGCCGGCAACGAAGGGGTGGCGGCGGGAGTGGGCTTGCCCGGCGAGGAGCGCCTTTTCGCCTTCGCCCGACTGTCGCCTCCTTGGCAGGATCTCCGAGTGGCTATTGGTCTCCCCAGGGAGTGGGCGATTGACAAGGTTAATCGAGATCTACGGCGCAATCTTGTCTGGCTGGGGTTGGTAGCCATTCTGGCCCTGGCCGCGGCTCGTTTCGGCGGGAATCTCTTTATCCTTCGGCCGGTGGACAAACTCCTGAAAGTAACCCGGCGCCTCACTCACGGCGACCTGACAGCCCGCACCGGCGCCCCTTACCAGCCGGGAGAATTGGGCCAGCTGGCCCAGGCCTTCGACCAAATGGCCGACTCCCTGCAGGAGCGGGACGCCGATCTCCTCAAGACCGCGGCGGAACTGCGGCAGCGGGCCCAGGAGCTGACCGCCGCCAACCAGGAATTGGAGAACTTCACCTATTCCGTGGCCCACGACCTCCGGGCGCCGCTCCGCGCCATGGGCGGCTTCGCCCGGATATTGTTGGAGGACTATCCCGATCGGCTCGATGCCGAGGGCCGGAGATACCTGCAGGTCATTCAGCAGGAAGCCCGCAAGATGGGGCAGCTCATCGACGATTTGCTGACCCTGGCCCGCCTGGGGCGCAAGGAACTGAGCCCGGCCCGCCTCGATCTGGCTGAGCTGGCCCAGGTGGTTTTTGACGAGTTAAAGGCGGCCTATCCGGAAAGAAACCTGCAAATTGAGGTCCGGCCCCTGCCAGCAGTTCTGGGAGACCGGGTGATGTTTCGCCAGCTCCTGGCGAACCTGCTGGATAATGCCCTCAAATTCACCCGAGATCGGGACCCGGCCTTGATTCAGGTGAGCGGCTGGAGTGCAGGGAATGAAAATATCTACTGCGTCAAAGACAACGGCGTCGGCTTCGACATGAGGTATGTGAACAAATTGTTTGAAGTCTTTCAACGGCTGCACCCGGAAGAGGAATTTGGCGGGACCGGGGTTGGTCTGGCCATCGTCAAGCGGGTCATCGACCGCCATGGGGGCCGGGTCTGGGCTGAAAGCACGCTGGGCGAAAGCGCCACTATCTGTTTTGCCCTCCCCCGGAGAGAAGAGGCTTGAGTTTTATCCTTAATTCCCCTATCATCCAGTCACAGTTCAAGATTATCAGGCAAAATTTCGGAGAAACCTCATGGATTATAAGGATGTGGATATCTTGCTGGTGGAAGACAATCCTCATGACGTGGAACTCACCTTAAGGGCCTTGAAGAAACATAACCTGGCCAACCAGGTGCACGTGGCCAGGGACGGGCAAGAGGCCCTGGACTTCCTCTTCGGCGCTGGCCCCGCCTCCGGGATAAAATGCAATCGCCTGAAGGTGATCCTGCTCGACCTGAAGCTTCCCAAGGTGAGCGGCCTGGAGGTGCTGCAAAAATTAAAGAGCGACGAGCGCTGCAAAACCGTGCCGGTGGTGGTGCTGACCTCGTCCCAGGAAGACCAGGACATTCAGGAGTGCTACAAGCTCGGGGTGAACAGCTACGTGGTCAAGCCGGTGGAATTCGAGGCCTTCGCCAAGACCGTGGCGGACCTGGGACTATACTGGATGCTGGTGAACAAGCCGGCGTAGCCGGGTCTGGAGCAGGGGTCCAGCTTGCTGTGCCCTCAATTGACCTCTGCCATAAAACCCCTCATTTCATTAATCCGACCTCTGTGAAGCGCCCGGCTCGCCAACCATAAATGCCCTAGACCGCCAGGCCGATCAGCAGCCAGGGCGGGCCGCTGGCCCAGGGGGGTAGGCGCCAACCGCTGCTCCCCAGCAGGTCCTGCAAGAAGAAAGACCAGCCCGCGGCCACCGCGGCCGCGCCCATGCCGGCTTAAAGGTCGCCAGAATGTTCCCGGCATCGACTTCCGCTCAGAAATCTACGGCCTCGGCGCTAATCTGCAGCTTGGCGGCCCCGGCCGTCCCGGGCGGCAGGCCCACCACCCCGGTGACGGTCAAGGGCTTGTCAATGGGGATGGAGGTGAGGCGCGCCACCTCCTTCTGGTCGGGGAGCCGGCCGAAGAGCACCTCCACCATGCCCTGCGGAGACTTGAGCATCACGGATTTATGGTTGACTATCACCGGCCCCGCCTCGCCTTTGACCGTCACCCGGGCGCCCAGGTACTGGTCCTTGCCGGCTAGCAACTGGCTGACCGTCAGGGGCGGCGGCACGGCGGGCGCTTGGAACTGCGGTGGCGGCGGCGGCGGCGTGGCGGCGGCTTCCGGCGGGGCCGCCGCGGGTTTTTTCAAGACCAGCAGCAGGGCCTGCTGACTGACCGCCAATTTGTCGAGCTTCTCTCCCAGGGCCTTGACTTCTTTTTGGAGGTCCTTGATCTCCCCGCGCAATTCTTCGTCGGCTTTGTTGCTTGGAGAGCAGGAGGGGAATAATAGCAGGATAATCAGGAGAGTGACTAACCTAACCCCAAGGCCGGCGCCCAGGGTTCCCAAACCTTTGCGTTTATTCATAGTTTTCTCGGGTCCCAGTTATTTGGTTTTGGCTGACCGCTGCCTAGCTTTTTCATACAGTTAAATGTCACAGGCTGTCAATCAGGAATTTACCTGGCGGCCCGGGAGAGTTACAATGGGGTGCGAAGAATCGCAGAAGGAGAACAGCACCTATGGCCCGCATACTGGTAACCGGCGGGGCGGGGTTCATCGGCTCGCATCTGGTGGAACGGCTCCTCGGACAGGACCATGAAGTCCTCTGCCTGGACAATTACTTCACCGGCTCCAAGGCCAACCTGGGGCACCTACGCGACAACCCCCGCCTGGAGCTGATCCGCCACGACGTGGTCAACCCCATTAACCTGGAGGTGGACCAGGTCTATCACCTGGCCTGTCCCGCCTCGCCGGTGCACTATCAATATAACCCGGTCAAGACCATCAAGACCAATGTCCTGGGAACCCTCAACATGCTGGGGCTGGCCAAAAGGGTCAGGGCCCGCATCCTGCTGGCCTCCACCTCCGAGATCTACGGCGATCCCCAGGTCCATCCCCAAAAAGAAGAATACTGGGGCAACGTCAACTCCATCGGCCTCCGCAGTTGCTACGACGAAGGCAAGCGCGTGGCCGAGACCCTGATGATGGATTACCACCGCCAGAACCGCGTGGACATCCGCCTGCCCCGCATCTTCAATACCTTCGGTCCCCGGATGGCCATCAACGACGGCCGGGTGGTGAGCAACTTCATCGTTCAGGCCCTCACCGGCGGCGAGATCACCATCTACGGCCAAGGCCAGCAGACCCGGTCCTTCTGCTATGTCTCCGACCTGGTGGAGGCCCTGATCCGCCTGATGAACCGGCCGGAGGTCTTCGAGCCCGTGAATCTGGGCAACCCGGACGAATTCACCATCATGGAGCTGGCCAACAAGGTCTTGGCCTTGATCGACACCCCTTCGGCCCTCAGCCACCGCCCCTTGCCGCCCGACGATCCGGGGCGGCGGCGCCCGGATATTACCCGGGCCCGGGAATTATTGGACTGGAAGCCCACCGT
The DNA here is from genome assembly GCA_963701845.1 of uncultured delta proteobacterium. Taxonomy (GTDB): domain Bacteria; phylum Desulfobacterota; class Desulfobaccia; order Desulfobaccales; family 0-14-0-80-60-11; genus JAPLJC01. The sequence continues at coordinate 844,033 of CAVPBF010000004.1, read as the reverse complement.
GCCACTGGAGTCGGGACTGCAGCAGACCATTCCCTATTTTGCCGCCAAGCTCAGAGCCGAGGGTTACCAGGTGGTGGGCAAGATCAAAAATTAGCGGTCAGCGGTCAGCTATCAGCCTTCAGCTAAAATCCATGGATCTGATTTGTGGGCCGAAATGTAGGGAGGGGAGCACCCAATCTGAAATCGTGCCGATAAGAGGGTCTCTCTTTATCCCCTCTCCCCCAATGGGGGAGAGGGTTAGGGTGAGTGGGAAGAAAGTCTCCCCAACGAAACCACCGAGGCGCTGGTGCTTCTAATATCACCATTTAACTGGTTTTGTTAATCTTTGGGTTCCTTCGGAAATGACCAACTCCTGGCGCCAACCCGTTAAAATCCGCCTTGTCCCGGTGTTCCTGGCTTGCTTCTTCCTCTTGGCCCTGCTGCCGGCGTGCGGTCAGGCGCCCGGTCCGCCCCGGGAGGCCAAAGTGACCCGGGTGATCGATGGCGACACCGCCGTCCTGGAAGGCGGCGCCCGGGTGCGGTTTCTGGGGATCGATGCCCCGGAAATGGCCAGTGACGGCCGCCCGGCGGAGCCCTTCGCCCAGCAATCCAAGGACTACGTAGTCGGACTGATCCAGGGAAAGACGGTGCGCCTGGAATACGACCGGGAGCGCTACGACCGCTACGGCCGCCTGCTGGCCTATCTGTACTTGCCCGACGGCGCCCTGGTCAACCTGTTGGTGGTGCGCCAGGGCCTGGCCCGGGTCTATTCCCAGGCTCCCAACCTGCGCCACCAGGAAACCCTGAACGCCGCCCAGCAGGAGGCCATGGCCGCCGGCCGGGGCCTCTGGCAGAAACCCCTGGCGCAGCAGCAAACTGAGACCTATTACCTGGGAAACAAGAATTCCCTGCGCCTGCACCGCCCCAACTGCCCCTTGGCCGCCCGCATGAAGCCGGCCAACCGGGTGCGCTTCAATTCCCTCAAAGAAGCCTACTCCCAGGGCTACAGCCCCTGCCGCAGCTGCAAACCTTAAGGGCAGTGGCCAGTGGCCAGTAGTCAGTGGTCAGTAGGGGCGAACCTTGTGTTCGCCCTGAACTGCCCTCCCAATCTAAGAAAAAAAAAGGCGGGCCCCAAGGCCCGCCCATGGCGATTTCTTCAACCGAAAACAGTCTTTACATCGCCCCTTCATGCTCCAGCAGCCAGCGTTTCCTATCCAGGCCGGAGCTGTAGCCGCCCAGGGAGCCGTCCGCGGCGATCACCCGGTGGCAGGGCACGATGATGGGCACGGGGTTGCGGCCGTTGGCCTGGCCCGCGGCCCGGCAGGCTAAGGGCGAGCCGGCGCGTCGGGCCAATTCTTTATAAGAGATGGCCCGGCCCCGGGGAATCTGCCGTAGTTCCTGCCAGACCCGGAGTTGAAAAGGCGTGCCTCGGAGGTCCAGGGGCAGGTCGGCAAAGTCCGTGGCCCCGGCGTCGAAATACCGGCTCAGGGCCTGTTTCGTGGCCTCAATCATGGGCCGCAGCTCCGGTGGCGGAGGAGACCCCGGCGCAGCCTGGCAGCCGTGATCGCCAAAATCCAGGGCCGCCAAACCTTTAGCCGTAAAACTGAGCAGCAGCGGCCCTAGGGGGTTTTATCCAGACAAACGGTCCATTCCTGAGACTTATTCTTCTGCGTCTTCCCTCTCATGGCTATCACTCCTTGATGGTGCGGGCCTTAGTGGCACAGGCCTCCGGCCTGTGAAAAAAGCCCGCCGCCGCAGGCTGCGTTCCAGGCACCCGCTAGAGTCTCTCAAAATACCGCTTCAGCCGCCAACGCCTGATCCAACGCGTCAGGGAGCCGGCGGGGGCGGCGGTCCTGGTCTGGCGCCAGTTGGGGTTGAAGATCAGCTCCAGCAGGTGCAGCGCCGGCCGGCCCGCCGCGGCAAAGCGCGCCCGGCAGGCGGCGCAGTAGGTGACCAGGTCGTGTCCGGCTTCCGCCAGGCAAACCCCGGTCATCTCCTGGGCCAGGGCCGGGGCCACCGCCGGCGCCATACCGCCGGAGCCGCAGCAGAGACTGCGCTCCCGGGAATGGGCCATCTCTTCAATATTGTGTCCCGCGTACTTCAATAAATAGCGCACCGACTCGTGGATCTGGGGAGCCTGCCGGGCGCCGCAGGCATCGTGGATATTAAAGATTTCCTTCCGGCTCCCGTTCAGCCCCTTCGGTGGGCCGGCTAACGCCATTACCTCATAGATGGAGCGCGTCTTGATGCCCGGCAGTAAATCCTGGATGGTGTGGAGGCAGTGGGTGCAGGCGGCGATGAGTTCCGTGGCCCCCAGTTTCTCCAGCTCACGAGCCACCCCGCCGGCCACCCGTTCCAGCACCTGCCGCTCCCCCAATAACTGGCTGGGTGCGCCGCAACAGTTGAGCAGGATGCCGGTGTCCGGGAGGCGCTCCCGCAGGTAGGCATAGGCAGCCTTGACCAGGTGTGGGCTGTGGCCCGGCAGGGCACAGCCCGGGAAAAAGACCCGACGGGCCTTGCCGGTGGCCGGGTCCGGCCGGCTCAGGGTAAAGGCGGGGTGAGTCCCGCGGCGCACATAGTTTTGCACGCCCTTGTGCGCCGCCAGCGGCGCCTTGCCTTGGGCCACCAGCCGCTCCCGGACCTCCAGGCAGGCCTGGCCGAGGTCCAATCCCTGGGGACAAACCGCCTGGCAGAGGCCGCAGATCTGGCAAGAATAGGGAATGACCGGTTCGGACTCCCCCCGGTCCCCCAGGAGCTGCACCAGAGCCCTGCCCGTGGGGGTGCCGGTTGGCACATAGTGCTTCAGAAAGGTGCAGTTGTCGACGCATTGCGAGCAGCTACAGGCGAGGCACCGTTCCGCCTCCTGCCGGGCCGCGGCCGGGCTGAAACCCTGCTCCACCTCCGCCGAAGGCACTGCCAGACGTTCTTGGGGGTCAAGTTCGGGCATTTCCTGCCGGGGGACCGGAGAGACTCCCGTGGTGTCCACCACCAGGTCGGTGGTACGGCTGGTCAGGGGCGGCAGAATCTCCGGCAATTCCCGCCCTTCCAGGTAAGCCTCGATGGCCAGGGCGGCCCGGCGGCCCGCGGCAAAGGCGGCCACTGCGGTGCCGGGGCCGGTGCTCAGGTCGCCGCCGGCAAAGACGCCGGGGATGGGTGTGGCCAGGCAAACCGGGTCTGTGTCCAACTGCGCCTTTGACGAGGTATCGAACCCCAGCCCGGGGCCGAAGAACCGGAAATCCGCGGTCTGACCCACCGCGATGATGACCGTATCCACCTCCAAGGTATGTTTTGATCCTGCTACCGGGACGGCGCGGGGCCGCCCTTTGGCATCCGGTTCCCCCAGTTCGGCTTTTCGGGACTTCAGCCCAGTGACCCGGCCTTCTCCCAAAATGCAGAACGGCAGGGTGAGGAAATGGAATTGCACCCCCTCCCGTTGGGCCGCGGCCACCTCCGCGGCCATGGCCGGCATGAGGGCCGCGGTGCGCCGGTACAGGATATGGACTTCCCTGGCGCCCAGCCTCCGGGCGGTGCGGGCCGCGTCCAGCGCCGTATCACCCCCACCGATGACCGCCACCCGCGGGCCTACCTCCGGAGGGTTGCCGGAGTTGACGGTTTTCAGAAAATCCAGGCCATACCAGACTCCGGAAAGGTGTTCGCCGGCCGCCTCCAGGAGCCGGCTCTTGTGGCAGCCCACCGCCAGGAAGACCGCGGCGAAGTCCCGGCGCAGCTCCTCCAGTTGGACGTCCCGTCCCAGGCGGGTCCGGAGGCGCAGCTCGACTCCCAGCTTTTGCAGGAGGCCGGTCTCCCGGTCCAGGACCTCCCGGGGCAGGCGGTAAGCCGGCACATAGAGGCGCAGAGCGCCGCCCAAACGCGCTTCGGCCTCAAACAGGGTCACCCGGTAGCCCTTGAGCCTGAGCTCATAGGCGGCCATGAGCCCGGCCGGGCCGCCGCCCACCACGGCGACGGCTTCCGGCCTTTCCGGGCCTGGAGTAATTTTTGGCCCGGCTTCCCGGTCAAGATCGGACAGATATCTCTTCAGTCCGGCGATGGCGATGGCCCCGCCCAGAGAGCCCCGGGTACAGGCGGCCTCGCAGGGCCGGGCGCAGATGCGTCCGAGAATGCCGGGAAAGGGGCAGCGCTCCAGCACCACCGCCAGAGCCTCGGCCGTCCTGCCTTCCTTCAGGTAGCGCATCTGTTCCCGTACCCGGATATCCAGGGGACAGGCGGCCTGGCAGGGAGGCGGCTCCTGCCCGATGCACTCCGTCAGGATCTTGTCGCGCCCATTCATGGATAGATTTGCTTTTTGAGTCATGTGGCCCGGTTTAACTGGTTGGGATATTTAATGAAAGCCAGGGTGGCAGTCGGCAATGACCAAGGACGGGCGACACCAGGTATAACCCAATGACAACGCCTCACGGCGCCACTTTGCTTCTTTGATACTTTGCAAGACCTCTGGTTAGCGTTCCTTGCCGGCAAATTCCTGGATGACACAGCTATCTTTACCCTGAATCGAGACTCCTACACCCAGGGAGGTAAAAGCGGGGTTCAGGATATTGGCTCGCAGGCCCGAGTTCCCCATAAAGCCGTTCACGATGAACCGGGCCGCCGTCTCAATATCTGAGTAATCATCTTTTACCCCAATATGGATATTCTCGCCGGGCTTTCCCCACCGTCCAATCGTAGCCGGTTCTTCTTTGCCGTAATCTTTTAGCGTCCTTTTAGTGAGTGAATCCTGACCTGTCTGGCTGACGCGATGGTTTTTGATCAGGTCGTCGCCTTTTTGCCGAGCCAGGGTCGTCAGCGCTTTATCCTGCTCCAAAGGGGGAAGACCATTTTTGCCGCGGGCCTCATTGGTCAAATGCAAGACTCGCTGCTCCAACCCCTTGGGGTGTTCAATGCCGCTCTTGGCGGCCCCGGATTTGATTCTTAATTGTCCCCAGGCCCAAGGCTGCTGCAATAAAACAGCCAGTAGTACCGCCAGAGCCATGGCCCATCTCGTGGGAGACTTCATCCCGCGCCCTCCGTACCAAGTATAATTATAGCTCCAACGGCGGCGACAATAAAGATTTTTACCGGAGGGCCGCAAGCCAAAATAGCAAGGGCGGTTCGAGAACCGCCCGTCACTCCCCCAGCAGCGGAACCGGCGCCTCATGGTTTCTTATTAGAGCTTACTCCGAAACATTGGGTGACAAAATACTCTTTATCCTTGATCGATATCCCGATGCCCAAATGGGTATAGGCGGGTTGGAGGATATTTTGTCGATGGCCCGGGGAGACCATAAAGCCGTCCACGATGCTCCGGGCGGCAGTCGTAGTGTCGTCGTAAGCTTTTTGCCCGCCTGTACTGATGTTTTCGCCGAGCCCAACCATCCCCCCATGCGTCGGTTTTACCTCGGCATAGCGCTCTTTAATGGTCCTGCCTTCAGGATCGGGGTGGCTGAAATAGTGGCGTTTGATCATGTCGTCGCTTTTGCCCCGAGCCAGGGTCATCAGCGTCTGGTCCGGCTCCAAAGGGGGCAGGCCGTTTTTGCGGCGGGCCTCGTTGGTGAATTGAAAGACGCGCTGCTCCAACTCTTTGGGGTGCTCAAAGCTGCTCTTTGCCGCCCCGGAATGGATTCTAAGCTGTCCCCAGACCCAGGGCGGCTGGAGCAGGGCAGCCAGCAGCACTGCCAGGCCCAGGGCCCATTTCGTGGTGACCGTCATGCCTTGCCCTCCCCAGCAAGTCCTCGATGCTAAATTTAATTATAGCTCCATCAGCCCCCACAATAAAGCTATTTGGCCGGGGTCCGACCTAGACGTCACCATTCCTCGGCCAAGTTGTCGTTTATTTAGGCTGAACTGGCCGGGGCGGTTCAAGAACCGCCCCGGCACTTCTCTGATCGCCCGGACCAATGCCGAAGGAGGGTTGCCACCGCGCTCCGCCTAAGACCAAAAAGCGGCCGCACCACCCAAGGTTTGGCCGCCTTTGGCTATTTTCCGGCACCAGGCTGGTTCATACCGTTTCGTACTTAAACAGCGGGCAACCTTTACAGACATCCATTCCCGGCCATGGTTCGCCTCCCTTACCCAAGACGGAAGGACCGCCCGTCTCGGTAACGCGCTGCAGCAATTGGGCGGCGCTGTCTTTGATCTGGGTTCCTGGGATAAAAAGATTCACCATGGACATATCGGTTTTGCCGGAAGTCTTGCTGCCGGCGCACATGGTAGTCATATTGGCCGTTTGGTGGTTAAGAGCCCAGACCGAACCGGAGCATACCGCCGAATTGGGCGTATGATTAAAAGTAAGGTTGCTGCGGCCGGTGGCGGCCATATAATCATTAAGCACGTGGTAGGCTTGGTACGGGAGGAGCATAAAGAAGACGATATCCGGATCAAGGCCCGATTCGTCAAACATGGCCAGGGGCGCGGTATAGATGCCGTAGCACTTTCCCAGGGGGAGTTTGGCTTTCCCCTGGGGCGCCTGCCAGGCCAGTTCCTCGTTCCGCAGATATTTCATGTGCCGCTTGGTGTCTTTTTCCTTGTCCAACTCCCGGAAGCCGAACACCGGCTCGGCATTTTCGCACAGAAGCATGTTGGCGGGCATAAACATAGCTTTATGCCCCCCCCGGGCCATGGCCAGGTGTTGACAGTAGGTCAGTTTGGCCTTGGCCTTGGCGTTAATTTTGTACTTGGCGATTTCGGCCTCATCTGCGCAGAATTTGATGCCCACCGGATCAAAATCCACCCGGATATAATAAATGTACGTGTCCGCCACGTCCGTATAAGTCATCTGTTCCTTCGGTTTTGCGGCAATCGCGGCTATGGCTTCTTGCAGTCCCATTCTTATTCTCCTTAACTATTTCTGCATTGAATTGGTTGGAGTGCCTGGGCGGAAATTTCTCCGCTCTTATGGTTTTTGGTCGGCGGCCGGCGGCAACCTATCGAGTAGGCCCTTCGTCCCGGGGGTCTCGGTATAACCAGCCAGGATAACTTTGATCCTGCTGACCTCCGGCAGCTTGCGCTTCACCCGCTTGCAGAGCACATATACCGGGATATACAGCAGGATAAAGACGCCGATATAGCCCAGAGAGAAGCCGACGAAGGGCAGGGGGAACTCCACTTCCAGAAAACGGTACTGCATCCAGCCCAGGATTAAGAAGACGGGCCAGAAAAATGTTGCCGAGAGAGTTATCTGCATGAAGAAAGACTTGTTGAAGGCGTCGTTGGCCACCTGGTTGGCCGCCTCATAGGCCGGTCGATCTCCTGCCTTTAAGGCCTCCATGGACAAATCCTGGTATTTCTGGGCTTCGCCGGCTACCTCCTGGTAGCGGCGCCGCACCAGGAAAGACGCCAGGTAGGAGGTAAACTCCCCCACCAGCAAGGCGAGAACGGCCGCCGCCAGGGTGCCCAGAAGAAAGTCGGCCAGGGCGTGCCCCGTGATCCGGTAACCCCAGATCAAGTAGGGGTCTAGCCATTGAAAAAACGGGGGCATCTCCATAGGAACCCTGTGCTGCTCAAGCTGAACCGCGGCCGGAGGCGAAAAATCCCCCCCGTCCGACCGGACCGGTAAGGCGCGGCCCGGGGTGGCAAATCAGGGGTTCAAAGGCCAGCTGCCTCCGGCGGCGGCGCGCCGGAACCGAAAGGCCGCCCCAGCAGATGGGCCTGAACCCGAGAATACCGACCCCTGGCCGTGACTTTGCCATATTACATTCCCGGTAAGATGGAATGACCCATGAAGCCCTTGGTCAGGTAACCGATGCCCACATACACCGCCAGGACCACGAAGATGCGCTTCAGCCAGACCTCGGGGATCTTCTTGGAAGTGACCGGACCGAGGACGGAGCCGATGGCGATGCCGATCAATTCGGTGCTGATCAGGACAAAATCGACGGGCACCTGCCGCACCACCATCATGTTGAAGATGTTGACGATCATGCCCACCAGCACCGCCAGGGCCGAAGTGCCGGCCACGATGAACATGGGCAGACCGGCCGCCGAGGTGAGGAAAGGCACGTAGAGGAAGCCGCCGCCCACTCCGATCAGGGCCGAAATGCCGTTGATGGCAAAGCCCCCCAATAGGGGCCAGATGGGGTTGAAGGAGAATTCCTGGCCATAAAATGTGAAAGCGATCCTGGAGAGGCCCCAATGGGTGACCTGCACCCCTTTGGCATGTTCGGCAGAGACTTCGGTGGATTTCTTGATATGGGCCGCTTCAAAGGCCTTGGCCGCGGCCTTGGCCGCCTTCTTCTTGGCCTGCCCCGCGGGGGTGGTTTCATAGAAGAGCACAAAGGCTACGGCAAAGACGATGATCCCGAAAAAACCCACGTAGGTGCTGACATTCATCTTGCCGACGGTCAGCAAAGGCACCAGGTAACCGGCGAGGATGCCGCCGAGCGCCAGACATAAGCCCAGGGGGAGTACCAGCCGCCCCATGCGGTAATAGGTGAAGGAAGAGATCAACGCCGACAGACCCACCAGATACTGGTTGCTGGTGCGGATGGAATCGGTCAGCATCTTGTTCAAACCGGGGCTGGTTTTTTTGAAGGTGCTGGCGTAATCCGACAAACCGTAGACGCTGATATGACCCACCCCCGCCATGATGCCGCCAAAGGCGCCCACCGAAGAGAAGATCCAGCCGACCCAGATGCCCCACAGGATGTAAAACAGGAAGAAATGATGCGGCGCCCCGGGAATACCCATGAAGCCCTTGGCTGCCGCGGGGTGAATCATTCCCGGGCCCGTGCCCACCGGCGTCTGGGCGATGGCGTCCTCCAATTTGCCCGCCAGGGCCGGCTCGGCCAGGAGTAAGGTGGCCAGCACGGCCAGGGCGGCCAGCACCCCGAGGCTTACCAGATACTTTTTCGACATACTAACCTCCGAATCATAAAAATAGCAGCTGATAAAAAATTAGGTTTAGGGGGCGTTGACGTCGGCTGCTTGACAGGAACCGTCTGCACCGGTGCTCACCCCCGACAGAGATTAAAACAAAAAACTAAGCAAGAAACCTGCCAAGATCAAGAAAAAGATGTAAATTTGTAAGATATTAATATTATAGAATAAATAAGTTGCCCACGCGGTTGAAGCTTGACAGTTGTTAAGAAATTATCGTTAACGTAAGTTAATTAATTTAACGGGTCAGCCCAGGTTTAGCCGGGCCAGTATAGTCCGGACCAGGGGCTGGCCCGCGCCCTCTGCGGGAATAATCACCAGACGCTTTTCGCTAAAATATAAAGGGCGAATAGCCAGTTCGGCCCCCTCTCTGACCACTGGCCACTGACCACTGTCTTTTACCTGGCCGGCCCCGTCTCCACCGGCTCCCGGCTGCGGCTCCAGTCGATCCAGGACCCTCCATAGACGTGCAGCTTCTCCAGGGGATAGCCCGCCAGGTAGAGGCTCACCAGGGTGTAGCTGGCGCCCAGGTCGGTGTGGCCGTAAATATAAATGTCCTTATCCGGGGTGATGCCCCGGGCGGCATAAATCTCCTTGAGTTCGGCGGCACTCTTCCAGCAGCCTTTCTGAGGACCCGCCGCCACCCGGTTTTCCTCCCAAAAGACCCCCACCGCCCCGGGGATGCGTCCGGGCCGGGCGGCGCCCTCTTTGCTGCCTGCTCCCAGGTAGAGCCGCGGGGTCCGGACGTCTAAGATGACTTTATCGGGAGACCCACTGGCGCCTTTGACTTCCTCCAGGTTGGCCAGCAGGTAATTTTTCGGGGGCTCCGCCGCGAACCGGAAGGTGGCGGGCTTGAAGTGCGGCGCCGTGAGATGGGTGGGATAGCCTTTGGCCTTCCAGGCCTCGAGGCCGCCGTCCAAAAGGCGCATCTGGCTGGGGGGAAAGCCGTAATGGACCAGAACCCACCATAGACGTGCGTGGTCGCAATGGTCCGAATAGATGATGATATTATCATGGCTGCCCACCCCCAGCCGGCCCAGAAGTTTTTCCACCTGGTGGGCCGGGGCCGGCAGGCCGGGGAGCGGCTGGCGGCGGTCCTCGGTCTCCGGCCGCCACATCTGAATGGCGCCGGGGATGTGGCCCAGGTAATATTTGGCCTGGTGACGAAAATCGATGATCCTCAGGTTGGGATCAGATTTATCGATGAGGTCCTTCAACTCCTCCGCCTGGATCAAGACCCCGGAGTGGGTGTAATCACCCAGGGGAACGCCCTCAGCCAGGTGCGGGAGCAAAGCCAGGGCCAGCCAGGCCAGGAGCAAGGCCAACGGGATGAGCAGGGGCAACCACCTTCTCTGCCAGCTAAGGTGCATCCAATCACCTCTTGCCTTCGGATCGACCGGTTTCAAATATCCACCGCTTCGCCCCGCCGGGCCTTGATTTTCTTGATGGCCAGCGGCAGCAGGGCGACCAGCGCCACCAGAATGACGCCGATGATCAGCCAGATGGAAACCTGGCCCCGGAGGAGCGCCAGCAGGTTGCTGGAGACGAGGATCAGCGCGATGGTCCAGGGCAGCATGCAGACGCAGGTGGCCAGGGCATAAGGCAGCAAAGGAATCCGGGTAATGCCCAGGGCGTAATTGAGCAAAACATACGGCAATCCGATGAGTCTGGTCAGGGCCACGACTTTCCAGCCGTGCTGGGCCACTTTCTCATCCAGATGGGCCAACCGGGTACCCCAGATCTTGGACGCCACCCAGTCCCGGGCCAGGTAGCGGGCCACCAGGAAGGCCAGAGAGGCCCCGATCGTGGACCCGATGGTGGTATAAACCACCCCCAGGACCGGTCCGAACAGGACGCCGCCGGCCAGGGTGAGGACTAAGCCCGGGAACAACAGAATCGGGGCAACGGCCCAAACCAGCAGGTAGATCACGGGCCCCCACATCCCATAAGAGGCAATGAACTGCCGCAGCCGGTCTTCCTGAAGGTACTCCTGCAGATGGAAGGCCCGGGCCGCGCCGAACAGGGCGACCAGCGCCAGGAGGAAGATCAGGGGTCGGATAAAGGAGGCCTTTTTCGGGGGTGCGGCCACTACGAGCTCGGGCATTTCCGGCATTGGCACTCTCGCTAAAGTTATTTGTTCACTCGGAGTCGGCGGCGGCCACCAACTCCCTGGCGGCTCGGAAACTGCGCCGGCCGGTCCGGAGAGACGGATGGGAGCGCTTCAAGAAATCCACCAAATCGGCATACGTGTCGATATCCTGCCAGTATGGCAACAGGTGGACCTTCAGGTCAAGTTCCCGGGCCCGGCTCAGGGTGTCGGCCAGCACCGATCCGGTAGACCAGGCCAGCCCCTCGAACAGTTGCGGGTGCCGGCCCGTGAGCCCGATCAGATAATAACCGCCGTCCCGGGCCGGGCCCAGGACGACCTGGGCCGAGCCGTCGGCTAATTTCTCCTCGGCCTCCAGCATGATCTCCCCCGGCAGATCCGGGGTGTCGCTGCCCCGCAACAGGACAATGTCGTAGCCCGCCTCGAATCCCCAGGCAAAAGCCCGTGCCTGGCGTTCTCCAAGGCCCCGGCCTTCCTGAGCCACCAGTCGAACCTCGGGAGGGGCCAGACCTTGGAAAAACCCGCGGGCGCCGGCGGGGGTATAGGCGAGGGCTATCTCCATCCCTCGCAGCCGGACCGTTTCTTCTATGATATCTTCTAAGAAGCAATGATACAAGCGGCAGGCCATCTCAGGAGAAAAGGGCGGGGTGAGGCGGGTTTTTACTTGCCCCGGGAGCGGTTCCTTGGCAAAAATGATGGTCAGAATGGCCATTGAGTCTGAATCTCAGAGTAGGACGCGGCAGCCGCCCATGAATCCGGTTATCTCCATCATCTTGCCCGTGCTCAACGAGGCCGGGCTCCTGGCCGAGACCCTGGCAGGCTTGCCCCACGCACCCGACCTCGAGATCATCCTGGTGGACGGCGGCAGCGCTGACGGCACCTGGGAGCTAACGGGCCGTTGGCCTCACGTCCGCTGCCTCCGGGCCCCCCGGGGCCGGGGCTGCCAGATGAATGCCGGGGCCCGGATCGCTCGGGGCCAACTGCTGGCCTTCCTACATGCCGATACCCGCTTGGAGCCGGCTCATCTGGCGGCCCTGCGCCGGGCCGCGGCCGATCCGACCTTTGCCGCCGGCGCCTTCGAACTGGCGCTGCTGCCGCCGCGGCCGGCCCTGCGCTTCATCGCCTGGGGCGCCAATTGGCGCAGCCGCCTCAGCGGTTTGCCCTACGGCGACCAGGTGCTCACCCTGCGTCGCGACCTGTTCTACGCCCTGGGCGGCTTCGCCCACCGCCGGCCCGAGGACCTGGACCTGGCGTTTCGCCTCCGACGCCGCACCCGGTTGCGCCTGCTCCGCCCGCCGGTGGCCAGCTCCGGCCGCCGCTGGCTGGCCCAGGGCTACCTGGCCACCACCCGCCGCCACTGGCTGACCCTGGCCCGACACCTGGCCGAACGCGCCTTCACGAAGCGCTGGCCGGCGCTGGGTGATATGAAAAAGTTCCTTGGGGGAGGGGGCTAAGGGCCGACGGCCCTTACCCCCTCCCCCAAACCCCCACCCCCAATCCCTTGTATTTTTTTAGCCTGGGAAGGAGGGGCTGAAAGCCCCATCTTCCCAGGTCAACTTACACGGGTTGGGAGGGGGTGTGAGGGAGGGCAGGGACGGAGTCCCTGGCCCTCCCCCACGGTTTTCTTCTCATTTCCTCATCAGACATCCGCCGCAGGAAGACCCACCTCCAGTCGTGCAGCCGTAACAGTGATCCCCCAGGCGGATGGGCCGTTGGGCCAGTTCGGAAAGGTCGAACTCCCAGATGGTCTGGGGCAGGCCTTCGGCCAAAGGCAGGTCCAGGGCCTGATTGAAGTCGCAGTCAAACAGGCGGCCCTCCCAGGAGACGCTGATCAGGTTCCGGCACATCAGGCCGGTGACCGTGTTCGGATTGAAGCCGGCGGCCAGTTTGCCCATGTAACGCTCGTAATTCCTGGATTTCTCCAGGAACTCCTTAAAGCGGCCGATGGGCATATTGAGCAGGGTGTACAAATTATTGAAATCGATGTCGTAGCGCTCTTTCAATTCCCGCTGGAAGCGGTCCTCCAGGGCGGCCTGCTCCGGCGGCAGATAGGCCCCGGCGGGATTGAACATCAGGTGCAGTTTAAGCTCCGAGTCCCGGACGCCGTAGCCCACGCGGTTCAGCCGGCGCAAGGCCTCCAGACTTTTGCGGAAGACCCCCGGTCCCCGCAGGCGATCCACCGGGTCTTCCTGAAAATAGGGCAGCGAGCACACCAGTTCCACCCGGTGATCCCGGAAAAATTCCGGCAGGTGCTCAAAGCCCGGCTCCAACAAAATGGTGAGATTGCAGCGTACCAGGATATGCGTGTCCAGCCGGGACAGACTTTGCACCAGGTAAGGAAAATGGGGATTGATTTCCGGCGAACCGCCGGTCAGGTCCACCATGGGCAGGGACCAGCGGGCCACTGCATTGATGACCGCCTCGACCGCCTCCAGCCCCATCTGTTCGGGACGGTCGGGACCCGCGGCCAGATGGCAGTGACGGCAGGCCTGGTTGCAGCGCCAACCCAGGTTGACCTGCAGGGTGTTGACCCCCGCGGCCCGGAGGCCCGGGAAGCCGGATTCCTCCAATTTTTGTGAAAAAGGCACCATGAGACGTCCCTAAATAGTGATCTTGTCCACCACGTTATGCACCTGGATACCGTGGATCAGGGTGGCCCCGCCCCGGATGGCCGCGGCCACATGGATGGCTTCGGTCATCTCCTCCATATTGGAGCCGGCCTCCAGTGAGGCGCGGGTATAAGCGTCGATGCAGTAAGGGCACTGCACGGCGTGGGCCACCGCCAGGGCGATCAGGGCCTTCTCCCGCACCGTCAGAGCCCCGGCGGCCATGACCCCCTGGTAGTAATTCATGAAGAAGTCAAAGAGTTCGGGGCGGTGCTTGCCGATCTCTTTAAACCTCTCCAGGTCATCTTCTTCGTAATAATGCGACATGACCCCTCCTAGTTTATCAAAAGGCGGTTAAAAAAAGGTTAAAAGGCAGTTAAAAAAAGGGCGGGTTTTAACCCGCCCCCTGAATTTTTCGGGATGATTCGCCCCTCTAAAACCGGGTAAACCCGGCGAAGGTGTAAATGTCGCCCATCATCTCCTCATATTCGCCCTTGAGCTTCTGGTACATGCGGGCGTTTTCCATGGCCAGGGCCGCCTGTTCGGCCAGGGAGGAGATAAAGGTGATCTCATCGTCGGTAAAATCCCGCAGTTCGGCGGTATAGATGCGCATGACGCCGATGACGTTGCCTTTCAGAGTGATGGGCACCGACAGAATGGACTTGATCCCTTCCTCGGACGATTCCTTGGGGAAGGTGGCCCGGGGATCGCTGGCGACATCATAGATGGAGACCGCCGTGCCCATCATGGCCTCGGCAATGGATTTGTCGGTGACCACCGTGCCTTTGTTGATATAGCGGTCGCTGAGGCCGTAGGACGCCACCAGCTCCATCTTCTGGCGCTTCTCATCCAGCAGGCGCACCGCCGCGGCCTTGATATCCAGGGCAGTGACCGCGGTTTTAACCAGCATATGCAGGACCTTCTTGACATCCAGGGTCGAATTCACCGCCTTGGCGACTTCCAGCAAGCCCTTGAGAAAATTGAGTTCCCGGACCCGGGCCTCGAAGATCCGGGCATTACTGATCAGTTGGGCGCCGAGCTCGGCCACGGCGCTGGCGAAATCCACCTCGTCCATGGTAAACTCATGCGGTTCGGAGGTAACCAGGCGCAAGACTCCGTTGACCTTGCCCCGGAACATCATAGGGATGGCCGCCAGGCTGGCGATCCCTTCTGACTGCGCCTCTTTGGGATACTGCATGCGGGGGTCGTTGGTCGCGTCGAAAATGGCCACCGGCCGGCCGGTCAGGGCGTCGGTGACGCTCTTATCCAAACCCACCGCGCCTTTCTGGAGGTACTTGTCGCTCAGGCCCGTCGCGGCAGCCAATTCCAGGCTGTTGGTTTTCGGGTTGACCAGGCGGATCGTCGCCCCTTTGAGATTCATGGTCTGGGTGATTTCCCGCACAATAGTTTCCAAGACGTCGTTCACCCCCAGATGAGAACTCAGGGCCTTCGCTGATCTCCTGGAAACTATGCAGATACATCCTTTCTTTCGATGACGCCATGACCGCCCCTCCTTTGCGAGCTTTAACGGCTGGGAACCTGACTCTGCGACCGGTTACCGTGGTGCTGCCATCTTAGCAGATACGCCGGTCGAGGAACAGTTTCTTCAGAGGTTTCCTCTTGTCAGCTAAAATAAGTCTTCTTGCGGCCCGGAGCAATATTTTATCTTGAAAAAGCATTTTTGCAGGCGAGGTTCTCGAACCTCCCTGTTCCCCGGCTTACAAAAAATTCCTCTGTAAACCGGGAGCCGATTTTTGGTATAGTGTTTTTATGGAATTCCAGCCCCTCTATTTCGCCGACAAATTGACCATCATCAATCCCCACGGCAGCATCGGGGTGGTCACCCTCTGGTCCAGGGTGGATTACGTCATCGAGCGCTTCCGCCAGGCCGGCGTGGACCTGAACCCCGCCACCAGCCCCATCGCCGTCTTCGGCAACCTCTACGGCAACGGCCTGAGGGAGATGCTCAGGAATCTGCTCTACAATCCGCAGATTCAAGTGTTGTTGATTTGTGGGAATGATCGAGCCGGTTCACGCCTGGAGCTAAAAAGATTTTTTGAATTGGGTTTAGCCCCGGTGGCAGGGGCCTTGATTAGATATCGCACCCCGGACTCCGGGGTCCAGGTGTCGCCGGCTCGGATTCGCCAGACCAAAAGAATAATGGATGATTTAGTTAAGCAGGAACAATTTCAGGCTCCACCTTCCCTGATAGAATTGGGTGACCCGCAACATATTGAGACTATCGAGGACATCAAAAACTTTTTTGCTTCCTGGCAGCCGCCGGCCCAGTCTTCAGCCCAACGCCAGGAGGTACCCCTGCCCGAAGTTGAGGTGGAACATTTTCCCGGCAATCCCCGCAGCCATGTAGTGGTGCGGAATACGATTTTAGAAGCCTGGGGAGAGGTTCTCTATCTGCTGACCCGCTTCGGCCACCGCGCCGCCTTAAAGAAGGGTGACCGGCTGGAACTGCAACATGTCAAGGTGGTGGTGGAGAACCCTGAGCAAGGGAACACGCCGGAGGAACTTCAGGCCGCCAACCTTAACTATGATAAGATTCGCCGTTATCAGGATGACATCTTGCGGGGAGAGATGCGTCCCGATGAGACCTACAACTACGGCCATCGCCTGCGCAGTTATTTTGGCCTGGACACCCTGGCGGCCTGCGCCGAACGCCTGAAGCGCGACCCCGAGGACCGCAAAGCCTACGTCACCCTGTGGGACAACACCCGCGACCTGGGCCGGGTTGAGGGCCGCCCTTGCCTGGTGTCTCTTTATTTTCGCAGGTTCGATGGCAAATTGACCCTGAGCGCCACCTTCCGCACCCACAACGCCATGGACGCCTACCCCATGAACCTTTACGGCCTCCTGGCCATTCAAAAGTGGGTGGCCAAAGAGACCGGGTTGGCCCCCGGCGCCTTGGTGGTCATCAGCCATTCCCTGGGTCTGGACCCCAAAGAACTGGACCGCGCCCTGCTGATCATTGGGAAGCGGCCCTTCAAGGTGCGCCTGGACCCCATGGGCTATTTCCGTATCACCCTGGACGCCACGGACATCCTGGTGGAGCACCGCTTCGAGGACGTCACCCTGAAGGAATATCGAGGCCAAAAGGCGGCGCGTCTGCAACACGAAATCGCCCGGGACGTGGCCCTGTCGGATATCAACCACGCCATCTACCTGGGCCGCCAACTGGCCCGGGCCGAAATGGCCCTGAAGGCAGGCCGGGAGTTCGTGCAGGAATAGATAGCTGTCAGCTATCAGCGGTCAGCTTTCAGCTATAACCAGGGTTGGCGAAGTTGGTAAAATGTCGGGTGGGCACTGCCCACCACATCTTGGTAGCACAGGCGTCTCGCCTGTGCCGGCGCAGGCTAAAGCCTGCGGCTACCAAAATGAAGAAAGCACAGGCTGGAAAGCCTGTGCCACTATTATATGGTTGACAAGGACTCTAAAGATGAAGTCCCTTCCCAATCCCATAAAGGGGGTTGGGAGGGGGTTTGGGGGAGGGCGGGGGAGCCGTGCTCCCTCGGTCCTCCCCCAAAAGACCTTTCTTCCTGTCCCTCCCTCCTCCTCCTCGGCACGGTGCATGGCGATCCACGGGGCTATGAGCGCGCCTTCAAGTTATTGGAGCTTTTTCAGCCAAACCTGGTCACGGTGGAAATCAGCCGCTTCTCGCTGCGCTACCGGCAGCGCCAGGAGGCGAACTGGCAGCGTCTCTGGCGGCAAGCCCTGGCGGCCTTGCCCGGGGCTGCGGCCGGACATCTGGCCCTCCGGCGCCTTATGACCCAGGTGGCCCTGCCTTTTGAGGTGCGCGGCGGCTCGGGACTACTCCCGGCAGTACGGTATCCCCTGGCGGCCCCTGGACCTGGGCGGCCCCGCACGAAAGCATCTGCCCCGCTACGCCCGGGACCTCTTGACCCTTGAAAACTTCCAGACCTTGCTGACCACCGCGGATGAGCCCCTGGAAGACTTTGTGGCCCGGGAGTACCGCCGGGCCCATTTATCCTGCCGGCGCCCCGCCTGGCGGCTGGCGGGGCTCGATCCCGAAACCCGGCGGCGGGAGCGCCTCCAGGTCCGGCGTTTGCGGCATTATCTGGGCCGTTATGCCCGCGTGGCCCATCTGGGAGGCTGGGAACACCTGGCGCCCTGGCGCGACGGCGACGGCCTCTGGGCCGGATTAGCGGAGCTTCAACCCCGGCGCTTGTTCCTGGACGAGGCCGATCACGAAATTTTAGAGTAGCTCCTGCCCAGACGCCAGAAAAAATGGCGCACCGCCGCCCTCGGCTGTCCTTTAATTCCGCCTAATGACGAGCATCGCCAACCGTAGCTCTTAGCCCCGACACCGCCTTGGCTGACCGCTGACAGCTGCTAGCTGACCGCTCAACATTAGACACCGGGAAAAATTCGTGCTATGTTAAACTGTTACTATTTCCTGGAAGGATATCATGGAACTAAGACCCATAAAGCTGTCCATCGGCGGCGACCGGACCATCCGGGCCGTTTTGGGCGTGCCCCGGACCACCACCATGGCCGCCATCCTGGTGCTGGCCCACGGGGCCAACAACGATATGGATTACCCCCTGATCGCCGGGCTGCATGAAAAATTGGCCCGCCAGGGGCTGGTCACGGTGCGCTTCAATTTTCCCTACTCCGAAGAGGGGCGCAAACGGCCCGACCCGGACGCCACCCTGGAGGGCGTCTATCGTATGGTCCTGGAGTACGTGGCCGAACTGGACGAATTCAAGGGGCTGGCGCTCTACCTGGGGGGCAAGTCCATGGGGGCCCGCCTGGCGGCCCAACTGGTGGCCCGGGAGGTGGGGGCTAGCGGCCTGGTCTTTTTGGGTTACCCCCTGCATCCGCCCGGGCGGCCGGAGCAGTTGCGGGATCAGCCGCTCTACCTGCTGCCCTGCCCCAGCCTGTTCATCGAAGGGGCCCGAGACCCTTTCTGCCGCCTGGACCTCTTGGGGCCGGTCCTGGGAAAAATGCCGGTGCGCACCGATCTCCACCTGATTCCGGGCGCCGGCCACTCCTTTGAGTCGCATCACGGCAGCGTGGCCCCGGAATTAATGGACGAAATCTGCCGGGTAATCCTGGGCTGGCTGGATAGTCTGTAAAGCAGTGGTCAGTGGTCAGTGGCCAGTGGTCAGTCTATCTTCTGGCACCTGGTAACTGAGAACTGGGAACTGGAAACTGAATTATGAGTGTCATTTTAGTTGTCGATGACGACGCCCCCACCCGGGAGGCGCTGGCCACGGGCCTGAAGAAGCTGGGCCACGAGATCCATGTGGCGGGCACCGGGGCCGCGGCCCTGGACGAGGTGCGGCGGCACGAAGTGGACCTGGCCATCATTGACCTGAAGCTGCCGGATATGGTGGGCACCGAGCTTTTCGGGGCGCTGCGCATCCTGCGTCCCGAAGCCATCGCCATCATGATCTCCGGCCACGCCACCGTGGATGAAGCCGTGTCCGCCATCAAGCGGGGCATCTACGACTTCATCACCAAAGATTTCCGCATGGGCGAGCTGCGCAAGGTGGTAAGCAAGGCCCTGGAGACCCAGAAGCTCATCGTGGAAAATCAGCGGCTGCGGCAGGCCCTGAAGGAGCGGAGCGCCAGTGGCCGCATCATGGGCCGGTCTGCGGCGTTCCTCAAGATTATGCAAACGGTCGGCCAGATCGCCCCGATGAAAAGCACGGCGCTGCTCTCGGGGAGAGCGGCGTGGGTAAGGAACTCATCGCCGACGCCATCCATCACCAAAGTCCCAGAAGCGGGCGGCCCCTGGTGAAGCTCAACTGCGGCGCCCTGGCGGAGGGCCTCATCGAATCGGAGCTCTTCGGCCACGAAAAAGGGGCCTTCACCGGGGCCATCCAGCAGCGTAAGGGCCGCTTCGAGCTGGCCGACGGCGGCAGCCTCTTCCTGGACGAAATCAGCGAAATGCCCCTGGCTACCCAGGTGAAGCTGCTGCGGGTGCTCCAGGAAGGGGAGTTCGAAAGGGTAGGGGGGACCCAGACCCTGAAGGGCGACGTCCGGATCATCGCCGCCACCAACGTCGATCTGGAGGCCGCGGTGGCCGAGGGACGTTTCCGCAAGGACCTGTTCTACCGCCTCAATGTCATCCACCTCATCATCCCGCCGCTCCGGGAGCGGGTGGAGGATATCCCGCTCCTGGCCCTGTATTTCCTGGACAAGTTCTGCCTGGAAAACAACCGCCCGGCCATGGGGTTTACCCCCAATGCCATGCTGGCTCTAAAAAATTATCACTGGCCCGGCAATATCCGGGAACTGCAGAACGTGGTGGAACGGGCGGTAGCCCTGACCACCGGCAATATGGTGCACCTGGAGGACCTGCCGGACGAGATCCGCCGGTATCACCCGGAGGATGACAAGATCGTCCTGCCGGTGGGGGCCACCATGGAGGAGATCGAGCGCCTGGCCATCCTCCAAACCCTGAAAAAGACCCACGGCGACAAGGAGCTGTCGGCCCGCCTCCTGGGCATCGGCCTGGCCACCCTTTACCGTCGCCTGAAGGAGATGGAACTGAAAGAACCCGCGCCTGCGGAGGCAAAAACCGAATAGGGGTCAGTGGCCAGTGGTCAGTGGCTAGTAAAAACCTCGCAAGTTTATGGACCTGCTCCCTCTCCTCCGACGGGGGAGAGGGTTGGGGTGAGGGGGCGTAAGGCTTTAATAATTTAGGTCTTGGTAGCGTAGGCTTCCAGCCTGTGCCTGTATAGGGTGGGCACCCGGTGGGCTTGGAGGCCCGCACCACCGAATTATTTTCATGGTTTTGGGTGTGTGGAGGGAAAATGAGTAGCACTTTTCTGGACTTAAAGCCCTTCCCGGTGAAAGAAGCCGAAGCCGTGATCCTGCCGATCCCTTACGAAGCCACCGTGTCCTACGGCGGCGGCACCAAGGAGGGGCCGGAGGCCATTTTAGCGGCTTCCCGGCAGGTCGAGTTTTGGGACGAGCAGTATGATTGGGACCCCAGCCAGGCCATCCGGCTGGCCACCGCCCTACCGGTCTTCCCGGAGGTTTCCGGCCCCCAGGCCATGCTGGACAAGATCAAGCCGCCTGGTGCAGCCCTGGGTTTCCCAGGGGAAATTCATCGCCGGCCTGGGGGGCGAACACACCATCACCACGGCCCTGGTCCAGGCGGCCCAGACCCGCTACCCGGATCTGTCGGTGGTGGCCCTGGACGCCCACGCCGACCTGCGGGACAGCTACGACGGCAGCAAACTCTCCCATGCCTGCGTCCTGCGCCGCCTCTATGAACTGGGCCGGCCCCTGACGCTGCTGGGGGTGCGGACTACTCCCAGGACGAATACAACCTGATGCGGGTGGCGCCGCGCTTCAAGATGTTCAAGGCGACCGAACTGCACACCCCGGCCGGCTGGCAGGCGGCCCTGGAACACCTGCAAGGCCATCCCCGGCCCGGTCTATCTCTCCATCGACCTGGACGCTCTGGACCCCGGCATCATGCCCGCGGTGGGCACGCCTGAACCCGGCGGCCTGACTTACGACCAGGTCCTCACCCTTATCGAGACCCTGACCCAACGGGGCCCCATTATCGGCCTGGACCTGGTGGAACTGGCCCCCATCCCGGGGCAGCCGGGTGAGCGAATTCACCGCGGCCCGGCTGCTGTATAAGGCGTTGGGGTATATTTATCACAGCCGGATGAAGTGATAGTCTTTCTCGTTCCCAAGTTGTACTTGGGAACGCAATTATGGCCCAAGTTGCGCTTGGGCGACCTGATAGAGCAGGCTCCCTAAAATGAAACGCAAGCACGCAAGACTTTCACGACGGCGCCCAAGACGGCTTGACGCCCCTGGAGCCCCTGGATCTCAACCAGATCCAGGATTTTGACGAGTTGCTTGCGGGCCATGGGGCAAGACCGCCTTCGGCGGCCGCAGTCTGGGCGAGGCCGCCGAGGTCCTGGAGGCCATGGTGCAGGACCCCGAGTGCGCCGTGGTGGGCACCTTTTCCGGGGCCATGAGTGTCGCCAAGATGGGCCTGCTCATCTGCGAGATGATCGACCGGGGCTGGCTCAAGGTGGTCATCACCACCGGGGCCCTGGTGGCCCACGGCTTCATCGAGACCCTGGGCCGGGCGCACTACAAGTATCCGGAACACGTTTCCGACCGGGAGCTCTTTCAGCAGGGTTATAACCGCATCTATGACACCCTGGAGATGGAAGCCAACCTGGATTATGCCGAGGACGTATTCCGGGCGGTGCTGAAAAGCTCGACCCAAGACCAGGTCTGGTCCTCCGCCAGCCTCTGCCGGGAATTGGGAAGTACCTGGCGGAGCACACCGACAGCCCCGGGATCTTGCGCAACGCCTATCTTAAGGGGGTGCCGGTTTCATCCCGGCCTTCACCGACTCGGAACTGGGCCTGGACCTGGCGGGCTACATGGTGCGCCAGGCCCTGGCGGCGGGGCAGGATTTCACTGCGGCCCTGGGGTCCGTTTCTCTGAAATTTAACCCTTTCCTGGACCTGGGGGCTTATGCCCAGCAGGCCCTGGCCGCCAAGAAGCTGGGCATCTTCACCGTGGGCGGCGGCGTGCCCCGCAACTGGGCCCAGCAGGTGGCGCCCTACCTGGAATTGCTGCAGCAGCCGCCTGAGGGCTCGATCTGCCGGAAGTGCGGTTTCAGTATGGCGTGCGGCTCTGCCCGGAGCCGGCCCATTGGGGGGGGTTGAGCGGCTGCACCTATCGGGAGGGGGTTTCCTGGGGGAAATTCGTCGCCCCGGAGGATGGCGGCCGCTACGCCGAGGTCCTGTGCGATGCCACCATCGCCTGGCCGCTCCTCCTCAAAGGCGTCAGCCAACGCCTGGAGAAGGAGCCGGGGATTTAGAACAGGCCTAAAAAATCTCAGCCGGTTCCGAATCTCACGAAGGCCATGCCGACGAAGAGAGCGAGCCAGGTCAGGACGGTCAGCAGGGCGTATTTCGTTATTTTGGCCCGCAAGTCATCCGGCGGTGGTTTTCCGTTTTCCTTATGCATCTCGAGCATGCCTATTCTAACTAGCTTGCGTCAAATTTCCCAGCCGATTTCCTAGTCAACCGGATAATAAAAGCTATTACAAAATCCATTTTTGGCTTCATCTTGCGCCAACACCAAAGACTATAAGTCGCCATATAATCACCCCCCTTTGAAAACGTGATATTATACTTGACATACCCAGGGGAGGGGGTGTAGTATGACCCCCAGTAGGGAAGGGTATATAGCTTTCCCCGATTTGTCAATTTTTCCAAATCCCTTGGGGCATCATCTTATGGTGATCATCAGAGCTTATCTGGATAATAGTGGGGAAGAAGACGATCCGCAGCATAAAGTTTGCTCACTAGCTGGGTATGTAACAACAGTTAAAAAATGGAGAAAGTTTGAAAAATTATGGAAACAGACACTTCGTCAATATAAAGTTCCTTATTTTCATATGAAGGAATTTGCACACAATATAGGACCATTTGAAAAATTTAAAGGTAATGAAGATAATAGAAGACAATTTATCAGATCATTAATTGATATTATGGGTGAAACCAATTTAATGGGAATAATATCTGTTATTAGATTAGAAGACTTTAGAAAATTTATTAAAGAAAAAAAATTAGATTTAGATTCATATGCCTTTAATTTATATGTATGCATATTTATGATTGCAGCATGGTGGCAAAATGAACCAATAGAAATTATAATTGATCATATAAATAAGCCTGGCCCAATGATTGACAAGGCTAGGGAATATGCAGAAACAGATATTGGGTTTGTAGGAAAACCTGATTATATTCATCTTAGCGTATTACCTAAAGGGTTCACAGCTAAAGAGATAGCCCCTATACAAGCTGCGGATTTTTTGGCATGGGAAATTCGTAAACTTATTGATACAAGAGATGAGTGGTATAATAAATTCAAAAGGGGAGATGATCCTAAAGAATGGAACAAAAGTGTGAATGATTTGGGTAAGCAAAAAGGCATAGTTGTTAGAAAATCCTATGAACTTTTATCAGAACGAACAAAGCCTTATGGGTATGTTTGGGACTATCATGAACTTGGTTGGTTAGATGTAGCACGAAAATTCAAATGGCCTTAATTATTATTTAGAAACCTTTTTTTTCTTAGCAATATTATCAAATGCCTTTTCAAAGGCTTTCTCTGAAAGAGGTTCCTTGATCTTCTTGGCAGCTTCAAGAAACCGGGCTGCTTGCTCTTTGTCATCTGGTTCGGGTTTAGTTTTTTTTGTCATGTGTTTATTCCTTTCTGGATTAGTATATTTTTACGGACTACCATAAGGATATTCAGTCCACCGGAATTGCCCATTTGTACTGCGTATTGTGATGAATCGTTGGTGCAATGTCCTATGCCACCATACAAATGAAGGTCTGAATGTTATTTCAAGGCGCAAATCATATTTGTCTTTTTCGTTTAGTGGAATATTCATAATAATTGGCACCCATTGGACTGGATGTTGGCCTGGCTCTAATTCCGGGATAATATCGGGTTTTGCTGAAAACCCCATTTTATCAAAAGTATTAGTGCTCATAGTGCCTGAAATTTCTGCATTGATGTGAACATTATAAACTGAGAAACTACCCGTATTGGAAACTTCAAATCTAGTAGCAAATGGGTCATTGGGATTAATGGAGATAGACGGTGAAAGCCATACTCTCGAATAGAATGTGGGGAAGGCTGCAAAAATACAATAGATGGTCACAATCCCCCCGATCAATCCGCGAGTTTTGGTTAGGAACTTTCTTCTGGGTATTTGGATGGCTATTGGCTTTCTGCTGCTCCTTTTTTTTGATTTGGTGCGTTTATGCTGTCTTGAATTTGCCATATTAGGGTTTGTCTTTACTAATGAGTCGTTTGATAGGTGAGCCTCTTACCCACAACACCTGAAAGGAGTTTTTCGGCCCGCTCAGTATCGTCAATGCCTCTGGCAATGCGCTTGCTATAGCGGAAATCAAACTCTGCCAGATAACGGTGAAGATGAGATTTTTTGCAATGCTGATAGACACCCTTCATACCACGTTTGAAGATGGAGAAAAAGCCTTCCACGGTGTTAGTGTGAATGGTGGGGTCCGCCAGGGAAACATACTCGCCCTGGCTATGGCGAGTGCAGCCATGCTCCGCAAAATGCTCATGCAGATATTTGTATTGACCGGCATCATCGGTCATTATTCTGGCTTCTTTGGCGATATTCTCTTTCAGGATCGGGACAATGGTTTTGGAATTGACTTTATCAATCACGATGCTGCGGGCTTCGCCAGATTCCCGGTCAACAAGAGAAAGAACCTTGCGCTTATGAGCATAGCCACGGCGCTTCGGCATATTGTCCTCATTCCCGATAAAGGTTTCGTCAACCTCAACGGTGCCGCCATTGGAACCAAAAGGAGCCAATTCACCTTCTCGCATGGCTTCCCGGATACGATGCCCCAGGAACCATGCAGTTTTGAGAGTAACCCCAAGGGTCCGGTGAAGTTGATTGGCGCTGAAACCTTTCTTGGAAGAGCAAATCAGATACATGGCTTGGAGCCAAAGGCGCATAGGAAGATGGCTATCTTCTAAGATAGTCCCGATCTTAACAGTGAATGGCTTTCGGCATACATAGCACTTATACATGCCTATCCGAGTGCTTTTGCCGTTCATTTTGCTGATGCGCTCCCGGCTTCCACAGTGGGGACAAACTGGACCCTTGGGCCAAAGACGGGCTTCAGCAAAGGCATAAGCGGCCTCTTCATTGAGGAAATGGGGGGCCGATAAAATTGGTTGACTCATGGCTATCTCCTTGTTGTATCTAAATATAGCACACGCCAAGGGGTATGTCAAGTATAATAACCCGTTTGAAAAAGGGGGGCAGGGGGGATTTATATAAGCACCTAAAATCCCCCTAAATCCCCCTTTTTCAAAGGGGGACTTCAATCCACCGTTTTCCCATCTTCTGTTGGTGGAGCTTTATTTCATAGGCTGAGACAGGGTTTGAAATAGGTTCTAATTACTTTTTTACAGTTTAGATAATATGGACAGTGATTACCGGCTGTAAATTAGGCGACTCCTGATTTCTGTCGAGGAAATCCCTTGTTTTTGGCTGGGGAAAGCGGTAGCGGGGCTAATCCAGGAGGGTCAGTTTAGTCGGGTCCAGCGCTTCCGGGGGGCCGGGCCGCAGGCCGCAGGCGGCGCAGGTGCAGAGTTTTCCTTCCTTGACGGCCCGGCGTCCTTCTTTGACCAGAAAGACGGCGATGAGCAGGCCGATAGCCGGGTCCGCCTGCCAGAGGCCGCCGAAATAGTTGAGTCCCAGGCCGAGGAGCAGGGCCACCGATAACAGGCCGCAGGCCAGGGTCTGCTTGGAGTCGGCCTTCAGGCTGGCGCTCCCCAAACCCTCGCCGGTGCGTAATTTGACGAGATATAACGCCGGCATGACCAGGCTGGAAGCCAGGGCCACGCCGAGGCCCAGTAGACTGGGCTCGGGGATTTCGGCATAGAACAATTTTGCGACCGACTCATAGAAGATATAGGCGGCCAGGCAGAAGAAGGTGTAGCCGATGATCTTGACGGCCCGGCGTTCCAGCCGGGCTTCGGCGGCCGCGGACCGGTCCCGGTGCGGGTAGAACCGCCAGATCATCACCCCGCCGGAGAGGCACTCCAGCAGGCTGTCCAGGCCGAAGCCCACCAGGGCGATGCTGCCGGACAGAGACCCGGCCAGCAGCGCCAGCAGGCATTCCGCCACGTTATAGCCCACGGTGAAGTAGGACAGGAGCAGGGCTTGACGTTCGAGAATTTTAGTCATATTTTTGTAGCGGCGAGCACGCCGCCCCTACGGCTGGCATTGCCATCCCGCCGCCGGTTGGCGGCCACAGGCCGCCCTAGATTTTTATCGTCTGATAAATGAACGATTTCAATCTCTCAAAATAAGCCCGGCCACCCACCAGATAGGTGTCGTTGTGGTGCGCCCCGGCAATGATATAGAGTTCCTTGGGGTCCTTTGCCGCGGCGAACAGGCGCCGGCCCATGTCCACCGGGATGATCTCGTCTGCGTCGCCGTGGATGATGAGCAGCGGCACTTCTACGTTTAGCAATTTTCCCCAGGTTGTCATAGGGAACGCTGGGCCGCCAGTCGAACATGAAGGGCGCGAAGAGTTTGGCCATCTCCGAGGAATTGGTGAAGGCCGATTCGAGGATCAGGGAGCGGCAGGGCGCCCGGACGGCCAGGTCCGTGGCCAGAGCGCTGCCCAGGGAGCGGCCGAAGAGGACGATCTCACCGGTGGGCACCTGCCGGTCTGCCGCCACGTAACGGTAAGCCGCGGCGGCATCCTTGAAAGTCCCTTCCCGGCTGATGCGGCCCTCGGATTTGCCGTATTCCCGGTAATCGAAGATGAAGACCTGAACCTCGGCCAGGTCGTGCAGCAGCTTGAGGTTTTCCAGGCGATGGCTGATGTTGCCGGCATTGCCGTGAAACCACAGCAAGACCGGGGCGGTGGCCCGGGGCACCCACCAGCCGTGCAGGCGCACCCCGTCTGCGGCCGGGAACCAGACCTCCTCGAACTCCAGGCCGTAATCAGCCGGGGTGCCGACCAGGTCAGGATCGGGGAAAAAGACGATGCCCTTTTCGGAAAATTCCAGGATCATAAGCAGATTATGGTGAGGCCGGATGATTAATCAAGCATCAAAAACATTTGGACTGGCGGATTTATGAAAAGAGCCTAAGAAATAAACCATCTCCATGGCCAACCCCTGCGCGTCTCTTTGGGGTTGCGGCGGCAGGCAGGAGAGATTATCGAAGCCGATTTTGGCGGTGATCGCCGCGGCCAGAGCGTCCAGGATATCGTCTCTTTTAACTTCCTTCTGAGAATAATTCGCTTTCAAAATTTCTTCCGCTGCCTTGACAATTTTTTCCGATGGGGGGTATCTCTCCTGCAAGATCTTCAACCGATCCCCAAATCCTTCCTCGGTTCTTTTTGGAGATTGTAGGGGGCGGCAGCCATTCAGGCTCCAGAAGCAGAGCTCGGGATGAATTTCCCTGACCGAATTCCTGGCCTCCGGATTGCTTGACAGGAATTCATCCACCTCCCGAATTTTGCCGACGATATTCCAGGTCGCCTTAAAGATCCGCGTGCCGGTCAATTTCTCATTTCTGGCGATGGCTTGGTCATAGGACGAGGCATAAACCGCGGGCCGGCAGGGAACCCGGAAGACCGAGGCCCGGCGGGCCCCGAGCAATTTTCGGGCCTCCTTGTCGCAGCGCCTTTCTTGGCGCTCAATAGAACCTTTGCTCCTGCTGCCTTGCCTCAAGCCGATGGGGATGTCCACCAGAATCAAGGCTGCGGTGGAGTGCTTCTCCCACAGTTGAGAGAAGCTTCTGAATAAATTTACCTCCCAATCGCCAAACAGGGATAGTTTTACCGCCAGCCAACCTCCCTTGCAGCCGTCGACGCCCAAGAAGTCCATCAGGATTAGCCCTCAATAAGCAGTGATGAGAAAAGAATTAGAAGGCTTGGGACCAGATGTCAAGGAAAATCAAAGCTGGTTGGGAGGCTCTGGCCCCTCGGGAGGCGTTTAAACCTCCTCAATCATTTTACCCCTTCTTTCTGCCCACCAAAGGGATGGGGCCATTAGCCGGCTAATGGCCCCTAGATGTAGACGGGCAGCAGGCCAACCGGGCCAGGGGATCAACTCCGTCCGCCCTAACCTCTCCCTCGACGGACTTAACGCAGAAAATAAACCAGGATATAACGCAGGGAAACCAGTCAAATTAAGAACGCCGGTCAAATAGATTTTTTCTCTGGGCGGCCTGCTGGTGAGCCGAAATTTTTTAAACCGTAATTGTTAAGTTAATTTAGTTAGTTAGTCGCCAGGTGCGCCAGCCGTATAAAAATTTGCACCGGACCCGCCGCCAGAGCGTGAGAAGTGGTAAGGATAACTTATTGATAATTAAAAGAAAAATTAAATTGCGCCATTTGGCATGCCAAATGCATATCTTAATTAGCAAATACGAACCAGGTTAAGGATTCCCCCCATCCCCCCCTTAAGCTAAAGTTCGTATCCATTTCTCCTTTCACACGCTGGCCGGGTCTCCCCCACTCGGCCAGTATCTTTTTGGGGGGAAGTGGGACCGCAGGGCCAATATCCTATTAAAAAATATAAAAAGGGGCGACCCGGCGGGCCGCCCCTTTCTTGCGTCTGGGCGCCTTGGCGTGAGATTTGCCTTTTATTCCCAGGACTCCTCTATCTTGGTGAGGACCGCCAGTTTCACGGGCTGGACCTTGCGATAGACCTGATCCGGCTGGCGCTGGTGACCGTCCACCTGGAGCAGTTCGTGCTCGATGGAGATGCCGAAGAGGCGCTCGTTCTCCTGGAGGTAGGGCAGGATCAGCTCCCAGTCCGCCGCGTCAGAGGTCGACGATCTCGCCGCCGTTCAGCTGCTCGTCCACCACCTGCTGGTAGGGGTCGCGGATGTAGATGGCGCCGCCGGAGGCCAGGGAGAAGAGGTTGCTGCCGGGATACGGGGTGCGCTGCGGCCGGAGGCGTCCCCGGGGGTCGTACTCCAGGCCGTTGACGATGACGAAGCCGCCGCCGTTGAAGGGATCGCCGGCCATGAAGGATTCGGCCAGGAAGTCCAGGGCGGTGCCGTTGATCACCACCCGGGGGCGGCCCACGGCGTTGATCAGGGGCCGGCCGGCGGCGTTGCCCAGGATGTAGACCTCCCCGCCCTTGGCGCCGTACATGAAGGTCTGGCCCACGTCGCCGTAGACCACCAGCTTGCCCCGCTTCATGATCTGGCCCAACTGGTCCTGGGCGTTGCCGTGGACGTGAATGCTCATGCCGTCGATGCCCGAGGCCAGGTAGTCGCCGGTGCTGCCGTAGGCGTCGATGCGCACCTCGTCGGTGTCGAGCCCGAAGCCGCAGCCCAGGAAGCGCTGGCCCTTGTAGCCGTAGGTGAGGAATTGCCGCCAGCCCAGCTCGAAGGCCCGGCACAGCAGCCGGGCGTCGCAGTCGTCGCCCTTCCGGGGGGAAACCGGCGGCGTCCAGGATCAGGATGGCGTCGTGCCTGCGGCGGGGCCGCCAGTCTGCTCCCGGGCTGTCCCAATCGATCCGGCGGTAGCGGCTGGCCTGATTTTCGCCCATGGCCGGGGTAGCTTGCAAGATCCGGGTCAAGGTCTCCATGATGCAGGTGCAGCAGGTTGCTGCGCTTCTTGTCGCCCGGGTCGTAGCGCCGGTCCAGCAGCAGGGTCAGGCCGTTGATGGCCGCGGCCTTGAGGGCGTCGCTCCTGGCGGCCTGGCCGCTGACGGCCTCCAGGAACTTCCCGGAAATCGGCATAGGAGCCATGGTGGCGGCCCGATCCCGGAGCGCCACGGAAGAGTTGCTCGCCGCTGGTCTGGTCCGTAAGATAGGCGCTCGATCAGGCGCACCGCCTCGGAGTCGCTCTCGAGGCTGATCTCCAGCACGCGTGCCGTTCCAGGGCCGCTGGTGCCAGGGCACGGTCTTGGGCTTGCCGAACTTGTCGTGGCAGGAGAGGACCCGGTCGCCGTTTTTGCGCTCCAGGGAGAAGATGAAGGAACCGCCGTCGGTGGCGCTGCCGCCCCGGGCGTTCCAGTAGAGGTCGGCCACCGGGCAGAACCGGGGGTCTTCCGCCGCCAGGACTGGCCAGGGTGGCGTCGATGGCCTGCTTCTCCGAGCAGACCAGGCCGATCTGCACCTCGCCGTCATGCAGGGCAAAGACCTGGGGCCGCAGCATGGAGGTGTCGGTGATGCCGATGAGCTCGAAGCGTTTGCCGCTCCGGGTCGTTCCGGGCGATGATGAAGAACCAGGGGCCGTCGGGCGAGCCGTGGATGTTGGCGG
This sequence comes from uncultured delta proteobacterium, assembly GCA_963701845.1. Taxonomy (GTDB): domain Bacteria; phylum Desulfobacterota; class Desulfobaccia; order Desulfobaccales; family 0-14-0-80-60-11; genus JAPLJC01. The sequence goes on along the minus strand of CAVPBF010000004.1, from coordinate 813,650 downwards.
CCTGGATCTGCCGGTAGATGTGCTGCCTCTCCGGGGGCAGCAGGTCGAAGTCCCGCTCGGTGGTGGGGGCCATGGACTCGATGATGTATTCCAGCGGATAGCCGTAGAGCCGGTGCCACAGGTCGAAGATCAGCACCGCCACCTCGGTGTCCGTGAGGAACTGGGGATAGAAGTGGCGCTGGCTCAGGTACTCGCTCACCGAATAGTAATTGGCGAAGTCGCCGTTGTGCACCAGGGCGGTGTTGAGCGCCGCAAAGGGGTGGGCGCCGCCGGGGTGCCACACCCGGCCCCGGGTAGGATAGCGCTGGTGGGCGATCCAGACGTGGGCCTTGAAGTCCAGCAACTGGTAATAGTAGGCGGCTTCTTCGGCATAGCCCACGATCTTCAGGATCAGCATGTTGCGGCCCTGGGACATGACGAAGGCCTTCTTTTCGCCCAGGGAGGCGTAATAGGCCTCGTTCAGCTTGTAGCAGTTCTGGGCGACGAACTCGTCTTCCACCTGGCGCCAGGCCAGGCTTCGTAAAGCTTGTGCTGCTGGATGAAGTGCTGCAAAACCTCGGGCTTGACCCGCACGAAATATTGCCAGACGTCCGGCGGCTTGACCACCAGGCCCGGCAATGTCCTGCCAGTCGTCCACCGTGGGCTGGCGCCGGGCGTGGTCCACCTGGAAGACCGGGGTGATGAACCGGGCCTCCACCTGGTGGCGGGCCTCGGTGTCCAGGTAAGCGACCTGGATGAGGTAGTCGTCATCCAGGATCTCCTGGGAGACCCCCAGGGTGGCCGCGTCCAGGCCCACCGCGGCGATGCCGCCGCCCTTGCCGTTGCCCCGGTTGTGCATCTGGATGGAAGGGGAGACGATATGGCGGCCGGCCACCGGCACGCTGGCGGCAAAGCCCGTAACCCCGCAGCCGCCTTCGTCCGCGGCCTTCTGGATACGCCCCGCCGGATAAGCCGAGGTGAAATTTCGGCGGGTATTGAGTAGTTGAACGCCCCAATGGTTATTCGGATCAACGTCGGACTTCATTGATTTCCTCTTCTTAGCTTTCAGCAGTAGCTAACGACTTAATTCTGTATATTCACCAATCTGGTTGTAGCGCCGGTGCCTGAACCGCCGAGGGCGGCGGTTCTACACCTGCTTTTTCCCAGGGCGTGCCGTACACCCCGAATTGCGGCGGCCACCGGCCGCCCTATAACTGCTTACCGCTCAATTCTCACTACCTTCTCAGATCATCATCCACCGGCCCATCGAAGTAATCCAGATGAGCCAGCACGTCGGTGCGGCCCACCAGTTCCCGGATGCTTCTCAGCCCCAGGCGCCGCAGGATCTCCTTCAGGGTATAGCTCCAGGAGTAGTACATGTTGCTGATCCGGTCGGTGCCCCAGTCGATGGTCATCAGGTCCACCAGCTCCGGGTCGGTGGTGGCGATGCCCCGGGCGCAGCCGCGGCCGGACTCGCAGTTATGGCAGCGCAGGCATTCCAAGGCCACCAGGTCGGCGGTGCCGATCTGCACCCCGTCGGCCCCCAGGGCGATGGCCTTGGCCATGTCGTAGGCGCTGCGGATGCCGCCGGAGGCGATCAGGGTCACCTGGTCCCGGATGCCTTCGGCCTTGAGGAACTGGTGCACCTTGGGGATGGCGTACTCCATCGGCATGGCGATGTTCTTCTTGGCGATGTCCGGGGCCGCGCCGGTGCCGCCGTAGCTGCCGTCCAACTGGACCACGTGCGCCCCGGCGTAAAAACTGCCCACCGCCACCATGTCCACGTCGGTGGGGGTGGAGACCTTCACCGACACCAGGGCCCGGGGGTTGACCTCCTTGATCCAGTCGAGGTGCTTCTTGTGGTCTTCCACCGAATAGACGCTGTGGAAGGGGAAGGGCGAAAACAGGGAGCTGCCGGGCACCGATTCCCGCATGCGGGCCACCGCCGGGGTCACCTTGTCGCCCAGCAGGTGGCCGCCCAGGCCGGGTTTGGCCCCCTGGGCGTACTTGAACTCCACCATGCGCACCCGCTGGATGGTGTCCTCCCGGACCCCGAACAGGCCGGTGGCCACCTGGGTGACGATGTTGTCGGAATAAGGATAGAGGTCTTCGTGGAAGCCGCCCTCGCCGGTGGATACCATGGTGTTGAAGCGGACCGCCGCCCGGATGCGGGACAGGATGGTGTTGATGGACACCGAGCCGAAGGACATGCCGCCGCCGTACCAGGGCACGCCCAGTTTGATCTGAGGCCGGCCGTCGCCCCGTCTGTTGATTTCCACTTCCAGGGAGATGTCGTCGTGGCTCAGCTTGAAGTCCGGGCGGTGCTTGGGAAAGAGAAAGCGCAGTTTGTCGAAGCCGCCGCCGGAGCCGCCCAGGCGGTATTCCAGGTCAGTATAGGGGAGGTTGCCCCATTCCGCCTGCCACCAGGTGCTGAGGAGCAGATCGGCGGGCCAGCGCTTGTCCCCCAGGGTGCTGTACACCGGGTGGATGCTGACCCTGAGGGCCTGGGCCGGGCACTTGTTGACGCAGTAAAATTCCTTGTCCTGGCAGGCCAGACCCAGGCAGCGGTAGCTCTTGGGCCGCCGCATGTAGCTGCCGGACTTGGTGTGGACCCCGTAAGGGCAGACTTCCACGCATTTGCCGCACTTGATGCAGGCGGATTCGTTGCGCCAGACCCGGAACTTGCTCAAGGGCGTGCGGAACCGGCTCGGGGTGGGAACCGGCCGCCAGGGCTGGCCCTCGGACCAGGCTTCTTCAGGAACGTACTTGCTTCTGTGGTAGTGCCATGGCTTATTTAGGTCTCGCTATTCTTTTATAGTTCTGTGTTGAGTTTCGAATTTCGAGAAAAATTCCAAGGAATCTTTGTCTGAACTCGGAACTCGGAACTCGAAACTTTCTTACTCCCCACGCGCCGGCTCTCGCCTTCCGGCCGGGAGAACAGCGGGGCAAAGATCTCTTTATCCAGGTCTTCCTTGAACATGGCCCGGCCCACTTCGCCCCGCAGGCGCCGCACCTCCCGCATGCCCATGGCGCCCATGACCTCCAGGAGCTGGTTGTTCCAGGCGCCCACCAGGTTGACCATGCGCTGGGCCCCCCGCTTGACGTTGAGGTTCCCCAGGTCGATGGGGCAGGGGTTGTCGTCCTGAGGCACTCCTTGCACATGCGGCACTCCAGGGAGAGGAGCAGGGCGGATGTCGGCCATGATGGCGTCGGCGCCGCAGACGATGGCCTTGGCCACGTGCTCCGCCAGGGCGATGCCGCCGCCGGCCAGCAGGGTGACCGCGTCCCGCAGCCGGTCTTCCACCAGTTTCAGGTGGCAGCGGCGGATCAGATCCTTCAGGTGCAGTCTCGGCGGCGTCTCCCACCCCCCGGGCGTGATCCGAGCCCGCCAGGTGGAGGACCTCGGCGCCCGCCGCGGCCAGGGCCGCGATCCGCTCCGGGGCCTGGCTGTCCGCCGGCACCTTGATCCAGACGAGCAGCCCGGGGATGACGCTGCTTGACGGCTTCCATCTGGGCCATCACCCCGGGGTGGTCCGGAAGTCTCCACCGCGGGCACCTGCGCCAGCAGCGGGTCATCCAGGTCTCAGAAATGTAGCCGGGAGCATCGGCACCAGCCGGCGGCGGCCGGGAGCCAGCTCCTCGCCGATGCTCTTCCGGGGCAGGACCGCCAGGGTGCCCAGGGCCTGGGCCGCCGCGGCCATGATCTGGCGCAGCCGGGCCGGGTCGGCGCTCACGGCCGGTTCCGCCAGAATCACCGGCAAGGGAATCTCCATCAGCGGCGTCGGCGTCGACCAGCATCTCGCCCTGGTCATCGAAGGCCAGAAACATGGGTTTGCGGCCCAGGTCGACGGTGGTGCTGATGTATTCCCGGCCGTGGATGCCGTCCCGGGTGGGCCGGACGATCTCCGACATGTCGGTCCAGCAGGAGTCGAAGCCCTCGCCGGCAAAAACCCCGCCATAGCCGGCCCCGGAAACCGGAATCTTGCCGGTTTCCGCCTGGTTCCAGGTCGTGGCGATGATCTCCGGCGTCCAGTAGTCGTCCCCCAACTGGCGGTACTGGGGGTTCATGGCCTTGAAGATCAGCTCCCGGGGGCAGCCCTGGACACAGCGGTAGCAGTCCCGGCACATCGAGTCGATGGTGTCCGCGAACTGCGTCCGGTCGAAACCCCGCTTCCGGTAGGCGTCCACCGGACAGACTTCCTTGACGCACTTGGCGCACCTTAGGCAGCCTTCGTTCCAGTCCATCACCGTGCTTTTGCCCGGAGGAGAGAAACGGGGCGGCACCTGGCGTATGTGAATATGGTATTTGACAGGCAAAATCCTTCTCCTACTAAAGCTTGAATTCGAAAAGTTTTTATTTTATCGAGACAAAATTGGGAAAGGGGACAAACGGGGAAAGTTGAACTCGAAAATCGGATTTTTGGTTTCGAAGTGAAGTATCAGGGGTGGTTCTTTCTCTCGAAACTCGAAACTCGAAACTCGCAACTTGTATTTTACCCTTTTACCCCGTGCCTTTTTTATCCCTGGTTTTTCAGACGGCTCTCACCCAGGGCTTCCAGGCGGGCCTTGATTTCTTTAATGATCGCGGCCAGGGCCGCGCCATCACCCGGAGTCACCAGGGAGCGACCCAGGCGGTCGGCCTCCAGGCCAATCTCTTCCAGATAGCGCTGGACATATTTCACCCGGCCTCCCAGGCGGCGGCTGCCGTCCTCGTAACGGCAGGAGGCCTCAGCGCAGCCGATGACCCAGACCAGGTCCACCGGGGTCGCCAGGGTGCGGAGCAGCTGAAAAGACTCCACCTTGCTGCTGCAAGGCTCCGCCAGCACCCGCAGGCGGGCCTGGCTCTTCCCCCATTTGGCCTGGAGGACTGCCGGGTCCGGCACCGCTTGCTGACAGGCGTAAATCACCACTTCCATCGCCATAGATTTTTGCCTCAAGGGGCCGGAGATACGCCGGCTCCAGCGAAATGCAGGCCAGGGAGGGCGTCCCTCCCTGGCCGCGAGAGATATCATTTGATTTGATTATGCCATACAAGAATAAGAATTGCAACAGTTTGCGTGTGCCGTTACCATTCCTTGGAGCAACAATAATGTCAACTTTTAGGTCATACTGAGCCGGGCGCGGCGGTTAAGAAACCCGGCTCCTAGCGCAAAAAAAGCACAAAAAAGCACCAAAAACCTCGCTCCGCGGCAATGCCGCTTACTTGCCCGCCCGGGCCTTCCTTTCGTCAATGTCGCCGGGGTACATCACCGCGTCGTGGCCCCGCTCCCGGGTGCGGATGCGGATGACCTCCTCCACCGGATAGACGAAAATGAGCCCGTCGCCCGCTTCCCCGGTATAGGCCGCGTTCGAGGATGGTCTCGATGGCACTTCGTCCAGGTTCTGTTCGCTCAAGATGATATTTACCTGAATCTTGGGGAGCATGTCCACCTGGTAGCTGCCGGAGCGGCCCGCCAGGCTGATGCCGCCCTGGCGGCCGTGGCCGCGAATCTCAAAGACGTTCAGGCCCACGATGCCCATCTCCCTCAGGGCCTCCTTGACGTCGTTGAGCTTGTCTTCCCGAATGATGGCTTCGACTTTTTTTAACATATCAGCCTCGTATTGGTAGCCGCAGGCTTTAGCCTGCGCTGGATGCCGCAAATCAGTGTTTTAGCTGAAAGCTGACCGCTCTTATGAATACGCCCGCTCGCCGTGGGCGCTGATATCCAGCCCCACTTCCTCTTCCATGGGGGTGACCCTGAGGCCGATGCTCATATCCAGAAGCTTGGCGACCACGTAAGTGACCCCAAAGGCGAAGACCATGGTCACCACCACGGCCAGGACCTGCACCGCCAACTGGCCGGGATTGCCGTAAAACAGGCCGTTGGCGCCCCCGGCTTGTTGACTGCCACGGTGGCAAAGAGCCCGGTGGCGATCATGCCCCAAGTGCTGGCCATGCCGTGGCAGGCCCAGACGTCCATGGACTCATCCAGGTTGCGGTTCTGGCGGAAGCGGATGGCGTAATAACAGATGACCGCGGCCACCGCGCCGATGACCATGGCCGCCATGGGGGTGATGAAACCAGCGGCCGGGGTCACCGCGGCCAGGCCCACCACCATGCCGGTGGCGATCCCCAGGGTGCTGGGACGGCCGTCCAGCCAGCCCAGGAGCATCCAGACCAGGCCGGCTGTGGCCGCCGAAGTATTGGTGGTGAGCAGGGCATTCACCGCCACCCCGTTGGCGGCCAGGGCGCTGCCGGCGTTGAAGCCGAACCAGCCCACCCACAGGAGGCCGGCCCCCAGGACGGTGAGGGGGATGTTATGGGGCTCCATGGGGATCCTGCCGAACCCCTTGCGGGGTCCGATGACCATGGCAAAGGCCAGGGCCGAAAAACCTGCGGCCACGTGGACCACGGTGCCGCCGGCGAAGTCCAGGACGCCCAGGTTATTGCAGCCAGCCGCCCGCTGCCCCAGACCCAGTGGGCCAGAGGGTCATAGACCAGGGTCATCCAAATGAGGCTGAACAGCAGAAAGGATTTGAAGCGCACCCGCTCCACGAAGGCCCCGGTGATCAGGGCCGGGGTGATCACCGCGAACATCATCTGGAAGGCGGCGAACAGCGCCGTGGGGAATGGTCTTGGCGTAATCCGGGTTGGGGAGGCCGCCCCACGCCGTTGAAGCCCAGGAAATTTAGGCCGCCGATGATACCCGCCGATATCCGTGCCGAAGGCCAGGGAGTAACCGAAAAGACCCACTGGACCCCGACCAGGGCCATGAAGACGTAAGCTCAGAGTCAAAGTGGACAGGACGTTTTTCCGCCGGGCCATGCCGCCGTAAAACAGGGCCAGGGCCGGGGTCATCATCAGCACCAGGGCGCAGACACCAAAATCCAGGCGGTATCACCGGAATTGACAGGTTGTTCATTTTTACATCCCTTAATTTTGTGGGTGTACAAATGTAGCGATTTGTGGACATGTAAAACAAACCATAAACGCAGGCCAGGGAGGAATTCCCCCTGGCCTGCTTGGCATTCAGGTTTCCGGTTAGACAGGCAAGGCGGTTATCCGGCGCAGCTACATAGATGGGCAGGTAACGCTCGATCTCGTAGTGCGCTCACGTGGATCCGGATAGGCGTCCCACTCGATCTTTTTGTTCTCGATGAACTTGTTGAAGATATGGTCGCCCAGGGCTTCCTTGACCACGGCGCTCTTTTCCACTTCCTGAGACGGCCTCGTAGAGGCTGCCGGGCAGCTCCTGGATACCCAATTTGCTGCGTTCGGCCTGGGACAGATGGTAGATGTCCACTTCCACCGGATCGGCCAGCTTGTAGTTGTTCTCGATGCCCTTGAGGCCGGCGGCCAGCATCACCGCGAAGGCCAGATAGGGGTTGCAGGCCGGGTCCGGGGCGCGGTATTCGCAGCGGGTGGCGGCTTCTTTGCCGGGTTTGTACATGGGCACCCGCACCAGGGCGGAACGGTTGCGGCGGGACCAGGCCACATAGACCGGGGCCTCGTAGCCCGGCACCAGGCGCTTGTAGGAATTGACCCACTGGCTGCAGATGCCGGTGATTTCCCGGGCATGCTTCAGCAGGCCGGCGATATAGCATTTGCCTTCGGCGGACAGGTTGTATTGGTCCTTGGGATCGTGGAAGGCGTTCTTGCTGCCCTTGAAAAGGGACTGGTGGGTGTGCATGCCGCTGCCGTTGATGCCGAAGATGGGCTTGGGCATAAACGTGGCATAGACCCCGTTGATCATGGCGATGGCCTTGACCGTGGCCTTCATGGTCATGGTCTTGTCGGCCATGGCCATGGCTTCGTCATAGCGCATGTCGATTTCGTGCTGGGAAGCGGCCACTTCGTGGTGGCTGTACTCGACGCGGACGCCCATGCGTCTCCAGGGCGAAGATGGTGTGGCGCCTGAGGTCGTTGGCCATATCCAGGGGCGGGGCATCGAAATAGCCGCCCTGGTCCAGGACTTCGGTGCCGGTGCTGTCGGCGAAATAGAAGAACTCCAGCTCCGGCCCCAGGTAAGAGGTGTAGCCTTTCTCCGCCGCCTTGGCCAGCATGCGCTTCAAGGCGTAGCGGGGATCGCCCGGATAGGGGGTGCCGTCGGGCTGCAGGATGTCGCAGAACATCCGGGCCACGGGCTGCTCATCCGGACGCCAGGGCAGGATCTGGAAGGTGGTGGGGTCGGGCTTGGCGATCATGTCGCTTTCTTCAATGCGGGCAAATCCCTCAATGGAGGAGCCGTCGAACCCCATGCCCTCGGTCATGGCCTCTTCCAGCTCGGAAGGGCGGATGGCGAAACTCTTCATACACTCCCAGGATGTCCGTGAACCAGATCTGGATAAAGCTGACTTCTTTGTCCCGGACAACCTTGAAAACATCCTCAACCGTCTGGCAGGTTTGGCAGTGCACGTTTATCCTCCTGAGCATAAGATTATTTAGTTGATTTCAGCAATTTTTATACCAAAACTGTTTTTAAGTAAAGTCAAGGATTTAGCCAAATGTACCTCACATATTTGTAGAAAACCGGCCTTTTATGCTCACAAGTTTGTATGTTTTGGCGAGACCAACAGCTACTCTTCCGGCTCTTTAGGGCACCGCGGACCAGCAGCGAAGCTGAAAGGGAAGAGCGGGAAAAAAGCGGTTGAGACCAGGCCCGGTTTGCTTCTCCAGGAAAACTAAGGTTCTCCCGGCGGGCTTCTATAATAATTTACGTTAATCACTTGCCCCACCGTAGACAACCGCGGCGCCGGATTTTTCTCAAATTTAAGAGAAAAAAATGACGCCGTCAAAACTGCCCGGTTCCTTGGCGGCGGCAGGGGGAGCTAACCTCGACCTGCCGCCCCTCGGAACTTCTTTACCTGATAATCAGAACCTGAATGGCACCTTAAAGTAATAATCTTTCTACGATCCACTTGTCCTAACCGGGTATAATCTTTAAATCTTTTTATGATTTTCAGCTAGGTTACCGATCTAGCTGCTTGAGCAGCATGGAGACGCCGCCCTGACCTCCGGTGCTGGAATCGTCATGGGCCCGGCAAGGATGCCGCCTAATTTTGATTATTGCAAGACCAGGGTGAGCCGGACGGAATCCGGGGATTTATGGGGCAGCCAAAATGCAAAAAAATTCATCCATGGAGGGAAATTGCATGACTCGGAAGAAGACCCTGATCCTAGCCGTCATTGCCATCCTGTTACTGGGTCTGCCGGGATGGGGAGGCGCCGCCGCACCAGTAACGGAGACGCAAGGAACCCCGGAGACGCCTCCGGTACCTGATCCGCAAACAATCCTCCGGGAGATGGCGGACTTCCTCAAATCCCAAGGGCAATTTTCTTTCCGCGCCGTCATCACTGACGATCAGGTCTACCCCGGAGGTAATAAACTGCAATATGGCCTGGATCTGGAGGTCTTCGCACGGCGGCCGGACAAACTCCGGATTAATGGCCGGGGTGACTTGGAAAACCACGAATTTTTCTACGATGGCGAGACCCTGACCATGTACAACAAAGATAAAAATCTCCATGCCACCGCCCCGATGCCGCCCACCATCGATGCGGCAATGACCAAAGCCTACCAGGATTTGACCTCGAAGTGGCGCTGGCGGACCTGGCCTGCAGCAACGTCTACGAGCTGCTGACGAAGAACGTGCGCCGCAGCCTTTACGTTGGACTGCACCAGGTGCACGGGGTGCCTTGTCATCATTTGGCCTTTGATGAGGACAATCGGCATTGGCAGATCTGGATCGAAGCCGGCGATAAACCTTTGCCCCGCAAGCTCCTGGTTACCCAGAAACGGCTATTGAGTTCGCCCCAATGGACCGCCTGCCTGAGCGATTGGAACCTCTCCCCGCAACTGCCGGATAGTTTGTTCGCCTTTGTGCCGCCGGCCGGGTCCCATCAGATCAAGTTTTTGCCTCCTTCCGAAGCCCCGGCGCCCAAGACCAAGCCCCGAAGCAAAAAGCAAGGAGAGAAATCATGAAGGCCCCTAACCTGAGGAAGTTGTTAGTAATTATTCTGGCGGCATTGTTCTGCGGCTCCCCCCTGTGCCCCACTGTGGTCATAGCCCATGGCCATGAGGGTGGCCATGGCGGCGGCCATGGGGGAATGCATGGCGGTGGCGGCCATCATGGCGCCTTCGGCGGCGGTGGTTCCCGGGGCGGCCACGGTGACCACCATGGTGACCATCACCACGGTGACCATCATGGCGATCACCACGGCGACCATCATCAAAACGAGCATAACCGGAACGTCAATGTCAATAGAAATGTCAACTACGGCGGCAGTGGCTGGGGCGGTGGCTGGGGCGGCCCAGGCTGGTGGGGCCCGGGCTGGGGTGCGGGAGCCGGTCTCGCCACTGGTCTGGCCCTGGGTGCGGTGTTGGGAGGACTCCCCCGGAATTCTCAGCCGGTCATAGTTAATAACCAGCAGTACTATACTACTTCCGAAGGCGCCTACCTGCAGCCGTGTTATAAAGGGGCGGATCTGAAGTACTGCGTAGTCCAGAACCCGAACCAAGCTCCCAACCCTTGAGAACGGATTGGTGCAGTGCCGGAGAAACCTGGGCGGCACTCCGGTAAGTGCCTCGGACCAAGAGGAGAATCTCCTCAGCCAGGCTGATCCAATGGAATTCGAGCTTGGTATGCTTCATAATTAAGGGTGGGCTAGGCCCACCCTTTTCTTAATTATTCACCGAAGCCTTTCCTATTTCAACTTGTTCCCACGTTGCACTTAGGGCAAGGAAGTGATTTGCCAGGCTTAGCTTGGTGGTAATAAATGGCGTTCCCAAGTACAACTTGGGAACGAGAAAACGAGAAAAAAAGGGTGGGTACAAAAAAGGCGGAGGGGCCGCTTCACGACCCCTCCGGCCGGTTAGCTGCTGGGAATTCGGAGGTCAGTTGGTCTCAGACGGCCCGGAAGCTGCGGGTTTCGATGCTGTACTGCTTGATCTTGTAGCCCAGGATCCGGAGGCTGGTGTCCAGCAGATGCGCCGCCTTGCTCTGGTTGCCCCGGGTCTGGCGCAGGGCCTCGGTGATCAGCTCCTTCTCCAATTTTTCCACCTGGGAGGCCAGCCGCTGGTGGCGGAGGCGCCGGGCTCCTGACGCTGCAAGGAAGCCGGCAGATGCACGCTGAGGATGGTGTCCTCATCGCAGACCAGCACGGCCCGCTCGATGATGTTCTCCAGTTCCCGGACGTTGCCGGGCCAGGGATATTGCATCAGCAGGTCCAGGGCCGGAGCCGACAGGCGCTTCACCGGTTTCTGGTGCTCCGTGGCGTACTTGCCGAGAAAATGGTCCGCCAGCAGCGGAATATCGGCCATGCGCTCCCGTAAGGGGCGGCAGATAGATGGGAAAGACATTGAGGCGGTAGTACAGGTCCTCCCGAAAGGCGGCCTTGGTCACGGCCTGCTCCAAATCCCGGTGGGTGGCGGCCAGCAGCCGGACGTCGGCCTTCAGGGTGGTGGTGCCGCCCAGACGGGTGAACTCCCGCTCCTGGATGACCCGCAGCAGCTTGAGCTGCACGTTGGGACTCAGGTCGCCGATTTCATCCAGAAAGATGGTGCCGCCCTGGGCCAGCTCGAAGCGGCCCTGCTTGCGCTGCATGGCCCCGGTGAAGGCGCCCCGTTCATGGCCGAAAAGCTCGCTCTCCACCAGGGTCTCGGGCAGGGCCGCCAGGTTGACCTTGATGAAGGGCTTGTCGGCCCGCAGGCTGTTGTAATGGACGGCCGAGGCCACCATTTCCTTGCCGGTGCCGGATTCGCCCCGGATGAGGATGGTGGCGTTGCTCTTGGCCACCCGGTCGATCATCTCGAAGACCTGGCGCATGCGGCCCGAGGTGCCGATGATGTTGCCCATCTGGTAGCGCTCCTGCAACTGGCCTTTGAGTTTCAAGTTCTCGTTTTGGAGGCGCTCTTTTTCCCGGTCGATGAGCAGCAGGTTGTTGACCGTCTGGGCGATGATGGAGGCGATGATGGTGAGCAGCCGCAGGTCCTGGTCCAGGTCCAGTTCCCGGTGCAGGCGGTCCACCGACAGGGCCCCGATGGTCTGGTGGTTGATCTTGACGGGCACGCAGATAAAGGAGATTTCGTCCTTCTCCCGGGTGCCCCGGGAGCGGGTGCGGTTCAGGAACAAGGGTTCCTGGCTGACCACGGGGGACCACCGCGGGCTCGCCGGTCTCCACCACCCGGCCGGTGATGCCTTCCCCCAATTTGTAGCGGCCCCGTTGCGGGCCTCGGCGGTGAGGCCGTGGGCCACCTCGATCTGCAACTGCGTGGTTTCGGGGTTGAGGATGGAGATGGTGCCCCGGCGCATGCCCATGTGTCTGGGCCAGGATCTGCAGAATCCGCTGCAAAGCTCCGGGGCAGGGGGCCCGGGGCGCTCAAGGTATCGGTAATCTCATAAAGCAGGGTCAATTCAGTCATTCATGCGGTCTACCTGAAGGGTATGATTTATCTCAGCCATCATTCATTTTCGTTTGTTTTATCGCTAAATTGCAAACAAATTATTACGAAAATGTATCATTATAATCCTTTGGGCTAGACATTTTGAGAATATTCCGCGCGGCTATGGCGCCGCCGCCCGGCTATTGCCGCCGCGAGGCCGGGCTTTCTCCTTGACACTGGCCGGATACATGGTTAATTTTAAACACTTAAGATACCTAATTAATTACTTTGGGCGCGCGGGCCTCGCATGCGGAACAGCTTCTTCTACCGGGCCGGGCATCTGGTCATGGGCTTCGTGGATTACATGGGCGACCTGGCCCTGTTTTTCGTGGAGGCCTGCCGCACCCTGCCGCATCCACCCTGGTTTTTCCGGGAGATCATCGCCCAGATGTACCACCTGGGGGTGAAGTCCTTCCCCCTGGTGGCGGTGGCCTCCCTGGCCCTGGGGCTGGTCCTGGCCATGCAGGGGCTCAACGTCCTGGCCATGTTCGGGGCCACCAACTATATCGCCACCAGCGTCGCCTTCACCTTTTTCCGCGGTCTGGGGCCCTTGCTGGCCGGCATCATGCTGGCGTCCCGGGGCGGCGCCGGCATCGGCGCGGAGTTCGGCTCCATGCGGGTGACCAACCAGATCGACGCCCTCACCGTCTCAGCGGTCAACCCCATGAAGTACCTGGTGGTTACCCGCATCGCCGCCTGCATGCTGGTGATGCCGCTGTTGACCATCGCCGCCAATCTCATCGGCATCCTGGGAGGAATGTTCATCGGCGTCTTCCAGGTGGGGATGTCCTCCACCTATTACTACACCCTGACCATCAAATACCTGACCTTGCGGGATGTGCTGCCGGGGATCGGCAAGACCTGCGTCTTCGGCGTCATCATCGGCACAGTGGCCTGTTTTCACGGCTACTCCACCGAACACGGCACCTTTGGGGTGGGCCAGTCCACCAAGACCTCGGTGGTGGCGGCCATTCTCCTGATTTTAGTTTCCGATGTCTTCCTCACCAAACTCATCCTCCTCATCTGGCCTTAAGGTCGGCGAGGGGCCCGGGCCGACGACGGACACCCGCGGTCCCGTTGATTGCCTTTCGGGGGATCCATAAGGCCTTTGGGGATAACGTCGTGCTCGCGGGAGTGGACCTGGAGGTTTTCCCCGGGGAGACCGTGGCGGTCATGGGCCGCAGCGGCTCCGGCAAGACCGTGCTTGACCAGTATGTTCGTGGGGCTCAATGTCCCGGATCAGGGTGCCATCCAGTTCGGCGGCCTGGAGATCACCCAATTAAAGACCGACTCCGACTGGCGCGATCTGCGCCTTAAGACCGGCTATCTCTTCCAGGGGTCCGCCCTGTATGATTCCATGACGGTGGGGGAGAATGTGGCCTTTCCCATGGTGCAGCACACCGACTGGAGCGAGGCGGAGATCGCCCGGCGGGTGGCCGAGAAGCTGGAGCAAGTGGGCCTGGCCGGTACCGAAACCATGGAGACTACCGAACTTTCCGGCGGCATGCAGCGCCGGGCGGCCCTGGCCCGCAGCCTGGCCTTGGACCCGGAGATCATCATTTATGACGAACCCTCGGCGGGCCTGGACCCGATTACTGCCGATGAGATCGGTCATTTGATGCGGCGCCTGCAACAGGCCCTCAAGGTCACCTCCATCGTGGTCACCCATGATCTCCGTCTGGCGCAGTTGGTGGCCGACCGCCTGGTCCTGCTGTATGAGGCCCGTTGGGGCTTCCAGGGCACCTATGACGAGTTTCTGCAGTCCTCCCATCCGGAGGTGCTGCGTTTTCTCCACCGGGAGCCGTCCCAGGAGGACGAGGCGACATGATTTCCCGAAGATATGAAACCATCGTGGGCCTGTTTGTGGTGGCCTCACTGGTGGCCTTGCTGATCATGGTGCTCATCATCGCCCGACAGGAAGGGCTTTTCCAGGAATATGTGGAATACCGGGCCATCTTCAAAAACGTCAGCGGCCTCAAGGTCGGCTCCGAAGTTCACCTGGCCGGGGTGACGGTGGGCAACGTCAAAGACATCACCATCAGCCGGGAAGGCAGCACCCTGGTGACCTTCAACGTTATCGAGAAATACCGCGATCGGGTGCGGGCGGATTCCAAGGCCTCCATCGGCTACATGGGACTGCTGGGGGAAAAGAGCCTGGACCTTACCGCCGGTTCCATCAGCCAGCCGCCGATTCCCCCGGAGGGTTGGGTAGCTGCCATCGAGCCCCTGGACATCACCCAGATACTGGCCAAGGCCGGACCCAGCCTGGAGGATCTGCAAAAAATCCTGCACAATCTGGCGAACGTTACCAGCGGCATGGGCAAACCGGGCAGCGATTTCTCCAAAATTATGGACCAGGTTCGGCAGATCGTCACCAAGATTAACGAAGGAAAAGGCACCCTGGGTCTGCTCGTCAATGACTCCACCCTATATAAAGAGGTTACGCAGACCGTTGGCGGCGCCAAAAAGTTTGTGGGCGAGGTGGATAAAGGTTTCTTTGGCGCCGGGAACAAAGAGCGGACCCAACAGACTTTGACCAATCTTTCCAGCACCATGTCCAACGCCAGCCAGACCGCGGGCAATTTGCAGGAGGCCACCAAGGGGCTGCCGGGCATGATGAAGAAGGCGGATACCTTTCTCGACAGTCTGAAAAAAGCCGGCAAAAGCTTGCCGGAACTGGTTAATGAGGCGGAAACCACGGTAAGTGATGCCGATAAAGTCGCCAAGGCGGCCCAGAAGTCCTGGCTGCTCCGGAGAAATGTGCCCAAACCCAAAGAGCATACCATCCGGATGGATGCCGATCCGGGAAAGGACTGATCATGCCGGGATACGGGTGTTGGTTGATGGTGCTTTGCCTGGCGGGGCTGGGCTGCGCCTCGGCCCCGAGTCAGGAGAAGCTGCAGAGTCAGGCGATTTCCCTGAATGACCAGGGCTACCAGTACTACCGGCAGAGTCGCTTTAACGTGGCCGAAAGGAAGTTCTCCCAGGCCCTGAAGCTGAACCGCCTCATCGACCGCCGGGTGGGCATCGCCGCCAACCTCAACGACCTGGGGGTCATCGCCCAGGAGCAGGACGACCCGCAGCAGGCCCTGGTTTACCTGCAAGAAGCCCTGGAGATCAACCGGGGACTGCACGACCCCTCCGGCCTTTCCGAAACCCTGAACAACCTCGGGCTGGTGCAGCTCTCCCAGGGGCGGGTGCCTGAAGCCCAAACGGCCTATCTGGAGGCCCTGGACCAGGCCCGGCTGCTGCCGCCGGGACCGTTGCTGGCCCTGTCCCTGACCCATCTGGGGGATGTGGCCCGGGTCCGCCGGGACTACGATTTGGCCCTGAGCTATTACCACCAGGCCCTGAGAGTGGATGAAGACCGGAAAGACGCCCGGGGCCGGGCCCTGCGCTGGGAGCGCCTGGGGCGCACCTTCCTGGAGTTAAAGGATTACGACCGGGCCGATTTCCATTTGCAATTCGCCCTGCGGGAGTTCCGGCGTCTGGAGGACACCGACGGCCTCGCCGACACCTTGCAGGACTTGACCAGGCTGGCCCTGGCTCAGGGGAACAAACCGGCGGCGGCCCTCAACGGCCAGCTCCTGCTGGAGATCTACCAGGCCCGGGGCCAGGAGCAGGAGGCTGCGAAACTGGTGGAACTGCTGAAGGCCGGGAGGGTAGGACAGCCATAGGGTGGCCTGTGGCCGCCGAATTTCGGCTAAAAACTCGAATCTCGAAACTCGGAACTCGCTACTCTGCGATGGATATTTTCCTCCACTGGATCAAACACGTCATCAAGACCTATGGCTACCTGGGAGTGTTCGGCTCCCAGATGCTGGGCATGTTCGGCATGCCGGTGCCGGACGAGACTATCCTGACCTTCACCGGCTTTCTCATCTATAAAAACTATCTGCACCCGATGCCGGCCTTCCTGGCCGCCTACCTGGGCAGCATCGGCGGCATTACCCTGAACTACCTGGTGGGGCGCTACATCGGCTTTCCATTGTTACAAAAATACGGCTCTTACCTGCGCCTCACCGACAAGAGGATCGACCAGGCCCACCAATGGTTTGGGCATTACGGCAACATAGCTCTTTTTGGGGGCTATTTTCTTCCTGGAGTGCGCCACCTGGCGGCCTTCACTGCAGGCGCCTCCCGCCTGGAGTTCCGGCAGTTCTTCCCTTACGCTTACAGTGGCGGCCTTTGTTGGGTGGCTGCCTTCCTGGCCCTGGGTTATTTTCTGGGGGAGAATTGGCACCAAATCCTTCCCCAGGTCCAGTCTTACTTGTGGCTGGTGGTGGGGCTGGCAGTCTTCCTGGTCCTGGGCTACTATCTGGGGCGGCGCCTGCGAAATTATGCCCGCCGCCCGTAGGGGCGGCTCGCGAGCGCCCCTACAAGTCTCAACGCCCCTACTGCTCACTGCTCACTGCTCACGGTTGACTAAGGCCGGGCCGGTAACTACTTTACAAAAAAACTGAAAACTGAAAACTGAAAACCGTTCCTGTGGAGGCGAGCGATGTTTGGGCGACGTGTGCGACTGTTCAAGCTCCTGGGTTTTGAGGTGCGCATCGATCTGAGTTGGATCGTCATCGCGGTACTGGTGACCTGGTCCCTGGCCAAAGGGCTCTTCCCCTCCTATTACCCGGACCTGACGACGGAGGTTTACTGGGCCATGGGAGTGGCCGGAGCCCTGGGGCTCTTTGCCTCCATCATCTTCCACGAATTTTGCCATTCCCTGGTGGCCCGCAAGTTCGGCATGGCCATGAAGGGCATCACCCTGTTCATCTTCGGCGGGGTGGCGGAGATGGGGGACGAGCCCCCCACCGCCCGGGCCGAATTTTTCATGGCCCTGGCCGGGCCGGCCTCCAGCATCCTGCTCGGCGGCGTCTTTTTTGTGCTTTACCGGGTGGGCCTCGGCGCCGACTGGAACCGGCCGCTCAACGGGGTGCTGGGTTATCTCTCCCTGATCAACGTTCTGCTGGCCGCCTTCAATCTCCTGCCGGCCTTTCCCCTGGATGGCGGCCGCATCCTGCGGTCGATTCTCTGGGGCGTCAAACAGGATCTGCAATTGGCCACCCGGATCTCAGCCGGGATCGGCTCCGCCTTCGCCATCATTCTGATCTTCCTTGGTATTATCTCGGTGCTCCAGGGCAACGTCATCGCCGGCCTCTGGTGGTTTCTGATCGGCCTGTTCCTTAGGGGCGCGGCCCAGATGTCCTACCAGCAGCTCCTGGTGCGTCGGGCCCTGGAGGGCGAGCCCATCAGGCGCTTCATGACCACGAATCCCGTGACCGTGCCGCCCACGATCACGGTGGCCGAACTGGTGGAAAATTATGTCCTGCACCACCATTTCAAGATGTTCCCGGTAGTGGATGATGGGCGCATCGTCGGCTGCGTCACCACCAGGGATATCAAGGCAATTCCCAAAGAGAAGTGGGGGGCGGAAAGCGTGGGCCAGATCGCCGAAGGCTGCCCTCCGGAGATCTTCATCACCCCGGAGACCGACGCGGTCAAGGCCCTGGCCATTATGAACCAGACCGGTATGAGCCGCCTCCTGGTGGCGGAAGACGGGAAGCTGGTGGGGCTTTTGACTCTAAAGGACCTGCTGGCCTTCCTCTCCCTCAAGGTGGAATTGGAACGCTAACCAGTGGCCCAGGCCTCCGGCCTGTGGTGGGTGGCGCTATCTAGGGGCACAGGCCTCCGGCCTGTGGGATGGCCAGCTTCTGGCCGCTGCTGGGTGGCCCGCGGCCTGATCGGGAGCATCGCGGGGCGGCCGTCCCGGCCGCCGCCAGGTCCAGCCCCTAAGCCGGGGAAAGCTGCACTGGCGTGAGAAACTTCACCCCCGGCGCGGTTTGCCCCTTGCAACTGGTCAAGAGGATTTTCCGGTCCGATCCGGCTCATTCCAAAACCTCGCATAGCTATTGATATTGGCGGTCTGCTCCTGTGATTAATCCGGGATGGGATAAAAATGGGCAAAAAATTGGCCTCCCGGCCGGCTAAACATGACAAGCGGCCAAAAATCATCTATAAATTATCCTTAGTGGAGTCTTGGACGAGTCAGGGGCACAGGGAGTTGCGCTGATGTCGGCAAAGCGGAAATTTGACAAAGTTCTGGTCGCCAACCGGGGCGAGATCGCCGTGCGCATCATGCGCTCCGCCCAAGAGCTGGGCCTCAAGGTGGTGGCCATCTACGAAGAGACCGACAAGAACGCCTACCACATCATGCGGGCCGATGAGGCGGTCTGCATCGGCTCCGGCCCCCGCAAAGATTACCTGGATATCCGCAAGATTATCGCCGCGGCCAGAGAGACCGGCGCCCAGGCCATTCACCCGGGCTACGGCTTTTTGGCCGAGAACCCCGACTTCCCGGAGGCCTGCACCGAGGCGGGCCTGGTGTTCATCGGGCCGCCCCCGGAGGTGATCCGCAACTTGGGGAGCAAGGTCATCGCCCGGAGGATCGCCCAGGAGACGGGCATGCCGGTGATCCCGGCCACCTCCAACCTGGCCCGCGGGGACGCCGGGGGAAGAGGCAGGCCGTGGCCTTCGCCTCCCAATACGGCTATCCCCTCATGATCAAGGCGGTCTCCGGCGGGGGCGGCCGGGGCATCCGCCAGGTGGCGGATGAAAAGGAGCTGCTGTCCGGACTGAGGCGTTCCCGCGCCGAGGCCCTGATGTCCTTCGGCGATGACAACATCTACCTGGAAAAGCACGTCCGGCGGCCCCGGCACGTGGAGGTGCAGATCCTGGCTGATACTTACGGCAACGTGGTCCACCTGGGCACCCGCAACTGCTCCATCCAGCGCCGTCATCAGAAACTGATCGAGATCGCCCCAGCCGGCCTGGCCCCGGCCCTTACCGCCGAAATCTGCGACGCCGCGGTGCGGGTGGCGCGGGCCGCCAACTATCTCAGCGCCGGCACCGTGGAATTCCTGGTGGACCCCGACGACACCTTTTATTTCCTGGAAGTGAACACCCGCACTGCAGGTGGAGCACACGGTCACCGAGGTGGTCACCGGTATCGACATCGTCCGGGAGCAGTTTCTGATCGCCATGGGCGAGCCCATCAGCTTCACCCAGGACCAGATAGTGGAGCGGGGCTACGCCATCGAACTCAGGATCAATGCCGAAGACCCCAAAAACGACTTCCTCTCCAGCCCCGGGGTGGTCCAGATCTATCTCTCCCCCGGCGGCCACGGGGTCCGGCTGGATGGCGCCATCTATCAGGGTTATGAGATCACGCCTTTTTATGACTCCATGATGGTGAAGCTCACGGTGTACGGCTTCACCTGGCTGGAGGCGGTGGACCGCATGTCACCGGGCCCTCAAGGGCTTTCTCATCGTTGGCGTCAACACCACCATTCCTTATTTTCAACAGATCGTCGAGGAGCCCGACTTCATCGCCATGCAGCTGGATACTTCTTATATCGACGAACACCCCCAACTCCTGGACTACCGGGAGGAGGAGCGGGAGGTGGACAAGATCGCCCGCCTCATCGCCGAAATCAACGCCCACGAGAAGAACCCCTATGCGCAGTGAAAACCCTGTAGGGTGCGCACTGCGCACCAATTAAAGCCAGAATAAAGGCAGTGGTCAGAAACCAGAAAACAGGAAACTCTGCATGGAAGCGCGTTATCACCAGAGCAATGCAGCCGGCCGCCATCCTCGAGACCCTGCGGCGTGCGGAGGGCTATTACCTGTGCAACAATGAGCGGGACGTCTCTCAATCCGACTTCAAAAACCGGCTCATGCCCATGACCACGGCGCGGGTGGCGCCCTACCGGGAGGCGGCGGGCTTCTTTTCGGTGGAGGCGAGCGGCGGCGCCTCCGTCCACGTGGACCTGATGCGCAAGCAGGTCAACCCCTTCGAGCGGCTGCGCATCGCCCGCAAGGCCATGCCCCAGACCCTGCTGCAAACGGTCTGCCGGGGGGCCTCGCTCTTCGGCTACCGCCACTATCCCGAAAACGTCATTCGCCTGGTGGTCCGGGAATTTGCCAAGCTACGTGGACGTCTGGCGGGTCTATGATTTTCTCAACCACGTGCCCAACATGATCCCGGTCTTCGAAGAGGTGCAGCGCTCCGGGCGGCTGCTGATGCCCAGCATCTGCTTCTCCACCGGGAAGGAGCACACCGACGCCTATTACGTGGCCAAGGTCCGGGAGATCCTGGCGGTCACCGGGCCTGACGTCATCATCTCCATCAAGAATTACGCCGGATTGGGAACCCCCAAGCGCATCGGCAATTTGGTGGAGGCCTTAACCCGGGCGGTTCCCGGCCTCATCCTGCACTACCACGGCTGCAATACCGACGGCAACGACATCGGCCGCATGAGCGCCGCGGTGCTGGCCGGCGTGAAGATTTGCGACGTGGCGGATCATGGCTACGGCTCCATTTACGGCCAGGCCCCGGCCCTCACCCTGATTCAGGCCCTGGAGGACTACAACAAAAAGCCCGCCGGAGTCGATATTGCCGCCCTGATCAAATCATCCGACCTGCTGCGCACGGAGCGGAAGATTTATGAGCCCTTCGAGAGCCCCTTCCGGGGTCACGACCCCACCGTCACCTACTACAAGCTCACCGGCGGCGCGGTGGGCAGCGCCTTTGAGCAGGCGGACAAGGGCGGCTTCCTGGACCGCATGCCCCAGATTCTGGAGGAGATGGGCCGGGTGCAGGTGGAGCTGGGCAACTGGTGGTCCGTGACCCCGGGCTCCCAGATCATCTGGACCACCGCGGTGAACAACGTGCTTTACGGCCGTTACGAGCGGCCCTCTCTGGACCTGAAAAACCTCCTCCTGGGCCGCTACGGGCCGCTGCCCTTCTATGAGCCCGAGGGCTGGATTTACGAAAAGGTCCTGGAATACCAGCGCTACGACGGCAAGAAGTGGCCGCAGATCCTGGCCGGCGAGCTGGGTCTGGTGAAGCCGGCGGAACCGGACCTCGAGCAGGAGCGGCAGCCGTTTGCAGGCGGAATTGGGCCGGCCGGCCTCCGATGAGGACCTGGCCCTGTACCTGCTCTTTCCCTTCGATGCCGCCTCGTATTTCAAGTTCGAGGCCCAATATGGCAAGACCTGGCTGCTGCCGCCGGAGGTCTGGTTCCGCCGGGGCGGCTTCAAAGACGGCGAACATATCGGCTTCACCGACGAATACGGGGTGCCCCATTACATCGAAGTGATCTCCACCCGTCGGGAGGGCGACAACGTCCTCACCACCCTGGTGGTGGACCACAGCTTCCAGACCATCAGCGTCCAGGTGGCCGGCGATAAAGCACCGCTGGCCTAGTGGACAGGCCTCCGGCCTGTGTCCTATCCCGATTGTCTTTTTTGGATCGTAGGGGCACAGCTTGCTGTGCCCTCGCAGCTTCTCTAGGTCATACGGGTGCTGCTTAACAATTTACCCGGTTCCGGGTCTAAAAATTCAAAGGCCGCCGACACCAGCCTGGGCGGCCCGGGCAAACTTACCTTAGGTGGTTTGGCCGATTTTCTCAGGAGGATATGAACATGCAGAAATGGTCCAAGACCTTGATGGCCGGGGTACTCGCCGGCAGCCTGCTTTTGGGCAGTCTGCCCGCCCTGGCGCAATCGACGTACGACCCGAAAATTGATGCCCGGGAGCAGCGCCAGCAGGAGCGCATCCAGCAGGGGGTCCAATCCGGCCAACTGACCCCGCGGGAAGCCAATCACCTGGAGGCGCAGCAAGGCCGAATCCAGGGCAGGGAGGATCGCCTGAAGGCCAACGGCAATCTGACGCCGGCGGAGCGGTCCAGACTGACCCGGGAGCAGAACCACGCCAGCCGCAACATCTACCACAAAAAGCACAACGAACGGACCACCGCTCAGTAAAGCGCGTCGCACCCCAACCGACTAACCGGGGGGCCTCGGCCCCCTTTTTTATGTAGCACCGCCGCCCTCGGCGGTTCCCTGCGGCGAGGCGGCCGTCCCCGCCCGCCGCCTTCAAGGACCCCCACCTGTCATTCTGAGGGAACAAAGCGACCGAAGAATCTAGTTTTTCAGTTTCATTAATATCCGCCGCTCCGTTCTGCATGCCTAATTTATCCTGATAACCTTTCAGCCCGGCGGATTGTTTTATGGACCGCCGATACTTATTTTTTGAGCATGAGCCCTGCTGCTGCTTATCACCCTGACTCCCATCCGGGAGACCAGCCGTGAACGTCCTGATCATCGCCGCCAACCGCAACCGCCACCCGGCCCCGGTTATCCCCTATGGCGCCTGCATGGTGGCCGAAGCCACGGCCGCGGCCGGCCACCAGGTGCGGTTCCTGGACCTCATGTTTCAGTCCGACCCCGGGGCCGCCTTGGCAGCCGCCTTACAAAAAAAACCCGAGGTCATCGGCCTTTCGGTCCGCAACCTGGACAACAACGATATGCAGGCCCCGGTGGAATTCGTCACCGCCCTGACCGAGATCACCCGCGCCGTGCGGCAACTTTCGACCGCCCCCTTAATCCTGGGAGGCCCGGCGGTGGGAGTGATGCCGGAGTCGCTCCTGCGCCGCACCCTGGCCACCTGTGCCGTCCTGGGGGATGGCGAGACCGTCTTTCCGGCCCTGTTGCGGGCTTTGAGCAATGGCGGCGGCCTTGAGGGCGTGCCGCGGCTCGCCTGGCTGGACCAGGGCCATTACCATACGAGCGCCACCGTCCGTAGCGGCCTCCTCAACCCCATCTGTACCCCGGACTATTCCCGCTGGCTCGACCTTAAGGCCTACCGGTCCAACCTGACCTCGGTGCCGCTCCAGTCCAAGCGGGGCTGCCCTTTCCCTTGCATCTATTGCACTTATGGCCTCAGCGAAGGCCCGGAGTATCGTCTGATCCCGCCGGAGGAGGTGGCCGCGGCGGTGCAGCGCCTGGCCGCCCTGGGCTGCCGGGATCTCGAATTCGTGGACAACGTCTTCAATGCGCCCTACGAACACGCCCTGGCGGTGTGCGAGCATCTGGCCCGCCGCCGTCCGGCGGTGCGTCTGCAAACCCTGGAGCTGAACCCGGCCTTCGTCGACGACCGGCTGCTGGGCGCCATGAAGCAGGCCGGCTTCGTGGGGATAGGGGTTACGGCCGAAAGCGCCGCCGACCCGGCCCTGGCCGGCCTGAGAAAGGGCTTTACCGCTGACCAGGTGGAACGTGCCGCCGCCGCCGTCCGCCGCAGCCCGCTGCCCTGCTTCTGGATCTTCATGCTGGGCGGGCCGGGCGAGACCTCGGCCACGGTAATGGAAAGTCTCCGGTTCGCCCAAAGGACTCTGCGGCCGGGGGATGTGGCCTACTTTAACGTGGGTCTCAGGATTTATCCCGGCACCGAGCTGGAGTTCATCGCCCGGCGGCAGGGGATCTTGAACTGTTCAGTCGAGGAGATGTTAGACCCGGTTTTCTATTTTTCTCCGGAACTGGATTATGCCTGGACCCTGGACCAGGTCCGCCGGGCCGCCGCCGAAAAGCTGAACCTCCTGCATGCGGCCTCCCTGAGCCACCCCTGGCTGCCGGCGGTTAATCGCCTGTTCAGCCGCCTGCCGGTGAGCCGCCCCTTGTGGAAGCACACCAGCGCCATCCGCCGCGTGGTGCGGGCCTTGGGCCGGGATATTTAATGCAGTGGTCAGTAGCCAGTGATCAGTAAAACCAAATCATGTAGGGTGCGCACCGCGCACCATTTTTTCTAAGAACTCGAAACTCTCCAGAGGTCTTAATGCCCCACAGCCCTAAGCCCGCCGTCCGCCTGGCTGCGGTCGCCACCGCCACTCCGCCTTATGCGGCGGACCAGCGGCAGGCGGAGGCCTTTTTCCTGCGGCATTACGGCCCGCGGCTGAGCCCGCTCTCCCTCCGGCTGCTGCGGAAATTTCTGGCTCACCCCAGCATCCGGCAGCGCCGCTTCGCCCTTTCGCACCCCGATTGCCTGGTGGCGGAAGACCCGGACCAGCGCATCGAGCGCTTCACGCACTGGGCCCTGGACCTGTCCGAACGGGCCGGCCGGGAGGCCCTGGACCGCGCCGGCCTGGCGCCGGCGGAGATCTCGGCCCTGGTGGTCAACACCTGCACCGGCTACCTCTGCCCCGGCCTCTCCAGCTACCTCCTGGAACGGCTGGGCCTCCCCCGGCAGATCCGGGCCTATGACCTGGTGGGCGGCGGCTGCGGCGGCGCGGTCCCCAATTTTCAGGCCGCCCAGGAATATCTCCTGGCCAGGGGCGAGGGCGCGGCGCTGTGCGTCGCGGTGGAGATTTGCAGCGCCACCTTCCACCTGGAGGACGACCCGAGCCTGCTGCTCTCCAACGCCCTGTTCGGCGACGGCGCCGCGGCCGCGGTCCTCTGGACCCGGCCCCGGGGCCTGGAACTCGTAGCCTCCAGCAGCTTTCATGCGCCGGAGGACCGGGAGGCCATCCGCTACGTCCATAAACAAGGCCAGCTTTACAACCAGTTGTCCCGCCGCCTGCCGGCCATCGTCAATAAGGCGGTGGCCCGGGCCGTCCATCAAGTCCTTGAACCCCGGGGCCTGACTGTGGCCGACGTGGCCCACTGGGCCCTGCACGGCGGCGGCTACCAGGTCTTGTCAGCCGTGGCGGCTGAACTCGATATCCCGCCTGAAAAACTCCTCCCCACCCGGGACGTCTTGGCCCGCTACGGCAACATGTCCTCCCCCTCCGTCCTCTTTACCCTCAAAGAAATCATGCACAACGGCCTGCGCCCCGCCGACTGGGTCCTCCTGGCCTCCTTCGGCGCCGGCCTCTCGGCGCACGCCCTGCTGCTGCGGTCTATTTGAGCCCATAAGAAATTTTAATTGACAATCATATTTACCAGGACTATGAAAAGAAATAATAAAGTTTCCTTAAGATTTAAATTCTATCCAAACTATGAGCTATAAATTCAACGTCCCGGGAAGGAGAGCATGATTATGAGACCCTTCATTTGGATTAGCTTAATTATTTTGCTGTTGTCTTGCTTAAATAGCCCGACGATGGCTGCGGAAGAAACCTATCTCCAAAGCAAATCGGATGATGGCTCGGTGCTTATCCTTGCAGATGGGAGCGTTTGGGAGGTATCGTCAGTGGATCAAATAGATAGTGCATTGTGGTTGCCATCAACCACAATTATTATTCCAGATAGCGATGATTGCCTGATAAATTCTGATGATGGTGAGAAAGTCGAGGCTCATCGAATTAAATAGAGGAAATGATAGAAATGCCAATAAAAACATGTTTCGTCATTTGCCCGATTGGAGAAGAAAAATCGCCTGTGAGAAAGAGGTCTGACCAGATATTCGATTATATAATTAAGGATATCGTAAAAGGATATGGGTATGAAGCAGTCAGAGCGGACCAAATCGAGAAGCCCGGCTTAATAACAATACAAGTTTTGCAAGCACTGGTTGACTCTGAATTAGTAATTGCCGATCTCTCTGGTCACAACCCAAATGTATTTTATGAATTAGCAATAAGACATGCGACGCAGAAACCTGTAATTCAGTTAATCGAAAAAGATGAGAAAATACCATTTGATATAGCTGGGTTGCGCACTATTTATATAAACACCAAAGAATTTGACTTGGGAAATGTGGAAAAAGTCAAGGCAGAATTGTCTGGACAGATTAAATCATTAGAAGATGGGCATAAAATTGATAATCTGATATTTGACGCTTTGCGGTTAAAATTCCTAAAGGAAAGCAAGGACCCGCAAAAAGTCGAACTTGCAGACTTATTGCAAGAATTAGCTAATATAAAAGGTGAAATCTTGTTTATTAAAAATAACTTGCCTGTATCTTATACATATTCTTGGAACGAGATTCAAAAATCCGGCGTGCCTATCACATTAACGACAGAAACATTTCCATGGACAGAAAATATCCAAAGAGTTTCTCTTGATTATTTGTTAAAAAGTGAGGAAGAGAAAGAGAAATCTAAGTCGGGTAAAAAGAAATCTGAATAATAAATAAGGCTCAGTAGAACTTTCCCAACCAAAACCGCCACTTACAAAACATCCCCTCCGGATGCTCATCCGGCGGCGCAAACACACACTCCGTCTGAATCCGTGGATCGATTTCCTGGGCGAAGCTCGAAAATTCCCGCCGGTGCATCTCCTTGCAGTGATATTCCTTTAGTCCCCGCTTTAGCCGGGCCTCCTGGGTGGGGCAGGCGGGCACGGTGATGATGACTTCCTCGGGCCTTTCCTCAATCTGGTAGCCCACCAGAATATGCCAGGGCCAGTAGCGCAAGGCCCGGACGAAGCCTTTCAGGCCCCGCTCCTGAATCTCGAAGCGCTGCAAAATATCCCTGGCCCCCAGGCCCGCTACCCGGCCCCAGACCTTTTCGTTCAAGCCGTCCGCCGTGGCCGCGTCAAACCTTTCGGTGATATAGAGATACCAGAAGGAGTCCATCTGCCGGTAATGCCGCAGCAGGAATTGCAGATACTGCCGCAATTCCGCGGCCTCCATGCCCTCAAACCTCGTCAGGTCCATTTTTTTCCTCAAAGTAAAGAACAAACACCTTGTTTCCGTAGGGGCGAACCTTGTGTTCGCCCAGGAATGGCGGGCGAACATAAAGTTCGCCCCTACATGCTGACAGCCGCCCACGATTGATGTAAGGTCTATAGGCAAATCATATAATTGCAGCCAATTTCCCGTCAAGGCCTATGGAGTTAATCCCTTTCCTGCTAAGCTGGACCCCGGTGCTGCTGCTGGCGGTATTGGCCGTGGCCTTTAAACGCTCGGCCCTGGAGCTTTCCCTGTATGGTCTGGGGTTCACGGCCGCCCTGGCCTATCTGGCCTTTCAGACCCCCCTCTCGGTCATCTTTCTGGCCGGGCTGGACGGGGTGGTGACCACCCTGCCGCTGCTGCTGGTGGTGCTGGCGGGCATCCTGCTCTGCAACCTGCTGGTGGCCGCCGGGGCCATCGACCGCCTGGTCGCCTGGTTCCTGCAGGGGCTGCGCCATCCCCGGCACCGGCATATATTCATCACCCTGGGCCTGGGCAACTTCATGGAAGGGGGGGGCGTCATCGCCGAACCCATCGTGGCCCCCATGCTGCGCGCCGCCGGGGTGAGTCCCACCGGGGCCGCGGCCCTGTCCATCATCGGCTATGCCGGCCTGATGAGCCTGGAACTGGCCGGCATGATTATCACGGTCCTGGCCTTGGTCACGGGTCTCCCCCTGACGGACCTGGCCGTGGCCACCGCCTGGCTGTCAGTGCCGGCGGTGCTGGCCATGGCCGCCTGTATCCCCTGGTTCCTGCCCCCGGCCGACGGCGGCTGGCATCTGCTGCCCGAAGCCCTGGGGGCCGGCCTGCTGGTTAGCCTGGTGGTCCTGGCCGCAGTCCTGACCGTGGGGGTGGCCTTATCCGGCATGCTGGGCAGCCTGGCGCTGATGGCTGTTTTGCTGCTCCTGGGTCCCCGGCGCCATAACTTCAGCCTACAGGTCGGCCGTGACCTCCTGCCCTTTGCCTGCATCTTTGTGCCCCTGCTCCTGGTGAACACGGTGCCCTGGCTCCACGACCTCACCAGCCGCCGCTGGGTCTTCGACGTCCACCTGGTGCCCATTCACCGGATCACCCTGACCCCCTGCTTTTCGGCCTATTTATACCTGTTTCTGGCCCTGGGGGTGGCGCTGGCGATTTTCCGCGAGGTCCCGCGCCGGCCGGTGCTGGCCACCGGCCTGAGCCAGGGCTGGCGAGCCCTCGCCGCCATGGGGCTGTTCGGCGCCATGGGCCAGATCATCGCCTATTCGGGCTACGCCGAGGGGTTTGTCAGCCTGACCGAGGCCCATAATATCCCCTGGGTGCTGGCCATGGGGCTGAAGGCCTATACCGGCAGCCTCTACCCCGTGTTCGTGCCCCTGCTGGGCTGGGTGGGCACCTTTCTGACCGGTTACGGCGTGGCCTCCCTCATGCTCTTCGGAAATTTGCAGGTGCATGCCGCCGCCCTGCTCAACGTCTCGGCGGTGAATCTGGCTGCGGGCCTCACCGTGGGCGCCGCCCTCGGGTCCATCTCCTCGCCCTTCAAGATCGCCATCGCCGCGCCCATGTGCGGCGCCGCAGGAAAGGAAGGCCGGATTCTCTCGGCGCACCATTCCCCTGGGCCTGGCCGCCTCCTGCCTCATCGGCCTGATCCTCTGGGCCCTATAGCGCTGCTACCTGGGCCGCGGTGATTCCGGCGAGATCGGGTCGGCGCCGTCCTGGCTTTATTGCCGCCATAAACTTCTAAATACTCTCTCACTTTAAAGATTCCGCGGTTGCTGCCGATTGACTATTCAGGCAGATAGGTGCGCCGAGAAAGCCGCGTTTTCTTCCGGTGGCGGGAGTTACGCCTCGGGGGCCAGGGCCCGGGCCTTGGCAGTTTGAGACGTTAAATGCCTGAATCCGGCCTGGAATGGAGCTCATGGTGCCTGCAAAAAAAAACTACGTCGTTATCCTGATGGCCGTCTTGGTCATGATCGGGATCGGCGCGGCCTATGTTTTTTGGTCAACCGGGCAGAAAGAATTGCACTTGCGGCCCCAAAAAAGGGCGGTCAGCGCCGCCCTCCCGGTTTCAGGCACCGAGGTGGGCACCGGCTGGAGTGTTAAAGAGGACCCCGGAGAGGCAGTGCGCCAAGCCCTGGGCATGGCTCTCCAAGGCAAGCGGCAAGCCGCCCCCGATTTTGTCGCGCTCTTTGCCTCCTCCGGGGCGGACCTCAAGAATATCCTGGCCTCAACCCGAAAGCTCTTGGGTAACCGGCCCAAAATCTACGGCGGCACTTCCGACTCTCGGGGCGTCATGACCAACCGGGGATTGATCCAGGCGGGGGAAAAGGATTATGCCGTAACCGGAAAGGTCAAAGCCCTGGCAGTGATGACGGTCTCCTCGTCAGATATTGTCTTCGGGGTGGGTTCAGCCGATTTCTCACATTATGCATCCCCCAGAGAGGGTGCCAGCGCGGCGATGAGGCAGGCCCTGAAAAGTTCCGGCAAATCTCCTCAGGAAGCGCCCCAGGCAATTTTGGCCGTCATCTCCCGGGGTTTTGAGGATGACAGCCTGGAGGGCATCTCGGCAGTGGTGGGCCACCACATTCCTCTCTTGGGCGGCACCACTGGAGGTCCCAAATTTGAGGTTTTGGGGGACCAGGAAGTTTTTGCTCAGGGCATTTCCCTGGCGGTCATCTATACCAAACTGCCTTTGGGCTGGGTCTTTGAAGGGGGCTTCGAAGCGCCGGATACGCAAAGAGGGGTGGTTACCAAAATGGAGGGCGCCGCCGTCTTGCAAATCAACTGGCGCCCGGCCCTGGACGTTTATGATGAATGGTTGGGGGGTAAAATTTCGAAACTTTGACAGGAAGGTGCGGACTTTGCAAAAATCAGGAGCCTCATGGTTTTGAATCCCTTATACCGGCGTTACACTTCAGCGGACGGCCATAATTATTTCCTCTTTTCGGTTCCCTACCCCAGAAATCAGTCCCTGCAGGATAAATCCTTAGTGACGACCACCAAGATATGCCTGGGAGATGAAATCCACTTGAGCCACGGTACCTGGGAAAGACTCCTTAATCGCGTTGGCAACCTGCCGCTGAAGGCCCGCCTCCAATGCGGCATCGCTCCCGAGTGGAAGCCCTTGCTCGGCATCGGTTTTGTCTGTGTCGGGGTCATGCGGGCCATCCCCGAGGCCGGGCGGGAGAAGATGCCCTTATTGATCAATTATGCCAATAGTCAGGCTCCATTCATCGCCCCTTTCAGTTGGGGAGAACAGGGTTATTTCCCCGGAGTCGGCTACAAACACGGCAATCTGCTAACGTCTTTCCTGGTTATCGGGGAGAAGGAACTCAGGTAGATGAGGCTGTTCTGGAAAATCTTCACCGCCGTTTTCATTACTCTGGTCGGGGCGGTATTTATCCTGGCCTATCTCACTACTGTCAAGCAGATCACTAATGCCGAGCAGCACATCGTGGAAAAATATACCACCACCGGAGATTTAGTTTCCCGGGAGATGGAACATTACCAGGTCGAATCCCGGTGGCCGTTTGATAGGCTGCACAGGCTGTCAAAACAGGAGGGCTTCTTGTTCTGGTGGGTGGTTCGGGAGGACGGCGTCATCCACCTGGCTGACCAGGCCGCGCTGATGGGCACTTACGCCCGAGACTATTTCCCCCAGGTTGCCTCGAGGGCTCCTCAGGATAAGGTGTTGCTGAGTTGGCGGGAAAACTATGGTTTATTTATCACCCCGCTGGAAATCGGTAAAAAGCAGTGGACCTTCTGGCTCGGTTTTTCCCTGACCCAAATCTGGGAGATCAAGAAAAACATCATACTTTTGAGTCTGCTGGTCTCCATGGCTGCCTCCCTCGGGCTGGGAACCATCCTCTATATCGTCATCGGCCACATAGTGAAGCCCATCGGGGACCTGACTCTGGCCGCGGCCGCCGTCGGCAAGGGAGATCTGACCCCCAGGGTGGCGATCAAGTCCAGAGACAAGATCGGGCAACTGGCCCACGCCTTCAATCAGATGGCGGCTGACCTCGAGATGACCACGGTTACCCGTGATTTTATGGACAGCATCATGGAAACCATGTCGGGCGCCCTGATCGTGGTGAGCCCCGACGCCAGGATCATCACCACCAACATGTCTGCCTGCCGCCTCCTGGGTTACGCCCGCGGGGAACTCATCGGGGCGCCGATGGCCAAAGTCTTGGGCCGGGACCAGCCCCTCGGCCCCGGACTGGAGAAGCTTTTCGAGGCAGACGACTTGACCGATCGGGAACTCAGCTACCAAACCAAGGATGGCTGCCAGGTGCCGGTGTTTTTAAGTAGTAGGGTCCGGCGGGATGCAGCCGGACAAGTCAGCTACATCGTCTGTATCGCCATCGATATCACTGAACTCCGGAAGTCCGAAACAGCCTTGGTGGAAAGTGAGCGCCGCTTTCGGGACCTCGCCGAGAACTCGGCGGAATGGATCTGGGAGGTGGACCAATTCGGCAAATACACTTACGCCTCCCCAGTGGTGGCAGAACTGCTCGGATACCGGCCCGAAGAAGTGCTGGACAAACATTTCTACGAGCTGTTTCATCCGGAGGATCGGGAAGACCTAAAGCAGGGCGCCTTCAGGTTCTTTGCACAAAAATTGCCCTTTCGGGATTTTATCAATCGCAGTGTCAACAAGAACGGAGAAATCGTTTGGATTTCCTCCAGCGGCGTGCCCATCCTCGATGCGGAGGGCAATCTCCAGGGTTATCGCGGCGCCGATATCGACATTACGGCCCGGCGTCAGGCCGAGGAGGCCCTGCGGGCCAACGAGCGCTTCCTGACGACAATTTTTACCAGTATTCAGGATGGCATCAACATTCTTGACCTAGATTATAACATCGTCAGGGTCAACGCGGCCATGGACCAGGCTTATTCTCAGGCCATGCCTCTGGTGGGTAAAAAGTGCTATGCCGCCTACCACGGCCGCGCTGAACCTTGTGAAATCTGCCCCGCCCGCCGCACTCTGGAAACGCGGCAAGCTGCCCAGGAGGTGGTTATCGAAAGGGGAGCCGGCGGTGAAATTCTAAGATATATCGATCTCTTTACCTTTCCGCTGATCGATACGGGCTCGGGAAAGATGAAAGGGGTGGTGGAGTCCGTCCGGGACATCACCCAACAGAAGCAGGCCGAGGAGGCCTTGCGACTTAGCGAAGCCAACCTGCGCCAGTCGCAAAAAATGGAGGCCGTCGGCCGCCTGGCCGGTGGCGTGGCCCACGACTTCAATAACATCCTGACCGCGATTATCGGTTACAGCGAACTCTTGCAGGGGAAATTCAAACCAGGCGATCCGCGCCTCGGTGATCTGGAGGAAATCCACCAGGCGGCGGACCGGGCTGCCTCCTTGACCCGCCAACTCCTGGCCTTCAGCCGCAAGCAGATCTTTGCCCCTAGCGTGCTTAACCTCAATAAGCTGATCCTGAACCTGGATAAGATGCTGCGGCGACTCCTCAGTGAAGATATTAAACTGGTCACCATCCCCGGGGAGCATCTGGGAGAGGTCCTGGCCGACCCCGGCCAGATTGAGCAAGTCATCATCAACCTGGCGGTCAATGCCCGGGATGCCACGCCCCGGGGCGGAGTGATCACCATTGAGACCCAAAACGTCTTTCTGGATGCGGCTTACGCCCAAAAGTACGTAGAGGTGCAACCGGGTGATTACGTGATGCTGGCGGTAAGTGATACCGGCAATGGTCTGGATGAATCCTCCCGGGCCCGGATCTTTGAACCTTTCTTTACCACCAAGAAGTTGGGGCAGGGCACCGGACTGGGGCTCTCCACCGTCCATGGCATCATCAAGCAGAGCGGCGGGCACATCAACGTTTACAGCGAAGTGGGTCAGGGCGCCACCTTCAAGGTCTACCTGCCTCGCCTCCGCCAGCCGGTGCCGGCGGAGGCCGCCGCCCCCCCCAGTTGCACCCTGGACCGCGGCACGGAAACCATCCTGCTGGTGGAGGACGAAGACATGGTGCGCCAGGTGGCCCGGCGTATCTTGGAAATGCACGGCTATACCGTGCTGGAGGCCGCCTCTGGCCATGACGCCTTGCTAGTCAGCCAAAAGACCCAGGGCTCCATCCACTTACTGCTCACCGATGTCGTCATGCCCGGGATGAGCGGCGGCCAGACAGCTGAGCGGCTGCAGGCCCAACGGCCGGAACTGAAGGTTTTGTTCATGTCGGGGCACACCGAAAACTCCATCGTCCACCACGGAGTGCTGGACCCGGGGGTCGCCTTTATCCAAAAGCCCTTCAGAAGTGACCTGCTGGTCCATAAAGTGCGCCAGATGCTGGACCAACCCCTCAGTCCCGACCGCCTGGTCGAACTCCAGAGAACTTGACCGCCCTGATCCGACATCCAGCGCCGGGCCGAACGCCTCCCCCAAGCAGGCGGATCGCCCCTGAGGCCCGCGGGCGCTTCCACCAAACTGCTGCCATTTTAGAGGCGAGCTCGATATTTAATTTCTAATTTCGTGCCTTGACTTTGAGATGCTTGTACTTACATTAACTACAAGCTTTTTCGACCATAGCCCGCTAAATCAGGCTCGTCGCGTACTTTTTCGGTCGAACCGGAACACTCAATTATCTTCGTTAGTTAATCGCACCTCGTCTGCCCCAAACGGGTTATGGCTCTGTCATTCAGGCGTTTTCGACGGTCAATCCAGCCTAAGAGGAGAAGGAGCATGAACGGGCAATATGCAGGGAAGCGCCAACCGGCCCAGGATGAAGGCCAACCAGTCGAGGGCCGCTCCCTGAGGCAGCAACCTCTGGCTCAGGTAGGGAAATGGGAATGGCATTTATTGACTAAAAAATTTGTTTGGTGCCCTGAAATGTACCGGATTTTCAATCTTTCCCCGCAACAGCGGCCCCTCCGGACCGGCAACTTTTTCAATTGTGTCCACCCCGAAGATAAGGACAGGGTGGTGCGGGCCTTTGGACAGGCCCTGGTCGGCGAGCAGCCTTACCGGATTGAACATCGCATCGTCTGGCCCGATGGCTCGGTGCGCTTCGTGCAAGGGGAAGCCGAAGTTAAATTTGATCAGGGCGGCAGACCGGTCAGCATGTTCGGGACCATCCAGGATATCACCAGTTTTCGTCAGTCCGGCGAGGTCTCCCGGAAATAGGCTGAACCACGGACCCTGAGTATTTCACTCCCGAGAATGAAAATCCCCCCTCCCCCCTTTTCAAAGGGGGGGTTAAAAGTTCCCCTTTGAAAAAGGGGGATTTAGGGGGATTTTGGTTTTCACGTTAAAACTTATGAGAGTGATCCGTATACCCCTCGGATTACGCAAAATCGTTTAGTTTTATCCGGCAGGTGGCGTCGCCAATAGAACAGGAATCAGGTTGATCAGCGAAATTCGTCTCCAGGTCCAGGGCATGATGCAACAAGGGGGCTTCACCTGAGCCGGTTGCCCCGACGCCGTGCGCGCCGAACTGCTCAATTTGACCGGCATGCTGGCAGTGCAGTATCACGCCGACCAGGATTTTTTCTCGGTTAGCTTCGAATCCGTCCTGGTGAACCTGGAAGGCATCTTTGCCGCGGTGACCGCGGCCGGTAAAAAAATGGGGCGGGATTACCTCCCGGAGGTCATTCCCTAAGCCGCCGGCTGCGAGCCTTGAGGACCGTCAAAGTCCGGCAGGGGAGGGGTCCAAGACTGCTAACCCTTGCCGGGGTGTGCTACGGTCTCGCCGCGATAGTCTTCTTTAAATCGGGTTTGGAGACCTTGCCCATGGCGTTTCTGGGCAATTCCTCGACGATCACCGCTTCCTTGGGAACCTTGTAGGTGGCCAGCCGCTCCTTGCCCCAGGCCCGCAGCGACTCGGTGGTCAGGTTGGCGCCTTCTTTCAGCACCAGGGCGGCGACGATCCGCTCCCCCCAGACCTGGTCCGGCACCCCCACCACCGCCACTTCCTTGATATCCGGGTGCGTCAGCAGGACCTCCTCGATCTCCAGGGCCGAGACCTTGTAGCCGCCGGTCTTGATGATGTCCACACTGCTGCGGCCGAGAATCCGGAAGATGCCATTTTCCACCACGGCCACGTCGCCGGTCAGGAACCAGCCGTCCCGGAAGGCCTTCTGGGTCTCTTTGGGCCGGCCCCAGTACTCCAGAAAAACCGTCTTCCCCCGCACCACGATCTCTCCCGGGGCCGTGGGTTCCACCGGCTGCCCCGATTCATCCACCACCTTGGCCTCCACGCCCGGCAACGGCGTGCCGACACAGCCGGGATAGCGCTTCCCGAGCAGGGAGTTGGACAGGCCCATGCCGATCTCGGTCATGCCGTAGCGCTCCAGGAGGACCTGCCCGGAAATCTCCTGCCACTTCTCCAGAATAGGCACCGGCAAGGCCGCGGAGCCCGAAACCATGAGCCGCATCCCGCGGCAGCCGGCCGACATCCGCTGCCGTTCGGCCGGGTCGGCCTTTTCCCAGGCGTCGATCAGCTTCACGTAGACGGTGGGCACGGCCATGAACAGCGTCAGCCCGCCCTGGGCGATACGTTCCCAGACCTTTGGGGCCTCGAAGCGGGGAATAATCTCACACACCGCCCCGACCCAGAGGGCGCAGGCGATGACGTTGACAATCCCGTGGATATGGTGCAACGGCAAAAATTCCAGGATGCGGTCAGCCTCGGTCCAGCCCCAGGCCTCCACCAGACTGGTGATCTGGGCGGCGATGTTCGCATGGGTCGAGACCACCCCCTTGGGCTTGCCCGTGGTGCCGCTGGTATAGAGAATCATGGCCCGCCGCGCCGGCGCCACCGCCGGCAGCGGACCAGGGGCGTGCTCCAGGGCTTCAGGGCTCGTCCCGAACCTGAGCCCGCGCTCGGCCGCAATGGGCCCGACCAGGTCGGCATAATCCGGATGGGCCACGACCACGGCGGGCTTGGTGTCATCAATGACGTATTCCAGCTCCGGCCGGGGATGGAACAGGGACAACGGCACGGCAATGCCGCCGGCCCGCCAGATGCCCCACTGCAAGGCGACGTAATGGAAGCCCTGCGGCGCCAGGAAGGCCACCGGCCTCTCCTTCAAGTCCTGGCTGCCGTTCAGGAGAAAGGCCGCCACCCGGCCGGAGGCCTCCAGGAGTTGCCGGTAGGTAAAACTGCCTTCCGGGGCCACGATCGCCGGGCGTTCGCCGTATTGTTCGGCCCGCGGCACGAGTAAAATCGACATAATGCCTCCAATGTTGCAATCTATCTCAGATAAATGGTTTGTGGCTGGCCGTTCAACCAAATCCCCTCTGCCTCCCACTTTTTTAATAGGGGTTGAGTCCCCCTTTGCCAAAGGGGGATTTAGGGGGATTTGGTTTTCACGGCAACCTCAATAACCCAAATCCTCGCCCACCAGTTTGACGTGGATGCGGTTTTCATAGCGGTGGCCCTCGATAATCGACCACAGGTTACAGAGCCGGCCCGGACTGCGACAGTCGGCGCACTGGCCGGTCTCCGCACAGGGCGTCTCGCGGTTGAGCCGGATGGCATTGATGGGCGCCGCCAGTTGTTTCACCCGGGCCATGGCGCTCTCCAGATCCGGAGTCACCTTGTTCAGGCCGACCACCAGAATGACCTTCTCCGGTCCAAAACACATGGCAGCCACCCGGTTCCCCGTGGCATCCAGGTTCACCAGCCTGCCGTCCATGGTCAAGGCATTGGAACTGGTAATCAGATAATCAGCCGTTAGTCCCCGGCGCATCAAGGCGTAGGCCTCCTCCGGACCAACCCCGGGGGCAAAGGGATTGATGATTTCCACGCCGGATTTCCGGGCCAAGGCCTCCCACAACCCCATCTCCACCAGGGACATGGAGCCGCAGCGGCTCACCAACGCCCCCGAGGGGATCATGGCGACGACTTCTTCCCTGGCCTGGGCGGCCGTGGGGGCGAAGCTCGCCGCTATTCGGCGCTGGTTAAGTTTCTTGATCAGATGTGCGGCCAGCTTTTCCCGGTATTTTATTTGCGGTGCGTCCATAATCTTCCCCGGCGTGGCCGCGGTCAGCAGACCGGCTTGGGCGGCTTCAAGGCCAGGCAGCACAGGCAACCCAGCAGGGCCGAGGCCGCCAGGACATAAAAGCCGCTCACAAAGGTGCCGCTTAAATCAACCAATCTGCCGATAATCGGCGGCATGATCATGACCCCGGCCGCGCCCCAGGTGTTGACAAAGCCCATGGCCACCCCGGGGGTGGCCGGACAATTGTCCCGGGCGCTGTTGAAAATTCCGGCAAACGGCAGGCCCGCCATAACGCCGGTAAAGATAATGGCAATAAAGGCCATAGCCAGGGTGGTCGAGAGGCCGATCCAGATGAACCCCAGGGCCAGGCCCCCGCAGGATAAAACCAGGAGTGCTTTGGTCCCGAGCACCTTTTTCCCCAGGATGAGACCGCCCAGCGGGCGGGAGATAATCCCCAGCAACAAGACGACGGAGCCGACCATGCCGGCGGTCTTCGGGTCGAGATGAATAATTTTGATCAACAGGGTGTTGACCCAGACCCCGGCCGCGATGATGGCGCCGAAACTCCCCATCTGCGCCATGGAGAGCAGCCAGATATTGGGGTTGGCGAGGACGTTGGACCAGTTGATCTTGGGACTGGTGGTGTGGCTGGGGGTATCGGGCGCAAAGAAGTACCAGAGCACGCACAGCAGACCTGCCATGCCGCCGGTGACCATGAAGACATTATGCCAGCCAAAGGCCACCAGTATCTGGGGGACGCCGTAAATGACGAAGCCGGAGCCCAACAAGATGGAGCCGCCATAGACCCCCTGGGCCCTTTGGATTTCTTTGCCGGCAAAAAAGGTGGGCACATACCGAGCCCCGGCGATGAAGGCCATGCCCGTGCCGATTCCGATAATGAATTTCAAGACCAGAATTGCCGTATAGGAGTTGGAAAAACCGATCAGAATGTTGCCCGCGGTAATAATAATCAGGGCCCAGAAGGCCACCTTTTTGGCCCCGAGCTTATCGGCCAGCGCCCCTCCGGGTATCTGCAGGGCGCCGTGCGAGAGAAAGATGGCCGTGGTCAGAAACCCCGCCAGTGCCAGGGTAATGTTTAAATCCTTGACCAGGGTGGGTACCAGCGGGCCATGGTTGGTATAATTGGCTGAAAAGACAAACCCCAGTGCCGTCACGAACCACAAAGCCTTCCATCTTTGCGCCCAAAAGGCTTCCATATCCATCTTGTTCCCCTTTTAAAATGAAGAAATGCTGGCAAAGTTGACCTCAGTGTCTGGCTCTCGCACTCCGATTCACTGACTGCATCAAAGGCTCAATCTTTCTCACTCACCTCCTGACCGTGATTATTTGGCTGCCCAGTCTACCCTTCTCCGGAATAAACCCCAAAAAAGAAAACCCCGGGCAGAACGCCATATCGAAGGCGCCGCGCCCAGGGGTCACCTGTAACCTTGACCAGAATGGTCAGAGGACGTAAAGTCTACGCACGCGTAGTATCCGGCCCCGGCGGTGTTCTCGGCACCAAAGGGGCATTTTATTTACTTGCTATACTTTAAACTTTGCTTGCCCTGTCTGGCTGCCTCCCGGCTTCCCCGGCATCGTAACTGGCCAGAGCGGCCCGTTGCGCCATTAAATGGTCGTGCATGATCTTCTCGGCCGCAGCCGGGTTCTGATGGTGAAACGCGGCCATGATCAGCCGGTGCTCTTTCAGGGAAGCCTCCAGGCGGCCGGGCAGCATCAGCTGCCGCCCCCTGAGGAGCTTGAGAAATTTGCGCAAATCCCCCACCGTCTTTTGCAGCCAGAGGTTGCCGGCCAGCTTCTGCACGGCCTGGTGAAAGATATAGTTTTGCTCGTAATAGCGCTCGATATCCCCGGCCGCGGCGAATTTTTCCAGTTTGGCGTGCATCTCGTCCAGGCGCTTGAGGTCGGCGGGCCTGGCCTTGCGCACCGCGTCGTAAGCGCAGCGCCCCTCCAGCAGGGCCATGACCGGGAAGATCTCATCCAGGTCCTGTTCGGTCAGTTCGGCCACGAAGCAGCCCGCGCCGGGGTTTCAGGAGCACCAGACCCTCGCTGTTCAGCACCTTGAGGGCTTCCCTGAGCGGGGTGCGGCTGATGCCGAAAGATTCGGCCAGTGCCTGCTCGTCGATCCACTCCCCGGGCTTCAGATCATAACTGTAGATCCTTTGACGGATGCGTTCGGCGACCTCCTGATAAAGCACGACCGGGATGATGCGGCTGTTCATGGCAGCTCCGATGCATTATGCATGCATAATTATGAATTATTATACCGCGGGGCGGCTTCTTTCAAGAGAATTTTGCTCCGGCGGCCGCGGCGGACAAATTAAATCTTGACGCAGAGGGCGCCGGCCTCTGGCCGGTGTTCCTTGCTATCCTTTCCACCCGTGGGCGGCGGAGGAAGAGGGTCAGGGTGAGGGGGGGGGTAAGAAAAACTTTTGGCAGCGAAGCTAACCGGGCGGCCGGAGATCTTGCTCCGGCCGCCCTCTCTATTTAACCTAAAGAAAACCTTGGAGCCCGAATCGCCTATTTCTTGAATTCCCGGTGGCAGATGATCATGCGCTCCACCAGTGTCTGTAGTTCCTGGTGCATCGCCTCCATCCGGCCGCCGGCCGCGGCTTGCTCTAACTTCTCCACGTGCGCCAGATATGCGGCCATCAGCTCTTGCCATTCCGGTCTGACTAATTTGGCGAAGAGACGGGAATTCTCCACAAAGTCTTGCACTGTCTTTTGGTCCGGCACGGTGCCTTCCTTAATGAGGCGCTGCAGCTCCTTAAAGGAGTGGCCCAGCTTGGTCTTGACGGCCTTCATGTCCAGGGACTCCTGGGGACTGGCCTCCTTCGCCACCGCTCGGCGGCCTGTCCCCGAAGGCCACCGCAGCTTGATTTTGGCGACCACCTCGCCCTCCTCTTCCTTGAGGTGCATAGTGCCCTCCACCTGCTCCGGCACCATCCAGACGCGGGTCTCGCCCTTTAGCTGGCCGCCTTGCACCTGCTTGCTCAAGTCGGCGAGGAAGTCGGCCAGTTCCTGTCGGCCGAATCGCTTTTCCACTTTTATGCCCATGCCGGTCTCCCCAAGGGCATTATTATCTGGCGACCACCATTATAAAATAGGAATAGGGATTGCAGATACAAGGGATGAGGCGCCCAGGCTGGGGAAATTTGCTTTGTGGAAATGCCTATGTTAGTTTGTTTTAAACCATGATCCTTGGTAGCAAACTTGAAAAAATCTGCCGCGGGGGTCTGAAGATTCCCGGGGCATGGATCTTAAGGCGGGCGGCATGCGTGGGGAAGGTCAAGAACGAGTTACGGTTACCGTGGGTATCATCCTGGCGGCGTTATCCCTGGTCTGCTATTTCGGGGTGATTTCAACAGTATGGGATGTTCCCGCCCTCCGCACCTCTGAAGGTCTGCCGCTGGCCGCCGATTTTGCCAATTATTGGTCGGCCTCGCGGCTGGCCCTGTCCGGCCAACCGGCCTCGGTTTATAATATCGACGTGCTGCACGGAGTGCAACAGCAGTTGCTCGGAGCCCAGCAGCGTTACAGAGTTGGCTGGTATTATCCGCCCAGCTTTTTATTGATGGTGCTGCCCCTGGGGTTGATGCCTTATCTTCCCGCTTTGTTTGTCTGGCTTACGGCTACGCTTATTCTCTACCTTCTGGTCTTGTCCCGCACCAGTGCGCATCCCATCACCTTGATTTTGTGCCTGTGCTTTCCCGGGATCTTCGAGAACTTTATCTTTGGCCAAAATGGCTTCCTTTCCGGGGCCTTGTTGGGTGGCGGCTTGTTGCTCCTGGAAGGATGGCCCATCCTGGCGGGAGGTTTATTCGGCCTCTTGAGTTTCAAACCTACCTTGCTGTTATTAGCTTTAATCGCTCTAATTGTTGGGCGTTATTGGAAAGCCTTAATCAGCGCCCTGGCTACCGCAATAATTTTGGTAATAGCAAGTGCGGCGGTATTTGGGGTACAACTCTGGACCACTTACTGGGATATGATGTCCATTCCCATGAGGCAATTGGAAATTGGTCTGGCGAAGTGGAGCATTATGCCGACCTTCTTTGCCGCTACTCTCTCAGCCGGATTCGGAGTGAGGGCAGCTTACCTGGTCCAGGGAGTGGCGATGCTGTTGGCGGCGGCCGGGGTGGCTTGGGTCTGGCGCCGCAAGACCGACCTGGCTATCCGGGGGTCGGTTTTGGTGCTGGGAACCCTGCTATTCACTCCCTATGTCATGGTCTACGATCTTGCCCTCCTGGCCCTGCCACTCTGCTGGCTTTGGGAGGCAGGGCGCATCCACGGCAGACTGCCGGGAGAACTACTCCTCCTGCTGTTAGTATGGCTGGTGCCTATACTGGGGCAGGCATTGTGGGGTTGGGTAAATCTCTTTTACGGAAAGTTGCAGATCAGCCCCGTAATTATCCTGGCTCTCTTCTGTCTGTCTCTGGTAAAGGCCAGGCAGGCAATGGCCGGAGACCGGTTAGTCTCTGAGGCTCAATCTTCCTTGAAATAAGCAGGCAGCCGGGGTAATCCGGGCCGTAATCAACTCCATTATAAAAAGATTAGCCCCGCACTCCCGGTTGCAGTAAATCAGGAATAGAGATTATTTAAGGAAATCGATTTTCATATTGACAGACGAATAAATGTGGGGGACTGTACGGAATCAACGCCTTACAGGAAAGAATGCGATATGCCTTGGTATCATGGAAGACTAGCCACCCTCGTCGGGGGCCTCGCTCTGGCGGCATTTTCTCTAATTTTTTATGCGCACATTATCAATGGGGTATGGGATTTTTCCACCTGTGCCACCTTTGAGAATCGACCGATAGCCACAGATTTTGCCAATCATTGGTTGGCTGCGAAGCTCGTCCTTTCCGGCCATCCGGAACTTGTTTATAACCATGATGCCACGAAGGCAATTCATCAACAATTCTTCGGACCTCGTATTTTATGTGGCAACAGCTGGTACTATCCTCCTTACTTCTTATTCGCAGTGGTGCCGCTGGGAATGCTTCCATACCTCCAATCTTTTTTAATCTCTATAATCGCGGCCCTTGTCATATACCTGTTCGTATTATCTCGTATCAACCATCAACCAATTATATTGTTGCTATGCCTATTCTTTCCGGGGAATTTTGAGAATTTCATTTTCGGACAAAACGGTTTCATTTCTGGCATATTATTGGGAGGAGGACTACTGCTACTTGATCGCTATCCTATTATAGCCGGTTGTTTGTTTGGCCTTTTGGCTTATAAACCCCCGCTCGTAATACTCACTTTTATAGCCTTGGGTTTTGGACGTTACTGGAAGACCTTAATCACTGTCTTTGCCACTATTATAATTTTGGTATTATTAAGCTTGGCAGTATTCGGCCTTGAGGTATGGCTGGCATACTTTAAAGCCATGCTCGTGCCGATGACTCAAATGGAGGGTACCTCAGATCTGTTCGTCCTGGCGCCAACCTTTTTCGCGGCTATTCGAGCTGCCGGGTTCGGAAACAGGGTCGCTTATCCGGTGCAGTGGGTAGTGATGGCGCTGGTGCTGGTCGGAGTGGGCTGGGTGTGGCAAAAAAAGCTCGCCATTACTCTCCGGGGGGCGGTACTGGTTTTGGGAACCCTCGTATTTACCCCCTATTCCTTCGTCTACGACCTTGCCATCCTGGCTCTGCCTCTCTTATGGCTCTGGGAGGAGGGCAGACTCCACGGCAGGCTGCCGGGGGAACTGATCCTGTTGCTGTTGGGATGGCTCCTGCCCTTTGAGGCGAGATTTTTTTATATTTTCAATTTCCTTTACGGAAAATTGCAAATCGCCCCGTTAATTCTGCTGGCGCTGTTCTTGCTCGCCCTGGCCAAGGCCAAAACTGCCCTCGACCGGAGAGCCGCTTAATCTCCGCCTTCAATTCTCCCCCCGTTTTTCTTCGATATACTCGCCTTCGGCGTTTACTGACCAGGGGTCGACCTGCTCCCCCAGCATGGCCCGCGCCGCCAGCATGCCGGTCAGCATCGAATGGTCCATGTTATTGTAACGAAATTGCCCATACCGGCCGATGCAATAGAGATTGGCGAATTGGGCCAGCCAGTCCTTGACCAGACCCAGCGGCTTTTCGTAGCCGTCTTCATACATGGGGTAGGCCTTGGCATAGCGCACCACAAAGCCGTCGAGCCAGTCTGCCTGGTTATAGAACTTCAGGTGGGACAGGTCTCGACGGGCGAGCTCGATCAGGGCCGAGTCCGCTAAGTTCCACAAGTCGTCCCCTTCGAAACAGAAATATTCAAAGCCCGCGGAACTGGTCCCGGCAGCCGGCACCATGGCCGGACTCCAATTCGCATAAAGCTGTAAACGGCCGGCCGTGACTTCGGGGCTGTGGAGATAAATCCAATTATCCGGCAGGGTGGTCTTGGTCTTAAAGAGCAGATTAACCGTGATGATGGAGCGGTATCTCAAGGACCGGGCCGCCTCCAGCACGGCTGCCGGGGGCGAGGGAGACATCCGCAGGACCAGTTCGCTGATGGGCATACTGGAAAAACAGTGCGAGGCCGTGGTCAGTTGGTCGCTGCCGCCATTGCGGGTCAGCACGCCCGTGACCTTATCCTGCCGATGCCGGACTTCCACCACCTCCTGGCCCGGGCGGATTTCTCCGCCGCCGCGGCTCACTCTACGGCACATGTCTTCGTACATCTGGCCGGGCCCCAGACGGGGATAATGAAAGTTATCTATGAGGCTGGCTACCTTGCCGCTATTTTTCAACCCCAGCGCATTGATCAGGGCCCGGCCCAGGGAGAGATTGCGGATCCGTTGGGCGGCCCAATCGGCACTGAGCGTGGTACAGGGAATACCCCAGACCTTCTCCGTATAAGTCTTAAAAAATATGTTGAACAGCTCCTTGCCGAACCGGTTTGAGACCCAGTCGGCAAAACTCAGTTCGGGCCTGACCGGAAAGGCCTGGGCTTTTAAGTAGCTTAAGACGATTTTGCTGGATACCGCCGGGCCCAGTCCGCCTAAGGCGTTGCCGATGCGCAGTGGGTAATAGAAAAATTTGCCCCGATAATAGATGCGAGACAACCGCTGGCGCACCAAAAACTCGCTGCCCAGGGTGTTCTCCCACAACGTCTGAATTTCCTTATTCTTCGTAAAGAACCGATGGCCGCCGATATCACACCGGAA
This sequence comes from uncultured delta proteobacterium, assembly GCA_963701845.1. Taxonomy (GTDB): domain Bacteria; phylum Desulfobacterota; class Desulfobaccia; order Desulfobaccales; family 0-14-0-80-60-11; genus JAPLJC01. Next base: position 769,692 of record CAVPBF010000004.1, on the reverse strand, counting down.
CCCCCTGTATTCCACCGTCTTGCAGAGCCCGCCCATCTGCCGGTCTTTTTCTAACAGCAGGCAGGGAAGCTGGCGCTCCACCAGGGTATGAGCCGCAGAGATTCCTGCCGGTCCCCCGCCGATGATCACCGGTCTCAGCTCAGACATGCATGCTTCTCCAAGGCTATCGAGCTGGCCACTTGGCCGCGGCGCCTGGCATTCCAGACTTTATCTGGAAATCTGTTTATCAACATTGATCTCTCCCCCCCGTCCACGTGGATCACTCTTTTTACAATGATATCACCAAATCTTCCACCCCTTAATTGCACTGAATCGGGATTTCTGCGGGCGCTGGCAGTCCTCGACCCTATGGGGTCGGTTTATGGCGGGTAAGGATCAGCCTATGAGTCTGCCCGGCAGGCCGCTTCCGTTTGGAGGCGCGGATTTAAGGTCTTGGAAAACCAGGGATAACCGAGGTCAGGCCCTTATGGAACGAAATGAATAATGTTTTGCGGGATGCGTTCTACGCACCATGTTGAGCGCCTAAACGCCGCTCGCGCCAGCTTTCAATGCAGTTCCTCATGGGCTTTGAGGCCCCCATAAATTATGAAAAGCCTGGTGGGGCGAGCGTCCCCGCCCGCCATTTTGGTGCGCCGCGCGCCCTCCTCTTTCTTGCGCCTTTTCTCTGCGACTTTGCGTCTCGGCGTGAGACCCGTCTTGCCTTGAAAGGAAGTCAGCCTGACCAACAACGGTCCTGGGACATTGCTTGGATCGAGGGTTTTCCTTAGGCGGGGGCCAACCCCCGATAAATAAATTCAGGGTTCTCGAAGCTAAAAATCAGGACAACCCTGATTTACCTTCCCTTTGAGATAAACCATATTATCCTCACAAACAAAGTTCACCGGCACGGAACCGAAAAAACCGACAAGGAGGATAAGCTCAAACTTAAAACAACGAAAAGCCGTGGCAAGGGCTGAAGCAAGATTAACCACCCTCAAATGAGCCTGAAAAATTATTCAGAGCTCGCCATAAAAAAATACTTGGAGGAAATATTAATGAACGCTCTCAGAAATTTCGTGAAAGATGAATCCGGCGCCAGCGCCGTGGAGTATGGTCTGTTGGTTGCTTTGATTGCCGTGGTCATTATCGGCGCGGTCACTGTGCTGGGCCAAAGCGTCAGCACCGTGTTCACCAACGTGTCCGCCAAGATTAGTACCGTAGGCAGCTAAATATTGGTTTAGAGGGAGAGGCCCAAGGTTTGATCGCCTGAGGGTCTCTCTCTCCCACTGAGTCTGTTGGAAGGATTAGGCGCCGGGATGCCGGGAATTAACCAATGACGCAATGGCCCATTAAACATGACAAGGTTGCTATTGCCCCAACTCTACAGGGAGCGGTCGTTCCCATGTTAAGAGACTTGTTCAAGGATGAATCTGGGGCCAGCGCGGTGGAGTACAGCCTGCTATTGGGCCTGATTGCTATGCTTGTCATGGGGGCGATAACCATGCTCGGTCAATCACTCTCAACCGTGTTCAGCAATTTCGCCACGACAATGGCAAACACCGTGGGTTCCTGACCCAGGTACTGGCAGTTACCGAAGGAGGGCTATCGCCATGGAAACCTCGATGCTCTTGCAGTTACTGGGGGTTACGGTCTTAATCGGCCTGGCCTCCACCTACATTAAAAGAATCATTTGAACTCAGGAAGACAATCCCTGAGCTGCTGACCTTACCGGGGATGGGGACGAAGGGCCTTGGAAAATTCTTCGCTCCCACCCCCCTATTGTGAGGAGACTACCGGTGCAATTTTATTGGCCCGAAGCCCGGACCTGGATCACGGCTCATGAGAGCCTGATTATTCCTCTGCTGATTGCGGCCTGGATCTCCTGGACCGATCTGAGGACCAGGAAAATTCCCAATTACCTAACTCTGGGCGCGGCACTGGCCGGCTTGCTTTATAATCTGGCCGTTTTCGGGCTGAGTGGTTTAACGTCGGGTCTCCTTGGTTTGTTGATGGGTTTCGGATTTTTGATCCTGCCTTATATCTTGGGTGGAATGGGCGCCGGCGACGTCAAGGCCTTGGCGGCCTTGGGAGCCTGGCTGGGACCATTTGGCACCTTATACCTGTTTTGTTATATGGCCATTGCCGGCGGAGTCATGTCCCTGGGAGTCTTGATCTGGAAAGGCCTGCTTTGGCAAAAGCTCCTGAATATGGTCCTCAGCCGGGATAAAGTGTCGACTCTGTTACCAGCGCAGAAGACGCCGGGTATTCCTTATGGAGTGGCCATGGCCCTGGGCATGCTGGCCCTGATGATGACCGGGGGAATCTGACCTATGAAGGCGCCCGTGAGATTACGTCTGAAAAGGATTTCGGAGGCTGACGGAGTGGCCGCGGTGGAGTTCGCCATCATCCTCAGCGTCTTTCTCATGATGCTCCTGGGGATCATCGAGTTCGGCTATGACTGGTATCTGAAACACGCCCTGACCAACGCCTCTCGGGACGGGGCCCGTTACGGGGTGATGTATAAGACCAACACCGCCACCAACCTCCAGATCTATCCGAAAGGCCTGCCTTCCGGCACCTGGAGCACGATCGAGACCGTGGTCAAGAACGAATTAAACGGTGAGCTGCCCAGCGCCGTTGCCAGCAGCGCTCAGGTGACTTGTTCCGGAGCCGCCTGGACCTCGGCGACTCCGAATCCGGGAGATCCACTCACGGTCAAAGTGACCGCCACCAAGGACTGGTCCGCCCTGGGCGCTTTGATACCCAGCTTAAATAACTCGACCATTTCGGTCCAAACCACCATGAATTTAGAGTGAGCGCCATGCTGAACTTACCCAAAGGAGTTTCTTATATTTTTATCGCGGTAGTGGCAGGTCTTGTGGCTACTGTTGGTATCCGCAGTTACATCGCCCGTAAGACCTATATTGCCCCCTTGGCCACCGGCCAGGTGGTCGTGGCTACCACCGAAGTCTCTCCGGGCAATGCCCTGAACGGCGCCTCCCTCAAGATCGCCACCTGGCCCAAAGAGCTGATCCCGCCTCGAGCCGCTTCCGCCTTAAACCAGGTGGATGGGCGGGTGGTCTTGAATCCCATTTCCAACGGGGAGCCGGTCCTGTTCAGCAAGCTGGCCCCGGTGGGCACCGCCGCCGGCTTGAGCAGCTTGATGGAAGAGAACAAGAGGGCCTTTACGGTCCGGGTCGATGATGTTTCGGGAGTGGCCGGCTTTATTCATCCCGGTGACAAGGTGGACGTCCTGGCGGATATGAAATTGCACGAGGAGAGCTTCTCCAAGACCATCCTGCAAAACCTCAAGGTCTTGAGCACCGGCCAGATCTGGGAGCAAAAGGGAGGGGATGCCAAACCCATGCTGGTGAATACCGTCACCATGGAATTAACCCCTCAGCAGTCGGAGATCATGAATCTGGCCAGCAATGAAGGGAAGATTCGCCTGGTGCTCAGAGGTCGCAGCAATGAGGCCCTCGTGGAGACCAGCGGCGTGGCCACCTCGGCCCTCTTTGGCTTTGCCAAAAAAGAGGAAGCGGCCAAGGAGCCTGTGAAAGAGGCGAAACGAGAAGAGCGCAGCATCGAGGTGATTAAAGGCATGGAGCGCTCCAAAAACAGTATCTAGTTAAAAGAGCGCCTGGCGGCAAATCGCAGGCCGGACGCACTTTGCGACCCTCTATGCTGTGCGTATTCAATTAGGTGCCCAATTCAATTAATTTAGAGGCCCTGAGTTCGCCGTAGGCTCGGAAGCAGGAGAACACCACTGAAGTTCTGCAAGTATTTCGGCCCCGATTTCCGTGGTTAGTTAGCCACCTGGGGCACTGGGTTGGAAGCGCGCAAAAAGCAAACTCCGGAGCTGCCGGGCGCCTGTTAGCCCGGTAGAGTCCGCCAAAGGGAGTGAAAGGTGCAGTCTGAAAATTTAACCATTTCAGTACTTTTCGGGACTGGCGTCCAACGGCCGGAGATCCAACAGGTTCTGGAAAGCTTCCCGCAACTGAAATTGTTGGAGCAGACTTGCGATCCGAAGAATTACTGCAGCCGGCACCAGGGGACCTGGCCGGACGTGGTCCTGGTGGAGATGGATGGGGAAAATACCATTCCCGCCTGGTTGGAGAAGCTGCCCCAAGACCTGCCGAAGATCCCGGTGTTGCTATGTTCCCACAACCGGGAACCGGAGTTTCTGATCAAGGCCATGCAGGTGGGAATTAGAGAATTCCTGCCGCTCCCCATGACCCTCGTCGATTTGGAAGCCGCGGTAAACCGGGTATGGCTGTCCCGCCGGCGGCACCAGATGGCTGAAAAGACCGATGGGCAAGTGATCGTGGTCACCGGACACAAGGGGGGCTCGGGGAGCACCACGGTGGCGGTCAGCCTGGCTATAGCCTTGGCGGAGCAGAGTACGGACAATTTGGCTCTGGTGGATTTGGGCCGGCCCTTCCCGGATGTGGGAAACTTTCTGGACGCGGATCCCAACTATACCATCCTCGATTTAGCCCAAAACCTGGCCGATCTGGATCAGTCTTTCCTGCAGCGGATCATGCAACCCCATGGGACTAACCTCTTTGTTTTGCATGGAATTCAGGATTTTCGCGAACAAGAGGGTATCGAATTGGAGGCCTTGGGCAAGATCTTCAAACTGCTGCGCGGCCTTTACCGCTATATCATCGTTGATCTGAGCCACTGGCTGGACGAGTTTTTCCTCCAGGTGGTCATGGAAGCAGATTTGGTGCTGATGCTCACCGGGCTCACCGTCCCGGATCTGCGCAACCTGAAGAGGCTATGGCCATCGTTGTTGGAATGGTACCCCGAGCGGCGCAAAATCAAACTGGTGGTGAACCGGTTCGATCGCGCCAACGGCTTGCAGTTGAAGGATCTGGAGCAGTTGCTGCAGCAGAATGTCTTTGCTACCCTGGCCAGCGATTATATGGCCATGATGGAAACGCTGAACCGGGGGGCGCCTCTAGGACTCACGGCGCCGCGCTGCAAGCTGTGGAAGGGCATAAAGACCCTGGCTGATCAAGTGATCCGGGAACTGCCGGGGGAGCTCGCAGAACTGGGCCAGGAAGCCTCATCGAAGCGGAAATTCTGGCCTTTTTAAGGGAGTGAGCCTCAGTGAGTTGGATGGGTTATAAAAAAGATAAGAAAGGGGTAAACCTGGTTAAACCGCCAGGCACAGGAATGTCTGCGGTTAAAGCGCCGGCGGTGCAAGAACCGGCTGAACCGAAGCTGGTGCCGGTTCCCAAGAAGGACGCAGCTCGGGAAGCCAAACTTTACGAAGTCAAGAAACGGGTCCATCATGTATTGCTGGAACGCTTGGACCTGAGTGCCCTCGAGGATCTGGACGAGCAGGTGCGCGCCCGGGAGATCCGGCAAGCCCTGGGGATGCTGCTCTCGGAAGAGGAAGAGCCCCTCAACATGGGGGAAAAGAACCGCCTGGCCCGGGAACTGGAATTTGAAATCCTGGGTCTGGGTCCCCTGGAGCCGCTCCTGGATGATCCCACCATTTCGGATATCCTGGTCAACCGCTTCGATCAGGTCTATGTTGAACGCCGGGGTGTCCTGGAACCGACGGATATCAGGTTTCAGGATAACGACCATCTTCTGAAAATCATCAACAAGATCGTCAGCAACGTCGGCCGCCGCGTCGATGAATCCGTGCCCATGGTGGACGCCCGTCTACCCGACGGCTCCCGGGTCAATGCCATCATCCCACCCCTGGCCCTCGACGGGCCGATGCTCTGTATTCGCCGCTTTTCCGTCTCCCGCCCCTCGCTGGAGGATCTGATCGAGAAAGGTAGCCTCACGGCCCAGATCGGCGAGGTTCTGAAGGCCATCGCGGTCTCGAAGTTGAATGTCATCATCTCCGGCGGTACTGGGTCCGGCAAGACCACCATGCTCAACATCCTCTCCGGTTATATTCCCTCCCGGGAACGGGTCATCACCATTGAGGACTCCGCCGAACTCCAGCTGCAACAGGAACACGTCTGCCGCCTGGAGACTCGGCCGGCCAACGTGGAGGGGAAAGGGGAAATTACCGCCCGGGACCTGGTGAAGAACTGTCTGCGGATGCGGCCCGACCGGGTGGTCGTCGGCGAGGTGCGGGGCGCCGAGGTCATCGACATGCTCCAGGCCATGAATACCGGTCATGAGGGCTCCATGACCACCATCCATGCCAATACCGCCCGGGACGCCATGCTGCGCCTGGAGACCATGATTTCCCTCTCGGGCATCAGCATCCAGGAAAAGGCCATGCGCCAGATGGTCTCCTCCTCCGTCAACGTGGTCATCCAGTTGGTCCGCCACAGCGACGGCGGCCGGCGCATGATCTCCCTTTCGGAAATAACCGGCATGGAGAGCGGTGTGATCAGCATGCAGGATATCTTCGTCTTCGAACGTCACGGCATGAATGAACAGGGCATGATTATGGGACGCTTTGTATCCACCGGGGTTCGTCCCAGGTTCGCAGACCGCTGCCGGCTCTTCGGGGCGCCTCTCATGGACGGGATCTTCAACCCCCCACCTAAAGCCGTTGACGGCTAATGCCCAACGAACAGCCTGAGGAGAAGGTCAATGGCGGACAATAGCCTGCTTAGTATGAGCGGCCTGGATTTATCTTTGGTCCTGGGACTCGTAGGGGCTTTTGTGGGGATTTGCCTCTTGGTCACCTACCTCAACTTAGCGGTAATCGAACCCTACCGCCAACGGCGGCAAATCCAGAAGCGGCTCCGGAGCAATAAGCGGGAACAGGAGTTCCGAGCCCAAATATTCAAGGCCTATCAGGACACCCGCAGTAGCCCCGTCATCAACATTTTGCAGAAATTGACCGGCTGGGGCAAGGTGGATAACCTGCAGCGCCTGCTCCTCCAGGCCGATATCTATCTAGCTCCCGGCGTTTTCATCTGCATCATCGGCATCATGGGTTGCCTGGGTTTTATTGGCGGGATGCAGAGAGGCGGCCTGTGGCCCTGGGGTCTGGGGGGATTCCTGGGGTTTCTGCCCATCTTCGTCCTGCGCTGGAAGAAGAAGCGCAAGACCAGTAAGTTCGAGAAACAGATGCCGGAGGCCATGGAACTTCTGGCCCGGTCGCTTCGAGCCGGACACACCTTGCAGTCCACCCTCGAGTTGGTGGCCCAGGAAATTCCGGCCCCGCTGGGGAAGGAGATGCGCGTCACCTATGAAGAACAGCGCCTGGGGCTGAGCGTCTCCCAGGCCTTGCGGCGCATGTCGGACCGGGTGTGCAGCCAGGATCTGCGCTACTTTGTCACCGCGGTCTTGATCCAGGCGGAGACTGGCGGCAATCTCGCCGAAATTTTGGATAATATCGGCACCCTCATCCGGGAGCGGCTGAAGCTGAAAGGCAAGGTCACGGCCCTGACGGCCGAAGGCCGTTTTTCGGCCCTGGTCCTGATTGGCTTGCCCATTGCGACCTTCCTGTTTCTTTACCTGATTAACCGGGCCTATGTCATGGTGTTGGTGACGGATCCCTTGGGCAACAAGATCTTGACCGTCGGGATCGTCTTAGTCGTCTTAGGGGCCCTGATAATGAAAAAAATGGTCAATATCAAGGTTTGAGGAGGAACTCATGGAAGGCCTCGACTGGCTCATCTGGGGTGGTACTTTTTTAGCCGGAACCTGTCTGGTTTACGGGATCTTGCACTATGTCGGCACCCGGCGGCTGGTAAAAACCCGGTTCAGAAGAGTCACCGAACAGGCGATGCCCCTTTATCAGGGCGGCAATGAGACCGTGCTGAAGGGTCTCCTGGATTGGGTCTCCTCCTTCGGCAAATTTGCCAGTTCGGATAAAGAACGGACCACGAAACTCAGGACTGCCCTGCTTCAAGCCGGTTATCGGCATCCCAAAGGCACCGCCATCTTTTATGGTCTTCAGGCCCTGGGGGCATTTATCCTGCCCGTGCCCTATCTGCTGTTCAACGCCATGAAGGGCACGATGACGGCCGGCAGCCTGGGGGTTACCCTCTTACTGGCGGGGGCAGGGTTTTATCTGCCGCAATATCTCCTGAAGTTTAAGACCTCCCGGCGTCGGGACGGGATTGACAAGGCCCTGCCGGACGTCCTGGATCTGCTGATCGTGCTGCTGGAGGCCGGGCTCTCCTTGCAGTCGACGCTCAACCGGGTGTCGGACGAGGTGCGCCCCATTTCCATGGACCTCTACCAAGAATTGCACCTCACTAACGCCGAACTGCGCACCGGGATTACCCGGGAGACGGCCTTGAGGAATATGGGGGAGCGAACCGGGGTGCAAAGCGTCAACTCCCTGGTGGGTATGATGATTCAATCGGAAAAGATGGGAACCAGCATGTCCCAGGCCTTGCGGGTTCATTCCAACTTTCTCCGGGTGCAGCGGTCGCAAAAGGCTGAGGCCATCGCCGCCAAATTGCCGGTAAAAATCATGTTTCCGATGATGGGCTTTATTTTCCCGGCGATCTTTGTCGTGGTCCTGGGACCGGCGGCGATTAATCTGTTGCATAGTTCCTTTTTCTCCTCCATGGGACGCTAAGTTTTAGAGGGCGAACCGAAACCCCGGCCGGATACCTGGATTGAGGAGCATTTCCTGATGGAAGGCAGGATGCCGACCAGAATTTTGCTTGCCGATGAACACCACGTGGTCCGGCGGGGACTACGCTCCCTCTTGGACAAGGAAGCGGACTTTGAAGTAGTGGAGGAAGCGGATAGCGGGGAAGAGGTGGTGCGCCTGGCCAGAGAGGCCAGGCCGGATGTGGTTATCCTGGATCTGGGCATGGCCGGGTTGCAGGGTCTGCATCCGGTGTATCAGATAGTGGCCGCCGCCCCCGCGACCAAGGTGATCGGTCTCTCCATGTACGGGGACCGGAGATTCGTGGTGGAGGTCCTCATGGCCGGCGCCTATGGCTATGTCCTTAAAGATTATGCCTTTGGGGAGCTGGCTGCGGCCATCCGGGCGGTCCAGGACCATAAAACCTACATCAGCCAAGGTCTTTCCAACCTCGTCATCCAGGACTACATCGAAATTCTGCGGGATAGCGAAGGCCGCTTTCGGACGGTTTTTGAAGGCAGCGCCGCGGGCCTCGCCCTGCTGGACCGAGAATGCCGGATAGTGGAATGTAACTCTGCCCTCCAGGAATTACTCGGTTATGGCCAGGATGAATTGAATGAGCTGAAGTTTAGCCACTTTGCTCTGCTGGACGGCGACGTCGGGTGCAAAGAGCTATTTGCTGAATTGCTGGGGGGGAGCCGCCAGCCTTTCCACCTGGAAAAACAATATAAGCGCAAGGATGGGCGTTTGTCCTGGGGCCGCCTGTCGGTCTCCCCTTTTCAGGGGGTCGGCAATGGGGGCCAGTTTGCCATTGGCATGCTGGAGGATATCACTGATCGGAAGCTTACGGAAACCAGGATGCGCGACTACCAGGAGAAGCTGCGTTCCGTGGCCCTGGAACTCTCCGTCACCGAAGAGCGGGAGCGGCGGCGCCTGGCCACCGATCTGCACGACCATGTGGGGCAGATTATGGCCCTGGCGCAAATCAAACTGGCAGCCGTGCGCAGAGCGGCTTCCGCCAACCTGGCTGCACCCATGGATGAGGTCCTGCGTCTCATTACCCAGACCATCGATTACACCCGTTCCTTGACGTTCGAACTTAGCCCCCCATCCTTTATGACCTGGGTTTTGAAGCCGCAGTAGAGTGGCTGGGGGAACTGCTTCAGGAGCAATACGGTCTGCGCCTCAAGGTGGCGGCGGACCGGAATCCCAAACCCCTGGACGATGAGATTCGCGTCCTCCTCTTTCAGCTTGTGCGGGAATTATTGGTCATTGTCGTCAAGCGCAGCCAGCCCAACAATGTTGCAGTCCTCATCAACCGGAACTGCAAAGATATGTGGATCAAGATCGAAAATGACGGCGCCGAATTAGACCTGGCCGCCGCATCGTCTTCGCCGTCTCCTGATGAACTCGGACTCTTCAGTTTCCGGCAGCGCCTGCAATACCTGGGAGGGCGTCTGGAAGTGGAATCGGCGCCGCATCAGGGCACGCTGTTGACCATGGTGGTGCCGCTAAAGTATTAAGTCCCCCGCCCTGCAGTCATTCCTGGGCCTTCGCCCCCGTTTCACCTTGACGATTTTTACTGCTTACTGCTTACTGCTTACTGCTCACTGCGGCCCCGCTATTTCCTGGACAATGTGGCGCGTCTCAGATAAAATCCGGCTAAAAAAAATGGTCCGTCCCATAGGCGGGCCTTCCTTGCGCCCTGCGCTTGGCCCAAAGCTTCAGGCCCGGGGCTCACTCAAGAGGCAGCAATGAAACGTACTCTGTTGCTTAACCCGCCGTCGTTTCAGGATTTTGACGGCGGCGCCGGCTCGCGCTATCAGGCCACCCGGGAGGTCACCTCTTTTTGGTATCCCACCTGGCTGTGCTACCCGGCCGGACTCATCCCGGAGTCCCGGGTGGTGGACGCCCCGCCGGAGAACCTGACGGTGGCCCAGGTGGCGGACCTGGCCGGCGACTTCGAATTGGCGGTGCTCTTCACCTCCAGCCCCTCCTTCCATCACGACCTGGAAACGGTCAGCCGTCTCAAAGCCAGGAATTCCCAACTGCTGGTGGGTCTGGTCGGTCCGCAGGTGTCCGTTCTCGCCCGGGAATCCCTGGCTGTCGCCCCCCAGGTGGATTTCGTGGCCCGCCGGGAATTCGACTATGCCGTCACCGAAATCGCCCAGGAACGCCCCTGGAAAGAGATTCTGGGCATCAGCTACCGGGAAGGCGAGCGCATCCACCACAACCCTGACCGGCCCTATATCGAGGATCTGGACGCCCTGCCCATGGTCACCGAGATCTACCACCGGGACCTGAAGATGGAAAACTACCAGATCCCCTATCTGCGCTACCCCTATGTCTCCTTTTATACCGGCCGGGGCTGCCCGGCCCATTGCGTCTACTGCCTCTGGCCCCAGACCTTCACCGGCCACCGCTTCCGGGTCCGCAGCGTACCCAACGTGGTGGCCGAAGTTCGCCGCAGCCTGGAGCTCTTCCCCCAGTCTGCCGAGATCTTCTTCGACGACGACACCTTCACCGCCGACGGCGAACGGGCCCGCCAGTTGGGCCGGGCCTTCCGCGACTTGAAGTTCCTCTGGTCAACCACCGCCCGGGCCAACACCTCCTACGAAACCTTGAAGGCCATGAAGGAAGGCGGGCTCCGGCTGCTCGTGGTAGGCTTCGAAACCGGCGATCCCCAGGTCTTGAAAAACATTCGCAAGGGCGTCACCCTGGACCTGGGCCGCCGCATGGTCAAATGGTGCAAAGAACTGGGCATCCAGGTGCACGGCACCTTTATGGTCGGCCTGCCGGGGGAAACCCGGCAAAGTCTCGAGGCCTCCATGCGCTTTGCCTGCGAACTGGACCCGGACACCATCCAGGTCTCCCTGGCCACGCCTTACCCGGGCACCGAGTTCTACGACTTCTGCCGGGAGCACGGCTACATGCAAGACGACGCCCTGGTGCACGGCCAGACCGGTTATCAGACCTGTGTGGTCGATTACCCTGGCCTGGCCGCGGCGGACATCTTCGCGGCGGTGCCCAAGTTCTACCGGCGCTTCTACTTCCGCCCCAGCTACATGGCCCGGGCGGCCCTGGTGATGCTGCGGGACCCCGTGGAGCGTAAGCGGCTGCTCAAGGAAGGCCGGCAGTTCTTGAGCTTCATGTTCAAGCGGCGCCAGTGTCCGGACGCCCAGGCGGAGGCCGGCTCTAGTTGCCGATAACGGTCAAGGAGATCCTGCACCTCATCCTTCAGGGCGGACCCGGCTTCTGCCAGATCGCCCTGACCAACGCCTGTAACGCCCACTGTCGCTTCTGCAATTTTCCCCAGGTGCCGCCCGCTTCCCGGGTGATGGCCGATACCGCCCGGCTTTTCCAGGGGCTGGCGGCCTTGCACCAGGCCGGGGTTCAATATCTCTGCTTCACCGGCGGCGAACCCCTGCTCCACCCGGACCTGTTGCCGGCCCTGGAGCGCGCCCGCCAGTGGGACATTAACACCATCCTCTGCACCAATGGCTCCTTGCTCAGCCCCAAGCGCCTGCAGGAACTCCAGGCCGTCGGCCTGGAAACCCTGATCATTTCCATGGATGCCCCGTCGGCGGACCAACATGATCGCCACCGGGGCCTGCCGGGCCTGACGGACCATATCCGGGACCTGCTGCCCCTCATGCGCCGCTGCCACCTCAATCCGGTGGCCTCGGTGACCCTGAGCCGCCTGGTGGACGACCTGGAGGGTATGGTCCAATTCCTGGCCCGCCTCGGTTTCCAGCGGGTCACCTTTTCCTATCCCGTCACCCGGCTGCACTCCTCCTACCTGGGGTTTGCCGACCATAATTCCGTGGACTTCACCAATGCAGAACTGTATCGCTGGTTTGGCCGCATCAAAGCCCTGAAGGCCACCTCGCCCCTGGCCATCCTCAACCCCAAACTGGGGCTCACCGACCTGCAACGCCAGTTGGAGCAGCGCCCCGGCCGCTTTCCCTGCCTGGCGGGCTACAAATACTTTTTCGTGGATTGGCATCTGCAAGTCTCCCGCTGCCACTACCAGGCCGAAACCCTCTGCCCCCTGGAGGAGATCCACCGGCTCGCCCCCATCCGGGACGACTGCCAGGCCTGCACCATCGATTGCTACCGGGACCCCAGCGTCTATCAGTACCTGGCGGTGTCGGTGGCCGACGGCCTCTCCGCCCTGCGCCAGGGTAAGTGGCTCCAGGGCCTGGGCACCCTGCTCCATCCCTATAATTTCCTCTCCCTGGCCGCCCTGCTGGAGGGCCGCCATTGGGTGCGGGGCTGATGAAGCAGTTGCCAGTTGCCAGTGCTCAGTAGTCAGTAAAAACAACCAGCAACGGGATGTGGATGTAGCGTTTGACGTACCATTTATTAATGAGCGCAGAAACGTATTGCTATCTTTATCCCCTCTCCCCCAATGGGGGAGAGGGTTAGGGTGAGGGGGAAGTAATTTCTCTTCCGCTCTCATGGTTAATTGCCCCTAAGAAATTCGTAAGAATCGGTAGCACAGGCTTTGCAGCCTGTGCCCGATGTAGGGTGGGCACTGCCCACCAATTCCTTCGATAAGAGCCTGGCGGCACAGGCGTCTCGCCTGTGCCGCCGCAGGCTAAATCCTGCGGCGGCATTACTTTATAATACTTTCATGGGCCCAAGACGAAACCTGCCACCCATCAAGTGGACAGAGAACGGAGGACCGGCGTTGGCCTCCCGTCTCCCGTCTCCCGTCTCCCGTCCTTCCCGCACCGTCATCTTCACCGCCGACGATTTCGGCCTCTCCCCGGCCTTGAATGGCGCCGTGGCCCTGGCCCATCGCCGGGGGGTGCTGCGTTGCGCCAGCCTCATGGCCGCGGGGCCGCACTTTTTAGAAGCCGTGCGGCTGGCCCGGGACCTTCCCGACCTCTGTCTGGGGGTCCACCTGACCCTGATCCAGGGCCGAGCCGTTTTGCCGCCCGCCAGGCTTCCCCATCTGGTGGATAGCCGGGGTCGCTTTCTGCATGATCCGGTCAAGGCGGGCTGGCGCTATTTCTGGGAGCCCGGCTTGCTGCCGGAAATCAAAATCGAATTGCGCGGCCCAAATCGAAACAGTGCTGGGGCCGGGATAACTCCCTGGCATCTGAACGGCCACGTCAACCTGCACCTCCACCCCAGGATTTTTCCCCTGGTGCTGGACCTGGCAAAGGCATACCGCATCCCGGCGGTGCGCCTGGCCCGGGAGGACTGGCGCACCACCCTGGCCCTGGCCCCGGACCATCCCCTCCCCAAGGTGGCCCAGGGGATCATTTTCACCCTGCTCTGCCGCCGGGCCGCGCGGCTGGCCCGGGCGGCGGGACTCATTTATAACGACCAACTTTTCGGCCTCTTGAATGATGGGCGCATGACCGAAACCTATCTCCTCGGGTTGGTGCCGCGCCTTTTGCCCGGGGTTACCGAGATCTACTGCCACCCCGGGCTCTATGCCGATCTTGAGTTGCAGCATTGGGCCCCGGCTTACCGCCGCCAGGCGGAACTGGCCGCCCTCCTCAGCCCCCGCCTCCGGGACGCCCTGGCCGCGGCCGCTATCGAACTGAGCGACTTCCGAGCCCTTGCTGTTAGTGGCACAGGCCTCCGGCCCGTGGTCTTTTAACCCTCAAGGCAGCTATTGAGGCTGCACATTTTTGCGCCCTAGATACCATAACGCCCGCTCCTTCCTTGACGCCGCCGCCCCGGATTCTTATTTTCTAGGCAAGAAATCCGCAGGAGGAAATTTCTCGTGGCCGAAGCAACCAAGCCCCAGTGCGATGTGGATCCGGTGTGCAACCTCGACCTGAACGCCATGCACGGCCAGTTCGCCTACGACTTTGAGGACCAAACCTACTGGTTCTGCTCGGAGGCCTGTCGGGACCAGTTCGCGGCCCAGCCGCAAAAATTTATCGAGGCCGGGGCCCGGCCCGTCTGCAAAGTGGACCCGGTGTGCAATCTGGACCTGAAGGCCATGCACGGCAAGTTCGCCTATGACTTTGAGGACGAAACCTACTGGTTCTGTTCGGAGGCCTGTCGGGAGGAGTTCGCCGCTCAACCGGGCAAGTATCATCAGAAAACAGGAAAATAAGCCGGACTGCAGCTGGGTCGGGCAAACCATTGGCCGGTCGTGAAACGCAGCAGGGTAGGGGCGGTGCGCCAACCGCCCCTATTTTTTTGTTTTGAAACGAAAAAAGGGGCGACCCAACGGGTCGCCCCTTCTTCAGCAGATCGGAGCAGGAGCTGGTGGCGGCAGCGAATATTGCTCACTGCTTACTGCTCACTTACTTGCGATGGCGTCGCCCCGGAGCCGCGCCCCCATGGCTTCGCTTTCCTGGACGATCTTCTCCAGATCGGGGTTATTGGACAGGTAAAGATTGAAGATGTGCCCCTGCAGGCCGATGGCGATGGGCTCGATCATCTCCTCCGGCAACACCAGGGCCCTTGATTTAGCCCGAGTCTCCGGAGCGGCTATCTCGATCACCCCTTCCTTGCCCCATTGCCGGAAGATGGCGGTGAACAGGGCGATCGGCCAGGCGCAATCCGTCACCACCACGACCTCGGCGGCCTGCACGGCGTCGCGGTCGCCGTTGAAGGAGACGGCCAGGCCGCCGCCGGTCCGCACCGCGGCCAGGGCCTGGACGTCGGTGAGGCTATCGCCCACGTAAATGGTGTCCGCCAGGGTGAAGCCGGTTTGGGCCAGGCCGTCGGCCACGGCCTTGGCCTTTTCCGCCCCGCCCACCGGGTTGACCTCCCGGTAGCTGGCGCCGATCTCCAGCTGCGGCAAACGCTCCCGGAAGATGCGGTCCAGGCGGGCAATCGCCTCCTGCACCGGTCCGGGTAAATCCGTCAGCGCCGCGGCCCCGGGCGGCAATTCGATGGCCGGGGCCGCCAGAATTTCCTCTTCCAGGCGCCGCAGCTCTTCGGCTTCCGCCGGGGCCAACTGGGGCCGGTCCAGGTCCAGCTCGGTGCAGAAGATGTGCGCGGCGTCGAACCCCAGCCTGGCGCCCACCGCTTCAGCGAACTGCCGGTAGCTGGTGCTGATCTCGAACATGGGAAACTTAAAACTATGTAGAAACCGGTAAGCCTCCTCCGCCCCGGGCACCAGCCGGAGGCTTTGACTGGCAAAATCCCGGCTCAGGGCATTGCTGACCCCGTGGGCCTTGAGAAACGGCAGGATAAGCTTCAGGGTGTCGCCGGCCTGGCATTCCGGCTGCTGGGCCATATCCGCCAGGTAGTCGCCATAACGGCTCACCTGGGTAAAGAAGCGGTCGCCGTGCGGTTGAATAAACTCGCGGCAGAGCTCGAAGGCATGGTCATTGAGGGCCAGCGGTCCTTCGCAGTCGGTATTCAACTGGATTTGGAGCATAAATTCTCCTTAAATTTAGGCTGCAACCAATATTATTACCACCAAGACACCAAGGGCACCAAGAATCTTGTAGTATCCTTGGTGTGTTTGGTGCCTTGGTGGTGAAAATTTTTAGTTGATGGGCTCTTTCAAACATTCATTATCTGTCCCATTATACTTTGCATAAATTTCAAAATAAATGCGGACCGGTTTTTCGTCGAATTGGATGATAACCACTCTATAGCAGAATTCGGTGCGATGTCTTTGTGTATTTTCAAATATATCATTATATTCAGCCCAGCCATAAATATAGATTTGCCCATCTTTATTTATAACCGCATTAATATATTCCTCTTCAATAATCAATTCATGAGCATCTATGGTCGATTTGGGGGCAATCAAGGTTGGAATGTTCTCATCTACCCCAAGGTCTGCAAAATCATAATTATCAGGTATATCAGGTGAAAAGTATTTCCAATTAATACGAGTAAACATCTTTTTAGTTTGAGTATTACCGCTATTTTGCCATGTTGGAATTATTGTTATCTTTTTAGGATAATGTAATGTTTGAATATCAAATTTTTTAAGGAAAACGAAGGCTCTATGACTAAAAATCAAATCTTTCTCGGCGACGTCAGCACTTTTCTGCATCCAAATGACTTGGCGATTCATCCACCGCCATTGTAGAAAAACGACGATTACGAGCAATCCATTAAGAACCACGAGCCACCAGTCGGCAGAAGATTTGCTTTCATGATACTTTGCCTGTTCTTCGGGTCCCTTTTTTGTCTTTAGAGCGCTCGACAATGGAGCCATAACCGCAGAACTTTGTGCGGCATCGTTTATTATTTTGGCTTGTTTTTGGAGGCTGGTGGTTTGGTTTTGTAGTTTATTACTGGATTTAGTTGGAGTTGCAACCTGACCAAATGAAACCATAGATGACATAAAGCATAGGCATATTATTGTGAAAGTGCATATGATGGACCGTTTTAGCATAATCATATCGCCGCTTTGAAAATGTCAGGATTTAATACTCAGCGCAACCGGGCAATGATCCTTTCCAATACCCTCTTATCCGGGTAGCCCTCCCGTCCGGCCCCGCCCAACTTATAGGCCGCGGCATACTCCGCCAGGCGCACCGCCTGGGGCAGATTAAGGCCGGTCAGCAGCCCGGCGAGATAGCCGGCCGCGCAGACGTCCCCGGCCCCCAGGGTATCCACCGGCTGCCCCTCGAAGGAGGGCGGAATATCCAGATAGCGCACCGGGGTGAGCAGCCTGATCCCCAGGGGACCCCGCTTGATCAGGATGATGGGCGGGGCCCAGACCGGGTGGCTCTGCAAGCCGCCCCCCAGGAGGGCCCACTCCGCCTCGGTCACCATCAGGGTCTCCACGTTGTCCAGCAATTCTTCCAGGGCGCCCCGGCCGCGACGGGCCTCAAGTTCACCCGGGTCGAAGGTCAGCCGCGGGCCGCCCTCCAGGCGCCGGGGGATCTGCACCTGCACCGCCAGCGGGCCGTCGGCCACAAAAGAGGTGAGGTGGATAAACCTGGCCTGCTGCAACTCTTCCCAGGGTAATTCACTGGCGCGCAGTTCGTCGTTGGTATTGGGAGCCACCAGGATGGTGCGCTCGCCCTCCGGGTCCACCAGGATATAGGCCCGGCCACTTTCGCCGGCCTGCACCAGATAATCCAGATTGACCCCGGCGAGGCTCTCTCTGATAAAAATCCCGGCCTCGTCGGCCCCCAGTCGCCCCACCAGGGCCGCGGGGAACCCC
This sequence comes from uncultured delta proteobacterium, assembly GCA_963701845.1. Taxonomy (GTDB): domain Bacteria; phylum Desulfobacterota; class Desulfobaccia; order Desulfobaccales; family 0-14-0-80-60-11; genus JAPLJC01. The sequence goes on along the minus strand of CAVPBF010000004.1, from coordinate 752,065 downwards.
AAACGGGCCAGGGCATAGGCGGTATTGGCCGCCTGGCCGCCGCCAAACCGGCCGGAGGGCCGTCCAAAGCGGCCCAGCAAGTCCACGAGCCGGGCCTCAGCTTCCCCGGAGAGCGCCTCTTCCCCGCCCCGGGCCAGACCGGTGCCCCATTCTCGCAGGAATCCGGCCAGGTCATCGACCCGATACACCAGGTCGAGGTTGATCGCCCCCAGGCAAAAGACTTGCGGCTGCATCAAAGAAAGTTATCAAGATTTCCTTGGCGGGTCAAGGCGCGGCCCGGCGTCGGGGCGGCTCGCAAGCCTTCGAGGCCAATTAATTTTCCTTTCATTGCCGCAAGAAACCTCCCACCCCTCTGGATTTTCGCGCGGGAATTACTAACTTATAAAATTAGTGAAATTATCGAGGGAGCGCGATGCATCGTCTCATCAAGATCAGGATCATCCGTGACTTTGAACATCTGGAGGAACGCTGGCGTTGCCAGCCGGACCAGCGGTTCGAGTCCACCCGCACCCAGGTCCACTTTCAACCGGCGGCCGATTTCTATGAAACCATCCAGGGTCTGGTAGTCCGTCTGGAACTGGCCGGCGTCAAGCCGGACTCCCTCTGCCTCTCCCTGGCCGGCCAGGAACTGGTGGTCCGGGGACACCGGCAACCGCCGCCGCCGGCCGGCCTGCGGCGCTTCATCCACCTGGAGATGGGCTTCGGCGCCTTCGAGCGTCGCTTCATCCTGCCCATCCCCATTGAACCCCAGGGCGTCCAGGCCCGGTTTACGGACGGTATCCTGGAGATTACCCTGCCCCGGAAGGCGCCGCAGTTTCGCCAGATTCCGGTGAAGCAGGCCGAACCGGATTAAACCTTCACGGAGAACTCATGGCTACTGAAGAACAAGATATCCAATCCCCGCTGCTGGGAAACCAGGAAATCCACCCCAGCCCCCGGGTGCTGTCCATATTGCCGATGCCGGACCTGGTGTTGTTCCCCCGCATGATCATGCCCCTGGTCCTGTGGGACGAACCGGCCCAAAAGCTGGTGCAGGAGGCCCTTTTTCAGGACAAGATCATCGGGGTCCTGGCCAGCCGGGGTAACAAGGTCGAGGGCTATGGGCCGGAAAACCTTTTTCAGGTGGGCACCGCCGCGGCCATTCTGAAGATGCGCAAAGGCGAGGACGATGCGGTCCGCCTGCTGGTTCAGGGCCTGTACCGCTTTCGGGTGGCCGAGTGGCAGGGCTTCGAGCCCTATTTCGCCGCCCGGATCGACCCCCATCTCGGAGGAATACGAACCCGACCTGGAGCTGGAGGCCCTGGTCTCCAACGTCAAAGGCCTCTTTTTGAAGATGCTGGAGCTCTCACCCATGCTGCCGGCCGAATTGGGCACTCTGGTCCGGGAGTTGAGCGACCCCCGGATGCTGGCCGACATCACCGCCGGCAGCCTCAACATCTCCAAGGCCGATAAGCAGGAGATGCTGGAGACCATGGACGTGAAGGCGCGCCTGCACCGGGTCCTGGGCCTGGTCAACCGGGAGATTGGAGATCCTGGAGCTGGGGAAAAAGATCCAGTCCGAAGTGAAGACCGAGATGGACAAGGCCCAGAAGGAGTATTACCTCCGGGAGCACATCAAGGTCCTGCAACGGGAATTGGGCGAAGGCGAGGAAAAAGGCCGGGAGATCGACGAATTGCAATTCCGCCTGGAAGAAGCGGAGCTGCCGCCCCACGCCCTGAAAGAGGCGGAACGGGAACTGACCCGCCTGAAGCGCACCCCGCCCACCTCGCCGGACCACCAGGTGATCCGCAATTACCTGGAGTGGATGATCGAGCTGCCCTGGAGCAAGTCCACCGAAGACAACCTGGACCTGGCCCAGGCCCGGCAGATCCTGGACGACGACCACTACGACCTGGAAAAGGTGAAGAAGCGCATCCTGGAATACCTGGCGGTGCGCAAACTGAAGCCCGACATGAAGGGCCCCATCCTCTGTTTCGTGGGGCCGCCGGGCACCGGCAAGACCTCCCTGGGCCGCTCCATCGCCCGGGCCTTGGGCCGCAAATTCGTGCGCCTCTCCCTGGGCGGGGTGCGGGACGAGGCCGAGATTCGCGGCCACCGCCGCACTTACGTGGGCGCCCTGCCCGGCCGCATCATCCAGAGCATGCGCCGGGCCGGCTCCAACAATCCGGTCTTCATCCTGGATGAAGTGGACAAGATCGGCGCCGATTTCCGCGGCGACCCCTCCTCCGCCCTCCTCGAGGTCCTCGACCCGGAGCAGAACAACTCCTTCTCCGACCACTACCTGGACGTGGGCTTCGACCTCTCCAAGGTGATGTTCATCACCACCGCCAACCTGCTGGACCCCATCCCGCCGCCCCTGCGCGACCGCATGGAGGTCCTGGAACTGGTGGGCTACACCGAGGAGGAGAAGCTGGGCATCGCCTTCTCCTACCTCATCCCCCGGCAGTTGGAGGCCCACGGCCTGACCGCCGAGCATGCTGGAGATCGCGCCGGCCGCGGTCCGCCTGGTCATCGCCTCCTACACCCGGGAGGCCGGGCTGCGCAACCTGGAGCGGGAGATCGCCGCCCTCTGCCGGGGCGCCGCCCGGGAGATCGCCGAAGGCCTCACGACCCGGGTCGCGATCCATGAAGCCGACGTCGGCCACCTACCTGGGGCCGCCCAAGTTCTTCCGGGAGGCGGCCCTGGAGCACCCGGAGCCCGGAGTGGCCACCGGTCTGGCCTGGACCCCCAGCGGCGGCGACATCCTCTTCATCGAGGTCCTGCGGATGCCGGGCAACGGCAACCTCAAGCTCACCGGGCAGTTGGGCGACGTCATGAAGGAGTCGGCCACCGCGGCGCTGTCCTATATCCGGGCCCGGGCCCCGTTCCTGGGCATCGAAGAGGACTTCTTCGATAAAGCCGACCTCCACATCCACGTGCCCGCCGGCGCCATCCCCAAGGATGGGCCGTCCGCCGGCGTGGCCATGCTCTGCGCCCTGGTGTCGCTGCTGTCCGGCCGGCCCATCAAAAAGGGCCTGGCCATGACCGGCGAGATCACCCTGCGGGGCCACGTCCTGCCGGTGGGCGGCATCAAGAACAAGGTGCTGGCCGCGCACCGGGCCGGCATCAAGGAGATCATCCTGCCGGCCCAGAACCAGGTGGACCTGGAGGAGATCCCGCCCTCGGTGCGGGAGGAACTCACCTTCCACCCGGTGGAGCGCCTGGACCAGGCCCTGGAGATCGCCTTCCCGCCCCGGGATTAGCCGGGCAGGGCCGGGAATAGAATGGTGGGGCGGGCGTCCCCGCCCGCCACCGTTGGGAGCCATGTAGGGTGCGCCCTGCGCACCATTCATGGGGGCTTAATGTGGTTCTTCTTAATCCCCTCTCCCCCAATGGGGGAGAGGGTTAGGGTGAGGGGGAAGTAATTCTTTCCTCTCCCGGAATTCTTAAGCCCGCGGCGAAAAGGGTTAAGGCCAGGCTGGGTCCGGATGCAGGGTGCGTTCCACGCACCTTTGATCGCTCCCTCTTTTTTCTCCCTTCCCCTTAAGGGAGGGCCGGGGCCGAAGTGGAGTCTTTGCCCATGAACTATTTCAGCTATGCTCTTCTCGGGGGCCTGCTACTGGGGATTGTCATCCTGGCGGTACCCATCTCCCTGGGATACAATTCCACCGAAAAGTGGTTCAAGGTGAAATGGCTGGGCTTGACCATAACCAGGCGCCTGGGGCGGGAGAAACCGCTAAGCGTCAGGCGGAAAACCGGACCAGGGAAAGTTGAGGGCGGCGCCATTCTGCCGCGCCTGTGGCGACAGCGGGAACTCGCGGCGGAATTAATCAATCGGTTGGGGCGCTTTGCCCTGGAAGTATGTCGGACTCTGAGCTTCCGGGACTCCGAGGCCAGCTTATCTCTGCCCGATCCCATGTGGAACGGCGTGCTCTATGGGGTCCTGGCCGGCCTCCAGTTGGAGAATGTCAACCTGTCGGTGAATTTCGAGAACCGCAATTACGCCAAATTGTGGGTGACGGCATATCCATACCGGGTGGCCTGGAAACTGGCAGCCCTGCTGGTCCGGCTACCCTATCTACATCTGCTGAGGTTCGCTTGGGACCTCAAACACCCAGTCAGAGAGGTTTAATGACATGACCGCTGTTGCCTCAGAGATTATCGGCAAACTGATGGAGGAACTGCGTAGCGTTGCCAGAACCGAAACTATCCTGGGCCAGGAAATCAAAGTGGGGGAATACTCGCTGATTCCCGTGTCCCGCGTCTCCCTGGGCCTGGGCGCCGGCGGCGGCCAGGGCAGCGACGACAAAAAGACGGGCGAGGGCGGCGGTGGCGGCGGCGGGGTGGTCGTCACTCCCATCGCCTTTATCGTCAGCAAAGGGGAAGATATCTCCTTCCACGCCATTAAACCGGGCGGCTTTCTGGACAGCTTCTTTGAACAGCTTCCCTCGGTCGCCGAAAAAATTATGGCTAAGGCCCAGGGAGCTGAGGCCAAAAAAACCGAACCCGAAGCCGGTTAATTCTGTTCTCAGAACCTGGAACCTTGAACCAGCCTTTTTAATCGGAGGAAAAACCATGGCCACCTTTACCTGCGAAAAATGCGGCAACAACATCGACACCCGCTGCAAACCCAAGAAATGCACCGCCTGCGGCGAGTCCGGCACCATGTGTAAAGCGGAAACCGCCGCCCCGCCCAAGAAAGAGAAAAAGTAACTGCCTGGTGGCGCCGGCGTCCGCCGGCGCCGGGGTAATGGTGGGGCGGACCCCGGACCCGCCGGGCAGGGTGCGCCCCGCGCCCCATAAATAACCATAATTTTCTCCAGTGGCCCGGGCCTCCGGAGGGTGATTGACGCGGTCATTTATCCCCTCTCCCCCAAGGGGGAGAGGGTTAGTTCTGCTCTGAAAATGTCCAGCGAAGCGCGTCTTTTCAGCATAATTTGCTAATTAAACCTGGTTAATTTGATAAACCTGGGACAGTTGGCCGCGCCGGGTGTTTCACGGCTAAATGAATTTTGCGGTAATTGTGCCGCATCTGTGCCGCGGGGAACCGGGGTGGTTTGACCGGCAACCCCCTTTATTTCCTGAACAATCCACCTGAGGAGCGCGGCCGTTGCGGAAAATAAACCATCTCTTGTCCGGTCCATGGCTAAGCTTGCGAGACTGTTCCTCAAGCTCCCTTTGTGACATGGACAGTGAGAAGATTCCAGCCAAGACGAGATGTTTGACTGCTTTTCTCATTAGGAATGGATGAGCTTATGGCAAGACACCAAGGGCCGGGACGCCAGGATTCGAGTAATTACCGGTGCGCCGGACGCGCCCTATGAAATTTTCCTGGTTTTGGGTGTTCCCTTGGAACATGAACGGCTGGTTCCCGAGCTCTTTGCTTGGGAGGGTTCGTTGCTGCCAGGCTCCAATTTCCTTCCTTTCTCCGCCCAGTTATGGCATCATTAGCCATAAATCTTCCTAAAGCCTGAAGCATTGGCTTTTCACAGAAAACAGAAAACCGCCTCTATGATTTACGGCATCGGCATCGACTTGGTCAAAACCGCCCGCCTCCAAGCGGCCATTGAGCGCTACGGCGAACGCTTCCTGAACCGCGTCTTCACCCCACGGGAAATCGCCTATTGCCAGGCCAGGACCCGCGGCCGCGACTCCGCCTTCGCCCTGCGCTTCGCCGCCAAGGAGGCCTTCTCCAAGGCCCTGGGCGTCGGCCTGCGCCAAAACGGCATTCGCTGGCGGGAGGTGGAGGTCGTCCCCAACCCCCTGGGCAAACCCGAACTTGCGGTCACCGGCCACGCCGCCGACCTCTGCGCCGCAGCCCACATCACCGCCATGCACCTCTCCCTCACCGACGAAAACGACCAGGCCCTGGCCGTGGTGGTTTTGGAGAAATAATGGCTGAAGATACCCACACCTGCCGAATCCATGAGAAATATAGATTGATTGAATGTGATAATCCTCAACTGGCTCATGATCCGCAGGGCTTTTGTATCCTTCATTCTGAGAATAATTCAAAAGACCCTTTGGCATTCCATGAGATGTTGCGGGCCAGGTTGGAGGAGGCGGACGCTAAAGTCTTGGATTTTCGTGGGGTCTGGTTTCCTTGGAACGTGTAGAATTTACAGGAACCCAATTGTCCCAGGTAAAATTTCATCATGTGCAGTGGAACCCTTATCGAGGTCGGCAGGTTACCTTTGACGAGATGTTATTGAGGCAGAAAGAAAAGGATTATCATTGGTTCTGGACCTGGCTTTTATATCATGTACCCTTTGCTGATCCTCCTTCTCCCTGGCCTGATCAGTATGGCGATGTGGAGCGCCTCTACCGCGACCTTCAGCAAACATATGAAAAGGCCAGAGATTATAAGAAAATGGGTGATTTCCATTATGGCGAAATGGAGATGCACCGCCGGGCCAACAAATGGCGCTGGTTTCCCTTCTATTGGTATAATCTCTACTGGGCTTTGAATGGCTATGGCGAGCGGCCTTCCCGCGCTTTTATCTGGCTGGCCGCCTTTCTGGCGGTCTTCACCGGCTTGCTGGCCTGGGCCGGCCTGGAAATCCTGGACCCCAAACATAGCGCCGGTTTCGGCAATCCCTTCTTTTACCTCTTGCAAAAGGTCACCCTCCAACGCCCCACCTGGGCCGAGCCCATGGGCTTCTGGGGCAAGCTGGTGGCCGGACTCAGCGTCCTGCTCATCCCCGGCCAGGCGGCCCTCTTTCTCCTGGCCCTGCGCAACCGCCTGGGCCGGCGGCGGTGATTTTTGGTGCGCAGTGCGCACCCTACAGTTCCCTCTCTCCCCGGCAATGGGAGAGTTGGGCAGTGCCCACCCTGCATCGACGCAGGCTGGAAGCCTGCGCTACCAAGACACCGCCGAGGGCGGCGGTGCCACCTTTTAGCTTTATACCTTGGCGGCTTGGCGTGAGATGTCTTTTTTAAATTTTCAATTAGCCACTAATTGATGGTGGGCCGTGCCCACCCTACATAAACAATGCCCTGCCTTGTTGATGACAACCCCGACCAGCGCCTCATCGTCTATGGCACCCTGGTGCCCGGCGGGATGTATCATTATCTGCTGGCCGACCTCCCCGGCACCTGGGAGCCCTGCGTCATCCGGGGCCGGATGGGCGAATATTGGGGCTTCAAGGCTTTTCGCTACGATGCGCAGGGCCCGGAGCATCCGGCCTGGCTCCTCACTTCGAAGGCCCTGCCCCAAAAATTCCCGGAACTGGACGCCTTCGAAGGCGAGGGCTACTATCGCCGCATCATCCCGGCCCGGGTCGGTCGGCGCCGGGTCCGGGCCCAGATCTACGAGGGGAAATACCTCGAATAGTAAGCAGCCAGCGCCCTGAAAGGCCAGAACCTCGCCACCCCCACCCCAGCCCTCCCCCCTCTCAGGGGGAGGGGGTTCTGCCAGTGGCCGCCCCTGGCTCACCGGGGCCATCTTGCCATTTCCAGGCCACGACATATTATAGGTATAAGGAGGGATGGCCATGAAAAAAATCTGGATAGGAATCACGCTCATGCTGGCGGCGGTCTGCCTGGCCGCCGCCGCCCCGGCCCAGCAGGCGCCGCCCACCACCTCCGGCGGCTCGGGCATGGCCCTGCTCAATCTCGACAATACCGTGGCCCTGCACGGCTACGACCCGGTCACCTATTTTGAGCGAGAGGAGCCCAGGCATGGCAACCGGAGAATCCTGGAAAGGGTAGGGGGGGCCACCTACTACTTTACCTCTCGGGCCAACCGCTATACCTTCCTGGGGAACGCCCCGGCTTATCAGCCCCAGTTCGGCGGCTACTGCGCCACCTCCATGGCCCAGGGCCGGGTGGAAGATATCGACCCCGAAATTTTTACCATCTTTGACCACAAGCTTTATCTCTTCAAAGACGACGCGGCCCGGGCCCGGTTCCTGAGCGACCCGAGAGGGACCATTGCCGCGGCGTCGCACAACTACTTCGAGCAGGCCCACAGGCAGCGGAGCTTTTATTAGCAAGGCGGCCGCAGGCTTTTATCGTAAAAACTTCAAATCCCCCTAAATCCCCCTTTGCCAAAGGGGGACTTCGAACCCCCCTTGGAAAAAGGGGGGCAGGGGCAGGAGTGTCCGGTAGAGATTTTGCAAGGGGCTGGCGATTAAAAACGAAAAATGCAGGTGCAGAAAAATTTTATCAGAGCGGACGCAGGCTTGGGCCGGCAGCAGAAAAACTCCCTCTCCCCTGCGAGGGGAGAGGGTTGGGGTGAGGGGTGGCTTCTTCGCCTAACTACTTCCCCCTCACCCTGCCCTCTCCCCCATGGGGGGAGAGGGGAAAAGCTAAGAAACTCTACATGTTATTGGACTTGGGCGGATTTCATCGGGTTTCTTGCGGGCCTATTAGCAAAAACCCTGCCGGACACTCCTGCCTAAATCCCCCTTTGAAAAAAAGGGGGGCAGGGGGGATTTTCATGCCACGGGGCTCGGACCTTTGTCATTCATAAACACCGGCCGCCCAGCCATGGCCTCGGTTGCGGAAATGGCATTCATTCGACTCTTCTGCTGTTTAATGGCAATCTCCATCCCCGCCGGGGCCGGGGCGGGAGAGGCCTTTCAAACGCCGCAGCCGGGCCGTGTCTGGCAATTCCCCGCCGACCACGGCTCCCACCCGGAGTTTAAAACCGAGTGGTGGTATTGGGTGGGGCATCTCAAGTCCGCGGCCGGCGAGAGCTTCGGCTACCAGCTCACCTTTTTCCGGGCGGCCCTGCGCCCACCGGACCCTCAGGCCCGTTCAGCCTGGCGCCTGAACACCGTCTATTTCGTCCATCTGGCCGTCTCCGACTCGGGCCGGCGCAAGTTTCACTTCCGGGAAAAGGCGGGCCGGGACGCCCTGGGGCTGGCGGGCGCGGCCACCGGGCACCTCAAGGTTTGGCTCGACGACTGGCAGGCGGAGCAGGTGGGTGAGGCCATGCACCTCGAAGCCCGGGACGAGGGCCTGGGGCTGGATCTGACGCTCACGCCCCTTAAACCCCCGGCCCTGCACGGCCAAGACGGCCTCAGCCGCAAGGCGGCCGATTCAGCGGCGGCCAGTTATTACTATTCCATCACCCGTCTGGCTACCCAGGGGAAACTGACCCTGGAGGGCCGCACCCTGGCGGTTGACGGCGCCAGCTGGATGGACCACGAGTTCTTCAGCCAAGCCATGGCGCACGGACTGGTGGGCTGGGACTGGTTCGCCCTGCAACTGGACGACGGCCGGGAGGTGATGCTCTATCTCCTGCGCCATCCGGACGGCAGCCTGGACCCGGCCTCCTCCGGCACCCTGGTGGACCCCGCCGGGAAAACCCGGCATCTAAAGTTAAGCGATTTTCAGGTAAAGACCACCGGGGTCTGGAAGTCGCCCCACTCCAAGGCGGTGTATCCCGCGGGCTGGCGGATTAAGCTTTCCGGTCTCAATCTTACCCTGGCCCCCACTCTGGCCGACCAGGAAGTCCGGGCCGACGCCCCGGCCCAGGTGAGCTACTGGGAAGGGCAGGTAACCATCCAGGGACGGCAGGAGGGCGGCCCCATCACCGGCCGGGGTTTCGTGGAACTCACGGGCTATGCGGGCGCCATGGGAGGACGGTTTTAAGGGCTGGGCTGAAGAAAAAGGGGGGTCAGCCGCGGCCGGCCCCCCTCGATATTCTATATATAAAATCCCTTTTGATCGGGCGTTAGCGCGTCAGCCAGCGGTCGTTGCGCACCGTCAGAAAGGCCCAGGGCTGGACCCAGTTGAGGAAGAAGAAGGCGAAGTAGGAGTAGATGATGCCGTAGATGAACTCCATGTCCCGCTCCTGGTGAATGTAATAGTACATCCATACCAGGGTGAAGACCCCCAGGCCGGCAAAGAACTTCACCATAACGATGGGGTAGATGAAGAAGGAAACCAGCAGCATCCCCAGGAAGAGGTAAGTCAAGGGGAACTCGATCTGGGTCATGAAGTAGTCGAGGATGGGCAGCAGCCAATGCCTTTTGCGGTAGTTGCCGAAGATGAACTTGAACTGGACCCAGTTTTCCCGGAAATTGCTGCGATCCCAGCGCAGGTACATCCGGCACCAGGCCCCGGTAGGTTTCCGGGCACCTTGGTGTAGACCAGGGCGCTGCGCTGATAGACCGTGTAGAAGCCCTGGCGCAACACCAGGTTGGTGAGGGCCCGGTCTTCGCCGATATTGGCGGGCAGGCCCATGAAGGTCTGGTGGCGCCATTCTTCCAGGATGGGCTCGAGGCGCTGCGGCCCGGTAGGCGGACAGGGCGCCCGGGGTGCAGGTGACGAAGCCGTACATGCTTTGGGAGGCCCGGAGAAAGTCGAAGGCCAGGACGAAGCGCACCGCCAGCATCCGGGCCATGAGGCAGCGGACCGCGGTTGAAGACCTTGACGTTGCCTGCCACCGCGCCGATCTGGGAATCCTGGAGCATGGGGGCGATGACCTGGTGCACCGTGTCCGGTGTGATGATGCTGTCCGAGTCGATGGTGACGAAAAACTCACCCGTGCCCTGGGTAAAGCCGGCGTAGAGGCCCTCTTTCTTGCCCCGGTTTTTGGGGAAGCGGATGGCCTTGATGAGTTTGGGATAACGTTTCTGGGCCCGGTCGATGTAAGTCCAGGTGTCGTCCTTGGAGCCGTCGTCGATGCAGATAATCTCCAGCCGATCGGCCGGATAGTCGGAGGCGGCTACGGCGGCAATGGACTTTTCCACCATGGCCCCTTCGTTGTAGGCCGGGATAATGACCGTTACCCGCGGCAGGCGCCCTTTGGGCAGCGCATAAGGTTTATAGCGCACCAGAGGATCGTGCGGACCAACTGGAAACCCAGGTAGGCCAGGGTGAAGCCGGCCCCCAGGGCCATGATGGGCGAGCCGAAGCTCTTGGTGCTGAGCAGTTGGAGATAGCCGTTGAACGAGCCGACCTTATAGGCCACGACGAAACAGACCGACAGGATCAAAGGGACCAGGATCTTGAGGACCAGGTCCAGAACCTGAATTCGCTGCTCTGCCTTGGAACGCCATTTACCCTGGGGCCAGGGAGAGGCGAATGTGGTGGTGCGCATATGGGGAAAACCTCGGGATGGACGATTAGAATCCTACGGTCTGATCTAATGCAAATGACTTGCCAAACCAAATCAAAAATTAACCCACTGGAATAACAACTGAATTAGTTGAGACAATTTTGTTCAAAAGTTTTACTTCGCCGATATTTCTCTTCTTGAGAGAACGACTGAGAAGCAGGATAAATTTTTCTCAAATTGATAATTGAGGCCGCCGGGCCCCGAAAAATCTTCCGGCCGGCGGCCAAAATCCCCAGGGCCCCGGAGGACGGGGGTAAAATTATTTTGCCGGGGTGAAAATCCTGAACAAAAATGAGGATTTTCTGCCCACCCTCAAAGGTGCGGTTCACTTCTCAACTATCTTATGGTAAAAAGGTCTGGGAAAATGGTTAGGTTATTGGAGCAATTGCAGGGGCGGGATCCCGGACTTTAAGAGATTAGGGTAAACCTATGGGAAATAATCAGGCACCACCCACATCGGAAGAGGCAAGCGGGCTGAAGCTCTGCGAAATAGGGCAGGCGTGCGTTATCCCTGCAGGCGCCCGCATCGTCAGCCAGGGAGAATCCCCGGAATTTTTCTATGTGATCCAGTCCGGTCGGGTGCGGGTCTTTCGAGAGACGGCAGACCACATCCGGACCCCGTTGACGGAATTGGGCTCCGGCGCCTATTTCGGCGAAGTGGCCCTGGTGACCGGCCAGCCCCGCACCGCCTCAGTGGAGGCCATGGAAGAATCCGTCCTGGTCAAGGTCTCCAAGGAAGAATTCGACCGGCTGTTGGACGATAACCCCAAACTGGCCCGCCATATTATCAATCAGTTGGCCAACTGGCTGGTGACCGGGGATAGGCGCCTGGAAAAAGAGGTGGTGCACCAGGTGAAGCTGCGCCAGATCTCCTGGTTCGACTACGCCCTCATGATCGGTTTGAGTATTATCTTCGGCGTGATCTTCAACCTTTATAACGACAATGGGATTCCGCTCATTTATGGTTGGGGCGAAAAGAACGTTATTCCCGAGATTTCTCTGAGCCAGGCGCAGGGAGAGTATCAGAAGAACGAGGCCATCTTCATCGATGCCAGGAAAAGCGCCTTTTTTGACCAGGAGCACATCAAGGGCGCCATGAACCTGCCGCTGGTCCTCTATGATTTGATGTTTCCCATGTTTCAGTACACCCTGGAGCCAGACCCCGGGGGCCAAGGACAAGACCCTGGTGGTGTACGGCGGTTCGTTTAGCCGGCGGTTCGACGTCGAGCTGGCCCGCCTCTTGAAAAGCAAGGTTCCGAACAAGGTGGTGGTGTTAAAAGACTACTCCGGCTGGGAACGCACCTTTCCCCTGGATGAGAAGCCGCCTCGAGAAGGCGCCGCCATCTCGCTGGGTCTGGCGGGGCTCCTCGAATCGCTGCCGTTGGCCATGTTTCTAATCATCCTAATCCCTCCCGTGCGCCGCAGTCCCTACCTGTCCGCGGTTTGCCGGCTGCTTCTGGGGGCGATCTTTATTGCCTTTGCCCTGAGCAAAATCTTGCGGCCGGCGGTCTTTGCCCTGAACACGGTGGATTACGGCATGATGCCCGCCTGGGGGGTGAACCTCTGGGCCCTCGCCCTGCCCTGGGCCGAACTGGTGGTCGGGCTGTTCCTGGTCCTGGGCATCCGCACCCGGGCCGCGGCCACCCTGATCGCGGCCATGAACGTGATCTTCATCGTTGGACTGGTCAATGCCATTTTGCATCATCTGCCGATTAACTGCGGCTGCGTCGGTGAAGTGGGCGAACCGGTGAACTGGTTGAAAGTCCTCAAAAATACCGGCATGTTGATCATGTGCATCCAAATTTTCTTCTACGATCGGTTTTTTGTTTTGGATCGTGGAGGCTTCACCTTGCGGGATAGATCGATATGAAGAGAGAACTGCTGAAGCTAGCTGCGGTCCTGGTTCTGCTCCTGGTTTGCCTGGGCTTGGGAGGTTGCGGAGAGTCTCGCTCTCCCTTTGCCGGGACCTATCGGTCTGAGGAGACCTTTGCCGGGAATAAATACGTTGACCTCGACCTGAAAGAGGATGGCAAGGGGACTTGGGCGCTGGCGGGGAAAACCGTGGAATTCACCTGGCTGGTGAACAACGGCAAGGTCTGGATGTACCTCAAGACCGGCGGTATCGTTATCGCCACCCCCAGCGCCGGGGGCAGATTGTCGCTGGACATGACCGGCGAATGGCATCCCGGTTGTCCCCCCAATGCCTGTGTGAACTTTAAGCGGATCAAGGAAGGAGGGTAAGGCAATTTTTAATCTGGCAATCCCGGGGGCGAAAATCAAGACGTTGAGCCTTCTGGGGATTTTTGTACTGGCCGTGGGAAGCCTGCTCAGCCCCCGGATGGGCTGGGGAGCCGCTACTGTGGAAGTTCGCCGCCTGGGTTTGAGCAGGGTGGGAGAAAACACCTTGTTGACCATCGTCCTGGACCGGATGGCGGAGCCGCGCATCACTGCCGCCAGGACCTCGGGAAAACCCCAACTGGTGGTGGAATTCCCCCAGGCCCGGGCCGCGCGTCTGCCCACCCGCCTGGAAGGGGATGATATCTTAGTGGAGCAGGTGGCAACCCAGTCCACTGCCGGGGGGGTGAAGATCACCCTGGACCTGTTCCCGGAGCAACCCTACTCTTTTTGGCGGCAAATTCGACCCGGCATCGGCGGACAGACCCTGTTCATCCTGGGGCTGAAGCCCGACACCTCGGGCCGCGGCCCGGCGCAGATGCGGCCACCGGCGGAAGCGCCGCCGCCGCCTTCCGCCAGCCCTTCACCACCTGCGAGGGCGCCGGAGTATGAAGCGACCCCGCCTCCGGCGGAGCCTCCCATCGAGGAGTACAAGCAAGCGGCGCCCACCGGGAATGTGGTTCCCGGCAGCTTTGCCGACTTGCGCCAACTGATGCCCCGGGCCGGAGCGCTGCTGCAAAGCCTGGAAAACGAGGGCTGGACCGTCGCCGAATCCCATAACTATGACCGTCCGGGCCAACGCCAATTCCGGGATTTTACCCTGCTCAACCAAAAGTATCCGGAACTGGCGGTGAAGATTGTTTATATGCCGTCCAATTCGCCCGGAACTCCCAATATCGGCATTGTCAGCCTGACCACCGACAATTGGACGAGTGAGGCCGCCACTAAATATCAGAACCTGCGCCAGTGGAGTTTCGGCCGGATTAAGAAAGACTACGAGGATATCGGCGATTTCTTCGAGGATGCCCTGAAACCCCTGCGGGTGACCCTGCGGGAAGAGACCAAGAACCTGGTGCTCAAAGATGCCGTGGTCTTCACGAATTTTGTGAAGGCCGCCTCCGGCAGCCCGCAGGTAGCCGACAAAGTCATGAGCCACGTGCGGGAGAAAGTGAACCCCCGATTCGAAGGGGTGCAATACACCGTCTCGGAAACCCCCCTGATCATTCTCAATCAGGTGGATTTTCTTTATGTGAAGGTCTATTTTCTCGATTCCAAGTAAGGAGGTGGACCGTGGCCAAGGAAATTACCATCTTCGGCAAACAGTCCTGACCCTTCACCCTCAAGGCCCGGGAGGCCAAGAGCAAAGAGGGGTTTACCGTAATTTATAAGGATGTGATCCAAAATGCCCAGGCCATGGAGGAGATGCAAAGCCTCATCCCGGGCAATCGCCGGGTGCCGGTGCTCTTGGAAGACGGCCAGGTGAGCATCGGCTTCGGCGGCGCCTGAAAGGCTTGAGCCACCCCGCGGTCGCGGGTTTTGTGCCTAAATTGAACAAGCGGCTGGATTCAAGGGCCGGGAGGCGGCAGCAATCGCCCCCCGGCTTTTTTTTTACAATATCTCGCCTTCAGATTGCTTCGCAGGATGGCTTAGGGCCATGGTTCCGGCGGCCGGAGACGGGAAGTCGGCGTAGATGCTGGCCGGGACCACAATCTTACCCCGGCGGGCGGTGAGCCCGGAGGGCAACGGCTAACTAAGATAAATTAAATAATTATTTATTAGATAACATAGCTCAATTATTAGATAAAATGGCATAATTCGCACCATTAAAGATTCAACTTTTTGCTTATAAAAAAAGTCCCACTCTGAATCAAAAAAATGCGCTAAATGCTGGAAAATAACCCAATTATCGGCAAAATACGAGAGATTTCGGCCAAAGATATCACGGGCGAAACGCGGCCGATTTTACTATGTCAACTTAAATTAAATAATATCAAGTAGTTATATAATATATTGAAGTTTTTTCTTGACAGGCCGATTCATTACCCATAAGATGGTGCCATAAATCACAAAGGTCCTTTGGGTCGTGCGTTTGTGCACCTAACCACTGGCTTTTGGGGATAGGAACCTGAGACCGGGCGGCCGTCAATACCGGGGATGTACCCCGGCGAAGCGACCCTAGGCTGAAGGCGTCAAATCACTACCATGAAATCCGGGGCTTCGGCCCCATATTTTTCCTGGCGGTTCCTTTTTTCAAGTTGTTCCCCAGCCATCTGAAGCAAGCCTGAACTGTCTGCAAAGGGAGGGAGCCATGAAAACGATGGCTTTAGTTTGCCTGATCGGGGTTGGGGTAATCTGCGCCCCCCGACCTACCATGTGCGTCACCATGTCCATTGTGACGGTCACGGCTTATCACCACTGCCCGGGCTCCAGAGGCATTACGGCCTCAGGGGAACGGGTCAGGAGCGGGATAATCGCAGTCAGCCGGGATCTGGTGAGCAATTTGAGCCTCGATTTTGGCTCTCGGGTCTTACTGCATGGATATGGGGTCTTCCAGGTTCAGGACCTCATGGCCCCACGTTGGAACAGGAGGGTAGATATCTATCTGGACAACCAGAGAAAAGCCTGCGATTTCGGGTTGCGGCGCTATGTAGTCCTGGTAAAACTCGTCTGACCACGCCTGCCGTTATTTAACTCGCTCGATATAAGCGCCGGTGCGGGTGTCCACCTTGACCCGGTCCCCTTCATTGATAAACAGTGGCACCTGGACGGTGGCGCCGCTTTCCAGAACCGCGGGTTTGGTCCCCCCGGCGGCGGTGTCGCCCTTGACTCCGGGTTCGGTCTGGGCGATGGCCAGTTCCACGAAGTTGGGCAGCTCCACGGTGATCGGCGCCTTATTGTAAAAGAGGACCTCGACGTTCAGATTGTCGATCAGGTAAAGCCGCCCGTCCCCCATCTGTTCTTCGGTGAGCATGATCTGCTCATAAGTCTCATTATCCATCATGCAATAGCGGTCGCCTTCCCGGTAGAGAAACTGCATCTCCTTTTCCTCGAGGTCAGGCTTCTCCAGCTTCTCCCCGGAGCGGAAGGTCTGATCCACTACCCGGCCATTGAGCAGGTTTTTCAGCTTGGTGCGGACGAAGGCCCCGCCTTTGCCGGGTTTGACGTGTTGAAAGTCCACGATGATATATGGGATACCGTCTATCTCGACCTTCAAGCCTTTCTTGAATTCAGCGGTGGAATACATATCTAACTATCCTTCCTTAAAGATGAAATTTCTCCCCCAAGGCGCCTCGGTGCAGACCGAGCGCTGCTTCGGCCAATCCCAGTCGCGGGGAAATTTAGCAGATAACCTTCAGGGCTACTGAACGTTGTTGGAGCCGGGTTGGGGCGCCCCCTCCAGAAAATGCCAGGCCCACGACTGTTGGCGGGCCTCCGGCGGCCCTCCGGGTTTGGCCTGGGGGTCATCTGCAGGGGCCACACTGGGCGCGGAGGTTGGAGCGGTCTGCTTGCTTTCCCGGCCGGGAGGCAACTGAAAGATTATTTCGTTTTTCTTGACGAAATTCAACTCCCGCCGGATGAATTCCTGGATCATTTCCGGATCGTTCCGCAAGCGGTCAATGGTGCGGGTCAGACGGGCGTTTTCTTCGGCCAGGCGGGCGTTGTCCTGATCCAGGCGGACCCGTTCGTGCCGGAAGCGATAGATCTGGTAGAGGCCGCGGTGGCTGAAAAGCACCAACGTCACCACCAGCAGCCCCAGGGCTATGGCCACCCCGGCAAGCAGTTTAGGTCTACCCTTGGCCTCGGGGCCCTCGACCTGAGCAGTCGGCGAAGTCATGTTCTCCCCCCACCCCAGACTTCTTGACTGAATAATGCCTGAAAAAACTTATAGATGCAAGTAAAAATGGTCACTACGCCAGCAAAAAATGGTCATTTTGCAGCATGTACTTTCTCAAACATGGATTTTTGTATCGACGGAGACGAAACAGAGACTATTTAGATAATAAGTAGGAAAATTATAAAAGCAATTCTTCAACCTTCCTTTATTCTGGTCCCTCCCCGACCCCTGACCCCGGTCCCTCCTGGGCGGCCCGAAGCTGGTCCAGGATACCGTTGACGAAGGCGCCGGAGTCATCGCTGCCGTAGCGCTTGGCCAGTTCCACGGCCTCGTTGATCACCACCTTGGGGGGAATTTTGGGGAGGTAGAGGAGTTCGAAGGCAGCCAGGCGCAGCAGATTGCGGTCCACCACGCTCATGCGTTCCAGGCGCCAATGCTCGGAATAGCGGGCTATAAGGGCGTCCAACTCGTCCTGATGAGCCGCGGCGCCGGCCACCAATTCCCGCAGGTAGGCCGGGACGCCGGGGCCTTCCGGGTGAAAGTGGCCCCAGAAACGCTCCAGGTCCTCCCGGCCGCGACCCCCGACAAAATCGGCCTGATAAAGAAATTTCAGCGCCCATTCCCGGCACTGGCTGCGGGAATAAGCCCCCAAAAATCAGGCCCCCAGGTCCTTCAGGAGATTGACCATTTCCAGGGCGGCCTCGGCCGCGGCAAAGCCCTTGTTGCCCGCCTTGCTGCCGGCCCGCTCGATGGCCTGCTCCAGGGTGTCGGTGGTGAGAATCCCGAAGGAGATGGGCAGGCCGGACTCCAGGCTGACCATCGCGATGCCTTTGCTCACTTCCGCGGCCACGTAATCGAAATGAGGCGTAGAACCCCGAATCACCGCGCCCAGGCAGATCACGCCATCATAAGCCTTGGACTGCGCCAGGCGTTTGACCACCACCGGAATCTCCCAGGCCCCGGGCACCCGCGCCACGATGAGGTCATCTTCGGCTACTCCCTGGCGCCGCAGGCAATCCAGGGCGCCCTCCAGCAGGCGCTCGGTAATAAAGGAGTTGAAGCGGCTGACCACCAGGGCGAATTTCAGACCTGCCCCGCTGAGCTTGCCTTCGACTGTACGCATCCTTCCCCCTTTGAAGTTTCGAGTTTCGAGTTTTTAGTTTCGAGTGTTAAAGGAGGCTTAGCTTTCCACCAGTTTCAACATATGCCCCATCTTTTGGCATTTGGTCTTCAGGTAATTGCGATTCACCCGGTTGGGCGGGATCTCCAGGGGCACCCGCTCCACCATGTTGAGGCCGTAGCCTTCCAGACCGATGATCTTCTTGGGGTTGTTGGTCATCAGGCGCATCTTGCGCACCCCCAGGTCCCGGAGGATCTGGGCTCCGATGCCGTAATCCCGGAGGTCCGCCTTGAAACCCAGGGCCTCGTTGGCTTCCACCGTATCGGCGCCCTGGTCCTGTAGTTCATAGGCCCGCAGTTTGTTGACCAGGCCGATGCCCCGGCCCTCCTGGTGCATATAGAGGATGATGCCCTTGCCTTCGCATTCCACCAGTTGCATGGCCGCTTCCAACTGGTCGCCGCAGTCGCAGCGCAGCGAATGGAAGACGTCGCCGGTGACGCACTCGGAATGGACCCGCACCAGGACCGGCTCGGCAGGGTCGATCTCCCCTTTCACCAGGGCCATGTGCTGGTTGTCGTCCACGTCATTGTCGTAAGCCACCGCAGTGAACTCACCATAGTAGGTCGGAAGCTTGACCACGGCCCGGCGGTGCACGAAAGACTCGTGGCGCAGCCGGTATTCCACCAGGTCGGCGATGGTGGCGATCTTGATATGATGCTCGGCCGCGAATTTTTCCAGGTCCGGCATGCGGGCCATGGTGCCGTCGTCCTTCATGACCTCGCAGATGACCGCGGCGCCCTTCAGTCCCGCCAGGCGGGCCAGGTCCGTGGAGCCCTCGGTCTGGCCGGTGCGCACCAGCACCCCGCCCTTGCGGGCCCGGATGGGAAAGACGTGTCCGGGGCTCACCAGGTCCTCCGGCCGGGTGTGATCCGCCACCGCGGTGAGAATGGTGGTGGCCCGGTCGGCCGCCGAGATGCCGGTGGTCACCCCCCGGCGGGCCTCGACGGAGACGGTGAAGGCCGTCTTGAAGCCCGACTGGTTGTCCCGCACCATCTGGGGCAGTTGCAGGCGCTCCACCAGGGGCGGATCCAGGGCCAGGCAGACCAGGCCCCGGCCGAAACGAGCCATGAAATTGACGGCCTCCGGGGTCACCAACTCCGCGGCCATGGTCAGGTCGCCTTCGTTTTCCCGGTCCTCGTCGTCCACCAGGATGATCATCTTCCCCTGGCGCATATCTTCGATGGCTTCTTCAATATGTGCTGCCGACATAATTAAATTCCTATTTTCTGTTCTCTATATTTTGGTAGCGCAGGCCTCCGGCCTGTGAGGTTATTTCTCGCCTTTTACCGCTCACTGCTCACTGCTCACTTACAAAAACCCGTGCCGGGCCAGCAGCTCAGCCGTGACCCCTTCCGCCGGCGGCGCCTCTTTACCCAGCATCCGGGCCACGTATTTGCCGATAATGTCCGTCTCCAGGTTGACCCGGTCGCCCACCTGCAAGGCAGCCAGGGTGGTTTCCTTGGCGGTATGGGGGATGATGTTCACCGTGAAGGTGTGGCCCTGCACCGCGTTCACCGTCAGGGAAACCCCGTCCACCGCGATGGAGCCCTTCTCGATGACGAAGCGGCTCAAGGCCGCGGGCAGTTCGATGTGCAATTGCACATGGGCCGGGCCGGCCCGCCGCTGCCGCAGCACCCCGGCCGCGTCCACGTGGCCGGTGACCAGGTGGCCGCCCAGACGGTCGCCAAGTCTCAAGTGATCTTTCTAAGTTTACCCGGTCGCCCACCTTTTTCAAGGGGAAAGTGGTGCGCGCCAGGGTCTCGGGCGACACCTCGAAGCTGGCGGCGGGCGGCTTAATGGCCACCACCGTCAGGCAGGCCCCGGCCACCGCCACCGACTCCCCCAGGACCAGCTCTGCGGCTGGAAAGGAAGTCTTGACCGTAATCCTGAGCCCTTCCGCCTGGGGCCTGAGCCCGACGATCTCTCCCACCCCTTCCACTAACCCGGTAAACATGGCATATCCTGCCGCAGAGAATTTGTTTTGTTGATTTTACAATATCTTACCGCCCAGGGAAACCCATAAATAAAAAGCGGCGCCCGAATGGGCGCCGCCTATTCAGATTTTGGTGGCACAGGCGTCTCGCCTGTGCTGTCCCTCAAGCCACCGTCACTTCCTGGCTCAGGAAGACGTCCTGGATGGCGTTGAAGAGCTCCACCCCTTCCTTCATGGGGCGCTGGAAGGTCTTGCGCCCGGAGATCAGCCCCATGCCCCCGGCCCGCTTGTTGATCACCGCGGTGCGCACCGCGTCGGCCAGGTCGTTCTTGCCGGAGCCGCCGCCGGAATTGATCAGCCCCGCCCGGCCCATGAAGCAATTGGCCACCTGGTAGCGGCACAAGTCGATGGGGTGGGCGCTCGCCAGCTTGGTGTAGACCAGTTCGTTGGTCTTGCCGAACTTGGGGATGGCCTTGTAGCCGCCGTTACACTCCGCCATCTTCTGTTTGACGATGTCCGCCTCGATGGTCACGCCCAGGTAATTGGCCTGGCCGGTGAGGTCGGCGGAGGCGTGCATGTCCCCCTGCTCCGGTCTTGAAGGCCGAGTTGCGCAGGTAGCACCAGAGGATGCAGGCCATCCCCAGTTCGTGGGCCAGCTTGAAGGCCTCGCTGATCTCCTGGATCTGGCGCCGGGACTCGTGCGAGCCGTAATAGATGGTCGCCCCCACCGCCACCGCCCCCAGATCGAAGGCCTGCTCCACGCTGGCGAACAGGGTCTGGTCGTAGAAATTCGGGTAGCTCAGGATTTCGTTGTGATTGATCTTGACGATGAAGGGGATCTTGTGGGCGTATTTCCGGGCCACCGAGCCCAGCACCCCGAGGGTGGAGGCCACGGCGTTGCAGCCCCCTGCCAGGGCCAGCTTGATGATGTTTTCCGGGTCGAAATAGATGGGGTTGGGGGCAAAGGAGGCCGCGGCGGAATGCTCCACCCCCTGGTCCACCGGCAGGATGGAGAGGTAGCCGGTGCCGGCCAGGCGGCCGTGGCCGAACAGAGACGCCAGGGAGCGCAGCACCCCGGGCGAGCGGTCGCTCAGCATACAGACCCGGTCGATGAAGTCCGGACCCGGCAGGTGCAGGCTCTCCTTGGGGAAGCCGGTGCATTTATGACTCAGCAGATTGTCGGCCTCGGAACCTAACAATGATTGAATTTTTTTGAGCATCGCCACCTTGCCACCTCCTGAAAGACGGTTTTCAGTTTGCCGTTATAATCTATAATAAGATGCCCCCAAACGTAGGCAAGGGCAAATAGTTTATCTATTTTTTATCCCCGGCGGCCAACTCCAGGGCCACCTGGGCCGCCCGGGCCGAGGCGCCGGGCTCCTGCAGGCGGGCGCTGACCCGGGCCAGGCCCTGAAAGATGGACTGCAGACGCTCCCGGTCGGCAATCAGGCCCAGGATCTCCTGGGCCAGCCGCGCCGGGGTGAAGTCATCCTGGAGGAGTTCCGGGAAAAGCCGTTCGCCGGCCAGGAGGTTGGCCATGCCCATGTGGTCAACCCTGACCAGACTACGGGCCACCCGGAAGGTCAGGGGCGACACCCGATAGACGATTACCGTGGGCGTGCCGGCCAGGGCCGCCTCCACCGTGGCCGTGCCCGAGGCCACCACTGCCAGGTGGGCCGCGGCTAAGGCCTCGAAGGACTGGCCGGAGATCATCTTTAGATGCAGGCCGCCGGCTCCGGCCGCGCCCTCCTTCTGCGGCCGCCAGTTCCCGGACCAGCGCCACCGGGGCCGTGGAGGCCAGGGGCAGGAGGAACTGGACCGTCGGGATGGCGGCCCGGATCAAGCGGGCTCGCGGCCAGCATCATCGGCAGGTGGCGCTCGATTTCGCTGGCCCGGCTGCCGGGGAGCAGGGCCAGGGTGAGGCGGTCGGGGTCCAGGCCCCATTGGGCCAGGAGGCCGCGGCGGTCCCCCCGGGGCGGCAGGGTCTCCAGCATCGGGTGCCCCACGTAAGTCACCGGCACGCCCCGCTGCCGGTAAAATTCTGCCTCAAAGGGAAAGATCACCACCATGCGGTCCACCAGGCGGGCGATGGTGCGCACCCGGTAGGTGCGCCAGGCCCAAACCTGGGGACTGATGTAGTACATCACCGGCACCCGGTAAAATTTGGCCAGCCGGGCCACCCAAAAGTTGAAGTCCGGAAAATCCACCAGGATGGCCAGGGCCGGGCGCTCAACTTTCAAGGCCCGGCCCACGTCCCGCCAGGCCCGCAGCACCGCGCCCAGCCGGCCAGCCACCTCCGAGAGGCCCATGACCGCCAGCGTCTGAGGCGTGGCAGAGGAGACGCACCCCCTGGGCGGCCAGGGCCTCCCCGCCGATGCCGAAAAACTCGGTCCCGGGCGCCTGCGCCCGGATGGCCGCCACCAGCTGGGCCGCGTGGCTGTCGCCGGAGGCCTCGCCCGGCGACGATGAGGATTTTTTTATGGCCAGGCATCATATTTATCGGCCAAGGTTATTCTTCTATCGTGGGATTTGTAATAGTGTAGGGCGCGGAAAGCGAAGCGCATTCCGCCTTCGGCAATTCTCTTTTACCCTCTTTCCCCTTTTCGCCTTTTACCCTCTTCATTTCATCCCTTAGCTATCTTCATGGCCGCCATGATCTCCAGGGCCAGATTCAGGGCGGCCCGGCCGGCCTCACCGCTGATCGGGGGCTCCTGGCCGGTCTTGACCGCCTGCACGAAGGCGATGATCTCCTTATTCAAGATATCTTCCTGGGGGAAGCGCCGGGTCTCCAGGGCCACCCCGGGGATGGGCCCCATGGCGCCCTCCTTCTTGAAGGCCACGGTCAGTTCCCGGTTCTCAAAATCCACGGCCAGATAGGCGTCACGTCTGGAACAGCCGGAACTTGCGCATGCTCTTGAAGGACATGCGGGAGGCGGTGAGGTTGGCGATGCAGCCGTCGGCGAACTCCAGCCGGACGTTGGCCAGGTCGATGCGGTCGGTGAGCACCGAGATGCCCGCGGCCCGGATCTCCTTCACCGGCGACGACGCCAGGCTCAGGACATGGTCCAGGTCATGGATCATCAGGTCCAGGACCACGTCCACGTCGGTGCCCCGCTCCTTGAAAAACGCCAGGCGGTGGCTTTCGATGAAGCGGGGTCGGCTCGCCTTGGCCTTTCAGCTCTTCCATGGCCGAGTTAAAGCGCTCCAGGTGACCCACCATCAGGAGGCAGCCGGCGCTCCCGGGCCAGGCGCACCAGTTCGTCGGCTTCGGCCACGGTGACGCTGATGGGCTTTTCCACCAGCACGTGGCATCCGGCCGCCAGCGCCTGCTGCACCACCTCAAAATGACCGGAGGTGGGCACCGCCACGCTCACCGCCGCGACCTGCGGCAACATCTCCTGATAATCGGGATAGGCCCTCGCCCCTAAGGCCTGGGCCACCTCGCGGCCCGGGCCTGGTTGAGGTCGGCCACCCCCACCAGTTCCGTCTCCTGCAGATGGGCGTACTTCTCGGCGTGGAAGCGGCCCAGGTAACCGACGCCGATGACCCCGACCTTGATGGGAGCCTCGTCCATGATAAAAAATTCCTCTATTTAAGAATATCTTAATTAAAAGAAAATTAGTTTGGCGCGGGAGCTGACCCGTTATTCCGCTAATTCCAGGCGTATCCCGGGAGTGCCTTGGCCGGCAAAGCTTGGCAAGCCAGCCCCATCATACCGGAAAAGGAGACCCTTAGGCAACGAAAACTGCGGGAAACCATTTGACAAGCGAGTTGTGAAGCGATAAAAAATCTTCAAGCTACTTTCTGGAGGCAGGATAAATGGTGGAAAAGGCGAAATTTATCTGGCTGGACGGCAAGTTCATTCCCTGGGACGAAGCGCAGGTGCACATCATGACCCATAGCCTGCATTATGGCCTGGGAGTCTTCGAGGGCATCCGGGCGTACCATTGCCAGGACGGCCGGACCGCCATCTTCCGTCTGAAGGAACATGTCCGGAGACTGTTCGACTCCGGCCACGTCATGCAAATGGAAATTCCTTTCTCCCGGACCCAGATCGAAGAGGTTTGCGGCGATATCCTGCGGCGCAACGGTCAGAAGTCGGCCTACCTGCGTCCCCTGGTGTTCGTGGGCGACGGCGTCATGGGCCTGCATCCCCAGGACAATCCCATCCGGACTACCGTCATCAGCTGGGTTTGGGGCGCCTACCTGGGAGACGAGGGTCTGGCGAAGGGCATCCGGGCCAAGATTTCGTCCTTCTCTCGCCACCACGTCAACGTCATGATGACCAAGGCCAAGACCACGGCCAATTACGTCAACTCCATCCTGGCGAAAAGGGAAGCCACCTCCCTGGGCTACGACGAGGCCCTGCTGCTGGATACCGATGGCTACGTGGCCGAGGCCTCCGGAGAAAATATCTTTATCGTCTCGGACGGCGTGCTGCGGACGCCTCCCATCACCGCGGTGCTCTCCGGCATCACCCGGGCCAGCATTATTACCCTGGCTCAGGATTTGGGCATTCCGGTGCGGGAAGACATCTTCTCCCGGGATGAGCTCTACCTGGCCGACGAGGCCTTCCTCACCGGCACCGCCGCGGAGGTCACCCCCATCCGGGAAGTGGACGCCCGGATCATCGGTCCGGGGAAACCCGGCCCCATCACCCTGAAATTGCAGGCCGCCTTCTTTGACGATAGTCAAGGGCCAGAACCCGCAATACCAGGAGTGGCTGACCTATATCTAAGGCGGTTTTCTGTTTAAAGAAAAATAATGCGAAAGGGCTTGGCGATTGACTCCTCCAAGCCCTTTTTGTAATTTCAGCTTTTACCGAAAACCGAAAACCGAAAACTGCTTTATTCGGCGCCGCAGTCCTTGAGATATTGCAGCATGATATCGGTTTCGGTAATCAGGCCCACCAAGTGGTCGCCCTCCACCACCGGCAAACAGCCGATCTTCTTATCCATCATCAGCCTGACGGCCTCGCATAACTTGGTGTCCGGAGAGATGGTGGTTACCGACTTGACCATGATGTCCTTGATGCGCAGGGTCTTCATCAGATCCCGGGAGGCCTGGCCGCCGTAGCCCAGGGCGTGAGCCAGAGAACTGCGGAACAGGTCCCGCTCCGAGATGATCCCCGCCAGTCGGCCGCCGTCCACCACCGGCAGATGGCGAATCCTGCCCAGGCGCATGATGTCATTGGCCAGACTCAGTTCATCATTGACATCCAGCGTGGCTATTTCCTTGACCATTACTTCCTTGACCGTCATTCATTATCTCCGTGCCTGCTGTGCAAGTCTGCTGGAATGGTCCAGTTCAGCTTTCTGGTAATGTACAAAATTATCCCGCCGGAGGCAAATCATTTGGTGGCCGAGGCTTGCCAACCCGGAGCGGCGCAGGCTGCACCTGTGGTATTTTCCTGGGCGGCCACCGGCGGCAGCCCCCGTTTTATAAGGAGGCCAGCCACTCCCGGCCCCGGACGCTCAGGTCCGCCAAAACCTGAAAACCGCGGCGTGCTTCCTCCGGGCTCAGATACCCCATGCCACAGGCCGGGGTGAGCAGGGCCCGGCTCAGGATCTCTTTGAGGCCTGTCTTTTGATCCTGGGCCAGTTGCGCCACCTGTTGGTTAAACCGCGGCCAGAGGCTGTCGGCGGTTTCCTGGCTAAACTCTGCCGCGCCGGTGGGCACCAGGCCCCAGGCCAGCCAACCGCCCCGGGCGAAAAATTTGGCCAGCGCCTGGTCATAGAGGCGCAGACTATCAAAGTAACCGTAGGAGTCGAAACTGAGGATATCGATGGGCGCGGATAAAAGCAGGCCCCAATCGGTGTTGCCGCAGCAGTGCATACCGATAGCCAGCGGCCCGGGGGCGGCCTGCCGCAATTCCTCTATGGTCTGGCCGATGATCTCCAAAACCTCTTCCCGGGAGATGGGCAGATAGGCGGAGCCGAAGCCGGTGAGGAAAGGTTCGTCCAGGAAGATGACCGGGTCCTTGCCCAACTCCCGAAACTTCCGGGCCTGCCAGGCGGCCTTGCGGGCCAGGCCCAGGCAGGCGGCCTGGGTCAGCTCCCGGTCAAACAACATGGCCTTGCCTTCCCGGTCCTTGACCATGCCGGCGAAGGTCACCGGTCCGGCCAGTTGGCCCTTCAGGGCCCGGCAGGGAATTTTACCGTCAGCCACGGCCTGCAGCAGGGCATAGAAGCCGTGTGCTTCAGCTTCCGCCATGGCGAAGGGGCTCAGATCGCCGGACAGGGCCGCCTCATAAAATTCGGCCAGGGCCTCATCCCGGGGGCGTTCCGAGTCGACCTCGACGCTGCGGGCTGCGGCGTCCAGCTTCAGGGCCGCCAGACCCCCGGCGGCCTGGGCGGTCATCTCCTCGGCAAACCCCAGGCGTACCATCTGTGGCCAGTAAGGCACCTGCGGTAAGGTCTCCAAAATCAGGGCCGCGGTCTCGCCGGGATCGGTGAAGGGCACCGAACCGATGCCCGTGGCGGCCATGGGCGGCAGGGTCAGCATATCAGGCCCCCTTGAAAATAATCATAGAAGCTATGGCTTTTCCCCGGTCTTGTCAATACCGCCGCCCCGGTTGCCAAGCTCTGGGCAGATGGAGAAAAGGCTGACCCGGCTTGGCCGACATACCGGCTTCGACCCCCAGACCTCTAACTGCCTCCGGCTCCCGGCGGTTTATGCTTGCAAATTGTCAAAAAAGTCTTATTGATATAATTGTTATCTCTAAGCAGGCTTGCCATCCTGACCTGGAACCTGAACCGGCCTGATGGGCACTGATGAAGGAGGGAGATTAAGATGTCCCGGAGAATCCTGACCTTGGCGATGGTGGTAATCTTAGGCATTTTCCTGGTAGGAGGTTGCCAGACCGAGAGCGGTTACTATGACCCGGGCCGTTCCGCCGGCGCCGGCGCCCTGGGTGGCGCGGCCACCGGCGCGGCCCTAGGCGCCATTATCGGCGCGGCCACCGGCTCTCCGGCCACCGGCGCCTGGATCGGCGCGGCTGCCGGCGGCCTCGTGGGTGGCGTCGGCGCTTACCTCTATGCCGAGCACAAGAACAGCGAGATCAACGACCAACGGGCTGCGGCCGCGGCCTATAATTACCAGCCGTCTCAGGGAAATGTGGTGAATATCGACCAGGCGTCTGCCGACCCGGCGGTGGTCTCCCCGGGCCAACAGGTTAACCTGGGGATGCAGTACACCATCCTGACGCCTGCCAATACGCCGGTGTCCCTCACCCTGGTGCGGGAGGTGCGCTATCAGGGCGAGTTGTTGGGGCAGCCGTATCAGACCACGGTGAGCAATGCCAACGGCAGCTTTAGCGATTCGGTGGCTTATGCCCTGCCCCGGAACGCCAGCCCGGGCAATTATACCGTCACCAGCCGGCTGGTCAGCAGTTACGGCAATTCCCAGAAAGAGGCCTACTTCACCGTGCAATAAGCTCCGCCAATCGGGGGAAAGGGGAGACCGGGCAGCGCGGCCCGCCTCCCGGGCCGCTTTCCCCCACCAATTTAAGGGTAATTATCAGTCAGATCACTAAGTTTATCTCTGCCCTTGGTCCCTGCCCGGTTGACAGCCGCCTGTCTTTCTGTTAAATATTATTTTTTAATTTTACTCTCCTTGCCCTGGGCCAGAGGCACCAGGGCCATACGGCCATAAGGAGGAAGAATGCGCCGCTATGAATCCGTCTGGGTGATGAACGGTGATCTCCCGGACGAAGATGTCAAGGCCACTGTCGACAAATTCACCCGTATCCTTGCCGGTCAGGAAGGCATCCTGGTGAGCGTCGAAGAATGGGGCCGCCGCAAGCTGGCTTACAAGGTTCAAGGTACCTCCCGGGGCTTTTACGTCCTGGTGGACTATGCCGGGACCCCGGCCACGGTCAAGGAACTGGAGCGCAACTACCGCATCGACGACCGCATCATCCGCTCCCACACCGCCAGAAAATCCGATAAAGTGAACCTGGAGGCCTTGCAGGCGGAGATTGCCGCCCGGGCCAAGGCTACCGCCTCGGCCCAGGAAGCCGCCGCCCCGGCCGTCGAGGCCCCGCCGGCGCCGGTTGAGGCCGTAGCCGCCGAGCCCGCCGCCCCCCAGGGCAGGGAGGAATAAGCCATGCCGGTGATGCCTCGCCGCAAACGGAAGCAATTTTATGTCCGGCGCAAGGTCTGCCGCTTCTGCGTGGATGCCAACTTGCCCATCGACTACAAGGACGTCAACACCCTGAGGCAATTCGTGACCGAGCGGGGTAAGATTATTCCCCGGCGGATTTCAGGCAACTGCGCCCGCCACCAACGGCGGGTCACCCGAGCCATCAAACAGGCGCGGTTGTTGGCCCTGATTCCGTACGTCCCCGTACCGCCGCCGAGTTGAGGTCCGGAGCCGAACCGTGCCTTCGGGACGCACCCTCTCCATCTGGTTTGCCAGCTTAAGCGTCCTGCTGCTGATCTTCACCGCGGCCCAACTGAGCCCCCTGGGTTCGCTGCTGGCGGCCATCGTGGCGCCCCTGCCGGTGCTCTTGGCGGGCTGGCGCCTGAAAGATCGAGGGGCGTTGACCCTGGTTCTGGCCGGGATCGCCTTGATGCTGGCCGTGAGACCAGGCCTGGAGACCCTCTGGCAGAATCTCGGCTTCCTGAGCCTGCTGCTTATGGGGCTGCTGTTGAGCGTCTTGCAGAACCGGGGCCTGTCTGCCGCCCGGGCTATCCTGGTCACGGTGCTGATTCTGAACGGTCTGGCCCTGCTGCTGTTGGTGGGACAGGCCTGGTATCAGGGGATAACCCTCCAGGCCCTCCTGGCCCAGCGGGGAGCGGAGATCATGCAGTCGGTGCACCAGGTGCTGGGGGAGGGCGGCAGCGCCGCCCCGCTGATCCCGGGGGTCCCCCGGGCTGAGGCGGAAGCCGTATTGCAGCGGCTCTTGCCGGGCCTGGTGGTCACCAACACCGGCCTGGTAGCCTGGCTCAATGTGGTGCTGCTCCGCCAACTGTCGGTGCTGGCGACTGGCCGGAAGCCCGAGCCGCCCCTTTACTATTTTGCCTTGCCCGAGTGGCTCATCTTCGCAGCCGTGGGCGCCGGGTTCCTGATGTTTTTGCCGGTGGTGCAGCTTCGGACCATCAGCCTGAATCTGCTACTGGTCCTGGGGGTGCTCTATTTTTGCCAGGGAGTCGCGGTGGTGTCGGCCTGGTTCAACCGGCTGGGGCTGCCTCGGATTTTGCGGATTATCGGCTACCCCCTGATGTTTTTGAACCCGCTGTTTTTCTTGATTATCACCCTGGGAGTGCTGGACCTGTGGCTCGATTTTCGCCGCCTGCACCAGCAACCCGGGGACGCCGGAGGAGGAATTCAAAGTTGAAGGTTATCTTGACGAAAGACATTGCCGCCCTGGGTTCCCTGGGCGCCGTGGTGGAAGTGGCCCGGGGCTACGCCCGGAATTACTTGGTGCCCCAGGGTCTGGCCATGGAAGCCAACCAGGCCAACCTGGCCCGGGTGGAAAAGCTGAAGACCAAATATGCCCTGGTCCGGGCTAAGGAACAGGAAACCGCCCTGGCCAAGGTCGCCGCCCTGGAAGGGGTGAGCGTCAGCATCTCCCAGCGGGTGGGCGAAGGGGAAAAGCTCTATGGTTCGGTCACCGCGGCCATGATCGTTGAGGCCCTGGCCGCCAAGGGCTTCGACCTCGACCGCAAGCAACTGGACCTGGAGGAGCCCATCAAAAAACTGGGCTCTTACGCAGTGGCCGTCCGCCTGGCCCCGGAAGTCAAGGCCACCATCACCGTGGAAGTGCTGGCCGCGGCCGAGTAGCCTTCCCTGGGGCTCGGGGCAGGGGCAAAGGACCGGCCGCGCCGGCTCCGGTCGGTGGGAACCCTTGCCCCCAGTCCCCAGCCTCTCCACTAATCTCCCTATGGATTGGTAGCACCGGCGTCTCGCCGGTGCTCTTTTCAATTTTATTCCCCTAAGATCAGGATAGAGGAACGATTTTGCCTCTCAGTAGGCGAAAAAGCCTCTTTGATTTTTCCCCAGGCCCTCCTAATCTCTTTTAAATACTGTAACTTGGTATTGAGGTTGCTAACTTCAATCCGTCTCTCATCGCCACCATAGAGATGTGGCTTGTTTGCAATCCAGGTCTGTTTTCGATATGATTTGATCCGAAAAGCGCGCTGGGTCCAAAAGGCACAGTGTGCCGGGTCAAAAATAATTGTCGATTTAAATCAATTAGTTAAACTAACCCACCCGCTGCGCAGTTGTTATCCCTGGAGATACATGCCTAGAAGCACCCGGCGCATGGCCGCGGCCGCGGCGGCAGCCGACGCCCCCGGCGGTTACACCCCTCCGGCCAATCCCGAAGCCGAGCAATCGGTCCTGGGGGCCATCCTGGTGCGCCCGGAGATTCTGGACCGGGTGGCCGACCTGATCGAGCCCGCCGACTTTTATCGGGAGGCCCACGGCCGCATCTTCCAGGCCATGCTGGACCTCTACGGCCGGGGCGAGCCGGTGGACCTGGTGACCGTCACCGCCCTCCTCAAGGAGCGGAACCAACTGGAAGGCGTGGGCGGGCCGGTCTTTCTGGCGGCCCTGAGCGAACAGGTGGGTTTCGCGGTCAACGCCCCCAAATATGCCAATATAGTGGGCGACAAGGCAGTGCTGCGGCGACTGCTGGACACCACCCAGGAGATTGCCGCCGCCTGCTTCGCCCCGGTGGAGGACGTCGCCGAGTTTCTGGACGCGGCGGAGCAGAAGGTCTTTGAAGTGGCCGGCTCCCGCGTCCGGCAGGGCTTCCAGCCTTTGGGCAGCCTGGTGGAAAAGGAGATCGCCAACCTGGAGGCCATCTGGCACCGGGAGGCGGGCCGCATCACCGGGGTGCCCAGTGGCTTCAACGACCTGGACGGCCTCACCGCCGGCTTCCAGCCCAGCGACCTGATCATCATCGCCGCCCGCCCCAGCATGGGGAAGACCGCCCTGGCCTTGAACATCGCCTTCAACGCCGCCTACAAGCCCCAGGTGCCGGTGGCCTTCTTTTCCCTGGAGATGTCCAAAGAGCAATTGGTCCGGCGTCTCCTCTCCAGTATCGGCGAGGTGGACGCCTCCAACCTGCGCCGGGCCTTCCTGAGCACCGCGGAATGGGCCAACCTCCAGACTGCGGCCGGCTATCTGCTCGACTGCCCCATGTACATCGACGACACGCCGGCGGCCACTCTCCTGGACATCCGGGCCAAGGCCCGCCGCCTCAAGGCGGATAACAAACTGGGGCTGTTGGTCATTGACTACCTGCAACTTATGCGGGGCCGGGCCGACGCCTACAGCCGGGAACAGGAGATCTCGGAGATTTCCCGGTCCCTGAAGGCCCTGGCCAAGGAGCTGAACGTCCCGGTCATCGCCCTCTCCCAGCTCAACCGCCGGGTGGAGGAACGGCCCAACAAACGCCCGCAACTGGCGGATTTGCGGGAATCCGGGGCCATCGAGCAGGACGCCGACGTCATCATCTTCATCTACCGGGACGAAGTCTACCGGGAAGACTCTCCGGACAAAGGCACGGCCGAAATCATCGTGGGCAAGCAGCGCAACGGCCCCACCGGCAAAGTGAAGCTCCACTTCCGGGCCAAATACACCACCTTTGCCCCCTATGAGCGCGACGAGGCCCCGGCGGAGTATTGAGTTTTCGACCTTTATCCGGTGAGGCGGCCAGGGACGGCCACCTCACTTTCTTTGCATACAATTGGTTCCCGAGTTCAGTTTATGAACCGGATAAGTCTGGTTTTTACTGGCAACTGGCAACTGGCTACTGGCAACTTTCTTATGGTTTTTACTGGCAACTGGGAACTGGCTACTGACTACTGATCCCTCCCCCCGCCGGGGCTTGCTGCTGTTTACCGTCTGTCTGGGGGCCTTCATGGCCACCCTGGACACCAGCATCGTCAATATCGCCCTGCCTCAGATCGCCCGGGAATATCACAGCACCCTGTCGCAAATCTCCTGGGTCATGGTCATCTATCTCCTGGTCAATCTCTCCCTGCTCCTCACCAGCGGTCGTCTGGGCGATCTCCTGGCCCCCGGGCGGCTCTATCTTTTAGGGCTGCTCATCTTCACCGGCGCCTCGGCCCTCTGCGGCCTGTCCACCGGCCTGGCCTGGCTGGTGGCGGCCCGGGCCCTGCAAGGGCTGGGGGGGTCCCTGATGTTGGGGTTGGCCCCCAAAATCATCGCCGTCACTTACGGCGAAGGCGAGCGGGGTCTGGCCCTGGGCCTGTTCTCCACCGCCTTTGCCGCCGGGATCAGCGTCGGCGCTCCCCTGGGAGGCTTCATCACCCACTACCTGGGCTGGCCCTATATCTTTTACCTCAATATTCCCATCTGCGCCCTGGCCCTGGTGGTGGGCGTTCGTCCCCTGGGGCGGCTCCGGGCCCAGATGGCCTGGAACTGGCGGGCCTTCGACCTCTGGGGCTCGCTGCTCCTGGCCCCGGCCCTGGGTTCGCTGCTCCTGGGCCTGACGAAGGTAAGGGAGGCCGGCTGGGGAGACGGCCTGACGCAGGCTTCCCTGGCCCTGGGGTTGGCGCTGGTCCTGGCGCTGATCTTCCTGGAGCGCCGTCAGCCCGCCCCCTTGATCCATGGCGAGCTCTGGCGCAGTTGGCCCTTCGTGGCGGGGTCGGCGGCCGTGGTCCTGTGCTTCGCCGCGGTGATGGGGACCTTCTTCCTGCTGCCCTTCTTCCTGGAGCAGGTCTACCGCTATTCTCCGGCCCAGACGGGGCTGCTGCTCAGCGCCTTGAGCCTCACCAACGCCGCGGTGGCCGGCGTGGGCGGCTACCTGGCGGACCGTTGGGGCAATATGTTGGTGCTCCGCGGCAGGCTGTGTCCTGATCCTGGCCGGCCTGGGGTCGCTGCTCTTCACCGGGAGCGGGGAAACCACCCTGGGCCTGGCAGGCAGGTTCATCCTCCTGGGGCTGGGTTTCGGGCTCTTCCAGGCCCCCAATCTGAGTGAGATTCTCCGGGGGGTCAAGCCCTCCCTGGTGGGCCTGGCGGCCAGCACCAATGCGGTGTTGAAGAACCTGGGGGCGCTCACCGGCATCACCCTGATGGTGGCGGTCTTTGCCTGGATGCAGGCGCAGCGCGGCGGCCTGATCCCGGAGGCCAGCCCGGGCCTAACGCCGTTTCACCGGGCCTTCGCGGCCGCGGTCCTGGTGGCGGCCGTGAATCTGCTCGCCAACCTCCTGCCTCGGAAAATTGCCGGGATCTCACGCCCCGCCGCCCAGCGCGCCAAGCCGCCAAGCTAGACCCGCCGCCCGCGGCGGTTCTTTAAGAATAACCCCGGGTTGGTGCGGTCCTGATCGGTCCTAGCTTCAGAAGCCCTCGAAGACGTTTATGCTACGATCTGGCGAGGTCGAAGCGGTCAAGGTTCATTACCTTGTTCCACACCGCGACAAAGTCGTGCACGAACTTCTCCTGGGAGTCCTCACAGCCGTAGACTTCCGCCAAGGCCCGGAGTTGGGAGTTCGAACCGAAGATGAGGTCGACCCGGGTGCCGGTCCACTTGAGTTCGCCCGTGGCGCGATCACGACCCTCGAACACGTTTTCGTCTGAGGTTGCCTTCCACATCAGTGCTCATGTCGAGCAGATTCACGAAGAAGTCATTGGTGAGCGTCTCGGGCCGCTTGGTGAAGACGCCGTGCCGGGACTGTCCGAAGTTGGCATTCAAGACGCGCATACCGCCAAGGAGAACCGTCATCTCAGGAGCGGTCAGCGTCAGCAGTTGCGCCCGATCAACCAGCAGTTCCTCGGCCGATACGGCGTATTTGGTTTTGAGGTAGTTACGGAACCCGTCCGCAAGCCGGTTCGAGGACGGCGAATGAATCCACGTCGGTTTGCTCCGGCGACGCATCCGTGCGTCCCGGCGAGAAGGGTACGGTCACCTTGTGACCCGCGTTCTTCGCGGCCTGCTCGACGCCGGCGCAACCGCCCAGAACGATCAAGTCAGCCAGCGACACCTTCTTGCCGCCGGACTGCGCGGCGTTGAACTCCTGTTGGATGCCCTCCAGGACTTTGAGGACCTTCGCCAGTTGGGCCGGCTGGTTGACTTCCCAATCCTTTTGCGGCGCCAGGCGGATACGCGCCCCGTTCGCACCGCCGCGCTTGTCGGAGCCCCGGAACGTGGACGCCGACGCCCAGGCGGTAGAGACCAGTTCCGAGATCGACAGGCCCGAGGCCAGGATCTTGCCCTTGAGGTTGGCGATGTCCGGTGCATCGATCAGCTCATGATCGACTGCGGGCACCGGGTCTTGCCAGATCAGTTCCTCCGCCGGCACCTCCGGGCCGAGATAGCGGGAGCGGGGGCCCATATCGCGGTGGATCAGCTTGAACCACGCCCGGGCGAAGGCGTCTGCCAACTGGTCCGGGTTCTCGTAGAAGCGCCTGGAGATCTTTTCGTAGATCGGGTCGACCTTCAAGGCAATGTCCGTGGTCAGCATGTTTGGCGTGCGACGCTTCGACGGGTCGTGGGGATCCGGCGCCGTACCGGCGGCGGCGCCACCCTTCGGTTGCCACTGATGCGCCCCGGCCGGGCTCTTGATCAATTCCCAGTCGTAGGTGAACAGGTTATTGAAGAAGTTGTTGCTCCACTTCGTCGGCGTTTGGGTCCAAATGACCTCCAGGCCGCTGGTGATCGTGTCATTGCCTTTGCCGGTGCCGAAGCTGCTCTTCCAGCCGAGGCCCTGCTCCTCGATACCGGCCGCTTCCGGCTCCGGCCCCACATGGGACGCCGGGCCGGCGCCGTGGGTTTTGCCGAAGGCGTGACCGCCGGCGATGAGCGCCACCGTCTCTTCGTCGTTCATCGCCATGCGCGCGAAAATCTCCCGGATATCCTTGGCCGCGGCGAGGGGATCCGGGTCGCCGTCCGGCCCTTCCGGGTTGACGTAGATCAGGCCCATCTGTACGGCTGCCAGGGGGTTTTCCAGATCCCGGTCGCCGGAGTAACGGCTATTGGGCTTGTCGCTCGTAGCCAGCCATTCCTTTTCGGCCCCCCAGTATGACGTCCTCCGGGGGCCCCCAGATATCCTCGCGCCCGAAGCCGAAGCCGAAGGTCTTGAAGCCCATGGACTCCAGGGCGCAATTGCCGGCGAAGATTATGAGGTCGGCCCAGGAGATCTTGCGGCCGTATTTCTGCTTGATCGGCCAGAGCAGCCGGCGCGCCTTGTCGAGGCTCACGTTGTCGGGCCAGCTGTTGAGCGGCGCAAAGCGTTGGGCGCCGGAGCCCCCGCCCCCGCGGCCGTCGCCGATGCGGTAGGTGCCCGCACTGTGCCACGCCATCCGGATGAAGAGCCCCCCGTAGTGACCGAAATCGGCCGGCCACCAGTCCTGCGAGTCGGTCATCAGCGCATAGAGGTCCTTCTTCAGGGCCTCCACGTCGAGTTTCTTGAATTCCTCAGCGTAGTTGAACTCCTGGCCCAGCGGATTTCTCATGGGACAGTGCTGGTGCAGAACCTGCAGGTTCAACTGGTTCGGCCACCAGTCCCGGTTCGACGTGCCCCTGCCGGCAGGGGTGAATTTGCGGTCGTCGTCTTTCATGGTTAAATCTCCTCCTTATTCAGGCAATTGCCCTTCCTCCTGACACTGGGGGCAAAGGCCGAAAAAGTTTAGCTGGTGATGGGTGATCTTATAGCCGGTCTGCCGGGCGATTTCTTGAGAAATACCAGCCACGGCCTCCAACTCCGGATCAAGGATTTGGCCGCACCTGGTGCAAATGACATGGGGGTGGGGTACGGTCTGTTGCCATCGTAACGGCTGCCAACGCTGGCAAAATTAAGCTCCAAAACCTCGCCGATATCCTTGAGCAGGCTCAAGGTCTTATAGACTGGTGGCCAGGCTGGTGGTGGGATAATCGGCCTGTATCTGTTCATAAATCTGCTCCGCGCTGGGGTGGCCGGCGCTCTGGGCTATTATCCTGCAGCATAGCCAGTCGTTGGGGAGTGAGTCGGTACCCCTTATCCCGTCAACACCTCAATTATTTGTTCCAGACGCTTTTGAGGATCAGCCATTAAATCTCCCCATGACCCCGCGAACGCCCTTGAAAATTGTAATAATCATTATCTTCAAATAATCAATGTCCAAAACAAAATTTTCGCGTGTTGCAGGTAAACCGAGTTATCCGCGCCTTACCCCCAAGGGGAATTTTTTAGACTTGCCTGGAGTGCGAGCGGCGGTCAGGCGAAACTGAATTCTCGGCCGGCCCCCGATGGTCGCCAACCTGCCACTGGCCAATGCGGCCAAGGTGGCGATAACCTCTATGTGCCGTTTAAAAAAAAAGGGGAGGTGCGGGTCTAAGAACCGTGCCTCCCCTGTGGTTTAGCGGTCTTTATTGGTCTGGGTTCAGGCGGTCTTCACTTCGATCTTGCGGGGCTTGGCCTTCTCGACCTTGGGCAGGACCAGGTGCAACACCCCGTCTTTCATGCTGGCCTCGATCTTGCCCTGATCGATCAGGCTGCCGACGTGAAATTCCCGTTGGAAGTCCCCGGTGTAGTACTCCGCCTCGGTCATGGTCTCGCCCTGGCCGACGGGCGAGGCTACTTCGCCGGAAATGACCAGGTGGTTGTCCTTCAGGTCCACCGTCACTTTATCCGCGGCCACCCCGGGCATATCGGCCACCAGGACCAGGGCCTCGGGGGTCTCGAAGATATCCACCGCCGGCAGAAAGACGCGGCCGGGGCGGACCCGCTCCGCCTGGGCCGGAGCCTCCGCCTTGGCCTTGACTTTTAGTTCTTGATCAGCCATGAATCCTCCTCAAAGACGCAGGCTAAAGCCTGCGCCTACAACAGCAATTAAGCGATCTTAGGCCACCTTGACCTGGATCTTGCGGGGTTTGACTTCTTCCGGTTTGGCCAACTTGATGGTCAGGATGCCGTCCTTGCAGTTGGCCTCCACCTTGTCGGCTTGAATCCGGGCCGGCAGCGCCACGACCCGCCGGAAAAAGCCTGCTTCCCGTTCCCGGCGGTGATAATTGACCTGCTTTTCCTCCGTGGGAATCTTGCGTTCACCCCGCAGGATGAGGCTGCTGTCCTGTACGGTGATTTCCAGGCTCTCCGCCTTGACGCCGGGCAGCTCGGCCCGGACATAGAGATGATCCCGGTCTTCGGAGATATTCACCAGAGGATAGACCCCCACCTGCCAGGCCGAGCGCTCCAGGCCGAAGGCGTTCTGAAAGAGTCGGTCCATGCGACGCTGCAATTGCTCCAGCTCTCGGAGGGGATCCAGACCCGGTTCCCGAAAAATGATAGGCATGATCATGCTCCTCCGTCTAGGAAAAAATTAGTAACCAATGTTATTAAATAAGCATGCTAATTCTTAGGGTCAAGGGCCAGGGTGGTTGAAAAAACTGGGGAATAATCTATAAATATAAGCACAACTTAAGATTCGAAAGGATAGTGCATGATCTTTCCCTGGCCGGAAATCGCCTGGGTGCTGCTCGATATGGACGGCACCCTGTTGGACAAACACTTTGACGACTATTTTTGGGAAAGCCTGGTGCCGGAGCAGTATGCCCTGCGGCAGGGGCTGGCCCTGGCGGACGCCCGGGATTTGGTCTTCGCCCGCTATAAAAAGCAGGAAGGCACCCTCAACTGGACCGACATCGACTTCTGGTCCCGGGAACTGGAGCTGGATATTCCGGCCCTGAAGGAGGGCATCCGGCACCTCATCGAGGTGCACCCGGACACCGAGGAATTTTTACGGTTCCTGCGGCGCGCAAGGCAAGCAAGTGGCCCTGGTGACCAACGCCCATTACAAGACCCTGTCCTTAAAGATGAATCATGTCGGCCTGTTGGAATATTTCGACGAGGTGGTCTCCTCCTTTGACCTGGGGGCGCCCAAGGAAGAGCTGCGGTTCTGGGAGATTTTGCAGGAGAGATTGGCTTTTGACCCGGCCCGGGCCCTGTTGGTGGACGACAACGCCGAGGCCCTGGCCGCGGCCCGGACTTTCGGCATCAAATATCCCTATTTCAAGGCCAAATCCAGCTCCCGGCAGGAGGCCGAATCCCACCCGGACTTTCCATCCATCGAAAGCTTCCATGAGCTGATGGGATAAAAGCAGGGCCACTAAAGATAAAGCATCAACCGCGGCTCTCTATCCCTGGCAATCCCTTCCTGCTGCTAAGGGAACGGGCAGGTTAATGCCAGTCAAATTCCGCGGCGGGAATTTGGTTGTTCTCCAATCGTATACCCGCCCCTCAGGGCTCTCTTGATAAGTTAATACATCTGGATTTAACAAATTTGTGTTATGGGCGGCTTGTTCTTTGAAGCGTTGTAAGGCCTCGGACGGATTATCAATCAGCGCCTTAGCTTCATCGAGCGGAATCTGTAAATGCTCGCACCAAAGCCTTGCCACCCAGTTCTTTATCATATCGCGGTCGGTGAAGGCGATATTCATTTCCGAGTGGAACCACATGCTGGTGAAGGCGATGTTGGCGGAGCCGCCGGTCATCACTGCCCCATCGGGGGTGAACACGGCCATATTTTTCGAGTGGATATAGGTTTCGCTATAGATGAGTTTTCCCGGAGTCCGAGGATCGGGCCGGCAGTTGCCCAAGGTTAGTAGCGCCACATTTGGATGACCCGCCACTAAATCAGATTGGTCCCGTAAATAAGAAATTCGCTCCCATTCTAGTTCAGCTTTTCCCAGAAAGGTGCCCTCGTCCGGCCTCCAGGTCAAGAGGGCAATGATTTTGGCGCCTTGTCTAGCAGCTTCGTGTATCTCGGAAATAATCCCGTGGTCGAAAAAGTATTGGTTTTCGATATAAACCAGGCTGCCGGCCCCGGCGGCCTGCAAGGTGTTAATATAAAGCTCCCTAATACCTTGATCTCCTTCCGGTAATGTGTCGTAAGTCTTTGGGGCGATGGTCCGCAGCACCTGAACCTCTATGCCACCGGAAATTTCAGGGATTTGCTCCCAAGTGACCGGGGGCGCCGCATAAGAGGTCGCCTCGGCATGGGGGATAGTAGCGCCATTATAACGTTCGCAGAAATTAGCCAGAACGTCGGCCACGGCTGGCCCCTTAATCCGGTAAAAAATGTCATGGAGCGGCGGAACTTTTTCAAGCCCTTTTTCTCCTTTGAGCGGATATGGCCATTGCCACTCCACACGTCTGGCATCCAACGAATCGTGGGCCGAGGTGTCCCAGTAAGACTGGACCGGGTTGATACCGCCGACAAAGGCCACCCAACCGTCTGCACCGTCGTCCATAATGTAAGTCTTCTGATGATGACAGCCAAATTCGGCAGAAAAATTAATATCTTTCGGATCAAAGAGGTCAAGCACCGATTTGTACCGACCGTTAAAGCCCGGGGCTTGATCCCAGCGGGCCTGGATGCTGCGGGGTCCCTCATTGACCCCGGCAATTTGCTGATCTGGGATGGTATCCGGCGTATGGAGCGCCGGTTGCCAAATCACCATACGGACGTCAACCCCTTCTAGAGAGCGAGAGCGTAAAATATTGAAAAAGATTTCCTCGTTCTCCGGAACTAAGAGGAAATTCGTATCGCCATAGGAAATCGTCAGATAGATGAACTTCTTGGCATTCTTAAAGGCATCGGCAATCTCTTGGTAAGCTGCTTGTCCGTCAATGAGAATCTGAATCTCATTTCCTTTTCGTGGTGGATAGGAGCGATGGGAGATAGGGTCTTGCGCCCAGGGGATGGAAGCAGAGTCAGCCATTCGGCACCTCCTCTTTTAAAATCGGTGGGAAATATTATAAATAATTTCTTTATTTGCAATAGAAATTGTCGAAATGGATACTATATGCAGGGTCAGCCTGATGCAACCTCCGGTGCGCACTTTAAGCCGGCATCCGTTTAATCCGCGCTCCCAGGGCGGCCAGTTTTTCCACCAGGTGGGCGTAGCCCCGGTCCAGGTGGTAGACCCGGAGGATTTCGGTGGTCCCGGCCGCGGCCAGGCCGGCCACCACCAGGGAGGCGCTGGCCCTGAGGTCAGTGGCCATGACCGGCGCGCCCTGGAGTTGCCGGCGGCCCCGGACCACGGCCAGGTTGCCGTTCACGGTGATGTCCGCCCCCAGTCTGCTCAGTTCGCTGACGTGCATGAAGCGGTTCTCGAAGATGGTTTCGGTGATCACGCGAGGCGCCCCGGGCCACGCTCATCAAGGCCATGAATTGCGCCTGCATGTCCGTGGCGAAGCCGGGGTAGGGATGCGTGCGGATGTCCACGCCGGTGAGGTTGCCCCCGGAGTGTACGGTGATGCTGCCTTTCTCGGCGCTGAGGCGCACCCCGGCCTCGGTGAACTTGCCCATGATGGCGGTGAGATGGGGCACCGGGGCGTTCGCCAGGGTGACCTCGCCTTTGGTGATGGCCGCGGCGGCCAGGTAGGTGCCGGCCTCGATGCGGTCGCTCATGATGGTGTAGCTGGCCGGTTTGAGGTCCCGGACGCCGTGGATGGTGAGGATGTCGCTGTCGATGCCCTCGATCTCGGCCCCCATGGCCACCAGGAACCGGGCCAGGTCCCCCACTTCCGGCTCCATGGCGGCGTTTTTGATCACCGTGGTGCCTTTGGCCAGGGTGGCGGCCATCATCAGGTTTTCGGTGCCGGTGACCGTGACCGTCTCGAAGTAAATCTCGGCGCCGTGCAGGCGCCGGGCGTCGGCCTCCACATAGCCCTGGGCCAGGTTGATCTTCACCCCCATGGCCTCCAGGCCCTTGAGGTGCAGGTCGATGGGCCGGGCCCCGATGGCGCAGCCGCCGGG
Source organism: uncultured delta proteobacterium (assembly GCA_963701845.1). Lineage (GTDB taxonomy): Bacteria > Desulfobacterota > Desulfobaccia > Desulfobaccales > 0-14-0-80-60-11 > JAPLJC01. The sequence goes on along the minus strand of CAVPBF010000004.1, from coordinate 711,178 downwards.
CATCGACACCCGGGCCTGGCGGGCCCGGGCCACCAGGGGCCCCAGGACCAGGACCGCGGCCCGCATGGTCTTCACCAGCTCGTAAGGGGCCTCGTAGCCCTCCAGGTCCGAGGTATCGACCAGTAGCGGCGGACCTTGTAGGGGCGGACCCACGTCTCCGCCCGCAGTGGCCGGCGCCTCTTTAAACCGCGCCCCCAGGTTCCCCAGGAGCCGCTTGCAGGTGCGGATGTCGGCCAGGGGCGGGACGTTATCCAGACGATGCTCGCCCGGGGCCAGCAGGGTGGCGCACAGGATAGGCAGGGCGGCATTCTTGGCCCCGCTGATCAGAACTTCCCCGTGCAGCGGCAGGCCGCCTTCAATGACGATTTTATCCATTCTTAAAGCTTACCGAAAAACTCGCCGATGTCAAAGAAGACGGTCTTTCTGCTGCCGTCCTTCAGGTCCAGGTCCATGCGGTCGTAAACCTTGCCCTGTTGCTGCAGGATGCTCTGGCGCACCAGATTCCAGTCCACGTTTTCCTGGCCAAATGTCTTTTTCAGGTAGGAATATTCCGCGGCGATGCCTGCAAACGAATTGGGCGCTCCTAAGATGACCACCGCGCTTTCCGGCGTAGCGCCGGACCCGCCTTTAAAGGTGATTTTGGATTGATCCGCCGCTCTCGGCGCGGGCTGGGCGGCGGCCGGACCTGAAAAAGTGACGCATAACATCAACACACCCAGGACTAGCAAAAAAGACTTCATTGACACAGACTCCTTAGTCACTGCTCGTGAATGAGGTCCAGCAGGGTTGGAGACTTAAATTCCTGGCGAAATTGCCGGATTCTCTTATCCGCCAGGTGGACATACTGCGCTTCAATCTCGTAGCCCACATATTGCCGGTTGTCCAGGAGCGCGGCGATGGCCGTCTGGCCGCTGCCTATGAAGGGGTCGAGCACCACTTCGTCCTCGTAGGTGTAAAGCTGGATGAGGCGGTGGGGCAGCTCCAGCGGAAAGGGGGCCGGATGGCCTACGCTGCGTGCCGAGACGGTCGGGAAGTTCCAGATGCTCTTGGTGAGTTCCAGAAAATCGTCCCGGGAGATGGTGGCTCTTTTCTGCGGGTTCTTGCGGGAGAACTTGGTTTTGCAGAAGATCAGGAGGTATTCGTGCACATCCCGGAGAGTGGGGTTGGCCGGCGAGCGCCAGGAGCCCCAGGCGGTAGAGGCGGAGGCGCTGGCGGCTTTGTTCCAAATGATTTCGCCGCGCATCAGAAAACCTTGGGCCAGCAGGTCCCGGACGATAAAGGCATGTAGGGGAATATAAGGTTTGCGGCCCAGGTTGGCGACGTTGACGCAGGCCCGGCCGCCGGGGACCAGCACCCGGTAGACCTCTCGCCAGACCCGGCCCAAAAACTCCAGGTACTCTTCCAGGGTGGCGTCCTGGTCGTACTCCTTCCCGACATTATACGGCGGCGAGGTCACCATCAGGTGGACGCTGTTATCCGGAAGTTCTGCCATATCTTCCGACGATTTGCAGAAAATCCGATTCAGGTGCTCCGCGGCTATGGGGTTCTCTGCATGGGAAATCTCGGATTCCTGCGGCAGATGGGCATATAATTTACTGGCGTAAAAAGACGAGGCATCGTGCGAGATATGGCCCGGGGCGCCGAAGGCGCTGGTGCGGGTCTTCTTTTTGGAGGGAGGATTCTTCATTTGCTTGCGCCTTCGCGCCTTGGCGTCTTGGCGTGAGATAATGCTCCCGCCCAGGCGCCAAGCCGCCAAGCACACGCCATCCCCTTGATTTTACCTTGGTTTGCGCCCCTCGGTATGGTAGGATGATTATGCATAAGCTTTCAGCGATCAGCTTTCAGCAAAAAGCAAAAGCTATATTGCTTTGATTTTAAAAGCTGATAGCTAACAGCTTTCGATTATACTTGCAAAGTAGATGGGAAGAAAAGGAAAATCATGAATCCCTGGATCTTGGCGGGGTTGGCCTCCACCTCCTTCATTGTGGCCCTGAGCGGGGCCCTGATGCCGGGGCCGCTGCTCACCGTGACGGTAGGGGAGGCGGCCCGGCGGGGCTTCTGGGCCGGACCGCTGATCATCGTGGGCCATTCCCTGCTGGAACTGGCCCTGGTCCTGCTCCTGCTGGTGGGCCTGGGGGCCTGGCTGAACCAGCCCGCTGATTCTGGGCACCGTGGGCGTCCTGGGCGCCGGGATGCTGGGCTGGATGGGTCTCATGACCCTGAAGGCCTCCCGCGTCGGCCGCCTGGAATTCGAGGCCGACAGCGGCTCGGGCCTGAACCCGGTGCTGGCCGGGGTGCTGATGAGCGCCGCCAATCCCTACTGGCTCCTCTGGTGGCTGACCATCGGCCTGGGCTACGTCATGTTTGCCATGAAATACGGCGCCGTCGGGGTGGCCCTCTTTTATCTGGGGCATATCCTGGCGGACTTTGCCTGGTACACCCTGGTGTCCGGGGCGGTGGCCCAGGGCCGGCGGTTCCTCTCCGACGGGCTTTACCGCGGCTTTCTGGCCGGTTGCGGCGTCTTTTTGGTAGGCTTCGGCGGCTATTTCGCCGTCCAGGGAGTGAAGTTTCTGCTGAATTCCTAGGGCCGGCCCGGTTGTCCGCCCGGTCAGGGCGAACACCAGGTGCGCCCCTACGTCGATAAATTTGAAATTCGGAGGCAAAATGATCCAACAAGGCCTGACCGTGGGGTTGCTGGAGGTCAACTGTTATATCATCGGGGACGAAAAGACCAAGGAGGCGGTGGTCATCGACCCGGGTGGCGATGAGGACGAGATTCTGGAGGCCTTGAAGCACCACCAGTTTAAACCTGAAATATATCATCGACACCCACGGCCATTTCGACCACGTGGACGCCAACCAGCCCTTGAAAGACGCCACCGGGGCGCAGATCGCCATCCACGAGGCGGACGCCGGGATGCTGAAGCCCCCTCGGCGGAGGCCATGTTTTTCACCGGCAACCGTCTGCGCACCTCCCAGGCCGATATTTTGTTGAAGGAAGACGACATCATCACCTTCGGCGCGTATAAGCTGAAGGTCCTGCACACCCCGGGCCACACCCCGGGCGGCATCAGCCTGGTGATGGAAGACCACACCTTAGTTTACGTGGGCGACCTGCTGTTCGCCGGCTCCATCGGCCGCACCGACTTCCCCGGCGGCTCCTTCGACGACCTGATCACCGCGGTGCGCACCAAGATCTTCACCCTGGGCGATGACTACAGCGTCTATCCGGGCCATGGCCCCGTCACCACGGTGGGCCAGGAAAAGAAGTATAATCCGTTTTTTTAGAGAGACGGGCGAAAGGGGAAAGGGCAAGGTGACCAAGCCCATCCCAAAGTTATTTTTAACCTTTGAGGAGTTTGAGGATGGGGGAGACTTTCTCGAGAGGCCACATGATCTTCACCGGCAAGCGCACTCTTACTGGGGGTTACCGGCGGCATCGCGGCCTACAAGGCCGCGGAGTTGGCCCGGCGCCTGACCTGCGCCGGGGCCCGGGTGAAGGTGGTGATGACCGCGGCGGCCCGGGAGTTTGTGGACGCCGTTGACCTTCCAGGCCCTGACCGGCCAGAAAGTGGCCACCGCCATGTTCGGCGCCGGAGGCCGAGCCCCTGGAGCACGTCGCGCTGGGCCAGCAGGTGGACGCCATCGTCGTGGCGCCGGCCACCGCCAATCTTATCGGCAAGCTGGCCGCGGGGATCGGTGACGATCTGCTCACCACCATCATGCTGGCGGCCACCCGGCCGGTGCTGCTCTGCCCGGCCATGAACTGCGAGATGTGGGCCAACCCGGTGGTGCAGGAAAATCTGGCTCGCCTGCAAGGCCCGGGGCCTCCGAGGTGATGGAGCCGGCGGCGGGGGAGCTGGCCTGCGGCGCCGTGGGTCTGGGCCGCTTGCCGGAGCCGGAGCTGATTGTCGAGGCCGCGGCCCGGCTGCTTGAGCCGCCAGGATTTGGCCGGCCGGCGGGTCTTGGTGACCGCGGGGCCCACTCATGAAGACTGCGACCCGGTGCGTTTTCTGACCAACCGCTCCAGCGGCAAGATGGGCTATGCCCTGGCGCAGGGTGGCCTGGCGCCGGGGGGCGGAGGTGACCCTGGTCAGCGGCCCCGGCGCCCTGGCCGACGCCTTACGGGGTGGAGCGCGCTGCTGGGTCAGGTCGGCGCAGGAGATGCTGGCCGCGGTCCAGGAGCGTTTCCCGCGGCCGAGACGTCCTGCTCATGGCCGCGGCGGTGGGCGATTACCGGCCGGTTAAGCTGTGAGCTCAAAAAGATCAAACGGGGAGCCCGGGGCGAGGCCCAGTTTCAGCTTGTTCAAAACCCCGATATCCTGCAGGAGATGGCCAAATCAAACAGCGGCAGGTGGTGGTGGGGTTCGCGGCGGAGACCCACGATCTGGAGGCCGAGGCCCGGCGCAAGCTCAAGGAAAAACACCTGGACCTCATCGTCGCCAATGAAGTGACCCGCCAGGATGCCGGCTTCGCGGTGGACACCAACCAGGTGACCATCCTGAGTCCACAGGGCCAGCCCAAGCGCCTGCCCCTGCTCAGCAAAGACAGAGGTGGCCGAACTAATCCTGGACCGGGTGGCGGCACTCTTGGAGAATCAACGGTCATGAATAACCGCCACCTCATCTGCAGCGAGGAAACATTCCCACTGCTCCCCTTTGCCAAAGAGTGGCTTAAAAGTCCCCCTTTGCAAAAGGGGGATTTAGGGGGATTTGAAGTATTTGCTTTAAGGGCAGTGAGGTAAACAAAGTGGCTGAGGACCCGGTGGCGGAATTGAAGGAACTGGTCGACGGTTTGACCGAGTGGCTCCATTACCAGCGGCGTCTGGGCTGGCGGGGCCTGCCGAAGGAAACGGCCGCCGCGCCGACGTCCGGCAAGGAGCCCCGGTCCGAAAAAATTCCCACCCTGGAGGAAATCCGCCGGGAGCTGGGGGACTGCCAGCGCTGCAAGCTCTATCCCGGCGCCACCAATCTGGTCTTCGGCGAGGGTTCCCCCAGCGCCCGGCTGATGTTTATCGGCGAGGCCCCGGGGGCGGAGGAGGACCTGCAGGGGCGGCCCTTTGTGGGCGCTGCCGGGCAGGTCCTGAACAACCTGCTGAACAAGCTGGGTCTGCGCCGGGAAGAGGTCTACATCACCAACGTGGTGAAGAGCCGGCCCCCGGGGAACCGGGACCCGGAGCCCGATGAGATCGAGCGGCCTGCCTGCCGTTTCTGAAACAGCAGATGCCAGCCATCCGGCCCAAGGTGATCGTCACCCTGGGAAAGATCGCCACCCAGGCCCTGCTGGGCACCAAGGAGCCCATCACCAAGATGCGGGGCCAGTGGCAGCGCTACGACCACATCCGGGTGATGCCCACCTTCCATCCCTCATATCTGCTGCGGTTTCCCAAGGAGCGGCATCAAAACCTGGGACGACATGCAGCAGGTGATGGAGTACCTGGCGGCAGAGTAGCAGTCAGCAATCAGTAATCAGCTATCAGCAGTTTCAAAGAGCATAACTTATGTGTCGCTATTCGAGGCTGTTAGTTATTATCCTGCTCGCCTGGTTGCTCCAGGCTGGGCTGGGTCTGGCGGCAGAAGGCCGCCCCGTTTACGTGCTGCCCGCGGTGGGCTCCATCAACCCCGGTCTGGCGGAATTCATCCTCAACGGCATCCAGGAGGCGGAAAACCACAAGGCCGAGGCCCTGGTGATTGAACTGGACACCCCGGGAGGCCTGGACAGCTCCATGCGGCAGATCGTCCAGGCCATCTCCAACGCCAGGGTGCCGGTCATCGTCTATGTCTATCCCAAGGGCGCCCGGGCCGCCTCCGCCGGGGTCTTCATCACCGAGGCGGCCGAGGTGGCCGCCATGGCCCCGGGCACCAATATCGGCGCGGCGCACCCCGTGTCCGTCGGCATGGGCAAGATGGACAAGACCATGGAGAAGAAGGTGCTGAACGACATGGTGGCCTACGGGCGGGCCCTGGCCATAGAACGGGGCCGCAACGCCGACTGGATGGAGAAGGCGGTGCGCCAGAGCGTCTCCATTTCGCGCCAGCGAGGCCGTGAAGCTCAAGGTCGTGGACCTGATGGCCGACAACCTGGACGACCTGCTGACCAAGGTCAACGGCCGGCAGGTACGATGGTGCACGGACAAGCCCTGGGTCCTCAAGACCGCAGGGGCGCCGGTTCAAGAGATCGCCGAGGGTCTGCGCACCCGGCTGCTGAAATATATCGCCGACCCCAACGTCGCCTTTATCCTGATGATGATCGGCCTGGCCGGGCTCTACTTCGAGACTGGCCCACCCCGGGGTGGTGCTGCCCGGGGTGGTCGGAGCCATCTGCCTGCTCCTGGCCTTTTTCGCCTTCCAGACCCTGCCCATCAATTATATCGGCGTCCTCCTGATCCTGCTGGCCTTTGTCTTTTTCATCCTGGAGTTTAAGATCACCAGCTACGGGCTGCTCTCCGTGGCGGGGGTGCGCGTCGCTGTTTTTGGGGGCCATCATGCTGTTTCAGGGGGGAGAGGCGGCGGCATGGGCATCTCCTGGGGGGTTTTGATCCCCACGGTGGCCACGGTTTCCCTGTTTTTCATGGTGGTGGCCGGGTATCGTCTTCCGCAGCCATCTGCTGCGCACCATGACCGGAACCGCGGGCATGGTGGGGGAACGCGGCGTGGCCTACACCGACCTTAATCCCGAGGGCCAGGTCTTCGTCCACGGCGAATACTGGCAGGCGGTCAGCGACGAGCCCATCGGGGCCAAAGAACCCGTTGAAGTTTTAGAAGTCATGGATCTGAAGCTCCGGGTGCGCCGGGCGCAAAATAAATCGTAAGGAGACGCATATGCCATTCGGTACAGTTACCTTGGTGATCGTGGTCTTGGTCGTTCTTTTTTCTGATCAGCGCCATTAAGATCCTGAACGAATACGAGCGCGGGGTGATTTTCCGGCTGGGCCGGGCCCTGCACTTTGCCAAGGGGCCGGGTCTGATCATCCTCATTCCCATGGTGGACCACCTGGTCAAGGTCAACCTGCAGTTGGTGACCTATGAAGTCCCCTCCCAGGATGTCATCACCCGGGACAACGTCACGGTGAAGGTGAACGCCGTGGTCTATTTCCGGGTTATCGACCCGCTGAAGGCCATCATCGAGGTGCGGGATTACTATTCCGCCACCCAACTGCTGGCCCAGACCACCTTGCGCAGCGTCTGCGGCCAGGTGGAACTGGACGACCTGCTGGCCGAACGGGAGAAGGTCAACGCCCAACTGGCGGAGATCCTGGACAAGCAGACCGAACCCTGGGGCATCAAGGTGACCCTGGTGGAGGTGCGCTCCATCGATCTGCCCATCGAGATGCAGCGGGCCATTGCCAGGCAGGCCGAGGCGGAGCGGGAACGGCGGGCCAAGGTCATCAACGCCGAGGGCGAATTCCAGGCCGCCGCCAAGATGGCCGACGCCGCCCAGGTGCTGGCCACCGAGCCCATGTCCCTGCAACTGCGCTACCTCCAGACCCTGCGGGAAATCGCCGCGGAGAAGAACTCCACCACCCTGTTCCCCATCCCCATCGACCTGATCACGCCCTTTCATCAAGCTGGCGGCGAAGCTGGATAAACAGTAAAGACGGCATTACCGGTTAACCTGAGGATCATTTGCCGTTTGGGGTTGAGTAATTCGGGAAATAAGTTAAATTTAACCTGTTGCAGCCAAGGCAAGAGGGTAGGGGCCTGGCGCTCCGCCCTCCATCGAAATATCGGGAGAGGAACCATGGCCAAGAAGGAACGCAAAGAGAAGAAAGAAAAGCCTCTGGATAAGATGACCGCCACCGAACTGCGGAAATACGCGCTGGATCTGGGCGAGATCAGCGGCGTCCACGGCATGAACAAAGAGGAGCTGCTGAGCGCCATCAAAGAGGTGAAGGGCATCAAGGATGAGGGCAAGGCGCCCAAAACGGTGAACGTCCGGGAATTGAAGGAAAAAGCGCAAGCCGCCCGGGCCAAGAAGTTGGAGGGCATTGCCGGCAGCGCCACCCGCAAACAGGTCGATATTCTGCGCAAAAAGGCCAATCGCCTGAAGAAGCGCACCCGGAAAGCCGCTTAACCCCTCTGTCATCCACGATTTTAGGGATGGTTCATGAAGTATCTCATTGTTTTGAAGAAGACGGATGAAGGCTATAGTGTTTCTTGCCCTGGATTACCTGGGTGTTGGTCCCAAGGCGATACCGAAGCGGAGGCCATGGCGAATATCCAGGATGCCATCCAGGAATATCTGGCGGCGGTGGCTGATTCGGTCCAAGGTGAAGATGTGCGGGAAATTGACGTAGCCGTGTGAGCATGCCGAAGATTCCCGGCATCAACCATCTTCAAGCCATCAAGGTCCTGGAAAAGGCAGGCTTCACCATGGTGCGCCAGGGGCGGAAACATGTGGTCATGTCTAATGGCGTTCGCTTTTGACCATTCCTCGCCATAATCCCATCAATGCTTACACCTTGGGCGTCATCGTGCGTGACGCGGGGTTAAGCATTGATGAGTTTTTCAAGTTACTTTAACGCCATCTGCGCAAAAAGGCCAATCGCCTGAAGAAGCGCACCCGGAAAGCCGCTTAGGCCAAGCCGGTCGCTGCATCTGTGGCCAGGCCCGGAAGGTCAAAGACCCGAGGGGAGCCTTGCCGAAAAAGTGTCCAGGAGAGGATTAGCTCTTCTGGACATTTTTTTGATTTTGGTGTTTGGAGGGGATCGGGGAAATGCTTATGGAATTAAAAAGGGCATGGGATTTTCCCATGCCCTTTTTAAGCACAAATTACTTTTATAAACCGGGGAAGATCTTCACCGCGTTCATGGCCAGTTCGTAGAGGGGGCCGGGGAAGATGCCGATGAGCATCACGCCGGCGGCGGTGACGGCCAGCACCGCGGTGAGGCCGGGCGAGAAGGTCACCGGGCCCAGGTCGGCTTCCGCGGGTTTCATATAAATCAGCACCGTGATGCGCAGGTAGTAATACATCGAAATCAGGGAATTCATGACGCCGATGATGGTCAGCCAGATAAAGCCCGACTGCACCGCGGCGGAGAAGATGTAGAACTTGCCCACGAACCCGGCCGTGGGCGGCATGCCCGCCAGGGCGAACATGAACAGGGCCATGGCCGCGCCCAGGGCCGGATGCTGGAAGCCCAGGCCGGAGTAATCGTAGATATTGAGGTAGCTGTCCTTCTGGCGCCCTACCAGAATCACCACCCCGAAGGCCCCCAGGTTCATCAAAGTATAGGCTAATAGATAGTAGAGCAGACTGACCGCGCCCAACTGGCTGGCGGACACCAGGGCCACCAGCAGATAACCGGCGTGGGCGATGGAGGAATAGGCCAGCATGCGTTTGATGTTGGTCTGGGCGATGGCGCAGACATTGCCGATGGTCATGGTGGCCACGGCCAGGACCCAGAGCATCATGTTCCAGTCCATCTTCAGGGCCGGGAAGGCCAGGAAGAAGACCCGGGCGAAGGCGGCGAAGGCCGCGGCCTTGACGCCCACCGCCATGAAGGCGGTGACCGAGGTGGGGGCCCCTTCATAGACGTCCGGGGTCCACATATGGAAAGGCGCCGCCGCCACCTTGAAGCCGAAGCCGACGAGCAACAGGCCGATGGCCAGCATGGTCATGGGATGGGCAAAGGAGGCGTGGCCGGCCAGGGCCTTGGGCAGCTCATCCAGGTAGAGGGTGCCGCCGGCAGCGCCGTACAGAAAGGCCATGCCGAAGAGCAGGAAGCCGCTGGAGAAGGAGCCCAGGATCAGATATTTCAAAGAAGCTTCGTTGGAGCGGGCATCCTCCCGGAAGAGGCCCGCCAGGACGTAAACCGCGATGGACATGACCTCGAGGCCCAGGAAGAGCATGATCAGGTGGGCGCTGGCGGCCATGAACATCATGCCCACGGCGGCGAAGAGCAGCAGGGCGTAATATTCGCCCAGGTTCTTGTCGTAGGGCTCCAGATAATGCGCGGCTGATCATCACGGTCAGAGCGGTGCCCAGGATAAAGACCAGATAGAAGAACAGGGTGAAGTTATCCACGTAGATCATGCGGGCAAAATCGGTGCCTTTGCTGCCCCACATGAGATAGGTCTGCAAGGCCGCCGCGGCCAGGCCCAGGAGGCTGAGCTGCGGGAAATAGGCCTTTTTGCGTCCCCGGGGGGAGAGGGCATCCAGCAGCAGGATGATGATGGCGGTCACCGTCAGGATCAGCTCCGGCCCGATGCTGTTCAGGTGGAAGTTGGGGATGTTGATGGTCATGGCGCCACCCCCTTAATGACTTGGGCTTGGCTGAGACTGAGTGGCCTTGGCCTTTTCCATCATGGCAATGAAGTTATCCGTGGTAGCCTTGGTTTTATTTAAAAAGGTGCTGGGGTAAACCCCGATCCAGAAGATAAACAGGATCAGGGGAGCAAAGATGGCGATCTCCCGGCAGGAGAGGTCTTTCAGTTCTGCATTCTTCGGGTTTGTGACTTTGCCCCAAGACCACCCGCTGGAACATCCAGAGCATGTAACAGGCGGAGAAGATGACGCCGGTGGCGGCGATGGTGCCGTAGACCATGTTGGTCTTAAAGGTGCCCAGCAAGATGAGAAATTCACCCACGAAGCCGTTAGTGCCGGGCACGGCCGATGGACGACAGGGTGACGATCATGAAGATGGTGGCAAAGATGGGCATGGGGGTGGCCAGGCCGCCGAACTCGGAGATCATCCGGGTGTGCCGCCGCTCGTAGATCATGCCGACCATCAAGAAGAGTGCCCCGGTAGAGATGCCGTGGTTGATCATCTGGATGATGCCGCCCTGAATGCCCGGCACGGTGAAGGTGAAGAGCCCCAGCATGACGAAGCCCAGATGGCTCACCGACGAGAAGGCGATGAGGCGCTTCATGTCCTTCTGCATCATGGAGACCAGGGCGCCGTAGACGATGCCGATGACCGCCAGGATACGAGAACAGCGGCACGAAGTAGTGGGCCGCCTGGGGGAAGAGCGGCATGTTGAAGCGCAGGAAGCCGTAAGTCCCCATCTTCAGGAGTACCGCGGCCAGGATGACGGAACCCACGGTGGGCGCTTCGGTGTGGGCGTCCGGCAACCAGGTGTGGAACGGGAACATGGGCACCTTGATGGCGAAGGCCAGAGCCGAAGGCCAGGAACATCCAGAACTGCATGTTAAAGGGGATGCCCAGGCCGTACAACTTGAGGAGATCGAAGGTGTAGACGCCGGTAGTCTTGCCGTAGTGGAAGTAGAGGACCAAAATGGCGACCAGCATCAGCACCGAGCCGAACATGGTGAACAGGAAGAACTTGATGGCCGCATAGACCCGCCGGGCCGGGTTGCCCCAGACGCCGATGAGCAGGTACATGGGGATCAGCATCACTTCCCAGAAGACGTAGAACAGGAAGAGGTCCAGGGAGACGAAGACCCCGATCATGCCGCTCATCAGGGCCAGCAGGCAGACCATGAATTCCTTGACCCGGGTCTGGATGTCCGTCCAGGTGGCCAGGACGCACAGCGGGGTCAGGAAGGTGGTGAGCATGATGAGCAGCAGGGAGAAGCCGTCTATCCCGATATAATAGCTGACGCCGTAGCCCGGAACCCACTCATGCCGCTCCACGAACTGCATGGCCGCCGTGGTGCTGTCGAAGTTAAACCACAAGGGCAGCGAGATGATGAACTCCAGCACCGACACCCCAAAGGTGACGCCTTTGAGGACCTTGTAGTTCTTCCGGTCCAGGAAGAGCAACAGGCCTATCCCCAGGAGGGGGAAGAAGATCAGGATGGAGAGGATTGGTAGTTGCATTGAGCCCCCCCTAAGGTTAGCGTCCGATTAGATAGCCCGTGACAATCACCACTCCCGACGAGGATGGCCAGGGCATAGTTTTGTACGAAGCCGGTTTCCAGTTGGCGCAGATGGTTGCTGAACCAGCTCACGATGCCGGCGCTGCCGTTCACCGTGCCGTCGATCACCGTCTCATCCACGCCGTGCCACAGGAAGTCGGAGCCGTTCTTGATGGGCTCCACCACCGCGGCGTCATACAGTTGGTCGATGAAGTACTTGTTGTAGATGTATTCGTACAACACCGGGAATTTCGCGGTGATGCGGCCCGGCAGGTCCGGCACCTTCATGTAGCACTTGTAGGCGATGAAGATGCCGATGCCGGCGATGCCCATGCTGAAGGCCATCATGAAGATTTCAAACGACATGGCATGATGTCCTTCATGGTGCAGGAGCGTAATGGACGGCGCCAGGAACTCCTTGAACTTATGAGCCCCTTCGATGATGGGGAAGCCCACCAGGCCGCCCACCACCGACAGGCCCGCCAGGATCATCAGCGGGATCGCCATGGTCTTGGGCGACTCATGAGGATGGACGTGGTGGTGGTCGAAGCGCTCCTCGCCATAGAAGGTCATGAAGACCGCCCGGAACATATAGAACGCGGTGAGGCCGGCCGCCAAGGTGGCGACGGCCCCAGTAGAGCACAGTGGCCGTCCACCAAGGAAAAGAAGAGAATTTCATCCTTACTGAAGAAGCCGGCGAAGGGAAAGATGCCGGCAATGGCCAGGGTGGCCAGCATAAAGGTCCAATAGGTGATGGGCATGTACTTCCGGAGGCCGCCCATGCCGCGCATATCCTGCTCGCCGTGCATGCCGTGGATCACCGAGCCGGAGCCCAGGAAGAGCAGGGCCTTGAAGAAGGCGTGGGTCATGAGATGGAAGATACCGGAGGTAAAGGCGCCCACGCCGCAGGCCAGGAACATATAGCCCAACTGGCTCACCGTGGAGTAGGCCAGGACCCGTTTGATGTCGTATTGCGCCATACCCATGGTGGCGGCAAAGAAGGCGGTGAGCAGGCCCACGACGGCCACGACCGTCAGGGAGACCGGGGCCAGGACAAACAGGGCGCTGCAGCGGGCCACCATATAGACGCCGGCGGTGACCATGGTGGCCGCGTGGATCAAGGCGGACACCGGAGTGGGACCTTCCATGGCGTCGGGCAGCCAGGTATACAGGGGAATCTGGGCCGATTTACCGGTGGCCCCCAGGAAGAGGCACAGGGTGGCGGCGGTGATGACGCCGGCGCCCACCGGATAACTGGGCCGCAGCGGCGAAAGACCGTCCTTAAAATTCAGGGTGCCGAAGGTCCAGAAGATGATGAACATGCCCAGCAGGAAGCCGAAGTCGCCGATCCGGTTGACCACGAAGGCCTTTTTGCCCGCGTCGGAGGCCGACTTCTTCTCATACCAGAAGCCGATGAGCAGATAAGAGCACAACCCCACGCCTTCCCAACCCACGAACATCAACAGGAAGTTGTTGGCGCTCACCAAGAGGAGCATGTTGAAGACGAAGAGGTTGAGGTAGGCGAAGTAGCGGGAAAACCCCGGGTCATCGTGCATATAGCCGATGGAATAGATGTGGATCAGGGTGCTGACGCCTGAGACCACCAGCAGCATGATCAGCGACAGGGGGTCGATCAGGAAGGCCACCTGCGTCGAGAAGTTGCCGGCGGAGATCCAGGTGAACATCACCTTTTGGACGCCCGCCCGGGCCTCGTGGGGCAGCTTCAGGAATTCCAGGAAGATGGCCACGGTGAGCAGGAAACTCAGGCCCACCGCGGTGGAAGCGATAATCCCCACCACATTCTTGGGCAACTTTTTCCCCAACAGGCCGTTAATCAAAAAGCCGATGAGGGGGAACGTGGGTATCAGCCAGACATAATCGAACATGAGGTTCGCCTCACCACTTGAGGATATTCAGATCGTCAACGTAAATGGAGCCCCGGTTGCGGAAGATCGCCACAATCAGGGCCAGGCCCACCGCCACTTCCGCCGCGGCCACGGTCAGGACGAAAAACACGAACATCTGCCCGTCCACCGCCTTAAAATAATCGGCAAAGGCGATAAAGGCCAGATTGACGGAGTTGAGCATCATTTCAATGCTCATGAAGATGACCATGGCGTTGCGCCGGATAATGACGCCGATCACCCCCAGGGTGAACAGGGCCACGCTCAGGGCCAGGATAATAAGTTGACAGGCACTACCATAAACGCTCTCCGGTTTTTCGAACGGTTCACTTTAAGCCGGCTCTTAGCCAGGACCACTGCGCCCACGATGGCCACCAGGAGCAGGACCGAGGTGACTTCGAAGGGCAGCAGGTAATCGGTAAACAGGCTCCGGGCAATCGATTTCGGTGTTGCCCAGGCCCGGGACCATCTCCTTGGCCGCCGGCAGCGCCGACCCGGGTATAGGCGTAAATCATGATCAGGCCGGTGAAGCCGGCCAGCATGATGCCCGCCAGTTTTTGCCCGATAAAGGGAAGCTTGGGAGTCTCTTCCGGCTGCCGGAGATTCAGGAGCATGATGACAAACAGGAACAGCACCATGATGGCCCCGGCGTAAACGATCACCTGGATGGCGGCGATGAACTCGGCGTGGGCCAAGAGGTAGATCCCGGCCACCGCAAAGAAGTTGACGATGAGCCAGAGGGCGCTCCGCAGGGGGTGCGTCTGAAAGACCACCAGAGCCGCCGGAGACCAGGGCCATGCAGCCCAGGATGAAAAACAGGATCTGCATCCCTCGGGCCTCCTTTCACGCAGCCACATCGGGTCTCTACCAGTCCCCAAGCGCAGTTTCGACTTGGGCTGGGTGGCATGTCTCGATGTTGAGAATCAGGGCGCTTTTGTCTTCCTGGGCCAGTTCGTAGGCTTATTCAACTTGATGGCGCCCTTGGGGCAGGCCTCCTGGCAGAGACCGCAGAAGATGCAGCGCTGCAGGTCGATGGTGAACTGCACCGGATACTTTCTCATGGTCCTCGGCCTTCATCCGGCGACGATGCCCCGGATGGCGCCAGAGGGGCAAACCACCATGCACAAGGTGCAGGCTACGCACGCCGGCGTGGCCGTCCGGGTCGATGGTCAATTGCGGGTGGCCCCGCCAGCGGGGAAACATCTCCCGCTTCTCTTCGGGATACTGCTGGGTGATGGGCTTGGTGAACACCATCGTAAGAGTGGTCGCCAACCCTTTGAGGAAAGGAATAATCATGGGCTAACCCTTGATAAATAAGATTACTGCCCCGGTGAACAGGATGTTCACCAGGCCAAGGGGTACGAGGACCTTCCAACCCAACCGCATGAGCTGATCGAAGCGGAAGCGGGGGAAGGTGCCCCTGACCCAGATGAAGAAGAAGACCACCGCAAAGGTCTTTAACATGAACCAGACCACCGGGGGCAGCACCGGCCCTTGCCAGCCGCCCAGAGAACAGGGTCACGATCAGAGCCGAGGCCACGATGATGTGGATATACTCGCCCATCATGAACAGGGCCCATTTCATGGAGCTGTATTCCGTCTGGAACCCGGCCACCAACTCGTTTTCGCACTCGATCAGGTCAAAGGGGGTCCGGGCGCATTCGGCGAAGGCCGCAATCAGGAAGATGCAGAAACCCCAGCGGCTGATAGACGATGAACGGCATGCACTTCTGGGCTTCCACGATCTTCACGGTGCTCAGGGTCCCGGCAATCATCAGCACGCCGATGACCGAGAGGCCCAGGGCCAGCTCGTAGCTGACCATCTGGGCGCTGAGGCGCAGAGCCCCGAGCAAGGAATACTTATTGTTGGAGGCCCAGCCGCCCAGAATCGCCCCATACACCGCCAGAGAAGACACCGCAAAGATATAGAGCAGCCCCACGTTGATGTCGGCGATCACGCCCTGGTTCAAGTGCAGCCACGGTCAGATCGATCTTGTGGCCGAAAAGGACGATCTCCGGGGGCAGGATAGTGCTGGAGAAGGGAATGGCCGCAAAGGGCAGCAGCGCCGTCACCGCCGTGAGGAGGGGCGCCATGATGAAGAGGATCTTGTTGGCGCCCGGGAGGCGTGAAGTCCTCTTTGAACATCAGCTTGAGCACGTCCGCCAGAGGCTGCAGCAGGCCCCAGGGGCCCACCCGGTTGGGGCCGTAGCGCAGCTGGATGAAACCCAGGACCTTGCGTTCCAGCAGGACCGTGTAGGCTACGCAGGTGAGCAATACGCCCATCACCACGGCGATTTTAGACCAGACTAAGTATGATCAACAGGGGCAGATTCATCTTCTCAACCCTTTTGGATGGTCACGCGCACCAGGTTGGAGTTTAGGGTCAAATCGTTGGGCCGCCGGGCGCGGCGAAATGTTCCGGCAGAAACACCAGACCCGCCGGCAGGTCCAGGGCCAGGGTGACTGGTACGCTGACCTCGCCCTGGGAAGAAATGACCTTGGCGGTGTCGCCTTCCGCCAGCCCGAGGCCGGCGGCGTCTTCCGGATTAAGCTTCAGTTTAGCGCCCCGGAGTGACCGACCAGGGTGCCGCAGGGATGGTGGGTGGTGTAGGAGCCGGAGTGTTGCAGGGATTTCCCCACCACCAGGGCGAAGGGCCGCCGTCCGGGCAGGCTGACCTCGGTCTCGAAGGGCGACGAAGGCGCCGGTGAGCACCGGCTTGAAATCCGGACAGGGGGCGCTGAGCCCAGGTTTCAACCCGGCCCACAGCGGCATCTTCTGGGCCAGTTCCCGGAAGATATCCTTGGGATTGCCGTATTTCATGGCAAAGCCCATTTTCATGCCCAATTGGCTGATGATTTGCCAGTCGGGCCGCACTCCGTCATTGGACACGGCCTGATTCATCCGCCCCAATTGCCCGGTGCTGCTGATGAAGGTGCCCTCCTGCTCGGCGTGCACCGCCACCGGCAGCACCACCTGGGCCAGCTTGCGCGGTATCCGTCAGGAAGGCGTCCTGGACGACGATAAACGGCACTTTCTTCAGGAGCTTCTCGACCCGGCTGCGGTGCGGCAGGCTGCGCAGCAAATCGCCGCCCAGGAGGTAAAGGGCCTGAGGCGCCCCTGCCTCACCCTTCTCCAGGAGGTTCAGGACCTCCTCCAGGTCCGGGCCGGGCTCGGCGACCGGGTTCTTCTCAAAAAAAGCGGCCGCGTTATCGGCGTTCAGGGGCAGGTAACCGGGCAGGCGCCGCGGCAGGACGCCCACCTCGCAGACGCCCCGGGTGTTATTCTTCTCGGCTACCGGATAAAGGGCGCTGCCGGGAGTGCCGGGTTTGCCCACCAGCAGGAAGAGGTTGGCCAGGGCCAGGGCGTTCTGATAACCCTTGTCCTGGGCCTCCAGTTCGGTGCCGAAGATGATGGCCGGGGCCTGGGCCTGGGCCATCAGGGCCACGGCTTCGCCAATTTGGGCACTCGTCTACGCCGGTCTTGGCGGCCACTTCTTTGGCGGTGAACTTTTTGACCGCCTCTTTGAGCTCATCCAGGCCGGTGGCGGTCACCGCCGGAGTCCAATCGGGATTGGCGCTCAAAAAGGCCTTGATCAGACCGGCAATGAGGATGCGCTCGGTGCCGGGCTTGTAGCGCAGGGACAGGGTGGCGTAGCGGTCGAACTTGGTCTTGCGGTTGTTGGCCACCACCAATTTGAAGCCCTCTTTCTCTTTGGCTTCGTGGAGCTTCCAGCCCAGGGGCGGCAGTTCCGGGGTGACGTCGGCGCCCAGAATCAGGACCATATCGGCCTTGGGTAGATCGTCCAGCTTGCCGAGCACGGCCAGGGCGCCGCTGATCTGGGCCTCAGCGCTGAGGCTGAAGGGCGACTGATAGGCGGCCGACCGGCCCGGGGCGGTCTCCACGCCCGTAACCGTGGTGTGCCCGAAAACCTCGGCGATGCCTTTTACGGCCCTGAGGTAGTTGAACCTGGCCGGGTTGTCCAGTTGGTTGGTGCCCAGTCCGGCCCGGAAGAATTTCTGGAACAGGTAGTTGGCTTCGTTGGTGGCCCGGGGCGACCCCACGCCATAAATGGCCTTGGGGCCGACTTCCTTGAACTTGGCGGCCACCAGGTCCAGGGCCTCGTCCCAGGAGGCTTCCCGGAACTTGCCGTTCTCTTTGATCAACGGGGTTTTGAGCCGGTCGGGCGCTTCCACCACCGGCCAGCCGAAGCGGCCCCGGCCGCAAAGGAGCACGGTCTTCTCGTTGCGGGCCCGCAGGATCTTGCCGTCCTTGGTGTGCAGGGCATAGGTGCAGCCGCCGCCGCAAAAGGGACAGGCGATTTCAGTCTTCTCCACTTCCCAGGCCCGGGCCCGGTACTTCCACTGCTTGTTGATCAAGGCTCCCACCGGGCAGATGTCGATGCAGGAGCCGCAGAATTCGCAGTTCAGGGGCAGCTCGCCGCTGGAGAGCTGGGTGAAGTAGCCCCGGTGCACGAAGTTCCAGGACCAGGCGCCCACCCGCTCCTTGCAGATGCGCACGCAGCGGCCGCAGGTGACGCAGCGGTCCTGGTGGCGCTCCACGAAGTTGGACTCATAGTCGAACCGGGGGGAGAGCTTCACCGCGTCCAGGTCCACTTTTTTGATGCCCAGGGCGTGGGTCAGGTTCTGCAGCTCGCATTCGCCGCCCTTGTCGCAGATAGGGCACTCCACCGCATGGTTGATGAGGACCAGCTTCATCAACTCGTCCCGGATGGCCTCGAGTTTGGGCGTACTGGTGGTGACTTCCATGCCCTCGTTGACGTAAGTGGCGCAGGCCGGCAGAGGCCGGGGTGGTCCGGGCTTCACTTCCACCACGCAGATGCGGCAGGAGCCGATGGGGTGCAGGGCCTGATGATAACAGAGAGTCGGAATGAAGATCCCGTTCGCCCGGGCTACATCCAGGATGGTGGAACCTTTCTTGGCCTGGACGGCCCGCCCGTCGATGGTCAGATTAACCATAAGTCGATCCTGTGTTCGTTGCCGGATATATGTTTAGCCGTTTGCCTAAGGTGGGATGCGCCCACCGTGCCTCAGTCTCCCAATTTCACCAACGACGTCACCCGATAGGTGGGCGATTTGAGATCGCCGGCATATTTCGGGTCGCAGGTCAATTTCACCCGCCAGCCAATCCCCTTGCTCATCTTCGGGGTCACTATCCCCGTCGGCCCCGCCTTCTCGATCAGCCCATAGCGCACGGCGTCCTCCGAGGTGAGACGGAACTGGGCCCGGTCGTATTCCTCCAGGCGCAGGATATAAAAAGTGTCATGTTTGGCGATATCCAGTTCCATGCCCCTGGCGATCTCGGTGATCTTGCCGGTAAAAACCTTGCCGGCCTGGCCGAAGATCGGCCCCAAATCGACCAGCAAGAGTACCAGGGTCAACCCGAGAATGAGCTTGCTTTTGCGAGTTAGCGACATCATGTCCTTCGGTGCAGGCTTCAAGCCTGCGGCTGGCGAGGGCGGGCGAGACGCCCGCCCCACGTTTACCTGTCGACGTCGGCCAGAACGATGTCCATGGTGCCGATCAGCGCGATCATGTCCGACAGCAGGCGCCCCCGGGACAGCTTGTCGCAGGCCGACAGGTTGATGAAGCTGGGGCCCCGGACCTTGAGCCGGAAAGGCTGGTTGCTGCCGTCGCTGACGATATAGAAGCCCATCTCGCCCTTGGGCGCCTCGATACACTGGTAGACTTCGCCCGCCGGCGGCCGGATGCCGTCCTGGATGAGCAGAAAGTGGTGGATCAGGGCGTCGATTTCGTTATAGACCCGCTCCTTGGGCGGGAGTGACACCTTGGGATCGTCGCATTTAATGGTGCCCGGGCTCGGTCTGCTGAATCTTGTCCACCGCCTGGCTGACGATGCGGGCGCTCTGCAGCATCTCCTGCATGCGCACCAGATACCGGTCATAGGTGTCGCCGTTTTTCCCCAGGGGCACCACGAAGTCGAACTCCTCATAACTGGAATAGGGGTTGTCCCGGCGCAGGTCCCAGTCGATGCCGGAGCCCCGGGCCATGGGGCCGGACCAGCCCCAATCCAGCACCTCGTCCTTGGACATGGTGCCCACGCCGATGGTGCGCTCTTTCCAGATTCGGTTCTGGGTAAGCAGGGTGTCGTAGTCCTTCCAGTCTGGACGGGAAGGTCTCGGCAAATTTCTTGGCCACCGGCAGGAAGCCCTCGGGCAGGTCCGCGGCCAGGCCGCCGATGCGCAAGTAGAGCGGGAACATCCGGGCCCCGGACACCATCTCGCACATGTCCATGATCTGTTCCCGCTCCCGGAAGGCAATAGAACAGCGGGGTCATGGCGCCCAGGTCGTGGCCGTGGGTCCCCAGCCAGAAGAGGTGGGAGGCGATCCGGGTCAATTCCGCCAGCATTACCCGGATGTACTGGGCCCGCTTGGGAATTTCCACCCCCAGGAGCTTTTCCACCGCCAGGCAGAAGCCGAAGTTGTTGACCTCCCCGGCCAGATAGTCCAGCCGGTTCATCAGGGGCATGCACTTGTGGTAGGTGCGGTACTCGCACATCTTCTCGATGCCCCGGTGCAGATAAGCCGATATCCGGGTCGGCCTTGAGGATGAGCTCGCCGTCCAGCTCCACCAGGACCCGCAGCACCCCGTGGGTGCTGGGGTGCGAGGGCCCCACGTTGAGCTGCATGGTTTCGGTGCGCGGCATGGTTTGCGTTTGATTCATATTGAGTTCCCGCTTTTAAGTCCCCCTTTGAAAAAGGGGGATTTAGGGGGATTTGGAGCTTCTTCAAATCCCCCCTACCCCCCTTTTTCAAAGGGGGGTTAGAGAAGCCGTTATCGGGTAATCAAATTCTCTTCTATCGTAGGGGCATGGCGTGCCGTGCCCGGCATTGTTACATTCCCCGTAAGGGGTAATCCTTGCGCTGAGGGTGCCCCACCCAGTCGCCGGGGCATGAGGATGCGCCGCAGATCCGGATGGCCCTGGAAGCGAATCCCCATCATGTCGTAGACTTCCCGTTCGTGCCAGTTGGCCGTGGACCACACCGGCAGCCACCGAATCCACGCCGGGGCGGCGTCGTCGGCCAGGCAGGTCTTTAAGGTGATGCGGTTGTGGTAGCTGGTGGGAATAGAGGTTATAGACCACGCCGAACCGGGGGCTCTGGGGCAAGTAATCCATGCCGGCGATCATGGAGAGATACCGGAAGGATGTCTTGGCCGTCTTCCCGCAGGGCGAGGCAGATCTCCACCATGCGCTTCCGGCTTGACGATGATGGTGGTCTCCCCCCGGAACTCCACCACCTCCACCACCTCATCGGGAAACTTCTCCTGGAGCAGTTCCACTGCGGCGCTCATGCTGCCTCCTCCCGCCGGGCTTGCAGGCGTTCCTTGTACTGGGAGGTCAGGAACGGGTCCTTCAATGATCTTTTCGTGGAGCTTCAAAATGCCGTAGAGCAGACCTTCGGGCCGGGGCGGGCAGCCGGGCACGTAGACGTCCACCGGCAGGTACTGGTCGATGCCCTGGACCACGGCGTAGGAGTCGAAGATGCCGCCGGAGGTGGCGCAGGCCCCCATGGCGATGACCCACTTGGGCTCGCTCATCTGGTCATAGACCCGCTGGATGGCCGGCATCATCTTTTTGCACACCGTGCCGGCGATGATGATCAGGTCGGCCTGGCGGGGGCTAGCCCTGAAGGCCTCCATGCCGAAGCGGGCGATGTCGTAGCGGTTGGCCGCGGTGCAGATCATTTCGATGGCGCAGCAGGCCAGGCCGAAGGTGGCGGGCCAGAGGCTGTTCTTGCGGCCCCAGTCCACCAGCTTCTCCAGGGTGGTGGTCAGGACGTTATAACCGAGATGTTCTTCAATTCCCATTCAAGTGCTCCGTGTAGGGTGCGCAATGCGCACCATCTAAACTTGGCATGTTGCAAACAGTTTTCGGATGCGCAGTGCCGCACCCTACAGCTATTCCCACTCCAGGGCGCCCTTGCCCCACACGTAAACCAGGCCTACCACCAGGATGCCGATGAAGACCAGCATCTCCCAGAAGCCGAACCAGCCCAGGGGCTTGAAGATCACGGCCCAGGGATAGAAAAAGATGGCCTCAATGTCGAACACGATGAAGAACATGGCGATGACATAGAAGCGCACCGTGTAGCGGTTGCGGGCGTCGCCGATGGGGTCCATGCCGCATTCGTAGGGCAGGTCCTTGGCGGGGAAGTGCTTCTTCTTGCCCAGGAGTTCGGACAACAGCACCATCACCCCGATCAGCCCGATACAGATGACCATGTAAATCAAAACCGGCAAATAGTTGAGCAGCATAGGTCAACCTTTGATTAATTGTTGCTGGTAGCGCCGGCATCTTGCCGGTGCAGTTAGCACAGGCTGGAAGCCTGCGAAACTAATTGCTAATGGGAGTCTTTTTCCGCCTTGCAGACCCCCAGCGGGCACTTGCCGCCAGGTGGGCCTGGTACTCGTCGGCGTAGCGCTCGATGGTGGTCTTGATGAAGAACAGCGGGCTCATGCCCAGGGCGCAGTTGGAGGAATCCACCATGATCTGGGCGAGCGAAATCATCCGGTCCAGGTCGGCCTCGGACGCCTTTGCCCGCGGCCACCTTGCTGATCAGCTCGTACAGGGCCCGGGTGCCCCGGCGGCAGGGCAGGCAGAAGCCGCAGGACTCGTGCTGGAAGAAGTAGAGGATCGACTTGACCACGTCGATGATGCAGGTGGTGTCGTCCATCACCAGCATGGTGCCGGAGCCCAGGGCGCCTTCGGCCATGCGCCATGGCCTTGTATTCCATGGGGGTGTCCAGGTGCTCATCCTTGAAGAAGCCGAAGGAGGCGCCGCCGGTCTGGCAGGACTTGTATTTGTGGCCGTCTCTGACGCCGCCGCCGTACTTGTCGATGAGTTCGCGCACCGTCATGCCCAGGTTGGCTTCGACGATGCCGGGCTTTTTGACGTGGCCCACCACCTGGAAGATCTTGGTGCCCCGGGCGTCTTCGGTGCCCTTGGCCTTGTACCATTCGGAGCCGTTGCACGAGGATGGCCGGGCACGGTGGCCAGGGACTCGACGTTGTTGACGATGGTGGGCTTGTTCCACACGCCCGACGACGCCGGGGAAGGGCGGCTTGACCCGGGGATTGCCCCGTTTGCCTTCAATGGACTCGATCGAGCGCGGTTTCCTCGCCGCAGACATAAGAGCCGCCGCCGGTCTGCACCTTAATATGGAAAGAGAAGCCGGAGCCCTGGATGTTGTCGCCCAGGAGATTCTTGGCCTCCGCGGCCTCGGCAATGGCCTTATTGAGACGGTACATGGAGAGATAATATTCGCCGCGGACGTAGATATAACCGTAGCTGGCGCCCACCGCATAGCCGGCGATGGCCATGCCTTCCAGAACCCGGTGGGGATCGCCTTCCATGATGTAGCGGTCTTTGATGGTCCCGGGCTCGCCTTCGTCGGCGTTGCAGACGATGTACTTGGGCGTGTTGGGGTTGGGCTGGGTGAAGGACCACTTCAAGCCGGTGGGGAAACCGGCGCCGCCCCGGCCTCGCAGGCCCGCCTCCTTGACGGTGTTGACCACCTCCACCTGGGTCATGCCGATGGCCTTCTTCAGGCCGTCGTAGCCGCCCCGTTCCAGGTAGGCGTCCAGGCTCAGGGGATCGATCTGGTCGACGTTGGCCAGGAGCACCAGCTCATCGCCGCTGGCGGTATAGTCGCTCAGGGCGTTGGTGGTGCGGGGCAGGGTCTTGTAGTCCACGGTCTTGCCGGCCCGGTAGTCGGCGAGAATATTCTTGAGGCGCTCCGGGGTGAGACGGCCGAAGACCACTTCGTTGATCTGCATGGCCGGCGAGACTTCGCAGACGCCCAGGCAGGCGGTGTGCTCCAGGGTGAAGAGACCGTCGGCGGTGGTATCTCCCACGTGCTTGATGCCCAGTTCGGCCTTGACCACTTCGACGAGGTCATCCGCTCCCCAGATGTGGCAGGGCGCGGATTCGCAAAAGCGGATGATGAACTTGCCCCGGGGCGTCGGCGAAAACATGGTGTAGAAGCTCATGACGCCGTAGAGATAAGGGTAAGGCACATCCATGCCCTGGGAGATGAGCTGCAGGGCTTCCATGGGCAGCCAGTTGCCGCACAGCCCCTGCACTTCGTGCATCGCCGGCAGCAGGCCGCCTTTGACGGCTTTATGCCGGGCCACGATTTCCTGGATGGCGGCTGCTTGCTCGGGGCTTAGAGGGGCGCTGACGGGGCGTTTGATCTCCAGCATGATTGATCCCGTTAGGTTTCTTGTGAAGAATTTCTTTAACTCCCGACTTTTTTAATCCGATTCAGCATCACTGTCAAGCATTTTTTCAGAATCAGAGGGCTCTGCTGAATTTTGGGAATAACCTGTGGGAAAAATAATCAATCGGTCTAACGTGAAATTATTAACATTTACCTGAGGGGACGGGTTTTAAACTTAAAGTGGAGTATTTTGAATTGGATCGATCCAGTTAAGCCCAGAGCATCGACCAGCCAGAGCTCGCGGCGCGGCAAATTTTCAAATGAATCCCAGCAGGTCAAATAGCCACAGCAGCAGGACGCCGATAATGGTGGTCACGAGGGTAACCGGAATCCCGGCCAGCAGAAAGTCGCGAAATCTCAGGCTCGCTTTTTCCTGGGCCCCCTGGGCCACTATGACATTGGCCACGCTTCCAAACAAGGTCAGGTTGCCCGCAAACGTGCTGGTCAGGGCCAGGAGCAGCCAGAAAAACTTGGGGTGGCTCATCTCCCTGACCCAATGGCTGACGATGATCACCAGCGGCACATTGGAAAACAGGTTGCTGCCCATCACCGTGGCGGTGCTGAACAGCGTGAGCGTCCTTAAGCCGATCTCGGTGCCCAGATAATGAATCCACCCTTCCAGGAGATAACCTTCCGCCTTGACAAAGCCCGCGACCACCACAAACAGACCGGCAAAAAACAGCAGCAGAGACCAGTCCACCTTTCCCAGGGCCTCGCGGGGCGGACGGTTGGCCCAGACCAGCAGCAAGGTAGCCGCGCTAAGGCAAGAAACATCCAGGGGCGCGCCCAGCAAAAAGGCGATTATCAAGCCCGCGAAGATGCAGACGGATTTGATTGCCAGGCGACGCTGCACCAAATCCTTCAAGTCGGTTAGTTGACATTGCATCATGGCCGGCTTGAGAGAGCGCCGGTAGATCAACGATAATATCAGCCAGTTGGCTGCCAGAGCCAGCAGGCCGATGGGTACCATCCGCAAAGCGAAGCCGGACCAGGCCCAACCGGAGGCTTCTCCGATAATAATGTTTTGCGGATTACCGGTGAGGGTCATGACACTGCCGATATTGGCGCTGGTGGCCAGGGCCAGTAAAAATGGGATGGGCCGCAGCCCGGCCTGGGTGGTCACCTGGAGCAGCAGAGGCGTGCCCAGCAGACAGACGGTATCGTTCAGCATCAGGGCCGAGCCCAGGCCCGAGGCAAAAACTACTATGGCCAGCAGTTCCCGGGGGTTGCGGCAGCGATTCAAGACCTTGAAGGCCAACCAGGTGGGCAGGCCGCTTTGCATCAGCACCGTGAGCAAGATCATCAGGCCGAAGAGGATGGCCAGAGTGCCGAAATCAATGGCTCGGTGAGCTTCGGCCCGGCTGAGCGAGCCGCTGATCACCATCAAGACGGCGCCGAGCAAAGTGGCCGTGGGTCGATCCAGCTTGCGCGGGCTGTTTTCTCCCAGTGAGACCAGGACATAGGTCAATAAAAAAATCAACGCGGCCGGATTTATTCTAAAATCCCCTGACCCCTATTTCCGGCGCCCCCGTCCCCAAACCAGATTTCCCAGGACCTTCAGCCAGGCGCCGCCTTCCCGCAGGGCCATCTTGCCCAGCCACCAGTAACGGCGTTGCCGCCAGTAATGGCGGAGCAGACCCCGGGCCGGCAGGGAATGGACCAGGATGCCGTGGCGGGCGTATCGGCCGCGGAAGAGGTAATCGGCCCGGCGGCAGTGCAGGCTGTCGCTCACCAGCCCCACCGCCTTCACTCCCAGGCCCTGCGCCAGGGGCAGGGTGTTGGCCGCCGAAGCCGCGGTGTTGTGGCTGGCTTCCTCCAGAACCAGGCAGGCCGCCAATTGCTCCCGGGCTGCCGGTCCCCAGTTCGCCTCGGTCCAGGCGAGCGACCAATCGGCCATGGCCCGGGCCTCCGAAGTGGCGGTGCCGGGCCGTTGGCCGCCGGTGAGCAGGACCCGGCAGCCGGGATGGTGCTCCCGCCAGAGGGTCAGGGCCTGGCGCAGGCGGAGCTGCGCCACCCGGCCGGGCTCACCCCGGGGATTGAGGCGGGCCCCCAGGACGATCAGGCAATCCACCGGCGCAGGGGGATACATAGATTAAGCACTTTGCGAAAGTCTTATGTAGTGCAGCCGCCCCCGGCTGTCCGTTCATAACAGCAGAGGCAGGCTCTCCAGAAAGTTAAAATCCTAGCTTATATAACCACAGAACCGTGGCCGCAGCCGCGAGACAATAGATCCCGAAGAACTGCCAGCGGCCTTGCTCCAGCCAGCGGGAGAGCCAGCGGAGCGCCAGCAGGCCGGCCATGCAACTGAACCCCATGCCCAGGAGACTGGGCCAAAAGAGGTGGAAAAGGCCGGCGCCCTGAGCCGGAGCCACCGGCTGGGCCTTCAACAGGCGCCAGATCTCCCGGGCGATGACCGGCGGCGTCAGCACCACCGCCAGGGCGAAGCTGAACTCCTCCACCCGCGCCTGGTTAATCCCCAGGATCAGCCCCGTGGAAATGGTGGCCCCGGACCGGGAAAAGCCTCGAAAGGGCAGGCAGAGCCCCTGCACCAGGCCGATCAGGGCCGAGC
Source organism: uncultured delta proteobacterium (assembly GCA_963701845.1). Taxonomy (GTDB): domain Bacteria; phylum Desulfobacterota; class Desulfobaccia; order Desulfobaccales; family 0-14-0-80-60-11; genus JAPLJC01. The sequence goes on along the minus strand of CAVPBF010000004.1, from coordinate 684,623 downwards.
CTTGCAGCTCCTGGCGGGCCGGGTGCCCCGCGCGTTCGGCTCGCAGCCCGGCAAAGATAATCAACAGACCCACCACCCCCAGGGAGACGCCGATCAGGGCCAGGTTGCCGAAAATCAGTTCGATCTCGGCATGTGGCACCCCCCGGAGCGCGAATTTCTCGATCAGAAATTTCAGGGCCAGCCCGATAATGCCGGTGAGGACTGTGGCCACGGCCACTCGCTGGGTGAAATTCCACAATTGCCGGCGCGACGAGAAATAGTTCTCTCTCCAGGCCCGCCAGAAATAGAGCATCACCGCCACCATCGTCCCGGTGTGCAGCATGACCAGCAGCAGCGTCATCTCCGGCCGGGTGGGATCGAGGCCCAGCAATTTCTCCGCCACAATCACGTGCGCCGAACTGGAGACCGGCAGCAGTTCAGCCGCCCCCTGGACCACGGCCAACAGCAGAATCTTCAGAATTGACATTAATCAACCTTGGCAAAATTTTAGATAAAATCACTAATCCTCTCCGAAAAGTAACCAATGTTTTTTACTGCCCACTGATCACTGATCACTGATTACTGACCCCTGGCCCCTGGCTACTTACCCTTTGCGCCCTTTCCCCTTTTCCCCTTTTTCCCTCTGCTTTCTCAAAGCCCGGGTCCCGGCCTTCCAGGCGGGTTCCGCTTTCTTGCCCCGGGGCCGGGGCGGCTTGCCGCCGGGCTGCGACAGATCGATCAGGAAGGTTCCAGGCGTGGGCGGGGTCGCGGCAGCCTTGGGAACTTTGGGCTTCACCTCCTGGATCTGAGGCGCAGGCAGTTGCAGAAAGTCGCGGGAGATGCTCCGGGCCAGGAAGAGTTCCTCGCCATACCCGGCAAATTCGCTCCCCGCTTTCTCCGCGGCCTGGGCCTGGATGGTGACCAGAATCGGGGCGGGGGCGCGGCGCTTCCCCAGTTTCAAGGCGGTCTCTTTGCTCCGGGCCAGCAACAGTTCCTGGCCGGACGGCGCCTTGAGGCCTTCCTGCCAGACCCGCTCGTGGGCCTTGGGGGGAATGGCCAGGTAGAGCAGGGCAGGGGGGGATTCCCCGGTCCGGCGCCCCGGCAGCGGCCCGGGCTGCAGGCAGCGGATCTTATCCTCCGCCACCTCGAAGGCCGGCGGCTCCAGGAGCGCCACCACCTGGTCCAGGTGGTGGCGCCGCACGAAGCCCCAGCCCGGCTCCAGGATCAGGGCCTGCTGGAGTTGCTTGAGGGTGACAAAACCGTCGGCATCGAGCACCAGGCCGAACTCGTCGGGGTGGTGGCCCAAGACGTACGCCAGCATCTTGGCCAGGGTTTCCAGTTGTCGGGGCAGTTTCATAAAGACTGTTTACTTTTTGACGTTTGCTGTTTTCTGTGGAGGCCAAGGGCCCCTAGCAAATCATCCAAATCGCGAACCTATAACCGAAATTTCGTGAATAGACCTTAAAATCATACCAGGAAAAACCGAAAACCGAAAACCGAAAACTGCAAGATTGGTTGACAAGGTAAATTATCATAGTTATTTTATACTAGTTAGAGGAATAAAAATGGGTCAGCGTCAGTTTCATCCGCAGCACAAAGAGCTTTTGCGGGAAGCGGCGGTCATTGCCGAAGAGATGACCTTCGACTTCTTCAAGCTCAGTTTGGCGCATTGGCGCCGGGCGCGCTACGATATTCTGACCCTGGAGGGGCTGAACCGGGAGGAGATTTCTCCCCACGCCCACGCCCTGGTGGCCAAATACAAGGGCTGCCCCCCCAATTCTTCGCTGCAGTCGGCCTTTTTCGACTTTTACCGGGTCTGTCTCCAGGACCACAACATCCTCAAAACCCTGGAAGCCAGCCCGGAGCTCTCCATGTTTCCCCTGTTGCTTTATATCGTCACCCACGAACTGGTGCATGTCATCCGTTTCAGCCAGTTCCTGGCCCTGTTCGAAGCAGCCGAGGACGAAAAGGCCCGGGAGGAGACGCGGGTGCACCGCTTGACCCAAAAAATCCTGCAACCCTTGAATTATCTCGACTTACCTGCGGTAATTCGTTATTATAATTAGATTGGCAAGGAGGTTGGGCAGTATGCCGATTTACGAGTATCAGTGCGCCGCTTGCGGCCGGGTGGAAGAAAAGTGGCAAAAGATTTCCGATGATCCACTCACCACCTGTCCGGCTTGTGGCGGCAATCTTAACAAGCTCATCAGTAACTGCGCCTTTCATCTGAAGGGCAGCGGCTGGTACGTGACGGATTATAGCGGCAATCGCAGCGGCGCCGCGGCCGGCGGCGCCTCCGAGGCGGCCAAGCCCGCGGACAGCGCCGATTCAGCCCCGAAAAGCGTCGAAACCAAGGCGACTGAGCCTGTGGCCCCCGCCAAGAAGTTCAAGTGAGGCCCCAAATGTTGATGCTCCCCGGTGGGGAGAGAAAGCGAGCCACGGTTGGCTGAAATCAAGAGTGCCCTGGAGTTGGCCCTGGAAAAGGCCGAGCGCTACGGCAAGGCCTCCAAAGAGGAGATGGCCGCGGCTGGGTATCAGGATCAGGGCCGCCAGTTGGCGGTGCAGTTCCTGAAGGGCGAAGGCGATCTGGAAGCTGAGCTGAAGAACCTGGCCCCCGAAGCCCGGGAGGCGGCGCGGACTGCGGTAAAAGAAGTCTTCTTGCGCAGTGTCGGCGTGCCCCGGAACGGCGAGGTGGATGAACGCCTGGAACGGTCCCTGGACGGGCTGCTGCTGGCGGCCGCCCACCCGAAGGATATGGCTCGCTGCCGGGCGGAGTTGCAACAGCTTCTGCAGCAGTTCCTGCAATACCGTAACAACGCCATGCAGCAACTCAAGGCCAGGTTCGCCCAGAGCCTCGTCCAGACGCAGCGGGCTATGGAGGCGAAAACCGGCCAGCGGATGCAACTGGAGGCGGAGCAATTGCCCCAATTCCAGGAGGAATGGCGGAATTTCCAAGGTCAACTGCTGGCCCAGTTCGAGCCCATGCTGGAGGATTTGAAGGCGAGAATGCTGCGGGCCTGAGGGAGCGAATGATTATTGGCGCAGAACCAGGGCGGGCTTACCCCGTCCTTTTTTTTATGGTGGCACCGGCGTCCCGCCTGTGTTGTGCCGGGTAAACGTTTATGGCTGATATCGGCCACCCGCCGGAAATGAAAATCCCCCCCCCTTAAAGGGGGGATCAAAAGTCCCCCTTTGAAAAAGGGGGATTTAGGGGGATTTGGCTTTTCACGATAAAGCCCGCGACTACCAATAACGCATCCTGGTATCAGTCCGCTGCGCTCAGTCTGTAGATCCGCCGAAAATTGGCGCCCAGCACGGCTTCGGCCTGCGCCGCCGGCAGGTTCAGGTCGAGGATTTTGGCCAGTTCGAGCTGCGGCTCGCCGAAGGGATGGTCGCTGCCGAACAACAAACGGTCACTCCCGTAACGCCCCAAAAAATCCTCCATTTCCGGCCGACCCGCCGTGGAGGTGTCGGCGTAGGTCAAGGGGCGGTCCCAGACGCCGGCCTCTCTCAAGGGGCCGTAGCCGCCGTTAAGCTTCCCCAGGTGCGGGATGACCACCGGCAGGTCCGGGGCCAGGCGCTCCAGAAACCACAGGGTGTTATCGAAGGATTCCTCCAGCAGGATGGGGAGGCCGCGCTCCCGCACCACCTGCAGGAACTCCCGGCAGCGGGGGTGGTCGTAGCGATAGGGCGGCTCCTCGGGGTGGCGGTGCCACTTGATGGCCACGTACTCCGGCCCCAGGTCTTCCCAGGCGAAGTCGTTCCAGACAAAAAAATAGGGGTAGAGGTCGAAGCGGCCGGCCGCCCCGGACCGGCAAGCTTCCCGCAGCTCCAGGAGATACCGGTGGGCCTGGCGGCGGCAGGCCTGCCAGGCGGGAGTGTCGGTGAAGTTCGGGTCGCGGCGGTCGTAGACCTCCTCCACCGGCGGGATGATGCCGACGCCCCGGATGCCCGCGGCCGTCAGCAGGGGCCGTTTGATCTCCCAGCCCCAGGGCACGTTTTGCACCCCGCAGTGCAGATGGCAGTCGATGATCTCGAAGTTCATGAACGGGAGGATAGCAGTTCAAAGTCCAAGGTTCAAGTCCGTAGGGGCGAATCTTGTATTCGCCCGAGGGAATGCGGGCCATTAACGACTGCTGCGGGCTTTGAACCTTGCACTGTCTTCAACAGGTGAGATGCAAGGCCGCGGCCAGGCGTCGTTGGTCCGTGAGTTCATTGAGGTACCGGGCGGCCTCCCGGGTCGGCCGGGCCACCAACTCGATCCCATTATCCTTTAAATAAGCCACCAACTCCGGGTCCAGCCGCATATGGCCCGACTCGCCGGTCCCCACCACCAGCACCTGGGGCTCGGCCGCCAGGGCCTCGGCCACGTCCGGCAGTTGCAGCAGGTGCCCTTCAAGGCGCCACCAGTCGGACTTGATCCGGCCGGGCCAGATAAGCAGATCGCTCCGGTAGGTCCGGCCGTCGATGACTATGGAGCCGAATTCGTAGTTGTCGATGTGCATGTCTCTAAATTTACCGCCGGCCGCCCCGCCAGGGATCAAAATAGGGCGGGGTGTACCAGTACTCCATGCTGGGGTCGTAACCATACCATTCCCGGGGTACCGGATAATACCACTTTTCCCATCTGGGGCCCTCCCAGAGGTGAATCTGCTTGGCCTGCAGCAGCAGCAAGCCGTTTTTTTGTCCGGCCACCACCCCGGCGATGGTGACAATGCTTTTTGGTTGATAGGCTGAAGGGCTCAGCCACTCGTCGCTCTCCACCAGGAAGGTGCCGCCGGAGGCGCCCGCGGCGGGAAAGAGATGGCTATCCAGATCGTGCTGGTCCACACTGAGCAGGCTGCCCTGGCCCAGGGGCTGGACCTGCATCACTTCGCCGCCCAGGATCTTGGTCTGGCCCTGATATTTTTCCGGATGGGCCGCCAGCTCGGCAAAACCAATCTTGGGCCCGGTCTCCGGCTGCATGGTGGTCGAGACGGTCGAGGCGCACCCGGCCAGCGCCACGCAGGCCCCTAAAATAAGCCAGAAAACCCTGTCCATCACGGCCTCCACGATCAATGGCGCTGACCGCCGCGCTAGATATTATTTTCCTTATATTATAAGACACCTGGAAACGTTGACAAGCTAACCGGAGCAAAAGGTCGGCCGCTGCACCCGTAGGGGCGGCTCGCGAGCCGCCCCTTCAAGACGCAAGCAGGATATGTTAAATTAAACGGATGAAAAAGGGCCAACAACCGGACCCGGAGGTCCGGGTGCGTCTGGATAGGGTGGCGGTGGTATTGTTCCGGCCGCGGCTGGCGGAGAACGTCGGCGCGGTGGCCCGGGCCGCCTGCAACATGGGCCTCAAGCGCCTCATCGCCGTGCAACCCCTGGATCTGGACTTCGACCGGATGGCCATGATGGCCACCGGCCCGGCGGTGGAGTTGCTGAATCGCCTGGAGGTGCACGACGACCTGGCCGCGGCCCTGGCGCCCTTCCAATACGTGGTCGGCACCACGGCCCGCCTGGGCGGGGTGCGCAGCGACTACCTCACGCCCCGGGAGGTGGCCCAAAAGCTCATCGAGCTCTCGGCCCACAACGACATCGCCCTGCTCTTCGGGCCGGAGAACTTCGGCCTCACCAATGAGGAACTCCCCCTCTGCCACGCCCTGGTGACCATCCCCACCGCCGAGTGCTCCTCCCTGAACCTGGCCCAGGCCGTCATGGTGCTGGCCTACGAACTCTTCACCGCGGTGAGTTCGAAACCCCACTTCACGCCCCGCCTGGCCAACACCCGGGAACTGGAGTCCATGTACAGCATGCTCCAGGTAACCCTGCTGAAGATCAACTTCATCACCCATCAGCACCCGGAGCACTGGATGTTCAACGTCCGCCGCCTCTTCCAGCGCCACGGCCTCCGCGCCCGGGAGTCCCAGGTGATCAAGGGCATCTGCCGCCAGATCGATTGGTATGTGGGGAAGAGGCTGGAAAAAGGAAGGAAGTAGATTTTAGAGCGTATTTTATGAAAATAATTATTTTTTTATAAAACGGGTGCTCGGAATATCACCGATAGTTTTTTCGCACTCTGATATTTTCTCAATCCCACCAGGGCAATTATGCCCCCAAATTGGACAAGAGTTTCGGGTTCTTTTATCGGTAAGAGGCATTAACTCAATACAATGTTCCCATTCGCATAGCAAACCATGTTGGTCATATTCAGGATTTGCTGAAAAATCAATTGAATATCCAGTAGAGAAAGATTTATTAAGCTCTTCTGTTAAATCAATAATCTCAGTTGCTTCTTCTTTTGATACAAGAGAACCATGAATTGCTTCATTGCACATTTTTATAATATTCTGCAACGCGCTAATTTGATCATAAGATAGCAATTCTCTTTTTTTGATTGCTTCGATCATTTTTGATATTGGATATCTCTCTTTATTGGGAATCTTCAGGAAATTTACAACCAATTTAAGCTTTCTTTCAATCTCAATTCGTAATGCTGCTAATGCTAATACTGGGTCTGAGTCTAATAATTCCCTTATTGCAGATAATTTAAAAGTCTCAAACTGCAATATCTTAGCTTCGCCTGCATTCTCAGCCTCTTTCGCTTTCTCGACTGACGATTGCACTAATTTTTGAGTCTCCCTAATTTCATCTTTAAATTCAAATTCTGCCCCCGGAAACTTAGCTTTTCTTAGGAATTGAGCAACGAATGGTATGGATAAGATAAATAATATCGACATTGAAATTAGATCAACCTTAAAAGTATTTGGCCAAAAACCATGAACTATAATAAGTGCTATTCCGATTGAAAAAATGATCCAACGCATAATGTTCATAATAATCCCGTTACCAGAAAATTTTATCTAATTTAAAACTAAGCAATTTTGTGATGATTTCGCGTATACCTTAAAAAAAGGCAAGATTCAAGGAATTATTATATCCAAGTGGCATCGAAAAATCTTTACGGCTTGTAATACATCAGTTGCCGAGCGTGCGGCGCCACGGCTTCTTCCAGGGTCTGCTGCTCTTCCGGACTCATGGGCTTGAACTCCCGGGCGGCCGCGGCCAAAAGATTCACCTGTTCCGGTTTGTCGGCGCCGATGACCACCAGGCTGACGGCCTGGCTCAAGGCATAGCCCACCAGTTCCCAGGCCAGGGCCTCGGGGTCCTCGGCCATGCGCGGCAACTGGCCCCGGCCCAGGACCTTCATGCCGATGACCCCCAGCCCCCGGGCCAGGGCCTCTTGGGCCAGGGGCAGAAAACTGGCGTGGGCGGGCTCCGCCGGATTGACCGGCAGCAGCACCGTATCGAAGTCATAGAGGTCCAGGGCTTTTTTCAAGACCGCCGGGTCGTGATGGCCGGTGACCCCGATGAACCGGGTCCAACCCTTTTCTTTGGCCTGGCGGAAGGCCTCCAGGGCCCCGCCGGGCGCGCCCAGGGCCTCGACTTCGGCCATAGTCCGCACATCGTGCACCTGCCAGAGGTCCAGGTGGTCGGTGTCCAGGTTCCTCAGGGTGACGGACAGGTGGGCCAGGGCCTCCTTGGCGGTGCGGCCGTGGGACTTGCTGGTGAGGAAGATCTGGTCCCGGTGGCCCTTCAGTCCCCGGCCCAGGTAGGCCTCGCTGCCGGAGTAGGCCCGGGCGGATTCAAAGTAGCGGATACCGGCTTCCAGGGCCGCCTCAATCACCGCCTGGGCGTCCTGCTCAAAGTCATAGGTGCGCAGCACCCCTTCTCCCCCAAACCCAGGATGGTGGCCGCATGTCCGGTGCGGCCCAGGGGGCGGGTGGGTATGGTCATAAAGTTCTCCTTTCATTATCGAGGCACAAAAGGGCAAAGGGATTCAGGATTCTCACGCAAAGTCGCAAAGCAAGACGCTGAAAAAATATCATTTTTTAATAATTCTTGCGCCTTGGCGCCTTGGCGTCTCTGCGTGAGATAAAAATATGCAGCGAACCGCCTCTTTGCTGAAGATTTCGCCGGCTTGCCGAGATTGGCGCCGCTTGTTATTCTAAACATAAGATGCCTGAATCTAAAGTAAAGATTGCTCCGCCCTATCCGGCCCTGGCCGCGGCCCTGGGCCAGGTGCCCCGCGCCAGCGGCGTCTACCTGTTCAAAGACGCCGCGGGCAAGATCATCTACATCGGCAAGGCGGTCAATCTGCGGAACCGCGTCGGCTCTTATCTCAAGGACGCCGAACCGACACGACCCCAAGACCGCCCTGATGCTGAAGAAGATGGCCCGGGTGGACTTTCTCATCACCGCCGGCGGCCGGGAGGCCCTGGTCCTGGAGCGCAACCTCATCAAGGAGCACAAGCCCCGCTACAATATCATGTTGCGGGACGACAAGAACTATCTCTGCCTGCGCCTGGACCTGAAGGAGGAGTTTCCGGCCCTGAGGTTCGTGCGCCGCTTCAGTCCGGACGGGGCCCTCTATTTCGGGCCTTATACCGCGGCCGGCTCCGCCCGGGAGACCCTCAAGGTGATGAAGGAGGTCTTCGGGGTGCGCACCTGCAAGGAGCGCCGCCTGGCGCCGCGCTCCCGGCCTTGCCTGGAATTTCAGATGGAACACTGCCTGGGGCCCTGCGCCGGGATGATCAGCGCCGCCGACTATGGCCAGGCCGTGCAGGATGCCATCCTTTTCCTGAAGGGCAAGAGCCGTCCGCTGCTGAAAAAGCTCAAGGCCGACATGGACCGGGCCGCGGTCAACCTGGAGTATGAGCGTGCCGCCACGCTCCGGGACCGTATCCGGGCCATCATCAACACCCTGGAACGCCAGGACATGGCCCGGCCCAGCTTCAAGGATCAGGACGTCCTGGGTCTGGCCCAGGACTGACGGCCGGGCCGCTCATCCTGGTGCTGTTGGTGCGGGGCGGCCTGGTCACCGGCAGCCGGGACTATTTCTTTGCGGAGTTGCCTCCGGACGGCGACCTGCTGGGGGCCTTTGTCAAACAATACTATGCCGAGGGGCGGCCCTTGCCGGACGAGATGCTGCTGCCCCTGGAAATTCCCGATCAACGATTGCTGGAGCTGCTGCTCAGCGAGGAGAGAGGGGTGCCGGTGCGCCTGCTGGTGCCCCAGGCGGGCGAGCGGGCCCGGCTTTTAGACCTGGCGGCGGCAAACGCTCAAGACGCCATGCAGCGGCGTCTCATTCCTCCGGAGCCGAGCGCGGTCCTGCAGGATTTGCAGGAACGGCTGAGCCTCGCCCAAATCCCCCAGCGCCTGGAATGCCTGGACATCTCCACCCTGCAGGGCGAGCAGCCGGTGGGTTCGCTGGTGGCCTTCAGTAACGGCGCCCCGGACAAATCCGGCTACCGGCGTTTCCGCATCAAAGGGGTGGCCGGCCAGGACGATTACGCCATGCTCCGGGAGGTGACCCTGCGCCATTACGGCAAAGAGGGCCAGATCCGGCCGGACCTGCTGGTGGTCGACGGCGGCCGGGGGCAGTTAAATGTGGTCCTGGAGGCCCTGAAGGAGTTGGGGCTGGGCGACCTGACGGTGGTGGGCCTGGCCAAGGCGGGCATGCAGCCGGGCCGGGAGGTGCGGGACCGGCTCTTTCTGCCCGGCCGCAAAAATCCGCTCTTTTTGCCGGCCAACTCCCCGGGCTGGCTGCTGTTGCTCCGGCTGCGGGATGAGGCCCACCGTTTCGCCATTACCTACCACCGCCGGCGGGCCCGAAAAGAGCTGGTGGAGTCGGTCTTAGATAAAATCCCAGGCATCGGCCCGGTGCGACGCAAAAGGCTGTGGCAGCATTTTGCCAATATTGAGGCGTTGAAGGCCGCGTCGGTGGAGGAAGTGGCGGGCCTCCCGGGGTTTAATCGGCAGGTGGCGGAGAGATTGAAAGAAGGGTTGGCAGGGGGAGAGGGGGGAATGTAGGGGCGGACCTGTGTGTCCGCCCTTTCTTTAGGGCTTCATAATGAGGTTAAAAAGCTCGTCTGCTTTCTCCGGGTTATACGGCCGCAACTCTTTGGCCGCTTCCAGCGCCGCGCTGCGATTCCCTGATAGGGCAAGGCCATAGCCGACATCATACAAGGCATCGGCATCATCAGGCTTAAGACGCAGCCCCTCCCGCCAAGCTTTGATGGCCTCGCGGTAACGGCCCAGTTCTGCGTAGGCCCAACCGAGGAAGTACCAGGCATTGGAATCAGGCTCAAGGCGCAGGGCCTCCAGGTAGGCTGCAATGGTCTCCTGGTGACGTTGCAAGCAAAAGTATTCCCCGCCGAGATGATACCAGGCATGAGCGTCATCAGGCTTAAGGCGCAGGGCCTCCCGGTAGGCTGCGATGGCCTCCCGGTGACGGCCCAGTCTGTTGTAAGCAACCCCGAGCCAGGACCAGGTTAAATAGTTGCCCGGCTCGGCCTGAGTCCAGCGGCGGCACCAGTCCAACAGGCCCGGCCAATCAAGGGCCTTTTCCAACGCCTTTGCGTGATCTAAACAGCCCGATTGCGCTCTCGCTCTCGGGGTAAGAGCTTCAGGCGCTTCAACTATGGGGCCTTCCTTATTTTTCCTCGTGGCGATTTCACCGATCCACTCCACCGGTAGGGCGAAGTTCAGGCTCTGGCCACCCTTCAGGTAGAAAGTGGTAATACCAACCAACTCCCCTTTCGCATTGAACAAGCCGCCGCCGCTGGAGCCACGGGAGATAGCCACCGTGGTCTGGATTATTGGATGAGGGCCACCACCGCGCAGTTGGGAAACAATCCCTTCGGACAGGGAAAGTTCCAACCCTTGGGGCGCACCCACGGCATAGACCGGCTCGCCCACCTTGAGTATGGCCGACTGGCCCAGGCGGGCCGGCTTAGTTACCAGCCCGGAGGAAATGAGCAAGCATATGTCCTTGTCGGCGTCGCCAGCTTTCGGGGAGGCAGGAACGGTATGCTTTCCCCGTCCCACTGTGTATCGCATCCCCGCCTCAACCACATGGTAGTTAGTAATGATGTCGCCGGATGGCAGCATAACCCCGCTGCCCAGACCCACCGGCTTACCCTTCTGGTCGTAGGCCTTAACCACCACCACCGAGTCTTTTACCTGCTCGTAAACCTGGCTCGCAGTGAGCGCCAGCGCGGATTGCGGCAGCGCGGCAAGCAGGGCCAGGAGCAGAAACCACAACGTCCAAGAAACCCCCCATGACCGCATTGCTCTTCTCCCTATTCGCCATTGCGAGCCGATTTGCCGCAAATGATACACCTGGCAGTATATGCACAAAAAAATAAGGTGGGCAATGCCCACCCTACATTTTTCTGTCCGAAGCCGCGCTTCGCGCCTATAACGGCAACTCCTTACGCGGGGGGCGGATCGGGGTGCGCGTGCGGGGTGCCGAGGTAGGGGAAAACCTTGAGGAGGTCGGTGTGCGGCTTGAGCCCGTCGGGCGGCATCTTGCCGTTCGAGAGCATGGCCAGGCGGTGCGCGGCGACGTGGTCGGTGAGCAGGCGGCCGTTGGGGTAGCCGCCGGGCTTGGCGGGGTCGAAGCTCAGCATGTCGGGCAGAGCCCCCTCGGCATCGATCAGGGCTCTGGCTGCGGCGCTGGAATAGCCCCCGACGTGCTCTAACGAGTGGATCATCCGGTCGAGGAAGTGCTCCCGGTCGTGAGCAGGCTCGCCCCGGTTGAAATCCGGTTTGGTCTCGTCGGTGAAGAAGAAGTTCACGAAGGTCGGGTGGCCGGAGCGATCCACGGGAATGAGCTTGCCGCCGCGGCGAATGCTGACCCGCCCCCAGAAGCGCACCGCCGGGCTGGCGCCGAGCAGGCTCGTCGGGAACTCAAAGGCCATGCTGAAGACATTATAGTTGGCGAAAAGGTCTTTGCCGGTCCAGCGGCTCGGGTCCGGAGTTCCCTCGTATCCGGTGAAGTTTTTGCCGTCCTTGTAGTCGAACATATTCAGGATGCCGGCGAAATCGATGAAGAAGGCGTCGCTGCGCAGGCCCAGGAAGCAAGTGTAGGGGCCCGACGTGTGGAGCTTGGGCTCGGGACCGAACGACACCTCGACGTCTTTGAAGATCGGCTTCCCGGCGGGCTCGGCCGAACGGGCCTCCGGGCCGGTTGCCAGGTAGACGGTGGCGCGTTGCCGGCCGTCGCGCGGCTCGGAAAAAACCAGGATGAATGCCAGGTCGGTCTCGAGGTCGCCGTTGTTGTCGATGTTGATCCGGTACACGGCGTCGGGGTGGAACGCCGCCCCCTTGGCGAACGAGTTGCAGTTAAGGATCAACACGGTCCTCGACGCGTCCGTTGGTGCTTGAAAGACGTAGAGATCGGTGAGGTCGAGTCGAGTGTCTCCTTCGGGAGGGCCGAGGTTCAGGCCGGTGAAATGGTTCGACATGGTGGTCTCCTTTCAATAATATAGCGAGTTAGCTTCTGGTTAGCAGCATTTCTGACCAAGCGTCGCTGGTGGAGGAGGGAAGATAATCGGGGGAGCAGTCTGGTCGGTTTAAATAATCTATAGTGACCGTAAGGGGCCCTGTCAAGAAGGCCCGGCGAGCTTGGGGAGGATTGCGGAGGCTAGGATAACTGCTTCAAAAGGCCAAAGGGGGACCCCGCGGGTCGCCCAGACAATTTTACGGGATTGGAGGAGGGGTTTGGGGAGTTTTTCGTCAGGGTAAGGGCCGTCGACCCTAAGCCCCATCCCCAAAAATCATGGTGCGCAATGCGCACCCTACAGCGGCTGTTCGGAAATAACCTGGGCTTCGATCTGCTCCTGGGTGAGGCCGAAGCGGCGGTCCCGGTGCGGTAGGCCTCCAGGGCGGCTTGAGAACTCGTCCTCCCGGAAGTCGGGCCACAGGGTCTCGGTGATGTAGAGTTCGGTGTAGGCGGACTGCCAGAGCAGGAAGTTGCTCAGGCGGTACTCGCCGCTGGTGCGGATCAGCAGGTCCGGGTCGGGCATCCCGGCGGTATAGAGGTAGCGGGCGAAGAGGGCCGGCGTCGATGTCTTCGGGCTGGAGGCGGCCGGCCAGGACCGTCCTGGGCCAGGGTCTGGGCCGCCTGGATGATCTCGCTGCGCCCGCCGTAGCTCAAGGCCAGGGTCAGGATCATCCGGGCGCCGTGCCGCGGTGGCGGCGATGGTTTGGGCCAGTTCGCGCTGCACCGCTTCCGGGCAGCTGCTTCAGGTTGCCGATGGCCTTGAGGGCGATCTGGTTGTCCTGCATCTCCGGCAGTTCCCGGCTGCAGATAGCGGCACAGCAGGCCATCAGGACCCGGATTTCCAGGGCGGGGCGCTGCCAGTTTTCTTCGGAGAAGGCGAACAGGGTGAGATAAGAGATGCCCAAGTTGCCGGGCCAGGCGGGCCACGACCCGGACCGACTCCACCCCGGCGACGTGGCCCTTGACCCGCATCAGCCCCCGGCGCTGGGCCCAGCGGCCGTTGCCGTCCATGATGATGGCCACGTGGCGGGGAAGTCCGTTACGGTCCGGAGGCAGCGAATTATTAGCCAAGATTCGCTCCGGACCTTTAAAAGGACATGATCTCCTTTTCTTTTTCGGCGGCCTGGGCTTCCGCTTTCTTGATAAATTCATCCGTGATCTTCTGGACCTCTTCCTGGGCCCCGGTGGGCGTCGTCTTCGGCGAGCAGCTTCTCTTTCTTCATTTCCTTCAAGTCCTCGTTGGCGTCCCGGCGGACGTTGCGCAAGGCCACCTTGGCCTCCTCCTCCATCTTCTTCACCATTTTCACCAGGTCCTTGCGGCGTTCGGTGGTGAGGGCGGGGATGGGCAGACGGATGATCTTGCCGTCGTTGGTGGGGGTCAGGCCCAGGTCGGATTTGAGGATGGCCTTTTCGATGTCCCCCAGGACGGTGGGGTCCCAGGGCTGCACGGTGAGCAGCCGGGGTTCGGGCGCCGCCAGGGAGGCCACCTGGGCGATGCGGCATGCTGGCGCCGTAGCAGTCCACCTTGATGCCTTCCAGCAGGGCCACGGAGGCCCGGCCGGTGCGCACCCGGGAAAGATCCCGGGCCATGACCTCCAGGACCTTGTCCATCTTGCGCTTGGTTTCTTCGAAAACCTCATCTTTCATGGATGGGGCTTCTCCACCAACGGTGCCCACTTCCTGGCCGAGCACCACTCTTTTCATGTTTCCCGGTTCCAGGAGTTTGAAGACGATGATGGGGATATTCTGCTCCATGGCCATGGTGACCGCGGTGGTGTCCATGACCCGCAGGGACTTTTCCAGGACCTCGAAATAGGTGAGGCGGGGGATCATTCCGCGCTTCCGGGTGCATTGACCGGGTCCCGGTCGTAGATGCCCGTCCACCTTGGTGCCCTTGAGGATGGCCGTCGGCCCCGATCTCGGTGGCCCGCAAGGCCGCGGCGGTATCGGTGGTGAAGTAGGGGCTGCCGGTGCCGGCCCCGAAGATCACGCACCCGGCCTTTTTCCAGGTGGCGCATGGCCCGGCGGCGGATATAGGGCTCCGCCACTTCATTCATGGTGATGGCGCTCATCACCCGGGTGGGTACGCCCGCCTTTTCCAGGGCGTCCTGCAGGGCCAGGGCGTTGATCACGGTGGCCAGCATGCCCATGTAATCGGCCACGGCCCGCTCGATCCCCTGGGTGCTGGCCTCCAGTCCCCGGAAGATGTTGCCGCCGCCCACCACCACGCCCACCTGCACGTTCAGGTCCACCACGGCCTTTGATCTCCCGGGCGATGGCCTTCAGGGTGGCGGGGTCCAGGCCGAATTTCTTCTCGCCGGCCAGGGTTTCGCCGCTGACCTTGAGCAGGATGCGGCGGTATTTAGCGGTCTCCGGCGCTCATGCGGCCCTCCTTAGCTCCCACCTGGTAGCGGGTGAAGCGTTTAACCTTGAGGTCCTTGCCGCCCAGCTTTTGCCACCCACTTCCTTGAGGAACTGGGTTACCGTGCGTCCGGGTTCTTCACGAAAGGCTGCTCGGAGGAGACAGACTTCCTTATAAAACTTCTCCAGGCGGCCCACCACCATCTTTTCGATGATCTTGGCGGGCTTGCCGCTCTCGGCGGCCTGGGCCGCGTAAATGGCCGTTCTCCTTGGCGACCGTTCGGCGTCTATTTCTTCCCGGCTCACGGCACAGGGGATTGGTGGCGGCCACCTGCATGGCCAGGTCCTTGGCCGCGGCCAGGGCCTCCGGTGCGGCTCCGGCGCCGCTCAGTTCCAGCATCACGCCGATCTTGCCGCCGTGGTGGATGTAGGCCGCCACCAGGTCGCCCTGATAGCGGACGAAGCGCCGGACGTGGATTCTTCCCCGGTCTTGGCGATGATTTCGTTGAGGTAATCGGCCACCGTGAGCCTGGGATCATGCGCCGCGGGCTGGGCCAGCAAGCTCCTCCACGGTCTCCAGGGCCGCGGCGGCCAACTGCTCGGCCAGCCGGGAGCCCAGTTCCTGAAAGGCCGTCGGTCTTGGCCACAAAATCGGATTCGCAGTTCACTTCCAGCAGCACGCCGGACTTGTGGTCCGGGGCGATATGAGCCCAGATGGCGCCTTCGGAGGTGGTCCGGCCGGCCCGTTTGCTGGCCACGGCCAGGCCCTTCTGGCGCAGGTAGGCGACCGCCGCCTCCAGGTCGCCGCCGTTTCCTTCAAGGCCTTTTTGCAATCCATCATCCCGGCGTCGGTCTTGTCACGCAGGGTTTTTACCATTTCAGCGGTGATTTCCATAATGATTCCTCCTTGCCAACTACTATATGTGTCTAGGCAGAATGTGTCTAGGCAGAAAATTTTCTCAGGATAACCCTTCTAAGAGAAACGGCTGAAACAGGGGAGAAGGTAAACGAGTTAAAGGCGTATGTTCCCCGGCCTCTTCCCCTCTTCCCCTTTTGCCCTTTCCCCCGGTCTCTAAGCCTCCGCTTCGGTCGTCTCCTCGGCCGGGGCCTCGGGGGCGGGAGCCTCAGCGGGCGCCGGCGCCGGCGCCGGCGCCGCCGCTTCGGCCATGGCCGCGGCCGCTTCCTTATCGATCTGGCCCTGGAGGCGCTCTTCCGCCAGCTTCTTGCCTTCAATCACGGCGTCGGCAATGCGGGAGGTGAGGAGGCGGATGGCGCGGATGGCGTCGTCATTGCCCGGGATGGGCAGATCGATCTCCGTGGGGTCGCAGTTGCTGTCCACGATGGCCAGCAGGGTGATGTTCACCTTGCGGGCTTCCAGCACCGCGATGTCTTCCTTGCGGGGGTCCACCACGTAGACGATGTCGGGCAAGCGGCCCATATTCTTGATGCCGCCCAGGGAGCGTTCCAGCTTGGCGGCCTTCTTTCTCCATCATCAGGACTTCTTTTTTGGGGAAGCGCTTGATGGAGCCGTCTTCCTTCATGGACTCGAACTCTTTCAATTTGGCAATGGAGCGGCTGATGGTCTGAAAATTGGTGAGCATGCCCCCCAGCCAACGGTGATTGACGTAGAACATGCTGCAGCGTTGGGCCTCTTCCCGGATGGCGTCCTGGGCCTGCTTCTTGGTGCCCACGAAGAGGACGACGGCGCCGTCGGCCACCGAATCCACCACGTAGTTGTAAGCGGTCTTGAAGAACTGCACGGTCTTTTGCAGGTCGATGATGTGAATGCCGTTTCTGGCCCCGAAGATATAAGGCGCCATCTTGGGGTTCCAACGGCGGGTCTGGTGGCCGAAATGGACGCCGGCCTCCAGCAATTCCTTCATAGTGACATAAGCCATGGTACTTCCTCCGGTTTTTCCGCCGCTCCGCCGCCGGCGGGGCCACCGGACGCAAGTCGCCTCCGGCACCAGCCCGCCCTGGCGGGGCGTGAGTAGTGTATTTAAAATCTATTTTTTATAACAGAAAATCAGGAACCTAACAAGGATTTTTGCGGGGGGATAGGCGTCCGGTCAGAGAGGACCTGGCGATTCGAGGACCCTGGCGCCCTCCCGAATATTTTACGCGGCCCGGATAAAAACACTCGGAGGGCATGTTGCCCAAAACTTAAAACTCCCCAGAGTCTTAAATACAGCTATGATCTCTATATCAAAACCACTTTGATGGATTTTATTAGGGGTGATCGATAGCAGAACTTCGCTATTTGAGTCAAGGTTTCCCACCGGAGTTACGCGATATTGACACCCGTTCTTCGGTAAAACTGGTCGGGAAGCAGGCAAGGGGTACCCGCCTTGATAAGTGCTTTGGTGACCTAAAATTTTGGAGGGGGATGGGCTCCCCCTCCTGGTCTTCGGCCGCGCTGCCATTTTGGGCGGAACTTAGGGGTAGACCGGCAGAAATTCAGGATCGAAATCCCCTGTGAAAAAGGGGACCTCCTCCTCTGCCTTTTTGGCCTGTTCTTTGCCGTTGTCGCCACACACGGGGCAGGCAAGGTCGCCAGCGGTTAAGTTGTTGTGACAATACAAACATTCTTCTTGGGGAGCGCCCTTTTCTGACATGGCCTTTTCCTCCTTGGTTGGGTTAGCCCATCGACTTGATGCTTTTATATGATCTGGGTAGTTACCAAAAGGTTACATCCAGGGAGGTCGAGAATAAGGAAATCCGGTAGATATTCAAGCAGTTCTATTTTGATTAAGATTGGGTGGAGATTTTGGAAGTCTTCCGAATGCCGGCAGGGTGCTCATTCCGATCGGAGGAATTTTTTACTTGAAATATTTCTTATCTTTCCACAAGACCGCCGCCCCAGGTCGGCAGGCGTAATTTCCCTTGACAAGAAATAATGAATATATATTTTAGAAAGTTAGATTAAATAGTTAGATTTCTTAGATCTCCTCTGGGGTGGATGGACCGGGCAAAGGGCGTTTCGGGCGAGGTGGCGAGTTATGCAGCCCTCGATTCACATCTCTAAAATCATTCCACCCCAAATTCCCCCAATTCTGCAGCGTCCCCGTTTGATAAAGCAGTTAGAACTGCAACAAGATAAGAAACTTATACTTATCCTTGGGCAGGCGGCCCAGGGCAAGTCCACCCTGGCCGTATCTTATGTCAACTCTTCCCCGGTTCCTACGGCCTGGATCAATCTTGACCCGGAGGACACGGATGCGGTTAACATGTTCTATCTCCTGGGACACGCCCTCCAAAGGGTCTTGCCCGAGGTGGACTTTTCTCCCGCCCTGTCCTATCCCGCGGTCGCCCTGGGTCCCAGGGAAGAAGCGCCCCTGTATCGAGACTGGCTCCTTACCCTGCTAAAAAGCGCCTCAGCCCCTGTCCAGGTCATCTTGGACGGCTTGGACCGACTCGGGCCCGGGGTTCCGGCCTTCCGCTTTTTACAAGTTTTGCTGGACGTGCTGCCGGCCCACCTCCGCCTCTTTATCCTCTCCCGGGAAATGCCGCCCATGGATATACAGAACATGGCGGCGAGAAAAGAGGTATTTCTCCTGACCAACACCGATCTGGCCTTCACCCTGGGGGAAACCACCAAGTACTTCCACGCCATCCGCAAATTCCACCTTGCGCCCGAACTAGTCCAGCGCATTCATGGCCTCACGGAAGGTTGGGTCGGTGGCCTCGTCCTGTTTTGCGACTCCCTGGATTGGGTCCCGGAAGCTCATCGGGAGCGTTTCGTCTCCCGGGAACTGGCAGGAAAGTTCATTTGGAACATTTTTCAGTATTTCGGGGAGCGCATCCTCTCCTTGCTCCCGCGGGAGGTGCAAGAGTTCCTCATCAAGTCTTCCATCCTGGACGTGGTGGAACCCGACTTCGTGGGGGAGGCCATGGGCTTGGCCAACCCCCAGGCGGTCTTGGAAGAACTGGTCAAGCGCAACCTTTTCATTCAATCCATCTACGATAAAAAGAGAGGCTGGTCATTCAGGTACCACCCGCTGTTCAAAGAGTTCTTGCAGAGTAAATTCCATTCCCTGATGGCCCGGGAATATCAGGTAGACTCCTACTACCAGGCCGCGTCGGCCTCTGAGCGCCGGGAGGACCTGGAGGCCGCAGTGCGATACTACCTCAGGGCCGGGGCTTATCTGGAGGCAGCCTCGGCTCTGGAGAGGGTTGGCCTGGAACTCATACGACTGGGAAAGACGACGGAATTGGCCCAGTGGCTGGCCGCTCTGCCCGCGGATTTGGTCCGGGGCAAACCCTGGCTCCTCCTTTATTACTACATGACCGGTCGGTTCACCAGCGACGAAGAGTATCTCTTCAGTCTCGAGAAAGCCCATACCTTGTTTGGCGAACAGGAAGACACGAAAGGGCTTCTGCTCTCCCTGGCCTATCTCATCGAGGCCTCCATCGCCCGGGGGCATAAATCTATTCCCTTAATCCATGCCATGCTGGCCCAGGCTGAAGAACTGGTGCAGTCCCGAGCCGCCCAGCCCTTTTCCCTGGAACGGGCGATCCTCTGGTGCCAGATGGGCTTCGCCCACTATCTTCGCAGCGGCACCCCCCGCAAGGGGGTTTATGCTTGCCAGAATGCCTATCACCTGGGCCGCGATCTGGGCATTGTTCCGCTCCAGATAAACGCCCTAACCCACACCCTTGGGTGTCTGAGCATCCTGGGTGAGTTTTCCAGGGCCGATGAAATATTGCAACAGACCGCAAAATTGTTGAAAAAGTGTCCGTATCCCGAACACCACGCCATATATTTGATAACCTCTTGTCAGTTCTCCCTGTTGAAGGGCGACCTTCCCAGGGCGGTGGAGATGTTGCGGCAGGCTCGGGAAGCCACTGAGCATCATGGCCTCGCCTATCTTCATCATAACGTCATGTTGTTCGATTTCGTCTTAAAAAATTTTCAGGGGAAATATCACGAGGCGGAAGAATTGGGCAGTGGTTTGGTAAACCTGTTCCTTTCTATAGGCAATATGTTCATGTGTGGCAACGCCTTAATGCACTTGGGACTCGGGTTTTATCATCAAGGGGAATATCTTAGGGCCCGGGAAGAGCTACAGCGCGCCCGGGAATTCCTAGCTGCCGATGAGGGCCGCTCCGATCTGCACCTGAACATTGTTAAGACCCTTTTGGGTCTGACGGCCTTGCATCTGAATCGAGATGGGGGAGCCCTGGCTGGTTTGAGAGAGGCTCAGGCCCATTTTCAAGAGGCCGCCGCGCCCCTTTTTATGAAAGAGACCCATCTATCCCTGGCTTTGGAGGCATGGCAGCGGGACGACGCCGGCGAAACCAGGACCCACCTGGAGGCCGGCCTGAAGATTGCCGAGGATCACGGCTATCTGATCAATCTCTTGTTAAACCGGCAGGACCTGCTTAAGGTTTGTGTCCTGGCCTTGGAATTGGGGCTGGAGGATGTCTGGGATTACGCCGCCCGTCTCCTCGCCACCCGCCTGGCGGACTTGGCCGAACCAGAGCTTCACAGGCTGGCCAGGCATTCGAACCCAAAAATTGCCGACAAGGCCTGGGAGATAAGACGGATTCTCCATCGGTCCAGCCGTCCCGAGCTGCGTCTGCAAACCCTGGGAGGCTTCCGCCTTTGGCGCGACGGGGTATCGGTGGCAAAAACAGCCTGGGAAGGTCATCAACCCCAGCTTCTCCTCAAGGCCATAATCACCCGTGCCTTAAAAGGCGTGCCCAAGGACGTGCTCATGGAGGACCTCTGGCCGGAGGCTTCTCCGGATCTGGCGGAAAAAAACTTTAAGGTCAATCTGCACCGCCTGCGCAAAGTCTTGGAGCCGATTGTGGACAAGACCTTTGGCTCTTCTTATGTCCATCTGAAGGCCAACCTGGTCTCGCTGGATCCGGAACTCTGTCAAGTTGACCTGAATGAGTTTCTCACTCTTTGTAAAAATGGTGAAAAGAAGGAAGAGCAGGGCGAGATTAAGGCGGCAATTGTTCTCTACAAACAGGCCTTGGAACTCTACGGCGGGGATTTTCTGGAGGAAGAACTTTATCACCAATGGATAGAAGAAAAAAGAGAGGAGTTGCGGGGCAGGTTCCTGGACCTGCTATATCGTCTGGCCGGACTCTTTGAGGCCCAGGGCTCCGTGCTGAAGGCCATCGACTGTTATAACAAGGTGGTCCAGACCGACCCGTTGGCCGAACCGGCCTATCGGAAACTGATGCTGCTCTTCACCCAGAGAGGCATGCGCAACGCCGCGCTGCGGGCCTACCAGGACTGCCAGCAATCCCTTAAAGAGGCGCTGAACATGTCCCCGGAGGAAGTTACCACGGCCATCTACCGGAAAATTCTGGAGTCAACTGGTCAGCCCCGGAATATTAGCCCCCGGGCATGATTATCAATAGGGCACTTATAAAACGATGGCAGGATTACTGGTCGCCCACTCACTCGCCGAGCCTATTAGCCATGAATTCCAGGAGACACAGGTTCCCGCTTCAGAGCCGTGCCGCCTTGTTCTCTCCGGAGAGGTTCAACCATGACTGACATGAACTTATTTAAAAAAACCTCCCTCTTCCAGGACCTGGACAAGCATGAAATTGAACAGGTTCTCAAGTGTGCCGGGCTCAGGTCTTTTTCTGCCGGGTCGGTAATCATCGGGGAGGGCGCAGCAGGTGATAGCATGTTCATTATGGTCCGGGGGGAGGTGGAGATTACCAAACGTCTCGGCCTGGTGCTGGATGAGGAGACCCCCAACGAGCGCCTAATCATTAGTCTCAAGGCCGAAGAGGGGGTCTGTTTCGGAGAAATGTCCCTTCTGGAGAACGAGCCCAGGTCAGCCACGGTGACTGCACTAACGGAGTGCCTGCTCATGGAAATAGGCCGGGAAGATTTCATGAGGCTTATCAAGCAAAATAGCGACATGGGCTGCAAGATTCTGTTGCGCCTGGCTCAACTCCTGTCCAAGTATCTGCGCAAGACCAATCAGGACATGGTAAAGTTGACCACCGCTATGGCCATCGCCTTGGGAAGGTAAGGCCAATTCAGTCAAGAGAGTGTCTGGCTGATGAACCCCAGGCCGGGACCCGGCCGCGGTTAGCCGGGTGAAAGCCGATGGGCTGGGCGGGAAGGACCTATTAGAAAATCTTGCCGGGCAGGGTCAGCAATGGCCCTGCCTTTTTGGTTGCCTAATTAAGGTGAAAATAATAATTAACTTTCCCCGAATTGGGCTCATGGGTCTCATATCATCCGATAAGCCTTATCTTTTCAGGTAGATACCCTCAGTTAATGGTAAGCCTCCTGTAACCTTCCTGTAACCGGATTGAATTATAAAAAGAATAAATAAAAAGATTCAGAATCTTGAAGTCCCGGAAACGGTTACTGCGAAGATTTTGGAGGGAGGATACCGTGTCTCGGCACGATTACCTGCAAGGCGCCTTTCTGGTTAAGAGGGAAAAGACGGGCTTGTCTCCCACGGCTAAGCTGATATTTGCCTTTATCATTGGTTTGCTGCTGTTGTCACCGGTAATTATTG
Organism: uncultured delta proteobacterium; assembly: GCA_963701845.1. Taxonomy (GTDB): domain Bacteria; phylum Desulfobacterota; class Desulfobaccia; order Desulfobaccales; family 0-14-0-80-60-11; genus JAPLJC01. The sequence goes on along the minus strand of CAVPBF010000004.1, from coordinate 662,447 downwards.
GCATTTACTGGGAGTCGCTCTTGGCCAAATGACTATCCCGGCAGGAGGGAAAGCGAGGGTCCGGGGAGGGAGAGGCTCGCCTGGCGTTGACGGTCGGGTAGACGCTTCGAGTTGCCTAGGGCATTTGCTGAAGGCTGATCTTTTGCCCTGCAGGTAGCAACTCGCTAGTTATCCTCAGGCTGGAAAAATTCTAGAGATAATCTGAGTAACGGACCGGAACGGATTTGACCGGGGAGAGATTCCCTTGACGGTCGAGGGCCGACAGACTCCGAGGCCGGACCTGTGGTGCAAGACGAAGAATCTGACCGGGTAACAGATATATGGGGGCGGCAACATTCCCGAACCGGGGTTGCACTGGCGAGCAGGTGAAAATTAGGAATTTCGATTCTTGGATTTTCTTATTGACATTATTTAACAGCAACGTTAACTTTATTTTAAAGTTTCCCATTTTAGCGAGTTTCAATGAAGTCTCGGGCTCGCAAGTATGGAGAGCAACATTCTCGCCTCCCCTGTGCAGTCACCCCTGAGGGTGCTGACTGGGCGTCTCCAAATAAAATCCCTTACCGGCCTTGACCAGCATGGTCATGGAGAGACCGTGCTTGTAGAAATTAGGTTTGACTGGTACAGAGATTTTTCGGCAGTCAATTGCCAACCAATGCAGTGACCATCATGTCGTTGATTAGGCAAGCAAGGCAAATCCCGTTCCTTAGCAACAGTTAGGCAGCAACCAAGAGCGGCAACAAGGGAAAAGAGCCCGCGCTCGCTATCCTTCAACGTGAGCCGACCTGGCTTCAGGCCAGTCGCGATATCCCGCCGTCTCTTGGGCGGCGAATCAAACCGGAGGAGGGAAGACCATATGGCACGTTATCAGTTGAAACCGAAATGTGTATTTGTCGATGCTTACGATCTCGATCTTATCAAAGATCCAATCGTCCCCAACCGCGGGAAGCCCAATACTGACATTAAGTCTGCCCACATCATGGATAAACGGACCGAAAAACCGCCGTATCCATACGTGATGCTCAACGACGGCGCCGCCTTCATCGCCCGCTTCATTACGATGGGATTGGACACCAGCCTGGTCCTCCAAGTTATCGAGTCCGAATACGGCATAAGCCCGTCACAGGCCCAAAAAGAATTTAATATTGCTCTTAACATACTGCAGCCCTATTTGGATCCCCGAACTTACGGCAGGACTCACGTAAACCCCGCCGGTTTAGGCACAGGTACGCACGACACGGGGGAATATGATCTAAACTTCAGGGTAAATATACTTGGCGGCGGAGGGTGGAAGGGACCTCTATGAGAAAAATCGGCCTCGAGCCGACAAACCAGTGCAACCGGTCCTGCCGGCACTGTATCCGCAACAAGGCGGACCCCCCCGGTTTCCTGCCCCTGGAGACTGCGGAGGCTATCCTCTCCCAGGCCGAACCCCTGGGGTTCAAGCTGGTCTGCCTCACCGGCGGCGAGGTGGCCCTCTACCCGCAACTGGGGGACCTGCTGCGCCTGATCGCGGCCCGAGGCTTCGACTTTACCCTGGTGAGCAACGGTTACCGCTTCCGGGAGAAGGTGTTGCCTCTGCTCCTGGAGCCCGAGGTCAGGGAGCGCCTGGCCTCGGTGAGCTTCAGTCTGGACGGGGCCCAGGCCGCAACCCATGACGGCCTCAGGGGGCCCAAATCCTACCGGGAAGTAATCGAAGGGGCGACTCTGTGCCGGAATCACCACCTCCCCCTGTCTCTGAAAACCACGGTCACCACCAAGAACCGGGGCGAGCTCACCGAGCTCGCCCTTCTGGGTGCCAGGCTCGGAGTGATGGAACACAGTTTCCTCTATCCCTTTCCCACCCCCACCTTCATCAGAGACGGACTTTTGCCTTCTCCCCAGGAGATGCAGGACACGGTGCAGTGGGTACAGGACAACCTCGTAGGGGTCACCCGGAACAAAATCACCATGGAAGGACATTCCATGGACGGAATTATCCTGGACTGCGGGCACCTGGTGGACTACCTGAACGTGGACTACCAGGGGAACCTCATCTTCTGCTGCGCCCTTTCCCACATCAACCAGGGGGATGGCGTTCCCACTTCCTTCGGCCGGGAGCTGGTGGCCGACCTGAAGGAAGTTTCTCTAAAAGAAGGCATCGTCAGGCAGTTTCGCACTGCCGCCGCGGTCATGGAGGCCAGGCTAAACGGCGGCGGGAAATCATGGGGCCTCTCTAAGACCCCTTGCCTCTGGTGCTTCAAGTATTTCGGCAAGCTTGACTGGTTGTGGCAGGGCTTTCCGGATTCACCGTGGACGGCCTGGCTGGTGGATGAAAATCAGCCATAATCCAAACCATTCATAGCAATATCTGGCACTTGTAGGGCGATTTTATTAATCAGCAGAAGGCAAACAGCCTGGTGAGGGAAATATGCGGTACGCAGGATGGATACTCTGGCTGAGTCTGGTGCTCTTGGCCAACTTCCTTCTGCCCGACAGCCTGGAAGCTATGGCCGAGTCGCCCATGGTCGGCAAGCTGGTGACTATCCAGGGGCAAGTGGCAATCTGCCGCGGCAACTCCACCCAATGGGAACCGGCCCAGGTCGGCCAGTCCTTGTTTGCCGGCGATTCGGTGCGTACCGGCGCCGCCTCTCTCGCCTCCATCCTCTGTATGGATGAAAGTCAGATCAAGCTTAACGAAAATACCGTCGTTATCATGAAAAGCATCAGCCCATCTCCCAGGCTGCAATCGGTGACCCCCGCGCAGGAACAAGCTCCGGCTCCTCCAAGTCATTACCAGGTGCCCCAGGGAGAGATCTGGCTGCGCAACAAGCACGAAAAATTCCGCTTCGAACTGGAAACTCCGGCGGTAACCGCCACCATCAGGGGTACGGAGCTGAACATCAAGGTCCAGCGCAACGGCACCACCAGTGTCATCCTCCTGGAAGGCAACGTCTGCCTCACCAACCCACAGGGGGAGGTCTGCCTGAGTGCGGGGGAAGAAGGCTATACCATTCCAGGGCAAAAAACCACCAAAAGGCTCTTGGTGCAGCCCACAGATGCAGTGCAGTGGGTGCTTTACTACCCGGGCATTATCAGCTACCGGGACCTGCCCCTGGCGCCTCTGCCCGGTGAATTCCGCACCCCTCCAGGTCCGGCGGCAGCTGCTTTGATCCAGGAAGGGGAGACGGCCTATGACCAGGGCCAGCTCCAGGAAGCCCGGAATAAGGCGGGAGCGGTCCTGGCCGAAGAAGCGGAAAACTCCCGCGCCCTGACCCTCCTGGGTTGGCTGAGCCTTAAGGAGCACCAGCCGGATGAGGCCTTGAAGCACTTCCGCCGGGTGCGTCAGCCCGACGACCTGACTACCGTGGGAGTGGCCCTGGCCCGCGAGGACCTGGGGGATGCCGCGGGAGCTTATGGGCTCATCAAGGCAGCCAGCCAGAAAAACCAAGCCTCGCCTCTCCTGGCGGTCATGTCCGGCTATTTCGCCCTCATGGCCGGCAGGGTGGAAGAAGCCAGGTCCCGGCTGGAGGCGGCTGTGACTCTGCCGACTCCGGCCCCGCAAGTGGCCCTGCCCCTGCTGGCCCAAATCGCCCTGGTCCAGAATCGCAAAGACGCGGCCCAAATAGAAGCCTCTCGGGCCTTGAACCGGTTCCCCGATTCGCCCGCGGCACTTTTCAGTATGGGCCTGGTGAAGATGGCCGCCTTCGACCTCCCTGCGGCCACCCGGTACCTGCAAAAGGCCATCGAGGCAGATAACCGCTTCGTGGAAGCCTATGTGTACCTGGCCAAGATCTGGCTGGGTTCCGAGTTCCTGGGCCGGGCCCAAAAGACCATTGACCAGGCTTTGCGACTGGCCCCCCAGGACCCCCTGGTTCTCAGCCTGGCCGGCTTTGTACGCCTTGCTTACCGAGATTACCACCGGGCTTTCGACCTGTGGAACCGGGCCCTCAGGGTTGACCCCCGGTTCGGGGAGCCTCACCTGGGCCTGGGCATCTATCAATTCCGTTACCGGGAGTTCCACCGGGGGCTGGAAGAGATGCTCACCGCCACGCTTATCGACCCCCGGGTCGCCTCCTACCAGACAGAATTGGGCAAGGCTCTCTATCAGACGCGCTCCTTCGACCGCTCCCTGGAGGTTTACGACTACGCCAAGACCCTGGACCCCAGAGACCCGACCCCTTATTTTTATAAAGGCATCGCCCTCACCGACCTTAACCGGCCGGGTGAGGCCGTTCAGGAGATCAACAAATCCATCGAACTCAATGACAACGTGGCCATGTTCCGCTCCCGCAGCCTGCTGGATCAGGACCTGGCGGTGCGCAATGCCAGCCTGGCCCGATCCTATCAGCAATTGGGGCTGAATGAGTGGGGCTATAGCAAGGCGATCACCGCCGTTAATTATCACCCCCAGGACAGCTCGGCCCACCTGTTTTTGCGTGATTTAATTACGGCAGCGCGGGCCGGTTCCGAATCTCCGTTCATTACCGGTAATCTGCTCTCTTCCACGCAAAGTGTCGAGGCGGCGCTGTATCGGGTGCTGTCCCGCGCCAACCAGAACACTTACAGCAACTTGCAAATCGACGGAACCGAGGCCCTGGGTCTCACCAACGATTATACCTCCATGTTCGAGATGCCCTATGGCCGCGTCATGGCGGTGGGAGGTATCGGGGCCTGGGAAGGGAAGAAGTCCATCCTGGACCAGCAGGGCGTCGCTTACGGCGGCACGCCCGGCCTGTCCGCCCTGGCATTCGGCAGATATTTCGACAACCGTGGAGCGAACTTCCCTTCGGACCCCTCATCCCCCATCAACACCTTCGGAGGCACGCAGCGCTCTTATGACCTCCAGGCCGATATCAAGTGGGAGCCCACCGTCCATGGAACCCTGAGCGGTTTTTTTGAAAACACCGAGCAGAAGACTACTGACGCCTATGGCCAAAATATTTTCCCATCCGGCTTTATTGGTCCGGTAAATCAAGGTATTTCCAATACCATTTTTTCTCGGCAGCAGTTCTATGAACTGGCCTACTATCACCGCTTCAATCCCGATGCGGCTTTTTTGGCTTATTATGGCCGACTGCAATTCCCCTATCATGCAGTCTCAGTCACCAATTCAATCGGCAATTTCGCCGGATCCGCCTTTACAGAACAAGATGTTAACAGCCAGACCTTCGACCGCGCCAGCAACAATCTCCAATTGCAACAGCATCTCCGCCTCTCCTTTCTGGGACAGCACAGCCTCATCAGCGGATTCGATTACCTCACCGGCCCCGGGGTCAGCCAAAGGCAAAGTTCCACCTCTTTTTTCACCTTAGATGGGTTGCCGTTTCCATCTCCTCCGACAACGAGTGATTTCCGCCCGCCACAATGGAATTATAGCTTTTACCTTTTGGATTACTGGAGTCCACATAAGGACCTGGTTTTCGAACTGGGCCTCACCAAGGACTTCAACAAGGCGGTCCGGCCTTACTTTCAGGAAAATATTTACACCTCCTTGTGGAGCCCCCGCCTTGGGGCCAACTATCTATTTACCATAGACGGGACGCAGCATGCCCTGCGAGCCGTCGTGGGGCGTTTCTTTAACACCCACCTCATCACCCAGCCGCTCCTGCTGCCCTCGGAGACCGCCGGCTTTCCATGGCCCATCGACTCGGGCTCGGGCACGGAGATCCGCCAGGCCGGGGGCGCCTGGGAGGCGCAATGGGGTGCCAAGACTTTCACGGTCCTGCGCTTCAACGCCCTGCGCGTGGCCACTCCCACCTTTACTGACGACCAGTTCGAACAACCCATGTGGCAGAACTGGAAACGCTATCAGCTTTCCTTCGTCCTGAACCGCATCCTCTTCAGCTCCCTGGGCTTGTCCGCCGGAGTCATGGGTAAGCGGGTGATACCCGACCTCAGTTACGAAGGGACCGATGGTCTCCAGTCCTTCTCGGAATTGAACGCCTTTGTCGGCCTGGCCTATCTGCATCCGCAGGGATGGCTGGCGCGGCTCAGGCCGCTGTTCGTGGAGCAGTATGGGAAAGTTCCCGGACACCAGGCGGATGCCCCCTTTGTCATCGCCAATCTGACCTTGGGCCGCGAGTTTCCCAACAAGCGCGGCTTTGCGACCTTCGAGGTGCAAAACCTGTTTAACCGTCGGCCTTTTTACTCCCTGGAGCCGGCCCGGCTTGATCCTGAGTTCTCCAATCAGCGGAGGTTCTTGTTCAGACTTGGCCTCTATTTCTAAGATACTACAGTCGGTCCGGCTGCGGGTGTTCGGGTTAGTCCTGCTGGTGTTTGCCGTTCTGGCCCTCTTGGCTGGTTTCCAGGCTGGCCAGACTTTGGAAAACCAGGCTCTGGATCTGAGCTACCGTCTCCGGCCCCACTCTCAGCCACCAAAGAATATCGTCATCGTCGGCATTGACGAACAATCTTTCCAGGAGCTGCGGAGAGCCTGGCCCTGGCCCCGCCGCTTGCATGCCGAGATCATCCGCCAGCTCAAGGCTGCCGGGGCCCGGCTCATCGTCTTCGATGTCATCTTTGCCGAACCTACCAATCCGGAAGATGACCAGCTTTTCGCCAAGGCCATCCGTGAAGCGGGTAACGTCATTCTGGCCACGACCATTGAGATCAGCGAGACCAAACATGTCAGCCAACAGATCCTGGTACAGCCGTGGGCACCTTTCCGTCAGGCAGCTCGGGGAATAGGCTTGACTATGGTCACTCCCGACGGCGACGGCATTGTGCGACGTTTTTATCTGCATCCCAGCGAGGAAGTCACTCTGCCGGAGATCGTCGCCCGTAATTATTCTCCCAATTTGGCGATACCGCCTAACCTATCCGGCCTGATTCACTTCACCGGCCCACCCGGGCATATTGACACTGTTTCCTTCAGCCGCTTGTTGGAGCGCCCCGATCCCTTCCTGGCCGCGCGGCTGCGCGGTAAGATTGTCCTCATTGGTCGCATCCTGGGAGCCTCGCCCACTCCCCAGGCCGATGCCTTTTACACACCCTTCTTTTCGAGCACCGGCCAGCTGATGTCCGGGGTGGAAATCCATGGGCAGATAATCCAAACTCTGTTGCAAGGAAATTGGGGGCAGGAAATAAGCCTGTTTCCCAAGCTTGGGCTAACCCTGGTAGTCTTGCTGCTCTTCGGCTGCTTCTTGGTGCGGGTTTCACCCTCCTCCGGCATGGTCCTCCTGGTGGGCTTTATGGCGCTCATCTTCGGGGTGTCGTTTCTTCTGTTTCTGCGCAAGAATTTGTGGATACCTCCGGTGTTCCTTTCCGGCGGACTGGCAGTAATCTATGCCGGCGACATCTTCGCCTATTATTGGCTTGAATCCCGGGAAAAGAGATGGCTGCGCCAAGCCTTTGGCCAATATGTTTCCGATTCTGTGGTTGAGGCCATTATTGCCTCCCCTGAGCGTCTCCAACTGGGCGGCGAAGAGGTTGAGGTCACCGTCATGTTTTGCGATCTGGTTGACTTCAGCGCCATGGCGGAAAATACCGCGCCCAAGGAATTGATCCGCTTGCTCAACGAATATTTCTCCGCCATGACGGATATCATCCTGGCGCATCAAGGTATGGTGGACAAATTTATCGGAGACTCCGTCATGGCTTTTTGGGGCGCCCCCCTTCCCATCGCCGACCATGCCGTCCGGGCCTGTGAGGCGGCCCTGGAAATGCAGACCGCCATGGTCCCCCTGAAGAAAGCCTGGGAATCCCAGGGATTTCCTCCGGTCTCGACCCGCATCGGCTTGCACACCGGTCCGGTCATCGCCGGCAATGTGGGCTCCAGGAAGCGCTTCAATTACACGGTCATGGGAGATACCGTCAATCTGGCCTCCCGGCTGGAGCAAGCCAATAAGGCCTATGGCTCGGAGATCATTTTGAGTGAAGGCACGGCCAGACGCCTGGGAAACACCTTTATGGTGCGGGAATTGGATTTGGTGCAAGTGCGTGGGCGGTCACAACCTGTGACCATTTTTGAGCTGCTCAGCCTAATGCCCCCCGACGGCCCTCCGGCCTGGTTACGATTATTTGAGGCGGGCCGGATAGCTTACATGGAAGGGAAAATAGCTGAAGCCGCCGCCCGATTCAATGAGATATTGGATTTGTATCTCGATGACCCACCCTCCAAAGCCTTTATGAAGCGCTGCCAGAAACACCTCGAAAAACCGCGGCTCTCAGAGTGGAAAGGTGCTTTCGTGTTGGAAAGTAATTAGTGGCGAGGCTTCTCCCACATTTAATTGATCCCAAAATCAGCCTGGAACTCACCGGGTCCAGATAAATTCTCTGCAGTGGCAGGATCTTTGGTCTGCAGGGGAACCAATGCGCTGAAGAGGAACCTTTCGGTGGAGTGAAAGAGTTACAGAGAAGATCCGAATAGCTGGATGATCTTAGTCTAAGAGTAAATTGGGCAAATCTATCTTTAGCTTTGAAGCAAGCAGCACTGCTAAATTCTTATCGAGTTTTTCAAGAATTCCTAATAAATGAATTGATGATTTTCGGTTCCCAGCTAATAACAATTATGAATAACCCACGTTGTAAAGCAACCACGCCTGAACTCCCCCCTTTGCAGAAGCCAGACATAGGCGAACAAGATGCAACGTCACAGGATCATGGATGAGGAGTCCATGGGATTCGGTCCCATCTAGCCCTGAATAATGCCCGGCAAGGGTTAGTTTTCTGTCTTGTTTCACTAGGTTCACCGTAGTGCCCCAGAGATGGATCAACAGCTCTTCGGCTTCTGGCCGGCTGGCGATAGAAAGCTGATTATCTTTGGCCAGGCCCGCCTGGTCGCCGGACTCATGTCCCCCGAGAGAAAAAGGAAGGGGACCTCGGGACAGATATCCTGGGCCAGCGCCAGGGCCACCAGGCCGTCGGCGTGCGGCAGCCGGCAGTCGGCCAGGATGAGCTGGGGGCAAAACTCTTGCAGGGCCCGGAGGTAAGACTCCTGGTTTTCCACCCGGGCCACCGTGAAGCGTGTTGCTGCCTTGCTGAGTTCGTATCCTACCATTTCAGCGCTGCACTCAAGGGCTTCGAGCAAAAGTATCCTAAATTCCTGTTCCATGACATCACCCCAAGGCATGGTTCCGGTGAACCCCGACCGTAATCATGGCTCCAATGATTTTGAGACAAATTATGATCAAGACTGGTTAATTGCGTACCAGATGGGAAGGTACAAAAAGGTTACAAGCAGGCGGTAGTTAGCTCTAGGATAAGTACCTTTAATTACAAATTATTTTCATAGCGAAAATTGCGGATGGTTTTGGGGAAATTATTTACTCAGAACCGAACGCTGATCTTGGCGCATCCGGCTCTTATCCAAACTGAGTCGCCAACCGACGCCCTTAGGCCAGCTTGTCGAATTCCTCCACGGTCAAGGCAGGCGCAGTGGTGAAGCCGATGCCCGTCATTTTGGCCAAAGACAGGGAAGCCTTCATGGCCGCCTCGATGCCGGGCAGGCTGACTACCAACAGCAGGTCGTATTTCCCCAGCATGGCATACATTGCCTTCACTTCGCCGCCAAGTTGCTTGACCTTGTCCCTCACCTTTTGGGTGCGATCCGGGCTCATCTCCTTCATCGCCTGGGCCGAATACTTGCCGAACATCAGGAAGGTAGCCATAAGAAATCCTCCTTAAATATTTAATCTGAGATTATGCGGCAGACTTGGCTGCCGCAGGCCTCAGAGCCAGGGCCTTCTCACATATTGGCCCTCTCCCCAGTCGCTACTTCGCCTTCAATTCGTGAATCCTGGCCTCCACCCCGGCGATTTCGTTTCTGAGCTCCGCCAGGTAGTTGTGCAGGCGATCCAACTCCTCGGCCGGCGACACGAAACGCCGCCAGCCTCCGCCCACGCAACAACCGTGATGGCGCATGCCGTGGAAGGTACAACAGCCGGAGCCATGGCCCCAACCATGACCTTGTCCGTGACCGTGACCGCCGCCGTGGCCCTCACCTGGCATATTACACATAAGGTTTTACCTCCTCTTTAGGTTGGTGCATTTTTTTTAAGTTAAGACCGAATGTCTGTGAGGGAAAGGTGATCGCGAATTTTTCTCATAGGGAAACTTATACCCTAAGTCTCGGCGACCAGATGCAATCTGGCTGGTAAAGACCCCAGGCCAGTACCGCCCGATAATGGTGAGTCACAGGAAAAGCCGAGCCCACATGCACATATCACTCCCGGGCATGGAAATGGGCCAGCTGTCAATAAAAGGGTGAATAGAGAAATGGAAAGATAGTAGATCACTTGCCAAACTAAAAACTTATCAAATATTCTAACTAATTACCGATATGATCAGAATAAAGAAAGGGGCCTTCGTGGGGCAGATTTCAAGAACTCTTTTTACCGAGGATAGACATCACGCTTATCGAAAAGCCAGCCTACCCCCTGAAAACCGTCACGTTGGGCGGCACGGGTTCCGACTCCGGTTTTTCGGGCGGCCCCAGGTCGGTGAAGTCGAGGTGGCGCACGTCGGGGTAGCGCAGTAACACCAATCCGGCACCCAAGGCCGCGCAGAGGCTGCCGCCGGTGATGGTCGGGCCCGGGCCGGCGTAGTGTGCCGCCACGCCGTAGACCATGCTGCCCACCGGCGCGAAGCCCATGACGATGAGGCCGAAGAGGCTCATCAGGCGGCCCCGCAGCTCATCCGGCACGTTAAGCTGCAACAGGCTGTTGCCGGTGGAGAGCTGGGTCACCATGCCGAAGCCGGCCATGAACATCAAGCCGAGGGCGGCGTAGTAATTGTGGCAGAGCCCCAGGCCCACCAGCCCCAGGAGAAACAGGGCCATGCCCATCAGAAAGGAGGGCATGGGGGGGCGGCTTTGCAGGCGCCGGGCCAGGGTGAGGCCGCCCAGAAAGGCCCCCAGGCCGCTGGCGGCCATCAGCAGGCCGAAACCCCGGGGTCCCACCCCCAGGGTGGCCCGGGCCAGCAGGGGCAGCAGCACGTAATAGGGCATGGCGAAGACGGCCACCAGGGTCATGAGGAGCAAGACCAGCCGCAGTTCGCGTCTGGTCCAGAGGTAATCCAGCAGCTCTTTCCAGGCGTGCAGGAAGGGTTTCCAGGGGGTCTGGGGGGCCCGGGGCAGCTTCATGAGCACCAGGGCCAGGAGCACCGCCAGAAAGCTGGCGGCATTGAGGTAGAAGCAGTTGGCCATGCCCACCGCGGCGATAATCACCCCGCCCACGGCCGGCCCCAACACCCGGGTGAAGTTGAACAGGGTGGAGTTGAGGGCGATGGCGTTGGGCAGATCGGGCTTGCCCACCAACTCCACGATGAAGGCCTGGCGGGCCGGGATATCGAAGGCCATTGCCGTGCCGCTGAGAAAGACGATGATGCAGAGGTCCCAGATCTGGATGAGGTTCAGATCCACCAGCAGTCCCAGGGCCAGGGCCAGCAGCAGGAGAACCGACTGCGTGAGGAACATGAGGGTCCGTCTACTGGTGTGGTCCGCCACCACCCCCCCGAGGAAGGAGAAGAGCAGCACCGGCAGGGTTTGGAGAGCGCCCACCAGGCCCAGGTAAAAGGCGGAGTTGGTGAGCACCAGCACCAGCCAGCTGAAGGCCACGGACTGCATCCAGGAGCCGGTGAGGGAGATCATCTGGCCGGTGTAAAACAGCCGAAAATTCCGGTGGCGCAAGGCCTTGAAGGTGGAGTCGGATTTCATCTTAAGTGTCACTGAAAAACCGGCTAGGCGTCGGTTAATGGCTAATCTTGTATTTTACGGGAAGCTCCGGGATGACGCAATCCTCCCGGTTCCTTTAGCGCTTGACAATTTCCCCGCTCCGGCCATAATTAACTATCTTGCCTAAGTCATGGAGAACAGGGAATGTTTGCCGTCAGACATCTGCTGGAAGCCGTGGTCGAAATCCTGAACCTGGGGCTGACCATCTACATGTGGCTCATCGTGGCCCGGGCCATCCTTTCCTGGGTGAGTCCCGATCCTTACAACCCCATCGTCCGCTTCCTCTATAGCGCCACCGAACCGGTGCTGGACTGGGTGCGGCGGCACGTGCCCATAGTCTTCGGCGGCCTGGACCTGAGCCCCATCCTGGTGCTGCTGGCCATTGTCTTTCTCCAGAAATTCCTGGTGGCCAGCCTCATGGACCTGGCTTTTAGGATGTAATAACTTGAGGTGTACCGGCTGCCTTGGCCCCGAGGATTTGCTGGGGGGAAACGGGGGCAAGGGGAAGTCAAAAGCTCTCCACCCCAGTTGCCGGTTAACCTTTTGACCTTTCCCCCCAAACTCTGTGTCAGCCGCTCCCTGACCAATTAAGATTTCCCCATGTCGTTTTACTCTCCCACCTCCCAGGGATTCCTGCTGCGCCTGACGGTGTCCCCGGGGGCCCGGCGCACCGAGGTGGTGGGCCGCCACGGCGACCGCCTCAAGGTGCGGGTGGCGGCGGCCCCGGAAAAAGGCGCCGCCAACCAGGAACTCATTGCCTTCCTGGCCCGGGCCCTCAACCTTCCCAAAGACGCCTTCCGCCTCCTGGGGGCCGCCAGCCGCAGCAAGACGGTGGCCATCCACGACTGCTCTCCGGACCTGGAAGCCCGCCTGGAAGCTCTGCTGACTGCCGCACTGAAATAAGCGTCTTTCCTGGAAAACGTAAAATTTAAAAGGAATTTTGAGTAGACTCCTTCGACCGATTCGCGCGGCCTCAAGGTCTCCAAGCCCACTACCGGCAGAACAAGTTTCCGGACATATGCATTATCCTTCATCTTCCGGTTCTTCCCTGTTCTTGACAAGGGAAGTCCTGATGATAACAATTATGACAGTTAATGGGCTTGGGGAGCGCTTCTGCCGGAATGAAGGAATATTATGAAATTTTAGGCATCTCCAGGGAGGCCTCCCTGGAGCAAATCAAAGGCACCTACCGGCGCTTGGCCCTTAAGTATCATCCCGATAAAAATCCCGGGGACGCGTCGGCGGAAGAGCAATTCAAGCTCATTTCCGAGGCCTATCAAGTCCTGTCGGACAGCGAGAAACGGCAGCTTTACGATCTATACGGCCAGGCGGGGTTGGCCGGCATGGATATCGGCGGTTTTAGCGGTTTTGAAGATATCGTGGGCTCCTTTGGGGAGATGTTCGAAGAATTCTTCAGCTTCGGGGGCCATCGGGCCCGGGCCGACCGGCCCCAGCCCGGCGCCGATCTGCGTCACCGGGTGGTCCTGACCCTGGAGGAAGTGGCCCATGGTCTGGAAACCAGCCTGGAAGTGGAGCGCCGGGTAAGTTGCCAGCGGTGCGGCGGCAACGGCCTGGAGCCCGGCACCCAGCGGCAGACCTGCCCCCGCTGCGGCGGCAAGGGTCAGATCAGCCAGGCGCGGGGCCTCTTGAAGCTCTTCCATAACTGCCCGGATTGTCTCGGGGCCGGCACCTTGATCACCTCCCCCTGCCTCAATTGCGGCGGCGGCGGCGCCGTTAAGGAAAAGAAGCAGATGCACGTGCGCATTCCGCCGGGGGTGGACACCGGCACGCGCCTGCGCCTGCGGGGAGAGGGGGAAGCCGGGACCCTGGGCGGCCCGCCCGGCGACCTCTATCTGGAAGTCCAGATCGCCCTCCATCCCTTCTTCACCCGCCAGGAGCGGGACCTCCATTACCGGGCCACGCTCTCCTTTGTGGAGGCCGCCCTGGGCGCCACCATCACCATTCCCACCCTGAACTCCCAGACACGCCTGGCCGTGCCGCCCGGCACCCAGACCGGGGCCGCCTTCCGCATCCCGGGACAGGGACTCCCGGGCCTCAAGGGCAAATCCCCGGGCGACCTGGTGGTGGAAGTGGCCCTGGAAACCCCTAACCACCTTACCCCCCAACAAAAGAAGCTGCTGCAGGAATTCCTCAATTTGCCGGCCAAGCCTGAAGGCAAGAAGCAGAAGCAGCGGCTGGGCAAGGATGGTTGAGGTTTTAGTTTCGAGTTTCTGAGTCATGATGGCCCAGGAATTGGTCAGGGAATTTCTCTAACATAGGGAGTCCTGTCTGGTTTGATTTATATGACATTTAAAGTATACTACTTATTTATTATAGATTATATCTAAAACTCTATTTATTTGTAACCCCTCCCATGAAGTACTTGCCATTTCTTTTAGCCTAACTGATTTACCATCGGGCAGTATAACCCAATCTATTTCTACAGGTGAGCCAATTTCCCACAATTCATGATCAGAGTAGTTTCGGTCAAAAGTTACAACCCCCAATCTTTGTGTTCTCCCAATATATTCATTGTGCAAATCCTCTGATATTTTTCCAGTAAATTCTACGATACGTTCACCTTTTTTAGATTCAAAGCTTGACCAATGGGGAGAATCGAAACTAGCATCAAAAACTTTTCCTATCGTAGTTGTATTATAACCTGGCATTGTAGAGTTTTTCACCAAATCTACATCACTTAATTGGACATTTTTATTAATTTGGAAAAAGAGTCCTTCGGCTAATCGTAAGTTCATTGACTTCAGTACGTTATATTCCTCTATTGCTCCTTCTTCATTTTTAAGAATTAAATAAATACGACCTAAATTACGATGCACCAGCGCAAAATCGGGCTTAGCAGCAATTGCCTGTTTGTAAGTTTCAACAGCTTTTTGATATTGACCCAATTGTGTATAAACTATTCCTAACACTAAGTAAGCTTCAATCATTTCTGGGGAATGATTGATAGCCTGTTTTAATGGGTCAATAGCATCCAGATATTGGTCAATCCTTATATAGATTCCAGCCAAGCTATAGAGCGCTTCAGACCAATCGGGGCTAAGGAGAACAGCTTTCCTTATAGGTTCCAGAGCCTCTTGGTACTGACCCATTCGACTATAGGCATGTCCTAAGAAATAATAAGCCTTGGCATTATTAGGATTTAGACGAATTGCTTCATTGAAGGAATCTGTGGCCTTTTTGTAATTACCTGAATCGAGGTAGGCTTTTCCTTGTTCAACTACACTCTGGTCTTTTGTTTGACAAGATAATAAACAAATAGAGATAAGCAAGACAAGAGCTGTCTTTATTACTCCCGACCTTAACATGACACCTTTCCTCGCCAATAACTTATTTTTATGTAAATTAATGAATCTGATTTGGAGCGCCTCAAAAACGCATTTTCATATTCTCCAAGATCACACGGTTTCAATGTTCGGTAATAATGGTCAGTACAAAACCAATCAGTTTAAACGGCATGAAATCAAATTGCCTGGAATATGTCCTCCCAAAATAATAAATATCCATTTAACTTTTTAAATTTATTCATATTATAATCAAGTCGTTCAAAATACCAGGGACTATTAAATTCTGGACATATGATAATAATTGATTTATTTTTAATAATTAATGAGGATAGAAACTCCGATAATCTGCCTATTTGATAATCAAAAGCGGTTTTAGTAGATGGCCCATCTACTTTACCTTCAATAAGTATAATATCTTGTCTATCATTGGAAATAAATAATAAATCTGACCTCATGGCTCCCCATCTCTTAATTTCGGCATCATTCTTACAAAATAACGGGTATTCGGAAATTATAGTTCCCTTTTTGTCGAATAATGTCTTTCCAGTTATATGCTCATGTTTATAAATTCCGACTCGATCCCAATTGATAAGATTATTCAGTAGATTCCAAGTCAATATCCCCGTCAATTCTATCTCATTCCAGGGTTTTGCACCGGTTATTGGATCAGCAAATTTAGCAGGAATTTTCTCGAAAAAATTATCAACTTCTAACCGAGCCATGGGAGGATACTCCTTTCATATTAGAGCGAGATTATGCGGCAGGCTTGGCCACCGCAGTCAAAAAACAGTTTTCGGGACCTCTTGCCCGGAAAAAATCTCCCAAAATTTTCTGTTCTTGAAGCCGAATCCTCTCGTCGCAACTCAACCGTATTTTAGCTGGCCCGCCTCCAGGCTCCGGATCTGGTCCCGCAGGGCCGCGGCCCGCTCGAACTCCAGTTTCTTGGCCGCGGTCTGCATCTCCTTCTTGAGGCTTTCTGATCTGGGCGGGGATATCCTCCACCTGGTAGCGGGCCTGTTCTTCCGCGGCCAGGGGCACGGTGACGTAATCCGCTTCGTAGACCGAGGCCAGGACGTCCTTGATGCGGCTCTGGATGGTCTCCGGGGTGATGCCGTGCTCCTGGTTGTAGTCTTCCTGGACAGTGCCGCCGCCGCTTGGTCTCGTCGATGGCCGCGGCCATGGATGGGGTCACCCGGTCGGCATAGAACAGCACCTCGCCCCCGGACGTTGCGGGCCGCCCGGCCGCAGGTCTGGATCAGGGAGCGCTCCGGAGCGCAGGAAGCCCTCTTTGTCCGCGTCCAGGATGGCCACCAGGGAGACTTCCGGCAGATCCAGCCCTTCCCGCAGGAGGTTGATGCCCACCAGGACGTCGAAGACCCCCAGGCGCAGGTCCCGGATGATCTCCATGCGCTCCAGGGTGGTGATGTCCGAATGGAGGTAGCGCACCTTGAGGCCCAGGTCCTGGTAGTACTCGGTGAGGTCTTCGGCCATGCGCTTGGTGAGGGTGGTGACCAGCACCCGCTCGCCCCGGCTGCACCCGCGACCCGGATCTCTCCCAGGAGATCGTCCACCTGGTTGGCGGCGGGTTTCACCGTGATCTGTGGGGTCCATCAGGCCGGTGGGGCGGACGACCTGCTCCACCACCCGGCCTTCAGCCTCTGGCCATCTCGTAGGGGCCGGGGGTGGCGGAGACATAGAGCAGCTGGTGCACCCGGGCCTCGAACTCCTCGAAGCTCAGCGGCCGGTTGTCCAGGGCCGAAGGCAGGCGGAAGCCATAGTCCACCAGGGTGCGTTTGCGGGACTGGTCCCCCCGGTACATGCCCTGGACCTGGGGCACGGTGATGTGGGATTCGTCGATGACCACCAGGGATTCGCGGGGCAGGTAATCCAGCAGGGTAGGGGGCGCCTCGCCCGGGGCCCGGCCGGTGAGGTGCCGGGAGTAGTTCTCGATGCCGTGGCAAAAACCCAGTTCCTTCATCATCTCCAGGTCGAAGCGGGTGCGCTCCTCCAGGCGCTGGGCCTCCAAAAGCTTGTTCTTTTCCCGGAACCAGCGGACCCGCTCGTCCAGCTCCGCTTCGATGGCGGCCATGGCCCGGCGCCGCGTCAAATCGGGGGTGACGTAGTGGGAGGCGGGGTAGACCGTGATCTTTTTGAGCTGGCGCAAGGTCTTGCCGCGCAGCGGGTCGATCTCCCGGATGGACTCTACCGTGTCGCCCCAGAAATCGAGGCGGATGGCCCGGTCCTCTTCATAGGCCGGGAAGATCTCCACCCGGTCGCCCCGCACCCGAAAGGTGCCCCGGTGGAAATCGATGTCATTGCGTTCGTATAAAATTTCCACCAGCTTGGCCAGGACCTCCCGGCGATCCTTCTCCATGCCCTCCTCCAGATAGAGGAGCATGCCGTGGTAGGCCTCGGGCGAACCCAGGCCGTAAATGCAGGAGACCGAGGCCACGATGATCACGTCATTGCGGTCGAAGAGCGAGCGGGTGGCGGAATGGCGCATCCGGTCGATGGCCTCGTTGATGGAGGAGTCTTTCTCGATATAGAGGTCCGCCTGGGGGACGTAGGCCTCGGGCTGATAGTAATCGTAATAACTGACAAAATACTCGACGGCGTTTTCCGGGAAAGAACTCCTGGAACTCGCCGTAGAGCTGGGCCGCCAGGGTCTTGTTGGGGGCCAGGATCAGGGTGGGGAGATTCATCTGGACGATGACGTTGGCCACCGTGAAGGTCTTGCCGGAGCCGGTGACCCCCAATAACACCTGGTGGGCCTGGCCGCGCCGCACCCCCCGGACCAACTGCCGGATGGCCTCGGGCTGATCCCCCTTGGGCTGATAGGACGTAACTAAGTGGAAACGGTCGGGCATAAGTACTTAATCGGCATGGATTTATTTATAGGGTAACATTTTCTGGGGTAAAAGGGGAAAAGGGGAAAAGGCAAAGGCGAAAAAGCGGTTAAGTATTTATCCCTTTCCCCCTTTGCTTTTCTTACCCCTATCCCTTCACTCGCCAAACCGTGCCCTGGGGCGTGTCTTCCAGCAGGATATCCAGGTCGGAGAGTTGTTTGCGGATGGCGTCGGCCCGGGCCCAGTCCTTGTTCTTCCGGGCCTGGAAGCGCGCTTCGATGAGGCGCTCGATCTCCTTCGGGGTGAGCTTCAGGTCCGCGGCCTTCTGCCGCAGGGCCTGGCCATCTCCTCGGGGTCGGCCTGGAGCAGGTTCAGCACCCGGCCCAGCTCACCAGGGAATGGTAGCTCTCCCAAAGCATGGTGAGGTAGCCGGGCCGCTCGGAGGGTTGCTCCAGCAGGCGGTTGAGCAGGCGCACCGCGTCGAAGAGATAACCCAGGGCCTGGGCGGTGTTGAGGTCGTCGTCCATGGCCGCCTCGAAGCGGCTCTCCAGAGACCCCAGTCGGGCGCACTCCTCCAGGCTCAGGTTGACCACGCAGATCGCTGGCCGGCAGGGGCTGAAAATTCGGGTAGGGGCGCAGCACTTCCCGGAGCCGGGCCAGGGTGGAGTAGAGGCGCAGCAGCGCCGCCTCGGCCTCGGCCAGGGCGGCGTCGGAGAAGTCGAGGGGGCTGCGGTAGTGGCCGTTGATCAGGAAGAAGCGCACCACCTCGGCGGGAAAGCGGGCCAGGACCTCTTTGACGGTGAAGAAATTGCCCAGGGACTTGGACATCTTCTCCTGGTTGATGGTGAGCAGGCCGTGGTGCAGCCAGAAGCGGGCAAAGGGCCGGCCGGTGGCCGCCTCGGATTGGGCCAGTTCGTTTTCGTGGTGGGGGAAGACCAGGTCCTGGCCGCCGCCGTGCAGGTCCAGGGTCTCTCCCAGGTAGTGCATACTCATGGCGGAGCATTCGATGTGCCAGCCCGGACGCCCCGGTCCCCAGGGGCTCGGCCAGGCGGGCTCGCCGGGTTTGCTGCCCTTCCAGAGGACGAAATCCAGGGGATCTTCCTTGTGGGGGTCCACCTCGATGCGGGCTCCCGACCAGCATGTCATCCAGGCCCTGGCCGGAGAGCTTGCCGTAGCCGGGGAACCGCCGCACCCGGAAATAGACGTCGCGCGACGCCTTGGTAGGCAAAGCCCCGGGCCACCAGACGTTGAATCAGTTCGATGATCTGGGGGATATGCTCCGTGGCCTTGGGCTCGATCTGGGCCGGGGGCACCCCCAGGGCCGCCATGTCCTCCTGAAAGGAGGCGATGTAGCGGCTGGCCACGTCCTGCCAGGAGACCCCGGTCTCCTGGGCCCGGCGGATAATCTTGTCGTCGATGTCGGTAAAATTTCTGACCCAGGTGACGTCCAGACCGTGGCGGCGCAGATAGCGCACCAGGACCTCGAAGACCACACAGGAGCGGGCGTGCCCCAGGTGGCAGTCGTCATAAACCGTGACCCCGCAGGCATAAAGCCCCACTTTTCCCGGCTTCAGGGGCTTGAAGGCTTCCTTGCGTCTGCTTAAGGTATTATAGAGCTGCATCGAAAAAGGGGTTGACAAGGTCAAGGAGATAAGCGAAGTCAATCCCCAACAGGCTTCCCGCCGGGAGGCCACAGGGGGGAACGATGTCCGAAGTCATCAGCCAGATTACCAAAAACGCCCGGGAGGTCGTATTCCTGTCATTGTCCGAATTTAAGGGCCGCAAACTCATCGATATCCGGGTGCACGTGCCCGGGGACCAGGAAGGGGATTGGGTCCCCACCCGCAAAGGGGTGTCCCTGGCGGTGTCTCTTTACCCGGCCTTCAAGCAGGGCCTGGCCCAACTGGAACAGGCCTTGATCCAAAAAGGCCTCCTGGACCCGGAGGATCTGGAAGCCGCAGAGTGACGCACCAACTTTTGCACTATACCCCATTGGGACGCCTGACGCAATGAAAAGGCGGGTGTGGAGCCGCGGTTCGGGCTAGGCTAAGCAGAGGTTGGGTGGGGCGGGTCTCGGTGCCCGGCGATTCCCCGGCCGATTTGATCCGTGAACCCCGTTGAATTATTCTAGCTTGCGTCTTGCTTGGCGCCTTGGCGTCTTGGCGTGAGACCCATCTTTTCAAGAAAGAAAACCCGTCCGAAACTCGGAACTCGGAACTCGGAACTCGGAACTTATCTCTGCTTCCGTTGCCGTTTCTCCTGGTAGAGACGGCGGTCGGCGGCGGCGGTCAAATCCTCGGGAGTCGCCGGATGACGGGGCTGGAACTCGGCATAGCCCAGGGAGACCCCCACCGGCAGGTCCGGAAAGCTGGCGGCCAACTTCTGTTCCACTTCCCGGCGTAAGAGTTGCAGGCGGCGCGGCGAGCGCTGGAACAGGCAGGCAAACTCGTCGCCCCCCAGACGGGCCAGAATTTCCCCCTCCTGGAGTTGGCTGCGCCAAATCCGGGTCAACTCCCGGAGAAAGGCGTCTCCCGTCAGATGGCCCCAGCCGTCGTTAATCTCCTTGAAACGGTCGATATCGGCCAGACCCACGATAAAAGAGGTTTTCCCCTGACAGGCCTGTTCCAGGGCCTTTTCCCAGTACCGCCGGTTGTAGGCCCCGGTGAGGCCGTCCCGCTGCGCCTGGTGAAACAGGTCCCGGTGCGCCAGGCTCAAGCGCAACCCGGCCTTGACCTTGGCGCTCACCTCTTGGGGGTCGATGGGCTTGGTGATGAAATCATCGGCCCCGTGGGAGATCCCCTGGCCGATATGACTCTTGTCCAGGGCCGTGAGGAAAATGAAAAAGGTGTCCTTGAGCTCCGGGTCCTCTTTAATGGCCTGGCAGATCTGGGGGCCATCCATGCCGGGCATCATCCAATCACAGATGATCAAGTCCGGCTTGGCTCCGTGGGCCTGGGCCAGGGCCTGTCTGCCGTCCTCCGCGGCCATGACCAGGTAGCCCTCCTTTTCCAGAAATCTTTTTAAGATTCTTAAGCAAGCGAGATCATCATCAACAATTAATACCCGGGATTGCTCCGGCATGTCACCTCCAGAATGGCCGGGGTCACCGGCCAGTCCCTTCTCTGGCCAGGAGTTCCCTAAGCTTTTCCACCAGCTCGCGCGCCCGGAACGGCTTGGTCAGGGTCGGCGGCAATTCTTTCATCCTTTGGTCCATCGCCGCATCGTGGCCGGTGACCAAAATCAGCGGAATGCCGGTGGTTTGTCGATCTTTCTGCAAGGCGGCGCAGAGATCCAGACCGTTGCGCAAGATGGCCTCAGAGCGGGCCGGCAGGCCCATATCAATGGTAATCAGGGCCGGGGTCAGCCGCCGGGCGCCTTCCAGGCCGTCATCGGCGGTCACCGCATAGGCGGTGCGATAGCCGTGCTTGTTGAGGATGCGGGTCATAACCTCAACCACCTTGGGTTCGTCTTCCACCACCAGGACCAAAGGCCCTGCCCCCGGGCCGTGCACCTCCAGCCCCCGTTCCCGGTCCTCCAGGCGGCGCCAATGGAGGGGCGTCTCCGAGATCAAGGGCAGGGTGAAATAGACCGTGGTGCCTTGCCCGGGACCGGGGCTGGAAAGCCAGATCCGGCCGCCCATGAACTCCACCAGGTTCTTGCAGATGGCCAGCCCCAGACCGCTGCCCCCGTATTGGCGGGAGGTGGAGCCATCGCCCTGGACGAATTTCTGGAACAGGTCCCGCTGAATTTCCTGGGGTATGCCGATGCCGGTGTCGCTGATTTCAAAGCGGACGTGGCCTTTGGCCGGGAAGGGCCGGGCGCTGATCCTAACCTCGCCGGCCTGGGTAAACTTGATGGCATTGGCGACCAGATTGAGCAGTACCTGGTGCAATTTGTCCGAGTCGGCGCGCACCTTTACCTGGTTCCCCTGGAAATTCAGGCCTAAGCCCTTCTGAGCTGCCTGCACCTGACTTAACTTTTTCACTTCCGCAAAGACCTGGGAGACCTCGACCTTCATCAGGTTGAGATCCACCTTCCCGGCTTCAATCCTGGCCGTATCCAGCAATTCATTGATCAGCTTGAGGAGGGTGCTGGCGCTGTCATAGGCATTTTGGATAAATTCGCGTTCTTCCGCCGGGTCATTGCATAACTGGTCCAGGACGATACGCAGAAACCCCAGGATGGCGCTTAACGGCGTCCGCAGCTCATGGGAGGTGTTGGCCAGGAACTCGTCCTTCAGGCGATTAGCCCGGGCCAATTCGAGATTGGCCAACTCCAGATTGCGGTTGAGGCGGATCAGGGCCATTTCCTGTTTCTGCATCTGGCTCACCAGATCCCCGGGGCGGCGTCGATCATGAATCACGGCCACGCTTCCCATCAGGTGCTGAGAGGAGTCCAGGACCCGCACCAGGCTCACCTCCACCGGGATCGGCGAGCCGTCGCTCTGCCGGGCCATGATGGGGAAATTATCCACCCTGCCATTAGTCCGGGCCTGCGCCAGCATCTCGTTCAGGGTCTTGGCGTCGGCATAAAATTCTCGAAAATGGCGGCCAATAATCTCGGCGCTCTTCAAGCCGTAAATGTTTTCGCAAACCTGATTGGTGTAGCGAATGATCCCCTCGCGGTCGGCAATGCCGATGCCGTGCAGGCTCAGTTCGTTCATGGCCTCCAGAAAAGGCAGGGGGTCAGGCGGCCAGGCAGTTGGCGGCAGGGAAGTGACGGCGCCGGACGCCGGGGGCGAGACCGCGTCGGACTTCGTCCGGGAAGCTCCGGAGGGCCGCTCCGGCCCGGGCGGATCGACCTTCCCCGGCCTGGGCGCACCTTGGCTTGCTTGACAGGATGGCGGTAAGGGCATCTTCATCTTATCCTTTAATGCATTCGGTAATTCCGTCAAAAACTTGAAAATTGCTTGACGCTTGATCGGCCCGGAAATTTTGCCGGCCGCCTTGCATCGCCTCCAGTCGTCACTATCTTTAAGTAAAATTTAGTCGCACCGGTTGCGGCCTAGCACAGAAAGGAGCTACCTATGAGTTATACCGCGCAGGATTTCTCTTTCCTTTTGGGTATGAAAGGCTTTAGCGATACCTTGCTGAAAAACCACTTCACCCTTTACCAGGGCTACGTGGCCAATACCAACAAGGTCATGGGTCTGCTGTCCGACCTGCTGAAAGCCGGCAAGGAGGGCACCCCGGAATTTGCCGAACTGAAGCGGCGCCTCGGATGGGAATTCAACGGCATGCGCCTCCATGAACTCTATTTTGAGAACCTGGGCGGCGACGGCAATCCGGCCAAGGCCCCGGCCCTGACCAAGCGGGTGACGGCCCAATTCGGCTCGGTGGACGCCTGTGCCAAAGACTTCATGGCCACCGCCTCCATGCGGGGCATCGGCTGGGTGGTCTGTTACGAGGATATCGAAAACGGCATGTTCTTCAATCAGTGGGTCAACGAGCATGACGTGGGCCACCTGGCGGGCTGCAACCCCGTCCTGATTTGCGATGTCTTCGAACACGCCTATATGATCGATTACGGTCTCAAGAAGGCGGACTACCTCATGAGCTTCTTCAACAACGTCAAGTGGGACGTGGTGGAGCAGCGCCTGGAAACGGCTTAGTTCAAAGCCGGCCACCGAATCAAGAGGCAAGAGCGGATCATGGCAGAGGCAGTTGGCCGCTCTCGCCTCTTATTTTTTGGCCTTAATTGAGTTATTAATGAGTGCAGCATTTGAGTTCCTTCTTATCCCCTCTCCCCCAATGGGGGAGAGGGTTAGGGTGAGGGGGAAGTAATCTCTTTTCCGCCCCCATTAATAATCGGTGCAAAGTTTTTGATATATGCCTGAGGAAAACCCGAGATGAGAAACATGGAAGGGTATATCCGCGCCATCGCGGGCAGTTTTATCTTGCTGACTCTGGCTTTGGGCTATCTATTCAGCCCCTACTGGCACCTTTTCACCGCCTTTGTGGGTCTCAATCTCTTACAGTCTGCCTTCACCGGCTGGTGTTTGATGGAAAAAATCTTGGCGAGACTTGGGGTGCCGGAGTCCTGATACAGGTTTACCCTGGCCAATTGTCCGGTCAGCCTGGTTGATCCGGCCCCGATGACGGGTGAGCCCCCGACGGCTTCATCAATGATCAGGAGAGAGCAATGCGCCGCACCGGCTACGTTTATGCCTTACGCTACCTGTTGCACGATCCGGGTTCTTGGCATCCGGAACGTCCCGATCGCCTGAAAGCCATCCACACCGCCCTCGTGAATAGCGACGTCTATGAATTGCTGGTGCGCCTCAGGCCGGATTATGCGCCGCTTCCGTGGGTGGAGCGCCTGCACGATCCCGGCTATATCCGCCGGTTCAAGGAGGCCTGTGAGCAGGGCCGGCAGACCCTGGATACGCAGGATTGCGGCATCTGTAAGGATTCATATATGACCGCCCTGCTGGCCGTAGGCGGGGTCATGATGGCGGTGGACGCGGTCATCAAGGGCGAGTTGGATAACGCCTTCTGCGCCGTGCGGCCTCCCGGGCATCACGCCGAGCGTGATCGGGCCATGGGTTTCTGCTTTTTTAACAATATCGCCCTGGGCGCGGTCTATGCCCTGGAGCATTACGGCCTGGAACGGGTGGCCATCTTCGACTGGGACGTGCACCACGGCAACGGCACCCAACATCTGTTCGAGTCCGACCCCCGGGTCTTTTACGTCTCAGTGCATGAAGATCCCGAATATTGCTATCCCGGCACCGGCTATGCCCGGGAAGAGGGCCAGGGGCCGGGCCGGGGTTACACCCTGAACCTGCCGTTCCCACCCCGTAGCGGTGGAGAAGAGTATCTGGAGGCGATCAACGACCAGGCCATGCCGCGGCTCCGGCAATTTGCCCCGCAATTGGTGATGATTTCCGCCGGCTTCGACGCCCACTCCAAGGACCCCCTGGCCCATATCAACCTCACCCGGAGCACCTACTGGGAGATGACGCGGCTGCTGCTGGACCTGGCCCGGGAAAGCGCCGGAGGCCGGCTGATTACCGTGCTGGAGGGCGGCTATAACCTGGAGGTCCTGGAGGAGTGCGTGGAGGACCACGTGCGGCTGCTGCTGGATATTCCGCTGGATCATTTTTGAGGACTTGCCAAGTCCTGGGAAGCAGTAAAGTCCGGCAAGATTAATGCATAAAGTTGTTTACTAGTCCGGCAAAAAAAGAAGTCGGGCCAATTTTCTTATCTTACGGAGATTTCAAGATTTCCTCCCTCTCCCCCTTGGGGGGAGAGGGCTGGGGTGAGGGGGGGAGTCGTCCATCCCCTCACCCGTGCAATTTTACTGCCGGACGCTACTGCCTGAGAAGGGGTTTTGAGGGCTACCCCCGGACTGCGCCGGGAGCCGCGGGGTGATTTTAGGTCCGGGGGCGCTAAATGTAAAGAAATTTCTTGACAGTCAAATTAAAAGTGTGCTAAGGGATTTTTTATCCTTATTTTTTCTCCTTTAGTCAGGCGATATGCGGTACTTGGGGCGACAAAGTTAAGATCATAACGGGATGGCGGGAGCCGGCCGTTTTTTTTTGGCCTGCGCCCTCGGCCGTTAGCCGGCAAAGGAACCTATCATAAAAGAGTGTAAAAGAGGGTAAAAGGAGTGGAGGAGCAATGAACTATTCCGGCACGGTCAAGTGGTTCAACGAAGCCAAAGGCTACGGTTTCATCAAACGCGAAGACGGCCCCGACCTGTTCGTGCACTACACCAACATTGTCGGCAACGGCTTTCGCACCTTGAAGGAAGACGACAAGGTGGAATTCGAAGTGAGCGAAGGCCCCAAGGGACTGCAGGCGGTAAACGTCAACAAGGTCTGAACCCGGCCGCTGCCGGCCTCGAGGGGAGCCGGGCCGCCCGGATGGGCGGTCCTGCTCCCTTTTGTTTTTTTTCGAGGTGATTCATTAACCAAAAAGGGGCGACCCAACGGGTCGCCCCTACTTTTTAAATAAGGGGTTGGGGGAGGGAGTTTGAGGGAGGGGGCAGGGGCCGCCGGCCCCTGGCCCCCTCCCTCAAGGTTCTATCCGACCCCGATCTCCTCATCCGTCAGATAGCAGGCCGGGTCCGGGGCCCAAAGGTCGCCGGTCAGGGCCTCGGCCCGCACCCTGAAGTTGCCGGCGCAGACGTCCAGCCAGCGGCAATCGTGGCAGCGGCCGGTGACGTAAGGCTTTTTATCCTTGAGGCGGGCCATGAGCTCGATGGTCATGTCGCTCCAGATCTGGCTGAAAGGCCGCCGGCGCACGTTGCCGAAAGAATGGTGGCGCCAGAACTGATCGGCGTGCACCTCGCCGTCCCAACTGACGCAGCCGATGCCCCGCCCGGAACTGTTGCCCTCGTTCATCTGCAGGAGAGCCAGGACTTCGGCGGCCCGCGCCGGGTCTTCCTGGAGCAGCTTCAGGTAGAGGTAGGGGCCGTCGGCGTGGTTGTCCACCGTCAGCACCTCTACGGCCTGGCCGGCCGCGAAGAGCCGGCGGGTGCGGGCGCAGATCAGGTCCACCAGTTCCCGGGTCTGCTGATGCGTCAGGGCCTCTTCCACCAGCTTGGTGCCCCGGCCGGCATAGACCAGATGGTAGAAGCAGATACGGGGAATGCGGTAGGCCTCCACCAGGTCGAAGATGGCCGGCACTTCCTGGTAATTGAGGCGGCTGACGGTGAAGCGCAGGCCCACCTTGAGGCCCGCCTCCTGGCAGTTACGCACTCCGTCTATAGCCGCGGCAAAGGCCCCGGGCTGGCCCCGGAATTTGTCGTGGATCGGCTCGGTGCCGTCCAGGCTGATCCCCACGTAGGAGAGGCCCAGTTTTTTCAAGCGCTGGGCCACCTCAGAGGTGATGAGGGTGCCGTTGGTCGAGATCACCGCCCGCATGCCGTGGCCCACGGTCCACTCGATCAGCTCAAACAGATCGGGCCGCATCAGTGGTTCCCCGCCGGAGAACAGCACCACCGGGACCCCGAAATCCTGCAAGTCCTGGAGCAGGGCCAGGCCTTCTTCATGGGTCAATTCATCGGGGGCCGGGCCTGCGGTGGCCTTGGCATAGCAATGCACGCATTTGAGGTTGCACTGTTTGGTGGTATTCCACACCACCACCGGCTTTTTGTCCGCGGAGAATTGCAGTAAATGGGAGGGCAGATCTTGGGCCCGGCGGTCGCGATAGCGGAGCACATCTCCAGGTTCCACAGCCCCGCAATATAACTTGGAAACTCCAATCATGTCGCCGGTCTATTCCCGAAACAGGGTCGTCTGGGTCTGGTAATGATCCTGGATCACCTGGTTCAGATAAGTGTCCAGATCGCCCAGAGCTTCCCTGGTTAGGATGAAATGGTCCCGGGAAGTGCGGTCCCGGACCAGTTTCAAGGCGTATTCCAAATCGCTGGAAAGATTGTTGCAAATTACGTAGGCCGAAGCGCCGGCCTCCAAAGCCTGGCGCAGGATTTCATCCACCGCCTCTTCATCGAAATGGAGTTGGATGTCGTGTTCGGCGTAGAAGCGCTCTTCGAAACTGCGTACCTGTTCATACAGGCGGCCCATCTCCTCGAAGGAGGTCTTCAGGTCGCAGTCCCATTGGTAATAATGGTCCACCATCAGGTCCACGCGGGCGTCGGTGAGGGGCAGTTGGTAGTGCGGTTTCACCTCCCGGTCCCGGCGCCAGATGAATTCCTTGAGGATTTCCTGCTCCCGGCGTTCGGCTTCCTCAAAGCGCTCCTGAAGTTCGGGATCCTGGGGATTGGCCAGGAGTCGCGCCAACTCCTCCTGGGGTTGCTGCACCACTTCCGGGGTGACGACGAACTCCTTGATGTCCGTGGAGGGCAGGCGTTTTTCGAACTGGATCAGCACCCGCTCGATCACGCTCACCAGCCCCCGGGCCCCGGTCTTTTCCTGGGCCGCCAGATCCGCCAGGAGGCGCAAGGCTTCGTCCTCGAATTTGATGTTGATGCCGTAAGCCCAAAAATCCCGCTTCTTACTGGTGATGATGGGGTTGTTGGGATTGTGCAGGATGTCGTAGAGGTCGGAGGCCGTAAGTTCCTCCAGCACCGCCACTACCGGCAGGCGGCCCACGAACTCGGACTCGAAGCCGTATTTGATCAGGTCCTCGGCGGTGACCTGTCTCAGGAAGGCGCGTTCCTCTTCCCGGGTGGTCATTTTGCCATGAAAGCCGATCTTCTTCTGGCTGAGGCGTTCCTTGACGATCTTATCCAGGCCGTTGAAGGCGCCGCTCACGATGAAGAGGATATGGCGGGTATTGAGGGTGCGCTTCTCCTTCTTGCCGGTGCGGCGGTAGTGCTCGATGGCCTGGATTTGGGACACCGGATCGTGGGCCACCTTCAGGTCCACCTCGGTCTCTTCCATGGGTTTGAGCAAGGCCCGCTGCACTCCGGTCCGGGAGACGTCCGGCCCGCCCCAGGTATGCGCCGAGGAGGCGATCTTGTCCACTTCGTCGATATAGATGATGCCGTATTGGGCCAGTTCCAAATCATCGCCGGCGGCGTATACCAGGTCGCGCACCAGGTCCTCCACGTCGCCGCCCACGTAACCGGTTTCGGAAAACTTGGTGGCATCCCCTTTGATAAAAGGCACCCCGATCTTCTTGGCAATGAGCTTCACCAGATAGGTCTTGCCCACCCCGGTAGGGCCGATGAGGATAATGTTGTTTTTAATGGAGCCCACTCCGGGTTCCGGGTCACGCCCCTGTTCCAGGGAGTGGCGGATGCGGTTAAAGTGGGTGCAGACCTTGGTGGCCAGGACACTCTTGGCCAGCTCCTGTTTGATGACGTATTCGTCCAGATAGGCTTCCAGGTCTTCCGGCTTCTGGTCGAAATCGATCTTACTGAGGCTGCCCCCTTTGGTCTTGCCTTCATCGTCCTTGTCGGGTTTGGTGATGAGTTGCGGGGCCAGGACCTTGATGCGGCTGCCATATTTCTTGGAGAGGTAGTCGCTCAGTTCCTTTTCAAGTTCTTTCGGGTCAGGTATTTTTTCCATAAATTTGTAATTTTTGAGACTGGAAGTGAACATCAAAAATGAGGCTTCTTACCCATTTCTAATGAAATTATAACCAGCTATCCGGGAAGTTGCAAGGTGAACCGGCGCCCCGCAGAGGAGATTGGCTGAGCACCGCTTCCCGGGCGTGGATACGGGCCAATGGTTGACTTAAGCAACGGACGACTTATCTTTTAGGCAATTATTGGTCCCACAATTCTAGGCTCACGGCTAGGCCCCCGTATTGCCGAAAATCCATCCAGGGAGGCGATATGGACTCATTTCTGCAGGAGTTGGCCCAGGCCCGGCCTGACCCCGGCGGCGGGGCGGCCGCGGCCTTTGGGGCCAGATTGGGGCTGGCTTTGCTGGAGAAGGTGGTCCAACTCGAAGGCGGCCGCCGGCGCGAGCCCCACGGTAAAGCGTCCTTTACCTGGGAAAAAGCCTTGACGCAACTACGCCGGCTGCAGGAGACCCTGGCCGGGACCCAGGCAGAAGACAGCCGGGCCTACGCCGGCCTGGCCGCCGCCCGGGCCTCCGGCGCTAATCTGGCGGCTGCCGTCCGGGAGGCGCTGGAACCTCCCAAGCGCGTGGTCCTGCAAGCCGGCCAGGCCCTGGAGCTGCTGGCCTGGGCCGGGGGCCACTGCCAACCCCACTTGATCTCGGACCTCCTGGTGGCCTGCGAATTCCTGGGGGCCGCCCTCACCGGGGCCTATCACATCGCCTGCGCCAACCTGAGCCTGGTCCCGCCGGCCGAGAACCAGGCCCTGAGGCGGGAGTTTTGTCAGACTTTTCAAAAGGGCGACGACTTATATAATATGGTGAAGGCGGCTTTGGTGGCCCGGGAAGATGGCTTTGATCGTTGCCGCTGATAATCTGCACGCCCTGAACCCCGTGGTGGCCGCGGCCCTGAAAGACCTGGACCCCGGCCCCCTGCAGGAACTGGCCCGGCGCTGTGAACAGGCGGGGGCCAAAATCCTGGACCTCAACCCCGGCTATCTCCCGGTCCGGCACCAAGACCGCCTGGCCTTCATGGTGGAGGCGGTGCAGCAGGTGAGCCGTCTGCGCCTGATGCTGGACAGCCCCAACCCGCAGGTCTTGGCTCAAGGCCTGGCCGTCTGCGAACAAATCCCGGTGCTCAACGCCCTGACCCTGGAGGAGGCCAAACTCCGGGAGACCCTGCCGCTGGCCGCGGCCCACGACACCGACCTGGTGCTGCTGCTCCTGGATGAGCGCTCCTTTTCGCCGCCGTCGCTGGATGCCAAAGTCGCTCTCGCCATGCAGCTCCGGGACGCCGCCCTGGCCGCGGGCGTGCACGACGAGCGCCTCATCTTCGATCCGGTCCTCCCCAACCTCACCTGGCCCGACGCCTACGCCCGGGTCAGCGAGATCATCAAACTGCTGCGCCTCCTCACCGACGGCGCCCTCTTCCAGACCAGCCACCGCACTATGCTGGGTCTCTCCAACCTCAGGAGCGGCCTGCGCCATACCTACCCGGCCAAAATTGACGAGGCCTGCCTCTATCTGCTGGCCGGCGCCGGCCTCACCTACGTCCTGGCCGACGTGCTGCAACCGGAAATCATGGAAGCCGTCCGGTTCATCAACCAAGTGGTTTGAGTTTTATAGCATTTGGCCAAAGTTCTTTCCTTTTATCTCCTTTCCCTCCGGCGGGGAGAGCGGGTTAGGGTGAGGGGGGATAGACAGAACTTTTGGAAATAACTATAAGTTTCAAGTTTCGAGATACACCCGGAGCATGATCGTCATGCGGCAAGCCATTATGCTATTGATATCAATATACCGGCTACCGCGTGACGTAGTACATAGCATCAGCAGTGATCGCTACTTTGCCCATAGCCTATAAAATTTAAGCTGTCCTTTTACCGATAGCGTGCCAGCTGCTTCCAGTTACGTATGAGTTATTTATATTTAAGTGACAAGCAGCCGCGTTCACAAGGGAACGCGGCTGCCGGAAGTTCCGTTTACCTTACGGAGTTTGAGGGTCCAGGCCCAGGAAGGTGGGCAGAGGCGTGGAACTGCCACTTTTCCCCACCGCCGGGACCTCAACAAATTGGTCGATTAAAGGAAAGGCGTTCAAAGCCCCATTGGGAATAAAGAGCTGCGGATGATCGAACGGGGCCTTCTGGTATACCACCCGCTGATCGGTAAGGCCGTTGGCGAGAAAGGCCACCAAAGCTTCGCTGTTCGCCTCATTATTAGCATCCAATCCGGGGTTCAAACTCGGGATCGGCAACAAGGCGGCGGCCATTTCAGTATAGTTGGTTTTGGGGAAATTGCAGCCCCGGGCGTAAAAATCCACCACCTGGCGCAACGTCGAATACGTGCCGTCATGCATGTAGGGGCCGGTAAGCATGGCGTTGCGCAGGTCGGGCACCTTAAAGGCGCCCTTGGTCACGGCTAGGTTGTTAACCGGTTTTAATGTGGTTCCAGGGAAGAGCGCGGTTGGGGTGGTAGGCACATAAGCCGCCACATCGGCGGGTAGTTTGCCCGCCTGATTCAACTTCCAGAGCTCCACGTAAGAGAGCGGGAAGGGGTTGTTGGAGTCCAGGGCGTTCTGGAAGGGTGCCAGGTTGGGCGCGGTCCCGGCCCGGCCGATGTCCTCCGTGCTGGGCCGGTGAGCGATATTACGCATGCCGTGGTCAATATAAGCTTGCGGCAAGTCGCTTTGGGAGAAGCCGCCGTCCCCATCGGGCGACCACTTGAGCACACCTTGGGGAACGCCATTGCTATCCACATTAAGGGCGCGCACGGAGTGTTCGGTGCTTTCAGGGAGGGTGTGGCACAGAACGCAGCCCAAACCAGGATTCCTTCCCGCGTTAGTCCCAAAAAGATTCATCCCCGTTATCTCCTGGGTCGTCAAGGCGGTGGGATCCGCCGGAATGGGCGTACCTGCTGGGTAAAGGTCTGTCCCCCTAACATTTACCGGGGAGCCCACGTAACGATCAAAGGGGGTGTCGTCCGCCACTAGGGTGGCTTCATACAACTGCACCGCCAACCCGAAGAACAGCGAGAAGTTATACTCCATCTGGGTAAAGTCGTTGGGACCCAAGGCCATGCCGTTTGTATATCTTTTGATCAGGGCCTTGCCGAGATTGATCATAAAGCTCCGAGGGTTCTGCCTTTCCGGCATATGCATTAACTCGGTGCCGGGCTGGATGCTGCAAATATCCGTGGAGTTCCACCACACATCCTGAAAGGCCGCTTTGACCATGGTGGCGTAATTAGCCACCTTGAGGCCTCTCAGACCCACCACCTTGCCTCCGAGCAGTGTGGCTCTGGATTGGGCTCCCAGGACACTGTCCTGCGGGTGCACCAACTGCAAGGCCAGCGGCCGCAGTGGCAACATCTTGCGGCCTACGGAAGGGAAATCCCGCCCCGTGAAGGACATTTCGAAATCGGTCAACGGGGGGGTGACGGCCTGCGAGGCCAGGCTGCCCATCGGGATGCGGACGAAGACATCGGTGAGGGTGCCATTGATGTTCTTCTTCAGGGTGCTGGTGCGGTCCCGGAAGCCGAAGGCATTGACCCCGTTAAACACCATGCTGGCCCGGCCATCCCAGAAATTATCGCCGTTAAACACCGCATTGATCATCGTCGGGGTGTTTCTGGGTTCACAGCGCCGCACATTTCTATCCTTCCCGATGAAATTGCTCACGTGGAATACCGGGTCCGCCACCGGCAGGCCGATATCCAGGGACAATCCGGGGACGACTCCCAGAAACTTGGCAAAGCGAACTCCCTGGGAGGACATGACGTCATTGCTATCATGGACCACGCTGCCAAACTCACTAGTACCAAATAGTGGCGACACTATAGCTGCCGGCGCATCCGATACACCCGTTACAGCCGGTCTTGGCACCGGGTCCGTCTCCGGGTTACGCTTATGGAAGGGGAAATCGCTGGCCTTTACCTGATAATTCGGACCTAGTTGCGGCAAACCGGGAACTGGCGGAATGGTGCCCGTAATGCCGGAATTGCCGAAGACCGTGTCATTGTCATTTAGACCTGGGTCGAGCTGGTTCTTGGTGCGATTATCGGCCCCGGCCTTGGAATGACAACTGGCGCAGGCCTGGACGCTGTCGCTGCCGACCTGCATGTCCCAGAACAAGGCTTTGCCCAAGGCGATGGCGGCCGTCTTATCCTTGACGAAATCAGAGAGATTAGCGGGCTCCGGTACCGGCACATCTTTGAGGGAGGTCACCGTGGGTGCCACCTGGGCCTGAGCCATTCCCGGGACGCCGGAGAGAGTCAGGGTGAAGCAGATCAGGGCTACCAGGGACCGCATCAACCACGGGGACCCGTGGTTGACGATCGACTTTTTGTATCTGAAGATTCCAAGGAAGTGCATAATTCAACCCTCCGAAGCAGATAGAGAATTAAACGGAGAAGGCGCATGATCCATGCTGAAACGGGAACAGCATCCCGAAGCGTCAGTATTCATGCCTTCCTTGGCAATGATCCCTTCTTAATTGTCGTGCAGGCTTCTGTTTGGTATACTAGATATGGCTCATGTCCAATTCCTCCATAATTTGTTGCGGGCCAAGGCTGGCCAGGTGCTATCCTCATCTGGCCAGCCACTTCACAAAGAAAATGCCGGAACCTAAAATTGTGAAGTCAGTAGGTCAACTG
Source organism: uncultured delta proteobacterium (assembly GCA_963701845.1). GTDB lineage: Bacteria > Desulfobacterota > Desulfobaccia > Desulfobaccales > 0-14-0-80-60-11 > JAPLJC01. Next base: position 629,021 of record CAVPBF010000004.1, on the reverse strand, counting down.
CCTAAATTACTTAGTTTTTCACCATCACCTCCTTGCCAGGAATTTTTATCCTACAAAATCGATCGTGATTTTTCGAAGAAATTTAAGCACGTTTTGACCATTTTACTATAGGTATTTTTACCTATTTTAGAACCATCGCTTTCTTTATTCCCTTTAAAAAAAAACGGCTTTTAAAAAGCCTGCTGCCCTCCTTATTAATCCCCGCTGTCTTAAGCCAGGCGCCGTAAGGTCTGGAAGCATTTAAAGGATTCCGGATGCAAAGTGACTTGTGCCTTAACTGCAATGTAGCCGCAGGCTTTAGCCTGCGCTTTGCATAGGCTGGAAAACCTGTGCCACTCTGGTGTTATTAAGAACCCGAAAAGACTTCATCTCAAAAAAGAATTTTGCAGGAGGCTCAGAAGTTCTTTCCTTTTATCCCCTCTCCCTCCGGCGGGGAGAGCGGGTTAGGGTGAGGGGGGATGGACAGAACTTTTGGAAATAACTATAAGTTTCAAGTTTCGAGATACACCCGAAGCATGATTCGTCATGCGGCAAGCCAGTTAAGCTATTGATATCAATATACCGGCCACCGTGTGACGTAATGGTCAAATATGCTTCCTGCGGCGGAAATGGGGGAGGAGGCTTTTAGAGGTGAACAATTCTTAAAATTCGCCTTCACCAGTCGAAAAGTAATCAGCTTCCGCACCACGCGGGTGAGGAACTGAAGACCTTCCGCTTCGCCAGGACAGTTGCAAAATCTCTAGACAGGTCTTAATTTAAACCTGGAATCAGTGAATTTTTCGCCCGGAAACGTAAGCCATCATGATCAAATTTGTGGAACCGGGCGGCCTGCGGTCTCCTCGGGTCGGTATAAACCCAAAGCCCGAGGCGGAACCGGGTAAAGATTTGAGGTGAGGATAATGACTACCCGCCATTTGCTTTCCTTATGTCTCGTTGTCACCCTGTTCGCCTGCGCGCCTTATGGGGGCTATAATGGAGACTACTATGGGGGCTATGGGGGCTATGGTTACTATGGGGACTACTGTCCCTATGGCTATTGCTACCCCTACTATTACAATCCGTATCCCTATTATCGACGTGGTTACTATTACTATCCCTATGGCTACCGGTATGGGGGTCATGAGGGGCATGAGGGGCACGCAGGAGGAGGCGGGGGTTTTACAGGCGGCGGTGAGCACGGCGGTGGACACGGCGGCGGCGGCGCGGGCGGCGGCCACGGCGGTGGGCACGGTGGACATCATTGACCTTGCCTTGGCTTCCGGTGGGTCACCACCGGCGCCTCGTCCACTCGGGTTCATATGGCCAATGAGGCTCCGGACAGCCGCAGCTTAAGCGGTCGCCAAACCTCGGATTAACTCCTGGCCTAAAGTGAGACTTCTACGGCTCGGGCGGGGCTTAAAACCATTGTTGGCAAAGGAGGAAAAACATGAAAAGTAAAAAGGACTTCTGGCTGATGTGGGTAGGGCTCCTTTTGGTGGCCGCGCTCCTGGCCCCCAGCCTGGGGCAGGCGCAGGAGAAACGCGAGGGCAGCTACTCTGAATTGCAGCAGAAGCTGGTAAAGGAGTTGAACCTGACGCCTGATCAAGCCAAAGAATTCCAGGCGGTGGGTCAGAAATACGAGCACAGCCGAGTAGAAGTCATCGGGAGAATTGAAGCAAATGATGGCGAGCTGGAAAAAGCCGTCACCGCTCCTCAGCCTGATGCAGCCAAAATCAATGAACTGGTGGCCGCGGCCATTGCGGGGCAAGACAAACTCTTCGCAACTTTTAAGGCTCAGCGGCAGGAGGAAATGGCCCTTTTGACCCCCTTGCAGAAGGGGAAGTTTCTCATCGCCTTAAAAAAGTGGCACCATGAAGAGAGAGAAAAATATGAAAAAACAGAGCAGAAATAATAGAGCCGTGGGGCGGGAAAGCGCCGCGCCTCCCGCCTTCAGTATTCATAGGGTGGAAAAGTGAGGATGGCAGGATAGCTGCTCAGTGTATCTATGCTTAATCGGGCCGGAGACGATCCCCCGGCCCTCCTCTCAACTCTTCACTGACCGGAGGCCTGTGTCCCTGCCTTTACTGACCACTGGCCACTGACCACTGGCCACTTTCCTGGTCAACTGTCTCTCCTGTTCTGGCCATTTCTCTTCCCTTCTCTTCCCTTCTCTTACCTTATCTGCATGTGCAACTGGACCGCTCTCTCCCCGAACCGCCCGGCCGCCAAGCGGCACAAATGCGGTTCATTAGCGGCGCTGCGGCGGTTCCGGACCGCTAAGTCAGCGCCACTGTAGCGTACTAAAGATAGAATAATTAGGTACTTATGCGCACCCAAATGCGGAATTTTTTTACGTACCGGCACAATTTGCCCAAACTGGCCGCTTTTTTCGGCCCCAAGCCCGCGCCAACCTGGCCGTCTTCCCAGGTAAACCTATGAATATTAGCTACTTGGCCCATGCACAGTTGCTCTTTACCCTAAGTTCCACTTGTCATTGCCTTTTTCGCCGCCGGGCCCAACCCGGCCACCATTTCCGTTCCCAAGTTCAACCTGAGAACGAATGGACCTTCAATCCAAACAGCCTCGACCGCGGCTTGAAGATGTTTTTGAAACTTTTTGAATTTGATGATAAAATTCAAGAAATGGAAAATTTCGAATAGGGGGCTGCCCCGATTCCTTGTTTCAACTTAAAACTTAAAACTAGAAACTAGAAACTCGAAACTCGAAACTCGAAACTCGAAACTTAAGAGGTATCTTCTATCCATAAGCCCTTCGGCAATCTGACGGGATTAAAATCCCAGCAATTCCGGCAATTGGAGCGGCTCTACCGCCGCAAGGTGCCGCCCGCCCAACTGCTCACCCCGGAACTGGCCCGGCAACTGACGGAACTCTCCCAGGACCTGCACCGCCAGGTGGGGGTGCTCCTGGACCGCCAGGGGCTGGTCACCCACGTCCTGGTGGGCGACGCCAGGGGACTGGTCATTCCGCCGCTGCCCCGGGAGCGCGGCGCCCATGGCCGCCTCAAGGGCCTGAGGCTGCTGCACACCCACCTGGACTCCAGCACCCTGACCCAGGACGACCTCATGGACCTGGCCCTGCTGCGCCTGGACGCGGTGGCGGCGCTCGTCGCCGGCCCCGACGGCCTGCCGGGGGCCGTGCAGGTGGCGCACCTGCTGCCCCGGCCGCTGGACGGTCGCAACTGGGAGGTCCTTGACGCCCCGAACCCCGGCAGTTTAGACCTGGATTTCGCCGCCCTGGTGGCCTCCTTAGAAGCAGAACTGGCCCGGGTGGAGAGCGCCGGGGAAGGGGAGGGCCGGGAGCGGGCCATCCTGATCGGCATTACCGGCAAGAATCGCGCCGGCGGCCGAAGACTCCATGGCGGAACTGGCCGAACTGGCCCGGTCCGCCGGCCTGGAAGTGGCGGCCACTCTCATCCAGCGCCGGCCCCGCTTCGATCCCCGCTTTCTCATGGGCAAGGGCAAACTTTCGGAGCTGGTCGTCCAGGCCCTGCAACTGGGGGCCGACCTGCTGGTCTTCGACGCCGAACTCTCCCCCTCCCAGGTGCGCTCCATCACCGACTTCACCGAACTCAAGGTCATTGACCGCACCCAACTCATCCTCGACCTCTTCGCCCAGCGGGCCCGCAGCCGGGAAGGCAAACTCCAGGTGGAGATGGCCCAGGTGAAATACCTGCTGCCGCGCCTGGTGGGCCGCGGCGACGCCCTCTCCCGACTCATGGGCGGCATCGGCGGCCGGGGGCCGGGGGAATCCAAACTGGAGATCGACCGCCGGCGCCTGCGGGATCGCCTGCACCGCCTGAATCAGGACCTGGCCGGAGTGCGGGACGAACGCCGGGAGCGCCGCCAGCCGCGCAAACGCCTGCGCCTGCCGGTGCTCTCCATCATCGGCTACACCAACGCCGGCAAATCCACCCTGTTCAACGCCTTGACCCATGCGGCAGTGCTCTCGCCGAGGACCGGCTGTTCGCCACCCTGGACCCCACCAGCCGCCGCCTGCGCTTTCCCCGGGAGCGGGAGGTGATCATCACCGACACGGTGGGCTTCATCAAAAACCTGCCCAAGAACCTGCTGGAGGCCTTCAAGGCCACCCTGGAGGAATTGGAGGAGGCGGACCTGCTCATCCACGTGGTCGACCTGAGCAACCCCGCGTTTCCTGGAGCAGATGGCCACGGTGGAGGACATCCTGGCCTCGCTCCATCTCCAGGATAAGCCGGTTCTGAAGGTCTTTAACAAGGCGGACCGGGTCAATCCCAACCTGGCCGCGCTGCAATGCCGGATTCACCACGGTGTGGCCCTGTCGGCCATCGATCCTGCCACCCTGCCGCCGCTCACCATTCGCCTGGAGGAGCAGGTGGAGGAACTGGCCCGGCAGGCGGAGCGGCGCCAGCCGGAGCCGGCGCTGCCCGAGGCGGTGATGTAGTCAATCTCACCCCAAGACGCCAAGGCGCCAAGACGTAAGGGAAAAAAATAGGGCGGCCTGTGGCCGCCCTCTGGATTTGGCGTGAGATTCATTTACGTCTGCCAGACCTGCGGCTGCAATTTAAAGGAGCCAGCCTCAGCGGCCAAGAGCGCCCAGCCGCAGCCGCTGGGTCCCAGACCGGGTCCGAGGCGGGCCGGGGTCCCCTGGACGGCCTGGGGTTGAGGCCAGGCGGTGGCGGGCAAAGATCGCTGCAGCAGGTTGTCGGTTTTCGGTTTGCGGTTTTCAGCAATCAAGACCTCGCCAGCATCATGGCCTTTACTGACCACCGGCCACTGGCAACTGGCCACTGCATGATGCGTGTGGCCGTGGAGGCAGAGCACGTGGCGAAAGCCGCGAACCGGGCGAGCACCTCCGGGCCGTCCAGGGTCCATTGCTGCCAGGGCCGGAAGACCGGGTCCAGCGGGGCGTGGGAGAGGAGCAGGAGGGGGACTTCGGGGTCGAGGCGGCCCAGCTCACGGGCCAGCCAGCGGCGGCCGGGGTCGCCCACCCGAAAGAGCGGGTCGCCGGGGCCGGGGCCCCAGGCAGTATGCACCCCGATCACTTGCAGTCCCGGCAGACTCCGACAAAACCAGGGTTCGCCAAAGAGGCGGCGCCAGGGTGCGGCGTGGTCGGTCTGGCCGTCGCCTTCACCCATGACCAGGAAGCAGGGAGCGGGCAGATCGGCCAGGATTTCCCGGCCCAGGGCCAGGGCGGCGGGGTTGCCGTGATGGGCCAGGTCCCCGGCGAACAGGACCAGTTGCGGTGCGGGGTTGAGGCCGCGCACCTCCGCCACCGCCCGGGCCAAAGCTTGCGCCTCGGGCCGGCGCTCGTCGCCGTCTTTTAAATGGGCGTCGGCCAGGCAGGCCAGGCGTAGCGCCGGGGCCGCGTCCGCCTCCCGAGGCCAGTAAAGCTGGCCGCCGGCGCAGGCGCCGGCCAGACCCAACCCCAGAGATCGTACAAAATCACGACGGTTCATGGAAATCCTGCTTCTGCACCACCAGGGTACCGGCCATGATGTCGTGCAGGGCTTGTTTCCTGGCGGTCCAACCGGCCATCATGAAGCCGATCAACAAGATGATGGCGGAGATGAATTTGGGTTTCCCCGCGTCCCAGGAGACCCTTGGCAACCATTAATAACATGATCCGGGAATCGGGGCAAAAGCTATCTCCAGCAGAAGGGGCCGAATGCTCATTTTTCCTGATCCGGGAGGGATTTCCAGGAAGTGAAGGAGGATTGACCGGATCTGGATTGCCAATGGTTTTGGCTGAAAAATTTTGAACATGGCAAGTCAATCGCTATTCCCGTCGAAGCAGTTTAAGTTTATTGAATTTTGATGCAAAGGGGTATAGATGATAGAATGAACAGGATTCCGGCGAGCAAATACCTACCCGAGGTCGGAAAAGGCCACCATTCTAAAAGGTAAGAGGTCAGATGGAAATCCCAAATAATTTTAGGATGATTCTCATCGCCGAAGACAGCCCCACTCAGGCTGAGAACCTGAGGCATTTCCTGGAGCAGCATGGGTATCAGGTGTCCGCGGCGAAAAACGGGCGTGAAGCCCTGGATATGATGGCCAGGCACAAACCAAATCTGCTCATCAGTGACATCGTCATGCCCGAAATGGACGGCTACGAACTCTGCCAGTTTATCCGCTCTGACCCGAACCTGAAGGACCTGCCGGTCGTCTTCCTGACCGTGTTGTCCGACCCGGCGGATATCATGAAATCCTTGGAATGCGGCGCCGATGGTTTTATCGTTAAACCCTTCAAAGAAGAGTCCCTTCTCGAACGGCTCCGACTCATGTCGGCAGGCCAGGACCTCCGGAAACGGGAAAAACCGGAACCTGTGCAAGTTGCCTTTCAGGGGAAAGAATACTGGGTCAATGCCGACCGTTTACAGATTATGAACCTCCTGCTCTCCACCTATGAAGCCGTCGTGGAAAAGAACTCCCAGCTCCTTAAGGCGCAAACAGAGTTGGAGTCCCAAGCCGCCGAACTGGCAGTACAGGGTAAAGAACTGCTGCGGCTGGCTTCGTTTCCCCAAATGAATCCCCAACCTATCCTGGAGATGGATATCGACGGCCGCGTCACCTATCATAACCAGGCGGCTCTGGAGGCTCTCGGAAAAATGGGGAAGGCGGCGGACCTTAGGAATTTCCTTCCAGACGATCTGAAGGACATATTAGCAACAGCCAAACAGACCGGCGAAAGGCGCTTCCAGCGGGAGGTGGTTATCAACGGCGGAGTTTTTTTTGAGAACATCCATTTTGCCGAGCAGTTCAACACGCTGCGCCTGTACGCCGTCGACGTCACTGAACGCAAGCGCCAGGAAGACGAAATGCAGAAGCTCCTGGCAGAGCAACAGGCGCTAACCGAGGAACTGACGGCAACTAATGAGGAACTCGCAACTCAGGCGGAAGAGCTTACTCTCCAAAAAGAGGAACTGGAGAGGCTGAACGATAACCTCAGGTCTGAGCAGCAACTGTTGGAGATGGCCAACGAGGAATTGGAGTCTTTCTCTTATTCCGTCTCCCACGACCTCAAGACCCCGGTCCGCGCCATCGAGGGGTTTTCCCGGATGCTGATGACGGAGCACGCCGACAAACTCGATGCCGAAGCCCTCAGGCTGCTCCAAGTCATCACCACCAATACCAAACTCATGCATCATTTCATCGACGATCTGCTGGCCTTGTCCCGCTTGGGGCGGTGGCAGCTAAGAAAATCCGTCGTTAATCTGACCTCCATGGCCAGACAGGTGTTTGACCAGCTCCGGGCCCAGGCACCGGAGAGGAATTTGCAGTTAACTTTGAGCGACCTGCCCCCGGGTTTGGGTGACCAATCCTTGCTCTACCAGGTCATGCAGAATTTGCTGGGCAATGCTGTCAAATTTACCAGTTACAGGGAGATTGCGGTCGTCGAAGTGGGTGGGCGGACCCAGGGCAAGGAGAACATTTACTATGTCAGGGACAACGGCGCTGGGTTTGATGAGCGTTACGTCAGCAATCTGTTCCGCCCCTTTCAGCGCCTGCACATTTGCGCGGAATACGAAGGCACCGGCATCGGCCTGGCCATAGTCAAGCGCATCATCCAGCGACACGGCGGCCGCGTCTGGGCCGAGGGAAAATTGGGTGAAGGTGCGACCTTTTACTTTACTCTGCCCTTTAACAATGGGGGGCAGGTCGATGCGTAAATGCCTGGGCCTCGCCCAGTACTCTGCCGTGCTGGATCTATCCATCTTGAAGTGCAAGAAAGTTCGGGTTATGATAACTTAATGCAATCTGCTTTGGCAACGGGAGTCGAATCCCAGAACCTCTTAACTGCTTTTGCCGGGGAACCCCGCCAGGTTTTTTTGCAAGGTCTTACTCCGGCCTCCGGAGCCTTCCTGCTGGCCCGCCTCTTTCGGGAACTGGGGCGGCCCTTTCTGCTGGTAACCCCCAACGGCGAGGGCCACGAAACCTTTCTGAAGGACCTGACCTTCTTTCTGGGGGGCGCTGGGGATCCGACCGTTGAAGCTCAGTCGCGCCTCTTCCTGTTTCCGGGGCACGAGGTCTTGCCCTTCCGGGAGTTGAGCTTCGACCCGGAGATCAGCTGCGCCCGGATGGCTGCGGCTTATGTAGCCCTCACCGCGGCAAATCCCTTCTTTATGGTAGCCCCGTCCATGGCCCTGCGCCAGAAGCTGCCTCCAGCGGAGCGGGTCCGGGACGTGCTGGCCTACGTGCTGCCCGGCGAGAACCTGGAGCGCCAGGGATTTCTCCAGCACTTGCTGGACGGCGGCTATGCCCGGCGGCCGGTGGTGGAAGACCGGGGCGATTTCAGCGTCCGGGGCGGCATCATCGACCTGTTTCCGCCGCTCTATGAGCAGCCGGTGCGCCTGGAGTTTTGGGGCGACGAAGTGGAGTCCATCCGCCGGTTCGATCCGGCGACCCAGCGGTCCCTGGGGAGCCTGGAGGACCTGGTGGTGCTGCCGGCCAGTGAAGTGGTGCTGGACGCCCGGGCCCGGGAACACGCCTTGAGCCGGCGCAAGCGCCGCCAGGACCCGCAGTTTTGGGAAAACGTCCAGGAAGGGCGCCATTTTCCCCGCATCGAACGCCACCTGGAAGAATTTTACGATCAGCCCCAGACCCTGTGGGAGATGCTGCCGCCGGAGACGGTGGTGGTGGCCTGGGACCCGCTCAACCTGGAGCGGGAGCTGAAGAAGGTGGTGGAGGACACGGCCCACGAACCCCAGGGCTGGCTGGACCAGGTCCCCTGGAAAGAACGCCTGAGCCGCTTCAGCACCGTCTACTGTCCGCTGTTGCCCTGGGGCCACGCCCATCCGGAAAAGGACCTGCAATTCCAGGTGGAGAGAAATGATGGTCTGGCCCAGGAGTTGGCCGAGGCCGGGGCCGAGGCCGGCCGGCTGGTGCCGGCGTTGGCCGACCGCCTGGAAGACTGGCGCCGGGGCGGCTTTCACGTGGTCCTGACCTGTCTTAATAAGCATCGGGCCGAACGCCTGACCCGGCTGCTGCAAGAAGAAAGATTGGAGGCGGAAGTCAATTTTACCCCCACCTGGGAGCCCGGCCCTCGGGTGGAGATCACCGTGGGCGAGCTTTCCGGGGGCTTTCGGCTGTTGTCCCAGGGGCTCATCGTCCTCACCGAAGACGAGGCCCTGGGGTTCCGGCCCGAGGGGCGGCGGCGCAAGGAAACGCGGCCGCCCCAGGACCTGGCCTCTCTGGCCGATCTCGAGGAAGGCGATTTCATCGTCCACCTGGATCACGGCATCGGCATCTACCGGGGACTGGTGAAGCTCAGCGTCGGTCCCCAGGCCAACGACTTTCTGGAATTGGAATACCAGAACGGCGACCGCCTCTACCTGCCGGTGGACCGCCTGAACCTGGTGCAGAAGTACCTGGGGGTGGAAGGCGCCGAGCCCCGGGTGGAGCGCCTGGGGGGCAAGATCCTGGGAGCGCACCAAGAAACGGGTCAAGAAGTCGGTGGAGAAAATCGCCCGGGAATTGGTGGAGCTTTATGCCTTGCGCCGGGTGCTGCCGGGACACCACTTTTCCCCGCCGGACCCGGTATACCGGGAGTTCGAGGCCACCTTCGAATTCGCCGAGACCCCGGACCAGGACCAGGCCATCCAGGAGGTCTTGTCCGACATGGCCTCGGATAAGCCCATGGACCGCCTGATTTGCGGCGACGTGGGCTACGGCAAGACCGAAGTGGCGGTGCGGGCCGCGTTCAAGGCGGCCATGGACGGCAAGCAGGTGGCCATGCTGGTGCCCACCACGGTGCTGGCGGAGCAGCACTACGAGACCTTCAGCCGACGGCTGGCCCACTACCCGCTGGAAGTCCGGGTCCTGAGCCGCTTCAAGTCGCCGGCGGAGCAACGGAAGTACCCTGGCGGAGCTGGCCGCAGGGCAGCGTGGACATCATCATCGGCACCCACCGCCTGCTCTCCAAAGACGTGGCCTTCAAGGATTTGGGGCTGGCCATCATCGATGAAGAGCAGCGTTTCGGGGTGAAGCAGAAGGAGCGGTTGAAGGAATGGCGGCGCACCGTGGACGTCCTGACCCTCACCGCCACCCCCATTCCCCGGACCCTGCAGTTGTCCCTGACCGGCCTGCGGGAGCTGAGCCTGATCAACACCCCGCCGGAGGACCGCCGCTCGGTGCGCACCTACCTGTGCCGGCCGGAGCGGGCGGTGATCCAGGCGGCCATTCGCCGGGAAATCGCCCGGGGCGGCCAGGTCTTTTTTGTGCACAACCGGGTGCGGAACCTGGGCACCTGGGCGCGGCACCTCCAGGAGATGGTGCCCGAGGCCCGGGTGGCCATGGCCCATGGCCAAATGGCCGAACGGGAGCTGGAGAAGGTGATGGTGCGCTTCTGGCGCAAGGAAGTGGACGTTCTGGTGTGCACCGCCATCATCGAAGCCGGTCTCGACATCCCGGCGGCCAACACCATCATCATCAACCGGGCGCATACCATGGGGCTGGCGCAGCTTTATCAGCTCCGGGGCCGGGTGGGCCGGAGTCAGGCCCAGGCCTATGCCTACCTGCTGGTGCCCGACGAGGCGGCCCTCTCCAGCGAGGCCCAGAAGCGCCTGAAGGCCCTGATGGAGTTCACCGAGTTGGGCTCCGGGTTCAAGATCGCCATGCACGACCTGCAGATCCGGGGCGCCGGCAATCTCCTGGGCCAGGCGCAGTCGGGCCAGGTGGCGGAGGTGGGCTATGAACTTTATCTGCAACTGCTGGAACAGGCCATCCGGGAGTTCAAGGGCGAGCCGGAAGACTTGGCCCCGGACCCGGAGATCCGTCTGCCCCTGGCGGCTTACCTGCCCGAGGATTACGTACCGGACGTGCAACAGCGCCTGGCCCTATACCGGCGGCTTTCCGGCCGTCTGACCCCGGAGATGATCCGGGAGTTGGAGGAGGAATTCCAGGATCGGTTCGGGCCGCTGCCGCAGGAAGGGCGAAATCTCCTGGAAGTGGTGCGCCTCAAGCACCGGCTGCGGCAGTTGGGGATAAAGCGCCTGGAAGTGCAGGACAGCTTTGCCCGGTTGCAGTTTGCCGAGCCGGAGCGCCTGGACCTGCCGCGGCTCATTGGCCTGCTGAAGAGTAAACCGGAGGCTTTTCGTCTCACCCAGGATCAAACCTTGCGGGTGCGCTTGCCTCTGAAGCGGCCCGCCATTGCAACGTTTGCAAAACTGCTTGAAAGAAGTGGAGACATTTGTTAAGGCAGAGGAAGAGGTAAAGAAAGATGACTAGATTGACTAAGGGGCTGCTGGCACTGGCGCTGGCCGGTCTGCTGCAGCTGGGCTTGGGCCCAAATCGGCTCCGCCGAGGTGGTGGACCGGATCGTGGCCGAAGTTAACGATGAGATCATCACCATGTCGGAGTTGGAGGGCACCTCTAAATCCATCGAGGCTCAGTCGGGCCTCAAACCCACGGGCAAAGAAAACAAAGAAATCGAACGTAAAATGCTGGAAAATCTGATCGACCGAAAACTGGCCAAGGCTGAAGCCAAGCGCCGGGGGATTACCGTCGATGACAAGGAAATGGCCGCCGCACTGACCAACTTTAAGAAGAAGAATAATCTGCAAGACGACGAGGCCCTTAACAAGGCCTTGAGCAAGGCCGGCCTCTCGCTGAAGGAACTCAAACAAAACCTAGCCGACCAGATAATCCAGGAGCGCCTGATCACTATAGCGGTAGGCACCAAGACCATGATCAGCGACGCAGAAGTGCACCGCGTTTACGAGGAGCATTTCAAAGCAGCCGGCGGCACCCTGTTGCACCTGCGGGTCATGCAATTGTCATTTCCTCCAGGCGCTACCGAGGCTCAGAAGGAAGAAATGAAAAAGAAGGCCGAGGCGATCATAGCAGAACTAAAAAGTGGGGCTTCTTTTCCTGACGTGGCGGCGAAATTCTCCGTGGAAGAGAAGGATGTGGGCGCAGTCTCCCAAAGTGACCTGGAGCCCAAGCTGGCGGAATTCCTGTCGCGCCTGAAGCCCAAGGAGGTGGCCCCGGCCTTGACGCCGCAAGGAATTCAGCTAATCCAGCTGGTGGAACGCCGGACCGGAGAAGTCAAACCCTTTGAAGAGGTGGCCCCGCAGATTCGTCAAATGCTGTCGCAAAAGGAGTTGGAAAAGCAATTTGGCGTCTGGGTCAAGACCCTCAGGGAAAAGGCGCATATCAAGATAATGCTGTAAGCCAGCAGTGAGCAGGCAGTGGTCAGTGGTTAGTGGTTAGAAAAACCAAAAACTCGAAACTTTAAACTTGAAACGTGAAACGTGAAACTCAAAACTCGCCCGTAGCTGATATCGCAGCCTTGTCCCGATACGTGGGCCAAATCGTCACCCTGCGAGGCTGGGTCTATCATCTGCGCTCCAGCGGCAAGGTGCGCTTTCTGGTGGTGCGGGACGGCACTGGTTTGGCCCAGGGGGTGCTGCTCAAAGGCAACCTGCCGGAGGAAGACTTTCAGGAGTTCGAGTGTCTCACCCTGGAGTCGTCCTTGATCCTGGAGGGCAAGGTGAAGGCCGAGCCCCGGGCACCCGGGGGCTATGAGTTGGAAGTCACCGCGGCTGCGGCCGGTGCGCCTCGCCCAGGAGTATCCCATCTCGCCGAAGGAGCACGGGGTGGGCTTCCTGATGGATCGGCGCCACCTGTGGCTGCGGTCGCCCCGGCAGCAGGCCATTCTGCGAGTCCGGGACGAAGTATGTCGGGCCTGCCGCGATTTTTTTCAGGAGCGGGGCTTCGTCCTGGTGGATACCCCCATCCTGACGCCCACCTCCTGCGAAGGCACCACCAGCCTGTTTGAGACCGACTACCTGGATAAGGGGAAGGCCTACCTTTCCCAAAGCGGCCAGCTCTATCTGGAGGCCGCGGCCATGGCCTTGGGCGGGTCTACTGCTTCGGGCCCACCTTCCGGGCCGAGAAATCCAAGACCCGTCGCCACCTGACGGAGTTCTGGATGGTGGAGGCCGAGGCCGCCTTTTATAGGCTGGATGACGTTATGGGGCTGGCGGAAGGCTTGGTGCGCTACGTGGTGGGTAGGGTGCTGGAGCGCCAGGAGGCCCAGTTGCGCTTGCTGGAACGGGACACCGGGCCGCTAACCGAGGTGCTGGCCGGGCCCTTTCCCGCGCCTCAGTTACACCGAGGCCCTGGAGCGCTTGCAGGCGGCGGGTAAGGAGGTTGCCTGGGGTGAGGATCTGGGCGGCGACGAGGAGACGGTGCTGTCCCAGATGTTCTCCCGGCCGGTGCTGGTGCACCGCTATCCACGGGAGGCCAAGGCCTTTTACATGGAACCGGACCCGGCGGACCCGAGGCTGGCCCTGTGCGTCGATATGCTGGCGCCGGAGGGTTACGGCGAGATCGTCGGCGGCTCCCAGCGCATAGATGACCTGGAAACGTTGCTTTCGAGCCTGAAGGCGCACAATTTGCCCCAAGAGCCCCTGGAGTGGTACCTGGACCTGCGCCGCTACGGCAGCGTCCCGCACGGCGGCTTCGGTATGGGCATCGAGCGGCTGGTGGGCTGGCTCTGCGGCCTGCACCACGTCCGGGAGACCATCCCCTTCCCGCGGCTGATCGATCGGATTTATCCCTAAGAGTGGCTGTCTGGGGCGGCCCCCCGCCAAGCTTCCTTTTCTCAGGAGGGGCAGACCGCCGTGCCCGTCGTCTTTGGGGTGCAGGCGAGGCGCCTGGGCTACCATCCCCCCCTTGCCTTCATTTTCTCACCGTAATTGCCGAAAGATTATATAATTTACCGCGGATATTTTCCCGACAACTGGCTTCCCCTCGCGGGCTAAACAATCTTGCCCACATTTGGAGACGGTCATGCGATTACGCTCTCTCAGCCTCCGCACCTATCTGGTACTTTCCTATCTGGCCTTGATTTTGCTGCTGCTCGCGGGGACCGCGGTCGTCGAGAACTATGCCAGCAGAGTCCTGCTCGCCCGGTCCACGGAGACTTCGCAGTCTGCCCTGGAAGAAGCCGCGGCCGACAATGCCCAATTGTCTGAAAAAGTTTTAACCCGCGTAGGCGAATACATCGTCCAGGATAAAGCCGAGGACGTGGCCAGGGAGCTGGCGCATTACCTTAAGGGCAAAAAGGCTTACGACTATAAGCAGATTCGCCGTAATGCCCATCTCAGAAAAGTGGCGATTCAAAAAATCTATGCCGCCGGAAAAGAGGCAGGCTACACGGATTTGTATGATGAGCACGGCTATATCCTTTTTCATCCAGACCAACAGGTGGAAGGACGCAACCAGTTGGACTGGCAGCAGGAATATCCTGAAACCACCGAGCTGGTGAAAAGGTCCTTTACCGAGAAGAGTGTTTCGGGGTACTTCACGTTCTTTGACCAAAATAAGCGGGAGCGGCAGAAGTATTCGTTTAGGATGCACATCCCCGGGACGCCATTCATTGTGGCTGCCATCGTGAATATCGACGAATTTTTCCAGCCCACCCTGGACAAGATCAAGGCGGCCAGAGAAGAGATTTCGGCCAGGACCAAGGAGCGCCTGATAGAACAGGAAAAGGCCGTAGATCGGCAGGTCAGGTTCGGCAGTCTGATCGCCGGCCTGGTCCTCTGTTTCACCGGGGTCCTGGGGGGCCTCTATTTCGCCGCGGCCATCTCCCAGCCCTTGCAACGTCTCGGCCAGGCAGTGCGCCAGGTGGGGGAAGGAGATTTCGCGGTGGAGGTGCCGGCAAAGGGGGTCCGGGAGGTGGCGGACCTGGCCCGGTCCTTCAATAACCTGGGGGAGCAGCTCACGGATTATATCGAAAAGCGGGACTTCATCCGGGATACCTTCGGACGTTACGTCACCCAGGAGGTGGTGAAAAGGCTCCTGGAAGATAAGAGCGCCCTGGAGATGGGAGGCGAGACCCGGGAGGTCTCCATGCTCATGAGCGACCTGCGGGGCTTCACCGCCCTGACCACGGATATGGAGCCGGAGGACATTATCGCCTTTCTCAACCGCTATCTGGGAAAGATGATCGAGATTCTGCTCGATTACCATGCGGTTATCGACGAGATTTTGGGAGACGGCATCCTGGCCTTTTTCGGGGCGCCGGAGCCCCTGGATGATCACCCGGTGCGGGCGGTGGCCTGCGCCATGGCTATGCAGGCGGCCATGGATGAGATCAATTTCCTAAATGAGGCCGACGGCCTGCCCATCCTGGAGATGGGCATCGCGGTGAACACCGGGGCAGTAGTGGTGGGCAACATCGGCTCAGAGCGCCGCACCAAATACAGCGTGGTGGGGGCGCACGTCAATCTCACCAGCCGCATCGAATCCTTCGCCCTGGGAGGGCAGGTGCTGATCAGCGCGGCCACTCATCAGCGGGTGCAGGACCTGGTGGAGGTGGGAGACCCCCTCCGGGTGGAGATGAAGGGGATGCCGGGAAAATCCCTCCTGTACGAAGTGCACGCCATCGGCGGGCCTTACAATATCCAACTCAAAGCCCGGCAGGAGACCCTGGTACAACTGCCGAAACCCATGAAGGTCCAATTGCACCGTATCCAGGAAAAGGTGGTGATTGGCATTAACGAGGAGGTCTGGGTCACTCATCTCAGTGAGACCGCGGTGCAGGTGGCCTTTGAGGGGGAGTTGCAGGAATGGGAGGACGTGCGCTTGCAGATGTTGGATGAACAGGGGGCGCCGGTTCCCGGCAAGGTTTACGGCAAGGTGACCCAGGTGAAGCCCGCGGCCGGGCAATTGACCGCCACCATCCGTTTTACCTCGGTGGCGCCGGAGGCTCATAAGGTCATCCGGGGAGTCTTGCCGCGGGCGGCGGCGGTTTAGCTGCGTTTGCCGAATCATTGGGGCGTCGGGTTGCTCCGGTGATAAGTGATTTAATCTTTTTGGGTTATTGCATGCCTGGAGAATCAGACTTACCTTAGGAAAAATTTTAAAAAAACCATTCCACCGGGAGGTCTGTATGAAAAAGTTCACCTTAATTTTGCTGATGGCAGTCTTACTGGCTGGAGGCGCGGTTGTCGCCAGGTCGGGGCCATCTCAAGCTCAGGGCTATGAGTATCCGCCACCGCCGGCGGACGCCTACGCCTATCCGTGGGTAGGGCCCAGTACGCCCTGGGTCTATTACAACGGTGATTGGTTCCTGAATGGCCTTCTGTATTACTTCTTCGGCCCCCAATACGGCTGGTGTCCATACTACGCCTATCCTCCCACCTATATTGTCAGACCGCCGGAATGGTATGCCCCGCGTTGGCTGACCTGGTACAGGGGACATCCTACCTACTGGCAGCATTTTACTCAAGCTTATCCCTATTGGCGCACCCACCGACAGGGTCAGCGTTATAGTGAAAGGTTCTATGAAGAGCACCATCGCGGCCAGGGCGGTGGCTGGCAGAAGGGATTCCATGGCGCCACCCCGGCACCGGGCCATCCAGAGGGACGTGGTCCGGCCCCCGGCCAGTTTGCCCCTCAGGGGAGACCGGGGCCTGCCCATGTGGCTCCCACTGAGAGACAACACCCGGGTCCTGCCGGGGTAACCACGCCTGAAAGACAGCGTCCGACTCAGGTTGCCCCTCATGAGGTACAGCGGCCTACTCCGGGGGCTCCCCCCGAGAGACGGGGACCAGCCCCGACTCATGTGGCTCCGCCTGCGGGACCACAACCAGCTCCGGCTCACGTAGCTCCGCCGGCGGGACCGAGACCCGCCCCGGCCCCTGCGCCTAAAGCAGCCCCTGCTCCACCTACAAAAGCTGCCCCTGGCGCTCCTCAGCCTGAAAGAGGCGGTGAGGAAAAGCATTAGCCGGCCCGCCGGAGTTTTTTTTAAAAGTTAAACAAATTTAACCAAGGGTGTTATTCCGGAAGGAGTAACACCCTTTCCTGCTCTGAAAATGGTTCGCCATAAACGATACCCAATTAACCTGTAGCGCTTAACTCCATCCCCATAGCCCCCCTCCCCTCAAAAGATGGGGAACTTAAGGGTCCTGATTGCAAGGATTTTCCATGTTTCGCTTGTTTCCATGGAAGATGATTTGCTGATTTCCGTAAGGCTGGTTGAGGAGGTTATCTGGGGGTGATTTTATCTTATTGAAACCCTAGGGAAAAACCGATAAGATGTATTGACCCCATGCGATGGTTTGCCCCGAAATATTTAGTTATCCAAAAGCATTTCTACCTGATCATACTCGGGTTTCTCTTGTACTCTCTTGCCGTCACCGTCGCCTTGGCTCACGCCGACGCACTCGACACCGTTTCTTTTATTCCCCAGTGGCAGCCGCAGGCCCAGTTCGCCGGATACTATGTGGCCTATGAAAAGGGCTTCTACCGGGAAAGGGGCCTGGACGTCAAGATCCTGCGGGGCGGGCCCCAGAGGCCGCCTTCGGAGATGCTGGCCCAGGGCCGGGCCGATTTCGGCACCATGCAACTCGCTGGCGCCATTGTCCGGCGCGCCCGCGGCCTCAAACTGGTGGATATTTGCCAGTTGTCCCAACATTCGGCCCTGATGCTGGTGGCCAAAAGGTCCAGCGGCATCATCGAGCCGGAGGATATCAACGGCAAAAAGGTGGGCGTCTGGGGGGAGGACTTCCGGGGCCAATTGGACGCCTTCTTCCGTAAATACCATCTGAAAGTGCATACTGTGCCCCAGGGGACCACCTTGAACCTCTTTCTGCGGGGCGGCGTGGACGTGGCTTCGGCCATGTGGTACAACGAATACCACCTGCTGCTCAACGCCGGCTTGAATCCCGCGGAACTGAGCGCCTTTTTCCTGGCCGCCCACGGCCTCAATTTTCCCGAAGACGGCATCTATTGCCTGGAGCGGACCTATAAGGACAGGCCCCGGGTGTGCCGCGCCTTTGTCCAGGGGACCATCGCCGGCTGGCAGTATGCCTTTGCCCATCCTGAAGAGGCTTTGGACATCGTCATGAAATATGTGGACGAGGCCCACGTACCCACCAACCGGACCCACCAGAAATGGATGTTGGAGCGTATGCAGACCATGCTCCTGGCCGCCGGCCCCCGGGGACCTATCGGCGGCCTGGACCCGGAGGACTATTACCGGGCCGCGGCAACCTTAAAGGCTGACGGGACCATCAAAGAGATTCCCGATTTTTCCAAGTTTTATTGCGATTGCGATACCTATTACGAAAAAGATGAAAAATAGCAGCCTGGCCAGCCAACTCATTGTCTTTATTCTCACCAGCGCCGCGCTTATCTTTCTGGCCGCGTCCACCTATAGTTATTATGCCTCCAAGGAAGGCATCATCCGGCGGGCCCGGGAGAGTGCCCAACATCTAACCCGGGAGACCGTTTACCAGATAGAGGTGGTCCTGCGGGGAGTGGAAAAGATTCCGCTGAACCTGGCGGCCACCATGGAGCATGTGCCCTGCGAGGGAAATGATTTGGTGCAGTTGCTCAAAACCGCCATGGAGCAGAATACCGAATTATTCGGGTTGGGAGTCGCCTTCGAACCTTATGCCTATAATCTCAAGTCGCAGTATTTCCTGCCCTATTTTTTCCGCAGTGGGGATCATCTCAAGTTTAAGATGCTGGGCGGTGAATCCTACCAATACTTCTACTCCGATTGGTATCAGATTCCCCGGGAGCTGGGACGGCCACAGTGGAGCGAACCTTACTATGACGAAGGCGCCGGCAATATTATCGAATCCACCTACTCGACGCCTTTTTACCTGAGCACGGGCGGCCGGCGGCAATTGGCCGGGGTAGTCGAGGCCGACATCTCCCTCATGTGGCTGAAAGACCTCGTTTCCAAGGTGAAGATTTATCAGAGTGGCTATGCCTTTCTCATCTCCCAAAACGGTGTTTTCGTCACCTATCCGGAACAGCAGTTGATCATGCGGGAGAGTATCTTTAGCATCGCGGAGGCCAGGGGCGACCCCAAAATGCGGGAAGTGGGGCGCGACATGATCCGGGGGGGCGAAGGTTTTGTGCCCATTCCCGCCTCGCTCACCGGCCGAAAGTCGTGGCTTTATTACGCCCCGTTGCCATCCACCGGCTGGTCTCTGGGAGTAGTTTTCCCGGATGATGAATTATTCGCCGATGCCACCCGCTTGATGCAGCGCACCGTGGCCATCGTCGGCCTGGGTCTGGCCTTTCTGGCGCTGGTGATTATCGTCATTTCCCGGAGGATTACCCGGCCGTTGCGGGTCCTGGCCAGGAAGACTACGGATATCGCCCACGGCGACTTTACCTCCACAGTCCCGGAAACCGGGGCCGGGGAGATCGCCAATCTGGCTCGCTCCTTTAACCGCATGGGCCGGGAACTCACGGATTACATAGCCAAGCGGGACTTTATCCGGGACACCTTCGGGCGCTACGTCACCCAGGAGGTGGTGAAAAAGCTCCTAGAAGACAAGGAGGCCCTGGAATTGGGGGGCGAAACCCGGGAGGTCTCCATCGTCATGAGCGATCTGCGGGGCTTTACCGCCATCACCGCGGACATGCACCCGGAACAGGTGGTGACCTTCCTGAACCGCTACCTGGGAAGGATGATCGAGATCCTCACGGATAATCAGGCGGTGATTGACGAGATCGTGGGGGACGGCATTCTGGCCTTTTTCGGGGCGCCGACGCCCATGGCGGACCATCCGGCCCGGGCGGTGGCCTGCGCCCTGCAGATGCAGGCGGCCATGGGCGAAATCAACGCCTTGAATGAAGCCGATGGCCTGCCATATCTGGAGATGGGCATCGCGGTGAACACCGGTGAGGTGGTGGTGGGCAATATCGGCTCTGAGCGCCGCACCAAGTACAGCGTGGTGGGGGCACACGTCAACTTCACCAGCCGCATCGAGGCCTTCGCCCTGGGTGGGCAGGTGCTGGTCAGCGCCGACACCTATGGGCGGGTAAAAGACCTGGTGGAAGTGGGAGAGGTCCTCCAGGCCAAAATGAAAGGCATTCCAGGCCAATCCACGATGTACGAGTTGCGGTCCATCGGTGGCTCGTACAATATCAGCCTGAAAGCCGAGAGCCATGACTTGAGAGTCCTGGCCCGGCCTCTGGAAGTGCGTCTTGATTTGGTGACCGACAAGATCGTTATCGGGACTATTGAAGGGGTGCAAATCATCGAACTCGGCGAGGGCGCGGCCCGAGTGGTGGTGCCGGGGGACGTCCAACAGTGGCAGGACGTGTGGCTGCATCTGCTGGCTGAGGACGGGGCGGAGATCAAGGGCCGGATTTACGGCAAGGTGACCGCGGTTGAGCCTCGAGAAGACGGCCACTTGCAGATATACATCCGTTTTACCTCGGTGTCGCCGGAGATTCACCAGGTTTTACGGCGGGCCAAGTAAAGACGGTTTTTGGTTTTCGGTGGAACCCAGAACGTGGCGGTACAAGAATCCAGCCACAGGCGGCCTGTGGCCGCCATAATTACGGCGGGCTGGCCCGCCTTAGGTTGCGATTTAATCAAAAAGGTCGGTTATTGATGGCACAGGTATCTCGCCTGTGCTTTATAATTGCCGGGTAGGAGAATTTCAAGAACGCCGGCTAAATCTCGCGGCTACTAAAATATCTTATGAGCCAAACTGATCAACAGAAAACAAAAGACGGCAAACGAGAAATGGGTTTTTGGGGTTTGCAGGCCCTGGTCTTTAGCCTGGTGGCGGCGGCCGTCAGCAACATTTATATCACCCAGCCGGTGCTGCCGGTGATCCAGCGGGAGTTCGGGGTCAGCCCCTCCCAGGCTTCTTATACCGTGTCGGCGGTGATCCTCGGGATTGCCCTGGCCAACCTGCCCTTCGGGATGCTGGCGGACCGCTTCCCGGTGCGGCGCCTCATCCTGGCCGGGGGCGCCGTGGTGGCGGCCGCGGGGCTCGGTTGCGCGGTCACCCACAGCCTGTGGCTACTGGTGGCGGCACGCTTCGTCCAGGGACTGTTCGTGCCGGCCCTGACCACCTGTCTGGCGGCCTATCTCTCGGCCAACCTGCCCCTGGAACGGCTCAACGTGGTCATGGGCTCCTACGTCTCGGCCACGGTGGCGGGCGGCCTGGGCGGGCGGCTATTGGGCGGCTGGATTCATCCGCCCCTGCACTGGCGCTATGCCTTTGTCACTGCCGCGGTCTTGGTGGCCGGAGCCACTCTCCTGGCGTTCTGGCTGCTACCGGAAGGCCGGGGAGTGGAAGAGGACCCGGCGGAACGCGAGGGCTTTCTGGCACTGCTGGCCCAACCGGAACTGCGGCGCATCTTTCTGGTGGCCTTCGGGGGCTTTTTCGTCTTTTCCTCAGTCTTCAACTACATGCCGTTTTATCTGCACCTGCCGCCGTTCAACGCCTCCACCCAAATGATCACCCTGCTGTATCTCTCCTATCTCATCGGGGTGTTTATCGGCCCGGTGGCCGGGAAGCTGAGCAACCGCATCGGCAACGGCGGCACTATGGTTCTGGGCTCCCTGATCTTCGCCCTGGCCCTGACCCTGACCCTGATCAAGTCCCTGATGGCCATCGTGGCAGCCCTGGCCCTGGTGTGTCTCGGTTTTTTCGCCATTCATGCCGCCGCGGCCGGCTCCCTGAACCGCAAGCTCACCGCCAGCCGGGGTCGGGCCAATTCCCTTTACGTCCTGGCCTATTATTTGGGGGGCGCGGTGGGCATTACCGTGAGCGGCTATGCCTATGGCCTGGCCGGCTGGCCGGGGGTAATCGCCTTGGGGATCGCCATGCTGGCCCTGCCTTTTGCCACCGGGTGGTCGGAGAGGCGCACGGAGCAGGCCGGAATCGACGCGCCATAATAAAGTTGAGCCGGACAAGCAGATAGGCGATAATAATAACTAGCTATCAGCAATCAGCTTTCGGCTTGCAGCCAAGATCTTCTCGTGGTTCGTTTGACCCTGGTGCGGACGACCGATAAATACCGGATTATTCATGATTGTAGCTAATTCTGACCAAGCCCTATTTAACATTTTCAATATAATCAGGTCTAATTTAATGAAAGCCGGTGACGAGACCTAATGACTGACTCACAGCTCGTGGCCCGGGCTCAGACAGGAGACCTGCCGGCCTTCGAAGAATTGGTTTTGAAGTACCAGCGGGAGATTTACGGCCTGGCCTGCCGGATGGTGAGTGATCCGGAAGAAGCCAAGGACCTGGCGCAGCAGGCCTTTATGCAGGCCTTCATCCATATCCGGAGCTTTCGCCAGGACGCCCAGTTCCGCACCTGGCTGTTCCGGATCGCCATCAACCAGTGTTACAACTTTTTGAAGAATCGTAAAAAGTTTGGTGATCCGGTGGATAGTGATGAGGTGGTGCTGGTGGGGGAGGACGACTCCCCGGAAGAGGACTTGATCAACCGGGATGAGCGCCGGCGGGTTTACGCCGCCCTGGAAAAGCTGCCGCCCAAGCAGCAAGCGGTGCTCACCCTGAAGGTGGAAAAGGGCCTCTCTTACCAGGAGATCAGCGAGGTTCTGGGAGGCACCCCGGGGGCAGCCCGGGTGAATTACTGCCAGGCATTGAAGACCCTGAAGAAATATTTGAGGAGCGAAGAAGATGAAGTGGCAATGCGCACTTCTCCAGCGGTGGCTGCCCGAGTATCCCGACGGTGATCTGCCGGCTTTTTGGCGGAGGCGGCTAAAGGCGCACTTAGAGCGCTGCCCCGTCTGCCGGGAGGAACTGGCGGCCTTGAAGGAAGTGGAAGTGGCCCTCAAGAAGGCCCCGGTGGTCGATCCGAGCGCGGAGTTTTGGCACCAGTTTTCCCGGGAGATGCACCTGAAACTGGTGCGGGCCGACCAGGCAGGACAGATGGCCCCGGCGCCCCGGTCCCCTTGGTGGGGCCGGCTGCCTTATCTGGTGGGGATCCCGGCCCTGGCCGGTTTGCTTGTTTGGCTGGTGGTGGGCTATCTAAGTCCCGAACGGCCCGGCCCGGCCCCGACGGCCCAGATGGCCAAGTGCGCGCCCCCGGCCGTTACGGCCCCGGCGGCTGAATTGGCCAAAGAGAAGAGCGCCAGTCCGGAGGACAAGATGGCGGCCGCCTCCAAGGCCTTGCCACCCTCCGACGAAACCAAGGATTTTGTCAATGTTTCCAACAGGAACGGCAATGGTGGCGACGAGATGACTCCGGACGATGAACTTGACGATCTGGATTCGACCCTGGCCGGGATGACGCCGCTGGAAAGGGAAGCCTTTCTGAAAAAGTTAAGCCAGCATGAAAAGGATGGATCATGCATAAGAAAATTCTCTGCTATTGCCTGGGCCTGATCCTGGCCGGGATGGCTGCGGCCACCGTGGCCCTGGCCCAACCGATGGGTCAGCCCATGGGCCAACCGATGGGCCAACCCATGGGCCAAACCGGCGGCGCCCGGGGAGCCGGCTTCCAGGCCCGCTTCCAGGAGATCAAACGGACGCAGATGGGACCGGCCGTGGGGGTGAACCAGCAGACCGTGGACCAACTCCTGCAAGTCGAACAGCGCTACAAACCTCTTCGGCAGCAGTTGATCAAGGAAAGTATCGGCGAATACCGGCGCTTGCAGCAGGTCATGACCCAACCATCGCCCTCGGAGCAGGAAGTGAGAGGCATCTTGAGCAACATCAAACGGAAGCAACACGAGATGCAAGATCTGCAGGCGCGGCAGGGGGCGGAAGAGGAGGCCTTGCTCACTCCGGTGCAGCAGGCCCGCTATCTCATCTATCAAAGAAAAATGCTGCAGGAAGCCAGGAGTGTCAAAGGAGGAGGTCCGGGGGAAGAGGCGCCCATGATGCCCCGGGGCCCCCGCGAGATCCCGGTTTCTCGGCCTGCCAGGTAAATGACGGTTTTCGGTAAAAACTAAGAGACCGTTTTCTGCAAAAGCAAAGGAATTTAGGGCGACCTGGAGGTCGCCCTTGCTTTTTGGTAGGCTGGGCTTCTTGTCGAGTTCGGCCAAGGCGGCAATAGCCCCGGCCCGGATTTTTCCGCCGTCACCCCTTGCCAAAGGAAGGGGGAACAAGCTAAAATATCACTGCTGCCGGAGTGGTGGAATTGGTAGACGCAGGGGACTCAAAATCCCCCGAGGGCAACCTTGTGCCGGTTCGAGTCCGGCCTCCGGCACCAAATGATTTCAAAGGGTTAGCCTAAACCGGCTGCCCTTTTTTTTGGCAATTGTTAACGCCATGACTAACAAATGCATTTCCGGTTAACAATTGGCCGTCCAGCCATTCGGTATATTTCGCCATGGCGCGGTAGAGGTCTTCTTCAGAGGGGACCAGGTAGTGAATATCCATTCCCTGCAAACTGTGGCCTAAAAGCGTGTCCCGATAGACCTTATCGACGCCGGCGCTCAGCATATTGGTCTTGACCGTGCGCCGGATATCGTGAAAGGTGATTCCGTCCCTTTCCTTTCGACCTTGAGGAATTCCGGCCCGGCCACAAGCCGTTTGAAATGAGGCCCTAAATCCGGCGTCTTCTCCGATGGGCTTGCCATTATAGCTAAACACAGGCAGATCGTCGCGTAGAGGCGCAGGCAGCCCCGCCAGGACGCTTTCGACGTGATGGTTAATCGGGATCACCTTGGCCCGGCTTTCTTTGGTCACGTCCGCCGGCAACCGGATAACCCCATGCTCCCGGTCGATATGTGACCACCTTAGGGCCCGGAGCTCGCCCGCCCTCATGCCGGTGTTGTAAGCCGTGGTGATGATCCCCTTCAGGTGGGGCGCCGCCACGTCCACCAGCCGGAGATATTCATCCGGAGTCAAGGTGCGTTTCCTGGCATTGTCGCCCCGCCTCAGCTTCCTTTTCACCCGCCGGAAGGCCTTGACCGTCCGGCCGTCCACCAGGTCATTATCGAAGGCTTTCGTGACCATCGTTTTAGCAATGCTGATTTCCATGTCGATGGTAGCCGCGGCCCGGCCTTCCTCTTCCCGCTTCTCCTGGTACTCTTCCAAGTCTTGCAGTTTGATGCTGCTTACGATCCGGCCGCCGAAAACTTCATTGAAGTTACTGAGGACCGCCTGAATCCGGCGAAGAGAAGCCAGTTTTTTGACCGTCTTGAGGGCAAGATACCACTCGGAAAGCTCATTGAAGGTCATGCGTTCCGCGGCGACCCTTTCCAGGATGGCGGGATTTTCCACCTTTTGGGCCTTGCGCTTGCCCTCTGCCGCCCGGGCCTCTTCAATTCCTGCCGGCCGGCCATCCGGAAGATTCCCCACAAATTCCCAGCGTTGCTTTTTGTCAGCTCCCCGGTAATGAATCCAGAACCGGACCTTGCCGGCCCGCTTCGGCTTGTCCAGATCGCTTTCACAGGCAGAGCATTTCTTATTTTTTACCGCCTGTTTCCGGTGACACCGCGGACACTCAGCTAAGATCGCCATGATTCGTCTCCTTACCTAAAAATCCGCCACAGGCAGCGGCCGCACATCTTCCCCACCAGCCGGCGCTCAACCCGCCGTTCAATGGCATGGGGGCCGTGCTGAATGGCGTTGAGGTCGCCTAACATTCGGGCCATCCAATAAAGCCAGCCCCGGGTGCTCCTGTGTCTCATGGTGGGCCTCCAGGCCTTGGAAGGGGAGAGGCCGGGCCCCTCCCCCCCGGGTTTTAATCTTTGCAGTAGTCTCATTTTTGAGACTATTTTTGTAAATTTAAGAATGTTCAAGAAGCAGGTGGTATGCTTCACCGGCCAATTTGAGAATAGCTTGGAAAGCATTTTCTTGAAAATTTTCCACCACCCAAGGCGAATCCATTTCCTTTAAAAGCTGCTTCATTCCTTCTGGCCCGTGTGCGCTGCCCTCCGCGGCAACCATCGCGTGGTATGAGATGCCGGCTATGCTCCCTAAAATGTCCATCGCCTTAGCTACGTCATTCAAGGGTTTTGTGGTAGAATCTTGCTCAGCCATGACATGAACCTCCTATAAAGGTTTGTGGATGGTTAGGGCCGGTCCTGGGTGCATCTCCCACCTGGGCCGGTCTGTTTTATTTCCGCTCCTTATTCCAGTAAGGCGATTTACACTTAGGACATACAATTGGATTATCCTTTTTAGTCGCCCATTCGTGACCGCACCGTTTACATGTTTTGATGGTGATTTTCACATTGCCCCCTTTCTCTTGATGATTGTCAATATAATACCGAGAGTATATGATTGTCAAGGATTATTTTCAAAAAAATAGGCAGGGCTGAAAAAGGATTCTATGCCCCGCCTCAAGTTCCCCCTGGCCTACCACCTTCATTAAAAAAGTTTTCTCATTTTTCGCAACTTGAGTTAGGGATTTTTAGCGAATCCGGGGGGATTTGACGGCCTCCAATTCCGGCCCGGCTTGGGTTCTTCCCCATGCGGTAGGGATAGAGGGGGCATGACTCGGTTGAGCACAGCCGGACCTCTTTCATGCCGCCGGCGCAGTCAAGGCATTTGGCCCGGATCGCTTTTACAGGCCCCATGGTCAAATCCATCTCACCCCCGCCCGGGTCCGGCCCAACTCCGCCCCCAGGTTGGCACAGATCCCCGCCACGGCGTTCGCCAGGTCATCGTGTCCCTTGGGCGGATGGTCCACCAGGTCACGGCCGCCCTTCCGGGTCCGGCGCTCCAGGGCCCGGAGTTCGTTAAAGAGGTGTTTGCTATCCGGCAACTCGCATTGACCGCTTAAGACCATGGGCAGGAAGGCGAGATACAAGGCGCTCTTGTCTCGGTCTGAAGGATCATACCCGATCCCGTGCTTGGAGAATTCGGTCTCCGGCCAGGCGCCGCCGTACCGGTCGCCGGTCACCCGCCGCACCCGGTAGGCTCTGAGCAAGTTTGCCATGTCCGCGGCCACAACTCCAGGGTCATGGGGAGATTTCCAGGCCCGGGCCACGTCCACCACGATCCGCTTACCTTCCGGGTGCACTTCCTTGTGCCCTATGGCCAGGGTTGCCGCGTCTCGCCGGCCGCCTGAGGGGTCCACGAAGGCCGAATAGCGGATGCCCTTCAAGGGTGCCAGTTCATACCGCCCCGGCATGACCACGGCCTGGATAGCCTCAATGGGTAGGAAGGCCTCCAAGTCACTCCGAAATTCCGCCAGCCATTCACCCCGCGCCGCCTCAGGGTCAAGGGCCATATCCCGGTCAATGAGGGCCTGGGGAATGGTGGGGTTCATGGTGCGCGTGGCGGCCTGCCAGCAGAGGACGTCCGATTCATCCTTCCCGTGGTGATCTTGGAAGGCCTGCCACAAGGGTCCTGACCTGGCATAGGGGCTGCTGATCGCCAGGAGCAGCGAATTCGGTATCGTGGCCAGCCGGGGCCGGAGCGCCCGCAAGACCTCTGTGGCGGGGTTGGCGCCGTCATCAGAGGCCCAAAAGGCAATTTCATCGGCCAAAACAGCAGCAGCGGTAAATCCTCTCGTGGTCCGGTAGGAGCAGGTGGCGACGGTGACGGTGACCATGTTCGATAAGTCGATACTCTCTGCCTTTTCGCTTTCAACAAGCCGGGACAGCATCGGGATGGAGGCCAGGAAGCCTTTTACATAACGAAGGATATTTTGGGCTTGGCTACGGTCAGCCGCCACAATCAGGATATGGGCACGCTCGCCGGGGGCCAGGTAGGGCCGGTAGTCCCGGAAGCAAGCCAGGAACACGGCCACCAGGGCGGCGATAAAGGACTTCCCCGACCTTACCCCTGTTGGTACCCAAGCCTCCCGGAATTGTTGCTTGGGCGGCGTCTGGCGGCCTGTGCACTGCTGATAGAGCGCCAGTTCTTCCCGGGTCATGGGGAGAGCGAAGAGAGCCTTGAGAAAAACGAGCCAGCTTTGCCAGGTCTCCAGGTCTTTGAAGAGGGACTTGAAAAGGTGCGGGTCTTGGATGGCCTCGATAATATTCATGGCTCAGAACATGATCGGCGTGCTGACAACGATCAGGCTGCACGCGAGGTTGCCTATATCACAAAGCAGCCGCTCACCAATAATCTGCCTTTCGAAGGCTTTACGGGCCAGGTCGTGGGCAATATTTTGAAGGTCAAGAATTGGCGATTCCTCGACGGTTTCCAGGTGATCCCGGACGAAATCCCGGTAGGCCTCGAGGTCGTGGGCCAGCTTGTAAAATCCTTCCTCCGTCGGCTGTGCCTTGAGGATTTCAAGCTGCTCCTGGAGGCCGGCCAAGAGTTTTTTTTCCTGAGGTGACATGCTGTGCTCCCTTGGGTAAAAGATGCCCCCCGTCTTGGCAACCGGGAAACTGGCTTCCAGGGGCCCCGGCGCTACTATTAACGACTGCGGGGGGCTCTTCAGTCGCCTTCACGCCCCTGGATTTTGGCGGCCCTGGTGCGAGGCCGCCAAATTATGTAGACGGAGAGGCCGCGACCTCACGTGACCTCTCCGGTTGGGGTTAAGTTGAGCTTATATCGTTGACCAAGCAGAAAGACTGCGGATGCCGCAGGCCCACGTCGATCTCGGCGATGATCCGAATCCACGTCTGATCGGCGGCGAAGGCAGTTCCTGCCACGTCGGAGGCCTGAATGCGCAGGCCGGCCCATTGACCGATCAAGAGTTCCGCCCAATTCCCGAAATAAATCTCGGTGCAATCGGTGTAACTCCCGGCGCTCAGGTTGACCGGGATCTGCGTGGTACAGGCGAAGGGGTAACCCAAACGGTTCCGGATCGACTGATCCGTGCTTACCCCAAGTTCGTCCAGAAACGAGACCAGGGGCAACACGCCGGCATCGCCCGAGTACATCCCGATTTTGATTTTTTTCAGGATTCGCCGCACCGCCGGATGGAAAATGTAGCCGTAGCTCCCCCCCGGCTCGGCCAGGGCATTAGCCGCGGCCAAGCTATATTCACAGTCGTCGAAAATGTTGAGGCTAAGGAGCTTCCCGTTGCCGTTTCCACTGGTGAGCCCCGAAGCCGTGCCAATATCTTTGGTATTGGCAATGCCCAGGGGCTGGTTAGCGGAGCCGGTGCCGCGCAGGGCCGCCAGGTCAATCGCCAGGGCCAGTTGCCGGGCGATGTCTTCATTTATGATTTGCTCGGCGGCCGGTAAAGCCATTCTTATCAATGAGTTAGACACCTGGATCAGCGCCATGGCCTTGTGGGGGACCAGGGAGAGCTGCGCGAAAGTCAGGTCGCTCGGGGTGACGGAGGTATTGTCGCCGATCCAGTAGATCGTGGCGCCGCCGGTCTGCTTCGGGAAGGTCACAGGGTTGCCCATGAGATTCGGCAGGAGCCTGGCGCCCATTTCGAGACAACAGGACCGCGGCAAGAGCAATTCGATCAGTTCCGCGATTGCTTGCTGCGGCACGAGGTAGCCGCCGGCCGTGTCACTGGTGTAGCCCATGGACTTTTTTTTGGCCTCATCCATGACCGCTTTCTCATAACCGGCTTCGGACCAGTCATTGGTTTTGATGGCGGTGAGGGTCTTGAACATGCTGAACTTCTCTTTGCCCTCATTCACGCCGGGCATATTGGCCCACGAGCGGGCCCGGACCTGACTTTGGAGCGCCGCAATTTCGTTTTTCATTTCCGGCAGTTTACCGCCTATATCTTCAAGAAATTTTTTTAGTTGTTGCATGACATTCTCCTTTATGTGCTGCGATTTTTGACTTTTCCTGCTATGGTTAATCCCCGCGGCCGGTCTCCCCCACAGGCTTGCGCCGGGGTTGACGCCGTGAGGCGTGGTTAATATCTGCCGTCTCCGAGGCTTTGACCACGCCGTCCAATCTCCTTGTTAAGGGCCTTGACAATCATCCTGGCATGGTTGTTGTAATCGGCCTGGGTCATTGCTTGGGTCGGGTTTATTGTGACGCTAATGGGGGCGTGTATCGTGCTGCCGCCTTGCCCTCCACCAGGCGCCGAAGTCATGGCCCTGACATTTTCGGCCAAGCTGGCCGGTAGCACCATTTCCTTGCGATGGATCAAGGCCAGGCTGTCGGCCGGCACGTCCCAACCGCCGGCGGCCGAACTCAAACCCGTAGCTAAAGCCAGTTCCGCGGTGGTTAAAGCGCCGGCGGCCACAGGCGCGGCATATGGCCCCACCGTAGGAATAAGGGCCACCAGGTTTTCCATGTAAGCGACGCCGCCCTGGGCTTTTATCTGTTGTTGAGTTGTGTCTTGATCGGAAAGCAACATCGCCACCTTACTAGCCACCCACTCCTCAGCTATTTTCGCAAACATGCCGACAAAAGACGAAAGGACGGAGGTCGTGAGGTTCTGGATCGCCTTCTTTAGGGTCTGGGTTCCTTGAATGATGCCCATAATGGACCCTTGGATGGCGCTCTCGATAGGAGCCATGAAGTTCTGAATGGTCTGCTTATTTTTTAAGGCCGACTGCTGGAGGGCCTTATCTTCCTCAGTCAATTTCTTTTGCTTGAAAGTCGCCAGTTGCTGGGCCAGAAGTTCCTGCTGTTTCTCATCGTCTTTGTAAATTGCCTGCTTCTGGACGAGTGCCTGCCGCTCGATCTCCAATTCCTGCTGCTTCAAGGCCCTTAGTCGGGCCAGGGCCGCAGATGCCGAAATCTGGCCCATGCTCTCTTCAAACTTGACCTCCTGCTCCTGCCGGGCCAGGTCCATCTGTGCCAGCTTCGCCTTGTCGTCAATCTGCTTGGCCGCGAGGTCCTGCTGATACTTGTTGTAGGCCACGTCCAAGGCCTGTTTCTTGTCCAGTTCGCCCTTATAGGTCTTGCTGTCGGCCCCGTATTTAGTCGCGGCGTAACTGACCGCCTGGTCCATCAGGGCGCGTTTCTGGTCCCAGTTCGTCCGTTCCGAAGCGATCTGGCTATGCAGGGAGGCCAGGTGAGCGTCGGCGTCGTCCTTGTCGATGGCCCGCTGGAGGGTGAAAATCTCATGATTGACCGCGCTGTATTCCTTGGAGCCCTGCCGGCAGGTTTCCAACTTGCTCTGCCAGAACTCCTTTTCCCGCTGCTTGGAGAAGTCCAGGTAGGCGTTCTCTTCGGTCTTGATCTTCTCCAGTTCCTCTTTCCACTGCTGAAGGAGGGTCGAACCCCCGCCGCCGCCTTTGCCGGTGTCATCCTTGGCCACAAACTTATTGCCGCCGCTGGGAGTTTCGGCTGCCGCATTCTGTTGACTCTTCTGCCCGGCGGCCGCCATGGCATTTGCAAAGGGATCGCCGCCGCCGCCAGGTCCTTTAATGGCCGGTTGGGCGCTCATGATGGCAAAGCGCACCTCGTTGGAATCCCGGATGGCCTGTTCTTTCCAATCCTGAAGAGAGCCTTTCATGGCGGCCATGCCCGCGGCGAAAGCCCCCACCACGTCGGTCCCACAGGTTTCCATCAGGCGCTGCTTGACGGCCGCGGCCCCGGCGCTAACGGCCTCCCAGGTGCCTTGAAAGGCATCCCGGATATTGCTGGCGGCGACCGTCGCCTCCATCAGCAGGTCTTGTGCACCTCGAACCATGGAGGCAAAGAAATTGATAGCATCCGCGGCGAATTTGGCAATGTCAGGACCGGCCGCCGCGAAGGCCTTAGACATATTGATCAGGGCCGGAATCACCGCCTCGCCGATCTTGTATTTGATGGCATCGAAGGTGAGCTCAACATCATGCATTCCCATTTGAAACTGCTGGGCCTTGGCCACTGAAACATCGGTAATGGCGATCCCCAGGCTGGCCAGGTGCTCGCGCATCTCATCGACCGTGGCCGAGGTCATCCGCAGGAACCCCGGCATGTTCCCGACGGCCCGGCCGAAGATGGTAGTGGCCAGTAGGTTCCGCTCAGTCCCGGCCTCCATGCCCTTCAGGGCATCAATGGAGTTGAATAGAATATCGTTCATGGAGAGCAGGCTGCCGCCGGCATCCCGGGTCTTGACCCCGTTGTCGTTAAAGGCCTCCTCATTGGTCTTGAGTTGCCGGGTCATCCGGGTAAGGGCGCTGGTCACGGTGTCGCCGCCTACCCCCACTCGCCCGAAAGATTGGATCAGGGCCTGGGCATCCGAGACATTTATCCCCATGACCACGCTCAGTTGCTTGGCCTGCAAGTTCATATCGACATATTTGTCCACCACGCCCTTAAACATCGCGCCGCCGGCCAGGATCGCCCCAACGCCCATAGCAATCTCGCCAATCTTGGTAATGGTGGAACTGAGCGAGGTGAAGGCCGAAGAGACCTGGGTATGCATGTCCTTGATGGCCCCGACCACCCCGGTGCCCATTTTGTCGAAGTCCTGCTTGATCTGCTGGGTGCTCTGGGAGGACTGGCGCTGCATACCCTTGAAGCCGTCGGCCATGGTTTGCTGGGTCTGCTGCAAGGTCGCAGCGATTTGAGAAAGCGCCTGCTGCGCCTCCGAAATGTCGATTTGAACTTTCCCTGAAATCTGGTCCTGGTCTGCCATTGGGTTCTCCTTTAAGCTGAGCCTCTCGGCGCCCCTTCAAGAATGCGCTTAGAATGGCGTTTCTTTCCATCCCGACTGAGGGCGCTGATCATCTTCAAAACTTCGACGGCGATCCCATCGAGGGCAGCAAAATCCAGTTCTTCCAACTGACCCACGGTGACCGCGGGATGATATCTTCGCAGAGCGGCCAGGATCACTTTTTGGTCAAGGCGCTGCAACTCGACGGGCAGGTCCGCGATGAGGGTGCCTCTATAGTTCTTAAATTTACTGAGCACAGGAATGAGTTTCATAACGTCCCGGCCGCACAAGCTGGCCCGGTATTCTTGCTCGCCAATAGTAATCATTACCGAGTGATATTTATTCATATTTTCCCCGAAAATCAAAGGTATTCAGTACCAACCGCCCCAAGCCGTCTTTCTTGACCGGGAGTTCGCCGGCCTCAATCATCCGCTCCACCTTGGCCTCTGGTAACCGCAGGAAGGCCGCAATCTCGCCAACCCCAAAGAGGAATTGAAGTTGCACAGGTTCGGGGTCCGGGCGTGTCATTACGCTGCGTCCGCCTGGCGTTTTGTGGCCGCCTTATACCGCTCGCCGATCTCCCGCAAGAATTTGCTGAGCAGGCCATGGACGACGTACTCACCGGCAAGTCGGCTGCCGCACCAAATGAAATGCGCGTGGGGGTAACGTATCCCAAAAGTTAGGATGCTCTGGAGCGCCGCCTGTGGCTTCATTTCACTGCGATAGTAACCCTTGGAGACGTCGGCAAGGCTCGCCTCAATCACGACTGCGAAGTATTCAAAATGCCTGGCTCTGGCAAGTTCCTTCTCAAATCTGATCCTGTTGTCGCCCATTAAACAAGCGATTAAATCCGGAAGCGCCTTCCTCTCGATGGCTATTTTGTCCTCAAACCCTGGCAAAGAGTAGTCCCCACAATGCAACAGGGTGATCTCCGGGATCACGCCCTCAAAACCCCGGAAGAAATATGGCATCTGCTCCCGCTTGTCGATTAAGATCTTCAAAATAGCCTCTTCTTCTCCGGCGCCGGGGCTGGACTGGGGTCTGCCACTACCTGCATGCCGCTCTTCAGTTCCTCGAGGTATTCCGGCAACGATGGAACCTTATCGCCGTTCCCGCTCTCCTTGGCCATCACAGACAGCGTGGCAATATCACGGCTTATACTGTTCCAAAGTGCCACATAGTCCCTCAGGATGCTGGGGGGCAACTTATCACCCCTCAGAAATGCGGCCTGAAATGCCTTCGCCATGATCAGGTTTGCTGCCGTGCCATCCGCCAGGGTCTGTACCAAGGCAGAGGGATTGCCTTTGAAACACTCCAGGAAGTGACCTTTAATCTTCCGTTTCAACTGGCCAAAGAATGAACGGCCGTCGACCTTTACCTTATTCGGATCGCAGTAAAGGCCGTGGCGGACCGGGGCCAGCTTCTTTTCCTCGGGCTTGGGTTTCGGACCCCGCCGCTTTGCGGATGGTGTATCCCCTGTGACTTTTTTAGAACCCGCCATTACTCACTCTCCCGGCCTTGACTAACTACTTGTTAACACTTGCCTTTGGTTCAACCTTCGATTTCTCTGTTTTTCCCAGGTTCAAATATCAGGAATGATTACTATTTAATAATAATTTAGTTATCGCCATAATCCCGGAGAAAACAGATACTTAGG
The DNA here is from genome assembly GCA_963701845.1 of uncultured delta proteobacterium. GTDB lineage: Bacteria > Desulfobacterota > Desulfobaccia > Desulfobaccales > 0-14-0-80-60-11 > JAPLJC01. The sequence goes on along the minus strand of CAVPBF010000004.1, from coordinate 595,217 downwards.
GTCATAGACACAAAGCTTATGGTCACAGACATGAAGGAATGACGTATCGCACCCAATGACGCATAAAAGGCCATTTTCCCTGTTTTCTCTAAGAAATTTAAGCCTCATGTAAGAAATAGCGAAAATTGCGTCACAATGCGTCATGCGTCATTCCCCATTAATCCCGATGCCCTGCCAAAATCTCATGCTTCCGCTTCTACCTTTTTGAAATCCCCGCTCCCCCAGGGCCACGCCCAAGCCTCTCTTGCTCATCGGTTTCTTTTCCCCTGCCGCTTTCGCCCACTCCTGGTAAGCATTAAACACCTCTGTCGCTGTGGCTCTATCGTCCGGTGCCAGGGTGCAACATTCGCTCAGGAAGTCGGCCAGGTCGTCCATTTCATCCCGGTAGCTCTGGGTTGCCTCTTGGATGGTGTCGGGGGGTTTCAGACCTTCGTGCTGCCACAGTAGGGCGCCTTCGATGATCCAATTAAGAATGCCCGGATATTCGTCTCTCAACTTTTCGGTCAGTTGCTTATCCTGCTGTTCCTTAGGGATTTGAACCTCGAAAGGAATGAGGCGCACCCGGCGCCACATGCTATGGGTCGAATCCTTAATCACCGGCTTGTGGTTGGTGGCCAGCCATAACTTAAACTCCGGCCGAAACTCAAACCATTCGGCATGCAGGAAGCGGGCGGTCAAGGTGTCGCCGCCGGTCATCTGCTTAATGCGGACTTCGGACATGCGTCGGCCGCCTGAAGTTTCTACGGATTTCACAAACCGGGCGCCGCGGAGTGCTGCCAGGTCGTTTGGTATGCCCCCGCCGTGTTTCTTGGCCATGAAGGTTTCGGGGTCCGTTTCCTTGGCATAGTCTCCCAGGATGCCGCCGATGGTCTCGAGGAAAACCGTCTTGCCGTTGTCGCCGGCGCCGAAGAGCAGAAAAAAAACTTGCTCTATGGTGGCCCCGGTTGCAGAGTACCCGATGGCTTTTTGCAAATACTCTATGGCTGGCCCCGGGAGAATTTTGGAAAGGAAACTCCACCATATAGGGCATTTTGCTTTCGGATCAAAATGGACCGGCGCCAGCTTGGTAATATAGTCTCCTGGGGAATGCGGCCGGAGTTCGCCGGTCTGGAGGTCGATCACTCCGCTTAAGACATTGAACAAATAGGGGTTGCGGTCGAGTTCTTCCGGGCGAATGGGCAGAAGACATTTGACGCTGGAGAGCATCGCCTTCCGTTTGTTATCGGCTTCGCTGCGCTTGGCATGATCCGCCGTGGCCTTCCGGACATCCTTGTCTCGAATTTGCGAGGCTTCCGAGTAGATGCTCTTGACGGTTTCGATGGCCATGACCTCAATTTTTCGAATCTGATCTATAGCCCAGCGATTTCCATCCCAGCAAAGAAACTTCCCCCACGGATCGCACCACCTTACTTCTTTGCCCCATTGGTCCTTGAGGCGGTAGGAGTTGCCCTGATCGGTCAGCCCATAATCGGGAACGCCCATAATCCGCTTTGAGGACTCTTCCCTTTTTTCAGGCTTCGGGGCTTCTGACGCTGGCGGAAGGGATGGGGCCTGATTCGCCTGAGGTTCGCCCCGGGGTCCTTGGTAGGTCTCGGTTACGCCGCCCAGGGCCTTGCTAATAGTCCTATCTCGGTAGTCCTGACGATCCCATTTATCCCGATAGAGGGCGCTTGCCCGGACAATGCGGTCGATCTGATGAGGGTCTTGGGTCCAAAAAGCCAAGATTGAACACAGGGCAAGACCCGCCGCACTATCATCGCCATTCTGATCCTTCGTATCACCCTGCATAAGTCGGTCAAATTTATTTCCATTTTTAGCTGTCCTGGCTTTGGTGATAATCTCCGAATCGGCCATACTTAAACCCAGGGTTGGAGGGGAGGTTTTTGCCTCTCTCTTTTCCTTTCCGAAAACGCGGGCATGGAGGGCCTCCAATTCGGCTTGGCGAGACTCAATGGTGCGGGGGGTGATTTCTATGTGGTGCCCGGTCATGCAGAAATACCGGCCACAATCATACATTTCCAAATGGCCTTTACGCCGGCGTCCGGGTGGTAGTTTGCCTTTAACAATAATATGAATTCCTGTTTTGCTCTGGGAAAATTCTCCAAAAGAATTTAGGTCTTGCATAACTTCCAACGCCTGGGGATGAATTTCGCCGGCTTCGATTGCATGATCAATATCGATCCCCACATACGGGTCTTCCCCCGTGAACACGAAGCCGATCCCCGAACTTCCATTACATTTTGCCGCTGCAATAGCCTGTTCAAAGCTGGCCCACGTAGCTCTTGAGGTGCTGCTGGCCATTTCTTGAGGGTTTAAGGCCTGATATGGAACTTTTGTTTTCTTTCCATCACGGTCCTCCAAGCGCCAGATAACCCACTGATTTAGCTGGCGCAGATCCACGGGGATTTTGTCGAGGTTCATTCCATCGCCTCCAAGGCCACCACCGCCCGATCCAGGGCCAAGCTCGCCCATGACCGGAATTTTCCATAGGTGAAAAGTTCCCAGAAGCGAAGCCGGAGTTTTAGCAAGGCTTTCATGCATCTGCCTCCAAGGAGTCGACGTACTTCTGGAGATCCTCCAGCCGAAATAGCACCCGTCCTGCCACTCGCACAGGCTTGACCGGGAAAGCCCGCGCCGCCTTGGGGCCTAAGGAGTTTCTCACGGTCTTCGGCGCCAGGCCCAAGTAATGCGCCGTCTCATCGACGGTAAGCAGCCGCTTTGCCGGCGCCCGGAGTTCCTTCCGGAGATCCCGGAGTTCTTTCAATACCTGAGAAAGGTCTGGAGGTGCCATTTAGGCCTCGATTATTTAGAAGCAGCGTGCAACACAACCTGGCCAAAAGTTGAAAGCAGGTCCGAAATCGGGATTTCGAGCGGCACGGCCGCCTTCCGGCCAAAACGGATTTCCGGAACCCACCAAGCCTCATAGGGCCCCTCATCCCCTTTGACTATGCTCTTTGTCGGAACAATGATGCCTGGAGGCGCATCAAACGCGGGTATCTCTACGACAGTTTCCTGAGGATCCTTCTCGTATCGCCGCCATTCATAGGCGTCCCGCCCCTGGAGAGGACCCACTCCCGATCCCTTGCTAAGATGAATTCTCACAATAAGACGCGGCACCTTAACCGGATTCGCAAAGATTTGAGAGGGCATGATCCCCTGGCGCTCCATTTCCTTTTCGATTTGAGCAACAAGAAATTTTGCCTCTGGCAACTTGACATTAAAGTCAGACGCCATAAACCCCATGAGCATCACTATGAAGCCCTCGTCCAGGTCAAACTTGCGGGCTTTTCCAGCCCCCTTAGGAGAGTTGGGGTCTTCCTTAAAATATGCGACCGCTCCACGCACCAGCACCTGATAGTCAATCGCCGTGATAGCCTGCATGTCTTTGTATCCAATTTTAAACACCTTAATACCCTCCTTTCGCTATAGCCTATCATACTTAATAGACTTTGCAAGAAAAAAATTAAAAGGGCCAAAAAAAAGCGCCGGCAACCTTTCGGCCACCAGCGCCCCTTGTCTAACAATTATTAACATCTCCCCAAAAATAACCCCTCTTTTCCCTGAGTTTCCCCAGGTATCACGAAAGAGGAGGCATGATGTTAACTTATTTAATTTGCTCTATCTTTGTCTATCCTTGACTATCCTAATTTATCCCTCACCACGAGCTCAAAATCCCCCGAGGGCAACCTTGTGCCGGTTCGAGTCCGGCCTCCGGCACCAAGTAATTTCAAGTAGTTACAAGGGGTTTAGGTCATCGGGCTTAAGCCCTTTTCCTTTTGCTGAGTATGAATCTGAGTGTGGATTTTCCGACCTGAGTGTGACTTTCCCCTGGCCTGTTCATAAACCGCCATCGCCTCGAACTCAGATCGGTTAATGGAGTGGAGATAGATTTCGGTAGTAGTTCGGTTCTCATGGCCCAGGATACGCTGGATGGACCCAAGCGGAATGTTGCAGTGATCCATCAGCGAAGCCCCGGCATGCCGAAGGGCATGGAAACCAAACGGCCTTATATCCAAACCAAAAGAGAGGCCAAGCTGGTCGAAATCCAAAAACCGGAGGAGATACTGAACCCACCACCAGAGAGGCCGACGGAGACAACCCCGACCGACATGGATTTCTTGGATCTGGTAAATAGGAGATTAGACCATGTTGAGGCTTATAACTCCGAAAGTTACTATCTGACCTATCAAGTATCGGCTCGGAGGTGGATTAGGCAGTGGAAAGGGCTTACGTGCAGCCAAATTTCCCGCGATATGGTGGAGTGTTTCATCTTGGAGAGGAGCAGCGTTTCCGTCTTTACTGCAAATAAGGAGATTCGCTATCTCAAGGCCACCTTTAATTTTGGGAAAAAGAAGGGGTGGCTTACCGAGAATCCCGTAATCGGTCTAAGTTTCTTGCCCATGGCCAAGAGGCTTAACTATGTACCATCACCAGAGGACATCGACGATTTGATCGCTCCGGCTGATCCAGAAGTTCAGGATTATCTCTGGCTTTTGAGGGATACCATGGGGTCAGCGAAATTAACCGCCTTGTTTGGGAAGACATCAACCTCGAACAGCGGTATGTGGTGCTCTGCACCCGCAAGAAACGAGGTGGCCACTTGACTCCAAGGAAAGTGCCCATGACTCAGAAAATTTACCATATCCTGTCGCGCAGGTTTTTGGAGCGGGATAAGACCAAACCTTGGGTCTTCTGGCATTCCTATGTGGACCAAAAAGGAAAGAGACAGACAGGGCAGTTCATAGATCGGCGTGAAGTTCTCAAGAATCTTTGCGCTAAGGCAGGTGTGTAGCGGGACGTGTACCTTTTCCCGTGGAGGGTGAAATCGTGCTTCCACCCCCGGCCCTTCTGAAAATAAATGCTCATAGAGGTCCTCCTTTCCGGGGAAGAACAGAGAACCCCCAAGTTTCCTGCCGCCCAGCGCCCGTCAGTGCTTATAGACCCAGCTCTGGCTTTTACGGAGATATTGGGCGACCTCCTCAGGAGTCATTATTTCATGTTCGGCAGCTGAGTCAACCCAGAAATGCATGGAGATCCACGGGACCAATTATCCATGACAGTTCAGGATAGTTGTTTGAAACGCCCAATAACTTTTTTAATGGTAAACGTTATCAATAAACCTATTAAATGTCAAATGGCGCCAAAATAATGATTGGCCCTTTCAAAGGACATCCCTCTTTATTTAACTTTTTCCATGAAAAGGATCATCCTGGAAGATTCAACGGTCTGTCATGTAGTAAAATCCTCCAATCGAGTACTTCAGTTATCATAATATTGGCGACCTCGTTGGCCATGAGGCAGAGATTTTCGTGAGATAATTCGGGAAGGATTGTCAGATTGTTATTGATCCGCCCCAACTCTCTGGTCATGGCTTCGGAACGTTGAGCCAGGCGCTGAAACTCTCCCTGGAACAGGATGCCCGCGAAGGCGGCTCCAAAAGCTGGCAGCACTCCTGAGAGTAAAGTTAGCCACCGGCTGTATTCACCGTGATAATAAAGGTGCGATAAACAGGCTATACCAGTCAATGCAAATAACAATAATCCCAGATGATGTAGTCGATGAGATAGAATATGAAAGCGGCTGGCGTTTATTTCATGGTAATGGATTTGTCCTTCTACCTCTCCTATCGTGAGAAGTGTTCGACCAGCTTCAAGGTATGCCTGGTCAATTCGGACATTGGGCAGCCCCGCTTCCCGCGCTGAGGCGCGAAAATACCAGTTTATCCAGTTATTGTGAAGATCATTATTTGCATGATGTGCAGGGATGCTAAAGGATGGGAGTAATATCCCAAGGGGGGCCAAGAATCGCATTTGTCGTAATTGCTCGGCGAGAAAGCGGTAATCGATCCATCGCTCGTGCCAGCGCTTCCTCTTGCCATACCATGTGGTCAGAATAATGAAAGAAATTAAGATAATTTCCGTCAGAACCAACCATTCTTGACCTGCATGGCCCAGCTCCAGCGGGTAAGCCAACAAGGCAGCTAATACCGCACAGCCACTTAAAAAATAGTTAACAATAAAAGAACTTCTGTACAAATCAGCATAATAATTGGCCAGCTTATCGGCCCACGCAAATTTGAGCAGAAATGCTCTATTTATCTGATCTATCAGGGATGACGGCAGTCCGGGCGAAGTATTCCAGACTTCTTGCCATTCTTCCAACGTTTCTTCTTCGAAACCAGGCATTCTGAATTTCGGCCGGCTAATTCCCATTCCACCCAATAAATCCCGAAACAACTTAAAGGGAAACCCAACATTTATTTTACATTCAGTTTCTGAAAAGAATTCCTGGCTGAGGTCGGATTTCTCTTTGTTCCTTGCATAACCAATCTGATTAAGTGCGGGGAGAGAGAGCAGATTGGATATATATTGGGGTAACCCTTCATTCCAACTGGGTCTTTCCCGTTTGCCCGAATATCCCAGTAGATTTATAAGATGAGGCTTCTGGGCCTGAATCCAGCAGGTAGGAATTTTTCTCTGGATGGCTTCTTGAACGATCTCTCCTGTACCCCCTTGGCCCTGCGGTTCCTTCCCATTCCAAATGGCAACCAGTATGTCTGATTGGCTTAGAACTGTTCTGCCTACCTCTTGATATGCCAAGCGTCGTTGTTCACGATCTCCATCTAATTCGAATATTGTGGTCGCTCGACTCAGCAGGGAACTAAATTCAGTAAGGGACGCGGAAGAATCAAAATCCTGCTCGTACTGGCTGAGTTCAAAGGGAAGAGGGCATTGGAGTTCATATCCCAAACCCAAAGCTTCTTCAGCGACTATACGGTCGGCACCCTCCGCCAGGGGAGATATGAGACGCAAGATGGGAGGGAGAGAACTGAATATTCCCGGAGAAGCCTTGTACACTTTTTCAACATCACCAGCTATAAGCGATAGAACTTCTCGAATTTTGGATCGTAATATGTCATCATCCCCTCCTTGAAGACCGGAAGGTCTGTGACCGGTAACGCCAACATGGAGAACAAGGCGCGGGGAGGGGGGAGAAGAGACTTGCATGGATTTTATCCCGTAAATGCGAAGTATCTTTAACGCTTATTGCCTTTGCTCCAACGATTATGGTAGAATTTACTTAGGTTTAGCCGCTCTATGTGCAGTAATTGGGTGAGCCGTCAAAATGGCCGCCCTGTTATGAGCCTTACTCCCTACTGTAGTTTACCTTTTTTTCTTCTCAATACTTGAACTATGGTGTCACGAATTTTAACCTTGAATTTCTCTTTTCCACCATCATCATTTAAATCATTGTGTTTATATCTTATCACATCGAGTTTCCTTAAATTAAACGGAAGTTTTTTGGGATCAAACTGAGTTATCATAATAACTTTTTTACCTAGTAGTATGTGTAATCCCAAGTTCGTACATCACAGCCGGACGCAAACGGGTTAATTCCACAATAACAACCCTCGCGGCATTGATACGGCGCCATATATTATCAATGGCATCTTCTCCGTCATATGTGTCATCGGCCCTGCGCACACTCCATCCTTCGAGCTCTTTGAAGCTTGTAATCTCTTTAATACTATCTACCAATTTATCAAATTTTTCACTGAACGGCATCAACAAAACAATTTCTTTCTCTCTTGGTTCTACTCCTTTACCCCACAAAGGATATACCACCATTTTTTTGGATCGTATATCCACGTCTTCTAAAACAATATTTTTTGCAATTCGGTCTATTGCCTCGGATCGGCTCCCATTTTTGTATTCAACATCCCTACTAAGGTAATATTTCATCAGTCCAACTAACGTATCGCACGTGTTCTTAACACTGCCAAACCCTGTTGGATCATTCCAGCTTTCTTTATACCAATTTATAATGTCTTTATTTAAATTGTCTTCTCTAAAAAATTTTATTCGCTGGGGAGATTCAGTGATGCCATGCAGGATGTGCCCGATACTCCATGGTTCGCTGCTCCAAAGCATACCGGCTTTCTTATTTTCGTGAAATTCCTTAATCAAATAACTGTTACAAATATTGGCTGCTTTTTTGTACAATTCAATTTCTTCACTGTCATCAAAAGAAGGGTTGCGTATTGAATAGTTTATTGCATAATTCAATACGGCTAGTAAAAACCCCATATTATGCAAAGAGATCAAAACATCTTGTGCATTCCTCTTGTCCCAAACCCAATTTATACACTTCTTAACCATCTCCCAATCATCAGCGTCAACTTGATCTGATTCAAATAATGCTGTAAGAACCCATAAGGTTTCCCATGGTTCTTCATTAAAATTATCCCCAGTTTCACTTATCTGTGACAAGAGCCATTTTTTAATCAATTCTATTTTTTCTTTGAATTCCCCTTGATCTACTTTGGCAAGGGCGATCAATACCACTGACGTCTCCCAGATTTCTTCATCAAACGAGAGTCCTTTTTGGAGCTCCGTACCTTCTTTTTCGATCAATTCCTCCAGGGCCTCGATAAAAACACCCTTATGCTTCCCCACCACCCCGCATTCTTGCAAAGCCCAGATGGTCATAGCCGTGGTCTTGGTGGCACCCCAACTGCCATCATGATAACTATCGCATAGAAATTGGGCCGCCTTGGTAACGATCTCCGCAAACTTTTCAGTTATTTGGCCATTAGCGGTCATTTAACCACCTCATAGTTCTTTTCGGCAATTACCAGAAGACTGCAGCCGAAGGCGTTCAAGGGTTGGAATTGGTTAAAGCGTCTCTCGATATTTGATAGAAGAGAAAACATTTTTTTTAGCAGCGGTCCTGGGCGAGAGTCATGCAGTATGGTGCTGGGGATGATATTGGTCAAGGAATGCAGGCCCCAACGCTTTACTTGAACCAAGCCGACATGCTGTAATTCTTTCTCGAGTTCAGCGGCGGCAAACAATCTTAGCGGCATCGTCACGGTTTCATCAGATTCCAATTTAAAGGGATATTCGACATGGTGCCCGACATTCCACGGCGGGCGGAGATGCTGGAGCGCATCCAGCAAGGGTTCATCATACTCAAAGACATTGAAACCGATAGCATTGATAATTTCCCAAAACAAGTCAAAATTCCATTTGCCTTCAACTTCCAGGATCAATCTGCCGCCAGGCTTAAGGCACCTGGACATTTCAGAGAGCGCTTGCCGCCAATTCGGGATAAAACTGAGCGTCGAACCGCAGCAATTAACACAATCTGCGACTGCATCCTCAAAAGGTAACGCTTCACCATCGGCAATCAAAAAATCAATGTCCAGAAATTCGTGCTTATTTCCGGCTCGTTGCACTTTAACTTTAGCTTGCTCGATAAGTTTATCGGCAATGTCGAAGCCGACAACTTTATATCCCAATGCAGCTAAGGTGATGGATTGTATGCCAGTCCCGCAGCCCACATCAATAGCGAGGGGATTCAGACCGGTATTAGAGGTTAGCTCGAATTCCTCCAAGATAACCCGCTCTATCTCACCAAAGAGGTAGCTATACCATAAATCATATAAATCGTCATACTCATCAACCATATCATTGAAGATATGTCTGACATTGATAACTTGAGCACCGTCATTTTCACTAGATTTTTGTTCTAAGGTCATTTCACTGGCAGCCATTAAAGATAAGTTAGCCCGCAAGCTAACCTATTTATTTTTTTGTCTTTTATCAATTCGCTGAGTAACTGCCTTAAGAAGAATAGGCCAGGCGATAGTGGCATCGCAAAGAACCTCGGCGAATTTCCCCCCCTCTTCTATAGGGAGAAATTTTCCCCAGGAAACCCCCTCCTTATATGTACAACCGCTTAGGCCCCCCCAGTGGGCTGGCTCCGGGCAGAGCCTTACTCCATAATGGAAGCGAAGCTCCGGAACCTCTATATTTAAACGGGAATTAAGCAATTCCAGATAAGGAGCCATCTGTTGCCCCCAGTTTCGAGGTACGCCGCCGCCGATGGTGAAAATTCCCAGCCTCTTCGCGGGTAACACCATCTGGGTATAGGCTCCTAAATCCAGGAACGGGTTGAATTGCAGGGAACAATCGGTCAAGGCGGCGGGAATTTCTTTCCCATTACGCAAAGCATCCCGCATCATATAGGTGGCCATATCCAGTCCCATTTCCGAGTCGGTAAAAGCCGGAATAAACACCGGCACTCCCTTCAAGTAAGCATTCCGCAAAATCCCGGGACTGGTGGTGTGGTCTGCAAGATATCTTCCTAATTCCCTGCAAAGGCTGTGGGAGGACCAGACCTGATTTCGGTCCAAGCCGCTCAAAACTTCCCGAAAAATGGCCTCAGCGTAATCTAGGTTGGTTTCCATCTCCAGGGTGTCATAAATGCGGTTGTAACCCTGTAAATATAATTCCCTATCCGACCGATTTGCCGGACATTTGTAGTGTGCCCGGCCAAGGGTTTCAATAAATCCGTGAGCTATCAGTGCTCCTGTTGAGACTACCGCTTTAAGCCAACCGCGGTCGATCATTTCACAAATGAGCAATCCCATTTTGGCCACGCTCATGGCACCAGAAAAGGTACCCACAGTTAAACAATCGGGGTCCCTTACCATTTCGGTGAGCACATCAGCCGCTTCCCCCAACGAACGCCCCCCAAAAGCAGTGCTGCTCATTGCTTTAAGCAATTCATCAGAATCGTGAATGTTATTCAAATCCAAAGGAACCAACGGCTTGAGACCATCTTTGGCTCCATCGTGGAATTCTATAGCTTTTCTCCGCATGTTTTTTCCTTAAATTTGATTTGAGAAGTCTGGCAGGTTGTTACTTTGATGGCAGGACACGCTTGCGGCCGCTCATGATGAGGGTCTATAGATTGGCGAACAGGGCCGCATTGATGTCGACAATGTCCTTCTCCAGGCGGCTGTTCACCGCAGTGCACTATAGTCTTAATCATCCAGCTAAATTAACTTACCTCCATTGGGAAGTCAATTTTTTATAAATTACGCTAAGGTGCCGGTTGGCGCCAAGAAGATCTTGCCGCCCCAGACCATCAGGACAGTCAATTCCCCGGACTCCCATTTGCCAGGCTTGGCTTACCGGGCGGGGCTCCCCGGCGGACGATAGGAAAAAAGAGTGAATGTAGTATCGCCGCCCTCGGTGGCTCCTTCGCCGGCGGGCGCCGGCGCTACAAATTCATTTCTTCTCCAGACGTTGGCTCACGCCCTTCATGAGCAGCACCAGGCGATGGTGGCATCGCACAACATCTCAGCGAAGCGGCCGTCGTCCTCCGGTGCCGCGAACTTCCCCAAGGACACCCCTTCCTTGTACGTGCAGCCACCTAAGTCTCTCAATGGACCGACTCCGAGAAGATCCATAAGTTAAACGAGCTTAAACAAAGCCTTGGCGTTATCGTAAAACACCGCTTTGTGATATGATTCCGGAATTAGCTCGCCGATAAAGTCTCTATAAACCTTCATCGGGGACAATGGCCAGTCGCTTCCGAATAAGAAACGATCAGGCCGTTCCGTGAAATCGATTAACTCCCACACCTTTTTGCCTAAATCCTCGAAGTATCCTTCTTGACGATAATTCTCATAATCGGATGCAGACCCAACCATGAGGCCCGAGAGATCAGCCCAAACATTCTCTCTGATTCCTGGTTTATTGTTCTTGTAAACCACTTCGGACGTGTCGGCTAACCAGGGGTTCCCCAAGTGAGCGATAACGAAGTTGGTTTCTGGAAAGTCCACCGCCACCTCATCAATTGTCAAGGGATGAGCGTACTTGAGCTTGGCTAGATGGGAATAAGTATCTCCCGTATGAAAGATTACCGGAATTTTATACTTGGCTGCCAGCCGATAATAGGGATGATAACCAGGACTATCGGGGTAATGGTGTAAATAGCCGAGGTACGCCTTAATGGCAATCACGTCACCAAGTCTCAGCGATTCCTCGACCCTTTCGAGATGTTTCTCATCGATGCGCTCCGGATTGGCAAAGCCGACCGGATGCAATCCCGGAACCAACGCAGCCAGATGTCGCGTACCCGCAACTCCAAGTGGATCATTCTCATCCGCCGTTGGACTAGGCATACCCAGGACGTGTTCGATGTTCGCTTCTTGCATTTCAGTCTGGATCACCTTTGCAAGTAGCTCGGGCGGACTTTGAAAGGAGGTTCCATCAGGAGCCTGATCCAAAGTCACTCCAGGAAGGTTTAAGGTCACGAGATGAACATGGGTATCAATAATCGTCTCAATAGCGGGTTTTTTTTTACTAGATATTGAGGATTGATTAAAATCATCACTTTGTAACATCAATACCCTCCAGATAAATTATTTATTATTGATGAGGTGCGAGGTCCGATCCCGAAGAAATTCCTTTTTGGCGACCAATCCTCTTGTTTAATGCAAGGTAGACCAAGGTCACTTCAATAACGACATACTCGGGAATAAACCTTTCTATTCTTTAAAACGAAAGATCTGTAACCCTACTTTGACAAGAAAATCAGGTAGTTTAAGAACCGGGACGCGATCCAACTCTTTAATATCTTCTGATAGGCGTTCCCAAGGAAGTAAATAAGGATTGGTCTTTTTCCCCGGGGCTTTTGGCCCGGGAGCGTAAACCCAGCCATCATGAATTTTCTCTGCCATCCAGCGATCGTGCTCCATCCTGGCCAAGAATTCTATTTCATCAGGGCTAAATTGAAAAGGACGAGTCGCCGGAGCTAACCTCTCGAGGCCGCAACCGATGGCACTGAGTTTGTGATTAACGTCGTCAGCTTGATTGCGGTTTGAGTCCTTAATGTTTTCAGGAAGTTGTTCCCATGGAACCATGTGAGGATTGGTCTCCCGGGTCTCACCCCATTCCCGCTGGGTCTTGAGATATTCCTCATGGATATAGCGAGCCAGTTTCTCTCGAATATTAGGCCACTTGCGGTGAACTTGAAAGCCGACTCCGGCCAGAAGGACGGGGATTTTACGGACACTTTCACGATTTTTATCCTTAAAATCTTTGGAGAGTCCCTCCCATATTACCAACGCTGGATGGGTTTTCTTTTTCAGGTCCTTTGGTCCCGATGCAAACGTCCAGCCCTCTTTATTCAGTTGGTTCATCCAGCTATGGTGTTCCATTTTGGCCATTACTTCTATTTCTTCCGGCGTGAATTCAAATAATTCGGCGTTCCAATCCGTCAGTCGCTCTACCTCGCAGTGGACTGCTCGCAATTTCCTGCCGATTTCATCGGCTGAACGACGGTTCGATTCTTTAAGGTCCTCAGACAAATCTTCCCAGGAAGCTAACGAAGCATTGGTCTCTATGATTAGTCCCAAATTTTCATGGTTACGAACGTAGTCCCGATGGATAGCCTTGGATAGAGTCTCGTGGGTGCCCGCGAAAGAGCAGGTCAGGCGTGCAGGTTCGATCAAACAACCCAAAAGCATGCAGGTTCTCGAAGCTGCCTTTCTCGGCACCCCCAACTCGCAAGAGCGAAGCCAGTCCGGCATCATGGCTCATCTGAACTACTATAGGGATTTTTCGTTCTCTGAGATGCTGATAAACTGCCAACCCAGCAGTGAGCGCAACAGAATCATTATCAAGACAGACATATACGCAGGACAGGAAATAAAAGTCATGACTCTCTGAGAGGAACTTCCCCTGGAGAAATTCTGGTGAGTTAATTTCCACAGGCACCGGAGTAAGATCCCAGAAATCATTAAGCTGGCGGTACTGCCAGTCCAGGTACTCCTTTTTCTGGACTGCATCTTTGTCTATCATGGTGATGCGCAGTTTTTTATCATGGTTTCCCCGAGCCAATCTCCAATTCAAGGCAGCGCGAATTATTAGACTTGTGCCCAATGATCCCAGGCCAACCACCATCAAGTGTGGCGCTTCCTCGGCCAGTTCCGTGAACCCGGGGAATTCATTTATCAATTCTCTCGCACCGCTTTCAAAGACATTAAAAAATTCCATCCGGAATAAATCGACCTTTCCGGCCAAAATCTCTTGCTCTTTTAGAAGATTGCAGAGTTCGGGGTTCGTAATATGTACCAGACAGGTCACTATGTTGCTGGAGGGATGCTTGGTGAGGCAATTGATAAGTTCCTGAGCATAGATGGCTATTTGGGCGTTATCTCCATCTTCTTTACATACGGCAAGGAGGTATTTTGCCTCACGAACCCGGGCCTTTTTCAGCATTTCTCTATCTGCAGCATTGCCGACTATGATAATGGCACCATGTTCTCTGAATAGCGCAATCCTGGGGTTATCCTTATTTTGTTCGATTACCACTACGCGGTAGCCTTGATCATAAAACCCCTTGGCCAGCAAGAAGCCCTTGTTGCCCATACCACATACTATGACATGGCCCTTGAGAAATTTTAGGAGAATGAGTTTAATCTGCTCGTGAAAGATCACTGCCAAGGCCTTTACGGCGGCATAGGCGGTTATCGTCGGGGCTGACAATCTTGCCACCTCCAACTGCCATGGTTTCGGCCCAGTAACCGCCCCGGAATTCAAATTGAACAACTGCAAAGCCAAATAGATCAGGTCAGAAACAGAGCGCAATTCATTTTTCGACGAAAAATAAATTTGGAATCCCCAAACGCCCAAAAATAATGACCCAAGAGCTATTCCGCCAATAAATGACCACTGATAATCCTGCCATCGTGGCCTCAACCTCCCCCTCCAGAAGGTCCTTAAGAGGTTACGCCAAGATGTTCTATGTTGTAGTTTCACCATAATAAACTCAGAAGCGTCAGGGATACGGACGTCAAAGCTCTCCGAAGCCGACAGATGCCTTCCTCAACTTCTTGGGCCAGCATGCGAAACGAATGAGGATCGGTATCGAGGCAAAGAAACCGGACAATAGGGATATTCTCAAAACAACCGAAATGGTCGATGAGAAACCGACGTACCCTCTTGATTACCTCGGCACCACAGCCACCGATGCCAACAATCAAGGTCCGGCCGATGCCTCCGGTAGATGCGGGTACTGACATTTTTTCACCTCAAATTTCTACTGATGCTTGAGTCGGTGAGCTCGATAGCCAAAGGCGACAATAACCAATTCCCGGTAATTTCACTAATCACTTCTCATTTTTATCATAGTTTTCAATAACAGCAGATGCCTTGGCGTAATCTTTGTTATATAACACATCTTTAATCTCCCTGAAAGGGCTTTTGCCCATCACGTTATCAACATTACTTTCTAATACTTCATTTTTCCCCTCGAAATAGGCGCTCCGATTCAGCTTTGCCCCCACAGTTGCAGCAAGCTTAGAGACTATTTCAACTTCTCGCTCATAATCTGAAATATTCTTAGAATGTTCCACCTCTCTACTATTAATATTCTTCAAATCCAAAGATTCAGTCTTTGCGAAATATTGAGTAATTCCTTCATCAAGACGTGTCGGAAGTTCGCTTTAGCTCTTTTGGTGCAACTTCTCGAGTATGCTTGTTTCCAGTGTGTCTCCCTCGTCTCGTACATATGCCTGGTTATCTCGTTTGCCATAAAAACCCTGAGTTAAATCAACGTCTTTTTCGGTAGCTGATGGATCAGTTTCTCTACGACCTCTCGGACCGGGACATTGAAGAGCAGTGCACCTGGAATCTGCTCTTCAAGTTTTTCCTGGGCCTGAGCGCCGAGGAACTGTCCCTGGGGGTTTTGACTCAAAATCCCCCGAGGGCAACCTTGTGCCGGTTCGAGTCCGGCCTCCGGCACCAAATGCAATCAAAGAGGTTAGGCTTCATTGCCGGCCTCTTTTTTATTGTCCTGAAAAGCCTGGGGTCCATCTTGCTGCTCGCCGCTAAGGTGCTCCGAGGAAATCTGCTCCCGGCTCATCTCTCAGTTTTGGGTAGGGAGGTCAGCGGCGCTCTCGGCTGGTTTGCCAAAAAGCCAACCGGTCGCAAAAGTCAAAAAGGTGCCGATCAACAACAGCCAGGTCCAGCCCAGCGGAAAAATGTGCGTCTCGGAAAGAATCAGCAGAACCAGCATGCCAACCGCGGACAGAACCATGGCCGCGACATTGACCCGGTTGCAGCGCCTTTTGGTCAGCAGACCGAGGAGAAAAACCCCCAGTAAAGAGCCGTAGGTGACCCCGCCGATCTTGAAAGCGAGCCAGAGGAATTTTTCAAAATGGCTGAAAATGAAGGCGATGAACGCCAGGATAATGCCAAAAACCACCACACAGACTCGGGAAATCAAGAGATAGTGGCGTTCAGTTCCCGACTTAAAAAGCACCGGACGATAGATGTCCGTGACAAAGGAAGCGGTCAGGGAACCTAAAGGCGTGTCAAAGCTCGCCAGCACAAGCGCCGAGAGCATCAGCCCTCGCAGGTATGGAGGCATCGCCTGCTCGATAAAATGCGGAAAAATTTTGTCCAATTTTGCCGGCAGAGGCATCCCGGGATGCTGGGCATAGAAGGCATAAAGGCAGGCGCCAACCGAGAGGAAGATGATCATCATCAGAAAACTGCCGATGGGGGTCAGCAGCATGGTTTTCTGGCTTTCTCGTCTCGTTTCCACCGTCAGGAGTCGCTGCATGGACTCCTGATCCGTCCCAAAGGCCGCCATTGAGCCAAAAAAGCCATTCAAAGTCGCCAGCACCAAGAGATTGGGATCCGTGAACAGGCTCTTCAGGAAGGCTCCCGATCCCGATTGCCGCCAGCCCCGGTCCCCAGTTGAAGATTTTCAGTTTTCCGGCGCGCGCCGGCAATCGCCAGCACGGCCGCGGCGCCGCCGTCGATGTGGGTGAGCAGGAAACCGATGGCCACCGTCCCCGCAGTTACGTAGGTCAGGCCTTGAATCACGTTGGTCCACACTACCGCCTTGATCCCGCCCCAGGCGACGTAGAGAATGCAGATGACCGAAAACAGCACAATAGTCGGCAGGATAGGCCAGCCGATTAAGATGCTCACCGCCAGACAAGCGACCATCAGCCGGACGCCGGAAGCCAACAGACGCGTGATGAAAAACAGGATCGAGCCGGCGATTTGGGTTTCCGGTCCGAAGCGGTATTTTAAAAATTCATAAATAGAGGTGCAGTTATAGTGGTAAAAAGCCGGGATAAACAGAAAGGCGATGGCGACCCGGGCCAGAAAATCGCCGATAAAAAACTGGGCATATTCCCAGTTTTCCATATAGGCGATGGCGGGCACCGCAATCAGGGTGAGGGCGCTGATTTCGGCTGCGACAAACGCCAGACCAGCCGCCCACCAGGGGATTTTTCTCCCCCCAGGAAAAAGTCGTTGGTGGATTTTTCTTCTCTGCCAGAATAAAAGCCGACAAAAATCACCAAGACGAGAATCACTGACAGAACCGAGTAATCCTGCCAGGTCAGACTGCTGCCGCTGGAAAAAAGGGTTTGGATTTCCATAGAGAGCCAAGCTATTGTACCAAAAAGATTTTTGCATTGTTAGCTGCAAAAATTGCGAGAAATAGGCTCAGATAGGTGATATTAAGATGGCTGGTTCGAATTTTATGGATTATTTCTAGGCGCGCCATGATGATCGCAAAAATCCAGAGAGAGCTCGAAAGCCTGGGAGATGCCTCTCAGGCCGCCATTCTCCAACGGTTTTTTAAGACCGGGCCGGGGAAGTATGGCGCGGGCGACCGGTTCCGAGGCCTGAGCGTCCCGGTCTTGCGAGGAATGGCCAAAAAATATCAAGAGCTTTCCCTGGCTAAGGCTGGACGCTTACTCCAATCCGCTTTCCACGAAGACCGGCTGCTGGTTTTATTGATCCTGATTCGTCAATATTATCAAGGCGACCAAGGCGCCAGAGATCAGCTTCACCGTTTCTACCTGGAACATACCCAGTTCGTCAATAACTGGGATCTGGTGGATGCCTCGGCGCCGCACCTGCTGGGCCATTACCTGGAGGACCGACCCAAGGATACCCTGACCCGGCTGGCCACTTCCGGGAACTGGTGGGAGCGGCGCCTGGCCATCATCGCCACCTTGCACTTCATTAAGCGGCAGGACTATGACGAGACCCTGAGAATTGCCCGCCTGCTGTTGAATGACCCGGAAGATTTGCTCCACAAGGCCGTCGGCTGGATGCTGCGGGAGGTGGAAAAGCGCCAGACCACGGTGGCGGAAGCTTTCTTGCAGAAACATTACCGGCAGATGCCCCGCACCATGCTCCGGTATGCCATCGAGCGCTTGCCCGAGGCCAGGAGACTGGCTTATCTGAAAGGCACGGCGGCCTGAACTTCGTGCCGATTGGCGGCAAATGGCCCCGCCTTCTCGCCGGAGCAGTCGCCGCCTGCAGCCTTAAAATGAGCTCGACATGAAATTAGCAGAACTAGTGGGAGAACGGCTGGTCATCGGCATTCCCGGAACCAAGATCACTCCGAAGATTGTCCGTCATTTTCAGGAGCTGCATGCCGGCGGGCTGATTCTCTACCGGATCAATTTTGACTCTCCGCCGCAACTTAAAAAACTGATTGCCGATCTGGAAGAGGCTCTCGGCCGCAAACTGCTGGTGACGGTGGACCATGAAGGCGGACGGGTCATCATGTTCCGGGACGGGATTACCGTGTTCCCGGACAATCTGGCGGTGGGGACCGCCGGAAACCTCGACTATGCCAGGCAGCAGGGCGAGATCGAGGCCAAAGAACTGCGCCGGCTGGGGCTGGATGTGAATCTGGGGCCGGTGCTCGATGTCTTGACCGAGGCCTACAGCCCGAATATCGGGATTCGGTGCCTACGGCAGAGATTGGCGCTTGGTGGCGGAATGGGCGCGGCGCGGATTGCCGGCATGCAACGGGGCGGCCTGTCAGCCTGCGCCAAGCATTTTCCCGGCAAGGGTCATGCCCCAGTGGATGCCCATCTGGGACTGCCGGTCATCGACTCCACCTGGCAAGAGATGGAGGAGGTGCATCTGCAAGCCTTTTGTGCAGGCGATTGCAACCGGCGTTGATCTGGTGATGTCTTCTCATCCCCACTATCCCAAACTCGATCCTGATCCCCAACAAGATCGCCACCTTTTCCAGAAGAATTATTTACGATTACCTTAGAGGTGAGCTCAATTTCCGGGGGGTCATTGCCAGCGACGATCTGGAAATGGGCGCGATTAAAGCGCTCTGCCCCATCGGCGACGCGGGGGTCTTAGCTGCCGCGGCGGGACATGATCTGCTGCTGGTTTGTCATGACCTCCAAGCCCAGAAAGAGGTTTACGATAAACTTGCTCGAGGCCTATAAAAGCAAGCGACCTGCCCCTGAAAGAACTGGAGGAGAGCGTCGACCGGATCGAAGACCTTGAAATTAAAGCGAGAACCAAAGATTTGCCGGGGGAGAGCCCGCGGCCGAACCAGCCGGCGCCCGCTGGCGGCCAGAATCTGCCGTGAATCCGTCCAGGTTCTCCAAGATGAGAGAAAATTGCTGCCGCTGCGGCACGCAGCACCAAGCATTGGCGTGATCTTGCCGCAATTTTCCCGGCTCAAGATGCGCAGATCATGATCGAAAAGGAAGTCTTGCCGGAAAAGGAATTTGTGCGGCAGGAGTTTCAGAAATTCGGTTTCAACCCCACGATTCAAATCGTCTCCATCGAGCCGGCGGCGGCAGAAATTCAACAGGCGGTGCACCTGGCCAAAAACTCAGACCTGACCATCCTCTTCTGCTTTGACGCCCATCTCTATCCCGCCAATAAAAGACCTGCTGGACGCGCTCCAGGCTGCCGCCCGAGCGCTGGTGGTCGACCTGTTGCGCGACCCTGATGACGCGGCTTATATTAAGGAAGGCGTGGCCTGCCTGACCGATTTCGGCTGGAGAGCCTGCCAGATCAAGGCTGCCATTGAAAAAATTTGCTCTTAAGGAGGGAAGAGAGCCATGACATATCGGGAAATCAGCTTCGAGCAACAGGGAACCATCGCCATCCTCACCCTGAACCGGCCGGATGTGCGCAATACCATCACGGAGCCGGCCATGATCGAGGAGATCCTGGACGCCTGCCGGCGGGTGCAAGCGGACGAGGCCCTCAGTGTCATGATCCTCACCGGCGCGGGCAGCGCCTTTTCGGCCGGCGGCAACGTCAAGGACATGTATAACAAGCAGGGCATGTTCGCGGGCGACCCGGACCAGATCCGCAATAATTACCGCCAGGGTATTCAGCAGATTCCTCTGGCGTTTCAGCGGCTGGATGTGCCCACCATCGCCGCGGTCAACGGCCCGGCCATCGGTGCGGGCTGTGATTTGACCTGCATGTGCGATATTCGCCTCGCCAGCGACCAGGCTCGCTTCGGCGAGACCTTCGTCTCCGTGGGTCTGATTCCCGGCGATGGCGGGGCCTATTTTCTGCCCCGGGTGATCGGCTACGCCAAGGCCCTGGAACTGGCGTTCACCTGCCGGGTCATCGACGCGGCCGAGGCCCTGCGGATCGGCCTGGTGAGCGAAGTGGTACCGCACGCTCGGCTCCTGGAACGCTCGCTGGAATTGGCGGCCGAGATCGCCAAGCAGCCGGCCAGAATTTTGCGCCTGGCCAAGCGCCTGTTCAGTCTGGCCCAGGGCAAGAGCCTGGAAGAAACCCTGGAGATTTCCGCCGCCTTCCAGGCCCTCTGCCACCACAGTCCGGAGCACATGCAGGCCCTGGAAGCCTTTTTTGCCAGGCAGAAGGCGCGCCCCTCCAAGTAACCGGGGGGGATCGTCCCGGTCTCCAGTTGGCCCGCGGGTGGTGAACTCCTGGCGTAATGAACGGCACCGGGCGAGGTTCAGATCGGGCTCGCCCCAGGCTTTTCCCGTGAAAACCAAAATCCCCCTAAATCCCCCTTTTCCAAAAGGGGACTTTAAAATCCCCCCCTTTGCAAAGGGGGGGGGTAGGCTGGTCGCAGTTTGATAAATTTCTGATTCCGCAGGCTTTATCATTGGCGGAAATTGGCGGAACCTTTATAATTTGGGGAGCAGGTCCGGCTCGACCATAAGGCGTCAACCATGCAGGCTATCTGACTTCCGCCCACCGCATCGGACTTAAAATCCTCTTCCTGGTATCGGTTCGAGTCCGACTTTCGGTGTCGGTCCCCTGATGATGGAATAATGCTTTAAAAAGGAGAATTTCAATGAAGTATGACGATGTTCCGGACAGCCTTTACGAAATGTATGAAAACCTGAAAGGCAAATATTTCC
The DNA here is from genome assembly GCA_963701845.1 of uncultured delta proteobacterium. Lineage (GTDB taxonomy): Bacteria > Desulfobacterota > Desulfobaccia > Desulfobaccales > 0-14-0-80-60-11 > JAPLJC01. The sequence continues at coordinate 574,216 of CAVPBF010000004.1, read as the reverse complement.
CGCACCTGGCCAATGCCAAGATCCTGTTTCTGATTAATAAAAAGAAGATGATGGCGAAAGGCACTGTGGTTCTGGGGAAAATTGTCAAACCTTCGGAACTGGTGAGATACCTGTCCAGAAATGAAGCGCCGGAAGACGGTTACGACTACATTATTCTTTTCGACAGCAAATTGCTGCAACATTGTGAAGAGACTGATATTGAAAGAGTTTTGCGGCATGAATTGCGGCATACCTTTTTCGATTCCGAAAGCAAAGCTCCTTACAAATTAGTGGATCATGATTTCAGCGATTTCTATGATGAAGTGGAGTTGAACAAGGATGACCCATCCTGGGCGAAACGGGTGTCGCAGACCGTATCTTTGATTTATCACCAGGAAAAAGACGAAAAATAGGCAGCGCCTCCAGTGACCTGAACAAGGCAGGACCTGAGGGTTCTGCCTTTTGACATGGGGGCCTGGCTTGGCCCACGGCTCACCACCAGAATTCCGGGTAGCGGCGCCGGGGGGCAAGGTTGTTGACCAGCAGGGCCACCAGGAGCATGATCGCCACCCCAGCCCCCACCGGCATGAGGACATAGAGATAGCCCAAGTGATGGATCTTGGGGCTGCCCATGACGAAGATCAGGGCGGTGGCCCCGCCGGGCGGGTGCAGGGTCCGGGTGGCGTGCATCACCGCGATGCTGGTGGCCACGGCCACGGCCGCGGCCAGCCAGGGGAAGGGGGAGAGTAAATAAAAGACGCTGACGCCGATAAGGGCGGAGATGAGGTGGCCGCCCACCAGGTTCCGGGGCTGGGCCAGGGGGCTCTTGATGGCGCCGTAGATCAAAACTGCCGAGGCCCCGAAGGAGCCGATGAGCAGAAGCACATCGGTCTTTTCCAAAAAGCCGTCGAGCCAGGCCACCGCGCCGATGCCCAGGAAGGCCCCGAGCCAGGACCAGAGGGTCTCGGCTAAGCTCACCCGGGGCGGGCTCTGGGTGGTGCCGGCCATTTTGCGGAAGTAACCGGCCATCATGGAGTTCCCCCGCCCATGGCCGCCCGGACGAGATCGCCCCGGCTGACCAGACCGAGGAGGCGGCCGGCCGGGTCGGTCACCGGCACCCGGTTGAGGCCCCGGCCGGTGAAGAGCGCGGCGATTTCTTTAACACTGGCCTCCGGAGCCACGGTAACCGCGGGGGAGGTCATGATGTCGACGGCCCGGCGCTGCTTGATGGGCAGGGCCACGCAGCCCTTGCTTTGCAGACAGGAGGCCACCAGGACCATGAAATTTTGGGGCTTGGCCACGCCCATGTGGGTGAGGAAATCCTTTTCCGAGATGACGCCCACCACCCGGCCGGCGTCGTCCACCACCGGCACCCCGGAGATGCCGCGGCCGCCCATGGCTGCGGCCACTTCTGCCAGGGGGGTGTCCGGATGCACCGAGACGACCTCCCGGGTCATGATCTCCCGGGCGGTGACGGCCCGGCTCAGGCGCTCCAGGGCGTGGGCGTAAGCCAGGCGGTAGACCTCTTTGAAATCTCCGGGGGTGATGTCCAGGTAACCGGGGATGCTCTTCATGGCCTCGAAGATGTCTTCGTCTTTGAGGTCAATGCCTTTCGGCAAATCCGTTAGATTTTCGGGCATAGGTTTTCTTCCGTAATCTTTGGGGACTGGGCGGAGCCAACATGGTAATATGCTGCTTTAGAAAAACTTAAGAACAGATAATCCCGTTGCAAGGGAAAGAAACTACCTGCACCACCCCCACCCCAGCCCTCCCCCCTCAAGGGGGAGGGAGTGAAGAAAATGACTGCCTTGTGGTGCGGGTTAATCAATTTGGGCCTCATTTTTTTCTCGTTCATAGACTCGTTGTCAAAAGTTTTTTCTTATCCCCCCCCTCACCCTAACCCTCGCCCCCCGCTGGGGGGAGAGGGGATAAGAGCAAAGAACTTTTGGCAAACGTGATAATCATTTTTGAAAAGCTCTTTTTTTACTGTCCCAAGCTGCACTTTTGGGAACGGAAATGGTGGCCAGGCCAGGCCTGGCGGCGAAAAAGTTAATGCCAAGTGGAACTTAGGGTCAAGAGAAACTGTACACCATCCAAGTAGCGCATATTCCAACGTTTTCCGGGTGAGACGCCCGGTTGGGCGCGGGTTTAAGGCCGAAAAAAACGCCCGATCGGGGCAAATTGTGCCGGCACTTGAAAAAATTCCGCAGGTTGTTGCGCATAATTACCTTATATTGCTGGATATAGTCCGCGGCAGTGGCGCTGACTGAGCGGTCCGGGACCGCCTAAGCACCGTGGTTGTGCCGCTTTTGTGCCGCTTGGCGGCCGGGCGGTCCGGGGATAGAGGGGTCCTGTTACACATGGAGATAGGGTAAACCCAGGGAAGAGAAATTGCCAGAACAGGAGAGACGGTTGGCAGGCAGTGGCCAGTGATCAGTGATCAGTGATCAGTGATCAGTGATCAGTAAGTGCGGGGAATGGGCGAGAACAGGCTCATTTAAAGTTTAGGCGCCTCGCAAAGCAGAGCTTTGCATAAAAGCGGGTTCCCAAGCAGGAGCTTGGGAACCAGAAAAAAATATAATGCTGAAGGCGGGAGGCGCGGCGCTTTCCCGCCCTGCGGCCTTCCTGTTGAAGTCAAAAATGTGAGGGTGCGAAGATCACCCCAAACTTCTAAGTACTTGTAATTTGTTTATTTACATGTGGTTAAAAATATGATATTCGCCCTGTAACCATGAAAAGATCGGTCCCTCTGCTGATTCTTGCGATTTTTTGCCTCGGCATCCTGGGGGGCCGGGCCGTCCAGTTCCATCATCAACTGCAGAAGAACACTTCCACTCAGCGCGGCAATTTTCCCAGTTTACTGGCCTACGATGATTCCTCCGACCCTCTGGATGAGACCGAAGACGTCATAACCCCTTCCGGCGACCTCGCTTTTTCCCCGGAGCACTGCGGCCACGACCTCGCGGCCTGGGACTGGGCCACCCCGACTTCCCGAAGGCAGGATAATCGCCGGGGTCTCGGGTGCGGCGGTCTGCCGGCCTGATCGATCTGCCTGTCTTTCTCCTCTTTTTCTCATAACCTGAATAAAGCAACTTAACTAGAAACTCGCCTGCCGACGCGGGCTGGACTGCCTTTGGATGAGGCGATCTTGCGTGGCTCGTCTTTTTCAACAGTGACGAACAATCTGGGCCTTGTCCGCTAGCTCAGACCTGCCTACATTAAAAGGAACAAGCTAATGATTTGCCGGCTGGAATTAAACTCTGGAAAAGGAGCAGGATGGCATGGCGCCTCATGAAACTACCTTTGCATACCTCGGCTTAATTTCTCTGGGATTTCTCATCGCGGCCTATGGCACCATAGTTGGCGCGGCCGGCGGCTTTCTCTATGTGCCATTGTTACTCTTTCTTTATCCCGCCGAACATCACGGCACCCTGACTGCCATCGCCTTGGCGGTGAACTTTTTTACCTCGTTTTCCGGCATGACGGCCTATGCCCGCCAAAAGCGGATTGATTATAAATCTGCCTTGTTATTCGCCGCGGCGACCATTCCCGGCGCCATATTGGGCGTCATAGCGACCCACCTCATTGCTCGTAAAAGCTTCGAAGGCATCTTTAGCATTTTCCTGATCGCCCTGGCGCTGTTTATGGTTTTGCGGCCGAAGTCCGACACCGGGCCCACCGAGGAAAAGCACCTTTCGGGCAGCGGCGGTGTCAACCGGATCTTTCAGAGCACTAACGGCATAACTTTTGAATACCACTACAATCTGATATTAGGATTGACGGTCTTTTTTGCGTTGGGGTTTGCCGCCAGCTTTCTGGGAATCGGCGGCGGCGCCTTGATCATGCCGACCTTGTCCTATGTAGTCAATTTTCCAGTATTTATCGCCACGGGCACCTCGATGTTTATAGTGACCATTATAACTTCTACGGCAACCGTGGTGAATGTCTTTCATGGCGCCTTCCATCATGGGGCTCACCGCATCGCCGCCATGGCCATGGGAGCCTTGATCGGATCCCAGGTCGGGGGTTATCTTTCCAAAAAGATTAAAGGTCCGTGGGTCATTCGCGCCCTGGCTCTGGCCATTGCCGTAGCCGGAATCAAGATGCTCCTTGATGTTATATGAGAGCTAAACCGAGGCATCGCCACAGCAAAGTTAAAAGGAGGAGTCAATGTCCATAGTCACTATATCCCGAGGCTCTTATAGCCACGGTAAGGAAGTGGCGGAAAGATTGGCCCAGAAATTGGGCTATGCGTGTATCTCCCGGGAAGTAATCTTGAAGGCCTCGGAACATTTCAATGTTCCCGAAATCAAGCTGGCCCGGGCCATCCACGACGCCCCGTCGATTTTTGAGCGCCTGACCTACGGCAGGGAGCGGTATGTCGCCTATGTACGCGAGGCCCTCCTGCACCAATTCGTCAAGGATAACGTGGTTTATCACGGCCTGGCGGGACATTTCTTTGTGCCAGGGGTCTGCCACGTCCTCAAGGTCAGGATTCTGGCCGACCTGGAAGACCGGGTGGCGGAAGAGATGAAGCGTCAGGGCATCTCGGCGGAAGAGGCCCGGGCCTTCATCAAGAAGGATGATGAGGAGCGCTACCGCTGGAGCTATCAACTCTATGGGATTGATACCCGGGACGCCAGCCTTTACGACCTGGTGATTCACCTTAAGTCCATGGGGGTAGATGATGCGGTTAGACTCATGGAGTGCACCCTGAAAGGGCCCAGTTTCCAGACCACCCCCGCATCCCAAAAAGTCATGGAAAACCTCCTGCTGGCCGCTCAGGTGCAAGCGGCCCTGGTGGAGGAAATTCCCTCGGTAAAGGTCGCGGTAGAGGGAGGAGAAATCGTGGTCAGCATGGGGAGCGCCGGCGGCGCCTGGGACAGTGATAAGAAGATGATTGCCAAGGTCGAGCAGGTCAGCGATGGCATGGGCGGCGTCAAGGTTAAAGTGCGTTTGGTCAGGCCTTAATTTGGCCTTCCGGCTGATGGGGTTTACCAGGACAAGGAGGCTGCTCCTTGTCCTTGACAAGAAAAATTGCCAAACCGCCTCTAAAGATTTATAACCCCCCATTACCTGCATAAAGCTGGGCTACCAAATTTTGGAAAGAATCCTTGCTCAAGGAATCTTGAATTCCATTTCACGGGTGACTTAGTGAGCGGAACGTTGCCTCGGCTACGCACACGTTTTTTAAAACCTGAGGGTTACGGCTGGTCGGGTCATTTCCGTTGGCCGCTTTTAAGTATCGCGGTGGGAATGGTCTCCGGATTCGGGGCCATTCTTTTTGAAGAACTATTGCGCTATGCCTTTTACCATTTTTTGCACCTGCCCACGGGCTATGTGGAACCCCTGAGAGGGACGGAAGCCGCAGTCGTAGCCACGTTGGGGGCAACCCGGTCCTGGCTGTTTCTTGGCATCCCAGCTCTGGGGGGCCTGGTATCGGGGGTGCTGGTCTTTTTCATCGCGCCGGAAGCCGAGGGCCACGGCACCGATGCCATGATCGAGGCCTTTCACCGCGGGGGTGGCTATATTCGGAAACGGGTGCCGCTGGTGAAGATCGTGGCCTCGGCCATTACCATCGGGAGCGGTGGTTCAGCCGGTAAGGAAGGTCCCATCGCCCAGATCGGGGCCGGTTTTGGGTCATTTTTGGCCACTGTTCTAAAGCTCAAACCCCGGGACCGGCGCATTCTCGTGCTGGCGGGCGCCGCCGGCGGCATCGGAGCCATCTTCCATGCGCCCCTGGGGGCGGCCCTTTTCGCCCCGGAGGTGCTCTACCGGGAGACGGAGTTTGAATCCGAGGCCATTTTGCCCTGTATCGTCTCTGCCATTGTGGCTTCTTCAATCTTTGACCAGTTTTTCGGGCGGACGGCGCTGTTCTTCCCGGGGCCGGTCGATTTCGCCCCCGTGGAACTGCTGCCTTATGCCATCTTCGGCGTGGTCTGCGCCCTGGTGGGCTACATTTATGTCAAGCTGTTCTATGATGTGGGCCGGGACCGGTTTTTTAAACGGGTGCCGATTCCTACAGCCCTGAAACCCGCCTTGGGGGGGCTCATGCTGGGGGGTACTGCCTTGTTGCTGCCGCAGATAATGGACGGTGGCTACGGGTGGGTGCAGGCGGCGATGGAAGGCAAGATCTTTTGGGGGACCATGCTGCTGCTGGCTCTGATGAAGATTGTGGCGACGTCCTGCACCATCAGTTCCGGGGGCAGCGGCGGGGTCTTCGGGCCATCGGTGTTCATGGGGGCCATGCTGGGCGGGGCCTTCGGCTTTCTGGGGCATCAGGTGGCGCCGGGATGGGTGATCCACCCCAACGCCTTTGTCCTGGTGGGCATCGGTGGCTTCTTCGCCGGGGTGGCCAAGGTGCCGGTGTCCTCCATCATCATGGCCTGCGAGATGTGCGCCAGTTATGTGCTGCTGGTGCCCTTGATGCTGGTGTCCACCATCTCCTACATATTGTTGGGCCGTGTCAGCCTCTATGAAAAGCAGGTGGTGGCCAGGCTGGCCTCGCCGGCGCATATGACCGAATTTGCCCGGGGGCTGCTGGAGGGGATGCAGGTCTCTGAGGTGATAAGACCGCAGCCGGTCGTGGTGGTCGGGGAGAAAATGCCTCTCGACCAACTCGTCGAGGTGATGGCGAATTCCCCGCAACTTTACTTCCCAGTTGTTGATTTGGGTGGCAGAGTAACGGGCATCCTCTCCATCAACGATATCCGGGAGGTGATGTTCGAGGAGAGCGTCCGCCGACTGATTGTCGCCAAGGATGTGGCCACTCCGAATGTGGTAAGGATATTTGGGCAAGATTCATTGCAGGAGGCCCTGGATAAGATGGTGCTATTAAACGTGGACGAATTGCCGGTGGTGAAGGAAGAGGCCCCGGACGAGATCATCGCCATGATCTCCAAACGGGATATTATCGGCTATTACCATGCCCGGGGGAAGCTGTAGAAGGCAATTGTCAGCAAAAAAGGACAGCCGAGGGCGGCTGTCCTACATAAAGAAGACCGGGGAAATGAGCCGCAAAACGCGGCCCTTTCCCCGATTTTTTTAGGCGTGTTCTTTCTTATAGATGGGCGACATGTCCCGCAGGGTCTGGACGATGCCCGGCATGACTTCGAGCACGTGGTCGATGTCCGCCTCGGTGGTGTCCCGGCCGAGGGTGAAGACCAGGGTGCCCTGGGCCAGGGCGTGGCCCAGGCCGGTGCCGATGAGGACGTGGGAGGCCCGGAGCGACCCGGAGGCGCAGGCGGAGCGGGTGTCTGACGATAATGCCTTCGTCGTCCAGCATGCATCATCAGGCTCTCGCCTTCGATGTAATGACCGAGGCCGAGAGCAGATGGGGCAGGCATTGCTCGGGGTGGCCGTTGATCTTGATTTCCGGGATACGCCCGATCAGCCCTGCAGCAGGCGCTCCTTCAGGGCCTTGATGCCGGGGCAGGCTCTCCGGCATCTCCCGGGCCGCCAGCTCCGGCGGCCGCGCCCAGGCCCACGATGCCGATGAGGTTTTCGGTGCCGGCCCGGCGCTTGTTCTCCTGGAGGCCGCCGTCCAGCAGGGGCCAGATGGGGGTGCCTTTGCGGATGTAAAGGGCGCCGACGCCCGGGGGGCCGTAGAACTGGTTGGCCGACAGGCTCAGGAGATTGACCCCGAGCTTCTGGACGTCCACCGGGATGATGCCGGCGGCGGCCACGGCGTCGGTGTGCAAGACGATTTTGTGCTTTCTGGGCGATCCTGGCGATGTCGGCGATGGGCTCGATGGTGCCGATTTCGTTGTTGGCCAGCATGACGCTGATGAGGATGGTCTCCGGCGTGATGGCCCTTTCCACCGCGGCGGGGTCCACCAGGCCGTATTGGTCCACGTCCAGGGAGGTGACCCGGTAGTCCAGCAGGCGCAGGGTGCGCAGGGAATTGAGCACCGACTTGTGCTCGATGTTGGAGGTGATGATGTGGCGGCCCTTCTCCCGAAGGCCGATGGCCACGCCTTTGAGGGCGTGGTTGTCGGCCTCGGTGCCGCCGGAGGTGAAGACCACCTCCTTGGGTTCGGCGTTGATCAGCGCCGCCACCTGGGCCCGGGCCTTTTCCAGGGCGTCGGCGGCCGGCTGTCCCACCTGATTGTCGGTGGAAGGGTTGCCGAAGACGGTCTCCAGGTGTTGGGTCATCGCCTCTTTGACCTGGGGGTGCAGGGGCGTGGCGGATAAGATGATCCAGATAGATCAATGCCATGGCGGTATCCTTCTCCCGAGACCGGTTAATGGTCGTGTTCGTGCGGCATTTCCTGCCGCAGAACATGCAGAAGTGGGCTTCTTCGTCCACCTTGGTTTCGCAGTAGGGGCAGTAGCACTTCCCGCCGCTGGCGCCAATGCCCTTGATGATGCGGCTCTTTGTCGGCCTCGGCGCCCTTCGATCACCTTACCGGCTTTGCGGTCCAGGTAGTTCTTGATGGCGGAGTGCAGGGCGTCGGCCCCCAGGTTGGAGCAGTGCAGCTTGTTGGGCGGCAGGCCGCCCAGGGCCTCGGCCACGTCGGCGTTGGTGATCTTCATGGCCTCTTCCAGGGTCTTGCCCTTGGCCATCGCCGTGATCATGCTGGAGACCGCGATGGCGGCGCCGCAGCCGAAGGTCTTGAACTTGACGTCTTCGAGGCGGTTGTCCACCACCTTGATATAAACATTCATCATGTCCCCGCACACGGGGTTGCCGACTTCGCCGAGGCCGTCGGCATCGAGGATTTCGCCGACGTTGCGGGGATTTTTGAAATGATCCATAACTATCGGGGAATAAGCCATAATTAACTCCAAGACCATAGATTCGATAATTCTCAACTTATTAATATAGGACCAGAAGCCACAAAAATCAAGGATAAATCAGGGGATTCCAGTCCGTTATGAACCAAGGTCCCGGTAGGGCTGCGGAGATAAAAAGGCAATCGCACGGGGCATAGGCCACCGGCTGCTGCTTAGGTTCGCAAAATATTTTGCAGCTCAGTAAAATTTTGGGGCGCGGCCGCGCGGGCAGGTTTATCGTAAAGGTAAAACGGCCAGCGGCCGCAATGTAAATGGAGAAAAGCGATGCTGTTTCACTGTAACCGGGTGCGGGCGAATTTTCCGGGCGAGAAACTGGGTTTGGTGCACCGGGATCAAGCCAAGCTGGTTTGGGACGAACACGGCGGCACCTTCGTGCTGCGGGTGGAAGGGTTGGAGGTGGTGGAGGTTCCGGAGGCGCCGGAAGAGGCCGGGGTTTGTCTGGAGTTCGACTTGCCGGAGCCCGCGTCCCTGGCTTTCCGGCTGGAGGATTTCGCTGGCAGTCACAGTCTGCGACTGGCTCAGGAGAATGACGTCGAGGTGATCTCGGTGAACCCCATCCTGGTGGCCGGTCATATCCCAGGGAATAATCTGTTTATTTATTGTGAGGCGCCCGGGTTGACCCTGCGGCGCAGTGGCCGGCAAAGCCTGGAATTGCGAGTGGACGGCGTATTCAAGGCGCGCCGGGTGCCCGTGTCAGGAGACTGATCTGGTCATTCACCTGGAGAGGGCGGCTATGTGCCGGCTGCTGGCGGGGATGTTGGCCTGGACTCGGGGAGGGGCGTGAATTGGGGAAGGGGAGGGCGGGGTGGGTTTGAAACCCGACCCGGCAACACCGGCGAGACGCCTTGCTGCCAAAGATAGGGCGAACACAAGGTTCGCCCCTAAGGGTGGTGAGATCTATGAACTGCAGGCGGAGTATGATTATGGCGATCTTAGGTCTGATGTTGGCCTACACCCCCCGGATTGGGGGCGGAGGTGGTGAAGCTGCCGCACCCATCCGATAAAGGGACCATGTCGGTGGAGGAGGCCCTGAAGGCCCGGCGCACGGTACGCGAGTTTGCCGCACGTTCGCTGGATTTGCCGCAGGTCTCCCAGCTCCTGTGGGGCGCCGACGGTCTCAGCGATGCCTTAGGCCATCGGACCGCGGCCTCGGCCGGGGCCACCTATCCCCTGGAAATCTACCTGGTGGTGGGCGAGCGCGGGGTGGCGGAGCTGCCGGCCGGGGTTTATCGCTACCTGGTGCAGGAGCACGCTCTGGAGCCGGGAGTCAGAGGCGACCGGCGCGCCGCGGTGGCCCGGGCCGCATTACAGCAGACCTGGATGACCCACGCTCCGGTCATGGTGGTCATTGCCGCGGAGTATCGCCGCTGCACCGCCCGCTATGGGGAGCGTGGGATCATGTATACCCAGATGGAGTCGGGGCTCGTAAGCGCCAACCTTTTTCTCCAGGCCGAGGCCCTGGGACTGGGGGCCGGCATCGTCGGCGCCTTCGAGGATAAGGGCCTGGGCCAAGCGCTGCAACTGCCCCGAGAGCTGACGCCGCTGCTGGTCATGCCGGTGGGGTATAAGAAGTAAGCAGTGAGCAGGGAGGAGTAATCAGTAATCAGTAATCAGTGAGCAGTGAGCAGTAATCAGTGAGCAGTGAGCAGTGAGCAGTGAGCAGTGAGCAGGGAGCAGGGAGCAGTGAGCAGGGAGCAGGAAAGGACCAACCATGACCGCCAAGAAAGGGTTTGGTTAAAGCTGTTTGCCTATCCGAACCGATTAAGCTATAAGAAGATTTGAGATTGAGGGGATTGCGGTTGGAAGGCTCAAAGGGTGCCAGAGATGGCTATTTGAGGGGAAGGCATGGCAGGCTGGAAGAACCAACTCTATTTCGGTGATAACCTTGAAGTTCTCCGTAAGCATATCCCGGTCGATAGTATCGACTTGATTTACCTGGACCCGCCGTTCAACTCCAACGCCACTTACAACATGTTATTCAAGGAGCCCTCGGGGGAGCAATCCGCGGCACAAATCGCCGCGTTCGATGATACCTGGAAATGGGGGCCGCAAGCCGAAGAGGCCTTTGGTGAAGCCGTCATGGCTGGACCGCCGAACCTGGCCGAGTTGCTCAAAGCCCTGCATCAGGTATTGCACCGCAGCAATATGCTGGCCTACCTCAGTATGATGGCGGTAAGGCTGGTGGAGTTGCACCGGGTGTTGAAGCCTTCCGGCAGCCTGTTTTTGCACTGCGACCCCACCGCCAGCCACTATATCAAGCTCATCCTGGACAACATCTTCAGCCCTAAAAACTTCCGCAACGAAATCATCTGGGAGCGTTCGCAACCCAAAGGCCACGCCACCACCCGCTTCTCCCGGGCTCACGACACAATCTTTTACTACAGCAAGTCGGAGAAATTTCATTTTAATTCCCAGTTTGCCGAGCACGACCCGGCTTATCTGGAGAAGTTTTATCGACACGTGGAGCCAGAAACCGGCAGGCGATATCGTTGGGGCGATTTAACCAACCCGAATAAAGAGAGACCGAACCTGACGTACGAGTTTCCTCCCGGCAGCGGCACGGTGCGGGTCTGGCGCTGGACCCAAGAGCGCATGCTGAAGGCCTGGGAAGCAGGGCGGGTAGTGATCCCGGGAAAAGGCGAAGTAGCCCAATATAAAAGATACTTGGATGAAATGTCCGGCACCCTCATCAAAGACATCTGGTACGATATTGAACACTTACACGGTTCCCACCATGAATCCATGGGCTACCAGACCCAAAAACCGGAGGCCCTGCTGGAGCGCATCATTCGGGCGGCGAGCAACGAAGGGGATGTGGTGCTGGACCCCTTCTGTGGTTGTGGCACTGCGGTGGCGGTAGCTGAACGTCTAAAGCGTCGTTGGATCGGCATCGATGTAACCTACCTGGCCATTGATCTCATCCGGAAACGGCTGCAAGATACCTTTAAAAACGAGTTGGCCCCGTATGAAGAAATCGGCATTCCCCGGGACGTGCCCAGCGCCGAGCGGTTATTCCAGCTCAACCCCTTTCAATTTGAGTGTTGGGTCCTGGCCTCGGTGGGGGCCCGCAGCGCCCGGGAGAAGAGGGGGGCGGACCGAGGCATTGACGGAGTGATGAACCTGAGAGACGAGTACAGCGGTGAATATAAGAAGATCATTCTGCAGGTGAAAGGCGGCCATGTTGGGGTCTCCCAAGTCCGGGATTTGAAGGGAGTGCTGGAACGCGAAAAGGCGGAGATCGGGGTTTTTCTGACGCTAAAACGGCCCACCCGGCAGATGCGGGCAGAGGCGGACGAAGCAGGGGCGTTTATTGACCCGCAGTTTCCGAAACAGCGTTTCCCCCGCCTGCAAATTCTCACCGTTGAGGAGATTTTTACTGAAAAGAAGATTAATTTTCCCACCTGGTGGTCGCAAGACACCTTTAAGAAAGCCGCCCGGCGTCGCAAAACCAACCCGGAAGAAAACCAAAATAATTTGTTGAAGGAATTGCAGGAGCCATACGACCGGGATTAGGGGTCAGGGGTAAATTCACGGCCAGGCATTGACTAACCCGTAATCCCTGATCCCTATTTCTTGGTCAGGTGGATATACGTGCACATGGCCTTGGCTACCAGGCGGTCGCCCTGGCGCACCACCACCTCTCCCAGGGAGATGGTGCGGCCGCGCTTGGTGATGCGGGCCACGGCCTCCACCTCGCCGTCCTGCACGGCGCCCAGGAAATTGATCTTCATCTCCACGGTGTTGATGGTTTCGCCTTCCTTCACCAGGCTATAGAGGGCGAAGGCCACGGTCTCATCGGCCAGGGCGGCGATCATGCCGCCTTGGAGCAGGCCGATGGAGTTGGCCAGTTCCGGCTTGAAGGGCAGGACGAAGCGGGCGTAGCCCTGGCCCAATTGGGGCACCTGGATACCGACGAATTTAATGAAAGGGTTGGCGGCCAGACGGGCCCGAATGGCGGCTTCCAACTCCGGGGCCAGGGGTTCGATAGGTTTGGGCATGGTCATCTCCACAAAAATCTTTAACCACAGAGACACAGAGACTCTGATGGTCTCTAAATGATCATTAATGTTATGAATATATCAGCATATATCAATAACATTCCACGGGAGATTATACATGAAAATCGCCATTAGCGGCAAAGGCGGGGTGGGCAAAACCACGCTGGCCGCCCTGCTCATCAAATATTTCCGCGGACCAGGGGAAGAAGGTCCTGGCAGTGGACGCCGACCCCGACGCCAACCTGGCCCTGGCCCTGGGAGTGCCGGACCCGGAAAACATCGTGCCCTTGAGCCAGATGAAGGAGATGGTCGCGGAACGCACCGACTCCCAGCCCGGCAAGATGGGCGGCTTCTTCAAGATGAACCCCAAGGTGGACGACATCCCGGAGAAATATTCCCGGCAGATCGACGGCATCAAGCTCATCGTCATGGGCGGCGTCAAGAAGGGCGGCAGCGGCTGTATCTGCCCGGAAAGCGTGCTGCTGCGCACCCTGGTGACCCACATGGTGCTGCTGCGGGATGAAGTGGTGGTCATGGACATGGAGGCGGGCATCGAGCATCTGGGCCGGGCCACCGCCAAGGGGGTGGATAAGCTCATCGTGGTGGTGGAGCCGGGCCGCCGCAGCATCGAGACCGCCATGAACGTCAAGAGGCTGGCCGAAGATTTGGGCTTGCATAAGGTGGCGGTGGTGGGCAACAAGATCCGCAGCGCCAAGGACGAGGAGTTCCTGAAAAGGAACCTGCCGGACCTGCCCATCCTGGGATTCATCCCCTTTGACGACCGGATCATCGAGGCCGACCTGGGCGGGCGGCCGCCGTATGAGGCCATTCCGGAGTTGCTGGAGGTGGCCAGGACTATTGCCGGGCAATTGTAAGGGTAAAAGGGGAAAAGGGTAAAAGGGGAAAAGGGGAAAAGGGGAAGAGGGTAAAAGCAAAAACCAATGGCGGGCTCGGAGGCCCGCCCCGCCAGGATTAACAAAATTGAGGCGGCCAGGGATAACAAGCCAAATTTCACCAGGCCTTCTATTTCACTTCGGCCTCTTGCCTTCCTCAACTTCGGGAATCGTGGCCAGTGTTCCGGTAGCCAACCCGGTAGCAGCTTCGGTGCCGCCCTGGGTGCTGGTGTAATTCTTAACTCAATCCATCAGAGGCAAAGAGTGCACAGCATTGCCGGCACACCAGGATGATTTTCCAGTTTCAACCTGGAAGGTGATAAGGTATCAAGTGCCGGTTAAGTCATCTGGCCCTAGAATCCGGCCTTATCCTGTCTTTTCCCTTCGCCTTTTCCTCTTTCCCTCAGGTCTATTTTCCCCTATACTGAAGGAAAATGCCTGACCGGCCGGCTCCGCAACTCTCCACCCGCATGAAGATGCTGGTGGTCTTCGTGCTCTACTTCGCCGAAGGGGTGCCTTTCGGCTTCGTCTATACCACCCTGTCTTACTACCTCAGGAGCCGGGGCGTGCCCCTGGAGCAGATCGGCATCCTGAGCCTGCTGGGCCTGGCCTGGAGCCTCAAGGTCCTGTGGAGCCCGCTGGCGGACCGCTTCGGCTCCCGGGCCGCCTGGCTGGTGCCGGCCCAGGCGGGCGTGATCCTCAGCATGCTGGGGCTGGCCTATATGTCCGAGGCGCCGGTGGGCCCGGGTTTCTGGATCCTGGTGGGGTTCCTATGCCTGGCTTCGGCCACCCAGGACCTGGCGGTGGACGCCTACACCATCGACCTGCTGGATACCCAGGAACTGGGGATGGCCAACGGCATCCGCATCGGCGCCTACCGGGTGGGCCTGATTGCGGCCGGGGGCGGGGTCCTGATCCTCAGCGACCTGGTGGGCTGGAGCCCCACCTTCGTGGGCGTCGCCCTGATCATGGCGGCCCTGGCGGTCACGGTGCTGGTTTTCGGTCCCTTTCATCTGGCCCGGCCCGAGATTGCCCGGGCGGAGAAGGGGCGGAGCGGCTTCAGCCAGATGAAAGAGTCGGTGCAGGGTCTGGCGAGCCTGCCCCACATCGGAGTCATCATCGTTTTTATCCTGGCCTACAAGGCCGGGGACGCCATGCTGGGGGCCATGGTGAGCGCCTTCTGGCGGGACCTGGGCTTCAGCGGCACCCAGTTCGGGGTGGCCTCGATCACGGTGGGGAAGGTGCCGGCCATTGTGGGGGGCATCCTGGGAGGGGTGCTCACGGCCCGCTGGGGCATCAGCCGGGCCTTGTGGGTTTTGGGGATTTTCCAGGCCCTGTCCATTTTGGGCTATTGGCTGGCGGCGCTGCCCGGGGCCTGGCATTACACCATTTATCTGGCCACCCTGGTGGAGAACCTGGCCGGGCAGATGGGTTCGGCGGCCTTCATGGCCTTTTTGATGAGCCTGTGCGACAAGCGCTTCAGCGCCTCGCACTACGCCTTCCTCTCCATGCTTTTCGGCCTGAGCGGGCGGCTGTGCGGCTACCTGGGGGGCTGGCTGGCGGCGAGCTTCGGTTACGCCACCTTCTTCTTTATCAGTTTTTTGGCGGCCTGGCCGGCCTTTGCCCTGCTGCCCTGGGTGCTGCCCACGGTGCGGGGGATTGAGGAAAGGCGGAGTAAGGAGTCAGTAGTCAGTAGCCAGTAGATAGAGGCCAGAGGCCAGCAAGTCATAAAGGGTGAACCTCTAACCCAGGTCCGATTGACTTCCAGAATTTAAATCTTAATTTAGGATTATATCGTCGAGAAAGGAGGCCAATGATGATGCTGGAACTAAATGACAAGGAAAAGGAAATCCTAAAGCACGCTCTCGAAGTTTACCTCTCAGATCTCAGGGAGGAGGTAGTAAAGACAGAGACCCACAAATGGAAAGAGCCGTTGCATGCGGAAGAGGAAGTGATAAAGAGGCTTATTGGTCAATTATCCTGAAACATTTAACACACCGGAGTTCCTTAAAGGGGATTGCGTGTGCGTCGTCGGGGCGACCAGCAGGTCGCCCTTAATTTTTTGGTAGGCGGGAACTTGCTTGAAATAAAGCGGAGACCATAAACCCGGAATCCTGCTCACCGGACCGTCGCGCTGCGGCAGGACCGCAGTGGCGGCGGAATGCTCTGATTGCATTTGCGTCTTTCTGAGTCTATAATTACTCAATATGGCTAAAGAAACCTGGATTGAGGTGCGGTTCCTGATGCCTGCGGGGATGCAGGAGGAGGGGGCCATGTTCCTAACGGAGTTCAGCGGCCGGGGCGTGATCCTGGAAGAGGAGGGGGCGCCGGCCGGCGGGGTGATTATTCGCGCCTTTTTCCGGCCGGAGGACTTCGGGGCCTGGCAGCAGGAGCAGTTGCAGGAATACCTGAAGCGCCTGGCCGGTCACGGCCTCTATCCCCTGGGGCTGGAGAGGCGCCAGGTGGCCGAAGAGGATTGGGCCGAGGCCTGGAAGGCCCATTTCAAGACGCAGAAGGTCACCTCCCGCCTGGTGATCCGGCCGCCCTGGGAGGATTATACCCCTGCGGCCGGGGAGATCGTGGTCACCATCTACCCGGGCATGGCCTTCGGCACCGGCCACCACGCCAGCACGCTCCTGTGTCTGCGGGCCCTGGAGGAGGTTTGGGGCCGGGGTCTGCCGGAGGTCGCCAACCCCTGGCAGGTGCTGGACGTAGGCACCGGCACCGGCATTCTGTCGCTGGCCGCGGCGCGGTTGGGGGCCGGGGTGCTGGCCATCGACGTGGACCCGGAGGCGGTGGCCGCGGCCCTGGAAAACGTCCGGCTGAATGATTTGGAAGATCGAGTCCTGGTAGAGGACACCCTGCTGCAGGCCATTCGGCAACAATTTGCCCTGATTTTCGCCAACCTCACGGCCCCGGACCTGCTGCAACTGGCCGATTCCCTGACGGGACGGCTATTGAGCGGCGGCGCCCTGATTATTTCGGGATTTCTGCAAACCGACCTGCCGGAGATCGAGGCCCGTTTCCTGGGTTTGGGGTTGCGGGAGGCCGGGGTGCTCACCCAGGACGAGTGGGGCGCTTTGATTTTGAGAAGGCCGTGAAGAGAGTGAGCAGTAAGCAGTAAGCAGTAAGCAGTGAGCAGTGAGCAGTGAGCAGTGAGCAGTGGTCAGTGGTCAGTGGTCAGTGGTCAGTGGTCAGTTGACTATGCGGAGTTAGTGGTGGTGTCAAGAAAAAGGTGAACAATATGAAAGATATCTTGCAGAAGGCCTGGTATTTCGGGCTGGGGGTCTTCGATTTCACCCGGGAGAAGGTCGAACCGGTAGTGCAGGAGATGGTGCGCCGGGGGGAGATCAGCCAGCAGGAGAGCCCCGAGGCGGTCAAGGAACTCCTGGCCCGGGCCCAAGAGGTACAGACTGATCTGTGGGAGAAGATCAAAGAACTGGTAAATAAGGCCCTGGCGGAGGCCAAACCGGCCAAGGCCGCGGACCTGGAGGCGTTGGCGCAGCGGGTGGCGGCCCTGGAAGCAGAGGTGAGGAAGCTTAAAGGGGATGGGTGATTGAAACAGTAAAGGATTTTCGCCACCCCCACCCCAGCCCCCTCAAGGGGGAGGGAGTTTAAGGAGCCGTGCTAATCACCTCCCCGTTTAAGAATTTTAGGTGCCATACGTGGATTTGATCTGTTAAGGGGAGCGGGAAAAGATCGACTTCCCCCTCACCCTAACCCTCTCCCCCATTGGGGGAGAGGGGATAAAGAAGGAACCCCTTTAATGCTCCCATTAATAACTACTAATTGCTCAGAACCAACTGACTAGATATGCGTCGATTTTATGCCCCTCCGGAACATTTTCGGGATGACACTGTGCGGTTGGACCCGGAGGAGACCCGGCATCTGGCCCGGGTTTTGCGCCTGGGAGTGGGGGCGCGGGTGGAGGTCTGCGACGGCCGGGGGCGCAACGTCGAGGCCCGGATAACCGGATTGGACCCCGCAGGGGCGCAATTGCAGGTGCTCCGGGAACTGGCTGTCTGGGGGGAATCGCCCCTGCGGTTGGTTTTGGGCATCGGCCTGGCCAAGGGCGAGGCCCTGGACGGGGTGGTGCGCCAGGCCACCGAAATGGGGGTGCAGCGGCTTATGCCGTTTGTCTCGGAGCGCTCGGAGCGGGTGACCCCGGAGCGGGCCCGGCGGCGCCGGGAACGCTGGCAACGCCTGACCCGGGAGATAATCAAATCCTGCCAGCGTTCGGTGCTGCCGGAGATCGAGGCGGTGCAGGATTTTACCGGGATCTTGGCGGGTTCGGAAGAGGTGAAGCTGATCTTTTGGGAAGAGGAGCGGGGTGGGGGGCTGCAGTCTCTGCTGGCGCGTCCCCGGCCCGATGCGGTCCGGGTCCTCATTGGCCCCGAAGGGGGCTTTGCCGCCGCGGAAATTGCCCAGGCGCAGGCCGCGGGCTTTAGCGTCGCCAGCCTGGGACCCCGACGCCTCAAGGTGGAGACCGCGGCCCTGGCGGCCCTGACCCTGCTGCAACACGCCTGGGGGGACCTGGCCTGAGCAGTAGCCAGTAGCCAGTAGTCAGTAGCCAGTAGTCAGTCAAAACAACAAAGACCAAATGGGTGCATTGCCCGCACTACCATTAATCTCAAGCAAAGGCGCAAAGGCAGTAGCCAGTGGCCAGTAATCAGTAATCAGTAATCAGTAATCAGTAAAAGCACAAGACCAAATGATGTTGTTCCACGCAATATCTCACGCAAAGGCGCAAAGGCAGTAGACAGTAGCCAGTTGTCAGTAAATGCACCAAAGATGCAGTCATGGCGTTTCACGCAATATCTCACCCGAAGACGCAAAGTCGCTAAGATGCATGGGGCGCGCGGGGAAGGTTATCTTAGAAGAGGCGCGTGGGAGCTTGGATAATTTATGAGCGGGCCAACGGCTCAGGCAGGACTACCCTATCTGGATCTCAATACCCATTTGCGGGAGCGCTTCGGGGTCAGGGTGCAGAAGCTCAGCCTCGACGCCGGCTTAAGCTGCCCGAACCGCGATGGCCGGGTGGGCACCGGGGGCTGCCTCTACTGTAACGCCAGGGGCTCCGGCACCGGCGCCGCGGCTCGGGGAGAAAGTCTGACGGCGCAGCTTCAAGCCGGCAGGGCTCGCCTGCAAAGGCGCTATGGCGCCTCCAGATTTATCGCCTATTTCCAAAGTTTCTCCAATACTTATGCTCCGGTGGCCCGGCTGCGGGCGCTTTATCAAGAGGCCCTGGCCGCCCCCGAGGTCGTGGGGTTAAGTATCGGCACCCGGCCGGACTGCCTGGATGACGAGGTGCTGGAGCTGCTGGCGGGTTTGGCCCGGGAGCGCCTGCTGTGGCTGGAATTGGGGTTGCAGTCGGCCCATGACCGGACGCTTAAGGCCCTGAACCGGGGCCACGATGTGGCCTGCTTTACCCGGGCAGTGGAGCGGGCTGCCAGCCGGGGGCTCGAGGTGGTGGCCCACGTCATTCTGGGGCTGCCCGGCGAAGGACCGGAGGAGATGGCGGCCACCGCGGCTTATCTGGCCCGGCTGCCCCTGCAGGGGGTCAAAATCCACCTGCTTTACGTGGTGGAGGGCTCCGGCCTGGCCCGGCTCTATCGTGCGGGAGCTTACACCTGCCTGACGGCAGAGGCCTACGTGCAGTTGGTCGTGGACTTTGTGGAACTCCTGCCACCGCAGCTGGTCATGCATCGCCTCACCGGCGACCCGCATCGTCAGGAACTGCTGGCCCCGGACTGGTGCCTGGAAAAGTCCCGGGTCCTGAGCCGCCTCAAAGAGGAGTTCGCCCGCCGGGGCAGTCGGCAGGGGAGCCGGATGAAGTAAGCAGTGAGCAGTGAGCAGTGAGCAGGGAGCAGTGAGCAGGGAGCAGTGAGCAGTAAGCAGTGAGCGGTGAGCGGTGAGCAGTGAGGGCTGCGATCGACGGCGGCTCGCGACTAGATTGGCATAAGATCGGGAAAAATGAACGAATCTTCTGAAAATTCGCGGAAAAATCAGGCTGCCGCGGTCCCGCCGCCGGCTTACTGGCAACAAGGGATGGCCTCTATCCGGCGCAACTGGCTCATCTGGTCGGTGGCCGGTTTGGCCTTGCTGACGCTGCTGGCTTACCTGGCCAGATGTGCGGCGTGCAGCACTGGGTTGTGGGACTGGGGTTGCCGGTTTTACTATCTCCTGGACGACAAGGAGAAGGTGACCGCCTTCCTGAAGGCTGCGGGTCCGGCGGCGCCACTGACCTTCATCCTCGGCCAGATTCTGCAGGTGGTCTTCGCACCCATCCCGGGAGAGGCCACCGGCTTCATCGGCGGCTACCTGTTCGGGGTGCCCCTGGGGATGCTCTACTCCACCATCGGACTCACCGTCGGTTCGGTGACCGCTTTTTTCCTGGGGCGCCTGCTGGAGGTCAAATTCGTGGCCCGGGTGGTCAGCCGGGAGACCATAGACAAGTTCGATTTTTTGATGGAACGCCAGGGGGCCCTCGTCGCTTTTTTCTTATTTGTGGTGCCGGGCTTTCCCAAGGACTACCTCTGTTTCATCCTGGGTCTGAGCACCATGGACTGGCGGCTGTTTTTCCTCATGTCCACCGTGGGCCGGCTGCCCGGCACCCTGATGCTGACTCTGCAAGGGGCCCAGGTTTACCGGGGCAATTACCTGGTGACCGCCCTGTTGCTCGGCTTCTGCCTGGTATTGGCGGGTGGCCTCTTTTTATTTCGGGAGCGGCTGTATCATTGGCTGTTAACCTGGCATAAAAATCGGCTAAATAATAAAAATAGATGATAACCATTCGTCAGCAAGCCTAGACCTCTACAAAAATCCCTATTTTGGTCCGAAGAATCCCGCTTTTGGGTAGCACAGCCGTTTCGGACTGGGCCTGATATGCCGCACCGGCCCGCAAGCCGGTGCCACCCAAACCGGTGATCCGGCGCGGCGTTCAGATGACAAACTGCTTTTGGCAGAAAAACTCTCAGTCCGGCATAAAGTGAGTTTTAAGGAAGGCCTCTGCAAGGCGGGAAAAAAATGAGGGGAGGCCCGGAACAACCCGGACCTCCCCTCGGTCACTTTTGATGCCCCGGGGGCAAAAAAAGCATTCCCGCGCAGCCGGATTGGGGAGATTAACCGAACTGGCGGTCGGCGGGATAATCCCGAAATCTTTCGCTAAGATGACCGCGCTACTGCGGCCCTACTAATGCCCTCCGGCCGCAAAATGCACGGCAGCAGGCTCGTCGGTTGATCTTAATAAAAAGAGCCAGGCCTTTGATCGGCCGGTTGCTTCCAGGCCGGCAGGGGCCGACCTTGAATGCTCTACTTAACCATGTCTTTGAGCTGTTTTCCCGGTTTGAATTTTACCACTTTGGTTGCCGGGATCTTGATGGGCTTGCCGGTCTGGGGATTGCGGCCTTCACGGGCCTTCCGTTCCGACACGGAAAAGGTGCCGAATCCCGCCAACGCCAAGCGGCCCGATTTCTTCAAGGTCTCGGAAACAATCCGGATCAGGCTGTTAATGGCTTTCTCCGCATCCACTTTCCTTACCTGGGCCTCTCCCGCCACTGCCGCAATCAATTCTGCCTTGGTCATAATCTCTCTCCCTTTCTCCTGGTTTGCGGTTGACTACAATTCCCCTATAGCCATGGCCAACTAATTGGAAAATGGGTTTTCCGACGCCCATCCCCCCTTTTGAGAAGATATATTTTAAAAGCCCCGACCGGCCCCTGCCGCCAACTGTGGCTGCTCCAGGCGCCATCGGGCGAAACAGCTTCCCTTTGATAGCACAAAATATCTCGCCGTGACAATAAAATTATTGCACTAAAGCCTTTTATTCATCACATTTTCATCGATTATTTATCCTGGAGGGAAGGGCGGTAAGTCTAATTCCAGGCGCCGGACCAAGATTGTCCGGGATAACGTATTACAATGACAACTATTTTGGCAAAATAGTCTGGGAAGGCGAGAGGCGACGGTGGTGAGGCGGTCCTACGGTTGTCCGGGAGCTATCTGGTGACGCGGCGTAATAATCCCAGGGCGGCGGCGCCGCAAATCAGATGCGGGAAGGTCACCGCCAGGAGGGCAGGAATCCGACCGGCCTGGCCAAAGGAGGTGCAAAAGCCGATGAAGAGCCAGTAGGCGAACATCAGCCCCATGCCCAGGGCCACGATGGAGGTGAGGTGGATCTCGTTTTGGCGCAAGGCCAGTCCCAAACCCAGGATGATCATCATCAGGGGAGTGAGCGCCAGGGTCAGGCGACTGTACAGGTCCACCCGGTAGGAGGTGGACTTATAGCCGTCCCGCTCCAGGCGGCCCACATAGCGATAGAGCTCGGGGAAGTCCATCTCGTTGACCTTCTTCTCCAGATCGCTAAAGTCTTCCGGGCGCTCCGTCAGGACAAGGTCGCGTTGCTGGAATTTTTCTCCGGAGAGGATGCCGGTCTTGTCCAGGGTCTGGATCTGGCCGTTGGTAAAGCGCCAGTGATCCCCCTGAAACTGGGCCCGGGCTGCGGCAATGATCTGCACCAGGTGGAACTGCCGGTCGAAAAGATAGATCTTGACCCCCTCCATGGTCTGGATATCTTTGCGGAACAGGAGAATATTATAGATGGCCTGGTCGCCCTTGTACCAGAAGTGCTGCATGGCATGGAGGTCCCGGGGCGGTTTTTTCTCGACCTGGCTTTGCCAGAAGTTGTTGAGGCTTCCCTGGCTCCAGGGGATCAAGAAGAGGTTCAGGACCAGCATGACGGCCGCCAACCAGCCGGTCAGATAGATCAAGGGTCGGGCCAGTTGCAGGATATCCAGGCCAGAGGTGCGGATGGCCATGGTCTCCTGGTTGCGGGACATGAGGCCGAAGGTGAGCATGATGCCCAGCAGCACCGCGGCGGGCAGGACCTGGCCCACGGCGAAGGGGATCTTCAGAAGGGAATAAAACAGCAGGTCCACCAGCCCCAGATGGGCCCGGACCAGGCGGTCGATCTTCTCAAAAAAATCGACGACCACGAACAGGGAGACGAAGGTGCCCAGGCTCAGGCTCATGAGCTTGAGGAACTCTCGGGCCACATAGGCTTCGAGGATACGGGGGCGCCTGACGATGGCGGACGATTCCATGATGATTTAAGATATATCAGAAAGGGTAAAGGGGAAAAAGGGGCAAAGGGGCAACCAAACACTTATTACCTCTTACCCCTGGGGTTTAAAATGCGTCTCGGTTTTCACCTGTCCATCGCCGGCAATCTGCTGACGGCCATCTCCCAGGCCCAGGTTTTGGGTTGCCAGGCCTTGCAGATCTTTGTGCAGAACCCCCGGGGCTGGAAGTGGCGTCCGGTGGCGCCGGAGGCGATCCGGGCCTTTACCGCGGCCAGGCGCCGGGCCAGCCTGGGGCCGTTGATGGTGCATCTGAGCTACCTGCCCAATTTGGCGGCGGCGGATCCGGTGCTTTATCAACGTTCGGCGGCCCGTCTGTCCGAGGAACTGGCCCTGGCCCGGGAGCTGGAGGCCGACTATCTGGTGATCCATCCCGGCCACGGCGACCTGACGGAGGCGAGCTTCCGGCTGGTGGCCCAGGTTTTGTCCGCCGCGGTTTCCCGGGTGCCGCCGCCGCCCCTGGTGCTGCTGGAAAATACCGCGGGCCAGGGGAACGAGTTGGGCTGGCGCATCGGGCATTTGCAGCGCCTCATGGAGTTGAGCGGGGTGGAGTTGGGGCTCTGCCTGGATACCGCCCACGCCTTTGCCTCGGGCTATGACCTCCGAAGCGCCGCCGGGACCGCGCAGTTGCTGGGGGAGATCGCCCGGGGCCCCGGGTTGGCGCGCTTAAAGATGCTGCACCTCAACGACTCCCGGGTGGGCTGCAATTCCCGGGTGGACCGGCACTGGCACCTGGGAGAGGGGCAAATTGGGCTGGAGGGGCTGCGGCAGTTTTTGGGGCATCCCTGGCTCAACCCCGATGGGGCCATCATGGAGACCCCGAAGCGCCATCAGGCGGATGAATGGCGCAACCTGCTGGTGGCCCGGAGTCTGGTGCGGTCACTCGCCTTACCCTACCTGGGCTGAGCGGGGGTGAGGCTGCCGGAGGGCGGTTCGAGAACCGCCCCCATAGCGCCCTTGCCCCACTGGCAGGCGCGCACCGCCTCAGGACTGAGATAAAAACTGACTGCGCCCTCCCGGGTAGAATGGCAGGGCGTGCCTCCCAACCCGTCTCGGTCGTCAACTTCCCAGGAGCCGCCGTAAATTACCAGGGCATGGGGGTGTAGAAGGGCCAGCAGGGCCGGGAAGTCCTGGGACTTGGCCAGGGCAGCGGGCAGGATCAGGAGGTCGAGGCCAGTCGCGGCGGGTTGGAAGGTTGGTGGCAGCGCCGGATGCCGCGCCGGCGGCAGGATGAGGACCTGGCGTCCCGACCAGGAAAGTCCCAAGGCAAAAGCTTTATCCTCGCCCAGCTGCAGATAAGTCAAGGTCACACTGCCCAACCGGGCCGGCGGTTGGGGCCCGCGACGCCAGGGCGAAAGAGGCAGGGGCAGACTGCCGCGGTCGCCCAGATAATTCCACAAATCCCATAAGGCCGGACCGGGGTAGCCCCGGCGGCCGTACCAGTATCCCCCCACGTTGAACTGTGCGGCCAGGGTGAGCAATTCCCCGGCATTGTCCTGGGACAGGGCCAGGGCCACGGCCTGGTCCAGGGTGCGGAATTGCCGCCAATGGCAGTAGGCGGGCAGCGGGCCGAAAGAAGCGCCGGAGCTGCCGGGGCGTCCGGGCCAGGAGCGCGCCGGGGCGGTGATTACCAGGCGTCGGCCCTCCGGACTGACGATGACACACTCCAGGTTGCCATAAGTATCGAGGCAGGTCAGCTCCAGGGCTTGGGGAGAACTCAGCAGGGGCCAGGCTACGGAAAGTAGCAGCGTCAATCCGGCCAGGCCGGCCCCGGCCCAGGTCCAGAGGGAGCGGCGGGGCGCAAAGAGAAGCAGGAGGAGCAGAAAATAGAGGCCGATCTGCGGCCAGGTGGGGATGGGGACGATGATGGCGCTGCCGGGCAGGGCGGCGCCCAGGCAGATGGCCTGCCAGCCCAGCCAGAGAGGCCATTGGCCCAGGTAAAGGAGCGCCTGGGCCAGGGGGAGCAGATGCAGGGCCTGGGCGAAGACCGCGGCCTCGCCCAGGGGCAGGGCCAGACCAAGGACCAGCGGAATGGCGACCAGATTGACCACGATGCCCAGGATGGAGACCACCTGGAAGTAGAGGGCTACCAGGGGGGCGGTGGCCAGGGTGGCCGTCAGGGAGGCCGCGGCCCATCCCTTTACGTGGCGGTGGCCGCGTTTTACCAGGCCAGGACGGATTTCCGGGTCAAAGGTGCCGCCAATTTTCAGTAGCTGAGGCATCAGGTAGATTAGGGCCGCCACCGCCGCGAAGGAGAGCTGAAAGGAGATGGAGAAGAGGCGCAGAGGGGTGAGGCTGAGGATGATCAGGGCGGCCAGGGCCAGGGCGCTCCAGACCTCCCGGGGCCGGCCCAGGTAGATCAGCAGGAGAAAGGCCAGGACCATGACTTCGGCGCGTTGGGTGGAGGGCGAACCTCCCGCCACCCAGGCGTAGCCCACCACCGCGGCGGCGGCCAGCAGGGTGGCCACTTTCATGACGTTGAGGCGCAGCAGTAGCCAGGCGGAGCGCCGCAGCAGCCAACCGGCGAGAAAAAAGATGACCGCAGCCACCATCCCCAGGTGCAGGCCGTTGACCACCAGGAGGTGGCTGGTGCCGGTGCGGGCCAGGTTATGGCGCATCTCCTGGGTGACCTCGCCCTGGTCGCCCAGCAGCATGGAGAGATAGATGGCCCGGAGAGCCGGGTCCAGGCTTTGGAGCAATTGCCGGATGCCGCCCCGGAGTCGCTCTCCCAGAGGATAGTGGCCGGTGGCCAGGAAGACCAGATGGCCGCGGTCCTTGAGGCGCAGCTCCCGGAAGATGCCGTCCGCGGCCAGGAAGCGGGGCCGGTCGAAGGTCCCGGGGTTGTGCAAGACCCGCGGGGCGAACAATTTTCCCTTAACCACCAGGTCGGTCCCCACCGGCGGGGCCGGCAGATCCGGGGCGGCCACCAGGAGATTGCCGGTGGCGGGACGCCAGCCCTCGGGGCTGAGCCAGTATTGGGCGGCCAGGAACAGCTGGACCCGTTCCTGACCCAGCCTGGCGGGGCGGTTCAGGCGTCCCAGGAGGGTGATTTCCTGGTCCTGGGGGAGGTTGACCAGATGGTGGGGGGGCAAGACCGGGTGGAGGGCCTGCTGGTAAAAGGCCACCCCCAAAAGCCAGAAGAAGATGAGGGGCAGGAGTCGGGCCGGCCGCCGGGTGAGCCAGAGGGCCGTGAGGGCGAGCGCCAGGAAGCTGAGGCCAGTGATGAGCCAGCTCTCCGGCGGGTTTAGACCCCAGGCCGCACTGGCGAGCCCGGCCATCAGGGCCAGGACCACCGGCAGCAGGGGCCGGGCCCAAGGACGGTTTTCGGTTTTCGGTTTTCGGTTTTCGGTATTCAAGTTTAATGAAGGAGGTCGATTAGTTGTGGCTAAATATTACCTCACGCAAAGGCGCCAAGGCGCCAAGACGCCGGAAAGACGGCAGGCTCGCCAAAATAAGGGATAGTTTCTGGCGCATCATACAACGTGCTGTATCATTAGACAAACTAAGTTTTGCTGCTTCCGGGCGGACCGGCAATGCCCCTTTTCCCTTGACAAATAAAGGAAAATAGCGAATAAAATTATAGTTATGAGGAGAAATATACTCATCCTGGCCCTGGCCCTTTATTTGTCGGGACTGGCGGTCGCCGCGGCCGAGCCCCCCAAGGCGGGGGCAGACGGTTCCCTGGTGATTTCGGGCGGTAAGGAGGCCCGCAAGGGCAAGGCCTCCGGCGACACCCTCTACGACCTCCTGGGCCAGGAAGTGCAGGTCTTCATCTATAATAACAAGACCCGGGTCTGGCCCAAGACGGTGGTGTGCTCCGGTCCCTGGGCTTATCAGGGTTCCTACGCTTATCGCGGCGCCTGGTCGGGGCGCCATGACCCCCGGGTGGACGGCCTGATCAATAAATATGCCCTGGCCTACGGGGTGGACCCGGCCCTGGTGCGGGCCGTGATGCGGAACGAATCGGGCTTCAATGCCGGGGCGGTTTCCCCCAAGGGGGCGCAGGGGCTGATGCAACTGATGCCCGGCACGGCTTCCCTGATGGGGGTGCGCGACCCCTTCGACCCGGAGCAGAACATCGCCGGCGGGGTGGGTTACCTGCGCCACTGCCTGGACCGCTTCGGATACAACGTCCCCCTGGCGGTGGCAGCCTATAACGCCGGCCCGGAGGCCGTGGCCAAATACTGCACCATCCCGCCCTACCAGGAAACCCAAGTTTTCGTCAACAACGTCCTGGGGAGTTATGGCGCTTACGGCGGGAATGCGGCGTTGAACAACCCCGCGGTCAAACCCGCGGCCGGGGTTGCCGGGTCGAAGCCGGCCGCCAAGCTGGCCGAAAATCAGGAAAAAGACAAGGACGCCCCCCGCCGGCACAAGGCCAAGATCATCGAAGTCCGGTCCACCAAGGTCAAGACCAAGGCCATCACCATCCTCAAGGATTGAGCCAGCCTGGCAAAGTGATCAGTGATCAGTGATCAGTAAAAAACGAAAATAATTCACTAGATGGCGGCCTGGGGCCGCCATAATTCTTTTCATCATTTATGGTGGGCCAAGGGCCTAGGAATGAATGCCCAGAAAAGAATTCTCACGCCAAGACGCCAAGACGCAAGAAAATCTAGGAACCGTAGGGGCGGCGCGCTCGCCGCCCCTACAATTAGGACTCATTGCCAAAAATTTTTCCTTATCCCCCCTCACCCTAACCCTCTCCCCCCGCTGGGGGGGAGAGGGGATAAGAGGAAAGAACTGCCTCAAACAGCAGCACTTGTCCTTCTGAAGTAGCCTAAGCGACTGCAAAAGCTCAAATACGAGATTCTTCGCTCCGCTCAGAATGACAAGATGATGGGATTCAAGCGGTAATAATTTTGGGCAGAGGAGATATCACTTCTCCGGCGGCGGGGCGGGCCAGTCCTTCAGGTGCAGGTCCCGCTGGGGGAAGGGCATCTCGATGCCGTGCTGCTGGAAGGTTTCGAGAATGGCGCTGTTCAGTTCATGGGTGGCGGGCACCCGGTCATTGGGCGTCTTGACAAAGACCCAGATGGTGAAATCCAAGGTGCTGTCGCCATAGGCGCTGAAATGAATTTGGGGCGGCGGGTCGTGCACCACCCGGTCGTTGCCCCGGCAGATATCGGTGAGCAGCTGGGTCACCCGGCGGACGTCGGAGTCGCAGCCCACGCCGATTTTCAGGGTGAGGCGGTTGATGCCCCGGCCGTAGTGGGTCCAGTTGAGGACCTTGCCGGAAATGAGCTGCGAGTTGGGGATGATGAGCACCGAGCGCTCGGAGGTTTCGAAGACGGTGCTGCGGACGCGGATTTCTCTGACCGTACCCCACTGGCCGTCGATGACCAGCAGATCCCCCACCTTGATGGGCCGCTCGAAGAGCAGAATTAAGCCGCTGACGAAATTGTTGACGATGTTCTGGAGGCCGAAGCCGATGCCGACGCTCAGGGCTCCGGCCATCAGGGCCAGGTTGGTGAGGGGAAAGCCCAGGAGGGTCAGGGCTACCAGGGCCGCGAAGAGCAGGACGACGTAATGCACCGTGGTGGTAATGGTGTATTGCACCCCGGAGTCGAGGCCGGTGCGGGGGAAGATGCGGAACCCCATGAGGTTGCGGATCAGGCGGGAGAGCCAGAAGCCCAGGTACAGGGCCAGAACCGCGGCGCCGACATTGAGGATGGTGAACTTCACCGGCCCGAGGGCGGGCCCCCAGGCAAGCCATTGGAAGGCCCACGCCACCCGCTCCGGCGGGACGTTCCAGGAGGCCAGGGCCCAGAAGATCACTGCGGCGCCCAGAATGACGGAGAGGACCAGGCGGCAGAAGTCAAAAATCCGCTGCAGCAATTCCTGTCGGGCCGGGTAGCGTTGACGGGCCCAGCCCCGATCCGGGTGCAGCAGGTGATCGATAAAGGACTGTCCTGCCAGCCACAAAAACCAGAAGAGCAGAACGGCCAGGCTGGTCCAGACTGCGGCTGCGGCCACGTAAACCGCCAGGTTGGAGAGGCCCAGAAGGTCGGCCAGGATGGTGATCGCCAGTAGAAAGAGGAAGATGCCCTTAATAACCCGGGTCACGACCGGCCGGCGCACCCAGCGGGGATCAGGGAGCACCGGTTGCAGCCGGTTCAGATAAGGCCGGCGCATCAGCCACAACACCCAGACCAGGAGGCCGGCCAGAAAGATATGTTCGGCAAAGAGGCGGGAGGTCCCCGGGAAATTAAGCAGGGGGGCGCTTTTCAGGGCGAAGAATCCCAGGACCAGGTAAACTGCGAAGATTTTCAGGGAGCGCCGGTAAAACCGGGCCGTAGCCGCGCCCAGGGGTAACAAATCTTTGGCGGCCTTCCCGGCAAAGAAGGCCTGGAACAGGGCCAGGGACAGGCGCAAGGCCCACCAGGCCGCCAGCAAATTCAGGACAAATTTGGCCGGATTGGAGTCCAAGACACCGAAATCCCAGAAGATGACGGCGAACCAAAAGATCAGGCCCAGGCGAAAGAGGGACTCCACCAGGGTGACTCCTACGAGGTAAATGGGCAGCAGGTCCGGATGATCGCCTCGGGCCCGCCAGTCCTGGAACCGCCGGGTAGTCAGGCGGCGCAGGCGACGAGTGCTCCAACCCAGGAGGGCCAGGAAGGCCACCAGCCCCAACAGGTGGCTTAGATGGCCGAAGAAAAAGTTCCACAGTTCCCCCGAAGCCGCCAGAACGCTGAGCCAGGTCCAAGCCTTGCCGGGCAAGGCCGCCAGGCCGGCCAGGAGACTGCCTAACTGTTCCTGAAGGGACAATCGGGAGGGTGGCCGCGTGAGGAGTTCGGTCTTCCAGGTCTCCTCCATTTTTTTCAAGTCCGGCTGCAGCGCGGCCAGCAGTTGTATTTCCTGTTCCAGGAACTGGCGGGTCTGGTCCAGGTTGTCCCAGACCTGAGCGGCCAGGCGGTCCCGGCTGTCGGCCAGTTGCAGATAAGCGCTCAGGGCCTCGGGCAATTCCGGTGAGGCGGCAACAGGCTCACCGGCGGCCTGGAGGACGCCCACCTGGTTCCGCAGGGTGTTTTGCGCCACCGTCTCCGCGGCGATTTCCTTTTTTAGGGAAGCAGATTCGGCGGCCAGAACCCTGGCGCGTTCTTGGGCGTGATCATCCAGGGCTGTATAAGTGGCCAGGAGTTCCTGGACCCGGGTCAGGGGCGGCTTGGCCACCGCCAGGGCGGCCCGGAGGGAGGCCACGGCTATCTGGACATTTTTCAGGTCTTGCTGCGCCTGGGCCAGTTGCTGTTGGCTTTCGGTCAGGCGGGCGGCCAGGAGCTTGATTTTGCCTTGCAGGTTCACGGCGCCCTTGGCCAGCACCCTGGGCAGGACCTCGGGCGATAAGGCGGCCGCGGTCAGTTGCTCCATCCGGGTGGGCGCGGGCGGCCCGCCGGGTTGGGCCAGGCAGGGGGACGAGGCTGCCAGTAAGAAGATCAGGACGAGGGCCGGCAAGGATCGCCTGAACCGGAAACCGGGCAGGGGTTCACCGTTCGCCATTATTCTCCGTATGAGAGACAAATCCATTCGAGTATTGTACAGAAAATGGCAGTGATTTGCCTGCCTCGGGAATTGCCACTAGAAAGGGCGGTTCGAGAACCGCCCCTACGGTGGCAAATATATAACGGGAATCGATTGATCACGAAAAGCTGGTTTTGGAAGGCGAAGAGGCTGAGAGGCCGTAAATTCGAGGGCCGGGGGCCGGCCAAAAGCAGAGCGAAGAAAACCGCGGGCGCTCATTCTGAAAGTTGACATCTTATTTTTTCCGAATTATATTGAGGCTACCTCAGTTAGGTGAGGCTCCTGCATAAACACAAGCCACTGCCCAGAAACGTCGAGAGACGCCAATGGGCCGAACAGGTATCACCGGCTTAAGGTTTTACTTAATGTGGCTGAGTAGACTTACTCTACGTTATGCAGTGCCGAAGCTCCACGAGTGAGGAAGGTCGATGTTCGTCGTCATTAACGAGGGCCTTCCGCCAACGTGGGAGGCCCTTTTTCTTTGGCCAAATGGTCTTCTTGAAGGCGTACCTGGTTGTGGGCACCAAGGGCGAACACAAGGTTCGCCCCTACGGAAATATCCACCCGGATGAGGAGTGGTAGCATGGATAAAAAGGTCCAGGTCCAGGTATTGGGGGAGTTCTTCTTCAGCCAGGTTCAGGGGATTCCCATTTATGACCATGAAGGGCGCCGGGTGGGGGAACTGCGGGATCTGGCCATCCGCTGGGACCGGGAAACCCCCAAGGCCACCGGCATCAAGTACGCCAAGGGGGTCAACCGACTGATCCCGGTGGAGCAGTTGGACCATTTCAATCATGAGGGTCTGAAGCTCAAGGGGGCGCTGGCGGAAGAGGGGCTGGTGCCTTTGCAGCCTGATGAGATCTACATGGGCAAATGGCTGATGGACAAGCAGATCATTGACATCAAAGGGGCCAAGGTGGTCCGGGTCAATGATATCAAGATCTTCTGGCTGAAGACCGGGGAGCGGAAATACCTGCTGCCCGTGGCGGTGGACATCGGCCTGCGGGGCCTGGCCCGGCGCCTGGGGGTGGAGTTTCTGTTGAAGAAGCGGGAAAACCACTTCGTCTGGTGGCACTCGATCCAGCACCTGGAGGAAAAGACCGCCAACCTGCAACTTGGCATCGGAACGAGCCCAACTGGATAAGCTCCACCCCGCCGACCTGGCGGATATCCTCGAGGACCTGGACTACAAGAAGCGGACCGACTTCATCGAAGACCTGGACGTGGAGACCGTGGCCGAGGCCTTTGCGGAGATGGAGGCCGACACCCAGATTGAAATCCTCGAGCATCATGGGCAGCCGGCAAGCGTCGGAGCTGCTGGAGGAGATGCCGCCCGACGAGGCCGCCGACCTGCTGGGGGAACTGCCCGAGGAAAAATCCGATGAACTCCTGAACCTGATGGATGCCGGAAGAGGCCCAGGAAGTCCGAGAGCTGATGGAGTACGAGGAAGGCACCGCCGGGGCCTTGATGACCACCGAATTTATCGCCCTGCCGCCGGACCTCACCGTCAGCCGAGGCCTTTCCGCAATTGCGGAGACTGGCGGCGGAGGCGGAAACCATCTATTATCTCTTTATCCTGGTGGAGAGGGCGAGATCCTGCTGGGGGTCGTTTCCCTACGGGAACTGCTGATCGCCGAACCGGACGCCATGCTCGCAGGATCTGATGCAGACCCGGATTATTTCCGTGCTGCCCCGAAGACTCGGACGGGACGTGGCCGACGGAATGTGAACAAATACGACCTGCTGGCCATCCCCGTGGTGGACGAAGCGCAAAACTGCTGGGCATCATTACCGTGGACGACGTCCTGGAATGCTCATCCCGGACCGCGGCAGCCTGGAGACCTTCGCCAGTCTCTTTGTCAGCAAGCGCGCCATGAGATGAGGTAGTACTTGAAAAATCCAATTCTCCGCAGACTCTTTCTTTTCCTGGCGATTATGGGGCCGGGCATCATCACCTCCAACGTGGACAATGACGCCGGCGGCATTACCACGTATTCCGTGGCCGGCGCCGCCCTGGGATATAAAATCCTCTGGGTTTTTCTCCCCATGATCGTGGCCCTGGTGATTATTCAGGAAATGTGCACCCGCATGGGTGCGGTCACCGGCAAAGGGCCTGGCAGACCTGATCCGGGAGCGCTTCGGGGTCAGGATCACCTTTTATGCCATGTTGGGCCTGCTCCTGGGCAACCTGGGCAATATCGTGTGTGAATTTGCCGGGGTGGCGGCCAGCATGGAGCTGTTCGGGGTGAGCAAGTATATTTCGCTGCCGCTGGCAGGGCTGTTCACCTGGTGGCTGGTGCTGCGCTGGTCGTATAAGGTGGTGGAGCGGGTCTTCCTGGCCGCCTGTCTCATCTATTTTTGCCTACCTCTTTTCCGGCTTCATGGCCCACCCCAATTGGGGGATGGTAGCCAAGGAACTGGTAGTGCCCAGTTTTTCCTTTGACAGTAAATATCTGGTAATTCTCGTCGGGGTCATCGGCACCACCATCGCCCCGTGGATGCAGTTCTATATCCAGTCGGCGGTGGTGGAAAAAGGGATTACCGTCAAGGATTACGCCTATACGAAATACGATGTGATCGTGGGGAGTATCATGGTCAACCTGGTGGCCGTGTTTATCGTCATTTCCTGCGCCGCCACCCTGCACGTCAAAGGCATCTAGGTGGAGTCCGCCAAGGAGGCGGCCTTGGCCCTCGGCCCCCTGGCCGGGTCCTGGGCTTCCACCCTGTTCGCCATCGGCCTGTTGAACGCCTCGCTCTTTTCGGCCTCGATCCTGCCATTGTCCACGGCGTATTTCACCTGTGAGGCCTTCGGCATCGAGGCGGGTATCGATAAGACCTGGGGTGAGGCTCCGGCGTTTTACTGGCTTTACACGGTCCTGATCGCCGTGGGCGCCGGCTTCATCATGATCCCCAAGATGCCGCTGATCAAAGTAATGTTTTGGTCCCAAGTCCTCAATGGCGCCATGTTGCCTTTCGTCCTGATCTTTATGCTCAGTTTGATCAATAATAAAGACATCATGGGAGATTACGTCAACGGCCGGACCTTCAATATCATCTCCTGGGTTACAGTGGTGATTATGATCGCCTTGACTCTGTTGATGATCGTTACTTCTTTTTTCCAGTCGTAAACTTTGGTAAAGGAGCAGAGCCGGTACGCCGATTATTTGGAGCTTGACATTCTTGTGGAATATTAGTAAATTTTCTAATGGTCGGCCATGGATGGGGCCGGGGGGATTCCGGGGATCAGTCAGCTTTTCCCCCGGATAATCAGAGCATAAATTCGGTTGGCCGGCTTTAGATGGATTCGATCACCATTTGGATCACCCAATACGGTTGCATTGCGGTCTTTTGCCTGCTGATGTTCGGCATTGTGGGTCTGCCGGTCCCAGACGAACTTCTCCTGATCTCCGTAGGTTATCTGATATTCGCCAAAATTCTGCACCCCGTCCCCGCGGCGGCGGCGGCTCTGTTGGGCAGCACCTGCGGCATCACCTTGAGCTACTTTCTGGGGCGCACCTGCGGCCTGCCCCTGGTCGAAAAATACGGCCGGTTGGTCCATTTAAAAATGAAGCATCTGGACCGGGTGCGGCGCTGGTTCAACCGCATCGGCAAATGGACCCTGACCGGGGGCTATTTCTTCCCGGGGTTGCGGCATTTTACGGGCTTTGTGGCCGGCACCTCGAACCTGCGGCTGTCGGTCTTTGCCGGCTACGCCTATCTGGGGGCTTTATTGTGGGCCGCGACCTTTATTTCTCTGGGTTATTTTCTAGGGGGGAAGTGGCCGCTGATTTGCGATAATTGGGCCTGTATTTACGGGAACGTGCACCGCTTCGCCGCTATCCTGGGCCTCCTGATGGTGCTCCTACTGGCCGGCTATCTGCTCGTGTGGCAGAGGTTCTGGCGTCGGGTCAGCCCCGTTCCGGTCGCTCCGCCCTGCCCCACCGTGCCGCTGGACTCCAAGTTGCCGCGTTAGCCGGCCTGTTCCTCACTTTCCCAAGTTTTCCTTGCCACTCCAGCCCTGAATGCTTACCTTCGGAGAAACTCCTGCGGGGGTCAGCACCTAGGCGTGCGTCCTCAATTGGGGGTGACACCTGGGTTCGCCCCTACAAAAAAATATTACCTTGATGGACACAACCTGGTATCAGGTCTTTTTCCGCAGGTGAGGGAGAAATTATGAAAGTTTTTATGACCGGCGGCACGGGCTTTGTGGGCACCTATCTCTCCCGGGAACTGGCCGGCCAGGGCCATGAGGTCACCATCCTCACCCGCCGGGCGCAACCACCCGCCCCGGCGGCGGCCGGGGTCAGCTTCATCACCGGCGATCCTACCCAGGAGGGGCCCTGGATGGGGGCGGTGCCGGAGCACGATTGGCTCATCAATCTGGCCGGGGCCTCCATCTTCAGCCGCTGGAATGCTGCGTACAAGCAGGAAATCTTCGACAGCCGCATCCGCACCACGCGGAACCTGGTGATCGCCCTGGCCGAAGGGGACCGGCACCAACTGTTCTGCAGCACCTCGGCCGTGGGCTATTACGGGCCTCGGGGTGATGAGGTGCTCACCGAGGACTCCCCGCCAGACGCTTATTTTCTGGCCAAACTGGCCGAGGCCTGGGAGGCGGAGGCCCTGAAGGCGCAGGAATTGGGAGTCAGGGTGGTGATCACCCGCTTTGGCATCGTCCTGGGAAAGGAAGACGGCGCCTTGGGGCAGATGGTCCCCATGTTCAAAAGGTTTTTGGGCGGCATCCTGGGCCAGGGGACGCAATGGTTTTCCTGGATTCACCAGGCGGATCACGCCCGGGCCTTCAGCTTCATTCAGGCCCATGCCGAGATCCACGGCCCGGTGAACCTCACCGCGCCAAACCCGGTGCGCAATCGGGAACTGACCCGGGCCCTGGGACAGGCGTTGCACCGGCCCACGCTCCTGCCGGCGCCGGCCTTCATGATGCGCCTGATCTTGGGGGAAATGGCCGAGGCCCTGCTGAGCGGTCAGCGGGTGATTCCGCAGAAGTTGCGGGACGCGGGGTTCAGGTTCAAATTTCCGACCATTGAAGAGGCGTTGGTAGACCTCTTAAGGTGAAATGGATTATCGAGGACCCCTATAGAGAGCGATAAGCTGCCGGAGTCAGGCGATGAATATGATACCGCTTGCTTCTTTAGTGAATCGAAGAAGGCCCTTAATCTTTCTGCTATTATTTTTACTTGTTCTGGTAAGGGGCTGCGACGAACACTTAATACCGATCGGGATTATAACTACCACCAACTATTGTCGAGGTGTAATGACCTATGCTGACGTAAAGGTCAAACCGGGCTATATTGCCCTTAGCCGCGACATTATGAAACAGCACAAGTTAAAGTTCGGAGACTTAATTTATCTGGAAGGCGAGACTGAACCTTATGAGTTCATGGATTTAATGCCGCCACAGTGGAAAAGACGTGCAGACCTTTACAGTAGGATTTGTAAAGACGCCCGGGAATATGGGGTGCAGCGGCGGAGGCTCTGGTTTGTCAGAAAGTAACCGGGGAATAATCCATAGCAAAGCGGGAAAAAGTTAAGGGGATTGGGAATAGGGGGGATTTGCTGCAACACCAAGGAACTTACCCCGGCTTCAGGAGGCCAGCATGAAAATTCGGCCCATTTTGACGGCCTTGCTTCTGGTCTTGCTGGCCTCGTTAGCCTTTGCCGCCCCCAGCAAGTGCCCACAACACTATTTGGGTGGCCAGGCCCCGGACATTCTCAACCAGGAATACTCCCAAAAAACCCAAGAGATTTGTTATTCCGCCTACGGCCTCATCTATTCGGCGATCACCCGCACGCCCCTGGTATCCGCCGAGCATCTTACCCGCGCCGGGCTGAGAGCGCCGCACTCCCCTCGCCTAGACCAATTTCATCCCGAGCCCAAGCTGCCGGCGGCCGACCGCGCCGAACTGAAGGATTATGAACGCTCCGGCTTCGACCGGGGCCACATGTCACCGGCCGGGGACATGCCGGATCAGAGGTCGCAAGCAGAATCCTTTTCCCTGGCCAATATGATCCCCCAGAATCCTCAGAATAACCGCAACTTGTGGGAGGGGATTGAGGAGGCTACCCGTGATCTGGCCAAAACTTCGGGTGAACTATATGTCGTTACCGGGCCGGTCTTTTACGGCGCCAACCTGCAGAGGCTCAACGGCCGGGTATTGGTTCCCAACTATATCTTCAAGGCCATCTATGATCCCTCCCGGCAACAGGCGGCCGCCTATTTGGTGGCCAATACCGCCGGGGGGCGCTATGCGGTGCTGCCGATCGCCACAGTGGAGAAGCTGAGCGGCCTCGACATCTTTCCCGCCCTGGACGATAGAGTGAAACAGACGCCCCTGGCCCTGCCCCAGCCCAAACCCTACAGCGAAATCGAGGTTATGGAGGATAACAGCCTCGTTCCGCAAATACCTCGGCCCTGAGGTGCGCCATGGAGATGATTGATCCTTTTGCCAATGAAAGCGAGGCCTTGCAGATAGACGAGCTGACCATCGAGAATCGTACAGATAGGGTCTCCATCTACGGCAGCATCGATATTACCCGGGATCGGCGCGGCCTGGAAAGGGCCAGAAGGCTGGCCCGGCTGTTGGGCGCCATCTTGGAGAGGCTTTCCCGAGAGGAGCTGCCGGAGGAGATGCCGCCGCCCGCCAGAATATTGAGATGGTGGACAATCCTTTTAAATAATCAGGCAGTTGTTTAAATAAGGCGAAAAGGAGGTTTGACTTTTTCGCCCTGCATCCGACGTCTCTCGGTCTTATTTCTTTTGCGCCACCAAAACGCCGGCCTCGGGGCTGGTCTGGATATGCTCCGGGGCGGTAAGTCCCGCCTCCTGCAGCCATTCCGCCACCTCGCCGTGAGTATAGGCCCGGCCCCGGGGTGTGACGGCCAGCATGTGCACCCCGAACATGGCGGCCCCCGGCGGGGTGTAGCCGTCGGGGTTGAGATAGAAGTCCTGGACGGCCAGACGGCCACCGGCAACCAGGGCGGCCACGGCTTTCTTAAGGATGAGCCGGCACTGCGCTTCGTCGTGGCTGTGGAGGATATGGGAAACCCAGATATAGTCGTAACCCGAGCCGATATCGTCCCGAAGGAAGTTGCCCGTCAGGGTGTTAATCCTTGCTTCCAGGCCATTTTTGGCGATCTTCTCCCGGGCGATCCCGATGGGGCCGGGGAGATCGAAGACCGTGGCCGCAAGTTCCGGGTGGGCCCGGGCGAAGGTGATGGCGTAAGTGGCGGGGCCGCCCCCCAGGTCCAGGAGATGGCGCACCCCGGTTAGATTCAACTTGGGAGCCACCTGGGGCGCCAGGTCCCGGGCCAGGGCGTCCATGCCCAAGATGAAGGCCCGCATGGTCTCCTCATCGCGCTGGGGCCGGGTGTCCACCCAGCGTTCAGGCTCCACCCCTTCGGGGTGGCCCACCAGGACGGTATTCTGCAAGTCGTTCCAGCCCCGCTCCCAGGTGTGGGCCATGTGGGTGATGATGGCGCCCCGGTAGCCGACTGCGTCCCGCACCAGAAAGCGGGCGGCGAGCTGGCTGTTGGAGAAGTAGTCCACTCCTTTAACCAGCAGGCCCAGGGCCGCCAGGCCGTTCAAGAAAATGCCCACGGCGCGGTCGTCGGCCTTGAGCCAGGCCGCGGTTTCCACGGCGCTGTGAGGCTCTTCCAGGAAGTCGAAGACCGCCAGGTCCACCGCCACGGCGAGCATCTTGGCCGCCTGGAAACCCCGGCCCAGGGCCATGAGTTGATCGAATCCGCCTTCCGGGTCCAGAGTCATAATTATCCCCTTTCCATGATTTGAATATTTCACCGGAGATGTGATTTAAGAATAACTATAAGAACGCAATTCCTTTTGTCATCGAATCGAGGGGAGAAAATGTGGCCCAGGCGGACACCAAAAGACGCAGGCTAAAGCCTGTGGCTACGGGAAAAAGCAAGGGCGGTTCGAGAACCACCCCTACGAACCGCTGCCATCACGATCGTCTGTATTAGGGTGAGCGGATTTTTCGCGCGGCTGCAAGTGATTAGCCGCATAGAAAAACCCAAAGGAGATCAGGATGGAGGCGGCGGCAAGGATGAAGGCCAGGGATTTGCCCTGAAATAATCCGCCAACCCAGCGCCGGAACTCATCCGCCAGCACATTGGCCGTACCACCGTAGAGTTGCAAGCCCCGTTGGTACGATTTGGAATCTTCGGGCATAACCGGATAAAGAGTGCCGCCCTCATTGACGTAACCCAAAGCGCCATACGGAGCATTGTCGGCTCGCTGATAAATCCAGGTGGCGCTCCCCAAACCGACCAGCAGGACGAGGGCGCTGAGGAGATTAAGGCAGGTGGGGAGATCGGGAATTTTTACTTTCATGTTAGGAAGATCCGGAACGATTTGCCATTCTGGTTCCCAAGTGCAACTTGGGAACCAGAGTGATTAACATGTTTAGAGGCCGGAGAATACTCCTTGCAAGGCCGCCTTCAGGGCGGGCAGGTCGCCGGGCAGGAGGGTGCGCATATCTAAAAGCAGGTTATCCTGTTCGATGCGGGCGATGACGGGAGGCTGGGCGGCGCGCAAGCGGGCCTCCAGTTGTTTGGGAGTCAAAGCGGGCACGGTGAGGGCCAGGGCCCGGCTGGGCAGGCTTACCTGGGGCAGGGCGCCGCCGCCCACCCGGCCGACGCTGGCCACTACCTGCACCAGGACTTTATCCCCCAAGGCGCGGCGCAGGCTGCGGGCCAGGGCCCTGGCCTGGCGGTCGAGTTCCGCCACGGGGCGGCTGAGCATGTGCAGGGTGGGGATGGCCGCCATGGCCTCGGGTTCATCCAAGTAGAGGCGCAGGGTGGCCTCCAGGCCCGCCAGGGTGAGCTTGTCGGGGCGCAGGGCCCGGGTGAGGGGGTGGTGGCGCAGGCGGGTGATGACTGAACGTTCGCCCAGGGCCAGACCGGCTTGGGGGCCGCCCAAAAGCTTGTCGCCGGAGAAGAGCACCAGGTCGGCACCGGCCTTCAGGGTCTCCTGGACGGTAGGCTCCCGCTCGAGGCCGTAACGGCTGAGATCGACGAGGCAGCCGCTGCCCAGGTCCTCCACCACTAAAAGCTGATAGCGGCGGCCCAGGGCGACCAGATCCGGCAAGGCGACCTCGGAGGTGAAGCCGGTGATGCGGAAGTTGCTGGGATGGACCTTGAGGAGCAGGGCGGTCTCGAGACTGATGGCCTGTTCGTAGTCCTTAAGATGGGTCTTATTGGTGGCGCCCACCTCGCGCATGCGGGCGCCGCTCACCGCCATGATTTCGGGGAGACGGAAGGAGCCGCCGATCTCCACGAGTTGGCCGCGGGAGATGATGACTTCTTTACCCTGGGCCAGGGCGGTGAGGGCCAAAAGCACGGCACCGGCGTTGTTGTTCAGGACCAGGGCGGCTTCAGCCCCGGTGATCTCCCGGAGCAGACCCTCCAGGTGGTCGTGGCGGGAGCCGCGAACGCCCGCGGCCAGGTCGTATTCCAGGGTGCTGTAGTGGGCCCCCACTTCCTGGATTTGGGCCAGGGCGGCCGTGGCCAGGGGGGAGCGTCCCAGGTTGGTGTGGATCACCACGCCGGTGGCGTTGAGCACCCGGCGAATGGAGGGATGCCCGGCGGCTTCCAGGGCCTGCAGGAGTTCCTGGAGCAGACCTTCCAGGTCCAGTTCCGGGGGCAGGTCGGCGGTGGGCGCGGTGGTGAGCCACTCCCTTTGGTCGGCGAGGGCGCGGCGCACCTGGGCCGCGGCCAAAGCCCGGGGCAGGGGCGTGACCGCCGGGAGCAGGTTAGGGTGGCGCAGCAGTTCGTCCACCTGGGGCAGTTGGCGCAGGAGGGTGGCGCGTTGGGGTTCCATAAAGCGCTCCTTGTAGCTGTCAGCAGTCAGCTTGCAGCTTAAAAACCTAAACCTGCTGGAAGGCGAGGTTAAAAGCGGCGGAGGGCGAGCCGGCAGGCCGCACCACTTTCTCAGGAAATATGCCACTCCAAGACGTGGCTGTCAAATTTAAAGACCAAGGGATACTCGGGTGCGCCCCTGCGGGCCTCCAATTACCCCGGCAATTCGGGAAGGTGAGGCTTTTAAGGAAAAAAATGGCGGCGCCCCCTTGGCAGCGGGGCCGGGATAGATTATTATAAATGGATGAAAGGCCCAACGGGGAGTTGGCACCGCTGGGTCTTTTTTTATGTGCGTTAAGGGTGACTAACACAAATTTATGATTATTTTATTAAAACTGGCGAAGTCTGGCCATAAATCGGGGTGCGGGTGGTTTTTTCAGCAAAGCCCTTGACAAGTGTTCCGCAGTCAAATAGACTTATAAAGTTAAAATTCGGGCAGTTCTGGCCTGTTGCGAGTGGGACTTGCGAGGCTGGCGTAGCTCAATGGTAGAGCGGCTGATTTGTAATCAGCAGGTTGCGGGTTCGAGTCCCATCGCCAGCTCCAGGCAGGGTTATAGATGTGCATCCGGAGAGGTACCCGAGTGGCCAAAGGGGACGGGCTGTAAACCCGTTGGCGCAGCCTACGGAGGTTCGAATCCTCCCCTCTCCACCATGTTACCCCCGAGAAGCGGGAATAGCTCAATGGCCAGAGCGTCAGCCTTCCAAGCTGAGGGTTGCGGGTTCGAGTCCCGTTTCCCGCTCCAGTTTTTTTGTAAAGCGGGCCCACATAGCTCAGTTGGCAGAGCGCATCCTTGGTAAGGATGAGGTTCACCGGTTCGACCCCGGTTGTGGGCTCCATATTTTCCTTGGGGCAATCGCAGGCTTTGGGCTTTTGGTGGGCAGTGCCCACCCTACATAATCCGGATGAGGGCGCAGCTTTTGGCTGCGGCAAGAAAAGTTAGCATTACCCCAGCCCGGGAGTCCGGGTCCGGGGTAATATATTTCTTGGAGAAAAGCGATGGCCAAAAAGAAGTTTGAGCGCAAGAAGCCGCACGTGAACGTCGGGACGATCGGTCACATCGACCATGGCAAGACGACCTTGACCGCGGCGATTACCAAGCATTTGGCGAAGAAGGGCTGGGCCTCCTATGTGCCCTTCGACCAGATCGACAAGGCGCCGGAAGAGAAAGAGCGGGGCATCACCATCGCCCTGGCCCACGTGGAATATGAGACGGCTAAACGCCATTATGCCCACGTGGACTGCCCGGGTCACGCTGACTATATTAAGAACATGATCACCGGGGCGGCCCAGATGGATGGGGCTATCCTGGTGGTGGGGGCCGACGACGGCCCCATGCCCCAGACCCGGGAGCACATCCTGCTGGCCCGGCAGGTGGGCGTGCCCTTCATCGTGGTTTTCCTGAACAAGGTGGACCTGGTGGACGACCCGGAACTGATCGAGCTGGTCGAGCTGGAACTGCGCGAACTCCTCTCCAAGTATGACTTCCCCGGGGACGACATTCCCATTATCAAGGGTTCGGCCTTGAAGGCGCTGGAGTCCGAAGACTTCAATTCCGCTGAAGTGAAGCCGATCTTCGAGCTGATGGACGCCCTGGACAACTACATTCCGGAGCCGGTGCGGGATATCGACAAGCCCTTCCTGATGCCCATCGAAGACGTTTTCACCATCTCGGGCCGGGGCACCGTGGTCACGGGCCGCTGCGAACGGGGCCAGGTCAAGGTGGGCGAAGAGGTGGAGATCGTCGGTTTCGCCCCCACCCAGAAGACGGTGTGCACCGGGGTGGAGATGTTTCGGAAGACCTTGGATTACGGGCAGGCGGGCGACAACGTCGGCCTGCTCTTGCGCGGCATCAAGCGGGAAGAAGTGGAGCGCGGCCAGGTAGTGGCCAAGCCCGGTTCGATCACGCCGCACACCAAGTTCAAGGCCGAGGTTTACGTCCTGAATAAAGAGGAAGGCGGGCGGCACACCCCGTTCTTCACCGGTTACCGGCCGCAGTTTTACCTGCGCACCACCGACGTCACCGGCGTGGCGACGCTGCCCGAAGGGGTGGAGATGGTGATGCCGGGCGACAACGTAGCCATGGAAGTGGCTCTCATCACCCCAGTGGCCCTGGAAGAGGGGCTGCGCTTCGCCATCCGGGAAGGCGGCCGCACCGTCGGCGCCGGCGTGGTGAGCGCGATCGTGGAATAGACGACCATGAGAGACATTATTACCTTAGCCTGTACCGAATGTAAGCGACGGAACTACACGACCACCAAGAACAAGCGGCGCACCCCCGATCGGCTTGCCTTCAAAAAGTACTGCAAGTTTTGCAGGGATCATACGCTACATCGCGAGAGCAAGTAGGCAGGTGGAAAAGACAGGCCAGTAGCTCGAACGGTTAGAGCGCCGGTCTCCAAAACCGGATGTTGGGGGTTCGAATCCCTCCTGGCCTGCCAGTTACAGGGGTGAGGATTTCGGGACCAAGGGGTCGCAGACCATCTATCTGAGTTGTTCAGATTCTCTCCTTGATTTCTCCTGACCGAGGGACCTTAGGCCATTAACGATCTTTATCTGGCGGCGACTGGCAAGATGCGCGGGTTGGAACGCCTCCCGGAAGCTCATAGAGTGAAATCGGCATGAAAAAGATCAAAGCGAAGCTCAAAGAAACAGAGGCCGGCGCTGGCGGCTCCCGGAGTCAAGTGGTCAAGATGAGGCCAGGCAAGGCCAAGGTTTCGTGGTTCAGCAAGATTCCCCCGGTAAAGAGCTACGTCAATAGCGTCACGCAATTCCTCTCGGAAGTGGTCAGTGAGCTGAAAAAGGTGGTCTGGCCCAACCGCAAGGAGACCCTGGGGACCACCGGGGTGGTGCTGGTTTTGGTGATTCTCATCGCCTGCTATCTGGGAATGGTGGATTACCTGTTGTCCCATATAGTGCGCTACCTAATCGACTGAGGCAGAGGACACGACCGTGGCCCTGAAGTGGTACATCATCCATACGTATTCCGGCTTTGAGCAGAAGGTGAAGAACGCCATCATGGAGCGGGCCAAGGCCCGGGGCCTGGACCAGTTCGTCGCCGACGTGCTGGTACCCACGGAGACGGTGGAAGAGATGGTGAAGGGCGAGCGCAAGCTCTCCTCCCGGAAATTTTACCCCGGCTACGTCCTGGTGCAGATGGAGTTGAACGACGAGACCTGGCACTTGGTGAAGGACACCCCCAAGGTCACCGGCTTCATCGGCAGCAAGGACGAACCGGTGGCCATTCCCGAAGAGGACGCGGCCAAGATCATCGCCCAGATGCAGGAAGGGGTGCTGAGGCCCAAGCCCAAGATCAAGTTTGAGCAGGGTGACAAGGTGCAGGTCACCGACGGGCCCTTTGCCAATTTTGCCGGGGTGGTGGATGAAGTGCGGCCGGACCGGGGCCGGGTGCGGGTGATGATCAGTGTCTTCGGGCGGCCGACGCCGGTGGAGTTGGAGTTTACCCAGCTGGAGAAAATTTAGAAGTAAGCAGTTAGCTGTTAGCAATTAGCAGTTAGGAATTAGCAACGGGAAACAGGAATTCATTGGTTTTGGCTAACTGCTAATTGCTAACTGCTAACAGCGTCCGAACGGAGAAATTGTCACATGGCAAAAAAAATTATCGCCCAGATTAAACTCCAGATTCCCGCAGGTCAGGCCAATCCGTCGCCGCCCATCGGCCCGGCTTTGGGCCAGCACGGGGTTAATATCATGGAGTTCTGCAAGTCTTACAACGCCAAGACCGCCGGCCAGGAAGGAACCATCATTCCGGTGCTGATCACGGTGTTCGCCGACCGCTCCTTCACGTTTGTGACCAAGACGCCGCCCGCGGCGGTGTTGATCAAGCAGAAGGCGCAGTTGGCCAAGGGCGCCAAGGAGACGGGCCGGGAGAAGGTGGGCAAGATCAGCCAGGCGCAATTGGAAGAGATCGCCAGGCTGAAGATGCCGGATTTAAACACCACCGATCTTACGCAGGCGATGCACAGCATCGCCGGCACCGCCCGGAGCATGGGCGTCGAAGTCGAGTAAAAGTTCCCGGTTGCCAGTTGCCAGTTCCCAGTAAAAACCAATACTGGGAACTGGCAACTGGCAACTGACAACTAAAAGAGGTGCTACCGATGGCCAGACATGGCAAGAGATATCGGGAGGCCGCCGCCAAGGTGGACCGCAATCACCGCTACCCTTTTACGGAAGCGATGGATTTGGCCCTGCAGACGGCCTCCAGCAAGTTTGACGAAACCATGGAAGCCGCCGTGGTCCTGGGGGTCAACCCCCGGCACGCCGACCAGATGGTGCGGGGCGCGGTGGTGTTGCCGCATGGACTGGGCAAAACCGTGCGGGTGTTGGTCTTCGCCAAAGGGGAAAAAGAGAAGGAAGCCCTGGACGCGGGCGCCGATTACGTGGGCGCCGATGACCTGATCGAGCGCATCAAGGGCGGCTGGATGGAGTTCGACAAGGCCGTGGCCACGCCGGACCTCATGGGTGCGGTGGGCAAGATCGGCAAGATCCTGGGCCCCCGCGGTCTGATGCCCAACGTCAAGGT
Source organism: uncultured delta proteobacterium (assembly GCA_963701845.1). GTDB lineage: Bacteria > Desulfobacterota > Desulfobaccia > Desulfobaccales > 0-14-0-80-60-11 > JAPLJC01. Next base: position 529,453 of record CAVPBF010000004.1, on the reverse strand, counting down.
GGGCACCGTGACCTTCGACGTAGGCCGGGCCGTCGATGAACTGAAGGGCGGCAAGGTGGAGTTTCGGGTGGACCGGGCCGGCGTCATCCATGCCCCGGTGGGCAAGGTCTCCTTCGGGGCCGAAAAGCTGCTGGAGAACCTGACGGCTTTGATGGACGCGCTGATGCGGCTGAAACCGACCACCGCCAAAGGGACTTACATGAAGGGCATCCATCTTTCCACCACCATGGGCCCCGGAATTCCGGTGGACAACACCGACGTGAAAAATCTGCTGAGAACGCAGTAAAGGAGGTCCGGGGTGCGCGAGGTAATCAAGGCAAAAGATAAGATCGTCCAGGAGATCCGGGAGAAGGTGTCCCGGTCCCAGATCGGGATTCTCACGGATTTTAAGGGCTTGAAGGTGGAGGAGATGACCCGGCTGCGCCGCCAGCTGCACGAGGCCTCGGCGGAGCTGCGGGTGGTGAAGAACACCCTGCTGCGCCGGGCGGCGGCGGATGATTCGCCCATGGGTCCGCTGCTCTCCAAATTTACCGGGCCCAATGCCCTGACCCTGGGATACGCCGATCCCGTAGCTTTGGCCAAGATCATGACCAAGTTCTCCCAGGAGAAGCCGCAGTTGGAGATCAAGGCGGCGGTGCTGAGCGGCCAGCTCTTGAGCGCCAAAGACCTGGAGGCCCTGAGCAAGTTGCCGGCCCGGGAAGTCCTCCTGGCCCAGTTCCTGGGGTTGCTCAACGGGGTGCCCACGGCCCTGGTGACGGTGCTGGCCGGAGTGATTCGCAATCTGCTCAACGTCTTGGTGGCCTACAAGGACCAGAAGGCGGAAACGGCAGGCGAGACGCCTGCCCCACCCGGCCCAGGCGAGGTGGCCGCGGCGGCGGAACCCGCGGTGGAGCCGGAAGCGGCGCCGGCGGTAGAAGCGGCAGCAGAACCGGAAGGGGAAGCGGCCGCGGCAGCGGAACCGGAGGCGGCTGCGAAACCGGAGCCGGAACCGACGGAATAAGTTTTATCCAGGTGAAGGTCGGCGGGCGGGACGCCCACCCCACGGACGCCCGGCCCACGTTAGATTTTGGCAATGAGCGCCGCGGGTAACCGGCGGCGAGAAAACATAAACAGATTGGCATTTAGTTTAAGGAGGAAGAGCAATGGCCATTTCAAAAGCTGAGGTAGTGGACTACCTGGCCAATATGACGGTACTGGAGCTTTCCACGCTCATCAAGGAGCTGGAAGAGAAGTTCGGCGTGTCCGCGGCGGCGCCCGTAGCGATGGCGGCGATGCCCGGCATGGCGGCGGCGGAAGCCCCGGCGGCCGAAGAGAAGACCGAGTTCGACGTGGTCTTGACGGTGTGCGGTCCCAATAAGATCCAGGTGATCAAGGAAGTGCGGGCGGTCACCAACCTGGGCCTGAAGGAAGCCAAGGAAGCGGTGGAAAACGTGCCCACTACCCTGAAGGAAGCCATCTCCAAGGCGGAAGCCGAAGAGGTCAAGAAGAAGCTGGAAGCCCAGGGGGCTACCGTAGAGGTAAAATAGGTCCCTTTGAAACTGCTTACCCCCGGAAACAAGAGCCAAGCGAAATTCGCTTCTGGCGTGAAACAGGGGGAAATGGGAAAAAGGGGAAAGGGGGAAAGGGCAGGGACGGGAATCAATGGATTCCAGCCTTGGCGCCTTTTACCCTTTTCGCCTTTTCGCCCAATGATTAACGGCCATCCTATGTAAGGAGTATTCATGGCCCACGTCTTATCGCCTTTAAAGTTACACCGAAAGAATTTTGGCAAGATCGAGCGGATTGTGGACATCTCCAATCTCATTGAGATGCAGAAGGAGTCCTATCGCCGTTTCTTGCAGAAAGACTTGCCGCCGGAGGCGCGCTCGGAATATGGCCTCCACGGCGTCTTCAAGAGTGTTTTTCCCATTAAGGACTTCAGCGGCGCCTGTTCCCTGGAGTTCGTGGAATACGGCCTGGGGGACCCCAAGTACGACGTGGACGAGTGCCAGCAGCGGGGCATGACCTTCGAAGTCCCCATGAAGATTCGAGTCCGCCTGGTGGTTTACGAGACCGGGACGGAAGTGAAGTCCCAGACCGTCCGGGACATCAAGGAGCAGGAGATCTATTTCGGCACCCTGCCCCTGATGACCGAGAACGGCACCTTCATCATCAACGGCACCGAGCGGGTGGTGGTGAGCCAGTTGCACCGGTCGCCGGGCCTGTTCATCGATCATGACCGGGCCAAGATTCATTCCAGCGGCAAGATCATCTATTCGGCCCGCTTGATTCCGCTCAGGGGCTCGTGGATCGACTTCGAGTTCGATCCCAAAGACATCCTCTACGTCCGGATCGACCGCCGGCGCAAGTTTCCGGCGACCATCCTGCTGAAGGCGTTGGGCTACTCGACGGAAGAGCTGCTCAATTTCTTTTACAAGACCGAACGCCTCAGCCTGACGGAGGACGGCATCATCCGGCCGTTGGTCCAGGAGATTTTACAGGACAAGACCACCACCAACGACATCCTGGACCCCAAGAGCGGCGAGGTCGTGGTCAAGAAGATGAAACGGCTGACGCCGGCGCTGCTGCGCAAGCTGGAGAAGGCCGGGGTGACCGGCGTTCCCTGGGCGGCGACGGAACTGATCGGCCGGGTGGTGGCCCACGACATCCTGGACCCGGTGAGCGGCGAGGTCCTGGTGACGTGCAACGAGGCGTTGGCCGAGGACAAGATCGCCCTGTTGCGCGAGAAGGGCATCCAGGAGCTCGATCTGCTGTTCATCGACGGGGTCAACGTCAGCCCGTGCCTGCGGAACACGCTGTACGCCGATAAGACCGCCAATGTCAAGGACGCCATCCTGGAGATTTATCGGCGGCTGCGGCCCAGCAACCGTCCCAATGAGGAAGTGGCCACCACCTTTTTCCAGAACCTCTTTTTCAACCCCGAATACTACGATCTCTCTCCGGTGGGCAGGCTCAAACTGGATTTGAAATTGCGCAAGGAGGAGGAGCGCTTACCCCTGAACCGGACCACCCTGGTGAAGGAAGATATCCTCCTGGCGGTGAAGGAACTCATCACCCAGAAGGACAAGGAAGGCCCGGTGGACGACATCGACCACCTGGGCAACCGGCGGGTGCGGGCCGTGGGCGAGCTGCTGGAGAACCAGTTCCGGGTCGGCCTGGTGCGCATGGAGCGGGCCATCAAGGAGCGCATGGCGATCCAGGACCTGGACACCCTGATGCCCCACGACCTGATTAATGCCAAGCCGGTGCAGGCGGTAATCAAGGAATTTTTCGGCACCTCCCAGCTCTCGCAGTTCATGGACCAGACCAATCCTTTGAGCGAGATCACCCATAAGCGGCGTTTGAGCGCCCTGGGACCAGGCGGCCTGACTCGGGAGCGGGCCGGGTTCGAGGTCCGGGACGTACATCCCACTCACTATGGCCGCATCTGTCCCATCGAGACGCCGGAAGGTCCCAACATCGGTCTGATCGTGTCCTTGTCCACCTTCGCCCGGGTAAATGAATTGGGGTTCATCGAGACCCCCTACCGGGTAGTGGAGAAGAAGACGTCGGGCAGCAAGGTGGAAACCCGGGTCACCCGCGAGGTGCGCTATCTCTCAGCCCTGGAGGAAGGCGACCGGGTTATCGCCCAGGCCAACGCCCCGCTGGATGCCAAGGGGCGGTTCAAGATTGACAATATCGAATCCCGGAAGGCGGGCGAGTTTATCATCGCCCATCCCAACCAGGTGGAGAACATGGACGTATCGCCCAACCAGTTGGTGTCGGTGGCGGCGTCGCTCATTCCTTTCCTGGAGCACGATGACGCCAACCGCGCCCTGATGGGCTCCAACATGCAGCGCCAGGCGGTGCCGCTGCTCACCAGCAGCTCCCCCATCATCGGCACCGGCATGGAGAACGTGGTGGCCCGGGACTCCGGAGTCACTCTGGTGGCCCGGCGCTCCGGCTACGTGGAAGACGTGGATTCCACCCGGATCGTCGTGAGGGCCTCGGAGCCGGCCACTGACGGCGACGGCTCGCCGGTGGAAATCTACAAGCTCACCAAATTCCAACGGACCAACCAGAACACCTGCTTCAACCAGCGGCCCATCGTGGGCAAGGGCGACTGGGTGGAGAAAGGGCAGATCATCGCTGACGGGCCGGCCACGGCCATGGGCGAACTGGCCCTGGGCAAGAACGTCATGGTGGCCTTCATGCCCTGGGGCGGCTACAACTTTGAGGACTCCATCCTGGTGAGCGAACGCCTCATCAAGGAAGACGTCTTCACCTCCATTCACATCGAAGAGTTCGAGGTGATGGCCCGGGACACCAAGCTGGGCAAGGAGGAGATCACCCGGGATATCCCCAACGTGGGCGAAGAGGCCCTGGGCCACCTGGACGAAAGCGGCATCATCCGTCTGGGGGCCGAAGTGCGGCCCGGCGACATCCTGGTGGGCAAGATCACCCCAGGGTGAAACCCAGCTCACTCCGGAGGAAAAGCTGCTGAGGGCCATCTTCGGCGAGAAGGCCGGCGACGTCAAGGACACCTCGCTCCGGGTGCCGCCGGGCATCGAGGGCGTGGTCATCGACGCCCGGGTCTTTTCCCGCAAGGGCGTGGAAAAGGACGACCGCAGCCGCTCCATCGAGGATGAGGCGGTGGCCAAGCTCCAGAAGGACCAGGCCGACGAAGTGGCCATCATCACCCAGAGCTTACCGCAAGAAGCTGGCGGAGATGGTGGTGGGCAAGAAGGTGGAAGAGCCCCTGGACGACGAACGGGGCACCCACACCCTGATAGAGAAGGGGGCCGCGGTGCCGGCTGAACTGGTGAACCGCCGGGCTTCCCTGGAGATCTGGCGCCACGTCTCCTTCCAGGAAGGCGGTCTGGAAGACGAAGTGGACCAACTTTTGGACCGCTACCAGGAGCAGTTGCACCTGGTGAACATGCTCTTCGAGGCCAAGCTGGGCCGCCTCAGGAAGGTGGACGAGCTGCCCCCCGGGGTGATCAAGAAGGTCAAGGTCTTTGTCGCCATGAAACGCAAGCTGGCGGTGGGCGACAAGATGGCCGGCCGCCACGGCAACAAAGGCGTGGTCTCCCGCATCATGCCGGAAGAGGACATGCCCTATTTTGCCGACGGCACCCCGGTGGACATCGTGCTCAATCCCCTGGGAGTCCCCTCTCGTATGAACGTGGGCCAGGTGATGGAGACTCACCTGGGCTGGGCCTCTTATGCGCTGGGCAAGCAGATCGGCGAGCTGATCGACCGTTTTTACGGCCTGGAGGCTATCAAAGAACGCCTGAAGAAAATCATGAGCGCCAATGAAGCCTTGGCAAAGGAAATTGATGAACTGAGCTACGACGAGTTGCGGCAGATCTGGAAGAAGCATTATCGGGAAGGCGTCCACATGGCGTCTCCGGTGTTCGACGGCGCCACCGAAGAAGAGGTGCGCGAATTCCTCACCATGGCCGGGCTGCCCGATGGCGGCCAGGCCAGGCTGCGGGACGGCCGCTCCGGCGAGGAGTTCGACCGGGATGTGACGGTGGGGGTGATGTATATGATGAAGCTGCATCACCTGGTGGCCGACAAAATCCATGCCCGTTCCATCGGACCTTACTCTCTGGTGACGCAGCAGCCTCTGGGCGGCAAGGCCCAGTTCGGCGGCCAGCGTCTGGGTGAGATGGAGGTCTGGGCGCTGGAAGCCTATGGGGCGGCGTATACCCTCCAGGAATTTCTGACCGTGAAATCCGACGACGTAGCCGGCCGTACCCGCATGTACGAGAAGATCTTCAAAGGCGAATACGATCTCGAAGCGGGTTTGCCGGAGTCTTTCAACGTCCTGGTGCGGGAGCTCAAGAGCCTGGCTCTGAACGTCGAGCTTCTGAAGAAGGATAGAGCCAAGGAATAAATTTATTATGATGGATAAGACTAAAGATGTTGCTTTAGAAGATCTCAACAGCCTGTTTGCCCGGCCGGAAGACCCGACGGCCATCGAGGCGGTGCGGTTGGCTTTGGCTTCGCCGGAGCTGATCCGTTCGTGGTCGCATGGCGAGGTCAAGAAGCCGGAAACCATCAATTACCGCACCTTCAAACCGGAGCGGGACGGGCTGTTTTGCGCCAGGATCTTCGGGCCGGCCAAGGATTACGAATGTAACTGCGGCAAATATAAACGTATGAAACACCGGGGCATCACCTGCGAGAAGTGCGGCGTCGAGGTGATCCAGTCCAAGGTGCGCCGGGAGCGCATGGGCCACATCGAACTGGCCTGCCCGGTGGTGCACATCTGGTTTTTGAAGAGCTTGCCCAGCAAGATCGGCAATCTCCTGGACCTGACCCTGAAAGAGCTGGAGAAGGTCCTCTATTTCGAGGCCTTTGTGGTGATCGACGGCGGCGATACGACGTTGGTCAAAGGCACGCTGCTGTCCGAAGAGAAGTACCGCTCCTCCCGGGAAGAGTTCGGGGACCGGTTCAAGGCCGGCATGGGCGCCGAGGCCATCCGGGAGATGCTGAAGGTGGTGGACCTGGTGACCATGTCGGCGGAAGTGCGGGCCGAAATGACCAAGACCTCTTCCGATGCCAAGCGCAAGAAACTGGGCAAACGGCTGAAGATTGTCGACTCCTTCCGGGAGTCGGGCCAGCGGCCGGAATGGATGGTCATGGAAGTGATTCCGGTGCTGCCGCCGGACCTGCGTCCTTTGGTGCACCTAGACGGCGGCCGTTTTGCCACCTCCGACCTGAACGACCTGTACCGGCGGGTGATCAACCGCAACAACCGGTTGAAACGGCTGCTGGAGCTCAACGCCCCGGATATCATCATCCGCAATGAAAAGCGCATGCTCCAGGAGGCGGTGGACGTGCTCTTCGAGAACGGCCGCCGGGGCCGGACCATCACCGGACCCAACAAGCGGGCCCTGAAGTCGTTGAGCGACATGCTCAAGGGCAAGCAGGGGCGCTTCCGGCAGAACCTGTTGGGCAAACGCGTCGATTACTCCGGGCGTTCGGTGATCGTCATCGGTCCGGAACTGAAGCTGCACCAGTGCGGTCTGCCCAAACAGATGGCCCTGGAGCTCTTTAAGCCCTTCATCTTCCATAAGCTGGTGGCCCGGGGCTACGCCACCACCATCAAGGTGGCCAAGCGCCTGGTGGACCGGGAGACCCCGGAGGTCTGGGATATCCTGGATGAGGTGGTCAAAGAGCATCCCATCATGCTGAACCGGGCGCCGACCCTGCACCGGTTGGGCATCCAGGCCTTTGAGCCCCTGCTCATCGAAGGCAAGGCCATCCAGCTGCATCCGCTGGTGTGCACGGCCTTCAACGCCGATTTCGACGGCGACCAGATGGCGGTGCACGTGCCGCTCTCCATCGAGGCGCAGATCGAGGCCCGGGCCCTGATGATGTCGACCAACAACATCCTCTCCCCGGCCAACGGCGATCCGATTATCATTCCCACCCAGGACATCGTCCTGGGGCTCTACTACCTCACCCGGGAGCGGCCCTTCGCCTTGGGCGAACGGATGCCGAAAAACGGCAAAAAGCCGCTGCCCTTCTCTTCTCCGGAAGAGGTGCGGATCGCCTACGACCAGGGGATGGTGCATCTCCAGGCCCGGGTGCCGGTGCGGATCGAGGGCCAGATCCACAACACCACCGTGGGCCGGATCATTCTGAGCGAAATCCTGCCGGTGGGGCTGCCCTTCGAGCTGATCAACACCACCATGACCAAGAAAGAGATCCGCAAGCTCATCGCCACGGCCTACCGCAAGTGCGGCATCAAACCGTCGGTGATCTTCGCGGACCAGCTCAAGAACCTGGGCTACAAGTACGCCACCCAGGCGGGGATCTCCATCTGCATCAAGGACATGGTGATCCCGGAGCGCAAGAAGGAGATTCTGGCCCGCTCCCATTCCGAGGTGACCCAGGTGGAGGAGCAGTACCAGGAAGGTCTGATCACCGAAGGTGAAAAATACAATAAGGTGGTGGACATCTGGGCCAAGGCCACCGACGAAGTCGCGGCGGAGATGATGGCGGAGATGGCCCGTGAGGTGATCGTGCACGAAGAGCCGGCCTCTGAAGGATCGACGGAAGAGGCGGTGCTTCAGGAAGAGGTGGCCTCTTTCAACCCGGTCTTCATGATGGCCGACTCCGGGGCCCGGGGCAGCAAGGACCAGATGCGCCAGCTGGCCGGGATGCGCGGTTTGATGGCCAAGCCTTCGGGCGAGATCATCGAGACGCCGATCACCGCCAACTTCCGGGAAGGCCTGACGGTGTTGCAGTACTTCATCTCGACCCACGGCGCTCGTAAAGGTCTGGCGGACACCGCCTTGAAGACCGCCAACTCCGGTTATCTGACTCGCCGTCTGGTGGATGTGGCCCAGGACGCGGTCATCACCCAGGAGGACTGCGGCACCATCGACGGCATCTTCGTCACCCCCCTGGTGGAGGGCGGCGAAGTGATCGAGCGGGTGGGCGACCGGGTGCTGGGACGGGTGGCCCTGGACGACATCGTTGACCGCCATACCGGCGAAGTGCTGGTGGAAGCCAATGAAGAGATCGACGAGGACGCTTCCCGGCGCATCGAGGAATCCGGATTGGAGAAGGTCCAGATCCGGTCGGTGCTCACCTGCCAGGCGCGTTGGGGCGTATGCGCCAAGTGCTACGGCCGGGATTTGGGCCACGGCACCCCCGTGTCCATGGGTGAGGCCATCGGCATCCTGGCGGCCCAGTCCATCGGCGAGCCCGGCACCCAGCTGACCATGAGAACCTTCCATATCGGCGGCACGGCCTCCAGGCGGGCGGAGCAGAGCATCCACGTGGCCCGGGGCAAGGGCCGGGTGCGATTCGACAACCCGAAGATGGTTGCCGACCGGGCGGGCGAGTTGGTGAACCTGAGCCGTCAGGCGGAAATAGTTATAGACAGCGACAAGGGTATCGAGCGGGAACGTTATCCCCTGACCTACGGGGCCCATATCAAGGTAAAAGAAGGGCAGGCGGTGGAGGCGGGCCAGATACTGGCGGAATGGGACCCCTTCACCAACGCCATGCTCACCGAGGTGGGCGGCCGCATCAAATTTGGCGATATCATCGACAACGTTTCGGTGCAGGAGCGGGTCGACCCGGTGACCGGCAAGGCCTCGCGGCTGATCATCGAAGGCCGGGACCCGGATCTCCGGCCCCGCATCTCGGTGAAGGACGACACCGGCGCCACGGCGCATATTCCCGGCTCGCCCGCCTTCGCCCGCTACTTCATGCCGGTGGGCGCCATCCTCATGGTGAATGAGGGCGACGAGGTTTTCCCCGGCGACGTCATCGTCAAGATTCCCCGGGAGACCACCAAGACCAAAGACATCACCGGCGGCCTGCCCCGGGTGGCGGAACTCTTCGAGGTGCGCAAGCCCAAAGAGACCGCCATTATCAGCGAGATCAGCGGGCTGGTTTCCTTCGGAAAGCATATCAAAGGGAAGCGGAAGATCGTGGTCTCCCCGGAAGTGGGCAAACCCAAGGAGTACCTGATCCCCAAAGGCAAACACGTGGCCGTGCAGGAAGGCGACTTCGTCAAGGCCGGCGAACGACTGATGGACGGCTCGGCCAACCCCCACGACATCCTGAACATCAGCGGCATCAAGGAACTGGCCCGCTACCTGGTGGATGAGGTGCAGGAGGTCTACCGCCTCCAGGGCGTGAAGATCAACGACAAACACATCGAGGTCATCGTCCGGCAGATGCTGCGGCGCATCAAGATAGTAGAGTCCGGCGACACCGACTTACTCATGGGCGAGCAGGTGGAGAAGTGGGTCTTTGAGGAAAAGAACGACAAGGCCATGGCCGAAGGCAAGCGGCCGGCCACCGGTGAACCGTTGCTGTTGGGGATCACCAAGGCGTCGCTGACCACCGAGTCGTGGATTTCGGCGGCCAGTTTCCAGGAGACCACCAAGGTCCTGGCGGACGCCGCGGTGCAGGGCAAGGTCGACCACCTGCGGGGCCTCAAGGAAAACGTCATCATGGGCCGCCTCATCCCGGCGGGCACTGGTCTGGAGCTCTACCGGGAGATGGATATCAAATTGTCCGATGAGGAAGCGGCTGCGGCCCTGGCGGCGCCGGAGGCGATCCCGGCGGAGGTGGAGGTCGGGGTGGAGGTCGAAGCCGCCCCCGGACAATAAAAGGTTGACAAAGTAAGGGTGATTACCTTAAAATAATTATTTTTAGTGGGCCTAGTTAATGGGCCTGCATGGAGCACGCATGCCGACGATTAACCAGTTGATTCGCAAAGGCCGGGAACAGTTGAAGAAACGCACCGCATCTCCGGCTCTGCAAAGTTGCCCGCAGAAGCGGGGAGTGTGCGTCCGGGTCTATACCACCACCCCCAAGAAACCGAACTCGGCCTTGCGCAAGGTGGCCAGGGTGCGTCTCACCAACGGCATCGAGGTGACCACCTACATCCCCGGGGTGGGGCACAACCTGCAGGAGCATTCAGTGGTGCTGATTCGGGGCGGCCGGGTGAAAGACCTGCCGGGCGTGCGTTATCACGTCATTCGGGGCACGCTGGACGCCTCCGGAGTGTCGGACCGCCGCCGGGGCCGGTCCAAGTACGGGGCGAAAAGACCGAAATAATCAGGGGCCAGGGGCCAGGGGTCAGGGGTCGAAAAAAGCTGAACCCGCCATTGGGAACTGGCAACTCAGTAAGTAAAGGTAGAAAACCATGCCAAGAAAAGGCGGAGTGGTCAAAAGACAGCCGGTGCCGGATTTGAAATATAACGACACGCTGGTGAGCCGCTTCATTAACGGCTTGATGGAGCGGGGCAAGAAGAGCACGGCCCAGAATATCCTGTACAACGCCATGGAGTCCCTGGGGCAGAAGGGCAACGAAGAGCCCCTGAAGCTCTTTCACCAGGCGGTGGACAACGTCAAACCCCTCATTGAGGTGAAGTCCCGACGGGTGGGCGGCGCCACCTACCAGGTGCCGATCGAGGTTCGGGCCGACCGCCGGGTTTCCCTGGCCATTCGCTGGCTCATCGGCTATGCCAAGGCCCGGGGCGAAAAATCGATGGAGGCCAAGCTGGCCGCCGAACTGCTGGACGCCGCCAACAATCGCGGCACCTCAATCAAAAAAAGGGAAGATACGCATAAGATGGCAGAAGCCAATAAGGCTTTCGCCCATTATCGTTGGTAAAATATTTTGGCAAGACAGACCCCGCTTAACCGGGTACGGAATATTGGGTTCATGGCCCACATCGACGCCGGTAAAACCACCACCACGGAGCGCATCCTGTTCTACACGGGCGTGACGCACCGTTTGGGTGAGGTGCATGACGGCCAGGCGACGATGGACTGGATGGAGCAAGAGCAGGAGCGCGGCATCACCATTACCTCCGCGGCCACTACCTGTTACTGGCAGGATTATCGCATCAACATCATCGACACCCCGGGCCACGTGGACTTCACCATTGAAGTGGAGCGCTCCCTGCGAGTGCTGGATGGCGTGGTGGCGGTATTCGACGCGGTGGGCGGGGTAGAGCCCCAAAGCGAGACGGTATGGCGCCAGGCGGACCGCTACGGCGTGCCGCGGCTGGCCTTCATCAATAAGATGGACCGGGTGGGCGCGGATATCAACCGCTGCCTCGGGATGATGCGGGAGCGCCTCAAGGCCAACCCGGTGCTGGTGCAACTGCCCATCGGCGAAGAAGACCGTTTTCAAGGGGTAATCGATCTCATCGACATGAACGCCTTGATCTACGACGAAGCCACCAAGGGGATGGAGTTTGCGGTAACGGACATCCCGGCGGACTACCAGGAACTGGCCCAGGAGCAGCAGACGCTGCTGCTGGAGGCACTGGCGGAGGCCGACGAAGAGGTCATGGAGCGCTACCTGGCGGATGAGCCGGTGGACGCCGAGATGATGAGAAGGGCGCTGCGCCGGGGCACCATTAGCCTGGCCCTGGTGCCGGTGCTGTGCGGCTCGGCCTTCAAGAATAAAGGGCATTCAGCCTCTGCTGGACGCGGTGGTGGATTACCTGCCGTCGCCCCTGGATATCCCGCCGGTGACCGCGGTGACTCCCAAGGGCGAAGTGGTGGAGCGCCCGTCTGCGGATGAGGCGCCTCTGGCGGCCCTGGCCTTCAAGCTGGTGTCGCGACCCTTATGTGGGGCATCTCACCTTTATCCGGGTCTATTCCGGCAAGCTGCCTTCGGGCAGCGCGGTGCTGAACTCCAGCAAGGGCATCAAGGAACGCATCGGCCGCTTACTGAAGATGCACGCCAACAAGCGGGAAGAGATCGAGATGGCCTATGCCGGCGACATCGTCGCCGCGGTGGGCCTGAAGAATACCACCACCGGCGATACCCTGGCGGATGACCGGGAACCGGTGGTCCTGGAGACCATGCACATTCCCCAGCCGGTCATCGACATCGCCATCGAGCCGGCCACCAAGGCGGACCAGGACAAGCTGGGCCAGGCCCTGGCGCGGATCGCCGCGGAAGATCCGTCTTTCCGGTTGCACACCGACGTGGAAACCGGCGAGACCATCATCTCCGGGCATGGGCGAACTGCACCTGGAGATCATCGTCGACCGCCTGATGCGGGAGTTCAAGGTGGACGCCCGGGTGGGCAAGCCCCAGGTGGCTTACCGAGAGACGATCACCGAAGAGGCGCGGGCCGAAGGCAAGTTCGTCCGTCAGAGCGGCGGCCGCGGCCAGTACGGGCACGTGGTCCTGGTGCTGAAGCCCTTGCCGGCGGGAGATGGCGTGGTCTTCCAAAACAAGATTGTCGGGGGGGCGATCCCCAAAGAATTCATCAATCCGACTGAGAAGGGCATTAGAGAAGCCGCGGCCACCGGCATTCTGGGCTACCCCATGGTGGACCTGGAGATCAATCTGGTGGACGGCTCCTACCACGAAGTGGACTCCTCGGAGCGCTCGTTTTTCATCGCCGGCTCCATGGGCTTCAAGGAGGCGGCCAAGCGGGCCCGGCCGGTACTGCTGGAGCCCATCATGGACCTGGAAGTGGTGGCGCCGGAGGATTACGTGGGTGAGGTGATGGGCGAATTAAACGCTCGCCGGGGCCGGATCACCGGCATGGAGTCCCGGGGCTCGACTCAGATCATTCACGGCCAGGTGCCTCTATCTACTATGTTCGGTTACGCTACGGCCTTGCGCAGCTCTACCCAGGGCCGGGCCACCTTCACCATGCAATTCGATCATTACGAACCTGTCTCCGCTTCTCTGGCGGAGGAGATTCTGGGCCGGCGTCAAGCCCGGGCATGATCCCAAGTTAGGAGGGAGTCCTAATGGCCAAAAAGAAGTTTGAGCGCAAGAAGCCGCACGTGAACGTCGGGACGATCGGTCACATCGACCATGGCAAGACGACCTTGACCGCGGCGATTACCAAGCATTTGGCGAAGAAGGGCTGGGCCTCCTATGTGCCCTTCGACCAGATCGACAAGGCGCCGGAAGAGAAAGAGCGGGGCATCACCATCGCCCTGGCCCACGTGGAATATGAGACGGCTAAACGCCATTATGCCCACGTGGACTGCCCGGGTCACGCTGACTATATTAAGAACATGATCACCGGGGCGGCCCAGATGGACGGGGCTATCCTGGTGGTGGGGGCCGACGACGGCCCCATGCCCCAGACCCGGGAGCACATCCTGCTGGCCCGGCAGGTGGGCGTGCCCTTCATCGTGGTCTTCCTGAACAAGGTGGACCTGGTGGACGACCCGGAACTGATCGAGCTGGTCGAGCTGGAACTGCGCGAACTCCTCTCCAAGTACGACTTCCCCGGGGACGACATTCCCATCATCAAGGGTTCGGCCTTGAAGGCGCTGGAGTCCGACGACTTCAACTCCGCGGAAGTGAAGCCGATCTTCGAGCTGATGGACGCCCTGGACAACTACATTCCGGAGCCGGTGCGGGATATCGACAAGCCCTTCCTGATGCCCATCGAAGACGTTTTCACCATTTCGGGCCGGGGCACCGTGGTCACGGGCCGCTGCGAACGGGGCCAGGTCAAGGTGGGCGAAGAAGTGGAGATCGTCGGTTTCGCCCCCACCCAGAAGACGGTGTGCACCGGGGTGGAGATGTTTCGGAAGACCTTGGATTACGGCCAGGCGGGCGACAACGTCGGCCTGCTGCTCCGGGGCATCAAGCGGGAAGAGGTGGAGCGGGGCCAGGTAGTGGCCAAGCCCGGTTCGATCACGCCGCACACCAAGTTCAAGGCCGAGGTTTACGTCCTGACTAAAGAGGAAGGCGGGCGGCACACCCCGTTCTTCACCGGTTACCGGCCGCAGTTTTACCTGCGCACCACCGACGTCACCGGCGTGGCGACGCTGCCCGAAGGGGTGGAGATGGTGATGCCGGGCGACAACGTAGCCATGGAAGTGGCTCTCATCACCCCAGTGGCCCTGGAAGAGGGGCTGCGCTTCGCCATCCGGGAAGGCGGCCGCACCGTCGGCGCCGGCGTGGTGAGCGAGATTGTGGAATAAGGGAAGATAAATGATCACGCCCAAGATTCGCATTCGCTTGCGATCATACGATTACAAGCTGCTGGACAAATCGGTCTCCGAGATCGTCGAGACGGCCCGCAGCACCGGCGCCCGGGTGGCAGGACCCATTCCGCTGCCCACGGCCATCAACAAATACACGGTGCTGCGTTCGCCCCATATCGACAAGAAGTCCCGGGAGCAGTTTGAAATGCGCACTTATAAGCGCCTCCTGGACATCCTGGAGCCGACCCAGCAGACCATGGACGCCATCAGCAAGCTGGACCTGGCGGCCGGGGTGGATGTAGAGATTAAAGTCTAAAAGCAGGGGTCAGGGATCAGGGGTCAGGGGCCAGTAAAACCACTGGCGAAACTGAGAACTGGGAACTGGCAACTGACACTGGTAGATAAAATGCCTGGCAGTCTAATCGGCAAAAAATTGGGGATGACCCGGATCTTCGATTCCGAGCGGCCTGGCGATTTCGGTCACGGTCATCGAAGCCGGCCCCTGCTTTGTGGTGCAGAAGAAGACCGGCGCCAAGGAGGGCTACGAGGCCCTGCAGGTGGGCTTCGAGCGGCGCTCCCTGGGGAAGTGCAACAAGCCGGAGAAGGGTCATTTCGAAAAGCACGGCGCCAAGAGCGGCTTTAAATATCTGCAGGAGATCCGCCTGGAGGCCGAAAGCGACTTGGCAGAGGGCCAGGAGATCACGGTGGAGCAGTTTGCCATCGGCGATATCGTGGACGTCATCGGCACCAGCAAGGGCCGGGGCTTTGCCGGCTGCATCAAGCGCCATAAATTCCACCGCGGCCCCATGGGCCACGGCTCCATGAACAAAAGGGCTCCGGGTTCCATCGGCGCCAGCGCCTATCCCTCCCGGGTTATTCCCGGCAAGAAGCTGCCGGGGCAGATGGGAAACGCCCGGGTGACTCAAAAGAATCTGGAAGTAGTGGACGTGCGCCCGGAAGATAACCTGCTGCTGGTGAAAGGGGCCATCCCCGGACCGACGCAGGGCCTGGTGTTCATCCAGAAGGTTGGCTAAGATTATGCCCATAGTGGATATCTACAATATTCAGAAGGAAAAGGTCGGGGAGCTGGACCTCAAGGACGACATCTTTGGGGTGGAAGTGCGGGGCGACGTGCTCCACGAAGTGGTGACCTGGCAGCGGGCCTGCCGCCGATCGGGTTGCGCCTGCACCAAGACCCGGGGCGAAGTGAGCGGCGGCGGCCGTAAGCCCTGGCGCCAGAAAGGCACCGGCCGGGCCCGGTCCGGCAGCAATCGCTCGCCGATCTGGAAGGGCGGCGGCACCACCTTCGGTCCCCGTCCCCGGAGCTACGCCTACGCCCTGCCCAAGAAGGTGCGCGCGGCTGGCCCTGAAGATGGCCTTGAGCAGCAAGCTGGAAAACGGCCAACTGGTGGTGCTGGAGGGCTATCCCCACAACGAACCCCGGACCAAGGATTTTGTGGCGGTGCTCAAGACCTTCGAGACTCAACAAGGCCCTGTTCATCTCCCTCGAGGAGAATCGGGCCCTGGAGTTCAGCGCCCGGAACGTGCCCGGGGTCCAGGTGATGCTGCCGATGGGGCTGAACGTCTACGACATTCTCAAGTACGACCACCTGGTGCTGTTTTCCCCGGCCCTGGCGGCCATTGAAGCGAGGTTGGCCAAATGAAGGCTTATCATCACCTCATCAGAGGGCCCGATCATCACGGAAAAGACCCACGCCCTGAGGGAGGCGAACAACAAGCTGACCCTCAAGGTGGATGTCAAGGCCAATAAGATCGAGATCCGCAAGGCCATCGAGACCCTGTTCAAGGTGAAGGTCCTGGCGGTGAATACCATCCAGATGCTGGGGGAAGGAAGAAGCGCCTGGGAAAGAGCGAGGGGAAGCGGCCGGATTGGAAGAAGGCCATTGTCACCCTGGCGCCCGGCGAGAAGATCGCAGGTTACGAAGGACTGTAAAAGCAGTGGTCAGTGATCAGTGATCAGTGATCAGTGGCCGCAACGAAAATGGATTTACTGATCACTGATTACTGATTACTGATCACTTAAGAGGATATAAACATGGCTCTGATTTCCCGGAAGCCAACCTCCGCCGGGCGGCGGCATCAGACGGCGCTGGATTTTGCCGAGATCACCCGCACCTCCCCGGAGAAGAGCCTGGTTCGCACCCTGAAAAAGTCCGGCGGCCGGAACAATAATGGCCGGATTACCAGCCGGTACATCGGGGCGGGGGGCACAAAAGGCAATACCGGCTCATCGACTTCAAGCGCAACAAGCTGGGGGTGGAGGCCAAGGTGGCGTCCATCGAATACGATCCCAACCGCACCACCCGCATCGCCCTGCTGCATTATGTCGACGGGGAAAAGACCTATATCCTGGCGCCCGTGGATTTGAAGGTGGGCGACATGGTGGTGGCGGGTCCCCAGGCGGATATCAAGCCGGGCAACTCCCTGCCCCTGGCGAACATCCCCACCGGGCACCCTGGTGCACAACGTGGAGCTGAAGCCGGGGAAGGGCGGGCAGATGGCCCGGGCCGCGGGGGCTTATGCCCAACTGATGGCCAAAGAAGGGAAGAACGCCCATCTGAAGCTGCCTTCCGGCGAAGTGCGGATGGTGTCGGTGGACTGCCGGGCCACCATCGGCCAGTTGAGCAACGTGGAGCAGGAAAACGTCGCCTTGGGCAAGGCCGGGCGCAAACGCTGGCTGGGGAAAAAGCCCCATGTGCGGGGCGTGGCCATGAACCCGGTGGACCATCCCATGGGCGGCGGCGAAGGCAAGTCTTCGGGCGGCCGGCATCCCGTTACCCCCTGGGGCGTGCCCACCAAGGGTTTCAAAACCAGAAAGCCTAAAGAAAGCGACCGGAATATCATTAAACATCGGTCGAAGAAGTAGAGGGGAAAATCGTGGCCCGTTCACTGAAAAAGGGACCCTATGTGCAGGACAGCCTCGAGGCCAAGGTCATGAAGGCCCGGGATACCCAGGACCGCAAGGTGATCAAGACCTGGTCGCGGCGCTCCACCATCACTCCGGACTTTATCGGCCTGACCCTGGCGGTGTACAACGGCAAGAAATTCATCCCGGTGTATGTTACGGAAAACATGGTGGGGCACAAGTTGGGCGAGTTCTCCCCCACCCGCCATTTCGGTGGCCATGCCGGGGATCGCAAATCGAAAGTGGGTAAAAAATAGTCATGGAAATTACAGCCCGCGCCAAATTTTTGCGTGCCTCGCCTCAAAAGCTGCGGCTGGTGGCCCGCCTGCTGCCCGGCAAGAAGGTGGACGAGGCCCTGGCCATGCTGCGCTTCATGCCGCAGCGCGGGGCCAGGTTGTTGCGCAAGGTGATGATGTCCGCGGTGGCCAACGCCGAGCAACGGCCCCAGGTCGACGTGGATACCCTGGTGGTGAAGGGGGTCCAGGTGGACGGCGGTCCCAGCCTGAAACGTTTTCAGGCCCGGGCCATGGGGCGGGTCAACCGCATCTTGAAGAGAAGCAGCCACATTACCGTGGTCCTGAAAGAGGGCACGGGGAAGAAGTAGTCAGTGGCCAGTGGTCAGTGGTCAGTTAATACTGGCAACTGGCAACTGGGAACTGGCAGCTGAGATATAAGGAGGCATGGATTGGGCCAGAAAGTTCACCCCATCGGTTTCCGCCTGGGGAGCTACCGTAAATGGGATTCCGTATGGTTTGCCCGGAGGGATTTCGCCTCCCTGGTGTTGGAGGACCGCAGGATTCGGGACTTCATCAAGGCAGACCGGGAGCTCAAAGGGTCGGGGATTGCCGGTGTCGATATCAAAAGGGCGGCCAGCAAGCTGACCATCAAGATCCATACCTCCCGGCCGGGCATGGTTATCGGCCAGAAGGGCAAGAAGATCGAAGACCTGCGCCGCCGGCTGGAGAAGTTGGTGGGCCGGGAACTGGTCATCGACGTGCACGAGGTGCGGAAGCCGGAGATCAACGCCCAGCTGGTGGCGGAAAATATCGCCCAACAGTTGGAGCGCCGGGTCTCCTTCCGCCGGGCTATGAAGAAGTCGGTGGGCCAGGCCCTGAAGTTCGGGGCCAAGGGCATCAAGATCCGCTGCAAGGGCCGTCTGGCCGGGGCGGAAATCGCCCGGCAGGAGACGTACCGGGAAGGCCGGGTGCCGCTGCACACCCTGCGGGCTTTTATTGATTACGGGTTCGCCGAGGCCAAGACCACCTATGGGCTGATCGGGGTGAAGACCTGGATCTTCCACGGCGAGCTGCTGGGCACCGAAGAAGTGAGCTTCTAAATAGTGAGAGTGAGCAGTGAGCAGTGAGCAGTAAAAACCCTGCCTTGGTGGACAACGGGGCAGGATAAGGATAGAAAAATGCTTGCACCGAAACGAGTACAACATCGCAAGGTGATGAAGGGGCGCCGGCGAGGCCAGGCTACCCGGGGCAATTTCATCGCCTTTGGGGATTATGGCCTGGAGGCCACGGAATGCGGCTGGATTACGGCCCAGCAGATCGAGGCGGCCCGGATCGCCATCACCCGGCACGTGAAACGCGGCGGCAAGGTGTGGATCCGGGTATTTCCCGACAAGCCGTTCACCAAGAAGCCGGCTGAAACCCGTATGGGTAAAGGCAAAGGCTCACCCGAAGGTTGGGTGGCGGTGATCCGGCCGGGCCTCATGCTCTACGAGATGGCGGGCGTGGAGCGGGAGGTGGCCCAGGAGGCCATGCGACTGGCGGCCCACAAGCTGCCCCTGCGCACCAAGTTCGTGGAGCGGGAAAACATCGCGCCGCTGTCCGAATCGAAGTGGGCCAAGATCATCATGGCCGAGGCGGCGGAGCCGAAGGCGCCGGTTGAGGCCGAAGAAGCCGCCGAAGCGGAGGCTAAAGCATGAAGGCCGCCGATCTGAGGGACCTGACGGTCGAGGAGCTCGAGGCCAAGCAGAAAGAGGTCAGCGAGGAGTTGTTCAACCTGAATTTTCAACACAGTCGACAGCAGCTGGATAATACCGCCCGGCTGGGACAGGTCCGGAGAGACCTGGCCCGGATTAAGACGGTTCTCAATGCCAAGGCCGGGGCGGAGCTGTAACCCGGAAGGTCAGGTTATATGGAAAAAGCGCGCGGCATACGCAAGACCAGGATAGGCATGGTGGTCAGTGACAAGATGGACAAGACCGTGGTGGTGGAAGTGAAGCGCCTGGTGGCCCACCCCCTCTACCATAAGATCATCCGGCGCCGGGTGAAGATCAAGGCCCACGATCCCCTAAACACCTGCAATATCGGGGATAAGGTCTTGCTGGAAGAGACCCGGCCCATCAGCAAAGACAAGCACTGGCGGGTCAAGCAGATCCTGGAAAAGGCCGTTTAAGGCAGTGTTCAGTGATCAGTGATCAGTTAAAAGCGAAAGAATCAGCGTGTTGCCAGGATAGGAGCGATTAGCAAATAATTGTCACCGTTGGATTCTATCTGGCGAAATATAAGGTAAATAACCATGATTCAAGTTCACACCCAGATGACCGTGGCGGACAACTCCGGAGCCAAAAAGGTATTTTGTATCCGCGTCCTGGGAGGCACCCGGAGACGGTACGCCCGCGTGGGAGACATCATCGTGGTGTCGGTTAAGGAAGCCCTGCCGCACTCCAAAGTGAAAAAGGGCGACGTCATGCGGGCCGTGGTGGTGCGCACCGTCAAAGAAACCCGGCGGGCCGACGGCTCCTACATCAAATTCGATGATAACTCCGCGGTGCTCATCAATCCCGGCGGGCGATCCCATCGGCACCCGGATCTTCGGGCCGGTGGCCCGGGAACTCAGGGCCAAGCGGTTTATGAAGATCATCTCTCTGGCCCCGGAGGTGCTGTGATGCCCGGGCTCAGAAACCGAAACCGGAGCCGGTGAAGATCCGGCTGAAAAAAAACGATCTGGTGGAAGTGACCACCGGCAAAGAACAGGGCAAAACCGGCAAGGTCCTGAAGGTGTTCCGGGAAAAGAACCAGGTGCTGGTGGAAAAGGTCAACATGATCAAACGCCACACCCGGCCCAGTCCCACCACCGGGCAGGGGGGCATCGTGGAGAAGGAGGCGCCGATGTACGTTCCAAGGTGAAGCTCATCTGCCCTAAATGCGCCACCGCCACCCGTTTCCACCTGACCACGACCGGGGAAGGCAAAAAGGCGCGGGTATGCCTGAAATGCAAGGAATTGATTGATGGCTGAGAAAGAGATCAAAAAAAGACAAAGCCAAGGGCGAGGCCAAGGGCAAAGGCAAGGCCGAGGCCAAGCAAGGCAAGGCCAAGGGGAGCGCAGAAGCCGGAGGCAGCGGCTGAAGCAAAAGCAGCCGCCCCGGCAGAGAAGTTCACCGGCAAGCCGCGCCTGGCTGGAATTTTATCGGACGGAATGTGTGCCCCGCATGATGCAGGAGTTTAAGTATAAAAGCTCCATGCAGGTGCCCCGGCTGGAGAAGATCGTCGTCAACCTGGGGTTGGGGGAGGCCATCCAGAACATTAAGCTCCTGGAGTCGGCCCAGACTGAGCTCACCGACCATCGCCGGCCAAAAAGCGGTGGTGACCCGGGCCAAGAAGTCCATCGCGGCCTTCAAGCTTAGGGAAGGCATGCCCATCGGCTGCATGGTGACCCTGCGCCGGGACCGGATGTATTTACTTCATGGACAAGCTGCTGAACGTGGTGCTGCCCCGGGTGCGGGACTTCCGGGGGGTGAGCGGAGAAGGCCTTTGACGGCCGGGGCAACTATACCCTGGGCATCAAAGAGCAGATCATCTTTCCCGGAGATCGATTACGACAAGATCGACAAGGTCAAGGGGATGAACATCACCATCGTCACCAGCGCCCGCACCGACGAAGAAGGCAAGTTCTTACTCAAGCTCTGGGGATGCCCTTCAGGAGATAAGCATGGCCAAGAAATCGTTGATAGCCAAGGCAAAGCGCCCACCAAGTATTGAGGTGCAGAAATACAACCGCTGCCCGTTGTGCGGCCGTCCCCGGGCGTTTCTGCAGGCGGTTCGGCATTTGCCGCATCTGTTTCCGCAACATGGCCCTCAAGGGAGAGATCCCTGGGGTAACGAAATCCAGCTGGTAGGACAAACTATGTGCATGACCGACCCCATCGCTGATATGCTGACCCGGATTCGCAATGCCGGGCACGCCCGGTTTGACAAGGTGGATATCCCTGCGTCCCGCATGAAGATCAGCCTGGCCCGTATCCTCAAAGAAGAGGGCTTCATCAAAAACTACAAGGTGATCAAAGACAATCGCCAGGGCATCCTGCGGGTATATTTGAAATACTCCGAACATCAGAAACCGCTCATCCAGGGCTTGAAGCGGATCAGCAAGCCTGGACGCCGAGTCTATTTCGGCCACGCCGAAATCCCCAAGGTCCAAGCCGGCCTGGGGGTGGCGGTGGTCTCCACCTCCCAGGGGGTGGTGGCCGACCGGCAGGCCCGGAAGCTGAAGGTGGGCGGCGAAGTTCTCTGCGAAATCTGGTAAGGTGAGACCATGAGCCGCATCGGTAAAAAACCTGTGCCTTTGCCCAAAGGGGTGAAGGCCGTGCTTAAAGACGGCAATTTGGAGGTCACGGGACCCAAGGGCAACTTGAGCCAACTCATGCCGCCCCGGGTCAGCGTGACCATCGGAGCCAAGGAGATCACCGTGACGCCCCAGGGTGAAGACCGGTTGACCCGGTCGTATTGGGGCCTGGCCCGGACCCTGGCGGCCAACATGGTCATCGGGGTCAGCGAAGGCTTCACCCGGGTCCTGGAGCTGGTGGGCACCGGCTACAAGGTCGAGGCCAAGGGCGACACCCTGGTGTTCAACGTGGGTTATTCCAATCCGGTGGATTTTCCTCTGCCCAAGGGGATCAGCGCCAAGGTGGAGAAGGCCAACCGCATCGAACTGACGGGCTACGACAAAGAGGTGCTGGGTCAGACGGTGGCGGTTATCCGGGCTTTGCGCCCGCCGGACGCCTATAAAGGCAAAGGCATCAAACATGCGGGCGAAGTAATCCGGCGCAAAGTGGGCAAGGCCGGCGGCCGTTAAGGGAGAGATGAGATGAACCCCAAACAGGCGGCGAGACTGAAGCAGACGGCAGCGGATCCGGAGAAAGATCAGCGGCAGCGAAGCGCGGCCGCGGCTCTCGGTGTTCCGCAGCACCCGGCATATTTACGTCGCAGATCATTGACGACGGCAAGGGCCAGACCCTGGTGGCGGCCTCCACCCTGAGCGGCGAACTCAAGGACAAACTGAGCGGCCTGAAGAAGGCCGACGCCGCCAAGGAAGTGGGCAGGCTCCTGGCGGCCAGGGCCAAGGAAAAAGGCATTCCAAAGTGGTCTTCGACCGTAACGGCTTCATCTATCACGGCCGGGTCAAGGCCGTGGCCGATAGCTGCCGGGAAAACGGACTGGAATTTTAGCCGAAGCTGTCAGTTTGCAGCTTTCAGCTAAGGACAAAACCAAACTGAGAAGGCGAACGCTAAAAAGAATTTAAAGCTGATAGCTGACGGCTGATAGCTGACAGCTGCTTTCCGGAGGTAAGCTTGTTCGAGCCAGAGGCAACAACATTTAACCGACAAGGTGGTAGACATCGCCCGGGTCGCCAAGGTCGTGAAGGGCGGGCGCCGCTTCCGCTTCAGCGCCATTGTGGTGGTGGGCGACGGCCAGGGCAAGGTGGGCTTCGGATCTGGGCAAGGCCCACGAAGTGCCGGAGGCCATCCGCAAGGCGGTGGAGCAGGCCAAGAAGGCCATGATCAGGTCCCCATCCTCAACAACACCATTCCCTACACGGTGGTGGGGGAGTACGGCGCCGGCCGGGTGTTGCTGAAGCCGGCCTCGGAAGGGACCGGGGTCATCGCCGGCGGTCCGGTGCGGGCGCTGGTGGAAGTGGCGGGCATCAAGAACGTCCTCACCAAGTGCCTGGGGTCCAACAACCCCCATAACGCCGTGAAAGCCACCATGGCGGCCCTGAAACAGCTATCGTCACCGGAAGAGGTGGCGGCCCGGCGGAACCGGCCTTTGGCGGAAATACTGGGGTAAAGAAGCGGTCAGCTATCAGCAGTCAGCGGTCAGCTTAAAACAGCCGGCTGGCGTCGGTTGACTCGGCTATCCAGATTGGCTTTTGCCCTGGAAGATATCGGTAAGAGACCTATTAACCGTAATTACTTTCTGTGCTTTTAGCTGATCGCTGAAAGCTGAAAGCTGAGAGCTAAACTATGATTCTCGAAATTACCTTACGAAAAAGTCCCATCGGGCGGCCGCCGGAGCATCGAGTGACTTTGAAGACCCTGGGACTGACCCGCCTCCAGAAAACCGTGCGGCACCAGGAGACGCCGGCCCTCGCCGGTATGGTGCGCCAAGTCGCCCATCTGGTGGAAGTGCGGCAGGTCCCGGAAGGAGAATAGCAGATGCGACTGTGGAATTGCAGCCCAGCCCGGGGTCCAAGCATAGTAAAGAAACGGATCGGCCGCGGCCCCGGCTCCGGTTGGGGCAAGACCGCGGCTCGAGGCCACAAAGGCCAGAACTCCCGGGCCGGCGGGCCCAAAGGCCCCGGTTTTGAAGGCGGCCAGATGCCGCTGACCCGGCGCATCCCCAAGCGGGGCTTCACCAATATTTTCCGGCAACCCTGGGCCATCGTCAACCTGCGGGATCTGAACCGCTTCCCGGCGGACAGCGTGGTGGACGAGGCGGCCCTGAAGTAGGCCGGTCTGGTGGACGCCAAGACCAAGAGGATCAAGCTTTGGCGCAAGGCGAGATAACCGTAGCCCTGACCGTGAAGGTGCAGGGCGCGAGCGCCCAGGCCAAGGCGCGGATCGAAGCCGCCGGAGGGCGGGTGGAGGTCCTTTAGAACAGTGATCAGTGATAGTAAAAAGATTTTTCTTTGCTGGCCACTGACCCCTGCTCACTCGCTGCTGATTTTAAAGAAGTTTTAGTTTTATGGTGAATCGAATATTTGCTTAAAGGAAACCGGGAGATCATTTAGTGTCAGCCTTCTCCAGCATTGCCAAGATTCCGGAGCTGAAACGGCGCATCCTGTTCACGCTGTTGATGCTGGCCGTCTATCGGCTGGGCGCCAGGTCCCCACCCCGGGGATCGACGCCGCAGGCCCTGATGGCGTTCTTTGCTCAGCAGCGGGGCACCATCTTCGGGCTGTTCGACATGTTTTCCGGCGGCGCCCTGGAAAAACTCAGCGTTTTCGCCCTGGGGATCATGCCCTACATCAGCGCCTCCATCATCATCGAACTGATGAAGGTGGTGATTCCGGGGTTGGAGAAGCTTTATAAGGAAGGCGAGGCCGGACAGAAGAAGATCAAGCAGTACACCCGTTACGGCACGATAGTAATCTCCGCCATCCAGGGCCTGGGGATCGCCGTGGGTCTGGAGTCCATGACCGGCGGCCACCTGCCGGTGGTGCTGCACCCCGGCTGGGCCTTCCGCCTGATGACGGTGCTGACCCTGACTTCCGGCACGGCGTTTATCATGTGGCTGGGGGAAATGATCACCGAGCGGGGCATCGGCAACGGCATCTCGCTGATCATCTTTGCCGGCATCGTGGCGCGGCTGCCTTCCGCCATCATCAATACCTTCGACCTGATGGGCACCGGCGAGATCTATCCCATCCTCATGGTGCTGCTGGTGGTCGTGATGGTCGCGGTGGTGGGCTTCATCGTCTTTGTGGAGCGGGGCCAACGCCGGATCCAGGTGCAGTACGCCCGACGAGTGGTGGGGCGGAAGATGTACGGCGGCCAGAGCACCCATCTGCCTCTGAAGGTGAACACCTCCGGGGTCATTCCGCCTATCTTCGCCTCGTCGCTGTTGATGTTTCCGGCTACGGTGGCGGGTTTGGTGCACATTGATTGGATCAAGCGGAGCATGGAGGCCATCTCACCCGGCGGCCTGTATCACGATCTGTTTTACGTGGGCCTGATCATCTTTTTCTGCTATTTCTACACCGCGGTGACCTTCAACCCGGTGGACGTGGCGGACAACCTGAAAAAATGGGGTGGTTACGTGCCGGGGCTGCGGCCCGGCAAGCCGACCTCGGAATATATCGACCGGATTCTCACCCGCATCACCCTGGGGGGCGCGCTGTATGTCTCAGTGGTGTGCGTGCTGCCCAGTGTATTTATTCGCAAGTTCAATGTTCCCTTTTACTTCGGCGGTACAGCCCTGCTGATCGTGGTGGGCGTGGCCATGGATACCATGAGCCAGATCGAGTCGCATTTGCTCACCCGCCACTACGAGGGCTTCATGAAGAAACGCATGAGCCGGGTACGGCGCTGATCTGAGACTATAAGGAGGAAGCTATGAATCTGATCCTGTTAGGCGGCCCGGGGGCTGGCAAAGGCACCCAAGCCAAGAAGCTGATTGACAAATTCCAAATTCCGCAGATCTCCACCGGCGACATTCTCCGCGCCGCGGTCAAAGAAGGCACCGAAATGGGCCGCAAGGCCAAGGAATTCATGGATGCCGGGAAACTGGTGCCCGATGAAGTGGTCATCGGCATCATCAAGGATCGCCTGGCGCAGCCCGACTGCAAGAAGGGCTTCATCCTGGACGGCTTCCCCCGCACCGTGCCCCAGGCCGAGGCGCTGGACAAGGTTCTGGTTGGTCTGGGCATGCAAAATGGACCACGTGGTTTCCATCGACGTGGACGAAGAGGCCCTGGTGACCCGCCTCACCGGCCGGCGCACCTGCAAAAATGTCGCCTGCGGCCAGATGTACCACATCAAGTTCACCCCGGCCAAGAAAGAAGGCGTCTGCGACAAGTGCGGCGGCGAACTCTATCAGCGGGACGACGACAATGAGACCACGGTGCGCTCCCGCCTGGCGACTTACAACCAGGCGACCAAGCCCCTGATCGACTACTACACCAAGAAGGGCTTGGTACGGCCCATCGCCGGTGTCGGCGGCATCGACGATATCTTCAACAAGATCGTCGGCATTGTGGGCGGCGGTACGAGCTGCGCCTGTAGCTGTGGCGGCAAGCATTAAGCGAAATTAATGATTCTCCTAAAATCCCCCCAGGAACTCGCCAAGATGGAGGTGGCCAACCGCATCGTGGCCGAGGTTCTGGAGGGGATTAAGGAACGGGTGGCGCCCGGGGTCGAAACCCGGGAGTTGGACGAACTGGCGGAAGCGATGTGCCGCGGCCTCAACGTTACGCCGGCCTTCAAAGGCTACCGGGGCTACCCCAGGTCGGTCTGCATCTCGGTGAACGAAGAGATCGTCCACGGCATCCCGGGGGCCCGCCGACTCAAGACCGGGGATCTGGTCAGCCTCGACTTCGGGGTGAAATACCAGGGCTATTACGGGGATGCCGCGCTAACCGTGGCGGTGGGCGAGGTGACCCCCAAGGCCCGGAACCTGATGGAGGCCACCGAAAAGGCTCTTTACGCCGGGATTGAGCAGGCGAAGGTAGGCAAGCGCCTGACGGATATCTCGCACGCGGTGCAGACCGTGGTGGAGGGAGCCGGCTTCGGGGTGATCCGGGAGTTCGTGGGCCACGGCATCGGCCGCTCGCTGCATGAAGACCCGCAGATTCCCAATTTTGGGCCGCCGGGGCGGGGACCGCTGCTCCAGGCGGGCATGACCCTGGCCATCGAACCCATGACCTCCATGGGGGCCTGGCAGGTGAAGATCTTGCAGGACGGCTGGACCGCGGTGACCCAGGACGGCTCATTGGCCGCTCATTATGAGCACACCGTGGCGGTGACCGAGAACGGGCCACTGGTCCTGAGCCGGTTATGAGGATGGCAGGCAAAGCCGCCCGCCGCACCGGGACGATCAGCGACTTGATTTTGTTGGGGAAATGAATTATTATTAGGTTTTAACCTTTTGAAATAACTAAAAGACAGGTAGATGCCCAAAGAAGACGCCATTGAAGTGGAAGGCACGGTTGTCGAACCGCTGCCCAACGCCATGTTCCGGGTGGAGCTGCCCAACGGGCACAAGGTTCTGGCCCATATCTCCGGGAAGATGCGGATGCATTACATCAAGATTCTCCCGGGGGATAAGGTCATATTGGAATTGTCGCCCTACGACTTGAGTCGGGGGCGCATCGTCTACCGAGTCAGATAGGGTGAAAAAAATGAAGGTCAGGGCATCAGTAAAAAAGATGTGCGTCAAGTGTAAGATTATTCGCCGTAAAGGGATAGTGCGAGTGATCTGCGAGAATCCCAAACACAAGCAGCGGCAGGGCTAGGAGGGAAGGCATTGGCACGAATCGCCGGCATCGATCTGCCCAGAAATAAGCGAATTGAGATCGCCCTAACCTATATTTTCGGCATTGGTCAAACTACCGCGACCCGGGTGCTGGCGGAAGCCAAGGTGGACCCGGGCACCAAGACGGGTGAGTTGACGGATGTCGAGATCAACAACATTCGCCAGGCGATCGACCATACTTGTAAAGTTGAAGGTGACCTCAGGCGGGAAGTGTCCATGAACATCAAGCGCCTGATGGACCTGGGATGTTACCGGGGTTTGCGGCACCGCCGGAGTTTACCGGTGCGGGGCCAGCGCACCCATACCAATGCCCGTACCCGCAAAGGCCCACGCCGCAGTGTGGTGGGCAAACGGAAGAAGGCGTAAGGAGGCATTGTGGCCAAAGCGCAGGTTCGCACCAAGAAGAAGAAGGAACGGAAAAATATTCCCGTGGGGGTGGCGCACATCAAGGCCACCTTCAACAACACCCTGGTGACCATCACCGATCCCATGGGCAACGTGATCTCCTGGTCGTCTTCCGGGGTCCAGGGCTTCAAGGGCTCTCGGAAAGGCACGCCCTTTGCCGCGCAGTTGGCGGCCCAGGACGCGGCCAAGAAGGCCATGGAACACGGCATGCGCAACGTCGACGTCTACGTCAAGGGGCCGGGGGCGGGCCGGGAGGCGGCGCTTAGGGCCTTGCAATCCGCCGGATTGTCCATCAACCTGATTCGGGACGTCAGCCCCATTCCCCACAATGGCTGCCGTCCTCCCAAACGCCGCCGCGTGTAAATAAGAGGTGAACGACATTGGCTAGATATTTGGGACCAGTCTGCCGGCTCTGTCGCCGGGAAGGGATGCAACTATACCTCAAGGGAGACCGCTGCTACACCGACAAGTGCGCCATCGACCGGCGGCACTACCCGCCGGGGCAGCACGGCCAGCGGCGCAGCAAGGTGTCCGACTACGGCACCCAGCTCCGGGAAAAGCAGAAGGTCAGACGTATTTACGGGGTGCTGGAGAAACAGTTCAGCAGTTATTTCGAAAAGGCCGAACGACAGAAGGGCGTCACCGGGACCAACCTGTTGGTCCTGTCTGGAACGGCGCCTGGATAACGTGGCGTACCGGCTGGGCTTTGCCAACTCCCGGTCGCAGGCGCGGCAATTGGTGCGGCATAACCTCATTTTGGTCAACGGCAACAAGGTGAACCTGCCCTCGTACCTGGTGCGCAAAGGCGACGTGGTCCAGACCACCGAGAAGGGCCGCGCCGTGGCGTTTATCAAAGACGCCATGGAGGCAGTGGCCCGGCGGGGGACCCCAGCCTGGCTGGAGTTCACCAAGGATGAGGCCAAAGGCCGGGTGATCATGTTCCCCAGTCGGGAAGATATCACCATGCCCATTCAAGAACATCTGATCGTGGAGCTTTATTCCAAATAGAGAATCCTGATTCTTTATGGCCCGCAAGCGACTCCCCCGGCAGGCCGCCGGGGGGCGTCGTCTATTTTATTAAGGCCATAACACCTGAGTAGTCTGAACGAGGAACCATGATCCACAAAAATTGGACAGATTTAATCAAGCCCAAACGGCTGGAAGTGGATGGCGAGACCCACACCCGCACTTACGGCAAGTTCACCTGCGAGCCGTTGGAGCGCGGTTTCGGCACCACCCTGGGCAATGCCCTGCGGCGGGTCCTGTTGTCATCTCTCCGGGGCTCGGCCATCACCGCTGTCCGCATCCGGGACGTGCACCACGAATTTTCCGCCATCCCCGGGGTGAGAGAGGATGTCACCGAAATCCTGCTCAATCTGAAGCAGGTGCGCCTGAAGATGCTGACCGACGGCGTCAGGGTGCTGCACCTGGACGCCACCGGGGAGACGGAAGTCAAAGCCGGTGATATCAGGACGGACGGCATGGTGGAGATCCTCAATCCCGACCATCACATTGCCGGCCTGGCCGCGGACGGGCTGCTCAATATTGAGATGACGGTGAAGAGCGGCAAGGGCTTTGTGCCGGCCGAGGCCAACAAGGAAGAGGACCAGCCCATCGGCTACATTCCCCTGGACGCCAGCTTCGCGCCCATCCGTAAGGTGAATTACGTGGTGACCCAGGCCCGGGTGGGGCAGCGCACCGACTATGACAAGCTCACCCTGGAGGTCTGGACCGACGGCAGCATCACGCCGGAGAACGCCGTGGCCTTTGCCGCCAAGATTCTGAAAGAGCACCTCTCCATGTTCATCAACTTCGAGGAGGAACCCTTGGGGCTGGAGGAGAAGGCCGCGGAAGAGCCGCCCACCCTGAACGAAAACCTCTATCGCAGCGTCAATGAACTGGAATTGTCGGTCCGGGCCGCCAACTGCCTGCGCAACGCCAACATCCGTTACATCGGCGAGCTGGTGCAGAAGACCGAGCAGGAGATGCTCAAGACCAAGAATTTCGGCCGCAAGTCCTTGAACGAGATCAAAGAGATCCTCACGGAAATGGGGCTGCATTTGGGAATGAAGCTGGAAAACTTTATGCCTCCGGACCAGATGCCGGAAAGGAAGGAAGAAGTCGCATGAGACACTTAAAAGCCGGCCGGCGCCTCTCCCGCACCACGGAGCATCGCCTGGCCATGTTGCGTAATCTGATCACCTCTCTGCTGGATGTGGAGCGGGTGGAGACCACCCAGGCCAAGGCCAAAGAGGCCCGCCAGTGGGCGGAGAAGGTCATTACCCTGGCCAAACGGGGCGACCTGCACGCCCGCCGCCTCACCCTGGCGGTGGTGCGCTCCAAGAAGGTGGTGGCCAAGCTCTTCAGCGAACTGAAGGAGCGTTACCAGGACCGCCCCGGCGGCTATACCCGCATTATCCCCCTGGGAGTGCGGCTGGGCGACGGCGCCCCCATGTCCATTCTGGAACTGGTGGACCGCCCGGAAAAATTGCCCAAGGCCAAGAAAAAGAAGGCCGAGGCGAGCTGAAACACGCTATTGGTTGGAACCGAGAAGCAGGGGCCCAGGAGCCCCTGTTTTTTTATGGGCCAAGCCGATAGTCCTTTGCCGCCGGGCGGGCGAGACGCCCGCCCCACCACCCTGATCAGGGGCAAGGGCACAAACGGGCGCCCCTCGGAGCCTCTCGCCCGGAGCTGGTACCGATTTCCCGATCTTGGCCCTGGCCGCGGCCCTCAGCCTGGGGAGAAAAAAGTCTCATCTAAGTCATTGATGATTCGAGGCAAATGGCATTGTCTCTTTAGCTCTCAGGAAAAAAGGTTTGACAATGCTGCACAGTTATAATAAAGTCCCGCCAAAGCATATAGGTATATTTACCTAGTTGGGTGAGGTAAAAATACCTAGTAGGAGGATGGTTAGACAAGACGGTATAATCCCGCCCTTTGTCGGGAGCTATGGAACTGGCTCCCTCGCAATTGTCCCATAACCAAGGAGGTTCTGGATGACGAATCGTCTAATTGTGAGCGCGATGATCACCCTGGCCCTGGCTTTCACTCCCAGCCTGGCATTTTCAGTGCCTACCCAAAGCGTAAAAAAGAAGTCCGCCTCCAAGACCCAAAACAAGGTCAGCAACAAAAGCAAGTCCTCGAAAAAGGCCACCTGTTCTTCCGGTTCAAGCCACCGGCGGTCTGTGCATCGGGAAGAAAGCCCTGAAGTAGTGCAGTCTTCCATGACTCCCAGCTATGAAACCAAAGCGACGCGCTCTTCCGTAGTCGAGACTCCGCCGCTGATGAAGGTCACTCCCCAGCGGGACGGCGGTTTTCTCATTGAGCCCCTGAGCCCCAAGAAAAAGACCGTAGCGCCGATCACCCGTCCAACTACTGCCGATACCAGAAGAGATCTCTCTGGGCTACAGACTGAGCCCAAATATGCCAAGTTTGAGCCCTGGGATTTCTCGGAACTGGTCCTGGCCCAGGCGGAATCTTATAAGCACGCCCGCTACGCTCGAGGCGCTTCTTTGCAGACCAGTTCGGCCACCGATTGTTCCGGGTTCGTGCAATACATCTATCATGGGTTCAAGATCGATCTGCCGCGTTCCAGCGCCGAACAGGCCCAGGTGGGCAAGACCGTGACCCGGGGGGAGATGGATTTCTCCAAGATGCTTCCCGGAGACCTCCTCTTCTTCAACCGGGGCGGCCATGTGGGACACGCCGGCATCTACCTGGGGGATGGGAAGATGATCCATGCCTCCAATCCTCGCAATGGGGTCATCGTCACCAATCTGCGGGAGCCTTATTATCAAGGGACCTTTGCGGTCGCGAAGCGCGTCTTCGAAGTCCAGTATCCTAACTAGCAGTACGTCTCGGGGCCGGCCTTTCTCGGTCGGCGATCATCTCAGTCTCTGACGGTATCAGGCGAAGGCAATCGCCGGGTTGAGGCGCGTCTTCGGGCAATAAATCCTCCGGGCCGGGGCACGGTCGGTCTGGCCCACAATTCCCTTGCCCTTTCTTCGTTTTTTCGTTATTTTGGATATCAAGAATAATAACCAGAGGAATTTACGCCACCGCGGCGCACTGGACCCGGTGGCTGTCGGTGGTCTTGGAGTTGGGGGGATTGGCCAAGGTGGGCTCACCTGGGTTTTCAGAGGCGCGTTTAAAAGAGAAGCACCCCATGTTGCGGTACTTCACCAACCGGCCTTTCGGGGTGGAGATCGAGACCTTCGGGCTGAAATATTCCATTTCGGTAGGCGACCGGCAGGTTATTCCCCCTTACAAGATTACCAGCCGTGATCCTTCCGGGACGCTATTGCCCAGGGTCTTTCAAAACCGGGGCATCAGTCTAAACGGCTTCTCCCCCGAGGAAACGCCCTATCAGGCCTGGTCGTTCGTCCTGGACGACACCATCAAGGGTGCCGGCGGCAGCGAACTGGTAAGCCCCATCCTTTCGGGCCTGAAAGGCCTGGTGGAATTGTACGAGGTCCTGTTGCTGCTGCGGGAATTCCCCGAGATCCAGGTCAATGAAACCTGCGGTTTTCATGTGCACCACGGGGTGGAGCCGACCGAATTCCGCAACCGGGAACTCTTCCAGTTGATGCGGATCATCTCCATCTTCGAGGGCTACATATATCATCTCTTGCCGGAAGAGCGGCGCGACGCCGAGACCTGCCGCCCTTTGGAGGTTGATCTGTGTGACTGGTACCGGCGGGAAGGCTCTGAGAAGGCCATCCCCCGGGTCCAGAATCTCTGGTATTCCCCGGAAAACCGGGATGACCTGAAGACGCCGCGCCACCACAAGCTCCATCCCACCCGCTACCACGGCCTCAACCTGCATTCTTACTGGTACCGGGGCACCATCGAGTTTCGCTACTATCCTTCGGTTATCGAGCATCCGGAAGAACTGATGCAATGGATTATCTTCACCCAGTTTCTGGTGGAGTGGAGCACCGGACGGCGGCCGATTCTGGAGTATATCCCCCATCCGAACAAGTGGTTCAATACCTTATACAAGATCTACCTTGGCGCCGGGATGTTGTCGCACATTCGCTTTCCCCAGCCAGGTATGGAGGAGCAACAGTAACCATTATGACTACCGGCGGCATCCAGACACACGATTTTTTGACGCGGCTGCAGAAGGCCGAAGGCAATCTGCCCCCTTTATTGCTGGAACTGGCCCAGGCTATGGACCGCATGATCCGGGAGATCGGCAACCCGCAACTGGAGGATATCCGGAGGCTGCATGAGGAATTGCGGCAGTTGATCGGCGATGCTGCGGGCCTCAGGGAAATCTGCGGTACGGCGGGGAAGCTTTGCGGCCAGTGCCCCTTCGGGGCCTATCTGCCCTCGGGGTTTGCTTACGCCTCGGAGCAGCAGGCCCTGTGTCTCCCCTGGATCGTAGTGGTGCATCCCATGCCCAGCCAACCTCCAGAGACGGTGAGTTAAGCGGGAATTGTTTAATTTAGTAATGATTATTTCACGGTAGAAGTATAAAATTAGATAAATTTCAATGTGCCAAGAGCCAAGGACGTATGAATTGGCTACCTTATCCCAATACAACCATGGTTAGACTGACTCATGCATGATACCTGGCTAATTACTCTCTCCGTAATACTGCAAGTCGTGGCGGTAGCAGCCCAATTCATTGCCGCCTTTTTTGCCTTGCGGCTGATCCGGGTGACCGGCAGGAGCCCGGCCTGGGTGCTGATTTCGTCGGGTCTCTGCCTGATGGCAATGCGACGCGCCGTCGTGGTTTCGTTCGAAATCTCCGGTGGCCAGATTGATTTACAAGACTTCTGGGATGCCTTAATAGCCCTGGCGATTTCGGCGGTTATGCTGGCCGGGGTTCTCGCCATCCGGCCCCTCTTCCTGGCCATCAAGGAAGCCGCCGAAGTCTTGCAGCAGGACAAAGAGGTTTTGGAAAAAAAGGTGGCGGTGCGCACCGAAGAAATACGCGACGCCAATGGCCGCCTGTCGGTGGAACTGGACGAGAGACGCCGGGCCGAGCAAAGGATGGCCCAATATGCCAGCGACCTGGCCCGCTCCAACGCCGAACTGGAGCAGTTCGCCTACGTGGCCTCCCATGACTTGCAGGAACCATTGCGCATGGTAGCCAGTTTTACGCAACTCCTGGCCAGGCGTTACCAGGGCAAATTGGATCAGAACGCCGACGAATTCATCGGCTTTGCGGTGGACGGGGCTAACCGGATGCAGCAGCTCATCAATGACCTGCTGGTTTACTCCCGGGTGGGCACCCGGGGGAGAACGCTGGCTCCCACAGATCTGACCGAAGTTCTGAAGGATGCTGAAGCCAATCTCCATCAGGCCATCGGGGAGAGTGGGGCGGTGATCACGCATGACCCGCTGCCGGTGGTGAGCGGCGACCAGGTGCAGTTGACTCAGTTATTTCAAAACCTGCTGGCCAACGCCCTCAAGTTCAGAGGTGGAGAGGCGCCCCGGATTCACGTCTCGGCCCAGGCCCGGGAAGCAGACTGGCTGCTGAGCGTCAAGGACAATGGCATCGGCCTGGCCCCGGAGCACCAGGAACGCATTTTTGCCATTTTTCAGCGGCTGCACGGCCGGGGGGAATATCCCGGCACCGGCATCGGCCTGGCCATCTGCAAGAAGATTGTCGAACGCCACGGGGGTCACATCTGGGTGGAATCGGCTCCGGGCCAGGGAAGCACCTTTTACTTCAACATTCCAGGGGGAGGGGAGAAATGACCATGGAACGGGAAGGTTGCCGACCCATCGTGATCTTGATGGTGGAAGACAACCCGGGAGACGTGCGGCTGACGGTGGAGGCCCTGAAGGAAGGTAAGGTCCGGAATATCCTGCACACCG
This sequence comes from uncultured delta proteobacterium, assembly GCA_963701845.1. Lineage (GTDB taxonomy): Bacteria > Desulfobacterota > Desulfobaccia > Desulfobaccales > 0-14-0-80-60-11 > JAPLJC01. Next base: position 494,583 of record CAVPBF010000004.1, on the reverse strand, counting down.
TGGAAGACGGCGAGGAGGCTATGAAGTTCCTGCGCCGTCAGGAGAGCTATACCAAGGCGCCCCGCCCGGACCTGATCCTGCTGGACCTGAACCTGCCCAAGATGAATGGCCGGGAAGTGCTGGCGGAAATCAAAGCAGACCCGGAGCTGCGGCGGATTCCGGTGGTGATCCTGACGGTGTCCAAGGCCGAGCAGGACATCGTGAAGACCTACGACCTCCATGCCAACTGCTATATTAACAAGCCGGTGGACCTGGAGCAGTTTCTGACGGTGGTGCAGTCCATTGAAAACTTCTGGCTGACGGTGGTGAAATTACCCCCGAGGTGATTCGTTGAAAGGCAACACAACCAGAATCCTCCTGGTGGAGGACAATCCCGGTGATGCCCGGCTCATCCGAGAGATGTTGGCGGAAGCCGAAGGCCCCAGCTTTGAAATCGACTGGGCGCCGCAGCTTGCGGCCGGCCTGGAGAAGCTGAGCCGGGGTGAAATCGACCTGGTCCTGTTGGACCTGGGCCTGCCGGACAGCCGCGGCCTGGAGACCTTTGTCAAGGCCTACGCCCAAGCCCCCCAGATTCCTTTCGTGGTCCTGACCGGCCTGGATGATCAGACTCTGGCCCTCTCCGCGGTGCGGAAGGGGGCCCAGGACTATCTGGTCAAAGGGCAGACGGACGGCGAAGTGCTGCGGCGCGCCATCCGCTACGCCACCGAGCGCAAAAGGATCGAGGAGGACTTGCGGCTGGCTAACGAGGAGCTGAGCCGGGAAATCGAAGAACGCCGGGCCGCCGAGCTGGCGGTGGAGGCCGAGCGCCAGCGGCTCTTTGCCCTGCTGGACGGCCTGCCGGCCATGGTTTCTTTAATTGCCCCGGATTTTTCTCTGCTGTTTGGCAATCGCATATACGGGGAACTCTTCGGGAACTGGCAAGGGAAACACTGCTACGAAGCGGTTTTCGGCAAGGGAGAGCCCTGCGAAGGTTGTCCGGCGGTGCAGGTCATGGCAAACCGTGCCTCAAGCGTGAAAGAGATGACCATTCCTGTAAACGGCCGGGTCTTCAATATCTACAAATACCCGTTCACCGATGTGGACGGCAGCGCCCTGGTTCTGAGCCTGGGAATCGACATCACCGAGCGCAAACGGGCCGAGGAGGCCCTGGAGGCGGAGAGGCAACGGCTTTTTTCCCTGTTGGACGGGCTGCCCGGCCTGGTTTACCTGAAGGCTCCGGATTATTCTCTCAAGTTTGCCAACCGTCAGTTCCGGGAGATCTGCGGGGATTGGGAAGGCAAAAAATGCTATGAGGCGATTTTTAAGAATAAGCAGCCCTGCGAAACTTGCACGCAATTTCGGGTCCTGAAAACCGGTAAACCCACTGTGAAAGAGGCAACCTATGGCGAAGGCGACCGGACTTATCAGGTATACAGTTATCCCTTTGCCGATGTGGATGGCGCTTCCCTGGTACTGACCCTGGGAATCGACATCAGCGAGCGCAAGCAGGCCGAGGAGGGCCTGAAGGAGAGCGAACGGAAATACCGGCTGTTGGTCAAGGCCATTCCGGCGGTGGTTTTCAAGGGCTATGCCGATTGGTCCACCGAGTTCTTCGATAACAAGGTTGAAGAACTAACCGGCTATAACCAGGAGGAATTCAATTCCCGGCGCTTGAAATGGTCCGATCTCATCCTGGAGGAGGACCTGGAACCGGCCAGGCAGGCCTTTGTCCAGGCCTTGAAGGACGACGGCGCCTATCGCCGGGAATACCGCATCCGGACCAAAGATGGCCGGATCTTGTGGATCCAGGCCCGGGGCCAGATTATCTTTAATTCGGACGGCACGATCAATCAGGTGAGCGGGGTCTTTTACGATATCACCGAACTCAAGCAGGCCGAAGATGCCTTGCGGCAAAGTGAGGCCAGGCTGGCCGCGGCCCAGCATATCGCCCAGCTGGGCAATTGGGAATGGAATATCCAAACCGGCGAGATCATCTGCTCCGAGGAAGTCTACCGCATCTGCGGTCTGGATCCACAGAAAACCGCTATTTCCCGGGAAGCGATCTTGGACTTCGTGCATCCGGAAGACCGGCAACAGCTAAAAAATCACGTCAAAGCCGCCCTGGCCGGGGAAAGACCTTTCAATACGGTCAACCGGCTGATCCGGCCAGACGGTTCGGTGCGCTATGTTCATTCCCAGGCGGAAGTCGTCTTCGGGGAAAACGGCCAACCGCAGCGCCTGTTGGGAACGGCCCAGGATATTACGGATCGCCGCATTGCCGAAATGCGGCTGCGAGAGAGCGAGGCGCGCTTTCGGGCCATTTTTCAAGGGGCGGCAATCGGCATCGTCATGTCAGACCTGGAAGGGCGCATCATGGCTGCCAACGTCGCCCAACATAAGATGCTGGGTTACCAGGATGAGAAACTGCGGGGTAAAACTTTTCTGGAAATCACCCATGTAGAGGACCGCGACAGGAATTTAGAATTATTCGAAGATCTGAGGAAGGGGCTCCGGGATGGTTACCGGGTGGAGAAGCGTTTCTTGCGCCAGGACGGCTCCGATTTGTGGGCGCAGGTGACGGTTTCCCTGATCCGGGACCTGGAAGGCAACCCGCGTTGCTGCGTCGGCACGACGGAAGACATCACGGCGCGCAAGGAAGCCCGGGAAAAATTGTGGGAATCGGAAGAGAATCTGCGTCATCTCGCCTCCCAATTGTTTAGCGCCCAGGAGGACGAACGCAAGCGGATCTCCCGGGAACTGCACGACGAACTGGGGCAGGCCCTTTTGGTCTTGAAGCTGCAGACCAGGGCCATTGAAGGAGACCTACCACCCGGCCAGCAACAGCTTCGGAAGGAATGCCTGGAGATGCTGAGCAACATTGACCAGGTGGTGGATAATGTCCGGCGCCTCTCCCGGGACCTGAGCCCCACGCTCCTGGAGGACCTGGGCCTGTCGGCGGCGCTGCGTCATCTCATCACGGAATTTGGCAAACATTACCAAATCAAATACAGCCTCCAAGAAACCAACATCGACGCCTTATTTCCCCTGCAGACCCAGATCGCCATCTACCGCATTATTCAGGAATCCCTCACCAATATCGGCAAGCATTCCCAAGCCGATCTGCTCCTGGTTGCCATTACCCGGCACGACGATCGAGTCTCTTTTCTGATCCAGGACAACGGCAAAGGCTTTGATCCGGCGCAGCCGCGGCGGCAGAGCCTGGGCATGGGGCTGGCGGCTATGCAGGAACGGGCTCGCATGGTGGGAGGAGTCCTGTCCATCTCGAGCCAGGAAGGCGCGGGCACCAAAATTACCTTGGATATCCCTTATTCTACCCACGAAATAGATCACCAAAAAGTCTTCAGCAATCAGCCATCCTAACCCGTAAAATTCAGCTGGGAAAAATGGCGAGATCGCGCCTTCGCTCCGCCATAGCTCCGCGAGCGCGGTGGTTCGACAATTAGGCTTCTACCGCCGGGTTGCTTCCCAGGAAGGCATGCAGGTCCAGAAGCAACGGCGCGGCGGTGGGCGCGGGCAGGTCCCACAAGACGAGGAGCATGGCGCCCGTGACCCCCTTGCCCCAATCGCAACTACACTTGATGGTGGGCTCCAGTTTCGGCGGGCCCAGGATAAAGGTGAGGGCGGCGATGAATTCCCCGGCCAGGGTGGAGGCGGGCACGCTCAAAGAGACCTGGTCGGGATACAGGGCCAGGGAGAACATGACCTCTTCAGCCGCCGTGGGGGCGTCGCTGAGGCGGGCCCGCCCTTCCAAGAGCGACGCCTTGCGTCGCCGGTCTTGATAGTCTAAAAAGATTTCCCAATTCGCAGCCATTCAGCACCTAAAGCATCTTTTTCAGGCGGGCGGCAAAACCGGGGAGCTGCAGGGCCTCTTCCACCCGGCCCAGGCCCATTAGGGCGAAGCCTTTGCCAGTCAGCGCTTCCTCGATATCCGGGGCGTGTTTCAAAACTTTATCAAAGCAGGTAAGGGCCTCGTCGTAGTGCTGCAATTCCGTGAGGGTGGCGCCTTTAAAGATCAGGGCCTCGACGTTGGCGGGGTCGAGTTGCAGGGCGAGGTTGTAACATTCCAGGGCCTTTTCCGGGCGTTCGGCGTCGGCCAGCAGGCGGGCGGCGTCCAGATAAGGCTGGCGATGGTCCTCATCGGCCTTGGCCTTGCGGGTTTCGAGATAGGCGTTGAGGATGTGGGCGTCGCCGTCGGAGAAGGCGGGCACCCCGTGGCCGGGCAGGAGGAAATCCACCTCGTAAGGCACCAGGCGGCCGAGGGAGGCGATGATCTGTTCCTTGTCTCCCAGTTGCTTGTCGGCGTCGGAGAGGATGTTCTCGGTGGGGGTGCTGGGAAAGACCGTATCCCCGGAAAAGAGGATACGGTTTTGTCGTTCATAGAGGCAGATATCACCGGCGGTATGGCCCGGGGTAGGGATCACCTCCAGGAGGTGCGATCCCGCCTGGATACGCTCGCCGCCCCGGAGGATCACCACCTGGTCGGTGCGGCCGGCTTTTTCCATGATTTTCATGAAGGGCACGCCGCTAAAACTGATGAAGGGCAGGGTGTCGATGTGGCCGTAGACCTTGGGGTTGCACCAGTCGAAGAGCTCGCCCATGCCCCCCACGTGGTCGAAATGGCAATGGGTGATGAAGATCTGTTCCAGGAGGGACATATCGAAGACCTGGCTCAGCTCATGGAGCATGCCGTAGAAGTTGCCGGCGTCGATGAGAGTGCGGCCTTCGTTGAGCACATAGACGTTGCAGCTCATGCCCGCTTCTTCGACCCACCAGATGCCTTCCAGTCTTGGGTCGTATTCGCCTAGGTGGATCATTACTCCTCCGGATGTCTGTTTATTTCGCGCAAAGACGCAAAGGCGCCAAATGAATTCGTGAAACCTCTATTTCAGTGGCTGACCCAGGATATCTCCCAGTCGTTGAATCATCGCGGGCCGGCCGGTTGGGTGAAAGCGCCACTCCACCAGGAGCAGGGCGCCTTCTTCGTCGATCTGGCTGCCGCCCACCTGAATGCGGGGTTCCTCATCCGGTGGGCCCAGAAGCCCGAAAAGATACTCCAACAGGCGCTCGCCGTCGAAATCCCGGCTCACCTCCAGAGAGAGAAAGTCGGGGCCCAGCACCGCGTAAAAGACCAGAGGATCGTGATACGGGCGCTCGTAAGGGGGGTGAGCCTGGCCTTCCAGGATAAGGCGGCGGGAGCGGGGTTCCTGGTGCAGGATGGAAAAATGCCACTTCTCCGACAAGGGTGCTTCCTTTATGGTATTGGCCCGGATTCTACCCGGTTTCCCGGGAGATGTCAAATGGGGGGCGCGGATGGACGGATGACCGGGTCGGAGGCCCGGATTTTGCTTTACCCGGCAAGCTTGGTAGAATGAGCGGGAGACGGGAGACGGAGGACCGGGGCAGGTTGCCGCCGGGCCCTCGTCCAAATGGAGATGACCTCTTTGCCAGACCACCCTAACTCACCTTTGCTCGCCAAAGGAGGCGACGTCGAGCTCCGGATCGACAAGTTGGCCTTCGGCGGCCAGGCCCTGGGCCATTTGCACGGCCTGGTGGTGTTCGTGGAGCATGCTCTCCCAGGGCAGCGGGTGCGGGTGCGGATTACCCGGAAGAAGGCGCAGTTCGCCGAAGCCACGGTGGTGGAGGTGCTGGAGCAATCGCCGGCCTATACGCCGCCTTTCTGCCGCCATTTCGGGGTCTGCGGCGGCTGCCAGTGGCAGGACCTGGAATATGAGGAGCAGTTGCACTGGAAGCACCTCCAGGTGCAGGAGGCTCTGCGGCAGCTCCGGGGTCTGAGCCCCGCGGCGATCCTGCCGCCGGTGGCCTCGCCGGAACCGCGCTATTACCGCAACAAGATGGAGTTTACCTTTGCCCCGGGGGGCTGGCAGGCGGGGGCGACTGCGGCCAGCCGCGGTTTAGCCCTCGGGCTGCACGTCGGCGACTGCGTTGGGCGCATCTTCGACCTGGAGGAGTGCTTTCTGCAATCCGCCCAGGCGCCGGCCATGGTCAGGGAGGTGCGGAACTGGTGCCGGCAGAGCGGCCTGCCCGCCTACGACAGCCGCAGCCATCGGGGCTTCTGGCGCTTTCTGGTGCTGCGGGAAGGCAAGCGCACTGGCCAGACGCTGGTGCACGTCATTACGAGCGATCAGGGTGATAGCAAGGCGGTTGGGAGGCTGGGGGCGCATCTGCAGGCAAAATTTCCCGAGCTCACCACCCTGGTGCATTCGGTCAGCCGGAAAAGGGCCCAGGTGGCGAGCGGTGAAGTGAGCCGGACGCTCTGGGGACCGGGATATATTGAAGAGGAGTTGGGGGGACTGCGCCTGCGGATTTCGGCTAACTCCTTCCTGCAAACCAATACTGCGGCGGCGGAAAACCTGTATCAGGCCGTCAGCCGCTGGGGAGAGTTTACCGGCAAAGAGACCGTCTGGGACCTCTACTGCGGGGCCGGCAGCATTGCCCTCTATCTGGCGGCGCAGGCGAGGCGGGTGGCGGGCTTCGAACTGGCGCAGGCCGCGGTGGACGACGCCTACGTCAACTGCCGGCTCAACGGCATCGATAATTGCCGGTTCCAGGCGGGGGATTTGAAAGAGCAAATCCGTCAGGCCTTACGAACCGGCGACCCGCCGCGGCCCGAGGTGGTGGTCACCGATCCGCCCCGGGCCGGGATGCACCCGGAGGTGGTGCAGGCCCTCTTGGAACTGGCGCCGCGGCGAATCATCTACGTCTCCTGCAATCCCGCCACCCTGGCCCGGGACCTGGGCCGGCTCGAGGCACAGTACGAAATAACTACCGTCCAGCCTTTCGATCTCTTTCCGCAGACGGGGCATATCGAGTGTGTGGCGCGGCTGGATCGGCGACCCTAAACCAATAAATCTTTGTGGCCGAATAAAGAGAAATATGGCACTTGACACTTTTGGCCGAATTAATCATATGCCAGCGACGGCGAAGGGCTGGCCTAATGACCTCGAGAACAGAGAGCTAGCTTCGGCTGAAACATGCGGTGATTTGGCCTTTATGAGCCGATTTACCATTATTTGGTGCATCCAGCGCTGCTTTTAGCACCCCCTCCAGCGCCCGCCGCCGCAGCCCCTCCAGCACCACCTTTGGCACTTCCTCCGGGGCCGCCTCCAGAAGCACCTCCAGCGCCCCCTCCACTGCCGCTTGTAGGCTCAAACATGGACCAAATTAATACCGTTGATGAAAAGTACTTCTTAAAAATATCGTCATGGTCATCAATATAGAACCAATGATCTCGATATTTTACCGCGACAAAGGCGTCTTTTGGAGGGGGTATTGTACTCTCCCTTATTCCGCACATACCTGGAATAGAATCATGGATACATTGTGAAAGTAAAGATAAAATTTGCATGATTGAGCGTGTTTTTATAACGATTTCACCATCCAAATTATCGCCATCATTATGGAGTTCATCAGACCGATAACCGTAAATTATCTTATATCTTTCTTCTTGCTTATTATAGTTCTTTTCCTGCAGATATTTGATCAGTTCGTTTTTGTCCATGTCGTAAACGCCGTTAATGTCACACAACTGCAGGGCGTATTTGCGCAAATCCGTTAAGGTCATCTTGTCCAAGGGTTTCTCATTCTTTTTATTGGGTTTCAATTCTATAAGGGATTTTAACTCTCTTAAGTCATCAGATAATTCCAATTCATCAGCATGCTTTTTATCCAATATCAAGTATGAGAATGGTTTATCTTTAGTCAAGGTCACTGTCTTGGTAATCGTTGTTGTGCTTTCTGGCTTTGCTATCTTTGCTGGTTTTTTTTCTCCCTTTTTTGGTTCTTTGCTAATTTCATAAGATGTATCGATCACTTCTTTTTTCTCTATACTATCGTTGCAACAATCGATATCGATGCGGATTATCCCATAAGTCCATAGCTTATCGAAGAGTTCTGCAAACCGAAAGAATTTATTGTCCTCCTTTGCAAGCAAGGGAGGTTCAGCGTGCTTGCGATACTTCCTTTCCAAAGAGGCAGTGCGAAGGTTATTTACGGACTCGATTGTTAAAGGGATGATATACTGTGTCTCCCAGGCGGCTTGGAGGCTCTTTAACACCGTAACCAGGGGGATCGGTTCCATCATGACATTTCGCAAATTTTCACCTTTGATAGGGGTATAGGTGGCCTGTGGAGAGACGGTATATGAGGTGCCAATGTTTGGGGTTACGGCATTGTTTCTGGCTGAAGGCAACCATACGCCATTTGTTGGAGGTTGCCATCCCCAGCCATACTGATACGAGACACCGATAGTATTAGCTGAACTATAGCTGGTACTGACTTGACTCATTTCCAGGAAGGTCAAACTATCCCCATTGTGCAACTTGACAAGATTGCTGAGGAGTTGTTCCTTCCAGGAGGTATTGATGGCCTCTAGGTAATCATGACGGGCCACCGGAATTCCTTTGGGTGGCATTAGAAAAGTTCCGCAACCGGTGCTAGGTAAGGATAATCAATAAGGACAAGAGTGCTTGTCTTTGCATAATGGCCCTCCTCCTTGAGGGCTCCGGTGGTTCTGCATAGCAAGCGTTAGCGATTATCCCCCTTTGAGGCGGATGAGATAAGTGTTTAAAGATATTAGGCTTAACTGCTTTGGAGAGCAATATGATGAAACTTATGAACCAATGCACCATAAGATCAATATTGTCAAGAATTTTCTAGCAAATATTAAAAACCCCCACCATATTGTCTAAGAACTGATTTAGCCATTTAAACCTGTGCCTTTTTTCACTATCGCCAGCAAGAGAGTCTTGACAGTGGTGGGCGAAGCAAATAAACTTTAACATTCCAGGTTTCTACAAAACTCCCTCGGAGAATATAAGAGCAAGGTAAGGTGCCCAAGATGAAAATGTATCTGATGACGCCGGGGCCGACCCCGGTAGCCCCGGAAACCCAGCTGGCTATGGCCCAGCCTATTATCCATCACCGCTCGCCCCTGTTCATGGAGATCTTCGGCAAGGTGCGGGAGGACCTGAAGTACCTGTTCCAGACGGAGCAGGAGGTGCTGGTGTTTACGGCCACCGGCACCGGCGCCATGGAGGGGTCGGTAACCAACCTCCTGAGCGCCGGCGATACGGCCCTGGTGGTGGATGGCGGCAAGTTCGGCGAACGCTGGACCGAGCTGTGCAATGTTTACGGGGTCAAGGTGGAGCGCCTGGCGGTGGAATGGGGCCGGGCGGTGGATCCCAAGATCGTGGCCCAGATGCTGGACGCCAACCCGGCCATCAAGGCGGTCTTTGTCCAGGCCAACGAAACCTCCACGGCAGTGGCGCACCCGGTGAAGGAACTGGCCGCGGTGACCAAGACCCGGCCCGGCACCATCCTGGTGGTGGACGCCATTTCGGCCCTGGGCGGCTATCCCCTGCCCATGGACGAATGGGGCATCGACGTGTTGGTGGCAGGTAGTCAGAAGGCCATGATGCTGCCCCCGGGGCTGGCCTTTGCGGCGCTCTCCCCCAAGGCCTGGGAATTCGTCAAGACTGCCAAGCTGCCCAAGTACTACTTCGATTTCGCCAAGGCGCTGAAATCGGCCCAGAAGAACCAGACCCCTTATACCTCGCCGGTCTCGCTGATCATGGGTCTGCGGGAAGTGCTGACCAAGATCCGCCAGGTGGGCCTGGAAAAGATCTTTGCCCACAACCGGCGGCTGTCGCTCGCCACCAAGGCGGCCATGAAGGCCATGGGCCTGGCGCTCTATTCCAAGGACAACCCTTCGGACGTCCTCACCGCGGCGGAGTCCCCGGTGGACGGCCAGAAGGTGGTGGCGGAACTCAGGAAGAAGGGCATCTGGATCGCCGGCGGCCAGGCCCAGGCCAAGGGCAAGATCATCCGCATCGCCCACATGGGCTTCATCGACACGGTAGACCTGCTGGGCACCATCGGCGGTTTGGAAGAGGTGCTCAATCAGTTGGGTTATAAGGTGCAACCGGGCGTCGGCCTGAAGGCCGCCCAGGAAGTCTTGAGCAAGGAGGCCGCGGTATGAAGGTCCTGATCAGCGACAACCTGCATGCAGCCGGAGTGGCGGTCCTGGAGGCCCAGCCCAATATCGAGGTGATAAACCGGCCGGGAATGAAACCTGAGGAGCTGATGAAGGTTATCCAGGACGTCGACGCCCTGGTAATCCGCAGCGCCACCAAGGTGACCGCGGAACTCTTGAACGGCGCGCCCCGGCTGAAGGTGGTGGGCCGGGCCGGCACCGGCCTGGATAACGTGGACATCCCCGAGGCCAGCAAACACGGGGTGGTGGTGATGAACACCCCCGGGGGCAACACCATCACCACCGGCGAACACGCCTTGTCCCTGATGATGGCGCTGGCCCGGAACATCCCCCAGGCGGCCCAGTCCATGCGCGACGCCAAATGGGAGAAGAAGAAATTCCAGGGCACCGAGTTGTTCAACAAGACCCTGGGGATCATCGGCATGGGCCGCATCGGCACCGTGGTGGCCGAACGGGCCCTGGGCCTCAAGATGCGGGTGCTGGCCTACGATCCCTTCATCACCAAGGAAGTGGCCGCCAATCTCGGAGTTGAGCTGGTATCCCTGGATGATCTCTTCGCCCGCTCCGACTTTATCACCCTGCATACGCCGAAGACCAAGGACACCGCCAAGCTGCTGAACCGGGAGGCCTTCAAGAAGATGAAGCCCGGGGTGCGCATCATCAACTGCGCCCGGGGCGGCCTCATCGACGAAGAGGCGTTGCTTTCGGCCCTGAAGGATGGCAAGGTGGCCGGCGCCGCCCTGGACGTCTATGAGACCGAGCCGCCGCCGGCGGAATGGCCGCTGCGGCAGTTGCCCAACGTCATCTGCACCCCGCACCTGGGAGCCTCAACCGAAGAGGCCCAGGCCAACGTGGCGGTGGCGGTGTGCGAGCAGATCGTGGAGTTGCTGCTTTACGGCACCATCAAAAATGCGGTGAACGCCCCGTCGGTGAGCCAGGAGACCATGGTCAAGCTGAAACCTTTTCTGACACTGGCCGAGGCCCTGGGGGCCTTCCAGGCCCAGATCAGTGAGGGCGCCATCTCTTCGGTGAGCATCGCCTATGTCGGGGAAGTCTCCCAAATGGACACCAAGCCCTTGACCCACTCACTGCTCAAGGGCATGCTTTATCCGATAATGCACGACGAAGTGAATTACGTCAACGCCCCGGCCATGGCCGCGGCCCGGGGGATTCACATCAGCGAGGAGAAGGTGGCGTCAGCGGAGGACTTCTCTAACCTAATCCGCCTGACGGTGCAGGCCAACAACGAAGAGAACTCGGTGGCCGGCACCATCTTCGGGAAATACGAGCCGCGACTGGTGCGGATCAACAAGTTCCGTCTGGAAGCCACCCCCGAAGGCCACATGCTGTTCATCTACAATACCGACCGTCCCGGGGTCATCGGCGCCATCGGCAGCACCATCGGCCAGCACAAGATCAATATTTCCCGGATGACCGTAGGTCAGGAACGGGAGCGGGGCCAGAATATCATCCTGCTCACCACCGACACGCCGTTGACTCCCGAATGCCTGAAGGATGTGCGGGCTCTGGAGCACGTGGCCCACGCCATCCCGTTGGAGTTGTAGCCGATCCCAACCTCGCCGCGGAGGTCAACATGTCAGAGACCGAAGACAAAGGCTATACCGTCGAGGACCGGCGGTTTCATCAGTTGAATGAGGCAGAGAAGGCTGAGGCCCGGACCGGGTCCACCCAGGAGCAGGCCTTTCAGGAGGCGGCCCAAAAGGCCGCCGCCGGAGCCGCTCCGGGGCCGGACATCACCTTCGCTTCCCTCATCTTCTCCCTCAGCTCCACAGCTTTCATGCAGCTGGGAGCCTTGCCCGATCCCAACACCGGTAAGACGGAAAAGAACCTGCCCATGGCCAAGCAGACCATCGACCTCCTGGGGGTGCTTCGGGAAAAGACCCGGAACAACCTGGACCAGGAGGAAGAGAACCTGTTTGAACATCTCCTGTACGACCTGCGTATGGCCTACATTAAGGAGGTGGGCTGATTAAGGCGGCTGGGGGAGGAGTCCGACTGCCATGTCCGGCCAAGGTCAACTTATATCTGCAGGTGTTGGGGCGCCGGTCCGACGGTTTCCATGACCTGGTGACGGTGATGCAGCCGTTGAGCCTGGCGGATGAATTGACCGTGACGCCGGGTGGAGACGCCATCCGCTTGACCTGCGACCACCCGGACCTCCCCTCAGGGCCGGAGAATCTGGTGTACCGGGCGGCCCTGAGCTTTCAAGCGGCGGCGGGGATTAAGGTGGCGGCGCACCTGGAACTGCGCAAACGGATTCCGGTGGCCGCGGGTTTGGGAGGCGGCTCCTCTGATGCGGCCGGGACCTTGAGGGCCTTGAACTGCCTCTATGGCTCTCTGCTGGACGGGGGGCGGCTACAGGCCCTGGCGGCCGGATTGGGGGCGGACGTGCCGTTTTTCCTGGGACAGGGAGCGGCGGTGGGCCGCGGCACCGGTACGGAACTCAGCCCCATAGCCTTGCCGCCTTATCATTATGTGCTGCTCAATCCCGGCGTGCCTCTGTCCACCCGCTGGGTCTATGAAAACCTGGATTTGGCTCGATTAAGCAAAGCTGCGGCCACGACGGCGGCCTGGGACCCTGAGCATCCGGAGCGCTGGGTCCGAAACGATCTGGGCGAGGTGGCCATCCGGCGCCTGCCGGAGTTGGCCGAACTGCTGGAGCGCCTCAGGCAAGCCGGGGCCCTGACCCAGTCCGTCTCGGGCAGCGGTCCCACCATTTTTGGGCTGTTTGCCACCCGGGAGGCTGCCAAAGACGCGGCCCGGGCCTTGCGCCAATCGTTTCCAGGTTGGCTGGCCGTGGCCCAGGGCCTCACCGGCCGGGAGACCGACAATACCTGGGAGAGTCGCGTATGGACGACCTGAAAATCTTCACCGGCAACGCCAATCGTCCCCTGGCGGAAAAGATCTGCAAACATCTGGACATCCCCTTAGGTGAGGCGGTAGTGGGGCGCTTTTCCGACGGTGAGATCTCGGTGGAGTTCCAGGAGAACGTCAGAGGCAAGGATGTTTACGTCATCCAACCCACCTGTATGCCCTGCAATGAGAACCTGATGGAATTGCTGGTGATGATGGACGCCTTGAAGCGGGCTTCGGCCCGCTGCGTCACCGCGGTGGTGACCTACTTCGCCTATGCCCGCCAGGACCGCAAGACCGCACCCCGGACTCCCATTTCCGCCAAGCTGGTGGCTGATCTGATCACCACCGCCGGGGCCAACCGGATGCTCACCATGGACCTCCATACCGGTCAGATTCAGGGGTTTTTCAATATTCCCGTGGACCATCTCTATGCCGCGCCGGTAACCCTGGAGCATATCCGGGAGAATTTTGGAGGGGACGTGGTGGTGGTTTCTCCGGACGCCGGCGGGGTGGAGCGGTCCCGGGCCTTTGCCAAGCGCCTCAACACCTCCCTGGCCATCATCGACAAACGCCGGGACGCCACCGCCATCAAGGCCATGACCCTGATCGGCAACGTCTGGGGGAAGGAAGCCATCATCCTGGACGACATGGTGACCACCGGGGCTACCCTGACCATGGCGGCGGAGCTGCTGATGCGCCATGGGGTGCGGGCCGTGCACGCCTGTGTCACCCACCCGGTCATGTCGCGCAACGCGGTGAGCAATATCCAGGGGTCCTTGATCAAGACCCTGACAGTGACCGACACTATTCCCCTGACCCCGGACGCCGCGGCCCTGGAAAAGATCCGGGTGTTGAGCGTGGCGCCGCTCCTGGGGGAAGCCATCAAGCGCATTCACGATCAGGATTCGGTGAGCTCCTTGTTTGTTTGAAGAGAGCTGTCAGCTATCAGCGGTCAGCTTTCAGCCAGAAACAGCCAAGATTAATTTGCCATGCTGCCCTTGAATAGATTTTCCTCCATCATTGCTTAGTTCAATCAAAACGAATATCCTCATTGCAGAGGTCCATATAAGGAAATCTAAAAGCTGACCGCTGATAGCTGACAGCTGATAGCTATAATATGCGTTTAATCGTGGGTTTAGGGAATCCGGGCCGGGAGTACGCCTGGACCAGGCACAACCTGGGCTGGCAGGTGGTGGCCTATCTCGCGGAGGAGTGGCGGATTCCCCTGAGCAAGAAAGGCCTGGAGTCCGTCTGGGGTCAGGGCAGGGTAGGGGGGGAGACCGTTATCCTGGCCCAACCCACCACCTTCATGAACCTCAGCGGCCAGGCCGTATCCCTCCTGTTGTCCTACTTTAAGCTCTCGCCGGCAGATTTGGTGGTGGTGCACGACGACCTGGACGTGCCCCTGTGGCGGCTCAAGCTCGTTGACCGGGGCGGTCCGGGCGGCCACCGGGGTATTCTGTCTATTATCAATCACTTACATACTGAGGAATTTCTGCGGGTGAAGCTGGGGATCGGCCGGCCGCCAATGATGATGCCGACCGAGAATTATGTTTTGTCCCATTTCCCGGCAGACGAGGCGGAAAACGTGGCGCAGCTCATCGAACGGGCGGCCCAGGCGGTGGATTGCCTGATGCGGGAAGGGTTGCCGGTGGCCCAGAATCGGTTTCATGGCATAAATGATTTGGGGGTAAATGGGGAAAAGGGAAAAAGTGAAAAAGGTTAAAGCATGGTCCCTGAATCAACAATCACTGTATACTGGCCACTTCCCTTTTCCCTCTAATGATGACTTAAGCAATAGGGCCGAGAATGCGTCTCCTATTCATTTCACCTAATCAATGCAGGCTGGTATTTTTGCCTTTACCTCTGGGCCTGGCCTTGGTGGTGGCCAGTGTGCCCTCCGAACATGAGGTCCGAGTCCTGGATTTCATGTTCCTGGAAGACCCATTGGCCGAGGTAGACCGGGCCGTGGCCGAATTTCGCCCGGATTTGGTCGGGATCTCGGTCAGAAATATCGACAACCAGGACAGCCTACAGCCGGAGGTCTATTTTCCCCAGATCAAGGAACTGGTGGACCGCCTGAAGGAACTGGGGCCGGCGCCGGTGATCCTGGGAGGGGCCGGCTTTTCCGTGGCTCCCCGGGAGTTTATGGAGTACACCGGAGCCGATTTCGGTATGGTGGGTGAAGCGGAGGAAGCTTTTGTCAGGTTCTTGCAAGCCTTTGCGGCGCGGGCCTGGGAGAAGGTGCCGAATCTGATCTGGCGCCAGGACGGCGGAGCTCAGAGAAAACCCCCTCAAGCGCATTCGCCGGATCGAGGAGCTACCGCGGCCGGCCCTGGAGCATTTCAGTCCCCGGGCCTATCAGGAGACCCCGGGCAGCGCCAGGCAGCCGGGCGTGATTCCGGTGCAGAGCCGCCGGGGTTGCCCCATGCGGTGCATCTACTGCACCACGCCGCAGCTGGAGGGGCGCGCGACCCGGGCCTGGGCCCCGGAGCAGGTGGCCTCCTGGCTGGCGGCCTGGCAGGCGCAGTGGGGCCTGAGGCGCTTCTATTTCGTGGATAATATCTTCAACTGCCCGCCGGAGTACGGGAGGCGCCTTTGCCGGGCCATCGGCGCCCTGCGTCTGCCGCTGGAATGGGTCTGTCTCATCAATCCGGCCTTCCCGGACCAGGAGCTGTTCGAGCTTATCCGGGAAGCCGGCGGCATTCTGGTGCAGGTAGGCAACGAAAGCGGCTCGGAGTTGGTGCTGACCGGGTTGGGCAAAGGCTTCGGCTTGCCGAAGGTGGCGCGCACTTTGCAGCTCTTGCAAAAGGCCGACCTGCCCTTTACCTGCTTCCTGCTGCTGGGCGGCCCCGGTGAAACCCGGCAGACGGTGGAAGAGAGTGTGGCCTTTCTGGAAGGATTTGCACCCAAGACTGGTGAATCTGAAGGCCGGCATCCGCATCCACCCGGGGCTGCCGCTGCACCGCCTGGCCCTGGCGGAAGGGGTGGTGACGCCTGCGGATAACTTATTGTGGCCCCGGTTTTACCTGGCCCCGGCCCTTCGGGGGTGGATCTGGGACTACCTGGCGGAGGTAACGTCCCGGCATCCCAATTGGATCATGTGAAGGCGGTTTTCAGTTTGCAGTTTTCCGTTTTCCGTAAAAGAATCAAGAAATTGTAAGGATATGGAAATGACACCACAGGATGATGACGAGCGGGAACGCCCCAGTTGGCGGGAGATCGATCAGCGTCGGGACCGGGCCGGGGGAGCGCGTCCCCAGCGGCAGCCTAAGGTACCCAAGAAACAGGCGGAGAAATTACGCTTGCAGGCTCTGGCCCAGGCTGAGGCGCTCTTTAAGGGAAAAAGGGCCAGGCCGGAGTATCAGACGGCCTTACGGAAGCTGGAGGAGAGACAGGGCACCAAACAATTTGCCGCCTACGTCAAGAAATTTCTCGAGGAATACGGCCTGCCCGAAGAGTGGGGCGCCTTGACCCTATTGCTGGATTACCCGGAGCCGGCGTTATTACAGGAGGTGCTGCGGGCCATGGCAGCCCAGGCCGGGGCGCGCAGCCGCGTGGAGCAGCAGGGTTTTAAGGGCCGGCTCCAGGTTCTGGCTCTTACCAGTCCTTTCCCCGAGGTGCGGCAGTGCGCCGAAGAAATCCTCTCCGGGGACTAATAATAAAATAAGTTAATAAAATACTTGACAAAAAAATTAAAAATGCCTTAGTATGAAGGAGTTTAGTTATAATAAAGTTTAATAATTATTAAGTTTGGGTAGCCAGACTGATCAAAATCAGATTGATGATCAGATTATTTTATATTTATCCGGTAGGTCCCCAACCAAAAAAGGCTGGAAGGCAACCAGTGGTCCGCCGACTATCAGGATATTTCGGCACGTGGAGGTGAGCAGGACATGGGTTCAGGCCCAATCCGGAGTCCTAAGTCTGCCGTTGAAGGGGAATTGCACCGCATTACCACCGGCGATGCGGGTTTTCGGGAGATTCTCACCCGGCTTCCCGTTTTGGCCGAATCCGACCTGCCCATTCTGTTACGGGGCGAGCCCGGCACCGGGAAAGAATTGGTGGCCAGGGCAATTTGCGCCTTGGATCGACGGCGGCAGCCGTCCCTGTTGATCAATTGCGCCGCCCTAACCGAGACCCTGGCGGCCAGTGAACTCTTCGGGCACCGTAGGGGCGCCTTCACCGACGCCAGCTGTCACCGGCCCGGCAAGTTTCAGCTGGCCCACGGGGGTATCCTGTTTCTGGACGAAGTGGGAGATATGCCCCTATCGATCCAGGCCAAGTTGTTGCGGGTCGTCGAGCAGGGGGAGATCGAACCGGTGGGCGGGGATGCGCCGGTGCGGGTGGATGTGCGCCTTTTGGCCGCCACCAACCAGGACTTGCCGCGTCTCATGGCCGAGGGCCGCTTCCGCCAGGACCTATATGACCGTCTATCGGTGCTGGAGATTTTTTTGCCCCCCTTGAGGGACCGGTGCGGGGATATTGTCCTGCTGGCCCGGCACTTCGCCCAGGAGGCGGCCCGGCGTTACGGCCGGAGACTACCGGTGCAGTTTACTCAGGCCGCCCTGGACCGTCTGGAGCAGCATAGCTGGCCGGGCAATGTCCGAGAGCTCAGGAACGTCATTACCCGCGCCGTGTTATTGCTTTCCGGCCGCTGTATTGCGAAGGAGGATCTCCACTTCACCTCCAGGTCGGTTCAGGGGATGACCGCGGTCAGCGGTTCGGCCCACGAGGTGGTCCCGGTCCGGCCCAGCCGGGGGCGCCTGATGGAGCTGTTGAACCAGGAGAGGGGCAACATTTCCGCCCTGTCCCGGCGTCTGCAGGTGTGTACCAAGACCATCTATCGCTGGCTTAGGTCCTACCAGATTGACCTGATAAACCTGCGGGGTTGGGTGGCTTATTTGAGTTAACAGTTGCCAGTTGCCGGTTGCCAGTTTTCGGAAAGAGAGATCGGCAATGAATCCGCAGGGAGGCTATCATCCTCCATGGCAGGCGCGGAGGCCCGCCCCACCAAAAGAAAAAGCCGCCTTTCCTCAAGGAAGGGCGGCTTTTTTTAACTCGAAACTCGAAACGAGGAGGGCGAACCCAAGGTTCGCCCCTACGGAAACGAGGAGGGCGAACGCAAGGTTCGCCCCTACGGAAACTAAATGGGCTAACCCGGGGGTCGCCCTTGCATTTAAAGGATGGTCCTGACCGCGGCCTTGGCCAGTTCGACGATGCGGTCCGGGAAGATGCCGAAGCCGATGATGATGGCGGCCAGGGCAATATTCAGCAGCTTGGTGGGCAGGCTCAGGGCCACCGGCCCCAGGCTGGGATCGTCCTTGAAATAGGCGGCATAGAGCACCCGCAGATAGTAATAGAGGGAGATGGTGCCGTTCACCGCGCCGATCAGCACCAGCCAGAAATAGCCCGAATTCATAGCCGAAGTGAAGAGCAGCAGTTTGCCGGTGAAGCCGATGGAGGGCGGCACGCCCGCCAGGGCGAACATTCCCAGGATCAGGTTCATGCTGAGCAAAGGCGAGCGGCGGTAGAGGCCGGCCAGTTCGACGATCTTCAGGTCCCGGCCGTCCTTGGCCACTTCCGAGATGACCATGAACACGGTGAAGTTCATAATCAGATAGGCCAGGGCATAGTAGATGGCGGCGATGTAGCCCGCCTCCTTCAGGGTCAGGATGCCGATGAGAAAGTAACCGGCGTGGGCGATGGAGGAGTAGGCCAGCATGCGCTTGAGGTCTTTCTGGATGATGGCCACCAGGTTGCCCAGGGTCATGGAGGCGATGGAAAGAATCATCAGGGCCTGGGTGAAGCCGTAACCGTAGCCGACGCCCAGAGCGGCAAAGCGCAGTAAAAGAGCCACCGCCGCGGCCTTAGACGCGGTGGCAATGAAGGCGGTCACTTGGTTGGCCGCGCCCTGATAGACGTCTGGAGCCCAGAAATGGAAGGGGAAGACGGACAGCTTGAAAAAGAAGCCGGCCATGGCCAGCAGCAGGCCGATGATCCCGATGGGGCTTTGGGTCAACTGCGCCAGCTTGGGGAGCAGGTCCGCCAGATAGGTGGTGCCGGTGGCCCCGAAGACGTAGCTCAGACCGAAGAGCATGAAGCCGGACGACACCGCGCCGATAATCAGGTATTTGATGGCCGCCTCGACGTCGATGCCGTCGCCCCGGCGCAGGGGCACCAGGATATACAGCGAGTAGGAAGAGAGTTCCAGGGAGACGTAGATGGTGAGCAGCTCCACCCCGGAGACCAGCATCATCATGCCGAGGGTGGTGGTGGTGAGGAACAGATAGAACTCGGCGTGGTAGCGCTCCTCGATGGCGGCCAGATTATGGGAGATGGTCAGGACCAGGAAGAAGCCCAGGGCCAGGGCGAACTTGAAGATCTGGCTGAAGAGGTCCACCCGGTAGGCGTCGTAAAACAGGTAACCATGCTGGAATAGACTGCAGCCGGTGATCAGCAGGCCGATGGCCCCCAACCCCAGGGCAATCTGATAATCGGCCTTGGGCTGCGGCTGACGCCTTAAGCTGAGGCAGAAGAAAACCAGGGCGGCGCCCAGATAGAAGAGTTCCGGTCCGAAAAGCTTCATATTCATGGTTACATTCCCTGGAGAAATGGGATTACCGAAGTTTTAATCAAGCCGACCATAAGCTGCGGGAAGAACCCGAAAAAGACCATGGCGCTGATCAGGATCATCCGGGGCAGCGCCAGGAAGGGGCTGACGTCCTCGAAATGGGCAAACTTGGGATTCGGCTCGTTGAAGAAGGTGCTCTGCACCACCCGCAGGGCAAAAAGGGCGCCCACCACCAGAGCGGCGATGGCCAGCAGGCCGTTCACCGGGTAGACCTTGACGGCGGCGATGAAGACCAGCAATTCGGCCCAGAAACTGGCCATGCCCGGGACGCCGGCGCCGCAGAGGGCCGCGGTGATGAAGAAGGCCGAAGCCACCGGCATGATCTTGGAGAAACCACCCAGCAAGTGGATGTCCCGGGTGTGGGTGCGGTCGTAAATGTAGCCCACCGAAGAAAAGAAGAGGGCGGTCATGATGCCATGGGCGAACATCTGGAAGACCGCGCCGTTGAGGCCGTCCACCGTGCCGGTGGAGAGGCCCAGGACCACGATGCCCATATGCGACACCGAGGAATAACCGATGACGTACTTCAAGTCGGTCTGGGCCAGACCCACAAAAACGCCATAGACTATGCCAACTGTGGCCAGCAGACCCATGAAATGGGCCCAGTATTGGAAGCCCTCGGGGCAGAGATACATGGCCACCCTGAGGATGGCGAAGGAGCCCAGCTTCATGAGCACGCCCGCGTGGAGCATGGACACGGCAGTGGGCGCCGCCACGTGGCCCACGGGAGACCACGTGTGGAACGGCCACATCGCGGCCAGGACCCCGAAACCCAGGAGCAGCATGATGAAGGCAACTTTCTGAATCCAGGGGGAGAAGTGGGCCCCATGCAGGGCGAGCATGTTAAAGGTAGCCAGTCCCGAAGAGGAGTAGAGCAGCAGGATGCCGGGGATGATGAGACCGCTGCCGGCCATGAGGTACAGCGTCAGCTTCATGGCGGCGTATTCTTTGCGGGTGGAGCCCCAGATGAGGATGAGGATGTACATGGGGACCACGGCGATCTCATAGAACAGGAAGAACATGAACATGTCATAGGACATGAACACGCCGAAGACCCCGGTCACCAGGGCCAGCATCCAGATAAAGTATTCCTTGACCCGGACCTCCAGCTCCCACATGGTGAGGACGCCGGTAAAGATGACGATGCCGGTGAGCAGCAGCATGGGAGCATTCAGGCCCTCGACCCCGACAAAATAGGTGATGCCGAAGGTCCGCACCCACTCGTACTTCTCGACGAACTGCAGGCCGCCCAGGCTTTTGTCATAGGACACAAAGACGTAGATGGCCAGGGCCAGGGAGATGCCAGCCGATAACAGGGAGACGGCCTTGATGAGGAACTTTTGGTGTTCCTGAAGGCACATGATGATCAGCAGGCCCGCCGGCGGCGCCAGCAGCATACAAGTCAGAACCGGAAAAGTTGCCAGATGTTCGGTCATATCAGCGACCCATCAAGAGGTAGATCCCGACGCCGGCCAGGACCATAACCATGAAAAACAGGTTGTACTGTAAAAAGGCGGTCTGGATGAAGGACAGCAGGCGGCCGCTGCCGACGGTGGAGAAGGCCACCGCATCCACGCCGCCATCCACCACCCGGCGGTCATTCAGGGTAAACAGCCGGGAAAAGGTGCCGTAGATAACGGTATTGAGGAACCAGCGCCAGAAGTGATCCATGTACCACTTCTGGATGAAGAACTCTTCCAGCAAGGGGAACTTGCGGATGAAGCCCTGCCAGGCGGCGCCCTTGGCGCCCCAGTCGAGCCAGGCCACGCCGATGCCGCCCAGGGCGCAGCTTACGGCCAGCACCGTGAGGGGCACGTTCAGGGCGTGGTGATGAGCTTCGCCGATAAGGAACTTTTGCAACCAGCCTTCTTCGAATCCCAAGATCAAGGTGAAGCCGGCCAGCACGATGAGCGGGAAGGCCATAACCCAGGGCACGCCGTGGGACTCGCCGTGGCCCCCGTGTGCCGTATGCGCCACATCGGCCTCGATCTCCTCAGGCTCCACATCCTCTACAAGATCGTGGGAACCGTGGCCGTGGCCGCCCTCGACCTTCTGGTAATATTCTTTCCAGGCGGGGTGGTGATCAGGCCGGGGGAAGAGCATGACGAAGATCACCCGGAAGGCGTAATAGGCAGTCAGGAAGGCGCCGAAAAGCCCCAGGCCCACCCAGAGCTTGTTGTCCAGGGACCAGAGCTGGCCCAGGATGGCCTCCTTGCTGAAGAAGCCGGAGAACGGGAAGATCCCGCTCAGGGCCAGGGCGCCGATGGTCACCGTGACCATGGGGATCAAGAGTTTGCGCCCGCCTTCCTTGCTCATAACGAAGAAGTCGTTGGTGCCGAAGTGATGAATGAAGACGCCGGCGCATAAAAAGAGCAGGGCCTTGAAGGCAGCATGGGTGGTCAAATGGTAGTAACCGGCAAACAGGGTGCTGCCGGCCAGACCGGCGGCGGCCAGGCCCATGGCCATGAAGCCCAATTGGCTGATGGTGGAGTAGGCCCAGACCTGCTTGATGTCCTTGGCCACCAGGGCGATGGTGGAGGAGAGCAGCAGGGTGATGGTGGAGATGCACAGGACCACGGTCATGGCGGTGGCGGACCCGGCAAATAACGGGAAGATGCGGGTCAGGAGATAGACGCCGGCGGCCACCATGGTGGCGGAGTGCAGCAGGGCCGACACCGGGGTGGGACCTTCCATGGCGTCCGGCAGCCAGACGTGGATGGGGAACTGGGCGCTCTTACCCATAACCCCGCAGAAAATCAACAGGGCGCAGAGGGTGATCTGGGGCTGCGTCAACTTGTGGGCGATGGCGGCGCTGTTGATGTCGAAGATGCCGAGTCCGGGGATATTGAGGTCTTTCATGAAGAAGGTGAGAAAGACCAGGCCCATGAAGAAGCCGATATCGCCGAAGCGGGTGACCACGAAGGCCTTTTTGCCGGCCTCGGAGGCGGAGAACTTTTCATACCAGAAGCCGATCAACAGATAGGAGGCCAGACCCACCAGCTCCCAGGAGACGAATAATTGGAGCATGCCGCTGGCACTCACCAGGCTCAGCATGGCCATGCCGAAGAGCGACAGGTCGGCGTAGAAGCGGCCGAAGCCCGGATCGCCCTCCATGTAACCGATGGAGTAAATCTGGATCAGCCAGGCGATGGTGGCGACGATGCAGAGCATCAGGAGGCTCACCGGGTCCAGCAGGAAGCCGAAAGGCACTATGACCATATCCGACACCAGCCAGTTGAACTGGCGGATGATGGGCTGGGCCAGGGAGACGCCGCCCTGCAGCTTGAAGAACAGGGTCCAGGCCAGGATCAGCGGTATGGTGGAGCAGATGAGCGAGATGGCCAGGGAGAGTTTCGGCTTTCTCCAGGTGAAGATCATGATCAGTGCGAACGACAGCAGCGGCAGCGTGACGATCGCAAAACAGGCCTTAAAGAAGAAATCGCACACGGCCATAATTAACCCCTAAGCTCCGTGGCTTGCTCGATGTTGACGGTTTTGAGTTTACGATACACCGCGATGATGATGCTCAGGGCGATGGCGGCTTCGGCCGCGGCTACCGCCATGATGAAAAGGGTGATGATCTGGCCCACCGCCGGCGTCGGCGCCAGGAAGCGGTTGAAGGCCATGAAGTTGAGGCTGGCGGCGTTGAGGATCAGCTCGACCGAAATGAGCACGGCGATGAGATTGCGCCGGGCCAGCACGCCGTAAAGGCCGATGGCGAACAGCACGATGGCCAGGTAGAGGTAGGTCTGCAATTCGTTAAAGATCAGCATCTCTAAACCTCATTGGACCTTGCTGCGGCGGCCGCCCCGGGCCGTGACGATGGCCCCCAGCATGGCAACCAGCAAGAGCAGGGAGATCAATTCAAAGATCAAGGAGTACTTGGTCAGCAAAAAGTGGCCCAGGGTGACGATGGACCAATCGGTGCTGCGCTCCAGGGCCGGGGTGAAGGTGGTCTTTTTCAGCAGCAGGCCCAGGAAGATGAAGACCGCCAAAGCGCCGGCGACCGCCGCCTGAATCTTCAGGGGATTCCGGGGTGGCCGCGGCAGGTACTGGGGCTCGGAGAGCATGACCGCGAAACAGATGGCGATGCAGATGGCCCCCACGTAGATGAGGATCTGCATCAGGGCCACAAAGGGGCTGTTGAGAAAAACGAACAGGCCGGAGACGCCGAACATGGCCACGGCCAGCCCCAGGACGTTGTGGAAGATCTTCCGGGCTCCCACCGCAATCAAGGCGCCCCCGACGGTGAACGCCACCACCAGGACAAAGGCGGCGGTAGCCATATGCTGCGGGGTTAAGAAGGCGCTCAACAGGATCATTCTTTGACCTCTTTAGCCGGAGCGGCCTTGGCGGCCGCGGCGGCTGCCGCAGCCTTGGCCTTGGCTTCTTTTTCCTTGGCCTCGGCGGCCGCGGCGGCGGCAATTTCCGCTGCCGTCGGAATGGGAGTGACGGGCAGGCCGGCGGCCTTTTGGCGCTGTTGCAGCAGCATCAGGTGGTCAATGACCGCAACCTGACGGCTTAAACCCACCAGCCGGTATTCCTTGGAGAATTCCAGGGCCGTGGTGGGGCAGACCTCGACGCACAGGCCGCAGAGACTGCAATAATAGTGCTCGTGGATGTACCTGGTGCCGCGCTTCTGCTTTTCGCCGGGAAACTTGGCGCCTTCCACGGTGATCAGCTGGGAGGGGCAGATGCGGGAGCACATCTCGCAGGCAATGCAGCGATGGGTCTGGGTGTCGGGATCGAGGATAAACTGGGGATAGCCCCGATATCTGGGACTCATCTGGATCTTCTGGCGCGGATACTGGACCGTGACGACGGGTTTGACGAAATAGCGGATGGTTACGGCCATGCCCGCCAGCAAGCTCCAAAAGCCCGTGGCAATTTCTTTGAAATAGGTCATCATCGCAAATTAACCTTCATCGAGCCACTCATCTGAGTTTCATTACCAACGCGGTGATCAGCAGATTGGCGAAGGCCAGGGGAATCAATATCTTCCAGGCAAAGGTGATCAGCTGGTCGAACCGCACCCGGGGAAAGGTCCAGCGGAACCACATCATCATGAAGATGAGGGCGTAGACCTTCAACAGGAACCAGACCACCCCGGGGAGGAAGGGGCCGTGCCAGCCGCCCAGGAAGAGGACGGCGCCCACCGACGCGGCGATGAACATATTGGTATATTCCGCCAGGAAGAAGATGGCGAAACGCATGCCGCTATATTCCGTATGGAAGCCGGCCACCAGTTCCGATTCGGCTTCCGGCAGGTCGAAGGGGGCCCGGTTGGTCTCGGCGGTGGCGCAGGTAATAAACAGGAGAAAGGCCAGGGGCTGCATGATGATGAACCAGACGCCGCCTCTGGGCCGCCACGATGTCCGACAGCTTGAACGAGCCCACCATCAGGATGATGCTCATCACCGTGATGAGCAGCGGAATTTCGTAGGCCATGTTTTGGGCCACGGAGCGGATAGCCCCGAAGACCGCGTACTTGTTGTTGGAGGACCAGCCGGCCATGAGGATGGCCAGGACCGCCAGGGTGGAGAAGCCGAGGATCAGCACGATCCCCACGTTCATGTCCCTGATGATCAGGGTCTGGGAGAAGGGGATCACCAGGAAGGAGAGCAGCACCGGCAGGAAGACGACGATGGGGGCCAGCCAGAAGACCGGCTTATCCGCTTCTTCCGGGGTGATGAGCTCCTTGCTCATGAGCTTGAGGGCGTCGGCCACGGACTGGAGGCGCCGTGCGGACCCACTTCCATGGGACCCAGGCGAACCTGCATATGGGCCGAGACCTTGCGTTCCACCCAGATGAGAAACAAGGCGTTCACCGAGACCAGGGTGATGACCCCGATCAGGCCGATGAGCAGCCGGACCTCTGCACTACCCAAGTAATTGCGCCAGTTGTTCCATAGTTTGCGCTCGTACCGGTTCTTACCGGTCGATTTCCGGGATCACCACGTCCACGGAGCCCAGGATGGCCACCAGGTCGGCCACCAGGGTATCCACGGCCGATCTCGGGCAGGACGCTGATGTTGGCGAAGGACGGCATCCGGAGCTTGATCCGGTAGGGTTTCACCTCCCCCTGGCTGACGATGTACATGCCGAACTCGCCCCGGGCGGTTTCCACCGCCTGGTAGACCTCGCCCACCGGGGGTTTGATGCGTTTGGGCACCTTTTCCGCCATGATGGGGCCATTGGGGAGCTTGTCGCAGGCCTGCTCGATGATCCGCAGGCTCTGCTCCATCTCCAGCAGGCGCACGAGATAGCGGTCAAGATATCGCCATGGTCGCCGATGGGAATCTCGAAATCGCAGCTCGGGTAGGCGGAGTAAGGCTCGCTCTTGCGGATATCGTAAGGGATGCCGCTGCCCCGGAGGGTGGGGCCGGTGAGGCCGTATTTCACGCATTGGTCTCGGGTGATGAGGCCCACGTCCCTGGCCCGGTTGATGAAGATGACGTTTTTGGTCACCAGGTTGTCGTAATCGGACCAACGGCTGCGGAGCCGCTTGATGAAGGCCCGGCACGCCGGCTGACGAATTCGTCGTCGATATCGGTGGGCACGCCGCCGAAGCGGTAGTAGCAATAGGTCAGGCGCGAGCCGGTGATCCGGTCCAGGAGGTCCAGGATGTGTTCCCGGTCGTCAAAGCAATACATGATGGGGGTAAAGGCCCCCAGATCCAGGAGATAGGCCCCGAACCACAGGAGGTGCGAAGAGATGCGGTTGAGTTCGTTGGTCATCACCCGGATGAATTCAGCCCGCTCCGGCACGGCCACGCCGAGGAGTTTCTCCACCGCCATGCAGTAGCCCTGGTTGTAGGCCAGGGCGTGGAGGTAATCCACCCGGCCCATGTTCGGCAGGAATTGATGATAGTTGCGGTTCTCGGCCATGTGCTCGTGGCCCGGTGGCCGTAGCCGATGACCGGCTCCGCCTGGGTGATGTACTCACCGTCCATCTCCAGGAGCACCCGCAGAACCCCGTGGGTGCTGGGATGCTGCGGACCCAGGTTGAGGGTATAGGTCTTTTCTTCTATTCCTAAGAGCTCAATCATTGCCCGCCCCGGCTCTGGAAATCTTTCAGCAAGGGATGGAAATCGGCATCCTCCGGCAGCAAGAGCGCTTCAGGTTGGGATGACCGACAGAAATTGATGCCGAACAGGTCGTAGACCTCCCGCTCATACCAATCAGCCGCCGGATAAATCTGGGAGATGGTGGGCTGCCTGTCCTCTTGCCCAGGGAGCACGTGCACCACAGTGCGGCAGAGTTCGTCTAAACTGGCGAAGTGATAGACCAGAGTGAACGAGTCCCGCAAGTCCACGGCCGTGAGGGATTCCAGGAAGCAGCCCTGGTCCAGCATGGCCTGGGCCACGTCCGGCCATCTGCGTGGGAGCGGCGGCCACCTCCAGATGATATCCGGTCTTGGCGTAGTCGCCGTCGGCCACTTGTTCCAGACCCAGAGGGGCCAACGCCTTGGTAAGATTATCCTTTAACATCTCTGAACTTCCTGAGACGACCCCGTTTGGTGATCTTCTCTTCCAGCGAGGAGGATGGCTTCGATGATGGCTTCCGGCCGGGGCGGGCAGCCGGGAACGTAGACATCCACCGGGATGATCAGGTCGGCGCCGGGGACGATGGCGTACTGGTTTTCGTAGTAGAAGGGGCCGCCGGAGATGGCGCAGTTGCCCATGGCGATGACCCATTTGGGCGCCGGCATCTGCTCATAGAGCCGGACCACCGCCGGGGCCATCTTCTTGGAGATGGTGCCGGCCACGATCATCAGGTCGCTCTGCCGGGGTGAGGGGCGGAAGACCTCGGCCCCGAAACGGGCCAAATCGAAGCGGGCCATGCCCACGGCCATCATTTCGATGGCGCAGCAGGCCAGGCCGAAGGTCAACGGCCACAGGGAGTTGGCCCGGGCCAGGTTCAGGACCTCTTCCAGAAGGCCGAAACTGAATTAGGGGGTCACCTGTTTTCGTTTCCAACTGAAGACTCCTCTGCACCAGGCATAAACCATGACCAGGGACAGAATGCCGATGAAGATGGTGATTTCCACGAAGTCCAGCCAGACATAGCCCTTACCGTAGGCCAGCAGCACCGGGAAGAGAAAGAGCACGTCCACGTCAAAGGCCAGGAACAGCAGGGCGAACAGATAGTAGATTACCGCCACCTGGATCCAGGCGCTGCCGATGGTGGGCATGCCGCATTCATAAATGGCGTCGCGGGCAGCACCGTAGCTCCGGGGGGCAATCAGTTTGGCAATGACGATGGGACCCAGGGCGAACAGGCCAGCCGCCACCAAGTAGACGAGAACAAACGAGAAATCGCTCAAGGCTTGCGGGATTTCCAACGCCCGACTCCTTGTGCTTTTTGGTACAACCTCGACCCCTTTTATACCCCAGGAGAAAAACCCTAGTCAAGGAGATTATTAGCGGAATCGTCAAAAATATTCCGAAACCCGCCGGAAATGCTCCGATGAAGGAAAAAATGTTTATGCACAACTTCTCGCCAGGAGCGGATTTTTAGTCCGCAGCAGTAGAACTAATGATTTTTTTCGCAAAGCTGAAAAGAGGGTGAAAGAGCAGAGGGCAAAAGTTAAGATAACAATAATCAGGCATTGGGGCAGTGAAGAGAAAGTCTCCTGGTTTGGCCTGCCCCGGCAAAGGCTGGAAAGTCTTTACTACTAAAGAGCTTCCCATGACGGTCCTCTGACTTTTTTTTGCGGTAACGGATGATGAGCGCAGTCGAGAAAGGTTTTAAACCCACTCCTGCCACGGAACCGCGCTAAGGCCTGGAGAGATATGGGGGGAGCATGGCGCACTGGGAAGACCTGAGCATGCCGGAGTTCGAGGCGGCCCGGGAGGAGAGCCGATTGGTGATCCTGCCGGTGGGCTCGGTGGAGGAGCACGGGCCGCACCTGCCCCTGGGGACCGACACCTGCCACGCCATCGAAGTGGCCCATAGGGCCGCAGCCTTGCGGCCGGTCCTGGTGGCGCCGCCGCTCTATTACGGCATCTGCCGCTCCACGCGGGAACATCCGGGCACCATCAGCCTCAGCGGCGACACCCTGCGGGGCCTGATCCGTGATTTGGGGCGGGAATTTTACCGCCAGGGCCTGCGGCGCTTGATTTTCATCAGCGGCCACGCCGGCGGCACCCACATGTGCGCCCTGGTGGAAGCGGGCGAAACCTTGCTTACGGAGTTCGCCGACCTACGGCTGGCGGTGGTGAATATCTTGGAATTGCTGCGGGAGGTGCTGGCGGACCGGCCGGACCTGGTAATGACCAAGGGCGACTCCCACGCCGGTGAGGTGGAGACCGCCATCATGCTGGCGGCTTATCCGCAACTGGTCAAAGGCTCGGCGCCGGCGGAATGGCCCGGCTTCCCGAAATTTGAACTGGTGCGGGACAAACGCCGCTACTGGCCCGGCGGGGTCTGGGGCGACCCAGGCCCGGCAAGTGCCCAGAAAGGTGAAGCAATTCTGGCCGCTGAGGCCCTGCGACTGGCGCAGTTGATCGATGCCCTGGCGAGCTAAAGCAACAATAATTACTCTCTGGAAAATTCCCTGGGTATTTTTACCTTGACATGAATTTCCTTCCAATGATACAAGAGAACTTGACCCAATTTTCGTCCGAAGGAATATGGGAACCCCACCTATGATTGCGGAATCCATCGAACGTTTGGCCGACCGAGTACTGGCCTATGAAGAAACCGACCTCACCGCCCTGCTTAACCATTTTAAGACCCGCATGGAACAATGTGACCCATCCCCCGAGTGGGAGCGGGCGGTGATCGCCTATTTTCTCATCAATGGGGTGCGGGTGAAAAACGCCCTGAAACACGGCAAGACCCATGGCCGCGCTCGCAGTTCGGGAAGCCGTCCCGCCCTGCGCGTGGTTAAATAGCCTTTTTGCCGCGCCGTAAACAGTAATCTGCAGTGCCAGCCTGTTTTTCTTCTTATTCAAGTTAATCTAGAAGTGTCTGGTTCATGTTGCAAAATGCAACATGAACCAGATAGGCAAGGCTCGCCGAATTCCGGCGGCCAAGGCCGTCCCAGATCAATCTGGCCCGGCGACGGGCCCGGCGGGGGCTGCGCCGGTCATTGGGGTCGGCTCCTGCGGCCTTTGAGGAAGAGGCGCACCGGGGCGTGGGGGATGCCCAGGCGCTCCCGTAGTTGCTTCACCAGGTAGCGGCGATAGGAGTCGGGCACGGCCTGGGGCTGGTTGACGAAGGCGACGAAAGTGGGGGGATGGACCTCGGCCTGGGTCAGGTAGAAGAATTTCACCGGGTGGTGATGGTGCATAGGCGGCGGCACCTTGGAGGTGATTTCCCGGATGAACTCGCACAGTTCAGGGGTGCCGGCCCGGCGGCCGCTCTGGTCATAGAGGTCGTTGATCAGAGGGAAGACCTTTCTTAAGTTATAGCCGGTCTGGACGGAGACCGGCAGCACCGGGACGTAGGCCATGAATTCCAGGGAGTCTTTCACCCGCGTCAACGTCTTTTGCTGCAGGTCCCTGGGCATCAAATCCCATTTGTTCAGCAGGACCAGGCAGACCTTGGCCTGGTCCAGGATGAGCCCGGCGATCCTAAGGTCTTGGCCGGTCAGGCCCTCCTGGGCGTCCAGCAACAGCACGGCTACTTCGGCCCGGGACAGGGCCTTGATGGTCTTGAGGACCATCTGGCGCTCCAGGCCCTCAAGACGCACCCGGCTGGGGCGGCGCAGCCCGGCGGTATCCACCAGGACGTAATCGACCCCTTCAAGGGATAAAGGGGTATCGATGGCGTCCCGGGTGGTGCCGGGAATGTCGCTCACCAACAAACGTTCCTCTCCCAGGAAGCGATTGATGAAAGAGGATTTGCCGACGTTGGGCCGACCCAGGACGGCGACGCGGATGCCCGGGACCAGGGCGGAGATTTCCTGCACCGGGGGCAGGTGGGCGACGATGGCCTCCAGCAGGGAGCTGAGGCCCAGACCCTGGGTGGCGGAGACGGGATAGATGGAATCCAGACCGAAGCGGTAGAACTCGGCAACGTTGGCCTCAAGGCCGGGGTGGTCGATCTTGTTCACCGCCAGGAGCACGGTCTTGCCGGTGCGGCGCAGAAAATCCACCACCTGGGCGTCGCCCGTCTGGGGGCCTTCCCGGCCGTCGACCACCAGGAGGATGACGTCGGCTTCGGCCACGGCCTCCTCAGCCTGGCGGCGCACCAGGGAGCTCATCTCGTCTTCGCCGCCGACCAGGCCGCCGGTGTCCACCAGGAGGAAGGCACGGTCGTCAAAGGTGAGGCTGCCGTAATGGCGGTCCCGGGTGACCCCGGGGATATCGGCCACCAGGGCCTTAGAAGAGCGGGTGAGGCGATTGAACAGGGTGGACTTGCCCACGTTGGCCCGGCCGATGATGGCCACCAAGCCCTCCGGGCTTTGGGGTTTTCGGTCTTCGTTGGGCGGTTTTCGGTGAGAAGCAGCAGACATTTGATCCCGGGGGTCGCCCGATGGCTGAGTTGGGCGGTGGTGTTAAAAACATTAATGGTTAACGGGCTAGACCGCTTCGCCTGAAAATGGGCGGTTTAGGCGAGCCCTTGCAAAAACCGGCGCGGCACCGGCGTGAGCCTGTGCCAGCAGTAAAAAGCAATTAATCGGCCAAGCGATATTCAGGAGGATAGGGGCTTTTGGTAAAGCTGAGACTTAAGGAAAATCGCCCTTACCGCTGATGAAAAGGGGGAATGAATATCCATTCCCCCAGGCAGCATAAAAATCGTGGTTTCGTCTTTTACCGAAAACCGTCTTTAGGGCTTTACGGCGCCCGCCGCGGGCTCTTTTTGGGCCAGGATCTTGGGCGGCCAGTGGTTCAGCAGCTCCACGGCCCGTTTTAATTGTGGGTCCTTATTCAATTCCGCTTCAGTGATAGGCTGGCTCCAGGGTTTATCCGTGAGGCCTTCCTTGTGAATGTGGCGTTCCATGGCCTCGTCCCTCAAGGCCTCTATCGACTTATTGGCGGGCAGCGGTTTTTCGTCCACCACCACATCGGGCACGATCCCCTTTTCGTTGATGGTGATGCCGCTGGGGGTGTAGTACAGGGCCGTGGTGAGGCGCAGTGCCGAGCCGTCATCCAGAGGGAGGATGGTTTGCACCGAGCCCTTGCCAAAACTCTTGGAGCCGACGATCAGGGCCCGTTTCTGGTCCTTGAGGGCCCCGGCGACGATCTCCGAGGCCGAGGCGCTGCCTTCGTTGATGAGCACCACCATGGGGATAGCGGAGAACTTATCGGTCGCAGAGGTGGCATAGAAACGGCCGGTTTGCTGGCGGTTGCGGCCTTCGGTGTAAACAATGAGTCCGCCCTTGAGGAATTCATCCGAGACCCGTACCGCCTGCTCCAGCAACCCGCCGGGATCATTACGCAAATCAAGGATCAGGCCCCTGAAAGGCACCAGCTTTTGCCGCATCTTCTTCAAGTAGCCTTCCAGGTCGGCGTCAGTCTGGTCCTGGAAGTTGGTTACGCGGACATAGCCGATGCCACCGTCGACCACGCGGGCCTTGACGCTGCGGATGGGGATGATCTCGCGGCTAATGGCAAAATCCTTGGGATGCGGGAAGCCCTC
The DNA here is from genome assembly GCA_963701845.1 of uncultured delta proteobacterium. Classification (GTDB taxonomy): domain Bacteria; phylum Desulfobacterota; class Desulfobaccia; order Desulfobaccales; family 0-14-0-80-60-11; genus JAPLJC01. The sequence continues at coordinate 462,470 of CAVPBF010000004.1, read as the reverse complement.
CCGGTTAATGGTGAGGGTTACCTTGCTGCCCTTGGGGCCGCGGATCAGCTTCACGGCATCCGTCAGACTGATGCCCTTGGTGGGGGTGCCGTTGATTTTGACAATCTGGTCGCCGGTTTGCAGGCCCATTTGATAAGCGGGGGTGCCTTCGATGGGCGAGACCACTGTGAGGACCTGGTCCTTCATAGTGATTTCAATGCCGATGCCGCTGAACTTGCCCTTGGTTTCGATCTGCAGTTCTTTGAATTCCTCCGGAGTCATGAAGGAGGAATGAGGGTCGAGGGTGCCCATGGCGCCGTGGATGGCGCCATAAACCAGGTCCTTGGTGGTTTTGGGTTCGACGTATTGGTCCTCAATGGCAGCCAGGGCCTGGGCGAAAACCTTCATTTTGGCGCCGATGCTGGGGGATTCCGTGGGCAGCATGGCGGCCAGAGTGGCGGAGGTCTCGCTCCCCGTGGCGGCCTGAGCCGAGGCGTGCAAGACCCAAGCGCCACCGAGGCTGAGCCCCATCAGCAATGCGATCCCCAAAAGCCAGGTTCTACGTAACATGATTTTTCCTTGTAACCCGATTAATCAAAGATGACGCGACTCAGATCACCCCGTCATCGCCGGACGCTGCTTTGAATATGCCGCGCCCTAGGCCTTTTTGCCGCCCTTCAAGAGCTCCACGGCTTGCAGCACCCAGGGATCCTGTTCCGGGGTCGGAGCCTTTTTGGATTCTGCGACCACCGGACCTTTCTCTTTCTCTTTTTCCTGCTCTTTCTCTTTTTCCTTCGGCGTTTGGCCCTGAACGTTAGGCTCCAGTCCCTTGCCCTGAATCTTTAAGCCGCCGGGGGTATAGCATTGAGCCACGGTCATTACCAGGGCGGAGCCGTCCTGCAGGGGCATGGCCTTCGTGAGGCCGCACAGGCCCAGGGACTTGGCGCCCAGCAGGGTGGCCTGGTATTGGTCGTGCAGGGCCGCAGCCAGGATCTCCGCAGCCCGGGCGGTGCCTTGATCAATCAAGACCACGGTGGGTAGGGGGACCTTGGTGACCAGGTCGCGCTCCTTGCCCCGGAAGGTCTCCTGGCTACCAGGGGTGCGGCCTTTGGCGGCGACGATTTCCTTGTCTCCCAGGAGCAGCGACGCAGTGCGCACCGCCTGTTCCATGGAACCCCTGGCGTTATTGCGCAGATCCAGGATCAGGCCCCTGGGGTTCTGGCTCAGGAGAGATTTCAGGGCCAGTCCAAACTCTTTCGGGGTGGCGTCGTTAAAATAACGCAGTCGCAAATAGCCCACGGAATCTTTTAACATCTCGGAGGTCACGGTGTTTTCCGTCAGGGGGGCGAAAGTCACGGTCACATCCATCGGTTTGAGGGCGCCATTGCGGATTATCTGCAACTTCAGGCTGGTGCCGGGAGCGCCCCGGAAACGGCGGGCCATCTCCTGGGTAGTCAGGTTGCGCACCATTTGGCCATTGATCTTGAGGACATGGTCTCCCGGTTTTAAACCGGCGGCGGCCGCGGGGCCACCATCGATTACCGAAGTCAGGGTGGCGAGATTGTCCTTAATGATCACCTCCACCCCGGCCTCGGCGGTCGGCTCATCCTTACCGCCGAGATAGCTGCGATATTCCTGGGGAGTGAGAAACGAGGAGTCGGGATCCAGAGAGTTCATCATACCGCGCAGGGACCCGTAAATCATATCCTCTTCGCTCTTGGGGTAGACGTACTTTTGGGAGATTTCAAAGAGGGCCTCGGTGAAGAGGCGCAGCGAGTCGTAGCTCGACGGCGTCTCCGCCGACAGCAGCGGCCGGCCTGCCAGGACCGCCAGGACTAAAAACAGCACAAGTAGTAAGGTGCGCCGGGCCCACCTGCCCTGGCCGGCCCCCTTGTTTGCCAAACGGAGATTTTTCACCTTGCCAAATTCTCCCCAGAAAAATGCGGTAGTAAGAATCTGCAGCTCATGCGGGCCCGCGGCATTTTGCCAATGGACCCATATAATTATACCCTAAATTATTTTGCTTGCAAAACAAGCCTTAGCTAATTGCTATTTTTCCCTGCCGCGGCGCGAGCTCAACATCCAGGCAAAATTTTGGACGCCCCCGAGGATGAGAATCTCGGTCAGGGGCGGCGCCCTCGCCGCCCCTACGGCCGGACTTGCAGGCGAAAAAGCTATTTCCGGGCCATTAGCTGGCGGGCCGCGGCGGCGACGTCGGCATAGGTGAGACCGTAGTGCTGCAAGAGGAGGCCGGGTTTGCCGGAGATGCCGAAGGTGTCCCGGAGGCCGACGCGCTTGACCGGCACCGGGTAGTGCTCTCCCAGGACTTCGCAGACGGCGCTGCCCAGGCCGCCTACGACCATGTGTTCCTCGGCGGTGACCACGGCGCCGGTCTCCCGGGCGCAGGCCACCACCAGTTCCCAATCCAGGGGTTTCAGGCAGGAAAGATTGACCACCCGGGCGGCGATACCCTCTTTGGACAGCAGGTCGGCGGCCTCCAGACAGGCGTGCACCATGACCCCAAGGGCCATGAGGGTGACGTCGCCCCCGTCCCGCAAGACCGAACCCCGGCCCAGCTCAAAGCGGTAGCTGTCGTCATAGATCACCGGCAGGCTCATGCGGCCGGTGCGCATGTAGACCGGACCCTGATAAGCCGCGGCCCAGCGGGTCATGGCCCGGGTCTCGGGGCCGTCGGCCGGGACCAGCACCACCAGATTGGGGAGGATGCGCATCAGGGCGAGGTCTTCCACGGCTTGGTGGGAGCCGCCGTCTTCGCCCACGGTGACGCCGCCGTGGGAGGCGACGATCTTGACGTTGAGGTTGCCGTAGGCGATGGTCTGGCGGATCTGCTCCCAGGCCCGCCCGGTGGCGAACATGGCGAAGGTGCTGGCAAAGGGGAGCTTGCCGCCCAGGGCGAACCCGGCAGCGGTGCCCATCAGGTCCTGCTCGGCGATGCCCATGTTGAAGAAACGATCCTTAAAGACCTGGGCGAAGTGCTTGGTCTGGGTGGAGCCGGACAGGTCGGCGTCCAGGACCACGAGGTCGGGGTACTCTGCCCCCAACTTAACCAGGGTCTTGCCATATTCGACGCGGGTGCTTTCTTTGGTGGACACGGTTTCTCTCTATCTAGATATTTTGCAACCTGGCTGCTTTGGGCCTCTGGCGTGAGGCGTGACGGTGGGACGGCCGTCCCTGGCCGAGTTGGTTTGGTTGGCGGGCGGGGACGCCCGCCCCACCAGGCCCGCTCCACCAAAATTTAACCCCCCAACTCCTTTAGCGCCTGCTGGTATTCCTCATCGTTGGGCGCCACTCCGTGGTATTTGGCCTGGTTCTCGAAGACGGAGACGCCTTTGCCTTTGACGGTATGAGCGATGATGACGCTGGGCCGGCCTTGGGCACCGCGGCAGGTTTGGAGGGCCGAAAGGAGTTGCGGGATATCGTGGCCGTCCACCTCCAGGGTGTGCCAGCCAAAGGCCTGCCATTTCTCGGCCAGGGGCTCCAGGCTCATCACGTCCGCGGTGCGGCCGTCGATCTGGAGGCGGTTGCGGTCGACGATGGCCGTGAGGTTGTCCAACTGGTAGTGGGCGGCGCTCATGGCCGCTTCCCAGATCTGGCCTTCCTGGATTTCGCCGTCGCCCATGAGGATATATATCCGGCGGTCGCTGCCATTGAGGCGGGTCGCCAGGGCCAGGCCGTTGGCGATGGACAGGCCTTGACCCAGGGAGCCGGTGGGGATCTCCACGCCCGGCGTGCAGGCGGAGTCCGGATGGCCTTGCAGGATGCTGCCGAACTGGCGCAGGGTAGCGAGTTCCTCCCGGGGAAAATATTCCAGGCGGGAGAGGACGGCATAGAGGGCCGGGGCGGCGTGGCCCTTGGAGAGGATGAAGCGGTCCCGCTCGGGCCAGCAGGGCTCACCTATCCTGACCCGCATCTCGGCGAAGAACAGGGCCACCAGGATGTCGGTGGCCGACAGGGAGCCGCCCAGATGCCCGGAGCCGGAGCGATATAGCATGTCAACGATGTCCAGGCGCACTTGCCGGGCGATTTCGATGAGCCGGGCGGGGTCTGGGGCGGAGGCCTTTGGGGGAGCAGCCACTTGATTTGTCATTACTTTTAGGCTTTTATGAGAGATAAGGATCAGCCATCTGGCGATCCCGGGCGACTCAGAAATGCTTCGAGGCAACCGGCTATAGATAAATCACAACTGCAAGCGTTTGGCAAAAATTATTTCCACCCGGAGTAAAATTTAAGTCAAGGCCAATAATCCGGGGCGAAAATTAACCGGGCAGAAAAAAGTTCTCCGGATGAAGTCAAAAATTGACCCGGGGGTGGGCAATTCATTATAAGTATAAGGCAACGAGGTTCTGACCAGCCAGCGAGGAGCTAGATGACGGATTATCGAGAGCGATTCATCGCCAATATCAAAATTTTGGGATTCGAGGAGCTGCTGGGGCGCTCGGCCGAGCCAAGCCCCTCGGTGCGGCCGGAGGAGATCATCGAGGCCTTGGAAGTTCCCAGGCCGGGGGAATCGACCCCGCTGATGATCGGCCGGATCGGCGATCTGGCCGAATCCGGACACCGCATGAACGTTTTTGCCAACCGGGTCGCCATCACGGTCGATCCGACGGCGGCCGGACTGGTGCACCTGCTCCGGCATGTGGCGAAGATCGGCTTCCGGCTGATTGGGCTGAGCCCTCCGGTGTTTTGCCGCGGCGGCATCACCCGGGGCCTGGTGTACCACGGCGGTCAGATGATCCTGGGGCCGGGCCTGGATGAGGCCTATAATCTGGCCAAGCGGGTGGCCAGGTATCCACGGGTCGTCCTGAAAGACGAAGTGATCCAGTTCGGTCTGGCGGCGGCCCCGCCGATAGATGCGATGATCAAAGGGTTTGTGCGGCGCGACGAAACCGACGGCTTCTATTATGTGAATATCCTCCGGGTCCTACGGATGTCCACGGAATTTGAGAAGGAGCCGCTGAGTCATATCCGCGCCCTCAGTGAGCATATTGACCGGCACCTGCGGCAGGAAATCCCCCACATTTATGGAGAAAGACGGGAGCAGCTCTTGTGGTTCAAGCGCTATTTCGATTGGGCCACGGAGCGCGACGCCGGCGCAGAGGTGAAACCGGCGTAACCCCCGGCCGCCTCCAGGCGAAGCATGGATTTATCCTTTCTTCCCCGCCGGGTCCAGGGTATATAATAGGGTTTGGAAAAAACCGTTCCGGTCCGTGCGCCGGCAGGAGAGATCAGATGGCCCTGAGTCGTGAAGAAGTGCTGCACGTGGCCGAGCTGGCCCGCCTGAGTCTCGGGCCCGAGGAGGTCGAGCTCTTCACCCGGCAGCTCAATGATATCCTGGCCTACGTGGAGAAGTTGCAGGAATTGGACACCAGCGGCGTCGCGCCCCTGGCCCACCTGATTCCGGTGTTTAACGCCTTTCGGGAGGATGAGGTCAGGGCGGGCCTGACCCTGGAGGAGGCCCTGGAGAACGCCCCGGCCCGGGAAGAGGGGAATTTCCTGGTGCCTCGGGTAATTTGAGCAGGGGTAATCCCAAACATCCTATATAGTTAATGGATTAGCAAATTGCAGGGGTGTCCTTAATGTTAGATAAGTTTAAACAGATCTTAACATGGTAAAGTATCTATACTTATTATTGGCCGGCGTGATGTTTTTATTAGCTTACTTCTGGTTTCAAGAGCACGGCAATAAGGGAATGGGAATTACCTTTGCTATCTTTGGAATTATTTTATTACTGGGCTTTTTTGTCGAAAGAATTAAGAGTAAAAAAACGGACCGAAATACGGGGAGATGATAAAAGAAGATAGTAATATAGTTGTCTCGGGCGGGGCCTGCCCGCCAACTTCGGGCGGCCACAGGCCGCCCGATAAAATGCCTGTAAATGTCGGTAGCCGCAGGCCCTGGCAAAAAACGCGACTCGAAACTAAGAAAGCATCTTAAAAATGACGGAACCTTTATATAGCATGAGCATCAGTCGGCTGGCGCCGCTGCTGGCGAGGCGGGAGGTCTCCCCGGTGGAAGTGACGGCCGCACTGTTGCAACGCATTAAAGAGCGGGACGGGGAACTCAACGCCTATCTGAGCGTGGATGAATCGGGGGCCCTGGAGCAGGCAAAGGCAGCCGAGGCGCGCCTGGGGCGGGGTGAGGGTTCCCCTCTTACCGGCATCCCCCTGGCCCTGAAGGACGTCATGGTCACCCGAGGGCTGCGGACCACTTGCGGCTCCCGCATTCTGGAAAATTTTGTGCCGCCCTTCGACGCCACCGCGGTGGCCCGCCTGCGCCGCGAGGGGGCGGTGTTTCTGGGCAAGGCCAACATGGACGAGTTCGCCATGGGCTCCTCCACCGAGAATTCGGCTTACGGCTCGACCCGTAACCCCTGGAATCGGGATTACACCCCCGGCGGCTCCTCCGGCGGTTCCGCCGCGGCGGTGGCCGCGGACCTGTGCAGCGGCGCGTTGGGCTCCGATACCGGCGGCTCCATCCGGCAGCCCGCCAGCCATTGCGGGGTGGTGGGGCTCAAGCCCACCTACGGCCGGGTGTCGCGCTACGGCCTGGTGGCCTACGCCTCGTCCCTGGACCAGATCGGCCCCCTCACCAAGGAGGTGCGGGACGCGGCCCTGCTGCTCCAGGCCATTGCCGGTCATGACCCCAAGGACTCCACCTCGGTGCCGCAGGCGGTGCCGGACTATGCCGCGGTCCTGGGCCGGGAGATCAGGGGCATGAAGATCGGCGTGCCCCGGGAATATTTCGGCCAGGGCCTGGACCCTGAAGTGGAGGCGGCCATCCGGGCGGCCCTGAAGACCCTGGAGGGCCTGGGGGCGGAGTTGCTCGAAGTGAGCCTGCCCCACACCGAGTACGCCGTGGCCACCTATTACGTGGTGGCGGTGGCCGAGGCCTCCTCCAACCTGGCCCGCTACGACGGGGTGAAGTACGGCTTCCGGGCTGAAGGCAGGAACCTGCTGGAGACCTATCTCCACACCCGGAGCCAGGGGTTCGGGGCCGAGGTGCGCCGCCGCATCATGCTGGGCACCTATACCCTGTCGGCCGGCTATTATGACGCCTACTACAAGAAGGGCTCCCAGGTGCGGGCGCTGATCCGGGGCGATTTCGAGGCGGCCTTTAAAGACTGCGCCCTGATCGCCTGCCCGGTGTCGCCCACCCCGGCCTTCCGCCTGGGGGAGAAGCTGGCCGACCCTCTCACCATGTACCTGTCGGACATCTTCACCATCTCCGCCAACCTGGCCGGCATTCCCGGTATTTCGGTGCCCTGCGGCTTCAGCTCCAGGGGCTTGCCCATCGGCCTGCAACTCCTGGGACCGCCCTTCGGCGAGGCTGAAATTTTGCAGACGGCCTACGCCTTTGAGCAGGCCACTGACTTTCATCGGCGTAAGCCGAAATTTTAGATGAATAATTTTGCGCCTATATATTCGGAGTAAAGATGTCAAAGTACGAAACATTTTCCTTACTTTTTACCGGGATATACGATCTCTTAACTTTTATGCTTTTGGTTTTTGTTGTATACGAAGGCTTAATCAAACCTCGCCTCGCCGATATTGCCTTTTATTATCTGGTAATGCCCGATGATACTAAAATATGGAGTTGGCAGGCTCAATTAATGGATTTTGTTCTCGAAAACCGAGGGCCAGAACTGAAGAATGTGAGGATAACTTCTGAACCTGATAACATAGGCTGGGGCAATTTAGGAAATAGAATCTACCCCAAACAAGATATTAAACCAAGAAGTACATCTGAATATTTTAAAAAAACAATTCCTTATCTGTCCAGGAATGAAAGGCGTCAGTTTTTTTGGTGCGAGGCTACAGCTAATGATGCTTTAGCAAAACCCTTCAGAATAATAATTGAATACGATAATCCTGTGTTTCCTCTATTAAAACGTGTTAAAAAAATATTTGAATTTGATTTCTCTACATTTGATGGTACTGTTTATGGGCTAATTAAAAAATATGATGTGCATAATATTGCGCAAGAAATTGTAAGAATTAGGGAAGAGTTTGAAAGACTTAGACAATCAGTTGAAAAAATTCAGGGATCTATTAGAGGCCTGGGCATGAAGGAAAAAAAGGAAATTAATAATCAATGAAAAATATCAAAAGTATCAATTTGATTTCCTTATTTTTAATTATTTTTGGCCTAATTTCGCTGTTAATTGTAGATGCGGCTGTGGCGGAAGGGGAGGGCGGCAACCTCACCCTGGACCAGGCGATCAGTGTCGCCTTGAGGGAGCATCCGGCGGTCAAGCAGTTCCGGGAGAACCTGGCGGCCTCCCGGGAGGGCATCGGGGTGGCCCGGGCCAACTATTTTCCCCAGGCCAATTTTCTGGGTAGTTATTATTACGGCAATGCCTTTGGCGCTACTTTGAGGCCCCAAACCTCCTCCGGCCCGGTGGGCGGGTTGAGCAGCGCCGGCATCTCCACCCCGGCGGGCAATTTTTATTTTTATCAGTTTCAGGCGACCCAGTTGGTCTACGACTTCGGCAAGACGCCGGGGACGGTGGCGGAGTCCCGGGCCAACTTCAAGGGCAGCGAGCAGGATTATCTGGGCACCCGCCAGCAGGTAGTGCTCGATCTGCGCACCGGTTATTTCGGCTATCTGGCGGCCCGGCGGGCCCTGAAGGTCCAGGAAGAGACGGTGCGGCAGAACCAGGAATTGACCAAGCAGGCCCAGGGGTTTTTTCAGGTGGGCCTGAAGGCCAAGATCGACGTCACCAAGGCGGAGGCCAACCTCTATCAGGCGGAGGCCAATCTCATCCAGGCGAAAAACAACGTGGAACTGGCCCGGGTAACCTTGCAGAACGACCTGGGGATCAAGACCTGGCCCTATAAAGACGTGGAAGACGTCCTGGAGGTGACCCCCCAGCCCCGGCCTCTGGAAGAGCTGTTGGCCCAGGCCACGGAACGGCGGCCGGAAATCCAGAAGAATCGCTTTCAGCAGGAATTCAACCAGGCGGCCATTAAGGTGGCCAGGGCCGGCTATTTCCCGACCCTCAATTCCGTCGCGGCTTACGGCTGGCAAAGCATCGATCAGCCCTTCGCCACCCTGCCCAGCAACTGGTACGTGGGCGCCGCCGTGACCTTCCCGCTGTTCAATGGCTTAGCCACCAAATATACCGTGAGCCAGAACAAGGCGCAGTTGCGGGCCGCCGTGGAAAATTACGAGGTGCTGCGCCAGAACGCCACCAAGGAAGTGAATCAGGCCTACCTCAACGTCAAATCCGGCTGGGAGCTCATCCGGGCCACCAAGAAGGCCCTGGAGGCGGCCCGGGAAAACCTGCGCCTGGCCTGGGGCCGCTACCAGGCCGGGGTGGGCACCATCATCGAAGTCACCGACGCCCAGGTGCAGTTTTCCCAGGCGGACCTCAATTTCGTCCAGACGCTGTATAATTACCGGGTATTTGAGGCCCAACTGGACAAGGCCATCGGCAAACCCTATTAAAGAAGGTTTTCTGTTTTTTGTTTTCGGTAAAAACCACTACCAGAGGCCCTCAACCCTGAGCCTCTCTTTAAAATCCCGGGGGGAGACAAAGTTCCAGGCCACCAAGCCGTGGGTGCGGGCCGCCTCCACGAACTCCGGGTTATCGTCGGTGTAGAGGATTTGGGACGGTGGCAGCCCGGTCTCCCGGATCAGGGCCTGGTAGATCTGGGGCTCGGGTTTGCGGCTGCCCACGAGATAGGACAGGGTTAGGCCCCGGAAGTGACTGAGCAGGGGGGCATAGTTTTCCCGAATATACTGGAAGTGCAGTTCATTGGTGTTGGACAGCAGATAGAGGGGGTAGCGCCGGGACAGACGGGCTGCCACCGCCTCCATATCTTCCAGGGGGTCGAAGATTTCGGCCCACATTTGCCGGAACTGGGAGAAAGGCAGGTCCAGGCGGAAGTGGTCCTGCACCCGGCGGTGAAATTCCTCGGAGGAGAGCCGGCCGGTGTCGTAGCCCGGTTCCAGGCCGGTTTGAAACACCGCGGCATAGACCTCTTGGGGCGTCCAGCCGGCCACTGCGGACAAATGGCGGCAGAAGCGCAGGTGGTCCACCTGAACCAGGACGTTGCCCAGGTCGAAGGCAATGGCGGCGATGGGCAGGGCAGGGGTGCGCATAGCGAAAAATTTATAGCTTAAACAGTTATAATGCCATAATCATTTATTGAGTAAATTGCCGAGGGATCGCTCCAGAGAAGGGAACCGGTTTCGGAGGATAAACAGAACAACCTTTTATAGGCTTCGAACCAGCCATGATCCGACGACGCATACAACAAGACCTGGCCTGGGCCGGGTATGTGTTACTTTTGGCGGCGGCTTTGGGACTGGGGCTGCAGTGGCGGCTGGTGCGCCTCTCCTGGGATGGAGGGCTCCCGGCCTACCTCAAAACCCAGGGGGAGCAGCGCCTCCAAAAGGAATTTCAGGGAATTAAAACCCTGAACCTGGCCCAGGCCCATGAAATTTTCCAAAAAGGGCAGGCCCTGTTTGTGGATGCCCGGAGCGTCGAGGAGTATGCCGAACTGCACATTCCCGGGGCCGTCAATCTCAGCCGGGAACAGCTGGATCGGGAAGGGGCCCGGGCGGTGGCCGGGATTCCGTCTGACCGCGAAGTGGTGGTCTACTGCGGTCTGAGCAGCTGTGAGCTGTCTCTGAGGGTTGCGGAGAAGCTCCAGTCCCTGGGGTATAGCCGGGTGCAGGTCTTCATGGGCGGCTTTCGGGCCTGGGACGACGCCGGCTATCCGGCGGACACCAGTAAATAATTTGGGAAAAAAGGTTAAAAAGGGGAAAGGGAAGAGAGAAAAGAGAAAGATTTTGCCCCGTTTTCCCTTTTACCCTTTTCCCCCAAAGTTAATTTGCGAGGTAAGATAATTTTGGGCTTTCCGGCCAAATCACTGCTGTTTCGTCTGTTCGAGATTATCCTGGGAGGCCTCTTTGTTTATGCCGGCGGTCTGAAACTGTGGCACCCCTATGAGTTTGCCGAAGCGGTGTTAGCCTACCGGCTGTTGCCGGTGCCCCTGGCGGGGACGGCGGCCGCGGTGCTCCCCTGGCTGGAGGTGGCGGCCGGCCTGTTGCTGGCGCTGGGCCTGAAGCGGCGCAGTTGCCTGCTGATTTTGGGTTGGCTGGCCGGGGCCTTTTTGCTGGTCATGTTGATTACCGCCGCCCGGGGGTTGAAGATCGACTGCGGCTGCGGCCTGTTCTTGCGGCGCCAAGTAGGGCTGGCGCCGATCCTGGAGGATGTCCTGATCTTCCTGTGGGCCGCGGGATTATACTATGGGGAATTAACGGCCGCGGGGGCGCGGCAAACTGCGCCCCGGCGCAAAATTAAAAACCAAGAACTCGAAACTCAGATATGGCCAGTTTTTTTAATTTTTACGACCCGCTGGAGAAGCGCTACATCTTCAACAGCTTTCTGGTGGTGGTGGCCCTGGTGGAGATCCTGATCCTGGTCTTCACCCTCATCTGGCAGATCGATTTTGAGGGGATCTTCGGGACGCAGGTCAGACCGCCGACGCCTTTTCCCTGGAAGCCATATCTGCTGGCCAGCTTCATCGCCCCCATAGCCTTGCTATTCCTGTTCGGTCTCATCATCCAGGGCTTCGAAATTCTTTGTAAGACTCCGGAGACCTCCCGCGGACTGGGCGCCAGGCTGGGCCGCTTCCGGTATCTCCTGGGCCTGCTGGTCTTCATGGCGGTCCTGGCGTTCCTGGTTAAAGGGAAAGCCGCCCTGGCCCTGATCACTTGGGGCATCAAGGCCATCGGCCTGGGGGGCTCGTATCTCCTCATCGCCTTGCTGGCCCTGGGATTCCTCTATCTTTGGGTGCGTCTCATCCTGCGTTACCGCCTGCAAAAAAAGGCCATGGAATACCAGTATCTCCTGACCCTGGCGGAGCGTCACGGGGTGATCGTCGTCGACCCCAAGGCCCATCCGGAATTGGCTGCCGGCCTGGATGCGTCTCGAGAAAAAAATTATTTGTCCGAACCCCCGCTTCGCCTGGAACCTCCCGATTCGCCCTCAGATTCCGAGGAGTAATAAATTTAGACTTGTGAAATTTTTCCTTTACTTCGGGTGGCAATTTGGGGTATGAATTGTCATTCAGGTACCGGATTGCGGTTCCGGGATCGGAATCAGGGCTAGGGGCGGTGAGGCGGGTTTCACCACACTCTGCGCAAATACCTTAAGTTTAAGGGATTAATTACATTTTCAGGAGGGATGCGGACGGTTATGGATATTATGACTTTTGCCTTGATCTGTGGCGCGGTGGGTGTCGCCTATGGCTTGGTGACCACCACCTGGATTCTGAAACAGGATGCCGGCAATCCGCGGATGCAGGAAATCTCAGCGGCGGTGCGGGAAGGGGCCAATGCCTTCCTGAACCGGCAGTATAAGACCGTCGCCATGGTCGGCGCGGTGGTCTTCGTGCTCCTCTTCGCTCTGGGTAAATACACGGCCATCGGCTTCGTCATCGGCGCGGCGGGTTCGGCCCTGGCCGGCTATGTCGGCATGTACGTGTCGGTGCGGAGCAACGTGCGCACCGCCCAGGCGGCCTTTACCAGCATGGCTCATGCCCTGAAGGTAGCCTTCCGGGGCGGTTCGGTCACCGGCATGTTGGTGGTAGGCCTGGCCCTGCTGAGCGTGGCCGGCTACTACAAGTTCTTGCTGGCCACCGTTGATCCGCATGAAGCTATGCGTTCCCTGATCGGTCTGGGCTTCGGTTGCTCCCTGGTGAGCGTCTTCGCCCGGTTGGGCGGCGGCATCTACACCAAAGCAGCGGACGTGGGCGCCGACCTGGTGGGTAAGGTCGAAGCCGGCATCCCCGAAGACGACCCCCGGAACCCCGCGGTTATCGCCGACAACGTCGGCGACAACGTGGGTGACTGCGCCGGTATGGCCGCGGACCTTTATGAGACCTACGTAGTAACCTTAGTGGCCGCCATGCTGCTGGCCGCCACCATTTACGGCCCCACCTCCGGCGGCGGTAATCTTCCCGATGGTCATCGGCGGCGTCTCCATCATCGCCTCGGTCATCGGCACCTATTTTGTCAAATTGGGCAAAGGCGACTACGTCATGGGCGCCCTCTATAAGGGTCTCATCGTGGCCGGCGTCCTGGCCATCGTCGCCTTCTATTTCCTGGCCAACAAATTCATGGCCGGCGTGGCCGCCCTGGCCGCGAAGGAAGGCGCCGGGTATGTGATTCCGACCTTTAACGTCTTCCTGCTGGCGGTCATCGGCGTAGTGCTCACCGGTTTGATCGTGGGCATCACCGAGTACTTCACTTCCAAGAGCTTTAACCCGGTGAAGTCCATTGCCCTGGCCTCCACCACCGGCCACGGCACCAACGTCATCCAGGGCCTGGCCATGTCCATGAAATCCACGGCGGCCCCGGTTATCGTCATCGTCGGCGCCATCCTGGCGGCCTTCCATCTGGGCGGCGGCCTGGAGCACGCCGGCACCGGCCTCTACGCCATTGCCCTGACTGCGGTGGCCATGCTCTCCATGACCGGTATCGTCGTGGCCATTGACTCTTACGGTCCCATCACCGACAACGCCGGCGGCATCGCCGAAATGGCGGAACTGCCGGATGAGATCCGCAACATCACCGATCCTCTGGATGCGGTGGGCAACACCACCAAGGCCGTCACCAAGGGTTACGCCATCGGCTCCGCCGGTCTGGCCGCCCTGGTGCTCTTCGCCGAGTACTCCCGCTCCTTCCACGGGCGTCATGACCTTTGACCTGTCCGATCCCCGGGTCATCGCCGGCCTGTTCATCGGCGGCCTGCTGCCCTACTTCTTTGCCGCCCTGTGCATGGAGGCCGTTGGTAAGGCCGCCGGCGGCGTGGTCGAGGAAGTGCGGCGCCAGTTCCGGGAAATCCCGGGCATCATGGAAGGCACCGCCAAACCCGAATACGGCACCTGCGTGGACATCGTCACCAAGAGCGCCCTGCGCCAGATGATGCTCCCCGCCCTGATCCCGGTGTTGCGCTCCTCTGATCGTGGGCTTCATGCCCGGTCTGGGTCCCGTGGCCCTGGGCGGCATGCTGATCGGCTCCATCGTCACCGGCCTGTTCCTGGCGATTGCCATGACCTCCGGCGGCGGCGCCTGGGATAACGCCAAGAAGGCCATCGAAGACGGCCTCTACGGCGGCAAGGGCTCCGATGCCCACAAAGCGGCAGTCACCGGTGACACCGTAGGCGACCCCTACAAAGACACCGCCGGCCCCGCCATCAACCCGATGATCAAGGTCGTCAACATCGTGGCCCTGCTCATCGTGCCTCTGCTGGCGAAGTAAGCTGTAAATCGTTGCAGCAACACCAGCCGGCCCCTTGCGGGGGGCCGGCTTTTTTTTATGACCCGATCATCTCGGAAACTTAGGGAAATTTGTGATAATATGAACCACCGGGAGGAGGACAGGCGCATGAGCCTTCAGCAAATTTTGCAGGAAAAGCGGCAGGAAATCTTAGCAATCGCCGCCAAACACGGGGCGTATAACGTCCGCATCTTCGGCTCTGTGGCGAGGGGGGAGGCGGATGAGCAAAGTGATGTGGATATTTTGGTGGAACTGGAGGAGGGGAGAAGTCTCTTTGACCTGGGGGGGCTGCTGATGGATTTAGAAGAATCTTTTAGAATGCCAGGTCGATGTTGTGACGGTCAGGGGATTACGGAAGAGAATCCGCGAGCGTGTGCTTAGAGAAGCGGTGCCCTTATGAGAGATGACCGTGAGAGATTGAAAGATATCCTGCAGGCCATTGAGCATATTGAAAAGTATGCGGCCAGAGGCCGCTCTGTCTTCGAGCAAGACGAACTTATACAAACATGGTTTTTACAACATCTCCAAATAATTGGCGAAGCTTCCCGGGCCGTATCTGCCAATATCAGGGAATCCCATCCTGAAGTCCCCTGGGCCAGCATTATCGGCATGCGCAATATTCTGGTGCATAATTATTTTGAGATTGACTTGCCCGTTATCTGGAATGCAGTGGAGCGTGAGTTGCCCGAATTAAAGAGGCAACTTATTTCTATGATTAAAGAATTGGGAGAGGGGTGAATGAACGCCAGGAAAAAACACCCCAAGAAGGCGGCTCGCCGGCTCCAGGAATCTGCTGCGGAGGAACAACCGCGCGACTTTGATCTGTAGGAGTACACCCGGAATACAACGTCAAGGGCGGACACGTTTGTCCGCCCCTTGTATCTTACATTTTTGCGCCGCGCCGCAATGAGAGGCGCTAATCGCAATACTTGCCGGAAGCTTATTTTGAACCACCGCAAATCAAAGACCGAAAACCAAAAAACCGTCCCCGCGGAATGGCCCTTCCTCCTGGCCCTGGGTCTCATGGGAGCGGTGATCTTTTTTTATCGTCTGGGGGCGCCGGGGTTGATGGACCCGGACGAAGGGCGCTATGCCGAGATCGCCCGGGAGATGCTGGTCCTGAAGGATTGGCTGGTCCCGCATCTGAATCTTTTTCCCTATTTGGAAAAGCCGCCCCTGGTCTATTGGTTCACCGCCTTGAGCTTCAAGGCCCTGGGCTATAATGAGTTGGCGGCCCGGTTGCCGTCGGCGGTGAGCGCCCTGGGCGGCCTATTTTTGGCCTACGCCCTGGGTCGGGTAATGTGGGGGCCGGCCGCGGCCTTTCTCGGCGCCACGGTCCTGGCCACCTGCTCCGGTTACGTGGTCCTGGGGCGTCTCCTCACCCTGGACATGACCCTGGCCTTTTGGGTCAATTTGGGTATCGGCCTGGGTTACCTGGCGCTGCGGCAGCAGCAGCCGCGGCTGTGGCCCTGGGCTTATGCGGCGCTGGCGCTGGCGGTGCTCACCAAGGGGCCGGTGGCCCTGATTCTGGCCGGCCTGGTTTGGGGGCTCTGGGTCTTGATCCAGGGGCGGCCGTGGAAAATGTTGATCCAGCCCTGGAGCTGGCTGCTCCTGGCGGTGCTGGTGCTGCCGTGGTTCGCCTATCTGCAGTGGCGCCTGCCCTCGTATTTCCGCTATTTTATCCTGGAGCAAAACTTCGGCCGCTTTCTGACCCCGGCCATCCACCCGCAGCCCATCTATTATTTCGGGCCGGTGCTGCTGGGATTGCTGCTACCCTGGACCTTCCTGCTGCCCTGGGCCTGCTGGGCGCCAAGGCGGGGGCGGGACCCGGATCGGGTCTTCTTAATGATCTGGGCCGGCGTAGTGCTGGTCTTCTTCTCATTATCCCGGGGGAAGCTGGCCCCTTATATTTTGCCGGCCTTGTTGCCCCTGGCCTTGCTGCTGGGAAGGCGCCTGGCCGATTTCAGCGATTCCCTGAGGGCCCGGACCATTGACCGCGGCCTGCGGCTCAGCCTGTGGGTTTGGACTATAGCGGGGCTGGCACTGGTGGGCCTGCTGCTCTGGCAGCCGCTATTCCTGCTGCGGGACTTAAGCCGGGCCAACCTGGAGCCATCCTATGTGCTCCTGGTGGCCGCAGTCTTCACCCTGACTCCCCTCCTCACCCTGGCGGGCCGACACTTGAGCCTGCTGTTCTTAGGGGTCGGGGCCCTGGTCCTCAGCAGCCTGCTGCCCGTGGGCCTGGACCGATTCAGCCTGCAGCGTTCCCCCCGGGAGCTCGGCCGCCTGGTGCGGTCCCGCTGGCAGCCGGGTGACGCCCTGGTGGGAGCGTACCTCTATTCCCAGGGGCTCTCCTTCTATAGCGGCCAGGTTTTTCACCTGATGGAGTCGCGCACCGAGCTGGATTTTGGGCGTAAACTGGCCCCCAGGCGGGAGCGGGAGCTTTACTTTGCCGGCGTCGGGGAGATGGCGCAGTTTGCCCGCTCCCGGCCCCAGGTCTTTTTTTATCTGAAGGAGACCGACCTGGAGAGCCTGAAGCCGGAGTTGCCGGGGCAGATCCGGATCCTGGGCCGGCAGGGGGATTGCCTTTTGCTGGCCTATGAGAGAGAATAGTGAGCAGTAAGCAGTAAAAACGATTATCAAACCGCCAACTCATGCCCTTTATCATTTACCGCTATCTGATCCTGGAAATTATACCGCCCTTCTGGGTTGGTCTGCTGGCCTTCACCTCCATCGTCTTTCTGGGCCGGCTGATGAAGGTCACCCAGATGATTGTGGTGAAGGGAGTGGGCCTGTGGGAAGTTTTACAGACCTGCCTCTTTCTGCTTCCCTACCTGCTGGTCTTTACCCTGCCCATGGCGGCCACCGTGGGGATCTTGCTGTCCTTGACCCGCCTCACCGTGGATCATGAGGTGACGGCGCTCAAGACCGCGGGGTTGAGCTTCACCCAGTTATTGCCGCCGATCCTGGGCTTCTCCGTGGCTGCCGCCCTGCTCACCCTGTTTCTCACGGTCTTCGGCAGTCCCTGGGGTCAGACGGCTACCCGGGAGTTGCTGAAGAACGTGGCCAAGAAGCGCGCCGACCTGGGTATCCAGGAGCAGGTATTCAACACCGATTTCCACGGCCTGATGCTGTTCGTCAATCATGTCTCCTCCCGGGAAGGCCAGCTGGAGGGGATTTTCGTCTACGACTTCCGGGACCCGGAAAATCCCAACACGGTTTATGCCCAGAGCGGCCGGTTGAGCTTCGATGAGGGCCAGGAGGCCATGATGATGCAGCTCTTCGACGGCAAGGTCTTCCGCTGGGGCGAGGAGGGCAAGGACCAAAGCCGCTGGGAAATGGTGGAGTTCAAGAGCTATCAGCTGCCCTTGCAGCTCTTCGGGTTCCCGCTGAAAGGCGGCAAGTCGGAGACGGAGATGTCGCTCCGGGAATTGTGGGCCACCCTGGGCAAGGAGGCCAAAGGCTCGGACCCTTATAACCGGGCCATGGTGGAGTTGAACCAGCGCTTTGCCATGCCGGTGGGGGCGTTGATCCTGTGCATGATCGCCATGCCCCTGGGGCTGAGCCACCGGCAACAGGGCCGCACCTGGGGTCTGGTGGTGGGGCTGGCTCTTTTCCTGGTCTATTATATCGTCTTCACCGCCTCCTGGCGCCTGGCGCTCAACTTCAAAATGAACGCTGCCCTGGCGCCCTGGACCTCCAATATTCTGTTTGTTGGGGTGGCCCTGTTCCTCTGGCGCCGTACGGTGCGGGAGCGGCCGCTGCTGCCGGATCGCCTGAACTGGCGGCGCTGGCTCCAGCGTGCCGGGAAGACCCTAATTTAAGAAAAATTCGCCACGGAAACCCAAGTGGTCTGGAAAGACGAGGGGCGGTAATTTACCGTCCCTTGTTTTGCAATGGAGTCAAATTAGGCGAAATCTCCAGACAAGCGACTGATGAACGCTCCTGGACCGATATCCGCTTTAATCCCTTACCGGCAAGCCGCTCGGCACCTCCTCAGGAACAAATTTCCGGAGATCGAGGCAGCGGGGATCAGAAAGGGCCCGCAAGAATTCTATGAGCGAGAAAATCTCCTCGTGGCTCAGGTCAATCCTCTTGATTTCACTGCTCGCGGCAATGGCTGCCCTGATCTTTCGGTCCTGTTGCACCTGGAAATCGATGGCGTCAAGGTCTGACCTGGAAGGCAGGACTGCCTGGTTGGTATTGTAAACCTCCAGATAATGGGCCGGGTTCGTGAGGTGCCGGATCATCGCGTCCAGGGTGTTGTAAGCGCCATCATGGCCCCAGGGGCCGGTCGTGATCACATTACGCAGCGAGGGAGTGCGAAAGCGGTACAGATCGGCGGGATCATTGGTGACGCGTTCCCGGCCGTAATCTTCATGTTTGCTGGGTCCATCCCCTTTCCCCGGGCCGATTTGG
Source organism: uncultured delta proteobacterium (assembly GCA_963701845.1). Lineage (GTDB taxonomy): Bacteria > Desulfobacterota > Desulfobaccia > Desulfobaccales > 0-14-0-80-60-11 > JAPLJC01. Next base: position 443,761 of record CAVPBF010000004.1, on the reverse strand, counting down.
GGCATGGCGATGGAGTGAAACTTCATATCGGTCTGCAGGGTGCCCTGGTGACAATTGGAACAGCCGGCGCTGCCATAGAAAAGCGCCATGCCGGCCTGGGCCTCCTGGCTCATGGCCCCTTCTTCATGGCGCAGATAATGATCGTAGGGGCTGTCCTGAGCCTGGCCCATTTGGGCCTCAAAGGCCGCAATGGCATTGGCGGCATCCACGAAAGTGATATCCCCAGCGGCATGCACATGCGGGAAGGCCTTGATAAACAGGTTAACATACGCGGGAATTTGTCTTAAACGGTTGGCCAGCAAGTCCCAGGCGCCGCCTTTGCCGGCGAGTTTTCCCTGGGCCGAGGCATCGGCAATCTCATTTTCGCCCGGGTAGCCGGCCATTTCAGGACTCGACTGTACCGGAAACATGGCCTGTACCGCCAGGACATTTATCAGTCCCGAGGGCAAGTTGTTCCCGGCCGGGCTATTGAAGCCACTGGAAAAGGAGGAATCCACCTGAACCCGGCCGTCCCAGAACATGGTGGTAAACGTCGCCAGTCCGAGGTTAAAGACCGAGGGTGCATTGCGGGGGACCCGTTCGCGGACGGCGCTGGGTCCGGCTCCGTTATCCCGAGTCATACCAAGCCCGCGTCCGCCCTGACCCACCGGCAAGGACAATCCGTCTCCGGTTGAGCAGAGAGGATGGTGACAAGTGGCGCAGGAGACGTTTTTGTTGCCGCCAAGGATCTTGTCAAAGAAGAGCAGTTTCCCCAACTCGACTTTTGGATCTTGGCGGTCTTTGTCTGCCCGGTTAAGCTGATCTGCCTGAAGTCGCACCGAGTTGCTAAATATTAGGGTTATTACAAAGAGGGCTGCGGCAAAGACTTTTATAGTCTTCAAATTTATTTCTCCTTTGAATATATATTTGTGGCATCGTTGCTATCAGGCGACTATTCAGCTCGCTCCTCGTCAGGATTTCTATTCTTATAACGAATTGAGTGAGATTTGAAACAAGAGGCTCAGTGTTCAGTACTGGTTCAGGACGAGGTTTGAGCTTAAGTTAATTCAAATATAAATCGGATCAATAGGCATTATTGCCTATTTTCATATACTTGGATATAATTATGGATAGAATTGAATATTCTTTTTCTGGAAGATATTACCTGAGCATCGCCAGGATTTCGGCGGTTTTTTCCTGCAGCAGGGCGGAGTCCTGGCGGGTTTCCACGTTGAGGCGCAGGACCGGCTCGGTGTTGGAGGGGCGCAGGTTGAAGCGCCACTCGGGAAATTCCAGGCTAAGGCCGTCGGTGCGGTCCAGCGTGAGGGCGTGGGGCGCGTAAAAATCTTCCACCCGCCGCAGGGCCGCTTCGGGGTCCGAGAGCTTGCGGTTGATTTCGCCGCTCACCGGAAAGCGGGCCAGGCGCTCCGCCACCAGTTCCGAGAGTTTCCGACCGCTCCGGCTCATCACCTCCAGCACCAGCAGCCAGGGAATCATGCCGCTGTCGCAGTAGGCAAAATCCCGGAAGTAATGATGCCCGGACATCTCCCCGCCATATAAGGCGTTTTCCGCCCGCAGGCGCTCCTTGATGAAGGCGTGGCCGGTCTTGCTCATAATAGGGACGCCGCCGGCGGCCCGCACCATCTCAATGGTGTTCCAGGTAAGCCGCGGGTCGTGGATGATGGCGGCCCCGGGGTGCCGGGCCAGCAGGGCCTGGGCCAGGAAACCTACAATATAGTAGCCTTCGAGGAAGCTCCCCTCTTCATCGAAGAAGAAGCACCGGTCGAAGTCGCCGTCCCAGGCCAGGCCGACGTCGGCGCCGGAATCTCGCACCGCCGCGGCGGTGGCCTGCCGGTTCTCCGGCAGGAGCGGGTTGGGGACGCCATGCGGAAAAGCGGGGTCTGGCTTGTGGTGCACCTTGATGAGGCGGAAGGGCAAATGTTGCTCCAGCCGGTCCAGGACCGGGCCGGCGCAACCGTTGCCGGCGTTGACCACCACTTTCAGGGGTTTCAGCGCGGCTAAATCCACATAGCTGAGCAGGTGCGCGACGTAGGCCTCGAAGGCGTCCGTGGCCAGCAGGGCGCCGCGGTTGGGGGCTGCCGGCGGGAACTTCCCGGCCGCGGCCAGGGCCTCCAGGTCGCGCAAACCGGTATCGCCGCTCACTGGGCGGGATTCCCGGCGCACCAGCTTCAGGCCGTTATATTCGGGGGGGTTATGGCTGGCGGTGACCATGATCCCGCCGTCGAGCGAAAGGGCGCTGGTGTAGAAATAGACCTGCTCGGTGCCGCACAGGCCCAGGTCCCAGACCTCGACGCCGCTGTCGTTCAGCCCCGCGGTCAGGGCCAGGGCCAGGGGCAGGCTGGAAGTGCGGATATCCCGGCCCAGGGCCACCTTCGCCGGACGCAGAAACGCGGCATAGGCCCGGCCGATTTTGTAGGCCAGGTCCACATTCAGTTCCTCCGGGACCCGTCCCCGGACGTCATAAGCCTTGAAGCAGGAGAGTTTTTCCATAAGCGCTATTATAGTTCAAAAAACGACTTCTATGAATTCCCAATTCCGGATAAATTCCTCCCACCCTGGGGAAGCTGATAAAATATCCGGGCGCCATGGCTGCCTGGGGCGTGGCCCTGCAGAACCTGGTTGAGGTCGGCAAAGGCTTTTGATAGGATTGAGGAGCGGCGCGCTGGCCGCCGACCGGATGCCCTCCCTAAGCACTTTCAGGGGCTCTGATCTATTTCCCGGCAATTTAGGCGTGGAGGTGTTCCATCAACAACCTGTCATCCTTACGCGGGGCTCGCGTCCTGATCACCGGGGGCGCGGGCCTGATCGGCAGCACCATTGCCCACCTGGCGGTGCATTCCGGTGCTCAGGTCACCATCCTGGACGCGATGCTGCCGGTCTACGGCGGCAACCTCTTTAATCTGGAGGGCATCTTCGGGGCCATAAAGTTCGTCCAGGGCGATATCCGCGACGGGTCGCTGGTCAAGAGTCTGGTGCGGGAGGCGGACCTCATCCTCAGCCTGGCCGGACAGGTGAGCTATGTGGACAGCAACACCGACCCCTTGCTGGACCTGGACATTAACTGCAAGGGTCATTTGCAGGTACTGGAGGCCTGCCGCGAGGCCAAGTCCAGGGCCAGGCTGGTTTTCGCCAGTTCCAGATTTGTCTATGGTAAAATCGAATACAATCCGGTGGATGAAGGCCATCCGTTCAATTGTTTGAGCATTTACGGCATCCACAAGCTAGCGGGGGAGAAGTATTACCGCTTCTATCAAGAGGCCTACGGCCTGGAAACAGTGAGTGTGCGCATCGCCAACCCGTATGGTCCCCGGCAGCAGATGAAACACAGCAAATACGGCATAGTCAACTGGTTCATCCGGCTGGCCCTGGAGGGCAAACCCCTGACCATCTATGGCGAGGGTCGGCAAGGACGGGACTATATCTTCGTCGAGGACCTGGCCGAGGCCATGCTGACCCTGGCCCAGGCGCCGGGAGTCTCCGGAGAGGTTTATAATTTAGGCTCCGCCAGCAGCACGCCGTTCATCGAAATGGCCCGCCTGGTGGCGGCAGCCGTGCCCGGCACCCAGGTGCAGCAGGTGGAGTGGCCCGCGGACCGCTACTTCGTGGAAACCGGGGATTATATCAGCGATATCGGCAAGATCACCGCGGCCATGGGCTGGCGGCCCCGGACTCCCTTGAAGGAGGGGATCGAGCGCACCGTGGCTTATTACACGAAGTATCGGGAGAAATACTGGTGAGTTCCGAGTTTTTAGAGTTCATTTAAGCAGGTGCTCGGGAAATTACCGTAATTCTCCCAGACACCTCCAGGCTGGGAAACGAATTAATTAGAGGAAAATTTATTAAGGAAGGCTCGCAGGCGGGCGGCAACGCTCCCAAAATGTTCTCTGGTGTAGGTTTTTTGAGGCCAGAGCTTGGACCGGAAGAAAAAGGCCCAGTCATTGAAGTGGCGGTGACGGTACAGCACCGATAAATGCACGCTTAGATAGCCCCAACGCTGCGCCAGCCTTTCCTGCCAGGAAGGGCGATGCTCGCCTAAACAATTTAAAACCTCGGCTGGAACTTTCACCCCTGGCAGTGAAGCCATCGTGCGCAACATTGAGTAAACCGGACCCTGGCAACGGAACCGGGCCGATTCCTCCAAGAAGAACCCCCAGTCCACGGGGAGGAGCGCCAGGGCCAGGAATAGATCAATGAGGGGGATGGCAAAGGGCCCGAAGAGGGTAAAATCTTGAAAGGTGTGCAGGGAGAGGTGGATAAGGGCATGCTCTGGAGCCAGGACCTTCCCTTTCACCCCGGACAAATCCAGGGTCTGAGCCCTGGCCGCCAGGCGGGAATAGGGCAGCCGGTAATTTGAACCCAAGGCCCGGAGCTCCTCAAAATGCAAATCAACTTTAAGACATTTGCCTGGGACGGGATGGAAAAGAATCTCATTTTCAAACCGTTCGGCAAATCCAGGCCGCGGCTCCGGGAGTGGCTGATATCCGAGTTGAATCAAAGTTCCCCTGGCTGCCCTCAGCTGCTGCCTGGGAATCAGCAGGTCCAGATCTTCCATCGGCCTTACCGCCGGATCGGCGTAGAGCCGATGGCGCACCTCTGCACCTTTCAAGATGATCGCCTGCATGCCTGCCAGGCCCAAGGCGTTTAGCACCGGGGGGGTCTCTGCCTCCTGCCGGGCCGCTTTTTGCAAGGCCAGGAGATAGGAGTTTCTGAGCTCTGCCAGAACCGCCCCCGGCAACTCTTTTTCCAGACCCAACCTGGCCACCTCCCTGAAGATTAAAGGGAGGAGGTGATGGCACCGGAGCCTTTCCAAGAAGTTGGCATCCCAACCGCTAAGAGCGTTCTTTACCAAGGTTGGGTCGCTTTCTCCCAGCCAGGGCAATAGCCTGCCAATGAGTGGCGCCAGTTCCCGCCAGGAGCGCGAGGATTCCCAGCTTCGGGGTAATGCCTTTATAGGCAAATTTGGCAATTGATCTCCATAGTTAAGTCAATAAAGATTTCGCCGGGGGGATCGGGTAGGATGAGGGGGGGAATAAGCAAACTTTGAGTAACGAGGGTAAATCCTTCCTGCCGGTTAATCTTCGCTTTTTTCTGAGTCATCCTTGCTTTTTTCGGAGTCATCCTTTTGGACTTTCACGTTGTCTGCTTTTCTAGCTTTACCCAGGTCTTTTATAGATCTCGATAACAACCCGTCAAAATATGAAGTGGAGGTGGTGGACTGTGGCGAAGGCGCTCCCAAAACCACGTTGGGTCGGAGGTTTTCCACGGTCAAGGATTGCTCTGCTTTTGGAAGGTCGCGCCGCGAACTTTTTTTCGGATCTGACCCATATCTGTCCAATTTAGGGACTTGGGAGTTTGGCCGCTTGCTTTTTTGGGGAGTGTCCGTGGCTGCTTTTGACTTCGGATGGGGTTCACCTGGCGGCAAAAAATTATTCGCATCATCATTTCCGAAGCCTTGAAAGGACGAGCTGCCAGATCCTTTCTGAGCCCAGGAGACCCCTGCGAAAAGCAGTCCGGCTATCAAGATCAAGAATACCGGGAATAACTGGTGATTGCCCCTCATCTAGTCACCTTCTTTCCTCTCCATCAGGTGGAAAGGGGCCGTTATGGAAAAACGTTCAGGAATTTTTACCGAGTCGTTATCCGGGCATTTCCAAGCAGGGCTACCCCAAAGCTGGCAACCACCAGCTAGTCGACGCCCTCCGTCCGAAGCAGATGATATCATAAAAATATTGCTGAAATCAATCAAGCTTCGGATGGCAGGCAGCCCGGCCGGAAGCTTCAGGGATCTGCCTTTTGACAAAACCGGTTGGCCATTCGATGCGCAGTCAGAAGATTGTTTCCGGAACATATCCACCGACCATAACCCCGTTAAGTTTACTCTTTTCGAAATGAATTGTCTATCGGCAGCGATGATAGCATAAATATTAATGATATTATCAAACAACCAGAAGGAGCAGCCGTTCAAAAAGCATTGTTTCCAAATGGCATCAGGCCATGGCTTGGTTTAGCGATCGGGTAAGGTGGAGTAGATATTTGCAACTGGTCCGGAAATACTTGCGATAGTCTTTTGAAGACATTTGGCCGATTAAGTTCTTGCAAAGGTAGAGAACACAATAGGTTGGCCTCTCACCATATTCGTACTTACAGCCGCTGTCGGTCCACATCCAACATGGAATTTGCGAAATATCTTTAGGAGAAGGCTGCATTTTCCTTTGGGCGGGAATGCCCTTTAATAATGATTTTAATATGAGCGATAATTGCTTAGGTTTTAGCCAGCGAACAATTCTCCTTACAGGATCTCTTAAGCGGGTTGCCGGCACCATGATAGCCCAATAAGGTTTAATGCCATAAAGAATGCAATCTACCTGGTACAAAGGCAGGTCGATCATGCAGCAATATTTGCATTCCCGGCAAAGGGGGTGATATGGGGCAAAAACCTCGGCCATTTCTCTCTGGAGCGTTTCATTTCTCCGGAGAAAAAGACTCCGGCTCACAGGTTCTTTAAAATCACTGCTTTGCACCTTACAGAGGCCTTTTCCCGCCCAGTAATCCAGAAAACCATACCAAGCATTGAGGCAGTCAAATAAAAACATCCGGAAGTCAGAAACCGGCTGAGAACCAGGAGATGTTCCTTTGGTATCAAATTTCATCAGTTACGCTATTTACAAAATTTTTGAAAAAAAATCCGGAAAAATAAATTCTTATTTTAATTTAAATATATAAAATTGTTCCAATTAATTCATATTTTCCCCTTTCAACTTGCATAAGAATCGGCATTGTGACAATATATGACGAGAAATTTTTAAAAGGGCAAACTGGCTGATGGGGAATGATAATCAATTCCCCGTTACTTGGAACTGCGCCAAGGAAAAAAACCTCTATGAGCATCGACTATTCAATGAAGGTCTCCGTTCCGAAGCACGTTCTGGTCCGGGTCTTTGAAAACGAATCAGTCATTTTAAACCTCAATACCGAAGCTTACCATGGTTTGGACGACGTGGGCACCGGTATTTGGAAGGCAATCATCCAAGCGGCCAGCATTCAGGAGGCGTTTGAGACCCTGCTCTCTGAATATGATATAGAACCTGCTCAGTTACGGCAAGACCTGGATGATTTTCTTGAAAAGTTGCATCAGCGGGGGATGGTGGAGTTTGTCGCCGGCTAACTGGCAGAAATTTATGAAGTTGCCCGAGTCGGAGCGGTGGTTGCTGGTTCAGGCACTGCTGGGGCTGCCCCTAATCGGCTTGGGGTTGCGTCTGCTGGGGTTGCGACGGTTGCAAGGCCTGTTGTCCCATTGGCCGTTAAAAGACCAAGGGGCCTCCCCAGCAGAAATGATGGCTGCTTTTGCCCAAAGGCAGGCTCACCTAGTGCAGGTCGCAGCCAGGCACGGTCTTTACCGCCCCACCTGCCTGCCTCAATCTTTGGCCCTCTGGTGGTTCCTGAAATGTCGTGGGATCGAAGCAAATCTGCGGATTGGGGTAAAACCCAGCGAGAGCGGGATCGAAGCCCATGCCTGGGTGGAACTCCAGGGTCAACCCCTAAACGACGTCGTATACCAACACTTCAGTCCTTTTGGTCCGGCAATTGCCCCTTGAGTCAGCTGCTTCTCTTCTAGATCAGACGGAATGTGTATGGAAAAAAGCCAAAGATCTGGTCTGAGAGCCGATCCCGGGTTGGACCCCATCGTGTTGATGGAAAATCATGATGCGGCTTATGGTGTCTGGTGCGGCGGGGGGGTCAAAGAGAAAATCCTGGTGCACATCGACGCGCACGATGACCTGGCTTGGGCCCCGGATGCCGGTTCCCTCAACATCGGCAATTTCATTTCGTTGGCCCTAAGGGAGGGCATAATCCGGGAGGTCTTCTGGGTGGTTCCCGATCAAACCTGGCAGACCTCCGGAACCAGGAAGCCTCTCCGTCGCCGGCTAAAAAAGCTGATGGCCGAGTTCCCAGGAGCCTCGCGTCTTCTGAAAGTCGAGGAAGCACAGATTTCCCTCACGCTCCTGGACAAACCGGTCCGGGTTTGCACCCTGGACCAGCTACCGAAATTGCCGGAGAAGGTCCTGTTGGACATCGATACCGATTTTTTCACTATTTCCAGAGCCTGCAGCACCAGCGATCAGCATCGCACCTTGCCGTGGTGCTGGCCCAGGGAACTGGTGTCTCGCCTGAGGGCCAAGAATTTGCAGGCAGACCTGATTACCATTGCCTATTCCGTGGAAGGCGGGTACACGCCGTTAAAATGGAAATACCTGGCAGAAGAGTTGTCCCTGCTTCTGAGGCCCTCACGGGACGGCGACCCTGCCCTGAGGGGCCTGGAGTTAATTCGGGCGGCGGCCCAGACGGCTCAGCAGGGCGACCTGAACTCGGCCGAAAAACTGTACCTGCAAGCCCTGGAACTTCTCCCGGACGCGGCGGCCCCCCCTTACCACCTGGCGCACCTGTATACCCAGATGGAGCGGCCGGGTCAGGCCCAGGAATTTTACCGGCTGGCCCTGGGCCTTGATCCTTCCTACCGGACTCCATACAATAGCGGAGGCGACTGGTATTATTCTTACCGGTGGCTGCGGGAGGCGGCGGCAGAGCATCGCCGTACCTTAATCCTGGACCCGGAGGATGCCTACGCTCATTTCGGCCTGGGCAAGATTGCGGCCCGGCAGCGGCATTGGCAGGAGGCTGAGACCTGTTTACGAAAATCTCTGGGATTAAACGGCCAACTGGTGGATGCTTACCGGACTTTGGGTAAGGTACTGAGCAAGCAGGGGCGACGACGGGAGGCCATTACGGCTTATGAAAGGTCTCTCCAACTGACCCTGACGGGCCACAAGCCTCTGAAGGCGTCGATTCTCAGCAATCTTGAAGACCATCCTCTTTTGGACCCGGACCATTCCCGGGTCCACACCCTCCTGGCTAGGCTTTATGAACTGGAAGGCGAGATCGACACGGCGATGGTGGGATATCGCATGGGAATCGCCCTGGGGTACGACAGTTTCTGGCCACGCTACCGCCTGGCCTGGCTCTATTTTAAGAAGCGCCACTGGCAAGAATTTTGCGAAGAAATCTGGCAAGGCCTTAGAAAGCTTCCACGGGATGTGAAGCAAACCGGGGACCTTTATTATTACTGCGTGAAACGAGCGTTCCGGAAGAGGTTGGGGGCGCGGTTAATCCCTTGAGGTATAGATGAGCGGCATTGTTGGCATCCTGAAGCTTGACGGCTCTCCGGTTGACGGAAGTTTACTGGCGCGGTTAACCGATTACCTGGCTTTCCGGGGCCCGGATGCCAGGGAGACCTGGAGCCAGGGAGCTGTGGGCCTGGGGCACGCACTGTTCCAGACAGTTGAAGATACCCGGCCAGATTCCCAGCCTTTATCTCTGGATGGCAAGGTATGGATTACCGCTGACGCCCGCATCGATGGCCGGGCCGAACTGCGCCAAGGATTGAGCCGCCACGGTTGCCATGACTTGGAGGAGGCTACCGACACGGAATTAATCCTGCACTCTTACCTGGTTTGGGGTGCAGAGTGCGTCAAGCATCTCCGGGGCGATTTTGCCTTCGCCATTTGGGACAGCCACCAGCGCCGTCTCTTCTGCGCCCGGGATCATTTTGGCATCAGACCTTTCTATTACGCGCAGGTGGGGAACTGCTTGGTTTTCAGCAACACCCTGAACTGTGTGAGGATGCATCCGCAGGTATCAGACCGGTTAAATGATCTGGCCATCGCCGATTTCCTCCTCTTCGACTACAACCAGGATCAGTTCACTACCGCCTTTGCCGACATCCAGCGTTTAGCGCCGGCGCATTATCTCACCTGGCAGGAGGGCAACCTGCGCCAGGGGCGCTATTGGGATCTCCCCCTGATCGACCGCCCGCTACGGTACTCCCACCCCCAGGATTACGTGGAGCACTTCAAGGTCTTGCTGACCCAGGCGGTGGCGGATCGGCTGCGCACCCGGCGGGTGGGGTCATCTTTAAGCGGCGGCCTGGATTCCTCCACCGTGGCGGCTCTCGCCCGGAACCTGCTGCGCCGACAATCCGCCCCCTTCGACCTGCGGGGCTATACCATGGTTTACGACCGGCTGATTCCCGACGAAGAGCGCGACTATTCCAGGCTGGTGGCCAGTTTTTTAAACATCCCGGTGAACCACCTGCCTGGCGACGACTACCGGCTGTTTGAGAGGTTCGAGGAAAAGGATTTCCTGCCGCCGCAGCCGGAGCATAACCCCCTGCGGGCCTACTGGGTTGACTTCCACCGCCTCGCCGCCCGCGGCTGCCGCGTCATGCTCACCGGCGAAGGCGGAGACGCAGTCCTGCTTTCCTCCCCGTCCTACCTCCTGAAAATGGCCAAAGGCTTCCAAGTGGCAAAGTTAGCTATCGAACTTGGGCGCTGCCTATACCAACATAGGCGGCTCCCACAGTTGGGGCTGCGGACTGGGTTAAGGCGCTGGCTCTTCCGGACCGGGGATCAGCAGCTGTACCCCTCCTGGCTCAGCCCCGCCTTTGAAACCAGAGCCGAACTGCGAGCCCGCTGGGAGCGCCTGACCCGCGAGCCTGAGGCGCCCCACTTGCTCCGGGAGGAAATCTACCAGCGCCTTAAGTCACCTTTTTGGCAACATTACTTTGAGAGTTTCTTTGACTGCGGCGCTACGCGCCTGCCCCTGGAATTTTGCCACCCTTACTTCGACGTGCGGCTCATCAACTTTGTCCTGGCCTTGCCACCCCTGCCCTGGTGTGTGGATAAAATCATGTTGCGGGAAGCCGGCCAGGAGTTGTTGCCCAAGCCGATACTCCGACGCCCCAAAACTCCCCTGGCGGGAGATCCAGAGCTGGAGCTGGTCAGGCGACCCGAGGCCCGCTGGCTCGATGAGTTTATTGCGGTCTCGGAGCTGGAAGAATTTGTGGACCGGAAGGCAATTCCGCCATTGACTTTTGAGAGCGATGCGAGTAGAGTTTGGACCAATCTGCGTCCCTTGAGCCTCAACTATTGGCTCAGACTACAGCGTGGTTTGGAGAGGAAGGAAAGATAATCTTGGACCAGACACCCTATTATTGGAGGTAGAAATGAAGTCACCTAAAGAGCAGGCTTTCAGGAAGGCTTATCATCGCCCTGAGATTAAAGATTACGGGAAAATTAGCCAAATTACCGCCGGTGCATCGGGGACCGGCCCCAGAGACCGTTCGGCGGTCAGAACTTAAAAATCTTGCTAAACGTGCAAATTTTAAAGGATTGAGGCCGAAAGGAAGTACCCAGGCCTCAGGGCTGATAATCAGATTTTAGGATAAGGGTAGGCGGGGACGCTCTTAACCCTGCGGTTCGCCCGTCGTTTGCGCACATTTTGGGAAATATTGGCTGGTTTACCCCATCTGAAGCCTTTTACAACCGACATTAAATTTCACGCATGACTTGGTCTTATTACGTATATGGCTTAGGTCTCGAGACCGACCAACCCATCCCCGATCTGACCCCGATAGATGGCCTGCCGTCCTCCGACGTAAAAGTCAGCCTGGAGGGAGGATCTCCCCGGCCAAGCCGATGCAGTGAGCCAGCTCAAACCCTATGGCACGTCAGCGCCAACCGCGATGTGCGCGGCGAACCCGTTCTGCAGGTTTGGCTGCAGGAGGGCGATGGCTCCTTCCGCCTGCGATACAGCGATGGCGTTGAATTTGGGGTGGATCGGCGTGGGACTCGGGTCTGGGCCAACAGTCCTGAAGGAACCCTCCCGGAGTACCTGGCCGTTTATCTCCTGGGTCCGGTCATGGGGTTCGTCCTGCGCCTGCGGGGGATCACCTGCCTGCACGCCAGCGCGGTAATGGTGGACAACCGGGCCTTGGTCTTCCTGGGGCCCCCCGGCGCCGGCAAATCGACCCTGGCCGCGGCCTTTGCCCTATCCGGCCACCCGGTTTTATCGGATGACGTTTTGCCCTTACGAGAAGTGGAGGGAGAGTTTCTGGCCGAGCCTGGCACTCCCCGCCTTTGTCTCTGGCCTGATGCTGTGGCCCACCTTTGCGGTTCGTCCGAGGCCCTGCCCCGCCTGATTCCAGAGAATTCCATGGCTCCCGACTGGGACAAATGCCGGATGGACTTAGCCAAGGTTGGGAGGCAATTTTTTCTAAAATCGGCCCCCTTGGGCGCCATTTATTGCCTGGCGCCGCGTCAGACAGAGGCCAATTTACGGATAGAGCCTTTAGCCCCTGGGGCGGGCTTAATGACGCTGGTGGCCAATGCCTACCGGTCCGACCTGCTTGACAAAGGGCTGCGGGCGCAGGAGTTCGCCACCCTGGCGCGGCTGGCGGACCAGGTCTCTTTGCGCCGGGTGACCCCTCCCGCCGATCCGGCCTGTCTGCGCGGCCTTTATGAGGCGATCCTGGCAGACTTTAATGGTCTCATCTCCCCTTCCAAGACTCAGGAAAAAATAGCGTAATTTTTTAATGTACAATCTGGATCAACACAGCGCTTTTATTGCTAACCGCGTGCGGATGAGGGCTTATCGGCGGGCCTTGAGAGAGGCAGTTCGGCCCGATTCGGTGGTCCTGGACCTGGGCACCGGCACCGGCATTTTCGCCTTGCTGGCCTGTCAAATGGGGGCGCGCCGGGTTTATGCCATCGAGCCCGACGATATCATCCAGGTGGCCCGGGACCTGGCCGCCGCCAATGGCTTTGCCGAGCGCATGACGTTTTTTCAGGCCATGTCCACCCAGGTCGACCTGCCGGAGCGAGCCGACGTTATCGTCAGCGATATCCGCAGGCCTATCCCCTTATTTGGCCTGCCGATACCGTCAATAATCAATGCCCGCCAGCGGTTTCTGGCCCCCGGCGGCAGGTTGATTCCACGGAGTGACACCCTATGGGCTGTGGTAGTAACCGCCCCCAATCTTTACCGGCGTCACCTGAGGGTCTGGGGGGGCAAGAACTTCGGCCTCAATTGGGCAGTGGGCCGCCAGCTAGCTATTAATAAATGGCGTTTGTGCCATTTAGGACCTGACCATCTGCTGGTTTCCCCTCAATGCTGGGGGATGCTTGACTACCGGACGATTACCAGCCCCAACCTTGCAGGAGAATTCACCTGGGAAGTGGACCGCCCCGGGACGGCCCATGGGCTCCTGCTTTGGTTCGATGGCGAGCTGGCGCCTGGCATCGGCTTTTCCAACGCCCCCGGGGCCCCAAAACTAGTCTATGGCCAAAGCTTTCTTCCCTGGCCGCAACCTGTCGGTCTGACCCGGGGCGATCTGGTGGCGGGGTCATTTTCGGGCCATCTGGTGGGGGAAGAGTACATCTGGCAATGGGATACCCGCATCTTGGAACCCGGCAAACCGCCGCGCCCCAAGGCGGACTTCCACCAATCCACCTTTTTGGGAATGCCGCTGGCCCCGGCCAGGTTCGAGCAAATGAGCCTAAGTTACCTTCCAGAACTCAACCAGGCTGGCCTGATCGAACGCTTCATCCTGGAGCGCATGGACGGCCGCAATTCTCTTCAGGAGATCGCCGAGCAGGTAGCGGCCAGGTTTCCCGGCCGGTTTGCCCGGGCGTCGGAAGCCCTGGGCCGGGTGCAAGAACTCGCCAGGAAATATAGCCACTGAGGCCCCCAAGGCCACGTGGGTCCTTCTCAAGGGTACCGGCGCGAGTTGAGCTTCCGGCCCGGCAAAATCATGTTTCAGAAGACGAACAATACCTCCGACCAACTTTAAGCTTCCCAGAGTCCCCGCCTTTTATACGTTTCATTTAATAAACGCCAATTACCTGAATGTTCACTCATGGAGGCTCTTCTTGGCCGGAGGGCTACGGGAGGAACCGGCAGAACCCCTGATAGCCGCAATACCGCCGCAAACAGTGGTGGTCAAGGCGCAAAACTCTTCGTCCTACTAAATTGAAAAGTTGTTACCAAGAAGTGCGAGAATAATTAAAAGTTGCTTGACAATCCCTATGTTTAAACTTAAGATGAGCGAAAAAAAAATTAGGTATAATCGAATTTAATTAAAATAGATTGGATTAGGCTCGGTTTTTGCGTCACTCTCCCCCCAAAGATCCAGGCCTTGGAGATATTAGACGTTTGCTCATAGTCTCTCAGAAAAGCTCAACCCACTCAACATTATGTTTTTGTTGCAAATCGCTGTTGATTTGCGTGGAGATTGTGAGTTTTTGAACAAGAATGTCAAACAGCTCCCAGTTTGAAACTGGCTGATAAGCGTAAGGGTTTTATATGAGCTACCCAGATCAAGTTCAGGAATACCATAACGGATAGCTGGTGCTGCTCAGGGATAACTTGTTGATTATAACTAATATTTAAATTAACCGTGATTTGTAACTTACAGGACGGATGGGAAATGCTTGGAAGGATGACTAAAATGTTCACCACCTCTCCGGGGAACGATGACAGCAAAAGGATTAAACTTTCAGTTAAAACGCGGTATAGAGGCCATGAATGTACTTTCACAGCCCTAATATGCATAGGATTAACTTTTTTGGGGGGCTGTGGCGGCTCCTCGCAGCAAGTCCTCGCCACCCAGGCGCTGGCGCAGCAGCAAGAAGCTAAAGCTAATCAGGCCTTGCAGTCGCAGCCGGCGCTCCCAGTCACGCAGTCTTCGGCAAGCAGCTATAGAGACTATCAGGTGGGGCCGGAAGACCTGCTGGCCATAGAGGTCTATGACCAGGATAGATTGAGCCGGACGCTGCGGGTCAGTGGGCAGGGGGATATCACCATGCCGCTGGTGGGCGTGGTCAAAGTGGCTGGTTTAACCCCCCAGGCGATCGAAAAGCGTTTGGAGAAATTATATGACGCCCAGTTCCTGGTAAATCCGCAGATTACCGTAACAGTCAAGGAGTTCCGCTATGAGCGGGTATCCGTCACCGGGGCAGTGGCCAAGCCGGGGACTTACGAATTAATCGGTCCCCGCCACCTGCTGGAAGTGTTATCCCTGGCCGGCGGGTTGGGGAGCCAAACCAGCCCGATACCAGCCGGCGACGTGGTCAATGTTATCCGGGCGCAGAGAACCCCTGATCGGGCCGGGCCGAAGAACGCAGGGACCTCCGCGACTTCCAGCCCGACGGCAGAAACCGTGGTGATCGACCTGCGTCGCTTGGTAAGCGGGCAGTCACCGGACTTGAACATCATGGTGCACAACGGCGATAGCGTTCATGTCCCATTTGCCGATACTGCCTATGTCCTGGGGGCAGTGAAAAAGCCGGGAAATATCCCAGTCAAGGAAAACCTGACCGTGTCTCAGGCCGTGGCATTAGCTGGAGGCGTCGACCCATTATTGGGAACCAGCAAGATTACCATTATGCGCTTTGATAAACAGGGACAGCCCATAACCATTAAAACCAATTTGGACAGCATCATTGCCAGGAGGGATCCTGATATTCCGATTAAAGGCAGCGATGTGGTAATGATCAACGAGAGTGCGATTAAAAAGGCTTTATTTCTAATCAAGTCGCTAATGCCACAACCGACTTTTCCAGTTCCTTAATAACTAGGGCACTTAATTATAAAACTGGAGATATAACCGATGTCAAATCAAGGTCAACCCCCCATGGTGGTACCGCCAACATCTTCTTCTTTGGCCTTTCCGCCTCCGGTGATGGACTATGGTCCGGAAATGCCTCAGGACCCGGGTCTGCGTGAATATTTCCATATTCTGTTGAAACGAAAGTGGTGGGTAATAATAACTTTCTTCAGCGTATTTCTGACCGCGGCGCTTTATACGTTTACCCGGACACCAATCTACCGTACCAGTGCGCAGCTGCAAATCACCGAGGATAATCCCGGGGCTAAAGTGGGCATTGATGAAAAAATGTCCCAATACTTCGGCGGCAGCGATACTGAAGAAAAATTCCTGCAGACCCAATATAAGATACTACAGAGCTGGTCCTTGGCACAGCGCGTGGTTCGGGCCTTGAACCTGTCGGAAGCTCCCGAATTCGCCGCCATCCGGAAAGCACACCCGGATAAAAGTAAAAGTGAGATTGAAGATTTGGTGGTGGTCCCCGTGTCGGCTGGGATTGAGGTTAATCCAATCAAAAATTCATACCTGGTGGAGGTGGCCTATCAATCCCCCGATAAGCGCGTGGCGCAAAAAGTTGTCAATGCAATTGCCGATGAGTACATGTACCTATCCATAGACCGGCGTAATGAGTCGTTTGCCCTGGTGAGAAAATGGCTGGATAAGCAACTGCGGGAAATGTCGACCAAGGTGCAGGAGGCTCAGAAGAAGCTTTATAAATTCGGCCAAGAGACTGGTATCTATACTCAAGAAGATAAAGACAACGTCATCGTCCAGAAATTCGGCGATCTGAGCGCCCTTCTCACGAAAGCCCAGGCCGAAAAATTGGCCAAGGAAGCGCAATTTCAGCAGATTAAGAATAATGGCCCGAATGCCCCGCTGATAGTTTCCAATCCTTTGATTGCCGCGCTGCGCCAACAATTGGTGACCGAACAAGCCAAGGTTTCGGCTTTAAAAAAGGTTTATCGCAACGGCCATCCGGACCTCCAAGCTGAGCAGGCCAACCTGGCCGAAACCAAAAACCGCGTGCAGACCGAAATTAAGCGCCTCCAGGAAAGTATAGAGGCAGATTATCAGGCGGCCAGCCGTACGGAGAAACTCTTGAATGACAGTCTCTCGGACCAAAAAGAGCAGATGGTCAGACTGCAAGATAATCTCACCCACCTGCAAATCCTGAAACGGGATGCCAAGACTAATGAGCAGCTCTACCAGGCTTTGTTATCCAGGGTCAAAGAGGCCAGCATCGCGGGCACCATGGTGCCTTCCAATGTGACGGTTATCGACTCGGCGCGGTTGCCGGACCATCCTTTTACGCCTAAAACTGGGCGGGACTTGGCCCTGGGCACGTTTTTGGGCCTGGTTTTCGGGGTTGGCTTGGCCTTACTGGTGGAACATTTGGATGATTCCATTAACTCTCTGGATGACCTGGAACATGCCTGTGGTTTGCCTTCGCTGGGGATATTACCCTTAATGGGTAAAAACGGCAGCCGCGGCCGCCTGGACAGGTCCAAGGCGTCGGGAGTATGGCGCTTCCTTCCTCTGCTCCGCCGCAATGGCTTGAAGAATGAGGAAGCGGAAAATATGGATTTGATTGTCTACAAGGATCCCAAGTCTCAGGTCAGTGAAGCTATCAGCCATGTTTACTCTGCCCTCATGCTCTCCACTTCCGGCCGCCCCCCGGTTACTATCATGGTTACCAGCCCCAATCCCAGTGAAGGAAAGACCTTACTCTCCTCCAATCTGGCCCAATCCTACGCTCTCAATGATCGTTCGGTGGTCTTGATCGATTGCGACCTGAGGAAACCCAGGATCCACAGGGTTTTTGGGCTGGAGTCCCAACCCGGACTGACCAATTACCTAGCAGGCGGCGTCCCCCTGGAGGAAATTCTACGAGCCACCGGCATCCCCAATTTGACCATAATTCCCGCCGGGGCCAAGCCTCCCAGCCCCGCCAGTCTCCTGAACTCGCCGGTCTTCAAGGAGCTTCTCATCGAACTCCGGCAACAGTTTCGGCATATCATCATCGATACGCCCCCGGTGCTGGGTTTTGCCGATGCCCGGTTTGTGTCCATGCTGGTGGACGGGGTATTGCTGATGACCAAATGTAATTCCACCCACAAGAGCGCCGGCCGCTTGGCCCACCAGCTCCTCAATCAGGCTCCAATATTGGGCGCGGTGCTAAATGCCGTCGGCACCCACGGACAGACTTACGGAGGTTATTATTATTACTACAATCACTATAAATATTATTCCAAATATTATGAGAATAATGATTAAACAAATGTAATTGATAAGGTCTAATAAAAATATTTCGGGCCGCAATAGATATTTGCCCCATCGGCATTCCTTTGGCATATGGGGAAAGTAATCTTTGATTATGAATACCTGGGGGAGAATGCCCTGACCATTTTGCCTCCGCGAAAACGGCGAAGAGAAGAAAATGATCACATAATACTGTCATCACATAAGCCGATGATCGCGCCATGAACTCCCAATTTTACAATCTTCGATTTTACATCGTCCTGGCAACAGACTTCCTGCTTTTTGCTGTGGCCTTTGTGGGAGCCTACCTGCTACGCTTTGATTTCATCCTAACGCCCTACTATCAGATCCAGATCGCAAGGATGTTACCGATTCTCTTACCGGGCAAGATTCTTGATATTCTTGTTCTTTGGTCTGTACGGGGGTATGTGGCGCTACACCGGCATGAATGATTTGTGGCGACTGATGCAGGCTACGCTGTTATCCATGCTCTTTTATTTTGCGATCACTCACATTATTATTAGCTTTCACTTATTGGCGCCACAGGCCATTTCCCGCGGCTTTCCACACTCGGTTTTTTATCTGGATGGCATGCTCACGTTTCTCATGGTTGGCGGACTACGTATGGGAATCCGGATGTTCTATGGAAGCACTTTTCGTTCCGGACTCCTATGGCCTCTTTGGCCCTCGCGGCTGAACAGCCCGGGAGCAAAATCCGCGCTAATAATCGGGGCTGGTGGTTCGGGAGAAAAGATTCTGCGGGAAATTCTGGACAATCCGCGCCTCAATTATCACGTGGCGGGCTTTCTGGACGATGACCACAGCAAATGGGGACGTAGTCTGCACGGTTTGAGGGTATTGGGAGGCGTGAAACTCCTGGCTGAGATTATCAAGAACACCAAAATTGATGAGGTGCTGATTGCCGCCCCTTCCGCCACCGGGGCTCAGATGCGGCGCATTTTAGATATCTGCAAAAAATGCGAGGTGCGCTATCGAACCCTACCGGAAATCGGCGCCATCATCGATGGCAAAGTAAGTGTCAAGAAACTGCGCGATGTGAGATATGAGGATTTGCTGCGGCGCCCGTCGGTGAGCCTGGACCATACGGAGATAAGCAAGTACCTGCAGGGCAGACGGGTGCTTGTCACTGGTGCCGGCGGCTCTATCGGCTCGGAGTTATGTCGGCAAATAATCCGTTTCCAACCTGATGAACTCGTCTTGTTGGATAGCAGCGAGCTTAATCTCTTTACTATTCAGATGGAACTACATCACGAGCACAATTTCCACCGCTACCGGCCTATTCTCAGCAAGGTGCAACAAAGTGATTTGATGGACAGCATATTCAATGAGTGTCGGCCGCAGCTCATTTTTCATGCCGCGGCTTACAAACATGTGCCCCTGCTGGAAGAAAACCCCTGGGAAGCGATCTTTAATAATGTGCTAGGTAGCCACGTGGTTATGGATTCTGGCACTGAAATACGGGGCAGAGCGTTTCGTATTGGTTTCTACGGATAAGGCGGTGCGGCCGACTAATGTCATGGGAGCGAGCAAGCGTCTGGCAGAATTGTCCCTGCAGTCAATGCAAGGGAACGGTGTGCGCTTTATGGCGGTGCGTTTCGGCAATGTGATCGGCTCATCCGGGTCGGTTCTGCCTCTTTTCCGCCGTCAGCTGGAACGTGGAGGCCCGATTACGGTGACCCATCCCGAAGTGACGCGCTACTTCATGACCATCCCGGAAGCGGCCCAACTCATCCTCCAGGCAGGGGGATTGGGAGCGGGAGGGGAAATTTTTATCCTGGAAATGGGAACGCCGGTCAAGATTGCCGACATGGCGGAGGAGCTTATCCGGCTTTCCGGGAAAGAACCGGGTAAAGACATAGAAATTATCTTTACCGGTTTACGTGAGGGTGAAAAACTTTACGAGGAGCTCATTACCCAGGGCGAAGGCATTGTAGATACCAAGTATGACAAAATCATGGTGATGCGCAGTAACGGTTGGAATGGCCAGAAAAGCCAAGATGACTTTAAGCAATGGCTTGGTGGTGCTCTTGAAGACCTCTATCGAACCGCTCATACTTATAATGCCCAGGCCATTAAGAGTAAACTAGGTGAAATTCTTCCCGAATATATTTCATCACAGAACGCCTCAGGTAACCTGGAGTCAAAATGCGCTTAATTGACCGTCGATTCTGCCTCATATAAGTATGGATCGGCCTGATAATGCTTAACTGCTAATTGAGTCTTGCCTTCGGCCGAATCATAACCTAGACCTCGCGGCATGGTCATCGAGAGACCAGAAACTTTATTTTCAAGCTGAATGGTCCGGGTTTCGAGGGAGATGGACGTGATTCTCGGTCTGAAAAGGCTCTAACCTGCCAGGATAGGATTACTCGCATCTGAAAGTAGCTAAGCAGGAACTTCACCGACAAACGCAAATGATAATTTATGATCACCGGCTATTTCAAATTCCTGCCCTTGTCCTGGCGCATACGCCTGGAGGACAGCGCCACGTTGCAGACCATACTGGCCAACACCGGCTGGCTCTTCCTGGACAGAATGGTGCGGATGGGTGTGGGGCTCTTCGTGGGGGTTTGGGTAGCCAGGTACCTGGGCCCGGAGCAGTTCGGCAGCCTCAACTATGCCCTGGCCTTCACGACCCTCTTCGGCACCCTGGCCGGTTTGGGACTGGACGGTATCGTCATCCGGGATCTGGTGCGGCATCCGGCCAGCCAGGGAGAGACTCTGGGCAGCGCCCTGGTTCTAAAAGCGGTGGGGGGGCTGGCCACCCTGGGGCTGGCCTTGACGGCCATCTTCCTGGTGCGTCCACAGGATTCCACGGCCCACTGGCTGGTGGGCATCCTGGCGGCCCAAGCCGTATTTCAGGCCCTGGATACCATCGACCTGTGGTTTCAGTCCCGGGTAGAATCCCGTTACACCGTTTGGGCGCGCAACTCCGCCTTTATGGTGGTGGCGCTGATCAAAATCATCCTGATCCTGGTTCGGGCCCCAATAGTAGCGTTTGCCTGGGCGATGCTGGTAGAAACGGCCCTGGGTGCCCTGGGGCTAACCCTGGCCTACCGGCTTCGGGGGCTCTCCTGGGGGAAGTGGCGTTTTAATTTTAACCGGGGCCGGACTCTGCTGCGGGAAAGCTGGCCTCTTATCTTCTCTGGGTTGATGATCATGCTTTACATGAGAATCGATCAGGTAATGCTGGGGCAAATGGTAGACGACAAGGCGGTGGGCATTTACTCCGCGGCGGTGCGCCTGGCTGAAATTTGGAATTTCATCCCAATGATTATTGCCGCCTCAGTGTTTCCAGCCTTGGTCAGGAGTAGGGAACTGGGTGAGGGCGGCCACCGGCAGCGCATTCAGCAATTCTATGATCTTAACGCCGTTTTGGCCTATATAATATCTTTTCCTGTGGCCTTAATGGCTCCGTTGCTTATAGCGGGTTTATATGGCAATGCCTACCAAGGCGCTGAAATTATTTTGGGCATCTACATCTGGTCCAGTATTTTTGTCTTTCTCGGGGTGGCCCGGGGGCAGTATCTGGTGACGGAAGGTTTGCTGAAATTTTCCTTGTTGGCAACGATTTTGGGGGCTGGGACGAATATTGGCCTCAATATTTTC
The DNA here is from genome assembly GCA_963701845.1 of uncultured delta proteobacterium. Classification (GTDB taxonomy): domain Bacteria; phylum Desulfobacterota; class Desulfobaccia; order Desulfobaccales; family 0-14-0-80-60-11; genus JAPLJC01. Next base: position 422,373 of record CAVPBF010000004.1, on the reverse strand, counting down.
TTGATTCCCAGATATCAGGGGGTAGGGGCGGCTATAGCCACGGTAATCTCGTATTTTATCTCGGGATTTCTCTCCTCTTTCTTCTATCGACCTCTGGTTCCGACAGGTTTAATGCAGACCAAGGCATTATTAGCCCCCATCCGATACCTTTACCGATCCATCTCAACCCAGGACGCCTCCTTGGGGAGATAAGGTTAACATGGGCGAATGGCGGCTAACCACGCCGGTTGCTTTTCTGATCTTTAATCGTCCCGAAACCACGGCTCGGGTGTTTGCCGAAATCGCCAGGGCCAGGCCGCCACAGCTGCTGATCGTGGCCGACGGCCCCCGTCCGGACCGGAGGCGGGACGCGGAACAATGTGCCGCGGCTCGGGCCTTAGTGGAACAGATTGATTGGGATTGCCAGGTATTACGAAACTATGCGGACTCCAACCTGGGCTGCAAGCGAAGGGTGTCCAGCGGCCTGGACTGGGTTTTTCAAAACGTCGAAGAGGCCATTGTCCTGGAAGATGACTGCCTGCCCCACCCCAGCTTCTTTCGATATTGCCAGGAGCTGCTGGAACGCTACCGCCATGACTCCCAGGTGATGCAGATCTGCGGCTTCAATGCCGTTCACGACAAACAAAGAACGCCCTATAGCTATTATTTCTCCAGGTTCGGGCCCATCTGGGGCTGGGCTTCTTGGCGGCGTGCCTGGAAATACTACGACGTGGAAATGAAACTGTGGCCCACAGTAAAAGAGGACCGGGCCCACCGGTGGTTTTGTGACAGCGATCAAGAGGTGACCTGGCGCCTGGATCTCTATGACCGGATTTACCGGGGCGAACTAGACACCTGGGATTTCCAGTGGGGTTTTGCCAAGATGGTGCGTTCCGGCTTGAGCGTGGTGCCCCACGGCAACCTGATAATAAACCTTGGCTTCGGGGGCGACTCCACTCACACCGCTGACTCCAATGCCACTCTAGCCCGGCTGCAACATGCCGGGCTGGAATTTCCCATGAAGCATCCGCCGTATATGTGCAGGAATTTCAGCTTTGACCAATTATACCTGAAACGCATGGTGTTTAATAAAAATGGGTACGTGAGAAGATTTGGCAAATTAATAAATAATCTATTATTTAGCGGAAAGTTAAAAGGTAAAGTTTAATGAATTTATGGGACTCATACAAATTAGATTTTAGCATTAACTATCTGGGAATGTATGGGGAGACGTCTGCAAAACCTAGTATTAGTAAAAAAATAAAAATGGGAGTCTATACCACAGAGATCCAAAACACTGCTCTCTTCAGAAAAACACAGGCTTCCTGGCCTTGGAATAAGGAGAATTTTCATGAGAGACATTGCCTCCATCCGTGATTATATTCAGTGCCCCCGTTGTGCTTCGGGAGATCTTCGTATTTCCGCTTCTGCCATTGAATGCGGCAATTGCTCTAGCATATTTCCCTTCGAGGCGGGGATTGCCAACTTTATAGACCCTGCTTCTGAGTTCATGAAAAATCAGTTTTGGCTGAAAGGCCAAGTAGGGGAGGAGTCGGTTAAATTTTGGCACAAAATAAAAGCCCAGGGGGGATTTAAAGGCCCATCTCCCTTCAACCGCCTTCATTCACAGGCTCAATATCAAAAGTGCGTGGAACTGCGCAGTGGAGCCAAACCCAAGGCTTGTTTGGAGATTGGCCCGGGTACTCATCCGAGACTCAGTTATTATGAAGCAGAAACCAAGATAGCCTTGGATCCGTTGATGGGATTACATTTGGAGTTATTTCCGGATAATTTTGATGGTATTGCCTGCATGACCTCCATTGCGGAAAGCCTTCCCATTAAGAGCAATACCATTGATTATGTGGCGCTCGGCAATTGCCTCGATCATTTTTCCAATCCTCAGAAAGGACTGACGGAAGTATTGCGGGTCATGAGCTCGGACGGGTATCTGTTTTATCGGCTTGGAGACCTTTAATCTTTTCTGGAAGCTGGAACGGCGTCTGCGTGACAAAACTCATGAATATCGCTGGACGGCAAAGGACCAAAAAAAGTTTCTGCAGTCTTGCGGGGCAGTGATCTTGGATTATCGGTTAAATCCTCCGGAGATAAAAGAATATTATGCCAAGTACTTCATTACTGATTGGAAATCTCGTTTAAATGTTCTATTGGGTCGTATCCAAACCAGTTGGATTTTTATCGCCAAAAAATAAAAATTCCATAGCGTGCGTGCTAACCCGGTGGCCGACGTTGGCTGGTTTTGTTTCTCATGTTTGGAATTTCGGTCTCAAGTCAAGCTGCGTTGGCCCAAGAGAAGTAACTTAATAGCTGGAAATTAATTAAGGGGGAATGTTTATTGAATATTTGGGACTCTTACAGGATAGGTTTCAGAGTGAACCATTTAAAAAGGAGTCATGAGAACTATTCGAGTTATAATATTAAAAAAAATCTAAAAGCCACAATCTCTAATATGTTAAACAGACTATCACCCATTGATTATGTCCGCTGGCGGGAATTACCTTGCATTTTTGACTCAATCCAAAAATATTCAGTATCTCCAAGAAGAATATTAGATATCAGCAGCCCTAAATTATTGCCGTTAACAATGGCAAAGGTATTACAAAATGCCATTATTCATTCTATTGATATCGTTGAGGCCGAGATCGATTTTGTTGAAAAAGCTAAACGCTATCTTAAGTTAAAAAATATAACCACGAGAATAGATGACGCGAGAAATCTGGGGTATCCTGATAACTCCTTCGATTTGATCACTTCGGTGTCGGTTTTTGAGCATATTGCCCCGGAGATAGGTGGTGAGATTCCTGCCGCCAGGGAATTAAATCGAGTCTTGGCTCCAGGAGGACTGGCAATTATTACCGTACCCTTCGCCAAAAAATATTTTGCGGAATATATCAAAGGCAGTATTTATGAGAGAACTGCTGGGGGGACGAATTGATTTTTTTTCAAAGATTCTATGATGAGCCTACGCTGATCGAAAATATCATTGCACCATCTACGTTGGAGCTGGTTGATTTGAAATTCATTGAGGAGAGGTTTTTCCTTAAAGACCCCAGAAAACGGTTGACTTATTATATTAGCAACTCAACATACCGGATGCTAATATTTGGCATTTTTTACCCCTTTATCTCACGTATATTTCTTTCTAAACCTAAAGATTTGCAATATTGCCAAAAACCTTACATAGCCTGTATCGTAATGAAGAAGACATCATTATGTTGCGCATCGGATTAATCACTACGCTTAATACCAACATCGGCGACGATTTTATCCGGGAAGGGATCTACCTGGTGTTGCGCCAAGTCTTCCGGGGCCGGGAAGTGGAATTTGTGCCCGTGAATAAACACCGGCCCATGACCGTCTACCCTGACTGGCACCCTTGCCGCTGGACCGAGTTGCTGCCCCGGGGCCGGCGTTATGCCTACGCCCTGGCCGGCGGGTTACTTTCCAGACTGGGCCACAACCGCTTTGATGACTGCGATCTCATCATCCAGAGCGGCGCCCCGTTTTTCTGGCCGGGATGCCACGCGGCGGAGTGGGCCGAACCGCTGTGGCGCCAAGTGGTGGGTCGGCTCTCCCGGCGGCTGCCGGTGCTCAATCTGGCCGCGGGTTCCTGCTACGCCTGGGAGCGCCAGCCCTCCGGCATCGACGACCGCCTGGACCGGGACTACGTGGAAAGGATTCTAGGATATTGCCGCCTGACTACGGTGCGGGACGTCCTGGCTCAAAAGCTGTGCGCCTCCTTGGGAACCCAGGTGCCCCTGGTGCGCTGCAGCGCCTTTCTGGCGGCCCGGGGCCGCCACAGCGCCCTGGAGGAAAGCGGCCCCATCCTGATCAACTACATGCCCGGAGGTGGCCACTTCGATTGGGAGCAACACATTGACGCTGGGGTCTGGCATAAGACTTTGCAGGACCTCTTGCGGCGCTTACAGCCGCGTCACCGCCTGGCCTTCCTCTGCCACAACCGTAAGGAATATGATGCCGCCCAGGACCTGGACGCCGGCGTGCCCCGAATTTGGCCCAAAACCCCCCAGGAATACTTTCAAGCGGCCGCCACGGCCAAGGGGGCTCTGTGCAACCGCATGCACGCCGCGGTGGGTTTGGCCGGGTTGGGGATTCCGGCCATTGCCATAGGTTCCGACACCCGGCTGCTCATGGTAGCAGCCCTAGGCCTGCCCGACTATTATGTCAAAGAGGCGAATGCTGACCATATTGAAGAGCAGTTGGAAAATTTAATATCGTCAAGAAATAAGGAGAAGGAAAGATTGTTGAATATGCAATCCGAAACCTTTGAAACCTATGTGGCAGCGGTTTCCCAGGCGATAAATCGATAGTTGTTTAAATGGACCAAGCAATGGATATTAACAAAAAGATTCAAACAAATGAATATTTCATGCTCAGGGGGGTTAATTATTATGAAATAGAAGCGACTCCTATTACTAATAGCCTGTTAAAAGTTTTGCCAACAGCAAAAGATAGCAAGATTCTTGATATAGGTTGCGGTCTTGGAAATCTATTGATTTCCCTTAAAAAGTATGGCTACAACAATGTTAAAGGAATAGATATCTCCACAGAAGCCATTGAAATTTGTAAACGACTGGAATTAAATGTAGAAATTATTGTAGATTTGGTTAATTATTCTTTAAATTGTAAAGAAAAATATGATTTTATAATAATTAGCCACGTATTAGAACATATTAGGAAGGAATTGATCATTGATACATTATTACATATTAGAGAATATCTTCTGTCTGATGAAGGATCACTTTGCATCATGGTCCCCAATGCCCAGTCAAATACCGGGTGCTATTGGGCCTATGAAGATTTCACCCATACAACACTTTTTACCTCGGGAAGTTTATCTTATGTGCTCAAGGCGGCAGGATTTGCCAAATTTACCTTTTTAGATACCGCATGGTCTGGAAGATTTAAGTTCGATACCGTGTCTGCTGAAATATTTTCTTTTAAAGTTATATATCACCAGGAACAATTTTTGGAATCGGGTCACTTCCAGCTCTTATCACCGGCCAAGCCCCCAAATTTTCACGTATGAATTGAGAGTTCTGGCCAAGAAATATGGTTAATGGAATTTTCCATAAATGAGTTTTACCACGTCAATATAACCTGGTGACCCTGACCAGGTGAGCTTGTCCACCTTAAGTTGAGGCTATGCGGGAGAACCATTCATTATCAGACCGGCTGCGTCAGCGGGTGGTCAATTTGCTGAAGTGGCCTGCTTCCCCGGCCGCCCTGCAGCTTTTGGGCGGGCGGGTCGATGCGGGGCGGAAGGCCGGGTCCGATGCGCAGGCGTCGCCGTCTTTCTGGGAGGCCAAACGGGTGCTGGTCATTCGCCTGGATGAGATCGGCGACGTGGTGCTCACCACTCCGCTGCTGCGGGAAATGCGGCGCAACCTTCCCCGCGCTGGATTACCCTGGTGGTAAAGAAACAGGTGTATAACCTGGTGGTCAATTGCCCCTACGTCAACGAGGTGCTGAGTTTCGACTGGCAGGCCCCTATCTGGCGGTTATATTTTACGCATCTGTGGCGGGGCTGGAAGCTGGCCCGGAGGCACTTACGGCCCCGGCGCTTTGACCTGGCATTGGTGCCACGCTGGGGATACGGCGAGTATTATTTCGCCAAGCCCCTGGCTTTTCTCAGTGGAGCCCGGGACCGCATAGGCTTTTCCGAGGACTGCTCCAACCCTGACCACCCGGAGAGTGCCGTTGACCGGCTCCTCACCCAGGTCTTGCATCATAGGGAACCCCGGCACGAGGCCCGGCGCAGTCTGGATATGTTGGAATATTTGGGGGGCACCGTCCAGGGTGAGAGCCTGGACCTGTGGTTAACTCCCCGGGAGCAGGAAGAGGCCCGGCAGCGTCTGGCCCGGCTGGGGCTGGGGCCAGGGGAGTTACTTATAACCCTGGCGCCGGGTGCTTCAAAACCAGGGAGGCAATGGCCGATCAACCGGTTTGGCGAGTTGGGGGCCTGGCTCATCAGGACGTATGGGGGGCGCCTCCTGGTGGTGGGCGGGCTCGGGGATGAGCCCTTGGGCCATACCCTGGCCCAGACCCTGGGGGAAGGGGTCATTAATCTGACGGGGCAGACGACGTTGCGGCAGACTGCTGCTTTAATTAGCTTTAGCCAGCTCTTCGTGGGTAACGATTCGGGCCCCATGCACCTGGCCGCGGCGGGCGGAGTGCCGGTGGTGGAGATTTCCTCCTTTCCCCATCTCGGCCACCCTTTGCACCCGCGCTCCCCCTGCCGCTTCGGTCCCTGGGGGGTGCCGCACCGCATTTTACAGCCGGCCGGGCCTACGCCGCCGTGCACCGAGCCCTGCCTGGCCGCGGAACCGCATTGCATCCTGGAGGTGGCGGTGGCCCGGGTGCAAGGAGCGGTGGCGGAACTGCTGGCCGCCACCTGGAAAAATCCGCAAGTGTACCGTAAAGCCGGAGTGACCGCATGAACCACGGCTTAACCATGGCGGCTCGCAACCGTATTTTATTACGCCGAAGCCGGAGCTTCAGCGTCAGTTTTGTCAGCCTGGCCAAACTGGCAGCTATTTTGGTCTCCTTGGTCGTGCTGGGGTTAGACATGCCCAGGGTTACTACGTTATTATTTCCGGTGCTGGTGTTGTTGTATGCCATCCCGAGAAGAGAGTTCTTAACGGAAAATATTCTACTCTTTCTGTTTTTAGTTACCCATTTTGTTTTTGCAGTATTTTATGGAGAAATCTTACTATTCGATGCCATTAAATATATCATTATCGGGCAATCTGCCTATTGCCTGGGAGTCTATGTCCGCTGGCAGCGGCTGCCCTTCTGGCCTAATAATACTTTGATAGCGGTGTTGGCCTATGGCACCGGCTTGTTCTGCTTCGGTTTCTTAAGTTCCCAATTAACCATGAGCCGCTATGCTTATTTAGTACCATTAAGGTCTTTTGTGGCCTTCTGGTCCGGCGAAATTGGCAACGCCATCGACATGGTCGACTTTATGGGGGTTATAATTGCCCTGATGCCGGCCACTGTAATCGGACTCACCCGGCTCCGGCGCGACGGCTCTACTCGGTTCACCCGGATGCTCCTGGCCCTGGTTTACTTGGGCATCATTCTGATGGGGGTAGAAGGACTCCTTATCAATGGTTATTTTCAGAACCGCGGCCCTTTTGTTATGTTAGCTACAATCTCTGGAGTTGTGATGCTCTATTATCTCAGGCGACAAAGCTTTATTGCCAGTGCTAAAACATTATTTTTAAGCATAGGGTTGTGCGGAATTGTGTTTCTCATCTTAAGTAAGGTTATTGATTTCGGAACGCCTTTCGACCTCATCACCGCAAGATTTAGCTCGCAAGAGTTGGAGACCTCCAGGTACTATATGTGGGGCCAGGGGCTGCAAAGCCTGGTGGCGAACCCCTTGGGAGGCGTGGTAATCAACCGGGGCCTTTTGGGAGACAATTATTTTCACAGTTTGTGGTTGGATGTCGGTCGGTGTTCGGGTATCCTGCCCCTGTTCTTCCTGGTCATTTTTCAAATCAAACATGTCCGCAGTCTGGTGACAATCCTAAGGCAGGCGGGCAATATCCTGATCGAAATCAGCCTCCTTTCCCTGGGCCTTTGCATGTTTTTTGTTTATATTTACGAGCCGGTGATAGAGGGCGGCCAGAGCTTCTTGTTCCTTAACTTCTTTATCCTTGGCATTATCAGATACCTGGGAAAGGAGATTGGCCGGGAACAGGCAGAACGCCAGCGAAAAGGGAGAGGCGGGGTTGGCCACGCGATCCACTCCAGGATGCCCAGGATCTTGGCTCGAAGGGAACCCCTGGCCCAGTGGTGAGGGAAACAGGCAGGCTATCGATACCTGACGAGACCAAAGAATAATAGGCGGCAGCCCCGGGCCTTGGCCGCCAGCCTGGCCCTACAGTTTATTCATCATCTCGGTAAGGGCCATCGGGTAGAGGAGTTATGAATTTTAAAGCTGTTTTGAAAAACCTTCTCCCTTCCCAAATGTTAGATAGGCTTTCTTATATTAAGAATACCTATTTCGATGGAGCTGCTTATAAGTCATTTGCGAATGATGGAGAAGATTTGATCCTGAAGAGGATTTTTGGAAAACAAGAGTCGGGGTTCTATGTCGATGTTGGAGCCCATCATCCAAAGCAATTTTCCAATACCTATGCTTTTTACCAAAAAGGATGGAGAGGGATAAATATAGATGCGATGCCAGGTAGTATGGAATTATTTAATAAATTAAGACCCAGGGATATAAATATCGAAAAGGCTGTTGCTGATAAAAAAGAGAGATTAACGTATTATATGTTTAATGTTCCCGCCCTCAATAGTTTTTCTAAAGAATTAAGCCTGGAAAGGAATGGCGTGGGAAATTATCGGATAATTTCCGAACAAAAAATAGAAACATCTACATTAGAAGAAATATTGGACACCTATCTCCCTAATGGACAAGCCATTGATTTTCTGGCGATTGATGTAGAAGGTTTGGATTATAAAGTTTTAAGGTCAAATAATTGGGGAAAATACCGCCCCAAGGTTATAGTAATAGAGGCAGGGCAATTGACCTGTGAAGAGGCGTTGGCAGACGAAATATCCAACTGCCTTAAGGCAAAAGGGTATTACTTGATTGCGAAAACGTTGGATAATTTGATTTGGATAAATGACTTATCTTTGGCTTACCGTAAAAGATAAGTTGTGGATTGGGAAATTGTTAGGCAAGGGTCAAATATGACAATAAATAAACCATTAGTCTCCATTATCACACCGTCGTTTAACTCTCAGAAATATATTGCCGAAACAATTGAGAGCGTGAAAGGGCAAAATTATCCGCATATAGAGCACATTATTGTTGACGGGGCGTCGACTGATGGCACCAAAGAGATTTTGGAGAAATATGATGGTCAGGTCAAGTGGGTCAGCGAACCGGACAATGGCATGTATGAGGCGATTAATAAAGGCTTTGCCATGGCCAAGGGGGAAATATTCACTTATATCAATGCAGACGATGTGTATTATTGTGAAAATGTAGTGACTGAGGTGGTTGACGCTTTTGAAAAGAACCAATCTATTGACTTCACTTATGGACATTGTGCCTTCATGGATGAAGCCGGAGATATTCTTTATGTCTATAAGGCACCGTTTTTTAGCCGGACCATCGCCCTGGCCTATCCACGCATAATCTTTCACCAACCTACGTGTTTCTGGCGCCAGAAGGTTCATAGAGAATTTGATATTTCCTATAAATATTCAAGTGATGCCAATTTCTTTCGCTCTCTGTGCCGGAACTATCAGGGCAAAAATCTTCACCGGATCATTGCAAGATTTAGAATAAGGGCAAGCAGTTTATCTTTTACTCAAAAGAAACAAATGGGTGAGGAGAGCCAAAGGATTTTTACCAATAAAACGCCTTCTTACCTGAAGATTTTCGATCTGCTTTATATCAGAACAATCTTGAACTTGAGAGCAAACGTGAAGCGATTCAGGCTTTATTGTCGAAACCGGGCTTACTTATAAAATCGGGCTGGAAAGATTGGGGAATGCTCTCATCCGTTAGTTCTTAAGGATTAATTTCCTGAGGTTTGCACCTCGAGCCTGGCTCGGGCATCCAGGCGGTCCGGCAAGTCAGGCTCCGACCAACTTGTCCGGGCTGGCAGCTCACGGCCCGACGACAACAAGGCAATTCAGGTGAACCATCCGGACCACTCGACCTAATTCTCGCAGAAGCTGGGCAAGAACCGTGAATATTTTAAAAGTTGAGCCATACCCGTTTGGGAAAGTCTGCGGCAATCTGCGCACCCTGAACTATATCTTGCGTTACACGGACATATCGAGGGTCCATGTGTATCTGGCGGTCCCCTTGGAGAGTGACTATACCCGCAGCGTGGCCGGGGAAGGCATCGACGTTATCCTGGTTAAACCGCAGCCGCGTCTGTTGCAATATGGCGGCAATGCTTTGCGGGACAGCCTCATGGGCCGCGTGCTGACCATGGCAGCCATGGTCAGGTATAATCTGCGGTTCCTCCAGGTAATCAGAGATAAAAAGATTGACGTTATTTACTGCAATTGTATCCGGAGCCTGCTTTATGTGGGGCTAGCCGCCAAGCTCAGCGGCACCCCTATCCTATGGTACATCAACGGCGAACTGCAAAATCGCCTTTTGGATGCCCTGGGGTTCATGGTCGCCGACAGGATTATCTTTCAATGTGAAACCAACCGGCAAGACAAGTATCCAGGTTTATTAAGAATATTTCATAACCGCATAGATGTCGTCAGAACCGGGCTGGATCCCGACGAGATTATCCAGGCCGAACAAGGTGACAAAAGCCGCTTGCGGGAGGAATTGGTCATTGACCCGGGCAAGGTGAATCTGGTGTGTGTGGGCCAACTTTACCCCCTCAAAGGCGTCCATTACCTGCTGGAGGCTCTGAACCTGATTCTGCCGGAATTTGCCGATCTGCGGCTGTACATTGTCGGCCACCATGTAATCGACGAGTACCGGGGCTACCAAGACGAATTGGAGCAGATCGTCCGAAAGCACCGGTTGGAACCTTATGTCACCTTTACCGGATGGCGAAATGACGCCCTGGAGGTGGTGTCGCTGATGGATATCCTGGTCCACCCCTCCCGGTCTGAAGGCTTTCCCCGGGCGGTTTTGGAAGCCCTGGCCCTGGGGAAAGCGGTGGTGGCTTCGAGAGTGGGCGGGCTTCGGGAAATTATGGTGGATGGAGAAAATGGCTTTCTGGTTGACCCCGGAGACGTCCAGGGCCTGGCGCAAAGGATCTCTACGACTACTCCGGGATAAGCCTTTGCGGGAAGCCTTTGGCCGGGCCGCCCGGGAGAAGGTTTTTGCCGAATATCTGATGGCGGACAAGGTGGCCCGGCTCGAGGCTATCTGGCGGGATATGGTGCCCCGGCCCGCCTAGCTGGCACTGATAGTTAAACAGGGGGCATAAAGGGATATATGGCCAAAATGCAGAAAGGCTACTACGCCGATAAAGCTGATAGCCTCGCCGACCTCTTTGGGGCCAGCCACGTCGAAGTCTCTAATGATAAACTAGTGGTCGACGGGAAGATATACCCGGTCATCGATGAGGTCATCATCCTCTTGGAGCCAGCGCAGTATCCGGAGTCACTCAAGGCCCGCCTGACTCCCGGGGCAGGCTCGAGCGCGGTGGAGCGTTACGCCCCCGAAATCCAGCTGCATTACGGGAAATTTTGGCAAGAGTGGTCCGAGCTGTTGCCCTACCATGAGCGGGAGTTTGCGGAATACTTTGACCTGGTCGATCTGACCTCCCTGGATGGCAAGCGGGTCTGTGACCTAGGCTGCGGTATGGGGCGCTGGAGCTACATGTTGTTGCAGCGGGCGCGGGTCCGGGAAATGGTGTTGGTGGATTTCTCCGAGGCGATTTTCACGGCCCGGAGACTACTGGCCGGGTCTGCGAATGGCTTGTTTTTCATGGGCGATATCACGAGACTGCCGTTCCGGCCGGGCTGCGCGGACTTCATCATGGCCCTGGGGGTGCTGCACCACCTGCCGGTGGATTGTTTGCAGGTGGTGCGTCAGCTAAAACAGTATGCCCCGAGATTGCTTGTTTACCTTTATTACGCTCTGGACAATAAACCGTTCTATTATCGCTGGCTGTTAAAGCTGTATACCCCTTTGCGTCTCCGGTTATGGCGGGTGCGATCGGATCGGTTCCGCGTGGCCTTTTCCTGGTTCGGGCTGTTGTTTTTTTATTTGCCGTTTATCGGGTTGGGTTACCTGCTCAAGCCTTTTGGTCTTGCCAAGTACGTGCCGCTGTTTGAAGAGCACCACTGGGCGGGTCTGGAGGGCATGCGGCACTCGGTGTACGACCGCTTCTTTACCCACATCGAGCAACGGGTGACCCGCGCCCAGATCGCGGGACTGCGCGACGTCTTTAGCCGGGTCTCCATCGCCAACGGGCAGGCGTACTGGCACTTTTTGTGTGAGGCATGAGACCGAACTGGACCCGTATAAGGTTTGAATTTGAGCCACACGCCACTTCCATTGGGACAATAAGGGAGTTGCAATGAACTACCTGAACCTATGATAAAGAATTTGGAACAGGATTAGCACCATGGATTTTAGTGGAATAACCTTTTGGTGGGGCTTGATAATCGTCGGCGCCCCTTTCATGTTACTGCGCTATTTAGGCGTAAAGGCCAAGTTATATCCCAATTCCTTGGACAAATATGCCCTGCTGTTGATTTCCATGTTTCTCTTTCTCAATGCGTCTCCATCGTCATTCTATATCTTTTTAATTGAGATTAGCCTAAATTATGCAGGTGTAAAGGTAATAATATCTTCTACATCCAGGAAAAGGGCTATTTGGGGTGTCCTGGTAATTCTATTTGATGTTATCGTGCTGTGTTACTTTAAATATTTCGACTTTTTGCTGCAAAACGCGATGCTTTCCGTTACTCAATTTTTTCCGGCGGCAATACAGCAGTATCTAGTCAGGCCCAGGAGCCAAAGTATTCCCCTGGGAATATCATTTTATACTTTTCAGATGATTGCCTTTGTGGCGGATGCCGTCAAGGATAGAGAGTCGGGAGATTTTGGTTGGGTGGATTATGTTAATTTTATTTCGTTTTTCCCCAAACTGGTTGCCGGCCCGATTGAGCGCGGCCACCTACTGTTGCCGCAAATCAAGAATTTTCGCTTCCGTTTCTCCGTGGCTGATATCGATGCAGGACTAAAATGGTTCGCCTTGGGCATGTTTATGAAACTGGTTCTGTCAGACAACCTGGCGCAACTGATTAATATCGAAGAAGTGGGCAATAGTTGGGGTATCTGGCTGGGGATATTCTTATTCGGCTTCAGGATTTACTTCGATTTCGCCGGCTATAGCTTTATGGCCCTTGGCCTGGGGCGTTGCTTAGGAGTTAGGTTAACCAACAATTTCCTCAGTCCTTATACCGCGGTCAATGCACAGGAATTCTGGCACCGCTGGCATATTTCCCTCACCAGTTGGCTGAAGGATTACATCTACATTCCCTTAGGCGGTTCCAAAACGGGCTGGATAAGCCTCAATATCCTGATCGTGTTTGGGATCTCCGGCCTGTGGCATGGGGCCGGCTGGAATTTCATCATCTGGGGGATTTATAACGGTTTGCTTCTGGTGGGTTACCGATTTATTAGGAAATATGTTCATTTACCAAATACTCTTAGTTGGGCACTGACCTTCTTTTTGGTTATGTTTGGTTGGATTTTCTTCATGGATACGGATTTCCACCGACTGATTCTGAAATTGGAGACTATTTTTAATCCAATTAATTACACCATGGATAACTTATTAAAATTAACCAACTCCATGTCGCTTGTAGATCTTGCCCTAATAGTTTGCTGTTCGTTAATGGCTATGTCCATATTGGTAATCGAACATATTGGCGACCGTTACTATAATAATGCCTATAAATTGTTTCACCTCGCATGGGTCGGACCGATACTATTGGGACTTTGCTTGCTACTTCAATCGAGGTCTGCCAGCAACTTTGTCTATTTTTCCTTCTGAAATATGGCTCGTTTGAGTAAATGGATAATTGTCGTGGTGCTGTTCTGGCTGGTCGGCTACCTGTTAAATTACTGCGCCCTCGATAGCGACCTTAAATGGACCTATAGCAATTATCGCCAGAAGATGACTATCGCCAGGCAGTTACGGGGTGAGCCGCGGATTTTCCTCGTGGGCGGCTCTGCGACGCATTACGGCATCGCTGCGGTTCAAATGGAGGAGCTATTAAAAATTCATACCATCAATTTCGGGCTGCACGCCGGCTTGGGGTTGAACGCCATCCTGGCCAGCGTTGAAGACGAGATCCGGGGCGGGGATATTGTCTTGTTAGATCTCGAATACGGCATCTTGGGAGAAGATGGCACTGGTTGGCTTGCCCCCTCCTTTGGGGCCGCTATCGGCCGTCCCGGCATCGGCGGGTTCGGTCTGAAGGAAAAGACCATTGAGGTCTTTCGCGCCGGTGAGATTTCTTTCACCTCACTGGGCAAGGCGTTTATGGGTATTCTCTTTAAGATGAAAGGCCGCGCCTCCCAGGCCACTGATAGTCGTGGCGATGCCGTAAATTTCTTATATGATGTTAAGCCGGTGCCGGCCAGCATCTCTATTAATATTTCTAAGGCGGCAATCTTAAGGCTAAGACGATTTCGCGACAAAATTTTGGCCCGAGGAGCCCATCTGAGGTTTATGCTGCCCGAGATCCTGATAATTAAGGGTAATAAAATATCATACCCGACTGCCGAGAAAATTGTTGCCGCTCTTAATGAGATAGCTCCGGTGGTTTTGGAAAATGATCATTTCAATTTAGAAACCGACCCGGCTTTATTCAGCGATTCTCTGTATCATCTCACGCCTGAAGCCCGGCGGACCAGAACGGCGCGGCTGGCGGATAAGCTCAAAGATTTGCTGCAGGCCAAAATCCTGTCCACTTCCCCTCCGGACTCTTTGGAGGGGGGGCTTTCAGGGGTCAACCCCAGGATACGGGCACAGGCGGTGGAGCAATGAGGATTATGCTTCCCCGGTCTCGGGGGCTCGACCATGAAGGCTCAGATAACCGACCCGGACCTGTACCTGGTTGGACTTTTTCAGGAGTATAAATGTGTGGTCTGGCTGGCAGTCTCTTTTTAGAGGCGCAAAATCCCGAAGCCGCCATGCAAGAAGTGCGGCAGATGATCCAGGCTCAGCAGCACCGGGGTCCTGATGATCAGGATTTCTGGGGTGCCGACCCGGGCCGGGTATTTCTGGGCCATTGCCGCCTGGCGATCATCGACCTGACCCCGACGGGCCGGCAGCCCATGGCGTCCCGGGACGGCCGTTACGTCATCTGTTTTAATGGCGAAATTTATAACTATTTGGAATTGAAACGGGAACTGCAAGAAGAGGGGTGGCAATTCCGCGGTAACTCAGACACGGAGGTGCTGCTCGAAGGCATCGCGAACTGGGGGATGGACCGGACTTTAAATAAGCTGGTCGGCATGTTTGCCTTTGCTCTGTGGGACAACCTGGAAAACCGGCTGTTTCTAGCCCGGGACCGGGCGGGGAAAAAGCCGCTCTATTATTACCACTCCCAGAAGGCGGTGCATTTCGCCTCGGAACACAAGGCCTTCAAAGTCCTGCCCGCAGTAAAGTTAACCTACGATGAAGTATCCATGCATCATTATCTGACCTTGGGCTACGTGCCGGCGCCGCGCACCATTTATCGGGAGGTGGCTGAAGTTCCGGCCGGACATTATCTGGAAGTAACCTCGGGCCTGCAAGTTGCAGTTAAATCCTACTGGCGCCCGGACTGGGCCGGGCAACGCCAGGTTGGCTTTGCTACGGCGGTGACAGAAACCGAACGCTTGCTCAAGGACGCAGTGAGAATCAGGTTGCGGGCCGACGTGCCGGTGGGGTGCTTCTTATCCGGAGGCATCGACAGCGGCCTGCTGACGGCTTTCGCCTCCCTGCAGTTGGGACGCCCTCTGGAGACCTTCACCGTGTCCTTCCAGGAAGGCGCTTTTGATGAGAGCCCCTTGGCCCAATTGGTGGCGGAGAAATATCAAACCGAGCATCACGTCATCAGGCTTTCTCCGCAATTGCGTGAAGTTCTGCCCCAGGTAATCAGGGCCTATGACGACCCCCTGGCGGACCCCTCCATCATTCCTTCCTATTGCATCTCCCAGGAAGCCAGGAAACTGTTGAAGGTAGTGCTCAACGGTGAAGGCGGGGACGAATTGTTCGGCGGTTACCGTCGCCAACTGGCCATGAAATGGTTCAGCCAGGCCCAGGGGCTGATGGGACTGGTCCCGGCTGCCGGCTGGCGGACGCTGAGCCGGTTGCTGCCGCCGCCCCGGGAATTTCGGTCCTGCTATGCCTTTGGGCATCGCTTCCTCCGGGGGCTGGGGCAGGATGCCTATGAACGCTATATTGCCTGGACCATGGACGGCTTCACCGAGGAAGAGAAAGAGCGGCTCTATGGGACCGGGGACCGGATAAGCAGTTCTTCGGTCCAATTCCTGCGGCAGACCTTTGAACACCTGGACCACTTACCGGCGTTCCAGCATTTTTTGGCCCTGGACTTCCTGTTGAATATGCATGATGATATGTTGGTCAAAATGGATATCTCCACCATGGCCCATGGGTTAGAGGGGCGCAATCCGTTTCTGGATCACCGCCTGGTGGAATGGGCCATTAGCCTGCCGCCGGGGGTGAAGCTTAAGGGCGGTGGCACCAAGCCCCTGCTGCGGGAACTGGCCCGCCGCTATCTGCCTCCGGAGGTGGCCGCCGCTCCCAAGCGCGGCTTTGAGATCCCTTTAATTGAGTGGCTTCGGGGGGACCTGCGGGAGCTGGTGCATGATTATTGTCTAGCTTCCCGGAGCCTGATTACGGGGCGGCTCCACCGAGCTTATCTCGAAGATTTGCTGGCGGAGCGATTGCCGCTCGATCCGGACCGGTGGTCGCGGCGAGTGTTCACCCTGCTGGTCCTGGCCATGTGGGAGGACGTCAACC
Source organism: uncultured delta proteobacterium (assembly GCA_963701845.1). GTDB lineage: Bacteria > Desulfobacterota > Desulfobaccia > Desulfobaccales > 0-14-0-80-60-11 > JAPLJC01. The sequence goes on along the minus strand of CAVPBF010000004.1, from coordinate 405,856 downwards.
GATGAGAGTGGCTCTGGTTTGTCCGGACGATCTCTCCGTTTTGCTCTATTGCAAGAGCCTGATAACGGCGTTGCGTCAGGACCGGGCCAATGTCATCTTCACCGTCAGCCCGATTACGGAGTATCAAAAGGAAATCCAGGCCCTGGACAGCACCCACGTTAAGCTGGAGATGTCCCGTTACATCAATCCTCTGAAGGATCTTGGATATTTTCTAGCGTTATATAATTTTTTCCGGCGGGAGCGGATCGAGGTGGTGCTAAACTGGACCACCAAGCCCAACCTCTATGGCCCACCGGCGGCCCGCCTGGCAGGGGCGCAAAAGATCATTTATGCGGTGCGGGGCCGGGGAGCGGCCTTTCTGGCCAATGGGGGCCTCAAGGCCCGGCTGGTAAAGATCCTGGTTTCGGTTCTCTATGGGCTGGCCTCCCGGATGGCTGCCAAGGTCTGGTTCACCAACGCCGGCGACCTGGAGTATTTTGTCTCCCGCGGCCTGGCCCCGGCGGACAAAACCATATTGACCAAAAATTCGGTTAATTTGGAGGATTTTTCCTTCAACGCAGTCAACCCCGACCGGGTGCAACGAGTGCGGCAGGAATTGGGCCTGGAAAATGGCCAGCAGGTGGTCATCATGGTGGCCAGGATGGTCTGGTCCAAAGGGGTCCGGGAATTGGCGGAAGCCGCCGAGGCGCTTAAAGAGCAGCTGCCCAACCTGGTCTTCCTGCTGGTTGGCCCGCGGGAAGAGGGCAGCCCCGACCTGATCCCGGAAGATTTTCTTCGGGAAGCGGAAAAACGGGCGCGGCTGCGCTGGCTGGGATTTAGAAAAGATGTCAAGGAACTTTATGCCCTCTCGGATCTGGCAGTGTTGCCGTCTTATTACAAAGAGGGTGGCTATCCCCGGGCCTTGTTGGAACCGATGACCCTGGGCAAACCGGTCATTGCCGCGGACCTGCCCGATTGCCGGGGGCCGGTGGAAGACGGGCGCAACGGTTACCTGGTGCCCCCCCGGGATTCTCAGGCCCTAGCCCAGGCTATCAGCCGAATCATGACAGATGGGGAACTACGGCGGCAGTTCGGCCACTACTCCCGTCAAAAGATCGAGCGGGAGTTTGATGACCAGTTGGTGGTGGCGCGGCTGTTGGCGGAACTTCAACAGATTTGAATTTTGAAAATCCAGCCTGGCAGGAAAGTTTCGGGATGCACCTTGAGCGCCAAAGAATCGACCTGGCCAGCGGCCTCAAAGCAGGAGGCGCCGCGATCATGTGGCAGCGCGTCCTCTTGGAGGCGCTGCCGAAGATGCGGGAGTTGGCGCCCCCGGGGAGCCGAGTTCTGGAGGTCGGCTATGGCGACGGCCTCTTGACCTGCTACCTGGGCCAGGAGCTGGGCTGGCGGGTGGTCGGACTGGAGATTGACCGGCAGTCTCAGCAGCTGGCCGAGCAGCATGCCAGGCAATACGGTCTCTCAGACCGCCTCGAGTTCCGGCGGTGTACGCCGGCAGAGACGCGGCGGCACCAGGGACAATATGAGGCGGTTTTTATCAAGACGGTTCTCTATAATTCGGCCGACCTGGGAGAGTATGGGCGGTGGCTCGACTGGATTCTCTCCGTGCTAAAACCCGGCGGGGTCTTAATCAATTTTAAGAGCGGGCGAGCCAATACCCTGACCCAATGGTACCGCCGGCTGCGCCACCGCAGTTATACCGACCTCTGCCTGTACAGCAGCAAGGTAGAGGCCCTCTACGACGCCAGGTTTGAGATGATCTCGCGGCGCTACTACGGCGGCTTAAGCCAGTTCCTGACGCCGTTGCCGAGGCTCTATGGCATGGCATCTCGCCTGGAGGAGGCCTTGCGGCCTCGGCACGCGGACAACTCCTTTATCATCTCGATCATCGCCCGGCGGCCAGGCTGATTCCGTCAATGAAGCGGGCTTTTGACATTATTTGTGCGGCTGTGGGTCTGGTTCTCCTGAGCCCGCTGCTGTTATGGGCTGCCTGGCGCATCCGCCGGGTAGACGGCGGGCCGGTCTTTTATCGAGGCGAACGGATCGGGCGCTATGGCAAGCCTTTTCGCATCTTTAAATTCCGCACCATGGTGGTGAATGCTGATAAAATGGGGGGGACTTCTACCGGGGAGGACGACCCTCGGATTACCCCCATAGGAAATTTGCTGCGCCGGCATAAATTGGATGAGCTGCCCCAGTTGATTAACGTCATGAAAGGGGACATGAGCCTGGTGGGGCCGCGGCCCCAGGTTTCCTGGGCCGTGAAATTGTATACTCCGGAGCAGCAGCGGGTGTTGAGCGTCCGTCCCGGAATCACCGATTATGCTTCGATCATTTTTAGAAATGAAGGCGAGATCCTGAAAGGGAGCCCGGACCCAGATGCGGAATATCTGGCCAAGATTCACCCGGAAAAGATGCGTTTAGCCGTAGATTATGTGGAGCAGCAATCGTTCTTCCTGGACCTGAAGATCCTGCTGAAAACGATTGCCGCGATATTTCAGGGGTAGAGGTAACTATGAAAAAGTTTCGTACAAGCGCAGAAGAAGAAGTAGGCAAGAATATTGCCCAAATTTTTAGTGATTGTCCCGACCCCCTGGAGATCAAAATCCAGAATTTTCCCAAATATGCCCGGCGGCAACCTCTAAAACGCTTTCTCTCCATGTACGAAATTTTCAAGCTGGCATTGCCTGTTAAGGGCTCGGTGGTCGAATGCGGCGTCTATCAAGGCTTCAGCCTGATGTCCTGGGCCAAGCTCAGCACCATTCTCGAGCCGGAAAATCTAACCCGGCGGATTTATGGGTTCGATACTTTTCAGGGTTTTACCGGCCTCAGTGATAAGGATAAAAATCCGTTGGCCGTGCACCAGGAGGGGGATTTCGCCACCGGGTCTTATGAAGAACTCCGATTGCTCATTGAAGAATATGATCAGGACCGGTTCCTCGGCCACATGAACAAGGTGGAACTGATAAAGGGCGATGTTTGCCGGACGATCCCCAAGTTTCTGGCCGACAACGGGCACCTGGTGGTCAGTCTGCTGTTTATTGATCTGGATCTGTATGAACCCACCAAGGTGGCGATCGAAAATTTTTTGCCCCGGATGCCCAAAGGGGCGGTAATTGCCTTCGATGACCTGGATAACCCCATGTGGCCCGGCGAGGCCATGGGCCTGATGGAGACGGTGGGCATCAGGAACCTGCAACTGCGGCGCCTGGAATGGGATCCCTATATCGGCTATGCAATCCTGGATTGAGCCAGGGAGCCGGGCTCTGCCTGGAAAGACAACCATGGATACGCGGCAGCTGGCACTAAAGATCAGAAGGCATGCGGTCATGATGACCCAGCGGGGCAAAAGCTCCCACGTGGGCTCCGTCCTGTCCATGGCGGATATTGTGGCGGTGCTGTATGGCCGGATTTTACGGAAGCAGCCCGATCAGCCCCATTGGCCTGAGCGGGATCGCTTTATCCTGAGCAAAGGCCACGCCGGGGCCGGGGTCTATGCGGCCCTGGCGGAAACGGGCTATTTCCCGGTAGATTGGCTGAAAAACCATTGCGCCCCAGGCAGCAAGCTCTGCGGCCATGTGTCTCATCTCGGCATTCCGGGAGTCGAGTTATCCACCGGCTCCCTGGGGCATGGCCTGTCAGTGGGGGCGGGGATGACCTATGCGGGGAAATTGGCCGACCAAAATTATCGGGTCTTCGTGCTTCTGAGTGACGGCGAATTAGACGAGGGTTCCAACTGGGAGGCTATTCTCTTTGCGGCGCATCACCGTTTGGCCAATCTGATTGCCATTGTGGACTACAACAAAATTCAGAGCCTGGGGCCGGTGGCCGAGACGCTGGCGCTGGAACCTCTTGCCGATAAGTGGCGAGCCTTCGGCTGGCAGGTAAGGGAAGTGGATGGGCATGATCATGAGAGGCTCGCCGCCAGCCTGGAGGTTCGGCCTGCGATCGGCTCTCCGCCTACCTGCGTCATTGCGCATACGACCAAGGGCAAGGGGGTATCCTTTATGGAGAACTCCGTTCTTTGGCATTACCGGAGTCCGCAAGGGGAGGAGTTTGAGGCGGCCATGGCGGAACTGGAGGGTCCGATAATTGCGTGACACCTTTGTTCGGGCCTTAATGGCCATTGCCCGCCGGGATAAACGGGTCATGTTGCTCACGGGGGACTTAGGCTTCGGGGTTTTGACCCCCTTCGCCGAGGCTTTTCCGGAGCAATTCCTGAACGTCGGCGTGGCCGAGCAGAACATGACCGGGGTGGCCACCGGCCTGGCCCTGGAAGGAAGAATCGTTTTTACTTATTCCATCGGGAACTTCCCCACCTTAAGGTGCCTGGAACAGATCAGGAACGATGTCTGTTACCATAATGCCAATGTCAAGATCGTCTGCATAGGCGGTGGATTCTGTTACGGCGCGCTGGGTATCAGTCACCATGCCACCGAAGACCTGGCGATTATGCGGGTGCTGCCGCAGATGCAGGTGATGGCCCCGGGAGACCCGGCGGAAACGCACCTGATTACTCAGATAGCCTATGAGGCTTCCGGGCCGTGTTACTTGCGGTTGGGGCGGGGCGGGGAGGCCAAGGTTCATCAGAACCCGGTAAAAGTGTCATTAGGACAGGGAATCCCCCTGTATCCGCAAGGCGACGTGGCGCTCCTAGCCACGGGGGGGATTTTAGGTCAGGCGGTTACGGCCCGGCAAATCCTGGGAGACCAGGGAGTGTCGGCCTCTCTCCATAGCCTGCCATTTTTACAACCTTTGGACCATGACTTGATCCGGCGCCTCGCCCAGACCTCCCGGCTGGTCGTGACTATCGAAGAACATAATATTATCGGCGGGTTGGGGGGCGCGGCGGCGGAAGTTCTGGCGGAATTGCCCGGTCCGAAAGCACCGTTGCTGCGGTTGGGGCTGCGGGCAGGCTTCTCCTGCGAAGTAGGGGATCAGGAATACTTGCGCAAGACTTACGGTCTATCTCCTGAAGCCATCTCCCAAAGCGTCAGGGAAGCTCTGCTAAAAAGCGGCAAGGAAGCGGGGATTTATGGCTTATCGAATTAAATTCGTCGATCCGGGCCGCAATTATGCCGGGCTCAAAGACGAACTGGACGCAGCTTACTTGGAGGTCATGACCAAGGGGGACTTGATTGACCGCGGGCAATTGCAAAGCTTTGAAAAAAATCTGGCCGCCTTCGTCGGCACCAAGTATGCCGTGGGGCTGAACAGCGGCTACGATGCTTTGCATATGTCGCTTCGAGCCGCGGGCATCGGGCCGGGGGATGAAGTGATTGTACCGGCGCACACTTTTGTGGCGTCCGCCTCCGCCATAGTGAACGTCGGGGCCCAGCCGGTCCTGGTGGATGTGGGGAAGGATTTCAATATCGACTGCGGCAAGATCGAAGAGGCCATTACTCCACGGACCAAAGGCCTGATGCCCGTGCACCTGAACGGCTACATGGCGGACATGCTCCGGGTGATGGCGATCGCCGCACAATATGGGCTGGTGGTGGTTGAGGACGCCTGCCAGAGCCTGGGGGCGCAGATGACGGGTAAGAAGGCCGGGGCGTGGGGCTTGACCGGTTGCTGGAGTTTTTACCCCTTCAAAATCTTGGGGGGGTATGGCGACGGGGGGGCCATCACCACCAATGATCCGGAGGTGGCGCTGTTTGCCACCCGCATGCGCTATAATGGCGAAGACCGGTGTACCGGAGAGTACCACGGCCACGGCTTTACCTGCATTTTGGATAATCTGCAAGCCGCTTTCCTGGAGGTTAAGCTCAGGCACCTGCCGGGCTGGATCGCGCGGCGCCGAGAGCTTGCCCAACGCTACCGGGCCGGACTCGAAGATCTGCCTGATCTGCTGCTGCCCCACTATGAGGATCCGCGCCGGGATCACGTTTATCAGAACTACGTGGTCCGGGCCCGGCAGGGCAACGAGTTCTCCGAATATCTCCAGGCCGGCGGGGTGGAGGTCCTGACCCAATTCCGCAAGCCTTACTACCGGCATGAAGCCTTGCGGCTGGAAGACCGGGGCTTCCCGGAGACGGAGGCCTTGAGCCGCGAGGTTTGCTCGCTGCCCATGAACGTGGAAATCACCGATCAGGAAGTGGATGATGTGATTGCCGTGGTGCGGCAATTTTTCGGCAAATAATGGTGGCTCCGGACCCGCCTGGGGCAACCCGACCGAACCGTAGGGTTGGGTTGGTCGTTGTGGGTCTTTTGCATTGGCGCGGAGGAGAGAATTGTGGCTCTTAAGCTGAGCAGGCGCCACGCCTGGGTGGTTCAGTCTGAAATCCGCAATATGTCCATTGAATGCGACCGGATCAATGGGATCAATCTATCCCAGGGGGTCTGTGATCTGGAGGTCCCGGCCGTGGTGCGACAGGGCGCCAAAGCAGCCATGGATGCCGGTCTGAACACCTATACCCGTTATGATGGCCTGGCCGAACTGAGAGAGGCCATTGCCTACAAGCAAAAACTCTTTACCGGCATGGAGGTCGATCCCGAAACTGAAATAATCGTCAGCGCCGGGACCACCGGAGCCTTTTATTGCGCCTGCCTGGCCCTGCTCGATCCGGGGGATGAAGTCATCCTGTTCGAACCTTATTACGGCTACCATGTCAGCACCCTCGTCGCCACGCAGGCAGTCCCGGTTTATGTACGGCTGGAACCTCCGGACTGGACTTTTAGCGACCGGGACCTGGAAAGAGTACTCAGCCCAAAGACCCGCGGGATCATGATCAACACGCCGGCGAATCCTTCCGGCAAGGTCTTCAGCCGGGAAGAGCTGACGCGGCTGGCCGCTTTTGCGGTCAGGCACGACTTGTTCGTGTTCACCGACGAGATTTACGAGCACTTCGTCTATGACGGCCATAGACATCTGCCGCCGGCGATCTTGCCGGACATGAAAGAGCGCACCATTACCATTGCCGGGGTTTCGAAGACCTTTAGCATTACGGGCTGGCGGATCGGCTATTGTATTTGCGCGGCCCGCTGGGCCCAGACCATCGGTTATTTCAATGACCTGATCTACGTCTGCGCCCCGGCGCCGCTGCAGATGGGGGTGGCCAGCGGTTTGCGGCAATTGGACCCGGATTATTACGGCAAACTTGCCCAAGAATATGTCAGGAAAAGGGACCGGATTTGTGAAGCCCTGGCCAAAGCAGGTCTGGCGCCCTACAAGCCCCAGGGAGCCTACTATGTCCTGGCTGACCTAGCCCGGATTCCGGGAGAAAACAGCAAAGAAAAAGCCATGAACCTGCTACGGCAATCGGGGGTGGCCTGCGTCCCCGGCGAGGCCTTTTATCACGACGATGCGGGTGAAAATCTGGCGAGATTTTGCTTTGCTAAAGAAGATGCGGTGCTGGATGAAGCCTGTAAAAGGATCAGGCAGATAGGGAATCTTTGGTAGCACAAAATAAATGTTCCACTCAAAGCTGTGAGATCATGGGGGCTAAGAGGTAGGTCCTCGAGAAAAACAGGCTGGCAAATCTTTAGGAACGAGTGGCGGAAAAGCGCCGCCGCAGCGTTCCCCACCGGGCAAGTTCAGGGGCGAAGCCAGACGGTTTCACCTGGGCATCGGGAGGAATAGGAGGGCCGTGGTTGACCTGATGGATTTCTTCTCTCAGGTTTTCCCGGGTGCTAACCAAGCAGAGGAGGCCCATTAAGAGAATTGCTCCCAACCCTCCTACAGCCACGCCGAAGAAGAAACCGATCATCCCCGGGCTCATGGTCAGGCCTCTTTTCAACTTTGGGATAACTAATATAATCTAAAGTTAATTGCAGATAAAGATTTTTCATCTCGGTAAAAGTACCCATTTTCATGTGAGTAAAAAGGCCTAGCCCGCTGGGCAAAGATAGTGCCAGGTTATGCGAAATGGGCAGGATTTTCAAGGCTTTTTAGGAGGGGGACTGGTTGGGGGCCAACCCATGATATTTGCCTTTTGCAAGTACCACAATGGTCAGCCCCCAGCCACCCGCTTACCTCGATCTCAGGCAGGCTGCGCTTGCGAACAAGTCTTCCCTTTACTCCCGCTCATATTGCAGCAGGGCGCAGGCCACTGTGTCGCCGCCGCCGGTGGCCACGATCTGCAGAGGGATGCTCTCGTAAACATTCACTCCGGAGCCGCCGCTTAGGGTGCCATTCCCTTGAGCCACAGTCGCCCCGTCGAAAGTCTTGTAGCTGTAGAGAAGAGTGGCTATGCCGCCGGCCTGATATTTGTAGGTGACTTCCGCCTCCACCCTCCAGGCGTTGGCATTCGCACTGGTAAGCGTGGCAATGGTTTGGCCGCCGAAGGTGAGGTTGATGGTCTTACTGTTCGTGCCGGTCTTGGTGCCATGCGCCTCGATCCGCAAGACCTGGCTGCTGCCGCCACCATTGTCATATCTTGGGGTATCAGGACCATAGGAAGCCTTAGTCCAGCTTCTCCGGGGCACGTTGGCATTGCCAATGACTACGGAAGTGCCGGTGGTATTGGTGACGTTGTAGAGCTCCCGGTGGCCGTGTAGTTTGGAGTTGACCTTGACTCCGTCATTCCACTCCCAGAGTTGAATCGGATCGTCCATACTGAGGACGCCATAAAGAGTGTTATCCGACACGGCCCCATAAATACACTGCACCCCGTAAGCCTCAGAGTTTTCCCACTGGTTGCCCTGGCAGTTAATCCGGTCCACACCGGTGGCAAACAGGGCCCGGTGCTGAATCAGCTTGACCGAGACATTGGTGATTGACCCGGCAAAGCTGGTAAGCGGAGCAAAGTGCAATGCCGCCTCACATTTCCAGGTGACATTATTATCAACTACCGTGTTGCCTGGAGTAGTCGGCCAAGTAGGCTCGGTGGTCCCCGTTTTATAATCGCCGCTACGGGCATTCGCAGAATAGACATAACCATTAGGCACAGTCGGAACTCGATATTCCGGATAGCCGGTCACGGTACTTGCCGCCCAGGTCGGGGGCGTCAGTATGGTATCATAATAGGTGTTATTGGCCCAACGGGTCGGTCCATGACGACCACCCATGAGTGGGTTAATAAAACCGGCGGTTCGCCCAGTAATCTGATAACTCACTAAGTAATATCTGCTGCCTGCCACTAAGATCGGCTGATCCAGGGAGCCCGAATAACCCCCAGTGTGCGTGGCCAATCCCGACCCAAGCGTCCAGGTAGAATCGTGAGTCCAACCAGTATCGGTGGCAAAGGCGCCGTTGCTCACCAGTTCGGTTCCGAGTATATTCTGGACGGTGCCCCACTCGGTGCCGATGAAGTTGACAGTGCCGATCCGTTGGTACGCCGTGCCGTTCAACAGGACGTCATAATAACCGCCATCCGGCGCGGCATGTTGGGCATAGTTAAAAGGAGCCATCGCGGTATTGTTGCCCTCAATCCAGCAGGGCGGGATCAAGGAAAAATTCTTGACCGCGAAAGCCTGGGAGGATTCAATGTCAATACCCTCGTAGCCGTTGCCCTGTAGGTCGGTGTTTTGAAGGGAGCAGGCCCCGAACACTGAACCAGCCGTGGCCCCGGGATTGATATAGATACCTTGCTGGGCGTTATAACAGAAGGAGGAACTGTCTATCTCCAGGTTCGCCGTGTAACCCACACCCACACTCAGGCCGGCGCCGCCATTGTAGCAGGACTTCACCCGGTGCAGCTTGGCGTACTGTGCCCCCCGCCAGTCGATGCCGGCACCGGTGAAACCCCGAACTGTAACTCTGTCCAGGTAAAGGTAATTATTCACATGGTTCTGATCGTCTCCAACGTAGATGCCGTTCTGACCGGTGTTGGCCTGGCCGTAGACATTGCCCACGATGGCAAAATTACGTAAGGAGATGTTGGTATTGGACATGCCGCCGGAGGTAGATAGTTGTATTCCGGCGCCGCTGCCAAACCATTGCAAAACTGTGCCGCCGTAAGGGTAGGCGTCAAATTCATAATCTCCCTGGCCCACCAGGTCGATGCTGCGGCCGTTGATCACTACAGGAACTTCCAGGGTGATAAGCTTCCCTGGCATAATGACCTGACAGGGTACCGCAGCATGGCTGCCGCCGCCGGGAGCGATTGGTGCCGCCATAATCGCCTTGTTGATTGCCGCCGCCGAGTCCCCGAACCAGGTACTCTTGATGGGATGAATTCCAGATAATAGGATAGCCCCGGTCCCGGTCCAGCTAAATATCTGATAATCTCCGGCCTCCACGGGGCCGTTAATGGTCAGGGTTTTGCCGGTGGCCACGGACAACGTTGCCCCCCGTTCCACCTTCAGGGCAATATTGGCCGGGATGGAGAGGTCAGCATTGATGTTGTGCGTTTTGGCCGGGACCCTGAGGATGGCCTGGATGCCGCCGACGGCCGCGACGGCCTCCTGGAGGGTGGAGCCATAATTGGGATCGCCTACCCAGATTTCCTTCCCCAGCCTGGTATCCACCCTGTCCAGGCCCGCGTCATACAGATTCTTCTCAGCGGTTCCCCTGGCCCCCACATCCGGTTTGTAGAGAAAGCCATTAGGCGTCTGGGTGCCAGCCCACCCGGAGACAGAGAGAAAAATTAGCCATCCTAAAGCCAATATGGACCTTTTCATAAATGTCAGATCTCCTGCTTGAATGCCGACTCAAATCCTGGCTTGCCCTTTTTTGCGCCGGCGTGCCATCTGGGGAATGGGTTGACGAGCTTTAAATGCCGGCTTATCCTGGTGCGTCCCGGCTCGATTTCTGGACGCTTTTGATGGAACTCCGAGCGTTAACAACTTTCTCCTTATAGTTCCTAAAATTAACTGACCCGGACTCAGACCATTTCCTGCCTTGTCCATGGCTTATCTAACACGATAATCACCGGGAATCCAGAATGGCAGGAACATTCGTCAAGAAAAGGTTTAAAATATCAACCGGCGGGGAATAACGGCACTCTGATGCCGAACTCCTGGATTGCGGCGCCTGCGGATGGACCGCAGCCTCCGGTCCTGGTCGAAGATAATCGGCCAAAGCCCATGACAGGCCAGGACGCAATGGCTTGCCCAGGACTCAATCGCCAGGGAAGCCTAAGAAAAACTTGTCTCCAGAAAACTGGGGGGGGATGCGCTGAAACCAGGACCGGGATAGGACCTTTGGGAGGGCGATTATAAGTTCTCTAGCGGCTTCGGTTCAACATGGCCCTTCACCTCGGTAGCATAGAAGGACCTTTCAACCATTAAGAACTTTTAACTTTGAATAGATTTTGGCAGGCTCGGCATCCTGCCCGGGTTCGCTCACCAGGCTTTGGCTTTCTGAGGTTCGAGTTTTTTCCCGGGAAAGAAAAAGCAGGCCGAAGATCAACGATAAGGTGAATCCACCCACGATAAATCCAAATATAAATATGGCTGTGTTAGTCATTATGGATTCCCGCATTTTTATAAAAATCCTCAGTTTGACTTGAATAATCTATCGGCAGCCTTTTCCAAATACATAAATATTTTTTTTGGGCAGGTCTGCGCCAGAAAAGTCGAGCCGTTCAAATCAGATCAGAAGAGAAAACGCCGGAAGGTTTTTGCAATCATTTCAGAGAGCTACGCATTGAGCGCGTTGTATGTATGGTTATGGGCGAATGGGCGGACATGAGTTAAGATTCAGTCCGAGACCATTCATCAAGCCCAGGTAAGCGTATGACTGGGAAGGCATCATCCTCGGGTTCCGGGATGACCGACTCCGGCGGGAGACAAAAGGAAGCCTATCGTCTCGAGTGCAACACCAACAAGTCTAAATAACCCATGAACTCAATATTTTTCTCATGTTCCGAGTCCGGGGAGGGGGCGGGAAAAACGACGGAATATCTTTCTTGGCCAACACTTATAAATTTAGCTCGAAAGCACCTTAATTATCAGCCCCTGCTCTGCTTCGGTCAGATAAGGGTGCATGGGCAAGCTGAAGATGCGCTCGGAGGCCTTTTCGCTGATTGGAAAATCTCCTGGTTTATGGCCGAGGTGAGCAAAGACGCCTTGCAGGTGTAATGGCAATGGATAGTAGACGGCCGAGGGGATGCCGGCTTTTTGCAGCTTCTGCTGCAGTTCGGCCCGCCGGTCGCTGAGCACCGAGTATTGAGCCCACACCGAGGTGCAATCGGGAGAAACGTAAGGCACTTCGACCACGTTTCGCAGCCCCTCACTATACCTCTGGGCCACCTTTTGGCGGTCGGCGACTTCCTGGTCGAAGATGTCCAATTTAACCAGCAAGATCGCGGCTTGTAGCGTATCCAAACGGCCGTTCAGGCCAAGGCGCAGGTTCTCATATTTATTGGTCCCCTGCCCGTGGACCCGGATCGACTTTAAAAGCTCCGCCAGGGAGGCGTCGTCGGTAAAGATGGCCCCCCCGTCGCCGTAGCCCCCCAAAGGTTTGGCAGGGAAGAAGGAAGTGGCGGCTACTTCCGCTAGTGAGCCGGTCCGCCGGCCCTTGTAGGTGGCCCCAAAGGACTGGGCCGCGTCTTCCAGGACAAAGAGCCCATGTTTTTTGGCCAGGGCATTGAGCTCATCGTAGCCCGCCGGCTGGCCGAAAAGGTCCACCGCAATAATGCCTTTGGGCTTCAGATGTGCGGTCCTGGGGTTTTGCGCCAAAGAGGAAATGGCCTCCTGCATGGCCGTCAAGGCAATATTGAAAGTTCGTGGGTCAATATCCACAAAAACCGGAGTGGCCCCCAGCAACTGGATGACTTCGGCCGTAGCGATGAAGGTAAAGGGCGTGGTGAAGATGGCATCCCCGGGCCCGACCTGATATGCCATTAACGGCATCAACAAAGCGTCGGTGCCCGAGGAGCAAGAAATGGCATGTTTGACGCCCACATAGGCGGCCAGGCGCTCCTCCAGTTCCTGCACCTCAGGCCCCATAATATATTGACCATGCCCCAAAACTCGCTGAATTCGCTCATTCAGGGCAGGTAAGATCTTTTGTTGCTGAGCCTTGAGGTCGATAAAATCGAATCGTTTTTCAGACATTATTCGATCCCAGGAAAGCGGAGGAATCCTACTTCACAGACGCGCAATACCAGGGGTAGACCCACATAGCCCAGGCCGATGATGCCCACCCGCGCTTGCCGGTTTTTAATTTTTGTCAGTAAATCCATGTATCGAACTCTCTATGATTCCTTTGCCACCTTCCCCGGCGACAACCCATGGTAATCCAGGTACCAGCTGATGAAGCGCGGCACGCCCTCCTCGATGGGGGTCAGCGGCTGAAAGCCCAGCTTTTCCCGGGCCCGAGCAATGTCGGCAAAGGTGGCCGGGACGTCCCCCGGCTGGATGGGTAGAAGTTCCTGGCGAGCCTTGACGTTCAGTGCACTTTCCAGGAGAGTGATGACCTTTCCCAGGTCTTCGGCCCGGTGGTTGCCCAGGTTGATGATTTCATAAGGTTCCAGTCCGACGACGGTCAAGGCCACGATGACGCCCTGGACGATATCGTCGATATAAGTAAAATCACGGCGCATCTTACCGTAATTGAACACCTTGATGGGCCGGCCCCGGAGCATGGCGTCGGTAAAGAGCCACAGGGCCATATCCGGGCGGCCCCAGGGCCCGTACACCGTAAAGAACCGCAGGCCGATGGTCTGCAGGCCAAACAGGTGGGTATAGGCATGGGCCATCAGCTCATTAGCCTTCTTGGTGGCCGCGTAGAGGCTGATCGGGGTATCCACCCGCTGCTCTTCGGAAAAAGGCATTTCAGTCAAACCCCCATAAACGCTGGAGCTGGAGGCATAGACCAAGCGCTCTATCCGAGACCTTTTGGCCAGTTCTATGAGGTTGAGAAACCCTTCCAGGTTGGCCTTTTGATAGGCAAAGGGGTTGATCAGGGAATAGCGCACCCCGGCCTGAGCGGCCAGATGGCAAATCTTCCGGGGCTGGTGGGCCGCAAACAGCCTTTCCAGGCCGGCAAAATCGGCCAGGTCGCCCTCAATGGAGGTGAAATTGGGGAACTGCCGCAGGTGATGGTCCCGAGCCCGCTTTAAGGCCGGAGCATAATAATCATTATAATTGTCCAGCCCCACCACCCTGGCCTCCCGGAGCAGGAGTTCCCGGGCCACGTGAAAGCCGATGAACCCAGCGCTGCCGGTGACCAGGAAGGATATATTTTTAATCTGCGCTTCCCCTTCCATTGATATCATCAGGTAACTTTACCAGACCTCGGTTTGGGCCTCAACCTTAATTTGCCGGAATTGCCTGAATGATGGGTCAACTCGCTCTCAGGCGGAAATCCGTTAACCGGTTTTGACATCTTATAGTTATCCTTAAATGATACCCCCTTAGCTAGCGCTGAAAGGGTCAGTTATATCGCCGGGTGCGACTCCACCTCCCCCTTCAAGGCGCTGGGCAACAATTCCAATAGTTCCTGGTCATTACGTGAGTTATAATGGACCAGAACGGACCCGAGGCCGAGGTTTATCAACCTCTCTACCAGGTGAGTGCCGCGGCAGCCTCCGGCGGCGGTTAGCAAAACCTGTTTCCCGCCCAAGGCTGGGCAGAAAATTAATTGCTTTAACCTGGATAATTAGGTAATTTCGACTTCGTACCGATCCAGTTCAGGCAGGGTGCCAATTGGCTGATTTTCGCCTTGACCCGGAAGGTATATTTTTAACAGGAGCATTTCGCAACCATGGATCAACCGAGTTACAGGCCCGGTCGAGCTGTTTTTGAGGAGGGGTGGAAGGGGATCATCCTGGCCGGTGGCGCCGGAACTCGCCTCTATCCTATTACCCGGGTAGTCAGCAAACAATTGTTGCCGATATATGACAAACCCATGATCTATTATTCCCTGTCGGTGCTCATGCTGGCGGGAATTCGTGATATCCTGATTATATCCACTCCGGAGGACCTTTCCAGGTTCAGAACCCTGCTGGGCGACGGGCGGCAACTCGGCCTGCGCTTCGTCTATCAGGAGCAGCCCCAGCCCGGAGGACTCGCCCAGGCTTTCATCCTGGGCAGGGAATTCATCGGAGCTGACCGGGTTTGCCTGGTGTTGGGGGATAACGTCTTTTACGGCCACGGTTTCCAGGGCATCCTGAAGCGCGCCGTCGCTTTAAGGCGCGGCAGCCTGATCTTTGGCTATTGGGTGCGGGACCCGGAACGGTATGGGGTAGTGGAGTTCGACCGGTCCGGGAAGGTCCTGAACATCGAGGAAAAACCGGCAAAGCCCAAGTCGCAGTTCGCCGTCCCGGGGCTCTATTTTTACGATAATCAGGTGGTGGAAATTGCCGCCGGACTCAAACCGTCCGCCCGGGGAGAGCTTGAGATTACCGAGGTGAATAGAGCATATCTGCGCCGCGGAGAACTCCAGGTGGAACTCTTGGGGAGAGGGTTTGCCTGGCTGGATACCGGCACCCACGAATCCCTCCTGGAGGCCTCCTCTTTCGTAGAAACCATCGAAAAACGCCAGGGGCTGAAAATTGCCTGCATCGAAGAGATCGCCTATCGCAACGGTTATATTGACGCGGCTCAACTCCGGCGGCTGGCTGAGCCCATGCAGAAGAATGGTTATGGCCGGTATTTGCTGGAGTTAATCAGGCCGTCCTCACCTGGACGATACGATCATGACTAGTGAAAACCCCTCTTCAATTTCGGCCATTATCCTGGCCGGGGGCATCGGCTCCCGGTTTTGGCCCCTGAGCCGCTCCCAATATCCCAAGCAGGTGCTGCGGCTCTTGGGGTCAGAGTCCATGATCCAATCCACCATTGAGCGCCTGCTGCCCCGCATCCCGCTGGAGCGCATGCTGGTGGTGACCAATGCCTCCCAGGCGGATGTCATCAGCCTGGAGCTGCGGCGCAAGGGCTGGGAAAACCTCCGTCTCCTCCTGGAACCCGAGGGGCGCAATACCGCGCCCGCGGTGGGGCTGGCCGCAGCCCTGCTGGGAGACGAGAACGCCGCGGGCCTTATGGCGGTGTTTCCGGCGGATCACTTTATTCGCGATCAGGCGAGCCTCCTGGCGGCCTTGGACCGTGGAGCCAGATGGGCCGAGGCCGGTTACCTGGTGACCTTTGGCATTCCGCCGCATCGGCCGGAAACCGGCTACGGCTATATCAAGCAGGGTGAGTCTCTGGACCCGGCGGGCAGCGGTTTTAAGGCCGCCAGGTTCATTGAAAAGCCGGATTTGGCCCGGGCCCAAGGCTTCCTGGCCGAGGGCGGCTATTACTGGAACAGCGGCATCTTCCTGTTCCGCCGGGATCTTTTGCTGGAGGCGATGGCGCGTTATTTGCCGGAATTGAGCCAGGGGCTGGCCCGGCTTCAGGAGGATGCCGGTCGGGAGGCCCTGGCCGAAATTTACCGGGAGTTCCCCAATATCTCCCTGGACCACGGCATCATGGAGCGGGCTGACAACGTGGCGGTGGTGCCGGTGGAGATGGGTTGGAACGACGTGGGCACCTGGGGGGCTTTGCAGGAAATTTTCCCCAAGGACGCTCAGGGAAATGTCCTCCTGGGCCGGGCCCTGGACCGGAACAGCAAAGGCTGCACCTTTTACGCCCAGAATCGCCTGGTGGCCACCATCGGTCTGGAAAACGTCATCGTGGTGGATACCCCGGACGCCACCCTGGTGTGCCACCGGGACCGGGTCCAGGAAGTGAAGGACCTGGTGGCGGACCTGACCCGACAAAAAATGGTGGAGTCGATGATCCACCCCACGGTATTTCGTCCCTGGGGGTCCTATACCGTAATGGACGAAGGTCCGGGGTACAAGGTCAAGCAGATTGAGGTGAGCCCGGGTAGCCGCCTCAGCCTGCAGATGCACCAGCGCCGGGCCGAGCATTGGGTGGTGGTGCAGGGTACCGCCCGGGTGACTACCGGCACGGACGTCAAGCTGGTGACCAGCAACCAGAGCGTTTACATTCCCCTGAAGACCGCCCACCGGTTGGAAAATCCGACAACGGAGCCGCTGCGCATCATCGAGGTCCAGACCGGTGATTATCTTAAAGAGGATGATATCCAGCGCCTGGACGACGATTACTCCCGCTCTTAGCCCGGAGATTCCGGATCAACGCCCACTGCCCATGAAGGCTCCCAACCTCCGGGAAATCCTCGGCACCTTTTTGCACCTGGGAATTAGCGCCTTTGGCGGCCTGGCCATGATCGAGCCGTTGCGTCGGCGGGTGGTGGAAGACCAGGGCTGGCTGAGCCAGACGGAATTCCTGGAAGGACTGGCCCTGTGCCAGATGGCTCCCGGGGCCACGGTGGTGCAACTGGCCGCTTATACCGGCTATCGGCTGCGGGGCCTGCCGGGGGCCTTGGCGGCGGCCGCCGGCTTCATCTTGCCAGCTTTTTTACTGATGTCGGGCCTCTCCTTCGGCTATTTCCGTTATGGCAGCCTCGCCTGGGTCCATGCCGTTTCCCGGGGGCTGGGCGCCCTGGTGATTGCCCTGCTGCTGCAAACCACCTGGCGGCTGGGACGGGCCATCTGTCGACACTGGTCGGACTACCTCATCACTCTCCTGGCCCTGGCGGCCTTCTGGGGGAGGTTAAGCTATTTCCTGGTATTCTTGGCGGCGGGCATAAGCAAGTTGGTTCTGCAATGGGGCTTTTTTCCCGAAGCACCGAGGGCAGAAAAGGCGGTCCCCGGGAAGAAGTCCGGTTGGGGACGCCTTGGGTTACAAGCGCTGGCCGCCACCCTGTCCATGGCCATCTTCATCCTGGGTCTGGGGTATCAGGATGAGTTGCTGGGCCGACTGGCTGGGATTTTTGCCAAGATCGGCGCCATCAGCTTCGGCGGCGGCTATGTGATGATCCCCATCCTCCAATGGGAGGTGGTGGAGCATCTGGGCTGGCTCAACCTACGGCAGTTCCTGGACGGCATCCTTTTGAGTTACGCCACTCCGGGGCCCCTGGTTATTTTAGCGGCCTTTGTGGGCTACGCGGTTAAAGGGTTCTGGGGGGCCTTGATCGCCACGGTCAGTGTTTTTCTACCGCCTATTATGATCATCGTCTGTCTGTTTGGCCCTTATCAAAATCTCAAAGAATCCCGTTGGCTGCGGCCGCCGCTGCAAGGGATCCTGGCGGCCCTGGTGGGCATGCTGGCCGTGGTGACCCTGCAGATGGGGCAGGCCTCCATGCAGGATGGTAAGGACCTGGCCGTGCTGGCGGGAGCTGCCGTGGCTTTGATGGTCTGCAAACTGGAGTTGCCCTGGGTGGCGGCTGCCGTGGCCGGCATCTCCCTGCTTATCTTCTAGAAATCTCCTTGCCAATCAGAGAAAATATTTGAGCCGCGCCGGATTGGGGAGTGGGTGGGGTTTTATTCAATGAAGCCCGGAGCATCGGACTAAAACTCTCAAAGAGATAGAGGAGATAAGTAAATGACCCGAGGTAAAAAAGTAACGTTGTGGCTGCTGGCCTTGGCCCTGGTATTGAGTTTGGGCCTGGGGGCTGCCTGGGCCGTCGGCCCTAAGGCCATGCCCATGAGACACGGGCACGGGATGATGAACCTGACCCCGGACCAGGCCGGCAAACTCTTCGACCTGAAGGAAAAATTTCGTACGGACACCGCCAGCCTGCGCAAAGGCCTGATGATCAAGCGGTTGGAAATGAGGGATTTATGGAAGGCGGAGAATCCGGATGAGAAGGCCATCGTGGCCAAAATGAAAGAACTTAACGGCCTGAGAGAGCAGATGATGGAGAAGATGGTGCCCTTCCGGCTGGAAGCCAGGAAGATCGCTCCCAATGCCTTCTTTGGCATGGGCATGCACCATGGCGGCGGTATGGGCTTTGGCATGGGCGGCGGCTGCGGCATGGGTCCCGGCGGCGGCATGGGCATGGGCCCCGGTATGGCCCCGCCGGCGCCCCCGGCGAAATAGTACGACTGTCTTACCCCTCCGAGCTGAAGGGCCTCTTTACGGCCCTTCAGCCACCTCTCTAAAGAGTCCCTTAGCTCGGTGGCGCCGCCCTGAACGGAGAAATCCGCCCCCGACCTGCGCATCATGCCGTGATTAAAGCCCCGCAATCCCCATATTCTTCGCAGATCCTCCCCATAAGTTGGCCTACGACTTGCTCGGTGCTTGAAAAATCCCCGGTTTTGCCTTAAAGTTAATACAGAAACCATTTTGTCGCTTGCGGAAATTCAGAAAGATTATGGCAGTCATACCTATTCGGAAGTTGCCCGATGCGGTGTTGCGGCAGCAGGCCCGGGAAGTCAGCGAGATCACTGCCGAGCTGCAGCATCTCATCGATAACATGGCGGAAACCATGTACGCCGCCCCGGGCCTGGGACTGGCCGCTCCCCAGGTGGGGGCGCTGCATCGCCTGATCGTCCTGGACGTGGCGCACCGGGACGGGGGGGCGCGGAACCTGAAGGTGATCATCAATCCCTGTATTACCCACGCGGAGGGGGAACTCACCCACGAGGAAGGTTGCCTGTCGGTGGCGGACTTCTCTGCCGAGGTGCGACGCCACGCCCGGGTGACGGTGAAGGGCGTGGACCGGAAAGGCAAGGAAATCAGCCTCAGCGGGGAGGGCTTGCTGGCGGTGGTGCTGCAGCACGAAGTCGATCACCTGGACGGCATTCTCTTCATCGACCGCATCAGCCGCTTGAAGCGGGGCATCTATTTGAGGCGGCTCAAGAAGCAGGCGGCGTCCAGGTGAAGCACGGACCCTGGCGCCTGATCTTCATGGGCACCCCCGCCTTTGCCCTGCCTGCCCTGGAGGCCGTGCTCGCCGGGGGAGAAGAAGTGCTGGCGGTGGTCACCCAACCGGACCGGCCCCGGGGCCGGGGACAGCGGTTCAGCCCCTCGCCGGTGAAGGAGCTGGCCCTCGCCTGGAATTTGCCGGTGCTCCAGCCCCAGCGTCTCAAGGATCCCACTTTTCTGGAGCAGTTGGCGGCCTTGCGTCCGGAGTTGATTATCGTGGTGGCTTACGGACGTCTCCTGCCCCAGGAGATTTTGGCCCTGCCGACCAAAGGGTCGCTCAATGTCCACGCCTCCCTCCTGCCGAAATATCGGGGCGCCGCCCCCATCAATTGGGCCTTGATCCGGGGGGATCGGGAGACCGGGGTCACTATTCAGTGGATGGCGGCCGCCCTCGATGCCGGGGCCATCTTTCTCCAGGAGCGCGTCCCCATCCTGGAGGAAGACAATTACGGCAGTCTCTATGAGACACTGGCCGAGCGGGGCGCGGCGCTGCTGGTGCAGGCCCTGGAGAAACTGCGTCGGGGTGAGGCCAGGCGGAAGCCGCAGGCTCAGGCGGACGTTACCTGGGCCCCGCCCATCTCCCGGGAGATGCGCCGGCTGGATTGGCGTCTCCCGGCCCGGGAAGTGGCCGGCTGGATCCGGGGCCTGGACCCCACCCCCGGGGCCTATGCCTTGTGGCAGGATAAAGTTCTAAAACTTTTCGGGGCGCGGCTGAAAAGGTCGGAAGGCGCGACCGCAGCCCCTGGCCTGGTTCTGGGGATGGTCGACCAGGGGCTGGAAATCGCCTGCGGCCAGGGCGCCATCCTGGTGCAGGAACTGCAACTGGCCGGGCATAAGCGTTTAACCGTGCCGGAGTTTCTGCGAGGGCACCAGCTGCTTAACCAGGTTTTAGAATGAAGCCTCGGTTAATATCGGCTATCTTTCTTTTAACTGACAACTGGCTACTGGCTACTGACAACTGCGCTCATGGATGAACCGGTAAAAATTCTCAACGGCGGCAATTCGCTGAGGCCCCAGAAGCGCATCTTCCTGGGATTGCTGGCCGTTACCTGCCTGCTGTTCACCGTCCTCTTGGGGGTGCTATGGTACGTGCCCTATGTGGGGCTCACCAACCTGAATCCCCGGATGCCCCTGATTTTGGGGGTGGTGTTCTCAGCGTTGCTGTTATCAGTTATCGGCGCCTTCGTACTGCTGGCCCTGACGGTGGTGTTAGGCCGCGATCTGTTTTTTTCCAAAAAGCTGCGGGGCGCGGTGATCAAGCTGTTGCTGCCCATGATGAGCGGGGTGGGCAAACTCTGCGGCGTCTCCAAAGAGAAGGTGCGCCGCTCCTTCATCGAAATCAACAACCAACTGGTGCTGGCCCGGCACTACCGCACCACCCCGGACAAGCTGCTGCTCCTCATGCCCCACTGTCTCCAGTTCCACGAATGCCAGTTCCGCATCACCGGCAGCACGGTGCATTGCAAACGCTGCGGCAAGTGCCCCATCAAAGGCCTGGCGGAGCTCTCGGAGAAATACGGCGTGGGGTTGGCGGTGGCCACCGGCGGCACCCTGGCCCGGCGCATCATCGTGGACCGTCGGCCCAAGCTGATCATCGCCGTGGCCTGCGAACGGGACCTGAGCAGCGGCATCCAGGACAGCTACCCTCTGCCGGTCTTTGGGGTGCTCAATTCCCGGCCCCATGGCCCCTGCTACGACACCTTGGTGGATCTGGACCAGGTGGAGGAGGCCCTGAAGACCTTTTTACTGCCCTCTTATGCCGACCCGGCCAGCAATCCCGCGGCCTTCAATTAATCCCTGGCCGTGGGCTTGCTCCGCTGGACTGTTTCAACCCGAGGCCCTTCTTTGGCTTGACAATCCTGCTTCATGGCCTGGGGTTGGGGTAATTCTGGCCAATTTGCCATTCATTTTCGGGAACTGACGAAACTTTGAGCAAAGGTCCCAAATCTGATCAGGTTCGTGGCGCCAGGGCCCTGGCCCTGGACATCCTGGCCGCGGCCCCGCGGCAGGGACGCTCGGTGGAAGAGCTTTTGGCCGCCACGCTGAAGCGCCAGCCCCTGCTGCGGCCGGAGCGGGCCTTTTTGCTCGAGTTGATTCAGGGGGTGAAGCGCTGGGAGCTGAAGCTGGACTACCTGATTGCCCAGGCCTCCGCCCTGCCCTTGCCGAAGCTGCACCCCATGGTGCTGTTGATCCTGCGGCTGGCGGCGTTTCAACTGCTGATGCTGGACCGGGTGCCGGCCCGGGCCGCGCTGCACGAGGCCGGCCTGGAGGCCAAGGCCCGGCGGCTGCCGCCGGCCTACGGCGGCTTTATTAATGCGGTATTGCGCCGGTTGGCCGCCGGAGACCTGCCGTCCTGGCCGGACCGGGAGACTGACCCGGTTCAGGCCCTGAGCGTCGAGCACTCCCATCCCGCCTGGCTGGTGCGGCGCTGGCTGGACCGTTGGGGGCTACCGGAGACCGAAGCCAGGCTGGCAGCCAACAACCGCATTCCGCCCTTGACCATCCGGGTCAACACCCTAAAGACCGATCCCGAAGGCCTCCGGCGGCGCTTGGCCCGGGAGGGAGTGGAAGCCGAACCTTGCCGTTTTTCCCCGGTGGGCCTGCGCCTCACCATTATCGAGGCCGCACCGCTGGATCTCCCTTCTTATCGGGAAGGTCTGTGGCTCTTTCAGGATGAGGCGGCGCAACTGGTCACCTCGCTGCTGCCCCTGCAGGCGGGCGGGCGGTTGCTGGAAGTGGGCGCCGGCCGCGGGGGCAAGACCACCCACCTGGGCGCCAAGCTGGGAGGCGGGCTGCTCTTGGCCGTGGACCAGCACCAGGGGCGTCTCAAGGAATTAGCGGCCAATCTGGGACGCTGGGGGGTGGGTGCGGTCCAACCGGTGCGGGCCGACGCCGCCGCCGCCCTGCCGGTTAAAGCGGAGGTCATGGACGCCGCGGCACTGGATGTTCCCTGCTCAGCCCTGGGCATCCTGAGGCGCCACCCAGAGATCAAGTCCCGCCTGGCTGAGGCCGATCTGGACACCTTCCCGCCCCGGCAGCGGGCCCTGCTGGAGGCCGCCGCCGCGGCGCTCCGTCCCGGCGGCCGCCTGCTTTACATCACCTGTACCACTGAACCGGCCGAAAACGAAGGGCTGATTGCTGCCTTCCTGGAGGCGCATCCCGAATTTCGGCTCGCCACCGACCCAACTCTTTTGCCGGCTGCGGCTCAAATCCTGGTGCAGGCACCCGGCTATTTCCGCACTTCCCCGGCCGCACACGACCTGGACGGGTTCTTTGCCGTTCTCCTGGCTAAAAAGTAATCCAACAGATTTTCAATGGCGGGGCATCATAGGGCTTTCTCTCCGACCGGCCTTGAGGTATATTTCCATCAATAAGCCACGGTTATCGGGAGGCGTATGGCGGTTCGACTGGAGATCGGCTGGCGTCCGGAGCTGACGGATGCAGAAGGGGAGGGGGTGCGCCGCCAGGCCCGGGAATATTTCGGCCTGGAGATCGAGCGGGTCCGGGTGCTGCGGGTCCTGATGCTGGATCTGGAGCTGTCGCCGGCGGAATTGGAGGCGGTGCGCACCGAAGTCTTCACTCACCCCACTACCCAGATTTCCGGCTTCCGGCCCCTGGCCCAGGCCCTCGATTTCGATTGGGCCGTGTGGGTTGGCTTCAAACCCGGGGTGCGGGACAACGCCGGGGCCGTGGCCCGGGAGGCCATCGCCGCCTATCTGGGCCGCGAGCCTGTCGCCGGCGGCCGCGGTCTATACCTCCAAGCTCTTGCTCTTTTCCGGGGAGCACCTGACCGGCGGCCAGATGGCCCTGCTGGCCCGGGAACTCCTGGCCAACGATATGGTCCAGCAATCCCGGGTCTATTCCCGCCAAGCGTGGGACCCTGACCAGGGCATCGGCCTGATTCTCCCCCGGGTGCAATTGGAGCACGCCCCCGACGGTGGCCGTTTTTGATCTCAGTTCCCTGGAGAGTCTGCGGGAATTGAGTCGCCAGCGCAACCTGGCGCTGCGGGACGCGGACCTGCCCATTATCCGGGACTATTTCCGGCGGCCGGAAGTCCTGGCCCGCCGGGCCGAAGTGGGCCTGGGACCGCCCACCGACGTGGAGCTGGAATACCTGGCCCAGGCCCGGAGCGACCACTGCAACCACAACACCTTCCGGGGCCGGTTCCATTACCGGGACCTGGCGACCGGCGAGAAGCTGCTGCCTGGATAACCCCTTCAAGGCCTGCATCGAGGCCCCCACCCGGGAGATCGCCTGGAAGAAACCCTGGGTGGTCTCGGTGCTGTGGGACAACGCCGGGGTGGGGCAGTTCGACGACGAGTCTTGTCCTATGTCATCAAGGGCGAGACCCACAATTCGCCTTCCAACCTGGAGGCCTACGGCGGCTCCCTCACCGGCATCGTCGGGGTCTACCGGGACCCCATGGGCACCGGCAAAGGCGCCCGGCTCATCGGCGGGATGTACGGCTTTTGCGTGGGCCCCCGGGATTATGCCGGGCCACTGCAACCGCGGCTCCATCCCCGGCGGCTGCTGGACGGGGTCATCGCCGGGGTCAAGGACGGCGGCAACAAGAGCGGCGTTCCCACCGTCAACGGCGCCCTCTATTTCGATGAGGGTTACCTGGGCAAATGCCTGGTGTTCGTGGGGGCGCTGGGGCTGCTGCCCAAAGAGGTCAAAGGCGAGCCCGCGGCCAAGCAAAGCGGCCCATCCCGGCGACCTCATCTTTACGTGCGGCGGCCGGGTGGGTAAGGACGGCATTCACGGGGTCACGGCCTCTTCGGAGGTCGCCTCCGCCGGGCACCCCGGCCGGCCACGTGCAGATCGGCGACCCCTACACCCAGAAAAATATGCATGGACTTCCTCCTGGAGGCCCGGGACCAGGGGTTCATCAATTTCATCACCGACTGCGGCGGCGGCGGGCTGTCCTCGGCGGTGGGCGAATCGCGCCATGCAGGCCGGCGGGCTGCGAGGTTGATCTGTCTCTGGTGCCGCTGAAATACCAGGGTCTGGACCCCTGGGAGATCTGGGTTTCCGAGTCCCAGGAGCGCATGGTGGTGGGCAGTGACCCCGGGAAACGAGGCCGCTTTCAAGGCCCTGGCCCGGCAAGCACGCGGTGGAGGCCACCGTTATCGGCGGCCTACACCGACCGGGGTGTCCTGGAGGTCAAGCACCAGGGCCGCACCTGCGCCTATATGGATTTCTCCCTGCTGGAGGAGGAGTTTCCCGCCCTGGGAGTTCGACTGCGACTGGCTGCCGCCGGAAAGCCGCCTGAGTGAGCCGGTGCTGGGGGAGCCCGCGGATCATCGGGGAGCTGCTGCTGGCCATGCTGGAGCGTCCCAATCTCTGCTCCCGGGAGTGGATCACCCGCCAGTATGACCACGAAGTGCAGGCGGGCAGCGTCCTAAAGCCCCTGGTGGGCCGGGAGGCCCCGGTGCCCGGCGACGCCGCGGTCGTCCGGCCCCGGCCGGAATCGCCCCGGGGGCTAGCCCTGAGCCTGGCGCTCAACCCGGCCTACTCCCAGATCGACACCTACCAGATGACCGCGGTCACCATCGACGAGGCGGTACGGCGGCTGCTGGCGGTGGGCGCGCCGCTGGACCACATCGGCGGAGTGGACAACTTCTGCTGGCCCAACGTGGAGTATCACCCCGAGGACAACCCGGACGGCAAATACAAGGCGGCGCAACTGGTGCGGGCCTGCTGGGCCCTGCAGGACCTGTGCCTGGCTTACGGCATCCCCCTGCTTTCCGGCAAGGACAGCATGTACGTGGACGGCCTGCTGCCCGGGGCTTTTGGCGAGATGCACCGGGTCTCAGGCCTGCCCACCCTGTTTTTCACCGCGGTGAGCGTCCTGCCGGAGGTGCGCCGGGCTCTGACCCTGGATTGGAAAAATCCCGGCGACCTCATCTACCTGGTGGGCGAGACCCGTCCGGAGTTGGGCGGCTCGGAGTTCTATGAACTTCTGGGCTATGTGGGCCTGAGTGTCCCGGAGGCCCGGCCGCATGATTTTCTGCCGTACTACCGACTGATCGAGCAGGCCATCCGGGAGGAACTACTGGCCTCCTGTCACGGGGTCTATCGGGGCGGCCTGCTGACGCACCTGGCTTTGGCCTCCATGGCCGCGGGCCTGGGGATCGAGGCCGATCTGAGCGGGGTGGCGGCCTCTGCCCCCGATTATGCCGCGCTCTATGCGGAATCCGCCGGCCGTCTGCTGGTGAGCGTCGCTCCTGGCCACCGGGCCCGCTTCGAGAAGATCTTCCAGGGGCAACCCCTTACCTTAATCGGCGCAGTGCGTCCGGATCAGGCTTTGAGGATAGACCGCCGGGGCCGGTCCCTGCTGGAGCTTCCCCTGGAGCAGCTTCTGGACGCCTGGCAGCAGCGTTTCGGGAAGTTGATTTGAGACCAGCCGTTTTTCTGATAGAATTAAGTCAGTAGGACAGCCGCCCCGGCTGTCCCGGACAGGCGAGGGCGCCTGTCCTACATTTTTTGAGGAACAATCCATGCATACCGAAATGTTAGCGTTGCGGTTCGGCCAGGACGTGGTGGATCAACCCATCATCTACCGGCTGGTGAAGGATTACGACCTGGAGTTCAACCTGCTGAAGGCCACCATCTACCCCCAGAAAGAGGGGGTCATGGTCATGGAGCTCAAAGGCCATCCCAGCAACTTCCGGAAGGGCCTGAAGTATTTGCGGGATTCCGGCGTCCAGGTGAAGCGGGTGGCCCGGGAAGTGCGGCGCAACGAAGAGCGCTGCTACCAGTGCGGCACCTGCACCGCGGTCTGTCCCACCGGCGCCCTGTACGTGGAGCGTCCGGAAATGGCGATAGCCTTCGACCCCGCCAAGTGCAGCGCTTGCGAACTCTGCTGTCCGGTCTGCCCGGCCAGGGCCATGGAAGTTCGCCTGGACCGCAGCGCCCTTTAACGATTTGTCGGGGCGCACCTGCGGGTGCGCCCTTTATAGGGCGGACATCCAGGTCTGCCCCTACTTTGGACTTTTTTCGGCGGCCCCTTGCTGTTAATCTTCATCGGCGTCTTCTCCGCGGTCATTTCCAGCACCTACTTCCTTTTGCCCCTGTATTTGCAGGGTGGGCTCCACTTCACCGGCGGCCAGATCGGCCTGCTCTACGCCATCCTCAACCTGAATACCATCCTGGTGGCCTTTCCCGTGGGGGTGATCGGCGACCGTTATCCGGCCCGGATCCTCACCCGTCTGGGTCTGGCGGGCACCGCGGTCTGCTTTTGGGGGATGGCCGGCACGGAGCGATTCTGGCCCTTTCTGGCGGTCTTTTGGGGCTTCGGCCTGAGCCTGTCGCTCTTTCGCCAGTCCCTGGACATCCTGCTGTTTAAAGAGAATGCGGCTGATGCCGCCCGGCGCTTCGGAGAATTCAACGCCTGGCGCATGGGAGGCATGATGCTGGGCACCCTGGCCGGCGGCCTCATGGTCTATCTCTGGAAATTCCCCCTGACCTTACAGCTTTTTGGCTTGGGACTGCTCATCATGTTGTGGCCCGCGGGCCGGCTGCCCCTGACGGGCGGGGTGCGGGCGCAGGTCAGGCAATACCGCCGGGACTTCTTCACCAAACCGGTGCTGTTCTTTGCGGCCTGGCTCTTTCTCTTCACCCTGCATTGGGGCGCCGAAGCCACCAGCCTGGCCCTGTTCCTGCGGCACAACCTGCACCTGCAACCCCTGGGAGTGGGGACTTACATGGCCGGGGAGTTCGGGGTGATTACCGTCACCGTCTATCTCTACGGCCGCTTCTGGGCCGGGAAACTTTCGCCGTTGACCTTCCTGGCGGTGGCGCTGCTGGCCTCCGGCAGCGGCCATATCCTCATGACCTGGCCGGTGCTGCCCTGGTCCTTTGCCATGCGGGCCCTGCACGGCTTCGGCGACGGCCTCATCCTAATGGAGACTTACACCACCATGGCCCGGCTGTTCCACGTGGACCGCATCGGCGGCAACTCCAGCCTGATTACCCTGATCAGCACCCTGGGGGTCTTGGTGGGCTCGCTCATCTTTGGCCCCCTGGGGGCGACCTGCGGCTACCAGTTTCCCCTGATCATCTCCGGAGTCATCAGCCTGGCCCTGCTGCCCATGGCTTACGCCGGGTTGAAGGAATAAATGTAGGACAGCCGCCCCGGCTGTCCCTGGACAGGCGAGGGCGCCTGTCCTACATCTTGCCTATTTTCCTGCACGAATTCGTTCCAATAACTCCGTGGTAGAATACCCCGGCACGAAGGGCAGGGCCAGGACGCGCCCGCCCCGGGCTTCAACCACCTCCCGCCCGACGATCTCGCTCACCTGATAATCGCCGCCCTTGACCAGGACGTCCGGCTGCAGGGCCGTGAGCAATTCCAGGGGCGTGTCTTCCGGAAAGAGCACCACCCGGTCGACGCAGGCGAGGGCCGCCAGGACCCGGGCCCGGTCGGCCTCCGGGGTGACCGGCCGGCCGGGGCCTTTGAAGAGGCGCCGGACCGAGTCGTCGGTATTGACTCCCACGACCAGGGCGTCGCCCAGCGAGCGGGCCTGCTCCAGATAAGCCACGTGGCCCGGGTGCAGGAGGTCGAAGCAGCCGTTGGTAAAGGCCACCGTCCGGCCCTGGGCCTGGATTTTCTTGACCCAGCGGGCCGCGGCCCCGCGGGAGATGACCTTTTGGCTGGTGTTGCACTCGCTCATATAAAAATCTTTTAGCACAAAAGTTAAGGGCTCGATAATCAGAAATTAATCAATGTCTTGCTTTTTACTGATCACTGGCCACTGATCACTTTTCTTCATTCATGTTTCACCCGGGCCACGGTGAGCACCTCTACCCGGGCGGCGCCGGCTCGGCGCAAAACCCTGGCGCACTCCCGCACCGTCGAGCCGGTGGTGTAGAGGTCGTCAATCAGTAAGATCTTCTTGCCCTTCACCGCGGCGGGCTGGAACACCCCGAAGGCGCCTTTGACGTTGTCCCGGCGCTCCTTGGGGTTGAGGCCCACCTGGGGGATCGTATGGCGCAAGCGCTGGAGCACCTCCAGGCCTATGGGTTTATCCGGAAAACCCTGGGCCAGCAGCAGGGCCTGATTGAAGCCCCGGGCCTTGAGGCGCCGGGGGTGCAGAGGCACCGGCAGGAGCAGGTCGGCTGCGGTCACCAGCTCCAGACCTTCCGGGCGCTGCAGCCAGCTTTGCAGGAGCGGCAGGTAGACGATTTGCCGCCCGAACTTAAAGAGCTTGATGGCCGTGGCCACCGGCCCGTCATAAACCGCCGCGGCCCGGGCCCGCATAAAGGGCGGCGGCTCCGTCTGGCAGTCGCCGCAGAGCCGGTCACCGCCGTCCGGGGAGTCAAACCTCCGCCCGCAGCAAGAACACAAGGGGCTTTCCACCCACTCGATCTGGGCCTCGCACTCCGGGCAGACGGCCTGTGACGCCGCTTCCCCCACCGCGACGCCGCAAAACAGGCACATGCGCGGCAGAAAAAACTCCAGGACGGTGAGGCCGAAGCGCTTGAGACTGGGCGGGCTGAAAGGCGTCACCGGGGATTCTCCTTGGAAAGTTCAGTATAATTACGCTGCAGGCGCGCATGTCAAGCAATTTTATACGATTTTATACCCACTTTTTCGGCGATCTTGAGGCATTTGGGAAGGTTCCTGTGCCGCACACTTCAGAAAGTGCGGTAGTTGTAGCGCTTAAAACTCCCTGGGTGTCGAGGTTGCGCCGGGCTTGGCTCACTCGGGAGCCGTGCATGAGCCGCCTTTGTACCGCTGAGGTGTCGCTGGGGTATCATCGAATAATTTAATATAAATAGTATGTTACCATAATTAAATCGGCTTGTGCCGCTTTTTCAAGACAGAGTTTCTCTAAAATTTCTCAAATGGTGCATTTGATCCCCTGGGGGATAACTATAGTCTGGAATTGGAAATTCGCCAGCAGGGATACGACGGTCGGCATGGCTTGAATAAGTTTTACACAATCATAGCGGATGAACATGAGGGCCATGATTGATGTAGCCGTGAGGGCAGGTTTGGAATTTATCGGATTTCTGGATATTGTGCGGGTTGTTGGCATAAGAGGCGGTGGTCTGTTTGAGGCGGATTTAAGGAATAGTTCATAGGGCGCAGCAGACATGGTGCGTAAAACGCACTCTTCTTTTATTGCGCAGGCGGGACGCCTGCGCCACTAAAGATAAATTTTTCCAGGAGGGGGTTTGGGGGAACCTCGCTTTTTGTAAAGAAGCGGGGTTCCCCCAAGTCATAGCCTATTTGGTTTGACATTACTGCGTATTGATCAATTACCCTGGAGTCCAGAAGGCGCCTGTCTTGCCCAATTTCTTCAACGATGTGAGCAGTTCGGAGGCGTATTCCTTGATGCGGGAGAGATAGTCCGGTGCTAGACGATTTCTGAAGAGGGGGCCGCTGAAGGCCAGTGCCCAATCGGCTAAGGGCATGATGGATTCCGCTGATCCGGCATCATACTGCGACCAATTCTTCACGTGCTCTTCCGACCGGAAGAGGTTCATGCGGCTTCAAGCCTGACCCCAGGACACTTCTCCTGCCAACGCCTTGGCGAAGGGGATATTCATGTGTCCTACGACGGTCGTTGGATTAACTTCGAGGATATCTTCGTCCCGCAGGCGGACGAGGATGGGTTCCCCACAATCCAGGCAACGCGTGTCTAGACGGATCTCAGTGCCAGGAAAGAGCCAGCGCACGGCCAGCGCTTCGAGTCCTCACTGGCCATACCACTTTTGCTCTCCCTTTATAGTCACCAAATAATGGGTCGGTACATTAGAAAACGGCGCCCAAGACTCGACGTAATCGGTGTCTTTAACAAACCAGCAGCCTATGGAGGACTCGGCTGCCGCACGCTGTGCCTGCTTAGCGTCATCGGGTGGCAACCCGAGAAATTTTCCGAGTTCGGTATAGTGCGGCGCCCGGCCGGTCTTGATCAGGTGCTCCAAAACAGCAGTGTAAGTTCGTTGCACCAAGGCCATTTCCATGTTCTTTCCTCCTTTTTGGTGCCCGATAGCTACAGCTCGGCCAGGCGTCGGGCCAGGGCTTCGGCGTCGGCGAAGAGGGTTAGCGATGGCGAGGCCGGTCAGGCCGGCGCCCTGGGCGATGCGTTCGGCCTGCTGGCGGGTGATGAGGTCGCCGGGGCCGTGGGAGTCGGTATCGACGATGAGGGAGGCGCCCACCTCCAGGGCGGTCCGGGCCACGTGGCCGTTGGCCAGGCAGTGGCCTTTGCGGGCGGAGATTTCCAGGAAGATGCCGCGCTCCCTGGCCAGGGCCGCTTCTTCCAGGGTGATAAGGCCGGGGTGGGCCAGGATGTCGATGTCGGCCTCGAGGGCGGCCCGGTTGGTCCCCGGGGCCACCGGCTCGGCCAGGGTCTCCCCGTGGATGACGATGAGCGGCACCCCCAGGGCCCGGGCCTGGGCGGTCAGCGGCCCGATGAGGGCCGGCGGCAGGTGGGTGAACTCCAGGCCGGGGATGAGGTACAGGCGGCTCGCCCCGGTTGAGGCTCAGGGCCGCGGCTCTTAGCCGGCCGAAGACCGCCTCGAAGTTGGAGGCGTCCACGTGGTCGGTGATGCCGAGGTAGCGATAGCCCTTCACCTGGGCCCGGCGCCACAACTCCGCCGGCAGGAGTTCGCCGTCGCTGTTCAGGGTATGGGTGTGCAGATCAATCATGGTCAGTAGCCAGTAGCCAGTAGTCAGTTATAAGATGTAAGTAAACCTATGAATTATCGCCGATAATTAGCATACTTGATAAAAATACAAATTCGAAACTCGAAACTAATAAACTGCTCACTGCTCACTGCTTACTGCTCACCGCTCACTACATCTTGTATTTGCCGAAATCGTCGGGGTCCAGGCCCTCCAGGATCTCGGTCCATTTCTTGGCGTCTTCGGTGGTGATGGCCTCCTGGGCCGAGAGGTCCACCCGCCGGGCCTTCTTGAATCACCACGTCGGCCACGAAGATGGGGGCCTTGGTGCGCAGGGCGATGGCGATGGCGTCGCTGGGCCGGGCGTCGATGGTGATTTCGTTGCCGTCCCGGCTGAGATAGATGAGGGCAAAATAGGTATTGTCCCGGAGATCGCAGACTTCCACCTTGGTAACCTGGGTCTCCATGAGTTCCATGATGTTTTTCAACAGGTCATGGGTCATGGGGCGGGAGAACTTGATGTTCTCCAGTTCGCTGGCGATAGCCGTGGCCTCCAGTAAGCCGATCCAGATGGGCACCGCCTTGTCCGACGCCACATCCTTGAGGATCATGATGGGGCTGTTGGTAAAGGGGTCGATGGTTAACCCGGAAACGGTCATTTCCCTAAACATGTTGCCTCCTTTGGCGTGGCCTAAGGCAACCGCCAAGGTCGAAGGGGTGGGCCAGGGCCCAAGAGCCTTTTAAAGAATGGGGACCGGGCCTCGGTTATGCGCCACGGGCGTCAGGCGGCCCAGCAGTTCCCGAGGTCCGGTAAAATTGACCACCTGGTTAGTGCGGAGACGGCCGCTGAGCTGCTCCGGTGAACGCTTGCTCAAACCCTCCACCAGCACTTCCTGGACCTGGCCCACCAGGCGGGTATGGGCGGCCAGGGTGAGTTCATCCTGCAAGGCCTGCAATTGGACCAGGCGCTCCGTTTTGACGGCTTCCGGCACCTGATCCGGGAAGCCGGCGGCCCGGGTTTGGGGCCGGGGGGAGTACTTAAAGGAAAAAGACTGCTCAAAGGCGGCTTCCCGCATCAGGTCGAGGGTCTGGGCAAAATCGGCCTCGGTCTCGCCGGGAAAGCCGACGATCAGGTCGGTGGAGATGGCGATGCCGGGGCAGGACCCACGCAGGCGGGCCACCTTGTCCAGATACGCTTCCCGGCTGTAGCGCCGGTTCATGCTCCGGAGGATGCGGTTGGAACCGGATTGCACCGGCAGGTGCAGGTGTTCGCACAGGGCCGGCAGTTCGCCGAAAGCCGCGAGCAATTCGTCGGACAAGTCCCGGGGGTGCGAGGTGGCGAAGCGCAGACGCCTAAGCCCGGGAAGCTCCGTGGAGGCGCCGCAGCAACCCGGTAAAGGTGATGGGCTCGGTCAGACCCCGGCCGTAGGAATTGACGTTTTGGCCCAGCAGGGTCACCTCTAGGCCGCCGGCGGCCAGGAAATCGGCGACCTCGCGCGACGATGGCCGCGGGTTCCCGGCTGGCCTCCCGGCCCCGGACATAGGGGACCACGCAGAAGGTGCAGAAATTGTTGCAGCCCTGCATGATGGTCACCAAGGCCTGCACCGGACCGCCGGGCCACTGCCGGGGCGGCGGTTCTGCAAAGCCGGGCTTCAGGGCCACGATCCACCGGACGCTCTCCCTGGACGGCGCGGCGCACCAGGTCCGGCAGACGTAGTGCCCTGGGTGCCGAAGACCAGGTTGAGGTGCGGCGCCGCGGCCAGGAGGCGCTCGCCCTCCTGCTGGGCCACGCAGCCGCCCACCCCGATGATGAGGTTGGGCCGCCTGGCCTTCAGGAACTTAAGGCTCCCGAGCAGACTCTTAACCTTCTCTTCGGCCTTGCGCCGGATGGCGCAGGTGTTGATGAGATAAAGGTCCGCCTCTTCGGCCCGGCCGGTGAGCTCGTACTCCGGCGCCAGCATCTGGGCCATCTGCTCGGAGTCGGCCACGTTCATCTGACAGCCGAAGGTGCGAATATACAGCTTTTTCTTCTGACCCCCATACCTTTTATTTATTAGAAACCCCAGGCCTTGTCAACTCCACCCGACCGGCCCCTGGACAGCCGCGGCCGGGTAGAGTAAAATGCGCTGGGTTATGATGCAGGACAGCCGCCCCCGGCTGTCCCTCGACAGGCGAGGGCGCCTGTCCTACATGTTTTCGGGAGTATCTATGATCCCTATCCGCGGGGCGCCGGCATTGCTGCGGCGGCCCTGGGTCACGCTGGGACTGATTGCGGTCAATGTGGCCATCTTT
The DNA here is from genome assembly GCA_963701845.1 of uncultured delta proteobacterium. Classification (GTDB taxonomy): domain Bacteria; phylum Desulfobacterota; class Desulfobaccia; order Desulfobaccales; family 0-14-0-80-60-11; genus JAPLJC01. Next base: position 372,328 of record CAVPBF010000004.1, on the reverse strand, counting down.
CTCTATCAACTGCACCTCGGCCAGGATGCGGCCGCGGCCCTTTTTGTCCACCAGGGGGCGGTGGCCTCCAAACTGAGCCACCCCAGGCTGGTCACCTCTTTCCAGGCCCTGAAGCTGCTGCCCACCATGTTCAGCAGCCTGTTCCTGCACGCCGGCTGGCTGCATCTGATCGGCAACATGTGGTTCCTCTGGCTGTTCGGCGAGGCCCTGGAAGACGATCTGGGGCACAGCCGCTTCCTGGCCTTTTATCTCTTCTGCGGCTTTTTTGCCTGTTTATTTCACGTGCTGGCCGCCTCACGGCTCACGGCGCCCTTGATCGGCGCCAGCGGCGCCATCGCCGGGGTGCTGGGCGGTTATCTCATCCGGCTGCCCAAGTCGCCCATCCACACCATCGTGTTTTGGCGACTGCGCCCGGAGACCTGGCAGGTGCCCGCCTTTGCCTGGCTGCGGCTGTGGCTGGGCCTGCAGTTTTACGGGCTGCGCCAGGGCGGACCGGTGGGTTGGGTGGCGCACCTGGGTGGCTTCGGTATCGGCATGCTGATGGTCAACTTCTTCACCCCGATGCACGCGGCCGGCGAGGCCAACGAAGCCGACCGTCAAGAAGGGCAGGGGTGGGAAGGGGAAAAAGAAGTGATCAGTGGTCAGTGATCAGTAATCAGTGGTTCAAAATATCCGGCTTTTACTGATCACTGATTACCGATTACTTTCCTCACAGGAGGGCGTTATGCAATACCGCGAAGGACGGCAGGGGCGGGTCTTCATCCTGCGGTTGGAGGAGGGTGAACGGCTCAACGACAGCATCGAACAGTTCGCCCGGGAGAAACGGGTCAGCCATGGGCTGGCCTTCTTCCTGGGAGGGTCGGCCGACGGCAGTAAAATGGTGGTGGGTCCGGAGGCCAACCGGGAGACGATCATTCCCATGATCCACGCCCTGAAGGGGGAGCACGAGGTCCTGGCCCTGGGGACCCTCATCCCCGACGAGGCCGGGGAGCCGGTGCTGCACATGCACGGCGCCGCCGGGCGTGCAGGCCGCGCCACGGTGGGCTGCACCCGGGCCGGGGTGGACGTCTGGCTGATCGGTGAAGTGGTGCTCCTGGAAATCCTGGGGGCCGACTCGGCCCGGCGCCGGAAAGACCCGGCGACCGGTTTTCAATTGCTGAAAATTGATTGAAAGAAGTTATCAGCGGTCAGCTTTCAGCCTTCAGTTAAGGACACCTGTAGCCGCAGGCTTTAGCCTGCGTCGGCACAGACTAGGCAAGCCTGTGCTATCGAATCCTGAGGTGGCAGTTTGGAATTAACCAAAGAGATGCTGGACCAAGTGGCCCAGACCGGGCGGCAGGCGGCCCTGGCCGCGGGCGAGGTGCTGCGCCGGAACTACTCCCAGCCTCATCAGATTATCATGAAGGGGGCCATCGACCCGGTGACGGAGAGCGACTTAGAGTCCCAGGAGCTGATCATCGCCCTGATCCGCCAAACATTTCCCGATCATGTTATCCTGGCGGAGGAAATGTCAGGACAGCCACCCCCGGCGGTCCAGGAGTCGCCTTACCGCTGGATCATCGACCCGTTGGACGGCACGGTCAACTTCGCCCACGGCTACCCGGCCTTCTGCGTCTCCATCGCCTGTGAGGCGGCCGGCGGGCTGCAATACGGGGTGATCTACGATCCCTTACGGGATGAACTCTTTGAGGCCCGGAGAGGGCAGGGGGCCTGGTTAAATGGCCAGCCCATTCAGGTCTCAACGACTGCGCGGCTGGAGCGGGCCCTGGTGGCCACCGGCTTTCCCTATGATATCCGGGAGCGCCTGCCGGAGACCCTGGCGCGCCTGGGGCGCATCATGGGGATTGCCCAAGGGCTGCGCCGGGGCGGCTCCGCGGCCCTGGACATGAGCTACGTGGCCTGCGGCCGCTGTGACGGCTTCTTCGAGGAAAACCTCAAACCCTGGGACACCGCCGCCGGGCTGCTGCTGATCGAGGAGGCGGGCGGGCGGGTTAGTACTTTTGAGGGTGGGAATTATGATATTGATGCCGCGAATATCCTGGCGAGTAATGGGGTGCTGCATGATAACTTGTTGGCCCTTGTTTAGATAACCCGGGAACCCTTAAATTCAGTTGACAACTAGATCAGGCTTAAAAACTCGTCAACTGACATTTCGGCATTCCGGATAAGTGCTCTCAAGGTCCCTACGGAAAGTTCTTTATGCTGCGGAATCGAAAGGTTAACCCGGATGCCCGGTTTCACCATGACCAGGTGGGTTGTTGTCCCGGTTTGAGTGGCCTGGCGGCCAGGGCTTTTTGATCTTCCGCCCAGAGCCAGGCAGTTATGGCCTCCTTGATATTTTCCAGGGCTTCTTCCTCATCCCGACCTTGGGAAACACAGCCGGGGAGGGCTGGACACTCAACCACGAACCAACCATCCTCATCTTGCTCCAAGGTAACATGAAATATCATGGAATATCTCCTGCACAGGTAGGTCGTCAAATCGAAACGAAACAACTTCGATTATTGCGCTATTATACCTTAAAGCAACTGATAAGCTGAGTAAAGTATGCGGCCGTCAAAAATGAGGAATATTTCTAGAACAGTTTATCCAAGAAAATGATTGACATCCGGGGGAGGCATTGCGTATATTTTGCCTTATGGAACTGGGTGTGACCTTCAACTGGTGCTGGTGGCGCATGATTTCGGACTCGTGAGGTGCGTCCACCGACTTTTGTCTGCATAAATTCGGGGCCCCTGACGAGAGGGGCCCCGGTTTTTTTTGGCACAGTCTCAAGCCGTGGCCCGCAGGGGGCACGGCTTTTTTTTACCGCCGATAAACGCAGATAAAACGCAGATAAAATAAAAAAATTGGCCTTAGCGGTGTTCATCGGCGTGCATCTGCGGTAAATAGATGATTACCTTAATTAAGGGAGAGGGTATGGTGCAACCGGATTTGGCCACTTTCAGCGACATGGCCCGGCAAGGCAATCTGATCCCGGTGTACCGGGAGATCCTGGGGGATCTGGAGACCCCGGTGTCGGCCTACAAGAAGCTCAGGGGCGCCGGCCCTTCCTTTCTCCTGGAAAGCGTCGAGGGCGGGGAGAAATGGGGGCGTTTCAGTTTCCTGGGGCTCAATCCTGCCCTGGAGTTTCAGGTGCAGGGCGGCCGCACCACCTTACGGCGTCGGGGGCAGGAGGAAATCCTGGAGGCCGGCCGCGACCCCTTCGAGCACCTGAGCAGGCCTGCTGGCCGGCTTCCGGGCGGTGGACGCTCCCGGTCTGCCCCGGTTTTGGGGGGGCCTGGTGGGTTACCTGGGCTATGATATGGTGCGTTTCATCGAACGGTTGCCGGAGCTCACTCCGGCCCTCGACCATGCCCGAGGCCCGGCTGATGCTGGCGGATAATCTGTTGATCTTCGACAACCTGCGCCAGACCATCAAGGTGATGTCCCTGGTGCACCTGGACCCGGAGCTCTCTCATCAGGCTCAATACGAGCGGGCGGTGGCGGACATCGAGGCGCTGATCCAGCGGCTGGACCAACCGGTGCCCGCGCAGCCAGGCCACGCCAGCCTCCGAAAGACCGCCGCTGACTTCGAACCTGACGCAGGAACGCTTCGAGGCCATGGTGGAGCAGGCCAAGGAGTACATTGCCGCCGGTGACGTGATCCAGGTGGTGCTGTCCCAGTGTTTTAAGACGCCGCTGCGCCACGACCCCTTCGACTTGTATCGGGCCCTGCGCTGCATCAACCCTTCGCCCTATATGTTTTACCTGGACCAGGAAGACATGAAGGTGGTGGGGGCCTCGCCGGAGATCCTGGTGCGCCTGGAGGACGGCCGCATCACCTACCGGCCCATCGCCGGCACCCGGCCCCGAGGAGCCACTGAGGCCGAGGACCGGGAGTTGGAGACGGAGCTGCTGGCCGACCCCAAGGAGCGGGCCGAACACCTGATGCTGGTCGATCTGGGGCGCAACGACGTCGGGCGGGTGTCGAGAGTAGGCAGTGTCCGGGTGCCGGAGTTGTTTTCGGTGGAGCGCTACTCCCACGTAATGCACATCGTCTCCCAGGTGGAGGGGGAGCTGGCCCCGGGCCTGGACGGCCTGGAGGTGCTCAAGTCCACCTTTCCGGCCGGCACCGTCACCGGCGCTCCCAAGGTGCGGGCCATGGAGATCATTGAGGAACTGGAGCCCACCCGCCGGGGGCCGTACGCCGGGGCGGTGGGCTATCTCGGCTTCGGCGGCAACCTGGACTTTTGCATCACCATCCGCAGCTTCGCCATCCACCAGGACCAGGTGTACCTGCAAGTGGGCGCGGGCATCGTGGCCGATTCGGACCCGGCGAAGGAATACCAGGAGACGGTGAACAAGGGCATGGCCCTGGTGCGGGCCCTGGACCGGGTGGAGGAAGGGCTGATGTGAGTGAGCAGCAAGCAGTAAGCAGTAAGCAGATAGGTTTTCTGAGAACTGTTTAATATACCTAATGAGATTGATATGTTGGTAATAACTATAAACACGGGGTGGTCAGCAGTCAGTAGAAAGGTTTTTTCGGCTCACTGCTCACCGCTCACTGCTCACCGAGGCAGATATGTTAGTAATGATAGATAATTACGACTCCTTCACCTATAATCTGGTGCAGTATTTCGGCCAGTTGGGCGAGGAGGTTAAGGTTTTTCGCAACGATCAGATGGACCTGGCGGGCCTGGAGGCGGCCGGGCCGGACCGGCTGGTGGTCTCGCCCGGACCCTGCTCCCCCAATGAGGCGGGGATTTCCATGGCGGCCATCCGCCATTTTGCCGGGAAGCTGCCCATCCTGGGGGTGTGCCTGGGGCACCAGGCCGTAGGCGCCGTCTTCGGCGGCCGGGTCATCCGGGCCCCGCGGCTGATGCACGGCAAGACCTCGCTCATTTATCACGACGGCCGGGACCTGTTCCAGGGTATCCCGTCACCCTTTGAGGCTACCCGTTACCATTCCCTCATCGTGGAGCGGGAGACCCTGCCCGACTGCCTGGCGGTTACGGCCCAGACCTCGGTGGGGGAGATCATGGGCCTACGCCATAAGGAATACATTATCTACGGGGTGCAATTTCATCCGGAGTCCATCATGACCGCCGAAGGCATGAACCTGCTGCGCAATTTTCTAAGACGCAGCCGGGGGTGAATAATCAGGGGTCAGGGGTCAGTGGCCAGGGATCAGATAATATCGAGGTAGCCGCAGGCCTTAGCCTGCGTCGATTAGCCTGTGAGCCTTTAAATGGAACAAGAACCAGGTTCTGACAAAGATACCGGGCAACCTAAGGAGGCCGCAGCAGGGCCTGCCGGGGGAGAGCCGCCCGAAAAGCCCCACCCGGAGTATGAAATCGACATCTTCCGGGACTGGTGCAAGTCCTGCGGCATCTGCGCGGCCTTCTGCCCCAGGCAATGCCTCGGGCTGGATGAAAACGGCGCCCCGGTGGTGCAAGACGCCAGCCGCTGCACCGGTTGCCGCTGGTGCGAACTCCACTGCCCCGACTTCGCCATCTGCGTCAGGGAGATCGTGGCCGAGGAGCAGCCAACCGAGGAAGCGGACTGAAATGAAAAGATTTTCACGCCAAGACGCTAAGGCGCAAAGGCGCAAGAATTTTTCTAAATAATATTTCCTGGCGTCTGGGCGACTTGGCGTGAGATATTTGAGCTGGGCTATGACTGTTGAAACCGGACAACCGAGACTGCTGCAAGGCAACGAAGCCGTGGTGGAAGGCGCACTCTACGCCGGCTGCCGGTTTTTTGCCGGCTACCCCATCACCCCGGCCACCGAGATCAGCGAGGTCATGTCCTGGCGTCTGCCGGCCGTGGACGGCACCTTCATCCAGATGGAGGATGAGATCGCCTCCATGGGCGCGGTGATCGGGGCCTCCCTGGCCGGGGTCAAGGCCATGACCGCCACCAGCGGCCCGGGCTTCTCGTTGATGCAGGAAAACCTGGGCTTCGCGGTCGCGGCCGAGGTGCCCTGCGTGATCGTCAACGTCATGCGGGGCGGGCCGTCCACCGGGCTGCCCACCATGGTGAGCCAGGGGGACGTGCAGCAGGCCCGCTGGGGCACCCACGGCGACCATCCGATTATCGTCCTGGCGGTCTCCACCACCCAGGAGTGCTTCGAACTGACGGTCAAGGCCTTTAATTTCTCGGAAAGATACCGCACCCCGGTGATCATCCTGAGCGACGAGGTGGTGGGCCACACCCGGGAGGTGCTCAGGCTGCCGCCGGCGGCGCCGCTCCCGGTGGTGGACCGGGTACGCCCCGACATGCCGCCGGAGTGGTATCTGCCCTATGCCGACACGGCCAGCGGCGTGCCGCCCATGGGCATCTTCGGCGACGGCTACCGCTACCACGTCACCGGCCTGATCCACGACGTGCGCGGCTATCCCACCGAGCGGCCCGACGAGATCGAGCCTTTTCTAAACCGTCTGTTCCGCAAGATCAACCAGCACTTCCACGACATCCAACTGGTCAAGGAGGAGCAGACCGCGGACGCCGAACTGCTGGTGGTGGCCTACGGCTCCGTGGCCCGGTCCGCCCGGCGGGCGGTAGCCGAGGCCCGGGAGCGGGGCCTCAAGGCGGGCCTGCTGCAACTCATCACCCTGTGGCCCTTTCCCCGGCGACAGTTGGAACCGCTGCTGCGCCGGGTCCGGGCCGTCCTGGTGCCGGAGCTGAATATGGGTCAGATGTCCCGGGAGGTCAAAAGGGTGAATCAGGGGATAACCCGGATCGAGACCTTGAATCGGATCGATGGGAATTTGATTACGCCGGAGGAGATTTTGGAGCGGCTTATAAAGATGTGAAAAAAAAGGTTATCAATTATAAATAGCAGCTTTATGAAATTATTGGGGCAAATGCAAAAAGGCTTTTAAAAATGGATAGTCCACGAGAAGCGTTGTCATTAGCAATTAAAGATTACGTCAAAAGGTTAAGGAAATTATTTTGGTGCGCAGTGCGCACTACAGGCTGACCGCTGAGAGCTAAAAATGGCTGAAGTCACCAAATTAATCCACAAATACCTGCGCCATGAAAAAAAGTTCCCGCACGTCTGGTGTCCGGGATGCGGCAACGGCATCGTGCTGGGGGCGCTGATCCGGGCCATTGACCGCACCGGCCTCACCAAGGATGAGATCGTCCTGGTCTCGCGGCATCGGCTGCTCCGGGCGCCTGAGCGTCTACGTGGATTTCAATACGCTGCACACCACCCACGGCCGGGCCCTGACCTTCGCCACCGGGGTGAAGCTGGCCAACCCCAAGCTCCAGGTCATCGTGGTCATGGGCGACGGCGACGCCACCGCCATCGGCGGCAATCACTTCATCCACGCGGCCCGGCGCAACCTGAACCTCACCGCGATCATCATTAATAACAATATCTACGGCATGACCGGCGGGCAGTATTCGCCCACCACGCCGTACGGGGCCCGGGCCACCACGGCGCTTTACGGCCACATCGAGCACGCCTTTTCCATCGCGAGATGGCGGTGACCGCCGGGGCCGCCATGGTGGGCCGGGGCACGGTGTATCACGCCAGCCTTCTGGACCAGCTCATGGAACAGGCCATCATGAAGCGCGGCTTCGCGGTGGTGGAGGTCATCAGCCACTGCCACACCCAGTTCGGCCTGAAGAACAAGCTGGGTGGGCCGGTGGAGATGATGCGGCGCCCAGAAGGAGATGGCCGTGCGGGTGGAAAAGGCCGCGGACCATGACCCCGGAGGAATTGGCGGGCAAGCTCACCATCGGCGTCCTGGTGGACCGGGACTTGCCGATCTACACCCAGGAATACCGGCGTATCCGGGAGGCCGCCAAGGCGGCTATCGGTGAAAAGGCAAAATGATGCACCACCAAGACACCAAGAGCACCAAGAAAGGCAATATTTGATGTCCTTGGTGTCTTGGTGGTAAGAAATGATATGTCGAAACGCTACGAAATACGCCTGGCCGGGTCCGGCGGACAGGGTTTAATCCTGGCCGGGGTGATTCTGGCCGAGGCGGCCGGCATCGGTGACGGCAAGTTCGTCTGCCAGACCCAGAGCTACGGCCCGGCGGCCCGGGGCGGCGCCTCCAAGGCGGAGGTGGTGATCAGCGACAACGAAATCGACTACCCCAAGGCCATCCGGCCCGACGTGCTCCTGGCCCTGAACCAGGCGTCCTTGGATAAGTACCTGGGCGACCTGAAGCCCGGGGGCGTCTTGCTGGTGGACGCCGACCTGGTGCGGGAGGTGCAGGTGGAAGGGGCGGTGGCCCTCCCTTTTACCCGCCTGGCCCGGGAACTGGGCAAAGAGATGATGGCCAACATCGTCGCCCTGGGCGCCCTGGCAACCATCACCGGTGTCGTATCCGCGGCCAGTCTGCAGCAGGCGGTTCTTAACCGGGTGCCGCCCCAGACCCGGGAGCTGAACCGGCAGGCCCTGGAGGCCGGTAGGGCCGCGGCCGGCCAATATCTCGCGGCAGGCGCTCCCCAGGGCCTGGAGCAAACGGCTGGACTTTCCGAAGCAGGCGAGAGCTGAGGGCACCATGCGAATGGCCATAAGAACGATCGTTATCGGCCTAGCCTTAGCCCTGGCCCTAGGGCAAGGCCCCGTCCTGGCGCGGGAGCCGGCGGCCGCGGCGGGCCCCGGGGGATTCGGCCCGTTGACCCCGGCGGAGCAGTGGGTCTTGCAGCAGGTGGCCGCCGGCGGGGTCCCGGACTTAAAGGCGCACTCCGGGGAAGCTGAAGGCGGGCGCACTATTCGGGGCCAGTTTATCGTAGCCCTGTTAACCGATGGCTTTTCCGGGTTCAAGGCGCCTCGCAGCGGTATTTATCTGCTCAACGCCATTATTCCCGACATGGTGAGCCTGCAATTCGCCGAGGTGGAACAGGCGGTTTTTATGGTGGGCTGCCAGTTTCGGGGGTTGGTGGATTGCAGCGGCAGCCATTTCACCAAGACCCTGGGTATGAAGCAGGCGGTTTTTGCACAGCAGGCCAATTTCCATCAGCTCACGGTGGACCTGGATGCCTTCTTCGGAGATGCGGAGTTTAAGGGACCGGTGGATTTCGGCGCCGCTCGAATTGAGGGAAATTTGGTCTTTAAGGGAGCCAGGTTCACGGGGAAAGACCAGGCAGCCGATCTTAATGGCCTCAAGCTGGGAGGGAGCCTGAACTGCTCGAACGCTGTCTTTGCAGGTGGCGTGGACCTGGCCGGCGCCAAAATAGGGGCCGAACTCAATGCCCAGGGCGCCAAATTTGCCAGCCCTGATCAGAAGGTGATCTTCACGGGCGTGAAAGTGGGCCAGGTCGCAGGGTTCGACCGGGCCGAATTCCGGGGGCCGGTGTATTTTTCAGACATGGAGGTCAGCGGCACATTTTCTGCTGTCGCCAGCCATTTTGAATCTTCGGCACAGGAAGCAATCTTCAGTGGAATGAAGGTTGGTTCCGGAGCGCTTTTTAATGGCGCTGTCTTCAAAGGCCCGGTGAATTTCAGTAATGGCTCCATTTCTGGGAGCCTTTACGTCGACGAGGCGCGCTTTGAAAATAAAGAGCATCCTCCCAAATTTTATGGCTTGAAGGCGGACAATTTCGCTTCTTTCATGGCAACAATTTTCCAGGGTGGGGTTTCCATGATAGGGGCCAGCTTTAAAAATCTTATGTTTACTGGCAGCGCTGAACCTTCATTGACTTACCCGATGGTGAACCTTGATGGCGCAGTGGTGGACTATAGCCTGATTATTGCTGACTTGAACCTGGAAACTTTGCAGGCCACTCGCTTGCAGGTCAAAGGTCCGACCATCCTGAAGAACGTCAAAATCGGCGGTAAGGTGGACCTGCGGGACAGCAATCTATTTTCCCTGAAGATGAAAGACGTTACCTGGCCGGCCAAGCCGGAAGAGGTTTGGCTGGAAGGCCTGAGTTATCAGAACGTCAGCGCCGGTGAGGGACCCCGGGACTGGCAGAAGCTGGCGGCCTGGATCAATGACAGCCGCTTTGACAGCCGCAATTACAGCCAATTGGCAGACTATTTCAAGCACGGCGGCTACCAGGACCGGGCCGATGAGGTCTATATCCAGGGCCGGCGCCGAGAGGTGATGGAGCAGTGGTGGCGGCCGGACCACCTGGCCACCCTGATCTTCTGGGACGGTCTGGCGGGCTACGGCAAGAAACCCGGCCGGACCTTCTGGCTCGGCCTGATCATCGTCCTGGTGGGCACCCGGTTCTTCGACCACCGGAACTTCGACCCCAGCTTTGTGGGCGGCTGGACCTGGATGTTGAACGGCAAGGTCTGGCGGACCAGGGTGGTGCGCTTCTTCCTGAGCCTGGACGAGTTTCTGCCCGGGGTGGATCTGGGGCTGGCGCGGCTGTGGCAGATATCGAAGATTTCTTACCCGACGCTGGTCTATTATCATTTCCACAAGATCAGCGGCTGGATCCTGGTGCCCATCGGCCTGGCCGCGGTCTTTTCGCAGTTTAAGTAAAGCAGGATAGTCTCACGCCAAGACGCCAAGGCGCAAAGTAAAGGCGCAAGATATTTAACCGCAGATAAACGCCGATGCGCGGAGGGTGGGCACTGCCCGCCAACTCCTTAAAAAAGGTCTTGCGAGGACTTATGGAAGTGAAAATGCCTCCTAAACAGTGGCTCACGCTAAGTGATGGCAGCATCCTCACCCGGCAGGAGCAGTTTGTCCTGGGGCGGGTGGCCAATGGTGAGACCGCCGACCTGAAGCAGGAGTTCGGCGAGGCCGAGGCCGACCGCCGCCTGCGGGCGCGGTTTTTGGAGGAGTTGTTAAGGGGAGCATCGCCGGGAGTGACCATTCAGCCTCAGGGTATAGTCATTAATCATGCCCTAGTCGAAGGGCCGATAAATCTTCCCGGCGCTAAAATTGATTTTTATGTGGGGTTGAATGATTGCCGGTTCAGGGAATCAGTGGGGTTCAGGGACGCCCAATTCGGCAATAATTTGTCCCTGGTCGGCTCTCATTTCTTGCAGGAGGCAGATTTTGACCGGATAAAAGTGGCCGTCAATCTTTTTTGCCGGGGAACAGTATTTTCCGGCGTGGCCAATTTTGGCGGTGCCGCGATCGCCAGACAATTTTCGGCGATCGGGGCGAAGTTTCTCAGTGAGGAGCATCGAGCCAACTTCAATCATCTGGCCGGGGGACAATCCGTCCATTTTAATGGGGCCGAATTCCATGGTCCGGTGGATTTCGAAGCCGCCGAAATCCGTGGCCAATTCGTGCTGACCGGGGCAAAATTCCTGTCTGAGGGCTCGAAAGCCGACTTTAGCAATATGCAGATAGGCCAGAACGTTCATTTGGATGGGGTTGAATTTCACGGGCCGGCAGATTTTGACAACCTAGATATTCGTGGTCAATTAATGGCGTATGGCACTAAATTTTTATCGGATCATAAAATCAATTTTCATAGGATGCGGGTAGGCCAGGATGCCATTTTTCAGGGCTGTGATTTCCATGGAGTGGTCAGTTTCGTTCTGATCAGAATTGCCGGAGATTTTCATCTGGCGCCTTTATTGAAATTTGGTCAGGAAATAGCCACCGTCTTCCTGGGCGCCGTGAACCTGCGCGGGGCTGAAATCGGTGGAGAGTTTATCGCGGTTAAAGCCCAGTTTTTGGCGCATAGCTGGGTCAATTTCAATGCCATGCGGGTGGGCTTGGATTTTTCCACCAGCGGCGCCCTCTTTGCCGGGTCAGTGAATTTTAGTGAGGTGCGGGTAGGAAAAAATTTCTATATCGATCCTTTCGGCAGGATGAGGTCAGCCAAGACCCTGTTTAAAGGCGCGGCGAATTTTTCGGATGTTGAAGTCCACGGGGTCTTCAATGCGGATCAGGCGATTTTTCAGAGCGAAAGCGTGATTTTTTCCGGACTGAAGGTGGGCCAGGGAGCCTTTTTCATGGGCACAATCTTCTACGGAGGGCTGGTGCTGAAGGAGGGTCAGCTCAACGATCTGGTAATCACCGGTTTGCACAAACTCTCAAGCGGCGGCCTGCCGCTGCAGGAGATCGTCCTGAACCGCACCAAGATCGCGCATCGCTTAACCATAGAGGATGTCGAGGTCAAGAGATTCACTGCCCGGAATTTGGAGGTTAAGGGGCCGACCGAGCTTAAGAGATTGGTGATCAAAGGCGAGGCGGATTTCCGGGACGCCGCCCTCCATCACCTCCAGGTCGCCGAGGTCTCCTGGCTCGACCCGCGTCAGGTGCAGAAAAAAACCGAGATTTATCTGGATGGGATGACCTATGAGAGTATCACCACCAAAAGCGACCCGGCGGAGCCGGAAAAGTGGCCGGAGCTGCTGGCGTGGCTGGGACTGAGCCGCTTCAATACCCAGAGCTATCAGCAGCTCGACGCCTTTTTCCAGCGCGGCGGTCTTAAGGGCTGGGCCGACCAGGTCCATATCGCCGGCAAAAGCCGGGAACTGGGAAAGCGGAAATGGTGGGAGGCCCGGTGGCTCACCAAGTTCTTTTGGGGTTTACTGGCGGGATATGGCCGCAAGCCGGGCCGCACCCTCCTGATCGGTCTGGGTCTGATTATCCTGGGAGCCTTTCTTCTGAATCCGGCGCAATTATTAGTCCCTGAATTTCTCCAGGGCCTGGCCGGATACCCGGATAAATACGTCCATTTTATGGCAATGAGAATGATCGTGAGCTTTTACAACTTCGTCTCGGCCATCCCGGGTTGGCATGGTCATTTAGATTTGACTGCCCCGGAATTTCATCTATTCGTCTTTTTCTGGTTTCAGCGGATTTGCGGCTGGATACTGATCCCCATTGGCCTGGCGGCGCTCTATACCAGGCTAAAATAGCCGAGGGAGAAAGAGTCGTGAAAGAAGCCATTTTAAAAGTGGTCACCAAGCAGGATTTGACCGAAGCTGAGATGACCCGGGCCATGGAGGTCATCATGAGCGGCGGGGCCACCGAGGCCCAGATCGGCGCCTTCATCACCGCCCTGCAGGATCAAGGGCGAGACCGTGGTCGAAATCACTGCGGCGGCCCGGGTGATGCGGGGCAAGGCCACCCGCATCCCCATCCAGAACGGCCTCATCGACCTGGACCGGGACGAAATCAACGTGGACTGGGAGACAGTGGTGGACACCTGCGGCACCGGCGGCGACGCCACCTCCACCTTCAACGTCTCCACCACCACCGCCTTCGTGGTGGCCGGGGCCGGTCTCAAGGTGGCCAAGCACGGCAACCGGGCGGTGTCCAGCCGCTGCGGCTCGGCCGACGTCATCGAGGCCCTGGGCATCAACCTGGCCCTCACCCCGGACGCAGGTGGCCTGGTGCATCCTGGAGGTGGGCATCGGCTTTCTCTTCGCCCCGCAACTCCACGGCGCCATGCGCTACGCCATCGGCCCGCGGCGGGAGATCGGCATCCGCACCATCTTCAACATCCTGGGGCCGCTCACCAACCCGGCCAGCGCCAACGTCCAGGTGCTGGGGGTCTACGACGCCCGGCTCACCGAACCCCTGGCCCAGGTGCTGGGGAACCTGGGGGGCAAGAGCGCCTTTGTGGTCTACGGCGAAGGGCTCTTACGACGAAATCAGTATCGTCGGCCCCACCCGGGTGAGCCAGCTCAAGGACGGGATGGTAACGCACCTACAACATCGCCCCGGAGGATTTCGGCCTGAAACGGGCCAGCTATCGAGGAAATCAAGGGCGGCGACGTCTTCGAAAACGCCCGGATCGTGCGCGGGTGCTGGCAGGGGAGGGGGGACCCCGGGAGGACATGGTGGCCCTGAACGCCGCCGCGGCCTTCATCGCCGCAGGCCTGGCCCCGGATTTTGCCAAAGGCATTAAAATGGCCCGGAAGACCATCCATAGCGGCAAGGCCTTGCAGAAATTGAATGACCTGATCACCAAAAGCAAGAGCTTTGAGAAACAGTAGTCAGTAGTCAGTAGTCAGTAGCCAGTGATCAGTAAAAACTAATAACTTAAAGCCAGCTGCGGAAGGCTGAAAGATAATAAATATGGATTTCCTATCTACCATCATCGGCTTAAAAATGGCTGAGAACCTGCGGTTGCAGGAGGCGGGAGTGCTGGAGGGCTTTAAGGCCGCCATCGCCCGGCGGCCGCAGCCGTTGAGCCTGAAGGCGGCCCTGGACGGCTGCCCCGGCAGCGCCATTATTGCCGAAGTGAAGCGGGCCTCCCCCAGTAAAGGGGAGTTCGCCATGCACTGGGACCCGGTGGAACTGGCCCTGACCTATCAGGAGCATGGGGCCGCGGCCATTTCGGTGCTCACCGAAGTTTCCCTGTTTAAAGGCGACCCGGATTTCATCCGGCGGATGCGGCCGGTGATCCGCCTCCCCATTCTGCGGAAGGATTTTATCCTGGAGGCGGTGCAGGTTTTTGAGAGCGCCGCCCTGGGGGCCGACGCCCTGCTGCTCATCGTCAGCCTGTTAAATCCGAGCCAGCTCAGGGACTTGCTGGCAGTGACCCATTCCCTGGGGCTGGAAGCCCTGGTGGAGGTGCACACCGACTCCGAGATGGCCCTGGCGGTGGCCGTCCACACCCAGATGATCGGCATCAATTCCCGGAACCTGCACACCTTCGAGATGTTTCCGGACCGGGCCCTGGAGCTGGCGCCCCTGGCGCCGCCGGGGGTGACCCTGGTGGCCGCCTCGGGGATCAAGACCCGGGCCGACGTGGAGCGATACGAGGCCGCGGGCATAAGGGCCTTCCTCATCGGAGAGCAGCTGGTAACCCAGGCGGAGCCGGGGAAGAAGCTGAAGGAGTTTTTGGGAAAGTGAGCAGTAAGCAGTGAGCAGTAAGCAGTGAGCAGTGAGCAGAAAAAGATACGAGGCGGGCCGCTATCGCCCTGGCGTTAATGATATGGTGCGAATAAAAATTTGCGGGATTACGAATCCGGAAGATGCCCTCTTGGCCGCGGACCTGGGGGCCAATGCCTTGGGGTTTATCTTTTACGCCAAGAGCCCCCGGAGAGTGCGGCCGGAGGCGGCCCGGGAGATTATCCGGCAATTGCCGCCCCTGGTGTTGAGCGTCGGCGTTTTTGTCAATGAGGAGGCCGCGGTGGTGCGCGACCTGGCGGCCCGGGTCGGCCTGGATTGGGTCCAGCTTCATGGGCTGGAATCGCCGGAGTACTGCCGCAGCCTGGGTCGCCGGGTGCTCAAAGGTTTTCGTATGAAGGATGCAGCTTCTTTGCTTGAATTGCCGGCTTACCGGGGCGCGGTGCAGGCCTTGCTGCTGGACACTTACAAGCAGGGCCAGACGGGAGGCACCGGCGAGGCCTTTGATTGGGAATTGGCGGTCAGGGCCAAGGAGTATGGCCCCATCGTCCTGGCCGGGGGGCTGACCGCGGCCAACGTGGCTCAGGCCGTGGCGGCCGTCCGGCCTCAGGCCGTGGACGTGGCCAGCAGCGTGGAAGCCGCGCCGGGGAAAAAAGACCCGGAGAAGCTGAGGGCTTTTTTCGCAAGTATAAATGGTTTTTGTAATCAGTAATCAGTAATCAGTGATCAGTAATCAGTGATCAGTAAATGATTGATTGGTGGTATTCGGAGAGATAAATGGAAGATGCGCGGCATGCCAGGGGTTTTAGAGATTTACTGGTTTATCGGAAGGCCCAGGAAGTGGCCAAGAGAATCTTCGAGGTATCAAAAAAATTTCCTAAAGATGAGACGTATTCTCTGACTGATCAGATGAGAAGGAGTTCAAGGTCCATAGGGGCCCAAATCGCCGAGGCCTGGGGAAAACGGCGTTATGAAAAACATTTTATCAGCAAGTTGACTGATGCCGATGCGGAGCAGATGGAAACTCTGCATTGGCTTGATATGGCTATCTCTTGTGGGTACCTGACGCAGGAAGAAAAGGAAGTGATAGAGACACAGCTTCAAGAAATCGGCCGAATGCTCAATGCCATGATGGCAAAGGCTCCATCATTTTGTAAACCGGATTTTTTTATAATTCGGGAAGAAGTAAGCGATTTCATCATAGAAGATCAGTGATTACTGATCACTGATCACTGGCTACAGCAAAGGAGGCAACCTTGTTACCTGATAAACACGGCAGATACGGCCGGTATGGGGGTCGGTTTGTGCCGGAGACCCTGATGCCGGCCTTGTTGGAGTTGGAAGCGGCCTATCGTCAGATCAGCCGGGAACAGGACTTCAAAGACGAGCTGGCCTGGTATCTCAAGGATTATGTGGGCCGGCCCACGCCCCTCTATTTTGCCCGGCATCTCACCGTGGCCCTGGGGGGGCCGCAGATTTACATCAAGCGGGAAGACCTGGCCCACACCGGGGCCCACAAGATCAACAACACCCTGGGCCAGGGCCTGCTGGCCCGGCGCATGGGCAAACAGCGGCTCATCGCCGAGACCGGCGCCGGCCAGCACGGCGTGGCCACTGCCACGGTGGCGGCCCTGCTGGGGATGGAGTGCGACATCTACATGGGCACCGAAGACATCCGGCGCCAGCGGCTCAACGTCATCCGCATGCGGCTGTTGGGCTCCCGCGTGATCCCGGTGTATTCCGGCAGCTGCACCCTGAAAGACGCCATGAACGAAGCCATCCGGGATTGGGTCACCAACGTGCGCCATACCCATTACGTCCTGGGCTCGGTGGGCGGGCCGCATCCTTATCCCATGATCGTCCGGGACTTCCAGTCGGTCATCGGCAAAGAGGCCAAGGCCCAGTTGCGCAGAATCACCGGCCGCCTGCCCCAATGCCTGGTGGCCTGCGTCGGCGGCGGCAGCAACGCCATGGGCCTGTTCCATGCCTTTGTCAACGACGAGGCGGTGCGCTTCGTGGGGGTGGAGGCCGCCGGGCACGGCCTGGCGAGCGGCCACCACTCCGCCACCCTGGTGGCCGGGACGGTGGGCGTGCTGCACGGAGCTTTCAGTTACCTCTTACAAGACCCCTGGGGCAACATCCAGGAGGCCCATTCCCTGGCGCCGGGGCTGGATTATCCCGGGGTCGGCCCGGAGCACTCCTATTTCAAGGACACCGGGCGGGCCGAATACGTGGCGGTGAGCGATGTCGAGGCCCTGGAGGGCTTCAAGCTGCTCTCCCGCACCGAAGGCATCCTGCCGGCCCTGGAAAGCTCCCATGCGATCGCCTATCTGCAGCGGCTGGCGCCGGAATACACCGCGGACGACATCATTATTGTCAATCTTTCCGGCCGGGGCGACAAAGACGTGGACGCGGTGGCCGAGGCCCTGGAGGTGTCCGGTGTCTAGGATTGATCAGGTTTTCAAGCGGCTCAAGGCGAAAGGCGAAAAAGCCCTCATTCCCTTCATCACTGCCGGCGACCCGGACCTGGCCACCACCAAGGCCCTGGCCCTGGAGATGGCGGCCCAGGGCGCCGACCTGCTGGAGTTGGGCATTCCCTTTTCCGATCCCCTGGCGGACGGGCCCACCATCCAGGCGGCCAGCAACCGGGCCATGCAGGGCGGGGTGCACCTGAAAGATGTCCTGGAACTGGCGGGAGACTCGCGCCATGGACACGGAAATACCTATAATATTAATGGGATATTATAACCCTATTCTGAAATACGGCCTGGAGCGCACCGCCCGGGAGGCCGCCGCCCTGGGAGTGGATGGCTTCATCATCCCGGACCTGCCGCCGGAGGAGGCCGGACCCTGGCGGGTAGCCGCCGCCAAGGCAGGAGTGGCCACCATCTTCCTGGCCGCGCCCACCAGCGGCACGGAGCGCCTTAAGCATCTGGCCCGCCTCACCCGGGGTTTTCTGTATTATGTTTCGGTGACCGGTATTACCGGGGCGCGGACCGAGTTGCCGTCGGATTTGGTTGCGGCATTAAAGGAAGTGCGGTCGCTGGTGAAATGTCCCCTGGCGGTGGGTTTTGGCATCTCCACCCCGGAGCAGGTGCGCTGGCTGGCCCCTTACGTGGACGGCATCGTGGTGGGCAGCGCCATCGTGCAGCGGGTGGCCAAACTTCAGGGCTCGGACCTCATCAAGGAAGTGGGGGATTTTATCGCCGCATTAAAGGCGCCGTTACGAGGGCAATGACCTGGCGAAAAGAAGGGGCGGTTGGAGAACCGCCCCTTTTCAAGGAACATTGAAATCATCGATAGCTAGGCAACCGAGCCTAATTTGGCATCACATCAAGGGCCTGGAGGATTTCCTGGATCTCTTCGCTGTAAACAGTGGCCAGGAGATACAGGACCATTATCAAAATGGCGGCCCCGTTGGCCCAATTGATTCCTTTGAGATGTGAAAAATTGGACAGATGGACTGGTTTGAATACTTGTTTTAGCGCTTCCATAAAATCCTCCTCTCCAACCTGCCTGTTGTAGACCCTTATACCAAAAATATTTTGGAATGTAAATCTTTTAAGTAAAGATAGTCATTAAGAAAGAAACGTCAAGCCCGCAGGTAGCCGGTAATCAAGATATCCGGCCCAACCCTGCGAATGGAAAGGTCTTTGGCCTGAGGCGCGTCTTTTAAGCAAATAACGCCACGTGCCCCCAAGACCCCCGGGGCCTCCCGGCCGCCCAGGATTTTGGGGGCGAAGAAGAAGTAGAACTGGTTGACCAGGCCCTGGTCGAAGCAGGACCCCAGGACCTCGGCCCCGCCTTCCACCAGCAGGCTCTGCACCTGTTGTCGGCCGAGGAGTTCCAGCAAGGGTTTCAGGGGCACCCGGCCTGAATCCGGCGGGAAGACCAGGACCTCGACGCCCAGGTCTTGCATGGCCCTGATATGTTCCTGCGGAGCTTCAGTGGTGCAGGCCACCCAGGTGGGGGAGGGCGAGTCCAAATGCAGGAGTTTGGCGGTTAAGGGCAGGCGCAGGCGGCTGTCCAGGAGAATACGGATGGGGTCTCGGCTCCGGCCCCGAGGCAGCCGGGTGGTGAGCTGAGGGTCGTCGGCCAGGACGGTGTCGATGCCGACCAGGATGGCATCCACCCGGTGGCGCAGGCGATGCCCGTAGGCGCGGGCCGCCTTGCCGGTAAGCCACTGGGACTCGCCGCCGGCGGTGGCGATCTTGCCGTCCAGAGAGCAGGCCGCCTTGGCGATGACCCAGGGCCGGCCGGTGTTCGTCCAATGGAACCAGGCGGCGTTGAGTCGCCGGGCCTCTGCCGCCAGTAATCCCGCCTCCACTTTCACACCCTTGGATTCAAGGTATGCAGCGCCGCCCCCGTTCAACCTGGGGATTAGGGTCCCGAGTGGCGATGATCACCCGGCTGCACCCCGGCGGCCAGGATGGCCTGGGTGCAGGGCGGGGTGCGGCCCTGGTGGTTGCAGGGCTCCAGGGTGACGTAGAGATCGGCTCCCTTTGCCGCGGCCCCGGCCTGGCGCAGGGCCTCCACTTCGGCGTGGGCCGCGCCCACCCGGCGATGGCACCCCCGGCCCACGATCCGGCCGTCTTTGACCAGCACCGCGCCCACCATGGGGTTGGGCGAGACCCAGCCGGCGCCTCGGGCGGCGAGACGCAGGGCCAGCTTCATGTAAGTCGCATCAATGGAATTCATAAAAAAGACTTACCAAAGAGACATGGAGAATCACCGAGAATATTCTTTGTGAACCTCTGGGGTCTCCGGGCCCCTGTGGTAAATTATTTTGACTTCTCTCCCTCTTTCCGGCTGGCCAGCAGGTGGCGGATCTCCTCCATGAAGTCGGTGGCGTCGGTGAAGTGGCGGTAAACCGAGGCAAAGCGCACATAGGCCACTTCGTCCCACTGGCGCAGCTGATTCATGATCCGTTCGCCGATCCAGGTGGAGGCGATCTCGCGCATCCCGCTCTCCAGCATCTCCCGTTCCAGGCCGTCCAAGAAATTCTCGATGACGTCGATGGACACCGGACGTTTCTCACAGGCCTTGGTGATGCCTTCGTAGAGCTTGGCCCGCTGGAAGGGCTCCCGGCGGCCGTCCTTCTTCACCACCAGGGGCATGGTCTCCTCCACCTGCTCATAGGTGGTGAAGCGCCGCGAGCAATGGAGGCACTCCCGCCGCCGGCGGATGGCATTGGCCTCCCGGCTGGGGCGGGAGTCGATCACCCTGTTATTCGTGCTGTGGCAGTAAGGGCAGCGCATGGATAGGAAGGTTTTCGGTTTTCGGTTTTCGGTTTCCGGCAAAAATCATAAAACAACCTTCAACGGAAATATCTATTTGATTTTATACCAGGTTTCAAGGAAATGGTTAAAAATTGTTGATTATCTGGCCTGGGTGACATTATCAGTCAAAAAAGGCAACCCAGCGGGTCGCCCGTACGATGCAAAAAATAATTTCAAGAAGTGCTTAATGACTAATAAGAAAGAGCCATTGCCAGAGCTTTGACCTAAAACCGAAAACCGCCTTACACCACGCCCCATTCCTCGGCGAAGAGGGGATATTGAGAGCAGAAATCCCGCACCTGCACCTGAAGTTTGGCCTGGAGGTCGGTATCGCCGGGGGCGCTCAGCACCTGGTGCATGAAGTCGGCAATGGCCACCATCTCCTGCTCCTTCATGCCCCGGGTGGTGAGGGCCGGGGTGCCCACCCGGATGCCGCTGGTGATGGTGGGAGGGCGTTGATCGAAGGGGATGGCATTTTTGTTGACCGTGATGCCGGCCCGGTCCAGGGCCTCTTCGGCGACCCGGCCGGTGAGGCCGGTGGGGCTCAGATCCACCAGGATGAGATGGGTGTCGGTGCCCCCGGCCACCAGGCGGTAACCCCGTTGCAGGAATTCCTGGGCCAGGGTCCGGGCATTGGCCACGATCTGGACCTGATAGCGCCGGAAGGACGGCGCCAGGGCTTCCTTGAAGGCCACGGCCTTGGCGGCAATGATGTGCATCGAGGGGACCGCCCTGAATGCCCGGGAAAGATCTGGCTATCCAGGGCCTTGCCATATTCGGCCTGGGCCAGGATGAGGCCGCCCCGGGGTCCCCGCAGGGTCTTGTGGGTGGTGGAGGTGACAAAGTCCGCCACCGATACGGGATTGGGGTGGAGACCCGCAGCCGATCGAGCCCGGCGATGTGGGCCATGTCCACCATGAGATAGGCCTCCACCTCCCGGGCGATCTCGGCAAACCGGGAAAAATCGAGGATGCGGGGATAGGCGCTGGCCCCGGCGATGATCATTTTGGGGCGGTGCTTCCGGGCCAGTTCTCCGCAGGCCGGCGAAGTCCACCTGCTTCGGTCTGGCGGTCCACCCCGTAGGTCACTGACCTTGAAGAGGCGTGCCGGAAAAATTCACCGCGGCGCCGTGGCTCAGGTGGCCGCCATGGGCCAAATCCATACCCATAATGGTATCACCCGGGCTTCAGGAAGGAGAAATAGACGGCCATATTGGCCTGGGTGCCGGAATGGGGCTGGACGTTGGCGTAGGCCGCGCCGAAGAGCTCCTTCACCCGGCTCAGGGCCAGGTTCTCGGCGGTGTCCACGTATTCGCAGCCGCCGTAGAAGCGCCGCCCCGGATAGCCTTCGGCATACTTGTGGGTCAGGATGGAGCCCTGGGCCTGGAGCACCGCGGTGCTGACAAAATTCTCCGAGGCAATCAGCTCCAGCTTGTGCAACTGGCGCTGGCGTTCCCGCTCGATGACCGCATAAATCGCCGGGATCAATGCGGGCCAGGTCGTCCATCTGATCCATCATGTTACCGCTCCGGCCAGGTAGCTGCTCCCGGGCCAATTGTTCCAGCAGATCCAAACGTTCCTGGTGACGGCCGCCGTCAAAGGGGGTGCTGAGCCAGGTCCGCACGATTTCTTTGCCCAGATCGGGCCCGATTACCCGGCCACCCATGACCAGGAGATTGGCGTTGTTATGACGTCGACTCATGATGGTCGCGAAGAGGTCGTGGCAGAGGGCCGCCCGGATGCCGGGAAAGCGGTTGGCCATGATGCTCATCCCCAGGCCGGTGCCGCATATTAAGATGCCCAGGCTGCCGGGGCCGGCCAACACGGCATCCACCACCTTTTTGCCGAACAACGGGTAGTGCACCGATTCATCGGCATTGGCGCAGCCGAGATCCAGCAACACGGCGCCTTGAGTTCGCGCAAGCACCTTGACGATCTCTCTCTTCAAGCCAAAGCCGGCGTGGTCGCAGGCAATGGCGATGGTTTCCGGCTCAGGCGGCCCGGGCGGTGACGAAACTGATGACATCCTGGACGGTCCTCAGCTTTTCCGCTTCCTCATCGGCAATTTCCATGCCGAATTCTTCTTCCATGGCCATGATCAGTTCCACCAGGTCCAGGGAATCGGCGCCCAGGTCATCGACGAAGACCGCCTCCGGAGTAACCTCGGAGCGTTCCACCCCCAATTTGTCCACGATTATATCAATTACCTTTTCTTCAATTGCACCCATCGACCAAAACCTCCTGTTTTCTTAAACCATCAACATGCCGCCGTTAACATGAATCACCTGGCCGGTAAGGTAAGCCGCGGCATCGGAAGCCAGGAAGGCCACCGCCTGGGCCACCTCCGCCGGCGTGCCGAAGCGGCCCAGGGGAATCTGGGCCAGCATCTCGGCCTTGACCTTTTCCGGCAAGGACTCGGTCATCTCCGTCTGAATGAAGCCGGGAGCCACCGCGTTCACCGTGATATGGCGGGAGGCCAGCTCCCGGGCCACCGACTTGGTCAGGCCGATCAAGCCGGCCTTGGAGGCCACGTAATTGGCCTGGCCGGCATTGCCCATCACCCCCACCACCGAGCTGATGTTGATGATGCGGCCAAAGCGCTGCTTGACCATGGTCTTGCTCGCCGCCCGGATGCAGTTATAGGCGCCCTTCAGGTTCACGGCCAGAACCGCATCCCATTCGTCCTCTTTCATGCGCAAGATGAGGTTGTCCCGGGTGATGCCGGCGTTGTTCACCAGGATGTCCAGGCGGCCGCTCTCCTTGACGATCTCCTCGAGGCCGCCTGCTGCACCTGGCGGAATCGGCCACGTTGAATTCGATCAAACGGGCCTGGGCCCCCTTGGCCTCGACGTCTTGTTGGGTCCGGGCGGCCTCGGCGCCCAGGGCCACGTCGTTGAGATAGAGGGTCAGTCCGGTTCGGGCCAGTTCCAGGGCGATGGCCCGGCCGATGCCCCGGGCCGCGCCGGTTACCAAAGCCACAGAGATGCTATCGTTCATATCAGGTTACCGGAAAATCTCAATGCGTCTCGTTAAAACCATAGCTCACCCCAGGCGCCCTGACCCGGACGTGCCAAGGCCTGCTGGGTTAATTAAATAATCCGAAATGCACCAAATTGAAAGAGGTTTCTGATACTTTTTTTCACGTACAGGCGATTAAATCGGGCCGTCCCGGGGATACGGCACGAGTTCCAAGCGCAGGCTGGCCTGCGCCACGGCGCGCAGCACCCTCAGTCCGATCCTCGTTTGATCTCCTGGATCAGGGCCGGGATGATCTCGAACAGGTCGCCCACCAGGCCGACGTCGGCCACCTGGAAAATGGGGGCCTTGGGGTCTTTGTTGATGGCCACGATGAAGTCGGAGGACTGCATGCCCACCAGGTGCTGGGCTGGCCCGGAAATGCCGCAGGCAAAGTAAATCTTGGGGGCCACGGTCTTGCCGGTCTGGCCGATCTGGTGGGCGATAGCCGATCCAGCCCGCGTCCACCGCGGCCCGGGTGGCGCCCACGGCCGCGCCCAGCAGGTCGGCCAGTTCCTCCAGCAGGCGAAAATTCTTGGCGTCCTTCAGGCCGCGGCCGCCGGCGACGATCACCTCCGCGGCGCTCAAAGGCACCCGCTCTTTGATTTCCTCCACGGTGGCGACAAAGCGGCTGCGGCCCTGTCGTCCAGGAAGGCGGCGTCCACCGGGATCACCTCACCCTCCGGAGCAGCGGACGCCGGCCGGGCCTTGAAGACCCCGGGCCGGGCCGTGGCCATCTGGGGAAAGGTGCGGGGTGTGATGATGGTGGCCATGATATTGCCGCCAAAGGCCGGGCGGGTCTGCAGCAGCAAGCGCTTTTCCGGGTCGATGGCGAAGGCGGTGCAGTCGGCGGTCAGACCGGTCTTCAGGCTGGCCGCCACCTGGGGGATGAAGGCCCGGCCGGCATAGGTGGCCCCGGCCAGGATGATTTCCGGCCGATATTTCCGGGCCAATTCGGTCAAGGCCGCGGCATAGGTCTCTTCCAGAAAATCCCGGAGCCGCGGGTGCTCAGCCACGATAGACCTTATGGGCGCCGGCGGCCAGCAGGGCAGGGGCCAGTTCGCCACCTCGATCCCCCAAGAGCACCGCGGCCACCGGACGCTCCAACTCTGCGGCCAAACGCCGGCCTTCGCCCAGCAACTCCGCGGTCACCGGCGCCAGGACACCGTGCCGCTGCTCGGCGAAGACCCAGACGCCGTCCGGCGGCATTCGGGCCGGGGCGCTGGGCCTGCGGCCGCGGGAGGGCCAGGGCCTCCATCTCGCAGACCTCGACGCAGGCGCCGCAGAGGTTGCAGCCCTCGCCGATGACCAGGGTCTCGCCCTCCAGCCGCAAAACCCCGAAGGGGCAGACCTCGACGCACTGGCCGCAGGCGATGCATTTTTCGGAGTAGAAGATCAGACTCATGGTAATAAAGTTTCGAGTTTCGAGTTTCGAGTTTCGAGTTTTTAGTTTTTGGTGGCGCAGGCGTCTCGCCTGCGTAAGCGCAGGCTAAAGCCTGCGGCTACGAAAATAAGCTTATCGATCGACCGTGCTTAATAGTTGGGTCTTCTTCTTCAGGGTCCTGATGCCCAGATAAATCGACCAGCCCAAAACTGAAAATCATTAACCAGGTTTGATCTACGATAATTCTTCCGGCCTGCAGGCTATCCCGGATGACGGCCAGGGCCGTAAACGAGGCGATCATGGCAAAAAAGCTGGAATATTCCCGCTTCAAGGCCGATTTCCAGGAAAAAGCCAGTTCCGGCGGCCGCCAGTTCTGGCATTGCGGAAGCATGGCCGGAGTCTTTGCGGCCCACTCGCTAAAGGCAGCCCCGAATTTTTCCCTTAAATATTTCTCTTCGGCAAAAATGATCCGTTCATAGAACAGGGTGAAGCACAAGACGACGATGAGGGTGCACCACCAAACCTGGATAAACAGCGCCAACCCCAGCCACATCAAGAAGTTACCCAGATAGAGGGGATTCCGGACCAGGGAATACATCCCCGTGGTGTTCAGGACCTCGGCCACCTGGCCCCGGGTGTTGCGGCCGGAGGTGCCCCGGGGAGCGAAGCCCACAGTATAGAAGCGCAGCAGCAGGCCGAGCCCCGAGAGCAACAGACAGCCCATTTGCCAGGCCCGGCCGGGGTGCGGCGCCGCCTCCGGATGGCGGTAACTCAGCAGAGCCGCAATAAACAATACCCCCAGGAAGAGCGGCAGATAACTGCGCCAGCGGAAGAACCGGTTGCCGAGGCTTTCGAACTCTTCTTGTAAGGGCATTTTTTTCGTAGGGGCGAACCTTGTGTTCGCCTGGAATCAGTCGGGCGAACACAAGGTTCGCCCCTACGTTTAAGGGGTCTCTGCGCCCTTGGACATGACCTTCAACCGCTGCCAGAGGCGGCCGGCCAGCTCCGCCGGGTCGCCGGTCCAGACCTCGGACTTACCCCGGGCCGGCGGCGGAAAGACCTTCACCACCTGCGTGAAGGAGCCGTTCAGCCCCACCTGCTCGGCGTCCAACCCCAGGTCGGCCGCGCCCCACACCGGGATGGCCGCTTTCTTGGCGCTTAGTTTGGCCTTGAAGGAAGGCACCCGGGGTTCGTTGATCTCCTTGACCACGGTGACCAGCGCCGGCAGCATCACCTCCACCGCGTCATAGCCATGGTCCAGCAGCCGCTCCACCGTCAAGGTCCCGTCTTCACCGAAACTGAGCTTCCTGGCCCAAGCGGCGTAGGGGATGCCCAGAATGGCGGCCAGCATCGGCCCCACCTGGGCGGTGTCGCCGTCGATGGCCTGCTTGCCGGTAAAGATCAAATCCACTGCGCCCAATTTCTCGATCGCCTTGGACAACGTGAGCGCCGTGGCCCAGGTGTCCGCACCCGCAAAGGCCCGATCCGACAGCAGCACCGCGGCATCGGCCCCGTAGCCCAACGCCTCCCGCAAGGCCGCCTCGGCCTGGGGCGGCCCCATGGTGAGGACCGTGACCTGGCCGCCCTGGGCGTCCTTGACCCGCAACCCCTCCTCCAAAGCATAGAGGTCGAAAGGGTTGATCATAGCCTTGACGCCCTCGCGTTTCAGGGTATGGGTCACCGGGTCCAGGCGGACTTCCTGGGTGTCGGGGACTTGTTTGATGCAGACGACGATGTTGAGCATAGCTATAAATTTATTATTTATATTAAATACTTAGATTTATTCCAGAGGGCTGGAAATGAAATCAAGAAAAGCATCTCCAATTCCTGTAGTTCTCTTTGCCTCGACCCCACTTGCAGTCATCATAGTATGTAATCCCTCTGTTGAAACCAATCCTCTTAAATATAAATCTTTCCATATTTGATCATAAAGTTCTCTATTATTCCTGAGTGAAGGAAACGCCCTTTCAATTAAATGGCTTAAAGCTCCACTCATAACAATCTCTTGATATTGCATTCCATGTTCTGGGAACCAATTTCTGGGATTTTGAAATAATTCAAGAAATTTAATGTGAAAAACACCAAAAGTATCGATGAATGAAAAGAACATTTTCCGAAGCGATTCATCGGGAGAATTTGGAAGAGCTGAATTTAATAAGGCATTTTTAAGTGCTTCAAGTTTATCTTTTTCACTCGTCCTTATCGCGATTTGAGTGGCATCCATTGCTGTATCAATGAACTTATCGTTATTTTGTAATTCTTGAAGAACAATATTTACCTTTTGTTCAAGTTCCAAAAGACCATTTCCAATTGACTCCATCCATTCTGACCTACGTTTTTCTAATGGTGGGGTTACTATTAATCCTAATAATTCCGAAGCCGGTGCGCCTGCAACAGGTATCATAGATATGCCCGCTTTCACGGTAGCATATGCCACATCGTCTGAACCAGCTTTAGGAGGAGTATATTTCTTATTATTTTCCATACAAGTTCTCTCCCAGCCATAAAATATATTTTAGGCGGTGTAAGTCGGGGCCAAAGGCCCCACCTTACACCGCCCCATATGCGGGTTGGGAGGGGGGCTTGGGGGGAGGGAAGGGACGAAGTCCCTTGCCCTCCCCCCAATATTCCTATTTCTTTTTCGAGTATTCCTTGTTCAACGCCAACCCGATGATGTTGCGCATGATCTGGTTGGTGCCTTCGAAGATCTGGAGGATCTTGGCGTCCCGCATCATCTTTTCCACCGGGTATTCCCGCATGTAGCCGTGGCCGCCCATGACCTGGACCGCGTCGATGGTTACCTGCATGGCCATGTCGGTGGGGAAGAGCTTGGCCATGGCCCCTTCCTTGGAATAGTCCTTGGGCTTGGTGTCGATGAAGCGGGCCACGGCGTAGACCAGGGCCCGGGCCGCCTCGATTTTGGTGGCCATGTCGGCCAGCATATGCTGCACCGCCTGGAAGGAGAAGATGGGCGGTGCCGAACTGGTGGCGCTCCTTGGCAAAGCCGGCGGCTTCGTCCAGGGCGCCCTGGGCCAGGCCCACGGCCAGGGCTCCGGCGCCGGGCCGGGCGTTGTCCAGGGTCTTCATGGTGACGATGAAGCCCATGCCCTCTTTGCCGAGCAGGCGGTCTTTGGGGATGCGGCAATCCTCGAGGATCACCTCCCGGGTGACCGAGGCCCGGATGCCCATCTTTTTCTCTTTTTTGCCGAAGGAGATGCCGGGATCGTTCTTTTCCACCACGAAGGCGCTGGCGCCCCGGGCGCCTTTGTTGCGGTCGGTGAGGGCGATGACCGTGTAGAATTCGGCCTCGCCGGCGTTGGTGATCCACTGCTTGGTGCCGTTCAGGACGTAATGGTCGCCGTCTTTCACCGCGGTGGTGGCGATGGCGCCGGCGTCGGAGCCGGCCTGGGGTTCGGTCAAGGCAGAAGGCGCGCCAGGGCCTCGCCCCGGGCCAGGGGCGGCAGATAGCGGGCCTTCTGCGCCTCAGTGCCGAAGAGCAGCAGGGGATAGGCGCCCAGGAAAGCTGGCGGCGTAGGTGGTGGCTACGCCCACGCAACCCTCGGCCAGGGCCTCCAGGACCAGGCAGTTCTCCATGCACCCCAGCCCCAGGCCGCCGTAGGCCTCGGGGATGATGGTGCCGCAGAGGTCGGCCTGGGCCAGGTCGGCCAGGATGTCCCAGGGGAAGGTCTCTTCTTCGTCCAGTTGGGCCCGGATGGGCTTGATGCGCTCCTTGGTGATCTGGCGGGCCAGATCCTGGAGCATCGCTTGCTCCTCGGTGAGCAGGTAGTCCATGATCAGGCCTTACTCCGCGGCTTGGGGCACCACCAGCCGGCCCTTGTAAAAACCGCAAGAGGGGCAGACATGGTGCGGCAGGCGAGGCTCGTTGCACTTGGGGCAGTTGGACAACTGCGGCGGAGTCAGGTGATCGTGGGAGCGCCGCGTGTTCCTCTTCGAACTGGACATCTTATGCTTGGGTAAAGGCATGGCTTTCTCCTTAATTTTAAGCTGTCAGTAGTCAGCTATCGTGTTTAGCTAGTGGTGGGCAAGCCCACCTATGTGGTGCGCAGTGCGCACCCTACATGGGCGAACACCAGGTTCGCCCCTACGGCTATACTTTCAGCTTCGCCAGTCGGGCGAAGGGAGAAGCGCTCTTGGCCGCCGGGCAGGAGCAGGACTCCCGGTTGAGGTTGGCCCCGCAGGTGGGGCACAAGCCCTGGCAGTCCTCCCGGCACAGCGGCTTCAGGGGCACCATCAGGATGATCTGCTCCCGGATGATGGCCTCCAGGTCCACGGTCTCGTCCGTGTAAAAATCGACATCCAATTCTGGGGCCGATAATTCCTCATCGGTCGGTCTTTCCGCCCTGGGGGGCGGGCGCCAGCAGCAGGTCGAAATCCGTCTCCACCGGGGCGGTGAAAGGCTCCAGGCAGCGGCCGCAGGCGAGACCCAGTTCGCCTTCCAGACGCCCCCGCACCAGGATGTCATGGCCGTGTTTGGACAGATTCACGGTACCGCGGATGGCCGCCTGGGAGAATTCCAGACCCGGGTCTTCCTCCCGCCAACGCTTAAACCACTCCGGACCCAGGTCCAGGCTCACGTCCTTGCCGGTCTCGGGAATGGCTTTGATGGAGATTTGCAGGGTTTTCCTGGCTTTCATCGTGCGTCACTGGGGGTGGCTTTGGCCACGACTAGTAAAATAATTAATATAAAGAAGTATATCAGAGTGTCAAGATATTTAGGGAAAAACCTGCCAATCTCAGGAACCTGAGCGGCGGGCCGGCTTATTTTCCCAGAGCAGAGAATATTCTATTGCAATTGAATATTCAGTAAGGTTAGAATTCAATATTGAGCAGAGACCAGTTTCCAAGGAGATGCTGAACTACCGGCCAATACCCCATGAAAATTGCCTTCATCGGCCAGCCCAATTGCGGCAAAAGCACCATTTTTAACTATTTTAGCGGCTACAAGGCCGCGGTCTCCAACTTTCCGGGCACCACGGTGAAATATACCGTCAGCCAGGTGGTGTTCGAAGGCTGAGAGATCACCTGCGTGGACCTGCCCGGGGTCTATTCCCTCACCTCCACCGACCAGGCCGAGCTGGAATTCCCGCAACTACCTGCTCTCCGGCGAGGCCGACGTCATCGTCAACGTCATCGACGCCTCCCTGCTGGGGCGCAGCCTGGAGCTTACCCTGGAGCTGATGAGTCTGGAGCGTCCCCTGGTGGTGGCCCTGAACATGATGGACGAAGCCGCCCGCAAGGGGACGGTCATCGACGCCGGGAAGCTCTCGGAACTGCTGGGGGTGCCGGTGGTGACCTCGTGGCCGCCGTCGGCCGGGGCCTGACCGAGCTGTTGCAGACTGCGGTCCAGGCCGGTCATGGCCGGGGTGCAGCCCGCCCAGATGCTCTTCAGCGCGCGACGTGGAGCAGGAGATTGCCGAGCTCAGCGACCACCTGGATGTGAACCGGGCCTGTGAACTGGGCCTGCCCTGGCGCTTCATGCTGGTCAAGCTTCTGGAGGACGACCCGTACCTCCTGGACGAGGTGGGCCGCCGCCACCCCGATTGCGTGGCGCTGGTGCGGCACCGCCAGCAGATTCTGGCGGAGAGCCACGGCCGGCCCCCGGAGACCGTCATCTCCTCCGAGCGCCACGCCCTGAGCGTCAACGTCTTCGAGCAGGTGGCCAAGGTCAAACCCGCGACCAAACCCGACTGGCGCAAACGCCTGGACCAGCATCGCCACCCACCGGTTCTGGGGCTACGTGCTGCTGCTGCTGATCCTGAGCCTCTTTTTCCAGGCGGTCTTCCGGGTCGGCCAATACCCTGGAGAATTATCTTACCTCCTACCTGGACCTGGCCCAAGAGGCTGGGCCAGGCCTGGCTGGGAAGCCATACCCTGGCCTACACCTTGACCGAGGGTCTGCTCATGGGCATCTTCGGCGGGGTGGCCATCGTGCTGCCCTACCTGTTGCCGTTTCTCATCGGCCTGGCCGTCCTGGAGGACAGCGGCTATCTGCCCCGGGTGGCCTTCCTGATGGACAACCTCATGCACCTCCTGGGCCTCCACGGCAAGTCCATCATCCCCTTCATCCTGGGCTATGGCTGCAGCGTGCCCTCGGTGATGTCCACCCGCATCCTGGAGAGCCCCCGGGACCGCCTGGTGGTGGCCATGCTGGCCATCCTGATTCCCTGTTCGGCCCGCTCGGTGATCATCTTCGCCCTGGTGGCCTACGCCCTGGGGCCGTACTGGGCCCTGGGGGTCTACTTCTTCAACCTGGTGGTCATTGCCCTGCTGGGCCGAGCTGTCCACCTGCATTCTGCCCGAGGTTTCGCCGGGCCTGCTCATGGAGATTCCCGAGTACCGCCTGCCCGACCGTGAAAAATGTGGCTCGCAAGTCCTGGCACAGCCTGAAGGAATTCATCGTCGTGGCCTGGCCCATCCTCATTGTGGGCAGCCTGGTCCTGAGCCTGCTGAAGTATTACCAGCTTGGAGGCTCTACGTCAACCAGGCCCTGCCGCCCCTTCACCGCGCTTCTGGGGCTGCCGGCCGCGGTGGGCGTCACCCTGCATCTTCGGCATCATGCGCAAGGAACTCTCCCTGGTGATGCTCACCGAGGCCCTGGGCACCACGCACATCACCGACGGCCCTAACCCTGACCCAACTCCTCACCTTCACCATTTTCGTCCTGTTTTACATCCCCTGCGCCGCCACCATCGCCGCCCTGAGCCGGGAGATCGGCTGGAAGGGCGCGGCCACCGCGGTGGTGAGCACCCTGGCCCTGGCCACCGGTCCTGGCCCTGCTCACCCGGGGCTTCGGGGCGTTGGTTTTTTAGGAAGGATTTGTGGGGGAGGGCCAGAGGATTTCATCCCTGCACTCCCCGCACGCCCCGTCAACACTAAAAAGGGCGACCCTGGGGTCGCCCTTGAATCTCAGGCGTGGATAATCTTTCCGAGGAGCAGGAAGAGACCACTCCCGGAATATGCGGTTATTTCCAGAGTCTGTACAGCACCTGGCCTCGCTTGGAATGGTCGCAAAGGCTGAGGATGCAGCAGGCTATGGCAAATAAACTGGGAAACAGAATTAACGATGCTAAAGAGGAATTCATGGTCATCACCTTTCTACTTGGTCAAAGTGGAGCAAACTCCTTTTGGCTCCTTTATTATTTAGACACTGAAATTCCTTATATCGTTAAGATAAGAGACTCCCTGAAATTATCAAGTGTATACTCGAATAATTATAGCCGCTATTTATTATAGATCAAAGTGGTCTCCTGATCTGATGAAAAAAAGGCGAGCCAACCAGTCGCCTAAACTTTTCTGAAGCGGGATGGAAACGGCGCTACCGCGTCAGCCAGTGGCGGTCACGGACGGTGACGAAGGCGTAAGGGATAGATCCAGTGGAGCAGGAAAAAGGCGTAGATAGCAGTAGATGACGCCGTAGACGAACTCCAGGTCCCGCTCCAGCCAGAGGTAATAGATCAGGTTGAGCAGGGAACCGATCCCCAGGAGCACCAGGAGCTTCAAGAGCATGCGGGGGATAGACGGCCACCGAGCCCAGCAGCAGGGCCGAAAAAGAGCAGGGTCAGGGGGTATTCCAGTTGGGCCAGGAAGAATTCCACGATGGGCAGGAGGCGGTGTTTGGGGCGGTAGCGGGTGAAGAGGTAGCCCAGCTGCACGCAGGATTCCCGGACGTTGCCCCGCTCCCAGCGCAGGTACATGTTGCACACGCCCGGTATAGGTCTCGGGGACCAGGGTATAAACCACCGCGGTGCGCTGGTAATAGGTGTAATAGCCGCCCCGCAGGATAAAATTGGTCAGGGCCCGGTCTTCGCTGTGGGGGCAGGGGGCGCCCAGAAAGGTTTGGTGCAGCCAGGCCTCCAGATGGGGCATCAGGGCCTCCCGCCGGTAGGCCGACAGCGACCCGGGGGTGCAGATCACCGTGCGGTACCGGGACTGGGCGGCCCGCAGGTAATCCAGGTTGACGAAGCGCACCCCCTGCATCTTGCCGATGAGGCTCTGGTGGCGGTTGAAGACCTTGACGTTGCCGGCCACCGCGCCGATCTTGCCGTCCTGTTGCAGCGGGGCCACCAGATGGCGCAGGGCGTCCGGCTCGATGACGCTGTCGGAATCCACGGTGACGAAGACCTCGCCCCGGCCCCGGGTGAAGCCGGCATACAGGGCCGCCTTCTTGCCCCGGTTCGCCGGGAAGCGCAAGGCCTTGACCAGGTGGGGATAACGCTTCTGGGCCCGTTGGATATAGAGCCCAGGTATCGTCCCGGGAGCCGTCGTCGATGCAGATGATTTCCAGCCGCGCCGCGGGATAGTCCGCGGCCGCCACCGAGTAGACGGCCTTCTCCACCATGGCCCCTTCGTTATAGGCCGGGATGATCACGGTCAGGCTGGGCAAAGGACCCGCGGCCAGTGGATAGGGCTGGTAGCCGGCCCA
Organism: uncultured delta proteobacterium; assembly: GCA_963701845.1. Taxonomy (GTDB): domain Bacteria; phylum Desulfobacterota; class Desulfobaccia; order Desulfobaccales; family 0-14-0-80-60-11; genus JAPLJC01. The sequence goes on along the minus strand of CAVPBF010000004.1, from coordinate 339,479 downwards.
AAGGATGGTGCGCAAGAGCTGGAGGCCCAGCATCAGCAGGGTATAACCGGCGGCCAGCCCCGGCAGCCAGGCGCTGTAGGAATGGCTGCTCAGCAATTGCCCATAAGCGTAGCAGGAGCCCCACTTATAGGCCGCAATGCAGGCCAATGCCAGGAGCATGGGGCACCAGCAGCTTGATGGCGAAGTCGGCCCGCAGCCCGGATTGGTTTGATTTGAGCGCTGGTCTGCTAACTTCCGGCGAGGAGACTGCGGGCCGGGAGGCGAGCGAAGCTGACTGCGGCATAATTGCGTTAATCTCCACTAAGACATAATATCCAAAATGGTCGCATTTTATCGAATTGGTGGTTATTTTTCAATTGGTTAAGAACAAGAAGTTCTTGGTGGGGCGGGCGTCTCGCCCGCCAACCTCATCGGGCGGCCGGGACGGCCGCCCCACCAATACCTACTAGTCAAATAACGGCGCGTCCTGCTTGCCCTTGGCCACCTCCGCCCAAGCGGCCAGCGAAGGAAAGGCCGCGGTCAGACCGGCGGGCAGGGCAGGGCGGTAGGCCGGCTTCAGGATATGGAGCAATTCCAGGGCGTTGGCCACGGCCTGGCCGGCGGGATGGTTGTTAAAAATGACGTAGGCCGCCGCGGCCTTGGCCATTAGTGCTTGGGCCCGATCCGCCAGTTCGGCTAATTCCTCCGGCCCATACAGGTAATCGTAGCGGGCTCCGCGGTCTTCCCCGAATTCGAACCAGGTCTCCCGGCGCCGTCCGTGGCAGCGGAGATACCCCTGGGTCCCCGTGACCCAGCGGGTGGCCCCCAGGGAGTAGGAGACCTGGGGCTGGTCGATGTTGCAAAAATCGAGGCCCGCCTCGGCCAAAAACTCGCGCACCGCCCGTTGTTGCCAGGAGCGGTGCCGCACCTCCACCGCCAGCGGATATTTTCGGAAGATGTGATTTGAGGCTCAATAGGTAATTGCGGTTTTCGGCGGTGTTGTGGAAGGAATAGGGGAATTGGGCCAGGAGCATCCCCAGGCGCCCGGCGGCGAACAGCGGTTCCAGACCCGCCTGAAATTGGGCCAGTTCCGGAGCGGCCAGCCGCCGTTCGTGGGTGAAGACCTGCCAGAGCTTGGCGGTGAAGCTGAAACTCCGGCTGCTCCGCCACCGCCGCCAGCCAGCGCGCCGGCATCTTCGGGAGCCAGGGGCCGGTAAAAAGTGACGTTGATCTCCACCACCTGGAACAGCGCCGGCCAGAAAGGTCAGGCGGGCGGCGCCCTTAACCCCGGGGGGATAGACCACTCCCTGCCAGTCGGCATAATCCCAGCCGGCCGGCCCCACATACAGTTGGCGGTTTGCGGTTTCCGGTTGTCGGTGGAAAAGATCGGGTGGAGGAGGGTCAGGCTTCAATTCTGGCATTGGGCGCAGGGGATAGGCGCCACTGAGAGCTCTGCGACGGTATCCGGCTGCTTCTCCCGGGCCACCACGGCCTTCAGGGCCTCCAGGGCCACCTCCAGCATGGAGTCGTCCGGCTCCAGGGCGGTGAGGCGCTGGGTGGCCAGCCCCGGCCAGAGAAGGAAGCGGGCCAGAAAATGGTTCCCATGTTTGCCGCCCCAGCGGATGATTTCATAGGAGACCGCGGCAATGGGGAACATCAAGCCCACCTTGATGAGCACCTGGAGGAAGTTGTTGGCCAGGCCGCGATGCGTCAGGCTGGGAAAGAGCGGGAAGAAGATGGCAAAGATAAAGATGCTCACCAGGAGCACCACCAGGATAAAGGAGGTGCCGCAGCGGGCATGGGCCGTGGGGTGTTTCCGGGCGTAGGCGATTTCCAGGGGCTCCCCGGCCTCGAAGGTGCAGATGGACTTGTGTTCCGCCCCGTGATACTGGAAGACCCGGCGAATATCGGGAAACAGGGAGATGCCCCAGATGTACAGCAGGATAAAGGCAGTCTTGATGATGCCGTCGATGATGTGGAACGACAGGTCCGCCGGGGTGAGGGGGTGCCCCGCCAGGCGGCCCGCCTGGCCGCTCAGCCAATGGGGCAGAAAGCCGAAGAACAGGAAGGCCAACAGAAAGGCGCCCCCCAGGGTCAGGGTGATGCTGCCCCAGCCCAGGGGTTGCTCCTCTTCCTCCTCCTCTTGCAGGGCGGCCTGGGCCGAGAAGGTCAGGGCCTTGACCCCGGTCACCATGGCCTCGATCAGCGTCAGCGGGCCGCGGACGAAGGGGCGCTTCAGGAGCGGATAGTTCTCCGCCAAGGAGACATAGGGCTCATCCTTGAGGATGATAGTGCCGTCGGGACGGCGCACGGCGATGGCCAGGGCCCTGGGGAGAGCGCATCATGACGCCCTCCAGGACTGCCTGGCCACCTACCGCCAGTTGGGTTGCCACCGGCTTCATTCAGCCTTTTCGGCAGCCGCCTTGTCTTGATTAAAAGTAGCGTATTTACGCCGGAACCGTTCCACCCGGCCGGCGGTATCCACCAGCTTCTGCTTGCCGGTGAAGAAGGGATGGCACTTGGAGCAGATCTCCACCCGGATCCCGTCCGTGGTGGAGCCGGTGATGAATTCGGTGCCGCAGGCGCAGCGCACCGTAGTCTTATTAAATTTGGGATGTATATTTGTTTTCATAGCCTATCCTCGTTCCGATCCTTGATCCGATTCAACTTGTAATTTTAACCCATAATTCTCGAAATGCCAGGGAAAAAAAGAACACCTGGTTCATTCTAGAATTTTGGCGGCGAAAAAGGCAATGCCAAGTACAACTTAGGGACGAGAAAGAGGGTGCATCATCCAAGTAGTCCATATTCGTAGGTTTTACTGGTGAACCGCCCCGGTGTGCGAGGACTTCAGGCCTCAAAACGAGGCCAATCGGGGCCACATTGTGCCGGTACCTAAAAAAATTCCGCAATTGGGTGCGCATAAGCTCCTTGTTTTACTCACTTTAATCCGCCGAGGTAGCGCTGACCTAGCGGTCCGGGACCGCTGAAGCGCCGCGGTTGTGCCGCATCTGTGCCGCTGCGCGGCCGCGCGGTGCGGGGATAGAGCGGTTAAGTTACACATGTAGATAAGGTAAGGCAACGGGAGAGAAATGGCCAGAACAGCAGAGATGGTTGACCCGGTTGAAAAGTTCATTATCCATATCATATCTATGATTTTTAGAGGCCGACGATAATTGGTGATCATGGCAAGTTATCGCCGCCGCTCCCTCAGCGTGGTTCTGAGGTAGGCAACAAAAAAAGGCAGGGCCGCGGCTGACCCTGCCTGGGATAACTGCTGAGAGAAAGGTGTCTTAGCCTTTTCTGAACCTCCTCCACCCCGCCATACTCAGGAGGCCGGAGCCTAAAAGGAATAGAGTGGGGGGCACCGGAACGACGTTTTCGCAGATTATCAGGGTGCCGGAGCCCCCTTGTGCCTGGTAGGACCCATCTATCCAGAAAACTCGGTAGAAGGAGTCGCTTGTATAGTAGGTCCCCGGACCATATGCTCCTGGCCCCAAAACAATAGTGGCCATAAACATTGTTAATTGCCCTAGTGTTGGATTAGCTATCGGAGGGGAATAGAAGCCAATTGCACCCATATTTGAGAGTGATGGAGGCATACCTGATAATTCCAATCCCGCATACACTTCGCTAATCGATAAACCATTTAAAGAGACGGGCGGGTTAATACTCACATAGTCAATAAAAGGCGAGCCCGCTATGATGTTGGGCCCGGGGCCTAGGAGGGCAGGCGAAGTCAACGAAAACTCATCCGCGGCGTAATTAACGCCATTATAAGTTAACGCGCCAAACTGAAAATCATAAGTAAAATCGGCGTTGGCGCTGCTGCAAAACGCCAGAAGTGCCAACATGAGTCCCAGGCCCACCAACCACATCTTGCGATAGCGGTATCTTCAGTTTTTCCATTTTAACTTTCCCTCTATGGTTTTTTAATTTGGATTAGACAAAAAATACCGGACTACCTCTTTTCCAGGCAACCCGGCCTCTTCCTTAAGACCCGCATTTTCCCGTCCGCACCTGATGGCTGGTTTGGCTTTTTACACGATATTATAATAAGGATCCTTCCCAATGGTGTCAATGTGTACGATATTTTGGACATATTATAATAAATAATTATCAGCTATCGCACCCATGGTTGCACCCTGGAACGGGTTGACACGCAGGTCCTTCTTAACAATCTTTCAGCTTCTTTTCGGGAAGCAATGAGAGGCAACGTCTGATCATTCATAGCGTAAAGCAGACGTGATAAATCGAACCCGTACAATTCTTTGACCTTTGATTGCAACTCGGTGTAAGGGTGACAGGGAAGGGGGAACGGTTTTCCTAGGCTAACTGCTCAAGAAAAGGGGCAGAACTTGAAACTGAATATCTGCTATATACATGGGCTACGTCACGCGGTAGCCGGTATATTGAGATGAATATCATAACTGGTTTGTGCCGCGATTGTTCGGGGCGGGCCAAAGGCTCAGGAGCAGCGCTAAGAAATGCCAAAGGCGGGATGCGCTTCGCTTTCCCGCCCCACGGCCGAGATTCTTCACTGCGCCTCGCTTCGTTCAGAATAACAGATCCGATAATACCTGTTGGAACGCAACTCGGTATCAGGGGGTTTTTGGCCTTGGTAAAACCTGAGGGAACGGCCGGCGCCGCGGTCTTAACCGGCCATTTTTTGGCAAACCGGGCAAAAAAAGCTGCTGCGGCCCGCCTGGACCAGACGGGCGATGGGGGCGCCGCAGCGGTGGCAGGGTTCGCCGGTCTTGCCGTAAACCAGGAGTTGAACCTGGAAGAGGCCGGCTTCGCCCTGACTGTTGAGGTAGTTGGAGACCGTGGTGCCGCCCTGGCGGATGGCTTCCTGGAGGATGCGCCGGGTCTCTTGGAGCACCAGACCCCAATCCTGGAAGGAGAGGTGAGAGGCCGGGGTGGCGGGATGCAGCCGGGCGGCGAAGAGGATTTCGCAGGCGTAGATGTTGCCGATGCCGGCCAGGATGCGGCCGTCCAGGAGAAAGTTTTTGATGGGCCGGGAGCGGCCTTGGGCCTGCTCCGCCAGCCATTGGGGGGTAACCTCCCGGGAGAAGGGCTCCCGGCCGACGTTTTCGAGCGGTGCCGGCGTCGTTCCCGGCGGAAAGACCAGCACCTGGCCGAAACGCCGGACGTCCTGGTAGATGAGTTCCAGGCCTGCTTCGAGCTGGAAGGTTAGGTGGACGTGCGGGAGGGGTGGGAGGGGTTTGGCCTCCGAACCCAAGAGCAGATGGCCGGTCATGCCCAGGTGCACCAGCAGGGTGGCGCCGCCCTCCAGGGCGAAGGCCAGATATTTGCCCCGGCGGCTGAGGTCCAGGAGTTGCCGGCCCACCAGCCATTTCCGCAATTCCCGGATTGTCGACTGCCGGCGCAGGGACTTTTCCCCCGCAACGACCCGGAGAAAGCGGCGGCCCACCAGCCGGGGGGCCAGACCCTGTCGGATAACTTCTACCTCGGGAAGTTCAGGCATGATGAGTTTCGAGTTCCGAGTTTTTAGTTTTGAGTTGGGTCGTGATCGGGGGCATGAGGGGACAGGACCTTTCACAGAAAACATCTAGCGCCGGTGCCCTCGCCGGCTAAAAACCGCCGAGGGTGGCGGTGCCACATTTTCATGTCGGATTTGTGACCAGAAAAAATGCAGGACAGGCGCCCTCGCCTGTCCCGGCCAGGACAGCCGGGGGCGGCTGTCCTACATTCTAAAAAAGCATGTCCAGGAAGTGCTCGTGGTATTCCTTGAGTTCCTTGTGGCATTCACCGCAAAAGAAGCGCACTTCTCCCTGAATCTTCGAGTCGTCGCTCACAGTGGAAAAGCTGCCGTCCTCGTTTTGCACGTAAAACGTGGTGATGGTGACGCCTTCGGCGACTTCATAAAAGTCGTCGTCATTGCCGCAATACGGACAGGAAACCTTCATTTTGGCGCGCTCTTGACATCCTGGCGGTATAAAGGATTACTGGGTTCAAACTTCCGGGCCATCTCCATTTCAATGGAGGCGCGCTTGAATTGCTGCCGGGCCTTGCTTTTCTTGCCCTGGCGTTCGTAAATCTCCCCTTCATTGGCGAAAAGCCGGGCCAGGTAGAAATGGGTGCGCCCATTTCTAGGGTTCAGCTCGTTGGAGGCCTGGAGTTCCTGGCGGGCCGCCTTATACTTTTTTTGGCTATAATGGATGATGCCCAGGTTGCGCCAGAAAACAGCGCGGTAGGCCTTGTCCGGAGACTTCAGGCTCTTGAGCAGAACCAGTTCCAGCCGGGCCATGTCCTGTTCGTCGACCAAACTGCCGGTGGCCAGGAGGCGGTCGCTGAGGTCCGCCACCTCCCCAGGGGGCAGCCCGGGGCCGGTCAGGGCCTCTTTAAGTTTGGCCTGGTCGGGATTTTCCGAACGCTCCGGGACCGCCGGCACGGCCTGCGGGACCGGCATCACCGGCGCCGAGCCGCAACCCGCCAGGCCCGCCACCAGGATTACCGCCAAACACAGGCTTAATAATTTGTTGATACGCGCACCCGCAACTCTTTTTATGTTTTGCACCGCAATTTAGTATCCCATACCGGCAAACGGCGTCAACTCCTTTTTGCGCCGGCCCCAGGCGTTCTGAGGACCCCAATTCTGAGGCCGACCGCCTGGGAGTGACCTGAACCAAACCCGCGGGTTTACTCTCTGGAGCAGATCATTTTTGGGGGCGCCTGTTCGCCGGGGAAATGCCGCCAAGCTGACCTGTTCTAGGCAGGATAAAAAATCTAGTCCGAGAAAAGTTACAATTTGGAAAATGCGTGAAGTGGTGGTATTCTATACGGAAAAAGATGGTTGCCCAGGAAGGTGCAGGTTATGGAACTTGTATTTCGTCCCCGGCGGTTGCGCCGGAGTGAAACCTTAAGGAAGATGGTGCGGGAGACGGTGCTGCGCCGGGAAGACCTCATTTATCCCATGTTCGTGGCTCCGGGCCAGGGAGTGCGTCAGCCGGTGGACTCCATGCCGGGGGTCTGGCGGCTCTCCGTGGACCAAATCCTGAAAGAGGCCAGGGAAGTTAAGGACCTGGGCCTGCCGGCGGTGCTGCTCTTCGGGCTGCCCGTGAAGAAGGATGAAACCGGCTCCGAAGCCGCTTCCCCCAAGGGCGCGGTGCAGCAGGCGGTGCGCCGATTGAAGAAGGAAGCGCCGGAGTTGCTGGTAATCACCGACGTCTGTATGTGCGCCTACACCTCCCACGGCCATTGCGGTCTGATCCATCAGGGGGAAGTGGATAACGACGCCTCCCTCGAGGCCCTGGCCCAGGTGGCCGTGTCCCATGCCGAGGCCGGAGCCGACTTGGTGGCCCCTTCGGATATGATGGACGGGCGGGTGGGCGCCATCCGGGAGGCCCTGGACGAACGGGGCTTCGAGATGGTGCCCATCATGAGCTACGCGGTGAAGTACGCCTCCAGCTTTTACGGACCCTTCCGGGAAGCAGCGGAATGCGCTCCGAGCTTCGGCGACCGCCGCGCCTATCAGATGGACCCGGCCAACGCCCGGGAGGCCATGCGGGAGGCGGCCCTGGACGTGGAGGAGGGGGCCGACATCCTCATGGTCAAACCGGCCCTGCCGTACCTGGATATCATCGCCCAGTTGGCGGCGGAGTTCGACCTGCCCCTGGCGGCCTACCAGGTGAGCGGCGAATACAGCATGATCAAGGCCGGAGCCCAATTGGGCTGGCTGGACGAAACCGCGGTGATGTTGGAATCCCTCACCGCCATCAAGCGGGCCGGGGCGGACCTGATCTTGACTTACTTTGCCAAGCAGGCCGCGGCCTTGCTGAAGTAGGAGGTTGGGTTCCGGGGTGGAGTCAAAGCGCCGTAGAGCGTGCTCCGCTCCCCGAGCGGCCCACGCCGCGCCGGTGGTCGCCGGTGTCCGGTGAGCAGGCGGTGGTATGATCGCCCCGGACGGGAGCGTCACGCGAGGAACAACAGGACCACCGCCATGACAACGGCGAGCTTCCAGCGGTGCGGCCGCGGCTCCCGGCCCTGCCAGCCGGCATCAGCTTCCAGGTTCTCAAACCAATCACTCACTGGCACATCCTCCTTGGCTCATCGACTCGTGAGGACTACTGCCAGCCGATAGCTCAGCAGCCACAGGGTAAGGGCGGACAAACAACTACCGGCAATCAGGCCAAAGGCCACCAGGTCAGCGATCCGGCCTTGGACGACCGCGACCTGGCCTTTGGCAACTTGGAGGAAGTTGTTCTGCATGATTGATCACCTCCGTATGATCTATTTCTGCATAAGGTTGCAACCCCTGTGCCACCTTTAAATATGTTGGAAATTAGCTAAGTTATAAAAGGCTTGAGGTTTTTGCTGTTTAATAAAGAAAACATTTATCCTTAAAATGTTTAATTTTGCCGACTTAAATTTTTGGGGTAGAAGACTGGTAGGGCTGGGCGGCAGGTTTGGTCGACGGCCGGGGAATAGCCGTGACAGTCGGGGTGAGGTTGTGATAATATAATTCGTAAGTTACACCGAATTGAGGAGTAAATCTCCGGCTGCTCCGGGCGGGAAACCCGGCCTCCAACCACCAGCTTATGCCTGACTCCGGCCACGAATCTTTAAAAATCCCCGCCCTGCGCCTGCTGGCCTGGGAGACTACCCGGCGCTGCAACCTGGCCTGTCTCCATTGCCGGGCCGCGGCGGGGTCCGGGCCTTATCCCGGCGAGCTCACTACCGCCGAGGGCCTTACCCTGCTTGACGACCTGGCCACCATGGGCCAGCCGGTGGTGATCATGACCGGCGGCGAGCCCCTGCTGCGGGACGACATCTTTGAGCTGGCGGCCCACGGCCACGGCCGGGGCCTGCGCATGGTCATGGCGGTCAACGGCACTCTATTAACCCCGCCAATCGCCGCCCGCCTCAAGGAGGTGGGCATTCAGCGGTTGAGCATCTCCATCGACGGGGCCAGCGCGGCCAGCCACGACCAGCTCCGCGCCGTAGCCGGCGCCTACGAGGGGGCGCTGGCCGGCATCGCCGCTGGCCCGGGAGGCCGGGCTGCCCTTCCAGATCAACACCACCGTCACCCGGGCCAACCGCCTGGAGCTGCCGGCGATTCACGAACTGGCCATCCGCCTGGGAGCCGCGGCGCACCATGTTTTCGTGCTGGTGCCCACCGGCCGGGGCGAAGAGCTGGTGGACCAGCTGCTGCACCCGGAGGAATACGAAGAGACCCTGCGCTGGCTCTTGGCCCGGCAGCGGGAAGGCCGCCTGTTTATCAAGCCCACCTGCGCCCCCCAGTTCTACCGCCTGTGGCGGCAGGACGCCGCGGCCCGGGGCGAAAAGATCACCCCGGCCACCCACGGCATGGAGGCCATGAGCAAGGGCTGCCTGGGAGGCCAGGGCTTCGCCTTTGTCTCCTATAAGGGCGAGGTCCAGCCCTGTGGCTACCTGGAACTGGCGGCCGGGAATGTGCGGGAGACGCGGTTTCCGGAAATCTGGGAAAAGTCGGAGCTGTTTCGGCAACTACGCCGGGTGGATGACTACCGGGGCAAATGCCACAGCTGCCAGTACCGCAAGGTCTGCGGCGGCTGCCGGGCCCGGGCCTACGCCCTGACCGGCGACGTCCTGGCGGAAGACCCCATCTGTCCGTATGAACCCATAGGATAACTATAGCTCACGCCAAGACGCCAAGGCGCAAGATTAAGAAATGCTTTGCTTTGCCGGCTTGGCGTCTTGGCGTGAGACTAGAAAGGCCAATATGTCCCAGCAAATCGACATGGACGACTTAGACAAGGCCATCCTCAACGAAATCCAGTCGCATTTTCCCATTGAATCCCGGCCTTACGAAGAAGTGGGGAGCAGGGTAGGGGCCCCGGAGACGGAGGTCATGCGGCGGGTACAGGCCATGATGGACAGCGGCGTCATCCGGCGCATCGGGGCCAATTTCACTTCGCGTAAGCTGGGCTACACCAGCACCCTGTGCGCCGCCCACGTGCCCGAGGAGAGACTGGTGCGCTTCGTGGAGGTGGTGAACCGTTACCCCGGGGTGACCCACAACTACCTGCGGCGGCATCACTTCAACGTCTGGTTCACCCTGATCGCCGAATCGGTGGAGCGGCTGGAGCAGATTCTGGCGGAAATCTCGGCGGCCTCCGGGGTGGAGGTCCTGAGCCTGCCGGCCCAGGAGGTCTTCAAGATCAAGGTCGATTTCCCGGTGTGACGGGGGACCGGAGGTTTTTCTCCCGTCTTCGATCTTCCATCCCCCGTCCTACTCCAGACTAGTCATGATCTTCCGCAGAAAGTTCTGCGGACTCCCCATCTCCCCGGCCTGGAGGAAGACTACCCGGCCCTGCCGGTCCAGGACCACGTAAGTGGGGACCCCGGGGATATCCAGGGCTTTGCCCACCTGGGCCTGGGGATCTGGGATCAGCGGGAAGGGCACGTCATGTTTTATCCGCCAGACCTCCATTTGCGAGGGTGTCCCATAGAAACCCACCCCCAGCATCTTTAACGTCGCCGGCTGCCCGTCGCCGCCACGCAATCCGGGGTTCCGGTTAATCAGACGAAAGAGTTGGTTGACGCCGGGCGCCGCCAGCATGCAATGGGGGCAACTGTCGGAGAAGATCTCCAGCAAAACGTAGCGGGCCTGGATGTCCTTGAGGGTGAAGGGCCCGGGCCGGGTCAGGCCCAGATAGGCCCGATCCTCGGCTGCGAGGGTGCCGCTGAAGGTCAGAGCCGCGAAGCGCTGCCCCACCGCCAGGTCTGCCCTAACCGGAACGATATCTAAAATAAGGCATATAGCGATAATACACGTGGCAACGGCCAGACGCATTTGGTCTCCCCATAACCCAAACTGCTTACTGCTCACCGCTCACTGCCAAAGGCACACACAAGACCGGACAGGGGAGCAACCGCACCACCTTTTCCGCGGTGGAGCCGAAAAAGACTTCTTCAATGGAACCCCGCCCGCCCCGGCCGTAGCCGCCCATGACCACCAGATCGACCAACAGGTCCCGGGCCACCACCGCGATCTCCTGGAAGGGGACTCCAATGGCCACCATGCTCTCCACCTCCAGCTTCCCGGGCTTCACCTGTTTCAGGAATTCCCCCAATTGCAGCTGGGCCCGTTCCCGAAACTCGGGCCAGAGGGCGTCCGCCTCCAGCCGCAGGTGGCTGGCCATCTGCTCCACCAGTCTTTGATTGACCACGTGCAGCAGGATGAGCTTGGCCCCAAATCGCCGGGCCAGCGCTGCGGCCATCTGAAAGGCCTGGGCGGCGCATTCGGAAAAATCCGTGGCCACCAGAAGGGTGTGCAGATCCATGCTTCCCCCGGCTTACTTCAGCTTTGCCTTGAGCTGTTTAAAGACTGCGGCGGCGTCGCTGAAGACGCCGTCGTGCCAGACTAGCACCTTGCCGCGCTTATCCACCACCACCGTCGTCGGAGTGCCGGTGATGTTGTAGTCGCCGGCGATTTCCCATTCCGGATCGGCCACCAGGGCGAAGGGCACCTTGTAGGCCTTCCTCCATCTGGCCATCGCGGCCTCGGAATTGCTCACCACTGCGATGAACTTCAACCGCTCCTTGAGGTCGGAACCTGCCACCAAGCGATAGAGCCGGTTCATGGCGGCGGCCTGCTCCATGCAATGGGGGCAGTTGGCATTGAGGATTTCGATGCAGACGTATGCGCTCTGAATGTCTTTCAGAGTGAAGGGCCCCGAGTTTTTCAACCCCAGATATCTCTGGTCCGCCTCCGACATAACCTTGCCGAACTTCGAATTGCCCGCCTGGTAGCCGACTTTCAGGGCAGCCGCGGCCAGGCTGCCGCAGAAGACCAAAACCATGGCCAACCCCAATAACGTAGACCAGAGGGCGGTCTTTTGGTTCATTAGATTCCCCTTGAGCGACTGATTCCAATGGTCAATTAAATTTAATGCCGAACGGAGCGGACGTCAAATGGGGCGGGAAAAGAAGGGGAAAAAGGCGAAAAGGGGAAAGGGGAAAAAGGCAAAGCAAAGCCTCCACGAAAAGGGGATTAACCCTTTTCCCTTTTCCCCGTTTACCCCTTTCCCCCAGTTTCTTTACTTCACCACGGCCTTGATGCCCTTCAGGGCCTCGGCGGCGCTTTCAAAGGCGCCGACCTCGACCCAAAGGATCTTGCCGCTCTTATCCACGACCATGGTGACCGGATAAGGGGAGAAATTCAGAGCCTTGCCCAGGGTGGCGTTGGGGTCGGGGATCACGGCGAAAGGCACTTTTTGAATAACTTTCCACGCCTTCACCTGCATTTCATCATTGCCCTGGCCCACGGACATGAATTTTACCTTGTCCTTCAGGGCGGGGTCCTGCTGCACCAGGTTGAAGAGCTCGTTCAGACCCGGGGCCTGATGCATGCAATGCGGACACATGTTGTTGAACTGCTCGATTAAGATGTAAGGCGTTTTGACGTCCTTAATGGTGAAAGGCTGGGGTTTCGCTAAACCCAGATATTGTGCTTCCTCTGGGGTTAAAGGTGCAGCAAAGGTGACCGGTCCCAAAACCTGGCCCACCTTGGGCTCCGCCTCGGCAAACAACGGCGCGGCACAAAAACAAAGAACCAGCGCCAGACAACATCCCAGAGCTATACCCTTCTTGCTCAGTTTCATCGTGGCCCCCTCGTCGGCTTTTTGCGCCTAATATAATGCAGATAAGAGCAAACGGCAAGGAAAAGACGGCTTTTAGTTTCGGGGTGCGAATTTCAAGTTCTTCAATAAACTGGCGTCCTGGCGTGAGAACCAGGTTGCGCTTGGAGGCTTCATTGGGCAAAAAAGCGCTCTTCCCGCCAATCCACCGGCAGCCGCACCAGGGCGCCCTGGCGGTGCTGGTAAATGAGGTAGCCGTGTTGCGCCCCGTACTGAAAGAGGCGATGGGTGAGGGCGACGTCCTGGCGGCAATAGGAGTCCAGTTCCTCCCACTTGCCCTTCGGCAAAGAGTTCCAGGGCCAGCAGACCGTCGCCGCTCTTCTGTCTCCCCCAGGGTGTGTTCCGCCAGGTGGTTGAGGGACAGCCGGGTGCCCAGGATGGTGTAAACCTCCTCCAGGATGTCCAGGGTGGGCACCTCCGCCAGCCTGACCTTGGTGTAGGGCTGCAACACCCGGTAGTCGAAGCGTTTGATATTGAAGCCCACCACCAGGTCCAGTTTGGTCAGGCGCTGGCCCAGGCGCTCCAGGTCGTGCTCCCGGTAGGTGGTGGCGACGCCGGTGTGAGTCTCGTGGAGCACCGCCAGAGAGACCCCCATGAGGTGGCATTGGCCCCAGCCGCCCACGTCGGCCGCGGAACAGCGGGTCTCCAGGTCCAGCACGCCGATTTTGCGGTGCGTCAGCCAGGCGCCGCCGGTGATCGGGTTCGTCGCACGCGTGAGGGCGGCGGGGCCACGACGGCCTCGACATACGGGACTTCGGGTTCGGCTTCGGGCTCCTCCAGCCCCAGGAGCATGCCGGCAATGCTGACCGCCGCCTCTTTGTCCAGGGGTTTGTTGCCCGAGCCGCATTTGGGGGAATGGATGCACGAGGGGCAGCCGTCCTCGCAGGGGCAGGCCGCGGTGACCTCCCGGGAGCGGCTCAGCAGGTCTTCCAGGATATCGTAGGCCCGGACCGACAGGCCCACGCCGCCGGGATAGCCGTCGTAGATGAAGATCGGCGGCCCGGCCCACCTGGGGATGCGCCGGATGCGAGATGCCGCCGATATCGTAGCGGTCCGCCAGGGCAAACAGCGGAAACATGCTGATCAGGACGTGCTCCAGGGCGTGGATGCCGCCCATGAAGTGGCCGCCGCTGGCATAAATGGCGTTTTTTACCGCGTCCGGGATTTCCAGCCACATGCCCACGGTCTCGAAGATCTGGGGCGGCAGTTCCAGGGTCACCACGCCCAGCAGCTCCTGGCCCGGGCAGGCGCCGCTTCTCATAGGACATGATGTGTTCGGTGACCTTGAGCCGGCCGATGTGGGCCGTAAAGGCCGCCACCTGGCGGGTCTCCATGATCTCCAGGATTTCCGTCTCTTTTTCGCGTCTGAATGCGGGTGAAGTAGTTGGGCTCGATGGGGTTGACCCAGACGTTGTGGCGCTCCAGGTCCAGGCGCTCCACCGCCCAGGACTGGGCCTTGTGGAGATAGACCGCGCCGGGATGGCATTCCCGCAGGGCCCGGTGGCCGTCCACGGAGCCCAGGGGCCGCTTCTTGCCGGTCTGGAAGATGGCGAAGCTCTCGCCCACGCCCCGGATGTTCACTTCCTTTTGGGGGAAGCGGTCCCGGGCGAACCAGGCGTCGCCCGCGGCGGAATGGAGCAGGTGGCGCACCCGCTCCAGCTCGGCGAGCACCGCCTCATGCGCCTCCAGGTCGAAAATATTTCTCGCCCTTGGTTTGGAGCGGCAGTTCCTGGGCGGCGCAGGGCAGATGGGCCTTGACCACGTAAGGGTTGTCCGGGTCCATCACCGCGGTCTCCAGGGGGCGGCCGAAAAATTCCTCCGGGTACTTGATGAAATATTGGTCCAGGGCGTCGGCCCCGGCCACCAGCACGATGAGGGAGTCCCGGCCCTGGCGGCCCACCCGGCCGGCCCGCTGCCGGGTGGTCACCATGGTGCCGGGATAGCCCACCAGAATGCAGACGTCCAGGCCGCCGATGTCGATGCCCATCTCCAGGGCGCTGGTGGAGATCACCCCCCGCATCTTGCCCGCTGGCCATGGCCCGTTCGATCTCCCGGCGCTCCTCCGGCAGAAACCCGGCCCGGTAGGAGCTGATGTAGCGCTTCATCTCCGGGACCAGGCGCAGAGACCAGACGTGGATCAGTTCGGTGAGCTTGCGGGCTTGGGTGAAGCAGATGGTATTGAGGCCCTCGCGGATGGCCTGGGAAAGATCTGGGCCGCGGTAGCCGAGGGCGCCGCCCGTGGCGGATTGAGGAAGAGAAAATGCCGCCCGGGCTGGGGCGCGCCGCTTTCGGCAATGATTTCCACGTCCAGGCCGGTTAAATCTCTGACGAAAAGCTCGGGCTGGGCGATGGTGGCCGAAGACAGCATAAATTGCGGCGGCGAGCCGTAGTGGGCGCAGATGCGCCTCAGCCGCCTCAGCACCTGGGCCATGTGGCTGCCCATGATGCCCCGGTAGGTGTGGACTTCGTCGATCACCACGAACTTGAGGCGGGCAAAGAAGCTGGACCAGGAGGCGTGAAACGGCATCAGGCCCATATGCAGCATGTCCGGGTTGCTGATCAGCACGTGGGGCGGCTTGGCTTTGATGGCCTGGCGCTGGGCTCGGCGGCGTGTCGCCGTCATAGATGGCGGCCCGGTCAGGAAAGGGGAGGGCAGGGCGGCGTCCAGTTCCCTGCAGGGCCTTGAGCTGGTCCTGCTCCAGCGCCTTCAAGGGGAAGAGATAGAGGGCGTGGCCGCCGTCGTCCTCTAAGGAGGCTCTCCAGCACCGGCAGATTATAGATCAGGGTCTTGCCGCTGGCCGTGGGCGTGGCCACCAGCAGGTTCTTGCCGGCCCGGATGTGCTCCAGGGCCTCGCCCTGATGGCTATAAAGCCGGGAAATCCCCAACCGCTCCAGGGCCGCGCTCAAGGACAACGGCAGACCAAGATCGTCCGGGCCATAGGCCGCCACCTTCTCGGGCAAATAGCGGTAATGACTGACAATATCCCGATGGTCAGCAGAGGCTTTCAGTTGGTTGATGAAGTCTTTTAACACGGTTTTCAGTTTTCGGTGAATTCCATCAATTGTTGTGACATTTGTCTCATGTGCGCTGGATTGGTCTGGGAAAAATGGGCATAAATGTCACAAAACATGATGGAGTTAGAGGAATCGGTGGGCAGTGCCCACCCTACATAAAAACCTAGTGGCACAGGCGTCCCGCCGGTGCGGCGCAGGCTAAAGTCTGCGGCTACAAAAATTATACCGCAGGCGGGCGGGGACGCCCGCCCCACCATTAAGACTCGAAACTCGAAACTAATAACTGACTACTGACTACTGGCCACTGACCACTGCCTCACTTCGTGCCCACGTCCACGTGCTCCCAGTCGGTGTTGTAGCCGACGTAGGTCCATTCCTGGGGGAGGCGCATCCCTTCCCATTTGGCGGCCCGGTAGACCCAGCCGGGCATTTGCCGGGCGTCGAGTTTATGCATGGCGTCCCGGTTGTACTGGCGGATAGAGCGGCTGATGGGGTTGGGCACGCCGTCCACCACCCCGGGATAGTTGGAGTCGTTGAGGTCCAGGGCCAGGCCCAGGCGATGGTTAGAGGCCGGGGCGTGGTGGCCGTGGAAGATCTGCGCCAGGCTATCATAATGGCACAAGGCCACGGTGGCCGCCAGGGAGTCGCCCTCGCGGTCCGGAAAACTGAGGCACTCCGCCACAATCGGGGCGGTGCGGTCGCTCACCGCATAGGTGTCTTCGCCGCCCCGCACCGACATCAGCGGCAGGCGCTTGGCGGGGTCGTAATAGCCCTCCCGGAAGGCGTACTCCAGGAGCAGGCCCACCAGCGGGGCGAACTTGCTGTTGATCTCGAACTGGATGGTTGCGGCCCGATACCCCGCCTTATTATTGATATCGGCCAGGGAGGGGTCGAACCAGACGTAACCCGATTTCCGGGGGGTGGTCAGGGCCACGGTCTGCCATTTCTTCTCAAAGGCGCAATAGGTCTGGAGCTTCTGGGCCCGGGCCGGCACCCAGACCGGGACGCTCAGGGTGACGCCCACCCGGTCGCCATTGGCGAAGCGTTGCGTCCGCAGGTATTCCCAGTTGACTTCCGCACCCGGAGGCATCAGGGCCAGGGTTTCCCGGCGCAATTCCACCAAGCGCCGCACGTCCAGCAGACGCTTGGCCAGGGAGATTTTCTGGAGGCAGTCCCGGTCGCGCTCGGCCGCAGACATTTGAGGGGCGTAGCTCAGGACCACCTGGCCCATAATCCGCGCCGCCTGGCGGGCCTGGGCGGCTTCGAGAATCTGGGGCTGCGGCGGGGGAGGGGGGCCGGGGGCCGGGGCCGGAAGGGCTGGTGTAACCAGGTAAAAACACAGGAAAATTGCCGGAAGCAACTTCAGGGCAGGATTCTTGAAAGGCATGCCCTCATTCTATTGGAATCGGCCGGTCCAGTCAATGCGGCGCGAACTGTCGATTGATCACACGGAGGTATCACCCAGGACCACGACGCCCGTCCGCCCGGCGGCGCGGGATCATGGCGAATTTCTTTTCGGTTCCGCCCAAGGCCGCGAGACGCTTGGCGCTTTCCATGGCAATCAGGGCCTCCAGACCGAGCCTGACCAGGGAGGTCTTTTCCTTAATCCCAGTCAACTCTGCGGCTCTGGTCAGCAAATCATCGTCGATGTTCAGGGTAGTCCTCATGCAGCCATCCTAAAATTCCCCAGAACTCACCTCGCCTCCAGGATCAGACACTTCAGATAGAGGCTCTCCGGCAGGGAGAGCAGGGCCGGGTGGTCCCGACCGGCGCCCCGGCGCTCGATGAGCTTGGCCTGGCGATGGGCGTCGGCGGCGGCCTCCCGGACAATGCCCAGGAAATCGGGCTCACTGAGGTTGTAGGAGCAGGAGCAGGTGACCAGCACCCCGCCGGGATTAAGGAGTTGGAAGGCCCGGCGGTTGATTTCCTTGTAGCCCTTGCCGGCTGCGGTCCGCTCGCCCCGGTTTTTGGCAAAGGCCGGCGGGTCCAGGACGATGCCGTCGAAACGCCGGCCCGCGGCCACCGCGGCCTTTAGGTAGGCAAAGACGTTTTCCCGCACGAATTCTAGGTTGGAGAGATTGTTGAGCTGGCCGTTTGCCTTTGCCATCTCCAGGGCCGCGGCGGAAGTGTCCACCAGGGTGACGTGTTCGGCCCGGCAGGCCAGGTGCAGGGCAAAGGACCCCTGGTAGGCGAAGGCGTCCAGGACCCGGCCCCGGCTCAACGCCGCGGCCGCGACGCGGTTTTCCCGCTGGTCCAAAAAGAGCCCGGTCTTCTGGCCGCCCCGGATATCCACCCAGAGTCGCACGCCGCCGGTTTGCACCTCTACCCGTTCCGGCAATTCTCCCGAGACCGTCTTGACCTCCTGGGGCAGCCCCTCCAGTTGGCGCACCTCGGCATCATGGCGGAAGGTAATGGATTTCGGCGTCAGGTGGCGCTCCAGCAACCCGATGATCTCAGGCAGGAGCCGCTCCATACCCGGGTGCAGGGTTTGCAGGACCAGATGGCCGGCGTAGGAATCCGCCACCAGACCCGGGAAGCCGTCGGCTTCGGCGTAAATGAGGCGGAAGGCGTCGCTGTCTTGGACCACCCGCCGGCGGAATTCCAGGGCGCGCCGGAGGCGCTGCTCCCAAAAGGCCGCGTCCACCGCTTCTTCCTCATAGGTGACAAAGCGCAGGGCGATGCGGGAGTTGGCGCTGTAAAAGGCCTGGCCCAGGAAACGGTCCTGGGGACCCAGCACCGCGGCGAGCTCACCGGGGGGCAACTTGACTTCGCCGGCCAGGTCATCCCGGTAGAGCCAGGGGTGGCCGGTGCGCTGCCAACGCATCCCTTTGCCAGTGAGGCGCACCACCGGCAGCCGATGTTCACCTATAGACCAAAGATCCATATTATCCTTTTGATATTACAGATAATGTCGAACAGAAAACGGGGAACCCATATCAAACCCTTGCCTGGCCCAAAATCGAGGCTCTACGGGCTTTATATGCGGTCGGCCTCCCAAACCCGCACCATTACAGGGTTTTAGTGCGAGACCAGCGCTGTTTCTCTTGAAATTCGGCGTAACGTTTACGAATCAAGCGGCCGGCGAATTCCGGGTGCCCATAATACGACGGCGCCAGGGTCAGCAGCCGGGCCTGCATTTCTTCCAGAGCGGCGTCAAACTCCCCGGCATCGATGAAGTTCCGTTCATCGCGCTGGGAAAAGAGGATCTCGGGTCCCAGGGCGCGAAGGATATCCTCCGGTTGCGCCAGTAATTCCGGTGGCAGGTTGGCGGCGTTGATGGGGATGGTGATCCGTAGTTCCAGAGTGATGATCCAGCGGTCGCCGATCATCGGCCGGGACAAGTCCCAAAATTCCAGGGTCAAACCGTTATTTAGGGGATGGCGGGAGCGCAATTTTTCCGTAGTCATGGCCTCGATTCTCGCTTCGGGTTATAGTATATCTTTAAACTGCCGTTAATGCCAAGCTCACCTAAGGAGGTGCCATGCGCCGCCGCACCCTGATAATCGTGCTGATCGCCGTGGTGGTGGGCGCCGTTTTGGCCGGGGGGGCCTACTGGCGCTGGACCGACTCACCGCGTTACGCCTTGCAGCATATGGCCCTGGCCCTGAAGACTAAAAACATGCCAGAGGTGTTTAAGTATGTTGATTTAAAGGCTATTTTAAATAATCTCCTCGAGGCTTCCAGCCAGGAACGGCAGGAACCCAAAGGCGGCAAGGATGACGAATGGGACCGCATGAGCCGCCAGATGGGGAGCAAATTCGCCCGGATGTTCTTACCCCAGCTTTACGACCGCTTCGAAAAAGAGATTAAGGGAGTAATAGAGCGATATCTGCAGAATCTGGATAATACCCAAATCCTGGCGATCGCCGCCGCGGCGACCACGGCGCAGATCGAGGTGCAGGGAGAGGAAGCCCAGGTGACCCTGGTTGATCCCAAGAGCAAAAAGCCGTTTCGCTTCCAGATGCAGCGGCAGCCCAAGACCGGAACCTGGCAGGTCGTCTCGATTAACTATCCGGATTTAAAGTATTTTACCAAACGGAAGTTTTAGGGGCCTGCATACTAACGTCTGATAATATATATTATGTAAACTAACATATGTCCGTCGAAGAAAAATGTCCAAAATGTGGGTATGTCTTACGGCGCTACCGCAATCCGACGCCGACGGTGGATATCATCATCGAAATCCCTGAGCGGGGTCTGGTGTTGATTCAACGGGCCAATCCGCCAATGGGTTGGGCCTTGCCCGGGGGCTTCGTGAACTATGGCGAAACGCTGGAGGACGCGGCCCGGCGGGAGGCCCGGGAGGAAACCGGCTTGATTGTGGACCTGCTGGGGCAGTTTCATACGTATTCGGACCCCAAGCGCGACCCCCGGCAGCACAATATCACCACCGTCTTTGTGGCCCGGGCCGACGGCACTCCCCGGGCCGCGGACGACGCCCGGAGCCTGGGGATTTTTCCGCCCGAGGGCTGGCCTCGGGAACTGGCCTTTGACCATGGACAGATACTGGCGGACTATCTTAAGGTTCGGCCCCAGTGGCTGGCCATACTTAAGAAGACTTCCTAGATTTGATCAGTAATCGCCCATTATTATTGGCATATAGAGGCCTGAGCACCATGGCCGGCCTGGTGGGCTGGCCGTGGTTTTACTGGCATCTGAAATCTCGGGGCCAGGGTGAAAGCTTTCGGGCCCGCCTGGGCCTGGAGCTCCCGGACGGCCCGCCGTCAGGCCACCCCCGGTATCTGGTTGCACGGCGTCTCCGTCGGGGAAATCCTGGCGGCGGCGCCACTGGCCCGGGAATTGCGGAATTTACTGCCCGAAGCCGCCTTGATCGTTACCACCGGCACGGAAACCGGCCAGAGCCTGGCCCGGACCCATTTGGCCTCCCTGGGCGCCCTGGTGTGCTACTTCCCCCTGGACATCCCCTGGGCGGTCAGGCGTTACCTGGAGCGGCTGGACCCCCACCTGGTCATTACCCTGGAATCGGAAATATGGCCTAATTTCCTTGAGTTAGCCCATCAGCGCCGGGTACTTCTGGCCCTGGCCAACGCCAGGATCTCTGACAAAAGCTTCAGAAGATACCTGAGATATAGGCGATATACTGATGAATTTATAGGTAAATATGACCTGGTAGCGGCCGGCACCTCCCAGGATTATCAGCGCCTGCAAGAGTTGGGCATAGCCCCGGACCGCTTGCACCTCAGCGGCAACCTGAAATATGACCGCCTGCTCCAGGACCGGGATGAGCCGCGAGCCCGGGAATTTCAACGGTTGTTGCAGGGCGGCGAGGCGGTCGCTCCGGAGAATAGGCCCGTTTTTCTGGCCGCCTCCACCCATCCGGGGGAAGAGGAGGTGGTGCTGGACGTCTACGCAAAACTCCGAGGCCCCTGCCCTGCTCTGCTGCTGGCCCTGGCGCCCCGGCATCCGGAGCGCGCCGCGGCCCTGGCCGGCTTACTGGCCGGACGCGACCTCCCCTATCACTTATGGAGCCGGCTCAAAGTCGCCTCCGAAGTTCGCCGCCATCCCGTGGTCCTCATCGATACCATCGGCGACCTTTTCAGCCTCTACGGCGCGGTGGACCTGGCCTTTGTGGGCGGCAGTCTGGTCCCCCATGGCGGACAAAACATTTTAGAGCCCGCCGCCTGGGGCCTGGCGCCGCTCTATGGCCCCAACCTGCAAAATTTTCGTTGGGCGGAGCAAATCCTGGCTGCGGCCGGGGCCGGGATCAGCGTGACCGATACCGCCTCGCTGGCCGCCGCGGCTGCGAAACTGCTTAATGATCCGGAACTGCGTCGGGAACTGGGAGCGCGGGCCCAGGCGGCCCTGGCCCCGCACCGCGGCGCCGCCCGGCGTCAGGCGGAGTTGATAGTCGATCTTTGGCGTCGAAAAGGCGGCTGAAATCTGCCGGCCTGCCCCCAAAATCTAAGTTAAATTTTAATGGTGGGGCTTTTGAATCGACCTTACTTCTGCAGCCTTTACCGGGAGCGCTAAGCCGGGTAACGCTGCTAGCCTAGTTAACCCTCTGGCCTGCCCTCCGATCGCCCCGTCACGGGCGTTAGATGCGGTCGTTTTTTAACTGGGCCCGGCCCGACGGAAAAATGCGGTGCGCTAGGGGTCGAGTATGTTATATTTCATAGAAATCCTTAGCGTTTCGAGGTTAGCGATTTGAAGGCATTGTTGGCGTTGGAAGACGGCTTGGTCTTGCGGGGCCGGTCCTTCACCGGCGAGGGCGAGTCCGCCGGCGAGGTGGTGTTCAACACCGCCATGACCGGCTATCAGGAAATCCTCACCGACCCCTCCTACAAGGGCCAGATCGTCACCATGACCTACCCCCTGATCGGCAATTACGGCATCAATCCCGAAGATATCGAATCCCGGGGGGTGCAGGTGGAGGGCTTCATCGTCAAGGAGTACCACCCCTACCCTTCCAACTGGCGGTCCCAGGGCCGGCTGGCCGATTACCTCAAGGCCGCGGGCAAACTGGGGGTGGAGGGTCTCGACACCCGGGCCATCACCAAGCGCCTGCGGCAGCGTGGGGCGATGCGGGGCCTTATTTCCACGCTGGACCTGGACCCGGAGTCCCTGGTGCGCCGGGCCCAGGAGATTCCCAGCATGGAGGGCCAGGACCTGGTGCCCCTGGTCACCTGCCAACGTCCCTACTGGTGGCCGGAATTTCCTCAGGAAGCCGCCGGCGCGGACGCCGGCGCCACCGAGACCGACCTGGAAGCCCTGTGGGCCGAGCGCTCCGGCAAGAAAGTCGTACTCTACGATTATGGAGTAAAGTTTAATATAATCAGGAGCTTGGTCGAACGGGGCCTGAACGTCCTGGTGGTGCCGGCCAGCCACCCGGCCGCGGCGTTGAAGCGCTTGCAGCCGGACGGCATTGTCCTCAGCAATGGCCCGGGCGACCCGGCCGCGGTCACTTATGCAGTGGAGAACGTGCGCCAGTGCCTGGGCGCGGCCCCCATCTTCGGCATCTGCCTGGGCCATCAGCTCCTGGGTCTGGCCCTGGGGGGCCGCACCTTCAAGCTCAAGTTCGGCCACCGGGGCGCCAACCAGCCGGTGAAGAACAAGCTCTCCGGCAAGGTCGAGATCACCTCCCAGAATCACGGCTTCGCGGTGGACCTGGAATCCATCCCCGATCCGGCGGTGGAGCTGACCCACATCAATCTCAACGACAATACCCTGGAGGGCCTGCGCCACCCGGGCCTGAAGGCCTTCTCGGTGCAGTACCACCCTGAGGCCTCCCCGGGCCCGCATGACGCGAATTATCTGTTTGAGGAGTTTTTGCAGTTGGTGGGTCGGGGTTAAACGACAATGACCACAGCACCCTTAGAAATTCTGCGCCGCCACCAAGCGGAATTACGAGAGGCCGGGGTGAAATCCCTGAGGCTCTTCGGCTCCGTGGTGCGTGGAGAGGCTTGTCCGGAAAGCGACATCGACATACTGGTGGAGTTTTCGCGGCCCATCGGCTTGCTGGCCTTTGTGCGTCTTAAGCAGCGTCTTACAGAGATGTTAGGGGCTCCGGTAGACCTGGTTACCCCCGATGCCCTGAAACCCGCACTGCGTGATGGCATCCTCCACGAGGCCCAGAATGCCGGTCAGGGACTGGAAATTTAGGATTGCCGACATCTTGGAGGCGGTGCAAGAATCCCTGGAAATTACACGGGGGATGGAATATGAAACTTTCCGCCAAGATAAGAAAACCCTAAAGTCGGTCCTTTATAATTTGGCGGTGATTGGTGAGGCTGCCCGTAAGCTGCCGGAAGAAGTAACTGCCAGATACTCGTCGATTCCCTGGCGGCAAATGGGCGACATGCGCAATGTCGTTATTCACGAATATTTTGGCATTGACACAAAAATTCTTTGGGAAACCATAGAAACCGAACTTCCGCCCCTGGTGAAAAGATTAAAAGATATTATAGCTGACGGTTAAGGATTACTCCGGAGATGAAAAAAACCGTCGTCCTCATCTCCATCCTCGTGGCGGCCACCGCTCTCCTCTGGGCCGGGTGGTTCTTTCATGAAAATTTTCGCGGCTCCGGTCCGGCCTTTAAGCCGCCACCCCAGGATATTGCCAGGCTGCTGAAAACTCCACCTCCCCCCTCCCCTGCCGCGCCCCAGCCGCCGACCACCCTGACTACCCCGCTGAAATTGCCGCCGGGGTTTACCCTCTCCATCTTTGCCAAAGATCTGGGGAACCCCCGGGTGCTGTGCCTGGACCCTGACGGCAACCTGCTGGTCAGCCTCACCCATCAGGGCAAGGTGGTGGCCCTGCCGGATAAAGATCACCAAGGCGCAGCCGCTCAGGTGGTCACGGTGCTGGAGGGCCTCAATCGGCCCCACGGCCTGGCCTTCGGGCCCGGGACCGAGCCGCAGCTCTACGTAGCCGAAACCACGGAAGTGGCGACCTATGACTATGATCCGCAAACATTGACGGCCACCCATAAGCAAAAAATCATCGAGCTGCCGCCGGGGAGTTTCCACTACACCCGGACCCTGCTCTTTTTGTCGCCGCCGCCCCGGCCGCGGCTGTTGATCGCGGTGGGCTCCGACTGCGACGTTTGCGAGGAAAAAGACCGGCGCTATGCCTCCATCCTGGTAGCCGACGCCGACGGCGGCCATCTCCAGACCTTTGCCTCGGGTCTGCGTAATTCGGTGTTTCTGGCCGTGCACCCGGTGACCGGACACATCTGGGCCACCGAGATGGGCCGGGATTTCCTGGGGGACGACCTGCCGCCGGACGAAATCAACCTCATCCTGGCAGGCCAGAATTACGGCTGGCCTTACTGCTACGGCAAGCGGGTGCACGACGACCGCTTCGACCCGGAGGGGTTGAAGCGGGATTTCTGCAAGGAGACGGTGCCTTCCTACATCGACCTCCCGGCCCACAGCGCCCCCCTGGGGCTGGCCTTCTTCCCGGAGGAGTGGCCCAAGGAGTACCGCTATAACCTGCTGGTGGCCTATCACGGCTCCTGGAACCGCACCCAACCGACGGGCTACAAGGTGGTGCGCTTCAAGCTGGACCAGGCCGGCAATGTCCTGGGCCCAGCCGAGGACTTCATCACCGGCTGGCTCACGCCCCAGGGCGCCCTGGGGCGCCCGGTGGATATCCTGATCACCGACGACGGCGTGATTTTTATCTCGGATGACAAGGCGGGGGTGGTTTATCGGGTGGTTTATGGGAAGATGAGAAATAAATGATCCCCAATCCAAAGCGATTATTGTTTTCGCGTATTAGTTATTATTTTTTCAAAAGGAGAATAAACATTGAACGCAATGCTGACAGCTGCCGGGGCTCTAGCTGGGAAGGAACTTTTTAAGAAAGTTGTGCTTGAAACTTATCAACTTCTAGTTAAGCATACAGGTCGCAAACTAAAAGAATGGAATACAGAACGTCAAATTGAAAGACTGTATAGCAAAATTGGCCAAGTACGTAAAGTAAAGACAATATGGCAGATAGATAAGGCTGTTGACCTACTCGATTTCTACTGTGATTCACATGTAATATTGAATGAAAAAAGGCGCAAAGTTAGTTATTTGTCGGACTTCGGTACAAAAGAAAATGTCCTTATTCAGGGTATCGCAGGTCAAGGAAAGTCTATTTTACTCAGGTATCTGTGTTCCGTGGAGCTTGCCAGGGGCGAATACATTCCCATTTTTTTAGAGCTCAGACGAGTTAGCCATTCAGAATCTCTAAAGAAACGCATTTTTACTGCATTTGAAGGATTAGGGCTTACTGTTGATAATGAGATATTTGAAGCCTTAGCAATTTCTGGGAAATTAGTGCTCTTGATGGATGCCTTTGATGAAGTACCTGACGATCTGCAAACCCGGGTTCTCACTGAAATTGAAGATTTAATTACTACAAGACCAAGTATAAGAGTAATTGTTACATCTCGCCCTCATCAAAATATAAGATTTTCTAATTATCTAAATGTTGTTAGGCTAGATAATATACAGGGAGACGAATACAAAACAGTCATAAAGAAATTAGCCTCAGGTCAGGAATGGGCCGATACACTTATCGAACACATCAGGAGCCGAGCGCGCCACATAAGGGGGCTTTTATGTACACCTCTTATAGTGACTCTCCTCGTTTTATCTTATAAATCTTTTAAAGAACTGCCTACTAAACTTTCGGATTTTTATGATTCATTGTTTCAAACTCTTCTCCAACGGCATGATGGAACTAAACCAGGATTTAGGAGGATGAGAAGTTGCATACTTGACGATGGGCAATATCGGCAAGTTTTTGAAGCTTTATGTATTCTTGCCAAAAAGGCAAGACAACAATCCTTCAGTGCTGAATCGATATTTTCTTTGTCTCTGCTAGCCCTTCAACAATGTGCATTACGAGAGAATCCATTGTCATATATAGACGATATTATTAATGTTACCTGTCTTATTGTGCGGGATGGAGAAGAACATCGTTTCATACATAAGACCGTTCAAGAGTACTACACCGCATCTTACATTAGGAAAAAAGCGGAAGCCTGGGCAATAAAATTTTACGGGCGTGTTATGAAAATTCTTGATAATTCATGGGGACAAGAACTAGAATTTTTATCTGAAATAGATTCATACAGATATAATAAATACTATTTACTTCCATTGATTTTAGATTTACTAAGCTTAACTAAATACGAGCTTGAACGTCCAAAAGAGGAAGTTAAATTATCTGATGCTTACGAACTTTTATCAATGTGGTTTGTTGCAGTGGACAAACAAGGTCCTGGGAACGATTTCCGACCTTATTATTTGCTTAATAGAAGTAAAAATCATCTTTCCTTGAAAATCATCCAAAATCGTACTAATGAAATATTTAATAGCCTAAACATAGCGTTAAATAGGGCTGGATCAAAGCTTGAGGGATTAAAAGCTTATCAAGAAAAAATTCGTTTCAAACATAGAGAAGGAGGTATATTTGATAAATTAATTTGCGTTGGCGATTTAGTAAAAATAGGAGCGACCCAAGAGCTTTCTTTAATAATTAACAGTGAATTTGAGCAAATTTTTAAAAAAGGGCAAGATATTTGGAAAATTACAAGAGATGAAGAAAACCCCTCTTTTTTAGAGGGACTTCTATAGTCAGGCAAAATGACCCGGGATAGTGATATCCGCCTAACTGGAAGTCAGCCGCCCCCGGCGTTTTTTTTACCGGCGCCGATACCAGCCCCACCCACTGAAGGAGTGCAAGCGATGACGCCTAAAAGACTGTGGGCCATTATGGCATTGTGGTTGAGTCTCATGATCGCCGTCGGCGCCCAGGCCGCAGTGGTGGGCCGCTTCACCGCGGTGGAAGGCCCGGTGGATATCCTGAAGCAAGGGAAGGTCCCGGCGACGGCAGCCCGGGTGAATGACGCCGTGGAACCCGGGGACGTGATCCGCACCAAGACCAAGGCCAAGGCCCAGGTGAAGTTCGTGGACGACAGCACGGTGACCCTGGCCCCGGAGAGCCGCATGGCGGTGGCGGACTTTGTCTATAATGCCGATAAAGGCGAGCGCCGGGCGGTGCTGCGCTTCTTTAAAGGGGTGATGCACACCTTGGTGACCCGCATCATAAAGTTGCAGGAGCCGGATTTCCTCATGCAGACTCACACGGCGGTCCTGGGAGTGCGAGGCACCGAAACCTATACGGTATTGTTGCCCGGCGCCACCGGGGCCTACCTGATCGACGGCCTCATGGAGGTGAGTTCCAACAATCCGCAAATTCAGGGCGGCCAACTGCTGAAGAGCATGGAGTTCAGCACGATCCCCCTGGGCCTACCACCCACGGTGCCCAGGCCGATCAGTCCGGCCATGCACCAGATGTTGAAAGACCTGATGAATACCGGCCTGAAGGAAACCGCCTTTCTGGGCGTCGGGGCTGCACCCAGTGGTCCGGGGATACTGCAACTTCCCGCCGTGCTGGGTTTTACCGGGCAGGAGAGATTAAATCAGCCCGTTATCCCGCCCCAGGTGGTGCCGCCACCAGCGCCGACGCCCCGCGGTAGCCCCACCGCCCCTTAAGAGGATTTGAGCCTGGCTGAAGGGGCTGCAAACCAGGTTATTCTATGATATTATTTGAACCAGGCCCAGGTCGCCCCGAGAGCGAGGCGACCGAGCCCGGATGGAAAAACTGCTGGCCTAAAAGTCCTCAAAAGAATAATATTGACTTAGGCATTTCTTGCAGGCGGACGGCTCGCTCCGAGGGCGGCGGCGGGCGCCGTCTCGGTTTGCTTTCATCGCCCACATAACGCCAAAAGAGATAAATTCCAGGATATTATGCCCAAACGCACCGACATCAAGAAAATCCTGATCATCGGCTCAGGGCCCATCATCATCAGCCAGGCCTGCGAGTTCGACTACTCCGGCACCCAGGCCTGCAAGGCCCTGCGGGAGGAGGGCTACGAGGTGGTGCTGATCAACTCCAACCCCGCCACCATCATGACCGACCCGGAGATGGCCGACCGCACCTACATCGAGCCCATCACCCCGGAGATGGTCTGCCAGGTGATCGAGCGCGAGCGCCCCGACGCCATCCTCCCCACCCTGGGGGGCCAGACCGGCCTCAACTGCGCCATCGCCGTGGCCGACACCGGCATCCTGGAGCGCTACGGGGTGGAGATGATCGGGGCCAACCCCCACGTCATCAAGAAGGCCGAAGACCGGGAGCTCTTCCGGGACGCCATGGCCAACATCAACCTCCGGGTCCCCAAAAGCGTCATCGTCCGCGACCTTGGAGGAGGCCGTGGCCGCGGCCCCGGCCATCGGCTATCCCGTCATTGTCCGCCCCAGCTTCACCCTGGGCGGCACCGGCGGCGGCATCGCCTACAACCTGGAAGACCTGAAGCCATGTCCGCCGAGGGCCTGGACGCCAGCATGATCACCGAGGTGATGCTGGAAGAATCGGTCCTGGGCTGGAAGGAATTCGAGCTGGAAGTGATGCGGGACTTCCAGGACAACGTGGTGATCATCTGCTCCATCGAAAACCTGGACCCCATGGGGGTGCACACCGGCGACTCCATCACCGTGGCCCCGGCCCAGACCCTCACCGACCGGGAATACCAGGCCATGCGGGACGCGGCCATCGCCATCATCCGGGAGATCGGCGTGGAAACCGGCGGCTCCAACATCCAGTTCGCCATTCACCCCGAGACCGGCGAGATGGTGGTCATCGAGATGAACCCCCGGGTGTCCCGCTCTTCGGCCCTGGCCTCCAAGGCCACCGGCTTCCCCATCGCCAAGATCGCCGCCAAGCTGGCGGTGGGCTTCACCCTGGACGAAATCCACAACGACATCACCCGGGAGACTCTACGCCTCCTTCGAGCCCACCATCGACTACTGCGTGGTCAAGATCCCCCGCTGGACCTTCGAAAAATTCCCCGGCGCCGAGGACTTCCTCACCACCTCCATGAAGTCCGTGGGCGAAGTCATGGCCATCGGCCGCACCTTCAAGGAAGCCCTGCAAAAGGGCATCCGCTCCCTGGAGATCTCCCGCTTCGGCCTGGGCGCCGACGGCAAGGACCTGCCGGACCTGCGGCCCGGAGGAGCTGCGGGCCAGACTGCGGGTCCCCAACTCCCAGCGCCTCTTCTATCTGCGCCAGGCCTTTCGAGACGGCTGAGCGTGGAGGAAATCTATGAACTCACCGCCATCGACCCCTGGTTCCTCTACCAGATCCGGGACGTGGTGGCCTTCTCCGATGAACTGGCCGACTTTCGGCGAACTCCTGCGCCAGGGCCGGGGCCAGGACCAGCTCGAAGAGATGCTGCGCCGGGCCAAGGAATACGGCTTCTCCGACGTGCAATTGGCCCACCTCTGGGGCGGCAGCGAAGAGAGTATCGCCGCAAATGCGCCAGGAGCATGGCGTCACCCCGGTCTACAAGCTGGTGGACACCTGCGCCGCCGAGTTCGAGGCCTACACCCCGTATTACTATTCCACCTATGAATGGGAGAACGAGGCCCGCCAGACCGACCGGGACAAGGTCATGATTCTGGGCGGCGGCCCCAACCGCATCGGCCAGGGCATCGAGTTCGACTACTGCTGCTGCCAGGCCTCCTTCGCCCTTAGGGAGCTGGGGGTGGAGTCCATCATGGTCAACTCCAACCCCGAAACCGTCTCCACCGACTACGACACCTCGGACAAGCTCTATTTCGAGCCCCTGACCCGGGAAGACGTGCTCAACATCGTGGCCACGGAAAACCCCAAGGGCCTGATCCTGCAATTCGGCGGCCAGACCCCTTTGAACCTGGCGGTGCCCCTGGGTCAGGCCGGGCGTCCGCATCATGGGCACTTCGGCCGGCGGCCATCGACCGGGCCGAGGACCGCAAGCTCTTCAAGCAGATGCTGACAAACTGGACCTCAAGCAGCCGCCCAACGACACCGCCACCAGCGTCGAGCAGGCCCTGAAGATCGCCCATGAGATCACCTACCCGGTGCTGGTGCGGCCCTCCTACGTCCTGGGGGGCCGGGCCATGCAGATCGTCTCCGACGATGACGGCCCTGGTCAACTTCATGAATTGGGCCCTGGAGGCCTCGCCGGACCATCCCATCCTCATCGACAAGTTCCTGGAAGACGCCATCGAAGTGGACGTGGACGCCATCTGCGACGGCAAGCATCACCGTCATCGGCGGCATCATGGAGCACATCGAAGAGGCGGGCATCCATTCCGGCGACTCGGCCTGCGTGCTGCCGCCCTATTCACCTTACCCGCGAGATCCAGGAAGAAATCAAGAGCCCAGACCCGGGCCCTGGCCGCGGAACTGGGGGTGATCGGCCTGCTCAACATCCAGTTTGCGGTCAAAGGACGACCAGATCTACGTCCTCGAGGTCAACCCCCGGGCCTCCCGCACCGTGCCCTTCGTAGCAAGGCCACCGGCGTGTCGCTCGCCAAGCTGGCCACCAAGGTGATGCTGGGCCACAGCCTGGACGAGCTCGGTTTCACCAAAGAAATCGAGCCGCCCTATTTTGCCGTCAAAGAGTCGGTCTTCCCCTTCCGGCGCTTCCCCGGGGTGGACCCGCTCTTGGGCCCGGAGATGCGCTCCACCGGCGAAGTCATGGGG
Organism: uncultured delta proteobacterium; assembly: GCA_963701845.1. Classification (GTDB taxonomy): domain Bacteria; phylum Desulfobacterota; class Desulfobaccia; order Desulfobaccales; family 0-14-0-80-60-11; genus JAPLJC01. The sequence goes on along the minus strand of CAVPBF010000004.1, from coordinate 308,794 downwards.
ATCGACGAAGATTTCGGCCTGGCCTTTGCCAAGTCCCAACTGGCCGCCGGCCAGGTCCTGCCGCTCTGCCGGCGGGGTGCATCTTCAGCGTCAAGGACGCCGGACAAGCCCCAGGCCGCTCACCCTGGCCAAGGGCTTTCAGGCCAAGGGCTTCCAGCTCTATGCCACCAGCGGCACCGCGGCCTTTCTTAAGGAAGCACGGCCTGCCGGTGCACCGAAGTCTACAAAATCCGGGAAGGCCGGCCCCACATCATCGACCGCATCAAGAACCACGAAATCGCCCTGCTGGTCAACACCCCCGAGGGCCGCGACACCCCGGCGACTCCTACTCCATCCGCCGGGCCGCCCTGGAATACAACATCCCCTACACCACCACCATGGCCGCGGCCCGGGCCACCCTGGACGCCATCCGGGCCATGAAGCGGGGCAAACTGGAAGTAAAAAGCCTGCAGGAATACCATGCCATGGTGAAAAAATCCGTGGCCAAATTAAGGGCGGTGAAAGGGTAAATGAGGGTTTGGTGGCACAGGCGTCTCGCCTGTGCAGCGAATGCAGAGTGGGCATGGCTAATATGGGAACCAACGCCTCAAATTCTTGGAGGACTGGAATGCCTACTTCAGCGGTTGAATTAACTTTTCCGACTGTGGAGAACGTTACCATTACTGAAGAGACCCTGGCGGTGGAACTGAGTGATGGGCGGACCCTTTCGGTGCCGTTGGCGTGGTTTCCCAGATTGTTCCACGCCAGCCCTAAAGAGCGAAGCAATTGGCGGCTTATTGGCAAAGGACATGGGATTCATTGGGAAGATCTAGATGAAGATATCAGCGTTGAAGGACTATTAATTGGCAGACCTTCTGGAGAAAGTCAGGCTTCATTTAAGAAGTGGATAGAGGGCCGTGCGGCTCGGCTTTCATGATTAGCCGCGGAGGCCTTATGAAATTCCGGGTAATAATCGAGCAGGATGAAGACGGGGTCTTTGTGGCCCATTGTCCGGCCTTGCCGGGGTGCATTTCCCAGGGAGCGACCCGGCAGGAGGCCCAGGCCAATATCAAAGAGGCGATCACCGGCTATCTGGAAAGCATGAAAAAACACGGAGAGCCGATTCCGCCGGCGATTACTGAAGAAATTATCGACGTGGCGGTATGACCCGGCTGCCAGTTCTGTCAGGCAGGCAGTTGGTTAAGGCGCTTTCCAAGTTGGGGTATCTGTTCGATCATCAGGAAGGTAGCCATATCATCCTTCGCCGCCAGTCACCGCCGCACCGCCGCCTAACCGTTCCTGATCATAAGGAAATTGCCAAGGGGACTCTGCGACAGATTATTCGAGAAAGTGGTTTGACAGTTGATGATCTTATCCGGCTATTATGAAAGATTTTAGAATATACAGCACAGGCTGGAAAGCCTGTGCCACCGGGTATGCTATAATGGAATAAGCAGGGCACAGGCGAGACGCCTGTGCTACCAGTCCAAGAAAAGATTAGAGCAAAAAGCGCAGGCTGAAGCCTGCGGCTACCGAACCTTTTAGCCGGTCGGGCAAGGGGTTAAAGTGAAAACCGAAAATCAAAAATCCCCCCTAACCCCCCTTTTTCAAAGGGGGGGACCTGAAAGCGAAGACCTGGCCATTAATTTGGCCGAGGACAAGCCCAAAGAACACTGCGGCATCTTCGGCATTTATGGCCACCCTGAGGCGGCGCGGCTGACCTTCTTCGGGCTTTATGCCTTGCAGCACCGGGGCCAGGAGTCCTGCGGCATCGTCGCCGGCGACGGCAACCGGGTCAGCCAGCACCGGGGCATGGGCCTGGTGTCCGAGGTCTTCGACCAGCCGCGGCTGGAGACGCTGCCTGGGCATCTGGCCATCGGCCACGTGCGCTACTCCACCACCGGCTCCACCAACATCATCAACGCCCAGCCCTTCGTGGTGCAGCACGGCGGCCAAACCATCGCCATCGCCCACAACGGCACCCTGACCAACGCCCGGCAGATTCGCTGCCGCCTGGAGGAGGAGGGCTCCATCTTCCAGTCCACCATGGACACGGAAGTCATCGTCCACCTCATGGCCCGGCACCGCCGCGGCGACCTCATCGACCTGATCGACGCCCTGGCCGCGGCCCTGGCCGAAGTGCAGGGCTCCTATTCGCTGGTGCTGGCCACCGAGGATATGGTCATCGCCGCCCGGGACCCCCGGGGCTTCCGGCCCCTGTGCCTGGGGCAGCTCAACGGCTCCTGGGTGGTGGCCTCCGAGACCTGCGCCCTGGACCTGGTGCAGGCCGACTACTTTCGGGAAGTGGAGCCCGGCGAGATCGTGGTCATGGACGCCATCGGCCTCCATTCCCGCAAGCTCCTGGCCCCGGCGCCCCCGGAGCATTGCATCTTCGAGTTTATCTATTTCGCCCGGCCGGACAGCCTGGTCTTCGGCCAGAGCGTTTACCTGGTGCGCAAGCGCCTGGGCGCGGCCCTGGCCCGGGAGCATCCTCTCGAAGGCGACCTGGTAATGCCCTTTCCCGACTCCGGCACCTACGCCGCCCTGGGCTATGCCGCGGCCACCGGCATCCGTTTCGAGATGGGGGTGATCCGCAACCACTACGTGGGCCGCACCTTCATCCAGCCCTCCCAGACCATGCGGGACTTTTCGGTGCGGGTGAAACTCAATCCGGTGCGGGAGATTCTCAAGGACCAGCGGGTCATCGTCATCGAGGACTCCATCATCCGGGGCACCACCACCCGCTCCCGGGTCAAGTCCCTGCGGGAGGCCGGGGCCAAAGAGGTGAGCATGCTGGTGAGCTGCCCGCCCCACCGCTTCCCCTGCTTTTACGGTATCGACTTCTCCAGCAAGGGCGAGCTCATCGCCTCCCAACGGGAGATCGACCAGATTCGGGACTTCCTGGGCCTCGATTACCTGGGCTACCTCAGCCTGGACGGCATGGTGGCGGCCACCCAGATGGACAAGGAGAGTTTCTGCCTCTCCTGTTTTTCAGGTGACTACCCCGTGTCCCTGGAAGAAGGCTTCTCCAAGACCTGTTTCGAAGAGGATATCTGCGCCCCGGGGCCGCTGGAAGGCGCTCCGGTGGTTTGTGAAATACCGGGGGAAAAGGGTAAGAGGGGAAAAGGGTAAGGGGAAAACAAAAACCTACTTTCATTGATCTTTTCCTTTTCCCCTTTTACCCCTTTCCCCTTTTCGCCCTGATTATTCGCCCTGATTATTTAATGACGGTCTGACTTGGCAAACAGAGCGAAATTGCATGACTGAGCATTTAGTCGGCGTCATTTCCGATACCCACGGCTTGCTGCGGCCCCAGGCGGTCACGGCCCTGCAGGGCGTGGAACTCATTCTCCATGCCGGGGATATCGGCGGCCCGGAGATCTACGCGGCCCTGGAAAAAATCGCCCCGGTCCTGGCGGTGCGGGGCAATATCGATAAGGACGACTGGAACGGCAAACTCCCTCAGACCCGGGTGGTGGAGGTGGGCGGGGTGCAGCTCTACGTCCTGCATGACCTGTACCTCCTGGACCTGGACCCCGCCGCGGCCGGGTTCCAGGCGGTGATCTGTGGCCACTCCCACCGGCCGCACCTGGAGCGCCAGGACGGCGTCCTCTATTTGAATCCCGGTGCGGCCGGGCCGCGGCGCTTTACCATGCCGGTCAGCCTGGCCCGGCTCCGGGTCTCGGGCCAGTTGCTGGCAGCCGAAATAATCGAACTGGAATAAAATAAGCTTTCAGCCATCAGCCAAGGCTACTCAAAATCAGTCTCCAAGTTACCCCTCAAGTCCGAAACAATCATCTCAGTTTAGCAATAGCATGGCAGTTGCTCTAACCTTTCTTTAATCCTCTATAAAAATCATTAAAATTGGTTCCGGTAGATCGAAGAAATTCGAAAGGGGAACCATCAATGGAAATCAGCGAGCACGGCAAGGAGAAGATTAAGGAATGGGAGGGCTCCCGGGCCCGGCCTTATCGGGACGCGGGCGGCAAACTCACCATCGGGGTCGGCCATTTGCTGACGCCGGGCGAACTGGCCTCGGGAAATATTTTGATACGTGGACAGGCGGTGCCTTATACCGCCGGGCTAAGCGATCCACAGATCCTGGACCTGCTGGGCCAGGATCTGGCCGGAGCGGTCCAGGCCGTCAACCAAGGGTTGGAGGTGGGGTTGAACCAAAATCAGTTCGACACCCTGGTCTCTTTCTGCTTTAACGTCGGCTGCGGGGCCTTCAAAAATAGCTCCCTGCTGAAGTTGCTCAATCAGGGCGCCTTGAGCGAAGTGCCGGCCCAATTGCGCCGCTGGGTCCGGTGCAACGGCGAGGTGGTCCAGACGTTGGTCGGCCGCCGGGAGCAGGAACTGGAGTTATGGGAGAGCTGAGGCGGTCCGCTAAATTGCCGGGACGGTCGGGCAAACCTTGCGCTTTAGGCGCTGATTTAGTAGGGTTTAGCGGATTGTCATTTTCTTCTTGGAGGTTTGCCTGATGCTCAGAGTGAAATCACTTCTTCTTCTGCTGGTTCTAGTGGTGGCGGCGGCCTGCTCGGAGCAAAAAGCTCCCCAACCCGTAGCGGCGCCGGCGGCTGACAACGAAGCCAACCGCCAGGCCGCGGCCAAGCAGTACCTCGCGGTGGCGCCGCCCCAGGAATTGCTCACGGAGATGAGCACCAAGGTAGTAAAGATGCTGCCGGAAAAGAGCCAGAAGGTCTTTCTGGAAGTGATGCAGAGCAAATCTCTCCAGGATGCCACCTACGACATTACCTTGAAGGCCCTGGTGAAGCACTTTACCGTCAATGAAATCAAGGCCATGACGGCATATTACGGCTCTCCTGAAGGCAAAGCCATTCGTAAGAAGTACGGCGATTATATGGCCGATGTCATGCCCCAGGTCAATAAAGAGGTGATCACCGCCCTGCAGAAGGTCAAACCGGAGCCGGATGGTTCAGAGCCGCCTCCGGGGCAGGTGAAGCCGGCGGAGCCCAAGGCGCCAAAGGCTAAGACCAAGCCGGCCGAGCCGCAGGCGCCCAAGGCCCCGCCGGAGAAAAACGGCTCGCCAACCTCCAAACCCGAGGCCGAGCCGCCAGGCGGCAAATAGACCAGCCAGCCCTGGAAAAAGCCAAGAGGCAGGGTAAAAGCCCTGCCTCTTGCCAGTTGCCGGGAAGTATCAGGAGCTTCGCCTAGCCGCCGACGTAGCCCCCGGCAATGTGATTCTCGTCCCACCAGTCGATCTTTTCCGCCAGTTGCTCCTTCAGGGTTTCGATCTCTGCCTTGGCCCGGCTCCAGTCGGCGGGGCATTCCTTCAGGAGCCGGTCGATTTTCCGGCTCAAATCACCCACCAGGATATCCAGTTCATCGGTCTGGTATCTGATTTTGGCCTGCTCTTCCCGGGGCATCCGCTCGATGACCCGCAGGATGTCGTACAGCCTGGCCTTCATGCCGGTCAGCTCGGCATACATGGAGTCGCAATAGTCTCGGATATCCATGGGGAGACCTCTTTGTACCCTTGTGATGTTGTAAATTTCGCGCTAAACCAGCCGATTGTCAATATTTGCTTTTGCACCGGTAAGGCTTAAGACCTTGCCATGGCCTTGCAAAGCCGATAATATTCCGACATGACCCCCAAACGTCCCGTCTATCCCTTCGCCGCCCTGGTGGGCCAGGAGCGTCTCAAAAAGGCCCTGATTCTCAACGCCGTCAGCCCCCTCATTGGCGGGGTGCTGATCCGGGGCGAGAAGGGTACGGCCAAATCCACCGCGGCCCGGGGCTTGGCGGAGCTGCTGCCGCCCCTGGCGGTGGTGGCCGGCTGCCCCTTTCATTGCGATCCCGACAAAATCGAGCTGATGTGCGACCACTGCCGCAAGCGCCGGGCCCAGGGCGAGGTTCTGCCCCATAGGGAGCGGCCCATGCCGGTGGTGGACCTGCCCCTCGGGACCACCGAGGACCGGCTGCTGGGCACCATCGATCTCGAGCGCGCCATCAAGAGCGGCGAAAAGCATTTCGAGGCGGGCCTGTTGGCCGGGGCCAACCGGGGGATTTTGTACGTCGATGAGGTCAATCTCCTGGACGACCATCTGGTGGACGTGCTCCTGGACGCCGCGGCCATGGGGGTGAACGTGGTGGAGCGGGAGGGCATCTCCTTCACCCACCCGGCCCGCTTCATCCTGGTGGGCACCATGAACCCGGAGGAGGGAGAGCTCAGACCCCAGCTCCTGGACCGCTTCGGGCTCTGCGTTGAAGTGACGGGCCTCCATAACCTCCAGGCCCGCATGGACGTGGTGCAGCGCCGGTTGGCCTTTGAGGCCGACCCGGAGGGCTTTGCGGCTCGCTGGCAGGGAGAGCAGGAAACGATCCGCCAGACCATTTTGAGCGCCCGGGAGCGCCTGCCTAAGGTGAGCTACTCGCCGGACCTCCTGCGCCTGATCACCGCCATCTGCCTGGATCAGGGGGTGGACGGCCACCGGGCCGACATCTACATGCTCCAGGTGGCCCAGACTTTGGCGGCCTTCCGGGGCCGCGCCGCAGTGACGGAACCCGACGTGCGGGAGGCCGCGGAGCTGGTCTTGCCCCACCGACTGCGGCGCCGACCCTTCAGCGACTCCGAAATGGATGAAAACAAGCTCGAGGAGACCTTCCGGAAGCATCAAGAGGACCTGGAGCAACGCCGCCAGACCCAGCCGCGGCCGGAACCACGGGGGCCGGGGGATGACCCCGATCAGGTCCAACGCATCGGCGAAGTGACGGTGGCGCCGGGAGCCACCTTTCCGGTGCGGCCCCTGGAGCTGAACCCGGAGCGTAAGACTCAAAAGGCCCCGGGCAGCCGCACCCGGACCAAAAGCGAGGCCCGCACCGGGCGCTATGTCCGCCCGACCCTGCATAAGTCCGGGCCGCCGGACCTGGCCATCGACGCCACCCTCCGAGCCGCGGCGCCCTTCCAGGCAGTGCGGGAGAGAGGCAACCTGGCCCTGGCCATCACCGAGCCCGACCTGCGCTACAAGGTGCGGGAAAAACGCATCGGCCGGCATATCCTCTTCGTGGTGGACGCCTCCGGCTCCATGGGCGCCGACGTGCGTCTGGCCGAAACCAAGGCCGCCATCCTGTCGCTCCTCCTGGACGCCTACCAGAAACGGGAGAAGGTCGGCCTCATCGTCTTCCGGGGCCGGGATGCCAAACTAACCCTGCCCTTCACCCACAGCGTCGAGATGGCCCAGCGCCACCTGGCGCAGCTGCCCACCGGCGGCAAGACCCCCCTGCCCCATGCCCTGAAGCTGGCCATGGAGGTGCTCAAACAGGAAAAAGCCCGGCACCCCCAGGATGCCTTCCTCCTGGTGCTGGTCACCGACGGCCGGGCCAACATCAGCCTGGGGCAATGGTCGCGCCATGGACGAAGTCAAGGAACTGTCGGCGCAGGTCAAAACCCTGGGCATCAACTCCCTGATCCTCGATACTGAGGCCTTCGCCCCCTGCCTGGACCTGGGCTGCCTGCCGGAGTTGAGCCGCATCATGGGTGGCATCTACCACTCCCTCGCCACCATCCGGGCCCCGGAAATGGTGGCCACGATCGAGGCGGCCTTTAAGTAGCCTTCCTGTAAGGAAAACCACCGGCGAGGGGGCGGTCCTGGTCTCCGCCCTCCTTCACAACCCGCTTCCAGCCCGGCTGATGGCTCGCCTTCAATCCATAATATCCTTACAAAACAACTTGACTTTTGCTAAGGCTCCCCTTAAATTATATTCTCCGACCAAAAGCTTTGATCTCGACCCAATGCTCTGATCTCATTAAACAATTTATATTAATCATTATAAATAGATATGTCCTGGCGACTCGGCACCCTGGCAGCGGTTCTGGCCTGGCTTTTTCTGGCCAGTCCTGCCGTCTTGGCTGCCGCGGAGCGAGCCGATTGCGGCATAGAAGTTCGCAACGGCACCCGCACGCAAAATCTGGCCCACCTCACCCGGTCCCTCTTGTCTCTGCAGGGTTTTAACGTCGTCCAGATCGGCAATTATATCGATTTCGGGGCGGCTGCCACGGTGATCTACTACCGGGCCGGGGCCGAGAAGGTGGCCCGGGCGCTGCGGTCCGAGATTTTCCCCGGTGCCGGAATAGAGGAAAGTTCCCGGCTGAAGAACGGGGTGGACATCAAGGTTTTGTTGGGCCACGATCTGGAGGTGCAACCCCGGATGATGGCCCGCTTACTTGGGGAAGAGCTGCCCGCGTCCCCGCCGGCCGTTAAGGCCCCAACCCCGGAGCCGGGGCCGCCACCCCGGTCCCTAGCCGCCCAGAAAACGGCTGCCCTGGCAAGCGTCCGCGCTCCGGCCGCAGCCGGGCCCGATGGCTCGCCAAGCCAGGCGCCGCCGCCGCTCCCGGCGGCCGCGGCGGCCGCCAAGTCGGGGGCCAGCCAGCGCCGGATCGTCCTGGCCGCCGCAGAGAGAGCAGATACCGGTATCGAAGTTCTGAACGGCACCCGCACGCAAAATCTGGCCCACCTCACCCGGTCCCTCTTGTCTCTGCAAGGTTTTAACGTCGTCCTGATCGGCAACTATATCGATTTCGGGGTGGAAGCCACGGTGATCTACTACCGGACCGGGGCCGAGAAGGTGGCCAGGGCGCTGCAGTCCGAGATTTTCCCCGGCGCCCGGATAGAGGAAAGTTCCCGGCTGAAGAACGGGGTGGACGTCAAGGTCTTGTTGGGCCACGATCTGGAGGTGCAACCCCGGATCATGGCCCGCTTACTTGGGGAAGACCTGCCCGCGCCCACGCCGGCCGTTAAGGCCCCAGAGCCGGAGCCGGGGCCGCCACCCCGGCCCCTATCCGCCCAGGCAATGGTTGTCCCGCCAATCGTCAGCGCTCCAGCCGCAGCCGGGCCCGAATCGCCAACCGCGCTCCACCCGGCCGCCTCGACTGCCGAGTCCGGGGCCATTCAGCTCCCCAGCGGCACCGCCGCACCAAGCCAGCCGCCGCCGAGTCAGCCCGACAGCCCCAACGTGCGGCGCGAAGCAATGATAACTGAGCCGCGGCGCAGCCAGAGTGGTCATGTCCGGTTGCTCGGTCAGACTGAAGAAACCTATACTCCCGAATCCGTCCCGGATGCCATCCGGCAGGCCTGCCAGGAACTGGCCCTGGGTGAGGCGCCAGCCCCCGAATTCGACGGCGTCGTCGCCGTCGCCGAGCAGGCCGCTGCCGCGCCAAAACCTGCGGACCTCGCAATGGATGATAACTCCCGGCTGGTCCGGCAGGTTGCCCAGGACCAGGGGGTCAAACCAGCGCCGGCTCCCCAACCGGCCGCCCCGATAACCGCCGCCGCCGTGGCGCCCGACGATATCCAGATCCACCGCGATGCAGGAGAACTGCCCCCCAGCGGCAGCGCCGCACCGAGCCAGCCGCCGCCGAGTCAGCCCGACAGCCCCAACGTGCGGCGCGAAGCGATGATAACTGAGCCGCGGCGCCGCGAGAACCGTCATGCGCTGTTGGTCGGTCAGACTGAAGAAACCTATACTCCCGAATCCGTCCTGGATGCCATCCGGCAGGCCTGCCAGGAGCTGGCTCTGGGTGAGGCGCCAGCCCCCGAATTCGACGGCGTCGTCGCCGCCGCCGAGCAGGCCGCGGCCCCCCAAAAACAGCTCCCCCGGCTGTCTTGAGCTCTACGGAACGCGCCGAGCCCGAATCACCTCCGGTGCTCCCGGCGACCGCGTCGGCCCCCAAGTCGCACGCTATCCCGCACCCTATCGATTTCGGGGTAACCTCCCCGATGGTCTATTCCCGGACTGAGGTGGTGAAGATGGCCCGGGCGCTGCAGTCCAAGATTTTCCCCGGCGTCAGCTTAGCAGACAGTTTCCGGCTGAAGCTCGGCGAAGACCTTAAGGTCTTGTTGGAAAGCGATCTGCTGGCTCAACCCCTGATGCTGGCCCGCTTGGTTGGGGAAGAGCTGCCCGCGCCCCCACCGGCCGTTAAGGCTCCAACGCCGGAACCGGGGCCGCCACCGCGGTCCACCGCCCCCAAGGAAACGGCTGCCCCGGCAAGCGCCAGTGCTCCGGCCATAGTCGAGCCCCTTCCGGCGGCTGCCTCGGCTGACAAGTCGAACATGCTCGAGGGCCATTCCTTCCAGGCTGCCGCGGAGAGAGCCGAGAGCGGCTTTCCAGTTCGCAACGGCACCCGCACTCAAAATCTGGCCAACCTCACCCCCCTCTTGGCTCCGCCAGATTTTAACATCGTCGAGGTCGGCTACCAGATCGATCCCGGGGAAGTAGCCCCGGCGATCTATTGCGGAACAGGGGCAGAGCAGGTGGCCAGGGGCTTGCAGTCCGAGGTCTATCCCGGCGCCAGCCTGGAGGCTAGTTCCCGGCCGCAACCTGCGGCAGACCTGAAAAAAAGCCTGTTGGGAAGCGAGTTGCTGGCTCAACCCCTGAGGCTGGCCCGTTGGCTTGGGCAAGAGAAAGCCGCGGCCCCGCTGGCCGCGTTGGCCGGGGCTATCCGGGTCCATATCGATAACCGGGGCGTGCTCTATATCGGCAACGTCACACCGATCCAGCCGACTCCGAGCCAGCCTGACAGCCCCAGCGCAGTTCGCGAGGCGATGATAACTGAGCCGCGGCGCAGCCAGGACCGTCATGTCCGGTTGGTCGGTCAGACTGAAGAGACCTATAATCCCGAAGCCGATTTAGATGCCATCCAGCAGGCCTGCCAGAGCCTGGTCCGGGGTGAGCCGCCGGTCCACGAATTCGACGGCATCAGCGTCGCCGCAGGGCAGGCCGCGACCGAGCAGGAAGCTGTGGAAGTCGCTGCGGTTGGCGATATCCAGCGCTACCGCGACGCCCGGGGCTTTTTACACCTCAGCAATGTCCCGCCGAGCCAACCGACTCCGAGCCAGCCTGACAGCCCCAGCGCAGTTCGCGAAGCAATGATAACTGAGCCGCGGCGCAGCCAGGACCGTCATGTCCGGTTGGTCGGTCAGACTGAAGAGACCTATAATCCCGAAGCCGACCTGGATGCCATCCAGAAGGCCTGCCAGGACCTGGCCCTGGGTGAGGCGCCGGCCCACGAATTCGACGGCATCGGCGTCGCCGCTCAACAGGCCGCGGCCGCGAAGGACACTGTGGAAGTCGCGATGGCTGTGAGTCAGCTTGCCCAGGAGCAGGGGGACATCCTGGCGCCGGCTCCTGAGCCGGCCGCGACGAAAACCGCCGAGGCCGCTGCGGCCGGCGATATTCAGCGCTACCGCGATGCCCGGGGCGTTTTACACCTCAGCAATGTCGCACCGAGCCAACCGACGCCGAGCCAGCCCGACAGCCCCAGTGCGGTTTCCGAAGCAATGATGACTGAGCCACGGCGCGGCCGGAACCATTATGTCCGGTCGGTCAGTCAGACTGAAGAGTCCTATAATCCCGAAGCCGATTTAGATGCCATCGAAAAGGCCTGCCAGGGCCTGGTCCGGGGTGAGGCGCCGGCCCACGAATTCGACGGCATCATCGTCGCCGCAGAGCAGGCCGCGACCGCGCAGGCAGCTGCGGAAGTCGCGGTGGATTATAACTACCTGCCTGTGAGGCAGGTTGCCCAAAACCAGGGGGTCACCCCGGCGCCGGCTCCCCAGCCGGCCGCGCCGAAAATCGCCGAAGCCGCTACGGGCGATATCCAGCATTACCGCGATGCCCAGGGCGTCTTACACCTCAGCAATGCGACGCCGGGAGCCGAAGGACTCGGGGCGGCGGTGCAGATGGCTCAAAATCCCAATAATCAGGGCGGCGAGGCCAGGCAGTTGGTCCAGCCGGCGGCGATGCTGCCCCGGCAGCCCTTCCGCCAGGCCGCCTGGAGCCCGGATGATCTCCGCCCGGCGACCTTGCCGACTACTCCATTCGCGGCCAAGCAGGCGCCCCCCGATAGTCCGAATCCCGTCTGGGAATATCGGGACAGTAAGAGCGTGATCCACATCTCGAACGTGGACCCCAAACGCCGGGAAGCCCCGCAGCCCGATAGCCTGATGGCCAGCAGCACCGCGGGGTCTGAGCCGCTGGCCGGGCGGCCGCGGCCGGTATCGGTCGAGACCGCGGGCGGCTTGGCCTGGCGGCCGGCGGCCTGGAACGGCGAAGGCGGCATCAAACCGTTCAAGCGGGCTAAGCAGGCGCCGTCTCAAACTGCTGAGGTGATCACCGAAGGCGGCATCCGGCGTTACCGGGATGCCAAAGGGATCATCCACATTAAGACCGTGGAATATCCCCTGCCTCCGGGAGTGGTGCTGCCGCCCCGCCAGCCCGACCCCTACTTGATGGCTCCCGTAGCTGCTGCGCCGCCGGCTCCGGTTATCTCGAACCTTCCGAGGCCGGCCACCTCCGCCCCGCCGGCTAACCCCGCGACTCCAAGCGGGGCCAAGCCCCGGATCACCGCCTTTAAAGATGCCAAGGGGCGCTTAAGGATCACCACGGAGCTGCCCCCACCGGTCCCCGGTGAGATGCCGCCTCTGCCGGTCTATGCTGAACTGGAGCCCATCATCCAGGAGGCCGCTCAAAGTTACCGGCTGCCGCCCACCCTGATCAAGGCGGTCATTAAGGCAGAATCGAATTTCTGCTCCTGGGCCGTTTCTCCCAAGGGGGCCATGGGGTTGATGCAGCTCATGCCCGGCACGGCCGACCTTTTGGGGGTACGGGAGCCTTTCAATCCCCGGGAAAACATTCTCGGCGGCTGCCGCTACTTGCGGGAGCTCGTCGACCTGTTCGGGGGTAACCTGCCCCTGGCTTTGGCCTCTTATAATGCCGGCTTCCAGCGGGTCATCGATTGCGGTTACCAGATACCATCCATCAAAGAGACTCAGGAATTCGTCACCGCGGTAATGGGGCGGTACGTGGCGGAGGAGAACAGGGGACGCCGGCCTTCGACTTAAAAAGAGCCGCGTCCTGACGCGGATAATTGCATCAGGTTCAATTAACCACTAAATTACCATCATTTTGCCACTAAACTTCGCTAACCCTTCTCCTGAGGGCCCGGCCAGATTTTGGCGCGGGCCGCCATTGCCTTTTGCCCTGCCTGGCTTTGCAAGCCTGAATTGATCTTCCGAGGCGATTGGTCAGCCGCAGCCCCGGGCGAATTTTTAGGGGGTCTTATGCCGGAACAGAAAGAAACCTGGATCCAATTGGCGGCCCTGACCGCCGCCGTCCTGGCGATCCTGGCGGCCATCGCGGCCTTGCAGGCCTGCAGCTATTCCACCCGGGTGCAGATCGCCACCACCCAAGAGGCCAACCAGTGGGGCTATTACCAGTCCAAGAGCCTCAAAGAGCACAGCTACACCCTCAACCGGGACATCCTGGCTGCCATCAGGCTGCTGGAGACCAAAAACCCCAAGTCCCAAAAATTTTTGAACGGCAAGATCAAGGAATATGAAGATGAGATAGCCCGCGCTGATCAGGAAAAAGATCAGCTAAAGAAGAGCGCCGGCGACTTTATCAAGGAACAGGAGCGCTACAAACAAAAGAACGGCGATTTTGCCCTGGCGGTCATGATGCTGCTGATCGCCATCATGTGCTCGGCGGTGGGGGCGCTGATCACCAAGAAGATCATGTGGCTTCTGGGCCTGATCCTGGGTGGTTGGGGGCTATATTATTTCATTATGGGGTTTTTGCGGTGAGGTGCCGCGGGCTTCCTCCGGGTGCTTCAGCCCGGATCCCCTTCCTCACTTCAAGGTCCGAAGAACGGCAGGGGCACGATCATCAGAAAGCCGTTGGCGGCCAACAGCGCGCCCAACGCGGCTGGGACCAGGGAGAAGCCGAACATCAGCCGGGAATGGGCCAGGATGGCGATGGAGGACATGACGATGGCGATTTGCAGCAGCACCTCGGCATATTCGAAGTAAGGGTCCTTGGCGCGATATTTATCCCGCTCGTGTTCCAGGTGTTTGGCTTCCTTGGCGACCTCTAGCTTTTCGACGTTAAAGCGCGCCTCTTCCACCTCCATCTTCTTCAGCAACTCGGCGTAACGCTGCTTGACCTCAGGCGTCAGGGTCTCTTTTTCCAGTAGGTCCAGTTCCAGCCGCTCTTTTTGGCCGCGGTAGAAATGCTCCCGCAGGTTCTTGGCCTGGTAAAAGGCCCACTGGTCCGAGGCCTGCTGCTGAGACATAAGCATCTCCTTCATGGCCACTCCGCCTCCCAGGGAGCTGACGGCCAGGATGACCGCAAAGATGGCGGTGGTGAGGGCCACGTGCCGGGTAAAGGCCTTGCCCTTAATCTCATCCAGTTCTTCCGGGTTGGGGAGTTCCACCTCAGACATGGCAATCCTCTCTGTCTGGCTCATTTAACCCAAATCTTCAGCTTCGGGGCCAGGGCGCCGTCCAATCCCACTTCGTTGCAAGAGTCTATTCAGGGGGAATATTGTCTTGAACGGAGAAAACTTGCAAGAGAAAAAACCGGCTGGATGGAGCAGGGAGAAATTGGTTAATCGATCTGAACCTTTAGACTAACGGCTCCGGCCGCGCTTACCGGCCAGGCGGCGCCGCCGCCCTGGACCATTGGCTGTCGGCGCCGGGCCGGCGATACTTTCCTTCCTCCGCAGCAGGCGTCTAGCATAGCGCACCCCGATGATGAGCAGGAGCAAGGTCAGCGCGCCGACGCCGATCAAGGCCCAGGGGACCTGTCTCTGGACCAGGGCCCGGGTCAGGGCATCGGCCCCCACCACGTAAAGAATCGTCCCCGGGAGCATGCAGAGCCAGGACCAGAAGAGGTAGGTCCAAAAGTCCACCCTGGTAAGGCCGAAGCCGTAATTGAGCAGGTTGAAAGGAAAGAAGGGAATTAAGCGGGTCAGGGCCACGATAATGGCGCCGTGTTCGGCGGTGAGCCGGTCCATTTTTTGAAACTTTTCATTCCCTCCCAGCCAGTGGACTACGGCATTCCGGGCGCAGTAGCGGCTGATCAGAAAGGCGAGGCCGGCGCCGGCGGTGGCCCCGATGGAGGCCACCACTATCCCCCAGACCGCGCCGAAAATGGCCCCGGCAGTCATGGTAAGCAGATCGCCGGGCACGAGCGCGACCACCGCGATGAGGTAAATCAGGAGAAAGACCAGCACTCCCCAGGGACCGAGAGTCGTGAGCCACTGGCGCAGGGCCCAGAGTTTCTCAGGCGCCCCCAGGAACCGGACCCCGACGGCCGCGGCCAGGAGCAGGCCGAGCCACAAGGCCGGCCGCCGCCAGGCGCCCTTCCGGGTCCCCTGGCCCCCGGTCTCTTCCGGGGGGCCGGCTTCCTGACTCACTCTCCCTCCCGCGCCGTGCAAGGCCTCCTCCTTTTTTCTACCTTAAGTTAAATCCTTCCTGGTCGCCAGCCATAGGCGGCGCCTTTTTTAAGACAAATTAAATCTCTTTAGTGCGGCGTCTCTTAGTGACCGGTTCGACCCACCTCTGAATCGGTACGGTTAATTTCCTTGAAACTATGACGGCGATTTTTATTGAGACCGGCAGACATCCATGTTATGCAACAGCAAGATCATCCTGGGATCTGGGGCAGCCATGCGACCTTGGTTAAAGAAAAGTTTGTTTTTTTTCGCCTTGCTAATGGTATCCGCCTGTGTCTCCACCGGCGCCCGGGAGATTACCCAACCCGCCACTCTGGGCAGACTGGAGGCCGGCAAGGCCACCAAGGCTGAGGTCACGGCGAGCTTGGGATTTCCCGCCCTGGTCAACTACGGCCCCAAAGGCGCCGAGACCTGGCATTACTACTACGTCACGGAGTACCCCCAGGCCGTCGATTTCGTCCCCGTGATGAATTCCTTATCGGCGGGCTTTAAGCAAACCACCCGGAGGTTGACGGTCAGCTTCGATCGCCAGGGTCTGGTCCAAAATCTCCAGATGAGCCGGACGACCGGCCAGGCGGAGATTTACCCGTATTAGGCCCGGGGCGTCGGCCCCCTCCCCTCCTGCCGCTGTTTCCCGCCGGCCGCGTCCGCCCCTCCCTCTTGAACTAGAAAATCCTCCCGGCTAAGCGCCCAGACCTCGATAAACCAAGGGTATTCATATTTTCCTAAATTTAAGTTAATATTACTTAATCAGGGCGCTCTCGCCCTAACCAGCGCGCACCTGGAAGAACCTGCCTGAGTAAGGAATCTTTATGAGCCCAAGAGGCCCCACCAGGGAAGAATGTTTGCAGCAGGTGCACGACCTGGAGCAGCGCCTTTTTGAAGCGCAGGCGGCCAGCGCGGATCTGCGCAGCCGCCTGGCGGCCGGGGCCCCTGCCGAGGCCGCCGCGTCGGAGGCTGACCAGCAACTGCTGCAAGAGTTGCAGGCAGCCAACGAAGAATTGCAGTCCCAAACCGCAGAGCTTGGGATCCAGGCCGAGGAACTCCAGGTCCAGGCCGAGGAACTGGAGATGCAGAATGAAGAGCTGCTGCGGGTCTCCGGGGAGTTGGACACCGAGCGGGCCCTGTTGCGCACGGTGCTGGAGCAGATGCCGGCGGGGGTCATCATTGCCGAGGCGCCTTCCGGCCGCTTCCTGCTGGGCAACCGGCAGATGGAGGCCATCCTCGGCCAGGCCGTGCCTATGGCCCAAAGTCTGCAAGACTATCACCATTATCGGGGTTTGCATCCAGATGGCCGCCCCTTCGGCCCGCGGGATTACCCCCTGGCCCAATCCCTCATCAGCGGGAAGCATACCCTCGAACAAGAGATCAATTTCATTCGGGCCGACGGCTCCCCAGGGGTAATCCAGGTGAGCGCCGCCCCGGTGCGCAATGCCGAGGGAGAAATCATCGCCGGGGTGGCCACTCACCGGGACATCACGGCCCGCAAGCAGGCCGACCGGGAAATAAAGCGCCTGGCCTCCTTTCCCCAATTGAATCCCAATCCGGTCCTGGAAGTTAATCCCGCCGGCCAGATCACCTATCATAACGAGGCGACCCTTAAGGTTATGGGCTCCATGGCAGCCCCGGACCTCAGGGTTTTCCTGCCGGGCGATTTGCCTGACATCTCGGCGACCCTGAGGCGCACCGGGCAAGATAGCTTCCAACGGGAGGTGGCGGTCAACGGCAAGGTTTTTCTCGAAACCATCTCATTCGTCGAGTCCCTCAAGGTGTGGCGGATTTACGCCATCGACGTTACGGAACGCCGGCGGGCCTTAGAGGCGCTGGGCCAGTCCAATAAGCGCACCGCCGATATCCTGGAGAGCATCAGTGACGGTTTCTTCTCCATGGACCGGGATATGGTGGTCACTTTCGTCAACAATGCCGCCCTGGCGCTTTGGGGCGCGCGCCCCAGAGAAGAAGTGCTGGGCAAAAGGCTGTTGGACGCCTTCCCGGAGGCCGAGGGCTCGATCTTCGTGGAAAAGTACGCCGAGGCCCTGCGGGAGCAGAAGGTTATCTCCCTGGAGGCCTTTTTTGAAGCAGAACCTTATCGTAATTGGTACGAAGTCCGGGTCTTCCCCTTCCCGGATGGCATTTCCGTCTATTTTCAGGTAACCACCGAACGCAAAAAGCAGGAAGCCGCCCTACTCCGGGCCAAGGGAGACTGGGAGCGCACTTTTGATGCAGTGCCCGACCTGATCACCATTTTAGATACCGACCATCAGATGATCCGGGTCAACCGGGCCATGGCCCGAGCCTTGGGGAAAGAGCCCGAGGAATTGGCGGGCCGGCACTGCTACGAATTCATGCACGACTCCGGGCGCATTCCTGCCCTCTGCCCCCACCAGCAATTGCTGGCGGACCACCGGGAGCATAGCGCGGAAGTCCAGGAAATGGGCCGGGATTTTTTGGTGACCACCTCTCCCATTTTCAATGACGATGGCACCCTTTTCGGCAGCGTCCACCTCGCCCGGGACATCAGCGCGCGCAAGCGCGCCGAAGAGGCGGTGAGTCGGCTCAATGAGGCACTGGAGCAGCGGGTGCAAGAGCGCACCACCGAGTTACGGCAGACGGTGGTGCAATTGCAAAGTGAAGTCGCCGAGCGCCTGGAGGCGGAGGAGGCGCTCAAATCAGAACGGCAGCGCTTCTACGACGTCCTGGAGATGCTGCCGGCTTATGTGGTGCTGCTGACGCCGGATTACCATGTGCCTTTTGCCAACCGTTTTTTCGTGGAGCGCTTCGGCGAATCTCACGGGAGGCGCTGTTTTGAGTATCTGTTCGGACGCACCGAGCCTTGCGAGATTTGCGAAAGCTTCCAAATCTTCCAAACCAAGGCGCCCCAACAATGGGAATGGACCGGTCCCGACGGCCGTTACTATGATATTCACGACTTTCCCTTTACTGACGTGGACGGCTCTCCCCTCATCCTGGAAATGGGGATCGACATTACCGAACGCAAGCGGGCGGAAAAACAGGCGGAAAACCTCGGCAGGCTTTACCGGGTGCTGAGCCGGGTCAACGAAGCCATCGTCCGGGTCTCCGACCGGGAGACCCTGTTCCGGGAGGCCTGCCGCATCACCGTGGAAGATGGCGGCTTGCGCATGGCCTGGGTCGGACTCACCGATCTCGGTGACCGGGTGATCAGGCCGGTGGCCAAATACGGTTACGACGAGGGCTACCTGGATAACCTGCTGATCTCCATGGAAGATGCTCCCGAAAGCCGAGGCCCCACCGGCTCCGCCATCCGCGAGGGCAGATACGACCTATGCAATGATTTTGCCACCGAGCCGCGTATGGCCCCCTGGCGGGAAAAGGCCCTGGCCCGGGGCTACCGTTCCTCCGGGGCCTTCCCGTTGCGGGTGGGGGGCGAGGTCGTCGGGGCCATCACTTTATACGCCGGGACCCCGGGGTTTTTCAATAAAGCGGAAATCGCCCTGCTGGAGGCCCTGGCCGATGACCTCTCCTTCGCCCTGGAGTCCATGGACCGGGAAGCCAAACGGCAGCGCGCCGAAGAGAAAGTGCAGAAGTTGAACGAGGAGCTAGAGCAGCGCGTCAGGGAGCGCACCGCTCAATTGGAGGCGGCCAACCGGGAGATGGAGGCCTTCTCCTACTCTGTGTCTCACGACCTCAAGGCCCCCATCCGGGCCATCGACGGCTTCTCCAAAATGCTCCTGGCCGAACATGCCGCCCGGCTCGACCCCGAAGGGTTGCGCCTGTTGGAGGTGGTCCGCCACAACACCGGCTACATGGCCCAACTTATCGAAGACCTGCTGGCCCTCTCCCGCCTGGGCCGCCGGGAGATCAGGAAGACCCGGCTCGACCTGGCGGCCATGAGCGCCGCGGTCTTCAGGCAAATCGAGGGCGAGGACCGGAGGCGCCGGGTGGTGCTGACCGTCCATGACCTGCCCCCGGCTTGCGGCGATCCTTCCCTGATGCGCCAGGCCTTGGTGAATCTGCTGAGCAATGCCTTCAAGTTCACCAGGTTCAGAGAGGACGCCACCATCGAAGTAGGGGGCTGGCGCGCCGACGGCGAGAACGTCTACTACGTCAAGGACAACGGCGTCGGTTTCGACATGCGCTATCAGGAAAAATTGTTCGGGGTCTTCCAGCGGCTGCACCGACAGGGCGAGTTCGAAGGCACCGGCGTCGGCCTGGCCATTGTGCAGCGTATCCTGCTGCGCCACGGCGGCCGCACCTGGGCCGAAGGGCGGCTCGGCGCAGGCGCCACCTTCTATTTCGCCCTGCCGGCCAAAGAGGCCTGATCCGTGGCGGCGAACGCCGGGAATTTAATAATCGGCGCGCACGCTCTGCGGTGAAAAATAATAATGCTGTTTTGTTTAAAATTAGATACTAATGATATTGGGTTGCGCGTGATGAACTTTAAGGACCTGGAAAACCTGATGCGGGACGTGGTTTCGAATTTTCCGGAATTACGTCTGAGCTATCTATTCGGTTCGCAGGTGACGGGAAAGACCGGTCCGTTAAGCGATTATGATCTGGCAATCCTGGTGGATCGGGAAAGAGATACCACCGCGAGGCGGGCCGCCTTGGAACACGTCCTGGCGGCTGGGTTTGCAACCCGGAGATTGGATGTGGTGTGGCTCTCCCAGTCGCCCTTGGAACTGGCCTTTGCCATTATTTCCCAGGGACGGCGCATTTATGAACGCGATGCGGCCACCCGGGTCGAATTCGAGGCTCAGGTCATGAGCCGGTACTTTGATTATTTACCAGTATTGCGGGCGCAACGCACCGAAATCCTCGCAGGAGTAGCTAGTGGCGTGCGAATTCAACGGTATCGAGAGGCGCTTGGACGAACTGAGCGAACGCTTAGGGAGATTAGAGCCGCTCAGAGGGAAAAGCCGGGCCGAATTTGAGGCCGATCCGTACCTCCGGGACATCGCCGAGCGCAACCTGGAAGTGGCGGCCCAATGTGTCCTGGACATCGCCCACCGCCTTATTTCCTTGACCGGGGCTTTGAAGCCTCGGGATTACTATGAGGCCATTCTGCGTCTGGGTGAATTGGGAGTGCTGCCACCTGAGTTTGCCGCCCACCTGGCGCCCCTGGCCGGTTTCCGCAATATCCTGGTGCATGAGTATCTCCAGGTGAATTGGGACGAGGTCTACAAGAACCTGCAGCAGATCGGCGATCTGGCCAACTTCGGCGACGCGGTCCGCCAGTGGCTGCGAAATCATTAGCTAACCGCAGGCCGACCCAGCAGATCACAGCCAAGCAAACCATCGAACCAATTGTCAGGGCGATTCTTGCACGCCCCTCTCCTCCGCTAATCAGTTCCCGCCCATCAGGTAAACCTTCCTCCATAATTCGGGAAATCCCGGCTCGTTCAAGAAGTTCATTTTCCCTAATGTTTCGGCCCCATTATGACGTTAAACATTAGGGGGGCGAGCGCCTTATGCTGCATTTGATTAAATCCCGCGGGAAAACTAAATATTAATCTGCTTCGGCGCGAAAATTCTCGAGCGAGACTGTACTTCAATCTTCTTGCGGCCATTATAAGTTTATCAATGGAGCATAAGTGTGGTAGCTGCTTAGAGGGGGGGGATAAGTGGCCACTCAGAAGAAAATTGATCGGGGGCGGTGGAGATTTCGGGTCAGGCTCCCGAAGAAAATAATTTCTCTTCTGTTAATCTACCTGGTTGGTGCAAGCGTTACCGGATGGTTTCCGGTTCCGGCCGGCGCCCAAGTGTCACCGGTGCCATCCGGGTTGGTCCTGCCCATCGGGACCTTAATCAGGACCTGGGAATCTGGAGCAACCGACTATTCCACCCCCAACAGCGTCAATCTCGTGCAGGCCTATAAGGGTGGCAACTTTAGCATCGATGGCGCTTACTATCAAACCTTTGCCTTATTTCCCGCCAATCAGGGCGTGCCTGAAATCATGCCCACCCAGCCCATGTATTTCGTCAGGCTTTATAATCCTACCAGCAGCATCAATCAAACGGGCTCTTGGATCATGCGCGCCGCCGATGTCCGGGGTTTGACCCCGGAACAGCTCCGGGACCGTTTTGCCTTACCTGCGGTGCCCACCATGATTACTTACGTGCTGGTGCCTCCCAATGTAGCTCCCTTGTGGGTCGGCTATGCCGGGCCCATTGCCGGTTGGGGCCAAGGGGGAGCTGAGCAATTTTACCTGATGAGCAAACTGCACGATTACAAGTATAATAATCCGAATATTTATCTGGAAAATACCAATTATACCGCGGTGGAGAATGCCAATTGGAACTATATCCCCACCACCAGTTTCTTTCATGGACAAAGCCTAAGCGCTCAGGCCCTGTCGTATGCCCTACCCCTGCAAGGCCGCGGTAACGCCGGCAAGGTCGGCGCTTATCTGGACCAATTCATCCCCGCGGCGTACAGCGATCTGGAAAACGTTTACACTGCCCTGGATTTCTTAAACTTCGCGGACTGGGGGACTGTTCCGCTCCAAAACGCCCTGAAGCAAATCAGCCCGGAACGCTTCAGTGCCCTTAGCAGTCTCGGCCAGCGTAACAGCCTGCTGTTCGGAGATACCCTGATGCAGCGCAGCCAAAGCCTGCGGATAGGGCTGGCAGGCGGCGGCAGCTCTGCCGGTAATTTGGGCGAAGGATTGGGACGGCTGGCGCAATTGGCGTATGTATGCGGTTTTTCCGAGCCGCGGCTGGTAGCGCCCACCAGGTTGCCTTCCCAGGCCGCCCTCAATGGCGTGGGCCTTTGGGCCCGGGGCGTGGGGGAGTTCGGCAATCAAGCCAGCGGCTCTGATTTCACCGGCTTCGGCTATCAGACCGGCGGGGTGGTGGGAGGCCTCGACTGGCAGCCGCGGCCGGACCTCATTTTGGGATTCGGCAGCGCCTATCTGGGCAGCGGTCTCAACTGGAATGATAACGGCGGCACCGCCTCGGTGAGCAATGCCAAGTTCGGCCTCTACGCCACTTATTTCAGCCCCTGGTTTTTCCTCGATGGCGTCTTCTCAGGCGGGGTCAATTGGACCACCACCAGTCGACGCATCGCCATCAGCGATGGCCTGCCCGGCGACCTGGCCGTTGACCGGCTGGCCGCCGGCAACTCCACCGGCCATGACCTGGCCGCCCATCTGCAAGGCGGCGTTAATCTGCCGGTGGCCGGCTGGGAGCTCACGCCCCTGGCCAGATTATCTTACTTTTATCAGAACCAGAATGGCTTTGGCGAACAGGGGGCCGCAGACCTGAACCTGACGGTTCAGGGGTTCAGCGCCCAGACCCTGCGCAGCCAATTGGGCCTGCGAGCGGGCCGTAACTTTGACCTGCAAAATGAGATCAGGCTCAGGCCCGAGGTTCAGGTGGGTTGGGCCCACGACTTCCCCCTGGACAACCGGGTGATCAACGCCGGTTTGACGGTGCTGGGCGGCACCTTCGCGGTGCAGGGCTGCACAGGAGAGACGGACAGCCTGCTGTTGGGGGCCGGCCTTACCGCCCAATTGACGGGCAGGGTGGCCGTTTCCGGCCGCTACGCCGCGGAGTTGCGGCGGGGCTTCCAGTCGCAGATGGTGGATCTGGGGCTGAGGTTCGAATTTTAGGAAAAAAGCCGGGAGATTTAGGCCGTTTCTTGTGGCAGGGTAAAATTGAAGGTGGCGCCCTGGCCGGGGGCCGTATCCACCCAGAGGCGGCCGCCTTGGGAATCGATGATGCGCTTCACTGTGGCCAGGCCCAGGCCGAAGCCCTCCTGCCCGCCCGCGGCCTTGCCGCGATAGAAAAACTCGAAGAGATGCGACAATTCTGTAGGCTCGATGCCGGGACCCTGGTCTTTGACCGCAAAGCCCAGTTCGTTCCCTTCCTGCCAGACCTTGAGAAGCACGGCGCTGCCGGGCGGGCTGAATTTGATGGCGTTGCTCAGGAGATTTTCCAGCAGCCGCCGGAACAGCAGCGGGTCCACCCGCAGGGACGGGATTTTCCCGGGGAAGCTGGTTTCGAGCTTCATCCCCTTGGCTTCGGCCAGGGGGGTCAGGAGAGCGATGACCTCCAGGCACGCATCTGCCACCTGAATGGCCTCCGGGTGCGGCGTCAGGAGGCGCAAATCCAGGCGGGCGAACTCCAGGAAACTGGTGATGAGCTTTTCCACCCGGGCCATTTCCCGATCGACGGTCGATAGGTATTTGGTCTGCTCGGCTGACAGGGGGCCGGCCTTGCCCTGGACCAGCCGCCGGATGAGCCCTGCCATGCCCACCACGGGGGTCTTCAGGTCGTGGGCGAACATGCTCACCAAGTGGCGGCGCTCCGTCTCCAGGCGTTTCACCAGGGTCAGGTCTCGCACGATGATGGCCGCTCCCAGTGTTTTCCGACCACGCAGGGGAAAGGCGCTGATCATGACCGGTACCGCCTCGCCGGTCCGCGGGTGCAGCACCAATTCCTTGGTTTCTTCGGCATTCCCGCTGATTACCCGATCCAAGGCGCTGCCCGCCTCTTCTCCCTCGAGGTTGAGAATCCGGCCTAATGACTCTCCCAGGGCGTCTTCCCGCCGGCAGCCGGTGAGTTTTTCGGCGGCGGGATTGAATTCGGTAATCCGGCCCTGGGCGTCGGTAGTGATGACCGCACCGGGCGTATGATGGACGATGAAGCGGGACCAGTCGTTCCGGTTCCGTATTGTGGCAGGCTTGGCTTCCGGCATCGGATCACCCAATCCAGAGAAAGGCTGAGAGCGACAAGGTTCAGAATATTTCTAACAATTTTTGGGCGGGAGGACAATCTCTTCTTGGCGAATCATTGAAACGAAATTGCCGGAAAGACCTCCTGAGGCCCTTCCGGCAATCGTCGCCTAGATTTTCTTGAAGTTATTTGGACTTAAACCTGGGGGACGATCTTGCCCCCGCAATGCGGACAAATTCCCGCCCGGCAGGGGTCTCCCGGGTTATGCACCATCTCCCGGCCGCACGAGGCGCAGACACAGTTGTGGGGCTGAGCCTCGTGCAGTTTGCTGCCCGGTCCGCCGCAGCCACAGGCGCACCCCTGCACCGGGCCGGTTCCCTTACATGATCCCTGAGGCATGCCAACCTCCATTCTTAAAAATATTTCGGTTCTGATCTTCATAGAACCGCCTGCTTATTGCACATTTGTTCATAATATAACGGTTTGCGGTCTCGCTGTCAAGCAATTAAACGGGGAAAAACCTGGCCTTGACCGGCAAATTATGTTAACAATTTTCATTTAAAGGTGAATCTGATGGTAGAAGTACGAACCCGTTTTTCCCCGAGCCCCACGGGCTCGCTGCATTTGGGCGGCGCCCATACCGCCCTGTTCAACTGGCTGATCGCCCGCCATTTTCACGGCGCCTTTATCCTGCGCATCGAAGATACCGATAAGGAACGTTCCAAAACTGAGTTTGTCGATGAAATCCTGGATGCCATGCACTGGCTGGGCCTTGAGTGGGACGAAGGCCCTTACTATCAGACCGAACGGCTGGGCCTCTATCGGGAATATATCGACCGCCTGCTGGCCAAGGGCGCGGCCTACTACTGCGACTGCTCCCCGGAAGACCTGCAGGTTAGACGAGAGGCGGCCCTGGCCCGGGGCGACAAACCCAAGTACGACGGCCGCTGCCGCAGCCGCAACCTGGGGCCCGGCCCCAACACCGTGGTCCGCTTCCAGCGGTCCCGACACCGGCGCCACTCGCTGGGACGACCTGATCAAGGGCCCCATCGCCTTCGACAACCAGGAACTGGACGACCTGGTGCTGCTAAGAAGCGACGGCATTCCCACTTACAACTTCGCGGTGGTGGTGGATGACCTCAGCATGGGCATCACCCAGGTTATCCGGGGCGAAGACCACATCCCCAACACCCCCCGGCAGATCCTGATCTACCAGGCTCTGGGGGCCGAGCTGCCCCGGTTCGCCCACATGCCCCTGATGCTGGCCACGGACCGGGGCAAGCTTTCCAAGCGCCGGGGCGCCATATCGGTCGCTGGACTACCGGGAGCGGGGCTTCCTGTCCCAGTCGCTGTGCAACTACCTGGCCCGGCTGGGCTGGTCCCACGGCGACCAGGAGATCTTCACCAAAGACGAGCTGATTCACTGCTTCACCCTGGAGCACGCCACCACCGCCCCCGGGGTCTTTGATGAAGAAAAGCTCCTGTGGATCAACAGCCAGCATCTCAAGGCCCTGCCCGCCGCGGACCTGGCCCGTGAACTGACCCCGTTCCTGGCAAAGGCAGGCATCGAGGCGCCGGACCAGGGCTACCTCACCCGGCTGGTGCCCACCCTGAGCGCCCGTTGCCGCACCCTGGTGGAGATGGCCGAGGCGGCCCGCTTCTATTTTCAGGACCCCCGGCCTTATGAAGAAAAAGGGGCCAAAAAATTTCTGACCCCGGCGAACGTCCCCATCATGCGAGAGGTGGCCCAGCGCCTCACGGCCATGGCGGAGTTCAACGAAGCGGCCCTGAACCAACTCTTTCACGACCTGGCGGCGGAGACCGGCCTCAAGATGGTCAACCTGGCCCAGCCGGTGCGCCTGGCCCTCACCGGCCGCACCGCCAGCCCCGGACTCTATGAGATCATCGATATCCTGGGGAAAGGTGCAACTATGCAGAGAATTGAGGCCGCCATCGGCTTTGCTGAGGGCAACCAATAAAAAATCCTGGAAATTTTGGCCAATCGGCTTATAATTCGACCCAGCTTTAGGAGGTTTTGACCTATGTCCGAAACGAATCAGGGTTATCGCAAAAAACAGGCCCTGCTGGTTCTGGTGGTCTTTGCCTGTATCGGCGTGGTTATTATGGGGATCAGTCCCCTGGTGAGCGTGGGCGCTATGGTGGCGGCCTGCGGCGTCGTTTTCTATGCCTCCAGCCTGGAGCCCGCCAAGAGCCACGACGAACACCACCATTAGTTCGGAGCCCGGGCCTTAAAGGCGCGGCAACAGCTCCGGGTATGGCCTTTTTCCCCTTAGAACTTCAACCTGCAGAGGAGGGGTGACATGCGAATTGCCTTAATCGGTCAGGCGGCTTTTGGGGCGGATGTCTTGAAAGGTTTGCTGGAGCAAGGTCAGGAGGTGGCGGGCGTCTTTTGCCCACCGGATCGAGGGGCTAAACCGGATCCCCTTAAAGAGGCGGCCCTGGCCGCCGGGTTTCCGGTTTTCCAGCCGGGGCATATGCGGGACCAGGAGGCCTTTGAGGCCATGGTCTCCCTTAAGTCCGACCTGGGGGTGCTGGCCTTTGTCACCGACATCATCCCGTCCCGGGTCTTCAATGCACCCAGGCTGGGCTCCATCTGCTATCATCCCTCCATCCTGCCCCGCTACCGGGGCTCCAGCGCCATCAATTGGGCGGTGATCAACGGCGAAACCCAGACCGGGCTCACCATCTTCTGGGTGGACCAGGGCATCGACACCGGCGACATCATCCTGCAAAAGACCGTGGAGATCGGCCCCAGTGAGACCACCGGTGAGGTCTATTTCAACAAGCTCTATCCCCTGGGAGTGGCGGCCGTGGTGGAGGCGGTGGCTCGGATCGCCCAAGGCCCGACCACCCGGATTCCCCAGGACCAATCCAAAGGCACCTATGATCCGCCTTGTGATGAAAAGGTGGCCGGCCTGGACTGGAGCAAGGCGGGCCACCAGGTCTTCAACTTCATCCGGGGCTGCGACCCTCAGCCCGGCGCCACCACCACCTTTCGGGGTGAAAAGGTCAAGTTCTATAACGCCGCCTTTTTAGCCTTGCCTCATGACGCCGCCGCCGGCGAAATCCTGGAGGTGACCGACCAGGGCCTCAAGGTGGCGGTGAACGGCGGCGCCCTGCTCATTACCCGGTTTCGCACCAAGGAACTGGGAAAGGTGAAGGCCCCGGACTTTATCGCGGCCCGCAAGCCCCAAGTGGGGGAAAGGTTCGGGTCTTAGCTTGATTTGGCTTAAGCAGAGTTCCCCAGAAATGTAGCTAACCTAGAACCGCCGCCCCCGGCGGCGCTACCCTCACCTGACCCTCTTCCACAACGGGGGAGAGGGAATTTGTTGCCATTTTAAACGCTTAAATACGCTGATTGAGGTTTTGGTGGTGGCCGAAACTCCCCCGGGAACCCTGCAGCAGCAATTCAAGACGACCAATGCCATCGGCCTGGCGCTGATCGCGGCGGTCTTCCTGTCTGCGCTCCTCGTGATTGGTATCGATCAGGGCTACCTGCCCTATAAAGCGCCGCCCGACAGCACTAGCGGCGCCTTCACCACCCTCAAGTATATCCTCCTGGTCCTGGCCGTCCTGCACTATTTCGCCATCCGGTTTTTCCAGCAATTCTCCTTGAAATCCGCGGCTTATCTTCCTCCCGCCGCCCTCCTCACTTTTGCCCTGTGCGAAGCGGTCAGTATCTACGGCCTCGTGGTCTTCTTCCTGACCGGCAATGCCACCGATTTTTTTATGTTCATGGCCATATCCCTGTTATATTTTTACCTTTTTTATCCCAAATATGCCGACTGGGAAAGATTGTGGATGCAAGGATCATCCCCAAAAAAATCGGCCTAAATATGAGAGGTTCGGTTCGCAGCTTAGAAATCTGACATGAAAAACGTCGGCGTCTTCTACCATCCCTCCTTCAGCCGCAAGAGCTACATGACTATCGGCAACCGGCTGCGGGATTTTCCTGAGGCCCTGGAGCCCGTGCTGCAGAAGCCTAATGTGCGGCTGTTCGAGGCGCCCCGGGTTTCCGAAGACCTCGTCCTCAAGGTGCACGCCCCGGAGATGCTGGAGCATGGTGGCCCGGGACGGCTTCTGCACCACGGCTTACGAGTCGGTGGGCTCAGTGGTGGCGGGCATGGAGGCCCTGGCCCAAGGGGAGATCGACCGGGCCTTCTGCTTCATCGGCGCCGGCGGCCACCACGCCGGTTACCGCCAATTCTGGGGCGCCTGCTGCTTCAACGACGTGGTCATCGCTCTGACCCACACCCGGGAGATCAGCCGGATCAGACGCCTGGCCATTGTGGACACCGACGCCCACCACGCCGACGGCACCCGCCAGTTGCTCCGGGACGACCCCGAGGCCTTCCTGCTCTGTTTCTGCGGGGTCGATTACCGGGCCCAGGGCGGCCACGAAGTCGATGTCAACGTCCACCGCCTCAACCAGCGGCGCGGACATCGATCCCCAGTACCTGGAAAAGGTGCGCCAGCATCTGCCCCTGGTGGTGCAATTCAAGCCGGACCTGCTCCTCTGGTACTATGGCTTCGACACCCACCAGGAGGACTACGGCTCCATCGGCCTCACCGAAGACGCCTATTTTCAGATCTGCGACCTGATGATTGCCACCGCCGCGGAGATTTGCAGTCCCCCTGCAGGTGGTCCTGGGCGGCGGCTCCCTTTCCCACCTGGCCACCGCCACCATCCCCGAAATCATCCGCCGCCTGGCGGAATAGGACCGAGGACCGAAGACGTGAGACCGGGGACCCCTGGTGTGCAGGTCTTTTCCCGTCCCCCGTCCCCGGTCTCCCGTCTTTCCACCCCCTACCCTGCCGGTTCAAGCCGGCGGCGCTAAATTATCCACTCCTCCGGGTCGCCTCCATTGTCTTCCGGCGCTTTTTCCTTTATAATTAAAGATTAAAGGCTCGCAGGGGATTCCCGCCCGCCCGCCAATTCCCAGAAGAATTGCTGGAAATATTTTGCGGGGCCAGCCGCTGGTTGCGCCAGGCCGGCCACCCGCTTGAGATAATCTTATGTTTTTCACCCGACTGCAAAAAATTGAAGCACAATTTGTCTACCTGGAGCAGCAACTCACCAATTCCGAGGTCATCCGCGACCAGGAACTCTACCAGAAATACCGCAAGGAGCACGCCGAATTTGCGCCCATAGTTCAGGCCTTCCGGCGCTACCGGCACGTGCAGCAGGACCTGGCGGATAGCCAGACCCTGCTCAAGGAAGAGACCGATGAAGAGATGAAGGCCATGGCCCGGGAGGAGATCGAGAGCCTCAAGGAGCAGACGGCCGCTCTGGAGGAAGAGCTGAAGTTTCTGCTGCTGCCCAAGGACCCCAACGACGAAAAGAACGTGATTCTGGAGATCCGGGCCGGCACCGGCGGCGAGGAGGCCGGCCTGTTTGCCGCCGACCTCTTCCGCATGTACACCCGCCTGGCGGAGCGCCAAGGCTGGAAGCTCGAGATCCTGAGCCATTCCACCACCGGCCTCGGCGGCCTCAAGGAGATGATCGCCTCCATTTCCGGCCAGCGGGTCTATAGCCGGCTCAAATATGAAAGCGGCGTCCACCGGGTCCAAAGGGTGCCGGCGACGGAGTCCCAGGGGCGCATCCACACCTCGGCGGTGACCGTGGCCGTCCTGCCCGAGGCCGAAGAGCTGGACGTGCACATCAGCCCGGAAGAGCTGCGCATCGACGTCTTCCGGTCCTCCGGCCCCGGGGGCCAGAGCGTCAACACCACGGACTCGGCGGTGCGGATCACCCACCTGCCCACCGGGTTAGTGGTCTCCTGCCAGGACGAAAAATCCCAGCACAAAAACAAGGCCAAGGGCCTGAAGGTGCTGCGTTCCCGCCTCTTCGACCTGAAGCAGCACGAGCAGCAGCAGCAAATCGCCAAAGAACGCAAATCCCAGGTGGGCAGCGGCGACCGCAGCGAACGCATCCGCACCTACAATTTTCCACAATCCCGGATCACCGACCATCGGATCGGTTATACGGTCTACGGTCTGAAGATGGAAGCCACCCTGGACGGCGACCTGGATGAACTTCTCCAGGCGCTGACCGACCATTATCGCACCCAGGCCCTGGAACAGGCGTAACCAAAAGTTGCCAGTAGCCAGTAATCAGTTGCCAGTAAAACCCAGCTAAGACAAAATATAGATTACGCTCCACGCGCCACTGGTGCGGTTTGCGACAGTTTTCCTTCCCGTGCAGGATATTTTGGGTGACCGGTGCGCACTCTCTGGTTTACTGATCACTGATTACTGATTACTGATTAAGAGCTAATAGCCAAAGAAACTGGCATGACCGACCCTCAATGGACCATCCTGAAGATTCTCCGCTGGACCACCGATTACTTGCTGGAAAAAGGCGTTTCCGAGCCGCGGGCCTCGGCCGAGGTGCTGCTGGCCCACGTCCTGGGCCTGAGCCGCCTGGACCTTTACCTGCGCTATGATCAGCCTCTCGCTCCGGAAGAGCTATCCCGCTTTAAGGCCTTGATGGTGCGCCGCCGCCAGGGTGAACCCGTAGCCTACCTCACCGGGCACCGGGAGTTCTGGTCCCTGGATTTTTTAGTGACGCCCGGAGTCCTGATTCCCCGGCCGGAGACGGAAATCCTGGTGGCCGCCGCGGTCGAAGCAGCCAAAAATTTCCTCACTGCCCAAGAACAACAGAAAACAGGTCTTTGGGGCGTTGAAATCGGCGTCGGCTCCGGCGCCGTGGTAGTCTCTCTGGCCCGGGAATTGCCCCAGATTACCTGGCTGGCCCTGGACTTCTCGGCTGCGGCCCTGGCCGTGGCCGGGGACAATGCCCGGCGTCACGGGGTGGCCGAACGCCTGCACCTGGTCCGCGGCGACCTGGTGGCGGGGCTCAAATCCCGGCCCGGATTCGCCCTGATGGTGGCCAATCTCCCCTACGTTCCCCGGGCCGAATGGGAACAACTGCCCAAGGATATCAAGGATTATGAACCGCCAGCGGCGCTGCTGGGGGGCGAAGACGGGCTGGACCTTATCCGGGTTCTGACCCGCCAGGCGCATCTCTATTTGCAGCCGGGCGGCTGCCTGGCCCTGGAGGTCGGGGCCGGCCAGGCGGAGCGGGTGCTGGAATTGCTCCAGCAAACCGGGGCTTACCTAGACAAAAAAAATCTGGAGATATTGGCGGATTATCAGGGGATTCAGCGGGTAGTGCGGGCGCGGCGGCGCCAGGATTAGAAAGTCGCCTCGTTTTTCACCATGATACCATAGCCATCCTGGTCCTTGGGCTTCGTACTACGATACCTGGGGGTGGTGTCGTAATCGCTCCAGCCTTCAGCGCTGTCCAGGCGCAGGCGATTTACCCCGCCTTCCGCGTTCTGCTTCTGATAAAGGACGCCGGGATCAGCGCAGCCAACCACCAACCAAGCCAGGGCCAGCATTAAGGCCGGCAACCTTAATAATTTCTTTCCAGCCATTCCTCACTCGCTGCGCGACTGGGATAATTTTGCCAAAAAGCCTGCCATAATCCCGCTAAAAAGTCGATTCTTTTTTTAGCATGATCGCAGATTCATCTTCCTTGGTGGAGTTCCGGTCATAAGAACTCCACTTGTCGGTGGTGCTCACTCGCAACGTTTCCGTCTGACCATTTTTCTCGCTTTCGGCTGATATCCGGTGCAGCCGCACCACAGCAGGGCAGCCAGGGCCGCGGCCGCCAGCCAAACCCCATATTCCCGGCGCATAACTTCCTCCAGCCCGACTCATTTTGGTCGGAACCGATCCTGAAGCCATTATCATCACGCCGGCGCCGTCTGGTCTATAATTCTGCCGGACTACTGATGCGTCCGGCGACGGCGGATGCGGCGGCTACCGCCGGGTTGGCCAAATATACCTTCGACTGCGGATGGCCCATGCGGCCGGTAAAATTTCGGTTGGTGGTGGCGACGGCCACCTCGCCGGGGGCCAGGATGCCCATGTGGCCGCCCAGGCAAGGACCGCAGGTGGGCGGGCCGATTACGGCGCCGGCGTCCATGAAAACTGGCCAGCAGGCCCTCATCCATGGCCTGCCGGTAAATCAGCGGGGTGGCGGGAATGACGATAAGGCGCACCCCTTTGGCGACCTTGCGGCCCTTGATGACCTGGGCCGCCAGCCGCAGGTCTTCCAGCCGGCCGTTGGTGCAGGAGCCGATCACCGCCTGATCGATGCTGCACCTCCCCCACCTGCGAGACCGGCTCGACATTGCCCGGCGACGGCGGACAGGCCACCTGGGGCTCCAGTTGGCCGACGTCGTAGGTCTTTTCATAAGAGTATAAGTCGCATTCGTATCGCTGTAAAGGTTCTCGTGTAAAAGGCCGTAAAGCGCGACCCTGGACATACTCCAGGGTGATCTCATCCGGGGCGATGATGCCGTTTTTGGCCCCGGCCTCCACCGCCATGTTGGCCATGGAAAAGCGCTCCGCCATGGAGAGGCGGCCGATGGCCTCGCCGGTGAACTCCATGGCCATGTACTCGGCCCCGTCCACCCCGATATCGCCGATGGTGTGGAGAATCAGGTCCTTGCCGGTGACCCAGGGGGGCAGCCTGGCCGGTGATAGACGAACTTGATGCTCTCCGGCACCTTGAGCCAGCACTTCGCCGGTGACCATGGCCGCGGCCAGGTCGGTGGAGCCCACCCCGGTGGCAAAGGCCCCCAAGGCGCCATAGGTGCAGGTGTGACTGTCGGCGCCGATGATCAGGTCGCCGGGCCCCACGATGCCCTTCTCCGGCAGCAGGGCGTGCTCCACCCCCATGTCGCCGCCCTCGTAAAAATGCACCAGGTCCTGCTCCTGGGCGAAATTGCCGCACGATCTGGCACCTGGATGGCCGAAGGCAATATCCTTGTTGGGGGCGAAGTGGTCGCCACCAGCACCACCCGCTCCCGGTCAAAGACCTTCTTGGCCCCCGACTCCCGAAAGTCCTTGATGGCCAGGGGCGCAGTGATGTCGTTGCCCAGGGCAATGTCCACCTTGGCCAGGATCAGTTCCCCGGGTTCCACATAGTCTTTGCCGGCATGCGCCGCCAGAATTTTTTGCGTGATGGTTTGAGGCTTTAGGCATGTTATCTCCAGTCTCCAGTATCGTAGTTTCAGGGTATAACGTTCTAAGCCCTAAGCTAGTCAAGCAGGGCAGAAGGTCCTGTCTTGCACAGTCACTAAAGGCTTATTTGAGGGGAGGGCTTGGGACTCACTGCTCTACTGCTCACCGCTCACTGCTTACTGCCTCTTACAGCTTCTCCGGGTTTTCCTTCGGGGCCTAGCCCATTTCCTTCAGGAATTTGAGGCGGTTCAGGCCGTTGATGTAGGCCCGGGCGCTGGCGGTGACCATGTCCGGGTCCACTCCCTGGCCGGTGACCACGTGGCCGTCTTCCTCCAGGCGCACCGACACCTCACCCAGGGCCTCGGTGCCCCCGGTGATGGAGCTCACCGCAAACTTCAGCAGGTTGCACTTGGATCTGGCCAGCTCGGTGATGGCCCGGTAGGTGGCGTCGATGGGGCCGTCGCCGAAAGCCGAAGTGGTCTTGAGCTCACCGCCGACCTCCATCTTGACGGTGGCGTTGGGCTTGACCATGGTGCCGGTGAGCACCACCAGTTCCAGGAGCCGGAAGTGCTCCGGCACCGACTTATAGATCACCTCGGTCTCCACCAGGCTCACCAGGTCTTCGTCGAACACCGTCTTTTTGCGGTCCGCCAGGTCCTTGAAGCGGGTGAAGACCCGGTTCAGTTCCTCGTCGCTCAGGTAGATAGCCCATCTCCTGGAGCTTGTTCCTGAAGGCGTGGCGGCCCGACAGCTTCCCCAGGGGCAGCAGGCTCTTCTTGATGCCCACGGTGGTGGGGGTCATGATTTCGAAGGTGCTGGCCTCCTTGAGCACCCCGTCCTGGTGAATCCCGGACTCGTGGGCAAAGGCGTTGGCCCCCACGATGGCCTTATTGGGCTGCACCGCCACCCCGGAAGTTTGCTGGTCAGGCGGCTGGCGGGACAGATATACTGGGTGACGATCTCCGTATAGTAGTCGAACAGGTCTTTGCGGGTGGCCAGGCGCCATGACCACCTCCTCCAGGGAGGCGTTGCCGGCCCGCTCCCCGATGCCGTTGATGGTGCACTTCGGCCTGGCGGGCGCCGTTCATGATGGCCGCCAGGGTGTTGGCCACGGCCAGCCCCAGGTCGTTGTGGCAGTGCACCGAAATGATGGCCTTATGGATATTGGGGATGTGCTCCACCAGGTACTTGATCTTGGCGCCGAACTCATGGGGGATGGCGTAGCCCACCGTGTCCGGAAAATTCACCGTGGTGGCCCCGGCGTCGATGACCGCGGCGAACACCTGGGCCACGTAGTCGAGGTCGCTCCGGGAGGCGTCCATGGCGGAAAATTCCACATTGCGGCAGTATATCGGTTGGCGTGCTGCACCGCGGCCACCGCCTGCTCCAGGACCTCTTCCCGGCTCTTGCGCATCTGGTACTTCAGGTGGATGTCGGAGGTGGAGATGAAGGTGTGGATGCGGGGCTTGGTGGCCTCTTTGCACGGCCTCCCAGCAGGCGTCGATGTCCTGAGCCAAGGCCCGGGCCAGGCCGGCGATCTGGGACCCCCGGATCTCCCGGGCCACGGCCTGCACCGCTTCGAAGTCCCCCGGCGAGGAGAAGGGAAACCCGGCCTCGATGACGTCCACGTTCAGGAGTTCCAGCTGCCGGGCAATCTGCAGTTTTTCGTCCACGTTGAGATTGGCCCCGGGGGTTTGCTCCCCGTCCCTGAGGGTGGTATCGAAAATAAAGATTTTATCGGACATACGGCTCTCCTTTCCCCGAAGGGACTCCAGGAAGGCAACGGTATTATACCACTGTCTCCTTCAAAAAGAAGCAGTTAAAACAATATCTTTGGCTAAATTGAGTATGGGAAAATAGATATTTGCCTGCCTAGGCAGGCAACAACAGCAGCGAGGCTAGGCCCAGGAGGGCCGGGATGAAACAGTGATGTTGGGCTGCAGATTGATCCATTTGTCTACCTAAATTCTTCTTAAAAAAATTATACCCTCATTATTCGAAAAAACAAGCACAAATTTGGCCGAAAATTTTCCGCTTCCGGCGTGATTGCCTGTTATTCCTCTCCGCTAAAATGCTGGTGTTCTAAAAAATATTTATGGAGAGTATTTGCCACAAGCTGATTGCCAGCGCTATTTAAATGCATATCGCGATCGACATATAATTTAAGACCAGGATTTTTCTGGTATTCTTCGGCAAAGATATCGTGAAAATCTATCAGGGGCAACCTCTCCTGCAAAAATATATTTTTGATAAAGTCACGATATTCTTTCACACTTTCCTCATCTATATCAGGCGATAAATCAATAAATGCCGTCTTAGCAGTAGCCTTTTCGAGATATTCCCCATAAGGAATTAGTATGGAAATAAGCCGGATATGGCGTTTTCTGCAGATACTGATAATTTCTTTAAGATTATTGATATACAAACTCTCTAGTTGTCTTCTTAATTCAATATCTTCCGGCGATAATATATTTTGCTTTAACATAGGACCATATTGTGCAAATACATAATTTCTTCTAGTCCATAATTACGCCAGGCATTACCGGATAATCCCCTGTAGAGGTTATATAATGGCCTTAAAACTAATTCGAAGGTGAACCTTACTGGCCTAAAATAATAATTTAATGGCACACCCTGCACTTTCTCGTTTTTATGTTCATCCAGGCCTAAATCCAAAAAAACATATCTCCCAAAAATTTCGTAAACAATTGTTTTAATGTTATTCTCATTCGCAAGTACCCTTAATAACTGCTCCTTCTGTGTATGAGTTCCTGCTCCATATAAGCCGCAAATTAAATTATACTCCTGGGTTCCAGATAATTTACCGTATAAACTTCCAAACGATTGGTTATCCGCCAAAGGCCATCCCAAAGTAAAACTATCACCTAAAAACATTAATTTAATGTTACCCTGGGCTAATTTTACTTTTTTCAAAGCATCCGGATGACGGCCTCCGTATAAAGAATAAGTTATGCTAAAATCACGTCCCGGTAATTTTATAATAAGTTTGGTAAATGCTTTAGGGAGATTCTTAAATTTATATGGTTTTTCTGGTTTATAGCCGTCCTGAGGTAACTTAACGATTAAAGTATCAGTATAACGCCAACGTAGATAGCCTTCTAATGAGCATATAAAAAACACACCTGCCAGAAGAAATAATATTAGAAAAGTCTTTTTGGGATTTTTCTCGAACCAGTTACTCATTTCTTATTCCACCCCGGTGCACCGCAGTGCAACGCCTGTTCTTAGGAATAACAGGCCATGGCGAGGCCCCCAGCGAAATAATTCCGTAAAACAAGATGCGGTTGGGTAGACATTTTCGATTCTTTAAGCCTTATTTGGGAATTATCAACATTTTTATCCGAGGGAGCCAATGACATAGTTACTTGTCTTTAAGGGCTGACGTCCTCTTTTCCGAAAGCAAATATTTTGCTGAGTCGTTCCCGACTAGTTCATGGGCCCGGGGAGTCCAGTGACCTTCAACGTAATATAGGGCGCGAATAGGCTCAGGATCGCCTGCCAAAACCGGGGTCAGGGAATGGAGGGTATCCCCTTGACTCTCAATGATTTCTTTAAACATCCTTTCATCCGGGGAAATTTCTCCGTTCCGGCGATAAGCTTCCACTTCCGAAGCTTCCGGGATGTAGCAGGTCAGCAGTTTGCTGCCGGCCTGTCTTACTGCCTTCCTCAAATGGTTTACGTAAGTTTCTGTAAGTTTCCGGTTAGCGGCGTCGGAAAAGCCTGTCGCATCCTTCTTGGAGAAGACGACCAGCCCGGAAGTCAAGCCCCCTTCGGGGTTGTGCTCTTGGTTGGCCTCAACCAGGTAATTCACCGCGGCCTGTTTAACCAGGTTGGCCGCCTGGGACCAGGAGATGAGCCAGTTATAACCGGGAAAATGGAAGAGGAAGGTCTTGATTCTGCCGGTAGCCGGTTTCAGCCTTTTGGCTCGAAGTTCGCCATCCCGGCCGATGGCGTAGTACTCGCCCCGGGCATCGCGCCCAAACCAATCGGGGAGGAAGTACAAGACCGTCACATCCGGCTGTAGCCTGGCACCGTAAGTTTGAAACAGTTTCAACGTATAATCCGTGCCATGGCCGGGATTGCCGGCATTAATCACCACCGCGTTCAGGTTATGCCGGCGCAAATATTGCTCCAGATGATATCCAAAGGTCTGGTTATCGTTCACCCCCAGGCCGTAGGTGAAGGAATCGCCCAGCAAGAGGATGCGAAATTCATTGGGCTTCTTGGGACCATACTCCAGACCGCCCCGGAAGCCCAAGGAATTGTTGCTGTAAGTGAAATCGTAAACCCCGGGGTCTGTCAGCCATCCTTTCTGATTAGGTACTGGAATCTCACCAAGCACCGAGTTAAAGGCGAAATGCACAGGCCCGGTCTCCTGGGGAGAAATGACCCGGACGGCGATTTCCGCCAGACCGAAAGCCAGGCTGAAGCCCAAAAGCACCGCGATGAGTCGAAAAAGGAGGTTTCTCACGATAAAAAGGTGATTGGCCCTACGGGCTGGAAGGCTTCGGAGTCGGGAGTTCGTCTTCCTTCTCCGTCAGGGCCGGTGCCGGCCGCCGGTAGTAGATAATGGTGCTGATGACCCCGGAAGACACGTAGATCACCATGGCAATAAATCCCATGATATCGGGCGCCGCGGCGATGACCACGAAGATCAACACCAGGCCCACCAGGGTATGGAAGGGGTGGCGGCGAAACAGTTCCACCTTCTTGAAGCTGATGTATTTGATATTGCTCACCATCAAAAAGGAGAGCAGATAGATCATCACCAGAATATAGATATGTTTTTCCGGGGCCCATTCGCCAATTTCATAATAGAAGGCCACGGAGGTAGCAATGAGCATGGCCGCGGCCGGGATGGGCAGGCCGTTGAAATAGCGGGGGTCGATGGAGCCTTGCTGCACATTAAAACGGGCCAATCTGAGGGCTCCGCAGACTACAAAGAGGAAGGCCGCCACCCAACCGAACTGATGGTAGGGTTTCAGGGCCCACAGATAGACCAACACCGACGGGGCTACCCCGAAGGACACCAGGTCGGCCAGCGAGTCGTACTGCACTCCGAAGCCTGAGGTGCTATGGGTTATGCGGGCAATGCGGCCGTCCAGGCCGTCCAGCACCAGGGAGATAAAGATAGCCCAGGCGGCGGCGTGGAAGCGGCCGTCGATGGCGGCCACGATAGCATAGAAACCGGAAAAGAGGCTGCCGGTGGTGATGAGATTGGGGATCAGAAAGACGCCCCGAAAACGGCGCCGATCCCGTTTTTTCCGTCGCCTCCGAAAGGCCATGGCCAGCACTCCCAGATAGGGGCCAAGACAATTGCACGCCCAGGCGAAAAATACCCGGGCTACCCGTTATGGCGGCGCGCTGCACGTCCCGCCGCGGCTATTATACAACATTCACGCCCAGCGGGCCACAATACTACTGCCGGCCTGGACCCGGTCGCCCACCTTGACCAGGATCTCCGCCTCCGGCGGCAGATACAGATCCACCCGGGAGCCGAAGCAGATCAGCCCCAGGCGCTCGCCTTTGTCGAGGTATTGACCGGGCTGCACATACGAGACGATGCGCCGGGCCAGGAGGCCGGCAATCTGCACCACCAGCACCCGGGCGCCTTTCGCCTCCAGGACCAGGGCCTGCCGCTCGTTCAGCGCGCAGGCGTCTGCCGCGCCAGGCCGCCTTGAAACAGCCGTCCCGGTGTTCGGACTCGCTGATAGTGCCGGCCACCGGGGCCCGGTTGACGTGCACGTCAAAGACGTTCATGAAGATGGCCACCCGGCGGGCCGGTCCATTCAGGTAACGCTCTTCCCGGGTTTCGTCGATGTAGACCACCTTGCCGTCCGCCGGAGAAACGACGGCCTCCGGCGCTGCCGGGACGGGCCGCTCCGGGTCCCGAAAGAAATAACCAAAAAAGGCCAGGGCCAGCAAGCCCAGGCCCCAAAGCCAACCGGAGCCCAGGAGCCAACCCAGGAAAATCAGCAGAACGCTGCCGGCCAGAAAACGATAGCCGGCCGCGGCGATCATACCCGACTTTTTGGTTTGGGAGGCTACCATGATTGCGAGTTATCTTGACGCATCAATTATTGCTCCGCTGGGGGAAAGGGTTAAAAGTGGAAAGGGGAAAAATGTCGAAGGCCAGCCTTTTCCGGTGGTCTTTTCCCTTTTCCCCTCTTCCCCTCTTCCCCTTTTAGCCTTATTTTTTCCGTCCCCTATTTCCTCTTCAGCCAGCCCATCATGGAGCGTAGCTTTTTGCCCACCTCTTCGATGGGGTGGTCCGCTTCCTGGCGCCGCAGGGCGTTGAAGACCGGGCGCTTGGCCTGGTTCTCCAGGATCCATTCCTTGGCGAATTCGCCGCTCTGGACCTCGTAGAGGATCTGGCGCATCTCGTCCCGGGTCTCTTCGGTGATGATGCGCGGGCCCCGGGTGTAGTCGCCATACTCGGCGGTGTCGGACACCGAGTAGCGCATGTATTTGAGGCCGCCCTGATAGAAGAGGTCCACGATCAGCTTCAACTCGTGGAAGCACTCGAAGTAGGCGATCTCCGGGGCATAACCCGCCTCCACCAGGGTGTCGAAGCCGGCCTTGACCAACTCGGAGACGCCGCCGCAGAGCACGGCCTGTTCGCCGAACAGGTCCGTTTCCGTCTCTTCCCGAAAGGTGGTCTGGAGGACGCCGGCCCGGGTGGCGCCGATGCCTTTGGCATAGGCCAGGGCCGTCTCCAAGGCTTTACCCGAGGCGTCCTGCTCCACCGCCACCAGGCAGGGGACGCCGGCGCCCTTCTCGTATTCGGCCCGCACCAGGTGGCCGGGGCCCTTGGGCGCCACCATGATGACGTCGATTTCGGCGGTGGGCACGATCTGGCCGAAATGAATGTTGAAGCCGTGGGAAAAGAGCAGGGTCTTGCCCTTGGCCATGTGGGGCTTCAGGTCGTTTTCATAAAGCATGGCCTGCACGTGGTCCTGGGTCAGGATCTGCACCACCTGGGCCTGAGCCGCGGCCTCGGCGGCCGCCACCGGCTTGAAGCCGTACTTCACTGCCAGGTCATAGTTGGGCGTGCCGGGCATCTCGGAGACCAGCACGTCCACGCCGCTGTCCCTGAGGTTCAACGCCTGGGCGTGCCCCTGGGAGCCGAAGCCGATGATGGCCACCTTCTTGCCCTTTAACAGGCCCAAATCCGCATCTGCATCGTAGTACATTTTCATGAGAACTTATTCCTTTTCAAGAGTTGTAGGGTGCGTTTTCCGCACCAACCGTGGCGCATGCAACGCGCCCTACGAAATTTTAGCTCAAACCTTGGCTTCCGGTTACTCACTGGCTACTGGCTACTTCTCTACTCCTTCTTATTGCTCCGCTGAATCGCCAGCGTCCCGGTGCGCACGATGTCCAGGATGCCGTGCACCTTGAGGTTATCCAGCACCGCCCCGATCTTGGCATGGTTGCCGGTGATTTCCAGGCTGTAGGTGTTGGGGCTGACGTCCACCACCCGGCAGCGGAAGATATCGGCCAGGCGCAGCACCTCGGCCCGGGAGGCGCCTTCGGCCTTCACCGTCACCAGGGCCATCTCCCGCTCCACGTGGTCCTTGGCGCTCAGGTCCACCACCGTGATGACGTTGATGAGTTTGTGCAGTTGCTTGATGATCTGCTCGGTGATCTGCTCATCGCCGGTGGAAACGATGGTGATGCGGGAAACCTCCGGGTCCATGGTCTCGGCCACGCACAGGCTTTCGATGTTGAAGCCCCGGCCGCTGAACAGGCCGGTCACCCGGGAGAGCACTCCTGGAAGATTATCCACCCAGACTGCTATGGTATGTCTCGGCTCCATCTCCCCCTCCTTAGGCCAACAGCATTTCGTGCATGGCTTTGCCCGCGGGCACCATGGGCATGACGCACTCTTCGGGCTCCACCCTAAAGTCCATGATCACCGGCCTGGGCGTGTTCAAGCGCCTCCTGGATAACCGGCACCACTTCCTCGGGCTTGGTGGCCCTGAGCCCCACCGCGCCGTAGGCCTCCGCCAGCTTGACGAAGTCCGGGGCCCGCATGGGCGTGGAACTGTAGCGCCGCTCGTAGAACAGCTGCTGCCATTGGCGCACCATGCCCAGGAAGGTGTTGTTCAGGATGGCGATCTTCACCGGCAGGTTGTTTTCCACCACCGTGATCAGTTCCTGGATGTTCATCTGGATGCTGCCGTCGCCGGCGATGTCGATGACGATGGCGTCCGGCTGGGCCACCTGCACCCCCATGGCCGCGGGGAAGCCGTAACCCATGACGCCCAGCCCGCCGGAGGTCATCAGCCGCCGGGGTCGTTTGAATCTATAAAACTGCGCGGCCCACATCTGGTTCTGCCCCACCTCCGTGGTGATGAAGGCGTCCCCCTTGGTCAATTCGT
Source organism: uncultured delta proteobacterium (assembly GCA_963701845.1). GTDB lineage: Bacteria > Desulfobacterota > Desulfobaccia > Desulfobaccales > 0-14-0-80-60-11 > JAPLJC01. The sequence continues at coordinate 267,442 of CAVPBF010000004.1, read as the reverse complement.
AGAGCTTCTCCACGACATACTGGGGTTTGATAACGGTGTCGCTCCAGGTGTAGGTCAGGGGATGTTCCTTCTCCCAGCCGGCCACGGTCGAAAGCCAGGGCTGGCGGGCCGCGGCCCAGTCTTTCTGGGGCAATTCCTGCACCAGGTTATTGAGCTGTTTCAAGGTATCCAGACAGTCGCCGACGATGGGGACATCCACCTGCACGTTCTTGCTGATGGAACTCGGGTCGATGTCCACGTGGATGATCTTGGCGTGGGGCGCGAATTCCGAGAGCTTGCCGGTGACCCGGTCGTCGAAGCGGGCCCCCACGGCAATGAGGACGTCGGCCTGGGAAACCGCCATGTTGGCGCAGTAGGTGCCGTGCATCCCCAGCATGCCCATCCATAAGGGGTTATCCCCGGGAAAGCCGCCCAGGCCCATGAGGGTGCTGGTCACCGGGATCTGCTGGGAGATGGCGAACCTGGCCAGTTCCTCGGCGGCATCCGACAGGATGATGCCGCCGCCGGTGTAGAGCACCGGCCTTTTGGCGCCCATGATCATCTCCAGAGCCCGTTTCACCTGCCGCGGATTGGCGTGGTAGGTGGGATTGTAGCTCTTGATCCTGATTTCCTCGGGAAACTTGGGGACGATACTGGCCTGGACCACGTCCTTGGGCAGGTCGATCAGCACCGGACCGGGCCGCCCGGACCGGGCGATATGGAAGGCCTCGTGAATGGTCTGGGCCAGTTGGTGGATGTCCTTCACCAGGTAGTTGTGCTTGGTGCAGGGCCGGGTGATGCCGACGATGTCCACTTCCTGGAAGGCGTCGTTGCCGATCAGAGCGGTGGGCACCTGGCCGGTGATCACCACGATGGGGATGGAGTCCAGGTAGGCCGAAGCGATGCCGGTCACCGTGTTGGTGGCCCCGGGGCCGGAGGTCACCAGGGCCACGCCCACTTTGCGGGAGGCCCGGGCATAGCCGTCCGCCGCATGGACCGCGGCCTGCTCGTGGCGCACCAGGATATGCTGGATCTGCGGCGTCCGGGTGAGTTCGTCATATATGTCCAGGACCACGCCCCCGGGGTAGCCGAAGACGTGTTTCACCTCTTCCCGTTCCAAACATTTCAATAGGATCTGAGCCCCGGTCATTTTCATGACATTTTTTCCTTCTGGCGGTATTTCGCCAGGATCTGCTCCATCCGGTCCCGGCCGGCCAGCTTCAATTTCTGCAGGCGCTTGCGCTCCATGGTTTCCGCCGCGGTGAGGTACGCCCGCCGGTTAAACCCTTCCAACTGCCGTTCGTATTCGAGATGTTCATCCCAGAACTTTTTCAATTCCGGGTCTCTGTCCGTCAACTGCTGTAGCAGTTCCAGATCTTCTCTCTCCATGGCTTGGCCTCTGGCTTGATTTTCTCAAAGTTGAATATGAAATGCTAAAATAATGTTAGATATTTGTCAATTGCAGGCCGTCTCCGGCACACAAAAAGCCCCTCCTCCTTGCAATTTATTTGCCCCTGCCCCAGCTCCGGCGAAAAAAAAGCAGGACCGCGGGCGGCCCTGCCTGGGAGTCTCGGAATCGAGGGATCAGGGGTAATTCTAATAAACCCTCCCCTCCCGAGCCGAACCCGACAGGCAGGCCGCGGCGCCTACCCATACGCCGACGCCGTTGGCCAAATGATGATCAGCGCCGCGGGAAACCGCGTCCGATGATCCGGTCCAGTTATGCCTGGATTTGCTGAGAGGTGCCGCCATAATCCCTTCTTTCCAACCAGTTAAGAAATAAGTATCTAAATATCCTGGCATTGTCAAGCCTTAAATAACCCTGCCTCTGATGAATCCAGGCCGGCGCTCTTTGGACCGCCGCGGGCGGCGGCGCCCCATATTGGCTGCCGTCTTCCCAAAAAAAAGCCGCGCCCCGCAGGGCACGGCTCTCAGAAACAGCCTGGTGGGTCTGCAACCTCCACATCGCGCCCCTTCAAGTCGGATTGCTTATGGGGGGCCGGCGGCAGATTTTCCGGTCCTCAGGCTCTGACTATTATGTAAGCATCCATTTCAACGAAGTCAAGGGGGGATAGAAAAAACCAATGTAGGACAGCCGCCCTCGGCTGTCCACCCAGCTCGCAACTCGAAACTCTAAACCGGGAACTGGGAACTTGGAACTGACCACTGGCTACTGGTCACTGGCTACTGGTTAGCCATTCCCGGCAGCCCGCCGTTCAAGGGCTTGCCCCCGGCCAACCGGCCGCTGATCTTGCCCAACCGGGAACTGGTCCAGGCCTGTTGGGGCACCCGGGCCTCGTCCAGGTAGGCAAAGATCACGCCCCGGTCATTTTCAAAGGCATTATTGTTGATGCCGATCATGATCTTGCGCCCCTCGGCGCTCTCCGGGCCGATCCTGACTTCGATCTCTTCCGGCTTGGGATAGGGGATGCCGTCCACCTTGAAGGTCGCACCCTCCCGGATCGGCCCCATCAGCCCCAGACGGCAGTTGTAAAAGGCGGTCAGGGGATCGTAGATGGGGGCTTTCAGAGCGGTGTGCCATTTTTGCACCATCCCTTTGCCTTCCTTCAACTGCCACAATTCCAGGACTCCCTGGTCGTAGTTGAAGCGGTATTCCTTCAGATGGCGGTGGCCTTTCTTCTGGGATTCTTCCCGGTAAACCAGGGGCACGAGCTTACCGTGCCGCAGGATCATCTCCGTCCGGTAGCTGTCCCGGCGCTTGCCGATAATCACCTTCAGCAGGCCCAGGGGCTCCCCGGAAATTTCCGCCTGATAATGCCCGGGTCCCAGGCTTTTCAGGGTCAATTGCGCCTGCGCCACCTCTTTCCAGAGCAGATACTCCACCCGGAATTTCAGGTCCTCCAGCACCTCACCCTGGGGCGCCGCGGCCGGGGCCTGCCCCCAAGACCAGGCTTGCACCGCCAGGAACATTAACAGGGCCAGGAGAATGGCCCCCGGAAGCCGACGGGTCGGCGGCGGCTGCAGCCGGCCCCAGGCCCTCGAACGCCACCCCGCTCCGGTCATCAGAAGTATTTTTCTCAAGACATTGCTTCCCGGCAACAATAGTAACGGCCCGCTGGTGGCTCAGAGTTGGCGCCGGCGCGGCCGCCACCTTTTAAATAGGTCATCTTTCCCCCGAAGGGCCCTTATGGAGCTTGCTTAGTCGGCGCCGGCGAAAGGTTGAGCAAACCCTCCTGCCTGATTGCTGCAGGGTTGAGCAAATGCCCCGCCAGCTTCCCGAAGACCGCCACTCTGGTCCAGGCCTCTTGCGGCACCCACTGCGGAGTGCAGAAAACAAAATACGGGCCTTCCTCAGCTTCGCTCTCCGGCCCTTTCGCCTCCAGCATGATCTTGTGGCCGTCGGAAGACTCGGGGCCGATACGCAAGACGAGTTCCCGGGGCTCCGGGGTAGGCAGTACGGCCACTCTCAAGGTTTGGCCGCCCTTTAGAGGTCCAAAGGCCCCCAAACGGAGATTATAAAACAGGCTCAAGAGATCATAGACCGGTTCCCGCAGAGGGACTTGCCAGCTTTTCACCGGCTCCTGGTGATCCACGCCCCGCCAGACTTCCAGGACTTGCCGCGGGTAATCGAAGCGGTATTCCTTGCGGATCTCATGGCCTTTGGCCTGAAACTCTTCCCGGAAGACCAGGGGCTTAAACCGCCCACCCTCCAGGACCATGTCGGTTTCGTAGCCCTTGGGCAGCCAGCGGCTCAGCAGCCGCCACATCCCCTGGGCCGCGCCCGAAAACTCCGCCCGGTAACGGTTCGGACCAATCTGGGTCAGCCGCAGATGCACCTGGGCTACCTCAGACCAGAGCCCCAGGCTCACGCGGTATTCCAGATTCTCCAGAGCCGCGCCCGGCCCCGGGACGGCCAGACCAACACCGGGGTGGCCGAAGTTGACCAGCAACAGCAGCAGCAAAAACCGGATAATCGGCATTACTCCTCGTCTTCCCCCGAATCTTTGGGGGGCGGCGGGCTCCAGACTCCGGTGGCAAAGCGGTTGTTCCACCACTGCATGAGGTCTTCCTGGGAAGAGGTTTCCACCAGCTCAAAGCGGTAGTCCTCAATGAACTTGAGTATCCGTTGGTAGGCCAGGTTAACCTGCTGCATGCGCTGGCGGTATTCGGCTTCTTCAACGGGATTCAGAGCCCGATCGGGGTGCCAGCGCCGCGCCTCCCGCCGGTAGGCGGACCGAATCTCCTGGCGGCTGGCCTGTGGTCCCAACTCCAGCAATTTCCGGGCTTCTTCTAAGGTCATGAGGCGAGATTTCCTGGTGTCCCACTGCGATTATAACCAGTTTTCCGCCCCGGAGCAAATTCAGATCCGGGTTGCCGGTGCAGTGGCGTTTATCCCTCAATTGAGGTAATCCTTCCTGTGCTTGTCTTTCCCAGCCAAGCATGTTAAGTTAATGGAGAATTTGCCCGGCCGGCCCTTCCGGAGAGGGACAACCCTTCCAGGGAAGCGGCCGGGTCGCCAGCCGTCGGCGCCATCTGCTCCTTTTCCGCCGAACCCAAAGGTCGCGGCGCCTCAACCTATTTGACTTTCCAGGTTTTTTTTTACAAAGAAGCAAGGAACTTACATGACTCCCAAAAAGTCCCCTGGCATGAACGCTGCAGAGTTGGACCACACCCTGGCGCGGCTGACCGACGAGATTGTGGCTCGGCACCCCAATCCGGACCGGATGATCCTGGTGGGCATCCGCACCGGCGGCGCCTTTCTGGCCCAGCGCCTGGCGGACCGCATCAGCCGCCATACCGGCCCACCCATGCGGGTTGGGGTCCTGGACATCACCCTGTACCGGGACGACTGGACCCAACTGAGTCACAAGCCCCTGGTGGGCAAAACGGAGCTGCCCGGCTCCATCGACGACCAGGAAGTGGTGCTGGTGGATGATGTCCTGTTCACCGGCCGCACCGTACGGGCCGCCCTGGACGCCCTCATCGATTACGGCAGGCCCCGTAGGATCGAACTGGCCGTGCTCATCGACCGCGGTGGCCGGGAGTTGCCCATCCAACCCGATTTCGTGGGCCAGGCCATCAAACTGCCCCCAGGCCAGCGGGTCAACGTCTATCTCCAGGAGATGGGCCGGACCGATGCCGTGGCCATCGAGTCGGGGCCTCCGGAAAGGCCCTAGTTTTTAGTGGCACAGGCCTCTGGCCTGTGTAAGCGTAGGTTTAAGGTGCGCCCTGCGCACCAATAAGGCGGGCGAGACGCCCGCCCCACCAATGATTTTCATTAATAGGTTCGTAATTATCTAAATGACTGCACACAAGCTAGCTAAAGCCAGGCCTAAATCCGGCCTACCCCCCTTGCCACCGGACGCGGCAGCCACCCTGCAGGCGCAGGTGGTGGTGGTGGTCCCGGCCTGCGACGCCGGCCGGGACCTGGAGAGCCTGAAAAGCCTGGTCACCGTCAATCCCCAGGACACCCTCTGGGATCTGCACCTCATGGCGGCCCTGGCCGAGGTCGGCCACCCGGCGATCCCTATGCTCCTGGCCGCCCTGTTCGGCCAGGCCGCCGACAAGGCCCGGCGCAAAGGCCTGAAACGGGCCTGGCATCTCCTCCAGACCCGCGGGGTGCAGGTAGCCGGCGAGCTGCTGCCCCGGGAGGCGCCGGTCATCGCAAAAAACAAGCCCATTGAGACCAGGGCCCTCGTCTCTCCTGTCCTGGGCAACGGCGACAGCGTCGTGGTCCTCGAGGCCCCCAAGGAGATCCTAGGCGGCAATTTCCTGGTGGCCGTCATTAATGATGTGGCGGGATTGCGGGAGTGCCACCTGTTGGTTTTGAAAAGCCGGCAACAGACGGAATTTTGGGAATATTACCGCCGGCAGGGTCTGGCAGACTGGTTTCCGGTGCCCGGTCCTTATGCGGTGCGCCTGCTGGAAGCAGCCTATCGGGGCCGGGAGGTGGCGACTGAGGCCTCCAGGCGTTATGCCTCCGTCCGGGAGCAAATCTGGAAAAACTGGGGCCGCCCCGAGGAGGCCCCGGACCTTTCGCAACTGCTGCCGGTCCTGGAACCCGGCGAGCGCAGCCGCCTCCTGGAGCAATCCCGCCAACTGGCCGGCTCTCCCCTGTTCCAGAGCTGGCTGCCCGGCCTGGAGGAAATCACCCCCTGGCTCGACAAGGTGCAAGAGGTGGAGCAGAGCCCCCTGGTGCTCTCGGACCAGCAAAAGGCGGTGCGGGCCGACGCCCTGTTGGCTGAAGCCACCCGGGCCCTGATCCCCCTGGAGACGCGGCCGCTCTGGGGCCGCCGGCTGCTGACCATGGCCTATTACCTGGAACTGGGCCAACGCCCGGAAGAGGCCCGGCTGGCCCGGGTCGTGGCGGCTGATCTCCTCCATCCGGAGCCCACCGCCCTGGGCGGGGAAAACCCTTTCTTACAAGGACTGGTTAAAACGACCTTGGCCCTGGCCTGGCAGGAATCGAAACCACCCCAGGAGGCCCGGGAACCCGGCGGCCTGTTGACCCTGCCCGGCGACGCGCCGCTTATTCGGAGGTAGGCATGTTTCAGACCCTGACGGTGCGCACCAATGGCCGCACCGAGTTTCTGGACCTGACCCGCCAGATCCAGGCCGCACTCCAGGAGAGCGGCGTCCGGGAAGGGCTCTGCCATCTCTTCGTGCCTCATACCACCGCCGCGGTAACCATCAACGAAAACGCCGACCCCAGCGTCCAGGCCGACATCCTGATGGTCCTGAACCAGATCATCAGCGATCACGAGCCTTATCGCCATCTGGAAGGCAATTCCCCGGCCCATATCAAGGCCTCCCTCATCGGCCCGCAGCTTACTGTCATAATTAACGACGGCCACCTGATCCTGGGCACCTGGCAGGGCATCTATTTCTGCGAATTCGACGGGCCCCGCACCCGGCGCCTGCACCTCAAGATCGTGGCGGATTAATGAAGAAGCGGCAGAAATTCTTCTCCGAGGTCCGCCTCAACGGCCAGCGCCTGGCCGACCTCAAGTTGGGGCCGAACCCCTGGCGGGACCGCTACCTGCTGAAGGAGTTCCTGGACTACATTCACCTGAAAAAGGGGCTGTTGGAGCCCTATGCCGCCGACTACCCTTTGGTGGAGCCCCGGGAACTGCTGCCGTCCTTCGAGAAGAATTTCGCCGAATACAAGCAACTGCCCAGTTTCAGCATGGTGGCCTTCAACCGGCCGCTCTCCTACCAGGACGAGACCTTTCAGTTCGATCTGCTGCACCCTTTGAGCGACGGCAAGCGGCGTGGACGGGAAAACCTGGATAAGATCCTGCCCCACCTGGACCGGGATTTCCGGGCGGTGTTTAAAAGTCGCTTCACGACGCGGGATCTCACCGATCTGGCCCATTATGAGGAGGTGTTGGCCTCCCTGTTTCACATGGACCGGGCCCACGTCATTGCCCGGGACGCCCCCCAGGGCGATTTCCGCCTCCTGGGGGTCTATGCCTCCTTCCCGTCGGACCTGGACACCGAACTAAAAACCCTGGGCCGCCGGCTGGGAAAATTTAAAGACCAGGACAGCGCCACTTACGAGCGGGAACGGGAGTTCGTCTACCAGTTCCTCATGGAGCAGTACGGCTTTCCCATCGCCTCCGAACGGCGCACCTCCGCCGCCCTGTTCGCCCGCAAGCTCAGCCGCCTGAAGGAGCAATATCTCGTCAAGGTCCTGGGCGCCTCCGACCGCACCATCACCAGCCTCTCCGGCCTGGAACAGAAGCAGCATCCCCTGGTGGAAAAGACCGCCCTCATCTCGCTGCCCCTGGGACTGGCCGAGGCCAACCCGCATCTCGGCGACCAGGGCTTCTATGTGGACCCTAAACGCCGGGTGGTGATCTTCAAGGTCACCTACCAGCAGCACAAATACAACCGCTTCAACGTCCTGGAAGACCGGGCCCTGTCGGTGGTCAAGCAGGAGTTTATCCATCCGATCCATGGCGGCCGGGAGTCCGGCATCAATATCCTGAAGGACAGCCGCCGCAGCCTGAAGGAGCTGACCGACATCGTCCGGGGCGAGCACGGCGGCTCCATCTCTTACGGCCGCAGCGAACTCCTCACCGGCACCAAGACCCACGAAGACCGGCTCAAGTTTCTCTCGGCCTGGCTCGCCAAGAACATGCGCCGCCTGGGCCGCTACAGTCAGGAGGGCTTCGAGGCGGTCAAGAAGGTCTTGAACAGCTACCTCCTGAACCGGGAGCACCGCGAGGCCTTTGGCAAAAACGAAGAGCTGCACCGGGAGGTGCTGCATCGCCTGGCCTATCTCACCCAGGCGCAGCGCCTGCAGCCTCTGGAAAAACTGGCCCAGTTGGACGAAAACCAGCGGGCCCCCAGCCCCGCCCGCCGGCTGGCCCTGGCGGTGGCCTTTCTGACGGCGCTCCAGGACGAACTGGTCTATTTCTATCCCGACCTGTTCACCAAGTGTCTCAGCCTCTGGGACGAGCTCCTGAACTATCCCTATTTCAAAAAACTGGCCAGCGGGCCGTTGCCCCCGGAGAGCCCCTATCGGCGGCAGGTCTGGGGGACTTTGCAGCGGGGGCGGGCCTTGATTGACGAACTGCGCCGCCAGCAGGCCCAGGTGGCGGACGAGGTGCACCGGGGCGTCCCCTTTCCGCTGCTTAACCACCAACCTCCCCGCCCCCCCTCCCCCGCCGGATAAAGATAGTTTCAAGTTTCTAGTTTTCAGTTTTCATTTTTTTATTAATCAATATCTAATTTTCTTCAAGGAATTTGGTAAGTTTCCCTTTGGGCAAGTTATTCACGCTATTGAACGATTAATTTTTATCGAAAAATATGCTAATATTGCTCCAGAGATTAGGCTCCAACCAAAGAAACTTGAGGGATTCTCCCCGGGCCAAGCGGTCCCAAAAACCATTTTTGGCTTGCGGCCGCCAGGGTTGCTGCATAATCTTGGCTCACCTAGGGAAGGAGATGGATTTGATTATTATAGTCGACAACCAGGGAGGCTGGGGCGCCTTCCCCGAGAGGTCGTATAAAGCTTCGCCGGTGGTCTTGGTAGTGGACGATGATGACGCCCTTCGGCGGCTTCTGCAGGATTATCTCCTGATGACCAGGTTTGCCTGCAAGGGCGCGGCGAATGCCTCCGAGGCCCTGGCCATCCTCTGCCAGGAGAACATCGACCTGGTGGTCAGTGACATCAGAATGCCCGACAAAGACGGGATGGAATTGATGCGGGAGGCCCACCGGGAATTTCCCGATATCCCCTTCATCATCATGACCGGTTACTCCTCGGAATACTCTTATGAGGGCATCATAGATGCCGGAGCCAGCGACTTCATTGTCAAGCCCTTTTCCCTGGATGAATTAAAAGCCAAGATTTGCCGCATCCAAAAAAAGTAACACCCCCCGCGGCAACTGCAAACTCGATCCTGCCTCTAAACCCCCACAAATTCCGCTGGAAGATCTGGAGACTCTATCGATAATTTTGAGGAGGCCCCGGCGGCGGTGAATAAGATTATCATTGCTTTTTTGGGGCGTTCGTTAAACAATTAATCATGGGGTCTGCCCCACTCTTCGCTCGAAGGGATTAAACTACGGGAGGGTGACGGGCTTCAAACCCCGCACGTTTTAAACATGACCAAAAACATTATTCCATTTGCCAGAGCCCAGCGTTCCGTTAAGGAGGTGGTGGAGAAATTCTACCAGGAACTGGATGAGATCGAGGAGATCGTGATCATCGCCAAGGACCGGGACGGTGAGTGGATCTTTGCCAACTCGGAGCTGGAAAACGAACTGGAATGGATCGGCAGCCTCTATAAATTCATCAACAAGGCCATCCTCGAAGACGGGGAGGATTTTTAGAGAAGGTTGGCGGTTTTCGGTTGAAAAAATCAAAGGCGACCCTTGGAGGGTCGCCTTTTTGCTTTTGATCGGCGGGCCGGGCCCGCCCGCCCGGTTCCTTATGCAGCTATTCCCTGACCCAATCCCAGGCCTCCTCCAGCTCCTCGCTGGCAAAGGTCTGCACTTCTCCGCCCAGCAGGGCCGCGCCGAGTCGGATTTGCAGATTAATCATAAAGGAGCCGCCCACTACCGCGACCTTCTCCAAATTATCCCGGTGTTCCGCCCCGAAGCTGCCTTTGAGGGCCTCCAGGTCAAAACCCTCAAAATCCTCCTCCAGGTAGAGGAGCATCCGGGCCTTGCCCCAGTCCTGGATCACGGCTGTCAGGCAGGGCGCCAGGGTCTGGTGAAAGTCTTCCAGAGTGATGATCCCTTGGGCACAAAACCCCAGGATATTACCGCCATTTTCCGGTAGAAATTTCAACATGGCTCTTATTTTAAACCAAACAGAGATTGGTGAAAATGGTTTTTCTAAGCTGCTTTTCCTTACCGCGTTGGGGCGGCCCCGGCCTGCCGGCTCTGCTCCCTGCCGCCAGATGGTTACTTAAAAATCGAGCGGGCCGCGGAAATTCGGAGCCACCGGCCCTAACAGGGTCAGGGACCAGTTTTCAGGCCGGCAAAATTCCCCGGCCAATTCCTGAATTTCGGTCGCCGTGACCTGCATCAAGCCGGCGACGATCTCCTCCAGGGGAATGAAGTGCCCGAAGTTGATTTCGTTCTTGGCCAGGCGCATCATCAAATGATCCAGGTCTTCGGCGCCCAGATAGATGGAACTGCGCATATATTCCCGGGCCGCCTGGAGTTCCGCTTCCGGCACCGGCTCTTCCTTTAGCTTCTTTAATTCACCGCAGACCGCGGCCATCAAGGGCTCCAGATTTTTGGGGCTCACTCCGGCGGAGATACCCAACAGGCCGGTGTCGCTTAAAAAACTGAGAAAGGCATAAACCGCGTAGGCCAGACCCAGCTGCTCCCGGATTACCTGGAAGAGGCGGGAGCTCATGTTGCCTCCCAGCAGCAACTGGAACATGGTGGCGACAAACCGGCGCGCATCACCGGCGGCCAGACCCCGGGTGCCGAGACAGACGTAAACCTGCTCCAGGTCCCGGGAAATGGAGTAGACCCCTGGAAAGAAGCGGGCCTGACGCCGCGACCGGGACGGCAGGCCATTGCTGAAATTCTCGAAATGACCGGCCACCAGATCGACCAACTGCTGGTGCTCCACCCGGCCCACTGCGGCCACCACCGTCTCTTGCGGGCGGAAGGTGGCTTGCCGGTAGGCCAGCAGCTCTTGCTGGGTCACAGCGGCGATGTGCTCGGCTTCCCCCAGGATAGGCCGCCCCAGGGGGTTATCCCCCCAGAAGTGGCGGCTGAAGCCGACCTGCACCTGGTCTTCGGGATTGTCGTCCTGGGAGTAGATCTCCTCGAGGATGACCTGGCGCTCCTTCTCCAGGTCCTCGGGCTGCAAGAGGGAGTGCAGCATCATATCGCCCAGCAGATCCACCAGCCTGGGCAGGTTTTCCGCCAGCACCTTGCCGTGGAAGCAAGTCTGTTCCTTGCTGGTGAAGGCGTTGCCGGAGCCGCCGATCTGGTCGATCTCCCGGGCGATATCCAAGGCGGTGCGCCTGGGGGTGCCTTTGAAGGCCATGTGCTCCAGGAAGTGGCTGAGCCCGTTCTCTGCTTTGGTCTCGTCCCTGGAGCCCACGTTGAGCCACACCCCCACGGCCACCGATTGGAAGTAAGGCAGCTCTTGGGTGACTACCCTGAGGCCGTTATTCAGAACGCTTTTTTGGTACACCACGTCCCGGCCTTCTCTCTCTATCCGACCTACTCGGCCTGGCATCCGGCTCCCGAAGCGTCATACCTTCCGGCACCGGCAGCAGGACCCGGCGGGACAGGCGGATCTTACCCTGGCGGTCAACGTCCAAGACCTTGACATCCAGCTCGTCGCCTTCCTTCAGAACATCGGTGACATTCTTGACCCGGTCGTGCGCCAACTCCGAGATGTGCACCAGGCCGTCGGTGCCGGGCAGGATCTTCCACGAAGGCGCCGAAGTCCATGATCTTCTTCACCTACGCCGTGGTAGACCGGGCCGATTTCCGCTTCCTCGATGATCTCATTGATCCGGCGGATGGCTTCGTTCGCCGCCGTCTGGTCCGCCGAAGAGATGTGGATCCGGCCGTCGTCTTCGATGTCGATCTTGACGCCGGTGGCCGCCACGATGCTCTTCACCATCTTGCCGCCGGGTCCGATGACTTCCCGGATCTTGTCGGGGTTGATGGTCAGGACGATGATCTTGGGGGCGTGCTCCTTCAGGTCCGGAGAGGGCACGGCGATGACCTTCGTCCATCTCGCCCAGGATATGCAACCGGGCCGCTTTCGGCCTGGGTCAGGGCCTGGCCCATGATCTCCCGGGTGAGTCCGGTCATCTTGATATCCATCTGCAAGGCGGTGATGCCTTTAGCGGTGCCGGCCACCTTGAAGTCCATGTCGCCGATCTGGTCTTCGTCTCCCAGGATGTCGGAGAGCACCGCCACCCGGTCCTCTTCCTTGATGAGGCCCATGGCCACGCCGGCCACGGCGCCTTAATGGGCACGCCGGCGTCCATCAGGGACATGGAGGCGCCGCAGATCGTGGCCATGGAGGAGGAGCCGTTGGAGGAGAGGATCTCCGAAACGATGCGGATGGTATAGGGAAACTCTTCCGCGCTCGGCAGCACCTGGGAGATGGCCCGTTCGGCCAGGGCGCCGTGGCCGATTTCCCGACGGCTCGGGCCCCGCATCGGCCGGGTCTCGCCCACCGAATAGGGCGGGAAATTGTAATGCAGCATGAAGGACTTGAAGGTCTCGCCCACCAGGGTCTCGATTTTCTGCTCGTCCGACGGGGTCCCCAGGGTAACCACTGCCAGGGCCTGGGTCTCCCCCCGGGTAAAGACGGCGGAGCCATGGGTGCGGCTCAAGATGCCGACCTCTCCGGAAATGGGCCGGACCGTGGTGAAGTCTGCGCCCATCGATGCGCCGCTGCGTGTCCAAGACCATCTGGCGCACCACCTTTTTATGGGTATCTTTAACCAGGGCCGCCACGACCTTTTCCTGGCCGACGACCTCTTCTCCCAGGTCGGCCAGCACCTCCTGGAAAACCTGGGCCACCGCCTTATTGCGGGCCTTCTTTTCGGGCGTCTGCACCGCGGCCAGGATGCGGTCCTTGGCCAGGGCCGCCACCTTTTCGGGCAAGTCGCCGTAGTCCGGTGGCTTCCGGGGTCGGCCGCTTGGGCACGCCGATCTCGGCGCGCATCTGGATAATCAGGTCCAGGATGGGCTTAAGCTGCTCCTGGGCGAAAAACAGGGCTTCCAGCACCTCATCTTCCGAGATCTGGACGGCGCCGGCTTCCACCATCACCAGTCCTTGGGGCGCCCCGGCCACGATCAGGTTGAGGGTGCTCTCTTTCTGCTGGGAGTTGGTGGGATTGACCACCAGTTGGCCGTCGATCTTGCCGACCCGCACCGCGGCCACCGGGCCTTGGAAGGGGCAGTCGGAGATCTCCAGGGCCGCCGCCGCCCCATTCAAGGCGACGATATCCGGGTCGATCTCCATATCGCCGGACAACACCGTGGCGATGATCTGAATCTCGTTCCTCAGGCCCTTGGGAAACAGTGGCCGACACGGCCGGTCAATAAACCGGGAGGTCAGGGTCTCTTTTTCACTGGGACGGCCGATCTCCCGGCGGAAAAAGCCCCCAGGCACCCGCCCGGCGGCATAGGCCTTCTCCATGTAATCCACCGTCAGGGGCAGAAAGTCGATGCCTTCCCGCGTGTCGTCGGAAATCACCGCGGTGACCAGCACCGTACTTTCGCCGTATCTTACCAATACGGAGCCACTGGCTTGCTGGGCCAGGCGGCCCGTTTCGAAACTGAGGTCGCGGCCTCCAACTTCAACGCTAAATGTTTTTGACATATCAGTCAGATGAGCCTCCTATCGTCTCAGACCGAGTTGCTCAATCAGGGTCCGGTAACGTTCAATATCCTTATTTTTCAAGTAGTTCAGCAGACGCCGGCGCTGGCCCACCAGCTTGATCAGCCCCCGACGGGAGTGATGGTCCTTGGCGTGCGTCTTGAAATGGCCCGTCAGGTAAGTGATCCTCTCGCTCAAAATGGCCACCTGCACCTCCGGAGAGCCGGTGTCGGAATTGTGCAGCCGGTAACGGTCAATAATCTCCTGCTTCTGTTCGGTAGTTAAGCCCACGACTTCCTCCTTGTTTTAGCGGTCAGCCCTCAGCCGTCGGCGGTCAGCGAAAAAAATGCAGGATATTCTTTTGCTGCCGCTTAGGTTGCAGGCTGACTATTTGCCTCACTTTATTTTTCCAGCCGCAGTTGCGGCCGGATTGTTTAACCAATCTATTCAGCGATCCTGATCAGGAGTATCGGCTTCGGCTGATCGCTGCCTGCTTAAAAAGACCCGCACCGGCGCCAGGACCACCTGCTCCGCCTGCCGTCGCATCCGAGCCAGGGCCAGCAACTCCCCGGCAGTCATGACCCGCACCGGTTCATCCGCTGGAAAATCGTCAGCCTGCCAGGCCAGGGCCTGTCCCTGGCGCAATTTGCCGGCCTCTTCCGGGCCAACGTTTAACTGCCGCAGGCCCGGCAGACAATCAGCCAGGGGAATGATTCTGGCCTGCTGCGCCTCCGGGCCGAGCTTCTCTAAATCCGACAGGCTCAGGGCATCTGCCACCTGAAACGATCCCACCTCCAGGCGCCGCAAGGCCGTCAGGTGCGCCCCGCAACCCAGGGCCGCGCCCAGGTCCGCGGCCAGGGTGCGGATGTAAGTCCCCTGGGAGCACTTCACCTTAATGGTCACCCGGGGCAGTTCCACTGCCTCCACCGCCAGATGGTAAATCGTCACTGCCCGGGGCGGCAACTCCACCTTCTCCCCCCGCCGGGCCAGCTTGTAGAGGCGCTGCCCCTGGTAATGCAGGGCCGAATGCATGGGCGGCACCTGCTGAATTTCGCCCACGAATCTGGCGGCGGCCTGATAAACCTGCTCCGGCGAAGGCCACGCCTCCGACCGGGAGATCACCTGGCCGGTGAGGTCCTGGGTGTCGGTGGCCTCCCCCAACTTCAGGGTCGCCCGGTAGGTCTTGGCCCCCGGCATCAGGTACGGCGCCAGCTTGGTGGCCTCCCCCAGGCACAGGGGCAAAAGCCCGGTGGCGAAGGGGTCCAGGGTCCCCAAATGGCCGATCTTCCGTTCCTTAAAGACTCGCCGCATCCGGCGCACCACGTCGAAGGAGCTGAGCCCTGCGGCTTTATCGATTAATAGGATGCCGGATAGCATATTTATGATGCTTTTATTTATGTAGGGTGGGCACCGCCCACCAAATCATTAAACTCTTCTGGTATTTAATGGTGGGCCGTGCCCACCCTACATGATGCTTATAATCCAGTAGCATAGACTGTTTCTTTTAATATCGGTTCCCGCAACCGCGGCTTCAGGGCATCTTTCATCACTAAATCGATCTTACATCCAAACAGGTCTTCCAAATAAAACTTTAAGTCCATATAGTTGTCAAAAGTCTTTTTCTCCAACTCCACCAAAAAATCCAAATCACTAGTTTCCGTGGCCTCGCCCCGGGCGGCGGAGCCGAACAGGCCCATGCGACGTACCCCAAAGCGTTTAATCTCTTCCCGGTTCGCTTCAATCATCTTGAGGATCTGTTCCGGGCCCCTTTTCATCATGCTATTCTCTGTGCTCTCTGTGTCTCTATGGCGAGTATAGTTTCAGTTGATAATCGGACTACAGTTCATCGTCTCAAGAAAATCCTCCAACCTTCTGAGACGCAGCGGCTTCTGCCGTATTTCCAGCAGCATTATCAAGTCTTCAACATCTTCCAGGCCTTCGAGCATATCCTGATAAATCTCGCTATCCTGGATTACCGCGGTCGCTTCCCCGCCCTTGAAGATTATTCCCGGTTCTCTTCTACTTCTCCACTTGGCAGCCATAACTTATCCAAATACTCCAATAAGCCTGAGAGCTCAGGCGAATATGCAGCTCTAATTATCCGAACCTTCGCCGGGCGTCCTGGTAATCCGGGCCTCGCGCAACAACTGCTCCAATCGTTCCGCCTCATCCAGGCCCCTGTCCGGCAGGAAGATAATTTCCGGCATCAACCGGAACAGGTTTTCCCGGGCCACTTCCTGTTTGATGAACCCCATGGCCTTGTCCAGGGCCTGATGCAGCCGGGTCTCGTCTGCCTGGGGCCGGGTCACGTAATAGACCCTGGCCTGCCTCAGATCCGGGCTCATCTCCACCCGGGTCA
This sequence comes from uncultured delta proteobacterium, assembly GCA_963701845.1. Taxonomy (GTDB): domain Bacteria; phylum Desulfobacterota; class Desulfobaccia; order Desulfobaccales; family 0-14-0-80-60-11; genus JAPLJC01. Next base: position 251,315 of record CAVPBF010000004.1, on the reverse strand, counting down.
GGGTAAGCTCCTGGAGCCGGGGGTCGGCGCTCTTATGGAGCAGGATCAGGGCCAGGCGTTCCCGGAGGAGTTCCGCCAACCGATACGGCCGGCCGCTGGTGCTTCGTTGTCGCATCATGCTAATTCGCCACGCCTATTTTTCGCAGGGGCGAACCTGGGGTTCGCCCTGGACTGGTGTCCCTACTCTTCCTTCAGGTAACAAAGTTCCACCTGGGAGTCGATGATCTCCGCCAGGTGCTGGTTTTCGATATATTTCATGATCTGTTGCAGCCGGCGTTTCCAGCAATTGCGGCGTCGTTGCCCACCAGGGCCACGCCGACCTGTGGCCTTCTGCCACAAGTCGTTGTCACCCACTTCGGCCACGGCCGCCTCGAACCTGTGCCGCACCTTTTCGATGAGGCTTTTCACCACCTTCCGCTTTCCCTTCAACGAGTCGTTGTCCGGGATAATCAGGGTAAGTCGAGCTGCCGCGACAATCATGGCGACTTCCTGGCCCGGAGGTCAGCTCCGGCCTACCCTCTCCGCTTCCCTCGGGCCTGGGGCGCACGGGCCTCCAGACCGGCCTTCACCTTTTCCTGGACATAGGCCTCGATGATGTCCCCGCCTTAAACTCGTTGAACCGGTCGATGCCGATGCCGCATTCGTAGCCGGCCAGGACTTCCTTGGCGTCTTCCTTGAAGCGCTTCAGGGAATTGACCCGGCCGCCTTCGGACACCGTCTTGCCCCCGCGCAGCACCCGGGCCAGGGAGTTGCGCTCCATCTTGCCGTCCAGGACCATACAGCCGGCGATGGTGCCCACCTTGGTGATGCTGAAGACCTGGCGCACCTCGGCCCGGCCCATGACCTTTTCTTCCACGATGGGCTCCAGCAAGCCTTCCAGGGCCGCCGTGGATCTCCTGCAACAGGTTGTAGATGATGTCGTAGTAGCGCACGTCCACCTGTTCCTGTTCGGCCAGGGCCTGGGCCTTGGGGTTGGCCCGGACGTTGAACCCCACCACGATGGCATCGGAGGCCGAGGCCAGCATGATGTCGCTTTCGGTGACTTCGCCGATGCCGGTATGGATGAGGTTCACCTTGATCTCCTTGGTTGCCGAGCTCGGACAGGGCCTTGGCCAGGGCCTCGATGGAGCCCTGCACGTCGGCCTTGAGCACCATCTTGAGTTCCTTGACCGCGCCATCCTTGACCTGCTGGTAGAGCTTTTCCAGGGTCACCCGGCTGATGCGTGCCAGGGCAGCCTCCCGCTGCTTCTGCTGGCGCATCATGGCGATCTGCTTGGCCTTGCGCTCATCTTCCAGCACCTGGAACTCGTCTCCGGCCTCGGGCACGCCGTTGAACCCCTGGACTTCCACCGGCAGTCCCGGGGTCACCTCGTCCACCTTGTGGCCCCGGTCGTCGAACAGGGCCCGCACCCGGCCGTACTGCGGGCCGCAGACAAAGTAATCGCCCTGGCTTCAGGGTGCCTTCCTGCACCAGCACCGTGCCCACCGGGCCCCGGCCTTTGTCCAGCCGCGATTCGATGATGCGGCCCTGGGCCGGCACATCGGCCGACGGCCTTGAGATCCAGCATTTCGGCCTGCAGGAGAATCTTTTCCAGAAGATTCGTCGATACCGATGTGCTTCTTGGCGGAAACCTCGGCAAACAGGACGTCGCCGCCCCATTCCTCGGAGACCACGCCCGCGGTTGCGCCAGTTCCCGTTTCACCCGCTCGGGGTTGGCGTTGGGTTTGTCGATCTTGTTGACCGCCACCACCAGGGGGACGCCGGCGGCCCTGGCGTGGTTGATGGCCTCCTGGGTCTGTTCCATGACGCCGTCGTCCGCGGCCACCACCAGGACCACCAGGTCCGTGACCTTGGCGCCCCGGGCCCGCATGGCGGTAAAGGCTTCGTGGCCCGGCGTGTCCAGGAAGACCACCTCGCCCTGCCTACCGGGCAGCTCACGTGATAGGCGCCGATGTGCTGGGTGATGCCGCCGGCTTCGCCGTCCGTGACCCGGGTCTCGACGGATGGCGTCCAGCAGCGAGGTCTTGCCGTGGTCGACGTGGCCCATGATGGTGACCACCGGGGGCCGGGGGTTGGCTTCGCCCTTGTCCTCGGGCTACCATGGCCAGCAGGTCCTCTTCCTGCATGCTGGCCCGCTCCACCTCGATAGCCGAACTCGCCGGCCACCATGACCGCGGAGTCGTAATCGATGGGGTAGTTGATGTTGGCCATGACCCCCATGGCAAAAGCTGCTTGATCACTTCGCTGGACTTGATGCCCATGCGCTTGGCCAGCTCGCCCACGGTGATGGATTCCCCCACCTTGACCCGCCGCTTGATGGCCTTGGGTACGGTGAGTTCGGACTTGGTCACCTTTTTGATGGCCTTTTTCATGCCCTTGCGGCGGCCCGGGCCGTCCCTCGCCTTCGGTGTACAGGTCGGCCCGCTCCCGCACCTCCCGCTTCTTGGCGGGTTTGGCCCCCCTCCTCAGGGGTCTCGACCACTTCCATTTTCTTGCCCTGGCAATTCTTCTTCCCCTTGATGTCCGGGCTTGACCGCGCGCCGGCCGGCTTGCCGCGCGCCGGGCCTGGCGGCGCCGGCCGGGGTCGAGGGCGCCGGCCGTGGGCCGGGTGCTCCCGGCCGGGCCTCGGCTCCCGCTCCGGGTCTGGCCTGGGACGGAGCACCGGTGTCTTGGGCGCGGGCGCCGGCGGCGGCTCCGTGGGCAGACTGATAATCCGGGCCGGCGCTTCCTTCCTCTTCAGCCTTGCCTTCGCTGGCGCTTCACGGCGGTGCCGGAGTGCCTTGGCCGCCGGAGCCGGGTGGCCGCGGCCGCCGTGGGGCTTTCCAGGCGTAGGAGCTGGTTCCGCGAGCTGCGGCGCCTCTTGAATGGCTTCGGCTCTTCGGCTTCTTGCGAGTCTTGGCGGGCTCGACGGCCTTAGGTCCGGCGCAGCGTTCCGCCGGTGGCGGCGGAGGCGGCGGCGCGTGCCGGGGTCACGGATCACCCGTTCTTTGGGGGGCAGCGCCACGACCCGGGCCCTGTCTTTGGGTTTGGGCGGTCTTGACCGGGGAGCCTCCTCGGGAGGCGGCGGCGGCGCGGTGCCGCTTCGACCTGCGGCTCCACTCGGCGCGGCACCGGTGCAGCCGGCGCCACCCGCCGCCGCCGCTTGACATTGTCCCCGACCCGCAGTTCTTCCATCTGTGCACTGGCCACGCTGATGAATCTGCCGCACCCGGGCCACCGCCCTTCATCCAGAGTGCTGAGATAGGTGAAATGTTCCTGCATCCCCAAGTTCGTCCTTCAGGCGCTGGATCAATCCATGACATCCATCTTTAATTCCTTGGCCAAATTTTGCAATTCTGATCTTCGCCATATACCCAACCTTACCCCCGAAACTATTTCGCCCTGCAGCTTGCTCAATGCAAATTCTTAAGCTTGGACCTCGGCCGGCGTGAGCGGCGTCCTCGCTCGGCTTCTTCGTCCGTGGCGCCCCGCACCATTTCCTGCGCCGCGGCCATGAGGGACGTCGCCTTCTTCTCAGTCAGGCCGGTGGCCTGGATCAACTCTTCCAGGCTGGTTTCCGCCACTTCCCGGGCTGACGTGTAGCCGGCCTCGTGCAGGAGATTGGCGGTAATCTCCCCCACCCCGGGAATGCGCAGCAGGGAGAGATAACCTTCCTTCAAAGACTTGGAATACTTGGACTCGCTCTTGACGTCGATGCTTCCAGCCCACCAGGCGGGAAGCCAGCCGGACGTTCTGGCCCCGCTTGCCGATGGCCAGGGACAACTGGTCGTCCGGCACGATGACTTCCATGGTCTGGCCGCTCTTGTTCAAAATGATGCGGCTCACCTGGGCCGGGGCCAGGGCGTTGGTGGTGAACTTGGCCTCGTCCGGATGCCAGGGGATGATGTCGATCTTTTCGCCCCGCAGTTCCTGGACGATATTTTGCACCCGGGAGCCCCGCATGCCCACGCAAGCCCCCACCGGGTCCACGTCGGAATCCCGGGAAGCCACGGCGATCTTGGAGCGGCTGCCCGGCTCCCGGGCGCAGCCCAGCACCTGGACGATGCCTTCGGAGATCTCCGGCACCTCCGACTTCGAACAGGGCCACCAGAAAATTGGGGTGGGTGCGGGACAGGATGATCTGCGGCCCTCGGGTCTGGCGCTTGACGTCCAGAACGTAGGCCCGGATGCGCTCGCCTTTATGGTACATCTCCCGGGGCACCTGCTCCGAGGGCGGCAACAGCGCCTCGGTGCGTCCCAGGTTGACGATGATGCCCTTCCGGGTCCACGCGCTGCACGATGCCGTTGATGATCTCGCCTTTGCGGTCCTTGAAGTCCTCGTACACCAGGTCCCGCTCGGCATCCTTCATGCGCTGCATGATCACCTGTTTCGCCGACTGGGCGGCGATGCGTCCGAAGGCGGAGGCGTCCATCTTGATGCCCAGCATCACCCACTTCGCATTCCGGGTCCATCTCCCGGCCTTCGGCCAGGGCAATCTGCGCAGCTGGGATCTCTGACCTTCTCCACCACTTCCTTGTATTGAAAGACCTCGATCTCCCCGGTGTCGTCGTTGTATTCCACCTCGATTTCCAGTCTTGGGGCCGTATTTCTTCTTGGCCGCGGAACGGATGGCGTCCTTGATGGCGCTGATCGAGCAGCTCTTTGTCGATGCCCTTGTCGCGGCTGACCTGATCGATGATCCGTTTCAATTCTAAGTTCATGTGAGGTACTAGCCCTCCTTGCCAGTATTTTTTATCTCTGATATCCAACCGGGCCTTGGCGATCTCATTCAGGGGAATGCGGGTCATCCCTTCCCCTTCCTGCAAGCAAACTTCATCATCCTCCAGCCCCTGGAGGATGCCCCGGTGCACCTGGCGGCCTTCCCAGGGGGCGCGGGTGGTGATCCGCACCAGCCGGCCCGTGTAGCGCCGGTAATCATCCGGCTGCTTCAGGGCCCGGGTCGCTCCCGGAGAAGAGACTTCCAGGGTAAAGGATCCCGGGATCAAATCGTGGACGTCCAGAAGCTCGCTCACCACCCGGCTGAGGCGGCTCAAGACCGCCAGGGTGATCCCGCCGGGCTGGTCCAGAAACAGGCGCAGTGTGCCCCGGCCCCGGCGCGGCCGGCTGTATTGCAGTTCCACCAGTTCCACTCCCTGGGCCGCTAGTAGCGGCTGCACCAGTTCAGTCACCCGGGCGATGGTTTCGTCTCTATCCGACATCTGCCAAATCTTTGCTTGATGCTTCAAATGGTTAAATTAATGCGCCAACTTTCGCCAGCCGGCGCCGACGCTCGACTAACCTCTGCCCCCGGTTAACCCCAATGAAAAGTGGTGACCAGAATCCGCACCCCCACCACTCCCAAAGCCAGGGCCAGGCTCCGGATGATCCAGGCCCCTTTGATCCGGTTGGAGAAATACGCCCCCAATTGCGCCCCCAGCAGCACTCCCACCGCCAGAGGCAGGGTGCGGGATAAGCCGTGATACAGGGTACCCGTTTCCAAATGCACCAGCGTGCCGCTCAGGGCCATGATGGCCAGAATAAAATGCGACGTGGCCGTGGCGATGTGCACCGGAAAGTTCAGAAACCACACCAGCGCCGGCACGTGGATGATCCCCCCGCCAATGCCCAAAAAACTGGAAAAATATCCCACAAAAAAGCTCAGTACCACGCCCACCCAGGGCCGAAAGGTCCAATCCAGGCGGGTGCCGTCGGCCTCCACCAATTGTCGCCTGACCTCGAACCGCTTCCGCCTCCCTGGTTTCCTGGGATTGCGGTGCAGTTCGGGCCGCAGGGCCATGGCCACAGCCACGCCGATCAAGACAATGCTGAACACCAGGTTGAATTGCCACCTGGAAAGGTAAGACGTATTCAAGGCCCCGATCACGGCGCCGGGAGTGGCCGCGGCGGCAAACATCAGGCCCGAGCGCCAATCGATCCGCCCCATCCGGGCATAGGCGACGGACCCCGAGAGGGCGTTGCAGAACACCACCGCCAGAGAAATGGCGGTCAGATGCTCCGGGCGCTCGTGCGGATAGATCAACATCAGCACCGGCATCAGCACGAAACCGCCGCCGGCCCCGATCAGGGTGCCGAAGGCCCCGATGGCCAACCCCAAAGCCACGAACCCTGCAAACCATTCAATTCCCGCTAGATTCATTATCCTGACGATAACGCACCCTGGCGCTGGATTCCAGGCCAAAACCTCAGCCCCACTCCGATTAACTCAAAACTCACAATTCAAACCCGGCAGCGGCAGCCTTTCCTCTGCAAAGTTGCAGATCCCTATGTTCACCTAACAAATGCTGCCGGCACAGCCATTCCGGTTCGAGGTCCCAAATGCGCATCTCTTTATCTTTTAGATAAATAACTTACCTACGTCTTCATGCGTCGTATTCTTGCATCTTCAATTCCTTTAAGTAATTCTTTTCCCTTCGTCATATCTTCTTGTGGTATTTCTAAATTAAATAATACATTCAGACCATGAGATACATCTTTTTCTAATTGCTTTCTGCTAAAATCATTAATAATACTTCTATTCACTATACTTCCTATAAGTCTCCTATTTTTTGTGATTTCTTTATACTGATTATCTAAAGTTCTTTTTATAAGCCATAAGATTACATCAATGACTTGAAGGCATGCAGAAGATTTTGATGAAATAAACTCAATAGGACATTTAAATGTCTCCATTTCTTTTGATTCCGGAAGTGGAGCAAAAAGACTATTTTGAAATTTTATTCTGTGTAATATTTTAAACATTTCTTCCATTGATCTACCGAACTGATTTTGCTCATCAAATATAAATTTTCTGACACGTAATCCGGTTTCTTCATGAATCCTATGGATTCCGTCTAAAAGCAGACTAAATGCTACCATATTGGGAGCATCTAACTCACTCCTAGTAGCTTCAAGAAGCTGATATGGATTATCTAAAGCCCAAAGAATAGCATCTAATAAAAGTTCTTGTGCCCTCTTATCCTTAACATTGTGTTTTATACGCCATGCCAGGCTCCCCAAAATGCTACGAAAACCTTCCCCATCCCCCTTTTCAAAGATTTTCCAAAAAGTTATCTTGTCTTCTAAGGTAAGATTTTCAATTATTTGCATAGCAAGGGGCAAGCGCAAAACAGATGTGCCATAATGTAATAACGAAACTGCCTTAATTGATACCGCTATCGAGAAGAGTATCAACAAATTTTGTGCCTGCTAAATGTTGTTTTTCAATTCTTATAAATTCAAATTTTAATTTAAATTTCTCAATGAATTCTTGTAATTCATCTGCTATCATTTCAATTCCATCAATTCCCAATTCTGCGCCATGAAGTTCTTCGAAACATAATTTTTTCTTCCAATACTCAACCCTACTTTGAGCTTCGGCATCTATATCGGAAAAACAAAATAGAGTTCCAATCCAGAAATATGGCTGAGCGCCATCGAAAATATGGTTTCCGGTGTTGCCTGATTCATCTGAATAAGCGGAAAGATATTCTGCCATATTTTTTAAAACTATTATTAAATGACTATCCAATTACCAAATAAAAAAGCGGGCCACGGCCCACTTCCGGGAAAATCCAAGACAATGTTTAATCTCGGGGCGCCCCAGAGCAACTACTTATCTCCGCCCTCAAAGTCAGCCGGCCATCCTGCCCCTTATGCCGACCACCTCGATGGGGGAAGTGGGTCTTCCGCGGCGGGCTCACTCGCTTTCGGCCACCATCTCCCCAAAGCCTTCTCGCCCCCGGGCTGGAGCGGGCAACGGGATTCGAACCCGCGACACCAAGCTTGGGAAGCTTGTACTCTACCAGCTGAGCTATGCCCGCTCAACTTTATAATCTATGAAAATTTCTGCGGAAAGTCAAGGCATATTTACCCTCAACCACGGTAGGCTGGCCCTCCGTGCCTGCCCGTTTCAGAGACGGCCGCGCGACGATCTTGGTTTGCTTCCTCCCAAGTTGCACTTGGGAAGGCCCAATAAGCCTTTTAGCTGAAAGCTGATCGCTGATCGCTCTTCATCAGATACACCCCCCGCACAGCCCGTCGATATCGCCGGCGTGTCCGGCGCAGAAATCATGGCGGCACTTGGTGCAGTCGTCCAGATAGGACTCCAGGCAATAGTCGCACTGCCTGGCCGCGGCCACTAGATAATCCGCCGCCTGCCCCCCTGCCGGCATCCCATGAACCGCCTGCAGATGTCCTAAGATCTCCCGCCGGCTCTCTTCGACGTCCCCGCACCAGGCCGAGGCCTGGCCGCAGTGGCTGCATTTAGCGCGATATCTGAGCATTTTTTCAACTTGATTAACGCTGGGGAGATACTGGGCTAATAGCGTTTCCTCTCTATCCCCTTTTTCCCTTTTAACCTTCCCCAATTATCCTTCGGCCAGCACCTGGCGAGCCTCAGCGATATCGGCGTGAATCTGGGCCGCCAGGGCCTCGACGGAGGGAAAGCGCCGCTCTTCCCGGAGGCGGGCGCTGAAGTCCACCCCCAGGTCTTCGCCGTACAAATCGCCGCTGAAATCCAAGAGGTGCACTTCCAGGGAGAATTCGAGGTTGTCGAAGGTGGGGCAGGTGCCGATATTGGCCACGCCGGGCAGAACCTCCGCCCCCCGGTGCACCCGGACGGCGTAGATGCCGGAGGCGGGCAGCAGTTCGTTCACCGGCCGGATATTGGCGGTGGGCACCCCCAGGAGTTTGGCCCCCCGGCCTTTGCCCCGGATCACCTGGCCCGCCACCCCATAGGCCCGACCCAGGAGGCGCCCGGCCTCACCCACCTTTCCCAGGCGCAGCAGGGCCCGGATCAGGGAGCTGCTCACCACGGCGCCCTCGGCCTCCACGGCCCAGACCACCTGGACGGTGAAGCCGCTGGTGGCCCCCATCTCTTGGAGCAGGTCGATATTGCCTTCCCGGCCCCGGCCGAAACAGTAATCATGGCCGATGACCACCTCCCGCGACCTGCAGGCGTTCGCAGAAATATTGCCTGACAAAATCCCGGGCCCGCAGGGCGGCGAATTCCGGGGTAAAGGGCAGCACCACCACGGCATCCAGACCGCAGGCCGTGAGCAGTTGCAGTTTCTGGTCCGGCGTGGTGAGCAGCGGCAGAGCCATTTCCGGCCGCAGCAGCTTCAAAGGATGGGGGTCGAAGGTGATGGCCACCGCCTGGCCACCCAACTCCCGGGCCCGTTGGACAACCCGGGCCAGAATGACTCGATGGCCCAGATGGACCCCGTCAAAATTACCGATGGTGACCACCGTCCGGGTCAAAGGCGACTTACCCGCCGGCAGATCATAGAAAACCAACACCAGTGTCACCTTTTCCGCAGTTATTTTTCAGCCAAACGGGCGCGACGAAATTGAGTCGATAAATTTACCTAGAAAATTCGCCCCTTAGCTCATCGAGCGGGCTCCCCCCGGTCTTGAGCCTTGACAGGGATAATGGCTTATTATAAATTACCAAGATAAAAAATGCCAGGCAGGTTGCTGGCATCTCAGCCGAAGTGGCGGAACTGGTAGACGCGCTGGGTTCAGGGTCCAGTGGGGGTTTCCCCGTCGGGGTTCAAATCCCCGCTTCGGCACCAGTTGATTAAATAAGGCGTAATCTTAACAGGTTACGCCTTTTGTTTTTGCTGTTCGCACCAATTTTGCACCAATTTCGGCACTAATAGACTCGCACGTGGGGAGATCGCCCGGCGTTTCAACCACTAAAAGGCCTTGGCGGAATTGACTCCGCTACTCAATCCTCTCCGGAATTTCTGATAGATTGCCAACTCTTGACCAGGCCTTTCGCCATCTTATGTTTTATAACATGAGCTCAGAAACCAGACTATTTTTGGCTCAGCTCCCGGCCCGGAGGTAGGAATATGCGTCAAACATCTTTAATATCTAGCCATGCCGGCCGGAACCCAAGGGCCGGTATGGCTTTCCGGTGGACAATCACCTTACTTTTTTTGCTGCCGGCCCTGTTGGCCTGTTGTGGAGAAGGCCACAGGCCCGGAGTCTTTCGGACCACTTTGGACAACGGCCTGAGGGTGGTGATCGTGCGCAATACCCTGGCCCCGGTGGCCACCGTCATAGTCAACTACCTGGTGGGCTCGAACGAGGCGCCGCCAGGGTTCCCCGGGATGGCCCACGCCCAGGAGCACATGATGTTCCGCGGGAGCTCCGGGCCTTACCGGCCAATCAGTTGGCCAACATCACCGCGGGCATGGGGGGCAAATTCAACGCTGACACCCAGCAGACCGTAACCCAGTATTTCTTTACGGTGCCGGCCGACGACCTGGAGGTGGCCCTGCACGTCGAGGCCGATCGCATGCGGGACGTGCTGGACAGTGAGCACGCTGTGGGACCAGGAGCGGGGAGCCATCGAGCAGGAGGTGGCCCAGGATCTGTCCAATCCGCAATATGTCTTTTACAGCCAGCTGCTGGCGGCCATGTTCAAGGGGACGCCATATGCCCATGACGCCCTGGGGACCAAGGCCTCCTTCGACCAGACCACCGGCGCCATGCTGAAGCAGTTTTACGACACCTGGTACGCCCCCAACAACGCCATTTTGGTGATCGCCGGCGACGTGGACCCCGCAGAAGACCTTGGCCGCGGTGAAGGAGCTTTTCGGCCCCATCCCCAGCAAAAAGTTGCCGCCCCGGCCGCCGGTGCAGCTGGAGCCGGTAACCCCTGAGAAGCTGCAGATTCAAGACTGATCTACCCTACGGGTTGGCCACCGCTGTCTTTTCGCCTGCCCGGATACGACAGTCCAGATTATGCCGCCTCCAAGGTCCTGGCCGGCGTTCTGAACAACCACCGGGGGAACCTCTACGCCCTGGCCGCGGAAGGCAAGGCCCTGACCACCAGCTATGATCTCTGGACACCCTGCCGCAGACGGGCCTGGGCATAGTCCTGGCGGCCTTTCCCAAGGACGGCGACCCCGAGGCCCTGCTCCAGGAGATGCGGAAGGCGTCCTGCAGGACCAGGTGGCCAAGGGTTTTCCCGCCGACCTGGTGGAAGCCGCCAAGAAACTTGAGGTGGCGCAGGCGGAATATCAAAAGGACTCGGTAAGCGGACTGGCCATGACGTGGTCCAATGCCCTGGCGCTGGAAGGCCGGCAATCGCCCCATGGATAATGTGCAGGCCATGGAAAGGTGACGGTGGCGGACGTCGAACCGGGTAGCCCGGCAGTATCTGGACCCGGAGAAGGCGATTGTGGCGGTGCTTACCCCCGAGCCTTCCGGCAAACCGGTCACTACCGGGGGCTTCGGCCGGCAGGAAACCATCAGCCTTGCGCCCACCGAAAAGGCCGCCCTGCCGGAATGGGCCAGCCGGCGCCTTAAACCGGTTGACCGTTCCTGTTTCCACGGTTCATCCGATGGTCACCACGCTTCCCAATGGGCTCAAACTTATCGTGCAGCCGGAGTCCGTCAGCAACAGCGTCATTGTTTGCGGGCACATCAAGAACCAGCCGGATCTGCAGGCGCCTCCGGGCTCAGGAGGGGGTGGACCAGGTGCTGGACCAGCTGTTTTCCTACGGCACCACCACGCTGGATCGGCTGGCCTTTCAGAAAGCCCTGGATGAACATTGCCGCAGAAGTCTCGGCGGGAACCTCTTTTACGCTCCAGGTGCTCTCAGACCATTTCGACCGCGGGGTGCAACTGCTGGCGGACAACGAGCTGCACCCGGCCCTGCCGGAGGAGCCTTCAAGATTGTCCGCACCCAGGTGGCCGGGACCGTCGCCGGGCAGCTGCAAAGTCCGGATCATCTGGCCGGGCAGGCCCTGAAGGCAGCTCTATTCCCCACCAACGACCCTTCCTTGCGGCAGGCCACGGTGACGAGTGTTTCCGCCTTGAACCTGCAAAATGTCAAGGCCTATTTCCAGAAGGTTTTTCGGCCGGACCAGACCGCCATCGTCGTCATCGGCAACGTCACCCCGGAGCGAGCCAAAGCCGCTATTGAACGCTACTTCGGCGGCTGGCAGGCCGTTGGCCCTAAACCGAATACCCTGCTGCCGCCGGTGCCGCCCAATGCCCCGGCCGCCGTGGTCGTGCCGGACGCCAGCCGGATTCAGGACAAAGTCGTATTGGCGGAAACCCTGGGAATCAACCGAGCCAACCCGGATTATTATGCCCTGAAGTTGGGCAATCACGTGCTGGGAGGGGGCTTTTACGCCACCCGGCTCTATCAGGACCTGCGGGAGAAATCCGGCCTGGTTTATTTCGTCTCGGTGGAGGTCAATGCCGATCAGAGCCGCGCCCTGTACGCCGTCAATTATGGCTGTAATCCGGAGAACGTCTGCAAGACCCAGAACATCGTGGAGAGCGATTTAGCTAAGATGGTAAACCAGCCGGTGGACCCTGGCGAACTTCGGCAAGCCCAGGCCATGCTTCTCAAAGAAATCACCCTGTCCGAATCCAGCTCGGAGAGCATTGCCCAAGGCCTGATTGCCCGTTCGCTTCTGGATCTACCATTGGATGAACCCACCATTGCCGCCCAACACTATGTGGCGCTGACCGCCGCGCAGGTAAAAGCGGCCTTCGCCAAGTGGGTGCGCCCTGGGGATTTGGTCCGGGTTACCCAAGGGCCGGCGCCGCAATAATAGTCCAGAGGAGGGCACCTTTGACGGCATCTTTTTAACCGGCATCCTGGCAGTCCTGCTGGCCAGCTTGATGAGTCCCAAATAATCTCTCCGGCATGGGTCGGGGAACAAAGAAGTCATGGAGTAATCCCACCTGATAGACAGTCATGATATATTCAGGCAAAGCGATTTTACGAACCCATTAAGTCCGATCAGGGAACTACCGCTCCAGCGTAGGATGGATATGACTGCCGAGCAGGAAAAACCCGAACGCCTGGAACTCTCGATTCACCACAGCCGCGCCTGGCCCTATCTTCTGGCAGGGGCACTTTTGGGTGCGGCTTTCGAAATGTTGATAAATGCGCCCTTGGATGCGGTATTTCGGAATCTATTTGAGTACATGTTTGCGGGAAACCCTATCAGGCTGAGCCATACACTGGCTCATATGGCCAAACCGGGGGAGTGGCCGGCGGTTAGTCTGACCGGGGTTATCTTCGGAGCAGCTCTGGGGTTCGTTCTTTATCGTCTGAGAGAGGACCAGAAACGGGTCGAAAGCCTGCGCCAGGAGTTTGAAATCCAGGTAACGGCCCTGCGACACCATTACAAAAACCTGGTCATAGGGATAAGCGGTTTCTCCGCCAGGGCCAGACGCAAACTGGCAAAATTGCAGCAGCGGATCAGTGATAGCGCCTTGGCGGATGCCGATATCAAGGTCGAGATAGAGGCTCTGGAACAGAGCGTCGCTATTTTGGAAGACGCTTCGCGGCGTCTTACCTCCACTTTGACCGAAGAGTTGACGTTCTTAAAGGCCCTGCAAAGCGACGGAATGGATAGGGCGCCTCGGGATTTTTTCCCGGTTTTGCGACATGCCATTCAGGAACTCCTGGAGCTACGTTTCCGGGATAAGGCAATCGGCGTGGAAATCAATGGCCAGCCTCTGCATGAATCTTGCGTCCCCCTGGTTTTTCCCTTCGAGCCTTACGCTATGGAAATCATTTTACAGAACATTCTGAGTAACGCCATGCGCTACGGGGATTTCATCCAGGTGCAGGCGGCTGAACATAATGGCAAGGTAATAGTGGAAATAAGAGATAATGGGCCGGGCGTAAATGTCCAGGAGATCAAGCGCAGCCTGGTGAGTGCCGGCGGAAGCCGGGACCCCGAGAGCACCCAATTGGGCCTCCGGGTTACTCTGCACTTACTCAAAAAATGCGGCGGCCAACTCTTCGTCTTGAATAAGCAAGATGGGGGGGCTACCTTTATCTTGGAATTTTCCAGGCAATAACGGACTAAAAGAGCGCTTCATGAATGGTCTCCAATTGATCTGACAATACCAGCAGAATTAGGCCCGTTTTAAAAAAATTGGTAGAATCCCTGGAGAGCGACAAAAAAGCTGATCAGGTGACATTTAAATCTCATCGCAGGAAGCTCATTCGATGCGCATTCTCGTGGTCGAGGACGAGAAAAAGGTGGCCGGCTTTATTAAGCAGGGGCTGGAGGAAGAAGGCTATGCCATCGATGTGGCCTGGGATGGCAGTGAGGGCCTGTCAATGGCCCTGGATGGAGTCTATGACCTGATAATTCTGGATATCAATCTCCCGAAGCTGGATGGTCTGAAGGTTCTCCAGGAGTTTCGCCAAAGCCGGGGTAAAACCCCGGTTCTGCTCCTCACCGTGCGGGCCGCCATCGAGGATAAGGTTCTGGGGCTGGATACCGGCGCGGACGACTACCTGACCAAGCCCTTTTCTTTTCAAGAACTCCTGGCCAGGATCAGGGCCTTGCGAAGACGGCGAGTGGAAGCCACGCCGCCGCTCATCCAGGTGGCGGACCTCACCCTTGATCCGGCCCGGCGGGTCGTCTCCCGGGGTACTGAGAAGCTCGACCTCTCCACCAAGGAGTTCGCCCTGCTGGACTACTTCATGCGGAACCCCGGGCGGGTGCTGACCAGAACGATGATCGCCGAACATGTCTGGGATGATGATTTCGATCCCATGAGTAATATCATTGACGTTTACGTCAACTACTTAAGAAAAAAAATCGACCTCGGCCGGGAACCGAAATTGCTCCAGACGGTGCGCGGCGTCGGTTACGTGATGCAAGGGAATTAACCCATGCGCCTCAGGTCCATCGGCGCCCGGCTCACTTTCTGGTACGCCGGCATTCTCAGTATAACTCTCTTGTGCTTGGGGGGAACGGCCTATGGCCTCTTGGCCTACAGTCTCTCCCATGACCTTGATGCCGCTCTGGAGGGGGTGGCCAAAATTTCCGCCGAGCAGGCCCGGGCTGAGGGCAGCGCCTTCTTTCCCCGGGACGTGGATGAGCTTTTTCGTCAGTACTTCGGTTTCTCGCCGTTAAATCGTTCCTTAGAATTGTTTGATACCCGGGGCCGGCGCGATTTGACCCTCCCCGGCTCTCCCGGTAAGCTCCCCCTCAGCCCCAAGGCCCTTAGGGATGCCTTGCGCGGGGTATCCACCTTTGAGACCATAGAGGGCGCCGGCCCTTATCCCTTCCGGGTCCTGACCAAGCCGGTCGTGAAAGCCGGACGAGTGATCAATTTGGTGCAGGTGGGGATTTCCCTGAAGAATGTCTTCCAAACCCGGCGCCGCTTTCTTTGGATTATGGGGGCTGTGCTGCCTTTCGGCCTGTTGTTGGCGACCGTGGGCGGCTGGGTTTTGGCCAGGCGCGCCCTAAAACCTGTGGATAGAATGACGCAGGCGGCTCGCAGGATCAGCGGGGAGTCCCTGGCGGGACGCCTCCACGAAACGGGAACCGGTGATGAACTGGACCGGTTGGCGAAGACGCTTAACGACATGTTGGGCCGACTGGATGACTCCTTTCGTCAGACCCGCCAGTTCAGTGCCGACGCGGCCCATGAACTGCAAACGCCCCTCACCATTCTGAAGGGCGAAATCGAAGTGGCTCTGCGCTCGTCCAGAAGTCCGGAGGAATACCGGGAGGTTCTCACCAGCAGTCTTGAGGAGATTGATCGGATTAGTTCTCTGGTGGCAGGTCTCCTTTTGCTGGCTCGGGTTGACCGGGGGGTATTACGGCTGGACCTGAAGCCCCTGGAGTTGCATAAACTCCTGGGAGAGGTCGGTGCACAGATGCGGCTGCTGGCGGAGAACCACGCCGTCAGCCTTGATTTCGGGGCAGTGGAGCCTGTTTCCATCCAGGGAGATCGGGAGCACTTCAAGAGGCTGCTGCTGAACCTGATCGACAACGCCATTAAGTACACCCCGGCGGGCGGCAGGGTCACGCTCTCCCTGCGCTGCGACGGCAATTTGGCGCATTTGGGCATCTCGGACACGGGGATGGGCCTGACCCGGGATGAGCAAAAGCAGATCTTCAACCGTTTTTACCGGGCTGCCGAAGCCAGGTCCCAGAGCGGCGGCGGGGCCGGGCTGGGATTGAGTATCGCCCAATCCATTGCCGTGGCCCATGGGGGCGAAATTGAGGTGGAAAGCGCCCCGGGCCAGGGCAGCACCTTTACGGTTTCCCTGCCCGCGGCCTGCACCGCCACAACTCCTGCTGCTTCCTAAATTCCCTCCTTTTTCCAAGTTTTTTCAAAGATTAGAACTTCCTAATTTTCGATTAATCTTCCTTTAATCTTGCCGGGTTATTTGAATGGCAGTTGTCTCATTGCCCGGTCACGAGCCGGACGACTTAAAAACCCGTCAAGCATCAAAGGAGGCTAAGGATGCTCAGCAATAAATGGAAACAACTTCTGGAGAGCAGGTATTTCAAGGTAATGTCTATAACCAGCATAGCCATTTCCTGCTTCTCGATAGGCCTGGTGGTATCGTCAAGCCTGAACTGGACCCGCCCCTCCATGGCACAAACTCAGACCACCAAACCTCCAGAGGCTCTGGTCTCACCCGCGGCCAGGCCCGCTTCTTTCGCCGAACTGGCAAAAAAGCTGAGCCCATCCGTGGTCAATATCAAGGTGGTAAAGGTCGAAAAACTGGCCTTTAACCAGCCGGAGATGGAGATTCCCGACGGACCCGCGGGAGACCTTTTTAAGCGGTTTTTTCAGGAAATGCCCCAGGCCCCTGAGAGCCGCAGAACCCAAGGCGCGGGCTCGGGGGTGATCATCAGCCAAGATGGCTACGTTCTGACTAACAATCATGTAGTTGAAGGCGCCAAAGAGGTGACCGTCACCTTTGCCAATCAGCAGGAGTATAAGGCCCAGGTAGTGGGACACGATCCCAAAACGGACCTGGCGGTTCTGAAGGTTGAATCCAAAAAATCTTTTCCCGCCGTTACCCTGGGGGACTCCGATCAACTGCAAGTGGGTGATTGGGTGGTCGCCATCGGGAACCCTTTCGGTCTGAACAACACGGTGACCTCCGGGATCGTCAGCGCCAAAGGCCGCGTCATTGGGGCCGGACCTTACGATGACTTCATTCAAACGGACGCCTCCATCAACCCCGGGAACTCGGGTGGCGCCCTCCTTAATATGCAAGGAGAGCTGGTAGGCATCAACACCGCCATCATCCCGAACGGGCAAGGCATCGGCTTTGCCATTCCGGTGAATACGGCCAAGCCGCTGGTTCCCCAATTGATTTCCAAGGGTGAAGTGACCAGGGGTTACCTGGGCGTTAACATCCAGTCCATCACCCCTGAGCTGGCGAAGGCCTTGAAGCTTCAGGATCGCCAGGGGGCGCTGGTGGCCGATGTCGTTGCCGGAGGACCCGCTGACCAGGGGGGAATCAAACGCGGTGACGTCATTATCGCTTTTAACGGCAAGATGGTGGAGGATAGCCGCCATTTGCCCGTCCTGGTCGCGGCTGCTCCGGTGCATCAAGAGGCCACGGTGACCATTCTCCGCAATGGGCACGAGCAGAAACTCTCCATGAAAGTGGGGCGGCTTCCCGAAGATAAGACCGCCTCTGAGAAGCCGGTGCATCCGGCCGCCGGCAAGTGGGGCCTGCAGCTCAGGGACCTGAATCCCCAAATTGCGCAACGGTTCAATCTCAAGGAGGATAAAGGCGTGCTGGTCGCCGGCCTGGAGCCGGGAAGCCGGGCGGCTGAGGCCGGTATGCGGCGGGGGGACCTCATTTTAGAGGTCAACCGCCAGCCGGTTGGTTCAGTTAAGGAGGTCCTGGAGAATATGGCCCGATCCCAGGATAAGGACCATCTATTGCTCCTGGTGCAACGGGATAGCGGCAAGTTCTTTCTACCCCTGGAGCAGCAGGGTTAACCTCAAATTGCCAGGGGCGACTGGTTTGGCGAGCGGTCGCCCCCAGCGGCATATCCGGAAACACGCTGGGCTGGACCAGGCCCGTCGCTGGCGTCCCCCCCCAGATTAGACCAGCCGGAAGTCATCAGGAGGCTTTCTTGAGCTTCCGGTAGCGCCGGATCAGGTTGTTCGTTGAACTATCATGGGTGAGCGGGGGCTCGGCCTGGCTCTCCAGTTCCGGAATAATGCGGTGGGCCAGCGCCTTGCCCAGCTCGACACCCCACTGATCGAATGAGTTGATGTTCCAGATGGTCCCCTGGGTGAAGACGCTGTGCTCGTAGAGGGCCACGAGTTTGCCCAGCGTTTCCGGCGTGAGGCGCTCAGCGATGATCGTGTTGGAGGGGCGGTTGCCCTGGAAGACTCGATGGGGCACCAGCCATTCCGGCGTGCCTTCGGCTTGCGCTTGCTCGGGGGTCTTGCCGAAAGCCAGCGCTTCGGTCTGGGCCAAGACGTTGGCCAGGAGCAGGTCATGGTGCCGGCCCAGGGGGTTGAGCGGCTGGACGAAGGCAATGAAGTCACATGGAATGAGTCTGGTTCCCTGATGAATCAACTGGTAGAAGGAGTGCTGGCCGTTGGTCCCCGGCTCGCCCCAATAGATGGGGCCGGTTTGGTAAGCGACTTCGGTGCCATCCAAGGTAACGTGTTTACCGTTGCTCTCCATGGTGAGCTGCTGTAGATAGGCCGGGAAGCGCTTCAGATACTGCTCGTAAGGCAGGACCGCAACGGTCTGGGCGCCGAAGCAGTTATTGTACCAGACGGCCAGGAGGCCCATGAGCACCGGCAGGTTGCCCGCGAATGGAGTGGTGCGGAAGTGCTCGTCCATCTGCTGGAAGCCGTCCAACATGGCCCGGAAGTTGTCCGGGCCGATGGCCAGCATGGTGGAGAGGCCGATGGCCGAGTCCAGCGAGTAGCGCCCGCCGACCCAGTCCCAGAACTCGAACATGTTGGCGGTATCGATGCCGAACTTGGCCACTCCCTCAGCGTTGGTCGAGACCGCGACAAAATGCCTGGCCACCGATTTTTCGTCGCCCCCGAGACCCGCCAGCGACCAGTTGCGGGCCGTGTGGGCGTTGGTCATCGTCTCCAGCGTAGTAAAGGTTTTAGAAGAAATAATGAAAAGAGTTTCTGACGGATCAAGATCCTGGACCGCCTCCGCAAAGTCGGTGCCATCGACATTGGAAACGAATCGGAACGTCATGGCGCGCTCGCTGTAGTGCTTGAGCGCCTCGTAGGCCATCACCGGTCCGAGGTCGGAGCCCCCGATGCCGATGTTGATGACGTTGCGGAGACGCTTGCCGGTGTGGCCCAGCCAGGCGCCGCTGCGGACGCGGTCGGAGAAGTCAGCCATCCGGTCCAGTACGGCGTGGACCTGAGGCACCACGTTCTCGCCATCCACGACGATGACTGCTCCCTTCGGGGCGCGCAGGGCGACGTGCAGGACGGCTCGTTTCTCCGTAAGGTTGAGCTTTTCTCCCCGGAACATGGCGTCAATCCGGGTTCGCAGGCCGGATTCCTCGGCCAGTTGCAGCAGCAGTTTGAGGGTTTCGTCAGTGAGGCGATTCTTGGAGTAATCCAGATAAAGGCCCACGGCCTCGGCGGTCAGCCGCTCGCCGCGGTCGGGGATCCTCCTCAAAGAGTTTGCGGAGATGCAGCTCCCGAACCTGCTGATAGTGGGCTTCCAAGGCCTTCCAGGCCGGGCGTTCGGGAAGTGGTGCCGTGCCGGTGGTCATGCTCGTGCTCCTTTTCATAACAGTGTCTTTCTGCCAGCGATTTTGCGAAAGGAATTTTTTCGGGAGGTCAGATAGTCGCCTTAAGCTTTTAGATAACCAGTCTGTAGGCCCTGTCAATTTGTAGCTTATTTCTGCCACAACCTCGGGAGGTCCAGACTATCCCACTTTATTTCTTGAGGGAGGCCGATTCGATTTAGGAATGCGGCCTCAGCATATAACTTGCCATGATCATGAACTTCCGTGAGATATCAGATAGTTGTTGACATATAATTGGGGGCGGTCCAGAACCGATATGACCATTAGCTCTAAAAATCTTGGCGGTTTGAGGGCCTTCTGTGCAGTTCATTGCAGCCATTTTTCCCGCGCCTTAACTTAGGAATAAACAGACAACTGACTCAACAGAAAGGAGTCCATCCATGCAATTGACCAATTTGAGCGGTAAGGTGGCGGTGGTGACCGGGGCCTCGAGCGGGATCGGCGCAGCTGCTTCCCGCGCCCTGGCGGCCGAGGGAGTACAGGTGGTCCTGGCGGCCCGTTCAGCCGATCGCCTTAAGGCGCTGGCTCAGGAACTCGGCGGGTTGGCCCTGGCGCTGCCCACGGATGTCGGCGACGAGGCTGCGGTGGAGCGCCTTTTTGCCGAAGTGCAGCAACGCTTTGGTGGCCTTGACCTTCTCTTTAACAATGCCGGCATAGGCTATGGCGGTGCCTTTGTCGAAGGCAAAACCGAGGAATGGCGGGCCACTATCGATGCCAACCTCTATGGGGTGCTGTTTTGCACCCGCCAGGCCATTCCGCTGCTGCGTGGCCGCCCAGGTGCGATGATCGCGACCGTTTCAAGCGTGGGCGGGCGCCATGGCATTGCCGGATTTGCCGTCTACAACGCCACCAAGTTCGCGGTGGTCGGCCTGCATGATGCATTGCGTAAGGAACTTGGCCCCGAAGGCATCCGGGTTTCGCTGATCGAACCCGGGGCGGTTTACACCAATTGGGGCTACAACATTCCCAAAAAGGAGATGAAGGCCCGCCGCGACCAGCTCGAAGCCCTCAAGCCCGAGGACATTGCCCACGCCCTGGTCTATGCCTTCGCCCAGCCGGCCAACGTCAACCCACAGGAGATTTTGATTATGCCGACCCGCCAGACCTATCCATGAAAACTGCTAGTCGTTCTCATATCGGGGGATAACGTATGGACCTTCCGGGATGACGACGATTGAGGTCCCGGCAGGCTCGACGATTCTCCGGATGAAGTCGAGTGGTGAGATGCCGTCAGTCCGGCAATAGATCCCCGTCAGCGACCGGTCGACATCTGACAGCTTATCCGAAAAAAGGTGGATTTTGCCAATCTCCATAGGCTTAAGCTGCATTTCGGTCTGCCATTCGTCGATGGCAGCCCTGGACTTATTGAGAACCGACTCCCGAAAGCCTTTGACCCCAAGCTGCCGCAGCAGTCGTTGGGCCTCGACGTATTCTTTGGAGCCCATGCCTTCGGAACATTCAGAGAGGATAACGATATCGCCGCCGGGCTCGAGCAAGGGCATGGCTCCGACCATGCCTTTGACCGTCTGGTAGTAAGTTTTGTCCAGGGGATAGCCGCCGCCACTGGTGATAACGGTCCGGTATTTGGTGTGCACGGGGATCTCGGCATAGCGGCGCATGTAAGCCACCGCCTCCAGATGGCTGGCCTCGACTTCTCCGAAGTTGACATGTGAGAGATGCCGCTGGTCATCTATGACCGCATTCACGGCCAGCACCCGGCCAAGCCTGCGGACAATTTCGGTAAGCTCTTCGTGGAGCGGGTTGCCCTCAAGAATGCAGTTGTCTGACCTGGGGTGTTCTAGAAAAGCGGCATTATGAAAGGTGGTAATGGTGTCCTGGTGGGCGATCCCGGGAGCAACCACCTTCCTGCCGCCGGAGTAGCCCGCCATGAAGTGCGGTTCAACCAGTCCGGTGGCAATCTTTACGTCTGCTTCGACGAAACGACGGTCGAGCTTGACAGGCGTGCCCCTCGACGTCTTGCCAAGAGAAACGTGGTCCTGGTCATTTCGGGCGAAATGATTCACTACGTTGACCGTTTCGAGCACCCAATCGCTGCCGACCAGTTCGCGCAGTTCTTCACCCTCATTTGGCCGGTGTAAACCGGTGGCCACGAGCACGGTGATCGCCTTGGGTGCAATCCCCGCCTGGATAAGCTCCCTGATGAGCGGCGGCAGAATCACGGCATTCGGCACCGGCCGCGTGATATCGCAAATGAGGATGCACGCGGTCCGGCGACCTGCAGCCTCCTCGGCCAGCGGACCGCAGGCGACCGGATCGGCCAGAGCTTGGAGAACGGCTCCGGCAGGATCAGCCAGGATGGGCATCGTGGGTTTTTCGATTACCGCCAGGTCCCAAGAGTCAGGAAAATCAAGCAGCAATCCGCCTCTGCCGTAATTCATTTTTATCCGCATTTACCAACCTCCGCGACTTTGGAACCAGACCAGCGGCTAATCTTGCCCTTATTCCACATTGTTATTCATTCCTGGGAACCAAGGAATTCCCCTCTAGCCCTCATTGACCAGCAAACAGATCACATCCATGACATTGGTGCGGGTCGGACCGGTTATCAGGAGATCGTCCGACTCTTTAAAAAAATTATATGAGTCGTTGTTCATAAGATACGCTCGGGGGTTGATCCCCTGCTGCAACGCCCTTTGGCAGGTCCCGCCATCAGCAAACGCCCCGGCTGCATCGGTCGGTCCGTCTGATCCGTCAGTTCCCGCACTGAGCAGGGCAATCTGAGGCCAGCCCTCGAAGGCGAGCGCGGCCGCGAGGGCCAACTCCTGATTTCGCCCCCCCTTCCCGCCACCGCACATGGTAACCGTGGTCTCGCCTCCGGCCAGAATACAGGCTGGTGGGGAGACCGGATGACCCGAAACCACGATCTCTTTGCCGATGGCGGCAAAAGCGTGGGCGATTTCCCGAGCCTCGCCCTGAATGAAGGACGAGAGAATCAGGGTGTGGTATCCGAGTTGCTCCGCCTTCTGGGCCGCAGCCAGCAGGGCTGAGCGGTTGCTGCCGACTATCAGGTTTTGCACTCTCTGGAAAACAGCATCTCCCACCTTGGGAGTCTCCTCGATCAATCCTTGCGCGCCAGCGCGCAGCAGCTTGAGCACCCGGGGAGGCAACTTTTCCGACAGCGCATATCGTTCCACAATCCGGAGACAATCGGCAAAAGTACTCGAATCGGGAACTGTGGGACCGGAAGCGATCGCATCCAGGGTATCGCCGACCACGTCCGAAAGAATCAGCGAAACGAGGGTGGCCGGATAGGCTATTTTAGCCAACTGTCCACCTTTGCAGACCGACAAGTGCTTACGTATGGCATTGAGCTCGAAAATAGTTGCCCCGCAATCGAGCAGAAGCCGGGTCGTTTCCTGCTTTTCACTTAATTCGAGGGGAGGCCGGGGGGCAGGAGAAAGCGCGCTCCCCCCGCCCGAGAACGCACCCAGAATCAAGTCTGCCGCCGTGCACCCCTTTAGGCGATCCAGCAGGAATCGGGTCGCCTGCAACCCCGCTTGATCAGGTATGGGGTGTCCTGCTTCCATGACGCGGACTTTTTTCAACGGCAGGCCATGACCATACTTGACCGTAATCCAGCCCTCCGTGAGACGGTCTCCGAGTATCTCCTCCAGGGCCTTGGCCATGGGCGCCGTGCCTTTGCCAAACCCGGTGACGATAATCCGCTGAAAGGAAGCGAGAGGGTATGAGCGCCCGCCTACCCTCAGATGATCTCGGGTCAATTGAACGTGACGCCTGATCGCCTCTTCCGGATCCACGGCTTTCAGCCCGGCCAGATAAATCTCTTCGAGTCTGCTTTTCTTGGTGTCATCCATGACAAGCCCTTGAGAACGTCATAAACGAGAGCGCCGGCCCTGGCAAAAAAACCGGCTGGCAATCTGCATTCGTCAGGTCGAAAACCGCGGAACTTCTCCGCCGATTACATCCCCAGGTAGGCCTGGCGCACCAGGTCGCATTGCAAGAGCTCGCGGCCAAGGCCCTCCATGACGATGCGGCCAGTCTGCAAGACGTAAGCCCGGTGGCAGACCTGCAAGGCCTCGAACACATTCTGTTCGACCAGGAGCACGGTGACGCCCTCGCCCGCGATATGTTCCACGGTACGGAAGATACTCGGTGACCAGTTTGGGCATGACCCCCATGGAGGGCTCGTCCAGCATGAGCAGCTCGGGCCGGGACATGAGCCCCCGGGCAATCGCCACCTGCTGCTGCTCGCCTCCCGAAAGCGTTCCGGCCCGCTGGCCGGCGCGCTCTTCGAGCCAGGGGAACAGCCGCAGGACCGTCTCGAGGCTTTCGGCTATCTGTTCCTTGGAGTTTACGGTGTAGGCTCCGAGCAGCAGGTTGTCCCACACCGACAGGCGCGGAAAAAGCCGCCGCCCCTCGGGCACCAGGGAGATCTTCTTCCTGACGACCTCATAGGCTGGCTGACCGGAGATTACCTGGTCGTGCAGGCGAATCTCCCCCTGCATCGGCTTGAGCAGGCCCATGATCGTCTTGAGCAGGGTGGTCTTGCCGGCCCCGTTCGAGCCGATCAGTGACACGACCTCGCCGCGCTTAACTTCGAACGAGACATCCTGAATGGCCAAAAGCCCCTTGTAGCCCACGGACAAATTATGGACAGACAGCATTGTATCGATCTCCCAGGTAAGCTCGGATTACCTCGCGGTCTGCCACCACTTCTTTGGGTGAACCCTCGACGATCTTGCGGCCGGAGTTGAGCACTATCACCCAGTCGGAAAGCTCCATTACCGCCTCCATGACATGCTCCACCACGATGATGGTGATCCCCCGTTCACGCACCTTGCGGATCAGCTCGATCATCCCCCGCAGTTCCACCGGCGTGAGCCCCGCCATGGACTCGTCCAGCATCAGCAACTCGGGCTCCATCGCCAGGGCCATGGACACTTCGAGCCGTTTCTTGTCGGAAACGCTCAGCGCCTGGGCGTTGTAGTTCCGCTTCGCCAGCAGGCCCGTGAAGGCCAGCACCTCCTCGGCATTCAGGCGCACGTCCCCTACCCGGACGTGTCGCAGGAAGCCACCGGTCATGACGTTTTCAAGCACTGTCATGTCGCTGATCACCTGCGCGATCTGGAAGGTGCGCGCCACCCCCAGCTTGCCGATCGTGTGCGGCTTCCGGTTGGTGATATCCAGGCCCTTGAAGAGCACCCGGCCCCTGTCCAGGCGGTAGAACCCCGTGATGCAATTGAACAGCGTACTCTTACCGGCGCCGTTGGGACCGATGATGCTTAGGATCTGTCCCCCCTTCACCTGGAAAGAAATATCCTCATTGGCCTGCAGACCGCCAAAATATTTGCTGGCGCCCTGCACGTCCAGCAACAGCGAAGCGTTCATTTCTCCCTCCGCACCGCCCCGGCGATGGCCCCCCACACGCCGTTGGGCCGATACATCGAGATGACGGTGATCAGGACGCCGTAAATGATCATGTCAAACCCCGTGCCTTTGTAGCCCAGCCAGGCCCGGGAATACTCGGAGAACGGGATCAGGATGGCCGCCCCGACCATCGGCCCCAGCACCGTGTTCGCCCCGCCCAGCATAGCCACCAGCACGATTTGCACTGAAATCGCCAGGACCATCACGCTCGCCGGGTCAATGTAGAGAATATACTGGGCATAGAAAGTCCCGGCCATCGAGGTGAGGAAGGCGCTGATCATAATGGCGTATAGACGGTAGCGCACTACGTTTACCCCCAGCACCTGGGCGACTTCATGACTCTCTTTGATCGCCCGGAGGTAGTAACCCATCTTGGAAGCGGACACCAGGCGGCCAACCGCCAGGGCGAGCAGCAGGAAGAGCAGGATGATGTAGCAGTAAGGCAGCTTGGAGGAATTGAATATGAAGTTGGCCAGGGACCCTTTCCCCATGGGAATGGTCAGCCCCTCCGCTGCTCCCACCTG
Organism: uncultured delta proteobacterium; assembly: GCA_963701845.1. Lineage (GTDB taxonomy): Bacteria > Desulfobacterota > Desulfobaccia > Desulfobaccales > 0-14-0-80-60-11 > JAPLJC01. Next base: position 225,838 of record CAVPBF010000004.1, on the reverse strand, counting down.
TTCCCAGTTGTTGAAAAAAATTCGCACGATCTCTGCGAAGGCGATGCTGGCAATGGCGAAGTAATGGCCGCGCAGATTGGAGCACGGGTAACCGATGGCCGCGGCCACGAGGGCGGAGATCATCCCGCCGGCCACCAGACCGATCCACGGGCTGACATGAAAGGTCAAGAGCAGGAAGGAGGAGGTGTAGGCCCCGATCCCGAAAAAGGCCGCCTGTCCGAACGAGAACATGCCCGCATAGCCGCCCATGATGTTCCACGCCACGCCGCACATGGCGAAGATCAGGGTGAGGATCATGACATGTTGGCCAAACGGTGGAATCAACAGCGGCAGGAGGATAAGCAGCGCCAGCACTGCGCCGCCCAAGATCAATTGTTTGCCGGTTATCTCGCGCATCCCTGCCACCCCTAATACCCCCTGAATCCTTGCGGCCTGATCCAGACCGTAATCAGGTACATGAGAAAGACGATGGCCAGTTTGTAGGCCGGGTCAAAAATATAGCCGCCCACCGTCTGGACGACCCCCACCACGATACCGGCTATGAAGGCCCCTTCGATGCTGCCGAACCCGCCCAGGGCCACGATGCAAAAGCAAATCAGACCGAAGGTCCCGCCTACGAAAGGATAAATGTAGTAATGGGTGGCGAGCAGCGCCCCGGCCACCCCCACCAAGGCAGAGCCGATGCCGAAAGACAGCGAATTGATGCGCTCGGTGTTGATGCCCATGATCAAGGCGGCTTCACGGTCCATTTCCACGGCCAGGATGGCCTTGCCGGTGCGGGTATGGCGCAGAAACCAGAAGACCGCGACGGAGGCCAGGATGCTGCCGATCGAGCTGACCACCTTGGGGGCGCTGAGAACGATGCCGGAGAGGTGCCAGGTGCCGGAAAATATCGTATGCCCGATGGAGCGGTAATTCGGGGTCCAGATAAAGGCGGCGAAGTTGGCCAGAAAGATGCTGACGCCGAAGGTCACCACCAGTTGCGCCAGAGGAGGCCCGGTCATCACCTTGCTGATGATGTAACGATAAATGAACATCCCCAGCAAGAACAGGGCCACCGCGTTGAGCGGGATCGAGAACAGTGGATCGACGCCCGCCAGGGTATAGAGCCAGTAGGAGAGGAACATGCCGATCATGAGGAACTCGCCGTGTGCGAAGTTGAGCACGTTCATCACACCCCAAATCAGGGTAAGACCGATGGCCAGCAGCGAATAAACCAAGCCGATGAGTACGCCGTCGACCACTTGTTGCACTAATATTTGCATGAGCAAACTCCGAGGGCTGTGGTGAGGACAGAGCACACGGGACGGATGACCGAGGACATGGCGCAACTGGAGAAGATGAAGGACGGATTTTCCTGCTTCCGTCCCCCATCCTCCGCCGTTTTGCTTTACTTGCGGCCCTGCCAGGCCGGGAAAGGCCAGACCAATTCTTTGCTGGCGGCGTCCCAGGGCCAGACCGTATAATAGTGCTGGTCCAGGATCTGCACCAGCATGGCCTTGGCGTAGATGTTCTGATGGGTCTTGGGATCGAACTTTATTCCCTTCCACGGGTAGATAAACTGGTCGCCCGGGATGTCGGTTTCCCCGAGGGCCTTCACTATTGCTTCAGAATCTGTGGACTTGGCCCGGTTTATGGCGTCGGCCAGGACGAAGGGCGCCCCGAAACTGCGGGCGGCGTTTTCACCCATGTCCATCTGGTAGTCCTTCTTATAGAGCTCGGCCACTTGCCCGACCAGCGGTTTTTTCTTGGCCAGGTCCAGTGCGAAGGTCGAGCGCACGAGCATAAAGTCGCCGTCGGCCTTGACCGCGGGCAGGTAGCCGGACTCGATGTAACCGGCCATGTTGAGAAAGCCTTTGGGCACCACGTTCATTTCCTTGAAGGTCTTGGTAAAGAGGATGGCATCGGTGATGTAGGCGGCGTGCATAATCACGTCCGGCTTGGCCGCCATGAGCTTGCCCACCTCGCTGGTCACGTCGCTCGAGTTCGCCGGGTAAGCAATATCGGCCACGACCTTGTAGCCGAATTCCTTGGCATACTGTTTTTCCTGCTTGCCCACATTGGCCCCGAACTCGGTGTTTTCGTAAAGCAGGCCGATGGTCTGGACCTTCTGGCCGGTCTTTTTCTCCAGGTCTTTGAGGAACTCGAACTGGTTTTTGGCCATGGTCCCGTCATGGGGCGACACGCGGAAAAAGTATTTGAAGCCGCGCTCGGTCAAAGTGGGCGCGGAGGAGTCCGAACATACGAAGGGGATTTTCAACCGTTCAGCGGCCTGACTGGCGGTTTTGGTCACTGCGCTCGCGTAGGTGCCGATCAACGCCACACACTTCTCCTGGGTGATCAGACGTTCCGCCTCCGCCAGGCCGTTCTTGGGGTCGCCCTGGGTGTCGGCGTAAATGATTTGGAGCTTGGCGCCTCCCAGGTTGGGGATCCCCGCTGTTTTAGCGTATGGCATGTTCAGGTCGTACTTGCCGTTGATGATCTGCACCGCCAGGTCGATGCCCCGTTTGCACTCCGCTCCCGTAGCGGCCAGGTTTCCGGTCAGGGGGTAAAGCGCCCCGATCTTGATCACCTTCTCCTGGGCCAGGCCCGGTCCGGCGCACAGCGCCAGGGCCATGGCCAAAACTACTGCTGCCACTAAAACCCGTCGCATTGCCATTTTCTTTCCTCCTCACAGGACCACGGCTCTTCAGCGCGGCCTCCATTGGATTGAGAGTTTGACACCCCTCGGGCCCGGAAACCCTCCCGGGCGCTGATCACACACTTTGAGGTGCCAATGAAAACAAGGCTCTATTCTCACGCAATCTGGAATTTTGGGTGAGCCGGCTCAACCAACCTACTAAATCAGGCGCCGTTTCCCCAGCAGTTGCTCCTGAGGTTGTCTGGCCGCCGGCCGATGGCCAGCCTGGCCCGGCTTCTTACCTTTTCACTTCGATGTTTGCTCCCTTTTCATAATATTGGATTACCCCTCCATGATCATTATCTCCTTTGCCATCGACCTTCAGCGCCTGCATGATTTCCATCACCGCAGCCGTGAGCGGCAAAGGGACCCCTAGTTCATGCGAGGTGTCCAGCACGTTTTGCAGATCCTTGATGTGCAGATTGATTCTGAATCCGGGATTGAATTTTCTGTCCATCACCAACGGGGCCTTGGCATCGAGGACGGCGCTTCCCGCCAGACCGCCACGAATTGCCTGATAGACGAGCTCCGGACTGACGCCGGCCTTGGTTGCCAGGACCAGCGCTTCGGACATCGCGGCCAGGTTTAAGGCGACGATTACCTGATTGGCCAGCTTGGTTACGTTCCCGGCCCCAATTTCACCGGTCAACACCACTGAGCTGGCCATCGCTTTCAGGACCGGGAAGCATTTCTCAAAGACTGCTTGCTTCCCGCCGACCATGACGGAAAGGGTGCCGTCAACGGCCTTGGGCTCTCCACCGCTGACCGGCGCATCCAGCATCTCTATGCCTTTTTCGGCGAGTTTGCCGGCCACCTCGCGGCTGACCAGGGGCGCAATGGAAGACATGTCAATCACCACTGCCCCGGCTTTTGCCCCCTCAATAATGCCGTTGGCTCCCAAGACCACCTGCTTCACCTCAGGAGAGTTGGGGAGCATGGTGATAATAATTTCCGTCCGGGCTGCAACCTCTTTGGGGGTTGCCGCCGCCTGCGCTCCTGCGGCCACCAGCTCATCGACTTTTTCTTTACTCCTGGTATACACGACCAGCTGATAGCCTGCCTTCAGAAGGTTTTTGCTCATGGGCTTGCCCATGATGCCCAGCCCGATGAAGCCGATTTTTGCCGTCATGATTCCTCCTTCGCTCGCTGGAAAGCTAAAGCTGATAACCGTAACTCTTGAGCCAGGCCAGCGAGGTCAGGGTGTCTGGCTCGGGCACATATTCCAGTCCAATTACCCCCCCGTAGCCCAGCCGGTCGATTTCTTTAAACAGGAAGGGGTAATTAATTTCGCCGGTTCCCGGCTGATGCCGACCGGGATTATCGGCTATCTGGATATGCCCGATAATCCGGTGGTATTTACGGAGTGTGGCAGTGAGTTCGCCTTCCTCTCGTTGGGCGTGATACACGTCGTACTGGATAAAAACATTAGGCATCTTTACTGCTTCGATTAATTGCGCCACCTGCTCCGTCCGGTTCAGGAAGAATCCGGGGATGTCAAAGTGATTGACGGCTTCTACCGTCAGCATCAGCTTCGCATCCTGCAGTGCTGCCGCAGCAAATCGAACGTTGGCGACGAGTGTATTCCAGTGTTCCTCAGCGCTATAGCCGGGAACTCTTTTGCCCGCAAGACAGTTTAGTCGCGGCGCGCCCAGCACCTGGGCATAGGCCATTGCCTGGCCCACCCCCGCCCGAAATTCCTCTACCCTATCGGGAGATGCGGCCAGGCCTCGCTCTCCCGCCCCCCAGTCACCGCAAGGAAGATTGAACAGCACCTGCTTGAGGCCGTTGGTCGAAAGCTGCTCTTTTATTTGTTCCGCCGGCTCAGCATACGGAAACAGATACTCTACTGCCGAGAACCCGGCCAGGCGGGCTGCTGCAAAGCGCTCCAGAAATGGCCTATCGCTAAACAGCATCGTCAGATTTGCGGCAAATTGGGGCATGCAGGCCTCCCTCCGAGGTTGAGCCCTTCATTTGAGGTTATTCGGATCGCCGCAGAAGAAAGCATGCCGCAGGTCCTTGGAGTTCGCCTCACCTGTGGGACTCCAAGTCAAACGCTTGGGTTTGACCCCACGAACCGGTCTGCCATTATGCCTTTTGGTTGGCAATTTGAGAGGTTTTTTAAGTTGGCGTCAGGCGACTTCCTTCGCGTTATAAATTACACCACGGCTGGGGCAATTTATGGCTTCAGGGGCGATCGAAAGCCTCAAATCCGCTTGGCCCTCAAAGGAGATCTAAGTGCTGATGGACCGCAGGGTTTCTTGCCTTCCCTGCTCCGCTTTTCGACCGATCTATTATGGATATAATCATTTATTGATCGGATCATATGAACTATATTTGGCGGTGTCAAGAATTTTTTTAGGCCCGGAATTAGCCGCTTAAGCAGGCCTCTTCATAGAATTAAATGCAGTTGACGAGGGTCTGGGGATTTGCTAATGTTATGATGATATGATGATGAAAGCCTGCGACATTGTTATCAAACACCTGCTGGAGGAAATTGTCCGGGGGAAGATCGCACCTGGCGACAAACTGCATTCGGCCGATTCTATGGCCAAGCTCTGCGGCACCAGTGTGCTCTCGGCGCGAGAGGCGATGCAGAGCCTGGCCAACATCGGCATCATCGAAATCATCCACGGCCGGGGCGTGTTCCTCACCAACGGCGCCCCCGTCATTGAGGAACTCCTGGAAGCTCGGCGGGTGCTCGAATCCCATAACGCCATGATGGCGGCGCAGAATATCAGCGCGCCGGAGCTGCAAGCCCTCGAAACTCTCTTACAGGGGATGGATGAGGACCTGAAAGCCGGCGATACCGAATCCTTTAGTGAGAAGGATATTGAGTTTCATTACAGCATCGGCAAGGCCGCCGGAAATCGCATTCTCTTCAAGACCCTGAATAATATCAGGAACCTGCTGTATTTCCAGCTTTTTACCATCAACCGACTCCCTAACATCATCGACAGATCAAGTCAGTGTCACTGGGAGATTTTCCAGGCCATCCGCCAACGGGACCCCGAAACGGCGCGCTCCCGTATGTGGAACCACATAACCGAGACGATTGAGTCCTGGAAAAAAGATGTGGCCCGCTTCTAATTTCGGGGGCCTTCGCGTGAATAGCCCGCGTTAATCAACCCCTCGGACCTAGTTATTTAAGAAATATTGTCATGCCTGCCTATCAGGACGCTGATACCTCACCGCGCCTGCTTCAGGCCCCAGGCAGCACCGGTAATGGGGTTACTGCGATTTTGTCGCCGCACCAAGATACCGCCCAGCAAAGGCAAAATCACCGTTAAGCCTGTGAGAAACCCTGGAGAGGTGATAACCTGCTTAATGATCCCGGCTCAAAACTGCTTGGAGGAGAGGGTATGAGAATAGCCATCATGGGTACAGGTGGAGTGGGGGGATATTATGGCGGGCTCCTGAGTCAGCAGGGCCAGGAGGTGATTTTTATCGCCCGCGGGGCCCATCTTCAGGCCCTGCGGGCCAAGGGTCTCTACGTGAAGAGTGTCCATGGCGATTTCCTGGTCTCACCCGCCAGGGCAACTGATGACCCCGCCGAGGTCGGACCGGTAGACTTAGTCCTCTTTACCACCAAGACCTATCATACGGACGTCGCCGCGCAAGCCATGCAGCCGCTGGTCGGCCAAAAGACGGTAGTGGTGCCGCTGCAAAACGGCATCGACGCAGCCGAGCGCCTTGGGGCTTATGTGGGAAGGGAACACCTCGTAGGTGGGGTAACCTGGCTTTCAGCCGCAATTGAAGCCCCGGGGGTTATTGGGCAGTACAGCCAATTCCGCCGGGTAGTGCTCGGAGAGTTCGATGGCAAGATGACGGCGCGCCTCCAGACGATTGCTGAGACTCTGCAGGCCACCGGTATAGCCGTGGAACTGAGTGCTGACATCTTACAGGTCCTGTGGACTAAATTTGTGTTCATCTCGTCAGCCAGTGCCTTAGGCAGTCTCACCCGGGCCACCCTGGGAGAATACCGGCAGGTTCCGGAAACCAGGGAAGTCCTGACCGAGGCTTTAAAAGAAGTAGCCGCCGTGGCGCAGGCGAGGGGCGTGACGCTGGCAGGAGACTTGGTGGCTAAAACGCTCGAGTTCATCGATAACGCCGCACCCGACATGAAAACCTCCATGCAGCGTGACGTGGAAACCGGCCGGCCAAGTGAACTTGAATCCATGATCGGGGTGGTGCCTCGGCTGGGCAGGCAAGCCGGTGTATCCACCCCGGTGATGAGGCTGGCTTATGCGGTGCTCAAGCCCGGGAATCTAAAAGCGCCAGGGAACTGAGACAAAAATTGCCCTTAACTGCTAACTAACGTGATGCTCAGAATTAAGGATATAGGGCTTTTAATCGTGGTCTTCGGCAGCATGGCGGCAGGTGTGCTTTGTCCGAATGAGACCCGCAAGTTGGGCCCCTTCCTATCCTGGTTCCTGATGGGGATGTTATTCCTGGCCTTCCTGAAGGTTTGGCCGTCGGAAATTTGGGAGACGCTGCAGCGCCATGCCGTCAAGCTGCCCCTGTTAATTCTGGCCAAACTGCTGGTGCTGCCCCTGATCATCTATTCCCTGGCCAGCAAATTTCTGCCGGCCTATGCTCTAGGTCTAATCTTGTTGGCCGGGGTCTCGACCGGTTTGTCAGCTCCCTTTTTTTCCGGTTATGTGGGGGCCAACATTCCTTTGGTGCTGGCCATGACCGTGGTTACCACTCTATTGTTGCCCTTGACCCTGCCGCTTCTGGTAAAAATCTTGATCGGCAGAGAACTGCAGTTTCGACCTGATAGGCCTCGCCGGCTTCATGGCGGTCTTGATTTTTCTGCCTCTCCTGGTCTCGGTTTTTTCCCGGCGACTGCTGCCGAAAATTTCCGGTTGGCTGGACGAGCACTCTTACCCCATTTCTCTGGCCCTGCTTGCCGGCATGAACCTGGGCGCCTTTGGTCTTTACACTCCTTTCTTAAGAGCTCATCATGCCGATGCAGTGATCTCGGTGCTGGTCGGCTCTGGCTTAGCGGCGGTTCTGGCCGCGGCAGGGGTGGTTTTATTCTGGTCGGCTGCGCCCCTGGAAAGGGTTGCGGCTGGCGGGGCTTTGGGCTGGATTAATAACGTCCTGGTCATCGTTTTAGGCAATTATTTCAATGACCCCTTGATTTCGGTCTTGGCTGCCCTTTACCTGGTTCCCTATTTTCTCCTGATCATTCCCCTGGGCCATCTCAGCCGGGGGCCGGAGAGAGCCGGGAGATTGACCCAAACTCCGTTATAGTTCAAAGCACCCTAAAGAATAGCCCGGGGCCTTCCTCATACCTGGTCTTCTGGTGAAGCTGTTTCCATTGGGTTGGATTTCCCCAGGGCTTCGGCGCAGTTAGCGGGTAAACTGCCTCGGCCGCTTATCTCGCGGCTATGATGCCATAGGAATGCAAGGCATCTACCACCCCATGAAAGATCAGACCCATGCCCATGGCGGCCACGAAAAAACCGACAATGCGGCTGGCCGCGTCGATCCCTTTCGGCCCAAACCAGCGCGTAACTTTCCCGGCATAGACCAGCGACAGGTAAGTTACGAGCATGGCTGCCACAATAGCCATAGAGATAACTACCAGAGGGAAAAGGTTGGTAGGTTTGCCTAACGAAGCCATGCCCAGAACGGTGGCAATGACTCCCGGACCGACCATGAGGGGCATGGCCAGGGGAATGAAGGCGACCCCTCTCTGGTCTGCTTCGCCCTTGCCGGGGATAATCAGGCTCGACGTGGAGGGTGAAAAAAGTTCGAAACCTAAACGCATGAGGATAATGCCCCCGACAATCCGCACCATGCTGAGCGGCACTCCAAAGATACGCATGATCAGGGTGCCGAAAACCAGGAAGAAAAACATCAGGAGGGTGGCATAGAGGCAGGACTGCAAAGCAACCAGGCGGTGAGCCGGTTCGTCCTTCTCCTCCAGAAGCTCCAAAAAGACCGGCATGGCCTCCAGTGGATTAATGACTGCCAAGAGCGTCGTGAAGGTCCCGATGAAGAGGTTCAGCAGTTCTCCCATAACATTCTCCCTTCAGGGCGGGGATTCCACCCTTGGACCTCCGGTTTCCAGAACACCTCGGCTGGCCGGGCCGCAACCGGGTCTGCCGGCTACGGTCTGCCGGTGAAACGGCATCCACTTTTTTCTAGGCATTGCCGGACCTCCTGTCCAGAAGGCCGCAGCCCTGCGAAGCGGATCGCCTTAAAGCAGTCTTTTAGACGAGGCGGCCCGGCTGCCGTAATTCACTGCGCCTGGCACGCCTGGTTACTTGGGAGGAATTTAACTGGGGGAAATTTTACCCACGATCGTTGATCGCCGGCTAAGACGCCTCCTCCTCACCATTCCGCATCGGCACGGACAAGATTATCTCAGTCCCCTCGCCCGGCCGGCTTTTGATGTCCACCTGCCCGCCCAGCATCCGACCCCGCTCTTGCATGGCCGCCAGTCCCAGACCGCGGCGGCTCGACTCCCGGGCCATGGCCTTTTCCACGTCAAAACCCTGGCCGTCATCCGCCAACCGGAAGATAATCCGGCCGTTTTTTTGGGTTACGGCCAGGCTCAGGCTGGAGGCCTGGGCGTATTTGCCGATATTGGTCAAAGACTCCTGAAATATCCGATAGATATTGATTTGCGCCTCTGGTGGGAAAAGTCCATCCAGGTCCGGAGGCAAATCGAGGTCTGGCTGCAGGTTGTGACGTTTGGCTAATTCATTGACCAGGTGTCTCAAGGCCGCGGTCAGCCCCAAGTCTTGCAGGATGGCGGGGCTCAAATCCCGGGACAGGCGTCGGACATTTTCCACCAATTGGTCGAGATTGGCCGACATTTCCCGACATTCCGCCCCGGCAACCGTCGGATTCCGGTGAACCTGTTCCTCGATATCACCGGCCTGCAGTTTCAAGACCAGCAACGTCTGCCCAAGTTCGTCGTGTAATTCCCGGGAAATGCGCTCCCGCTCCCGCTCCTGGGCCGTGATGAGTTGGGTGGCCAGATAACGTAGGTTATGTTCGGATTCCCGCAGACTTGCCTCTGCCTGCTGGCGCTCGCTGATATCCCGGAATAAGACGACACAGCCGCTTATCCGGTTATTTTCTTTAATGGGAGAGGTGATATAACGGACCGGGAAGCTTTTGCCCTCCTTGGTCCAGAACACCGTTTCTGTGGTCCGATGGATCTGACCATCGTTCAGGGCCAGGTAAGTCGGGCATTCCTCAGAGGGACAGGTAGTCCCGTCCGCCTTGCTGTGATGGATGAGCTCATGCAGGCTGTGGCCGATCAGGTCGTCCTCGCGGTACCCGGTTAACTCCAGGGCCGCCGGATTGGCAAAGATGGTCTTGCCCTCCCGGTCCAACCCCAAGATCCCTTCGCCGGCCGAGTTTAAAATCGATTCATGTTGGATTTTGAGGCGTTCCAGAGAGCGCTGGGTGCTGCGGAGTATGGGAGTGATCAGGTACACTCCCATGACCATCAGGGCGGATGAAGTCAGGGCCGTCAACTCGGCAGTTACATCCCAAGGCTTGGCAGGGCCATAGGCTATCCAGTCATATAACACCAGGCAGCGTCTCAGGGCCATGAAACAGATAGCTCCGGCTATGGGAGCCCAAATTCTGAAGCGATTGGTGACGGCGGTCAGCCTCAGGGCCAGGCCGGCAGCGAGGAATTGCAGCAGAATCGACAGGGTTAGAATAAGGTAGGACATGATTTGCGTTGCTTAATCTCTCTGACGACGCCCTCCATAAAAATATAATTGCTAAACAAAATTTGCACAAGAGGCGGGGGTTTGCAAGGAGAATTTATGCAAGATTTAGATAAGGTCTGAAATTTAACTCAGGTATGAACGCGGCAGGCCCGGAGTCCCGTTGCCGAAGAGTTGTTTCAAATAAAAACTGGCCCTGGAGCCGGTCCTGGCAAGCAAGTCCAGCCTGATGGACGAAATATCTTAGAGTCAATGGCTTTCGCTCAGGATAGGAATTATATTATCGGCACCCGGTCAAGTGATCTTCTCGGAAAGGTTCGGAGAGCATGGTAAAGCCTCTTGCCGCCAAACTAGAACCAGGCGCTCCTGAAGAGAGGGAAACCCCCAGTTTCCGAAGGTTATTAAAGCTCACCCTGCTCGCCATCGGGGTGGTCTACGGCGACCTCGGCACCAACGGTCTTTTCGTTTTTAAGACAATTTTGTCCGGGAAATATGCCGTTGAGCCCCAGTCCGCCAACGTTTTAGGGGTAGTATCGCTTATCTTCTGGTCCCTCATCATAGTCGTCTCCATCAAATATGCCCTCTATATTATGAATGCCGATAACCGCGGGGAAGGAGGGGTGATGGCGCTGATGTCCCTCATCCATCCCGGCAACCGAGCCATGACCAAAAGTCGATGGCTCCTGGTCACTATCGGCCTGTTCGGGGCCACTATCCTTTATGGCGACTGCACGGTCACCGGGGCGATCTCGGTTTTGAGCGCGGTGGAAGGTCTGGATGTGGCGACCAAATTTTTCAGCCCTTATATTGTGCCCATAACCTTAGTGATTCTGGTCCTGCTATACTCCTTTCAGCACCAGGGGACCAAGGTTGTCGGTTCCGCCTTCGGGCCCATCATGATAGCCTGGTTTCTCACTATCGCAGTTCTGGGAGTCTCAGGAATAATGCGCCGGCCGGAAGTGCTGGCGGCGATAAATCCCGCCCACGCCTTGGCCTTCTTTGCGGCTAACGGCTGGCATGGCTTTGTGCTCCTGGGCATCGTTTTTCTCTCAGTCTGCGGCGCTGAGGCGTTATTCGCCGACAAAGGCCACTTTGGCAAGAGACCGATCCGCCTGGGCTGGTTTGCCTTGGTGTTGCCGGCGCTTTGCTGTAATTATTTCGGCCAGGGGGCTTACCTCCTGGAAAACCCCCAGGCCGCCCAGAACCCCTTCTACATGATGGCTCCCTCTTGGGCTCTCTATCCTCTGGTGGTCCTCGCCACCCTGGCCACCGCCATCGCCTCCCAGGCGGTGATCACCGGGTCTTTTTCCATCACCCGCCAGGCCGTGCAACTGGGTTACCTTCCCCGTATGAAAATTGAGCATACTTCGAGGCAGGAAATCGGGCAGGTCTACGTGGGCACGGTTAACTGGCTGCTGATGATTGCTACTCTCGGCCTGGTGGTCGGGTTTCAGAAGTCTATTCACCTGGCGAATGCCTACGGCGTGGCGGTGTCCACCGCCATGATTGTTACTACGATCCTGGCATCGGTGGTGGTGTACGAACGTTGGAGATGGCCGAAATTTTTGGCGGTAGCCATTACGGCGCTGTTCTTGATTCCTGATAGCGCCTTCTTCCTCTCCAACCTGGCGAAGGTGCCTGAAGGCGGCTGGTTTCCACTCCTGGTGGGCGTTATTGTTTTTACCCTGGCATTGACCTGGCGGCGGGGCCGGGACCTGTTGAGAAAATTATATAAACAACAACACCTCCCGGTGGAGAAATACCTGGAAGATTTCGCCAAAGATCCGCCGCCGCGCATTCCCGGCACGGCCGTGTATCTAACCAGCAGCACCGAAGGAGTGCCCGGAGCCCTGTTAGTGCAGCTTGACCACTATCATGTGATGCACGAACGGGTCGCATTTCTGACCCTTATCACCGAACCGATTCCCCGGGTGTGGCAAAAAGAAGAACGCTTAATGGTGGAGGACCTGGGTCAGAATTTCTTCCGGGTCATAGCCCGACAAGGCTTTATGGAAAAATGGGATATGTCCGAGGTTTTTGAGCTGCTCGACTCTGAAGGCCTCATGAAGCTCAAGATGGACGAGACCTCTTTCTTTATTGGTCGGGCGAATATTATCCCCGATGGTTTCCGAATGAATATAGTGTCGTCTAAAATTTTTGGCTTTATGGAACGTAACGCCTTGGGAATCTCTGAATTTATCCGGATTCCCCCTGAGCGGGTCATCGAACTGGGAGCTTACGTCGAGGTCTAAGGGAATCAGCTAAGAACCGGCTTCGCTAACCGGGCGAGGGCTTGCACTCAAATTTCCCCGCGGTCTTTTTCCTTCCCGGCCGGCTGCTCCTCCGGCCCTGCGAGCGCTAGGGCCACGCCCGTCAGTTGCTCTCTCAGACTCGTGCCTCCCACTATCCCGAAATCCAGGACGCGCACCGGCGAGGGCATCGGAATGCCATGCTCCTCAAAGCTGCGCTTGATAGCCTTGATAGCCTCGCTTCTGGCCTTGAGCCAGACTTTTTGCTCCGGATCGGTCCAGAAACGAATCTCAAAGTCGATGGTATAATCGCCCACCTTCTCGTAGAACAATTCCACCGGATGGTCGGGGATGCGCCATTCCAGGGCTTCCACGGCCTGAATCGCCAATTCTTCCGCCTTCGCCAAATCCTCCACCTGGGTGAGGCTCCAGGGTAAATCCACCCGTCGTTCGCCGCTAATGGTGAAATTGATCAGCGGGTTTCCCAAGATGTTTTTATTCGGAATCGTGACTCTCTGACCTTGCTGGTTGCGAATCTGGGTGGAACGCATATCTATCGCTTCGACATGGCCGAAAAAGTCGCCGCTCTTGATGAGATCATCGAGGCGGAAGGGGTGGATGAAGTGCAGGAGGATGCCGGACATGAAATTGGCGGCGATGTCTTGGGAAGCAAAGCCGAAGGCGATGCCCAGGATGCCGACCCCGGCCAGCAGGGAGGCCACCGCCCGGTCCAGGTTGAGGACATCGAGGGCCAGGATGACCCCGGCAGTGATGACCGTCAGACGGGTCATGGTGGCCGTGAGCCTGGCTATGTGTCTATATCCGGAGACTCGCATGACGGCCCGGGCCACCAATTTGGCAATCGGCCGGCTCAATTTAATAATGATGACCAGAACAATGATAGCCACCACCAGATTGGGCAGCATCTTGATGGTCAGGGTCAACCAGCCTTGGAGCTTATTAATGAGTTGAGTGAGGGCCTTTTCCAGGCTCAAACCTGTTTCCATATCCTTGCCTCCGGGCCGAAGTCGAAAATACTCCCGAGCCCCAAATAATCCCCTTGCAATCCAAAAACTAATCATTAGAATTTGTTATGCAAACCTGTGAAGAATATTATCCAATAGTTTTATTGGCTTATCCTCATGGGCGCGGTTCCGGGCCAGGCTTGAGGGTGCCCGCCCGGAATTGCTTAAATAAATTCCACTGAGGACAAGTTTTTTTGAGATTTCCATGGCATAATGCTGCTGCACTTGCTGACCGCGAAGGCTCATAGGTGATGGGATGCCGGTAAAAGCGAAGCCCGGGAGGCCCTCCAACCCAAGGGAGGGCGCCACCGCGATGCTGAGGCTCGATTTGCTGCGAGCTTACAAATGGGAGTGGTTCCTGGGCGACTTTACCGCCGGCCTGGTCATTTTTGCCACCACCATTCCGGCGGCGCTGGCGTACGGCCAACTGGCCGGCCTGCATCCCGTTAACGGCCTTTATGCCTCGCTGCTGGCCTTAGCGGTCTACGCCTTTTTCGGCACCTCGCGCCAGCTCATCATCAACCCTGAGGCCGCGGTGGCGATTCTGGTGGCCACCTCGGTGGCCTCGGTCTATTCGGGCGGAGACCCGGTCCGCTTTGCCACCCTGGCCGCGTTGCAAGCCATCATGATTGGAGTCATGCAGGTTTGTGCCGGGGTGGGCCGGCTCGGATTCGTTTCCGATTTCATCCCCAAATCTGTGGTCAATGGCTTTATTAACGGCATTGCGCTGATCATCATCCTGGCCCAGGCCAGCAGGTTTTCCGGGATTGAGCTAAAAAACGAGGCCTTTTTCCCTCGCATCTGGGAACTGGTCGCCAGGGCCCACGAAGCCCATCATCTTACTTTATATGTGGGGGTAGCCTGCCTTCTGGGAATGCTCATCATGCGCCCCATGCTGCGCTGGCTCCCGGAGGCCGTGGTCGTGGTGGTTTTGGCCACGCGTGCCGTGCTGCGGTGGGACCTGGGGGCCCAAGGAGTCCATCTGATCGGGTTGATTCCAGCGGGTTTGCCGCATCCGGTGATTCCACATGTAGGGTTTGGCGATATTCTTACCATGCTGCCCGTGGCCGCGGGGGTGGCCCTGGTGTCTTATGTGGATACCACCATTACGGGACGGGCCTTTGCCGTACGAAGCGGATACCGCCTGGAGCCCAATCAAGAATTGATCGCCCTGGGTCTGGCCAACCTGGGCACCGGCTTCTTCCAGGGTTTCGCCGTCGGGTCCAGCCACTCGCGCACCGCTATTAATGATATGTACGGCGGCCGCAGCCAGTTCGCCGGACTCCTGGCCGCCATTTTTCTGGCGGTGTTCTTATTCTACTTCACCGGTATGCTCAAATATGTGCCGGTGGTAGCGCTGTCGGCCATCATCATCGTGGCCGGCATCAGGCTGTTGCGCCCGCTGGAACTCCTCAGCATCTTTCGCACCCGGCCGGCTTCGGCCTATATCAGCCTGGTCACCACCGCCGCAGTGCTGATCGCCGGTCTGATGACCGGCATCCTGGTGTCGGTGGGCCTGGCCATCATCCTGGTCCTGCACCGCCTGGCCCGGCCCCACGAAACCATTATCCGGACGCCGAAGGCGCCGGGCTTGCTCGTCTACCGGTTTGCCGGGCCACTCTACTTTTTTAATGCCGCCTATTTCGCCAACCGGGTGCAGGAGGTGATCGATTCTTCTCCAGAGCGGGTGAAGGTTTTCTTGATCAATGCCGAGGCCATCGTGGATATGGATGAGAACGCCGCCGAGGCCTTGGAAAATCTGCAAGTCAGCCTGAAAAACCAAGGCATTATGTTGGGGGTCTGCGAAGTCAAAGGGCATTTCCGGAGGGTGTTGATGGCCACCCATCTGCCCGGCCGGGTGGGCTTCGTCATCCATCCATCGGTGGCGGTGGCGGTGCGGGAGTTGACCAGTGGATCACCGAAAAAGGCTGAAAAGGAATCAACTAAAAAAGCCGAAACAGTTAATGAGCAAAATTCCGCTTCTTGAGCAAGGTTAGATTTTTGATCGCAACAATCTTCTGCTCTAACCAATTCTCCCTTGGTGATCTCTTCCCCGAATTGAGTGCGCTGAAGCCATTTTTCTAAGTCCTTCGTGGCGTTACCCCGTGCACGAATCCCAAATAATTTTAGGCATCGGCTTGTTTCTCCGATTTTCCCTCTTATTTTAAGGCTGTCGAACCAGGTAGTCAGGTTTGGACCCGGCGTCTATCCTGGCCTGGGGCCAGATTATTGGGAGCGCTAATTACTTTGCGGCGCATGTAAGGAGGGTGGTAACTCATGGTTACCCTGGCTGACCAGCCGGCTCAAAATGTCTTTTGGTTTTCAGAATATTTCCTGATGCCCAAGCCCACCGGCAAGAAGGCCACCAACCTCAGGGAACTGTTGCAGCATCTGCAGGAGATGAGTGAGCCGGTGCTGGAATACCATTTCTGGCAATCACGCTTGAGCATCACCCAAACCGCGGTGGAATATCCCAATGACTTTGCCCTGTGGGCCGCCAAGGCCCTGAACGATCCCAACTTGGCGGAAAGGCTCAGTTCCGTGGACCCGTTGGATTATGAAGACCTGACCCAGATCAGAGAAGCCTTGGTGGAGCTGCTGGAGGAATATCTCTGGGATTTTCCCTATAATCCCCAGGTCCGGCCCGGCTATGAGTTGTATTTCTGCGAGGCCTCCGTAATAGTAGCAAGTTCGGACATCGCCGCCCAGACCCTGCGGGAATTCTGTGCGGGCTTGCAGACCGTAGGGCTAGACTCGATCTATTACCATTTCGTCGAGGCTCGCCGGCGGCTGGGAAACCTTAAGGGCGTGAAAGACGACTTCTCCCACTGGATCGAAAGCAATTTTAAGCTGCCGGACTTGGTCGCAGCCATCCGGGAGATCGACGTCTATTTTTATACCTTGCCTGAAGTCCGGGACACCCTATTGTCCCTGGTCAAGGACCATGCGGGAGGCGCCTGTGACCCGGTTGAGTGATTACGGGCCCATTGCGGGCGAGGAAGTGGTCGGCCAGCTCAGCCGGCTGGCGGAACGGTTGGCCCCCAGGACTCTGATGCACATCAATTCCACCCGCGTAGGCGGTGGGGTGGCCGAGATGCTGGAGCGCAGCGTGCCCCTCTTTAACCAATTAGGCCTTGAGACCCGCTGGGAGGTCATCCAGGGGGACGAGGCCTTCTTTGAGGTCACCAAGGCCATGCACAATGCCCTGCAAGGTCAGAAGGTGCGCCTCTCTCAGAGCATGCTGCAGCACTACCGGGAGGTCAACCGGGAGAATGCCCGGCGGTTTCATTGGCAGGCCGATTTCGTCGTGGTCAATGACCCGCAGCCGGCCTTCCTGATCGAGGATATGCGGCCCCAGGCCAGATATTGGATCTGGCGCTGCCACATCGACGCCTCCCGGCCGGACCGCCAGGTCTGGCGATTTTTGCGGGATGCGGTGCGGCAATATGACGCCTCCATCTTCTCGATGCCCAATTTCTCTCAGATTCTGCCGCATCCGCAATATCTTATCTATCCTTCCATCGACCCTTTGAGTGAGAAGAACCGGGACCTCAGCGAGGAGGAGATCAGCGCGGCGTTGGAGCGCTTGGGAGTGGAGCGGGACAGGCCGATTATTTTGCAAGTCTCCAGGTTCGATTCTTTCAAAGACCCCTTGGGGGTCATTCAGGCCTTTCGACTGGTGCGGCGCCGTACCCCTTGTAAGCTGGTGCTGGCCGGCGGCGAGGCCACCGATGACCCGGAAGGGCGCCCGGATTTTCGCCGAGGTGCAGGAGGCGGCCCAGGGCGAGCCCGATATCCAATTATTGCTGCTGCCGCCGGACAGTCACCTTGAGATCAACGCCCTGCAACGGGCTGCGGATATCATTGTGCAGAAATCCGTCCGGGAAGGCTTCGGCCTGACGGTTACCGAGGCCATGTGGAAGGGTAAGCCGGTGATCGGCGGGGCGGCGGGGGGCATCGTCATGCAGCTCCAGGATTAT
This sequence comes from uncultured delta proteobacterium, assembly GCA_963701845.1. Lineage (GTDB taxonomy): Bacteria > Desulfobacterota > Desulfobaccia > Desulfobaccales > 0-14-0-80-60-11 > JAPLJC01. The sequence goes on along the minus strand of CAVPBF010000004.1, from coordinate 208,204 downwards.
AACACCGGGTTTCTGGTTCATTCCCCCGAGGGTTGCGCCTTTCGCCTCCGGTATCTGCTGCATCGGCCGGAAATAGCCCGGCGCCTGGGGCAGAAAGCCAGGGAGTTTGTCCGGCAGCACTTCCTCATAACCCGGGATATTCGGGAATATCTGACCCTGATGATCCTGTGCCAACACCCCGGCCAGCGGGTTATCGAGTTTTGAGGGTTATTGAGGGATGCGGCAGACGCCGGCAGTCTGTGCAGGCGTTGGATGAAAGTTTTTGCCTCAGGAGAATGCTAATGCGCTCCATCACCCTGGGAGCCATCCCCCTGGAAGATGGCCGCGGTCGTTTCAGGGTGTGGGCGCCCCAGGCCGACACCCTGGAAGTCAGGCTGGTCTCACCGGTGGAGCGCCTGCTGCCCTTAACCAGGGGGAGAGATGGCTATTTTTATGGCATAGGGGACCACGTGACGCCGGGCAGCCGCTATTTTTACCGGCTGGACGGCGGCAAAGAGCGCCCCGACCCGGCCTCCCGGTTTCAGCCCGAGGGCGTCCATGGTCCATCCCAGGTCGTCTCGCCGGACTTTCCCTGGACTGATCAGGGCTGGGGCGGCCTGAGCCTGATAAATTATATCATCTATGAGCTCCATGTCGGCGCCTTCACCCCGACCGGGACCTTCGACGCCGTTATTGACCGGCTGCCTGGGCTGCAAGAACTGGGGGTCACCGCCCTGGAGCTCATGCCGGTGGCCCAGTTTCCCGGAACCCGCAACTGGGGCTACGACGGCGTCTTTCCCTACGCCGCCCAGAACAGCTACGGCGGCCCGGAGGGCCTGAAGCGCCTGGTCGACGCCTGCCACCATCGGGGCTTGGCCGTGGTCCTGGACGTGGTTTACAACCATCTGGGCCCGGAAGGCAACTATCTCTGGGACTACGGCCCTTATTTCACCGACCGCTACCGCACCCCCTGGGGGGATGCGGTCAACTTCGACGGCCCGCACAGCGATGAGGTCAGACGGTTCTTTATGGAAAACGCCCTCTACTGGATCAGCGACTGCCACATCGACGCCCTGCGCCTGGACGGCCTGCATGCGATCTGCGATAACAGTCCGCAGCCCTTCCTGGCCGAACTGGCCCGGGCGGTGCAGGCCGAGGCGGAGCGCCTCGACCGGCGGGTCTATCTGATGGCCGAAAGCGACCGCAACGACACCCGCTTGATCCGTGCCCCGGAAGTGGGGGGCTTTGGTCTGGACGTCCACTGGAACGAGGATTTTCACCATGCCCTCCACGTCCTGTTGACCGGGGAACGGCAGGGTTACTACCAGGATTTCGGTCAATTGTCGCAACTGGCCAAGGCCTTCCGGGAGGGTTTTGTCTATTCCGGGCAGTATTCTCCTTACCGGCAGCGCCGCCACGGTTCTGCTTCACGTGACCTGCCGCCGTCGCGCTTCGTCGTCTTTGCCCAAAATCACGACCAGGTGGGCAACCGGCTACACGGCGAGCGGCTCTCCCGGCTGCTTTCCTTCGAGGCCCTGAAACTGGCGGCCGGGGCCGTGATCCTCTCGCCTTTTATCCCTCTCCTGTTCATGGGCGAAGAATACGGCGAAACCGCGCCTTTCCACTACTTTATCAGCCACCTGGACCCGGCGCTGGTGGAGGCGGTGCGCCGGGGCCGGCGGGAGGAATTCGCCGCCTTCGCCTGGCAGGGCGAGCCGCCCGATCCTCAAAGTGAGGAAACCTTTCGTGGCGCCAAACTGGATTATGGTCTCAAGGAGCAGGGGAAGCACCCGGTTTTATGGGAATTTTACCATGAATTGCTTCGGGTGCGCCGGCAGGTGCGGGCTGGGCTCGATCCCACCCCGGGTGACCGCGCCGTTTATCAGGATGAGCCTCAACAGGTTTTATGGGTCCGGGTTGGCGGTGACGGCCAGGAAACCGCCCTGGGCCTGAATTTCAGCGGCCGGCCCGCGACCCTGGTTTTTCCCTGGCCCACGGGTCGCTGGGCTAAACTGCTGGATTCCGCCGAGGCTCGCTGGGGCGGCCCCGGCAGCCTTACCCCTGCGATAATTCAGGCTGAGCCGGACTTTAACCTGACCCTGCCGGCTCAGTCATTAATCCTGCTCGCCCACACGCCAGAGGAATCCTGATGGACAGGTACATCTGCATTCACGGCCATTTCTACCAACCCCCCCGGGAAAACCCCTGGCTGGAGGACGTCGAGGTCCAAGATTCGGCCTACCCCTACCACGATTGGAACGAGCGCATCACCGCGGAGTGTTACGCCCCCAATACGGTTTCCCGCATCCTGGACGGCGAAGGCCGCATCGTTAATCTGACCAACAATTACGCCCGGATCAGCTTCAATTTCGGCCCCACCCTTTTGGCCTGGCTGGAGCTCAAGGCTCCGGAGACCTATGAGGCCATCCAGGCGGCGGACCGGATAAGCCAGCAAAACTTTTCAGGCCACGGCTCGGCCCTGGCCCAGGCTTACAACCACATGATCATGCCCCTGGCCGACCGCCGGGACAAATACACTCAGGTTCTCTGGGGGATCCGGGACTTTGAGCACCGCTTCCAGAGGCGGCCGGAGGGCATGTGGCTGCCGGAGACCGCCGTGGACCTGGAGACCCTGGACATCATGGCGGAATTGGGGATCAACTTCACCATCCTGGCCCCCCATCAGGCCAGACGGGTGCGTTTGATCGGCCAGGACGCCTGGGTGGACGTGAGCCGGGGGACCATCGACCCCACCTTGCCCTATGAGATCAATCTGCCTTCGGGCCGCCGGCTGGCCGCGTTTTTCTACGACGGTCCCATCTCCCGGGCCGTGGCCTTCGAGGGTCTGCTCAGTAGAGGAGAGAACCTGGCCCAACGCCTGGCCGGGGCCTTTTCCGCCGAAAGCCAGTTCCCGCAGTTGGTGCATATCGCCACCGATGGCGAAACCTACGGCCACCATCAGCGCTTCGGCGACATGGCCCTGACCTACGCCCTCCAGTACATCGAGTCGGAAAACCTGGCCCGCCTCACCAATTACGGGGAGTATCTGAGTAAGCACACACCCCTCTGTTCGAAGTGGAGATTAGCGAAAACACCTCCTGGAGTTGCGCCCACGGGGTGGAGCGCTGGCGGCAAGACTGCGGCTGCAACAGCGGCGGCCACCCCGGCTGGAACCAGGCCTGGCGCACCCCGCTGCGGGAGGCCCTGGACTGGCTCCGGGACACCCTGGCGCCCTGGTTCGAAGCCAAGGCCGGGGAATATCTCAAAGACCCCTGGGCGGCCCGCGACGACTTTATCCGGGTCATCCTGGACCGCAGGCCGGAGAACGTGGAGAACTTCCTGAGCCGCCACGCCTCCCGGGAGTTCTCGGACGAGGACCGAGGTTACGGTCCTCAAGCTCATGGGGATGCAGCGCAGCGCCATGTTGATGTACACCAGTTGCGGCTGGTTTTTCGACGACCTCTCCGGCATCGAAGCGGTCCAGGTCATCCATTACGCCGGCCGCGCCCTCACCCTCATGCAGGACCTCGGCGGCCCCGAAATCGAGACCGCCTTCCTGGAGCGCCTCGAACAGGCCAAGAGCAACCTCCCCGAATATGGCGATGGCCGTCAAATTTATGAGACGATCGTCAAGCCGACCATGCTGGACCTGGAGCGGGTGGGCGCCCATTATGCCGTCAGCTCGGTTTTCCAGGAATACCCCAAACAGGCCCGGATCTATTGTTATACCGCGGATCAGGAGGCCTTCCAGCTTTCGGAAGTCGGGAATGCCAAGCTGGCGGTGGGCCGGGTGCGGATCACCTCCGAGATCACCCGGGAGTCGGCTATCCTGAATTTCGGCGCCCTCCATTTCGGTGAGCAGAATCTCTGTGCCGGGGTACTGAGGTCCCAAAGCCTCGAGGCCTACGAAGCCATGGTGCAGGAAGTTACCGGCAGCTTTGGCACCGGGGAATTCCCCGAAACCATCCATCGTCTGGATCGGCACTTCGGGGCCTGTAGTTACTCCCTCCGGTCCCTGTTCCGGGATGAACAACGCCGGGTGTTGAACCGGATCATGGAAGTCAGTCTGGAAGGGACCCGCTTCGTCTATCGCAAGGGCTACGATAGCCACCTGCCCTTCATGCGGTTTCTCACCGATTTGGGCATACCACTCCCCGAGCCGCTGCCGTGCACCGCGGAATTTGTCTTGAACCATATCTTACGCCAGTTCTTCGAACAGCCGGAATTCGACGCGGACGCCATCCAAAATCGGCTCACCGAGGCCCGAGTCTTGAAAGTGAAACTGGATGAGGTCATTCTGGCATTTACCATGCGCCAGACTTTGGAACGATTGGCGGCCGCCTTCCGCGAAAACCCTAATGAGTTCAACTATCTGCGGCAACTGGCCGCCGCGCTGACTCTGGTACGCACCATGCCCTTCGAGGTGCGACTCTGGAAGGTGCAGAACCTCTATTTCGAAATGGTCCACACCGTCTTGCCGGAATGGGCCTGGAAGGCCGAACACGGCGAGGCCGCGGCCCGTGACTGGGTGGCGACCTTTCTGCAACTCGGCCGGGATCTGTCGGTAAAGGTCGATTAAAAAAATCAGGATCCAAGATTATGCCCCCGTTCCCAACTCAGGTCAAAAACTAAAAACTCGAAACTCGAAACTCGAAACTAAAAATGACCAGCTTACGAGTTCCCGCCACTACCTACCGCTTGCAATTCCACCGCGACTTCCAGTTTGCCGCGGCCGAAGCCCTGACGCCCTACCTGCATGACTTGGGCATCACCGACATTTACGCCTCTCCCCTCTTCAAGGCCCGTCGAGGCAGCCTCCACGGCTATTCAGTGACCAACCCCATGGAACTCAATGCGGAACTGGGGTCCCCCCGGGCCTTCGATTCTCTGGCCCGCAAACTTAAGCGCCTGGACATGGGGATGGTGTTTGATATCGTCCCCAACCATATGGCCCTGAGCCCTGATAATCCCTGGTGGATGGAGGTTCTGGAAGACGGGCATGGTTCACCGTACGCCATCTTCTTTGACATCGATTGGCATCCGCCCAACCGCCTCCTGGAGGGCAAGCTGCTGCTGCCCATCCTGGGACGGCCTTACGGCCAGGCCCTCGAGAACCGGGAACTGCGGTTGAGCCTGGAGCCCGGCGGGTTTTTCGTCAATTATTACGAGCACGAATTTCCCCTGACCCCCAAAACCTACCACCAGATTCTCGCCCCGGTTTTGGAGAGATTGGTTCGGGAGCTGGGCGAAGAGAATCCGGCCAGCATCGCCCTCATGGGCATCGTCAGCCTGGTCTCCAACCTGCCGCCTCGCGCCCCTGCCGAGTCCCAAGAAGGTCAAAGAACGGCAGCGGGACAAGGAGATCATCAAAAAGAATCTCTGGCTGCTCTACCAGGGCTCCCCGGAGGTGAAGAACTTCCTGGATGAGGCCGTCCAGGTCCTGAACGGCCGCCCGGCCGAGCCGGCCAGCTTCGACGCCCTGGACCGGCTCCTGCAACAGCAGCCTTACCGCCTGGCCTTCTGGCAGGTAGCCCTGGAAGCCATCAACTATCGCCGCTTTTTCAGCATCAACGACCTGATCGGCATCCGCATCGAAGACCCCCAGGTCTTCGAGGCCTTCAAACACGGCCTCCTGTTCAAACTGCTGGACGAAGGCAAGATTTCCGGGCTCCGGGTTGACCACATCGACGGCCTTTACGACCCGCTGGATTATCTCCAGCGCCTGCAAAGCCGCCTGGCGCCGGCAGGAAAAACCACGGCTGCGCCTTTTTATATCGTGGTGGAGAAGATCCTGGCCCCGGGGGAGACCTTGCCGGAGGATTGGCCGGTGGCCGGCACCACCGGCTATGATTTTTTGAACCGGGTCAACGGCGTCTTTATTCAAGAGACGGGACTGCAGGAACTGACGGAGATCTACAGCAGGTTTGTGGAAACCGCGGTAGACCTGAACGCCCTGATCCGGGACAAGAAGAAACTCATCATGAAGGCCCTCTTCGGCGGGGAGGTGGAAAACCACGTTTACTATCTGAGCCAGCTGGCCCTCCAGGACCGGCAGGCCCGGGACCTGGCCCGGGCTGATCTGGTCGAGGCCTTGGTGGAAGTTCTGGCGGCGCTGCCCATCTACCGCACTTACCTCCGCAGCCTCAAGGTGGCGCCGCGGGAGGTGGATTACCTGGAGTGGACCTTTGCCGAGGTGCGGCGCCAGCATCCCCATCTCGACCAACCGGCCCTGGATTTCCTATTCCGGGTGCTCTGCCTCGATTTTCCCCTTTATCTGACTACGGAGCAGCGGCATGACTGGCTCAAGTTCGTCATGCACCTGCAGCAGTTCAGCGGCCCCATCATGGCCAAGGGTTTTGAAGATACGGTGCTCTATATCTACAACCCATTGATCTCACTGAATGAAGTTGGTGGAAGCTTCCAATCGGTCCAGATTGACGACTTCCATTCCTTCAATCTAAACCGACCAGAAACCTGCCCCGGCTCCATGAACGCCACCTCCACCCATGACACCAAAAGGAGCGAAGATGTCCGGGCCCGCCTCAATGTGCTTTCCGAAATCCCCGGAGAATGGCAGGCCTGCTTGCAGCGCTGGAGCGCCCTGAACCTGGCCAAAAAAGTTGTGGTTAACGGCAACCCGGTACCGGACCGGAATCAGGAGGTTTTCCTCTACCAGACCATGCTGGGAGCCTGGCCCCTCGAGCCGGCGGCAGTCCCGGCCTTTAAGGAACGGCTCCAGGCTTACCTGATCAAAGCCGCCCGGGAGGCCATGGTGCACACCCGCTGGGTCTCCCCCCAATTGGACCACGAAAATGGCCTGCTGGCTTTTTTGGACGGCATTTTAGATGAGGCCGGCAACCAGGAGTTCATCAAAGACTTCCGGCAGCTGCAGTCGCGTCTGGCCTATTTCGGGGCCCTGAATTCTTTGTCGCAACTGCTTCTCAAGATCGCCTCGCCGGGAGTACCCGATTTCTATCAAGGGACGGAATTGTGGGATTTCAGCCTGGTGGACCCCGACAACCGGCGTCCGGTGGACTTCGCCCGGCGGACCCAGCTCCTCAAGGAGCTGAAACAACAAGAGAAAAATGGCCGGGCCGCCCTGGCTGCCGGGTTGCTCAGCCGCTGGCAGGATGGCCGCCTCAAGCTCTACGTTACTTACCAGGGCCTGAAGCTGCGCCGGACCTATCCGGAGCTCTTCCGGCAAGGGGCTTATCTGCCTATAGCGGTAGAGGGCAAGCGGCGAAACCAGGTGCTGGCCCTGGCCCGCCGGCAGGAGCATGACTGGGTTCTGGCCGTGGCCGGCAGATTCTTTACGACCCTGACCCCTGCCGGTCAACCGCCCACCGGCCGGGAAGTCTGGGGAGACACTGAGGTTATCTTACCGCCGGAAGCCCCGGTGGCCTGGAAGGACATTTTTACCGGCAGGGTCTGCGAAGCCAGGGAAGCCGCCACCCTCAAGCATCTACCCCTCCAAAAAGTTCTGCAACATCTGCCCCTGGCCTTCCTCTCGGCCTCCAAATAGCGCTGGCGAGGTTCTCTTGACATGGCGACCGTTAATATCTAGCCTATAACCATTCTCGAACCATTTCCCCTCCGAGGCCCCCAATCTCTCCTCCCTCACCGTTGCTGCTCGGTGGGCGCCCACCAGCCCCAGGGTTTAAGCCTTACTGGAGAAACGCCGGGCCGGGTGGGCAGAGGAGGCCTGAAGGTGACCATGAAGCAAATTAATGTGCAGCGATTCAGCGTCACTTCTGCGAAATCATTCGAAGAAGTTGTCGCCGGGCTCGAAGTGGTGGTTAGCCGGCCCCTGCTGGCCGAATTTTTGAGAGAAGTCGCCTCAGCTAAGACTTACGCCCAGTTAGAGAAGGTCATTCACCAGGCCATCGGCGCGTCAGGTTTCATGGAGTTCATCCGTTTCGACCTGGGCGAGATCATGCGTAAGGCCCGCGGCGCCCAGGCGCCACCGAGTCTGCGTCTCTTAATCGGCAACCCGCTTATTATGAAGCAGCTGGTCGAGACGGTCCCAGACGCCGGCTCCTATGCCCCGGTGACGGTGCTCATCGAGGCGCGGGCGGATGGAGTGCACCTGTCCTACGACCGGATGGCCAGCCTCCTGGCTCCTTATGGAAGTGTGGCAGCTCTGAAAGTGGCCCGGGATCTCGACTCCAAAGTCGAGGCTCTATTAACGGCAGCGGCTGCTTGACGGACGTCGCCACGCGCTTCAAGGAAAATTACTCGGCAACGTATTTTCACAATCTCAATTAAGGAGATCACCACGATGACTACAAAGACCGAAACCTTGCCAAGTAAGCCGACGGTGGCCAAAGTAGCCTATCGGACCGTGAAGATCGACGGCCTGGATATTTTCTACCGCGAGGCGGGGCCCAAGGACGCTCCCGTCGTGCTGCTGCTCCACGGCTTCCCGACCAGCTCGCACATGTTCCGCAACCTGATCCCGGCGCTGGCCGACGAGTTCCATCTGGTCGCCCCGGACTACCCCGGCTACGGCAACAGCTCGATGCCGACCGTGGACGAGTTCGCCTACACCTTCGACAATCTGGCGGAGGTGATCGAGAAGTTCACCGAGAAGCTCGGGCTGCAAACAGTACACCCTGTATGTGCTGGACTACGGCGCGCCGGTCGGCTACCGCCTGGCCGTCAAGCACCCGGAGCGCGTCCAGGCCATCGTGGTGCAGAACGGCAACGCCTACGACGAGGGGCTCGACAACGATTTCTGGAAACCGCTCAAGGCTTACTGGCAGGAAAAGACGGCGGAGAGCGAGACGCCTCTGCGCGGCTTTCTGACCCGCGAAGCCACCATCTGGCAATACACCGACGGCGTCCGGGACCGGGAGCCGATCAGCCCCGACACCTGGAACCTGGACCAGCCGCTGCTCGACCGGCCGGGGAACGACGAGATCCAGCTCGCCCTGTTCTACAGCTACGGCAGCAACCCGCCGCTATACCCGAAATGGCAGGCCTACTTCCGCCAGTACCAGCCGCCGATGCTCATCGTCTGGGGAAAGAACGACCAGATCTTCCCCGCGGCCGGCGCCGAGCCCTACAAGCGAGACCTGAAGAATCTGGAGTTTCACCTGCTCGACACCGGGCACTTCGCCCTGGAGGAGGATTGCGACCGGATAGCCGATTTGATGCGAACCTTCCTCCGTAAGAACCTGAAGCGGTAGACGCAGCGCCATTAACCGTCATTACAAATCTACCTAAGGAAATAATCTTTATGACGAAAACACTTACAGGTAAAGTTGCCCTGGTAACCGGCGGCTCGCGGGGCATCGGCGCGGCAACGGCGCGGGCCCTGGCCGATGACAGCGCCGACGTCGCCCTCAGCTACGTGGCCTCGCCCGACAAGGCTGAGGCGGTCGTCCGGGAACTGGAGGTCAAGGGCGTCCGCGCCGCGGCCTTCAGGGCCGACCAGGCCGATCCCGCCCAGGTCGAGGGTTTGGTCAAGGCGGTATTTGCACATTTTGGTCACCTCGACATCCTGGTCAATAACGCCGGCGTCGCGGTTAACGGTGCGGTGGATAATCCGGAGAACGACCTCGCAGCGTTCGACCGGCAGTTCGCCATCAATGTCGGCGGCGTAATAGCCGGCATCCGCGCGGCCGTGCGAGTGATGGGTGCAGGTGGCCGGATCATCTCGGTGGGCTCTTGCGTAGCCACACGCGCGGGCTTGCCCGGTTTGGCCGACTACGCGGCCACCAAGGCCGCCATTGTCGGTTACACCAAGGGAGCGGCGCGAGACCTGGCGCCTAGGCTCATTACTGTCAACGTCGTGCAGCCCGGTGCGGTCGATACCGAGATGGCTCCCGTCAGCGGCCCCTTTGCAGATGTTCTCCACGCGACCACCGCACTCGGTCGCTATGGGCGGCCCGAGGAGGTCGCGGCGGCGATCGTTTTTCTGGCCAGCCCGGGGGCGTCCTATATCACCGGCGCCGTGCTGGAGGTGGATGGCGGCTACGGTGCCTAACCGGACCATTAAATCCCGGAGTAATATCCATGACCAAGATCAGAAAAATCCACAAAGTCTGGCAGAGCAAGCCCACGCTGGAAGGGGCAGGCGTCCGCCTCCACCGCGCCTTCGGCTACTACCAGGTGCCCCAATTCGACCCCTTCCTCCTCCTGGACGATTTTCGCGCCGATGATCCCGCCGACTATCTCAAGGGCTTTCCCTGGCATCCGCACCGGGGGATCGAAACCATCACCTATGTCCTGGCCGGAGAAGTGGCCCACGGCGACAGCCTGGGCAACCGGGGAGTCATCACCCCGGGAGACGTCCAGTGGATGACGGCCGGCAGTGGCATCATCCATCAGGAGATGCCCCGGGGGGACAAGCAGGGTCGCATGTATGGCTTTCAACTCTGGGCCAATCTCCCGGCCTCTCACAAGATGATGGAGCCCCGCTATCGGGACGTGAAGCGCGCCCAGATCCCCGAGGTCTCTCTGGCCCAGGGCGTCACGGTGAAGATCATTTGCGGCCGGGTTGGCGAGACGACGGGACCGGTCACCGATATCGTCACCGACCCGGAATACCTCGAGGTCTCGGTCCCGGCCGGGGGGGAGTTTCATCATCCCATCCGCCGCGGCCATACGGCCTTGGCCTACGTCATTGCCGGGGAAGGCTACTTCGACCCGGAGCGGGACGCTTACGCCCACGAAGTCGTCGGGGCCAATTATTTCGATTTCGACCGCCGCTGCGTCTGTGGTGACCGGACTATTGTCCTGTACGGAGATGGCGACGAGGTGGCGGTAGCCGCTCCAGCCAGCCCGGTTCGCTTTCTGCTGATCTCCGGCCTGCCCATCGGCGAGCCCGTGGCCTGGTACGGTCCCATTGTCATGAATACCCAGGAAGAGTTGCACATCGCCTTCAAGGAATACCAGGAGGGTACCTTCATCAAACCTGTTTTATCCAGTTAAATAAAAAAGGCCCCCGCGCTCGGCGACGGGGGCCTCTGATACCAGGCAATTTTCGGATCAGGCCTGAAAGCGTTTCCTGCCACGCCAGAAGCCCAGGCCGGCCAGACCGGCGCCCAGGAGCCACACCGCGCCGGGGAGGGGCACAACCACCGCCATCTGGTAGGGTCCCTCGCTATTAGAGTAAACCCAGTTTCCATGGCCGCAATACTCTCCGGCTGCGCCGAGATCACCCTGATCAGGAGTCCAACTCCACTCAGCAGTGCTGCTGTTGCTGGAGGTCAGCACCACCCAGTATCGCGTATCGGCAGCCAGGGGGTAAGGCGAGGTGAGCCAGAAATCTACGACTGACCAGGTCGAAGGCAGTGCCTTATCGCTCAGGCTGCCGATGGTGCACAGGAGCTTCCCAGGTGACGTATTAGAGTCGCTGTAAAGAGCAACGGAGAGAGAGCCGGGAGACGGGCTGCCTCGGAGCTTCAGTTGAACCTCCAAGAGGGTGGTGTCGGTCGATCCCGCCGAGAACGAATCGAAAAGCGGCGGCCCCCATCCCGTCAGGCTATCGTAGCCACCGTAGGTAGCGTTGAGGTTATCATAGATAATCGGGTCAGCGTTGGCGGCGCCGGCCAGGAAAAACAGGCAGGCGAGGCAAGCTACCGCCCCGGTTAATTTAACCCGGTTCATGAAATTTAAATTTTTCATGCCCTGCTCTCCTCTTCGCCCCAAGGTGATGGGGAACCTGGATGCAAGGAATCCCTCTAAAAACTGCCGGAGTGCGCCGGTGGTTTTGTGGGCGCCGTTGTCGGAGTCTTTAGGGGGGAGATCACCGTGGGAATAGTACCGAGCCCCAGTAACCCATCTCCTAAACTGGTAATTTTGGTGCTGTCCGTTCCCGAGGTCTCAGAAGTCGTGATATTACTGGAGCTGCCGGTGCCCAAGCGGCTGGTCAGGCCGGTGGCCAGATGGTTCATGAAGCTCTGCTGGTCTTGCGGAGTTATGGCAAAAGGCAGGGTTGGCGGCATCCCTCGCTCCACAGTGGTGCCCTGCATAGCCTGCAAGAGCACCCCAGCCTGGGTATTTCCGCCCCAGGCGTAGGCGAGCTTAAAGGCCCGCCGGAATAGTTGTCCCACCTCTGGAAAGATGTTGGCCACCTGGATGACGCCCTGAAAATCCATAATCGTCGAACTATTGGGAGAGAGACGAATGCCGAACTCAGTGCCCCTGATCCCCATGATGGCGGTATGGGTTTTGACCAGGAAATCCGGCTCGGCCGGCTTGAAGACCTTGTGGACCACCACGTAGGCCAGGCCCTGGAAGAGCTGGATCACCGCATTGCGCTTTTTTTGGGCCGGGTTGAACATATACTCTTCGATAGCCACCCGGCTCTCGGGGGAAATCGTCAGGGTGGAATTATCAATGAAGGTAATCGTGGCCCTGGAAAGAGACTTAGTCCGGAGCACATCCCCCGGCTGCACCTCGTCATCGACCTTAACGGGGTTGGCCGGCAGTTGTCCGCCTCTCAGCAGGTCTACGCGACCTTCCACCATGGTTAGGCGGCCCGCCAGCTCCGCCTGAGCGGGGGAAAGGAACCCCACCTGGGATGATAGAATCACCAGTGCTGCCCATAGAAAGGTAACTTTCTTCATCGAGGGCTGCTTTGTCGCAGGTTTAAATAAAATAGCCGCGCTGCCTCATCCCAGGCAACCCGGCTATCTCATGCGGACTTGAAGACCCGTGGTTTTCCGTCCCCGCCTTGCAGCGGGTTTGGCCCTTTATCTGGACTTAAAATATAAGCACATTTAAAATTAATGTCAAATAAATTATAAAAAATATACAATTTTTACCGCGCCAAGACGATAACGGCTAAGCCCGGTTAGGCTAAACCTTCGTGCACAGAGAATCGAGGCTGTTCCTGGACACCAAAAGAGCACGCCTTAAGCCAATCCCGCCAATCGATCTACTCTTTACCCGCAGATTTTCCGGTGGCAGTTGGGGGAAATTGAGTCCTTTAAGGTAACCAGGCGTTGATTTTTGACCAAGGCTCACTATTTTTTGATTAGCCACCGGCGCCGACGCCACCCTGCCCGTCGTCCCGGGCCCAGGCACAGTGGAAGCGCTCAGGGGAGTCGGCGCCATCGGGAGGAACCGCATGCAGATCACCACCATGTTTCTGGATATCGGCGGTGTCTTGCTGACCAACGGCTGGGGGCACCAGTCCCGCCGGGAGGCCGCGGAGCAGTTCAATCTGGACTACGCCGAAATGAGTGACCGCCACCATCTCACCTTCGACACCTATGAGGAAGGCAAGCTGAGTCTGGATGAATACCTCACCCGCCTGGTCTTTTACGAGGACCGGCACTTTACCCGGGAAGACTTCAAGACCTTCATGTTCGCCCAGTCCCGGCAGTCGCCGGACATGGCCCAGACCGAGGCGCTGCTCAAGGGGCTGCGGGCCAAATATCACCTTAAGGTGGCCACGGTGAGTAACGAAGGCCTGGAAATTGCCCGCTACCGCATCAAGAAGTTCAATCTGAGCGCCTACGTGGACTTTTTCGTCTTCTCCTGTTTCGTTCACTGTCGCAAACCCGACACCGACCTCTACCGCCTGGCCCTGGACTGCGCCCAGGTGCTGCCGGAGCAGGTGGTCTACCTCGATGACCGGGCCATGTTCGTGGAGGTGGCCCGGGGGCTTGGCATCCATGGCATCCATCATACCGACTGCGACTGCACCCGTTCTGCCCTGGCCTGTTTGGGGCTGTCGTTGGAATAGTGAACAGTAAGCAGTGAGCAGTAAGCAGTGAGCAGTGAGCAGGTCGGTCAATGAAAGAATTTCAAGGCAGCCCAGGCTTGTTACTATGCTTGAAGAGCTGGGGTCTCATTTTTTTTTTTAGTTGAAGCGGCTTGGCGCCTTTAGAAATTGGAGACTTGCTTATTCTATTGAAGATAAATGGGAGCGGCAGAGAGCAAGGCACAATTGGATTTGCCGCTCGCTGCTCACCGCTCACTGGAGATATTCATATGCCCAAACCTAAATGTGAGATCGGCGTGGTCGGCCTGGGGACCATGGGCCGCAATCTGGCCTTGAACTTTGCTGATCACGGCTTCCCCGTGGCCGTTTATAACCGCACCGCCGAGAAGACCCGGGAATTCATGGCCCGGGAAGCCGGCGCCCGGGATCTGCGGCCCGGCTATGACCTGCAGGAATTCACCCGTCTGCTGCGCCAGCCCCGGGCCATTATCTTGATGGTGGCGGCGGGGCCGGCGGTGGACGAGCTGATCAGCGGAATTTTGCCGTTCCTGGAACCCGGCGACGTGCTCATCGACGGGGGCAACTCCCATTTCACCGACACCGACCGGAGAAGCGCGTCCCTGTCAGAAAAGCAGGTGTTGTTCATGGGTCTCGGGGTCTCGGGCGGCGAGTCCGGGCGCGCGCTACGGCCCCAGCCTGATGCCCGGCGGCCCCCGGGAGGCTTACGATCGGGTCGCACCCGTTCTACAGGCTGCTGCGGCCCAGGTCAACGGCGAACCTTGCGTGGCCTACCTGGGGCCAGGGTCCGCCGGTCATTACGTCAAGATGGTCCACAACGGCATCGAATATGGTCTCATGGAGCTCATAGCCGAAACCTATGATTTTCTGAAGCGGGCTTTGGGCCTCCAGCCCAGGGACCTGGCTGCCATATTCGAGCAGTGGAATCGGGAGGAGCTGAATTCCTTTCTGATCGAAATCACCCCGAAGATTTTTCGGCGCCTGGACGACAAAACCGGCCAACCCCTGGTCGACCTGATCCTGGATAAGGCCAAACAAAAAGGCACCGGCATGTGGACTACAGAGGAAGCCTTGCATCTGCAGGTGGGGACGCCAACTATTGATATGGCGGTGATGATGCGGGATTTATCCGGTGTGAAAAGCGAACGGGAGGCCGCAGCCCAGGTATTGGGCCGACCCCAGATCGCCTTTGCAGGAGACCGGCAACTTTTTATCGGCCGGCTGCAGAACGCCCTCTTCGCCTGCCTGATCACCACCTACGCCCAGGGGATGGCCTTGCTGAAAAAGGCCTCCGAGACTTACGGCTACGGGCTCGACTTGGAAGCGGTGGCCCGCATCTGGCGGGGCGGCTGCATCATCAGGTCGGCCTTGCTGGAGCACATCCGCTCGGCTTTTTTGGCCCGGGCCGACCTGCCCAACCTCCTGTTGGACCCGTATCTGCGCCAGGAATTTAGGTCCCGGGAGGATGATTTGCGCCAGGTGGTGAGCGCGGCCGCGGAACTGGGTCTGCCGGCCGCGGCGCTGATGGCCAGCCTGGCCTACGTCAGCGCCTACAGCAGCGCCCGGTTGCCCGCCAACCTGATTCAGGCCCAGCGGGATTACTTCGGGGCCCATACCTATGAACGGGTGGACGCTCCTGGAACCTTCCACACCCAATGGGACCAGGACTAAGGAGATCGCATGGGAGCCAATATCCGTCCGGAGCCCACGGTTTTTGTCATCTTCGGAGCCGCCGGCGACCTGTCCTGGCGCAAGCTTATCCCGGCCATCTATAGCCTTTATGTGGATGGCTGGCTGCCGGAAAAGTTTCGCATCATCGGCACCGGGCACCAGCATATGGAAGAGGAGGCCTTTCACAGCCACCTCAAAACGGGCGTGGGCAAGTACGCCCGCCGCACCTTGACCGAAGAGGGCTGGAGCCGCTTCGCCGCTCACCTGACCTTCATGACCGCCGACCTGGAGCAACCGGAGGTCTTCGGGGAATTGGCCCGGAAGCTGGCGGAGCAGGACCGGGAGTGGAATGGCCGGGCCAACCGCATCTTTTACCTGAGCCTGCCACCCACCATGATCGAGCCCGTGGCCCGGGAATTGGCCCGGGCGAAACTCAACCAGGACCGCCTCCGGGACCGCATCGTGGTGGAGAAGCCTTTCGGCCGTGACCTGGATTCGGCTCGGACCCTGAACCGCAACCTCTCCGAACTCTTCCGCGAATCCCAGATCTTCCGCATCGATCATTACCTGGGCAAGGAGACGGTGCAGAATATCATGGCCTTCCGCTTCGCCAACACCTTGTTTGAGCCGGTCTGGAACCGCAATTACATCGACCACGTGCAGATCACCGTGGCCGAAGCCGAGGGGGTGGGGAGCCGGGGTCACTATTACGACCAGGCCGGGGCCTTGCGGGACATGATCCAGAACCACCTGCTCCAGATCCTCTGTCTCATCGCCATGGAGCCCCCCGTTTCCTTCAGCGCCGACGAGGTGCGCAACAAGAAGGCGGACGTGCTCCACGCCATCCGTCCCATCAACCCGGAGAGGGTCTTTAAATCTGCGGTGCGCGGCCAATACGGGGCCGGCTGGATCGAGAGCCAGCACGTCGACGCCTACCGCGGCGCAACCAATGTGGCCCCGGATTCCGTCATCGAAACCTTTGCGGCGGTAAAGTTGCAAGTGGACAACTGGCGCTGGCAGGGCGTTCCCTTTTACCTGCGCACCGGCAAACGGCTGCCCGCCAAGATCTCCGAGGTCTCCATTCAATTCAAGCCGGTCCCTCACCAGCCCTTCCCGGCCACCGCCATAATGGACTGCCCGCCCCAACCGGCTGGTCATAGCCATCCAGCCCGAAGAGGGCATCTTGCTGCGCTTCGAGGCCAAGTACCCGGGACCCACCATGCGTCTCTCCCCGGTAATCATGCAGTTTTACTACCGGGAGGCCTTCAAATCGACGCCGCCGGAGGCCTACGAGACCCTGCTGCTTGACGTCATGCTGGGAGACGCCACCCTGTTCATGCGCTCTGACCAGACCGAGGCAGCCTGGGAAATCCTCTCTCCCGATCCTGAACACCTGGGAAAGCGTCCGGCCCATGGACTTTCCCAATTACCCGGCCGGCACCTGGGGTCCGGAGGCCGCCGAAAGCCTCCTGGCGGCTGACGGCCGCAATTGGGTGCTGCCCACCTTCCTGCAATGCCAGGAAGACACGGCCGTCTGCCAGGTGACCATGGTGCAGCCATGATCCAGGTCTTTCCAGACCCGGAAGCCTTGAGCCGGGGAGCGGCGGAGTTTTTTGTCAGTACCGCCCGGGCCGCCGTGGCAGCCCGGGGCCGCTTCAGCGTGGCCCTGTCGGGCGGTAGCACTCCCCGGCGGACCTATGAGTTGCTGGCCCAGCCGGCCTTCCGGGACCGGCTGCCCTGGGCCCGGTCCCACGTCTTCTGGGGGGATGAACGCTGCGTGGAGCCGGAAGATCCCCGGAGCAACGCCCGCCTGGCAAAGGGAGCGCTGCTCAACCACGTGCCCCTCCCCGCCGGCCAGGTTTATCCCATGCTCTGCCATCCCACCCCGGCGGCCGGAGCCCGGAGCTACGAGGCCCTACTCCAAAAATTCTTCGGGACCGGTGAGCCCCGTTTCGACCTCATCCTCCTGGGTCTGGGAGAAAACGGCCATACCGCCTCCTTATTTCCCGGCGACCCGGTGCTCCGCGAGCCGGAACGCTGGGTGGCGGCAGTCTATGTCGCCGAGCAGGATCTGTACCGCCTGACCCTCACCGCGGCCATCATCAATCAGGCCCGGGTGGTCGCCTTCCTGGTGGCGGGAGCAGCCAAGGCCGCGGTGGTCCAGGAAGTGAGGCAAGGGCCTCGGGACCCCGGGCGGCTACCGGCGCAGCTTATTCAGCCGGAGCGGGGAGAGCTGCATTGGCTCCTGGATCAAGGGGCAGCAGGCAGCATCCCCCGCCGCCCCGCGGCTCAGGTTTAATTTGGCAAATTAGCGCGGCTCAGGAAATGAGGCAGGAAATTATTGAAGTGCGTAGCAGGTTGGTGGTATTTGCCGATGTAACCACCCTCCAAGCAAGCGCCCGGGTACCTGCGGAGCCCGGGCTTTTACTTTTTTTGGACCCACATGAGGGTCAGGCCCGCCAGAATGGTCAGAAACACCACCACGTCCCCCCATTGCAACCAGAACCGGTCCAGGCCCCGAGCCGTCTGCCTGGATTTCACCAGCCGGCGGCGCACCAGGTTGTGCACCAGCATCAGGAGCAGGCCCGCCAGGGCCAGAAGCTCTCCGGACTTGAAGGTCTCAAACATGCTTCTTTCTCCGTTTATTCTGAGATCTGCAACGCCAGAGGCGCCTCGGCCGGGATAAGTTTTTTTGAGGGGGTAAAACCTGGAGGCCTGGGGCCTTCCCAGGCCGGATGGCTGCGGCAGCCCATAAAAATGGCGGAGAGAGAGGGATTCGAACCCTCGGCGGAGATTTCTCCCCGCACTCGCTTAGCAGGCGAGCACCTTCGGCCTCTCGGTCATCTCTCCTGACAAGGACGGTTTATTAGTTTCGAGTTTCGAGTTTTTTAGTTCTTAATTTCTCTTAATTCTTAATGATGTTTGTTCCAATGCCAAAAATCTCAGATAAATTACTCTCCTGGCTTTTAACTGACTACTGACTACTGGCTACTGACTACTCTCTTTTCATGGCGGAGGGAGAGAGATTCGAACTCCCGACAATGAATCTATTCCCCCGTATTTTCCATTACTTATTTTTCTTTTTTTCAAATTGCATACAGTTAGCACGCGGTTGGTGCATTACTCGCAGAGTCTCCACCTTGGCGAGTTTGGCATACCGTCGCGTGGAGGATTGGCACTTGTGGCCGAAGTAATCCTGGATAAGATTCATTGGAATCCCCGAGGTCGCAGCCCAGGTGCCCAATGAATGTTTGGTGCCCTGGTAGAGACATATTCCCTCAATTCCCACCGCTTTGCACGCTCGTCTCCAAGTGCGGTCAATCAATTTATGGGTAAAAGGCCTGCCACGAAAGGTGAAGACAAACCCGCAGAGGTCACGAGGTAGAGCTTTAAGAGCTTCGATCACCCGTGGGCTCATGGGGAGTTCCCGTTTATCTTTCTCCTTTGTCGAAGGGCGATAGACCTCGCCATCCATTCCAGCGATGATTTTTACTCGATCAGTTTTAAAACTCACGCATTCCCACCGCAATGCCCTGCCCTCAGAGGGGCGGCAACCCATGTCCATAAGGAAGATGAAAAAAGCTTTGCGGCAGAGGTCCGTAATCTGATCCAGAATCTCTTCTTGTTCCTCTGGACCAAGCCATTTTGTTTCCGGCTCCCCTACATCCACCTTGGGGAATTTAGGGATGCGGCTAATGTCTTCTCTGTCTTGAGCATCACCAAATATTTTCCGCAGTGTCCCCAGGATATCTTTCACGCTCTTGGCGGATAGATCCTTGGGCAGGCGCAACATTAAATCCTCTAAAACGCCTGCGTTAAAATCTCTGATGTTCCGGGAGGCTAATAACGGCGCCAAGTGATTTTTTATGTGCCGTTGCCGGGTCCGGAATGTTTCGCGAGCCAGAAAGCCTTGTTCCATTTTGAGCCGTTGGCGCTCAAGCCAAACTTCGGCATAGTTCGCAAAAAGCAGGCCCTTTAATTCGCGTTTGATATAGGCCTTGGGTTCAAAAATTCCGTGATCTATTTCATATCGGATGTGGCTAAGAAGACGGTCGGCGTGTTTTTGAGATTTACCGAAAGACACCCCATCCCGATCGGAATATATCGAATATCTGGTGCCTTCCCACCATAAGTCGATATAGAAGTTCCCCCGGTTCCGGCGAACCTTGCCTGTCATGGAGAGATTGTCGCATGACCGACTATTCAAAGGCAACCCCTTTTGCAAACTTTTCACGTCTTAAAACGCTAAATCTCCCAAACCAGGCGAAATCATGCTCTTTGTGTGAGTACCTCTGCGGTTGGTTTTTTTCCCAACCCAAAATGATGCTGGGGCAACCCACCTGGGGGCATTGCCGCATCTTTTTGGTGTTCCCTTCGGTGCCGCGCAGTCATTGGAATAGGGTGGCTATTAACGCCGCCAATTATCCGGTTGGAACCTTCCTCCGCTGGCATCTCGCACCTTCGTGGCGCACTGAATAATGCGAGCTAATCATTTTAACAGTTATATTAGACCGCCATTCACCATTCGATCATATTTAACATTGAATAATAGCAGAAATGCCTTGAACCAATCCCTCAAGATAATCGTTAGGTTCTACTACCAAAGTAACTTTTTCAGTATCCTTCGTCATTACTATATTAAAGGCTTCGAAAAGCTGGTGAAGATTTCCTTTATTATTTTCTGAGAGCAATAATTCCATCAAGATCCTCGGACCTGCTGGTGAAGGCAGGTCAACATCCTCCTCCCCGGATGTGGCCCACCATCTCCCTGTAGATGAGTCATAGTTGACATCATGAAATCCCGTTGAGCCACCTGGAGGGTTGATTTGGCTTGGACGGTACCAAAAAGTAGTTTTGAGCAGACTCCATCGATTTTTCCAAATTTCGAGAGGTGTGTGGAAGAGTAGGAACGCGTAAACCACTGGAATTTCCCAGCCTTCCAGGGTCTGTAATCGTAAGTGTATTGTCCGATTGAGATGCCACTGCCAACGTGATCCTGAAACAATTGGACGCTTATATTGAACTAAAATTCCTGTACCGTGGGCTTGAAATGAAGTATCAAAACCCAATATACCCTCTTGGCCTTGGGATGGTGCGAGGGCAAAATGCGTTCTATTTGTATTCCAAGAGGCCCAATTAATAAGCTCCATTGTCAGATTCAGCTCTACCGTTTTTTCTGATATCATTTTAATTCTCCTTCAGAAGTATTGCTTGATCAACACTCAGGCCTGTCAATAGTGCCCGTTGGATTGAGCCCCTTTGCGGTTGAGGTTTTGGGTGGCCCTGGCTGGGTCAAAACCGCTCAAAAGATTTAGGCTTACTTTTTCTCATCCTCAGTTCCCCTGAATGCGTTATACAGTGTCTGATGGCTGACCTTCTGTCGGTTGTAGCGCCTTAAATATTCGGCTATTCGGCGCCAACCGAACCCCTCCGACCGCAGCCGCGTAACCAACCCGCCATATTGCAGGACCAGCTTAGCGGTCTTGGGACTCGATTTGGCCTTCTTGCTGGCCTTTAATCTCTCGATCCTGATCTCGCTGATTTTCTTCAACCCTCTAAAGTCTGAGGAATCTGATTTTTTCTTTACAGCTCTAGCCGTTTCATAGTGGTGCATTTTTCCCAAGGCTTTGATTAGACAAGCATAAAATACCTCTGGCAACTTATCCTTGCCTTCAATGCCGCTTTGGCGGACTATATCAAAGGCAAACTTTACGGCCTCTATCTGGACCTGCTCCGCTTGGCGACCCCAGTATCGAGCCAGCTGCGCTCGGACCTCCACAGTGGTGTTGGTTATGGCTTTGACCAGCTCGAGATCGTAATGGTACATTGACGATTCTCCTATCTGAGGTAATGTAGAGTGATATCGCCCCTGCTGTGGCCCATCTCATGCGCCACTTGGACTAAGGCTTCCTCCCAGGTCCCACCGCCTTGCTGAATCATTTGGAAACGTTCCTGAGCATAGTTCCACCGTAAACCATGACTCCCTGTGTACGCTTGCCCTGTTTTGTCGGCTGCTGCTTTTAGGGCCATCCGGTACTGGTTCCGGTTAAACGTAAATTTGTCGTAATGTGGGTTAAGGTTATGAATTACCTTTTGCCTATATTGCTCATAAACATTACCATGCCGAAATTCGACAACCCTATCTTTGCCTCCTTTACCTTTGATGATCTTAAATTGGTCATCTCCTAAAAACTGTTCCTGTCGTACATGGTCCAATTCAGAAATTCTGGCTCCAATGCTATATTGAGCTGAAGCAACGACATGATATGATGGATCAGATATTGCTTTTATTAATCCTTCCGGATCCTCATAAGCCCTGGTCTCAACGATGCTATCAAGCACTTCTTTTGCTTCTATTTTTGCCACTTGAATCTCTGCCGACCAGTCATAATTGTGGTAATCGTTTGATTCGGTTTCGTGTTGCTGAGCCCAAAGTTTTAGAGCCACTGCCAATTTTTCGAGTGCTGCACAGTAAGTCTTGAAGGAGCCATATTTTAAGCCATCAGCGATTTTTGCTTCAAGGAACCCGCTCACTACTTCTGGTGATAATTTTGTAATATCTTTGATAACAAACGCTTCTTTCGCATATCGTGATGCTTCTATCGAAATGCTGCGATATAAATTGATTGTATTGAAGCTGTAGACTCCCAAGTGTTGTCCCATCTCATGCCAGGTCTTGGCACCAGCTGCTCGGACCGCCTCTTTGGCCTGATGCTTAGATTCCCCAAAAGCCGCAATAGAATTAAGTACTTGAGTTACTTGGTAAACTGGCGATCCTCTCATGGCATACCACTCCCTAAACCTTCCAACCCTGTTGAACATTCCGCCGATTTGTTTAAGGTGGTTCGGCTTCCCCCACCCGCTGGTTTAGGTGCCAGCCCACCGATTTCGCGAAGTTGTTAGTCCTCATTTTTCAGATTCTCCTTCGTGGTTTTTAGGGATTTAAGGTCGCTCCCAGTTTTCGTTTGGCCTGCTGGCTCCCTGTCGTGGCCAATGGCTGTATAATTTTTTGTCTGTTTATTTGACGCTTCCTGATTTTTAAAAAGCGTTAAATGAAATCTATTGAACAGTATTTTACGTCCTGTTCGAAGGTACTTAGGCATCAGGGTGGCAATGATGCGCTTGCTTTTGGTGACGCGCATTTTTTACGGTTCGAGGCAATCGACGTGAGCATAACTGACCCCAGATCAGCCTCCCCAAAATGGCTGATCTTATAGGAATCGGCCGCTATCAGCGGCACCTGCCTCTGCTGCCATACTCGTGCTCAGTATGAATCCCAAGTATTCAATTGCGATGTGAAATCCGACCGAAGGTCGCGGCAGGGCACGACCTTAGTCGCGTGATACCATAAATCTTGCAGGATTTTTCGAAGCCTTGGACCGGCTGAGGAGTGTTGGTCCCGCCCCTACTTTCAGCGAAAGTAAATTTTGAGGAGGGTTCGAAGACGCGCAAAAACCTCACCGCAATACTATAGCATCTCTCGGTATAGGGTCTTTGGCTGTTTTAGAGCAACCTGCGGTTGCTTGGTACGTCTGAGTACGATCTCTCGCCCTCAGGAATTCCGCTCATCCGCGGCGGGAGCGTGCTGAATCCTCGGCGTCGCCCCTTACGCCGGTCAGCGTTCTATAGCGGCTCTTTTTTTAGGATGAAGCCTCCACCCCTATGGCTAGCCATCACGCCGGCTCGCGTCCTTTTATAGCTTTGGAAAGCTTGCTTTTGGTCGCTGGCCACACGGTCTAATCGGGACCGTGTCAGCAGTCTGGTTATCTTGGGCTGCCTATTCGGCTAAGGGGTTTACCCGGTCACCCGCCTTAACGCCGGCTAGCGGGCGCTAATACCGCGCCTTTTTTTCGGATATTAATCACTCTATTCCATTTGTCAAGAAAAAATTTAATGAGAAACTATTTTTTGCACTGATTAAAAATTGACCTCATTAATAGCTCATAGCTTTGTTTTATAGCCGCATTCACCTGGCTACGAATGCCCTGCCCGGCCTCTTTGAGACTTTTCAGGTAATTGGATACTGTCTCTTGATATTCTTTTCCGGATATTTTTCCGGCCAACCGAAGATCGTCAAGCTGACAAACCATATTATCAAGACCGATCAAAAGATCATAGAACCGATGGCCGTCAGGTTGGCGAACGTGAACGGCGATATTCTCGGATTTTTTACGGGAGGGCTTTATGCCATACCGCTCACAAAGTAATTGAACCCTGCGATATTCAACTTGAAACCTTTCCTCCAACGGTTTAAGAAATTCATCATAGACAATTCGGTCCAGAATCTCAGCTTGTTCCTCAGTAATCCTTTTGCGCAACTCAACATCCAAATTATAGAACGATTTATCCCCCATCCACCAAATCCGACGAAGCGATTTAGCAACGCCGCTGGATAGTATAATCCCAGCTTGTTTTATAGACTCACCAACAAGGTTTTGAATCCTCAGTGCGGCCTTTTTGATAGAATTCCGGGAATTCGATAATGTCTTTTTATATTCGATTTCTGGGATTTTCCCGACAGACCGAAGGTCGTCAAGCTGACATGCCATCTTATCAAGACCTACCAAAAGATCAAAAAAACGTCGAGCGTGTACATGGCGAAGTCCCACCATAGTTTTCCTAGGTTTTCTACTGACACCAGTATGCTTTATATTGCTCTTCCCATAAAGTAAGTTTATCCTGAGATACTCAGCCCTTAATTTATCTTCCAATGGCCTTAATATTTCTTGATAGACGATTAGCTCCAACTCCGCAACTTTTTCCTCAGTAGTCCTACTGCGCATGGTGATACCAAGTGTCCAAAGCGACCGATCCGTAAACCAGCAAATCCGAACAAGAGATTTGGCAACGCTGCTGAACAGAGCCAAATCGTACTCAGAGAAAGAAACACTGAAAGGTAAATAATCATACGTCAGCTTCTTATTCACTACATTTTCGCTTTCATCTTCCATTTATTCAATCCCTGGTTTTGCGACTGATGCTAATGGCGTCCAGCTTAATTATTCTTTTCCACGTTACATTCGATTTACTCAAACTCCACCGCCTGCTGGATCCGCAGGGCGTCTTCGGCGGTGAGGGTGCTCAAATACCGCATGGTCATCAGGGGGCTGGCGTGGCCCAGGTGGATCTGCAGGGCCTTGGGGTTGCCGGTCTGCCGCAGCCGTTCAATGGCATCCGAATGGCGCAGGAGGTGCGGATACACCTTTTTGGTGATGCCGGCCTGCTCCGCCGCTTTCTTCAGAATTTGCCAGGCCCGCTTGCGGGTGATGCCAAACATCTGCTCGTCGAGTCCCAGGTTCTGGTCAAAGGCATGGCTCTTGAGGCGGTGGGCCAGGGTGTCGGGGCAGGCCACCATCCGGGGCTTCCGTCCTTTCCCGACAATATGGAGCACTGCGTGGCCATAATGGGTGCCGATCCGCCTCGGGGTCAGGCTCAAGGCTTCCGAGATCCTAGCCCCGTCTGAAACAGGGTGTGGATGAGCAGCCCGTCTCTTTCCCGGTGCCGCCCCCGGCAGGCCCGGGCCATGGCCTGCACCTCTGCGGAGGTGAGGTAGGGCACGATCTGCAGGGCCCGGGGGAGCAGGGCCGGAACCAGAGAGTTATTCTTCATGGTCTTTATCTTTGCCTCCCGGCAGGCTCTGCAAGCGCCTGACCACGGCAAGGTGCTGACCGTCGCCATCTTGAATGGGCTTGACCTTGATGCCAACCGTAGTTCCCAAAGGAGGCGCTTCCCCCAAGATTTTTATCACTTCTTCGGTGGTCACCTCAATGGAATAGGTGCGTCCTCGTTCAAAGCCTACATTCCCATATTTCCAAGCCAGAATCTCCAGCAATGCCTCAAGATCCATACCGGTCCTCTCCATCTGAATGGCTCGCTATCGAAGTATGACTTTCTTTGAAGCACAGCTTCTGTTCCAGGACTAGACACTTTGAACAATTGTCGAATATTATAACAATTTGGCGATGAAAAATCAGTAAAAAATTAGGGATGAGAGCATTTTTCAGGGGAGAAATTAGACATAATCATTCTTTTTGTCTAATTCAGGATGACTCTGAGAATGAGAATCGACCAATCTGACGGCCGAGTTTGAAAGACAACTATGATCTCGCTATCGAAATGCCTTTTAGCTTGCCCTGAGGTGCTGATCAATAGCAGTTAACAACTATAGCCTGTATTGCCAGTCGATGGCTGGCTCTTCCGCACCATGACCTATTCCGTAGGTTTTCGCGTTTCCCAGGTGACGATCTTCAAATCCATCACGAAGATGCTGTAAAACACCGGCACCAGGAGCAGGGTGATAAAGGTGGCGACGGCCAGCCCGCCGATCTGGGCGAAGCATAATGGCTCCCAGAGGGGTCCGCCATGGGCGGCCAGAGGGAATGAGGCCTAAGATAGTGGCGCCCACGGTGATCATCACCGGCCGCAGCCGGATAATTCCAGCATCCAGCAATGCCTCCTCCAGGGGCTCGCCTTCGGCGTGCCTCTCTTCGATAAAGTCGAAGAGCACGATGACGTGGCTGATGATCACCCCCACCAGGCTGATGATCCCCAGGAAGGCCATGAAGCCGAAGGGCTGCCCCACGAGCAGGAGAGCGATCAGGGCGCCCACCATGCCGTATGGAATGGTGGCAAAAACGATAAATGGCTTGATGGAGTTCCTGAACTGGATCACCAGGGCCAGATAGATGCAGATGATGGAAATCAGCAGGACGATGGTCAGGTCGTGGAAGCCTTTATCCTGCTCTTCCTGCTCGCCCCCGATCTCCATTTTATAGCCGGGCGGCAGTGCCTTTTTAAATTCCGCCAACTGGGGCCGGATGGCGTTCAGCACCTCGGAGGCCATGGTGCCGGATGCCGGGAAGCAGTAGACCTCGATGGTACGGAACTGCTGGCGGCGCTGAATCTTTTCCGTCTCCATATGGTAGTCCAGGCTGGAGACGAGGCCCAGGGGCACCTTGTTGGAATTTTCCGACGAATAAACGTAGAGGTTGGAAAGGTCGGCCAGCTGGGCCCGCTCACCCATGACCAGCCGCGCCTTGATGGGAATCTGCTTGTCGCCTTCCCGGAACGTCCCGACCTGGTATCCGTTCATGCCCACGGCCGAGGCCGCGGCCACATCCATGTTGGTAACCCCCGCCAGATTGGCCCGGTCCGGGTCGACCTGGAGCCGCGCCACCATATTTTCCGAACCCCAATTATTACGGATACGCTCTGCTAAAGGTGTGGAATGGTAGATTTTTTCCATTTCCCCGGCCAGCCGCCTGAGGGTAGGGCCGTCTTGACCGCTGAGCCGGATGGAGACTGGAAATTTGATGGGCGTGCCGGTATCCAGTTGCTTGACGTCCAACCGGGCTCCGGGAATGGCGCGGATTCAAGGCCTGACTCAAGTGGGACTACCAAGTGGCCAGTGTCATGTTTGTCCTTCACCTGGATGATGATCTGGGCATAGTTGTTCTGCCGCGGTTCGGGAGCTAACGAGTACCAGAAACGGGGACCGCCGCCGCCCACAAAGGAAGTAAGGCGACTCCAGCACCTTCCGGGGTTTACCGTCCGGTCCGGGATGCTCTTTCCCGTATTCCACCGCTGCGTCTCGCAGGACGGCTTCGACCTGGCGCGTTGTGGCATCCGTGGCTGCTACCGGCGCGTCCTCCGGCAGCCAGACATCCACATAGGAGAGATAGGAAAGGTCCTTGGGAAAAAAGGCGGTATGCAGCTTCGACATGGCAAAAGCGCCCACGGCCAGGAAAACCAGGGAGGCCGCCATAAAACGCCACCGATGCGCGATCATCAGGCGCCCAAACTTGTAATAAAGCCCCAGGAACCCATGCTGGCGCCGCTCCGGCGATGGGCGCCTCCAGGGTCTTCGGCGGCCGAAGCAGATAATAGCCCAGCAAAGGGATAAAGGTCATGGACACGATACGGGAGGCGATTAGCGAGCAGGCCATGACGATTGGCAGACTATAAATGAAGCGCCCGGTATCGCCGCCCACCATGAGAAAAGGCAGATAAGCCACGATATTGGTAATGGTGGCAAAAACGATGGCGGTGGCCAGCTTGGTCGGTCCCAGCCAGGCCGCCACGACCGGTTTATGCCCCGCACCCAGTTCCCGTTTGATGGCGTCGCCAGCCACGACCGGCACATCCACCAGGAGCCCCAGGGCGATGATCAGCGAGGCGATGGACACCTGCTGCAGGTCGATCCCCAGGAGAAACATCATCCCGAAGGTCATGCCCAGGGTCAGGGGGATGGAAATGGACATCAGCAACGCCAAGCGCCAGCTCCAGAAGCCGATCCAGGAGACGAGGACCACCAGGGCGATGGCCTCATAGAGGCTATTCATAAACAGGTCGATGTTTTCCTTGACCTGCAGGGGCTGGTCCGAGGTCCGGAACATGATCAGGTCTTCCGGCAGGATCTTCTTCAAGTCGGCGAGCGCCCCGTCTACCGCCTTGCCGAACACGCCGATCTTCTCCCCGGCGCGCATCTGCACCGCCACGGTAATGGCTCGGGAGCGCTGCCACTGGCCCTTTGCGTCCCGCCAGGATCGAAGAAATTGAGGAACCTCGGCGGACTCTCGTATCCCCGATATATTTCGGCAACATCCCGGAGATAGACCGGCACCCCATTCGCGGTGGCAGCCATCATAACATTGCCGATGTCTTTTTCGCTCTTGAACTCCCCGGAAGGCTGCACCGTCACTTCCTTGCCTTCCACCTCCACGACGCCGCCAGGCACCGCGATGTTGCGAGCCTTTAAAATATCCGGCAGTTTGGTGACGTTGCCGCCGTAGGAAGCCAGGCGCTCCTGAGAGTATTCCATCCAGACCACCTCGTCAAGGACGCCGCTGCGGCTCACCTTGGTGACGATTGGAGTCTTATCCAGGGAGACTGTCACGCCCAAAAAGGTGCGCTCGATCAGCTTGGTGAAGTGGTCCATCTCCCGGTAGCTGTACTTATCGCCAGGATGCTGAGCCAGGACAGAGGCGGTCTCGGCCGGATCGTGAACAAGCACCGGCTCCCAGACGTCAGGGTGCAGCTCCGAGGCCCGCAGGCGGTCCCGGATGAACCGGTTCAAACACGCCATAATTTCCGCGTCGCTCGCGGTAGTGGCGGAGTCGATCCCCACAAACCCCGACCCTTCGATGAGGCGCACATCCCGGGCCAGTCCTGCTTTCTGAACATAGGCGGCAAACTGGTCAACGGCCGGATGGACTATTCGGGGGATGATGGAGATGGGGAAACCGACCACCAGAGTGACTCGGCGCTCCGCAGGTTCATTATGGGCCTGTTGCCGCACCTGCTGAATCGCCTTCGCAATATCCCGGGCGCGCAGCGCGCTCTCCACCCCGCTCACTTTCGGGCTGGCGACGGTCAACATCAGGGCTGCAGTATCCCCGTAATCCTTGAAGAACAGTATGGGTCCAGCCCCCTCCGGCAGGTTGTGGATGGAGTCCAGGCGGTATTTGATGTCATCGAACTGCTTCGCCGGTGTCACCTACCTTGTCGTCCAATTCTACCGTAATCACGGAGAGGCCCACCCTGCTGGTGGACTCGATCTTCTTGATGTGCGTGTTTTCAGCGACCTTCAGTTCGATGGTGCGGGTGACTAACTGCTCCACCTTTTCGGTGACCATCCCCGGCCAGGGGCAGATGATCTGGGCCTCGCGGACCGGGATGTCCGGGTCCTTGCGCTGCGGCATTGACATGTACCCGTACACCCCCCAGATCAGCGTGGCAATCAGTAGCACCCACGTAATATGCGGGTGTTCTACAGAGAACCGCTCCGTGTTGTGGGTCTTTTGGATGCGTTCGTCGTCAGTCTTGTGTGCCATGATAAGTTCGCTATTCTTTTTTGTGCGTCCCCCGCACCAAATATGGCGCGTAAGACACTGCTACATTTGCGTCTCCGGGGGCGGAATAATCCTCACCCGCTGCCCGTCGGCCACCAGAGTGGCGCCGGTGACGATGACGGGTTCGCCGACTTTGACCCCTTTGGCAATGGTGATCATGTTCCCGAAAACCTCACCCAATTCGATGTTGTCGCGCAGGCGGGCGATCCGGCGGCCTTGCGGTCCCTCGACCACGAATAGAGCGTAGCCCTGGGGGTTGGTTTTGGAACGCACCACCGCAGTCAGCGGCACCACAGTCACAGCCGTGGGCGCCTGGCCGGTGGCCACGGCCACCGCGGCAATCATACCAACCTTCAAGTCCTGATTGCGGTTGGGGATGGTGATTTCCACGTCGAATACCCGGCTCTTGGGGTCGGCTGAGGGTGAGATGGCGGTCACCAGGCCCCGGAATACCCTGCCCCGCAGCGCCTCAGTGGTCACGGCCAGTTGATCCCCCAATTTCAGATATTTCAGCATCAGGTCGGAGATGCCGAAGACCACCTTGACGTCTTCGGTGTTGGCCAGGGTGAAGCCCACCGTGCCGGCATTGACCAGGTCACCAACCTCGATCTTGCGTTTGAGCACCAGGGCGGCGGTGGGGGTCTTGAGTTTGGTGTCCTCCAGGGCGATCCGGGCCTCTTTGACCTGCCCCCCGGTTGAGCCACGCTCCCCAAGGCCTCTCCGTACTGGGCCATGGCTTTGTCATAATCGGATTTAGTCAGGCTATTGGCGGCATACAGGTTTCGCGCCCGCTTCGAGGTCCAGTCTGGCCTTCTCCAACGCCGCCCGGGCCGCGGCATCCTGGCCCGCCGGCCTGCGCCAGCTTCGCTTCGTAGTCGGTTTGCCGCACCTGGGCCAAGTACGGCGCCCCGCTTCACGTAATCGCCTTCCTGAACGTTACGCATCTTGCCGTCCACGCCCCGGACCTGGAGGATATGGGTGAGATAGCCCCCTGACTTGAAAGCCAGCTCTACCCTGGCATAAGGTTGTATATTGGCGGAATAGCGGACCTCGCCGTTCCGCCAGGTAGGCCTCGGCGGGGCTGACCCCAACGGGGATGGGCGGCGGTTCATGCTTTTCCGCCTGACCGCAGCCGATCGTAAGAAAGGCCAGAAGCAAACCATGTCAGCGCGGCTCTTCCTGCGAAATGTATGTTTGCAGCTCATTTCTCTTCCCCCGTGGACTTTTCAAATTCGGCCTTGGCTGTCCAGAAGCCGACAGGGATTTTTGATATTCGCTGCCGGCCTGCGCCAGGCTGGGCTGGGCCTGGAGCACGTCCTTGATCAGGGCGGTTCCATTCTTGAAAGCGTCCATAGTTTCCTTCAGTTTTTCCCGCGCCGTTTCCTGGGCTGCCCGGCTCGCCTTCAGCTGCCCCCGGCTGGCCTGGAGGTTCCGGAATTTGCTGTCCACGTCGATGAGCACCTGGATTCGGTTTCCCTGCTGGTATTTTGCGTCTGGGCCACGGTTTCGGTCTTGGCCGCCAGTTCCCGGCGCTTGCGCCCCCAATCAAAGGGCTCCCAGGTCAACAAGAACCCGGCAAATCCGAGGTTTTCCGGCACCGGCGACAGATTTACGGTCCGGGTATAAGAAGCGATGAAGCTGATATCAGGGATGTATTCTGACTGCTTAATCCAGCGGTCGTACTCCGCCTGCCTGATTTTGAGCCTTGCTTCCCGGACCTCCGCCCGCTGCTGCAAGGCCCGGGTACGGGCCGCTTCCAGGTCGTTTTCCAGGGCGGTGGCTTCGGGCATCGGGTTGACCCGAAACTCCGTCAGGATATTGCGGCCCATCAGGTTGTTCAGCTGCTCTTTTTGCGTCGCCAGCTGGTTACGCAGCACTATCTGGTGCTGCTCCTCCTGAGCCAGCTTGGCCTTGACCTCCAGGCTTTCGGACTTCAGGACCACCTGTTCTTTGAGATACCGGCCGCGCAAACGCTCCATTTCCCGTAAAAATCGGATGGATTCCTCCACACTCTCCAGCGAACTCTGGGTCTGGAGAATCCCGATAATAGAGCCGCTTAACGTCGTCCACGACCGCCTGCCGCTTGGCCCGCAGTTGCTCCCGGGCAATATCCCGCATCACGTCGTGCATCGAGATATTAAGGCCAATACGGTATTGCTGGCTCAAAGGCTGGGCCATTAAACCCGTCATTAAGGCAGTAGGCTGCCGGTTTGAGACAAGATTCGATGCGCTGGGAATCGGAATCGGAATCGGCAGCACGCCCGGAAGACCGCCCAGGGCATTGAAATTCGGCTGGGGGGTCAGGAGCCAGTTCTCTCCCACAATTACTTCGAAATTCGGCCAACGGCGAGTGCGCACCGCGGCCAGCATATGCTCCGATTTTGAAACCTCCAGGCCGGTGTTCTTCACCTGCCGGTTATCTTGGAGGGCAGCATTGACCGACTCCTCAAGGGTGAGGAGATTTCTGGCCGCCGGCGGCTGGGGCTGAGCCCAGACTGGCGTCGTCAGGATAAACCACAGACAGCAGAAGAACAACCACATGCCGCGGCTCCTCCTAAGAAGGTTTAAAATATTATATAACATACTAATTGTGCCAAGAACATGCAGCCATCCGGCCCGATGTGGTTGCGTTCAATTCTTCTCGGCTTGTTTAATGGCGGCGGCAATCTCTTCGCTGAGCTTGGCAAGGGCGCGGCTTTGGGCTTCCACAAGATCGTTATAATCCGGACCCCTCACCGGCTCAGTAATACTCGACCGCCGCGTTTGGAGCAGCTTTTTTTCTGGCCACTTGAAGATGCTCCAACGGTTTTCCAGCCAGACAGCATCTCCCAACCGGCCATCACAGCGAATCACATCTATAGCAACCTGGTAATCAATAGGCACGGATTTACGCCAGGGATAAAGATAAATGCGTTCCGTCGAAGAAACAGCGAGCCTCATGGCTGTTTCCCTCCCGGTTTCTTCTTGCCGCGAATCAAGGTCTCGGGATGCTGTTCCAGAAAATCGGCCCGCTGCCGAATGGACCTGCTCATGGCGGAGATCTCCTTTAGGGTATTCTGCAGGTCAACCACCAACGGTGAGTCTTCTGAAATGACGCCTCTGGCCGACAATAGGGTTTTATCCA
Organism: uncultured delta proteobacterium; assembly: GCA_963701845.1. Taxonomy (GTDB): domain Bacteria; phylum Desulfobacterota; class Desulfobaccia; order Desulfobaccales; family 0-14-0-80-60-11; genus JAPLJC01. The sequence goes on along the minus strand of CAVPBF010000004.1, from coordinate 175,884 downwards.
AACTGGTTGCCACCCCTCCTACCCGTCCGTCAAGATTACGGGCGAGCTTGCTTATATCATTGACAGTCTTTTTGGTGTCTTTGGCCAGCGGATCCACCTGACGGTCCACCCGGTTGACGAGCTTGCGGGCGTCTCGGAGCGTCTCTTTGAGGTGCCCGATGCTGGCGGCCAGGTCCGGATTGTTAGTTAGCTTAGCGATACCGTCCAGGGCCGATTCCAACTTCGTTTGCACCGCTTCGAGATCCAGTTTGTCCAGGGCTCGGCCTATCTTTGAGGTAGTGGACGGGATGGTTGGTACCTCGGTATAGTGCTTATTGATATCCCTCAGGTTAACCGGCGTACCGGGATAAAAATCAATTTCGATTAATAACTTCCCGGTAATTAAACTCTGCATAGATAGCACGCCTCGAAGGCCTTTTTCGATGAGCCGAGGCATATCTTTTTGTGGATCCACGAACTGGCCTGCTATTCTAACCTTGAAGCGATCTAATTCTACTTTGATGACAACCGGAATTTCTGTTTGTTCTTTAACAGGGTCAGCGACTATATTAATGTCTATAACATATCCGACTCGAACGCCCTCGAACAGAACGGGTGAGCCAACATCCAGTCCCTTGATTGATTCATTGAAGTACAAAACAAATTTCTGAGTTCTCTTGAATAATTTGCCGGATCCTAACACCGCCACGCTAACGGCCAGGATGATCAGTGAGATGACCACGAAAAGTCCGATCATCATTCTATTTGCTTGCCTATCCATCTGCATCCTTCCTAAGATTGATCTCCACGGGTTAGAAACATACGCAAATCAGAGAACGTCTTTCATGAAATTTTCAGCGCAAATGAAATGGGCTGCTCCCAATAAGTAACCTGCCCATCCTTAAATTTGATGAACCGAGCATTGCCATCTTGCGAGATCACGATCCCCAGGGCTTCGGGAACCTGATTGCATAAATAATAGACGGAGCGGTGGCGCGCGCCGACATTCTCGGTCAATTCCTCCTGCCGGTGCTTCCCTTCTATATCCAAGGCCCTGGTGACCGTCGTTACCTGGTCATAGTCACCTAAGATCATCCCGCCAAAACCAAGCATACAACCGCCTTTGGTTAGCACCACCGCGCCGTCAACCATCGCAAAGTCCGCCAGTTGATGGGATATTTCGACCCACGCTTCTTCGAGGCAGGACAGTTTTTTACTGTCACTATCGATATACTCCTGCCAGCTAAGCTTTTTGCCGCTATCAATTTTGTGGCCTTTTTCCTCTGCCAGGGTTTGAAGGGTTTCGAACATTAGTCTCAAAGAACGATATCGCGACTCATCTTCCTTGAACTGATATTTGATGTTTATCAACGGGTTCCTCGAAGTGAATTCATTACGGCGTTCATGGGGCACAATAATGATGGTGCCGCCTTTGTGGGCCTCACGCATGGTACTGATGATACGCATCAGTGCCTGCTTGACAATTATGCCGGGAAAATTCGGATCGGTAATCGATTGCCAATTTTGTTTCTCCCACAGATTGACATACGTTTCAGGCCACTCGAGCTGGACTAACCCCAAATACTCCCTGAGCCAGATTGATTCAAAGACATTGATCGCGGGAGTGAGAATCCGGCCTTCAGTCAGGGTCGCCAAACCCTCGCTTCCCCTGAGCACTGTCAGTCGTCCGGGCCCCCTCACCCAAATGACGGGCGCATTAGGAAATTCCGGCGGTTTTTTGCGGCCGCCATGATGATGTTGCAGCCAACGGCTTCCGGAATGCACCAGTCCCCAGATATCCCATTCACCTTCCGGATTCAGCGCAACTCCCACCAAAGAGCGCGAAAAGTCCACGGCTGGCGATAATTTTTTCAATTCTTTTTCATTACAAGGCCTTGGGTTTGAAAATACCAGGCGGTGGAGTCCCATAGGTGGAACCGCTTGATTTAAAAAAACCTCAGGCCCCGCGATCAGAATACGGAGAGTTACCGGCGTCTCTTCCTCACGCAGCATGCTGACCTGGTAACAGATTGAGAGGAGATTTTCAAAGAAGGGAGGGGCAGGAAGGGGAACGGCGGGAAATTCGCCTCTACCCGTTCCATCTCCGGCCTCAGTTGGCCAACAATCACGGATCAATCTGGCTAAATCACCATGATAGGCATACATAATTTTCAGCCTTCGTCTGAACAAATCCGATCCCGGACTTGTTCCACATTCATGAGCCCCGCATGTCTCCAACCGATTAGGATATTCAGCAGATTCTCTTATACACCAGGCACTTCAGCCCTGAGGCTCAACGCCGTATTCCAGGATACGCTTCGCGTACCTGTCTTTCAGACTCGTGAGAAATGCGCCATCCACCTTGCCCTTCCAGGTGGTGACTTCCGAGAAGCGTTTCGGGATGGTGATGCCGGCAGGATTAAAGCCCGTTGCCAGCCGGGTCTGCCAACGCAGTTTTTGGATGTTACGGGAAACCACGTCAAGGTTATCCGCCAAGGCGCCGTACCCCACCACCTTGAGACATTCCGCCAGCAGCTCCTCAGTGTAAACTCCCCGGGCAAAGAGGCAGGCCACCATGGAGGTTAGAAAGGCCCGGCTGGCCTCATCCTCCATCAGAAAGTCCACGGCCTTCTCCACATCTTTGTCTTCGTGCTTCTGATCGTAGGCGTAGCCGCCCGAGTCCAGGTGGGAGTGCCGCAAACCCAGAGCCTGGGAGGCGAAATAGACCTCGCCGGTGGCATAGCCCGCCATCTCTTGGCCCAGGACGCAGGCGAAGTCCGCGCCGCCGTAATGGGCCGCGGCCTTGAGAGTCCCCTGGCCCAGCAGCCGGTAGAAGTCATTAACCCCGTAAGCCAGGTGCCGCACCGCCTCCTCATAAGTGTTATGTTGGCCGAACTTCAAGGGGAGAAGGGTCTCTTTCTCGGTAACTACCCCCTTTTCCAAAGCCTCCGTAGCCCAGGCCAGGGCCACCCCGGCGCTCATGACATCCAGGCCCATCTGCTCGACGACGTCGATGATATCCAAAACGGCAAAGCAGTCGGTTACCCCCAACATGGAGCCGGTGGCGAAGATGGGCTCGTGGTCATAAGACACCTGCCGGTAGAAGTACCGGTAGTCGGCCTGAAACTTTTCCCTGGAAAACCCGATGTGGATACAGCCCACCGGGCAGCCGGCGCAGGCCGCGTTCCGGAGGAGGGCGGTCTCGGCGAAGCGCTCGCCGGTGATGCCGTGGACGTTGGGGTCGGTGGTCGCCTGGAGGTTGCGCCAGGGCATGGCATGCAGTTCATTTAAAACCGCCACGTTCACCGGGGTCCCCAGATTGTGGTACTTCTGCATCATGTCGGTGGCGGTAAGCTTTTGGTAGACCGCCTCAAAGAGCTTGGGGTAGTCTTTCCCCTCCATGAGCGGGAAATTGCCATCGCCGATGATGACGACAGCCTTAAGATTCTTGGCGCCCAAGGCGCCGCCGCCACCCAGCCGGCCGAAATGGCGGTAGGTGTCCACGTTGATGCCCGCCATGGCGCTCTTATTCTCTCCTGCCGGGCCGATGCGGAGGATGCTCCGGTGACCGGAGCCATGGAACATGTGGCGCAGCAGCTTGCCGCTCTCCTGGATATCCTTGCCCCAGAGATAATGCACTTCTTTCAGCTCCAGATGCCGGGAGCCCACCACCAGGGCCGAGGGGCTTGGCGCCCGGCCGGTAAGCACCAGGGCGTCCAGATCGGCAAATCTCAGGGCCAGCGCCGAGCGTCCCCCGGCGTGGCTTTCGGCGTACTGGTCATGGTACGGCGATTTAAAAGCCGCTACCGTCTTGCTCATCAGGGGAAAATAGCCGGTCAACGGCCCGATGGCGAATATCACCGGCTGCTCCGGATCATCCCAGGGTCGGTCAGCCTTGCCATACTTAGTGAAAAGAAGGGCGCCCAAGCCGCTGCCGCCGGCCACTTCGTCTCGGCCGGGAACATTCACCACCTTGCCCTTGCCGGAATTCAAGTCCACTATCAGCACTCTGAAATAATCCCGAATCATGGCGCCACCTCCGCGGCCAAGGCCTTTTCGGCCGTGCTGCCGCCGCCTGCATCATACATTTCCAGGCAGTCATGAGGGCAGTAAGGAACGCAGGTGCCGCAATGGAGGCAGACGAAGGGATCCCCCGTGGGGTCCAGGTAAATGGCGTCCACCGGGCAGGCCCGGGCACATTCGCCGCAGCGGATGCAGATATTCTTGCGTACAATGACCCCGCCGCCCCGGCGTTGGGAATAGGCCCCGGTGGGACAGGCCGCGGCACAGGGCGCCTGGGTGCAAGCCAGGCAAGTGCGCGCCTCAAAGCCGGTGGAGAGGCCTCCGGAAGAAGCGATGCGGATGCCCGCCATGTCCCAAGACAAACGTTGATGCACCAACCGGGCGCAAGCCAGCGAACAGGAGTGACAGCCGATGCACCGTTCCATCCTTGGAGTAGTCAAAATTTTCATAGGCTATTCCTTGCTAAAAAGTCATTGGAGAGACCTTACAGCCTGTGTCTATCCCTCAAAGTTTTTACTTGGACAAGGCCATCTCCACCCTTCGCACCCCTTCTTCCGGAGGGTGGAGGGTGAATCCCATCTTTTTTACCAGGCCCAGCATGGGCTCATTTCCTGCCAGGACTTCGCCCCACAAGGATTTCACGCCATTGTCCCGGGCAATCTCGATGACCCGGGAGATCAGCTTTTCGCCCAGCCCTTTGCCATGCCAGGGGTCCGCCACGATAACAGCGAATTCTGCCTCGCCTCGGTCAGGAGTCATAACCAAGCGGCCCACCCCCATCATCACCTCCGGACTGGGCGGGATCCCAAAAGCCGCCAGACCGATCTCCCTATCATAGTCGTTTTGGGTGAAACGGATGAGAAAGCTATGGGGGAAGCTCTTGATCAGGTGAAAGTAACGGAAATAGAGGGTCTGCTCTGAACAGTTCTCTAAGAGTTCTTCCACCAGCGCCTCATCTTCAGGCCGCATGGGCCGGAGCAGCACCGGAGTGCCATCCTCCAGCAGCCAGTCGCTCTCATACTGATTAGGGTAAGGCGCAATGATCAGGTGCCGGGGGGCGGGAACCTGGCTCGGCTCCAAAACAATGCGGGCATCCACGCAAATGGGTTTGCCGTTACTGACCAGTAGGGGGTTAATATCCAGTTCGACGATTTCCGGGAAATCCGTCACCAGCTGGGACAGGCGCACCAGGATCCCTGCCAGCTCATCCAGATTTGCCGGGGGAATATTGCGGTAGCCTTGTAATATCCGATAAATACGGGTCCGCTCCATGAGCCGCCGGGCCAGGAGCAGGTTGAGGGGCGGGAGGTCCACGGCGGACTCCTTGAAGACCTCAGTGAAGACCCCTCCCATGCCGAAAACCAGTAAGGGCCCGAACTGAGGGTCTTTCTTGGCACCCAGAATCAGTTCCAGGGGCGCTTTCCCCACCTGGGTCTGGATGGTGACCCCGAAAATCGAGGCCTCAGGCTTGGAAGACCTAGCCTTGGCAACGATGTCCTCGTAAGCCCGGCCGTCACTTCCTCTTCGTCCTTGAGCGAGATGCGCACCCCGTCCACATCCGACTTGTGCGAGATGTCCGGGGAGTGGATTTTCAGCCACCACCGGGAACCCCAACTTCTTGGCCGCCGCGGCCGCGGCGGCAGCCGAAGAAGCAGTCACGGTGGGGTTTACCGGGATGCCATAAGCCGAGAGAATCGCCTTGGCTTCCATCTCAGTGAGCAGCAGCATCTGGCGGCTGAAGCATTCCTCGATGAAGGTCCGGGCCTGCTGGGTGTTCACCTTGATTTCAGAAGGCAGTTGGGGCGGAGTTTCCTGGAGAAGTTCCAGGTTCCGGGTATAGGAGTACATCTCCATGAAGGTGTCCACGGCTTCCTCCGGGGTTTCAACAGTGGGGATCCGGCCTCGTTTAAAATGTCGATCCCCGGGGCCACGTCCCTGGCCCCCATCCAGACGGCAAAGACCGGCTTGGCCTGCTTTTTAATTTCCGGGCCAATGGCCTGGGCCACGCCGGTGGGGTCGGTCATAGCCTGGGGGGAGAGGACGATCACCAAGCCGGCCACTTCCGGAGCCGCCAGGAGCACTCGGGTCGCCTGCAGAAAACGCTCCGGCGGGGCATCACCCAGGATGTCCACGGGATTGTTCCGGCTCCAATGTGGCGGCAAGGACTCGTCAAGTTTGCTGAGGTTTCCGGGGTCAAGGCGGCCGGCTCCAGCTGCCACTTGCTGAAGGCGTCCACCGCCATTACTCCCGGCCCTCCGGCATTGGTAATGATGGCCAGATTGCCCCCCAGGGGCCGGCTCATTTTGCCCAAGGCCTCGGCGCAATTGAAGAGCTGGGCGATGGTGTCCACCCGGATGATGCCGGCCCGCCGGAACGCGGCATTATAAGCCTCATCCTGGCCCGCCAGGGCGCCGGTATGCGACGCCGCGGCCCGGGCGGCCGCATCGCTCCGGCCGGACTTCACCACGATGATGGGCTTGACCCGGGAAACCGAGCGGGCGGCGCTCATGAACTTGCGGTGGTGCACCAGGTTTTCCATGTAAATGATGATGCTTTTCGCCGGGTCATCGTTCCCCAGGTAATCGATCATTTCGGCAAAATCGAGATCCGCCATGGAACCGATGCTGACGAAATGGCTGAAGCCGATATTCTGGACTTCGGCCATGTCCAGGATCGCGCTGCAGATGGCCCCGCTCTGAGAGAGCAGGGCCACGCTCCCGGGTTTCACCGAATGCGCCGCAAAACTGGCGTTGAGGTGGGTGTGGGGGCAGAGAATCCCCATGCAGTTGGGACCGAGATAGCGAATGCCCCCGGCCTGCGCCGCCGCATGGATGTCGGCCTCGATCTTCTTCCCCTCTTCACCCACTTCCTTGCCGCCGGCGGAGATGATGATAACCCCGGGAACCTTGGCCCGGCCGCACTCCTGCATGACCTCCGGCACCCCCTGAATGGGCACGGAGATGACGGCCAAGTCGATGGGCGCACCCACCGCCATGACCGAGGGAAAGGCCGGAATCCCCAAGATCTCCCCATGCTTGGGGTTGATGGGGTATATGCCTCCCGGGAAGCCGTCTCTTTTGCAGGTTCTCCATCAGGATGCGGCCGATGCTGTTCTCCTTGGGGCTGGCTCCCACGACCGCAATGGACTCCGGCTTAAAAAACTTATCGAGAATATGTCTATCCATCCGGCTCTCCGTTTATCTACCTCAGATCAACCAGCTCCATGCGGTTGTTGGCTTCAGGATGCTTGGCCGAAGGGCCTTCGGTCAATACCGCAAAATCGCCGGTGATCTCAAGGGCCTCAAGGCAACGCCGCATGTAGTTTGACCAGTCCTCGGGGTGATCAGCTTCGAAAAGCGGGTGGACCCCAAAGGAAAACTGCAGCCGCTGACAGGTGGCTTGCTGAGAGCTCACGGCAATGATCCAGACCGCCGGCCGGAAGCGGGCGATGCTGCGGGCGGTGGCGCCGCTGCGGGTGGGTACGAAAACCGCTGCGGGAGTAACCCGCGCCAAAGCGGATTCCACACTCAAGGCGATAAGTTCCGAAAGGCTCACCGGGCAGTTCAGCTCCACCGTTTTGAGCTGCTCGCGGACTTGAAGCGCGGGCTGCTGCGGTTCGATATCCGCGGCGATCTTTCCCAGCATGGCCACGGCTTCCACCGGGTATCTCCCCATGGCCGACTCTTCCGAGAGCATCACGCAGTCGGTTCCGTCCAAAATGGCGTTGGCCACATCGGTAGCTTCAGCCCGGGTGGGGCGGCGGTTGACCACCATGGACTCCAGCATCTGGGTAGCGGTAATCACCGGCTTCCCCAGCAGGTTGGCCTTCCGCGTTATCTCCTTTTGGACCCCGGCGATCTGCTCGATGGGGATTTCCACTCCCAGGTCTCCCCGGGCGATCATGACGCCGTCCGCCGCGGCCAGGATGTCATCCAAATGATTCAGGGCATTGCTGCGCTCGATCTTGGCAATGACGAAGGGCTGGTGCCCCAAGGCTTGTGCGGCTTCCCGCACGGCTTCCACGTCTTTACCTGATTCCACAAAAGACTGGCTGACCGCGTCCACCCCTTGCGCCAGGGCGAATTCCAGGCACCTGCGGTCGTGTTCCGTGAAGGCACTGAGGCCCAGGTCGATGCCGGGAAGATTGAGTCCCTTGCGGGAGCGCAACTCCCCTCCCACTATTACGCGGCAGTTCACCACTTTCCCCTGGACGGCAACCACCTCAAGCTGGATGAGGCCGTCGGCCAACAGCAGGGTGTCTCCCGGTTTCACTGCCTGGGGCAGAGATGCAAAGGACACCGAGGCGCGGCTGGCGTCACCGATGACTTCCTCGGTGGTCAAAGAAAATGAGGCTCCCGGGGCGAGCACCACAGGCTCCGGAGAGATCTGCCCGAGGCGCATCTTGGGGCCGGGAAGGTCCGCCAGGATGGCCAACCGGCGTCCCGCCGCCCGCGCAGTTTGACGGAGATTGTCCATTACCCGCTGGTGGGAGCCGAAATCCCCATGGGAAAAGTTGATCCGGGCCACATCCATTCCGGCCTCGAGCATCTGCCGCATGGCATCTGGAGACTCGGAGGCTGGGCCGATAGTGGCCACAATCTTAGTCTTATGGCTGGCCAGTCGCATTCAGGGCTCCATTCAAACGAGGTAACGGGGCTGCCCGGTGACGGCCAGGACGCTGTTCCAAAGCCAGCCTTCGGGATCCAGTTTTTTCCGTTGCGATACCGCCAGGGAAATAGGCACGTGAGTCCCCTGGTGATTCCAGTAGGCCACGATCATATCGGTCCTGCCGGCCATCCCCGCATGCACCGCGAATTGACCCAGCAGCAGGCAAAATGCCGAATCCCAGGCATCGGCTGGCAGGCTTCGAATAGTGTAGCTGGGATCGATATATTTCAGTTCCACTTTTCGTCCGGTTTGGCTGAAATGCGCCTTAATCCGGTCTCTCAGGAAAATCCCGATATCGCCGTACCGGACGTTGCCGGAGGCGTCACATTCAGATGACTGTGCCAAAAGGTCCTGGCCCGCCCCTTCAGCCACCACGATGACGGCATGGCCTCGCTGCGCCAGCTTTTCCTCCAGGGCTTGCAGGAAGACTTGCAGCTTAAAGGGCACCTCCGGTACTAGGCAGAAATTAACGTGACTGTTGGCCAATGCAGCAAAAGTCGCGATAAAACCGGAATCCCGCCCCATCAGTTTCACTAATCCGATGCCGTTTCTGGCTCCCTCGGCCTCACAGTGGGCCGCGTTAATGGCTCGCCGGGCTTCGGAGCCGGCAGTGTCGAAGCCGAAAGTTTGCTGAGTGAAAGAGATGTCATTGTCAATGGTCTTGGGAATGGCGATGACGCCGATTTTCAAACCGCGGCGGGCGACCTCTCGGGCGATGGCCTGGGCGCCCCGGAGGGTCCCGTCCCCGCCGATGGCAAACAGGATACCGATATTCAGACGGGTCAGTGTGTCCAGCATATCGTTGACATCCTGGCTGCCACGGGAGGAGCCGAGAATGGTGCCCCCGGTTTCATGGATGGCCCTCACCGCCTCCGGGGTCAATTCCAGGGGAGCGTGATTGAACTTGGAGCTGAGCCCTTCATAGCCATAACGGAAGCCCAACACCTGCTGCACCCTGTACTGGCGGATAAGGGTCAAGGTGATGGACCGGATGACGTCGTTCAGTCCCGGGCATAAGCCCCCGCAGGTCACGATGCCGCACTTCAGGTTTGCGGGGTCAAAGAAGATTTTCTCCCGGGGGCCGGCTTTTTCCAGGCAAGGAGGCTTGTTCCCGGCATCGAGATATCCCTTAAGCGTCCTGAAATCGGAATGGTAAAGCACGTGCTCCTCATCATCGACAAAGCGCACCCCGGTAATGGGTGAACTGATCCGGCCTTCACCCAGCTTCGAAACCGTAAAATTCAGGTCAATTTCTTGCATCTTGTTTTCTTTCCTGGCGGGTTGTTTTTTTAATCCCCTGGTCAATATTCGCGAACAAAAAGACCACGGACCGAGGTTGTGCCAGGTACGTGGACTCCTCCAATAGGACGGCCTCGGTTTCTCCACAGATATCCATGGGGGAAGGAAGAGCGGTGTCCAGGAGCCGCCGCCAGCCTCCATCCGCCCCATCAGGCGGATCCGGCAATTCGAAGCTCAGGGCTTCCCAGTAAGCATTACAAATGAGGTGAAAGACCCGAGCGCCGGTCAGGCTGACAGCGGTGGCCGCCAGACTGTGGGAATCGGGACTCCAGTCGGGCCGATGCAATTTGACCCCGTGCCAGTCATATTGGGCCTGGGCCAAAAATTGGCTCAAAGTCAAATCATATTCTTTCGAGGCCTTATCAAAGTGCAGACGGAGCCGGATAAGCTCCTTGACAAAGCGGTACACGTCGGGGTGTTGGTCCAGCAGAGCCCAATCAAACCAACTAATTGCATTATCCTGACTGTAGGCATTGTTGTTGCCTTGCTGGCTGCGCCGCACTTCATCGCCCATGAGCAGCATGGGGGTGCCGAAGGACAGCAGGGTTAAGGCCAAAAAGTTCTTCACCTGACGGTTTCGCAGCGACTCCACCTCCGGGTCATCGGTAGGCCCCTCCACCCCGCAGTTCCAGTTCAGGTTGTGGTCACTGCCGTCTCGGTTTTCTTCGCCGTTGGCTTCGTTATGCTTGTGGTTGTAAGATACCAAGTCGTTTAAGGTGAAGCCGTCATGGCAGGTGACGAAGTTGATGCTCTGTTCCACCTCCCGCTCCTTGTGTCCATAAATATCGGGGCTGGCGAGCAGGCGGTGAGCAAAAGGGGTAACGGTGTCAGGATCACCTTTCAAAAAAACCCGGATGTCGTCCCGGAATTTGCCGTTCCACTCTTTCCAGGTGTCCCCCACGAACCTCCCCACCTGATATAGCCCCGCGGCGTCCCAGGCCTCAGCAATGAGCTTAGTCCCGGCCAACACCGGTTCGGACTCGATATCCCATAGGACCGGGGGATTATCCAGGGGCTTGCCCTTTTCATCTCTGGACAGGATGGAGGCCAAATCGAAGCGAAAACCGTCCACGTGCATCTCCTCCACCCAGTAGCGGAGGCTGTTAACAATGAGGCGGCGCACAATGGCCTGATTAGCGTTCAGGGTGTTGCCACAGCCGCTATAATTGGCATAGATGGACCGATTAGGTTCCAATAGGTAATACACTTCATTGGCCAACCCCCGAAAACTCAGTGTGGGTCCCAAGTGGTTCCCTTCCGCGGTGTGATTGAAAACCACGTCCAGAAATATTTCGATGCCGGCCCGATGCAGGGCTTTAACCAGATCCCGGAATTCGTCCAGCACTGCCAACGGGTCTGTTTGTGAGCTATAGCCTTGGTGGGGGGCGAAGAAAGACACCGGGGAGTAACCCCAATAGTTGACTAGCCCGGGGGGGCTGTCCTGGGCATCAAATTGGAAGATCGGGAGAAGCTCCACGGCAGTGACTCCCAGGTCGGTCAGGTAGGAAATCTTCTCGATGAGCCCAGCGAAGGTGCCCCGCTTCTCTTTGGCGACCTCCGAACTGGGATGTTTGGTGAAACCTCCCACGTGCAGTTCATAAATGATGGTCTGGGCAAAGGGGCGTTTGAGCGGTTGATCCCCCTCCCAATCATAACGGCCCAGATCGGCCACCACACTCTTCATGGCCCTGGCAGTGTTCTCCCCGGGCCGGCCGGCCATCTCCCGGCTGTAGTCCGGAGGGACCGCCACTGCCCGGCCGTAAGGGTCCAGTAGGACTTTCCCATGATCAAACCTGGCGCCTCTCTCGGGAGCCCAGGCCCCCACCACCCGGTACCCATAAATCTGGCCGGCTTTAACACCGGTGACGAAGACGTGCCAGTAATGATAGGTCCTGTTTTGGCGGGGGTTGAGAGAAATCACCTGTTCAGGCCGAGGCGAATCTACGTCCCCGAACAGGAGCAATTCCACTCCGGTGGCACCTTTGACGAAGACGCTGAAATTGACGCCTTCAGGATAAACCGTGGCTCCCAATGGAAAACTACGTCCTGGATTGATGGTGAAACCCACGGATTTCTCCACATTACCTTATTGGTCTGACTCTCCAGACCTTCTCACAGTATTCCAGGATGGCCCGGTCCGAGGAGAATTTGCCCATACGCGCCGCGTTGAGGATGGACATCCGGGCCCAGCGTCTCTCGTCCCGGAAAATGTTGCCCACGTCATCCTGGCGGTCCACGTAAGAGCGGTAGTCGGCCAGCAAGAGATAGTCGTCGTGGTATAACAGCGAATCCACCAGGGGCTTGAACAGTTCACGGTCGCCGTGGGAGAAGAACCCTGAACTGACAAGGTCCAGGGCTTCCTTAAGCTCTCGGCTGGTCATGGTAATATTGATGAGGAGAATAGCCTCCGGCCTTCAAGCCTTGCACCTCCCCGGCAGTAAGCCCGAAGAGAAAGAAATTTTCCTGCCCTGCTTCTTCCCTGATTTCCACGTTGGCGCCGTCCAGCGTGCCGATGGTAAGGGCGCCGTTCATGGCGAACTTCATGTTACCGGTCCCGGAGGCCTCCTTCCCAGCGGTGGAGATTTGCTCCGAGAGGTCGGCCGCAGGATAAATGATCTGGCCGTTTTTCACGTTGAAATCCGGAAAGAACACCACCTTAAGGCGGTCCCTGAGTTCTGGGTCCTTATTCACCACCTCCGCCACCGAATTGATGAGCTTGATGATCAGCTTGGCCATGAAATAGCTGGGCGCCGCCTTACCCCCGAATATAAAGGTGCGGGGAGTGAGTTCCTGTTCCGGGTGCCTTTTCAGGCGATTAAATAGGGTAATGATATGCAGAACGTTCAAATGCTGCCGCTTGTATTCGTGAATGCGTTTCACCTGGATATCGAAGAGGCTTTCTGGATTGACTACGACTCCGGTCCGCTCCTTGATAACAGCCGCCAATGTCTGTTTATTCGCAAGCTTCACCCGGCGCCAGTCCCGGTGGAATTCCGGATCTTCGGCGAATTCCTCCAGGCGTCTGAGTTGTTCCAAATTTTTAACCCAGCCAGGACCGATTTTGTCAGTGATAAGCCCGCTCAGTCCGGGATTGCTCAGAGCCAGAAACCGCCGGGGAGTAACACCGTTCGTCACATTGACGAACTTCTCCGGCCATAGATCATAAAAGTCCTTGAGCACTGTCTGTTTCAGGAGTTCGGTATGGAGTGCCGCCACTCCATTGATGGCATGGCTGCCTACACAGGCCAGATTCGCCATCCGCACCGATTGGCCCCCGGTCTCGTCAATCAGCGACAGCCGCCTGACCTTCTCCTCGTCCAGGAGAAATTTGAGGCGCACCTCATCCAAAAATCGTTGGTTAATCTCGTAGATGATTTCAAGGTGCCGGGGCAGGTATTCGCCAAAGAACCCGAGTGGCCAGGTCTCCAGGGCCTCGGGTAAAAGGGTGTGATTGGTGTAGGCCATAGTCTTGCAGGTGATCTCCCAGGCCTGCTCCCAGGGGAGAAAGTATTCATCCACCAAGAGGCGCATCAACTCCGCCACCGCGATGGCGGGGTGGGTATCATTGAGCTGGATAGCGAAGCTCTCATGGAAGGTCTCTACATCTTTTTTCCTCAGCAAGTGAATCCGGATCATATCCTGCAGCGAACAGGAAACGAAGAAATGCTGCTGCGCCAACCTGAGCATTTTTCCCACTGCGGGCTCGTCATTGGGGTAAAGCACTTTGCTGACGGTCTCCGAGATCACCTTTTCCTCGACGGCGCCGTAGTAGTCTCCAACGTTGAAATCAGCAAAATCGAAGGACTTCACCGCTTCCGCTTTCCATAAACGCAGGAGACCGGTGATCCGGTTCCGGTAGCCAGAGACCGGATAGTCGTGAGCCACACCTTTCACCACGCTGATCCGGAACCCAGCGCCGCCGCTCTTGGCCGTTAGCGTCAAGGTAGATTTCTGTGTGGCCCTTCCAGCCTACCCGATGGGCGATCTCTGGCCGGCAGATCTCCCAGGGATTGCCCATTTCCAGCCATTTGTCCGTGATCTCCACTTGCCAACCGTCCCGGATTTCCTGGTCGAAGATGCCGAATTCGTAGCGGATGCCGTATCCGAGGGCAGGAACGTCCAGGGTGGCCAGGGAGTCCAGGTAGCAGGCGGCCAACCTTCCTAAGCCGCCGTTTCCCAGGCCGGGCTCGCTTTCCTGTTCGAGGAGGTCTTCTAACTTGAGTCCGTGTCGAGACACGCCTTCTTTGATTTGCTCCCAAATGCCTAAATTATTGAGGTTGTTGCCCAAATGCGGCCCCAGCAAAAATTCTGCCGAAAGGTAACTCACCACCTTGACGTCTTCCTTGAGATGCCTGAGGGTTCGCACCCAGTTGTCCAGCAGCCGGTCCCGCACCGTATAGGCCAGAGCCATATACCAGTCGTTCTTCGTGGCCAGTTCAGGGGGGCATCCCCGAATGTAATAAAGGTTATCCAGGATGGCCTGGGCTAGGGTCTCCGGGCTGGTTCCGGTGCGAGGTCTTTCTCCTTGAGACTTTTGCTGATTTCCCATGGCTCTCTCCTATAGAGGTCTCAGGCTTTTCCGGCGCTCATCAGCACATGCTCGTTCTTATATTTGACCATTTTGACGAGTTCGTCTCGAGCCGCGCCCAGATACTTGCGCGGATCAAACTCTCCGGGGGTTTCAGCGAAAATCTTCCTAAGCACCGCGGTTATGGCCAGGCGGCCGTCGCTGTCGATGTTAATTTTGCAAACCGCCGAGCGGGCGGCTCTACGCAACTGCTCTTCGGAGATGCCCACCGCCTCTTCCATCCGGCCGCCAAACCGGTTGATCAAGTCCACGTATTCGGGCATGATCGTAGAGGCGCCGTGCAGCACAATGGGAAATCCCGGCAGGCGGCGCTCGATCTCTTCCAGGATGTCAAACCTCAGAGGCGGCGGTTCTTCGCCGGGCTTCACCTTGAATTTGAAGGCCCCATGGGAGGTGCCGATGGAGATGGCCAGGGAATCCACCCCCGTCTGTTTGACAAATTTTTCCACCTCCGCGGGCCGGGTGTAATGGGAGTCCGCGGCGGAGACCTCGTCCTCCACCCCGGCCAGCACCCCCAACTCTCCTTCCACCGTGACCTCCTGTTCGTGGGCATATTCCGCCACTTGTTTGGTGAGACGGATGTTTTCCGCGAAGGGATGATGGGAGCCGTCAATCATCACCGAAGAGAAGCCTGAGTCGATGCAGGATTTGGCCAACTCCGGGGTGTCGCCGTGGTCCAGGTGCAGGGCGATGGGGATTCTTGCGCCCATCGCTTCCATCATTTCCACCGCCCCTTTGACTAGATGGGGCACCATGGCCTCGTGCATATATTTACGGGCGCTGCCCGAGCACTGGAGAATTACTGGAGATTTGGACTGGATGCAGCCGATGATGATGGCTTCGAGCTGCTCCAGATTGTTGAAATTGTATGCCGGCACGGCATAATGCCCGGCCATGGCCTCACCAAACATCTCCCGGGTATTCACCAGCCCGATTTCTTTATAATGAATTTGAATCATTATCCAGACTCCTGTGGTTAAGGCATCCTGCTTCGAGGCCGCCTGGCCAGGTCTAAACTGGTTGCGGCCCTGCCTGGCGCACCTCTGAGTTCACCTGGTCCGCAAAGGTTTTGAAGTTTTCGGCAAACATGCCTGCCAGCTTCTTGGCCTGGGCATCGTATGCAGCTTTATCGCTCCAGGTGTTTCGGGGGGTGAGGATTTCCGCTGGAACTCCCGGACATTCGGTAGGGACGGCCAGACCAAAAAGGGGCTCGGTGGTCATGGGGACCTTGGAAAGCGAACCATCCAAAGCTGCATGCACCAAAGCCCGGGTATGGCCAATGTCCAGGCGCTGTCTCACACCGTAAGGGCCGCCGCTCCAACCGGTGTTCACCAGCCAGACGTCTACGTTGTGGGCCGCGATCTTTTCTCCCGAGAGGTTGGCGTATACCGTTGGAGGCAGGGCCATGAAGGGTGCGCCGAAGCAGGTGCTGAAGGTAACGCTGGGTTCAGTGACCCCTTTTTCGGTCCCCGCCACCTTGGCGGTATAGCCGGATAGAAAATGATACATGGCTTGGGCCGGAGTGAGTTTCGCCACAGGCGGCAACACGCCGAAGGCGTCGCAGGTGAGCATGATGATGTTTTTGGGATGTCCTCCCAGACCTTCCCGCGTGGCATTAGGGATGTGGCTGATGGGATAGGCGGCCCGGGTATTTTCTGTCAGTGAGTCGTCATTCAGGTCCAGGCGTCCGGTCCAACTGTCGAAACCGACGTTTTCCAGGATGGTCCCGTAGCGCCGGGTGGTCTCGTAGATCTCCGGCTCCGCGGTGGGGGATAATTTGATGACCTTGGCGTAGCAGCCTCCCTCGAAATTGAAAATGCCTTTGTCGCTCCAGCCGTGTTCGTCATCCCCGATCAACGTGCGTCCCGGGTCGGCGGACAGGGTCGTCTTGCCGGTGCCGGAAAGCCCGAAAAAAATGGCCACATCTCCTGACGGCCCCGTATTCGCTGAGCAGTGCATGGAAAGCACCTGCTTTTGGGGCAGGAGATAATTCATCACGGTGAAGATGGACTTTTTGATTTCCCCGGCATACTGAGTGCCGCCGATGAGCACCAGCTTCTGGCCGAAATGAATGACAATGAAGACCTCCGAGCGCGTGCCGTCCACTTCGGGAACCGCGTGGAAGTTAGGGGCATTGATCACCGTGAACTGTGGCACATGGCTGGCCAGCTCCTCGGCGTTGGCCTGGATGAACATGTTGCGGGCGAAGAGATTGTGCCAGGCAGTCTCGGTGATCACCCGGATGGGCAGGCGGTAGGCGGGATCGGCCCCGGCGAAGCAATCCTGGATGAAAAGGTCTTTCCCCTGGAGATAGGCCAGCAGCCGGTTTTGCAGGGAGGCAAACCGCTCCGGTGCCATGGCCTTGTTCACCTGACCCCACCAGACCTTGTCTGCACTGGAAGGCTCCTTCACCACGAACTTGTCATTAGGGGAGCGCCCGGTATACTCGCCGGTGCGGACCACTAAAGGCCCCAAGTGAGCCATACGACCTTCCCGGCGCCGGATGACCTCCTCGTACAATAGAGGAGTGGAGAGATTCCAATAAACGAAGCCCGTATTCTTGATCCCATGCTTTTCCAGGCCATAACTGCTGGCGAATTGACTTTCCATGGTTTTTCTCCTCTTGCTCAACTACTTAAGTTAAAAGACAAAATAATCATCCCCACCGATATAGTAAAGGATGCTCAACTGGCAAAAAACAACACCAGCATTTGCGCCGCGGCGATGCGGAGCACCATGGTTAACGGATATACTGACGCATACGCGATGGAAGGATCCTCCGAGCCGCACATCGCGTGGGCGAAGACCAGGGCCGGCGGATCGGTCTGGCTTCCCGCCACCAAGCCGCACAGGTTGATGAAATTCATTTTCAAGACCATGCGGGCGAGCAGGGAAATGATCATGATGGGCGCCAAGGTTATGACCGCCCCCATGGCCATCCACAGGAAGCCCTGACCCCGGACTAGTGTTTCCACAAAATGCGTTCCGGACTTGAGACCAACACAGGACAGGAATAAAACGATGCCAAACTCCCTGAGGAGCAGGTTCGCATTCGTCGGCAGATACCAAAGCAAGGGTCCGGTGCAGCCGATGCGGCTTAAAATAATGGCGGTGAGTAGCGGCCCTCCTGCCAGGCCGAGTCGAAGCGGCGCCGGCATGCTCCCCACCGTGAACGGGTAGCAACCCACCAGCACTCCCAGGGCCATTCCCAGGAACAGGGTCACTAGCCTCACCAAGTTAAGCTCTTTGATGGAGTTTCCCAGAACTTCCGCCGCCCGGTCCAGATTCCCTTTGCTTCCCACCAGCCACAACACATCGCCGAACCTGAGGCGCAAATTCGGAAAGATGCTCATATCCAGGCCGGCCCGGGTTAGGCGCGTCGCCTTTAATTCGACTGGATAACGCTCATGTAACTCACCCAGAGATTTACCTACGACTTCGGTCCGGGTCACCAGTACCTGTCGGGACGTTAAAAGGCCGGAATCCAAAGTCAAATCCTCTGGATTTTCCTCGCCCACCGTCATTTGAAACCTCTTCAGATCGTCCTTGGGTCCAACGGCCAGCAACAGGTCCCCCGGATACACCGGGGTATCTTCCAGGGCCAGCCTGACCTCGGTTTCACCTGCACGTCTAAGGCGGGATACCGCCACGCCGGGGGTCCCCAAATGGGGGATGCCGCTCAGAGGGATTCCGGTCAGGTTGGGGTTGGTTACCCGAACTGTCATGCGGGCGAAGGGTTCCCGGCCGGCCTGTTGGGAAGCCTGGAAGGACTTCAATTCCATGGGGACGTCCAGGCGAAACCATGATTTGACCAACACCATTGCCAGGATTATCCCCAGCATCCCGAAAGGATAAGCGACGGCATATCCCATGGCGGAGTCAGCCGCTTTCGACCCGCTAATGTTAGGTAAGGTCTGCAAGGCCGCCTGGGCTGCCCCCAAGGCCGGGGTGTTGGTGGTGGCGCCGGCGAAAATGCCGGCGCCGATGCCCAGATCGATGCCCAAAAGCATACACAGCGCCACCGTCACCGCCACCCCCAAGAGTACAATGCCCGCCGCCAGCAGATTTAACGACAGGCCTTGGCGTCTTAATGAAGCTGCGAACCCCGGACCCACTTGCAGACCGATGGTATACACGAAGAGGACCAGGCCGAATTCCTGGATGAAGGCACGGAAGGACGGGTCCAAATTGAAGCCGAAGTGAGCAAAGAAAAGGCCGGCAAAGAGCGTTCCTGCGATGCCCAGACTGAACCCCCGGACCCGGATGCTTCCGAGGGCCAGTCCCGAGGCTGCCACCAGACAGAGAACGATGACGCCGTGGGCGATGGGTTGCGTGTTTGGCATGTCGGCCAGCCAGTTAAGCAAAATTCATTTCCTTTTACGGGTGAGGCAGTCATTCGCCTCCTGGCGATTCTGGCTCATCCTGATTACGTTGACTTGCCTTTGGACTCAAGATTAATGGCTTTTAGCCACTTAACTACTTATTAATAATCGTCCACGTCGAGGTTGGCGGGAAAATCCATACTTTGATACTGTTGCATCAATTTTTCCCGGATCAGCCACTCCAACACTGCAAACCGCTCATGCTTTTGTTCCGGTTCTTCACCCCCCTCTTTGTCGTGGTTATACCGCGTTTTGTTATCGGTGATACTGGCCTGCGACTCGAAGTTATTTAAGCGTTCAGGTCCGGCTGCGGCTCTCAGGCTGTCCGCATGCAAGAATGTTAGCGATAGAAATAGAGCAGCAGCGACGACCTTAAAGAACGTAGTTGGAGTTTCCATGAGGCACCTTTGGGAAAAGCGATAACCGTAGTCAATTATTATTTGCTTCTTTGACGGAAACCTGGCTGATTTCCTTCATCATTTCCACCTGAAGCTGCTGAATATCCATCAGATGTTGCCATTGATGCATCAGGAGATGGTCCATCCTCTCGTGCAGCTTGCGAATCTCAATTTCCGCCTTGAGATTGATCTCAAAGTCTTGGTCAGCCCGGAGGCGGTCCTTCGCCTCCTGGCGGTTCTGGCTCATCATGATCACCGGCGCCTGAAAGGCGGCGAGACAGGATAGCACCAGGTTGAGCAGGATAAACGGATAGGGATCGAAAGGCTGTTTCATGAAAACAAAGCCGTTAATGCCCATCCAAATGACTATCATGGCTATGAAAATACTTATGAAAGTCCAGCTTCCCCCAAACTTGGCCAGAGCGTCGGCGAACCGCTCTCCCAGGGTAAGGCTGCTGTCAAATTCTTTATTGATGTTCCGGGACGTGGCCTGTTCTTCTTTATCCATCTCCTTCCCCAGGCTATAAATCTCCTGGCTGGATGTTTTGAGGATCTCAGTCACGTAGCGACTGCGGAAGAGATATAGATCGGGCAGGCAGATATAGCCTTCAGAGGACCATTCCGGGTATTTTTCCCTGATCATTTGAACAATAGGTTCTTCAAGTAGATTGGCCTTCATCACTTGGCCCGTCTTGAAATGGTTCCGGCACAATTGACACTCGATTTCGCTCATGTTTTTTCCCTCCGTTTTTGAGGATAAAGAATACGTCGCTGTATCCTTGATCCTCGATGTATTGCTATGTGCTGCACCACCTGCCCGGCGGCTTTAGTCTGAAGCTCAGCTTCATTATTAGCCTTATCCAGGTTTCGATTGTGCTCCTCCAGAAGGAGAAAAAAGCTCCGAGCCTAGCCAATCAAATGGGTCTGTGTTATTTTTTAATGGGTTAAGTAATTATTTCATTGTAACAAGTTAATAATCTATTCTTTACTTTTTGGAATAAATAAGTAAAACTAACAAAAAAAGTAATATTAAAGTTATATCCCCAACTAATATTATTAAGCCAAGATCAGGCATATTGCCAATCATCGTTTTACCTTTGGGTCGGGTGCATGCACCCTGGTTAGCTTTGGGTTGCTTCTCTGGAAAGCCATTCCCGGATGTATGCCGGGCAATTTTCAACCTTAATGCCACTTTCTTGGCAGCGAACCAAGAATCTCAACGCCTCCCGATCAATAAGCTTGACCTCTTTTAAATCGAGAACCAAATATTTTTGTTCTTCTGCTGCCAAAAGTCTTCGCAACTCAGGCAGCTCCTTTGCGTCGATTTGACCACACAGGTTAAACCTGGCGTTATCCTTTTTGATATGCCTCTGGATTTTCAACGTCATCGGTTTATTGCTCCTGTTCCAGCAACTTGTTTCGTTTCACTACCAGTCCAATTAAGCTGCTAAAAAGTTAAATAGCCTTAACTAACGGCAGTCTTATTTGATTCATTGTTTTGCAAACAGCGTTTCCCAGAGATGATCCATTTCTTTGATAACATTCTCGATGTCTGAAGCCTGTCTTTCCCATGTTGCATCGTCGGTTGTGGCAAATTCTTCGAACTTTCGCCTCGCTTCCACATAACAATCGTAGATCGTGATCCCCTTCTTACAAAAACGATTGAAGTCTCGGCTGCGCTTTATTAGCTTTTCCTCGCCCTCAGCGCTTAGCTCATTAATTATTTTGCTCCACTTTGTTAGCTTAGCCCTTGTTTCTTTTTGAAATGTCTCTTTATCAGGCATAACCTCACCATTTCATGAGCGCGAAGATTGTGAAGATTGTGTTATCGCCGTCCCGCGGTTGGGTGGATTTAACACCGCGCCATGACCTTTCTGTCTGCTATGAATGCAATGGCAATGCCAATCGTAAGTTATTGAAATTACGGCATCGCAACTAATTTGTCAGTCGTGATTCTTCGAGAGTCTGCGAAAGTTCGTGAAAAATGAGTTGATGCGGGTGGTGCAGCTTCTATGTGGATTACTTGAAGAGATATTTGTTGATTTTGAGGGATTTGATCTTCGATTCCAGAGTCGAGGCGGGCATTCCCAGCCTGGCGGCCGCACCTGACGGTCCGGACACCCGGCCGCCGCTCTCAGCCAAGGCAGCTTCGATCATCTCTTTGGTTTGAGTCACCAGCATGTAGGAGAGCGGTTGGCCCGCCGGCTGAGGCTGGCAAGACTCACGAACCAACCAGTTCTCATCGACGGAAAAAATTTCCGTGTCACAGACGATAATCGAGCGTTCAATGACATTCTGCAGCTCACGAATATTGCCCGGCCAGGAGTATGATTGAAGCAGATCCATGGTCTTCCTGCTGGCGCTCCGTATTTTCTTCCCCAGCTTGCTGGCATAGCGCTGGATGAAGTACTCCACCAGTATGGGGATGTCTTCTTGGCGTTCACGCAGGGGAGGTATTTGGATGGGGAATACATTCAGGCGGTAGAATAGATCGCTCCGAAAGCTGCCGGCTGCGATGGCGGCTGGCAAATCACGATTGGTGGCGGTAATCACCCGGGCATTGGATCGGATCGGCTGGTTACCACCCAGACGCTCGAATTTTTGATCCTGCAGCACCCGGAGCAGGGCAATCTGGGTCTCCATCGGCAGTTCGCCGATTTCATCCAGAAAGATCGTGCCTCCTTCTGCCAATTCGAAACGGCCGAGGCGCCGCTGATGGGCTCCGGTGAAAGCTCCTTTTTCATGGCCGAATAATTCGGAAGCAATCAACGGTGCAGGAATTGCCGCACAATTGACACTCACAAAGGCTCGCGAGGCACGCGGCGACCGCTTGTGGATGGCTCGAGCCACGAGTTCCTTGCCCGTGCCCGTTTCCCCGGTGATGAAGACGATGGAGTCGGTCGGGGCGACTTTGTCGATGCGGGCCAACACAGCCTTCAGAGCCGGTGAGGCCCCCACGATCTCTTCGAACATTGAAGTTCTATCAACTTCTTCCCGTAAGACAATGTTTTCCTTCGAAAGCTGGTTCTGCAACTTTTTGATTTCGTCGAGCGCCTGAAGGAGACGCGCCTCGGTGCGCTTTTGGTTCTCGATATCCATCAGGACCACATACCACTTGATAATGTGTCCATTTTCGTCTCGCAAGGCTGCGTTGCGAGCCAGGAACCAGCGATATTCTCCATTTGCTTGCCGAACGCGGTGTTCGTTCTCTCCCGGTACCCCTGTCGCCATGGATTCACGCCATTTCTCCACCGCCTGGTCGCGGTCTTCGGGATGGACTACGTCCGTCCAATCCCAACCATAGACCTCTTCTGGAGAGAGACCCGAATAATCAAACCAATTTTGACTGGCGAAATCGAAGGAGCCATCAGGCAGAGCGCTAAAGACATAGGCCGGAATGGTTTCGATAGTGGTGCGAAGGTTCCTTTCATTATTCTTTAGCTGCTCTTCCGCCTGTCTGTGCTCGGTCTGGTCGACCCCAACGGCTAATAGACTGATCATTTCCCCTTGACGGTCGTATTCCGGCACGATGACAAATTCCAGGAAGATGGTTTTGCCACGCGCATTTGCCCAACTGAACTCCATTTTTTCAGGGGTACCGCTTTTCAGGACTTTTTGGAGCTTGTCCACAAGATTGGCAATAGCCGGGAGTTCGGGAATTTCGTTGACCCCCTTGCCTATGACATCTGCGGCGGACAGGCCGATGGCTTCTTCCCAGGCAGGATTCACATAAATCCGACGCAACTGTGTATCGAAACGAACGATCAGTACGGGGACATTGTCTAGTAGGGTGCGGTAATCCTTATCCCGCAGAGAAGGTGCTTCTTCCATCTTCTTGACTCCGGTATCGGCCATTATCTCGGATTCTTATTTGACACGACTGAATCCTTAGCAGGACAGGCGGTGAATTTAAAAACTTGTAGGTAAATTTTATCAAAGGCGTCAGCCACTATCCATTAATTTTTACGAATTATCGCAAATTCTCGAAGATTCACGAACCAGGAAATACCAACCATAGATATTTCAACTACTTACAGTTGGCATTCCCTTTGCAAAAGAACCAGTTAACGCTGATCTTCGAATTTCCCAATTGTATTTAGTGAAATTTTAAGCGGCTGCGGAGAAAAATGATCATGGGTGACTCTGAAGACCGGTCGGTTTTGGCTCGGTACCTGAATATTAATTTGGCGGTGGTGGAGGTAGGCAACGGGGAAAGCCAGGAAGAAGCCTGGCGCCGCTATCTGGCCGATCACCCGGAGAAGGTCTGGGTCCGCGTCAAGATTTTCAACTACCAGAATTCAAGTCCCCGCAAAGCCTGACCACCTGGTTGGAATCATTCTGTATGGAGCGCATTAGCAATGAGGCCCTGACGCTCAGGCAGCCTTTGGGAACATACCTTTCTTAGGCGAAAACATCCATAGACTGGCCAAAGAAAAACCGCGGGAAACGAGTGAGGAATTATCATGAAATTTAATGAAAAACTTCAGCAAATTTGTGCGACGGTCATCGACTATCTGAGGAACCCATGGCTTCGGTGGTTCGGGATTTTGCTGGCCGTGGCGCTGGCCGCCATTTCAGTCTTCTACACGATGGCGCATCTGAAAATCGATACCGATCGGAAAAACCTGATCTCGGCCAACAAGGACCTTATTAATCTTACTGACCGAATTGATAAAGCGTTCGGCGGTCGCGACGGTATGGTAGTGATGGTTCGAAATGTGGAGCGGCGGCAAAGCATCAAGTTTGCTGAAGCCCTGGTTGCCGAGCTGCGCCGCTACCCGGATCGATTACCCGAAATCTTCTATCGCGTGGACACGAACAGCCTGAAGCCCTGGGCCCTCCTTTATCCAGAGATCGCTGATCTAAAAAAACTGAGGGATAATCTCCTGGATCAGGGTGATCTTATCAACCGGCTGGCTGACAGGCCCAGTCTGGTCAACTTCTATACGCAGATCAACGAGCAGATGGCTCGCCTGATGATCAAGGCTGCGTTTACCGATTTTCTCGAGGAGCAGCCCCACCAGGAACTGCCCGACGTTTCCCTGCTCAATAACAGCCTTAAACAACTCTTGCTGAGCCTTCAAGAAGGGCGCCCTTTTGTCTCCCCTTTTCAAAGTCTGTTTCCGGTAACCAGCAGCGATTTGAGTGAAGAAGGCTATTTTTTTACCGAGAACGATAAATTTCTTGCCATTATGGTGAGTCCGAAGCCCGGAAATTTTTCAGAGACGGCCAAGACTTTGGAACTGCTTCGAGAATTGGTGCACCAGGTGCAAGCGCAGTTCCCCGGCTTAGAGGTTGGTGTAACCGGGCCCGACGCCCTGCAAGCCGATGAAATGCAGAGTTCCATGAATTCCGTCACCCTGGCCACGTGGCTCTCTCTGCTGGGCCAGTTCGGTCTGCTCGTCGTCTTTTTCCGGGGACTGCGGCGGCCTTTGGTGGAAGTGGTCATCCTGATAATCGCAGTCTGCTGGACCTTCGGCCTGGCCACCTTAATAGTCGGCCATCTGAATATCTTGTCAGTGATCTTCGCCCCCTTGATTTTGGGGCTCGGCATAGATTATGGGGTTCACTGGTTATGCCGGTTGGACGAGGAAGATGCCGCCTATGAACAAACTGCTACGCTGATGGCCTTAAATGGCGGTGTGCTTAGGAGTCTTCCAGGGATAATCTATGCCGGCCTGGCTGCGTTGTTTTCTTTCCTGCCCCTAGCTTTCGTGAATTTTAAGGGATTGGCGGAATTGGGGCTCATACTCGCCATCGGGATCTTCATCATGCTGATAGCGACAATTTTACTGGCCCCTCCCCTGGCGCTGGCCAGCGAGCCATATGTTAGGGCAGGTCTGCCTGCAAGATGTCCCGTAGATCACTCTCCTTTTCTGAACCTGAAGTGGAGGTATCCGAAATTTATAATATTTACGGGCCTGGTGATCACCAGTTTGGGAATTTTCAGCCTGTTCCGAGTGCAGTTCGACTTAAATCCCCTGCACCTGCAAAATCCCCGGGTTGAGTCGGTGGTCTGGGAAATGCGCATCCTGAAAGAATCACAGTATTCCACTACATTTGCGGCCATGACCGCCGCATCTCTCAAGGAGCTGGAAGACAAAACCACCGCCTTAAAGAAATTGAAAACCGTTTCGCACGTGGAGTCGATGCTCTCTTTTTTGCCAGCTCATCAACAGGAAAAGCGCTCGATTCTGAAAGACCTGGAACCCCTGGCGGCATCGGTACAATTGACCGGAGTATCAATGCCTTCCGACCCGAAAGAGTTGGCCGGTATCCTGAGCCGCATCAATTTTAAAATTGATGAAGCCGGCAAAGAACTGGAAGAACAAAAGGCGGCCACTAAGGAAAACATCTTGGAGACTCATCGTCTAATTAATCAAATATTGCCGGTCCTCGGTTCGCAGAATCCCGTGATCAGCAACCGGCTGGCCGATTTCGAGGGCCATCTTTTTGCAGACCTTCATGATAAATGGGGCCTCTTTCAGGGATATGTAAAATCCGTCCTGACCTTGCCGGATATGACCCCCGAAAACCTGCCCCCGGCGGTCCGGGTGCGCAATATGCATGATGGACTCTATTTGATTAAGGCTTTCCCCGCGCAGGATATTTGGGATACGGCTCCTTTGGGTCAGTTCGTTAAAAGCATTCAGACGGTAGATCCGCAGGCTGTAGGGGACCCGGTCCTGCTCTATTTCATTACCAGAGATTTCCGCAATGCCATCCTTTCCGCCTCCGGTATCGCGGTTTTGGCCATTGCCGCCATGCTGCTCTTTTTTTACCGCAGCCTTGTCATGACCCTTCTGGCCCTGGTTCCTCTATGTGTGGGGACCTGCCTGACCTTGGTCCTGATGCTGCTGTTGGGTCTGCCCTTCAACCAGGCCAACGTATTATTTCTGCCTCTGATTTTGGGAGAAGGGGTTGAATTTGGGATCATCATCCTGACCCGATGGCAGTTGGAGGGCTCGGCCCAAGGCATTACTTTACCGGTCAGCACCGCCAAGGGCGTGGCCTTAGCCTCCCTGACCACCACAGTCGGTTTTGGAAGCTTAATGATCTCCAGCCACCAGGGGACGTTTTCGCTCGGTCTTTTAGCCACCGTGGGCAGTCTATGCGTGCTGTGGGCGTCATTGAGAGTGCTGCCGGCCATCCTGCAAATGGTAGAGCATAAAATCAAGCCCTCAGCCAACTGGTTCCATGCCCTCTTGGGAAGCTCATCATCGCAGCAGACCAGCAAAGGAAGGGGGTGGACCTGGAATGGCCTCAAAACATCTTAACACTTTCGCCAATTCTCTCTCAGTGGTTGATATCTTGCCACTGTACGTAATAAAAAGGTGATTGACGGGAGATAGATTTCCAGGTCATCATCTACCTGTTTTTTCTGAGGAAAAGGAGGTAGTGATGACCATTGAGCATGTTCCTCAAGAGAAATTCCCAGACCGCCAGCCGTTCAACCCACCTGGGAGTCCGCCTCAAGTCACGGACGGGTTACACCCTAGTCTCCAGAATCCGCTGATTGAAAAGTGCTTAAAGCAGTTGGGCGAAAAGGAACTGTTGGGGGAGCCATACGTCAAGGACTATTTGCACGACCAGAAGCGGCGCAACTGCCGGCCCAACACCATCCGCAGCAACTTTACGACGTTGATGCTCTTTCTGTCCTACCTGAAGGAGCGGGGTAGGACCTCCCTGGAAACCATCACCCGGGATGATATGAGCAGCTTTATCGAACACGAGCAGGACCGGGGCATGCAGCCCAACACCGTGTCCACCCGGTTGAGACTCCTCTATGCCTTTCTCCGGTATCTGGTGGATCAGGAAGTGGTGCATCCCGATCTGCTGAAAAGGAAGCTGCGGGTCAAGGTGCCGGAGGCGCTGCCCCGGGCCATGGACCCGGAGGATGTCCAGCAGTTCCTGGCTGTGATTGAGAAACCCCGGGACCGGGCCCTGATCCTAGTGTTGCTCCGGACCGGGATGCGCATCGGGGAACTGCTGGCCACCAGGATGAGCGAGGTGAACCTCAGGGAAAAGCGGATCATCATCAGGGAAGCCCAGAAGACGCGGGTGGGCCGGGTGGCCTACTTAAGTGAGGACGCCTGTGCAGGCCTTAACAGTGTGGCTGGAAAAGAGAGACCCGGAGAAGGAGCGTCTGTTTTACGGCCAGGGACGGCTGCGTTTGGGCTACACTGCGAGCCGAATGAGGTTCGTCAAGATATCTGGAAAAGGCAGGCCTGGCGCATAAGGGCTATAGTCTGCATTGTCTGCGGCATACCTGCGCCACCGAGCTGTTGAACGCCGGCATGCGCCTGGAGTGTCTGCAACAGCTCCTGGGCCACAGCAGCATCGAGATGACCCGGCGTTACGCCAGGTTGACGGACAACACCCGCCGGGAAGAGTACTTCCGGGCGATGGCGATCATCGAAAAGGGAGAACCCCATGGCCATTACCACCGCCATCCTGAATTACCGCCGGTTCTTGAAGAGAAGGAACTACTCGGGCCATACCATTAAGAACTATATGCACACGCTGAAGCAGTTCGTGGTCTGGGTGGATGTCCCCATCGAGGCGGTGACCCATAAGAAGCTGCTGGCATACCTCGATCACCTGCTGGATAGAGGGCTGCAGCCCAAGACCATCAACTGCCATCTGGACAGCATCCGGGGGTTTTACCACTACCTGATTGAAGAAGAGCAGGTGGCCGATGGTCAACCCGGTGAAGCGCGGCTATGCCTTGCGGCTGTCCCGGCCGTTGCCCCGTCACCTGCGGGATGAAGAGGTCCACAGGCTCCTCAAGGTCGTCCACCACCAGCGGGATCGGGCCATGGTCATGCTGATGCTCCGCTGCGGCTTGCGGGTGGAGGAGGTGGCCCGGCTGAAACTGGCCGCCCTGGACCTGCGGCGCAGTCAGCTCTTTGTCCACCATGGCAAAGGCGCCAAAGATCGGGTGGTCTACCTGAGCGATGATGCCTATGAGGCCCTGGTCCAGTATCTCCGGGTACGGCCGGCCAGCCGGGTCAAAGAAGTCTTCCTGGTGGATAAAGGCAGATGCCGGGGCAAAGCCATCTCGGTGCGGGGCATCCAAAAACGCCTGGAGCATTACGCCCGCCAGGCAAGGCTCAAGGTGTCGTGCCACCAGCTGCGGCACACCATGGCCACCCAGCTCCTCAATGCCGATGCTGCCCTGGTGACCATCCAGGATCTCCTGGGACATACCCGGATCAAGACCACCCAGCGCTACTGCCGGGTGTCCAATCTCAAGGTGCAGCGGGACTATCACCAGGCCATGGCGGTGGTTCTGCAGAGGACTGGATGAGTGAGCCCATGACAAAACCAAGCTTCAGGCATCTAACCCGGCAGGGGGCGCCTGCTCCGACGAGCCATTTAGGGCCCATTCTCGCAGGCGCCCCCTGCCTAGACTCCCCCAGAAAGAAGGGCTACATCAAAAATCGCTTGACAGTAAGGAAATGATGAGAGAGAAAAAGAGTACCTAACCCACCACAATCTATAGAAAAAACAGACTTTATTACGTACAGCTTGCCAAACCCTTCCCTTATCACCGAGCAATCAAAAACTGCATATATGATCCGGATAGGTAGAATTTTCAGGAACTTGATAAGTCTCTACTTATAGCAGTAATCTTCTATTTTGCAGTCTTTAAGGGGCCAAGTTTTTCAATTTGCGGGATGATTTCGGGTACCCGGTGTGGGCTTCTCCCCGTAAGAACCACAAGAAATAATTTATTTGCGTCGCCCTTAGCTGCTCAGTTCACTCCATAATTTTCGTCAGCCGGTCCTGGTCCAGGATGTCAACCGATTTCCCGGTAAACCGCACCAGGCCACCATCGACCATTTCCTTGGTGGTACGATATAAAGTCTCATGAGTCATGCCCAGAAAAGTGGCCAGTTCCTTGCGGGCGACAGGTAAGGTAATGGACCGGGAATTTTGCATTTCGGCCAGGACCAAAAGATAACTGGCAATTCTCGCCTTGGGGGTGGTGAGGGTTAATTCGACCAGGCGTCTCCGCAGGTTAACGACCATCAGGGAGAGCATCCGTATCCATTCGATAGCGAATACTTTATCATCGGTTACCAGGTCAATGAATCCCTTCCTTTTGATGAGGTAAAGCCGGCTGTCTTTCAGCGCCTCCGCAAAGCAGTGGCAAGTCCCGGCAAATGGACTGGCTAAGGCGAAGGCGCTACCCGGAGCGGCGATTTCCTGGGTAATCTCTTTACCCTGGGGAGACATCCCGTAAACCCGCACGGCGCCATCCTTGACCACATAAAAACCTCGGGATGGATCACCAGGAGCAAAAAGCTGCGCTCCTTTGGCCAGAAAAATCTCCTGGGTAATCTCTTCTAACGCCTGGAGATGCTCCGGAGAAAGATTGGCGAAGATCGGGATTCCTGCCAGCACTACCGCAACCTCACGATAATTTTTGAGAAAATCGGTCTTTTTATGATTCAAATCATACTACTTTTTCAGCCGGCATCATACCATTTATCCAGCCAACGGATCAAAGGAGGCTTTATGGATAAGGAAGACCGGCTCTCACGCCCAGAGCCTGATTACCTACCCGTCTAAGACGCAGTCCAGGCAACATTCTTATCAGAGACCTCAGGAATTTTAAGGAAAAACTCTTGAAAGCGCCGGATTTCTGCATTTTTCCAGTTCCAAATATTAGAACCAAGGTTCATAAATCTTCGCCATGAAAACCGTTGCTGAACCATCAATTGCCCATATTGCCCGCGCCTTCCTGCACCTGGGGCTGACCGCCTTCGGCGGCCTGGCCATGGTGGAGCCCATGCGCAAGATGACGGTGGAGCAACAGGGCTGGCTGCACCAGGAGGAATTCCTGGATGGTCTGGCTTTATGCCAGCTACTGCCCGGGGCCACAATGGTGCAATTGGGAACCTACATAGGATACCGGCTCCGGCGAGTAGTCGGCGGCCTCATTGCAGCCGCGGCGTTCATCTTGCCCGCTTTCATCTTGATGCTGGCGCTGTCGTTTCTTTATTTTAAATATACCGACATCTCCTGGGTGCAAGCCGTTTCCCGGGGGATGGGGGCCATGGTCATCGCTCTTCTGCTCCAAGCCTTATGGCGCTTGAGTCAAGCGGTTCGGAAACATTGGCTCGATGCGGCTATCGCCCTCCTGGCCTTGGGGGCCTTTTGGCTGCGAGTGAATTTCCTCCTGGTTTTCCTGGTTGCCGGACTCCTCCGGATGGCCCTGGGGCTTTGGTTTTTTGCCGGTCACGATTCTCAAAACCCGGCGGTTGCAAGCACTAACCCGCGCCTGGGGCAGACCTTAGCTGTGGTCATACTGGTCTTGTTTGGGGTTGGGCTGGCAGTCTGGGTGTTGGGGAGGCTACAACCCGACCTGAGCAAGATGGCCCAAATCTTCCTTAAAATTGGTGTGGTGAGCTTCGGAGGCGGCTACGCCATGATCCCGATTTTGCAATGGGATGTGGTAAATGCATGGCACTGGCTCACTCTCAAACAGTTTATGGATGGCATTCTCCTGGGATTTATTACCCCTGGTCCGATTATCATCCTGGCCACCTTCGTGGGCTACCGGGTGTACGGGCTTCTTGGTGCAGGATTGGCCACGATTTCCGTATTCCTTCCTCCGATTTTGCTCATCATCTTTTTGACCCCTTACTACCAGCGGCTCAAGGAGGCCCGGTGGATGCGTCCGGCGATTCAAGGCATCTTGGCAGCTTTGGTGGGCATGCTGGCCCTGGTGACCTTGCAGATGGGCCAGGCAACCCTTACCGGTGTACCGGATTTATTATTAACCGCAGCGACGACCATCGCCCTCATCGTTTTTGAAGTGAACCTATTATGGATTGTTCCGGCCGTAGTCGGTCTATCCCTGATCATATTCTAAACTTGGGGATGTGCCGGATCATACCCTCAAGGTGGAGATTGGCAATGTTGGTACCATCGCAAAGGCTGGAAGTTTATTTTCCTCGTCCTCGGCGCGATGCTGTTATTTGATGGCTCAGGCCGCCGCGGCAGAGAAGAATTACCAGGCCCTGAGTCTGGAAGATTGCCAGGCCATCGCCCGGCAACAAAACCCGGTCCTTGGCCGGCAGCCGGGAGAAGATCCAGGAGCTGGTGGCGGATTACCAGGCGGCCCGGTCCAAGTTTTTCCCCAGGCTCGTATTGACGTCCTACTATAACCGACAGCCGCCCAACCGCTTCCCACCGCAAGGCAACCCCGGCCCGTTTGAGCTATTCAAACGGGAAGGCTATAGCGGGGTCCTCGGCAAACAGCTTATCTTCGACGGCCTGAAGACCTATTACAATACCCAAGCCGCCAAGACCGGGACCCAGGCCCAGAAACAGGAAGTTCAAGCGCACCGCCGACGAACTGGCCTTTACGGTGACCCAGGCCTTTTACCGTTGATCGAGGCCAAGGAGAACCTCAAAGTGGCCCAAGAGGCCCTGAACAGCGCCAGGAGTTCGCGCAAGTTGACCGAGGCTTTCTATAAGGCCGGGAAAATCACCAACCTGGATTTCGTTCGGGCCCAATCCCAGGTATCCGAGGCCGACCAGGCGGTGGTGGAAGCCCAAAACGCGGTGCGCCTGGCCCAGGAAATTCTGGCCCGCACCCTGGGGCTGAAAGAAGCAGGTCCAGGTTGATATTAAGGGACGACTGCCGCAGGAATTTACTGCCGCCGGAGACTTGACCTCGTTGTGGCAGGAAGTGGTCAAGGGCAACCCGGAACTCAAAAAGTTAGATTTGGATATTGCCCAGAGCCAGACTCTGATCAAAGCGGCCCGGGGCGGTTATTTTCCCGGAAGTCAGTTTGCAGGCCGGCAGCGATGTGCGCCATCGGGATCTAGGCGGCACCAAGCCGGAATGGATCGGCGGCGTCTTTATGGAGTACCCGTTTTTCGAGGGAGGTCTGACCAGGGCCCAGGTGGCCAAAGTCTCTTCCCAATACCGGCAATTGCTGGAGAAAAAGCGGGATCGTCTCGACAGCCTCAAGGTAGACCTCACCAGTGCGTGGAAAGACCAGGAGAACGCCCGACATGGGGTGGTCACCACCAAGCAGACCGTGGCCACTAACGAAGAGGCCTATGCCAGCTCCCAGGCCCTTTACCGGCATGGCAAGGCCATCGGCCTGGACGTCCTCCAGGCCCAGGTGGACCTGACCGGCTCTCGCTTCCAACTTATCAGGTT
Source organism: uncultured delta proteobacterium (assembly GCA_963701845.1). GTDB lineage: Bacteria > Desulfobacterota > Desulfobaccia > Desulfobaccales > 0-14-0-80-60-11 > JAPLJC01. Next base: position 143,361 of record CAVPBF010000004.1, on the reverse strand, counting down.
TGCCGTGGCTTATGAAATCGGCCAGGCCCGGATCAAACAAATTACCGGCGCCGGACCGTATGAAATTGCTGCACAAGCACGACGCGGGGGGCAAAAGAAGTGAAATTACCTGGGGGCAAGAAAGCTATCGGGGTTGCCATCGGGCTTCATCATCATTTTGCTCGGCAGGCTACCGCCTTTTCTGGTCACCGTCCGCCGGTGGCGGTGATGGTGGTAAAAAAGGTTGAAGTGCAAGGCAAAGTTCATGGCCCGGGCACAGTGCAATGCAAAGTGCCGGTTACGGTGAGCGCCAAGATCACCGGCATCCTGGAAAAACTCTATGCCGACCAGGGCGACCGGGTGCAGAAAGGCCAACTCCTGGCGAAATTGGACGCGATGGAATTGCGGGCCCGGCAGATGGCCGCCCAGGCTGCCAAGAGCCGCGCCCAGCGGGACCTGGGCCGGGCCCAGGCGGATATGGGCAAAGCCCAGGCCAACCTGGGGCTGGCCCAAAGCAACTACCAGCGGGACCTGGAGGTCTTCAAGCCCGGCTACATCTCCAAAGCGGCCTTTGACACCACCAAGGCCCAACTAAAGGTGGCGGAAAGCGAGGTCGCGGCCACCAAGGCCACGGTGACGGCCCTGGAGGCCGCGGTCAAGCAGGCGGAATCGGAAACCCACGCCGCGGCGGCGCTCCATAACTACACGCGCATTGTGGCCCCCATGGACGGCCTGATCACGGTGCGCAAAGCGGAAATCGGCACCACCATCGCTCCCGGCACCCCCATCTTTCAGATGGTGGACCCGGACCATGCTCTGGGTGGCTGCCTGGATTGACCAGACCCAGGTCGCCCAACTGCGGGAGGGCCAGCCGGCCGGATCACACTGCGTTCCGGGCCGGATTTTCCAGGGCGAGGTGGTTCGCCTCAACCAAGAGGCCGACACCGTCACCCGGGAACTGGAAGTGGATGTGAAGTTCGATAAATTGCCCCAGCCCCTGGTCATCGGGGAGGAAGCCGAGGTGGATATTGATACCGGCCGTCAGACGGCACTGGCGGTGCCCCTATCCGCCATTCTCACCAGGAACGGCTGCTAAGGGCGTGCTGGTGGCGGATGAGGGCATTGCTGCGCTTCCAAAAAGTTTCCCTGGGGTTGCAACGACGGCAGGCGAAGCGCGGTAACTGGAGGGTCTGAAAGAGGGGCGACTTGGTAGTCATTAACCCAGCCGGTCTCATGCCCGGTCAGAAGATTCAACCGGAAATCAGGCAAACCGACCCAGAGGGGACTGATGGACTTAGCCATTCTACGACCTCAAGCATCCATAAAGGGCGCTTCATCGCCACCATCATCGGGGTGGGTCTGCTCTTCGCCGTGGTCCTGGCCGTTTAACGGCATTTACCGGGGCTTCCTGCTGGAAGGGCTTTCCTTCATCAAGACCACCAATCCCGACCTCTGGGTGGTGGAGCGCTACCGGGGCGGTCCTATCAATGAGCAGTCCATTCTGCCCGAGTTCTATCATTATAGCGTTGCCGCCATTGCCGGCGTCGCCCAGGCCAGTCCTCTCATCTATTATCCCGTGGAAAGGAAAATCCAGGGAAGAAACCGGCGCTTCGCCATCGTCGGCTACGATGTTTTCGGCGGTCTGGGAGGGCCCCAGGATATCGTGGCCGGTCACGGCATCGACCGGGCTCATTATGAAATGGTGGCTCATAAAAAATTAGGGCTAAAAGTGGGAGAGATGGTCCGGCTGGGGCTGCATACCTATCGGGTGGTGGGGTTGACTTCCCAGGGCAGCGACGTAGACGGAGAACCCCTGGTGTATTTATCACTGCCGGACGCCCAGGAGGTGCTGTTTCAGCGGGATAACGAAGAGATCCGTAACCAGCGGGAGCGTTTGTGGCAGAGCCTGACGCGCTCGGGAGGCTTCTCCCAGTCGGAAGCTGATAAGTACCTGGCCGCGTCTGCTGCCCGACACCCATATCATTAACGCCGTCGTGGTGAAATTGACTCCGGGAGCGGACGCCCACACCGTTAGCCAACAAATTCAAAAATGGCTTTATCTCTCGGTTTATACCACTGACCAGCAGATAAACCTGATGCTGCAGGGAAAATTGGCCAAGGCCAAGGCGCAGACCATCCTTTTCCGGATTATACTCTTTATCGTTTCCATGGTGATTATTTCCCTGGTCATCTACACCTTCACCATGGAAAAAATTCGCAGCATTGCCGTCATGAAGCTCATCGGCGCCCCCAATTGGGTGATCATCCGCATGGTGCTGGAGGAATCTCTGCTCCTGACCTGCAGCAGCTTTCTTTTCGGCTTGATTCTCATCTCCAATACCTACCAACTTTTTCCGAGGCGAGTCGTGCTGCTACCCGGCGACCACCTTATCACTTTCTTAATAGCCCTGCTGGGAGCGATCCTGGCCAGCGGCCTGGGCGTCCGCCAGGCTTTGAAGACCGAACCGGCCCTGGCCCTGGGAGGGCAGTGATGGAAGTCTTGAGGATCGAAGGCCTGAGCAAGATTTTCGGGTCGGGCCGGCTGGAGGTGCGGGCCCTGGAGGATATCAATCTTTCGGTAGCCGCCGGAGACCTGGTCGCCCTGCTAGGACCCAGCGGCTCCGGCAAGACCACCATGCTGCTGTGCACCAGCCTAATTCTCGACCCCACCGCCGGGAAAATCGTCTTTGACGGCCAGACGATTTTTCAGAAAAACGGCTGGTCCGGAGGAGTGGATATCCGGCGCCTCCGCCGGGAGAAGATGGGCTTTATCTTCCAGGCCCACAACCTCATTCCCTTCCTGACGGCCCGCCAGAATGTCCTGTTTTCCCTTAAGCCTGGTGGGCGCTAAAGGGGAGGCGCGCCGATAACCGGGTCATGGAACTTCTGGAGTACATGGAAATCGCCGACCGGGCCGATTACCTGCCGGCCCTGCTCTCCGGCGGCGAACAGCAACGGGTGGCCATCGCCCGGGCCCTGGCCAACAACCCCAGGCTTATCCTGGCCGACGAACCCACCGCCTCGCTGGATACCGTGCGCGGCAAAAAGGTCATGGAAATGCTCAAGAAAATCGCTAAGGAAAACCAGTCGGCCGTGATCGTGGTCACCCACGATGTGCGGATGATCGAAGGGTTCGATTATGTTTACCACCTCAAGGATGGCCATTTGGACCCATCAGATTAGCTCAAATCCTCCGGGTGGTTTATGCCTCACGATTCCTTATTCTCGGCCTGTTGGTCAAATTTAATTCCTGCGATTTCCGCCTCGAGTAGAGCAGAAATCATACCCCTCACACCATTGGATTCAATCCTTCGACCGACGCGGCTAACTTGCCAAAACCGCAACTTCTTTAGAAAAGCAATTAGTTGAGGATATGATCCGCAAATCGAAATTGGTGTTATGAACGCCCCTAACCCAACCGGTTTTTATCAACCTTGTCTAAGCTGAGGGTGGAAGCGCGTATGGGCGTATTTTGGGCGCAAAAGCCGGTTTATCGTCCCATTACTCAACAGTCCCCACCCGATTCATTACAGAAGTGCATTGAAATTTATAAATGTTCATGGCTTTGGAATTGAAACTCAATGGCCCAGGATTAACTTCAAGTTCGTGGGCCATATACTCCATGAGAATGGCTAAACCGCCAATATTGGTTGGCCATCCACCCCACAAATTCCAAGACCGGAAAGTTACATAAAAACAAAGGTAAAACTCTCCGTCTGAATCCTTCACTATTTTGGTGTCGATAAGACGCAAACATGGACTGGTTCCACGTTCAGTTTCATCTTGAAACGGCTTATCATAGGCCAGGTTTGATTCTGGATAGCCCAGCTGAATGAGGCAATGATTGTTGTGAAATCCCTTGGTCTTATAGTGGTCAATGCACCATTGAATTTGATTAGGCACTTTCACCATAACCTCATCCAATGAATACCAAGAAGGCCGGTCTGGAATTAAAAAATCCAATTTGGGCAGAGTATAATGGCCTCCGGTAATAAAGGTTGAATAACGATAATGTTCAGTTTGGGGCAGGTTTGAGTCCATCAAATATTCCACAAAATACTTCTCAATGTACTCATCCGTAGTGGGGGTATCAACCCCACCAGGAACAGTTACAGCCAGAGGCTTACGAATTCCAGACTCATTATATTGCAGAGGCTCAAAAATTGTTCCGCTCACCCTGTCAAGTTCAAGCATTTCCTCACCAGCAAAAGAGCCCTCGTCTTTCTTATAAACGCGTCCATGAATTAAAACTTGCTTGAGAAGTTGAAACCAAACGTCGTCTATGGTTTTTCCACAAACATCAACCGGTTGAAAATCAATCATGGCTTTTTTTCCTCCCACTAATTTTTTCATCAATCCCGTTTCGCCACGCCCTCACCAGCGGTTGGCTGCACAGCCAGCATCACAATAAACAGGTGGATCCCTTTTGAATTGCCAAAGACTGGTTCCCTATTAACTTTCCGTTCACAACTGTGTATGGTCAAATAAAAGGGGGCCATTTGCGGGAGTTTTGGCCATAGAAACGGGGACCTGCAGCCACCTTTGGATACAAGATGCGGGGGTGATATCTTTTGGCAGAGGGGTAGAGGAGATAAATCACGGTGGACCAGAAGGAGACTAACCTGCACCTCGCCCGTTGTGAGGTTGTCGTGGTCTTTTGTGTTACCAAGGATATTCTAAAATAGGCCCAGCTAAGCTGACCACTGACAACCATTATAAATGCTTACATTCTTGGGATCAAATTATGTAATGCACTTGTTATATTTAAAAACCACGCGTGCATTTGGTGTAAACCACGCGTGCATTTAGGGTGGTTTTTGCACGTACGTAACTCCCCTCCCTCTACCACCTCGTGGTGTCAAAAGGCCCTGTTTGACCAGCTTTTGCAGCAACCGGTAAGCCTGCATCGGCTTTAACTGGCAAAGTTCAGCGGCTTCAGAACGTGATATCTTTCCGTGCTTTTCCACAAATTGAAGGATCATTTGTACTTGTTGGAGGGGTTCAAAGCCCCGGGTGCGGACATAGGCCGACTTTTCCCCCAAACGGCGGTAAGTGGCCGCCGAAAGATGGTAGGCCCTGCCCTTGCCTTCCCCCCGGGCTTCCAGGATCCCTCCTTCCACCAAGTGCTCCAGAACGGCCCGGCCTTCGGTATCCGGCTTTTGAATAATTTGGGTAGCTTGGGCTGCAGTAAGCCGCCGTTCCCAAAAGATATGATTGAGAAGCAATAGATGATCGAGACCCAAAGGGCGCCCGGCCTGATTTTCTTCGACTATAAGGCGGACAAACCCCAGGTTGGCCTTGCCTCCCGGCAATACCAGAATGACGTCGGTATCGGTGCTCCGCCCATAAGTGGGAGCCGGACGACCATTACGGAGTTGTTCAAAAAAAATGGTGTCGATACCTCGGGCGGTGCGCTCCACAATTCCGGCCCTTTTGAAGGCATCGGCCAGCAGCGGATTTCGGGGGCGGGGTGGGGTGACCAGGAGGTTGTCAAGACGCACACCTTCGGGAAAGCCGCCAGGGTTGGAAATCGACAAGTGATCAGGGTGCCACTGTATATGGACCGCTCCCATCCGGGTGTAATCCCGATGAATCAGGGCATTTGCCAGAGCTTCTCGGAAGGCTCGTTCAGGATAATCGGGAATACCGAGACGCAGGAGGCCGATCATCAGCTCTTCTTCTCTGTTGCGGGCCCGGAAGCGGGTATCTACCTCCTCCATGACCCGGAAGAGGGGCCAGGCGAAGAAATCATTTACCTCGACCTCCAGGCCGGCAAGAACCTGAAAGGCAACTTCATGGGTTGGGAGAAACCTCCTCAGGGCGCCTTCCTTCCCAAAAAGCAGCAGGGCCAGGACTCGGATGCCTTTGACCTCATGATTGGCCTCCACCGCATGCAAAGCTTTTGCCAAATCCAGGTCGGAAAGCTCCAGAAGTGGGGCGTCTCCTCGCCCCCGACTTTCCCGAATCATCCGGCGCAAGCGTTCAAATTCCAAGGGGTCCAGGTCTTCCCATTGGGCCTCAGGAACCATGAGGGATGAGTAATCCACCACCCCGCGGCTGGCCTGCCAAGAGAGTTCTTCGTGGAAGAAAAAGGGAACACACTGCGGTTTACCTTTGCCGCCAATAATCCTCCGCAAATATTTGCCATCCGAAGTGCCCACATGCACTGCGGCCAAAGGCACCTCAATGACCAGTACGGGTTTACCCTCCAAGGAGACTATTTCGGCCCGGCAGGTAAGGTTAGGGCGGGTGCGGTTGGCAATGAGGGCCTGCACCCTGAGGGGATCTATGCTGTCACCCTGGTGTGGCCTGGCCCCGGTCACTCGGCCATCGTCTTCCACGCCCACCAGAAGCCAGCCCAGATCCTCTTTGGATCGATTCGCCAGGCAGACCACCGCCTCCAGGAAATCGTTATCCGAGAGGGGTCTCTTCTCCTCTCCTTTAAATTCCACGGTCAGGCTTTCGCCTCCGGAGATGATTTCCCGAAGCCTTTCTGGAGTCATGTTTCCTTCCGGTATGAGCTGAATTGGTCCTCAAATTTAATAAAGGATGTAGCACAGACGCTCAGCCGGTGATAGCCAATCTTTCCCATCATAAGCAATTCCGGCTGGGCCGGATTCGGGATAAGCTCCCGGATCTGTTTGGATCTATGGCCACTCATAAAATTCTTCATCCGGAAATGTAAGCTCTTCATTTATTAAGAAGATTCATCGGGCCCCACCCAAAGCATTATGCCATGAGCCAGGGAAAATGGTTAACACTTTTTGCGGGTGATGGCTGGCTGAGGGGAACCTACTGGAGAAAAATTTCAAGAGGCGGACACGAACTTCTTTGGTCCCATACTGTCTCTTGGTTATTTGGGGACAGTTTGGGGACACTAAAAATAGGGTAAATAAAAAGGTATCTAGTTTATTTTATTAATAAAAGATTGGGGTGAGCGACGGGACTTGAACCCGCTGCATTCAGCCGAACCCCAAACGGATCATACTGATAGGTCTGCTGGACTGCTCCGCAGTGCGGTCATCACTTTATAGAGTCTCATACCATCCTCCTGCAAACCAGCACTAATCTGGCGAACGGAGGCATAATACCATAAATTTCACCGAAACAGCAACTTTCCACTTTCCGAAATATTTCTCGATGGCACCGTCTGGGCTTCGATCTTCAAAATAGCCCGCTTTGCCGCCAACAGTAGCCCGCTTTGGGTCTTCGCCCTGAACCTGGCCACGCTGAGCCGCCTCTTCCCTGACCAGCCCTCGCCAGCAAACGAAGAGTTCAAGGAACCGAGCCTGATAGGTGAGAGTTTTCCCTTCTTCGCGGGTGGAAAAGCGGGAATAATGGAACCTAAGCAAGACAAAGCCAAACTGAAGTCTGTCTATCTGCGCCCGCCAGCAGCGGCTGGAAGACATAAATGCCAGTGGATCAATATCGTTAATTGCTGAACTAAGCGGACGAATCGACCAGCTCCATGAGGTTAGCCTCCGGAGGGAAAACCTTGAGCAGTTGGCTTCACGAACGCAATACCTGGAGTTGGTTGGTGGATCTGAAAAAGCGGATGGCTGTCTGATTGATCTAAAGCTATAGTAAGCAGCTTCTTTTTGCCGAGGGCCTTCGAGTCCCCGATTATTTTGTCCCCACCTGGTGAATTCCGAGGGCATCTCTGGGGGTAAATCTGTTGTTCTTGGAGGGTGAGTATGATTGGATTGCACGCGGTTTGCACGCGTTAAATAAGATATTTTCTACAAGTCAACTTATTGGTTTCATTTAATAAAGGATGGCGGAGGGAGAGAGATTCGAACTCCCGGACCCGTTAGAGTCTGCGGTTTTCAAGACCGCCGCCTTAAACCGCTCGGCCATCCCTCCTCACCCCGAATGTTTACCATCCGCACCCGTGGTTGTCAATGTCGAGGCGGGTTTAAACCTCGCGTTTATCCAGTCAAATTTGGCGGGCACAGCCTGCCCTATTTTACACTGCTACCCTCCCCTCTCCTGCTCACTGCTAACTGCTTACTGCTCACTTTCTCCTATCCACCACACGCTGGGCCTTGCCTTCGGGGCGGGGCAGGGTGTTGGGCTCCACCAGTTCCACCCGGGGCGTCACCAGCAGTTCGCTCTTCAAGGCCTCGGTGATGCGTTTCTGCAATTTGCTCAGATATTTCAGGTCCTCCTGGAAAAAATTCTGCCTGCACCTCCACCTTGACGTGCATCAGGTCGCTGAAGTCCTCCCGGGTCACTTCCACCAGGTAGTGGCTGCCCACCTCGGGCATGGCCATGAGCACCTGGTCGATCTGCATGGGGAAAGATGTTGACCCCTTTGATGATGAGCATGTCGTCGCTGCGGCCCTGGATGCGGGAGAGGCGCCGGGAGGACGCGGCCGCAGGGGCAGGGGCTGTCGTCATAGGCGGCCAGGTCCCGGGTGCGGTAGCGCAGGAGCGGCATGCCCTGGCGGGTCAGATTGGTAAAGACCAGCTCGCCCACTACGCCGGGGCCCACCGGCTCCAGGGTCTGGGGGTCCAACACCTCCAGCAGAAAGGCGTCTTCCCAGACGTGCATGCCGTTCTGCTCCGGGCACTCGAAGGCCACCCCCGGGCCGTTCATCTCGGAGAGGCCGTAGGAGTTATAGGCCTTGAGGCCGTAGGCCGCCTCGATGCGCCGGCGCATGTCCTCCGAATGGGGCTCGGCCCCGACAAAGGCGATCCGGAGAGGCAGGTCCCGGGGATCGAGGCCGTGTTTGGCAAAGGTGTTCAACAGATAAAGGGCGAAGCTGGGGATGATGTGGATCACGGTGCTGCCGAACTGCTGCATGAGCTGGAGCTGCCGGGCGCTGTTGCCGGCGCCGGCGGGGATGGTGAGGGCCCCCAGGCGTTCGCCGCCGTAATGAAAACCCAATCCGCCGGTGAACAGCCCGTAGCCCATCATGTTCTGGAAGACGTCCCCCGGCCGCACCCCGGTCATGTACATGGAGCGGGCCACCAGATCGGCCCAGGTCTCAATATCCCGGCGGGTGTAATAGATCACCGTGGCCTGGCCGGTGGTGCCCGAAGAGGCGTGCAGCCGCACGATCTCGGTCAAAGGTACGGTGAGCATCTCCCGCCCCCGGGCCCTGAGGTCGGCCTTGGTGGTGAAGGGAATCTTCCGGATATCCTCCAGACTATTGATCTGATCGGCGGAGACCCCGGCCTGGGTCAGGCGCTCGGCGTAAAAGGGGCTCCGGCCGGCCCGGGCCACCGTCTCTTGGAGCCGCAGCAGCTGGAGTTCCCGCAATTTTGCAGTTTTTATGGTTTCAATGGTTGCGTCCCAATACACTTTCTTCTCCTGAAGCTTGGCGCGAGATTCACTGGTTTTGTTTTATGCGGCGAGAGTCGACCTGTCAAGACGAGCCGAGGACGGCATGGTCATGCTGCCTGCTGTTTTATTCTATCACTGCTAAATTGTATCCTTTGCATTAATCCACGACAACCATCAGGAAATACCGGGACCGGCAAAAAGGTGAGGTTACCCGGAAACAGACCCGGGGACAGCTATTCTGCGCTCAAACGGCAAACTGGATTTTCCCCGCGGGGTCTCTTTGGAGCTCACTGAACCGAGGCCGGTCAAACCGGCTATCCGGGAAATCGAGGTGGGTTGAAGGAATAAATTTCATTCCTGGTAAAAGATCAAGGGGCCGGAAAGAAACTCCACCGCCAGGCCGAAAGAGGCCCGGTCTCCGTGGAGGCGGTCAAGGCGGCAAACCCTGGCTTTGGCGGCCAGACGAACGTCTCCCATCTCCTGTTGGCCGGCCGGTGCACTGAAGGTAAAGTGGCCAATCTCTCCCGGGAATAATTGGGGTTCGGCGTCACATTCCAGATAAGCCCCGCCCCGGCTGATATTTTTCATCCTGGCCGGGGTGGCAAACGTACTTCCTTGATCCTGGAGGACGGCCCGGCATTCAATGGCGAAGTTGGTGTAAAGCCGATGCGTCTGACGATTTTCCATACCTGCCTTTCTTCCTGGCAGCCTGGGGGCGCCAAACTGAAATATGCGGTCAAAAATCAGCTGCAAGGATTTTTACTCTTCAGTCCGTCATCGTCGCCATTATTTATCGGTCATTATAGCCAAAACCGCCAACAAGATGCCGACGGACAGGATGATCCATTTATGGGTCAATATTTTGTGAGCCAGGTTCAAGGGGTTTCTCTTCATACCATCCTCTTGTTGGGTCTGTTTAAGGATAATTATGCAACGCCAATGCCAATATGGTCATCAGATTGATATCATTATAATATCGCTGCGCCCTGCCACTCGAAAGCCACAGGAATGTTCAAGAAATTAATCAAAGATTGGCTATCCTGAACATCGATAGATACGGCTGGGGCGCTCTTCCCGGTCGCCAGGCGGCAGAGTCCGGGCGACCTGCTCGCCGACTGCAGCCGGCAAGATTGCCCGCTCGGGCCATCCTGCATCCTCCAAAAGAGCTATTTGCTTATCGCCTCTATCTCCAAAAATATTAATCAAAATTGAGCTGACTGCCTCTGGGGATCTGAGCGGATTTCAAGACTTGGGGATGGGGATTAAGGCCGGCTGTGGTTAGCCGGCGGGAAGCCGGCTAAAGATTATCGAAGGTCTGGCCCTGGAGGTTCAGGTAGGCCACCGCACTCTTGATGCCGGCCAGGGTGAGGTCTTCCATGTGAAAGACCCGGCCAATCTGCCGCACGGTCATGCTTTCATGCGCCCAGTAGGCCTTCCGGATGGGGTTGAGCCAGACGTTTACCGGGTAAGCCGCCCGCAGTTCTTCGAGCCACTCCAGGCCGGGCTTCCGGGCGCTGGTATGAATATCGATGGAGCCGCTGGCGGCCATCAACTCAGAGGGCGCCATATTGGCGTCGGCGATAATCACCAGACGGGTGCTCTTCGCTTCACTCAGGAATTTTTCCCATTTCACCGGCTCCCGCCGCCGCGGATCCTTGTACACGGCGCCGTAAATGCAGTTATGAAAATAATAGAACTGAACATCCTGGAAGAGATCCCGCAGCTTGGTGAAGATCGTTCGAACCAGGGGGATATGCGGGTCCATGGAATAGCCGCCGTTATCGAGGAGGACGATCAACTTCAAGCGGTTGCGCAATTCCCGTTCGAACACCAGCTCGATTTCGCCGCCGTTTTTGGCGGTGCGGGCGATGGTCGCATCGATATCCAACTCGGTTTCCGGGCCCATCGGTCTGAGGCTCCTGAGGCAGGCCAGGGCCTGGCGCAGGTTTTCATTCGAAAGCGTCGATCTCTCGCTGTAATCGATATAGCGCCGGGAATCGATCACCTTCTGGGCCGATCGGTACAGGCTCTGGCCGTAGACCCGGATGCCGCCGGCGTGTTGGCCGCTGTGCCCGAAGGGCGATCTTCCCCGGGTGCCGACCCAGGTGCTGCCGCCCTGGTGCTGCGCTTGTTGCGCCAGGACGGTCTCCCAGAAACGGGCCAGCAACTCTTCGTTACCGAACTGGCGGATCTCCTCGGGGGTGATGCTGCCGTTATCGATCTGTTCCTGGAGCCACTCCCGGAAAGGCTTGCCATCCAGCAGCTCTTCCCAGTTGCGCATCTTGCGATACAGCCCGGATTTCAGGAAGTAGGCGGAAAACACCTGTTCGAAGATATCGTAGTGTTCGACCCGCTTGACGAAAACGAGCCGGGCCAGGAGGAAGAGCTGTTCGAGATTCGCGGCGATGCCGCGCCGCAAAGCCTGGTAGAATTCCAGGATATACCGGACGCTTACCGGGACCCCGGCCTCGCGCAATTCATAGATGAAACCAACCATGCCGTCACCTTGGCCGTAGGGGCGGACCTAAGTGTCCGCCCATAGGGCTCGCTTAAAACCGCCCCGGCTTGGTAACCCCTTTAAACTTCAACAAATCCTCGGTGCGCTTCAGCAGGGTGCCGATGTGGGCCAGGTCTTTATCCGTGCCGGGAGCCTGCACCCCGGCGGCCTGCATGGAGCCCAGCCAATCCAGTAATTCGGCGGTGGCGGGCGGCTTCTCGAAGCCCTGCTCTCTCAGGCGGTAGAAGCTGTTCAGGCTGGCTTCCAGAAAGGGCTCCGGCAGGCTGGGATGGTGGAGGCAAACGATGCGGATCATTTCCTCCCGACTCGGAAACGGGATGTAATGACAGAAGCAGCGGCGCAGAAAAGGGTCCGACAGCTCCCGCTTGGCATTGCTGGTAATGATGATGATCGGCCGCAGCCGGGCGGTCACCTTATAATTGATCTCCCGGATAACGAAGGAATTATCCTCCAGCACGTCCAGCAGGTTGTCCTGGGTGTCCGAATCGGTCTTGTCAATCTCGTCGATCAGGAGGATGCGCCGGTCTTCGGCCAGGAACGCCCGGCCGATGGGGCCAAAACGCAGGTAATCCCAAATGTTGTTGACGGCCCGCTCCGTCTCGCCACTGCCGAAGCGGGAGTCGTTCAAGCGCAGCACGGTGTCATAGACATAGCAGAGTTCCTCGCCCTTGAAGGTGGACTTGCAGCGGGCCTCCTCCATGTTCAGGTCGAGCGCCCGGGCAATTTCAAAGGCGAGCTGCGTCTTGCCGGTCCCGGCCTCGCCCGTGAGCAGGAGCGGCTTCTCCATGGCAATGGCGATATTGACGATCTCCCGCAGCTCAGCATTCAGATAATAGCGGTCGGTTCCTTCAAACTGCATGCCTGCATCTCCATTCGACTTAAAGTCAGTCATTGGTCAAACGCCTCGGGCAGCCGCCCTAAACAAAATTGCCGGAGGGGCTAAAAAAGGCAGTGCCACCGGTGATGGATCACCGCTCCGGCCATTTCATCCAAATCGGCTTGCTGCAGGCCGGTCTTTTTAGACCAGCCGGGATAGTTAAGCTCCATGACTTCCACGATAAAATAGGCCCTGACCTCATCAGGGGTGGCAAAATATGCCTCCCGGTCAAAACCGGTGACATCGGAAATATGAGTCAGGGTCCGGGCAACACACATAAGGAGGTTCCTTTAATCTCTATCAGCTGAATTCTATCAAATCGCCTCTACCGCGGCAATCAGTCAAACCGCCCCATCGGTTATTCGCCCCGGCCCGGAATCAGGTTGCCGTGCAGGTTGGCCAAAAAAGAAGGGTTAGCCCCTTTGAGCTAACCCCTTGATTTCTTTGGCGGGGACGACGAGACTCGAACTCGCGACCTCCGGCGTGACAGGCCAGAGGGTATAGTTTACTGGCCCTTACCCACCTTTCTTATAAACCATTGATTACATGGCATTTTCTGTCCTCACTTTTTTCTTGACTTACTCATTTATACCCTTATATTAGTCTCAAGTGTGGGGAATAGTGTGGGGAATAAAATCACCGTGGGAGGCAGAGGCAATGCCGATTTTAAAGAGAATGAAGACGAACTACCCCGGAGTGTTCTTCATCGAGGGGACTTCACCGTCCACGGGCAAGCCTGAAAAAATTTTCTATATCCGCTATCGCAAGGCCGGGAAGATGATTGAGGAAAAGGCGGGGCGGCAACTTCAGGACGACATGACCCCGGCCAGGGCCTCCATGCTTCGCTCTGAACGGGTGCAAGGCAAGAAACCATCCCGCCAGGAGGCCAGGGAGCAACGGGAAGCGGACATAAAAGCAGAGGCGGGGCGCTGGACGGTTGACCGTCTCTGGCAGGAATACAGCGCCCAGAAACACGACTCCAAGGGGTTAAAGGTGGATCGGGGCCGGTATGAAAAATACCTCAAGGCGGGCCTGGGGAAAAAGGAACCCCAAGATATCGCCTACCTGGAGGTTGATCGGCTGCGGATCGGCGTGGCGAAAACCCGGAAGCCTCAAACCGTCAAGCACGTCCTGGCCCTGCTGAAACGGGTTATCAATTTTGGCGCTAATAAGGGTCTCTGCCCTGGCACACCCTTTAAGATAGAACTCCCCAAGGTTCATAATAAGAAGACCGAAGACCTCAACCCAGAGCAGCTTACCGCCCTGCTGGAGGCCATAGAACAGGACCTTAACCAACAGGCCGCCAATTTTATGAAAATGGCTCTGTTCACCGGCATGAGGCGGGGCGAACTGTTCCGGCTACAATGGCAGGACGTGGATTTTGAGCGAAGGTTTATCCATATCCGGGGACCCAAAGGCGGGGTTGACCAAAAGATACCCCTGAACCAGGCGGCTCGCGAGCTCCTGGCGGCGCACCCCAGGACCGGCAGCCCTTTTGTTTTCCCTGGACGTGGGGGAAACCAGCGCACCGACATTAACAAGCAAGTAACTCGCATTAAAGAGGCGGCGGGCCTCCCCAAGGACTTCCGAGCCTTGCATGGCCTCAGGCACACCTACGCCTCTATGCTGGCCTCATCGGGACAGGTGGACCTCTACACCCTGCAAAAGCTCTTGACTCACAAGAGCGCCGCCATGACGCAGAGATACGCCCACCTGAGGGATGAAGCACTACACCGGGCCTCTGACGTGGCGGGGGACCTGCTTAATCAGGCGATGAACGGCAGCGCTCTCAAAAGGGGAAACCTGGATAGTAAGTAGCGGAGTCAAGCGCAGAAACCTCGACCCGATAGGCCCTGCCCAATTCTATATCGACATCATACCTACAATTTCTTATCATCTGACGATAACTGTCGCTCCTGGCAAGCTATCGAGCGGTCCCACCTGAGCGGGGAACCGCGAATATGAGACTGGTTTGGATTCTGAAAGAATACCGGGGCAGATTGCCAACTTGACTTTGCATATAGGAGGAGTTATCAACAAGCAGGCCATTCCAAGGTACTGGTGATTTTCAATCTATTGCGCTCTAATACTTCTATCTCGCACTGGGCTGTTAAAGCCTTAGCAAGATGGAGATGAAAGCAAAGAGACCGATGAGCAGCAACAAGATCGCGGTTATCATTACCACTGGCCTGAACCCGGTATATTGGAAATCCCCAAACTTGATATGTTGCAGAATTCGCCAATGTTGGACAACCGCGGCGAGGAGACCGAAAATCCCGAGGGAGATAAAACTCAATCCGAAAATCATGGTGGAATGAAAGTGTTCGGGGCCTCGGCGCAGGCCAGCTTCTGCCAGAATGTCCCGGAATTTAGCGATGCCAAACCCAAACCCGATCAGCGACAGGCAGGTGCGAATCCAGGCCATGAGGGTGCGGTCAGCAGCCTCCCGAGTCCGCTCTTTGGCGAGTTCGTTGGAAACATTCATCTCCTTCGGATGTTCATCCATCTCTATATCTTTCCCTATGAGACCAGACGGGGAGAGAACCCCTAAACGAATGAGGCCATTAATGATATATTGCGCCGCCAACGCCGCCTGGAGCACGGCCATCACCCAGCCAAATACCCGTTGCACCGCAGGGGACCCGCGCTTCGAAATCACCTCGATGTTGAGCAGGGTGACCAGGTTCAGCCCCATAATCACCAGCAAAGCCGCGAAAACGATGCCCTTTTCAGTCCAGTTGCCGGCAGCAATAGCCATGAAAGCGGCAATGGCCGCGATGCCGGGAGCAGTGACCAGGACGGGAATGGCCAGGGGAAAGGTGGCAATTGCCAGGGATGGCGGAGACTGATCAGCGCCTGGCGGGGTGGGCGAGGACGCTGCTGCCAGCGGCTGCATGATCAGCTGAAATGCCTGGCAGAAGAGGATGATGCCAGCGGTAATGACGATCGCAGCAATGGAAACACGCCAATTTTCCAACACGAGGGCGCCCAGCAGGGCCACCGCGAAGACGATGATGGTGGCAATTGCGGTAGCCCGCCAGGCCACGGCCCGGCGAAACGCGGGGTCGGTTCCCTGGGTCAACTGCGCAAAAGGGCGCGATGGCCTTGAGCGGACCCAGGGTTAAAAAGAAAATTATTAAGGCGTCTGAGAATGGAGACGTGCGAAAAAGGACCCATATAAACCTCTTGCCTTAGCGGGCTTTCCTGCATCAACCCAATTTCGTCATATTGTCTGGGGCAAACTGCCTCCGCAGATCCACGGAGATCTGTGGATCTGCGGAGGCAAGGTTTTCCTGTTTCGTGGCACTGTTAGCGGCTGCCGGCGCCCCCCAGGAGCTTCTGCAACACCTGGTCGATGGTGAAGCTCGCCGCCTTCTGGCGCGGGGGGTACTCCTTGAACGTCATCAGGAATTCCCCCACGTATTTCTGCGCCGGCAGAAACAGGTAGACGTGATCGAGAATCCAGTCCCAGTAAGTGTTCGAGGTGATGTCGGCCCGCTCGAAGGGGTCGGTGCGCAGGTTGAAGAGCTTCGGAAACCGCAACGGCACCAACGGCTCCTGCCAGATCCGCAGGGTGCCTACCATCCGCTGCTCCATGAAGATCAGCTTCCAGTTATCGTAGCGCAGGGCCATGAGGTCGCCGTCGTCGGAGAAGTAGAAGTACTCCACCCGGGGGCTCTTCTTCACCTCGCCCTTCAAGAAAGGCAGGAGGTTGTAGCCGTCCAGGTGCACCTTGAAGGTCTTGGCGCCCGCCTGATGCCCTTTGAGGAGCTTCTCCTTGATGTTCGGGTCGCCGGCGGCGGCCAGGAAGGTGGGCAGCCAATCCAGGTGGCTGACGATCTCGTTGGACACGGTGCCGGCCTTGATCTTGCCGGGCCAGCGCATCATGGCCGGCACCCGGAAGGCGCCCTCCCAGTTGGAGTCCTTCTCGTTGCGGAAAGGGGTCATGGCGCCGTCGGGCCAGGAGTTCATATGGGGCCCGTTGTCGGTGCTGTACATGACGATGGTGTTGTCGGCGATGCCCAGGTCGTCCAGCTGCTTCAGCAGGGCGCCCACGCACTTATCGTGGTCGATCATGACGTCGTGGTATTCCGACTGCCAGCGCCCGGACTGGCCCAGGCTCTCGGGCTTGGCATGGGTGCGGAAGTGCATGTGCGAGGTGTTGAACCACACGAAGAACGGCTTATCGGCCTTGGCCTGGCGGTCGATGTATTCCGTGGCCGCGGCCAGGACCTCATCGTCGATGGTCTCCATCCGCTTTTTGGTCAGCTGGCCGGTGTCTTCGATGCGGCCGTCGGCAGAACAGCGGAGCACGCCCCGGGGTCCGTAGTTTTTCCTGAAGTTGGGGAAGTCCGCTTCCGGGGGGTAGTCGCGCAGTTCCGGCTCCTCGCAGGCGTTCAGGTGGTAGAGGAAGCCGAAGAACTCGTCGAACCCGTGGTTCGTGGGCAGGAATTCGTCCTTGTCGCCCAGGTGATTCTTGCCGAACTGACCGGTGGCGTAGCCCAGCGGCTTCAGCAACTCGGCGATGGTGGGATCCTCGCCGCGCAGGCCCAGGTCGGCTCCCGGCATCCCCACCTTGCTCAAGCCGGTGCGGAAGACACTTTGGCCGGTGATGAAGGCCGAACGCCCCGCGGTGCAGCTCTGCTCGCCGTAACAATCGGTGAACATGATCCCTTCTGCCGCGATGCGGTCGATGTTCGGCGTCCGGTAGCCCATCATGCCATGGCTGTAGGCGCTGATGTTCCACATGCCGATGTCATCTCCCCAGATGACCAGAATGTTCGGTTTCTTCTCTGCTGGCATAAATCCTCCTTTTAGGGGGTTGGACGTTGATCATCACGCCAGGAATCCTGATTCAGGGCTTTTCCGGCATGGTTGAGGCCGCGTTGACTACAGAGAAGTTCTCCTGGCTTGGACAGTTACCTCCCGGCCATGACATTTCTTGAACTTGCGACCACTGCCGCAGGGGCAGGGATCATTGCGGCCGGTTTTGGCAGACGCCTGGGCCGACTTGCCTTCCTCCTCCAGCGAGAACCTGCATGACCTGCGCGGCCGGATAGCCCCGGCGCAGCAGACCGGCCATGATCTTCAAGGGGCCGGTCGACGTGCTGGAAGAACGCCCGGTAACCCGCACACAGGTAGTTCAGCCCCGGTTCCCCATCCGGCGTGGTGAGAAACCGATTCTTGGGACATTCACCCTTACAGGCAAATCCCACCTCGCATTCCCGGCAATAACGGGGCAGTGTCTCCAGCTTGTCGCGGCCAAAGGTATGCTGCTGGTCGGAGCCCGCCAACTCGATCATGTGGTTTTGCCGGATGTTGCCCAGCAAGTGCTTGGGCTCGACAAAATGGTCGCAGGAGTACAGATCGCCGTTGTGCTCCAGGGCGAGTCCATGACCGCAGGTGGCATCGAAGACGCACATGCCGGAGGAGGGCAGGCCCAGCCAGTTCCTCACCGTCGCCTCGAAGGTCTGCACGAACACCCGGCCGACGTCATTCCGGACCCACTCGTCAAAAATGGTGCTCAGGAAATTACCGAGCTGTTCCGGCAGCACCGAACGCTCCGAAACGGTGGTCCCTTCCTGGCAGAGGGAGACCCCCGCTTCGTTGAGGCGCTCGATCGCCGGAATGAACTGCATCCAGGTGGCGCCGGCTTCGTCCCGGAGAAAGCGGTAGACTTCGAGGGGGTGATCAGCGTTGAGCCGATTGACGGTGGTCAGAATATTGTATTCCACCCCATGCTTCTGCAACAGCCGGAGGCCTCGCATCACCCGGTCAAAGGTGGGCCTGCCGCTCTTGTCCACCCGGTGGGCATCGTGCAGTTCGCGGGGACCGTCGATACTGATGCCGATGAGGAAGCCGTGCTCCCGGAAGAACTCGCACCATTCGTCGTTCAGGAGCGTGCCGTTGGTCTGCATGGTGTTCTCGAAGGTCATGCCCGGCCGCTGGTACTGGTTCTGGTATTCGATGGCGCGCCTATAGAAGTCGAGGCCCATCAAGGTGGGTTCTCCACCCTGCCAGGCCACCGTCACCTTATTGGCGCGATGGGACTCGATGAGCTGCCGGATATAATGCTCCAGCACCTCGTCACTCATGCGAAAGTGACTGCCGGGGTAGAGCAGCTCTTTGTTCAGAAAAAAGCAATAGGAGCAGTTCAGGTTGCAAGTCGCCCCGGTGGGCTTGGCCAGCACGTGGATTCGAGGCGGGAGGTTTTCATTGGTCATGAAGAGGGCTCTCGGGTAGGAAAACTTGGGACAATAATGATTATTTAAATGTAATGCTCATCGGCCCGCTGTCAAGAAGTCGCCGCCGAAAGTGGTTCCTGGCACAGGATGAATTAGTCATGCAGCGATGATCTTATGCTTGAATTAAATTGAAGAATGGTTAACAAAATTGAGGTTGCGTCTTGCATGGTTGGTGGAAATCATAGAGCAGAGGTGACCCCTGGGTTTCCCATATGTCGAAGAGGGAGCCTGGTGAATAAAACCGCTTGGGGAGGGGGACCATGAGGGGGTTGAAGATTACTATCTGCATCATCCTGTTGCTCTTTTTATGCACGGCCGCTTACTCACAGGAGAACCATGGGCCAATCAGGGAAGAGCCCGGTGTAGCCCAGGAGAAAGCAACTGCCGCCAAAGAAGATCACCGCCTACCTATCTATAAAGAGGGTTGGCAGTTTTTTCTGGCCCCTTATTTATGGGTTCCAGGGGTTCATGCTGATCTCAGCCACCAGGGCAGATTCAGCGGCACCGTCGTAGCCGATATCCCCTGGTATAATCTGGTACCACTGCTTTTCAGCAAAGTCATGGGGGGCATGGGCCGGGTGGAGATCTGGAAGGGCAGATGGGGTTTAATATCAGACACTAATTTTATTTATATCAGCGACTCCGTCGGTGCGGGCGGAGCCAGAGAACTAAAACTTAACCCCAAGAGACTGCCGGTGACCATTCCGGTTCGTCTGCAACTTTCGGGTGACCTGAAGATTTGGTCTCGCCTCCTCTGGCAGGATGTGGGGGTCCGTTATCTAGTGGGAACTGTGCCCCTCAAAGCCGACAAACCGCTTCCCGTTGTGTCCTGCGAGCTTCTGGGCGGTCTCCGTTACACTTATTATAATCAAGACACCAGCCTGGGCCTTAATGCCACCCTAACCGGTCCTTTGGGTCAGGAGCAAATAACTCGGGGCGGCTCTTTTTTCGATGCCGTTCACCTCTCGATTGTGGAACCTTTCATAGGTCTACGCTGTGGATTTTGGTTTACGCCAAAGCTCAACCTCCTGCTAAAAGCGGACTGCGGCGGCTTTGGCTTTGTCGCTTACAACAACGTGGACAGTGTGCTTGAGGCGTTAGTGTGTTACCAGGTGCATAAAAACATTCGTATCGACGGCGGCTATCGCGGCCGTTATGCTTCGTTAGCAGGCAGCACTAAGGACATCGCTGTCCATGGCTGGTTTCATGGTCCCGTGTTGGGATCGGTGTTCAGTTTTTAGGAAAGGGAAAGCTCCAGGTACAAACTATAACCGCAGACAGGACACGGTGGTGGTAGGTCTGATACTTCCACGAAGCCGATGATATTTCACTTACTGCTATTTATGCGCGATCCGTGAGTATCTGGAGAAATTTTTGATATAAAAACCTTATCTTTAACTCTTCTCTTTGGTTCCCAAAATGGGCAGTTTCCGGGGATAGAGGCTGCTGATCCCCGATCCCGACAAGGCGGTTATCCTGGGCCGCCTTTCCCGGAACCCCACCAGGACCGCGGCAGGAGGCAGGAAGTTGCCAAAAACAACCTATGACATGATTACGAGAGAATGGGCTTTAAGACACTATGAGGCTATGGAGGCCATTTGGCACACCAGGGCCTTTCGGCAATTCTGCCAAAAAGATAGGGACCGAGTGGGAAAAGACCTGGAAGACAGGCTACAAACCTTTTCCCAAAAAGCGGAGGGGGACAGAGAAATATATGAGCAGGAAGGACCTGAAGGAAATTGCCTCTGAGTTTGGGGTGTCCCCACAGGCAGTTTATAAGCGCGCCAAGCAATTTAAACTGAACCTTTCTAAAGACATCGCCATGAATCAAGCGGCCAAGATCAATCAGCAGCAGATCGACTGGTCAGCCCAACTCTTGAAAATCAATCAGACGGCGAACGATTTCTTAGAAAGACTTATCGAGGTGGTGAAGGCGGCAGATGAAGGGGAAATCAAGGAGAAGTTAAAGAAGATCGAACCTCTCCTGGGGGAAAAGGCGTCCATCCTGGAGGCGGCCACGCGGGTAAGCGGTGGGATACGGCAGCAATTGAAGCTCCTGCTGGACGGCTGGAAACAAGTTACTGATACGGAGCAATTGATGGAGTTACAGCGCACAGTCTTGAATGAAATTGGGAGTGTATCCCCAGAGGTCAGGGACAGGATCGTAGAACGGCTCAAGGCAATATGCGCCATTCACCTGGGAATGGGGTTGAGTTGAGGACCTTTACTTCTTAAAGCTCAGTAACCCATTTAACCTCTATTATTAAAGAATCTGATTCACTAAAAGTCATTGGAATTGGTATATATGGCTCGCCAAGCTCCCATGTTGACGCTTCACCGTCAAGCCGATATCTGATCGTCTTTGTGTGCTCTTGAAATTTGTTGAGTTTAGCAATAATAGGTCTTAGACGAGATTTGGGATTTTCCATTGCTTCTTTCGGCGACAATGGGGATGGTCCGCTTTGGTTATCTGGGCTAAGTGTCACGTGGATTTTCTGCGGCCAAGGCTCTGGAACTCTCCACTTAGGAATATAAAGCGAGAAACGCGTACCCTCAATGTCAGCATCCCAGCGCACCTTGTTGTCGGTTTCCTTAGCCTCACTGAGCAATGCCATTTCGATCATAAAGGGTTCTCCCTTGAGACTCGCCGAACAAAACTTTTCCCCCGGATAAGGCAAAGTCAACTTTTTTCCAATTCCTCATAGATGCTGCTGAACATTTCCAGAGCGGCCTGGAGGTTTTCGGCAATCTCTCTGGCCAGGACTTGCGGCTCCGGCAGGTTGTCCAGGTCTTCCAGGTTGTCGTCTTTGAGCCAGAAGATGTCCAGGCTGGCCTTGTCCCGCTGGATTAGCTCCTCATAGGGGAAGGCCCGGAAGCGTTCGGTCTCCTGGCGCTGGTGGCGGTTCTCCGGGTTATAGCACTTGATGAAGTCCTCTATGTCGGCATAGCTCAAGGTATTAGTCTTCAGGGTGAAGTGCTTATTGGTGCGAAAGTCATAAATCCAGAGCTTTTCCGTCCAGGGCTTTTCGCTGGCCGGGCGGCGATCAAAAAACAGCACATTGGCCTTGACCCCCTGGGAATAAAAGATGCCGGTGGGGAGTCTCAGGAGCGTATGGACATCATAGGCGGCCAGGAGCTTGCGGCGTATGGTCTCCCCGGCCCCACCCTCAAAGAGGATGTTGTCGGGCACCACGATGGCGGCCCGGCCATTAATTTTTAGCAAGGTCTTCACATGCTGGAGGAAATTTAGCTGTTTGTTGGAGGTGGTGGCCCAGAAGTCCTGCCGCTCGTAAGTGATGGCTTCCCGGTCAACCCGGCCATCGCCGTTGACGATGGTGATACTGCTCTTTTTTCCAAAGGGCGGATTGGTGAGCACCAGGTTAAAGCGGTCGCCGGGGTCACGAGCCAGGCTGTCGGTAACTTCCAAGTGGCCCCCGATGCCGTGGAGGTGAAGGTTCATGGCGCAGAGCCGGGCGGCTCCGTCCACAATTTCCCAGCCGTGGAACATATCTTCTTTCAGGAACTGCTTATGCTTCTTGTCCATCCGGTAATTGCGGACGATGTAGTCGTGGGCGGCGATGAAAAACCCACCGGTGCCACAGGCCGGGTCGCAGATGGTCATACCAGGTTCCGGGCGCATGACCTCCACCATGGCCCTGATGAGTCCCCTGGGAGTGAAATATTGCCCGGCCCCGCCTTTAACATCCTGGGCGTTCTTCTCCAGCAAGCCCTCATAGAGGTCGCTTTTGACATCGGCCTCCAACGCCGACCACATCTCCTGGTCAATCAGGGTAATGAGGCGCTTGAGCTTGGCCGGGTCTTGAATCCGGTTCTGGGATTTGCGGAAAATCAGTCCCAGTAAGCCCCCTTCTTTCCCCAGGGTGCCCAGAATGTGGCGGTAATGGGTCTCCAGGACGTCGCCGTCTTCCCGGCGCAAGCTCTCCCAATCCAGGCCGGGAGGGATGAGCGACGGCCTATCGGGGAAAACCATCTTCTGCTCATCCGCTATCTTCAGGAACAGCAGATAGGTCAACTGCTCCACATAATCGCCGTAGCTCACCCCATCGTCCCGGAGCACATTGCAGAAGTTCCAGAACTTTTGCACCAGGGCGGCGGCATCGTTAGCCATAATTCAAATCCCTTTGAGCGGCCCTCCGGCCCGTTTTCTTCCTGCGGTATGACCGGCCTTCTCGGCTTTAAGGCGCTCCAGCAACTCCGCCGCTGGTTCGTCTTCCGGGTCTTGGGAGACCAGCTTTCCGGTAAATGCCTTTTTTAAGATTGCCTGGCGTAATGCTTGGGCGCTTTGCAGCATGGTGTCGAGTTCGGCTTCGAGGTGTTCGACCATGGAAAGTTGGTTTTCGACAGCTTCGACGATGACCTCTTGTTCAAGTGGTGGTGGCAGAGGTAGCACATACTTCTCAAGCTGAGATGTGAACATATGCTGAATCAGGCTACCGGTGTTTAATTTATTAACAAACTTGCGGAAGTGCGAGGATTTAAATACGCATAACATGTATTTTGAGGAGACTAAAATCGACGTCAGCCGCGGAAGTCGCTGGTTAAGTAAACATCTTTCACCAGTTTTGGTTAGACAAACTCTTCCGAGAAACTCATCCTTCAATGACTGGGCGGTCAGGTTTATTACAAGTTCTTCTCCTCCGATAATCAAGTCGGAACAATTCCTTGTATATTGCTCTGGCATGAAACGAGTATTTTTATTATTCCAGCCGACAGACCCATCGGCATAGAGATTCCCAGGACGAAGTAGTCTAATCCCTGAATCAACATACTCCTTACTAGGAAAGGGACGTCCATTCTGAGATACCCGACCTGACCCCAACTTGCCCAGCACCAGCCCTCCGGCAACGGTGGAAGGTTGGCGGTGTCGGGAGCATCAGGTTCCTTGTATTTCGTCTTCCAGTTTTGGGGTGAGACCTTGCCCTTTTCCTCAACTATTCGGAGTTGCTCTGCTTCCCAGCGTAGGCGGCGTTCAACCAGAATGCGCTTAAGCAGTTCCGAGGCGGGCTCGGTGTGTGGATGCTGTTGGCGCCATTCAGCGGTGAGTGCCCCTTCCACCGCCGCCTTCAGCACCGCCGCCCGATAGACCTTCAACTTCTCCCGAGCCTGCTTCAGGGCCTCCACCCCAGCCTCCAGGTCGTAGAAAAGCTCCTCAATCTTGGCAACAATGCGATGCTGTTCGGTTAAAGGGGGGATGGGAATAGGTATAGATTCGATATGTTCTCTTCTTAGGTTATTAATATTTACTCCGCTTGATAGTTTGGAAATCATTTCTCTATAATTTGAACTTTTGAAAAAATAACCAATAATTTTCTTATTAATTTCTCCACTAACCCTGATTAATCCGCAAAATGCTCCAAAACCCCCATAGAAATCATTTAACACTTGGGCAGCCTTGCCAACAAGATGTTTACTACCACTCGACATTGCTAATAAGATGTCATACTTTTTTATGTATTGTTCTTCTTTAATTCTGCCACATGGGACATAAACAAGATCATCATAATTTATTTCATCGCTTATATTATTAGCTCTCAGGATAGGGGCGTAGCCTTGTTTAGCTTCCTTTGATGCTTCTTGCTTTTCATAGGTAACTCCTTTTATAAGCTCGGTAATAGCCCTAATCTCGGTCCACACCCAATTCTTTGGAAGCTCGTAAAAATTATTTTCCGTCATCACGCCGCCAATGCCTCATTGATTTCCGTGACAATCTTGGGCAAATCCGGCCCGAAAACCTGCATAGCCTTCACCGGCCCCCCCTTCTCGAAGAAAGGCGCAAGCTCGAAATCCTCCACCTCCACGGTGAGCGACGTGGCCACATGCTCTTTGATCATCCGCAGCCACTCCAGTTGCTCCGAGGTGAAGTCCCGGCCCTGGAGCTTTTGGGCGGCCAGCCAGGAATCGAACCGGCGGTTCACCGTTTCCCCATAAGGCTCCAGCAGGTCGCTTCCCCCAGGGTGAAACGCACCAGGGAGATGAGGTCGGTCAACAGCTTCTGCGGCCCGGCCCCCTTAACCCTTGCCTGCTCCAAGCGCTCATAGGCTTGCCAGAGGAGCTCCGGGGTGAGGCTGTAAGGCGGCTTCTTGATGGCCGCCGCCAACTCCTCCACCTGGGCATAAGTGAGATGGCGCTGACCATAGGGGAGATTATAAAAAATCTGCAAGGCCGTGAGTTCGTCCTTATTTTCGTCCATGAATTTCTTGAAGCTGGCAACGACCCCCTGGGCCTTATCCCTGGCCTGGGCGTCATACCCGGCGAAAATCACCTGATCTCGGCTCACGGTGTCGATAGTTTGCTCATGGCGCTTTTTGATTTCGATAATCTTGTTCCTGACTGTGGGGTCTTCAATGGGAGCGCACGCTTCCTTTATCAATTCTTCCGTGGCCTGTTGTATCTGCTCCTCGCCGGGGTCATCGATCTGAAACATTTCCCTGGCCGTGGCCATCTGCTTATCCGGGTCAACGGCGTCCAGAAGCCGGTTAATCATGTCCGGCAAGGTCCGGCCCCCGGTAACGGCGGCAATTTCCTGGCGGGTCGGCCGTCGATCTCGGCCTCCAGGCGGGCCAACCTCCCGGCCACGGTAGTCAAGGTATCCTCATCCCGATTCCCCAGGGCCAACGAGATGAGAAGCTTGTCAAAGGGCACGCTCTTTTTCCGCTCCAGGGGCCGGGAGTCGGTCTTGTCGCTTTCGCACACCCCCACGGCGTCCACGATGACGAAATGCGTCTTGTGCCTGGCATCGGGGGTGACGGCCTTGCAGGTCGGTGGCGGAGATGGTGCGCGGTGCCCCGGCCCTTCATCTGCTCGAAATAGACTGCGGACTTGACGTCGCGCATGAACAAGAGGCATTCGAGCGGCTTGATGTCGGTGCCGGTGGCAATCATGTCCACGGTGACGGCGATGCGGGGATTGTAGGAGTTGCGGAAGCTCGGCGATCAAGTCTTCGGGCTTCTTCCCCGGTCGTCCTTGTAGGTGATCTTCTTGGCAGAAGTCGTTGCCCTTGCCGAACTCCTCCCGGACGATCTGCACGATGTCCTCGGCGTGCGAGTCGTCCTTGGCGAAAATCAGGGTCTTGGGGACCTCCGTGCGGCCGGGGAAGATCTCGGTAAAGAGCTTGTCCTTGAAGGTCCTGACGACGGTGCGAATCTGGTCTTTGGCGACCACGTCCCGGTCGAGGTCGGCGCGCGGCGTAGGTCAGGTCTTCGTCGAGTTGCTCCCAGCGCAGCTTGCCGGGTGAGCTTGTCCCGCTTGTCGACATAGATAGCCCGTCTCCACCCGGCTGCCCCTCTCGGTGATGTGCGTGTCGTGATGCGGTAGACCTCGTAGCCGACATTCACGCCATCGGCGACGGCCCGCTCGTGGCTGTATTCCATGACCAGATTTTGATTGAAGAAGCCGATGGTCTGCTTGGACGGCGTGGCCGTGAGGCCGATGAGGAAGGCGTCGAAGTATTCCAGCACCTGCCGCCAGAGGTTGTAGATGGAGCGGTGGCATTCATCGGTGATGATGAAATCGAAGGTCTCAATCGGGATTTTGGGGTTGTAGGCCACCTCTTGCGGCTTCTCCGGCAGCGCGGAGCTCGAAAAGGGAGTGCTCTTCCACCTCGGGGTCAAGCTCCGGTTCGCCCTGCAGCATGGAGTAGAGGCGCTGGATGGTGGTGATGCAGACCCGTTGACGTCGGAGTCGAACGTGTTCGAGGTGAGGCGCTGCACATTGTAGAGTTCGGTGAATTTCCGGCTGTCGTCAGGGGTGAGAACTGCTGGAACTCCGTTCTGGGTCTGGCGGCCCAGGTTGTCCCGGTCCACGAGGAAGAGCACCCGCCGGGCTCCGGCGAACTTGATCAGCCGATAGATGAGGCTGACGGCCGTGAAGGTCTTGCCGCTGCCGGTAGCCATCTGCACCAGCGCCCTGGGGCGGGCCTGCGCCAGGGATACCTCCAGGTTCTTGATAGCGTCAATCTGGCATTCCCGCAAACCCTGGGTAACCAAGGGGGGAGTTTGCTGGAGCCTGGCCCGGGAGAGAATCCCCCTGGGCCAACCATTCCTTCAAGGTCTCAGGCTGATGAAAGGCAAAGACCCGGCGGGAGCGGGGTTCGGGGTCCCGTAAATCCCGGAAGAAGGTTTCCACCCCGGTGCTTTCATAGGCAAAGGGGAGAGGAAGTTGAACCGTAGGGACATTGGCCGGGACGGAGGTCAAATATTTTGTAGTCTGCTCCGCCACCCCGCTCAAGGTGGTGCCTGTAGGCTTGGCTTCCACCACCCCCACGGCCTTCCCGCCCACAAAGAGGAGGTAGTCGGCAAATCCTTCCGATAAGGGGAATTCCCGCACCGCCACACCCAGGGACGCCGAAAGATGGAGTTCCTGATAATCCTGAACTTGCCAACCGGCTGCTTCAAGGAGTCGGTCAATCTGCTGGCGGGCTTTTTCTTCGGGTTTCATCGGCTTGGAGTCTGTATATCCTTCAGGTGCCCATTATACTCCGATTTACGGGTTTTGGTGATTTTTGTAAGTATCCGAATGTCCTCTAAAAATAATTTATCCGGGGAGAGGCACCCCCTGGGGTCTGGGTTGACCTTCTGAAGAATACCATCACCATTGCAAACGCTGCCGGATGGTCTCAGGGACAGGAGCACAACCTGCCCCTTTTTCCCCCGATTTTTTCCGCCTCTGTGGGGAATAGTGTGGGGAATAGATTTTCAGCGCAAAGAAAAAGGGCTTAGAAAATCATCTAAGCCCTTGAATTTACTTGGCGGGGACGACGAGACTCGAACTCGCGACCTCCGGCGTGACAGGCCGGCGTTCTAACCAACTGAACTACGCCCCCGATTGGAGAGTTCCAGGTTGAAAGTCCAAACTTGCTGGCGCCAAAACTTTGAACCAAACCTTGAACTTTGAACCTTGAACTTCGAAATTATAACTGGTAGGCGGAACAGGGCTCGAACCTGTGACCCCCGGCTTGTAAGGCCGATGCTCTTCCAGCTGAGCTATCCGCCCGCCCCGGTAATAGTCACCCATGGCGGCCCTGCTGTCAATAGTAAAGTGAGCCGTAAGCCGTGAGCAGTTTTTGGGGCTCTCTGAGCTTAAATTTTAAGCGGGCAGGCGGACTATATTACTCCACTAAAACCGTAAGTTCCCGCGCCTTTACTGCTCACTGCTCACTGCTCACGGCTCACTTCCATCAATGCGCCTGGATCTCCTCTACGCCGCACACCTCTGCGGTCAGGAAGGCCGGCTCCGGGGCCGGCGGCGCCGGCTCCTTGAACAGGCTCTCCGGGTCGTCCAGGACCAGGGCCCTTTTCAAGACTTCGTCCATGTGATCCACCGGCACCAGCTCCACCGCCTTGAGGATGCGGGCCGGGATTTCTTTGATATCCTTTTCGTTGTCCCGGGGAATGAGCACCGTCTTCATCTGGTGGCGATGGGCCGCAATGATCTTTTCCTTGAGGCCGCCGATGGGCAGCACCCGTCCCCGCAGGGTGATTTCCCCGGTCATGGCCACATCCCGATGCACCGGAATCTTCAGGAGGGCCGAGGCAATGCAGGTGGCGATGGTAATCCCGGCGGACGGGCCATCCTTGGGAATGGCCCCCTCCGGCACGTGGACGTGGATGTCGATCTTGCGGTAGAAATCCGTCGGGCAACCCCAGGTTCTCGGCCTTGGAGCGCACGTAGCTCAAGGCCGCCTGGGCCGACTCCTGCATGACTTCTCCCAGCTTGCCGGTGATCAGGAGCTTGCCCCGGCCGGGCAACACCACGACTTCGGTCTGGAGGAGTTCGCCGCCGAATTCGGTCCAGGCCAGCCCGGTGGTGAGACCCACTTCGTCGGCCTCTTCGGTGCGGCCATAACGGAACTTGGGCACCCCCAGGTACTTGGCCACGGTCTGACTGCTCACCCTGACCTGATGCTCCCTGCCCTTGGCCGCCACTTCCCGGGCCACCTTCCGGCAGATGGAGGCGATCTCCCGCTCCAGGTTCCGCACCCCGGCCTCCCGGGTGTATTGCCGGATGACGGTCAGGATGGCGTTTTCCGAAAACTGGATATTCTCCCTTGCCAGGCCGTTGGCGATGCACTGCTTGGGGATCAGAAACTGCTCGGCGATCAGGAGCTTCTCCACCTCGGTATAGCCCGGCCAGGCGGATGATCTCCATGCGGTCCTGCAGGGGCGGCGGAATGGAGTAGAGGTTATTGGCCGTGGTGATGAACATCACTTCGGACAGATCATAGTCCATGTCCAGATAATGGTCGTTAAAGGCGAAGTTCTGTTCCGGGTCCAGCACTTCCAGCAGAGCGCCGCGGAGGGGTCGCCCCGGAAATCGGTGCTCATCTTGTCCACTTCGTCCAGGCAGAAGACCGGGTTGTTGCTCTTGGCCTTCTTCAGGGACTGGATGATCTTGCCGGGCAGGGCGCCGATGTAGGTGCGCCGGTGGCCCCGGATCTCGGCCTCGTCCCGCACGCCGCCCAGGGACAGCCGCACAAAGTTCCGCCCCAGGGCCCGGGCCACGGACTTGGCCAGCGAGGTCTTGCCCACGCCCGGCGGCCCCACCAGGCAGAGGATGGGGCCCTTCATCTTTTTCACCAGGCTCTGGACCGCCAGGTGCTCCAGGATGCGCTCCTTGGGCTTCTCCAGGCCGTAGTGGTCTTCTTCGAGGATGCGCTCGGCCTCGTCCAGATTCATGCTTGTCCCGGGTCTTTCGTACCAGGGCAGCGACAAAATCCAGTCGATGTAATTCCGCGAGACCGTGGCTTCGGCGGACATGGGGCTCATCAGCTTGAGCTTTTTGAGCTCGTGCTTCACCTTGGTGGTGGCCTCGGCGCTCATTTTCTTGCGGCGGACGCGGCGCTCCAATTCCTGGATTTCGCCCTTGAGGTCCTCCTTTTCCCCCATCTCCTTCTGAATGGCCCGCATCTGCTCATTGAGATAGTATTCCCGCTGGGTCTTTTCCATCTGCTTTTTGACCCGGTTCTTGATGCGGGTTTCGATCTGGAGGATTTCGTTTTCCCGATTGATCAGGGTGAGCACGGCCTCCAGGCGGCGGTCTGGCGTCCAGGTTCTCCAGCAGCCCCTGCTTTTCATCCGCCTTGATGGCCAGGTGGCCGGCAATGAGGTCCGCCAGACGGCCGGGCTCTTCCAGCCCGGCGACGTTCTGCACGGCCTCCTGGGGCACCTTCTTGTTCAACTTGCCGTAAGTCTCAAAGCCGGTCACCGCGGCGCGGCGCAGGGCCTCGGTTTCCGGGGTGATCTCCCAAAACTCGTAGGAGCTCCTCCGCCTCTACCTGGAAGAACTGGGAACTCTGGAGAAACTGCCGCACGACGGCCCGGCCTTTGCCTTCCACCAGGACCTTGACGGTGCCGTCCGGCAGGCGCAGGAGTTGCAGGATGGAGGCCAGGGCGCCTAACCTATGCACCTCGCTCTCCCGGGGTTCATCCTTGCGCGGGTCCTTCTGGGTGCACAGCAGGATGTACTTCTCCTGCCCCATGGCGTATTCCAGGGCGTGGATGGAGCGCTCCCGGCCGATGAACAGCGGCACCACCATATGAGGAAAGATGACGATATCCCGCAGGGGCAGCATGGGCACGGTGACGACGTGGCGCCGGTCCGTTTCTCCGGGAATCCGCGACTTGGGAAGTCTAAAAATCATTATTGCACCGCCACTCCAGGTTTATCCCAGGCCCCTTCCTCCGACCCGTAGGTCAAAATGGGGGCGGCATGTTTGGTGATGAATTCTTCGGTGATGAGGCACTCCATGCACGTCCTTCAAGGACGGCAATTCGTACATCAGGTCCAGCATGGCCCTTTCCAGGATGGCCCGCAGGCCCCGGGCCCCGGATTTGCGCTTCAGGGCGTCTTTGGCCACCGCCACCAGGGCGTCGTCGGTGAACTTCAGGTTGACCTGGTCCAGCTCCAGAAGCTTCTGGTACTGCTTCACCAGGGCATTCTTGGGCTCCTTCAGGATGCGCACCAGGGCGTCCTCATTCAGTTCGTCCAGGGTGGCCAACACCGGCAGGCGGCCGACGAACTCGGGGATCAGCCCGAATTTCAGCAGGTCCGGGGGCTGCACCTGCACCAGGATCTCCCCCAGGGGCCGCTGGGCCCGGCTCTGGATGTCGGCCCCGAAACCCATGGACTTGCGGCCGATGCGGGAACCGATGATGTCTTCCAGGCCGTTGAAGGCGCCGCCGCAGATAAACAGGATGTTGGTGGTGTCCACCTTGATGAACTCCTGCTGCGGGTGCTTGCGGCCGCCCTTGGGCGGCACCGAGGCCATGGTGCCTTCGATGATCTTCAACAGGGCCTGCTGCACCCCTTCACCGGAGACGTCACGGGTGATGGAGGGCGAGTCGGTCTTGCGGGCGATCTTGTCCACTTCGTCGATGTAAACGATGCCCCGGGAGGCCTTCTCCACGTCGTAATCCGCCATCTGGAGCAGGTTGAGGATGATGTTCTCCACGTCCTCGCCCACGTACCCGGCTTCCGTCAGGGTGGTGGCGTCCGCAATGGTGAACGGCACGTTCAGGATGCGGGCCAGAGTCTGGGCCAGCAAAGTCTTGCCCGAGCCGGTGGGGCCGATCGAGCAGGATGTTGCTCTTCTGGAGTTCCACCCCATCCAGATCGGAGCCGGCGTTGATGCGCTTATAGTGGTTATAGACGGCCACGGAGAGGATCTTTTTGGCCCGTTCCTGGCCGATGACGTATTCGTCGATCTGTTTCTTGATGGTGGCCGGCTCCGGAATGGCTAGCCTGGAGTGTTTGGCTTCGTCTTTCTCGTACTCCTCGGCGATGATGTCGTTGCAGAGCTCGATGCATTCATCGCAGATGTAAACGCCGGGGCCGGCGATGAGCTTCTTCACCTCGCCCTGGCTTTTGCCGCAAAAAGAACAGAGTAAATCGGCATTCTTGTCGATGCCACGCTTGCTCATATGCTTCCTCCCCAAACCCCAACGGCTTCCTGCCCGTCCCCGGGTTTGGTATATGCTCTCCGCCTGAGAACGTTATCGTCATTCTTCGGCGGATACTTCAGGTCTTGCAAGTTTTATTCCTTAGGCCGGCCCGGAAAGAGCCGCCCCACTTCCCGTTTAGTGATGACCGCGTCGATCAGGCCGTATTCCTTGGCCTGGTCGCCGGACATGTAAAAATCGCGTTCCGTGTCCCGGTTGATCCGATCAATGTTTTGCCCGGTGTGGTGCGCCATGATTTCGTTCAACTCCTCCCGGAGCCGCAAAATCTCCCGGGCCTGGATGTCCACGTCGGTGGCCTGGCCCTGAAACCCTCCCAGGGGCTGATGGATCAAGATCCGGGCGTGGGGCAGGGAGAACCGTTTCCCGGCCGCCCCGGCGGTCAGGAGCAAGGCGCCCATGGAGGCCGCCTGGCCCATGCACAGCGTCGCCACCGGGCACTTGATATACTGCATGGTGTCGTATATGGCCATCCCGGCGGTCACATGCCCTCCGGGAGAATTGATGTAAAAGTTGATTTCCTTGTCCGGGTCTTCCGCTTCCAGAAAAAGCAACTGGGCGATGACCAGGTTGGCCACGTCGTCGTTGATGGCCGTGCCCAAAAAGACGATCCGGTCTTTGAGGAGCCGGGAATAGATATCGTAAGCCCGTTCCCCCCGGCTGCTCTGCTCCACTACCATCGGGACTAATTGCATGTTATTCCTTGGCCTCCGGGGCGGTTTCCTCCGCCTGAGGGGCGTCGTTGACTTTGGCTGCGTCCAGCAGCAGCTTCATGGCCTTTTCAGCCCTGAGCTGCTCTTTGAGGGCTCCCGTGAGGTCCCGTTCCTGATAAAACTTCCGGACCTCGGTGACCTCCTTGCCGCTGTGCACGGCGATGCGCGCCAGGGTGGCCTCCACTTCGGCGTCGTCGACGCTCAGGCTCTCCTGCTCGGCGAGGCGCTCCAACAGGATTTTAATCCGGGCCCGGCGCTCCGCCATGGGCTTGAGGGCCTCCAGCAGCTTGGTATGGTCCATCTGGGCCGGATCAATCCCGTACTGGCTGTAGCGCTCCCACTGCTCCCGGAAGAGATTCTCCTGTTCCTGTTTTACCAGCGACGGCGGCACTTCGAAGGGGTGCCGGCTGATCAACTGGTCGTGCACCTGGTTTTCCAAAATGGCCTGCCGTTCGCGTTCCTTACCTTTAATGATATCCTCTCGGACGGCCTCACGCAAGGCGTCCAGGGTCTGAAAATTGCCGCCCAGGGCCTTGGCGAAGTTATCATCCAGGTCCGCCACCACCTTTTCCTTCACTTCCTGAATCTTTACCTGAAACTCCACCGCTTTGCCGGCCAGCAGGGGGTTGGCGAAGTCGTTGGGCAACTCCACCGCAAAGCGGCTCTCCGCCCCTTCCATCAGCCCCAGGAGGTTCTTCTCGAACTCGGCGTTGAATTTGCCGCTGCCCACCTCGACGTAGGCGCCTTCGGCCTTGCCGGCCTCCGCAGGCTCCCCGGCGAAATAGGCCTGGTAATCATGGACCACGAAGTCGCCTGCCTGTATCGGGCGGTTCTCCCGCGGTGGTTTGAGCAGGGCGTTTTGCTGGCGGACCTCTTCCAGCCGGGCCTCCACCTCTGCGTCGCTCACCTCCACCGGGGCCGCGGCCAGCTCCAGTCCCCGGTAATCCTGCACCTCAAATTTCGGGGTTACTTCTATCTCCACGCTGTAGCGGTAATCCTGGCCTGCCACCACCGCCGGGGGCGGCTCCGGCCAGGTCAGGTTGACCGCTTCCAGGTCCTTCTCTTTCAGGGCCACACTCAGGGAGTGGCGCACCAGGGCCTCGGACACCTCTTCGTTGATCTGTTTATGGTAATACATCTCCAGGACCGACCGGGGCACCTTGCCGGGGCGAAAGCCCTTGACCTTGGCCTGCTTGCTCAACTCCCGGTAAGCCCGGTCCACTTCTCCGGTTACCTCATCTGCAGGCACCTCAATCGACAGTTTGCGTTTGACTTCGCTCAGGTTCTCAACTTCCGCTTTTACTGCGCTTTGGCTCATGGTATCAGCTCACCATCTTCCAGTAATTTATTTAGTCTCCAAGGAGGGTCCCCCGGCTACTTATCAAAAACTTACCCAAAATCCCCCGCCGGGGTGGTGCGAGAGGGGGGACTCGAACCCCCACGGTATCCCGCCGGACCCTAAATCCGGTGCGTCTGCCAGATTCCGCCACTCTCGCGGGTATTCATCTAATAAATTTATTAACTTTCCCGGCTTAAGTCAAGCTGAATACTCCCGACGGCCTTTGATCCGGGCCGCCCGGTTGTTTCCAGCAAGATTTCATGGTATGACCTGACAATTCTGAATAATGTAGGACAACCTCATTCGACTATTTCTGGACAGGATTCAGTGCGCCTGATTAACGGTCGTAATGAAAAGTTTTTGGGGATGCTCGCATTACCCCGCGATTGACGCTCCACGAAACCGTGAAGACTTGGAATTCCGGCGGCCATGGGCCGCCCTATAGTGAAAGCATTGTGGTTTTTACTGATCACTGATCACTGGCCACTGATCACTGCTTTTTGCGCCTTGGCGTGAGCTAAATCCTTGCCATAAGGGGAATCAATATGGAAGAACAGGAAAAAGACGAACTGAAGCAATTACGCGACCGCCTGGCGCTGAGCCCGAAACTGGTCTGGGACAAGGTGGATCAGACCGAACGGGACGCCATCTTTGCCTTCGGCGACCATTACAAGACCTTTCTGGACCGGGCCAAGACCGAGCGCCTGGCGGTGCAGGAAATCCTTCGCCAGGCCCAGGCCCTCGGTTTTGTCGATCTCGCCTCCCCGACTCCGGGACCCAAGGCCTTTTATAATTTCCGGGGCAAAAGCCTCGCCCTGGTGGTCCAGGGCCAGCGGCCCCTGAGCGCCGGCTTGCGCCTGGTGGCTTCCCATATCGACTCCCCCCGCCTGGATCTGAAGCCCTATCCCGTCTACGAGGACACCGACCTGGCCTTCCTCAAGACCCACTACTACGGGGGCATCAAGAAATACCAATGGCTGGCCCGGCCCCTGGCCATTCACGGGGTGGTCCTCAAGACCGACGGCGAGAGCGTCAACCTGAGCCTCGGCGAAGACCCGGCCGACCCGGTCTTCACCGTCCTGGATCTGTTGCCGCACCTGGCCCGCAAGGCCCAGATGGATAAAAAGGTGACCGACGCCTTCGAGGGCGAGAAGCTCAACGTCCTGGCCGGCTCGCTGCCCCTGGGAAATGGCGAGACCAAGGAGCGTTTCAAACTCCATTTCCTGAAAATTCTCGAAGAAGTCTACGGCATCAATGAAGAAGACTTCATCAGCGCCGAGTTGGAAATGGTGCCCGCCGGCCCGGCCCGGGACCTGGGTTGGGACCGCAGCCTGGTGGGCGCTTACGGCCAGGACGACCGTTCCTGCGCCTACGCCTCCCTGGCGGCCATCCTGGACGTCGAAGCGCCGGAGCACACCTGCGTGGCCCTGTTTTACGATAAGGAAGAAATCGGCTCCGACGGCAACACCTCCGCCAAGGCCTGCATCCTGGAAGAGATCGTCGAACTCCTCCTGGAGCGCCAGGGCGAGAGTCCCCAGGCCCGCCGCCGGGTCCTGATGGCCTCCCGGGCCATCTCCGCCGACGTCACCGGCGGCCTGGACCCGGATTACCCCGAAGTCCACGAGAAACGCAACGCCGCCCGCCTGGGCTACGGCGTCTGTTTCCACAAGTACGGCGGCAGCGGCGGCAAGTACTCCACCAGCGACGCCAATGCCGAATACGTCGGCTGGATTCGCCGTATCTTCAACGAACACGGGGTCATCTGGCAGGCGGGGGAATTGGGCAAGATCGATGAGGGCGGCGGCGGCACCATCGCCAAATACCTGGCCATCCACGGCCTCGAGATCATCGACTGCGGCACCCCCTTGCTCTCCATGCATTCGCCCTTCGAAGTGGCCTCCAAGGCGGACCTCTACATGACCTTCAAGGCCTACCGGGCCTTCTTCAGCGCCGCCTAGTGGGTGGGGCGGGCGTCCCGCCCCCGCCTGCCACCGTGGGGGCGACCCGCCGGGTCGCCCTTGCTTATCTAGTGGCACAGGCCTCTGGCCGGTGAAGCCCGGAAACCTATCTGGTGTGGCGGGCGTCCCCGCCCGCCAGCCGCTGCCGGCTAGCGCTCCGCCAAGCTGCAACCTGCCCGGGCAATCCGGCATCTCGCCCCCTTAAGCCCCCTGCCCGGCTCATTCTTGACTTGCAACTCCCCAAAAAAGTGTTAATCTTTATGGTGCAACCAATCTCTTGGCATAGATTTTTAAAAACTCAAAACTCGAACCTTAAAAACCGGTTTTCAAGATGGGTAAATTCTTTTCACGTTTTAAAGCGGATGCCACCGACCCCTCAGTCTCCTCTTTGGGGAATCTGGCCAACTTCTATAGCCTGCTGATCTTTCTGATTGCCATCCCGTTCGTGCTCATCATTCTCCTGGTCTGGCTCACCAGCTTTCTCGGGCTCACCGTCTGGCTCTTTGCCGGTTTTGCGGCGATTTGCGGTTTGATCGGCTGGCGCCTTTACCGCCGCTGGGGCAGCTTCAAGACCAAGATGGCCGCCCAGGGCAGCGAATTCCAGGACCTGATGCGGGAAGCCGCCAGGAGCGGCAAGAACGTGGAGATCTCCCTGCTTAACGGCACCTTTACCCTGCGCTATCAGGGGCAGGACCCGCTAACCGCCGCGGCCCTCCCGGGCCGGCCCCGCACCCTGGCTTTGGAAGGACCTCTCACCCTCGAGGCCGAGGCCGTGGAAGTGCCCGCCTCGCTGCCGCCGGAGCGCCTCCGCGCCGAACTGGAGGGCTTTGTCCGTCTCCGGGACGACGGGGTCATCAGCCCCGAGGAGTTCGACCGTCTCAAGGCCAGCCTGCTGCAAAGAGTCTCGGCTTAAACCAGACCGGAGAATTAAAAAGGGCGGCCAAACCGGCCGCCCTTTGGCTTATTGTCCCTTTCTAACCTCTTAGGTTTCCAACACTGCCTCCTCCACTCGCAACTCTTCCTTCCCCAGGGCGTAAGCCGGCCCGGTGATCAGCGACCCGCCTTCCCAAAAATCCCGGCGCAAGCGGTAGTAATCGTGCAGGCGCTCCAGGGTCTTCGCCAACTGCCGGAGGGCGTCGTCTCCCAGGTGGTCCAGGCAGGCTTGCAGCAGGGCCAGGAAGGCGCCGGGCAGATAAAAAGCCTCTTTTCCCAGGCTGCCCTGATACTCGAGACGGTAGCCATCGGCCGGCATCTCAAAGAACTCCACCTGGTAGGTGCGCACCGCCGGCACCCCCGGGTCATTCACCAGGCGCAACTGACCCAAAGGCAGGTGAGGCCGCCGGGGCGGGCCGGAATCGGTTAACACCCGCTTGCCCACTTTCTCGAGAAAGCCGATCAATTCCCGGGCCACCCGAATTTCATTCAGTTCCGCCAGTTCGTACAAGAAACGGGCATAGGTGAAGACCACCAGGGGAATCGTATCTTCCTCGGGGTTCTGGCTGCGATGCCAGATGATTTGCGGGGTCACCTGGTCTTGAGGATAAAAATCGATTTTGACCGTTGCCTTGTGCAGGCCCCGGTCCCGCCGAAAACGCTGCAGTATCTGCTTAATCATCTGCATTGGGAGAGATGCGGCTCTGTCCGGCTCACTGTGGATAAGATGCCGATCGCATGGGCCTCTTCTTTGCTGCCAATCATTGAAGCTGCTTCACCCCAGGAATCGAAGCGCCGGAAATGACTAACTAAACGACAAATGACATGACTACCTTATCCAATGGCCGGTTGAAAGTCAACTATTTCCAGGCAGCACCGGCCTGCCTTGCCGCCCCGGAAAATTACGGTTTACAAGACAATTGAGATATTTTATAAATTTAAGATAGGTTAGGTGAGAATATGTCCATGCCATTCCAGGGGCTGCCCAAGGGGCTGCCCGGCTGCCTGAAGAAGCGTCGGCTCCTCAATGACCCGGAGCTGAAGCCCGAACTTTGCCAATCCTATGGGGAAAGATTTCTGGCCCTGGGCTGGTGGCAGGATGCCCTGGATTTCTTCCAAAAGTGCGGCGACGCCCCGGGTCTGGAAAAGATCAAAGATCATTGTCTGGAGACGGGAGACGCCTTTTTGCTGGGCCGCCTGGGTAGCCCTCAGGACCCGAAAACCTGGCGGCAGCTGGCGGAACGGGCCCTGGACCAAGGCAAGCTCCGCTTTGCCCGCCGGGCTTATGAACTGGCCGGCGACCCGGATAAGGCCGCCATGGTGGAGGGCTTGATCGCCGGCGCTAATCCGGAAAACGCGGCAGACGCAGATTAACCATGACTATTCGGGATTGCTACATTATTTTAGGGGTTTCGGCTCGCACCAGTCTGGAGGAGGTGCGCCGGCGCTACCGGGCCCTGGCCCGCCGATACCATCCGGACCACCATCCTGATGATCCCGAGGCCGCGGCCCAATTCCGCCGCTTGGCGGAAGCCTACGAAACCATCCAGCAATCCCGCTCCCGGTCACGGGCCGCCTCGGAGAATCTGCACCGGCCCCGCTTTTCCGATGACCACGAACTCTTCGAGGAGTTCTTCGGCATTAACGGCGGCCCGGCCCGCTTCCGGCAATCAGCCGGGCCCGATTTTCGCTATGACCTGCAAATCTCCCTGGCCGCCGCGGTGCGGGGCACGCAAACGGTCATTCAGGTGGACCGCAACCTTAACTGCCGCCCCTGCCGGGGCACCGGCTTGGCCCCGGGCAGCACCTACATTCCTTGCCCTCAATGCCAGGGGCGGGGTCGCCGTTACGGCGGTCCGGGATTGCTGCGCTTCGGCCCGCTGTGTCAGCGCTGCCGGGGCCGCGGCCAGATCATTGCCGAGAATTGTGCCCATTGCCAGGGCCAGGGGGCGACCAGGGGAAAACGGGAATACCGGCTGCATATTCCTCCGGGCACCGCCGACGGCGCCCGCTTGCGCCTCGATGGCGAGGGCGGCGAGGGCTTTGACCACGGTCCCCCGGGCAATCTGGAGGTCGTCATCCACGTGGCCCCGGATGAATTCTTTACCCGCCGGGGCAACGATATTTATTGCCGGGTGAAGGTCTCCTTTGCCGAGGCCTTCCGCGGCGACTTCGTCCTGGTCCCCACCCTGGACGGCTACCGGACGGTGCGACTGCCCCAGGGGACCGGTAACGGCGTGGTCTTTCGCATTCCGGGAGCTGGGGTCCCAGGGGAACCCGGCCTACCCGACGGTGACCAGTTGCTGGAAATCGTGGTCACCGCTCCCAATGACTTCAGCCCCAGGCAGAAAGAGCTGCTGGATGTCGTGGCGCACCTGGGATCGGCAGCCTCGACCGGGGCGGGGACATGACTGAGTTCACCCATCTGGATGACACCGGGCAATTGCGTATGGTGGATGTGGGCGATAAGGCCGAAACGCGGCGCCAGGCCACCGCGGCTTGCCGGGTCATCGTCGGCCCCAAGGTCTTTCCCCTGCTCCAGGCCGGCCGTCTCCCCAAGGGCGATGTCTGGGCGGCGGCGCGGCTCGCCGGCATCATGGCTGCCAAGAATACGGCTCAACTGATTCCGTTGTGCCATACCCTGCCCCTCACCGGGGTGGAGGTTGATTTCAGCCTGGAACCCCAGGAATGGGCCGTGCTCATCCAGGCCCGGGCCAGAAGTTTCGGCCGCACCGGGGTGGAGATGGAAGCCCTCACCGCCGCGGCGGTGGCTGCCCTCACCCTTTACGATATGTGCAAGGCAGTGGATCGCGGCCTGGTGATCAAGGACTTGATGTTGTTGGAAAAAAGTGGCGGAGCCCGCGGCGCCTACCGCCGACCGCAGGCTTCCCACGAAATCTCGAACCAATCTGCTTAGCCGGAGCTGATGTATGCATGAGGAACGTCTGGACTTTTTTCGTAACCTCTTAAAAGGACGACTCGATGAGATCCTGGGTGAAGCCGACAAGACCAGGACTGACATGACCAGCGCGGTGGCGCCCTTCCCTGACCCTGCGGACCGGGCCACTCTCGAGACCGATCGTAATTTCACCTTGAGGATCCGGGACCGGGAGCGCAAGCTCATCGCCAAGATCCGGGAGGCCATGGAACGCATCGAAGATGGCACCTACGGCTACTGCGAAATCTGCGGCGGCGAAATCAGCGAGAAACGCCTGATCGCCCGTCCGGTGACCACCATGTGCATTGCCTGCAAATCCCGCCAGGAGGAGGAAGAGCGGGCCCGGGGACATTAAAGGCAGTGTGCAGTGGCCAGTTCCCAGAAAATCTCCGAAATAACCGCTTAAGTCACAGAATATCGCCAGGAGATCTAATGCCTGAAGAAGTTGCGGAGATTGTTTCATGGACTGCGGAAGCCCTGCGTGGTATACTAGATATTATTTAATATCGAAGAGATGCCGAAACCCACATGACCGGTATTTGTACCAACAACTAAGATCCATCTCTCCTCAAGTGCCCTGCTTAATCGGTTAGTAGTTACCTATCTTAAAACCTTAACCACTGACATGACCGACCGCATCGATCTGCAAGAATTCACCCTGCCTGAAATGGAACAGCTCATGGCCGCCTGGGGCCAACCGGCCTTCCGCGGCCGGCAGTTGCTCAAGTGGCTCTATAAAGGCGTCAGCGATTTCGAGGCAATGACCGACGTGGCCCGGGCCTTCCGCCAGGAGTTGGCCCGGCGGGCGGTCTTCGGCCGGCTCCGCGTGGAGGAGGTGCAGGAGGCCGCCGACGGCTGCCGCAAATTCCTCTTCGGCCTGGCGGACGGCAACCTGATCGAATCGGTGCTCATCCCGGAAGAGGGCCACCTGACCCTGTGCCTCTCCACCCAGGTGGGCTGCGCCCAGGGCTGCCGCTTCTGCCTCACCGCCCGGCGCGGCCTGACGCGTCAGTTGACCGCCGGCGAAATCGTGGGCCAGGTCATGGCGGTGCGTCGCGGCCTGCCGGCCGACGGCCTACCCCTCAGCAACCTGGTGTTTATGGGCATGGGCGAGCCCCTGGCCAATTTTGACCAGTTGGTGAAGGCCCTCACCATCATCGCCGCGCCCTGGGGACTCAACTTTTCCACCCGGCGCCTCACGGTGTCCACGGTGGGGCTCGCCCCCCTCATCCCCCGTTTGGGTCTGGAGGCCCGGGCCAACCTCACCGTCTCCCTGAACGCCCCGGATGACGAAACCCGCGACCGCCTCATGCCCGTCAACCGGCGCTATCCCCTGGCCGAGCTTTTGAGCGCCTGTCGCAGTTTCCCTTTGCCCCAGCACCGGCGCATCACCTTTGCCTACGTGATGTTTCGGGACCTCAACGATGCCCCGGCCCAGGCCCGGCAATTGGTCCGGCTGCTGCAAGGCTTCCGGGCCAAGATCAACCTCATCCCCTTTAATTACCATCCCCAACTGCCCTTCGCCCCGCCGCCGCGAGATCGGATTCTGGAATTTCAGGAGATCTTGCGAGCCGCCAATTATGCGGTATTTATCCGGGAGAGTCGGGGCCAGGAGATCGGCGCGGCCTGCGGCCAACTGGCGGGGGCGCGGGCCTGACCGTTTAGCCTGCGCTGGCCTGAATAAGCACAGGCGGTTCGAGAACCGCCTTAGCAAGAATCCCTCACCAGCATCTTGGCCGCCCGCTCAGACCCGCGCCATTTCAAATACCGCCTCCCTCGAAACGCGCTCTTTGGCCGCAAGCTGACAGCTACAATTACCTATCCGGGGCCTCAGCGATTTCCCGGAGAGGGAGTGGGCATACTGCCCACGTCGGGGCGATCCACGGCCGAGCGATATTCCCGCTTGCCGATGGCTACCAGCTTGTTGCCCTGGAAAACCAGCGGGGTATAGCCGCCCCGCACCGTATTGGAATCATCGAAATCCATGCTGTGGGTCAGGTAGAAATAAGTGGTGTAGCGGCCGCCGCGGTAATCTCCCTCCTCCTTGATCCCGGGCTCGCCCATAATCCCCACCACTTCCGATTTGGTCATACCGGTATGCAACTCATTGGAGTGGACGTAATTGGCCCACATATCCTTTTCGAAGCGCTGAAAAAGCACGTGCTGGCAACCAGCCGATGACACTACCAAGACGAGGAGCAGGAGACGCAGCCAGGGCATGATATTTCCTTGCGATCTGTGGAAGTTTTCCCCACTATAATCACCTCCAGAGCCGCCGTCAATGAAAAGGACCACGCCGGGAAAGATTATCCAATTTTCCAGCTTAATCATGGCGCAGGCGCACCAATCTTGGGGTTTTCTGATGGGACAACCCGCCTCGCGCCTGAAATCAGCGCTGACTAAACCGTGGTTAATTTCGCATCATCAGACGTGGACCCAAGTCTATACTTGGAGGTTCGAAGACCCAGACTTTCACCGGGCCGACGACCGACCCGGCTCAGGTTGGCTTCGGCCTTCCCAGGGGATAGGCTTCCTCCGCTCCGCCCTCAGCCGGCTCGGCGTGGGTTTCATAAAAGAGCTGCAAGCGCCGGCGAATTGCTACCCCCTCTGAGCCCATCAGGGCTAAAACCTTCTCGGTCAGCGGGCTCAGGTTCTGATCGCAAATCTTTTCCGTGCGTTTATTACGTTTCATTTGGACCTCGAGAAGCTAATTTCTGCTCTTAGAATCCAAGATTAATGCCAATGTCTGGGCTTCTTCTCGTATACTTTAAATTTTCTTAAATTTCCGCTGATAAACCTCATCAATTGGCTATCCATAACTTTTTAATTTATAAGATATCTTACCTCTTTTTAATTAAAAATCTAAATTCATCATAATCATTCCCAGTTAAAAAAGCCCCACTGCGGCGTGCCCGGGGCCCCTGGCTGCACTCCATCTCGAGACCCATAAAAATGACCGGGGCGGCTTCGGAAGCCGCCCCGTAAAGCTCAGAATCCCCAGGAGAGATCAGGTGCTCAGGGCCAGGCGAAGAAAATTGTCCATAAACCGGCGGAACTCCCGGCCCATTTCGGCGTCCTGGGCCCTGGCCGTGGCCATGATGGCCGCCGGGTCGGCCCCGGAGCCGCTCAGAGCCCAAGCCGCATCCGCTTGCAACCACTTCTCCACATCAGCCGGTCCCACATGATTGTCGAACTGCACTCCCACCACCCGGGGGTTGCCCGCCAGCCCGAGGGCCTCCACCGGCGCCGCGTCCGACTGCGCCAGGAGCTCAATTCCAGGGGGTAAAGGTGGCAACACCCCCTGGCCGTGCCATTTAAAGAGCCGGGGCCGGGCCGGCAATCCCTGCAAGACCGGATGCGCCAGGCCGGCCGGAGTCAATTCTCCGGTGATAAAGCCCACCGACTTTTGGGGCAGGGGGCCCACCCGGCAGCCCAACACGTGGGCCAGGAGCTGGTGCCCCAGGCAGAAGCCCAGGTAGGCCCTGCCCAGGCCGATCACCTCCCGGATGGCGGCCTTTAACGGCGCCAGGTAGGGAAACTGCTCCTCTTCGTCCACATTGGGACCGCCCCCCAAGACGATGACGCCGGCGAAATCGGCTATGGCGGGGACGGGCTCGCGCCAGGCTTCCAACCGCCGATAATCGACCTTGGCGTCCTGTAAGGCGGCCAGGAGATGCTGGCCGGGCCCCTCCCAGTCCATGTGTTGTACGATCAAAAGGCTCTTTTCAACCATCTCCATAACACCCCTAGCCATTAAAGATAATCACCCTGGCACCTTGCCCAGGGCCAAAAGATTATAGCCTTTTGAAAAAGCCGGGGTAGATATTAATGGGCTGATCATGGTCAGCTTTCAGCCATAGTTCTTGGCGTCTTAGGTCTTTGCGCCTTGGCGCCTTTGCGTGAGGTTTAATTGTTTTTATGACTGGATCTT
This sequence comes from uncultured delta proteobacterium, assembly GCA_963701845.1. Taxonomy (GTDB): domain Bacteria; phylum Desulfobacterota; class Desulfobaccia; order Desulfobaccales; family 0-14-0-80-60-11; genus JAPLJC01. The sequence continues at coordinate 99,667 of CAVPBF010000004.1, read as the reverse complement.
CGCATTCGAGCCCCGGCCTCAGCTTCTACCACAGCCCATTACTGGCGGCCTTCCCGGAGTTGGTGCATGGATTTTTCACCCGGAGGGGCGGCGTCAGCCTGGCGCCGTATGACAGCCTGAACCTCAGCTGGAGCGTGGGGGATCGCCTGGAGGCCGCCCTGGCCAACCGCCGGCGGGTCCAACAGGCCCTGGGGCTCGCCTGGCTGGCCAGCGCCCACCAGGTGCATGGCCGGGGCGAGGCCGTGATTACCGAAATTCCAGCCGAGCCTAACGGGGAGACGGCGACTGCGGATATCCTGTGCAGCGACCGACCCGGCGTCGGCCTGCTCATCAAGCAGGCCGACTGCCAGGCGGTCATGCTTTATGACCCCGGCCACCGGGTGGTGGCCAATGTGCATTGCGGCTGGCGCGGCCAGGTGCAAAATGTCCTGGGGGCCGCGGTGGCGAGGCTCGCAGCCGGATACGGCTGCCGGCCGGCGGACCTCTACGCCGCCATCAGCCCCAGCCTGGGGCCGTGCTGCGCCGAGTTCCGGAACTTCCGCCGCGAATTTCCGCCGGAACTATGGCGTTATGAGGTACGCCCCCATTACTTCGACCTCTGGCAACTCAGCCGCGACCAGTTGGTAGCCGCCGGTCTCAAGCCGGAGAACATCGACCTCGCCGGTCTTTGCACCCGCTGCCGCCCTAGCGAGTTTTTCTCCTACCGCCGGGATAAAATCACCGGGCGCCAGGGCACGGTAATCGCCTTGAAGCCCTGAACAGGCAGTACGACCTGCCGTCGCCATCGGGACCTGCAACCGGGTCACCGTGGTTGCTGGCGAGGAATCTGTGCCGGTTCTTACCACCGCCGAGCTTTTCCTTAATATCATTGAAAGTCTTTTTGGTGAAATCCGTCGCCTGGTCCACCCTCTCAGGATACTTCTTACCATAGTAAGCGCCGACCCCAATACCGATTAGCAGCAACAATAATGAACCCATGGGCATCTTCCTTTCTACGCGAAGTTAATCTGGTGCCTGCCGCAACAGATATTTTTAGCTAAATTTACCGGTTTCCCGCCCAGCAAGATCAGCCAGGGCCTCCCGGCCCACCTGGGCCACCGTGGTCCGGCGCAACTCTTCCCGGTCATAGATGGCCACCGGACGGTCATCGCTCAGCAAAGTCTGGAGGTCCGCCGCGGCCCCGCCATAGCCGGCCTTTCCCAGCGCCCAGGCCGCCAGCGCCCGCACCTGCGGGTCGGTACTTGTGAGAAAAGGCACAATCATGGGCAAAACTTCACTCAGCCGCTCCGGCGCCACCTCCGCCAAACGGCCGAGGCCCCACAGCATGGGCGCCCGGGAGAACTCCTCCTCCAGGAAACCGCAAAACATCGGGATGATCTCCTGCACCAGCAAGGGATTACCCCGGCCGATCTCCCCCAGGGCCGCGGCCGCGCCCCAGCCGAAGCTGCCCGAATCCTCGTTCAACAGCCAGAGCAGGCGGGTAATCAGCTTCTGCACCTGCCCCGGTTGGACCCCGGCCACCTGGCCCAGGCCTTCCAGGGCCCGCCAGTGCAACAGGTCCTCGGGGTCATAGAGAAATTGCAGCAGCATCTCGCCGACGCGCGGCTCCGCCGCGGCCAACTCCGTCAAGGCAGTGAAATCGGCCGCGCGCAGCATGCCGGTAATTTCGGCTCTCAGGACCCGCCGCGTCTTCAAATTAACCCGTTATCCCCTCACAGCAGTCAATAAAGTCTGGAAACGCCTGCGCCGCGGCCCTGGCCCTGCTTGTAAAAAAAAACTTAAAATGGGATATCGTCTTCCGGGACGCCGCCTTCCGGCGGGCCGAAACCCGGCTCCGGCTCCTGCGCCCGGTTGCTCTGGCCCGGGCTTCCCAGCATCTGCATGTTTTCGGCGACGATATCAGTGGTGTAGTGCTTCACCCCGTCCTTTTCATAGGACCCGTAATCGATCCGGCCCTCGATCACCACCTGTTTGCCCTTGGCAAGGTACTGACCGCAAATTTCCCCCAACTTGCGCCCAGGCCACGATGCGATGCCACTCGGTCTTTTCCTGCTTCTGTCCATCTTTTCCGGTAAATCTCCGGCTCGTGGCGAGGGAAAACTTGCACACTGCCGTGCCGCCGGCAGTGTAGCGCATTTCCGGGTCGCTCCCCAGATTGCCCACCAAAAAAACCTTATTGACCCCAGCCATGACTCCTCCTTTGCTGGCCTTCGGGTATGTAAAACCTCTATCACAGAAACCGCCCTCGGGCAAGGACTTATCGGAAATGATCGGAAAGGTCTTCAAAGCCGCTCCTGACCTTGCCAAGCCGCGGCTCAGACCTTATATTTTGGACCATCTTAACTTCAAGCCAAATTTTGATCTAGTTTGTGAGGAACAAAATGAAATGCTGCCGTAGGATTTTTGCTCTGCTCGGACTGCTGCTTTGCTGCCCCACCTTCGTCCAGGCCGCCGGGGAGCCGGATAAGATGGCCCAGGCCGACGCCTTGTTGGCCAGTTCCGCCTTGGACTACCAGAAGGCGCAACAAGCCAAGTCCCTGTATGAAAGCCTGCTCCCGGGCAACTCTGCCTTATTGACCCGCCTGGCCAGGACCTGCTTCATTTTAGGGGATTTGGCTCCCATCAAAGAACGGGGTCATGATTACGAAAAAGGGCTGGATTACGCCGATAAACTCCTGGCTCAGGAGCCCAACGGAGCCGCCGGTCACTACTGGAAGGCCATGAACCTGAGCGGCCTGGCCGACGTCGGCACCAGGATGCAGGGCTTCAAGCTGCTCCCGAAGATCATGAAGGAACTGAAACGGGGCCTGGCCCTGGATGACACCTATGATGATGCCGGGGCCCACCGGGTCATCGGCCGTATCTATTTTGAGGCCCCATCCTGGCCCATCTCCGTGGGAGACAAGCAAAAATCCTTGACCAACCTGACCGCCGCGGTGCGCCTGGCCCCCAAACAGAGCACCAACCACCTCTACCTGGCCGAAACCTTGCTGGATATGGGGAAGCAGGAAGAGGCCCGCGCCGAACTGCAGAAAGTTTTACAGGACGGCCTGCACGCCCTCACTCCCAAAGACTTGGCGGAAGACCGCCAGGAAGCCCGGCGTCTGCTGCAGGAGATGCAGACGGGGAAATAGTTTCGAGTTCCGAGTTTCGAGTTTTTAGTTTTTAGTTTTATTTTTGGTTTTGGTTTTGGTTTTGGGTTTGCTAACCTCTTTTCACTCGCTTCGGCGCATTGTCCCAATAATCATCTATCTTCGCGCCATTCCGCCTTCCTTCCTTATTCTTTTACTGATCACTGATCACCGATCACTGACCACTGTCTTTCCGCCTTCCTGCTTTTTCTTTTACTGGCCACTGACCACTGGCCACTGACCCCTGCCTTTATGGTGTGCCCCAATCCAGCAGCAGCAATTCCGGAATCGAGCGCCCCTGGTAGTGCGACAGCCGGGCGCTGAAGGCCACATCCAGGCCCCCGGCCAGGGGGTGATGGGCCGCCTGGTCGAAGGCGATGGCCTCCATGACGCAATTCTGCGTGGTGCAACTGCACCTTCAGGTGGCGCTCCGCCACCACCCGGGAACTCAGACACTCCACCTCCCGACAGACGAACACCGGCGCCGGGTTGCCGGGGCCGAAAGGCCGCAGGCGCTCCAGGTGGCCAAAGAATTCCCGGTTCAGCTCCGCCAGTTGCACCTGGGCGTCCACCTTCAGGGTGGGACGGGGCGGCTCGGGCCCCACTTGCTCCCCAAAGGCCTGCTCCAGCTTCGCTTGCAGGGCCCCAACCTGGTCCGCCGCCACTTCGAAGCCCGCCGCGGCCGCATGGCCGCCGTAGCGCCGGAGCACCGCCTCGCAAGCTTGGAGGCCCTTGAACAGGTGAAAGCCCTCCACCGAGCGGGCCGAACCCCGGCCCGTGCCGTTCTGCAGACTCACCATGGCCACCGGGCGGTGATGCTCCTCTGCCAGCCGGGCCGCCACGATCCCCAGGACGCCCGGATGCCAGCCTTCCTTGGCCAGGACCATTACCGGCCGCTGGTTCAGCTTTTCCCGGCGCACCAGGGCCGCGGCTTCCCTGAGCATGGCCTCTTCCAGGGCTTGACGCTGCCGGTTCAGGTTGTGCAGGTAATTGGCCTGGAGCCGGGCCTGGGCCAGATCGTCGCAAGCAGCAGTTCCAGGGCGCAGCGGGCCTGGCCCAGGCGGCCGGCGGCGTTGAGCCGCGGCGCCAGCCGGAAGACCACGTCCCGGAAGGAAATGGGCTTGCCTTCCAGCTTAACCGCTTCCTTCAGGGCCACCAGGCCGGGTCGGCGGCTTTCTTCCAAAACCTTGAGCCCCTGGCGCATCAGGATGCGGTTCTCTCCCAGGATGGGCACCACGTCGGCGGCGGTGCCCAGGGCCACCAGGTCCAGATAAGATTTGAGGTTGGGCTCTTTATGCCTTGCAAACCAGCCCTCGGAGCGCAGCTCGGCCCGCACCCCCAGGGCCAGGAGCAGGGCCACGCCGACGCCGGCCAGGTCGCCGAAGGGATAAGCCGCACCGCCCCGTTTGGGATTGACCACCGCGAAAGCCGGCGGCAGTTCCGGCGGGATCTCGTGGTGGTCGGTGACGATGACCTCCACGCCCTGTGCTTGAGCCCAGGCCACCGCCTCGGCGTCGCTGATGCCGCAATCCACCGTCACCACTAATTTCGTCTTGGCGGCCAACTCCTGCAGGCCCGCCACCTTCAGGCCATAGCCCTCTTTGAGGCGGTTGGGGATATAGTTGCTGCAGGTCAGACCCAGCTCGGTGAAAAGCTGGTGCAATACGGCCGTGGCAGTGATGCCGTCGGCGTCGTAGTCGCCGTAAACGGCCACCGGCTCACCTCGGCGCACCGCCTGGCCCAGGCGGGTAGCGGCCTTCTCCAGGTCCGCCAGGCCGAAGGGCGGGTAGAGGCGCTCCAGGCTGGGATCGAGAAAGGCCTCGATCTCCTCCACCCCGTTCAAACCGCGGTTCACCAGGAGGCGCGCCACCAGGGGCGGCAGCCCGTGCCGGACGCTCAGTTCCTGCACCTGCTCCGGCCGCTCCGCCTGCACCTGCCAGCACTTTTTCCGCCGCATTTAGAAACCTTTAAGTCAGCATTTAATGGCAAAAACTAATAATTTAACCGCGTTATTTTGATAAACCTGGAACAGTTGGCCACCCGGGGTGTTTCACAGCAAAAATATTTTGCGGAAATTGTACCGCCGGCGTGCCGCTTCGGGCCGGAGCGGCCGGCAGGCAACCCGCTAATTTGTCAGGAGATTCCACCCAAGGGCCGCAGATGTTGCGGAACAGAAATGGTCCCAGGCGCCTGATTTTGGATAAGCGATGCATCTGTGCCATATTATCCCTTAATCACCTAAACCGGGAGAAATTTCCAGAAAAGAAAGGGTGATTGACTGCTTTTCGGTAGCCAGCCAGTAGTCAGTAAAAACCGACAGGAAGCCACTTGGACGGCAAGGCGCGAACGCCATAGGCAGATCGGAGCAGGTTAAACTGTCTTCTAATCTTGCCCACCCCGAAAATGCAGGTGCAGGGAGGGCGGTTCGAGAACCGCCCCTACCGTGAGGTCTACGGCTACCAAAATTTCATGGGGTGGTGAGAGGCCCTGTTTTTAATGGGCCGCATTCCCTCGGGCGAATACAAGATTCGCCCCTACTCTTTTGGCAGGGCGAGCGCCTCGCCCGCCAATTTCGAGACCGCACAACTACTGCTCACTGCTTACCGTGCCCGCGCCTGGTTATGGTGCGCAGTGCGCACCCTACATGGAGTTCACTCCACGGTCTCCCCCAGCTTCAGGACCACCACCTTGATTTCCGGGGTATCTTTCAGCAGCTCGATCAACTCTGCCGGCGTGCCGGTGAGCACCGGAAAGGTGCCGTAGTGCATGGGAATGACCCATTTGGGCTTAAGGAACCGACAGGCCAGGGCCGCCTCCGTCGGGCTCATGACATAGTGGCTGCCGATGGGCAGCAGGGCTAACTCGGGGTGATAGAGGTCATGGATAAGTTGCATATCCGAGAAAACCGCGGTGTCGCCGGCATGATAAACGGTGAAGCCGCCCGGAAACTGCACCACGAAGCCGCCGGCCTCGCCGCAGGGGATCACCTTGTCCCCCACCGTCATGGTGGAGGAATGGACCGCCTGGGTCATGGTAATCTTGAGTCCGGCCAGGGCCACGGTGCCCCCCTTGTTCATGCCCACCACCCGGGCGACCCCTTGCCCGGCCAGAACCTGCGACAATTCGTGGATGGCCACCACTTTCGCGCCGGTCTGCTGCGCCAGCGGCACCGTCTCACCCACGTGATCCCCGTGGCCGTGGGTCACCAGGATGACATCCACCTGCCCCAGCCTGCGTCCACCGGGGTCTGGAGCACCGGATTGCTGAGCCAGGGGTCGATGGCCACTGCCACCCCGTCCCCCGCCAATTTAAAGGCCGAGTGGCCATAATAAGTGACGCTCACCCCGCGGCCGATGATCTTTTGGGTCATAGCTCTCTCCACCTGCGAAGTCGGTGGCACAGGCGTCTCGCCTGTGCTCATGATCCTGGGCCTCAGCCTTGGTGCGTGAAATCTCCGGCCCCTTCTTTCTTTAAGCTGAAAGCTGAAAGCTGACCGCTGAAGGCTGTCCCCTATCTCACCATTTTTTCCAGCGCTTCTAAATTATGGCGCAGCCCCAGGGCGATCAGGGTATCTCCCGCCAGGATCGGCGTCTCCAGGGTGGGGTTGAAGAGCATCTCGCCGTCGGCCCGCTTGAGGGCCACCAGGATGAGGTCCAGCTTCTGGCGGATGCCCGAGTCCTTGAGGGCCACTCCTGCCAGGGCGGAGCCCTCCCCTACCCTGACCTCCTCCATGCTCCATTCGACCCCTTCCGTCATGGCCAGTTCCATGAAGGTGGTCACGGTGGGGCGCAAGATGGCGTGGGCCATCTTCCGACCCCCCATCTCATAGGGAGATTCCACCCGGTCGGCCCCGGCCCGCAGCAGTTTCTTTTCGGCCCCGCTCTCTTCGGCCCGGGCCACGATGTAGAGGCCGGGCTGGAGGCTGCGGGCCGTCAGGACGATATAGACGTTGTCGGCGTCCGAAGAGACCACCGATACCAGGCCTCGGGCCCGGTCGATCCCGGCCTCCTGCAAAACCTCTTCCCGGGTGGCGTCGCCGGCAACGACGTAATAACCCGCCTCCTCCAAACGGCTCAGGTTCTCAGGCTTATTTTCGATGATCACCACGGGGATGCCCCGCTCTTTGAGCTGGCGGGCGATGATCTCCCCGATGCGGCCGAAACCGCAAATAATGTAGTGGTCCTGGAGTCCTTTAATCAGCTTGACCAATTTGCGCCTTCCCAGTGCTGCCTTGATCTCCCCTTCCACCACCACCCGGGCCAGGGACGTGACTATATAAAGGAGGACCCCCATACCCGCCAGGACCAGGACCATGGTATAGATCCGGCCCAACTTCGACAGGGGCTGCACCTCCCCGCCCCCCAGGGTGGTGAGGGTGGCCACCGTCATATAGAGGGCGTCGAAATAGCTCCAGCCTTCCAGCCAGACAAAGCCCAGGCTGCCCACAACCAGCAGGGCCAGCAGGATAGAGGTGAGAAATATAATCTTACGGAGCGCCATCATCCCGCCCCGGCAGCCGCCGGCCCCACCCCAGCGCCGTTATGCGATGCTCCGCCTCGGTAAGCAAATTAGTCATTTCTAAGGGAAGATAATCTGGGCTATCTTACCACAAAAAGGGGCTGGTTGGCCGCAGGAATTTATCCAGCCCCGCGGCAGAGAAAGTCGGCTCGCGCCAGGAAGCCCGGGCTGGCGCCAAGATCAGAAGTTTTTGAGGTTGCTGAGAGCGCGGTTATCTAACCGAACCTGGCACTTTTGCCAGAAAGAATCCGCTCCTGTCGGCCTATCCTTTTTTCTCTCCACCTTTTCGAGCGTTAAAATCTCCTCTCTTCTCAGAGCCATCCTCCGGTGGACCAGGCGGGCCCCATCTCTCTGTCCAGTTGCTTGGTCAGAGAATTTTGTTAATAAGATCTTTAGAGATTATGGCCAAGCGTTAAGACAGTGTGTTCAGATTTATAAACAATTAATAGCGAACCGGAAGGCTGAGATTGGAACTAAATAAATTATTTTATTAATAAATCTAGCATAAATAATTTTAATTTATCAAGTGGCATAATTATTGCTTCACTAATTGGCGTCAGAAAAAGCCAAACCCGTTGCGAGGCGGGGGCGGGAAGCAGCAGGATCATCTTACCCAAGGACGGGGGGACCCGGCAGTGAAAAAATTACGTGTTTATTTGGACCAATCAGGGTCAGTGGGGTTAATCTTCGCCCTGTGCCTCACCCTGTTGCTGGGAATAGGCGCCATGGTGATCGACCTCGGCCGTGCGTACGTGGTCAAGCGGGAGCTTCAAAATGCCGCCGAAGCCGGAGCCTTGGCCGGAGCTCGGGCTCTGAGGCTGCCGGCTACTACCATTTCCACGAACTGGACTAATGGCATCACGGCGGCAACCAATACTGTCAGGCTGAATTTCGCCAATGGCGCCCAGCTCAGCGATTATGCCGCCGCAAATGTCCAGGCGGGCTACTGGGATATCAGATGGACTACGGCCACAGCCCCGGCTAATCTTAATGGCTCTGCCGCTCTCGCGACGTATGTTCCCATCGACCCCACCTATGAGATTCCCGCGGTAAAGGTGACCATCGCCAAAACAGCCAGCGGCACCGGCAGCAGCGCTCCCATGACCACCTTTTTCGCCTCCATCCTGGGGGTCAACTCCATGACGATGCAGGTCTCCGCCGTGGCGATGCTGCCCAGTCCTAACGGGATCGGCATCGGAGACGCCTTTCCCATGGCCATGCCGCAAAGTTACGTCACGACCTATTGGGACCAAGTACCGGCGGTCTCTTTTCGCATCACCGCCAGCGGTGGTGACGGCAACTGGACTTCGTTCCTGGTGGATGCCAATAACGTGCCCACCATAGAAACCCTGATTAATAGCGGCAACCCCACCAATCTCAATATCGGCGATAATATTTGGATCGAACCGGGCGTCAAGACCAGCCTTTATAGCTACGCCGCGGAAAGGATTGGACAAACGCTGGTAATGCCGGTGGTGGATGATGATTGCGGCGACCACGACTATACCCCCATCGTCAATTTCGTCGCCTTTAAGATAGAAGACGCGGTCGGAGGCAGCGGTAAATATATCCAGGGTCATTTTGTCAATAATTTTCTCTTGGATAGCGCCCACGGCGCCAATGGCAAAGGCTTCGGCACCACCTCAGGACCCAAGCTGGTCGAGTAACTCACCAGCAACCCCGGCTATCGCCAACCGCAAGACAAAATGGGGAGAGGGATTTCAATTCCGGAACGCTGGGCAGGCGCCAGCCGCTGCCAGTTTCGATGATTCTCCGTCCATGCCCTGGCCTGATGGCAGTTGTTTTCAGGGCCCCGCCTGTTGGTGGCCAAGTGAAAGGCCTGATCACTTGCCGATAAAGCTCCTTTCCGCAGAAGTTCTGATATTTTCAACAACTAAAGTCGCTACGTAAATAATAAATTCGACCATAAAGGGTGGGTCGGGCCCGGAGGCCCGCCCCACCTTGGGTTTTCCCTGGGTTCGCCCCCGTGCCCGTCTCCAGAGGCCGGGCCTGAACCGGCGCCCCTGGGCCGGGTGCCGATTAATCTCCCGAAAATGGTTAAATGTTTGGCAGATAACCTTAGATTGTGGTAATCAAATGGCCATGTGGATTAAGCCGCGCCTCTCCTGGGGCCTCGTTGGGGCCCTGGCCCTGCTTGCTCTGTGGGGCTGCGCCCCGCACTTGGCGCCGACGCTGCCGGCCGGCCTCGCCTTGCAGCCCGGCAGTTATCTCACTTCCGTCTACCGGGCCCCCGACTTCGACCCGGCCCACACCGCCTACGCCCTGGAGCCCTTCCCCGTGGAAGCCGCCCAGGGAGTAGATCCGACGGCCTTCCAGACGCAGTTGCAAGCAGAGCTCACCCGGGCCCTGGAGGCCAACGGCTTGAAGCTTGACCCCCGGAGCCCCACGGCCCTCAGCGGCACGGTGCAGCAGGTGGAGATCCGCGGCGCCGCTTTCCGCTTTATCCTCGGCAGGCTCACCGCCGACCTCACAGTCCAGGGCGTCATCCGCCGGGGCGACGAGACCCTGTTCGCCTTTCAGGATCGCCTCCAGGTGAGCTCACCGGTCAACCCGGGGACGCCCGCCCCCAAGGAGCGGGAACTGCTGCTGGCCCTGGCGGTCCGAACCTTCGTCGCCCACCTGCTGAACGAACTGCTTCTGTAGGCATTTGGTAGCGCAGGCTTCCAGCCTGTGCTGGCTGATTGGCGGGCGGGGACGCCCACCCCACCACTCCTCCTCTACTGACCGCTAGCGGACGGCAGGTAAATCTCGCCGAACACCCGGACGATCAGTCGGGGCCGCTCCTTGGAATTGGTGTTCAGTTCGATGAGGCCGGCGTAAGGTCCCGAATTCTGCGCCTTATTCTTCACTTCCAGCACATAGACCCGTCCCGGCTCCACCGGCTTCAGACTCACGTCGATCTTGTCCGGGATATTGGTGCGGAAATTGGTAATCTCAAACGCCCCCGGCAGGTGTGAGGTGAAGCGCACCTCGCCCTGCACGTTGTTCCCCGGCGCGCCCCGCAGCCTTACGATGTGGCTGGGCGTAATCTCGATGAACGGTTTGGCGTTTCCCGTGAGCACCAGCCTGAATAAGGATTTCTCCGGGTCATTAGTCCATACCTGGGTCCCCTTGCTGAACTCGTGCAGCACCGAATAGGGCTTGATGGCCAGGGTGATTTTCCCCTGGCCGCCTGGCGGGATGGTCCGCTCGTAATCGGCCACCGTGCAGGCGCAATCCGGGTCCACCTTCAGGAATTCCAAAGGGGCCTTGCCATTGTTCTTGACCACAAAGCTATGGATCAAATGCCGGTCTTCAAAGACTTCCCCGAAGTCGAAGTGGTCTTCGGCAATAACCGCTTGGGGCTCCGCCGCCGACGCCCGGCCGGGCAAAAAGAGGTTCACGGCCAGCCACACCATACCCAGAACAATCATCCCGCTAATGAGCAGGACCGGAAACCGGAGACCGAAGGCCGGGGAAGTTTTTGGCCCCTGTCCCCCGTCTGCCGTCATCCGTCTAGTCTGCCGCTGGTTGCTCATGTGCGTCCTCAAGATTTTTTTTATATTTTATCCGCAATTGCCCCAGCTTCAACCAATTTGAATGCGCCGGGTTCAAAAGGAGCTAAGGCTTGATTGGCTTTGAACCCTGAATCCGCCTGCGGCGGCCCGGCCCGCCGCGCCCATTTTAAGCAGGATTATTCAGGCTGGATTACCATTTGCCGTAATCCCCGAAAAGTTTTATTATGAACTCGTTCACTCTTGGCGTCCCCGCGCCTGGCGTGAGATATTCCTTGCACCCCAGGACGCCTTTAAAGGAGAATGATCATGTCCCCCTTAAGCAAAGTCCACCGGAAAACCCGGGAAACCGAGGTCGACCTGGAACTGGAACTGGACGGCCGCGGCACGATCGAGATCGATACCGGCATCCCTTTCCTGGACCACATGCTGCACCTGTTCGCGGCCCACGGCTACTTCGACCTGAAGCTCAAGGCCACCGGCGACCTGGAGGTGGACCAGCACCACACCGTCGAGGACATCGGCATCTGCCTGGGGCACGCCATCCGCGAGGCCCTGCAGCAGCGCCCCGGCGTGCGGCGCTTTGGTTCGGCCCGGGTGCCCATGGACGAGGCCCTGGCCCAGGTCACCGTGGACCTGAGCAACCGCCCCTTCCTGCACCTGGAGGCGCAGTTGCCCCCCGGCGCCGCCGGCCTCGACCCCCAATTGCTTAAGGAATTCTGGCGGGCCGTCAGCGTGCACGGCGGCCTCACCCTGCACATCACCGTGCCTTACGGCGAAAACACCCACCACATCCTGGAGGCCATCTTCAAGGCCGCCGGCCGGGCCCTGGACGCCGCCACCCAACCCGAACCCCGGGCCCAAGGCGTCCCCTCCACCAAAGGCGTGCTATAAGGCGCCGGCATCCCGCCTCTGCTGCGGTAATGGTGGGGCGGGCGTCCCTGCCCGCCCCCACACCGCCTCCCCTCTATAAAAAAAAGGCGGAGCCTGGGCTCCGCCTTTCACCACAAATTAATCAACTTGCGCGGCAAATAAGGTCTTCCTGATTTAACCTTTATCTGTGTCCAAAAACCTGCGGACCTTCACGATGCGCTTTGAATGGTCCGGTCTTTTTCGGTTCACTGCGGCGCTGCGGTTGGCGCGGCGGCCGGGCGAACTCGGTATCGCGCGACGGGGCCGCTTTTTTATAATCAAAACCGGTCAGGGTGCAACGCTTGATCTTGGCGCGGAGGACCCGCTCGATGCTGCGCACCATATCCTCATCTTCAGAGGTAATAAAAGTGAAGGCATCACCGGTCTTGGCATTGCGGCCGGTACGTCCGATCCGGTGCGTATAGGCATCAGTGGAATCCGGCATGTCGTAATTGATCACGTGGGAAATCTGGGTCACGTCGATGCCGCGGGCGGCGATGTCAGTCGCCACCAGTATCTGAAACGTGCCGTTGCGGAACCCGTTCATCACGGCCTGGCGCTGCGCCTGCGAGAGATTTCCCTGCAGTGAGGCGGCCCGATAGGCGGCCTTCCCCAGTTGTTCCCCCAGACGCTTGGCCCGGTGTTTGGTGCGCGTAAAGATCAGCACCGACTCGGTATCGGTATGGCGCAACAGTTCGAGGAGCAGCGCGGTTTTGAGGTGCTGCTGCGACCGGGTAGAGCTTATGAGAGACACTGCTTGCCGGTCCGGTGGCGTCAACCTGCACCGTAACCGGCGCCTTCAGTACCTCGCCGGCCAGATGCAAAATATCCTCAGGCATGGTTGCCGAGAACAACAGCGTCTGGCGTTTTGCCGGGACGTGCTTGATGATCCTTCGGATATCGGGCATAAATCCCATGTCGCACATCCGGTCCGCCTCGTCCAGGACGAGCACTTCCAGATGCGACAGGTCGACGGTGCCCTGATTGAGGTGGTCCAGCAGGCGGCCGGGACAGGCAACCACAATCTCGGCGCCGCGTTTCAGCTTATCCACCTGAGGATTGAAACCGACTCCTCCGTAAATAGTGACGCTCTTGAGTCCGGTCCGGCGTCCCAGGGTGCCAATGGCCTCGTGGATTTGCTCGGCCAGTTCGCGAGTGGGGGCAATAACCAGAGCCCTGACGCTGGCGGCGCCCGCCTTGCATCAGGCGATGGAGGATGGGCAGCACAAAGGCCGCGGTCTTCCCGGTGCCGGTCTGGGCCAGGCCCACGAGGTCGCGCCCCTGCATGACCTGCGGGATTGCCTGCGCCTGTATCGGCGTTGGCGTGATATAACGCGCCGCTTTAACGCCGGCTGCGACCTGGGGTTGAAAATCAAAGGTGTTAAAATCCATAATTTCCTTTTATTCTATGTTTCGGGTAAAAAATACCCGGGGTATTCAGAGGAATATTCGGGGTCGGCGTAGCAGCAGCCCTCTTGAGTTACGTGAGGACCAGGCGCGGCTTTAGCCCTATTTCCTGCCTTATGACGGACTGTGGATGGCCAGCGACAAGGACTTGGGTAAGCTTTTTTTGTAGTAACGGTTGGTTGGCTGTGAGTCCCACCTTATAGAATATATTATTTTACAAAATCACGGTCTAATGTCAAGAAGTTTCTACCCGTCATGCTGAACGCGGCGCATAATCCAACCAAGCCGGACCGGAATTCAGGTCAAGAGCACTTGACTGCCTCCCCTTGATTTTTCAAATATCAGGCTTAATTTTGGTTTAGCTCATCATCGACGCCGGACCGGCCGAACCATGAAAAATCTACGGACCTCCATCGCCATATTCGCCCTGCTCGTCCTGGCCACCGGCTCACCGCCGGCCCAGGCGGCACCCCAAAAACCGCAAATTCAGGGGATCGCGATGACTGATAAACCAAATTTGCCGGTCGCAACCCTGGCCGGCGGCTGTTTCTGGTGCGTGGAATCGGATTTCCGCAAGCTCCCCGGCGTGGTGCAGGTGGTCTCCGGCTACGCCGGCGGCCACGGCCCCAATCCCACCTATGCAGACTACGCCGAGAAAGGCTACGTCGAGGCGGTCCAGGTCTTCTACGATCCCCACCAGCTCAGTTATCAGCAAGTTTTGGACTACTTCTGGCGCCACATCGACCCCACCGACGCCGGCGGCCAATTCGTGGATCGCGGCCCCCAATACCGCTCCGTCATCTACTACCACGACGCGGAGCAGCAGCGCCTGGCCGAAGCCTCCAAGCAGGCCCTGGCCCATTCCGGTCCTTTCACCAAACCCATTGTCACCGAGATCGTCAAGTTCACCAATTTTTATCCCGCGGAGGACTACCACCAGGATTACGCCCATAAGAATCCGGTGCGCTATAAATACTATCGCTGGAATTCCGGCCGGGACCAGTTTCTCCACAAGACCTGGGGCGGACAACTGCATGCCGCCGAACCTCCCGGCGACCCCAAATATACCAAACCCGGCGATGCGGAACTGCGGGAAAAGTTGACCCCCCTCCAATATCAGGTGACCCAAAAAGAGGGCACCGAGCCCGCCTTCCATAACGCCTACTGGGATAACCACCGGGAAGGCATCTACGTGGACATCGTCACCGGCGAGCCGTTGTTCAGTTCCCTGGACAAGTTTGAGTCCGGCACCGGCTGGCCCAGTTTCACCAAACCCCTGGAGCCCGGCGACATCGTCACCCGGGAAGACCGGCATCTCTTTTCGGTGCGCACCGAGGTACGCAGCAAGTACGGCGACTCCCACCTGGGGCACGTCTTCAAGGACGGCCCGCCGCCCACCGGACTGCGCTACTGCCTGAACTCCGCCGCCTTGCGCTTCATCCCCAAGGAAGACCTGGAGAAGGAAGGCTACGGCCAGTATCTTCAGCTTTTTGATAAGCATCCATGAAGCAGATTAGAGACTGGCACCCCGGGCTTTACAGCCCGCGTCCAGGTCTCAACGACGGTGTGGGGACGGGTTTGTCCCCTGCCGCGGCCGTTTATTGCGGCGAGCGCCTGACGATTTCATCTTTGACCTTAATCTTAAGGAAATTTTGGCTCGTAATTTACATGTCGTTATTTTTTAACCTTATGATCACTTCTCGAAACATTTAGAGATCTCTTTACTGTTCCCAGGTCATGCTCAAAATCACCGCCACTTCTTGTAAACCAACCTTAGGGCGATGTTTTTTCTTTGCCTAGAAAGACCTTTCAAGCTCTTGGCCCGGCGGCGCTCTTTACTATTTTGCCGATTTGGAAAACTGGCAAGGTAATTGCATAATTTAATGGTGAGCAATCGTGGCCAAACCAATCTATCTTGATACCTTCAAGAAAGTGAACATGGCGATCATTGACTCGGGAGAGAAGTTGCTGGGATGCTTTTCTCCGAGACCGGCCAGCCGATGGAATCGGCAGTAATTAGAAAAAAATCCAAGGATGGGAGAAGAACTTGCTGATACTGACACGTAGGATAGGCGAAGGGGTGATCATCGGGGACGATGTCCGCGTAGTGGTCCTGGAGGTCCGGGGCAAGCAGGTCCGACTGGGGCTTGAAGCTCCTATTGAAGTGGTGGTCCTCCGGGACGAACTCTTTCAGCGCCTCAACCAGGAGAATCTCCAGGCCTCCAGTTTCCATCTCGGCGACGTGCAAGAGTTTAGGCATACCGTCAATGGCCAGGTCAAGTGGGTGACCCCCCAGGCCGCACCGCCGCAACCAGGTCCCTCTTTAGCCATCGACAGCACTAGAATAGGTCCCTCGCAGTGCGCCGAGAATCAAATCATCACCTTCGGCCACGGCATCCTGGGGTTCTGCGATTACCACCGTTACGTCCTGCTGGCCCGGCCGGAGACCTCGCCCCTGGCCATCTTGCAATGTGTGGACCAGCCGGAATTGGCCTTTTTGGTGACCGATCCGACCAGCCTGGTCGCCCAGCTGAATCTGGGCCGCCTCAACTCCACCTTGCACGAACTGCAGGCCCTAAGCCCCGATGATTTGCAGGTGCTGGTCACCCTTACCCTGCCGCCGGGACGACCCAATGATGCCACCGCCAATCTGGTGAGCCCCATCCTCATCAACCGGCGCACCCAACTGGGCAAACAGGTGGTCCTGGAGAACCAGACTTACTCCCACAGGCAGCGCATCCTGAACGGCAATTAACGCTCTCACCGAAACCGGGCCAGGTGCGGCTCTCCCCCCTCCTGGCCCGGTTGCGGGCGGGCTGCCGCCCCTTAAGTCG
Source organism: uncultured delta proteobacterium (assembly GCA_963701845.1). Classification (GTDB taxonomy): domain Bacteria; phylum Desulfobacterota; class Desulfobaccia; order Desulfobaccales; family 0-14-0-80-60-11; genus JAPLJC01. The sequence goes on along the minus strand of CAVPBF010000004.1, from coordinate 83,350 downwards.
TAAGGCCCCCCTAACCTGACTTGAAAAACCTGGATTTTCCTGTTCCTTACCCTGACTTTGTGCTAATATGTACATGATTTGGGCTGGCAGATAGCGGTGCCGCGCGGCTCCGTTGCTCCGCCGCTCTTGACGTTGCAGCTTCTCCGGTTATTTTTACCCGACCACAATTTACTTTTAGAAGGGAACTGTTCGCCGATTTCAAGATGGAGGTAACTTAGGCATGAGCAAGGCTACCCTCACCCTTAATGGCCTGACCGTGGAATTTCAACCCGGCCAGACCATTTTGGAGGTGGCCCGGGGCCACGGGATCTATACCATCCCCACCCTGTGCTATCTCAAGGATACTACCGCCACCGGGTCATGTCGCATGTGCATGGTGGAGGTGGAAGGCGCCCGCACCCTGCTGCCGGCCTGCGCCACCGTGGCCAACCCCGGGCATGGTGATCAAGACCGAATCGCCCCGGGTGGACGCCTCCCGCCGGATGGTCCTGGAACTGATTCTGGCCTCCGGCAACCACAACTGCCTGGTTTGCGAGGCCAACGGCGAGTGCGAACTCCAGAGCCTGGCCTATCGCTACCAGGTGCCCACCCCCAGCTTTGCCAATCCCCCGGGCACCCCCTACTATTACGAAGACGACAATACCATGATCGTCCGGGACTTCTCCAAGTGCATCATGTGCGGCCGCTGCGTCCGGGGCTGCAATGAGCGCCAGGTCAACCAGGCCATCAGCATCGGCTACCGCGGCCACCATAATAAGATCGTGGCCAAGGCCGATTTTCCCTACATTGACTCCGACTGCGTCTTTTGCGGCGAATGCGTGCAATCCTGCCCGGTGGGCGCCCTGCTCGACAAAAACTCCATGCACCAGGGCCGCTCCTGGGAGCGCCGCCACGTCCGCACCACCTGCCCCTATTGCGGGGTCGGCTGCCAGATCGACCTCCACGTCAAGGGCGGCCAGATCGTCAAGGCCATGGGCGCCCACGCCCTGCCCAATGAAGGGCGGCTCTGCGTCAAGGGCCGCTTCGGCCTGGGCTTTGTGCAACATGCGGATCGCCTGCAACAGCCGCTGCTCCGCAAAAAGAAAGGTGGCGAACTCCAGGAAGCTACCTGGGATGAAGCCCTGGACTTCGTGGCCGGCCGCTTGCAGGAAGTCAAAGAGCAGCACGGCCCCGAAAAGATCGGCGGCTGGTGCTCCGCCCGGGCCACCAACGAAGAAAATTACCTGATGCAGAAACTGCTGCGCGCCGGGCTCGGCACCAACCACGTCGATCACTGCGCCCGTCTCTGACACAGCTCCACCGTGGCCGGGCTGGCCGCGTCTTTCGGTTCCGGAGCTATGACCAATTCCATCGGCGAATTGGAAGATACCGATTGCCTCCTGGTAATCGGCTCCAACACCAACGAAAACCATCCGGTGATCGCGGCCCGCATCAAGCGGGCGGCCCGCCTGAAAAATAAAGACCTGATCGTCATCGACCCCCGTAAGCATGGCCTGGTAAAGTTTGCCCGCCTCTGGCTCCGCCAGACTCCAGGCACCGACATCGCCCTGGTCAACGGCATGATGAACCTCATCATCCAGGAAAAGCTCTACGACGAAGCTTACGTCACCGAGCGCACCGAAGGCTTCGAGGCCCTGAAGGAGAAGGTGGCCAACTACACCCCGGAATACGTCGAAAAGATCACCGGCGTCCCGGCCGACCAAATGAGCGCCGCGGCCCGGATGTACGCCCAAGCCAAGGCCGCCTCCATCATCTACTGCATGGGCATCACCCAGCACAGCGTGGGCACCGACAACGTCAAGACCCTGGCCAACCTGGCCATGCTTTGCGGCAACGTCGGCATCGAAGGCGGCGGCGTCAACCCCCTGCGCGGCCAGAACAACGTCCAGGGCGCTTGCGACATGGGCGGCCTGCCCAACGTCTTCTCCGGCTATCAAGCGGTCACCGACCCCGCTAACCGCGAGAAGATGGAGAAGGCCTGGGGCGTCAAAAATCTGCCCGGCTGGGTGGGCATGACCATGACCGACATGTTGCCGGCCATCTCCAAGGGCGGCATCAAGGCCTTGTACATCATGGGCGAAAACCCGGCCCTCACCGACCCGGACTCCGACCACGCGGTCAAGGCCATGCAGTCACCTGGACCTCCTGGTTGTCCAGGACATCTTCCTCACCGAAACCGGCAAACTGGCCGACGTGGTCCTGCCGGCCTCAGCTTCGCCGAAAAAGACGGCACCTTCTCCAACACCGAACGCCGGGTTTCCCGGGTCCGCCAGGCCATTCGCCCCGGTGGGCGAAGTCCAAGCCCGACTGGAAGATCTCTGCGAGATCGGCAACCGCCTGGGCTTCCCCATGAACTACGCCAACCCCGAGGCGATCTTTGAGGAGATTCGCCGGGTGACCCCTGCTTACGCCGGGATTTCCTACCAACGTCTGGAAGCCGGCGGCCTGCAATGGCCCTGCCCCAACGAGGAACACCCCGGCACCGTCTACCTCCACAAGGACCGTTTCGCCAAGGGCAAGGGCACCTTCTTCGCCATCGACCATAAGGACCCGGCCGAGATGCCCGACGCCGAATACCCGCTCTATCTCACCACCGGCCGCCTCCTGTACCAATACCATTCCGGCACCATGAGCCGGCGGGCCGCCGGTCTGACGGAAAAGGCCCCGGAATGCCTGCTGGAGTTGTCCGCAGGCGGACGCGGCCAAATATGGTATCGCTTCCGGCGACCAGGTGCGGGTCCGCACCCGCCGCGGCGACATCACCGTCAAGGCCCAGATTTCCCCCAAGGCCGTGCCCGGCACCGTCTTCCTGCCGTTCCATTTCGCCGAAGCCTCGGCCAATAAACTGACCAACGCCGCCCTGGACCCGGTCTCCAAGATTCCGGAATACAAGGTCTGTGCGGTGCAGATCGAGAAAGCGTAAGGAGGCCGACTCATGACTACTCATTCATGCACCTGCCAGACGGCGCCGTTAAGCCCGGAAACCTTGACTGAGGTCGATGCCATCATCGCCCGCCATAAAAACCAGCCCGGCGCCCTGATGCCGGTCCTGCAAGAGGTCCAGGAGGCGGTGGGATACCTGCCGCCCCAAGTCCAGGAGCGCATCGCCCTCGGCCTCAATATCCAGGGGAGCGAAGTCTTCGGGGTAATGAGCTTCTACTCCATGTACACCTGGAAGCCCAAAGGCAAATATGTCGTGCGCATGTGCGAATCGCCGCCCTGCCACGTCAACGGCGCTGAAAACATGCTTCACGCCCTGCAACAAGAGCTGGGGATCGGCGTGGGTGAAACCACCGCCGACGGCCTCTTCACCCTGGAACTCACCGCCTGCCTGGGGGTCTGCGAAGTGGCCCCGCCATGCAGATCAACGAAGTGGTGGTGGGCCACCTCACCCCCGCCAAGATCAAACAGGTCTTGGACGACTACCGCGCCGGCAAGGCGGTTGATTATCAGCACCTGCGTTACAGCACCAACGATTTCCGCATCTATAAGCAGAGTCCCCACGACCTGGTCCTGCTGGACAACGTCGGCGTCATCGATCCCACCCGGGTCGACGACTACGTGGCCAAAGGCGGCTACGCCACCCTGAAAAAGGTGCTGACCACCATGACCCCGGAGGCAGTCGTGGAGGAAGTAAAGACCTCGGGCCTGCGCGGCCGCGGCGGCGCCGGCTTCCCCACCGGCCTCAAATGGTCCTTCACCCGGCCACTGCCGGTGGCCCAGAAATACGTCATCTGCAACGCCGATGAAGGCGAGCCCGGCACCATCAAGGACCGCTATCTCATGGAGGGCGACCCCCACAAGGTCCTGGAAGGCATGGCCATCGCCGGCTTTGCCGTGGGCGCCAGCAAGGGCTTCATCTACGTCCGGGGCGAATACTACCTCTCCAAGCTAAGGCTCAACCAGGCCATCGCCCAGGCCCGGGCCCAAGGTTACTTGGGAGAGAAGCTCTTCGGCACCGACTTTTCCTTCGACATCGAGGTACGCTCCGGCTTCGGCTGTTACATCTGCGGCGAGGAAACCGCGCTCATCGAATCCATCGAGGGCAAGCGCGGCTACCCCCGCATGAAGCCGCCCTTTCCGGGCGTGGCCGGCCTCTGGCACCAGCCCACCATCGTCAATAACGTCGAGTCCCTGGCCGCGGTGCCCGGCCATCCTCGCCAAGGGCGGGGCCTGGTACAAATCCCTGGGCACGCCGGATACCACCGGCACCAAGATCTACCAGATTATCGGGCACGTCAAGACCCCGCAGATCGTCGAAGTCCCGGCGGGCCTTACCCTGCGGGAACTGATCGACACTTACGGCGGCGGCCTCAAGAAGGGCAGCAAGTTCAAGATGTGCCAGACCGGCGGCGCCTCGGCCGGCCTAGTCACCGCGGCGCGCCCTGGACACCCCCATCGATTACGGCTCCATGGCCAAGGTGGGCGGCGCCCTGGGTTCCGGCACCATGCTGGTCATGGACGAAAGCGTTTGCGCCGTGGACTTCATCCGCTCCGTGGCCGTCTTCTTCCGCCACGAGTCTTGCGGTCAGTGCACCCCCTGCCGGGAAGGCACGCCCCGCATCCTGGAGACCATGACCCGCATCACCCGGGGCCAGGGCAAGATGGAGGACCTGGACTTCCTGGAAAGGCTGGCCGGCGTCATGATCGACGCCTCCTTCTGCCCCCTGGGCCAAACCGCCGGCTCGCCCATGCTGAGCGCCTTCAAAAACTTCCGCCCGGAGTTCGAGGAGCATATCAAAGAGAAGAAGTGCCGGGCCGGGGTCTGTAAGCTCGGTTGATTAACCAAATTAACCGCAAGTAAAAAGGGCCGCCCCGGACTTAACCCGGGACAGCCCTTTTTGATTTGTTCTGGTTCCCAAGTTGTACTTGGGAACCACATCTGTCTTCCGGTCCTCCCAGAAAAAGGTCAATCCCCTGCCAGTTTCACTGATCTTATAGTAATTCTTTTCTCCGCATTTTGCAGGGCGCCCGAAAATACGAGGCGCCCTGGGAGTGCAGTCTCCCGGGGCGTCCCGAAGGTCAGCGTCTCAGGTTAGGTGAACAGGCAGAGCTTGGCTTCCATGGCGTATTTCATAAATTGCGCCGCGTCCCAGATCAGCACGTCTTCAATCATGTCTTCTTCTTTCATTTCCATCATGTCGAAGGTCATCTTGCAGGCGATGAGTTCCACCCCTTCCAACTGGGCCATCTCCATCAGATCCGGCAGAGTGGGAATGTTGGCCTTCTCGATCTTCTTCTTCATCACGGCCGTGGCCATGCTGGACATGCCGGGCACCGCGCCCATCACCCCCGAGGGGATGAACTTGGCCTTTTCGATGCCGCCCTTGCGCACCAGGTTGACGCCCATGAAGGTGTAAAACACCTTGGTCTCCAGGCCCAACCGGGCGGCGTTGATGCCCAGGATCAAAGCCGGGTAGGCCCCGTCCATGGTGTCTCTGGAGCAGATTAAACAAGCTCTTTCTTTAGTTTGGCTTTCCTGAGTCATTTGATTGATCCTCCTTAAATTGTCTTCCCGGACACTTAAAGCAGAACCGGGAAGCGACTTGCAAAATAATCGGCGGCTGCCCGGAAACTTCTCAACCACCGATGAACTTGGTCAGCATCAATACCGTCTTTTCCAGCTTGTGATAGATTTCGTCGGGGGTAGGTTCCTTACCGACCTCACTATAGCACTTCATCAGAAAACTCTTCAGCACCAGAGCGCTCACCGACTTCAGGGCCGACTGGGCCGCCCGCAGTTGGGTGAGGATCTGCTCGCACTCCTTGCCGTCGTTGACCATGCCTTGGAGTCCGCGGATCTGACCTTCGATTTTCCGCAACCTGGACAGGATGTTTTTTTGCATCTCTTCCTTGATTTCGTCCGGAAGGTACATAGTCCCTCCCCCTTAGATGGTTTGATGTTATTTAGATATACTATACCCTGGTGGGGTTTTCAAGAATTTTTCTAAACGGTTCTTGCTATCCGGAGGAATTTTTGGATTTCCGATCAGTGGTGGGAATTTTTGGCGATAATCTTTGGCAGGCTATTTTTCTAGTAGTCCAGGCTTTCCAGCCGGTGCGTCCTGGCGGCACAGCCCGGAAAGGCCAGGCCACCGCCGGGCCCGGTAAGGGGGCCTTTTTCCGCCTCCCCGCCTGTGGCAAGCCGTCCCGGCTTGTTCCAAAAAAAGGCGCCTGACTCCAGCGGGGAGCCAGGCGCCCAGGTTGTTTAACCTGAAATTTCTCTTACTCTGCTTCTTCCTTGGGCTTCAGATGCTCGGGAATGATGGCCATCTGGATGAGCAGGGGCTTTAGAAAGCTCCAGCGGATGCCGAGTTCGTAAATCTCCTCCAGGTCCCGGATGGCGTCCCAGCAGTTGTGGCAGGGGGCGATGACCAGCTTGGCGCCGGTGGCCAGGATCTGGTCCCGCTTCACCTTCAGGCCCACGTTACGCTGCTGCCGGTACATGCCGATGCCGTTGAAGCCGCCGCCGCCGCCGCAGCAGTAGTTGTGCTCCCGTTTCGGGGACATCTCCACGAAGTAGCCCGGCTCCACCAGGTAACTCATGATCTCCCGGGTGACGTCCGCCAGCCCGTAGTTGCGGATATAGTTGCAGGAGTCCTGTAAGGTCACCAGCTCCTTGATCCGCTTCTCCGGGTCGATCTTGATCTTCCCGGTGCGCAGGGCCTCGGCCACCCACTCCGTGTAGTGGATATACTCCACCGGCGGCCGGCCGTCCTTGCGTCCGGCCCAATAGGGACCCTCGATCACCGTGGCCCGATGGGCGTGGCCGCATTCGGTGCCCACCACCCGTTTGGGCTTCAGACGCTCCATGGCCCCGTAAACGCTCTCCACCATGATCTTACAGGCGCCCCAGTCCCCGGCAAACATCGACAGGCTGGTCTGTTCCCAACCCTCGCTGGGCACCGTCCAGTTCTCCCCGGCCAGATGGAAGAGAATGGCGGCCTCGGCGATGTCCTCTGGGTAGTGCTTGGGCTCCCGGGCGTTCAGGGTGTACATCAGATCAGCATTCGCCTTGTCCACCGGGATCTCCAGACCGGGCCACTCGTCTTGCTGCTCGTCGGCCATCCACTCGCAGGTCTCCACCCAGTCCTCGGAGGTCACGTCCATCTGCGCCTGGTAGATGCGGTGCATGCCCGAGCCGATCTTCAGCTCCCAGGGCACGAAGCCCTGCGAGAAGCACAGGCCCCGCAGGTACCCGAACATCACGCCCATATCGATGCCGTAAGGGCAGAAGGTGCCGCAACGGTTGCAGCAGGTGCATTTGGACCAGGCCACGTCCATGCAGTAGCGCATGTGGGCGTTGTCCACGTCGCCATTTTGTTTGACGATCTTGCCCAGGGTGGACTGAATCTTGTACGACGGCACCTGGGTCGGATCGCGGCGGTTGGCCAGGTACAGAAAGCAGGTGTCGCTGCACAAGGCGCAATGGGAGCAGAGTTCCAGCCAGGCGCGCATCCTCGACTTCATGGAGGCCGCCAGGGTGTTCTTCAGCTTCTCCTGGTCGATGTCGAGATGCTGCATCTCCTCATAATATTTTTTGCCGCTCTTATCGGCCAGGAGAGCATCCAGATACTCCTTGGTGTCGACGGTCTTCTTATTGCAGAGGGTTCCTTCCGGCATGTATCTTTACTCCTTACCGAATTGCCGGCCGCGCCCGGCGGCGGGCAACCCGAAAAACATTAATTCTTATATTATATACCATATTTTATCCTAAACAATATTTCTACCAGGCAAAACCCTTGCCTTTGTAACCCCGCTTGATGCCGAAGTCCGCGCCGATCTGGCCCCGGGAGAGAAAGAAGCCCACCACGTGCCAGAGCTTGGTGGCCGGAATCAGGACCAGCAGGAGTTCGCCGCTCAGGACGTGGGCGATGAGCCACAGGTCGTACTCCGCGGCCTGATGCACGGCCAAAAAGCCGGTGACGAACGGGGTGACGCTCACCACGATCAGGAAATAGTCATAGAGGTAGTGACGATCCGGACCTCGGGGAGGCCGAGGCGCCGGATGGCAATCATCACCGCGGTGACCATCACCGCGATGGTCAGGATATCGGCCATCCCCATGGACATGGTCGGCCAGTTCACCCCCCAGCGCTCCTTGAAGATGACCGCGTGGCCCACCAGGAACAGCGGCATCGCCCACCAGCCCGATATGGAAGAGAAAAAAGACGAAGGTGTACAGGGGTTTGGCCCGCCAGCCCACGGAATAGTAGGGCACCAGCCAGTGAATGATGGAACGAAGGGCGCCCTTGATCCCCAGGGCCGGATGCGCCTGGTAGGCCACCCGGTCGAGCTGCCAGTCCAGGCCGCGGACGTAATTGACCACCCTATAGGCCAGCCCCACGAAAAAGATCCCGAAGGACAGCCACAGCAGCGGTCCGCTTATGAACAGATAAATTTGTTGCATCTTCCACTCCTCCGAAAGAAAGCCAAGACGGCCCTCGCCGCTACTTGATGAAGGTGTCTTCGTCCCTGCCGGTGATGTACAGCCAGAAGCCGAGTATGCCCAGGACCGACACGCCCATCAGGTAGATAGGCCGCGCCCTTGGTATAGACCAGGAACTCGTGCAGCGTATAGAATTGGTTTTCCATGGTTGCTTTCCTCAGTGCCCAAAGGTTTGGGGATGGCGGTGCAGCTTGTGCTCCGTGAACTCAGGCGCCTCTTCGTCCTCACCCTCATGCGGGGCATGCTCCCGGAACGAAGGATGCTCATAGAAGATGGGCATCTTGGTGGAGATGAAACGGAAGATCAAGACCCCGATCGTGACGATATAGATGGAAATGACGATCTCCATCCAGCTGGGAAAATAACGGTCGGCCGCCGGCAGTTGCCAGTTGAAGGCGAACCAGGGAGACGTTGAAGCGGTTGAGCACGATGCCGAGCACGGTCAGCACCGAGGCCCATTTGGCCAGTTTCAGATTCTGCTCCCGCACCGCCATGGCGTAAATGAAGCACGGCAGGGCCACGAAGCCCAGGAGTTCCACCAGGAACCAGGCCCCGTAGCCGGTCAGCAGATAGTGCCATTTGTCATCCAGGGCGATGCCGATCACCTTGAGCAGCAAGTAGCAGGCCAACACCATGGCGGCGCCCTTGGCGAAGCCCAGGACCACCTCGTGGTGCTCGCTCAGGTAAGTCTTGTCCATCTTGTGGTGCAGGAAATGGTGCGACAGCGTCCCCTCGAAGATCACCATGGACAGCCCGGCGGCGATGCTCGAGATGAAGAAGAAGACCGGGATGTAGCTCGAATACCACAGCGGGTGCACCTTGGAGGGCGCGATCAGGTACAGGGCCCCCAGCGAGCTCTGGTGCATGGTGGAGAGGACGACGCCGAAGATGGTCAGGGCCAGGGTCCCCCGGACGATGATGTTCCGAGTATTTCCTGAAACCGAGCCATTCCAGAGCGGCCGGCGTCCACTCGACGAAAAGGGTGATCAGATAGAGGAAGACGCACAGGCCCACTTCGAAGAGCACCGAGGTGGTGCCGGATTGCACGAAGATGGGATAGGGCAGCCGCCAGGGCCGGCCCACATCGTAATTCAAAGCGAAGACCACCAGGGAGTAGCCCAGGAAGGCGGTGAGGATCGCCGGCCGGACCGCGGAATGATAACGCTTCAGGCCGAAGACGTAGCAGGCCGCCGAAGTGGTATAGCCGCCGGCCGCCAGGGCCACCCCGCACAGCAGGTCGAAGGAGATCCAGATGCCCCAGGGGTTATTGTCCGACAGGTTGGTGACGGCGCCGAGACCCTTGCTGAAGCGCAGGAAGGTGATTACCGCCCCGAGTCAGGATGATGATGCCGACCATGACGTTGAACGGCGTGAACCAGATTGCTTGACGGTGGGATTTTCGGTGGTCATGCTATTCACCCTCCTGGCCCTTGGCCGCCTCTTCCAGGGCCTTCTTAACCTCCCGCTCGATGGCGGCCTTCTTCTCGGTCTCGGCCTTGGTCAGGGCCTTGTCAAGCTTGGCCTCGGCCTCCGCCTGGGCCTGGGCCACGGCCCGGCCCACCGCCTGGGCCTCCTCCTGCCGGCCGATCTTGTCTTTGCGCTTGTTGATGGCGTAGATGCCGGTCAGCAGCACGGGCCAGACCGCGGCCACCAGGGGCACCGCGGCCAGGGCCCGGAGGTCAGCTCCGGGGCCGGCGTGATGCCCAGGTCTTCCCGCATGCCCAACGCCGCAAACGGCACCCCCGAGATATAGAGCCAGTTGGTGCCGCCCATCTCGTGCTCGCCGTAGATATGCTTCAGGTAGCGCCCCGGGAAAGTGCTGAAGCGTTCCCGGGCGATTTGGATCAGGTCGTCCCGCTTGCCGTAGACCAGGGCCTCCACCGGGCAGGCGCCCACGCAGCCCGGCACGGTCAGCTTGCCCGAGGTGATCTGGGGGTTGCACAGGGTGCACTTCATGATCCGGGGCGTCAGAACGGCTCGTTGAATTCGAAGGTCGGAATGTCAAAGGGGCAGGCGATCATGCAGTAGCGGCAGCCCACGCACACCGTGCCGTCCCAGATCACCCCGCCCTGCGGGGTCTTGGTGAAGGCCTTGACAAAGCAGGACGAGGCGCAGGCCGGCTCCAGGCAGTGCTGGCACTGGCCTTCGGAAGACCGGCCCCGCCGCCCCCGGGATATTGTCATAACGGTTGACCACGGTATAAGTCCAGGCATGGGTCCGGCGCTTTTATTCAGGACGCTCAGGTCTTCGAAAGGCTCGGGCGGCGGCGGCAGCTTGTTCACCTTGTTGCACCCGGCCTCGCACCGGCGGCAGCCGATGCAGCGGGTGGCGTCGAAGAGCACGCCGAAGCTTCCGGGATACCCCTTGAAATCCTGGTGCCCCGCGGCATGAGCCGGCTTGCCCAGCGCCGGCGCCCAACCCCCCGGCTCCCAGCAGGCCCAAGAAACGTTCTTCGTAGCATGGAACTACTCCTTATATCAGCCCAGGGCCGGTTACTTCTTCTTTTCCTGGTGACACTCGGTGCAGGACGTGGCCGCCGGCTTCACCCTCATGTCCTTGTGGCAGCCCATGCACTGGCCGTGCTGGGCCGCCAGCAGCGCCGGACGGTTCGCCTCCCGGTCGAACCTCGCCTGTCCCTCGATCGTTCTTGTGGCAACTGGCGCAGGCGGGCGGGTTCTTGGCGGGCGGGCTGTTGTGGTGGCAGCCCTGGCAGATGGTGCCCGGATCGCTGTGGAAGTACCCCGCCAGCTCATTGCCCTTCATACCCTTCATCAGGGCCAGGACATGCTCCCGGTGCTTAAACTCCGCCGGCTTATACCGGTTCGCCAGCTCCTTGATCGCCACCTTCTCCGGGATGTCGTCCAGGGCGTAGGTCCCGGGGTTCATGTTCCGGCTCTTGAGCATGGTTTCCGCCAGCTGGCCTTCTGTGGCTTGGACAATTTTGCCAGGCTCTCGCGCAGCGTCCCGCCACCCGGTAAGCTGCCCGGCAGGTGGCACTGCCTGCAGTTGGCGTCTTCGGGCTTGTTTGACTTGCTGATATGGTTGTGGCAGCCGGCGCAGTTTGGCGGGCCTGCTTGGCGGCGTGGCAGCCCACGCAGCTATGCGGCTGCTTAAGGAGTGCATCGCCTGCTCCAAGGTCACCATGCCGCCGTCCTTCGACCCGCCCAAGGTGTGGCACTTCTCGCAGGCCTCCATACCTTTATGGTGGCAGACCCGGCAGTCATTGTTGTATTTCTCGTGGGCCTTGTGGTCAAAGGCCACCGGCTCCATCAAGTCGCGCCTTGACCGGCTGGCCGTCTTCGAGCTTCGGGGTGATCAGGACCGCATCCGGCTGCCCCCGCAGCAGCCGCGGCACTTCCCGGTTCGGCAGCTTGGCCAGCACCTCCTGATTCTGCTTGGCCACCAGGGCCCGGGCCGCGGCCCCGTGACAGTCGGCGCAGAGGTAAGGTCCGTTGTCTTTCACGCCCTTGTTGGCCAGGTCGAGATGGCAGAGCACGCATTGCTGGTGCGCCGCCTGCTCCAGGCTCTTGACCCCGTCCTTGGGCTTGCCCAGGTGGCAATCGCGGCAGGTGTCTTCCTTGCCCTTGACGTAAACGGCTTCTTCAGTCTTTTTGATCATAATTCGTGGTGGCAACTGGCCGCAGTTGTCCTTGTCGCCGGCAGCCGCCGGGACCTGCTTGGAGTCCACGTGGCGGAAGTGCACCACCTTGTCCAGGCCGGCGTCCAGCCTGACCGCCTGCGGTCGGCTCGGCGTTGTGGCAGCCGCGGCACAACCCGTCCGGCGGCCCGCTCGGCTTGCCCTTGGCGGCCGTCTCCAGGTGGCAGCCGATGCAGTACTGATGATAAATGTCTTTGATGGCGGCCGGCTTCGTCGTGGGCTGGCGTTTGAAGGCCAGGGACAGCTTGCCGTTAATCACGGAGTGGCAGGTTTCGCAGGTCTTCTTCTCCTTGAGCAGCACCTCGGTGTGCTTATCGTGGAAGAAGGTGACCGGTGGCAACTCCAGTTTCCCGTACGCCGCCAGGGTGTCGATCTTGATCAGGTCCGGCCGCCCCTTCTCGGGCGCTTTCACCGTCTTCGCCGGCTCCTCTCCGCTCTGGGCCCCGACACAGTAAAACGAGACTGCGACACACACCACCAGGAACCCAGCCCATCGAAGCAGTGGTCTAGCTTTCGCCATAACTCCAATCCTTAGCTGATCTGATTACTGCTGAAAATCCGGTTAAAGTCAGAAGTCTATGTGAAATTATTCACTTATTTAATGGGTTCTGACAAGGGAAAAATCAAGACTTTAAAATTATTTCGTTTTTCTTGTTTAATTTTCCGACAGTTGCCAAATTGCGCAATTTTGTGGCGGATTTCTAGACAGTCAGATTATGCTAGTTTGCTCTATTTGTCCAAAAAAAATTGCACGCCCCTGACCCGCCGCGGGTTTTTAGCAGATTAACTAGCCGATATTTCACATTTATTTTTTCTAAACAAAAATCATACCATGCCGGGGTACCCTTATTACTCCACCTCAACCGGTCGGGGCTCCTCCAAAAAGCCACAGATTTTTTCTTTCCCACCGGCGCTGCCATTGACTTTCGTCCTGGAAGGCCTATTTTAATATTTAAGAACTATTCTCAGGAAATAAGCATAATCTCAAGGCCTCCAAGGGGTATCGATTCATGAAGCTCAAGGTGATCCTGATCCTGGCCCTGGCGTCCCTGTTATTGGCCGCGGCCTCGGTGGCCCAACCGCAGGTCAAACTGCTCTGCGTCTCCCAACAAACTCTCAAGGGCGAAGAAACCGTGGGCTCCTGCCTGGCCAAAGGCGAACGCTTCGCGGTGGTCGACGAATATGGCCTGGTGCGCATCTTGACCCCGGAAGAAGTGGAGTTGACCAGGGCCTTCAACCCCAGGGTCTTCGAAACCCGGGCCTTTGGGGTTAAGTACTTCAAGGAGGCGCCGGCCATTCCGCCGCTGCCGGTTTCCCCGGAACAGGTCCCATAATCCTGGCCGGTGGAAAGGTGTCAGCCGGAAACCAGGGCAGCTGCCACCGGATGGAGTCTGCCCGTTTAATTAAGGCTACCCCGAAATATTTCCCTGGCGGTCGCGCCCGGCCGGGGCGACCCAGACGGTCGCCCCGGCTTACGGCAATTCATCCATATAAATAGGCAGTTGCCCAAAAAGTGATTTTTTCCAGGGGCGCATATTTAAGTTGACTTTTCCATCGTGGCGCATATATTATGTGCCTGGAAAGGAGTTAGCGGCTTTTTCTCAGTTACAAAACCTAGGGGGGGAAAGCCGGGTGTCAACCTTAGCTAAGGAGGAAGGAGCATGCGGTCAAAAGTTGTGGTAGGGTTGATGGTGGCTTTGGCGGTAGTATTTCTCGCGTCATCCGCCGTGTTGGCCCAGCAGAAAGCGGCCAATCCGGGGGCTAAGTTGCTCTGCGTGTCGAAGCAGGAACTCAAGGGGGAAGAGACGGTAGCCTCGTGCCTGGCCAAAGGCGAGCGGTTCGCCGTGATGGATCCTTACGGCATGGTCCGGATCCTGACCCCGGAAGAAGTGGAGCTGACCAAGGCTTTCAATCCCAAGGCCTTTGAAACTCGGGCCTTCGGCATGAAGTACCAGAAATTGGCTCCGACGATTCATGCGTTGCCGGTATCGCCGGAACAGACCCCGTAAGGATGGTCTATCGATTAGGGCTTAAGACTCTTGTCCTAAGATTTTAAGCTGATCAACAGAACGAAGCCCTCAAAGCTTGCTTTGGGGGTTTCTTTTTTTTTGCGGTTTCCTCTCCAAAATGAGGCGTAACGGCAAGTGACAATCTCTCCGCCAATAATTATCTTCTGCTAAAGCTCCTGTCCTCTCCGGCAGGATCTTTCCATGTCCTTTCTTGAGGAGGTCCCCCTATGGAAGCCAATCCAGGATTGACTGCCTCCCGCCGCCGTTTCCTCCGCCAGGGCGGCGCCCTGGCCGCCGCGGCCGTCCTGCTGGGTCCGGCTCAGCTCCTGGCCGCGGCCCCAACCAAAGCCGTCGCCATCGACGTCACCCCCACCGAGGACCTGATGCGGGAGCATGGGGTGCTGCGCCGCCTCATGCTGACTTTTGACGAGTTCGCCAAGCGTTTGCGGGGTGGGGCTGAATTTGCCCCGGCCCTGATCACCCAGGCCGCCAAAATCATCCGGACCTTCATCCAGGACTATCACGAAAAAGATGAAGAGGGCTTCATCTTCCCCAGATTTGCCAAGGCCGGCAAGCTGACGGACCTGGTGCAGGTCTTAATTGCCCAACATCAGGCCGGCCGCCGGCTCATCGCCACCTTGGAGACCTCGGCTCAGGCCAGCCTGAAAGATCCGGCCGCCCGCCAGCAGGCCGCCGGCCTCCTGGCCTCCTTCAACCGCATGTACCGGCCCCACGCCGCCAGGGAGGACACGGTCCTCTATCCCGCCTTCCGCACGGTCATCAGCCCCAAGGAGTTTGATGCCTTGGGCGATCAATTCGAGGACAAAGAGCAGAAATTGTTCGGCAAAGACGGCTTCGAGAAGATCGTCGCCGAAGTGGAGGGTATAGAAAAGCAACTAGGCCTCTATGATCTGGCTCAGTTCACTCCCAAGGTGTAGGGTGCGTTCCACGCACAAAAATCGGGACGCAAAATCCAGGTTGAGGGATAGAGAAGGCTTGCGGCCGCGATCTTGCGGCTCATTTGGCCAGGACGTGAAAGGGCGGGCAGGGAGTACGCCCCAGCTTTTCATAATTTATGGGTGAGCCGAAGGCTCATCAATACTGCTCACTGCTCACTGCTTACTGCTTACTGCTCACTTCCTTCAGCGGGAGCATCAGGTTATCCCAGCCCTGCCGCTTGACAAAAAGTCCCTGCCCGTGGGTGAGCAGGCTGGTCATAAACCACTGCTGCCTGCCGTCGGGGCGGCTCAGAAGCTGGAAGGTGGCGGCATAGATCGTGAGCTTTTGCGCCTTGTCACTGGGGTTGACCAGGTTCACGTAAGCCACCTGGGTAGCCTCGCCGCTCTCCGGTTTATAAAGGCCGTAAAACTCCGCCACCTTGCAGTAGCTGGGATTCCAGCTATCCAGGGTGGCCCGGGCCGCCGCCACGCTCAAAGGCGGCTCCGCATCGGCCCCTGGCAGCCCGCAGCCGAGCAAGCCGACCGCCAGCATGAGCACCGCCGCCCACAGGCCACGCCCACCTAAAAGCTTCATGGCTTCCTGCTCCTCGTTGCAGAAGATCCGGTTCGGCCCCCCATCTTTTAGGAGGTCATTGCTTGATTAACCCGGCCTCCTGGAGCCAGGCGATCACCTGTTTCATCGCCTCTTGCCCCTCGGAGGACAATTTACCCTTCTGATCAAAAATCATGAAGTGCGGGATGGAATGAAGTTCGAGTTGTTGCGCCAGCGGCGACTGCCAATCAATCTTCCCGGAGACTTCCGGGCGCTGGATGTTCACTTTTTTGATCGCCAGGTCCGAACGCTTTTGGGCCAGTTGCTCCAGCAGCGGCGCCAGGCGCATACATGGCGGACAATACTGGCTAAAGAAGTCCACCACGGTGATTTTACCCCGCACCGGCAGCTTATTAAGTTCAATGGGCTGTCCACCCCGACCCGCATTGGCCTCATGCACCGCCCCGGCGTAAGACTGGCCGACCAGCCCCCAGAGCAGGCAAACCGCTGCTACCACGATCAGTGTTGCACTCCGTCGCGTCATTGCCCTTAAAAAGGTCCTTGACCCAGACTTGTCAATCATTTTCCCGACGCTCCTTCGGTCTCGGTATTCAAGGTCAGGGGTAGACCGTCTTTGCCCCCGACCATGATGAGCTTGCGGTTGGCGGACTCAGTCCCCTATTTTTTTAACAGCCGGCTGCGCGAGCGGCCCACATTGGCGAATACCGCCTGAAAATCCCGGTACAGCCGCTTGTTGTGCCGCACGCGATGGCATTTCTTCAGGTAAGTCTTGGGGTCGGGGTTGTCGGCCAGCAGGTCCAGCCCCTCCCAGCGCTCCCGCCGGGGGTAGGCGTAATAGGGGTAGGTCTTGTCCACCCCCCGGATATAGGTCACCTGCGGCACCACCCACTCCAGCCGAGCCAGGTAGAGACGGTGCATGCCGTCGTTGATGAGCAGGGCCACGGTGCCGTCCGCTTCGATGGACTCCTCCACGATGGGCGGATAGAGGTCGTAGGTCGCCTCCGAGCCGTCTTCCTGGCGCACCGTATAGGTGACGTAGCCGTCCAGGCGAAACAGGTCCACCCCGTGCTCGGCCAGGCTCCAGCGCAACTCCTGGGTCTTGCGCAGCTCTTTGAGCCACAGGTAATTCTGCGGCGGGTGGAGGGAATCGGTGTGAATCTGTTCCAAACTGATGAGGGCCCGTGCATAAATTAACACCTCCGGCTGTTGCATGAGGGGCACGCGGCGGAGGCAAGTAATTAATTCTTCTGCAGAATGTCGTTGGAGAGTGACGATGTTCATTAATTGAAACACTATCCGGCTGATGTTCAGGGTTTTAACTGCCTGCCGGAAGATATTATCATCATTCCTCCATGCCTGGGAATTTTTTTTATCAAGGAGTTGGCTGGGTATTTAACCTTGCTGCTCTGCCGGAGAAGGCTGGGGGCGGGGGCCTCAGGTAGCGACAGGCTTTATTAGCCTGCGCGTAATCGCTTGCTGCCAAGAAAAAAGCCGGGGCGGTTCTCGAACCGCCCCTTGGGCACCTCATCTTTAGAAAAGACCACCGCTCAATCCTGGTTAATCAGGTCATGAGGGGATGGAAATGCGGGGAAAATCAACCTGATAGTTCAAAAAGAGACGGGCTTGGCGCCCGACTCAACATTTACCGCGCATTCCCCCACCGATTGGCCCGAAGAGAAAGGGCCCGAACCAGTCCCGAATGATGTAACCGCAGGCAGGCTCGGCGTCACTAACGCCGGCCGCCTGGTCTGTGGATGTTTCCATTAGGTGGAAATTGCCGGCCGTCAGCAAGTCGTCCTGCAGCGGCTCCGCCAGCCACACCAGGAAATATTCGTCTTGGTCTAAGTTTGCCATAAGTTTACCCTTGCCAGGTTAGATGCAATTTCCATTCCAAATGTTAATCAAGGGCGCCCGTCGTCAATCCTGGCTTCCTTTCGGTCAAGTGCTTGCGCCTTGGCGTCTTGGCGCGAGATCAATCTCGAAACTCAAAACTCGAAACTTGAAACTCTCAGGGCCAACCCTGCAGCAAACAGGACTCGCACCGGGGTTGGGGCCGGCAAAACTCCTTGCCCACCCGCACCAGCAAGGCGTGATATTCCTGATAGAGCCCGAGGTCGGCGGCCAGATGATCCATGAACAGCCGGCGCAACTCCTCGTAGGCGCAGGCTTCCGGCAGCAACCGGTGCCGGCTCAAGACCCGGAAAGTATAGGTGTCCACCACAAAGGTGGGTTTATTCAGGGCGTAGAGCAGGATGCTGTCCGCGGTCTCCGGGCCGATGCCCTTCACCTCCAGGAGCCGGCGCCGCAAGTCTGAAAGATCGTCTCCGGCCATGACCTCCATGGCTCCCTGGTACCGCCCCTGCAACAGGGCCAAAAAATTCTTCAGCCGCCGGGCCTTGAGATTATAATAACCCGCCGGACGGATAAGCTGAGCCAGTTCCGCCTCAGGCAGGTCATGCAAGGCTTGCGGCGAAAGCAGGTCCCGGTCTTTGAGCGCCGCGATGGCCCGGGCCACGTTGCCCCAGTTGGTGTTCTGGGTCAGAATCGCCCCCACCGCCACTTCAAACGGGGTCTCGCCGGGCCACCAGCCCTGGGGCCCGAAGGCCTGCCACAACTTGTCGTATAACTCCTGGAGCAATTTTCCCACTCGGGCTGGGGGCATCTAAAATTCCTCGAAAATCCTCGTCGGCCGCCGGAAAAGCCGGTAAGCTGAGGTCCGTCGTGCCATTTTAGCATTTTTCTTTGGCGAGGGCCTGTGATAGAATGCGCAAACTAGGGACTTTCTACCCTGGAAATTTTTCCGGCGAGGCCCGCCGCGCCTTTATACCAAGATCCAAGAGAAATTGGCCTGCGGGGGCGAACGTTGAGTGCGCTCCCCTGAATCTCGTGCTCAGAGCAGTTTTCGATTATCTATGATTAACAGGACCTAATCTTGACCAAGCGCGTCACTTTTAAGCCATATGACCTGGTCGTTGAGGTGCCGGAAGGTGAAAATCTGCTGCGGGTCGCCCTGCAGGCCGGGGTGCATATCAATGCCTCCTGCGGCGGCGAGGGCGTCTGCGGCAAGTGCCGCATCCTCCTGGAAGCAGGCGAATTGGAGAGCCTGCGCTCCGGCCTCTTGAGCGACGAGGATTGGAACCTGGGCTACCGCCAGGCCTGCCAGTCCTATGTGCTCGCCGACGTAGTGGTGCGCATTCCGCCGGAATCCCTCCTGGACCGCAAAACCCTGACCCGGCGCCGGGGCGGCATCGGCCTGCGCCCCAGTCCCATCGATCTGGCCGCCTTGAAAAACGAGGGCCTCTATAACCCCGCCTTCAAGAAGAGATTCGTCCAACTGGCGCCGCCCTCCCCGGGGGACAACATCAATGACCTGGCCCGCCTGGAGGACGGCCTGGCCCGCCAGCACGCCGTGGACAGCCTCACCCTGGACTTCTACCTGTTGCGCAAGCTGGGCCGGGTCATCCGCGAGCAAAACTTTCAGGTGACCGCCACCCTCGACTTCTCCCGGCGCCGCTACCGTTCCCCCCACATGCTCAACGTCGAGGCCGGCGACACCACCCGGCGCCACTATGCCGTCGCCATCGACATCGGCACCACCACTGTCTGGGTGCAGCTCCTGGACCTGGCCAAAGGCGAGATCCTGGGCCACGCCGCGGACTACAACTCCCAGATGAGCTACGGCGACGACGTCATCACCCGCATCGTTTACAGCCAGAAAGAGCAGGGCCTCCAAAAGCTGCAACGCTCGGTGGTGGCCACCATCAATCAGGTGCTGCACCGGCTGCTGAAGCAACACAAGCTGCCGGTGGACGAGATCTCCCATATGACCGTGGCCGCCAACACCACCATGACCCACCTCTTTTACGGCATCGACCCGAAGCACATCCGCCTGTCGCCTTACACCCCCACGGCCGGCAGCATTCCCTCGATCCGGGCCCGGGACCTGGGTCTGGAGGTGCCGGACCACGTCGCGGTCTACAGCGTCAGCTCCGTATCCAGCTACGTCGGCGGCGACATCGTCTCCGGCATCCTGGCCTCCGGCATCTATAAAGACCCCAAGCTCACCCTGTTCATCGACATCGGCACCAACGGCGAGATCGTCATCGGCAACCAGTCCTGGCTGGCCACCGCCGCCTGCTCCGCCGGTCCGGCCTTCGAAGGCGGCGGCATCAAGTTCGGTATGCGGGCCGCCGCCGGCGCCATCGAAGACGTCATCATCAATCCCGAGACCTACGAGCCCAGCCTCATCACCATCGACATGGTAAAGCCCAAGGGCATCGCCGGCTCCGGACTGATCAACCTGATCGCCGCCATGATGGAGGCGGATATCATCTCGCCCAACGGCAAGCTGCGGGATGATTTGAACACCACGCGCATCCGCCCGGGGGACAGCGGCCTGGAGTACGTCCTGGTCTTCGCCTCCGACACCCATGGCGGGGAGGACCTCACCATCAGCGAAGCCGACATCGACAACCTGATGCGGGCCAAGGGCGCCATGTTCGCCGGTTACGTCACCCTGCTGGAAAGCGTCGGCCTCAAGCTCCAGGACCTGGAGCAGGTTATCCTGGCCGGAGCCTTCGGGAGTTTCATCAACATCGAAAACGCCATCGCCATCGGTCTCTTGCCCGACCTGCCCCGGGACCGTTTCCAGTTCGTGGGCAACGCCTCCCTCCAGGGCGCCACTCTGCTCGCCTTCTCCCGGGAATTGCTGGTCGAGGAACGCCGGGTGGCCGAAATGATGACCAACTTCGAACTCTCCGAAACCCCGGGCTTCATGGATCAGTACATCGCCGCCCTCTTCCTGCCCCACACCAGGATGGAATACTTCCCCAGCGTCACCGAACGCCTCCAGGCGGCCAAGGGGTAAGCCGGCACAACGTCATTCACACGGCGACCAATCTGATGAGGTTTGAAAGGCTTTGCAGGTAGAAAAGCGAAGGCCTATTTGAAGGAACAAGACCATTTACATGTAGTTAAGCTGGGTGATATTCGATGACAATCAACGAATTAATTCTGGCGATGAAGCAACGGAATGGGGCACTTTACTTTGGGCGCGGCTGTGCCTCCTCGCCCTGTTTCTTCATTGGCTTTGCCAAGGTCGGCAAGTCCTTAATCATTTCACCTGATTTCTGCTCAGCAAGCCGCAGCTCATAGAGC
Organism: uncultured delta proteobacterium; assembly: GCA_963701845.1. Taxonomy (GTDB): domain Bacteria; phylum Desulfobacterota; class Desulfobaccia; order Desulfobaccales; family 0-14-0-80-60-11; genus JAPLJC01. The sequence goes on along the minus strand of CAVPBF010000004.1, from coordinate 62,565 downwards.
TTTTGCAGGTTCATCCAGAACTCCGGGCTGGTCCCGAAAAAATGGCCCAGACGCAAGGCCGTGTCCCCGGTCACGGCCCGCTCGCCGTTCAGGATTTCAGTTATACGATTTGTGGGCACCTTGAGCTGGCGCGCCAATTCCGCCGCGCTCATGGCCAGCTCTTCAAGTTGTTCGGCGAGATGTTCGCCTGGATGTATGGCACTGCGTCCCATAATACACCTCATTCAATGGTAATCGACGATTTCAACATTTGTCGGCCCCGGCATGCCTTTCGGCCACTGGAAGCAAATCCGCCATTGTTCATTGATACGGATGCTGTGTTGACCCTTGCGGTCGCCCCTGAGCGCTTCCAGACGATTGCCGGGCAAGTCCAGGTCCAGAAGCGACGTGGCTGACTCCAGCTCGTCGAGCTTCATTTCCGCTTTGCGCTCGAATCCGGAGAAGGCTTTTACCCGATTTCCCTCGGCGAACTCGCGCGTTCGCTTGTCTCTGAAGCTCTCAATTATTGCTTTAAGATATAAGACAAATTATACGTTACGTCAAGGATAATTATTTTCTCCTGCTCTTGCCTTTTTGGAGCGAACTTGCCCTGCCGCGGGTGCTATTCACTCCGCCTCGCGGGGCTCACCGAGTCCGTGCCGGTCTTGACCATCCGGTAGTGCCCTTACATTTCTTCACGTAAAGAGTCGGGGAAGGGGCAGGGGCCGTCGGCCCCTGGCCCCTTTCCCCAATAATCTCTACCCTAATTTCTTCATCAGCCACCCCATATTCAGGGCCAAGTTCTGCATGGTCTTGATTCCCTCGGCGTCGCCGGCCGCGTCGCCGGGTTTCAGGCCGTAGGCGATGGGCCAGTAGCTGGACCCCGGGGTAAACATCCCCATGATGACGAACCAGAACTGCAACTGCGCATAGGTGAAATTGACCCCGGCCCGCCGGGCCACCACCACGGGCGAGCCCACCTTGCGGTAAAAGGGGTTGTCGCCCTGGCGGGCCACGTAGCCGGCCCGGTCCAGCAGGGCCATGAGGTTGGGGGTAGCCGAGCCGAAGTAGACCGGGGAGCCCACCAGCAGGCCGTCGGCCGCGGCCATGGCCTCATAAACCGGCATGAAATCGTCTTCCTGGGCACAGCGGTTCTTGTCCTTGGCGCACTGCATACAGGCCCGGCACGGCAGGATCTGCTTATCGTGCAGGGAGATGTACTCCGTCTCCAACCCTTCCTGCTCTAGGGTTTTCAAAACTTCATGCAGCAACAAATTGGTGTTCCCCTGGGGCCGGGCCGAGCCGCCAATAGCTAATACCTTCAAGGCACTTCCTCCTTATCTCGATTATTCGACTAAACTACCACAAATTTAACCGCCGATAAACGCCGATTAACCCGGATATCTAAGAAGCATCGGCGTGGGTCGGCGTTCGTCTGCGGTTTTAGATTATAAAATACTTGACAGCCCCAAGCGAATAACTTATTAAATGAGTGAACGCTCACATTGATTATTTCCCTATGACCCGCAACGGTAACCATACCAAAGAACTGATCGCCCGCACCGCCCTGACGCTGTTCGTGGCCAAGGGCATCACCGAGACCACGGTGCGGGATATCGCCGCGGCGGCGGGCCTGGCCGAAGGCACCCTGTACCGCCACTTCGAGAGCAAAGAGGAGCTGGCCTGGGAGCTGTTTCATACCAACTACACCGCCTTCGCCCAGGAGTTGGATCGATTGCAGCGGGAATACGAGACCTTGCCGGCCAAGTTGACCGCCATGATCCGGCAATTCTGCACCTTTTTCGACCGGGACCCGGTGCTCTTCAGCTACCTGCTCCTGGCCCAGCACTCCCAGCTCAAAAAGGTGCCGCCGGAGATGGCCACCGCGGTGACGGTCCTGCAAAAGGTCCTGGCCCAGGGCATGGCCCGTCGGGAAGTGCCGGAAATGGAGGTCGAGGTGGCCGCGGCCATGGTCCTCGGACTGGTGCTCCAGGTGGCGGTCTTCAAGGCCTATAACCGGATCACCCAAGACCTCTCGAGCCTGGCGGATTCCCTGGCTGCGGCCGCCTGGCGGGTCTTGGCGGGCAGTGCCTGACGCAGTTTTTCCAGGCGGGCGTAGGGCGCCTTCTCCTTGATTTCTGCGCCCCGGTTGCATATATTTATTTTTTAGTATCCAAAAGAGAAAGAACATGAGCCTAGCAGAACTGAAAGCCAGAATCCAGGCGGCCGCCCCGGAGGGCAAGATCTCCTGCGCGGCAGCCATGCGTCTGGCCGAGGAATTGGTCATCTCCCGTAAGGATATGGGCAAACTCCTTAACGAACTCAAAATCAAAATCAAGCAGTGCCAGTTGGGTTGCTTTTAGCCATGTCCCATCTTTTCGGTCCGGTTCCATCCCGCCGCCTCGGACGGTCCCTGGGGGTCGACCTGGTCCCCCGCAAGACCTGCCCCTATGACTGCATCTATTGCGAAGTGGGACCTACCACGCGGCAGACCATCACGCGCCTGGACTACCAGGCGGACGAAATTATGGCCGAAGTGGCGGCGTATCTGCATCAAGGCCCGCCGCCGCTGGACTACCTCACCCTGGCCGGAAGCGGCGAGCCCACCCTGAATCTGGGTTTAGGCCGGATCATTCGCCACCTCAAGGCCCTCACCGGCACCCCGGTGGCGGTCCTGACCAACGGCGCCCTGCTTTATCTCCCCGAGGTGCGGGATGAGCTCAAGCTTGCCGACCTGGTCCTGCCCTCCCTGGACGCCGCCCGGGAGGAGAGTTTTCGGGCCATCAACCGGCCCCTGCCGGACTACCCTTTAAGCAGACTAATCGAAGGCCTGGAAGCCTTCCGGCGGGAATACGCCGGGCAAATCTGGCTGGAGATCCTGCTGCTCCAGGGGCTTAACGATGCGGAAGCCGACCTGGAAGCCCTGCGCCGGGCCCTTAAGCGTCTGGCTCCGGACAAGGTGCAGCTCAACACCGCGGTGCGTCCCGGCGTGGAAGACTACGCCCGGGCCTTGACTCAGGAAGAGCTGGCCGCCATCGCCGGTTACCTGGGGGACGAGGTCGAAGTCGAGGTGATCGCCTCCTTCAGCAGCCGCGCCAAGCCGGCGGCGGTTTGCGCTGACGCGGTCCTGGTCGAGATGCTGGCCCGGCGGCCCATGACCGCCGTTGACCTGGCCAAGGTCTGCGGCCTGCCCCTGGCCGAGGTGCGCCGGCGCCTGCTGCATCTGTGCGAGACCGGCCAGGTGGCCGGCCAGCCTTATTGCGACCAGAAGTTTTACCGTCAGGCGCCCGAAGCCTGAAATTTATGGAATTCGGCGGCCCAGGCCGCCCTGCTAAGACGGTTCCACCTTGTCTCTTTGCGGCTTGCGTCTTAGCGCCTTGGCGTCTTGGCGTGAGGTATAATCGATTTAATCTAAACACGTTCCATAGCAACCAATCCAAAATCAACGTTCCGCTCATTCGGGGGATTCGAATATGCCTGAAAGATTCGATGTGGGAATGGATGTCGGTTCGGTTAGCGTCAACCTGGTGGTGCTGGATTCCCAGGGTAAGGTGGTCCGGGAAGAGTACCGCCGCCACCTGGGGGACACCTACGGCACTGCCTTAAGTCTGCTGGAAGCCCTGGAACCCGAGTTTCCGCGGCAGTCCATCCGCCTGGCCGCCTTCACCGGCATGGGCGGCGAACGGCTGGCCGAGATTCTGGGCGGCTCCTCGGTGAACGAAGTCATCGCCCAGGGCCGGGGCACCCACCTCTTCTGCCCCGAGGCCCGCACCATCATCGACATGGGCGGCGAAGACGCCAAGATGATCATGGTGGCCGAAGAAGACGGGCACCTGGTGATCCAGGACTTCGCCATGAATACCATGTGCGCCGCGGGCACCGGCTCCTTCCTGGACCAGCAGGCCCACCGCCTGGGCTACACCATTGAAGAGTTCAGCGAGCATGCCCTGAAATCCACCACCCCGCCGCGGGTGGCCGGCCGCTGCAGCGTCTTTGCCAAGACCGACATGATCCACCTGCAGCAGGGCGCCACCCCGGATTACGAAATCATCGCGGGCTTGTGCCAGGCCATGGCCCGCAACCTCAAGAGCAATATCGGCAAGGGCAAGACCGTCACCCCGCCGGTGGCCTTCCAGGGCGGCGTGGCCCACAACCTCGGAGTGCGCCAGGCCTTCCGCCAGGTCTTCGGCTTTGACGACGCCGGCCTGATCATTCCGCCCCACTTCTGCGCCCTGGGCGCAGTGGGCGCCGTCCTGGTGGCCCGGGAAAATCCGCCGGCCGATTTCGCCCTTGACCTGGAGCCCCTCCGCCGGCATTTGCTTAAGGAAACCGAGCAGGACCGCCGTCTGCCGCGTCTGCCGCAGCCTCCGCTCCTGGGACCGGAGAACTATGAAGTGGTCTCGCTTCCCGCTGACGGCAGCCTCGTGGAAGGCTATCTCGGCATCGACGTGGGTTCCATCAGCACCAATGTCGTGGTCATCGATGCCCGGATGCGGGTCCTGGCCCGGGAATACCTCATGACCGCCGGCCGCCCCCTGGAGGCCATCACCGAGGGCCTGCGCCGGGTGGGCGCGTCAAATCGGCGATCGGGTTAAAATCATGGGCGCCGCCACCACCGGCTCCGGCCGCTATCTCACCGGCGACTTCATCGGCGCCGACCTGGTGCGCAATGAAATCACCGCCCAGGCCACCGCGGCCGCGGCCATCGACCCCGAAGTGGACACCATCTTCGAGATCGGCGGCCAGGACTCCAAGTTCATCAGCCTGAGCAACGGCGCCATCGTCGACTTCATGATGAACAAGGTCTGCGCCGCCGGCACCGGCTCCTACCTGGAGGAGCAGGCCGAAAAGCTGGGTATCTCGCATCCGGGAAGAGTTCGGCGACCTGGCCCTGGAATCCGAAAACCCGGTGCGCATGGGCGAACGCTGCACCGTGTTCATGGAATCCGACATCGTCCACCACCAGCAGCGGGGCGCCGCCAAGGGGACCTGGTGGCGGGTCTCTCCTACTCCATCGTCCAGAACTACCTCAACAAAGTAGCCGAAGACCGGCCCATCGGCAAACGCATCTTCTACCAGGGCGCCACCGCGGCCAACCGCGGCATCGTCGCCGCCTTCCAGCAGGTCTGCGGCAAGCCCATTAACGTGCCGCCCCACCACGACGTCACCGGGGCCATCGGCGCGGCGCTGCTGGCCATGCGGGAGCGCGACTGGGAGGTCTCCCGGTTCAAGGGCTTCGACCTGGCCGACCGTAAATATAAAATCACTTCCTTCGAATGCAAAAGCTGCCCCAATAACTGCGAAATCCGTCAGGTGCAGATCGAAGGTGAAAAGCCCCTGTTCTACGGCAGCCGCTGCGAAAAGTACGAAGTGGCCGCCAACCAGAAGCAATACGACCTGCCGGACCTGCTCAAGGAGCGGGAAGACTGGCTTTACGGCCCCGAGCCCCCCCAGGAGGGCAAACGCGGCGCCATCGGGCTTCCCCGGGCCATGTTCTTCCAGGAACTCATGCCCTTCTTCCGGGCCTTCTTCGAGGACCTGGGCTTCACCGTGGTCTACTCCCAGAAGACCAACAAGTCGGTGATCAACCAGGGCATCGAGGCCCTGGCCGCCGAGCCTTGCTACCCGGTGAAGGTGGCCCACGGCCATCTCCTGGACCTCCTCAAGGCCGGAGTCAAGCGTATCTTCCTACCCAGCATCATCGACATGGCCAACCCCAACCCGGAGATTCAGGCCGGGGTGGTCTGCCCCATGGCCCAGTCCCTGTGCTACACCGCGCCCATCGCCATCGACTTTGCCGCCTATAACGCCAAAGTCCTCTCCCCGGTCCTCTATTTCGGCCGGGGCGAGAAACGGCTGCGCCAGGGCCTGCAAGACCTGGGCAAAGACCTGGGGGTGTCGATCTTCCAGGTCAAACGGGCCATGCGCCGGGCCGTCGCCGCCCAGGAGGCCTACTTCCAGCATCTCCGCACCCGGGGCCAGGAAATCCTCGACTCCTACCCCCAAGGACGGCCGCCTCATGATCCTCATCGGCCGGCCCTACAACGCCCTGGACCCGGGCATGAACCTCAACCTGCATCGCAAGCTCCGGCAATTGGGCGTCCTGGCCATGCCCATGGACTTCCTGCCGGTGGATCAGGTGCGAGAACCTGGATGAGATCAAGCCCATGTACTGGCGCTTCGGCCAAAAGATCCTGGGCGTGGCCGAACACGTCCGCCGCGACCCCCGCCTCTACGGCGTCTTCATCACCAACTTCGGCTGCGGCCCCGACTCCTTTATCCAGCATTTCTTCAAGGACCGCATGCGCGGCAAGCCTTATCTCGAGATCGAAATCGACGAACACTCCTCCGACGTGGGCGCCATCACCCGCCTGGAGGCCTTCCTGGACAGCCTGAAGAACGTCAAGGTGGAGGCCATGCCCGAACGGGTCTCGCCCTATCGCTACCGGGTGACGGGCAATCTGAAGCGCAAGATTTACCTGCCCCCCATGACTGACGTCGCCCTGGCCATCGTGGGCGCCTTCCAGGCCTGCGGCGGCGAGGCCGAGGCCCTGCCCGCCTCCGACGCAGGAGACCCTGGAGCTGGGCCGCCGCCTCACCTCCGGCAAGGAGTGCTACCCCCTGATCCTCACCACCGGCGACCTGGCCAAGCTGCTGCAATCGGCCGGACTTCAACCCCGAGCGCAGCGCCTTCTTCATGCCTTCGGCCAACGGCCCCTGCCGCTTCGGCCAGTACCACCGGTTCCATCGCCTCATTCTGGACGAATTGGGCTACCCCCAGGTGCCGGTCTATTCCCCGGAACAGAGCGAGAACATGTACCGGGAAATCGGCATGGTGGGCGGCGACTTCGACCGCGTCGCCTGGAACGGCATCGTGGCCATCGACCTGCTGGATAAGAAGCTCCGGGCATGCCGGCCTTATGAGCGCACTCCGGGCGAATCCGACCAAGGTCTACGCAGCACTACTTGCAAAAAACTTACCACGCCGTGCGCGACCGCCAGGATGTGGCGGCGGTGCTCAGGCAGGCCCGGGGCGCCTTCGACGATCTGACCCTCAGCCGGAATGGCGGCAAGCCCGTCGTCGGGGTGGTCGGCGAGATTTACTGCCGGGCCAACACCTTCTCCAACGAAAACGCCGTGCGCGAGATCGAGGCCCTGGGAGCGCGAGGTCTGGATGCCGCCCATCGGCGAGTGGCTGCTCTACGTCACCCACTCCTCCCGCCACGATGCCTGGGTGGCCCGCCACTTCGGCCGCCTGCTCCAGATCATCATCAAGGACCGGATCCAGAAAAAAGACGAGCACCACCTGGAGGAGTGTTTCCACGGCAGCATCAAGAACCTGAAAGAGCCCTCCATCGCCGAAACCCTGGAACTGGCTGCCGACTACCTGCACCCCTCCTTCGAAGGCGAGGCCATCCTGAGCATGGGCAAGTCCCGGGACTTCGTGCGCAAGGGCGCCGCGGGGCTGGTGAACATCATGCCCTTCACCTGCATGCCCGGCACCGTGGTCAACTCCCTGTTCAAGCGCTTCCGGGAGGACCACGACAACATCCCCTTCCTGAACCTGGCCTACGACGGCCAGGAACAGTCCCACACCCGCACCCGCCTGGAGGCCTTCATGTACCAGGTCCGCCAGTTCGGCGAACGGCGGAAGTAAAAAAACCCTGGGGAAGGGGCTAGGGGCCGATGGCCCCTACCCCTTCCCCCAAACCCCCATCCCCAACCCCATAATTTTAGGTTACGGCGCTCACCATTTGAGGTCGTGTAGGGTGCGTCCTACGCACCATCAGTGACTGGCTCGCAAAAAAGGCAGAGCCTCACAGCTCTGCCTTTCCTAGTCCTACCCGTGATTGGAATTTGAAGGTTACACACCGTGGAAGTAGCGTCCCACGCACCATGTAGGGCGGGCACTGCCCACCATTTCCTTATCCGGTGGCACCGGCTTTCCAGCCTGTGCCGTAGGGGCGAACCTTGGGTTCGCCCTAGATTTTGGGCACCCGGAAGTTATCAAACCCGCCGCGCCTTATCCTCCGGAAACCGATACTCCATCTGCGAGGCCGTGGCCCGGGCCACGGCCTCGCCAAAGTAGCTCCCCACCACCTTTAAGGCCAGATCAATCCCGGCGGAGATGCCCGCCGACGTCAGGATGTGGCCGTCCTCCACCACCCGCAACTGCTCCTCCACGGTTACCGCCGGGCAGGACTCCCGCAGCCACGCCAGCGAGCGCCAATGGGTGGTGGCCCGGCGGCCGTCCAGCAGGCCGGCTTTGCCCAATAACAGGGCGCCGGTGCACACCGAAGTGAGCGTCTCCACCTGCCTCCCGCGCTTGGCAATCCAATCGATGAGAGCCTCATTCTGAATCTGCCGCCGCGTCCCCCAACCGCCCGGCGCCAGCAGGATATCCAACCGTGGGCAGTCGGCCAGCGTGCAATCGGGCAGCACCTGCATCCCGCCCGCGGCCTGGACCGCCGCCAACGTCTCCGCCACCAACAGCACCTGAAACGGCGAGGGCTCCTCCCGCCGCCGGGCTTCATCCAGGCGGGTGACGCTAAAGACCTCGTAGGGTCCACAAAAATCCAGGACCTCCACCTCCGGAAAGATCACGATGCCCACCAGCTTGCGTTTCATCACTTTATGCTCTCGAAGGGAGCCGTTTTGAGGGTAGTCATGACTCCATATTCAAAAAACAGGTTACCCGGGTTCCCCGGTGTAATTCGCTTTCTATGGTGATTTCCCCTTGGTGCGCCTCCATGATCTTCTGAGATATGGCCAGACCCAGCCCACTCCCTTTGGACTTGGTTGAAAAGAATGGTTGGAAAATCTTTTCCATGACATCCGGGGGGATACCTTCGCCAGTATCAGAGATTTGAAAAAATAACCGGGCCGCCTCCCGGCCACTGGCGATGGTCAAAGTCCCTCCTTCCGGCATGGCCTCGATGCCATTCTTGGCAATATTCAAGATTACCTGGCGCAAGTGAACCGGATCGAACCAGACTGGAGGAAGATTCTCGGCCATTTCCAGCCTCAATATTATTCCTTGTTCCCGGAGACTCGGCTTTAAGCGTTCACAAGTTTCTTGTAATAACGCGTTGAGGTCTCCCAGGTTCTTTTGGGGTTCCGAAATCTTGGCATAACCCCCGACCTCTTCCAGAAAGCCTTCTAAACGTTGAACTTCATCAACAACGATTTTGAGTTTTTCCTTATTCTTTTCAGGGTCTCCAGAAAAATCCTTTAAGACCTGGCGGGCAAAACCCCCAATAAGCATCAAGGGATTCTTAATTTCATGGCTGATATGGGCTGCCGTTCTGCCCAGGGCTGATAGGCGTTCATTACTCAGAATTTCCGCCTCCATACGCTTCCGTTCCCGCAAGTCCCGGAAATGCCCTACTACTCCAGCCTCGCCTCCGTCTTCATAGATAATCCGGGCCGTCAGCCAGACAGGGATGAGCGTGCCGTCCTTGTGGCGGACCATGGTCTCATAATTCTCTAAAATGCCCTTTCCACCCAAGGCGGGATCGTCAATTTTCAATTTGATTTCCCGAGGCACTCCCGGAGGATAGAGTTCTCTCACATTGATTTTGCTCAGGACCTCTTCCGGACTGTAACCCAGAATATTTGCGGCGATGTTATTGAAGGTAAGAATATTCCCCTGAATGTCATTGAAAATGATGCCATCCATGCAGGTTTGGATCAGTTGGCGCCGCAATGCACTCTCCGACTTTTTGAAGGCTATGAATAATGGGGCTACGCGGGCGATGCCGACTACCATCAAGGTTGATACCCCTAGACCTACCAGTTCCGCGCCTAGATCTAATGGGATAGGCGATTCTTGAAATGCCGAATGATAAAAACTGATACTTCTCCTCAAGGCCATAAGGCAGATGGCCAGGGCAATCAGCACCCACGCCTGCGTTCTTTTAGTGACCCAAATCAAGCGCATGGCCAAAAATGCCGCAGTGAATTGCAAGCAAATTGATAGTATGAGGATGATTATTACATTCATACTTTTTTCCCGATCCTTGTTTCCACATATCACCCCGCCTAAAAGATAATTCGGCGGAATTATCTTTTCCAGTCTAGACATCCCTTTTACTCACCCTTAAACATCGGCTGCCGTTTCTCCATAAACGCCTGCTGCCCTTCCAGGTAATCCTGGCTGTCATAGACCAGCCGCCGCAGTCCCTGGATGCGCTCGAAGGTCTCCGGACTGAGCGGCAGGGCGTTGGCCAGGAGCCGTAGTTGTTCCTTCATGACCGAGATGCTGACCGGCGAATTCCGGGTGATCTGCCGGGCCAGATCGTAGGTGAAGTCCTCCAACTCCGCCGCCGCCACCAGGTGGTTGAGCAGGCCGGCCTGGAGGGCCCGCGCCGCCGGCACCGGCAGGCCGGTAATAAACATCTCCCGGGCCAGGGTCAGGCCGATCATATTGATGACATGCAACATGCCGGTGGGATTGTAGGCCACCCCCAGCCGCGCCGGGGTGATGGCAAAGGAGGTCTTGTCCGTGCCGATGAGGATGTCGCAGACCATGGCCAGCTCCACCGCGCCCCCCCAAACGCTGCCCTCCAGCATGGCGATCACCGGCGCCGGACAACGTTGAATGGCCCGAATGGCCTGCTCCAAAGGATCGTCATAGGCCAACGGGTCCCGGCCGGGCTTGGGAAACTCGGCAATGTTAAAGCCCGACGACCAGACTCCCGCCCCCTTATTGGCCCGCAGGACGATCACCCGGGCCGGGTGGTAAAGCATCTCGTTCAAGGCCTGGAGGAGTTCATGAATCACCGCGCTACTCAAAGCGTTGCGCTTGCAGTCGTTATTTAAGGTGATGGTGCCGATGGAATCGTTGAAATCCGTTAAAATAAGCGCCATGTTCTTTTCCTCGCCGCCGCGGCCGGCGGCCGCTCCCTGATTGTTTTTGCCATTTACTCCCATAACTGATAACATCGCCTGCGGTCAAGGTAAACACATTTATCCAAAGAGCTCCGCACTCTTAATGCCAGGAGGCCGGACCATGCCCCACTGTCCCCATTGTGGTAACGAGATGTTGGAGTCTGCGCAGTTTTGTCCCGCCTGCGGCCGTCAGGCGACCCAGCCGATCTCCGTCCCTGAACCCTCCGGCCGCACCTCTGCCTCGCTGCCTCTCGGGGCCTATTTAAAAACGGGCTGGGGCCTGTTTCTCAACTATCCCGGCGGGTTTATCGGCTTCTTCCTGATCTACCTGGTGATTCAAACCGTACTGCACTTCATCCCCTGGCTCGGTGGGGTGGCCAGTTTTATGATCGGACCGCCCCTCTTGATGGGAAACTTCATAGTCACCGCCAAGCTGCTCCAGGGGCGCAGCCCCCAATTCGGCGACTTCTTTCTCGGCTTCCGGTTCTTCGTCCCCCTGCTGCTTACGGCCCTGGTGGGCGGGGGGCTCACCGGCATCGGTTTCCTGTTGCTCCTCATCCCCGGCGTCTATCTGCTGGTCGGCTATCTCTTCGCCTCCTCCCTGGTCGTCGATCGCCGCCTCGATTTCTGGCCGGCCCTCGACCTGAGCCGCCGCACGGTCCACCCCATCTGGTTCGGCATGTTTGCCTTCCTGCTGCTCCTGGTGCTGCTCAACCTGGCGGGCGCCGTGGCCCTGGGCATCGGCCTCCTGGTCACCGTGCCGCTCACCTGCTGCACCGTCACCGCCGCCTATGCCGATATCTTCGGCTTGCAGTCCGACTATTCCGAGGATTTCCCGGATAATATCATGGCCGCGGCCTCTACTCCTGATGCCTGACGATAGCCCGACTCACCCTCCGGGCCGGGGATTTACCCAGATCTCAGCCGTTTTAGGAGAACCAACATGACCACTTGCAAATTGTGCGGTCATGAAGTCCCGTCAGGGGGGAAGATGTGCCTGCTTTGCGGTCAAGAAATCGGGGCCGAATCCGAATTGAAAGATCCCACCACCGGGCCCCTTTTTGAAGTAAACACCTGCACATGGTTCCGCCAAGGATGGCAATCCTTCAAACGCTATCCGTTAGGTTTTTTTTGGTTCGGGGTGCTCTGCCTACTGGGCGCGGCCGCCCTGAGATATTTGGGCCAGGAGATTCCCTATGGCAGATTTTTTTCGGACGCCCTCTTGGGTCCTTTGTATGCCGGCATCTTCTTGGTATGCGCCAAATTACAGCAGCGACAACCCTTTCAATTCTCGGACTTCTTCTTAGCGCTAAATTTTTATCAGCCTTTAATAATCTTCGGCCTCCTTGGTTCATTCCTGAGCAAGGTCGGCTATTTGCTCCCTGAGAGCCTCATTTTGCGCCTGCTTTGCAGCCTAACTTTCCTGGGTTTCATGATGTTTAATCTCTTCACTCCGATGCTGATCATGGACCGCCGCCTAGGCTGGTGGGCAGCCATGGAACTGAGTTATCACACCGTCCAGCGTCGTCCGTTGCCGTTTCTTGGGTTTCTGCTGTGGGGCTTTCTGATTGCGGCCAGCGGCTTTCTTACCTTGCTTATCGGCTCTATCGTAACTGTACCGGTATTTTTCGGCGCCATCACTGCGGCCTACGCCGATCTCTTCGGCCTCCAATCTCAGAAGTACTAATCCATTTTTTGACCTATAATAGTTCTTATGGCAGTGTCTTCCGCACCAAATAAGTCTCATCCAGGAGCCGCCGATCTCTGGGAAGTCACCGTGGCCCTGCCCCTGGACCGCACCCTGACCTATCGCCTGCCCCCGGACTTGGCCGCCACCGCCCAAGTAGGCAGCCTGGTCAAGGTTCCGGTAGGCCGTCAGGTGGTGACCGGCTATCTTCTGGCGCAGGTTAAGGCCGCCCCGCCGGTGCGCTTGCGCCGCATCAAGGCGGTGCTGGACCCCATCCCTCGCTTCGGCCCGGAACTGGTGCCCCTGTTCCGCTGGCTGGCCGACTACTACCAGTATCCCCTGGGCGAGGCGCTGAGCCACCTCATCCCCGGCGGCGCCCGGCCCGCCGGCGGCCGCCGGGATACCTGGGCCGCCCCGGTACCCGAGGCCGAGGCCCCTCCCCTGCCACCGCGCCTGGGTCCCAAGGCCCGGGCCTTGCTGGCCTGTCTGCGGGAATCCGGCCCCGCCTGGGCCAAAGACCTGCTGCCGCAATTTCCCGGTTGCCGGCCCCTTCTGCGCCGGCTGGCGGACCTGGGCCTGGTGCGGCTCGACCAACGCCTCGCCTTGCACGACCCTCTCGAAAGCCAGCCCCGGCTCCCCGTTCAACCACCTCTGACCCTGGTGCCGGAGCAGGCCGAGGCCCTGACGGCCATTGCTGAGGGGCTCGCCTCCGACGCCTTCGCGCCTTTCCTGCTGCACGGCGTCACGGCCAGCGGCAAGACCGAGGTCTATCTGGCCGCGGCCGAGCAGGCCCTCTCCCGGCAGCGCCAGGTTTTGGTGTTACTGCCCGAGATCGCCTTGACCCACCCTGTGGCCCGGGCCTTCCGCTCCCGCTTCGGTCCCCGGGTTACCGTGTTGCACAGCGGCCTCTCCGAGGCCGCCCGCCTGGACCAGTGGCGGCGTCTGGTCCTGGGTGAGGTGGATGTGGTGGTGGGGGCCCGCTCCGCGGTCTTCGCCCCCCTGCCCCGCCTGGGGCTGGTGGTGGTGGACGAAGAGCACGACCCCGCTTACAAACAGGAAGGCGGTCTTCTCTACCAGGCCCGGGACGTGGCCCTCTACCGGGGCAAGTTGGCGGCGGCGACGGTGGTGCTGGTCTCCGCCACCCCCCAGATCACCACCTACCACCTGGCCCAAATCGGCAAATACCGTTATCTCAACCTTTCCAGCCGGGTCACCCCCCAGGCCCTGCCTGAGATCCACCTCATCGACTTGAAAACCCAACGGGGCGAAAAGTCCCTCAAGATCATCTCCCGGCCCCTGCTCGCCGCCCTGGAAGGCGTGCTCGAACGCCGGGAACAGGCCCTGCTCTTTCTGAACCGCCGCGGCTATGCCCGGGCCTTGTTCTGCCTCTTTTGCGGCCACGTCTTCCAGTGCCGCCAGTGCAGCGTCGCCCTGACCCGCCATCAAACCGCGGACCGCCTCATCTGCCATTACTGCGGCTTCTCCCAGGAAATTCCGGAGCACTGCCCCCAATGCCAGGCCACTGCCATCAAGCAATACGGCGTCGGCACTGAACAGGTGGAAAGCGAAGTGCGGCGCCTCTTGCCCCGGGCCCGGGTCGCCCGCCTGGACCGGGACACCGCCCCCCACAGCGGTAAGGCCCTCGCCATTTTCGAGAGCTTTGCCGAAGGCGATCTGGACTTTCTGGTGGGCACCCAGATGATCGCCAAGGGCCACCACTTTCCCCGGGTCACCCTGGTGGGCGTGGTCGCCGCCGACCTCAGCCTCTTTTTCCCGGAGTATCACGCCGGCGAGCGCACCTTCCAGCTCCTCTCCCAGGTGGCCGGCCGGGCCGGCCGGGGCGAGGCCGCCGGCCAGGTCCTGATCCAGACCCACCAGCCGGACCACCACGTCTTCCAAATGGTGCAGGCCCAGGATTTCGTGGGGTTCTACGCCCGGGAGATCGCCGCCCGCCGCGCCCTGGGCTATCCGCCCTTCACCCGCCTGGCCCTGGTCAGGGTAAGCGGCCCCGAGGCCGAGCCCGTCTCCCAGGAGGCCCGCCGCCTGGCCGCAGCCCTGAAAAAAGCCCTGCAACAGGATGAACAATTAAGCGCCCTGGTGCAGTTGCTGGGTCCGGCCCCGGCCGGGGTGAACCGCCTGAAAGGCCGCTACCGCTGGCAGCTGCTGCTGAAAAGTTATGGCCGTCCGGCCCTGGCCGCGGCCCTGCAACACCTTAAGCGCCTCTGGGCCCCGCCCGCCCGGGCCCGCCTGGACCTCACCCTGGACATCGACCCGGCCAACCTCTTTTAGCTTTCAGCGGCCAGCGGTCAGCTATCAGCAAAACAGAGACGCCCAACGCACCTTTCATTGAAAATACTCCTGGCGACTTGGCGCCTTGGCGTCTTGGCGTGAGATAATCCTTAGGTATCGGCGTCTTTACGTGCGCTAGGCCACCCCCTTCACCCCGGCTGCTCAATTTCCGCTAGATATTCGGCATACAGCTCCACATCGCCGTTCCTTGCCAGCTGCCGGTCTTCGTAAGGCGCCGCCAGCCTTCGATAGAACTCATCGGCGATATTTTTGAAAACACCGGTCAGCAGGGCAATCAGCCAATAACGCAGCCGGCCGCAGCGCCGGCGCACGATCTGCAACGCCAATCGGGTGCAGGCGTAATTCAGCAGCCCGGCAAAGGCCCCGTCAGAGCCGCTCTCCTCCGCCAACCGGACGATCTGTCCGGCCAACTCATCAATTAGTCCATCGCAGGCCCGTCTCTGTTCCAGCGGTATGTACGGCATAGTCCAGTCCTCCTCCGGCAGGGATGATATATTGAAACCTGCACCTGGTGCTCGGTTTCAGGCGCCCTGGTTGATAACTTTCCTCTAGTTCCCCAGCTCCGGCCTGGGAATGCCAATTTGACCCAAAGCTCCGGCTTTTGGTAGGGTAGCGCAGCAGAACTGTGGCGACTAAGGACGTCGCGCCTCACCGGCCCGGCCTCGATAAGCAGTTGACCTTTAGCGCCGCAGAGGTTATAAATTTGGGTGTGATGGCGTCCGGGAGCCCACTAACTCCCGGGCCGCCAGCCAACCCAGGGCGCCCGTAGCTCAGTCCGGATAGAGCAATGGACTACGAATCCATGTGTCGGGGGTTCAAATCCCTCCGGGCGCGCCATAATGAGCAAGGTAAATTAACAGGTTACAGTTCAAGTATTTTTACCCTCGGTTCGGTGAGTAGCTCTTCTGGGGGGCCGTGAGTCGAGGCTAATTTTTCATCCTGCTGCGACCTCCGCTTCCTGCCAAACCCCCGGCACCTCCCCCTCCAAGCGCTGCCTGGCGTCCCGGAACCGCGGGTCGATGGCCTGAAGGTAGCTTGGACCTATAAATCGAATCACCGCCTCAGGTTACCTCAACCGCTGAATTACCAGGACAATTACCAGGCTGATCAAAATGTAGGCGGCATAGAGGTTGACGCTGCCGCTGTGGACTTTTCCGAGCAAGGCGGCCAGCCATTGCCCCAACCTGGCGCCGGGACGAAAAATCGTGCGTTCCAGGATGTGCACTTCTTGCCGCTGCCTTTGGACCGCCATCAGGAAATGCCCTGCCACCGTTTCTCTCTTCTCATCGAAGCTGACGGGCCGAAAGACGGCCTCGAAAATTACCCTCACGGGATTGGAAAATCCCGTGGCCGTATAAGTCATATTAGGCAATAATCGCCTGACGCCGCCGGCCCAGGCCGGTCCTCTCGCCACCTTCCTGATCCTGGTTAGGACCCGGAAGAAAATTATGCTGCCCCCCAGTAGCAAAATCAAGACGACAAAGGTGTAGGAAGTTGACATGGCAAAGACTACGGGGTTGCGCTCGGTGCCCCGGTGTAGAACCACCAATCCCCGGCCCGGGAGCCAAGTCCGGCCGACCTGAGCCCCGAGGTCGTGAAATTCGGAGATAAACCCCTCGCCAAACTTGGCGTTGCCTTGAGGGACGGTAAAAAACGGCGGCACCAGTTCATCCACCGTGTGTTCATGGGTAAAAGTGGCAATAGTATTGTCCAACACCGGAATAACATAGGTGGGCAGGATGCCGAAAAGCAGACAGCATAGCGCCAGGATACCCATGGAGGTCTGCATTGACCGGCTCACCTCCACGGCTTTGGAGGCCTGCGGGGATCTGGCCACCCCCAGAAAAGTCATGGCGAAGGCCTTCACAAAACAGGTGACCGCCAGAGCCGCGGTCAGGGCCAGGGCGGCGGCGCAGAGGGCAAAGGTTATCTTAATTCCCATGGAGTGCAGCACTACACTTTGCAGCATGGTTTGCAGGGTCAGCCACTCGCTGACAAAGCCGTTGAAGGGTGGCAGGGCGGCAATGGACAACGCCCCAATCAAGAAGAAAAAACTCGTCCAGGGCATAACCCGAATCAACCCTCCCAGGCGATCCATGTCCCGCTCACCGGCACTGTAATCCACCGCCCCGGCCCCGAGAAACAGCAGGGCCTTGTAAAGCGAGTGGTTGAGCAGGTGATAAAACGCGGCAATGAAGGCAATCCCTGCCAAAGCCGGCAGACCGGCAACCCGGAAGATGAAACCCGCCCCCAGGCCCGCGGTGATAATGCCGATATTTTCAATGGAGCTGTGGGCCAGCATCTCCTTCAAATCGTTCCGGATGGCGGCATAAAGGATCCCCACCAGCGCCGAGATGCTGCCCACGATCAAGACGATGACGCCGGCTCTGATATCGCTGACCGGCAGGAGGTCGGCATTGAACCGCACAATCCCGTAAAGGCCCAGATTAAGAATTACCCCGGACAGGATAGCCGAGACGTTGCCGGGCGCGGCGGGATGGGCCCGCGGCAGCCAGATGTTGGTGGGCACCAGACCCGCCTTGACCCCGAAACCGAAAAAGGAGAGCAGAAAGATGGCCCAGCGGGAGGCCTCGCTCATTCCGGCGGCGGCGGTTCTTAAGGCAGGGAAATCGAGACCGGTGGCAGTCCGCGCCAGCAAAAAGAAGGCCAACACGACGGCGATGGTCCCGGCTTCACCCAAACTCAGCATGAGGTAGCCGGACTTGATGGTCTCGGCTTTTTCGTGTTCGTAGTTCACCAGTAAATAGGAGAAGATGGACATCGTCTCCCAGGTGAGCAGAAACGAGAGTACATCGCCGGCTATCAGCAGCAGGACAATTGAGGCCAGCAGGAGATGATAGTAAATAGCGAATGATTTTAAGCTGTAACTCTTCACATACTTCTTCAGATTCATGTATGGAGCCGAGAAGATGGAGACGGGCAGAAAAACCATTCCGGTGATGAACACGAATAAGGCCCCGAGACGGTCCATCCGGAGCATCATCTGGCCCAGGGACCTGATATTCCAGAGTTCCAGCTGCCAGACCTGACCGGAAAGTAAAACCTTGCCGCTCATTAACAAGATGGTCAGAGAGGACAAGAACCCGATCCAGGCCAAAACCACCCGGTTTTGGGCGCGAGGCAGCAAGACCGCCAGCACCATTCCGGCAGCACAGAGCATCAAGAACAGGAAAAACAGGCTGTTCAGGTCAAACACGGCGTTCCCCTCCTTGAGGCCGGGCGACTGGCGGACAAATATTAGCCTCGGCCCGGCCGACGAGCGCCAGCAAGGCATGCAGGATCGCCAGGGGCGGGGGTGGGCACCCCGGGACCAGGACGTCCACGGGAATCAGGCTGGAGACGCCGCCCAGGGAGGCAAAACTAGACCCGAAGACCCCCCCGAAAATGGCGCAGGCGCCCAGGGCCAGAACTCCCTTGGGAGCCGGCATGGCCTCATAGGCCTTCAGCAGCGGCAGCCGCATATGGTCGGTCACCGGTCCCGCCACCAGGAGCACATCGGCCTCCCGAGGCGTGGGAGTGAGAAAGAAACCCAACCGGTGCATATTGTAATAGGGTTTGTTGAGCTGCTCGATTTCGCTCAAACAGGCGCCGCAGGCCCCGGCATCGATCACCCTGAGGTGCAGGGAACGCCGGAAAGATTTCCCGAATTTTTTCTCCCGCTCGGCCCTGGGGTAAGGGGAAACGGCCCATGCATAATTGCCCTGCCACTGCCACGAAAGGGGAGGCGCCGGCTGCCGGCAACAGCGGTAGCAATGGATGCACCGCTGCTCCTGAAATAGCACCTGCTTGCCCTCCCGAACCAGGGCCCCGCTGGGGCAGCAAGAGGCCACGGTCTCAGCCTCTCTGGAGGCGGCAAAGGTTCTGGGCAAACCTGTCGGGAATCCCGGCGACACTCCGGGGGCGGTCTCCTCCCTGGCCGGGTACGCCGTGGTCACGATTCCTCTCCGAATGCCTTCCCAAACCCATTTCCACATAACTGATACTCCTACCGGTCACACTCGGCGTTGGAGAGCCCGAAGGTGGCCATGATAATGGGGAAATCCTGATAGGCAAAATCCTCGGCGGCAAAATGAAAACCGTGCCAATTAGTGAATGAGGGGGTGGTCAGGTGGTAGCGCCTGACGACGCCTTGCTCATCAATCCTCACCCAATGAAAGGTGGCGCCGCGGGGTGCTTCCGCCCAGCCGAGGGCGGCGCCAGGTTTGAATGCAACTTCCCGTGCGGCTATCTCACCCGGGGGTAAGGAAGATAATAAGCCTCCCAAGATCTTGCACCGATTGCTCGGCTTCCCGGAAAAGCAGGCGGAGCCGGGCATAGCCGTCCCCTTCCTCTTCCTGGGGGACCTGGAAGTCCACCGCGTCATAGACCCCGTAGGGCAGCACCTGCCGCAGGTCCCGGGCCAGGCCGGAAGCCCTGGCGATAGGGCCGACCAGGCCATAGTCGCGGGCCTGATCCTTGGTTACCAGGCCGACTTCCTCCAGGCGGTCCAGGAAGCTGCTGGAGTAACGCAGCAGGTTATAAAGCCGCGCCAGTTTATGAAACAGGGTCTGCACCCCGGAGGATAAAACCTCGCACTGCCGGGCGTCTAAATCTAAGGTCACCCCGCCGGGAAGGTTCAGACCGTAGAGATACCGATGCCCCGTCAGGGAGCCACAGAGGCGGAGGGCCTCCTCTTCCAAAATACCGGCCTGGCTGGTGGCCACGGCCAACGCCGTGGAGTTGCAAATACCCGCAATTGCGGCCAGATGATGTCGGAAGCGTTCCAGTTCAGCCCAGACGATCCGCAAGGCCTGGGCCCGCGCCGGAACTTTAACCTGACAAATCGTCTCAATAGCCTGGCAAAAAGCCAGGGAATGGGCCAAGGCCGAGGTTCCGGAAAAGCGTTCCGCCAGGAGGAGCACCCGGTCAACGCTTTGGCCTTCGGCAATCTTTTCCACCCCGCGAAACTTATAAAAGAATCGGGGGCTGGTGCGAATCACGTCCTCCCCCACGCTCTCCAGCAGGAAAAGGGCGGATTCGGCGGCATCGGCATACACCGGTCCAATGGGCATCATGAAGGCCCCGGGAGCCTGAACCACACTGTGGGGTCGCCAGGCCGAATCAACCTGGCGGTGGGGGTAGGGCTGGCCGGCCTCGAAATCTTGCCGCAAGGGATGGACTCCTTCCGGCCACTCCTCATGCCGCACCAGATTTATGAGGCGGGGGTGGCCTTCGAAAACGAGGCCGAAAAGATCCCAGGCCTCTCGTTCGTGCCAATCGGCCGCATGGCTGATCCGGCTGATGCTGGGGAGGGTGCTTTCGGCCTTATTGAAGCGCACCCCCAGATGGACCTGCTCACTGGCCGGCTCTCCATAGAAGATGTACCTGAGCAGCCAATCCTCGGCCGTCTCTTCGACAATCAAACTGCCAAAACCGTATTCCATGTCGTGGATGAGCCAGCGGCACAGTTCCGGGAGCTGATTTCGGTCGCATTCGACATAACACTGGGACAGGCCGGCGTCGATGCTGACATTGACTTGCCAATGCCAACGTTTGGCAATGGCCTCGGAAAGATCAATAAGCCTATAATTATTTGAAGGATCTTGTTCCATTTACATCCTCCCCAAAGAAGCCGCGGCATTATGTAGGAGTTGATAAAGTTGCTCTGGAAGGTAAAGACCAAATAAAATTACTGGAATGACTGTTACTATTAGGGCAATGATACAGGTCACAGGCAGGATATTCCGTTTAGGTATTATTGATCTGCCAAACTGCAGCGTTCTTTCGTCCATCAAGCTAATTTCCGGATTTCCAAAAACCATCCGGTTGACTTGATACATGATGCCGAAGAAGGCCACCACGATGAAGAAGGCCAGCAGCCCGATAACCAGGTACTGGCCATCCGTTAGGCCCGCTTTCAATATGGAAAATTCGCTTAAGAAAACGGCGAAGGGAGGGGCCCCGGCGATACCCAGCCCTCCCACCATCAGAAAAACTCCGGCCACAGGCGAGATGCGAATGAGCCCGCGGATGGCCGGGATGCTTCGGGTTCCAGTCGCCAGCAGGGTGGCGCCCGCCGCGAAGAAGCACAGAGATTTGGTGAGCGTATGGGCGACAATCTGCATCATGGCGCCGAAATGGGCGGAAAAACCACCCAGGCCTGCCGCCACCAGGATAATGCCCATATGCTCCACCGTAGAAAAAGCAAAGAGGCGCTTATAATCTTTTGCCTGGATTAACAGGAAGGCTGCCACACCTGCTGAAATGAGGCCGAAGCTGATAAGCCAGGTGCTGGCATAAGAGGCGGCACTGCCCTGAAACATCGGTAAAAGCCTCATGATGCAATATAAGACCGCGGTGGTCTCTATGCCCGACAAAATGGCACAAATGGGTGAGGGCGCCTGGTTATGTGCATCTGGAAGCCAGGTATGCATGGGCACCAGGCCTGCCTTGGTGCCGAAACCGATGAGAATGAATAGAAAACCGGTATTAAGAAGAGCGGGCGGCATTTTGGGAGCGGCTGCCACCAGATTGTCCCAGGTCAAGGGCGCCGGCCCGGTGAGATGCAATCCCCAACTGAGCAGGAGGATGCCGAGTAAAGCCATCGAGGCGCCCATGCAGGTAAGCACCGCATATTTCCAGGCCGCCTCCAAGGCTTCGGGAGTGGATTCGAAACTGACCAGGAAAACCGACATCAGGGTGGTCAGTTCCACGGCAATCCAGACCAGAGCGAGATGCGAAAATATCGGCACCGCCAGCATGGCAAGCAAAAAGAGGTTGAACCGGCTGTAATATCTCCGGATTTTTCGGTCGTCGGTCGCCGCCACCGTGGTCGCTATATAGCCCCAGGAAAAGATGGCGGCGGTCAGCCCGACAAAAGCCACCAGGACGAGGATCAAGGCGCTGAAACTATTGCAGGCGAGATAATCCCCGATGGCGATGATCTCGCCTCCCTTAGTGGTAGCCAGGGCGGCCCGCCAGGATAACAGAAAAACCGCCAGGCTGCCGAGAAGCGTCACTCCGGGGGCAAATCTCTTCCCTGCCGGCACCAGGGACAGGGCGGCGGCTAACAGGCTGATTACCAGGATGTAGATGAGCTCCATGAAAATCTAGTCCTCCCTCAGGGCCATCAACTTGCCCACCGCGGTCTTGGAGATGGTGGTATGAATCCTCATGGCCAGCAGCCCGATTACCAGGACCGTGATCAGCACATAAAAAGCGGCCGCCAGCTCGGCGATGAGGGGCAGATTGGGGGCGATGGATATGCCGGCGAAGAAGGCGCCGTTCTCCATGGCCAAAACCCCCAGAAGCTGGGGCACCGCTTCGCCCCGCACCGTTACGGTATAGGACCCGATGAGGAGACTGGCCATGCCTATGGGCAAATTGACCTTCTCAAAAACCCCGGCCCCGGTCGCAGTCAAAAGCGGGCTGGCGATATAATAAGCAAATATGGTGAGGGCTACGGATAGAAGTAATGAGGCAGGAATATTAATCACCTGGGAAATCTCGCGCCTGGCGTAACTTTCGTAGCCCACGGCCCGACGCAGGACCCAGGGAATAATGAAGACCTTGGTAATGATGGTCAGTGCGGCCACCACCAAGAGGTGAATCGAGGCATACTGATAAGCGAGGAGGAGAGCAGAAATTGCCAGAAGCAAGGCCTGGAAGACATAGAGTCGCAGACAGGTGAGCATCTGACGGATCGCCACGAGGCCGAAGGCGCAGAGCAGAAAAACCCCGCCCGTGAGGGCGTTCAATTTGGTGAGGAAGGAAAACAGCAGTTCCGGCTCAGTCATAGTTGTTCTCCTACATGAAAAACAGTCCGATAACCATGGCGGCTACCGAGGTGACAAAGGCAGCCCCGAGAAATTCCGTGATCCGAAACAGCCTCAGCTTGGCCAGCGATGACTCGATGGCCACCAAGACCAGGATAAAGATGCTGATCTTGATCAAGATCAGCGGTATCGCTAAACATACCTGCCAGAGCCCCGTCCCGTGGGCCAAACCCCAGGGAGTAACCAGGACATTCAGGAAGATGCAGCACAGCACCATAAATTTCATGGCGCCGCCCCACTTCATCAAGGCGGCGCCGCGGCCGGAATACTCCAGACCCTTTGATTCATCGATCATGGCCAGTTCGAAGTGCCCCGAGGGATTATCTACCGGGATTCTCCCCGTCTCGGCAATGACCAGCATGAGGAAGGCCAGCAGCATCAAGATATGGGCCGGTTCGAAGAAGTTTGCCAGAGGTGTGACCCAGTGCTTCTGGACGATATACGGGATAGTGGAACCGGCGATAAAGGAAACGGTGAAGAAGACGATCATGAACACCGGCTCGGCCAGAAAGCCCACCATCCGGGTGCGGCTGGCCCCCATCGGCCCGTAAGGGTTACCGGTATCTATCGCCGCCAGAGTGGCGAAGAACCCGCCCAGGGCCAGGATAAACCCGCCGCCCAACATGTCGCCCATGAAGGCGAAGAAGAGGGGATAGTCGGTCAATACCGGAATCAGCAGGGCAACAAAAATCGGGGTAATAAAGACCACGAAAGGGGTGAAGCGAAAAATCCAGGAACTTTGCTCTGAGACGACTTCATCTTTGTGAAAAAGCTTCCAGATATCTCGATAAGGCTGAAAAATACTGGGGCCCCTTTTGGACTGCACATTTTCCTTCAAACGGGCCAGCATCCCTTTGATGAGTGGTGCAAAAGCCATGACCACGAGAACTTGAATGACATTAAAGATAATTTTATTGATCATGCGGGATACTCCTTCCTGGTTTTGGCGCCCGCTAAATAAGCTTTGAGGCAACTTGCCGGGAGAAGCAGGCGAAATCACCCATTCAGCATCAAAAGAGTCATTTGAGATTCTTAGGCATAAAAAATGCCCCTGACCTCACTCGCAAAGTGAGTTCAGGAGCCATCAGCGTCGCCGCGGTTCGGGTGGAATCTTTTCCCCCTGGCGGACCCCATCGCCTCGCCCCCCAAATTAAGGCCACGGCTCATCAAATGCAAGGATTTTTTACGAAATAATTAATTCCACCCGGACAAATCTTCTCTCCAGTTGGATTCGACGCTTCACCGTCGCCAATCTCCCACTTTCAGGGCCCGGAAGCAGCAGGCCCGGGATGCTCTGCCCTGGTCCTGAGCCTAACTTGGGGATACCGCTAAGCGGAGGCGAACCCGGCGCGTAACAGTGAATCCCGGCTGACCATGCCTTTATAATTCCCCTCTGCATCGATGACCGGCAAACGCTTGATCGCTCGCTCCAGCATCAGTTGCAGGGCTGCGTCTATCGGGGCGTCCTCCTGAACCGTCACGATGTTGGTGTTCATGAGCTCACCGGCAGTCTTCAGCTCCAAATGCTGCTGGAGATGCTTGTGCCGGCGCCCCCGCTCGGTAAAGGGAATTTTGCTCACAAAATAATCCCAGATACCGGGATGGCGCTCGGAAAAAGCGATCAGGAGGTCCCGGTCCGAGATCAACCCCAGGAAATGTCCTGCCTGGTCCACCACCCCAACCCGTTGCAGGTCATTGCGGTCAATGAGACGAATCACTTCCTCGACAGGGGTGTCGGGAAAAACCGTCGGGGTGTCTCGGCGCATGATGTCGGCCACGGTGCGCAAATTTTCCACGATGATGCGCTGCTCTTGAAAGGCTTTCCAGTCCGGGGATTCCCGCATGCTGGTGCGAAATACGTCCACTCGCGAGAGGATGCCGACCAGTCTTCCTGCGGCATCGACCACCGGGAGGCGCTTCACCTTTTTCTCGATCATTAATTGCACCGCCTCCGTTACCGCCTTATCCTGCTCTATCGTCACTGCCGGCCGCGTCATGACTTCTCTGGCCTGCCTCGGTGTGAGCGCCTCCAGGACCGCGCTCACTCTTTGGCGATCCGATTCAGCCAGCAAACCGATCCGCATCGGCATTCCGGCCTTATAGAT
Organism: uncultured delta proteobacterium; assembly: GCA_963701845.1. GTDB lineage: Bacteria > Desulfobacterota > Desulfobaccia > Desulfobaccales > 0-14-0-80-60-11 > JAPLJC01. The sequence goes on along the minus strand of CAVPBF010000004.1, from coordinate 37,759 downwards.
TAAATCCCCCTGGGCAATAACGCCGACCGGCCGGTTCTCTCCATCCACCACGGGAAGGCCGGTGAAGGTGGAAGAGAGCAGCAGGCGGGCCACTTCGGCCAGCGAGGTGTCCGGGCTGACCTTTTTCGGCGCCGGAGTCATGATGTCCCGAACCCTGGTTTGTCTCGGGATAAGAATACCCCGGGTCCTGTGGGAGATCACGCTCAAATCCTGCACCGCCACAATACCGTCGGTGACCATCTCCGCGGCCTTCGACCAGATCCGCTCGGACTCGGCAGCCGGCACGATAATCGTAATCCGCACGGGCATGTTGTAGGAGAGGACCTCGAGCCTGGCAGTGGCCACCTCCCCGCTTTCGTAAGAGCCCTCTATCCCCCTGGTTACCAGACAGCGCGCCGCGATTTTCAGGTCGTGCACAAATTGGACGATGGCAGCATAAAGGGGCTGCCCCTGCCACCGCGCTTCCTCACTGGTAAAGATCTCAATTTTTTTATACTGCTGCATCATTACTCACCTTACCTTAGGCGGCCCACCAACATGCCGAGAAAAACCATGGCTCCACCAATGAGGTTGTTGGAAAGAAAGTTGGCCATGGCGACCAGCTGCGTTCCCGCCCGCATGGCATTCACCGTCTCCAGGCCAAAGGTGGAAAAGGTCGTCAGGGCCCCAAGATACCCGGTCACAAAAAAGAGACGGATGGACGGGCTCATGATGCTGAAACCGCGGTCGGCCAGGGTAAAAGCCAGACCGATGAGAAAGCAGCCCGAGAGGTTGACGATGAGGGTTCCCCACGGGAATTTGGTGCCGAAAAGCTGCGCGGCCAGCAGTGACACTCCATATCGGGAGAGCGCCCCGATGCTGCCGCCCAGCATCACCCAAACTATTTTCATGATCCAGCCATCATTCATTAGCAGTTGCCGCAGCCGATTCCAGGCGAAGAGTTCCCCGGCGCGCCTTTTCCCCTTTTCGCCCTTTCCAGGTTTCCAGTCATTAATCCCACTCGTAAAAATCCACATAGCGATTCAACACTTCGGCTCCATCCGCCTTGATCAGGGCCATATCCTCCAGCCGCACCCCGCCCCAACCCGCCAGGTAGATGCCCGGCTCCACAGTCACCACGCTGCCGGCCTTGAGCACCGTGCGGCGCTCCGGGATGGGGCTCAGGGTGGGGTTTTCGTGCACTGCAAGGCCCACCCCGTGGCCCAGGGAATGGCCGAAGGCCTCGCCGTAGCCCGCGGCGGCGATCACCCCTCGGGCCAGGGCGTCGGCCTCCAGGCTGTCCATCCCGGCCTTGAGTCCCGCCTCGGCCTTAGCCTGGGCCCGGCGCACCAGGCTGTAGATCTTCCGGAACTGCTCATCCGGTGGCCCCAGGACATAGGTGCGGGTGATGTCGGCGCAGTAGCCGTTGAGCCGGCCGCCCATATCGATAATAATGGGCTCGCCGGCCTCGATGATATGATCCCCCGGCTGGTGATGAGGCCGGGCGCTGTTCTCGCCGGCGGCCACGATGGGGGTAAAGGCCAGGGACTCGCACCCCCCTTCCCGCAGGCCCAGTTCGATCTCCCAGGCCACCTGGCGCTCCGTCTTGCCCGGGCTGAGCTCCCGGGAGACCTGGCGCAGCACGGCCTCACTCAGTTCCAGCGCCCGGCGCATGGCGGCCAGTTCCCCCGGGGCCTTCGCCTCCCGCAGCTCTTCCACCACCCCTTCCAGGGGCCGCCACTCCACCTGGGCCCCTTTGGAGCTGACGGTTTCAGTCAGGCGTTGATACCCCCGAAAGGTAACATGAGCCGCTTCGAAACCCAGCCGCCGCACCCCAAGTTCCTGGAGCAGCCCGGCCAGGGTTTCTCCCAGGCTCACCCGGTAAACCACTATCTGAAAGGCCGGGGCCTCTTGCCGGGCCCAAAGCTCATAGCGAAAATCGGTGAGCAGCACCGCCGCGGCAGGGGTGATGAGGAGGGCGCCCCAATCGGGATCATCGGCGGTGAAGCCGCTGAGATAACGGCGGCTCGACGGACCGGTGACCAGCAGAGCCTCAATTTCTCGCCGGCTGCAAAGATCTCTCAAGGCGTCCAGACGCGCAATTTCGAGGGAGGTTGACATATCAGGATTTTGGGAAAAACCCGGCTGAAAAGCAAGGAAAAATCGGCTGGAAAATTTTTCCGTGGGGAAATCGAGAGATATGACCGTAGAAGCCGCCGCGGCGTCGTCTTCCGGGCGCTATTGACAATCAGGCTATTTCGAACTAATCTTACACTTTAATGCCTGGTCAAATGGCCGGGTAATTTACTGTTCCCGCCCCTGCAGCAAGGTCGTTGGCGGACGACTGCACCCCACTGTTTCCAGGATGCATGGTTTGATCAAGCTGGTTGCCTTTGATTGCGATGGCGTCTTGTTCGACTCCCGGCAGGCCAACATCGCCTTTTACAATGACATCCTGGCCCGCTTCGAGCAACCTCGGATGGACCTCGAAGCCGAGGATTTCGTCCATAGCCACACCGTCTGGGAATCGCTGGAACATATTTTTCAAGGGTATCCTAATTTAACCGCGGTGCGCAGTTATAGCCGCAATTTCGATTACAGCCCCTTCATTCCCATGATGGTGGAAGAGCCGCACCTGCGGGAATTTCTGGAATTTTTGCGCCCCGCCTGCTTTACGGCCCTGGCCACCAACCGCGCCACCACCACCGACGCGGTGCTCAGCTATCATCGGCTGACGGACAGTTTTGATCTGGTGGTTTCGGCCCAGGACGTCGCCCGTCCCAAGCCGCATCCGGAATCCTTTGAACGGATCCTGAGTCACTTCGGTCTGGCGCCCCGGGAGGCTATCTATATCGGGGACTCCGAAGTGGACCAGGCCTTTGCCGTCAATGCCGGGGTGCCCCTGGTGGCCTTCCGCAATCCCCGGCTGCAGGCGGCCTATTACCTCGAGTCCTTCGCCGCCGGCCCGGATTTGCTCCGGCAACTCAACGGCTGCTAAGCCCAGTGGAAAGGAGCCAACCATGAAGAAATATCAATGTCAGGTCTGTGGCTATATCTATGATCCCGAGCAAGGTGATCCGAATAACGGCGTCGCCGCCGGCACCCCTTTTGAAAAACTGCCCCCGGGGTGGGTCTGCCCCATCTGTGGCGCCACCCAGGATCAATTTGTGCCGGTGGACTGAACCGGCCTCCAGCCGGCGTCTTCCTGCCATTAAAATCGAGGAACATGAGCTACTCCGCCCGTAAAACCGGAAGGTCCGTATCCCAGGGCCACCCCAAGAAATCCCTGGTCCGGGAGTACGCCGAGGCCCTGGCCATTGCCTTCGTTCTGGCCTTGGTCATCAAATTCTTTCTGTTCCAGGCCTTTTCCATCCCCTCGGGGTCCATGGAAAAGACCCTGCTGATCGGCGACTACCTGCTGGTGAACAAACTCAGCTACGGCGTCCGCAACCCCCTGGACAACAAGGTGCTGATCCCCATCGGCAAACCCCAACGGGGCGATGTGGTGGTCTTCATCTTTCCCCAGGACCCCAGCAAGGATTACATCAAGCGAGTCATCGGCCTGCCCGGGGACACGATCCAGATCACCAATAAAAAGGTCCTGGTCAACGGCAAATTGTACGAGACCCCCCAGGCCCATTACGAAGACACCCTGATCATTCCCACTCCCCGAAGCCCCATCGAATCCGCCCGGGATAATTTCGGTCCGGTGGTAGTGCCACCCAATAGCTATTTCGTTATGGGCGACAACCGGGACCGCAGCTATGACAGCCGCTTCTGGGGCTTCGTGCCCATGGATAACCTCCGGGGCAAGGCCATGATCATCTATTTCTCCTGGGCCGGCGACCATCACGACGGCTTCTTCCCGGCCTTGATGGAGGGAGCTGAGGGACTGGTGCACAATTTCACCTGGAATAGCCAACAGTTCCGGATACGCTGGGACCGCCTGGGCAGGGTGCTTCATTAAGAGACGGTTTGCGGTTGGCAGTTTTCAGGTGCTGCGCTCAATCTTTCGGAGAGGGCTGATTCAGCTCACACCCGTCTTTCGCCAACGATGTCATTCTGAGCGAAGCGAAGAATCTCGCATTTTCAATTAATTATAGAACTTAACTTGTTCAATAATGCCGACGATTCTAATCACCAAAACCGTTTACCGCCAACCGCCAACTGCCAACCTGCTACTTTTGGTGATTTTCCTCCTCCCGGCCCTGCCGGCCGTCTGGGGCTGCGGCCCCGCCGCGTCCCATCCCATCGTCGTCTTCTGCTCCCCGGACTCACCCCGGATGCAACAGGCCATCGCCGCCCTGCGAGCTAAGCTGCCGGACGCGCCCCTGCAGGTGGTCTGCGTCCCGGAATTCGGCGATGCACTCAAGGCCGGCCTGCGCCGCCTCCAGCAACTCCAGCCCCGGCTGCTGGTGGTCCTGGGCACCCCGGCTTTAATGACGGTGGCCCCGGTGGAAAAGCACCTCCCGGTGGTCTTCGCCCTGGTGGCCGACCCTTATTTCACCGGCGTCGCCTATAGACCGGAACGTCCGGAAGAGCACCAGGAGAACCTTACCGGCCTTGCCTCGCCGGCGCCCCTGGAGGCAGCCCTGCAACAGGGCGCCGGCCTCCTGGGCCAGGCCTCCTGGGGACTGCTGTATGACCCCAGCGACGGCCTGGCCGCGGCACTGGCGGCCGAATTCACCCAAAAAGCCCCGCAGTTCGGCATCACTCCCCTGACCGAGGCCAGCACCGGGGCGGCTACCGACCCCCAGGCCTTGAAGCGCCTCTTGAGCCGGGGGGCGAGGGTAATATACCTCCCGCCGGCGGCCAGCGCCGGGCGCTACGCCTCCCTGGTGCTGGACCGGGGCCGCCGCCTCCAGGTCATGGTGGTGAGCGGTTATCCCGCAGGTTCCCATCAAGGGGCGCTGCTCTGGGTGGCTTTAGACTACCGCCGTCTGGGCGAGCAGACCGCCGCCCTGGCCCAACGGGTCCTCCACGGCGAGGCCCCTAAAAAAATTCCCATTGCCCCGGCGACCCCTTTAAAGGTAGAAGTGGATGAGAAGCTGCTGCTGCACTGGAGCGGCTATCCTGGGAAAAGCAGAAATGATTGAAAAGATTCTCACGCCAAGACGCCAAGGCGCAAAGGCGCAAGAATCAATAACTCTCCTGCTCGTTCCCAAGCTGCGCTTGGGAACGCAATTGGACCCGAAGCTTTGCTTCGGAAACGTAACACATGAGAACCCGATATAAGATAACCGATGCAGGTCAGATATATTTCATCACTTGCACCATAGTTGAATGGATACCAGTATTTACCAGAAAAACATATTTTGACATCATATTGAATTCATTTAACTTTTGTCGCCAGCAAAAGGGTTGAAAGTCTTTGCTTATGTAATCATGGATAACCATTTACATTTAGTGGTTACTGGTGATAACCTCTCCAATACGATTAAGGACCTTAAACGCCATACCGCTCGGGAGATAATCAGGCTAGCGCAGAATGATCAGAAAACATGGCTTTTAAATCAGTTCAAGTTTTATAGAAAGACTTATAAAGTCGATAGTGATTTTCAAGTTTGGCAAGAAGGATTCCATCCCAAGCAAATAACTTCAGAAGAGATGCTGCGGCAAAAGATAGAATATATTCACCATAATCCGGTAAGGGGTGGTTTGGTTAATAATGCAGAAGATTGGCCTTATTCCAGTTTTAGGAATTATCAAGGTCTTGAGGCGACAATCGAAATTGATGTTTTAGAGTTATAAGCCAAGCACAGCTTGGCGCCCAATTGCGTTCCCAAGCCAAGCTTGGGAACGAGAATAAATTCTTGGCGGCTTGGCTTGAGATAAAAAAAGGCAGGAGGATTACATGACCCCATCCCCGAAATTCGATCCCGCGGCCTGGCAGCCGGAGATCAGCATGGTACAGTACACCCTGGACAACGGCCTCACCCTCCTGGTCCTGCCCGACCGGAGCCTCCCCATCGTTTCCCTGCAAATCCATTACAAGGTGGGCTCCCGCCACGAGCTGCCCGGCATCACCGGCATCTCGCACCTCTTCGAGCATCTGATGTTCCGGGGCACCGAAACCCTGGGGCCCGAGGAGTTCTCCCGCCTCCTCCAGGCCAAAGGCGGCGAAATCAATGCCTTCACCACCAAGGATCACACCTCCTACTTCGAAAATCTGCCTTCCGAGCACCTGGAACTGGGCCTGAAGCTGGAGGCCGATCGCCTGCTCCACCTGAAACTGGACGACGACACCTTCTCGCCTGAACTCCAGGTGGTCATCAGCGAACGCAAACTCCGGAGCGTCGACAGCCCCCTGGGGCTGGTGCAGGAGCAGCTCTTTGCCACCGCCTTCACCCAACATCCCTATCAATGGCCGGTGATCGGCTGGGACCAGGACCTGCACCATCTCAGCCTGGCGGATTGCCTCAGTTACTACCGCAACCATTATCACCCGGGCAACATGACGGTGGTGATCGCCGGCGACGCCGAGCCCGAGCGGGCCCGGGACCTGGTGGCCCGCTATTTTGGGGCCATCCCCAACCCCGGCGTCCCCAAGGAGCGGAGCTTCACCGAGCCGCCCCAACGGGGGGAGCGCCGGGGCGTGGTCAAGAAGGTCTCCCAGGTGGAGGCCCTGCTGGCGGGCTACCATGCCGTGGGCATGGACCACCCGGACCTCTATCCCCTGAGCCTGCTGGCCATCATCCTCGCCGGCGCCAAGTCCTCCCGCTTCTACCAGGAGTTCGTCCGCCCGGGCAAGGCCGCAGCCCTCGAAGTGGAGCTGGCCCCCCTGCCCTTCGCCTCCCAGGACCCGGACCTGCTGGTGGTGGCCGCGGTGGCCGCTCCCGGCCAACCCCTGGCGGCCTTGGAAAACGAGCTCTGGCAGGCCCTCGAACATTTGCGCCGAGACGGAGTGGAGACTCTGGAACTGGCCCGGGCCCAGAAATTGCTGCGGGCCCAGATGGTGAAGAGCCTGTCCCACAACTTCTTCCGGGGCCTGCTGGTGGGCCTGTTTCATTTAAAGACCGGCGACGCCGCCAAGGCCAACCAGATACTGGCCGCCTACGAGGCGGTCACCGCCGCCGACATCCTGCGGGTCGCCCGGACCTACCTGAAGGAAGACAACCGCACCGTGGTGACCCTGGTGCCGGTGTCCGGAGAGGAGAGCGCCGCCCTGGGACCGTTGGCGTGAGAAGTAAGCAGTAAGCGGTGAGCGGTGAGCAGTAAAAGCCAAAACATCGGTCGGGCCGTGCCCGCCACTGCATTCAGGTGGAAGCTATGAGAGAGATATACAAAGAATGGGAAGTGACCAAGCACCGCTAACAACCGAACTGACAATATCATGTCTGGTGGGCCGTGCCCACCCTACATTAAACTGACCACTGATCACTGATCACTGATTACGCTTGCTGATCACTGGCCTTTAAACTGCTTACTGCTGACTGCTTACTGCTCACTAAAAGGAAACGATATGGCAGACTACATTCCCGAAATCCACCAGGCCACCCTGTCCAACGGTATGAACCTCCTGGGCGTGGAGTTCAGCCGGGTCCCCTGGCTGAGCCTCACCTTCATGGCCAGGCGGGGCTCCGAAACCGACCCTATGGGCAAACCCGGGGTGGCCGATTGGGCCGCGGAACTCCTCACCCTGGCCACCGCCTCCCGCAGCCAGTTGCAACTGGCCCAGGACATCGAGGCCCGGGGGGCGAGCCTCAACGGCACCGCCGGCTACGACGCCACTCTCCTCTCCATCGAAGGTCTGGCGGAGGATTTCGTGGAGCACTTGGCCACCCTGGCGGAGATCGTCCAGACCCCGGCCTTCCCTGAGGACGAGTTCCGCCTCATCCGGGAGCGCCGTCGGGCCGAACTGACCCACCAGTTGGAGGACCCCCGGGAGCTGGCCAGCCTGCGCTTCCTCCGTCTCTTTTTCGGGGAGGCGCCCTATGGCCACGCGGTGCAAGGCGACCTCCAGAGCCTGGACGCCCTCGGACTACCGGATCTGCAAAACTTTTACCGGCGGGAGATCACCCCGGCGACCTCCACCCTGGTGGTGGTGGGTATGCTGGATTTTGCCACGGTGGTCAAAGAGGCGGAACGGCTCTTCGGTGCCTGGCAGGGCCTGGGTCCCGCCAGCCCGGCCTATACCGCGGCGCCGGACAAAACCGGCGCGCCCGGCATCTATCTCCTGGACCGCCCCGACCTGACCCAGAGCGAAATCCGGGTGGGCCACCTGGGTCTGCCCCGCTCGCACCCCGATTACTTTCCTCTCAGGCTGGCGAACTACATCCTCGGCGAAGGCGGCTTCTCCTCCCGCCTCATGGCCCGCATCCGCTCGGATCTGGGTTTCACCTACGGCATCCGCAGCAATTTTTCCTTCCGCCGGGCCCCGGGCCCCTTCATCGTCTCCACCTTCACCCCGGCGGCCAACACCGCGGCGGTGGTCAAAGAGATCAAGGCCGTCATCCGGGAAGTGCAGGAAAACGGCGTCACCTCCCAGGAACTGGCCGAGGCCCAGAGTTATTTCGTGGGCCATTTCCCCTTGGGGCTGGAAACCTCGCGGGGCATCGGCCGGCAGGTGCTGTCCATCGACCTCTACGGACTGGGCCGGGATTACCTGCAGGGCTATTGTGACAAAATTCGCAACATTACCCTGCAGACCGCCGCCCAGGCGGCCCGGGACCATCTCCATCCCGACGCCCTGGTCACCCTGGTCATGGGCCCGGCGGCCCAGTGCGCTGAGGCCCTGAAGGAATTGGGACCGGTGCAAACCATTCACGAAATTTAGGCTACCAATTTTTTAGTTGACAAATGGCTCTCGATGTTATGAGATAGGATTGATTTTGTGAAAAAAAGGATAAGCCCTTTGGGGACCATTTTAAGAGGGAGGAAAGTTGCATGTCCGATACCCCATTAATTGATCAACTTGAAACCGGACCTTGGCCCAGTTTTGTCAAGGATCTGAAGCGGGCCGCCGCCAAAAAGGCTTCGGCTAAGGATCTGCTGCGGCAGTTGGATCGTTCCTATAAGGACAAGATCACCCACTGGAAGCACGGCGGTATCGTGGGCGTCCTGGGTTACGGCTCCGGCATCATCGGCCGCTATTCCGACCTGCCGGACGATTTCCCCGGCGTCGAACATTTCCACACCATCCGGGTCAATCAGCCCTCCGGCTGGTTTTACAGCACCCAGGCCCTGCGGGACCTGTGCGCCATCTGGGACGAGCATGGCTCCGGCGTGCTGAATGTGCACGGCTCCACCGGCGACATGGTCTTCCTGGGAACCACCACCGACGAGTTGGAGCCCACCTTTGCGGCCCTGACCGCCAAGGGTTGGGATCTGGGCGGCTCCGGTTCCGCCATGCGGACCCCGAGCTGCTGCGTGGGCCAGGCCCGTTGCGAATACGCCTGCTACGACACCATGGCCCTGTGCTATCAGTCTACCCAGAACTTCCAGTTCGATATGCACCGCCCATCCTTTCCTTATAAGTTCAAGATCAAATGCTCCGGCTGCCCCAACGACTGCGTCGCCGCGGTGGCCCGGGCCGACATGAGCGTCATCGGCGTCTGGAAGGACGACATCCGCATCGATCAGGCTGCGGTGGCAGCCTATGCGGCCGGCGAACTGAAACCCCGGGCTGGCGGCACCCCTTATGCCAAGCTGGATATCAAGGCCGACGTCACCGATCTCTGCCCGACCGCCTGCATGAACTACGACGGCAAGAAGCTGAGCATCGACAACAAGAACTGCAACCATTGCATGCACTGCATCAGCCTGATGCCCCAGGCCTTGCGGATCGGCACCGATACCGGCGCCACCCTGCTCCTGGGCTCCCACGCCCCCATCCTCGAAGGCGCTCAGATGAGCTGGGTTATCGTGCCCTTCATGCGCATGGAAGCTCCCTTTGACGAATTCATGGAGCTGGTGGGCAACATCCATGAGTGGTGGTCGGAGAACGGCAAGAACCGGGAGCGCACCGGTGAGTTGATGCTGCGCCTGGGCATGCGGAATTTCTTCCAGTCAGTGGGCCTGGAACCGCCCCGGCAGACCATCCGGACCCCCCGGGCCAATCCCTTCTTCTTCTGGCACGATGAAGACTTCGAGGCCGAGGCCGCGGGCCGCAAATACATCAAGCTGTAAGCAATATCCATTAGGTCACTTGGCCTGATGCCGAAATACCTTGAGGAGGAAAGCATAAAATGGCTGATCGCATAACTGATATCGGACCTCCAAGTTACGAAAAATTCTTGCCGCCGGTGATCAAAGAGAACTACGGCAAGTGGAAATATCACGAGATCCTGGAACCGGGCGTGCTGGTGCACGTCTCCGAGTCCGGGGCCAAAGTCTATTCCGTCCGGGGCGGCTCTCCCCGGCTGGTAAGCACTGACTTCGTCAAAGAGCTGTGCGACGTCGCCGACAAATACTGCGACGGCTACCTGCGCTTCACGTCCCGGAACAACGTCGAGTTCCTGCTCACCGACCAGAGCAAGATCGCCGGCGTCAAGGCCGAATGCAAAAAGCTCGGCGTGCCCATCGGCGCCACCGGCCACTCGATAAGCAACATCGTTCATACCCAGGGCTGGGTCCACTGCCATACCCCGGCCATCGACGCCTCGGGTATCGTCAAGTCCGTGATGGACGACCTGTTCGAGTACTTCGGCAGCCACAAGCTGCCGGCCCAGGTCAGGATCGCCCTGGCCTGCTGCCTCAACATGTGCGGCGCAGTGCACTGCTCCGACATCGCCATCCTGGGCATCCACCGCACCCCGCCCAAGGTGAACCACGATAAACTACGCCACCTGTGCGAAATCCCCACCACGATCGGCGCCTGCCCCACCGGCGCCATCCGGCCCCATCCGGACAAGTCCATCAAGAGTGTCGTGGTGAACGCCGAGCGCTGCATGTACTGCGGCAACTGCTACACCATGTGCCCGGCCATGCCGGTGTTCGATTCCGTCAAAGGCGGCGTGGCCCTGCTGATCGGCGGCAAGGTCTCCAATTCCAAGACCCCGCCGATGTTCTCCAAGCTGGCGGTGCCTTATCTGCCCAACAACCCGCCCCGCTGGCCGGAAGTGGTCCAGGCCATCCGCAAGATCCTCATCAAGTACGCCGAAGGCGCCAACAAGTGGGAGCGCGTCGGTGAGTGGGTCGAGCGCATCGGCTGGGAGAAGTTCTTCGAAGTTTGTGAAATTCCCTTCACCTTCCAGCACATTGACGACTACCGTTGGGCTTATGACACCTACCGGACGTCGATGCATTTTAAATTCTAAGCAGGTGGGATAAATGGCTCTATCCAAAGAAGAGTTGGTGGAATTCATTTACCAGTTGGTCTTCAAGGCCCAGGGCAAGAAACAGCTCAAGGCCATGGATCTGCAAAAGGCCGTGATGAAAGAGCATCCTGATCAGGACAAGACCATGGTCAAGTTCGCCATCAAGGAGCTCATCGACGGCGGCCGCTGCGTCTACACCTACTTCGGTGGGAGCTTCGTAGAGATTCCCCACGAAGAAGGCGCCGCAAAACACTGATGCAACAGCCCTGTCCCCGACTGCTGCTCGCAGCTCTTAGGGGTGGGGCTGGCAAGACCACCTTGACCTTGGGGCTTCTGGCCGCCTGGCGCGACCAGGGGCGTCGATTGGTGCCTTTTAAAAAAGGCCCCGACTACATCGACCCCGCCTGGCACGCCCTGGCTGCCGGATGCCCCAGCCATAATCTGGACCCCTTCCTGATGGAAGGGGACCAGATTTTGGCCATGGTGGCTCGCCAGGCTGCCCAGGCAGACGCCCTGGTTATCGAAGGCAATCGCGGCCTGTATGACGGCCTGGATGCCCAGGGTACCTATAGCACCGGCGAGCTGGCCAAATTCCTGGCCACTCCCGTGGTGTTGGTGGTGGACTGCACCATGCGGACCCGCACCACCGCCGCCATGGTCCTGGGTTGCCAGCATTTCGACCCCGAGGTCCCCATCCGGGGGGTGGTCCTCAATCAAATCGCCCGCCCCCGCCACGAAGACATCATTCGCCAGGCCATCGAACGCTACTGCGGCATTCCCGTCTTAGGGGCGATCCCTCGTCTCAAGTGCGCGGTCTTTCCGGAGCGCCACATGGGCCTGGTGCCCCCCCAGGAACACGTCACCGCCATCCGGGCCATCAACACCGCCCGGGACCTGGCCCGAAAGTACCTGGATCTGGAGGGCCTCTGGCGGGTAGCCTGCCAGGCCCCTCCCCTGCCGGCCTTGCCTGAGATGGTCCAGCCGGTTGCCGCAGCCGCGGCGCAGGTGACCATCGGCGTGATCCGGGACTCCGCCTTTCAATTCTATTATCCGGAAAACCTGGAGGCCCTGGAACGGCAGGGCGCCCGGCTGGTGGAAATCAGCGCCCTGGACGACGCCCTGCTGCCGCCGGGGTTGAACGCCCTGTACATCGGCGGCGGCTTTCCCGAGACCCACGCCCAGGCCCTGGCTGAAAATCTGAGCTTCCGCCATTCCGTCAAGGCCGCGGCCCTGGCCGGCCTGCCCATTTATGCCGAATGCGGTGGCCTCATGTTCCTGGGCGAATCCATCCAGATCCGGGAAGAAAAATTTCCCATGGTGGGCCTCTTTCCCTACGACTTTGTCATGGGCAAGAAGCCCCAGGGCCACGGCTACACCGTTCTGGAAGTAGTCCAGGAGAACCCGTTTTTTCCCATCGGCGCCCGGCTCATGGGCCACGAGTTCCATTATTCTCAGATCGTGCCGGACCCGGCGGCCGACGCCCCCATGGCCTTTCGGGTTACCCGGGGCACCGGCATGGGGGGCCGGCGGGAAGGCCTGGTTTTTAGTAACGTCCTGGCCACTTACACCCATCTGCACGCCATGGGATCGCCCCAATGGGCCCCGGCCCTGGTGCAGCGGGCCCTGGACCATCAGCGCGACAATCTCCCCTTGGATGAACTGCCCGGCAGTCCGGAAAGTGCCTCCCGGGAGGGCCGTCTCCCCGAAACTCATTGAGCTTATAAAGTTCGTCCATACGCGCCCTTGACGCCGGCCGGCCGCCGTAATAAAATGAGCGTAGAAATGCCAGGGGGCCTCCTCATCGGCCCATTATTTTAGGAGAAGGAGGGAGAAGTTCATGGGTTTTCGTGTCGAAGTGGATACCGATAAATGCACCGGGGACGAAGAATGCGTCAATGTCTGTCCCGTAGGCGTCTTTGAGATGAAGGATGACAAGGCGAATGTGGCGAACGAGGATGAGTGCCTGGGCTGCGAGAGCTGCATCGAGGTCTGCCCGTCCGGCGCCATCACGGTTACCGAAACTTAATTTTTTTTTGGGATTTCCAGGGAGACGGCCCACTTTTTGGGCCGTCTTTTTTGTGGCGTGCAACGAGTTCTCGCCAGTGCGTCTCGCGCCCCTTTAATCAATAGTTGCGCGGCAATATCGTCAGGAGGAGAGGCTAAATGGCTTGGCAGGTTGAAGTTGATGTGGACAAATGTACCGGCGACGAAGAATGCGTCAATGTCTGCCCCGCGGGCGTCTTGGAGATGGATGGCGACAAGGCCAGCCCGGCGAACGTCGATGAATGTCTGGGCTGCGAGTCCTGCGTGGAGGTCTGCCCCGCGGCGGCCATCACGGTAACCGAGATGTAAGTTCGGCAAAAAAATAAGGGTCTGGAGGGGAGGCGGAAACGGTTTCCGCCTCCCTGGTTTTCAGGAACACTGCCCATCCAACTCATCGCTGCAGGACTTGCACTCCTTCAGCGGCTCCAACTCCTCCGATGTCGCCGGCCGCACCACCAGCACCTTCACGACGTAATGGAGGTCCTGCCCGGCCAGGGGATGATTCATATCCAGGGTGACGGCATCTTCCTTCACTTCCTTGATGGTTAAAGGATACTCCGGCTCAACGGGCAGGTTGGCCGGGATGACCCGCTGGCCCACTTGCAGTTCCTTGTCCGGCGGAAAGACCTTGCGGCTCCACTCCCGGACGTTTTCCGGCTCGTAGAGGCCGAAGGCCTCGTCCGCCGGGATGACAAACTCCACCGCATCCTGAACTCTCAGGCCAATGAGGCGGCGCTCCAGCGCCGGCAGGAGTTCTTTGTAGCCCGCCACAAAGGTGAGCCGGGCCGGGGCCTCGGCCGTGCCGCGAAGCAGCTCGCCGGAATCCAGGCTCAGGCGATATTCCAGAACGACATATTGGTCTGGCGCGATCACTGTCATATAGTCCTATCCTTAAAATGATGATATAATTTATAAGATTTGGCCGGCGGCCGTGCAGACCGCCCCGCCAAAAAATTATGCTTCTGGTGGGGCGGGCCTCCGTGCCCGCCTTTAGGTAAACTGGCAGTCGGCAGGTGCAAAGCACTTAACAACTCAAGCGATTATATCTTAACCTGTGGTTATTCGTAACCCTCTAATGACAAAATGATTCGCAAGGCCCAAATTCAAGAAGTCCCGGAGATCTGGCGGATGTTGCATGACTTCGCCGATAAAGATGTCCTGCCTCGCACCATGGCCGATTTGTACAGCCAGGTTCGGGAATATTTTGTCTATAAAAACGACCACGGCCCCATTATTGGGGTTGCCGGCCTGCACATTTTTTGGCAGGACTTGGGGGAAATTCGCTCCGTGGCAGTCCTGCCGAATTTTCAAAAAACTGGCATCGGCTCCCGCCTGGTCAATAATTGCATTGAGGAAGCCCGTGGCCTGGGGCTGAAAAAAGTCTTCGCCCTCACTACTCGTCCCGATTTTTTTAAACGGTTGGGGTTTAATCAGATACCCAATAAGGATCTGCCGACGATTATTTGGAGTGAGTGTAAAAACTGTCTTAAGTACCCTGATAAATGCAACGAAATCCCCATGCTCCTGGAGCTGGAAGCAACGCCGGCGGAGTCCTGACCTTGACAGTCTTCCGGACTTGGGCTACCTTAATCTTTATAACCGTGGACCGTCCGGTTCCGACCAGCAGACGGCCCCAGCTCCAATTACCCCTGCCAGTTTCCCGGTGAAGCCCGGCTTTATCGGGTATTTTTATGGACTGAGTTGTTTTTATGATCGATTTAATCCTCAAAAAAATCTTCGGCAGTAAAAACGAGCGCGAGCTCAAGCGGATGGCGCCCCTGGTGGACGCCATCAACACCCTCGAGCCCGAATACCGGGCCCTGTCCGACGCCGGGCTTCGGGCCAAGACCGCAGAGTTCAGAGAGCGCCTCGACCAGGAGGAGCCCCTGGACGACCTCTTGCCCGAGGCCTTCGCCGCGGTGCGGGAGGCCTCCACCCGTGTCCTGGGATTGCGTCCCTTTGACGTCCAGCTCATCGGCGGCATCGTCCTGCACCACGGCAAGATCGCCGAAATGAAGACCGGTGAAGGCAAGACCCTGGTGGCCACCATGCCCGCCTATCTCAACGCCCTCCCCGGCAAAGGCGTGCACATCGTCACGGTCAACGATTATCTGGCTAAACGTGACACCCAGTGGATGAGCGCTATTTACAATTTCCTGGACCTTAGGGTGGACACCATCGTCCATGGCCTGGACGACAACCAGCGCCGCTGCGCCTATGCCGCTGACATCACTTACGGCACTAACAACGAATTCGGCTTCGACTATCTGCGGGACAACATGAAGTTCTCCCTGGAGGATTACGTCCAGCGCGAATTCAACTACGCCATCGTCGATGAAGTGGACTCCATCTTGGTCGACGAGGCCCGGACGCCCCTGATCATCTCCGGCCCCGCCGAGGAGTCCACCCAGCTCTACTCCGTCCTGGACCGGGTGGCCCGCCAGCTTAAGCAGGAAAAAGACTTCACCGTGGACGAAAAGGCTCGCTCCGTCCTGATTACCGAAGACGGCGTGGCCCATGGCGAAAAGCTGGTAAATCTGGAAAACCTTTACGATCCCCGGAACATCGAGGTCCTGCACCACCTCCAGGCCGCCCTCAAGGCCCACAACCTCTTCAAGCGGGATGTGGACTACATCGTCAAGGACGGCCAGGTCATCATCGTCGACGAATTCACCGGCCGCATCATGCCCGGCCGGCGCTACTCCGACGGCCTGCACCAGGCCCTGGAGGCCAAGGAAGGCGTCAAGGTCGAAAACGAAAACCAGACCCTGGCCACCATCACCTTCCAGAACTACTTCCGCATGTATAAAAAGCTGTCGGGCATGACCGGCACCGCCGACACCGAGGCCGAAGAGTTCAAGAAAATCTACAACCTGGAAGTAATGGTCGTCCCCACCCACATGAAGATGATCCGGGAAGACTTTCCCGACTCCATCTACAAGACCGCCGACGAAAAATTCCGGGCCGTGGTGGAGGACATCAAGGACTGCTATGACCGGGGCCAGCCGGTTCTGGTGGGCACCACCTCCATCGAAAAGTCCGAATACCTGAGCAAGCTGCTGAACGCGAGGGCATCAAGCACGAGGTGCTGAACGCCAAACAGCATGAAAAAGAGGCGGAGATCGTGGCCCAGGCCGGGCAGAAGTCCACGGTGACCATTGCCACCAACATGGCCGGCCGCGGCACCGACATCGTCCTGGGCGAAGGCGTGGTGGCCACCGGCGGCCTCCACATCCTGGCCACCGAGCGCCACGAGTCCCGCAGAATCGACAACCAGCTCCGGGGCCGCTCCGGCCGCCAGGGCGACCCCGGCTCCTCCCGCTTCTACCTCTCCCTGGAAGACGACCTGCTGCGCATCTTCGGCAGCGACCGCATCAAGGGCCTCATGGGCCGCCTCGGGATGGAGGACGGCCAGCCCATCGAACACCGCCTGGTCAGCAACGCCATCGAAAGGGCCCAGAAGCGGGTGGAGGGCCACAACTTCGATATCCGCAAACACCTCCTGGAATACGATGACGTCATGAACAAACAGCGAGAGGTGATCTACGCCCAGCGCCGCCAGATCCTGGCCGGCGAAACCCTCCAGGAAGATATCCTCGAGATGGCCCGGGAACTGGTGGAGGAACTGACCGAGGAATACACCGCCAACAAGCTGCCGGAAGAATGGGACCTGGACGGCCTCGCGGCCGCCTTCCAGCGCCAGTTCGGCTTCCGGGTGGCGCTCGCCGATCAGGATGGTGACCTGCGGGAATACCTGAGCGAGCAGGTGGAAAAGTTCCTGGCGGCCAAGGCGGAAGAGATCGGCCCGGAATTGTTCGGCCAGCTCCAGCAGATGATCATGCTCCAGATCGTCGATAACCAATGGAAGGATCATCTCCTCTCCATGGACCATCTGCGGGACGGCATCGGCCTCCGGGGCTACGCCCAGGTGGACCCGCTGCGGGAATACCAGCGGGAAGGCTACGACATGTTTATGGAGCTCATCCACCGCATGGAGGCCGAGACGGTGGGCATGATCTACCACGTCCAGGTCAAACCCCACCAGGAGATTCCCGAAGAGGCCAGGCCGCAGGAACAGCCCATGTTTTTCAGCCACGGTGACCGCGGTCCCGCCCAACCCCAGCAGCGCCAGCAGAAGAAGACCGGCCGCAACGACCCCTGCCCCTGCGGCAGCGGCAAGAAATATAAAAAATGCTGCGGGAAGTGAAAAAGCAGTGATCAGTGGCCAGTGATCAGTGATCAGTAAATGACCAATAAACAGCTCACGTTTTTCCACTGATTACTGATTACTGATTACTGATCACTTTTTCTTCAGAGACTATTACTATGAAAACCGACCTGAAGAAAGAACTAAAGCCCCTCTACACCGCTTCCGCCCAACCGACCCTGGTGACCGGGTGGCCCCTGCAATACCTGATGTTCAACGGCTACGGCGACCCCGACGCCAACCCGGACTTCCAGGCCGGGGTAGAGGCCCTTTATACCGCCTCCTATACCCTCAAGTCCCGGCTCAAAAAGGAACTGGACCTGGATTGGGTGGTGCCGCCCCTGGAGGGCCTCTGGTGGATGCTGATGGCGGACTTCGATCCTTCCCGCCGGGATGACTGGCGCTGGACCCTGATGCTCCCCCAACCGGCGGAGGTCACCCGGGAGTGGTTGGTTGAGGCAGTGGCCGCGGCCTTGGAGAAAAAGCCGCTGCCGGCCCTGGAGAAGCTGCGCCTGGAAATCTATGACGAGGGCCGGGCCGCCCAGATTCTCCACGTCGGCCCTTACCGCGAGGCGGCGGCCGCCATCGACCGCCTGCACGCCTTCATCCAGGAGCAAGGCTTCCATCTCTGCGGCAAGCACCACGAAATCTATCTGAGTGATCCCCGGCGCACCGCCCCGGAGAAGTTGCAAACCATCTTGCGGCAGCCCCTCTCCCTGGAAGCAGCCTGACGCTAAGTCAAGGCCGCCGGTCCGGCGGCCAAGGCTCCAAACCTGGTTCAATTATCGCGTCTGCCAAAAGTCCTTTCCTCTTATCCCCTCTCCACCCAACGGGGGGAGAGGGTTAGGGTGAGGGGGGGATAAACAAAAACTTTTGGCACCGATATATATGACCTTTTGCACGAACGATTAATTTAATTATTTCATAGATCTACACCATCAGGTACCCAATCGTTGACTGCAAAAGGCTTTCCTTGCCGCGGTTTTGGCAGCCTCCGAATCCGGGTCATTCAGCCTTTCTATTCTGGAAATTTCTCTCGCCCTGAGTTAGGTTATTTTAACAGGCAAACAACCGCTCCACCTCCGGGATGAATTTCGGAAAGCGGCACCAAAGCGGTACAAGGATGGCACAAGAACGGTGCTTGAACGATGATGAAGCGGTAAGTCAACGGCTCCTTAGTGGCATAATTATAACAATATTAGGAACTTTTGCTGACCAACTTGCGGTAGGACCTTGACGTGCCGGAACAGGAATGGTCTAATTACTAATTTTTAAGGCGATTTGGGTGCTCTAAAATTACCTTAAAAGTTAGCTTCATAACCTGGCTGCCAAAGAGTGTCATTCTGAGCGCCATTACTTATTAAGGACGAGCCCATGATCATCCCCGGATTTCGTTTTGCCGCGACCGCCGCCGGCCTCAAGAAGACCGGCGCCCTGGACCTGGCCCTCATGTGCGCCGACGCACCCGCCGCCGCGGCCGGGGTCTTCACCACCAACCGGGTCAAGGCGGCCCCGGTCGTGCTCTCCCGGGAGCGTCTGCGCGGCGGCCACGCTCAGGCCATCCTGGTGAACGCCGGCAATGCCAACGCCTGCACCGGCCCCGAAGGCCTGGAGGACGCCCGGGAAACCACCCTGGGTGTCGCCGACCTGCTGCAGATCCCGGAGCGCCTGGTGCTCCCGGCCTCCACCGGGGTCATCGGCCAAATGCTGCCACTGGCCAAAATCACCCGGGCGCTACCCAAGCTGACGGCCCGCCTCAACCCCCAGGGGTTTCCGGAAGCCGCCGAGGCCATCCTGACTACCGACACCCGGCCCAAGACCTCTTTACTGCGCGACAAGATTGACGGCAAGGAAGTGACCCTGGCGGGTATGGCCAAGGGTTCCGGGATGATCCACCCGGATCTGGCCACGTTGCTGGCCTTCATCTTTACCGATGCCGCGGCCACCCCCCAGGTCCTGAAGACCTTGCTGCGCCGCGCCCTGCCGGTAAGCTTCAACCGCATCACCGTGGACGGCGACACCTCCACCAATGACACGATTTTGTGGCTGGCCGGCGGCCGGGCCGGCAATCCTCTGATCGAAGCGGCAGGCCCCGCCCTGGCGGCCCTGGGGGAGATGCTCAACCAGGTGATGGGCGATCTGGCGTCTCAGGTGGTGGCCGACGGCGAAGGGGCCAAGCATCTGTTCCGGGTGGAAGTCCGGGGCGCGGCCACGGCCGGCGAGGCCCTGAAGGCGGCCCGCACCGTGGCCCTCTCGCCCCTGGTCAAGACCGCCATGGCCGGCGAGGACGTCAACTGGGGCCGCATCCTGGCGGCCCTGGGACGCTCCGGGGCCCGCTTCGACCCCGAGCAGGTGGAGATCGCCTACGGCGACGTCCTGGTGGCCCGGCGCGGCCGCGGCCTCGGCCCCGAAGCCGAAGGCCGGGCCCAACAAGTCATCCGGGCCGGGGCCTTTAACCTGACCATCGCCCTGAATAATGGCGACTTCACCGACTACTACGAGACCTGCGACTACACCGAGGACTACATCAAAATCAACGCCAGTTACCGAAGTTAGTCCCTGGAGACCGGGTGTTTCCGGTTACCGAGGCTTTCACCAAATCGGGACAGTCCGCCTAATGAAAAATCGGCTCTATTTCCTGATCATTGCTCTGGCGGCTGCCCTTTATCCTGCGGCTGCTCACGCCGACGTTTTCCAGAGGTATGCCAAGGTAATTTGGATCGACCAGGAAAACCAGGTGGGGGTGGCTTATGGCCGCGGCAGAGAACTGTTGGAATTCCCCGTGCTGACCGGTGATGATGAAACCCCGACGCCGCCGGGAACTTATGTGGTCCGGCTCAAGGATAAAACTTATTATTCCCGTAAATATGCTCAACCGATGCCTTATTCCCTTTTTTTCGATTTAAAAGGCATGAGAGCCATTCACGAAGGGGATTTGCCTGACCCCGGAGAAATATCGAAATGGGCGACTCACGGTTGTATCCATGTGGAAGAACCTTACATGAAATGGTTGTATGATTGGGCCGAGCCCGGGAAAACGGTCGTGGTAATTCACGGACAACGAGAGTGGAAAGACGAAGAGAACGGCGCCTTAGATGAGCAACAGGACCAGGAAGAGCCCCGGGAAATCGGGGGGGACGACGAACCCGAAGAATGAATAAATTTTATGCCTGCCTCTATACCGGTGTCTTTGGCGTAGGGCGACCCCCGGGACGAAGCCTCTTGCCCTCCCCCGATAAACCTCTTGCCTCCCCTCCTCCACCCGCAGTTAATGGGGGCTGGGGGCGGCGATGATCTGCCGGGCCAATTTATCGGCCAAGATTTTATGGCCCCGCGGATTAAAGTGACCATCCAGAACAAAGAGGTCCTCTTTGGAATTTAAGAATTGGGTGGCATCCAGGATGATCATATCCTTAATGAAGACCGGGTAAGCAGCGGCGGCAATTTCCTTCCTTAAGGAGACGACGAAGCCCTTTTCGGAAGGGTCGAAGACCGAGGCATTAAAGACGATCAGTTGCACCCCGGATAAATCCAGGTCGCTGTGCATAAGCACATTAAGAAAAAGCCCCGCTTCGTTTAAGGGGCGCTTATATGCCTCTTTAATGATCTGCTTAACCTTTCCAACTCCGAACAAGTAATCAAAATTATTTGCGATGATCTGGGCGCTGGCGAAGATAAACTTGCCAAAATAATAGCGCGAATTGGTACGAGATTCTTGGGCGCTTTGCTCATACTTTTCCTTGCTCATGGTGATTAATTTATTCCCTTCGTTATAAAACGCCAGGTTTTCATCAAAATCATTATCACAATATTGAATAATGAGATATTTTAACCGGTCCCGCTTAATTCTCTTCAATAACATTATTTCCCGCGCTGTCCCGTAAGAAGGAACCCCGGCATTTAAAACCTTTAAGCCGGTCTTTGCTTCTAATATTTTGGCGAAGGTTGCCTCCTGCCGTACCCCCCATCCCCAGGCATAAGAATCCCCCAAGACAATAATTTGGGGAGAGTCCAGAGCGGCTTCTGTATCCCGCACTCCCAGGCTGTTAATCCGGCATTCGACCGTACCCTCATTGTTCGAAAAGAAAAATCTGCCGGGCCTCAAGGTGTATCCCAAGGTACTGTCAAACCTGCCGCCCTCCGGCATAAAAGTAGGAATCTTCATATCATAATAGACATATATTCTCCGGGATATCTTGGTAATGATGCCTGGAAGCACCTGGTTAACCACCGGAAATCTTACGGTTATGAATAAAAATACCTCCAACAGGGAGATCAAAATAGCGGTTATCAACCCGACAAGCATTACGGATTTAAAAGTCTTATACATAGCAGCCTCGTCAAAATTATTAAGATCGGCTTACTAACCGGGTAATGCCAGGCATATTACGCCCGTTTGGAGGTGTGCCGCAGCCACCATTTGGCCGCTTCCACCACCGGCAGGATGAGGAGGCCCAGGACTGCGGCTATGAGCCAGTCCTGCCAGCTCAGCGGCGTGGTGTGGAACAGGCGGGACAGCGGCTCCCATTCGATCACCGCCACCATCATCGCCAGGGAGAGCCCGAGGGAGATAATGAGGAAGCGATTCTTAAAGAGCCCCACCTTAAAGGCCGAGAGGTAATCGGAGCGGCAGTTGAAGGCGTTCACCAGTTCGACCAGCACCAGGGTGATGAACACCATGGTCCGCGCCCGGACCAGGACCTGCCCCGGATCGCCCAGGCCCCAGGGGTTCCAATAGAGGTAGTAAATGAACAAGGGAATGAGGATGCCGGTGAGGTAAAGGGCGATCACCCCGCACAAGACGTTCACCGTCCGGCTAAAGACCCCCTCCCCGGTCGGCCGAGGCGGGCGTTGCATGATGTCCGGGGCCTTGGGGTCCACCCCCAGGGCCAGGGCCGGCAGGCCGTCGGTAGTGAGGTTGACCCAGAGGATCTGCAGGGCGATGAGCGGTAGAGGCAGGCCCAGGAAAAAGGACCCGGTGAGCACCAGGATCTCGGCGATGTTACAGCTCAGCAGGTAGATCAGGTACTTCTTGATGTTGTCGAAGATGGCCCGGCCTTCCTCCACCGCGGCCACCAGGCTGGCGAAGTTGTCGTCCGCCAGGATCATGGCCGCGGTCTCCTTGGTGACTTCGGTGCCGGTGAGGCCCATGGCCACGCCGATGTCGGCCCGCTTCAAGGCCGGAGCGTCGTTGACCCCATCGCCGGTCATGGCCACGATCTCGCCCTGGCCCTTGAGCAGATCCACCAGCCGCAGCTTGTGATCCGGGGCCACCCGGGCGAAGACCCGGGTCTCCTTGAGGGCCTGCAGCAGGGCCTCATCGCCAAGCTGGTTCAAATCCAGCCCGGTCAGAACCACGTGCTTTTTTTGGTGAGCAGGCACCAGCCCCACCTCCCGGGCGATGGCCGCGGCGGTGTCCGGATGGTCGCCGGTGACCATGATGACCCGGATACCGGCCCGATGGCAGCGGCCCACGGCCTCGCGGGCCTCGGGCCGGGGCGGGTCCATCAACCCCACCAATCCCACCCAGACCAGGTCCACTGCCGCAGCTTCGTGGCTAAGATGGGGAATTTTTTTCACCCGGCGGTATGCCAGACCCAGGACCCGGAGGGCCGCGTGGGCCATTTTTGCCCCCGCGGCCATGATCTGCCGCCGGTCATCACCGCTAATCGGCCTCTCCCCGCCGGCGGTCAAGACCCTGGTAGTGTGGTGCAGCAGGCTCTCCGGGGCCCCCTTGAGGCACATGAGAAACCCGCCCGCATCCTCGTGGAAGGTGCTCATCCGCTTGGTTTCCGAAGAAAAGGGAACCTCTGCCAGACGGGGGAACAGGTCCAATTCCTCGGCATTCAACCCGGCCTTCCGGGCCAGCACCAGCAGCGCCCCTTCGGTGGGGTCGCCCCGCACCGTCCAGATGCCGTCGGTCTCCTCCAAGGCGGCATCGTTACACAGCAGGGAGATGCGGGCCGCCATGGACAGGACCTGCTCTTTGGCCGGCGCCAACTCCTGCCGGCTGACCAGGAATTGACCTGCGGGTTCATAGCCCGAGCCGGTTACCTCGATCTCCCGGCCATCCAGGAAAAGTTTACGAGCCGTCATCTCGTTTCTGGTGAGGGTGCCGGTCTTGTCGGTGCAGATAACCGTGGTGCAGCCCATGGTCTCCACCGCCGGCAGGCGCTTGACGATGGCGTGGCGCCGGGCCATGCGGGTGGTGCCGATGGCCAGGGAGCCGGTTACCACCGCCGGCAGGGACTCCGGCACCGCAGCTACCGCCAGGCTGATGCCCCAGATGAGCATCTCCAGCCAGCCGTGACCCCGGAGCACGCCCAGGACGGTGGCCCCGGCGGCCACCACCAGACAGATGATGCTCAAGATCCGGCCAATGGAAACCATGCGCTTTTCCAGAGGCGTATCTTCCGCTTCGACCTCCGCCAACAGGCCGGCAATCCGGCCGAACTGGCTCTCCATGCCGGTGGCGGTAACCACTGCCCGGCCCCGGCCATAAGTGATCACCGTGCCTCCGAAGACCATGCAGCGCTGATCGGCCACCGGGGTTTCCGGAGCGGCCACGGCGGCCAGAGCTTTGTCCACCGCGGTAGACTCGCCGGTGAGCAGCGCCTCATCCGCTTTCAGATTGACCACTTCCAAGAGACGGGCGTCCGCGGCCACCCGGTCGCCGGCATGGAGCACCAGCAGGTCACCGGGCACCACCTCGCTGGCGCGCACCACTTGTTCTTTGCCCTCCCGCACCACCGTGGCCTCCGGTGCCGCCAATTTCTTTAGAGCCGCGGCCGCTTTTTCGGCCCGGTATTCCTGGATAAATCCCAAAACCACGCAGGCCAGGACAATGGCCAGGATGACCCAGGCATCCAGGCTTTCGCCCATCAGGAAGGAGATGGCCGTGGCTGCAATCAGGATGGCAATCAGGAGATTTTGGAATTGCCGCAAGAGAATCAGCCAGGGGGAAATCTGCCTCGCCGCCGCCAGGACGTTGGGTCCGTAAAGGCTGAGGCGCTCCCGGGCTTCGTCATGGCTCAGGCCCTCGAGCCCGGTTCCCAGCAATTCCAAAACCTGAACCGGGTTCAGGGTGTGCATCGAAGTGGTTTCTGCTCCCATAGCCGCTATTTTATCCCGTCAACCCTTGATCCTCAAAAGGAAAAGGCTAAAAACGCTTGCATCATTTTTAGATAGTTCTTAATATTTGGCTATCTCGACGTTTTTCCCGGGACTACCGACTCATTAACCAAGGAAAATTATGGATTATAAAGCTGCCGCCACCCAATTGAAAGAAGCGCTGCGCCTCAAGACCGAACCCTTCGGCGCCGCTTTTCTGAAAGACGCCGCCTCCCTGCCAGAGAAGACCCGCCGGCCCTCCCAGGTCTTTGGCAAGCGCGTCACTATCTGCCAGGGCGTTACCATGGCCAGGATTTACGGCTGGCCGGTGGGCCTGACCAAAGACGACCTGATTTGCATACCCGGCATGCTGGCCTTTGGCTTCACCCCGGCCACTGACCCCATCCTGGAACTGGGCCAGCTCTTTTGTGAGGTGGGATTCCACCAGGACTTGGGGCCGGCTCTCAAGGAGGTGCAAGGGCTGCCCCACTTCGAACCCCAGGAGGTGGAGGCTATCTACCTCTGCCCCTTGGAGCGTCTGGCCTTGCAGCCTGATGTCGTGGTGGTGTATGGCAACCCGGCCCAGATCACGCGCCTCATCCAGGCCGCCACCTTCATCCTGGGGGAGCGGGTCAGAAGCGAATTCGGCGGCAAGGTGGAGTGCGCCTCCTATCTCATCGGCCCTTACCGCCGCGGCGAATTCACCGTGGCCATCCCTGGTCAAGGCGACCGGATCTTCTCCATGACCCAGGATGACGAGCTGGTAATGTCGCTTCCCGTTAAGTATCTGGAGGGACTGCTCATCGGTTTGAAGGAGGCGGCCCGCAAGATCGGGGCCCGCTACCCCATCACGGTTTATCAGAATTTCACCCCGACCTTCCCCGCGGTCTACCTGGAGCGGGCCAAGAAATGGGGGATCATCGAAGAATGAGTGGTAGGGGCGGCCCGCGCGCCTCACCTAAGTGCTTGATAGTAATCTGGAAGAAGGCAGAACGCCTCTTATGCCTGAGCCATCTCCTCTGGAGTTCCGGCCCATTGCCCTGCGGGTCCTGGAAGAGCGTTATCTCCGCCGGAACCCCGACGGCCGGGTAATGGAGACGCCGGAGGAACTGTTTCTCCGGGTGGCCCGGGCGGTGGCGGCGGCCGAGGAACGCTATGGCGGCCCTGAGGCCGTGGCCCGCCGGACTGCAGACTTCCACGAGGCCCTGCGTTCCCTGAAATTCCTGCCCAACACCCCCACCCTGATGAACGCCGGCCTGCCGCAGGGACAGTTGGCCGCCTGCTTCGTCGTCCCGGTGCTTGACGACATGCGCTCCATCCTGGAGGGCGTGCGGGACATGGCCCTGATCCACCAGACCGGCGGCGGCACCGGCTTTTCCTTCAGCCATCTCCGGCCCCGGGGCGACCAGGTGCGCCGCACCGGCCGCGTGGCCAGCGGCCCCGTGGGCTTCATGCGCATCTTCGACACCACCACCGAGGTGGTGAAGCAGGGCGGCCGGCGTCGGGGCGCCAACATGGGCATCCTCAACGTCGATCACCCGGACATCCTGGAGTTCATCAAGGCCAAGGCCGAACCGGGGATGCTCACCAACTTCAACCTCTCCGTGGCAGTCACCGACGACTTCATGGCGCGGGTGGCACGGGACGAGGAATATCCCCTCATCAACCCCCGCACCCGGACGGAGGTGGGACGACTACGGGCCCGGGAGGTCTTCGATCTCATCTGCCGTTACGCCCTGGAGACCGGCGACCCGGGCCTCATCTTTCTGGACGCCATCGAGCGGGACAACCCCACCCCGGAGGCGGGCCGACTCGAAGCCACCAACCCTTGCGGCGAGCAGCCCCTGCTGGCCTATGAATCCTGCAACCTGGGCTCCATCAACCTGGCCCGCCTGGTCCAGGGCCGCGACCTGGACTGGGAGGAACTGGACCGCCTGACGGACCTGGGGGTCACCTTTCTGGACGACGTCATCGACCAGAGCCACTACCCCCTGCCCCAGATCACCGCCATCACCCTTGCCAACCGCAAGATCGGTCTGGGAGTCATGGGCCTGGCGGATTTGTTTATCCGGTTGGGGATCGCCTACGACTCGCCGGAGGCCCTGGAGTTGGGCGAGCAGATCATGGCCCGCCTCCAGGCCCGGGCCGTGGCACGCTCCGAAGCCCTGGCCCAAGAACGGGGGCCATTCCCCAATTTCTCCGGCAGCCGCTACTGCAAGGAGGGCCGCAAACCCCGGCGCCACGCCACCGTGACCACCGTGGCCCCCACCGGCACCATCAGCATCATCGCCGGGGCCTCCAGCGGTATCGAGCCCCTGTTTGCCGTGGCCTACCGGCGCCGGGCCCTGGAGGGGGAAGAATTCGACGAGGTCCATCCCCTCTTTTTACAAAAGTTGCGGGAATTCGGCCTGAAGGAAGAAGAGTGGGTGCCGCGCCTCCTCACCAGCGGCCGGGTGCGGCCCTTCAAGGAACTGCCGGAAGCCCTCCGGCGCCTCTTCCCCACCACCTTCGAGGTAAGCGTGGACTACCAGGTTAAGATGCAGGCCGCCTTCCAGCGTCACGTGGAAAACGCCGTCTCCAAGACCATCAATCTGACCTCGGACGCCACGGGGGCGGATATCGCTCAGGCCTATACCCTGGCCCATACGCTGGGCCTCAAGGGCATCACCGTTTACCGTTACGGCTCCAAACCCGGCCAGGTCCTGAGCCTGCCGACTTCGGCCCGGGCCCTGACCCTGGCGCACGAATTCGCCGAGGAATGCCGCCTCTGCTCGGTTTAAAGTAGCTTAGTGGCACCGGCCTCCGGCCGGTGATTTTACACAGGCTGGAAGCCGGTGCCGCTAAGGCTAACGTCATTTGAGTTATGATCGCCAGGCAGCTTTTCGTGCCTTTCAGAATTCTTCCCCTGGCATTTTGGCTGAACGGGATATAACATATATTAGGCGGGGGGCAGCGCCCGACCTTCACCTTAACCAAGGCCCGTCCTCGGCTAGCTAACTCAGAGGCAACTCAGGGAATGTCCCCCTGATCAAAACTTCAACGCCATCCCAGGAGGTTCCAAATCGTGAAACGTTTCGTCATGCCTATGGGCATCTTGGCCTTTGCCCTGCTGTTTACCGCCGGCCTGGCCACGGCCCAGGACGTCAAGACCTATGTGGAGCGGGGCATGGAAAACAGCCAGGCCGGCCGGTACGACCAGGCCCTCAAGGACTTTAACGACGCCCTGAAGTTGAAACCCAACGATGCCCTGCTCATCACCTATCGGGGTGTGGTCTATTACGCCAAGGGCCAAAACGACCTGGCCATGAAGGACTTCAACCGGGCCATCGAAATCGACCCCAAAGGCGGCAAGGCTTACTATCAGCGGGGCATGATCTACGAAAACCAGGAGAAATACGCCCAGGCCGTGCCGGAGCTGAAAAAGGCCAAGAGCCTGGGGTACGGGGTTGACCCGGTCTTCATCGAGAGCCTGGAGCAGAAAGCCTCTCTGCCGCCGAAGAAATAAGCCGGGAATAACCAGCAGCACGCCACTAAAAAGGCAGGTGTCCTTGGGACCCTGCCTTTTTTATTGCTGGCGGGCAAAAAACCCGCTTCACCTGCATGGTGCTGGGTGCGTCCTACGAGTCCGGCCCCGGCTGGAAAGCCTGAGCCACCCACCCTTAAATCACCTTGTGCAGCGGATACTCCACGATGCCCTGGGCCCCGGCCCGGATCAGGCGCGGGATGAGGCTCCGCACCTCGGACTGGTTCACCACCACCTCCACCGAATACCAGTCGGTTTCGTAGAGACTGGCGATGGTGGGGGCCAGCAGGCTGGGCAGCAGGTCCACGATATTCTTCAGCTGCTTTTCCGGGATATTCATCTTCAGGCCCACCATGCGTTCGGCCCGGAGCGCCCCCAGCAGCAGGACCGTCAGGCCCTCCATCTTCTGCCGCTTCACCGGGTTGCTTTCCCAGACCTCGGTGTTGGCGATGAATTGGGTGTTGCTCTGAAACAGCTCATGGATGATCTTGAGGCCGTGGGCCTTGATGGTGCTGCCGGTCTCGGTCACTTCGACGATGGCGTCCACCAACCCGGCGGCCACCTTGGCCTCGGTGGCTCCCCAGGAAAACTCCACCTTGACCGGGATCTGACGCTGCTCGAAGTAGCGCTTGGTGTAATGCAGCAGTTCGGTGGCGAGCTTTTTGCCGGCCAGGTCCCGCAGGCTCTTGATCTCCGAATCCGCCGGCACCGCCAGCACCCAGCGCACCGGGTTGAGGCTGGATTTGGAATACATCAGGTCCGCCACCACCGTCACCTGGGAGTCGTTCTCCATGATCCAGTCTTTGCCGGTGATGCCGCAATCCAGGGTGCCGTTTTCCACGTAGCGGCTCATCTCCTGGGCCCGGCACACGGAGCAGGCGATCTCCGGGTCGTCGATATCCGGAAAATAACTCCGCCCGCTCACCTGTATATGCCAACCGGAGCGGCGAAACAGCTCCAGGGTGGCCTTCTCCAGACTGCCCTTGGGCAGCCCCAATCGCAATTTATCCACCCCCATCCACCTCCTTGGATCTACCTGCTTAGGGCGGGCGTCTCGCCCGCCGCCTGCCGCCATTTAGCCGGCCCCATAAACCTTCTGGGGATCGAAAACCGGCGTACCCACCACCTCCCAGCCTTCTCCCCGGCGGCGGCGGTAAAAACAGCTCTTGTAGCCGGTATGGCAGGCCGCGCCGCCCACCTGCTCCACCCGCAACAGCACCGTGTCGTTGTCGCAATCCAGGTAAATTTCTTGAATGCGCTGCACGTGTCCGGAGGTGCCGCCCTTGTGCCACAGCGTCTTCCGGGTGCGGCTGAAATAATGGGCCTCCCCGGTCTTCAGGGTCGCCTCCCAGGCCGCCTCGTTCATGAAGGCCAGCATCAGCACCTCACCGCTGGCCGCGTCCTGGACAATGGCCGGCAGCAAGCCCCCCAGCTTGGCGAAATCGGGTCTCTCTGAACTATCCATAGTTTCCTTATTTTTCATATCAAGAAAAATTAACCTTTTTGGCTTGAATCTGCAAGGCTGAATGCTGATTTTTGCAGATAGGAGTCTACTGCGGTGTCCAAAGTCATCTCTTACAGCGAACTGGCCCGGCAGCAGCAGCTCAACTACCTGAAGCATCGGGACCGGGAATATCGCGACCGGGAAGATTCCCTGGGACGGACGCGGAAGCTCCTGTTTCAGTTGGAGGCCCAGCTGCGCCAGGCCGAGATGCAGCAACTGGAAGTCTTCCGGGAGCTGGCGGCCCATTTCAAGATCCCTCTGAACTTCCCCGACCTGGGAGACCGGGTGGGGCTGCAACGCTTTTTCGCCACTGATCCCTTCCTGCGGACCCTGCAGGAATTCTTTGCCGGCCGCCTCAGCGCCGAGGAGTGCCACCGGCAGCTCATGGAGCTGAAATTCAGAGGGGGTAAAGGAGCCGGCGCCGGCTGAGTGACGACCCCGGTGCGGGAGAGGCGCGATACTAAGTTGCGCTCATACAGGTAATTTTTTCTAGGGGTGACCTGGGTGTCCGCCCTGATAGAGGGCGCACACGCAGGTGCGCCCCTACAGGCGGAAGCTTTTTTCACTTCTATTCGGCGCCGCATGTTGTTACTCATTATAACGCCACTTGGCGCGACCCGCCGGCGCCGGGACAAAGGAAAAGGCAGGGTCCCTCTCGAGACCCTGCCTCTTTTATTGACTTATGCCTGGCTCGAGCCAATCCCGGTCAGCCTCCCCGGGGCCGGATCACGCGCAGTTGAGGGGTTAACCCCGTTTCCGCCGCCAGCCCAAGCCGACCAGGCCCAGAAGGCCGGAGCCCAGCAACAAGGCGGTGGGGGGGATGGGGACGGGGGAGGTGCCGCAGTGGTATTCTGGAGTGGTCCCAAAAGAGAAAATGGCGGAAGTCACTGTCGTATCGGCAGTCACCCCGGTAACGTTCAGGACGAATTCGACCGGAGCCCCGTACAACTCCGGGGCATGGTGACCGGCACTAAAAGAAGCGTTTCCATTACCGGAGTACAAATTACTGGCATCTGGAGGGCCGACAATGGTGTCTGCCTGCGAGCCGCCATAAAGGGTATTGAGCAGAAAATTGACGCCGGTTTCCAACACCGCCCAGTGGCTGCTCGTTACAGGTGTATTCGTATAGGTTCCATCAGAAGCTATCAGCCGCTCCGACGCGCCATTAAGGGCACCTATGCTTGCACCACTGTAAGTGCCGGGGCTTAAGACAAAGCTCAGGTCGCTGATATCCGCCCCAACACTGTTTACATTAACTATGTTATTCGTAATATCCACGGTGATAGTACCTGGACCGGTGGTGAATGTTGCCGTTGCCGAGATGGGATCGCTTCCCGCATCCGTTCCGGTAAACGAGTATGTTACAGTTGATGCCCCTGCCGGGGCCGCCATCAGGGCCACTGCCAAGATTGCTACCAAGATCAAAAATTTTCGTTTCATTATTGTCCTCCTTCCAATGGACGGGGCGCCCCGCTCTGACTTCACAGGGCTATTTATGTGTTAACCGGTTATCCCCCAAAACCAATCGGGGCTTTGCTTGATCGGCTTTCCCCAACCAATCTGCCAGGATAATTTTGACCTAAGGTTTGCTCTTCCTTACCCCTCCTTACGCCAAATTGTTTGATTGGTTTCCCCGGCTTTTTTGCGTAAAAAAGCCGGGCGCCCTAGTCTGTTTCCAGTCAGGCAACCCGGCTATCTTCTTCCTAAGACCCGTGGCTTTCCGTCCCCGCCTCACGACGGGTTTGGCTTTTCTTCGTTGGTTGGCGATCTCCTTAGTCCCTGCTCTGACCTCCCCGCCTCACAATGGCTTTGCTTGCCTATATATTAATTATGAGTGTTTTGATTTTATTAATTATTTATTTTAATTTAATTTGTCCAAATTGAGGTTATCCAACTACGAAGCTTCAAGATTGATGAGATTTTGATCATCTTTTCTCATCTTTTCCATAGGTAAAATTACCTATTTGGAGACTAGGCACTTTTACTTAAAATGTTGATCTTACGTGGAACCCTATTGATCAGAAGATAGACCGGCAAACTTTCCGATTACTCTCGGCTGGGCTCTGCGACTGCAGCAATCAAACAAACCAATCCTGGTCCATCACGTCACCCTTAGGACTGGTTTCCCGGTTTTTGGCATAAAAAAGCCGGAGCGCCCAAACCTGTTTCCAGTCTGGCAACCCGGCTATCTCTTCCTAAGACCCGTGGCTTTCCGTCCCCGCCTTACGACGGGTTTGGCTTGTCTTCGCTTATGGCGATCTCTTCCTAAGCGCCCTACCCTAGCCTAATCGCCTTACGATAGCATTAATTTATTGTATATTAATTATGAAAAAACTTCTTGTCAAGCTATTTTTAACTAATTTCAAAATTTTTTTTATAATTTATTTTTTTATTTTTATTTTATATTTACAACGTAAATAGTGTTTTTCTACCGGTTCGGCCAAGCCTTGAGCTTGATGGATTCTCATCCTTTTTCTTCACTTTTTCTATAGGCAAATTTACCTATATAGGGATAGGTACTTTTACTTAAAAAACCTATTTATTTAGACCGGAAGACTAGTTCTCGCCAGATGCCTTCCAGGATTCTCCCTGCTCTGAGTATATGCAAAGGCCGGGCCATAAACTTGATTAATTTCAAACTTGCTAATATGTAGTCATATTTACTACTTAGATGGAGGAATGGTTCAGGTATTGAAAAGAAATGGGGGGATTAATGTTCACCAAAAGGAACATAATAGCTCTTACATATTCCCGGAAAAGAACAGGATGGGTAGCGGAAGGGGCCTGCGACTATCTGCCGTCAGCCAAAACAATCATTGGTCAGGCCCACCAAGTGGCGCTCAGATAATCTTTTGTAGGGGCAGATCTGGGGGTCCGCCCGGTTTGCCGGGCGCACCCGCGGGTGCGCCCCTGCTTCTAGGGGAGCAACTCGGCATGACTGGCGCTGCGGGCCGGAAAGCGGGCTGCCTGGGCTTTTGGGCCAGGGGGAGCAGGGCAGGCAAAAAAAGCTGGCCCGGGAGGAGGAGGACCCGCCCACCCCAGGATTGGTCGGCCGCAAAAATATTGATCGGCAGGGCAATTTTCCCCTGATATTGATCCAGTCACCGGGGCAAAAAAAACTGGCCGGATGGGGGAGGAATCCGGCCAGTTCGGTGAAAGGAGAAAATGGTATATGAACTTTGATTAAGGGGGGGATGTGGGTACCTTAATGGGGTCCATATACGTTAATAATCATTGCAGGTATTGTGCCAAAGATTGGCTTTGTTAATTAACCATATATTTAAATATGTTACCCATTAGTCCTCCAAGCCCCTCGGTTCAATAATTTATACCGAGGAAGGTTTATGTATATCATCCTGGCCATATCCATTTAATTTAATTTAATAATAACTTTTTTAGGTCTAATTCAATTTTTTGTTCAAGCCGCGGCGCCAGCCGGGAAATCTAACCAAAATTGTCTGATGGGCGGATTAGCTGGTGCTCTTTTTAGCCGGTTGGCAAGCGCGGCTGGCTGAACCGCCGCCTCCGGGCAGGAGCCGGCGACACCCCCTGCAACTTTTTAAAGGAAAAAGACCGCTAAAACGACTATAATTGTTTTATCAACCAAGAGGGCAGACTTTCCATGTGTATCTTCTGCGGGGGACAATGCGGCGGCGCTGGGGAATTTCTGATTTCCCTCGGTTTGCCATTTTTGGTGTTATATTTTTTGAGGATGAAGAATGCGCTGGTAAGGCTAAAAAATAGAATCGTTCACCGAGGCCAAGCAATACCGGCTGAACCAAATAGATGTGAATGTTGTGGCCAGCCGCGGCAGGATTGTCGAACGCCGCAAACTCAATCCATCGATCTCGAAGAATTAGAGCTAGTTGAATTGAAATCCCTGCAAAATGAGTCTACCGAAGTTTCCTTGGAGACAACCGGGTTAAATAATCAATTTAATTTAGCAAATGGAAATATGTCAGGAGTTAAAGGCTGGTTGTTATTACTATGTCTTAACCTCACTATTTTTATTCCGGCTTCATATCTTTATCAAATTAATTGCGTTCTTGATTTATTTAATTCTCCCCGGAATAAAATACTGTTATCAATGTTTAAGGCGCTATTGGCCTATAACGTCTTCACAATGGCTACGATGCTATTTCTGGCTGTCTTTAGCTTTTGTGCCGGATTGAGTCTTTGGCATATTAAATCAAGGGCCGTTAATACCGCTAAGGTTTTTTTTGTAACTCAATTATTGCTAATATTGCTTATCACCATTATCCGGCCAATCATGACCGCCACCATAGATACCGGGGGGCAGGTTTTCGGTACTAGCTTAATTAGCTTAATTCCTTCTTTATTTCAGTTTGGCCTCTCGTACTTATATCTGACTAAATCAAGGCGAGTTCATCATACCTATGGCGCCGCCGCAGCAAAATTGCCTGGGCTCGCGGGACTTGCAGAAAAGTTAACCGGCCATACCGGACTTACCTGAGTTCCGGTGTGGATTTTTCCCCTCCGGAGGTGGATTCGGGCCCGGCTGGTCTTAACATAGTGATACCTGCGCGGAGCTGAAATCCTGAGGAGAGGTCAGATGAACAAAAGAGTCCTGGCGACGGCATTAGCTTTAGCGGCTTTGTTGGTCTGGGCCTGCGGCGAATCCCCTGCCCCCGCGGCCAAGGCCACCCTGATGAACACCCAGGGGCAGCAGGTCGGAGAAGCAAAGTTGACCCAGACTGCCGAAGGGGTGAAGATCGACTTGGCTGTGGAAAATCTGCCGCCCGGGGTGCACGCCCTCCATATCCATGAAAAGGGGGACTGCCTGGCCCACGATTTCATGAGTGCCGGCGGCCATTTCAATCCCTTCGGCAAGCACCATGGTCTGAAGAATCCCCAGGGTCCCCACGCCGGCGACCTGCCCAATCTGACGGTGGGCCCCGATGGCCGGGCCACGGTCTCGGTGACGGCCACCCTGGTCACCCTACAGGAAGGGCAGAAGAATTCCCTCTTTCAGCCTGGCGGGACTTCCCTGGTCATTCATGAGAAGGCGGATGACAACCTGAGCGACCCGGCCGGCAACGCCGGACCCCGCATCGCCTGCGGCGCGATCACCAAGCCCTAATTGCACCCCGAAGACGGGGCGGTGCCAAAGGTTTTCTGGTCGCTTTGCCCGAGTGTAGAAGCGAAAGGGAGTCTCTGCCTCCCCGGAGAGGGCGGCTCGCTTTCCCAATCCAGACCGGGATTGGGGTGCCCCCTGATAAGAGACCAGCGCGGGGTGAACGGCTGGATTTTATGGGGAGAGGACTGCCAGGAGGCAGCTGGCTCTTCGTCTCAGGAGTCTTAAGTGCCAAGCATTTTCGGCAACCTGATGGCCCAGCCGAATATAGTCAGGAATTCAGCCCGGCTATCTCCACATTGGTAATGTTTGCTTTGGGGAACCGGCGCATCCACCTGCGGCGGTGGCTCCGCTGCCTCTTCCCTCCGCCGCCGCGGGGACATAAACTGCCCTGTTCTATCCCGGTCAGGTCAATTTTCCTTTACGAGGAATCCTAAGGGGTAGCCACACGGCGAGTCAATCTATTTTCCATAAACCGGATCAGGCGGCTCATCGTCTCATTGTAAGGGGTGGCCACCCCGGTCTCCCGGCCGTAACGGCAGATCGCACCGTTGAGCGCCTCGATTTCGGTGCGCCGCCCGGCTTGCAGGTCCTGCCACATGGAGGGCCAATGCGCCGCGGTGGGGGGCACCAGATTTTCCAGGAAATGGCGGAAATAGCCGGCCGCCTCCGAATGATGCAGCGTGATGCCCTTGGCCCTGGCCACGCCATAGATCTCAGCGATGATCAGCCGCATCAGGTCCCGAGTCTCGGGGTCGTCGCCCAGGGCCCCGTAAGGGGCGCCCAGGATGGCGCCCAACGGATTCAAGGCGCAATTATACAACACCTTGTCCCACAGGTGCGGGATGATCTCGGCCACCACCTCGGTGGGGATACCGGCCCGGTTCAGATCCGCCGCCACCCGGGACAGTTGGCCGCCGGGAAGCTCCGGGTCCAGAGCTCCCAACAAAACCGGTGCGGCGTACACCGTCACCGTGACCAGGCCCGGCCGAATAACTTGGGCCCCGAAGATGACCCGGGCCCCGATGGAACGAGACTTCCCGAACTCCCGGGCAATGATCTCCAGGTTGCCCAGACCGTTTTGCACGGAAACGATCAGTCCCCCGGGCGCCAGCCTGCCTCGCAGCCCGCGGCAGGCTTCCTGGGTGGCAAAGGATTTGACACAGAGCAGGATAACCTCATAGGGCTCATCGGCCTCGGGTTCGAGGGGGGCGGCGCTGATGGGACCGACCCGGAAATTTCCCCAAATGCCGTCAATCTCCAGCCCTTT
The DNA here is from genome assembly GCA_963701845.1 of uncultured delta proteobacterium. Taxonomy (GTDB): domain Bacteria; phylum Desulfobacterota; class Desulfobaccia; order Desulfobaccales; family 0-14-0-80-60-11; genus JAPLJC01. Next base: position 1,770 of record CAVPBF010000004.1, on the reverse strand, counting down.
AACCCCGGCCTGTGCAAAATGCTCGCCCCGGCCCAGGTAGGCCACCGACTGGCCGGAGTTTTGCAACAAACCCCCAAAGACTGAGCCCAGGGCCCCGGTCCCCACGATGAGATAACGCATAGACGACGTTTCAGTTTGCAGTAAATAAATCGGATTACTCAGAAAAAATGATTATGTTTTTTGAGGCCCTTTATGCACACCATCCGCCAATTAATCAAGGAAGTGTTGCTGGAGGGCAGCTTCTCCAGCCTGGAACTCTCCCAGCGCCTGTCGCTGTCGGAAAAAGAGGTCCTGGACCACCTGACCCACATCGCCCGATCCCCAGGTTCGGGTTACCGGTTTCAGATAACCCCGGCGATCTGCAAAAATTGCGGTTTTGCCTTTAAAAAGCGGGAGCGCCTCACCATTCCGTCCCGCTGTCCCACCTGCCACCATGAATCCATCCGCCGGCCTCGTTTTGCTTTGGTCCGGCAAAAATGAATTAACCGCAGATGAACGCAGATGAATGCAGATAAAAATCTCCGTTTATCCGCGTCCATCTGCGGTTAATCTTTACTCAACCGTCACGCTCTTGGCCAGGTTGCGGGGTTGGTCCACGTCCGTGCCGCGCAGATCGGCGATATGGTAAGCCAACATCTGCAGCGGGGTCACCAGGACGATGGGCGAAAGTTCCAAGGGTACGCGGGGCACCGTGATGACACTCTCCACCCGTTCCTGGACCTGGAAGTTGTCCGCCTCGGTCAGGGCGATAATCCGGCCGCCCCGGGCCGCCACCTCTTCGATATTCCCCTGGATTTTCTCCAGCACCGGGCTGCGGCTGGCCAGAACCACCACCGGCATCTCCCGGTCGATGAGGGCAATGGGGCCGTGCTTCATTTCCCCGGCCGCATAGCCCTCGGCGTGGATGTAAGAGATTTCCTTGAGTTTCAAGGCCCCTTCCAGGGCGATGGGGAAATGGAGGCCCCGGCCCAGGTAGAGGAAGTTGCGGGCCTCCATGTACTGCCGGGCGGTCTCCCGGATCTGCACATCCTGTTCCAGGGTCTCCTGGACCCAGGTGGGCAGCTTCAATAAGTCGCCCAGGCGGTGGCGCACCTGGTCCCGGGTGAGGCGCCCCAACCGGCTGGCCAGGAACAGGGCGATGAGGTAGAGGGCCACCAGTTGGGTGGTGAAGGCCTTGGTGGAAGCCACCCCGATCTCCGGGCCGGCGTGGGTATAAAGCACCGAATCCGCCTCCCGGGCGATGCTGGAGCCCACGGCGTTGACGATGGCCAGGGTCTTGGCCCCCAGTTCCTTGCCGGCCGACAGCCCGGCCCGGGTGTCCGCGGTCTCGCCGGATTGGGAAATGGGGATCAGCAGGGTGTGGGCATCCACCAGGGGATTGCGGTAACGGAACTCGGAGCCCAGATCGATCTCCACCGGCAGGCGGCAAAGACCCTCGATGAAGAATTTGCCCACCATGGCGGCGTGGTAGGAGGTGCCGCAGGCCACCAGAAAAATCTTGCGCAGGTCCTTGATATCCTGGTCGGTAGGGTAACCTCCTCTAGCATCACCTCGCCCAGGTCCGGGTTGATGCGGCCCCGGAAGGTGTCGATCAAGGCCCGGGGCTGCTCGAAGATCTCCTTTTGCATGAAGTGCTTGTAGCCCGCCTTTTCGGCCATGGCCGGGCTCCAGGTGATGTGTTCACTGCCGCTCCACCGGTTGCCCGTTCGCGCCAGAATCTGGCAACTACCGTCTTTGATTACCACCAGATCGTGGTCTTCCAGGAAGATC
>CAVPBF010000003.1:0-425366 GCA_963701845.1 uncultured delta proteobacterium | reverse complement strand
GCCGCGCTCGACGGCGCCGTCACGTCGCACTACGAAGTTACAACGCATCCCGAAATCTTCGATGGTGTGCGCCTCCACAAAGGACAATCGGTCGCGGTGATCCGGCACAACGCTCGTGTGATTCTCTCCTGCGAGCGCGTGATCCTGAACTTCCTGCAGCGCATGAGCGGCATCGCCACCCTGACCCGCAAGTTTGTCGACGCCGTCTCCGGCACCAGAGCGCGCATTCTCGATACCCGCAAGACCGCTCCCGGCCTGCGCGTCATCGACAAATACGCGGTGCGTTGCGGCGGCGGACAAAATCACCGCCTCGATCTTTCCGACGGCGTCCTGATCAAGAACAATCACATAGCGCTCGCAGGCGGCATCGTGCCGGCGATTGAGCGCGCCGTGCGCAACCGCCGCGGCTCGCAAATTCTCGAGGTCGAGGTGCGCACCCCGCAAGAACTGGAACAGGCATTAGCCAGCGGCGCTGAGGCTATCCTGCTCGATAACATGTCTCCGGAAGAAGTGCACAGCGCGGTTGACCGCTGCGCCAAGCCCGACGCCCTGAGGGACGGCCGCCGCGTTCCCCTCGAGTGCTCCGGCGGCATCCGCTTGGAAAATGTTCGCGCCTACGCCGACACCGGCGTGGATTTTATTTCCATCGGATTGCTGACTCATTCTCCCCAGGCCGTCGACATCAGCCTCCGCGTAGTCCCAGGCATAGGCCGAAGCCAAACAGCCGTCCCTCTTCACCGAAAAAAACCTGGAACGGGTGGAGCGTCAGCGCCAGACCCCCATCTTCGTTGTCCTCGGCAACCCGCCCTACAACGCCAAGCAGTTGAACGAAAATGACAATAACAAAAACCGCAAATACCGCGCCATGGACGGCCGGGTCTCCGAAACCTACGCCCGCGCCTCCAGGGCCACCAACCGCATCGCCCTGTTCGATATGTACGTCAAGGCCATCCGCTGGGCCTCCGACCGCATCATTAGAAACCGGGAAGGTATCGTCGCCTTTGTCACCAATAACAGCTTCACCGACCAGATCGCCTTTGACGGCATGCGCAAACACCTGGCCCAGGATTTTGACGAGATCTACGTCCTCGACCTGGGCGGTAATGTCCGTAAAAACCCCAAACTCTCCGGCTCCACCCACAACGTCTTCGGCATCCAGGTGGGCGTCAGCATCAATTTCTTTATCAGAAAAGCCCATGAAAATTTTAGGCAAGCTAAAATTTATTACAGCTCTGTACCCGTGGATTGGCGCAAGGAACAGAAATACGACTTTCTGGACCAGAAGGGAGACTGTGCCAATATCTCCTGGCAGGAAATTAAACCGGATAAGAATTATACGTGGCTTACGGAGGGATTGCAGATCGATTTTGAGGCTTTTGTCCCAATTGCCCAAGAAAAAAGTGCAAAATCAAAAAGAGTAAAATTTATTTTTTCGGCAATTAGTAATGGTGTAAAAACCAATAGATCTGATTGGGCCTATAATTTTTCACTTAAAGACCTTAAAACTAATTTAAATCATTTAATTGAAAATTATAATAATGACCTATCTAAATGGACTAAATTAAAAAGGAAACCAAATATAGATGATTTTGTTTTAAATGACGATAAAAAGATTAGCTGGTCTGAAGGTCTGAAAAATCTTCTTAAGCGTCAAATAATGCTTGAATTTGACGAAACCGCTATAAGGAAATCACTCTATCGCCCCTTCACAGAAAAATATCTATATTTTGAAAAACATATAGCTGAGCGTCGCTATCAGATGGCTATCATTTTCCCCCGAGAAGTAATTGAAAATGAAAATCTAATAATTTGTTTACCGAGTATAGGGTCGAGATATGATTATTGGTGTTTCTCATCAAATCAAATCATTGACCTGAACTTAACATCACTTGATAATACCCAATGCTTCCCCTTCTACACCTACGCTGCAGACGGCTCCAATCGCCAAGAAAACCTCACCGACTGGGCCTTGCAGCAATTCCGCGCCCATTACCATGATGAAACCATCGCCAAGTGGGACATCTTTCATTACATCTATGCCCTCCTGCACCATCCCGCCTACCGGGAGAAATACGCCGCCAACCTCCGCCGGGAACTGCCCCGGATTCCCCTGGCCCCGGATTTTTGGGGTTTTTGCCAGGCCGGGGCGCGCCTGGCCGAACTCCACGTCCACTATGAGCAGCAGCCGGAATATCCCCTCAAGTGGGTGGAGAAAGCGGGCGCACCCCTCAACTGGCGGGTGGACAAGATGAAACTCACCCCGGACAAAACCGCCCTCATCTACAACAACTTCCTCACTCTAAAAGGCATTCCGCCGGAAGTCTTTGCCTACAAGCTGGGCAACCGCTCCGCCCTCGAATGGGTCATCGACCAGTACAAGGTGTCCACCGACTCCCGCAGCGGCCTCACCAACGACCCCAACCGCGCCGACGACGAACAGTACATCACCCGCCTCCTCGGCCAGGTCATCACCGTCAGCCTGGAAACCTTAGATATTATTAAAGCGCTTCCGGGGTTGGAAGCGGATTCTTAGAGCTGTCATTCTGAACGTAGCGTAGCGGAGTGAAGAATCTCGTATTTATTTTTTACCCGGATTTGCAGAATGCATCAATATTATACCTACATTATGACGAATAAATCCGGAACCATTTATGTTGGCATTACGAATAATTTAGAAAGAAGAGTTTATGAGCACAAAAATTCATTAATTGATGGATTTACTAAGAAATATCATATTAACAAATTAGTCTATTTTGAAGAAACCAATGATGTCACAGAGGCGATAGCGCGAGAGAAACAGATAAAAGGCTGGTTGCGTGCCAAGAAAATTGCCCTGATTAAATCAACCAATCCCCAGTGGAAAGACCTAAGTAAAGACTGGTTTTAACAATTAATCTTTAGTTTGTCATTCTGAGCGTAGCGAAGAATCTCTTATTTTGAGATTCTTCGGTCGCTTCACTCCCTCAGAATGACAAACGCTTATCGGCGTCCATCTGCGGTTAATATTTTCTTCTTCCCCTTTCCCCTTTCCCCTTTTCCCTTTCCCCTTTTCGCCTTTTTGCCTTTTCCCCCGTCATTTTTCCTACCCATTCTGGACCCCCCTCCCCTCCCCTGCTACCTTGAACTCATCCGGCATCCTGCCGGAAATCCCTGTCTTGGAGCGCAAGTATGGAAAAACGTTGTTCCGTTTGCAATCACCCCTCCCGCCCGCAGATCGACCACAGCCTCAGGGCCGCGGTCCCTTACCGCGCCCTGGCCGCCCAATTCAACCTGTCCACCTCGGCCCTTTGCCGCCACGCCAAACATCTCGCCCGCGAGCTTGAGTTGCAGCGCCGCCGCCAGGAGGAGTCCCAGCAGGCCGCCCTCCTGGACAAACTGGCCCTCCTCGATGTCCGCCTGGACCGCCTCTTCAACTCCGCCTTTGATCAACGCGCCCTCCATGTCGCCCTCGGCTGCATCCGCGAGTCTATGCGCCTCAACTTGCAAAAAAGCCTCCAGGAGCGCTTTCGCCAGGACCAGGACCACCAGGCATCATGAAACTTCCGCCGCTCATCCAAAGAACTGGTGGGGCTGGCGTTCAGGTGGAGCGGGCCTCCCTGCCCGCCAACCTTATCACGGCGGCCAGAGACGGCCGCCCCACCCGGGAACCGCCGGGGGCGGCGGTTCTACACCAAAAAAATTCGAAATTTGAGACCTCTGCGAAACGCTTCTTTGTCATCCTGAGCGAAGCGAAGGATCTCGTATTTATTGGTAATTATGAGATTCTTCGGTCGCTTCGCTCCCTCAGAATGACAGCCGGGAGGACTTTCGCAGAGGTCTCAAATTTGGAACTGGGAACTGACTACTGACCCCCGGCAACTGCCCACTATCCCTTATTCCCCCTCCCTGCGAGGGGAGGGGGTTAGGGGGAGGGTGGCAACTCTTTTGATTTCCAACCGTTACCACCCCCACCCTGACCCTCCCCCCTCCAGGAGGAGGGAAACTCCTGCAATCTGCTTGAGAATTTTTTGTTCCGCAACAGTAGTGTTCCTCCCACGAAATCTCCTGAAAATTACCGGCTTTATCCCTCAAACGCCTCCGCCCCGCCCCGGCACGGATGCGGCACAATTTGCGGGGATTTCAGAATTCGCTGGCACGCCCTTCGGGTCAAACGTCTCACCCTCACCATAATCATGCCCTTAAATTACGAAAAATTACGAATTCTGGGGCTCATAGGAGAACAATAAGCAGAAATGGTGGGCAGTGCCCACCCTACACCAGGCCGCTTGTCATCTCCCCTTTATTTGCCCGCCCCGATTCTGTTATATTGAGCCTGTCGGTCAACTAGATTTTACCGAGGGGCGCAGATGCCGGAGCAGGCGGTGGCGGCGGCGGAGGTCGAAGGGCGGGAGCAGGTCAGGGAGAAGGAGCACCGGCGCGAGTTCCACCTGATCAACAAGATCGCCTTGATCACCGCGCACAGCCAGGATTTGCAGGACATCATGAACAAGGTGCTGGTGGCGGTGCTGGAGTTCTTCGGGGTCGAGGCCGGTTTGCTGCTGTTATGGAACCGCAAAAAGCAGAGCCTGAGTTATGCGGCGTCCCGGGGCTTCCCCGGCAAGTACCTGGTGGACATCGCCCGGACGGGCCTCGAGGCCGTGGTGGGCGACAACCTCGCCCGGGCCAGCCAGCCGCTGATCATCCGGGACGTGCGCCAGGACCCGCGGCTGCACACCTCGACCTTCACCGAGGTGATCCGGCAAGACCCCGAGCTTCCGGGCGGTGGTGAGCATCCCCTTGAAATACCGGGACGAAGTCACCGGGTTTCTCAACCTGGCCGCGGAAAATCGGCCGCGCCCTTCCGGGCCTCCCGGCGGCAAGAAATATTTCCTCAGCATCCTGGGCAACCAGATCGGCCTGGCCATCGAAAACGCCCGGCTGTATCACGAGTTGCGCCGCTCGGAGAACCGCTACCGCCGCATCTTTGAAGGGCTCCAAGGACATGATCTTCGTCACCGACCGGGAAGGCCACCTCCTGGACCTCAACCCGGCCGGGCGTGGAACTTTGAAATTTGCCTCGAAGCCGGAGGCCTTGAGCCTGCCGCATGTCCGGGAAATCTTTCAAGAACCCCGGGATTGGGAGCGCTTTCAGTTGAAGGTGGAGGTGGAGGGCTTTATCCGGGACCTGGAATTGACCCTGAAACCCATGGCGGGGCCAGGTCCATGACGCTGCTCACCGGCATCGTGCGCCGGGACCAGGACGGGCGCATTACCGGCTATGAAGGCATCTTAAAGGATATCAGCGAGCGCAAGCGGACGGAATGGGAGCTCCTGCGGGAGAAGAAGACCACCGAAGGCATCCTGGAAGGCATGCCGGTGCCCACGTTCGTCATCGACCGGGACCACCGCATCATCTATTGGAACCAGGCCTGCGAGGAGCTGACCGGGTTTTCCCGCCACGAAATGGTGGGGACCTACCGCTACTGGCTGCCGTTTTATACCCATGAGCGGCCGTCGCATGGCCTCGCTGGTGGTGGAGCAGAACATCAAGGCGCTGGAGAAGTTTTTCGGCGACAAGAACCTGAAACCCTCGCCCATCCTGCCGGGGGCCTTTGAGGCGTACGAGTATCTTGCCGAATTTCCGGGGCCGGGAGCGCTATCTGTACCACACGGCCTCGCCGATTTATGACGAGGAGGGCCGCATCCAGGGAGCGGTGCAGGCCATCCTGGACATGACCGAGCGGGAGCAATTGGCCCGGGAACTGACGGATTCGGAAGAGAAATTCCGGCGGCTGGTGGAGACTTCCCTGGACGGCATCGTGCTGCACCGGGACATGAAGCTGCTCTACGTCAACCGGGCCTGCCCTGGAGATGTTCGATTACCAGGAACCCGGGAGATGCTGGGACGCTCGCTGCTCGATTTTCTGGACCCCAAGTACCGCCAGGCGGTGTCCCGCTGGCTGGGGCAGATGGAGCGGGGCGTGCCGCGGCCGCCGGATCTTCGAGATGAAGGGGCTGAAGGCGGACGGCAGCAAGTTCGACCTGGAGGGCGTCTCGTTTCCCACCACCTATGCCGGGGCGCCCGCCATCCAGACGCATATCCGGGACATCACCCACAAGAAGCAGTTGGAGGAACACCTGAGCCGCACCGAGAAGCTGGCGGCCCTGGGGCAGCTGGCCGCGGGGGTGGCGCATGAAATCAACAATCCCCTGGGGGGCATCCTGGTTTATGCCTACCTGCTGCTGGAGGACCTGGAGGAAGGAAGGCCGGAGCGGGCCCAGGCGGAGAAGATCGTCCGGGAGGCCACCCGCTGCAAGGAGATCATCCAGGGGCTGCTGGAGTTCTCCCGGCACATGCCGTCGAAGATGACGCCGCTGAACGTCAATGGCGTGCTGGAGGAGGTCTTTTCCCTGGTGGGCGATCACCTCCTGTTCCAGAACATCGACCTGGTGCAGGAGCTGGACCCGCGTCTGCCCCTGATCCTGGGGGACAAAAACCGGCTGGAACAGGTCTTCATCAATCTGTTGATGAACAGCGGCGAGTCCATGCAGGGCGAGGGCCGGCTGACGGTCCGCACCGCGGCGCTCCCGGAAAAGGGCCAGGTGCGGCTCAGTTTCGAGGACAGCGGGCCCGGCATCCCGGCCAATTATCTCAACCGCCTGTTCGATCCCTTCTTCACCACCAAGGAGGTGGGCCAGGGGGTGGGGCTGGGGCTGTCCATCAGCTATGGCATCATTCAGAAGCACCTGGGCCGGATCTTTGTGGAGCGGACCGGTCCCGTCGGCACCACCTTCGTCATCGAACTGCCGGTTTACCAAGGCGGGGGCGAGAAAACCGGGTCGTACCAGACTTAAAGAAAAAATGCACAAGTTTGGGGCCCGACTGCGGTCCCGGAAGCCGGCGGGGGTAATGGCACCCTGAGTAACTATCAAATATTCCAATGATATTAAGGGGTGATTTTTCTTCCCGGGGAGGGCCAAAAATTATTGACTAACTTCCGGGGGTATGATAGGTAGGCACATGTGAAAAGATTCATTTTCTCCCGGTAGCCAACCGGGCCAGGAAACCGTTGAGGGAAGACACCAAAAAATTTTTAAAAGAATTGTTTCAAGGCGGCTACCGGGCCAGCACCATCGGCCTGGTCCTGGTTTTCTCCATCCTGATCGGTTTCGGCGTCGGGTATTGGCTGTCCACGGTGTTTAACAGCAGCATATTTATTATCCTCGGCCTCATTGTGGGGATTATCGCCGGCTTCCGGCAGGTCTATCTCATGGGGAAAAAATTTAAGTAAGTTCCCATGGAGCTCCTGACCCCGCGACGGCTGAAGATGGCCAGCTGGCTGGTTTTAGCCGTTCTGGTCTGTGGCCGGCTTCATCTGGCAAGGACAAGAGTTCGCCCTGGGGGTGCTGGTGGGGGGCCTGGTGGCGGTGATCAACTTCCACCTCCTGCATCAGGCGCTGAAGGGCATGTTGGAACGGGCGAAGACCGGCAGCCCCGAGGAGGCCAAAGGACCGGCCAAGGCCTTTTTTGCGGCCCGGCAGATGTTGCGCTTTTTTGCCCTATTGGTCATTATTTTTCTGTTGGTCGGTTATGGCTGGGTAAACATCTTCGGTCTGGTGGTCGGCCTGTCCACCGTAGTCCTCACCCTGATGCTGGCCGCCATCATCGAGGTGATCAAGCTTAAGAACTAAGGAGGCAAACCCGTCCCATGGAACATCCGATTCTGTTTCTTGATTTGCTGTTTGAGAAGTTCGGACTACATATTCCCCCGCATCTGAGCTATGCCGTGCTGGCGGGCCTCATACTTTTGGGGTTGGGCTGGCTGGCCGGCCGTGATGTGAAGCTGGTGCCCACGGGCGCCCAGAATGTTTTTGAGACTGATCGTGGGCGGCCTGGAAGAGTTCATGGTGGACGTCACCGGTGAAGAAGGCCGGGCCTTCTTCCCGTTTATTGCCACCTTTTTCCTGTTCATTATGTTCTGTAACCTCATGGGGCTGGTCCCGGGATTCTATTCGGCCACGGCGAATATCAATATCACCCTGTCCCTGGCCCTCTGCACCTTCGTCTATACGCATTACCTGGGGGTCAAGTACCACGGGGCCAAATATATCAAGCACTTTCTGGGACCCATCCCGGCCCTGGCGCCGCTGTTCTTCATCATTGAGATCGTCGGGCATTTCGCCCGGGTGCTCTCCCTGACTTTGCGTCTCTTCGGCAATATCATGGGTGAGGATCTGGTGCTGGCCATCCTGCTGTTCCTGGCCGGCATGTTCATGGCGCCGCTGCCCATGATGTTCCTGGCGGTCTTCACCAGCGTGGTGCAGGCCTTCGTCTTCACCCTGCTGTCCATGATGTACTTTGCCGGGGCCATGGAGCACGCGCATTAAAGCAGTTGTCAGTGGCCTGGCAGTGTCAGCTAAAGAGCAAAAGCTGAAGCTGTCCGGCACAGGCTAGAAAGCCTGTGCTACTAAATTTTGGAAGAAGGCCAATCTTCATATATACCCAACATTTTTTAGGAGGTTTTAAGCAATGAGAAAATCCCTGGTAGTTGGCTTAGCCTGCTGGTTAGCCCTCTGTGGGCCTCTCTGGCCATGGCGGCTGAGGCCGCGGGCGCCGGCGGTCCCCGGTTTGGGCGGCTTTTTCAGCTACTGCGGTCATGGCCGCCGGCTTCGGCATCGGCATCGCCGCTTTCGGTACCGGCATCGGCCAGGGCCTGGCAGTGAAGAGCTCGGTGGAAGGCATTGCCCGCAACCCCGAGGCTTCCGGTAAAATCACCGTGACCATGCTGATCGGTCTGGCCATGATCGAGTCTCTTTGTATTTACGCCCTGGTCGTGGCCCTGATCATCCTGTACGCGTACCCGATGGCCAAACCCATTGCGGCAGCCCTGGGAATGCAAATTAACCAATACTTTACCATAAGGGGGGGGCCTGGCGCCCCCCCTTTTCCGTGACGTTATTTGTGCATTTAAATCCACAATGGATTGTAGGACCCAAAACTTAAGGAAATAGATGCGTTCGGCTATGAAATTCTCGAAGATTCCCACTGCCACCATTACCCGGTTGTCCATCTATTCCAGGTATCTTGAGGCCTTGTCCCAGGAAGGGGTGAAGATCATCGCCTCGGATAAGCTGGCCCAGAAGTGCGGCATCAACCCGGCCCAGATTCGTAAAGACCTGGCGTACTTCGGCGAATTCGGCATCCGGGGCGTGGGCTATTTCGTCAAGGAACTGCTTTTCGAAATCAAGCGCATCCTGGGCCTGAACAAGACCTGGAAGATGGCCCTGCTGGGCATCGGGAACCTGGGCTCGGCGCTGTTGGCCCATCAGAACTTCATCCGCCAGGGCTACGAGTTCGTGGCGGTCTTCGACGTGGACCCGGCCAAGGTGGGCCGCCGGGTGCCCAGCGGCCAGATCATCCATCACATGGACAACCTGGAAAAGGTGGTCATGGAGAAAGGCGTGGAGATCGGGGTCATCGCCACCCCGGCCGCCAAGGCGCAGATGGCGGCCATGCGGCTCATCGCCTCGGGCGTCAAGGCCATCCTCAATTTTGCCCCGATCCAGTTGCAGGTGCCGGAAGGCATGGCGGTGGAGAACGTGGATTTCACCGTCAAACTGGACAACCTGGCCTATAATCTCACCATGGGCGAGGGGTGAGAGCGCGCTCAGCTGCCGCGATCAGCTAAAAGCTCTCAATACCTCCCTGCATCCTTAATTTGCCGCCAGTCAAAAACCGTAGGATCGCCGTCTCGTCTCGGGTTTACTGAGGTGCATCGCACCCACGGGTCGGGGCGGGCCAGACCTGACGTCACTTTGAAAGGAGAAGGCCTTGAAGATCCTCAACCTCTATTTTTCTGCCACGGGCAATACCGACAGAATAGCCACCCGGATAACGGCAACCGTAGAAAAATTGGGACACCGGATCGACACGGTGAAAGTCACAGGCGATCAACCACTGGATATGCTTGGTTATGATTTTATCTTTGTGGGGTCCGGGGTTTACCAGTGGCTGCCCGGCAAGGGGTTGCTGGAGTTCATTCAGGCGAGACTCGGCCATTATGCGGCGGCCGGCGAAATCAAACCTGCCTCGCCCCGACGCCCCGGGAAAAAGGTGGTAGTGTATTGCACTTACGGCGGGGCGCATACGGGCGTCAATGAAGCCGTTCCCGCGGTAAAGTTCATGGGCCAGCTCTTCGATCATCTGGGTTTTGAAATCGTGGCGGAATGGTATTTCATCGGAGCCTTCCCGGCCCACGGCAGGATGAAAGATTTCTCCACCCTGGGCCGTCTGGGAAACATCACGGACCGGCCCAACGAGGCCGACTTGGCGGATCTGGCCGAAAGGGTAACCGGGGTGCTGCGGGTGTAAGCCCGAGCTGAGACCTCCGGCGGTAAGGCGATGGCAGCAGCTTCAGGTCGAAGTTATCGCCGCCGGCGCCTCGAAGACGCCACCTCTCGGAAAAGAAGGGGCAGACCTGATGGTCTGCCCCTTCTTTTCCGATGCGCCTCAATGGTAAACTTGAAACAGACCCGTGATCTAATAAAAATTGGTAGGGGCAAAATTACATTGGTTTGGCTAGGAATGAACTCAAAATAAATTAGCTTATCATTGACGGCACTCAGGGGGCATCACCAGGACAAACTTGTGGCCCAAGGGAATTTCACCTCCCGAAGTCCACCTGGAACCACAAGTTTTAGAAGTGATAATTGGCCCGTACCAGAATGGCTAATTGGTTCAACCCATTGCTCTTTATGGTAACGCCGTTTATATTGTACGAGGGTTGGGCATAACGGTAGCGTACGGAAGTGTCGATTGAGACATTCTGCAAGGCCATCCAACGGATACCGGGTTCGACCACCAGGGCAACATCCGTTGAAGAAGTGCTGCCCAGGTTGTTTCTAAAGAATACCGGAGAAGACGAGCGGAACTGACTCAAGTTAAGCCCACTGAACAAGATGGCCGGCCCGACGCCAATATAAGGCTGTACCCGACCTGTTGGCACGTCGGCATCCGGGAAGAAGCCATAATGAGCCATGAACAGAAAAGTCCAGACCGCCTCATAGCCGTCTACTTTACCTCCGGAGGCGATAAACTGTCCCAACCCTTCAGTCTCTGAGGCGACATTAAGACGGTTATAGGTAAAATCCGTGGCAACACTGAAATATTTCATCCACTCAGGCCAGTTATGAGCAAGAAAGCCGGAATTGATAAAATCATATCCTACCGTCACCCCACCTATCACTGTTGCGGGGTAAAAAGAGGTAGTAGATTTATAGTGCCCATTAACCGAATAAATTGAATCTAAAGGAAAATTACTCCCGATTTCGGCTCCCACCCACATGGCCGCCCTGGCCGGCAGGGACATCACGGCGGCCATCAACAAGACCAAACCTAACGCATAAATTTTTTTCACAATGTTCCCCCCTTAATCATTTGGTTGAAGCTTTTTTGGGCTTATCCCCAAAAGCCCCCTTCTGATTCAACATTAGAACACCTCGCAATGTATTGTCAAGAATATTTTCATTGACTTTGGGAAGGGAAGTGGTACTCGTTGCATAGAGTTTCACCCTGAATCTTCAAATTTTTACCCACAATGGCCGGGATCTCCTCCCCGCCATTTTAGGTCAAAGCATTCCAAGAGTCATGGAATGACCTTGATCTCTCCACCAAAAAACAGATATCTGCTAAATCTGCGCAGTTTGAATCAAAAAAATTAATGTTCTATATGGTTATCTAATTACAATTTAGACCGCGCCGGGATAATAAGTTTTGCTGATTGATTTGGTTTAATTTTTCCATCACCAATAAGGCCGGTGAACCCTATCTGCGCCGCGCTCCCCGCAGCCGCCAAGGCGTCCTCTGCCTGCCCCGCAAGCTGACCTTCCAGTCCGGCCCCTAAGGCCTCCTCCGCCAGGAAAAAATATAAAAATTGTGGCAAAAGGCCTCCCGGCGAGTTACATTTAAACATTGGGGAGAGATCAAGTTAGGAAAGATCGCCGCTGCTCCGTTGGCCTCTTACTCGTAAGCCCCTTCCGGCGTCTATTAGATAATCAAGGAATGTTACATGCCTCGAGGAAAAGAACGCCCTAAAAACGGGCTGAAATTGGAAGTCACAGTGATTCCGGCCAAATACCTGGATTGCACCCTGGCCGAGATTGTCCGCCAGTTGGGCAACGGCCCCCTCCTGTGGGCCGGCGGGGCCGGTCGGGCCCAGGGGATCAAGTTTGTTCCCTGCGAGATCAAGAAGAAACGGGGCCGCAAGCCCAAACCCAAGGAGCAGCCGGCCACCGAGCCCGAGCCGGCCGCGGCTGCCGCGCTTGCCGTTTGAGCCTCCGTCTGCGGTCTGAAGCAACCATATGCCCACCAGCAAGATCGTTATCCGGGGCGCCCGGGAACACAATCTCCAGAACATCGACGTGGAGCTGCCCCGGAACCGCTTTATCGTCATCACCGGCGTCAGCGGCTCCGGTAAGTCCACCCTGGCCTTCGACATCCTGTACGCCGAGGGCCAGCGGCGCTACGTCGAATCCCTCTCGGCTTACGCCCGGCAATTCCTGGAACTCATGGACAAGCCGGACGTGGAGTACATCGAGGGCCTCTCGCCCGCCATCGCCATCGAGCAGCGCAGCGCCTCCCGCAACCCCCGCTCCACCGTGGCCACCTCCACTGAAATCTACGACTACCTCCGGGTCCTGTTTGCCCGGGTGGGCACGCCCTACTGTTATCGCTGCGGCCGGCCCATCTCCTCCTTGAGCGTCCCCCAGATGGTCGACCAGATCATGGGCCTGCCGGAAGGCAGCCGCATCACCCTCCTGGCTCCGGTGGTGGTGAACCGCAAGGGCGAGCACCAGAAGCTCCTGGAGCGTCTGCGCCACGAGGGCTACAGCCGGGTGCGGATCAACGGCGAGGTTCTGGAACTGGAGGAGTTGCCGCCTTTGGACAAGAATCGCCGCAACACCATCGAGGCCGTGGTGGACCGGCTGGTGATCAAGGCCGACCTGGGGGCCCGTCTCACCGACTCTCTGGAACTGGCCCTGAAGCTGGCCGACGGCCTGGTGCGCGTCGTGGTGCAGGGCGGCGAGGAACTGCTCTTTTCCGAGCGCTTCGCCTGCGACCACTGCGGCGTCTCGCTGCCGGAGCTCACCCCCCGGCTCTTCTCCTTCAACAGTCCCCAGGGGGCCTGCCCGGCCTGCTGCGGTCTGGGCACCCGCCTGATCATCGACCCCGACCTGGTGATCCCCAACCCCGATCTGAGCCTCCGGGAGGGCGCGGTGCGGCCCTGGGCCACGCGCCATTCCCTGCGGCACCAGCAGGTGTTGGAGGCCCTGGAGCAGCACTACCATTTCTCCATCCACACGCCCTTCAAGGACCTGCCCCAGGAGACCCAGGAGGCCATTCTCTACGGCTCCAAAGGGACTCCCATCAGCTTTTTCCAGGAGCAGGGCAGCCGCCGCTTCTACGAGCCCCGGCCCTTTCCCGGGATCATCCCCATCCTCCAGGAGCGCTACAAGGAGACCGACTCCCCGCTGGTGCGGGAGGAGATCGAGCAGTACATGGGAGTACGCCCCTGCCCGGACTGCGGCGGGGCCCGCCTGCGCCGGGAGGCCCTGGCGGTGCGCTTGGACGGCGCCAACCTCAGCGAAGTCACCGGTTTCACCGTGGCCCGGGCCCTGCGCTGGTTCGTCAGTCTCGACCTGTCTCCCCGCCAGGCCGAGATCGCCCGGCGCATTCTCAAGGAGATCACCGAACGCCTCGGCTTCCTGGAGGAAGTGGGTCTGGACTATCTTACCCTGGACCGGGCCACCGGCACCCTGGCCGGCGGCGAGGCCCAGCGCATCCGCCTGGCCACCCAGATCGGCTCCAAGCTCAGCGGCGTCCTCTACATCCTGGATGAGCCCAGCATTGGCCTGCACCCCCGGGATACCCAGAAGCTCCTCAAGACCCTGAAGGCCCTCCGGGACCTGGGCAATACCGTGGTGGTGGTGGAACACGACCCCGAGACCATCCTCCAGGCCGACTACGTGGTGGACATGGGGCCGGGCGCCGGTCGGGAAGGGGGTCTGGTGGTCTTTGAGGGCACCCCGGAGCAACTCCTGAAAAACAGCCGTTCCCTGACCGGCCTCTTTCTTTCGGGCCAACGCCAGATCCATCAGCCCCGCGGCCGGCGCCTGCCCCAGAATTTCCTGAGCCTTAGGGGCGCCGCCGGCCACAATCTCAAAAACCTGGACCTGGATATCCCCCTGGGGGTCTTCCTCTGCATCACCGGGGTCTCCGGCTCCGGCAAGTCCACCCTGATCATGGACACCCTCTACCAGGCCCTGCGCCAGAAGCTCTTCGGGGCCAAAATCGCCGCCGCACCCTATACCGACTTACAGGGCATCGAACATCTGGACAAGGTCATTAACATCGACCAGAGCCCCATCGGCCGCACTCCCCGGTCCAATCCGGCCACCTACTCGGGGCTCTTCACCATCGTCCGGGAGCTCTTCGCCCAGGTGCCCGGAGTCGCGGCTGCGGGGCTACCGGCCCGGCCGCTTCAGCTTCAACGTCAAGGGCGGCCGCTGCGAGGCCTGTCGGGGTGAGGGCATCAACAAGATTGAAATGCACTTTCTGCCGGACGTCTACGTGCGCTGCGAGGTCTGCAAGGGGCTGCGCTATAACCAGAGCAGCCTGGAGATCCGCTACAAAGGCAAGACCATCTCCGAAGTCCTGGACCTGACGGTGGACCAGGCCCTGGAGTTCTTCGGGCCAGTGCCGGCCCTGCGGGATAAATTGCAGACCCTGGCCGACGTGGGCCTGGGTTACGTCCAGTTGGGCCAGTCGGCCACCACCCTCTCCGGCGGCGAGGCCCAGCGCCTCAAGCTCTCCCGGGAACTGAGCAAACGGGCCACCGGCCGCACCCTCTACATCCTGGACGAGCCCACCACCGGCCTCCACCTGGCCGACATCGAGAAGCTCCTCCAGGTTCTCAACCGCCTGGTGGAGGACGGCAACACCGTCATCGTCATCGAGCACAATCTCGAGGTCATCAAGACCGCGGATTGCCTCATCGACCTGGGCCCGGAAGGCGGCGACGCCGGCGGTTACCTGGTGGCCACCGGCACCCCCGAGGACCTGGCCCGTCACTCCGAATCCCACACCGGCCGCTTCCTGCGGCAAATACTGCACTAATAATTTTGGGGCCTGGAGCTTTTAGCCCTCGGCCCCTGCAGCTCTGATCCCGGACCGATATTCAGGGGGACCGGGTTAAAGGGGCTTAAGCCAGGGAATGGCGGGGATTAGCCACAAAGGGCGGCGCCAGGATGTAGCGCGCTTTATTGGCCTTTTCGCCGTTGTGCTCGAGGAGGCCGGCGGTGAGCAGCAGGTTCAGGTAGGTCCAGGCGGTCTTTTTATTGACCTGGAAATGCACCTCGAAGTCCAGCAGCCGGAACCAGGCGCCGCCGTTACGGCTGAAAAAATCCCACAGGGTCTCGGGGCTGAGTTTGCGATTGCCCTTCAGGGGCAGGGCCAGACGGGCCAGGGCCTGGCGCAGGGCCTCGCCCTCGATGGCGCCAGGCTGCGGCAGGCCGGGGGCTTCCCGGCGCCGGGGGGCGCCGAGCCAGTCAGCGGTCCGGTGTTCGAAATAATACTCCACTTTTTCTTCGATGAGGTTCAGGAGGCGATAGAACTGGGACAGGGTGATCTGGCCGGCCAACCTGGTGACCAGGTAATCCTTGACCTTCTTGCGGACAAAGGAGACCCGCTCCCGGGGACCGGCGGGCAGCCGGGAAGCATCCTTCAGGACTTCGAAGAACATGCCGGCCACCAGGGTGGTGTCCAGGCCCGAACCGGGGAGTCGAGGCGGGGCGGGCCTTTCCGCAACCTGGAGCGCCCCGGCGCCAAGGCTGAAGTCAGCGAAATCATCGTTGAAGTCGGCCAAATTCCCGGGGGCCAGGGCGCTGATGACCTGCTCCGTCAGGACCCGTACCACCTCCAAACCACCTTCCAGTTCCATGTCAAAACCCTCCTGCAGATGCCCGATTATAGGACAGAACCTAACAGAGGACAATAGATTCCAGGCCGCGGCGGTAGCAGGCCGGTAATCCTCCTGGTCAAGTCTGAAATTGCGCTGGGCTCCGTCTGGCTAGCCACCGGCCCGGAAAATTTGGTGAGCCCCAGGCTTGACATCCTGCGGCCCAGAACTTACTTTCGTATTAAATAATTCCTGTAAAATGGCCAAGTTGAGCTTGCCCACGGCGCGGCTCTAATCTTTTGGAGTAGTCACGAAGATGAAGACAGCGACTTTCAACCAAGCGATGCGGTGGATTCTCCTGAGCAGCCTGTTGCTGGCGGCGGCCTGCGCCGGGGGCGGCGAGGTTCAGACTTACCGGCCGACCTCCTACCCTGCCTATAGGTCTTCTTATTACCCAGATTACTACGGCCCCAGCGATTACCCGTCAGAGGACCCGCAATTCTGGCAAATGTGGCAGAATAGCCAGGGGGGCGGCTAAATAATTCCAGCCGTAAGTCTTTGCCACTGTCTAGGTGACAAGGAGCTTGAGGGACACGCCAGCTGTGCCCTGCTTGCGGCGATCACCGTAACCGGATTATCGGGAAGGGAGATTTATGAGGCCCGCACCCTTACGCATCCTGCTTTACCTGATGGTCCTCCTGTTGCCTTTCCTGACCGTGACGATCTATCACCTCAAGACCGAGGACGTCTTTTTTTATAATCTCGGCCGCGGCTTCGCTCAACTGGCCTTTGCCATCATCGTCCTGCAGGTCGTGCTGGCCTCCCGGCTCAAATGGGTGGAAAGACCCTTCGGCCTCAATCTGACCTTCCCATTCCATCGCCGCATGGGGACCTTCGTGGCTATCCTGCTGCTGCTGCATCCGCCGTTGATGGCCCTGGGCGGCGGCGGCTGGCACCTGATCTACAGCCTCAAGGTGGAATGGTACATCCTGGTGGCCAAGACGGCACTGGTGCTGCTGCTCCTCAATGTGGGCCTCAGCCTCTGGCGGGTCCGGCTGGGGGTCAGGTTCGAAAAGTGGCGCGGGTGGCACGATATCCTGGGGCCCCTGGTGCTGGTCCTGGCCTTCACGCATAGCTGGTACGCCAGCGAAGACTTCAAGGTGCGGCCCATGCAGGTATTGTGGTTGACCTACCTGGCCGCGGCCGTTTGCCTGTTTATTTATCACCGCCTGATCCGGCCGCTGCAGCTTCGGGATCATCTCTACCGGGTCCTGGAAGTCAAACAGGAAGCGCCCCGGGTGTGGACCATTAAATTCGCCCCGCCGCCGGGCGAGCGGCGCTTCGATTTTCTGCCGGGGCAGTTCCAGTTCGTCACCCTGTTCCGGGGCGAAGGCTTGCCGGTGGAGGAACACCATTTCACCATAGCCTCCAGTCCCAGCGAAACCGGCTTCCATGCCTCGACCATCAAGGAGTCGGGTGATTTCACCGCCGGCATCGGCCGGACCAGACCCGGAGATACGGCGGCCATCCAGGCGCCGTTCGGGCGCTTCTCTTATGTCTTTTATCCCGAGGCCCGCGACCTGGTCTTCATCGCCGGGGGCATCGGCATCACGCCGTTGATGAGCAACCTGCGCCATCTGCAGGATACCCGGGCGGACCAGCGCGTCTTGCTGCTCTACGCCAACCGCACCGAAAGCGACATCGTCTTCAGGGAGGAATTGGCCCGGATGGAGGTAGGGACTAGGCCCGAGCTGCGGGTGGCGCATGTCTTGAGTAAACCCGCGGAGGACTGGCAGGGCGAAACGGGGCACCTGGACCGGGAAAAGCTAGCGCGGCTGGTGGGGGAACGTCTGACGACCGGCACCTTTTTTCTTTGTTGCCCGCCGCTTATGCTCCGGGGGCTGGTACAGACCTTGCTGGATTTAGGGGTGGCCGAAGAGCGTATCCATTTTGAATATTTTTCATTGTAGAGACGCACTCGGAGTGGGGTGGACACGCAGGTCCGCTCCGACAATTTGCTCAGAGGGTTGCAATGGAATTTAAGCAATTGAACCTGGTGGCGGCGTGGGTGATCGCCATGGCACTGGTCCTGGCGCTGGGGCTGGCATGGTTGCGGTCGGCATAGAGAATCAAGGCGACCAGGGGCCGCCCTTCAGAATCCATAGGGCCTGGCGTGGGGCGGCCGCCCCACGAAAAAAAGGAGCCGGCCATGGATAGACGCGATTTTTTGAAGCTGGCGGGGATCAGCCTGGTGTTCGTCTCCGGACTGGATAACCTGGCCGCGGCCGCCGAAAAGACCGCCGGCGCCCTGAAACCCGCCAACAAACCGGCGGCGGGCGATTTCTTTTTCGTGCAGATGTCCGATACCCACTGGGGCTTCAACGACCCGAAGGTCAATCCCGATTTCGCCGGCACTCTGAAAAAGGCCGTGGGCCTGGTGAACGGCCTGCCAATTCATCCAGATTTCATCGTCTTCACGGGGGATCTGACCCACACCACGGATGACGGCAAGGTGCGCCGCAAGCGGCTGGCCGAGGTCAAGCATATCGTCAAAGACCTGAAGGTGCAAAATGTCAAATTCCTGCCGGGGGAACACGACGCTTCCCTGGACAGCGGCAAGGCCTTTATGGAGGTCTTCGGCAAGACCCACTATACCTTTAACCAGAAAGGGGTGGACTTCATCGTCCTGGACAACGTCTCGGACCCCGGCGGCAGTCTCGGGGAACAACAGCTCAAATGGCTGGAGGATAATCTGAAGAATTTGGATAAGGAGAAGGCCCGGATCGTGGTCCTGACCCACCGGCCGCTGTTCGACCTCTATCCGCCATGGGAGTGGGCCACCCGGGACGGGGCCCAGGCCATCGACCTGCTGATGCCTTATCGGAACGTGACCGTGTTCTACGGCCACATCCACCAGGAACACCACTATATGACCGGCCAGATTGCTCATCATGCGGCCCACGGCTTGATGTATCCCCTGCCGGTGGCGGGTTCCCAGCCCAAACGCGCCCCGGTGCCCTGGGACCCAGCCCAACCCTATCAAAACCTGGGATTCCGGAGCGTCAAGACCAAGGCGCCGCCGGCGCAGCTTGAAATTACCGAATACCCGATACAGCAAGCCTGACCAGGAGGGAGGACGGCGTGATGAAATCCCGGCAAAGGCGGTTTCTGGTAATCGGGGTTCTACTCCTGCTCGCCGGCGCCTTCGGGGGCCGCCACCTTGGTAGTCGCGGCGGAGCAGGTGATTAAGAGCAGGCGCCCTCAGTTTTAATGGCGTTAGGAACCGCGACCTCCCCTGCCTTGCCCTGCCGGAGACCTATCCAGTTCCGCTGGATTCTAAAGAGGCAGCCCGGCGGGGAAATCCCTTGAATTCTGCCAAATCTTGCCTCGGAGTATCGATTGTGGTAGTGTAAAACAAAAGCCTTATCGATGGAGACACGCATGAAGACAGTTACCGTCTCATCAAAATTCCAGGTCGTGATCCCTCGCGAAGTCAGGGAGTCCATGGATATTCAGCCCGGCACCATGGTTCAAGTCCTCCAGTACGAAAATCGTATCGAACTCATTCCCATAAGAGAGCCTAAATCTCTGCGGGGCTTTATCAAGGGGATTGATCCGGAGGTGCGGCGCGAAGAGGATCGGGTATGAACTTGGTGGATTCCTGTGGCTGGTTGGAGTACTTTGCCGACAGCCCCCAGGCCGATTTTTATGCCGCGGCCCTGGAAGACCCGGGGGCTCTCCTGGTTCCCACCATCTGTCTGCTGGAAGTATTCAAACGGGTTTTGCAGCAAAGGGGGGAAGATGCCGCGCTCCAGGCGGCCGCGGCCATGCACCAGGGATTAGTAGTACCTTTGGGCGCCAGCCTGGCCCTGCACGCCGCCAGAATCAGCCGCGATCTCAAGCTGCCTCTGGCTGACAGCGTTATTTTGGCGTCGGCCCGCACTTACTTTGCGGTCATCTGGACCCAAGATGCCCATTTTAAGGGCCTCGAAGGGATTAGATACCTGGAAAAGGTGTGATCAACAGGGTATTGGGGGCCATCGCCAAGTTGGGGTTGGGACAGAATAAATGGACACTTGACCCGAGTAGGCCTGCTTGCAGGGTCCCCTGAATTTCAAACCATCATGGAATGGCCGCCTCCCCTGCCCTGCCGCCGACCTTCTCCAGCTCCGCGGCCAGCTCTTTGGGGTCCTGGAGGCCCGGCAGGCAGGTGAAATGGTGGCAAAGGTAGGCCACCGGGGCGCCGTCCGGGGAGCTGCAGGCGCGAGCCGCAGGCGCCAGGGCCTCCAGGGCGGCGGGAGCCGCCGGATTTTTCAGGAGCAGGCGGCGCTCCGGGAGAAAATAGCGGTAAACTGTCTGGAGCAGGGCCTGGGTGCGAGGGTCGCCGGGGTCGCCCACCAGGGTCAGGTCCAACGGCGGGGTAAGATGCAGGGCCTGCACGGTGAGCAGGTGGGCGAAGCCCCAGGGATTCTGCCGGGCCTGGGCCTGAAGGGCCTGAAGTATTCCCAGGGCCCGCGCCTGGCAGCGGTTCTCTTCGGTGATGCGGTGCAGTTTCAGACCGACCCGGGCAGCCATGGAACTGCCGGAGGGCAGGGTCTGGTCAAAGACGCTCTTGGCACGCACCAGGGGGGCCTCCTGGTCCCGGGCCACATAGAAATAGACCTCCGAGGCCGGGTCGAAAAACAGGTCATCCAGCTGGTCTACCAGCCGCCGGGCCGCCGCCAGCCAGGCCGGGTCGAAGTCGGCTTCGTAAAGCTCCAGCAGCCCGTGGGCCAGGTGAGCGTAGTCATCGCAAAAGCCGGGGACGCTGAGCCGGCCCTCGTACCAGCTTCGGTAAAGACGGTCTTCCCGGAACAGCTCCGCCAGGATAAAGCGAGCCGCCCGGGCCGCCGCCTCGTAATAGCGCCGGTCCCCCAGGACCTGGAAGCCTTGGGCCAGGGCCGCTACCATCAAACCGTTCCAGGAAACCACGATCTTGTCATCCCGGTGCGGGGGCACCCGGATCGCCCGGACCCGGCGCAGGGCCTCCAGGGCCGCAGCCAGGGTCTGATCCGCTTCGAGGCGGCTGAGACCGAATTTGGCCGCCAGTTGTTCCAGGGATAGGGGCCTGGTCAAGACATTGGTTCCTTCGAAATTCCCGGCTTCAGTCACTCCCAGCGCCACGGCCACCAGGGGGGCCTGATCCGACCCCACGACCTCGTTTAATTCTTTGAGACTCCAGACGTAATATTTGCCCTCCACCCCTTCACTGTCGGCATCCCAGGCGGCATAGAAGCCGCCGCCCGGGGCCTGCAAGTCCTGCAGGACGAAGTCCAGGGTCTCGATGGCGACCCTGCGGCTCAGGAGGCTGCCGGTAAGCTGGTAATAAGCCAGGTAGAGGGGGGTAAGTAAAGCATTGTCATAGAGCATCTTCTCAAAATGGGGCACCACCCAGGCGCTATCCACGGCGTAGCGGTGGAAGCCGCCGCCCAACTGGTCGTAGATGCCGCCCCGGGCCATCTTCTCCAGGGTGAAGCCCAGCTTGTCCAGGACCTCAGCGTCCCGGGAGAGGCGATAATAGTGCAGCATGAAGCCGAATTCCAGGGAGCGGGGAAACTTGGGGGCGCCGCCCAGACCGCCGTGGACCGGGTCGTGCTCCTGAAGGACCTGCCGGACCGCCTGATCTAAAATCTCCCGGGAGGGGTCACCCCGTTCCCCGGGATCCTCCCCCAGGGCCTGCAGGTGGCCGATGACGCGGCGGGCCAATTCTTCTATCTGCTCCTGGTTTTTCCGGTAGGCCTGGTCGAGGGCCAGGAGCAGGCGGGAAAAGCCGGGCAGGCCGCCGCGGTCCTCCGGGGGGAAATAGGTGCCGCCGTAAAAGGGCTTCAAATCCGGGGTGAGGAAGACGCTCAGAGGCCAGCCGCCCCGGCCGGTGAGGGCGGTAACCACGTTCATGTAAGTTTCGTCCAGGTCCGGGCGCTCCTCCCGGTCCACCTTGATGGAGACGAAGTGTTCATTCAAGACCGCGGCGATGGCCTCGTCTTCGAAGCATTCGTGGGCCATGACGTGGCACCAGTGGCAGGTGGAGTAACCGATGCTCAGGAAGATGGGCCGGTCTTCCCGGCGGGCCTTCGTCCAGGGCCTCAGGCCCCCAGGGGTACCAATCCACCGGGTTGTAGGCATGCTGCTGCAGATAGGGGCTGGCGGCCTCGAGCAAGTGGTTGGGGCGGGGTGCGGTCATGCTGGGATTCCTTGAAATTAATTCCCCCGCCTCCGGTGGTTGGCGCCGGACGGCCAAGGTTTTCCATTTAAGATAATTACGGCTGGGGGGGTTGCAAGGCCGGGGTTAAGGGATCGGAGAGAAATCAGTTCATTAGTTTTTAGACTTGGTCATACTCCCAGGTACAACATGACCCAGACTTTTGGCAATCATTAAATATGATACAGAAAGCTTAGAGTTACAGGCGAGTCAGGTGGGCAAAGTCTTCCTGTGCCGTGAGGCGGACGATTTCTTCCAGGAGATTTTTTAACTCTCGAGCGTCCGCAAATTTGATTTCCAGGTGGAAATCGGGGCCTTCGAAGGCAGGGGGCGGTTGCAGGTGAATCCGGGGATGACCCTTCAGGCCCAGGCGGCCCAGGGCGGCCTTCCAAGCGGTCAGGGCGGCGCTCAGCCGGGGGTTGACCCAGCGTCGGAGGCGCAGGCGCACCGCCTCGGCCCGCGCCGTGGGATTGAGATTGGGGTCATGGAGCAGTTGGGTGAGCGGCTGGCGGCCCAAAATTTCTCCGGGTGAGACGCCCTCCCGGCGGGCCAGGATTTCGACATCCTCCAGAAACTGCTCCTGCTTGCTCTGGCTGAAGGGCAGATCGGCCAGGTAAGGTAAGGCCGCAGCCCGGTCCGGCGCGGGCCATTGGGCCAGGGCAGCGGCAGTGGTGAGGACCAGGCGGCCCCGGGCGCAAACCCCCTGAAAGGAGGGCTCCAGGGTGCTCACCTTGAGAAGCCGCTCCAGATGGGCGGCAGAAGGCGGCAGCCCCAGGTAGGGCAAGAATTTGGCCGCCACCGTGGCCCGGTCCCAATACTCCAGGAGCCGCCGGGTCAGGATGGCCTGCTCCCAGAGGTGAAAGCCCCGGGAAAAGGCGTTGTCGTACAGGGCCACCAGCAGGCAGTGGGACTCGGGGGTGGCAGAGGGAAGGAGCCGGGCCGGCAGGCTCTGCCAGCCCAGCTCAGCCGCAGCCCGGAGACGTTTGAGGCCCGTCACCACCTGCCAGCGCGCCTCGGGCCGGGCCCGCAGCCAGGGCGGATTTAAGAGGCCCACCTCCTTGATTGCGGCCAACAGCCTGGTCAGATCGCCACCGGGGACCACGAAGGCATGGTCTTCCAGGTCCACTGCGGATAGGGGGATATCCCGGAACGGGAACGGATCGGCCAAAGTTTTTTCCGAGTTTTTGCCGAGTTTTTGCGAGAGATGGAGTTAAGGCTGATAACTGGACGGGATCATACCACGGCGGGGCCGGCAGGGCTAACTAATTTTTCCAAGCGGGCGGGGCAGGTAAAGCCGGATCAGCCAGGGTGCAGGCCGCCGGGCCCTGATCCGTTCATCCCGAGCCTGCCCCTTCCGCTTGCAGGGAAGGGGCAGGTTCCGTTTGCGATTGCCGGATGCTGGGCAGCCGTTATTCATAAGTCTGGTATGGCGCCGGGGTAATGGGCGTATGCACGCTGGAGGGCTGTTGCGCCTGGTTCTGGTATCGGGGCGGCGCCTGGTTGTATTGGGACGGCGGGGCCTCACTATACTGGGGCGCCCCCGGCGTCACCGGGTTGGGGGTGTTGTAACCGCCGTAAGAACCGCCATAAGTTGGGCCCGGCCCCTGAGGCCGAGAGCCGTAGCCGGGAGGCGGCGGGGCATAGCCCCGCGGCGGCCCGTAGCCCGGCGGCGGCTGTTGGTAGTAAGAGCCCTGTGGCGGCGGCTGGTTGGCCTGCCGCGATTGCAGGACGTAGCCGCCGGCGGCTCCCACGCCGGTCCCCACCAAACCGCCGACCAGGGCGCCGGCCCAGGGATTCTTGTGGCCGATGGCGGCGCCGGTGAGGGCCCCGAGGCCACCACCCACGACTGCACCGGTACCCACGTAAGGGCTGGAGGCGCAGCCCATGAGCAGGCTCAACGCCATCAGGGCTACGATCAGACTATGCCAGAGGTAAACCATGTTGCTCTCCCGGAAGGTCGCCAATCAGTTATAGTTGGGGGGCGGCGGCGCATAGCTATAATCCGCCTGCGGCTGCGGTTGTGGCGGCGGGCCATAGGCGGCCGGAGGCGGGCCATAGTTAGGCTGCGGCGGTTGATAGTAAGGGGGCGGATTGACCGAGCGCCCATACATCTCGCCGCCCACGCCACCCACGGCCGTACCCAACAGACCACCGACAGCCGCGCCCTTCCAGGGGTTGTTAGGGCTGGAGGCGATCCCCAGGGCGGCGCCCAAGGCGGCGCCCAAACCCGCACCGGTGAGCAGATAAGGGTTCTGATTGGGGGTTTGGGAAGAGCATCCCGTCAGAAAACTCAGGGTCAGCAACAGCCCCACCAGAAGCTGTGGAGCCTTCACCTTTCTCAAAAGTCGCTTCCATGTATTCATAACCTGGTCCTCCCCTAAAGGTCTGCATTCTTACTCTGATTTTTTAGACCTGGGGTGGAGGGAAAAGTTAAGGCATTGCGGTTCGGAAGATAAAATAAATATGGAGAGGGAAATCTTTTAAGTAATCGGGCGGGGCGCAGGCTAAAGCCTGCGGCTACCAAGAAATAGGGGCGGTTCCGAGAACCGCCCCTACGAGACACCAGATATTCTTTTGAGTCGAGTCGTTACTTGCTGATGACCAGGATGACGGCGTCTTTGGCGACGCTGGCGCCGGGTTCGAAGTTGATGGCCTTGATGGTGCCGGCGGCGGGGGCGGGGAGGCTGTTTTGCATCTTCATGGCCTCGAGGACGCAGACCAGGTCGCCGGTGTTGACTTTATCGCCCACCTTGACGCCGTAGCTGATGATCATGCCGGGCATGGGGGCGCGCAGCGGCACTTCGCCGGCGGCCAGTGCCGCGGCGGGCGCTCCCGCAGGCGAGACGCCTGCGCCACTGGGCCGGGGCGCGGCGGCCGGGGCCGGAGCCGCTGCAGGCTTAGGGGCCGCCACCGCAGGCGAGACGCCTGCGCCACCAGCCACGGGCGCCACGGCGGTGATTACCGGGGCCCCGGAGGTGCACTCCACCTCGACTGCATAGTAGGCGCCGTCCACGAAGACGTTGAAGGTCCGGAGGCCGGCGCCCCTGGCCGGGGCGGTTTTTTCCAGGCTGTCGAGATACTCCTTCACCTTAGCGAAGAGTTTCTTGCCCTTGATGGTGGTGTAGACCGTGTCCTCCAGCTTGATCTGCTCCAGGGTCTTGGGCTTGACCTCGTCGGGCACGGGCTCCAGGCCGTACTTCCACTTGAGGAAGCGGCTGCCGGTCGTGGGATAGAGGGCGTAGATCAGGACGTCGCCGTCGTTTTTGGCCAGGCCCTTGGTCTCGGCCACCGCCTTGTCCCATTCGGGTTCCAGGATCTCGCCGGGCCGCTTGGTGGTGGGCTCTTCGCCCCGCTCGTAGCCCTTGAGGATGAGCTTCTGGACCTTTTTGTCCATGGGCGCCGGGGTCTTGCCGTAGAGGCCGTAGGCCAGGCCCTTGACTTCGGCGGGGACCATCTTGTAACGGCCGAAGAGGACGTTCATCACCGCCTGGATGCCGACGATCTGGGAGGTGGGGGTCACCAGCGGCGGGTAGCCCAGGTCTTTGCGGGTCTGGGGCAGTTCGGCCATCACCTCGAGGATGCGGTCCAGGGCGTTGGCCTCCCTAAGCTGGTTCACCAGGTTGGAGTACATGCCGCCGGGGATCTGGTGCAGCAGCACGCCGGTGTCGATCTGGGCCATCTTGGAGGTGTCCAGGAGGTCGCGGTACTTCACCGCCACCTTCTCCAGGTCCTGGCCGATCTCGATCAACTTGGCCAGGTCCATGTCGGTCTGGCGCTCGGTCTGCTCCACCGCCACGATGAGGGGCTCGATGGCCGGCTGGGAGGTCCTGAGGGCGAAGGGGGAGAGACAGGTGTCCAAGATGTCCACGCCCGCCTCGATGGCCTTCAGATAGCTCATGGAGCCGGAGCCGGAGGTGTAGTGGGTGTGGAACTCCACCGGGATCTTGATGGTCTCCTTGACCGCCTTGATGATCTCGTAGGCGTCGTTGGGCGAGACCATGCCGGCCATGTCCTTGAGGACGAAGGAGTCGGCCCCCATCTCTTCGGACTTCCTGGCGAAGTCGACGTAGTAGTCGAGATTGAAGATGGGGCCGCCCAGGCGCCTCTGCGTCAGGGAAAAGCAGACCGCGGCCTGGAAGTGGGCCATGAGCCCGGCCTTCTTGGCGTCCATCAGGGCCTTGACCGAGACCTCCCAGTTGCGCATGTCGTTAAGCGCGTCGAAGACCCGGAAGATGTCCACGCCGGCCTCGGCGGTGTAGCGCACGAAACGGTAGGTCAGGTCGTCGGCGTAGTTGCGGTAGCCCACCAGGTTCTGGCCGCGCAGCAGCATCATGGTGGGGGTCTTCTTCAGGATCCCCTTGATGGTGCGGATGCGCTCCCAGGGGTCGTCGCCCAGGAAGCGGTGGGTGGTGTCGAAGGTGGCGCCGCCCCAGACCTCGATGGCCCAGTAGCCCATCTGGTCCATACGTTCCATGAAGGGCACGATGTCTTCGGTGCGCATCCGGGTGGCCAGCAGCGACTGGTGGCCGTCCCGAAAGGTGGTGTCCGTGAACTTGATGGGGTTTTTTCCAGCCATTATGTGCTCCTTTTAATAACTTTAACGATTTATCGGGGGATATGGCTTTTAATATCGCTTTTAGTGAGCAGTGAGCAGTGAGCGGTGAGCAGAAAAGATCAAGGGCCTTGCCTTTACTGCTTACTGCTCACTGCTTACCGCTCACTATCTCAGGCTCCGCCGTTGCATCAAGAGCCGCAGCTGCATGGCCTGCTGGCGACCGGCCAGAGCCCAGAGGTTGAGCATAGGTCCGGGCGCCGCGGCCGCCGGGGGCGCCAGGGCCGCCGCCTGGCAGGCGGCTTCCTCGTCGGCGAGGTAGGCAGCGATACCGCCGCTGATGGCGGCGATGATTTTGGGGTTGATGGGCACTTGTCCTCTCCTCTTTGACAGCTGTCAGCGGTCAGCTTGCAGCTATCAGTTTGCAGCCAAAACCTTTAAATCCCCCTAAATCCCCCTTTTACAAAGGGGGACTTTAAGACCCCGCTCGATATCCCGCCTGCTGTAAAAGGAGGCCGGGTCTCTCTTCCCCTGCAGGGCCGGGATGGGTGATCCGGGCGGTTCGAGAACCGCCCCTACACCTGGCCCCTACACCGGAATATTCCCGTGCTTCTTGGCCGGCAGGGTCTCCCGCTTGCTGGCCAAGACCTGCAGCGCCGCGATCAGCTTGGGCCGGGTCTCCCGGGGGGCGATCACCTGGTCCACGAAGCCCCGCGAGGCGGCGATGTAGGGGTTGTAGAGCAGGTTCTCGTAATGATTGATGATCTCGGCCCGCTTGGCCGCCGGGTCGGCGGCTTCCTTGATCTCTTTCCGGAAGATGACGTTGGCCGCGCCGCTCGCCCCCATGACCGCGATCTCGGCGGTGGGCCAGGCCAGCACCAGGTCGGCTCCCAGGTCCCGGGAGCACATGGCGAGGTAGGAGCCGCCGTAGTCCTTGCGGGTCACCAGGGTGAGCTTGGGCACCGTGGCCTCGGAGTAGCACCAGAGGAGCTTGGCGCCGTGGCGGATGATGCCCCGCCACTCCTGATCGCTGCCGGGGAGATACCCCGGCACGTCGGCGATGGTCAAAAGCGGGATATTGAAGGCGTCGCAGCAGCGGATGAAGCGGCAGGCCTTGTCGGCCGCGTCCACGTCCAGGCAGCCGGCCATGACCGCGGGCTGGTTGGCGATGATGCCCACGGGCCGGCCGCCTAGCTTTGCCAGGGCGGTGATGATGTTCCGGGCAAAGTAGTGGTGCGGCTCGAAGAAGTCGCCGTCGTCCACGATGGCGCGGATGACGTCGTGCATGTTGTAGGAAGCGCTGGGGCTGTCGGGGATGATGGCGTCCAGGGCCGGCTCCTCCCGGTGGGAGGGATCGTCGCTGATCTGAAACGGCGGGTCCTCCAGGTTGTTGGCCGGGAGGTAGCTCAGGAGCTTTTTGATCTGCTCGATGCAGTCGGCGTCGGTCTCGCAGGCGAACTGGGCCACGCCGCTCTTGGCGTTGTGGGCCATGGCGCCGCCCAGGTCCTCAAAGGTGATCTGCTCGCCGGTGACGCTCTTGATGACGTCCGGGCCGGTGATGAACATGTAGGAGGTGTTCTTCACCATGAAGATGAAGTCGGTCATGGCGGGAGAGTAGACCGCACCGCCGGCGGTGGGGCCCATGATGGCCGAGATCTGGGGGATGACGCCGCTGGCGATGGCGTTCCGATAGAAGATCTGGCCGTAGCCGCTCAAGGAGTCCACGCCTTCCTGGATGCGGGCCCCGCCGGAGTCGTTGAAACCCACTAGGGGCACGCCGGCCTTCAGGGCCAGGTCCATGACCTTGCAGATCTTCTTGGCGTGCATCTCGCCCAAGGAGCCCGCCCGGGCGGTGAAGTCCTGGGAGAAGGCGAAGCAGGGCCGGCCGTTTACCATTCCGAAGCCGGTGATGACACCGTCGGCTGGGATCTCGACCTTTTCCAGGCCGAAGTTGACCGAGCGGTGAGTGACGAACATATCGGTTTCCTGGAAGGTCCCGGGGTCGAAAAAGAGGTCCAGGCGCTCCCGGGCGGTGAGCTTGCCGCCGGCGTGCTGCTTCTCCACCGCTTTGGCACCACCCATGCCCTTAACCGCCGCCTCTTTGTCCCGCAACTCCTTAAGCTTCTCTGCCACTGTCTTCATTGACCGACTCCTTTTCCACCTGACCCGATGCCCCCGCAATTTTTATGAGGTTAGGATGATTTCGCAGGATAATAAACGGTGCTTGCGGGAGGATACCTCAGACTAGTGAGATTATTTTCTTTCGGGGGTTCTGTCAACCCGAATCTGTGAAAAAATTCTCGAAGCAAAGGGGTTGTGGGCGGCGCCAGGGGTGAAGGTTTGTAACCCGTTGGGCCGGCAGACCAACCGGCGGGCCATTGACTTAAGGAAAAGCGGCTTTATGTTCATTTTAATTGAAATTTCCGGCCCGCGATCCAGGCCAAGTTAATCTTTGGAGGAGGGCATAAAGCATGGTACGAGGGAGTAAGATTGTTCTCATGATGATCCTGGCAGGTCTGTTCCTGTTGGCCGGCGCTTACGCCGGCGCCCAGGAGAAGGCCCCGGCGGCCCCGGCCCAGGCGCCAGCGGCAGCACCTGCTCCGGCGGCACCGGCGCAAGCCCCGGCGGCGGCCCCGGAAACGGGTAAGATAGGTGAGATGGCGCCTCCGGCAACGGCACAAGGGGCGAAGGAGCCCGCCTATTCCAAACCCTACCCCATGGGATTTATTAGAATCCACTTAAAACATGTGGGCGCCGGGGTCGGCATACAATGGGGTAAAGGGGTGCTT
This sequence comes from uncultured delta proteobacterium, assembly GCA_963701845.1. Lineage (GTDB taxonomy): Bacteria > Desulfobacterota > Desulfobaccia > Desulfobaccales > 0-14-0-80-60-11 > JAPLJC01. The sequence goes on along the minus strand of CAVPBF010000003.1, from coordinate 395,852 downwards.
ACCTATAAAGGAAAAAAGTACACCTTTAAGGTAAAGGGCCTCCAGATCGGCACAGTGGGCATCTCCACGGTGACCGCCAAGGGCGAGGTCTATAATTTGTTCCAGCTCGCCCAATTCGCGGGACATTATGTAGCGGTGGAGGCCAGTGCGGCGGTCTTCAAAGGTAAGGAAGCTCAGGAATTCAAAAACAGCAAAGATGTGCACGTCGTCTTCAAGGGCACGCAAAAAGGGTTGAACCTGGCCATCGGGCCTGAAGGCTTTGACATCGACTTGCAAGAAGCCCTGTAGGATTTGCCCCCGGGGGCAACTATTTCGTTTTAAGTCTCCAGCCAGGTGAAGTAGGATACGGGGTGAGCATAGCGGCTCACCCCTTTTTTGCCTAGGGGCCGATACTGTGCGCTTGGATCAACGCCGGTTTTCATGAAGACCAGAGGAGACGGACATGACCGCCAGCCAGCAGCCGGGCCCGGAAGGCGAGGTCCATCACACCACGGTGCGGGTGCGCTTCGGGGACACCGACCCTTACGGCATCGTTTACTTCGTCAGCTATTTTCGCTATTGCCACCGGGCCATTGAGGAGTTTTTGCGGGCCGGCGGTCTGAAGCCCGAAGAGACCTTCAAGAACGTCCGGGAGGGTTTCGGCCTGCCCATTGTCGAGGCCTGGTGCCGCTTCCGGCGGCCGGCGCAGTATGGGGAGTTGCTGCGCATCGAGACCCGTCTCCAGGAGGTCAGGTCCAAGGCCCTGATCTTCCGGTTCGAGTTTTATCCCGAGACGGGCCGGGAGCTGGTGGCGGAAGGCACGGCCAATCTCGTGGCCATTGACGCGGCTTGGCGGGTGAGGGAATTGCCGGAGCGGATCAAGCAGGTAAAAATAAGCCGAAGTTGACGAGGGTCAAATCAGCTTCCAACCGCGGGTAGCTGACCCGCGAGCTCGGGCGTTTTCACAAGGTCGATTCCGGGGCGAGCAGGTAAAGGATCCGGACCTCGAGGCGGCACCAGAACCCGGTCATGGGGTCTTGATAATAGTGCACTTCCCGGCCGTTTTCTTCGGTAATCCAAACGAGTCCATGCCATTCTTCCGATAGCGGAGATTTTCCCATAATTTCTACTCTATAAGCGTCTTGCGGGGATATTCCGCCGTCAAACAGACGGGTCGCCTGGGCCCCAAGTTTGGCGCTCCGGACCACGATGCCGTCCTCGGTGTTTAGCCTGGCCGAACGGGGGTCGAGGTTGAAAGAGCCCACAAAGACCACCTTGTTGTCTACGATGACGGTTTTGGCATGGAGAGCTCCCTTGGATGAGCTACCGAGGCCGGTTCGGGCCCAGAACCGGTATTGATTGGGATTAGGTTTGAGTTCATAAAGCTCCACTCCTATCCCCAGAAGCGCCTTGCGGTAATGGTCGTAACCTCCTTCCGCGATGGGCACGTCAGTGGAGGCCAGGGAGTTGGTGAGAACTTTGACGGTGATGCCGCGCTCCCGCAGTTCTTTAAACCATTGCATGCCGCGTTTTCCCGGGATGAAATACGGTGTGATAATAAGCACTTCTCTCTGGGCTTTATCGATAATAGATTTTAGCTTATGTCCCATCAGGAGCTTGGGGTTGGAGTTATCTCCCTCGATGACTTTTAACGGATCGTCATACAAGACCTCCCCTGCCGCCCAGACATAAGGGATGTGGCCGGCCTCCACTCGCTTGGTGAGACTCGCGTCCTGCAGCTTTTGGGCATACTCCGAATTTTGTACGGCTTGGCGATTTTCGGCGAGGGAGCGGCGAAACTCCTCTGTCTCAGCCGCAGTTGCCGGGCGCTTCAACAGGGCCTGGATGGGGATGGAAAGCGGACAGTTCCAGTAATCGTCGAATCCGGCGGATAGTTCCCTGGTTATCGGTCCGATGGCCATGATATCCAGGTCGCCAAAGGTGAGTTCAGCACGCGCTCCGAAGTATTCGTCGCCGACGTTCCGGCCGCCCACGATGGCCAGGCAGTTGTCGGCGATGAAGACCTTGTTATGCATCCTGGCCCGGAGCCTTTTGGCCACGAAGATCGCCTGGAAAGCCCGGGACAAGAAAACCGACCGGAGGCCGCCGAAAGGATTGAAGACTCTAACCTCGATATTGGGGTTTGCCTGGACCATGGCCATCCCCCAATCCATTTTTCCCTGCGGCCAATCGTCCAGCAGGAGACGGACTCTCACCCCCCGTGCCGCCGCGGCCAGCAGGCGGTCCATCAGGAACTTGCCGGTCAGGTCGTCATTAAAGATGTAGTATTGCAGGTCCAGGGTCCGCTCAGCCTGGTCAATGGCCAGGACGCGGGCCAGGAAGGCGTCCTGCCCGCTGGGCAGGAGGTAGAACCCCGATTTTCCCTGGTGCTTGACCACATAGGGTTGAATCCTTTTGCCCATGTCAGTCTGTTCGGGCAGGAGCAAAGCACTGGAGACGGGACGCGGGTAATCCAGGGGGAGGCTGGCGCAACCGTTCAGCAGCGCCGGCAGAAGAACGAGGCATGCCAGGACGGCAAGTGGGACTGGGGTAGAACGTTTCGGCATGCAGATCAATAGGTAATATCTGCCATTATCAGCCTGCTAATCAAGCTGAGGTTTGGCATTATCAGGCAATGAGGACGCGGGGAACGACACCCTATTTTTCCACCGAAAACCGTTTTTACTTCTTCTTCACCACCAGGACCGGGCAGGAGGCCTGGCCGATGACCCGTTCGGCGGTGGAGCCCATGAGGAGTTTGCGCAGGCCGGTACGGCCGTGGCTGCCCAGGACGATGAGGTTCACCTTCTTGGCCTGGGCAAACATGATAATGGCCTGGTCGGGCTGACCCTGGGGGACGGCGGTTTCCAGGGGCACGCCCCGCATCTTGGCCTCGGTTTCCATCTTTTGCACCACGGCCTTGGCGGTTTCGAGCTCACCGTCGGTGACGGCCACTGCGAGGCCGATCAGGTGGCTGCCCATCCGCTGGGTGATGCTCAGGGCCTCTTCCCAGGCGGCGGCGCTGAAGGGCGAGTCGTCGCTGGCCACGAGGAGACGCTTGAATTCCAGGGGCGCGCCCTTGGGGACCACCAGGACGTTGACGGGGCTGTGGCCGATGACCCGGGCGGTGACGCTGCCCATCAGGAGCCGGGCCAAGCCGGTGAGGCCGTGGCGGCCCATGATGATCCAGTCGGGCTTGACCTCGGCGGCCTCTTCCAGGATGCCGTCATAGGCGGAGGTGGTGGTGCGGAGGCGGGGCTCCAGGTCCACCCCCAATTCGGCGGCCTGGGCCCGCCAGACCTCCAGGTGGCTCCGCACCGCGGCTTCCTGGGCCGCCTGCATCTCCAGGTTGACCGTGGGCGGCGGCAACAGGTCCGGGGCCTGCAACTCATAGAGAGGGACGAAGGTGAGGACTTGCAGGAGATAAACCTTGCAGCCGGCGGCCTTGGCCAGACCCAGGGCCGCGGTGACGGCCCCCTGACTGTCCGGGGACTCGTCGGTGCAGACCAGCAATTTTTCCAGATGGGCGGGGGAGGACATGGTAAACCTCGGTTTTCAGTTTTCAGTTTTCGGTTGAAAAGACAACTAAAAAAAAACGAGATTCTTCGCTTCGCTCAGAATGACAATTAGGGGCGACAGAGGATGCCAACAGCCAGATTAATGCTTTAGAAAATCCCCTGGTTTTTCATTACCACAGAAAACGGAAAATGGAAAACCTCATTTCTTCTTGGCCACCAGGACGGGGCAGGGGGTCTGGCCGATGACCCGTTCGGTGACGCTGCCCAGGAGCAGTCGCTGGAAGCCGGTGCGGCCATGGCTGCCCATGACGATGAGGTCCACGTGGTTTTCCCGGGCCACCCGGATGATGCCTTCGTCAGCGGTCAGCCCCTGGGGCGAGAAGGCCTGGAAGGAGACGCCGTCGCGGTTGGCCGCGGTCAGCATGCCGTGGACGATCTCCTGGGCCTGGAGGATCTCGCCTTCCTCCCGAGCCACCGCCACCCCGAAGAGCTCGGCTTCGGTTCGAGCGGCCATGGCCACGGCCTCCGTTAAGGCGGCACGGCTAAATTCCGAGCCATCCGAGGCGATCAGCAGGCGCTGGAAGGACAGGGAGGCGTCCCGGGGCACCACCAGAACATTAACCGGGCTTAGGCCGATGACCCGGTGGGTGACGGAGCCCATGAAGAGACGCACCAGGGCGGTGCGGCCGTAGCGGCCCAGGATGATGAGCCCGGGCTGGATCTGTTCGGCGGTCTCGACGATGGCGGCAAAGGGCGAGACGCAGTGCAGCACCCGATAGTCTAACTGCACCCCTTTGAGGGCGGCCTCGGAGGCGGTGACGGTCTTCTGGCGGCGGATTTCCTCCTCCAGACAGGTCCGCAGGTCCGGAGCCACGGCCTCGAATTCGGGGACGATCTCCACTACCTGCAGCACATAGAGCTTGCTGCCGCAGACCTGGGCCAGGGACAGGGCCTGGGCCACGGCGTTTTGGCCCTCATCGGAGCCGTCGGTGCAGGCCAACAGGCGTTCCCAGGGGCCGGGACAGGCTAAGGATTTTTCCGCATGCATGATTGCGTGTGCCTTTTGTGCTTTTTTGATCTTCTTTGTTAGGATAAAGCTTCGGAGTGGAGCAAACCAGGGGTACAGGGTGAAGCCAAGAAAAAAAGTTTGCCGGGGCCGTTCAAGAACCGCTCGACTTTCCAGTCGTGGGCGCGGGCGGGCGAGACGCCCGCCCCACCAACCCCGCCCCACCGACGCCTGCCCTACCCTTCCGCCGTCTCCGGCAGGCCGGGACGCTCATAATGGCCGGTCAGGAAACGCTGAGCCAGGACCTCGGGGATGGAGTCGTCGCACATGAGCATGTCCATCTGGCGCACATAGGCCATCAGGCGGCCCACGAGGTCCAAGCGCTCCTCGGTTTCCGCGGCCGGACGGCGGCGGAAGCGGCCCCGGATGATATCGCCGTGAATCTCCAGGTCAAAGCCCAGATGCTCCAGGACTTGAGCGATGAGCCGGATGCGGCGGATACGGCGGACATCGTCGGCCGCGCCGCCCTTAAAGGTGAAATGGATGTAGTTGTCCGCCGGCAGGTCGCCTAAATAGCTGTCCACACTTTGAAAATGATAGCCCAGACGGCAGGCGTAGTTGACGTAGTTGGCGCCGACGATGGCGTAGGTCTTGTCCCAGAACTGTTCCGGCGGCCGGATGGCCGATTGTCCCAAGACTTGCAGAAAGCCCCCGACGTTCACGGGCACCGGCCCGGCCCAGGCGATGCCGGGGTGGCTGATGCCCCGCCACAGGGCGCGCATAGGCCGGGAGATGATCTTTTCCGGCGGCACCGGGGTGTCGTAGCCGGCAAGGCCGTCGCCCAGGTCCACCAGGTGGAGGTTGAGGGGCAGGTCGGTCTTCAACTTCAGGAGTTTGAGGGCCGGCACCCGGCCCTGGGCGACCTCGTCCATGAGGCTGAACATCACCTGGATCGCCTTTTCATGGACAAAGCGGGTGATATCGCGGTAGGTGCGGCAATTCTCCGGGCGGAAGCCGGGGCTGCGGCGGTCCTGCAAGGTTAAGGGGGTGATGAGGCCGAGAACGGCCTGAAACTTTTCCGGACCGTTCGGCTCGGCCAAGCGCCGGTAAATGGCTTCCCGGACCCGGGTCTGGGCCATCTCCAGTTCCTGCCAGCGGCCGCCGACCATGCCATGCAAGGCCGCCCCCAGATCGGCGAAGCGACGGTCCAGCAGATCGATCCGGACCCGCCAGGTGTCGAGATCAGGCTCCGCCGCAGCCGCCAGCTTCTCTTCCAGGTAGCCCATGAGGACCTGAATTTCGTTAATCAGGGCGAGCACCTGCTGAAAGCCGCGCCAGATGTCCTTCAGATTCGGACCTGATGGTCTCTTTTTACGCCGGAAGAAGTCAAGCAAACCCATGAAGTAGTTGCCAGTGGCCAGTAGTCGGTTGCCAGTCGTTGAGGACAGAGTCACACGTCTGCAATGGATAACGATAACATTTTTTCAGCCCGGGAGCTTATGGAGAGAGAAGAAAAGCCGGGCCTAAGCTGGACCCGTTCCCGGACGGTTCTCCGGCAGGGCAAAGCAGAAAAAAGCGGCCGGCTGCCAGAGAAAGCCGACGGTAACGCAATGTCCTGACTAATAATAGCTCCGCGTGAAGATCGCAGGTCATTGAGCAAGGCAAAGCCCGGCAAATCGGCAGGTTCTCAAGGGCAACCCGGGAACCTGCCGAAGTTCCGGTAATTGGCAGCACAGCCATTCCAGGTCGTGCCGAAAGTCCGCACACGCTGGGAAGCCAGTGCTACCTGATTTAGCGTCTGCGGCCACCACCGCCGCCGCCACCGCCGCGAACGCCGCCGCCACCGCCACCGCCAGAGGGCCGGGAGGCCGGAGACGGCCGGTAAGCCGGGGCGCTCTGGGCCCGCTGAAAGTTCTGGGTGCGCGTCTCGCCCCGCTGCCGGGCGGTATATTCCCGGTTAAGTTGACCGGCATTAAAGCTGGGCTGCGTTGCCGGCCGGGAGGGCGCGGCTTGGGGTCGCCGGGTGAGGTCCGCCGCGGGACGGGCAGCGGGAGTCGGCCGGGTGGCCGCGGCGGGCTTGGACCAGTTATTGCCCTGGCGCTCCTGCCAGCCCTGGGAGGTCTTGCGGTAGACGTTGCCGTTTTTGCCGGCATAGACGTTGTTTTGACCGGGCCTGGCGGCCTTGGACGGGGTCGGCCGCGCCTGGGCGGCCTGTCCGGGCCGGGTCTGGCCGGGCTTAACCTGACCGGGCCGGGCCTGGCCTCCGGGGCCGGTTCTGGCCGGCTGCACCTGGGCCGCGGGCCGCGTCCCCGGCCGCGAGGACGCCAGATTGGCCTGGTTGCCGGGGCGATTATAGAGATTGGGGCGAGGCCCCGGACGTGGTCCTGGGCCCGGGTGCGGACCGGGTCCCGGTCCGGGACGCGGCCTCGGGTTAATCACATTATTATGGATATTATTGATATTGATGTTGTTGTAGCCGCCGGCGCCCCACCAGCCACCGCCTCCCCAGTAAGGGCCGTGGCCCCCCCACCAGTTGGAGGCTACGGCGCCCACCGCCACGCCGGTGGCGAAGCCCACCAGGCCGGGGACGAACCAGGAGGCCGGGTTATAATAGGCCGGTTCGCAGCCCCAGGAGCCGCCGTAAGGGTCGTAGGTGGCGCCGTAGCCGTAGGTGACCGGAGCGGGGATGTAAGTCGTGTCGGTGGCATAAGCCGGGTAGTCGTAGCCGGTGCCGTAGACCACCGTGTCGTCCTGGACGTAGGAGCCGGTGTAGCCCGGGGTGTAGCCCACGTAGGCCACGTCGTCGGTGGCCTCATAGACCTTGGCGTACTTAACGTTATAGTGGGGGTTATTGGGCGGGATGGCATCCACCTGGGCCGGGGGCTGCACCGACACCCGCCAGGGGCCGTTGGGAGAGTCGGCCTCGTACCAGACCCCCTGGTCGCAGGCATAGTATTTCGTACCTTCCTTGAAAACCGCCTGGCCGGTATTGGTGGCATATTCCAGGTCAGTGTCGGGGATCTTCTGGAATTTGGCCTCGCCGTCGTAGCTCACCTGGGTAGTGGCCTTTTCCCGATCGATGGCCGCGGTCTGGGGGATGGAATTTTCCAGGACCGCGTCCCGGGCCTGCGTAGTCCCGGCGACGTTCACCAACACGAAGCCCTTGGTGGAACCTTCGGGAATCCGGGCGAAATCGGCCGGTAACTTACTGGGCGACACATAGGTCCAGGGGCCGTCCTGCAAGGATTTGGTGGCAAACCAGCGGCCGGAAAGGAGGGCGTAATAGAACTGGGAGGTGGTATCCAGGAAGACGCTGCTCTCGGTATTGCTGAGATAGAGGAGGCCGGTGCCGGTAATGGGGCTATATTGGGGCTCGCCCTCGGTGGCGATGAGTTCCGCCGGCTCCAGGCTGACGATGATCTGGGGCAGCTTGCCACCTGCAGCCTCCACCTTCTGGGGGGCCGGCTGCTGCCCCTGGGCCAGCTTGGCCTCCAGGGCCTTAAGTCCCTCGGGCAGGGGTTTGGCGTCTTGCCAGGGACCCTTGACTTCGACCGCCTTGAGCCAGGTGTCGCCGGCCTTCAGGAAATAGGTTTTGCCGGCCGGGTCATAGACCATGAGAAAGGGGGTATTGGCGACCCGCATGAGCTTGGAGTCGGGAAGGGGCAGCAGCCTGGGGTCGCCGTCCAGGAGCACCAGGGCCGCGGGATTGGTGACGAAGATGATCTTGGGCGGTTTGGTCTGCAATCCCGCATCCGCCGCCTTTTCTTTTTCTACCAGCTCCAGCATGGCCAGCAGCCGGTCCAGGGAGATGGTGTGGCTGTGGTCCTCAATTTCGCCGTTCAGGAAATCCTGAAATTTAGCGATCTGTTCCGGAGTGGCGTTAGGGAACCTGGTTTCGGTGACTTTGGCCTCATCGATAGTGACTTGGCGGGTGTCCCGGTCGGTCAAGGCCCGGGCCGTGAGCCAGACGACCCCGAAGACCGGCTGTTTCCACCCCTTTTTCCGGACCGACACCGCGGCCCGGGCGGTAAGCCGGTCACCCTTGAAGGACTCCAGTTGGGGCTGGTACAGGAGTACCGTGCCCTTGCCATGCTCGAAGCGCCGGGGCCAGCCCTCGCCGGCGGCCTGGGCCCAACTGCTGAGGGCCAGGACCACGGCCAGGGCAGCCCAGGTGACGATCATTGGAAGAACGGAAGCCTGACGCCGATTTTCCATCGTTCGACTCCTGATTGGATTTGAGAGAAAGATAGTCATTCATCCTCACCGTTGTCAGGAAATTTTAAACCAAAATTGCAATTTGGCCCGATTTTTTGGGGAGAAGGAAAGGCATCAGGCCCAAAAAAGCGACGGATAGGCGTTTGAAAGATGGTGTCACGCAAAGGTGCAAAGCAAAGCTTTGCCAATCAGGAGGTTCCCAAGTGCAACTTGGGAACCAGAATAAAACACAAAAAAGCGGTCATCGAGGCCGCTGGGAGAGGAGGAAAAGCCGATTTATGGATAGGTTCATGGATACATAAATCAGTAACTCGTTGATTAACAAGGTATAAAATGATTCACTTCCCCCTCACCCTAACCCTCTCCCCCATTGGGGGAGAGGGGACAAAGAAGGCGGCCGTGTAATTCCTCTTCGGCCTCTGACGTGGAGGGTACGGATGGGGGGGCTCAGATAAGAAACTTGGCGATCTTAAAAAATCCTGAGCTAAGGCTTGGTCTCCGCCACCTCTGCTTTGACCACCGGCAGCAAAGGCGCCTGTTCCCAGCCGCCGCCCAGGGCCTTGTAGAGGGCGATGAGGTTGGTGTCTACGGTGCGAATGCTCTGGACCAGGAGGTTTTCATTCACCAAAAGGTTGAGCTGGGCCGTGGTGACGTTCAGGAAATCAGTCTTGCCGACAATATAGAGATTCATGGCCAGGTCCACGGCCTGACGGTTATTGGCCACGGCCTCGACCAGGGCCTTCCGGCGCTCCTGTTCCTTGGCATAGGCCACCAGGGCGGTCTCCACGTCTTGCAAGGCAGTGAGGACGGTCTTTTGATAGGTGAGCAGGGCCTGCTCCGCCAGGGCGTCCTGGACCTTGATGTTCCACCAGATGCGGCCGCCGGCGAAGATCGGCCAATTGACGCTGGGACCGAAGGACCAGAATTTACTGTCGGCAATATTTCCCAGCTTGGTCAGGTCGCTGCTGGAAACGCCTAAGCTGCCGGTCAAATTGAACTTGGGGAACAGGTCGGCGGTGGCCACGCCGATGCGGGCGGTGGCGGCATGGAGTTGGGCTTCAGCTCCGGCGGATGTCCGGGCGGCGGCGGATCAGCTCGGAGGGCAGCCCCACCGGGACCTCCGGCGGGATGGGCGGAATGGGGTCTGCCTTGATCAGGTCTTTCTCCAGGGCGGCGGGTTCCCGGCCCAGCAGCACCCCCAGGCTGTAAATGGCCGCCCGGGCCTGGGACTCCAGCGTCGGTATCGTGGCGGCGGTGGTGGCCACCTGGGCGTCGGCGTTGACCAAATCCAGTTTGCCCACGGTGCCGACTTCAAAGCGTCTCCGGATGATCGCCGCGGTTTTCTTTTGGGCCTCCAGGTTTTTGCGGGCCACGGCGAGTTGCTGCTGAAAGCCGCGCAGGCTGAGATAATTGTTGCCCACGTCGCCCACCAGGGTGACCAGGACATCGCGGCGGTCCTCCACGGAGGCCTTGAGATCGGCCCCGGCGGCCTCGATGTTGCGCCGGGTACCGCCGAAGATATCAATTTCCCAGGAGGCATCCAGGCCCACCTGGAATAATTCCGGTGAAGGCCCCGGTGGTGGCGAGCCGCCGATGGACCCACGCCACCGCCGCCGCCCCCGCCGACCGTCTGGCTGGGGGAGCGGCTGGCTCCGTTGATAAAGTGCAGATTGGCGTCGATCTCGGGAAAGAGTGGACCACCCGCTACCCCCAGGGCGGCCCGGGCCTGGCGGATGCGGGCCTCGGCCAGGCGCAGATCGAGGTTGGCGCGGATGGCCATTTCCACCAGAGAAGAAAGGGTCGGATCTTTAAAGTTGCCCCACCATTCCACCAGTCCCGCCGGATTGGTGGTGGTTTTGCTGGGTGTGTCCGGGGTGACGACCTCCTGGCCGTTCCAGGTGTCCGGGACCTTGGTTTCCAGGCCGCTTATAGTCCGGGCCCACGGTGCAGCCGGCAACGGCAAGCAGGCAGAGGGCTAGGGCTAAGTTCGATAGAAGTTTGCCGGCGTTTCGATGCTACGACTAGCGGATTTCCTGAACATGGAGTTGTTCATCAGTGCATTAACTGAAATATCATGGTATTATTCATACCGCAAGGCGATAATCGGGTCCAGACGGGAGGCCTTCCAGGCCGGGTAGTAGCCGAAGATGATGCCCACCGTCACCGAGACCGCAAAGGCCGCGAAGATGGCGCCCAGGGAGATCTCCGTCGGCCAGTGCAGCAAGGCCCTGACCAACAGGGAAATGCCCCGGCCCGACGATAATGCCCGCCACGCCGCCGCAGAAACAGAGCATCACGGACTCCGCCAGGAACTGCCGCAGGATGTCCCGGGCCCAGGCGCCCACCGCCATGCGCAGGCCGATCTCCCGGGTGCGCTCGGTCACCGACACCAGCATGATGTTCATGATGCCCACGCCGCCCACCACCAGCGAGATCAGGGCCACCGCCAGCAGCAGCTTGGTCATCATGGTGGCGGTGGAGGACAGGGCCTTGGTCATCTCGGTCATGTCCCGGATGTTGAAGTCGTCGGCGTCCCCGGGCCAGATGCGGTGCCGCTCCCGCAGGAGCTGGGTGATCTGCTGATGGCGGCAGGGATGTCCGCGGTGGAGCGGGCCGCAGCCAGGATCTGGTCCACGTTGATGAAGCGCACCGGCTGGGGCGTGTCGGCCGGCTGGGTCGCCGACGGCGCCGGGATAGAGCTGGTTTTGCGTAGTTGGGGTAGAGCTGGTTGAGGGTGTTCACCGTCGTGGAGGTGCTGGACGGCGGACGAGCTGGAACTGGACGAGCCGGTCCGGCGCTCTGGTTGGCGGTGGTCGCGGAAGCGCCGGTCACCCGGAACTTGATGGTCGTCCAGGGGGCCAGCAGGATGTCGTCCTGGTCCATGCCCATCATGTTGGCGCCCTTGGCGGTGAGGACGCCGACCACCTTGAAGGCCACGTTCTGGACGCGGATTTCCTTGCCGACGGGCGATTCGCCCTGGAACAGCTCCCGGACGAACGTCTGGCCCAGGACGCAGACCTTGCTGGCGTTGCGGACGTCCTGGTCCGTGAACATGTCGCCTTCGGCCAGGCCCCATTCCCGGACGTCGAGGAAGGCCGGGGTGGTGCCGTAAATATAGAAGGGCACCCAGTTGCGGTTGCCGTAAATGACCTGGGTCCGGGCCCGGACCACCGGGGCGGCGCCTTTGACCGCCGGGGCACTCGTTCAGGATAGCCTCAGCGTCCTGGGGGGTGAGGGTCATGACTGCTGCCGCCGCCGAAGCTGACGCCGCCGCTGGAGGCGGTGCCCGGCAGGATCACCAGGATTGTTGGCCCCCATGCTGGCGATGGTTGCCTGGATGGCGCTGGAGGAGCCGTGGCCGATCTCCATCATGGCGATGACCGCGGCCACGCCGATGATGATGCCCAGCGTGGTCGAGCGCGGCCCGCATGATGTTGCGGCGCAGGCCGTGCAGGGCGGTGCGCACCATCCAGCTGGAGGCGCAGCCAGGCCAATCGCCGAGCGCAGCTTTGCGCCGTGGAGCCGCGCCGGCGGGCTGGCTTCCAGGCTGACCTGGCCGGGCTGGGGCTTCTTCGGCTTCCACCATCCCGTCGCGTGATGCGGATGATGCGCCTGGCGGAGCGGGCCACGTTGTTCGTCGTGCGTGACCAGAATGATGGTCACGCCTTCCTCTTCGTTGAGCCGCCGGAAGAGTTCCAGGATCTCCTCGCTGGTCTGGGAGTCGAGGTTGCCGGTGGGCTCATCGGCAAACAGGATGGAGGGATTGTTGATCAGGGCCCGGGCGATGGCCACCCGCTGCTGCTGGCCGCCGGAGAGCTGCGAGGGTTCGTGGTCCAGGCGTCCCCCAGACCGACCCGGTTGAGCAGAGTCTCGGCCCGCTGGCGGGCCTCCCGGTCGGAGAGGTGCTGCCGCGGTATAGGACAGGGGCATGATGACGTTTTCCAGGGCGCTGGTCCGGGGCAGCAGGTTGAAGGTCTGGAAGACGAAGCCGATCTTCTGGTTGCGCAGTTGGGCCCAGGCATCGGCGTTGAGGGCGGTGACATCCTGGCCGTCCAGCCAGAATTCCCCGGAGGTGGGGCGGTCGAGGCAGCCCAGGATGTTCATCAGGGTGGTCTTGCCCGAACCCGAGGTGCCCATGAGGGCGACGAATTCCCCCCGTGAGACCGATCAGCGAGATGCCTTTGAGCACCGGCACGTCGATCTCGCCCAGGTTATAGGTCTTGTAGATGTCTGCGCAGTTCGATGAGTTCCATGGAGGCTCTCGTTATCCGTCTTCCCAGGCTGGGTGCTGCTCCAGCCAAGCGGCTTATTTGGCCGATTGGCGGCCTCCGCAAGATTTGCGGGGCAAAGGGGCTGCCGCCGGTGCAGGTTCCTCGGCCGCGCCGGTCTTTTCCAGCTCGCCCACCACTACGGGCGTCCCTTCCTTAAGTCGGGGCTCTGCACCTCCGTCAGGGCTGCCGTCGCTCAAGCCGAGGCGACCTGAACCGGGCGCACCAGGCTGCCCTCGGGGACCCAAATGACTCCCCGGGGCTGCTTCTCCTTGCTGGCCTGGGCGACCGGCTTTGCCGCCACGGCGGGTGGCGGCCTTTTCCGCTTTCTTAGGCGACTGGCGAAACTCTGCGACTATCTGGTCCGGCTGGGGCTCCCAACGCAGGGCGGCGTTGGGGACCAGAGGACGTCCTTGCTGTTCGCCCACAATAAACTTGACGTTGGCGGTCAGATACGGCAGCAGTTTGCCGTCGGCATTGTCGGTATTGACTTCCACGGTGTAGGTCACCACGTTCTGGGTCATGGTGGCGTTGAGCCGGACCTTGCCTACTTCGCCAGTGAAAGACCATGCCGGGAAAGGCATCCACCGTAAAGGTGACCGGCTGGCCCGGCTGGATCATGGCCGATATCCGCTTCATTGACCGAGACCCAGACCTGGATGCGGGTTCAGGTCCTTGGCGATGAAAAAGAGGCTGGGGGCGCTGAGGCTGGAGACGACGGTCTGGCCGATATTGACCCGGCGGTCCACGATCACCCCTTTGACCGGGGAGACGATGGTGCAGTAATCCAGGTTTTGTTGGGCCCGCTGCAAGGCGGCTTTGGACTGGTCCACGGCTCTTCTTGGCCTGGATGATGGCGGCCTTACCCACTGCGACATTGGCCTTGGCGGTCTCGTAAGCTGACTGAGCCGCGTCGTAATCGGCCTGGGACAGGGCGTCGGAAGGCCCTAATTGCTTGGCCCGGCCCCAGTCGCGCTCGGCCTGGAAGAGCTTGGCCTTGAGCTGGCCCAGGTCGGCTTCGGAGCGCTGCAGGGCGGCGTTGGATTGCCCCAGGTGTGGCCTTGGCCGACTCCACGTCGGCGGCATAAAGGGCGTCATCGATGCGGGCCAGCACCATATTCGGCCTCCACCACCGAGCCGTAATCCACCATCTTGCCCTGCTTATCTTTGCCGAAGGAGACGATGCGGCCGGCGACCTGGGCGCCGATATCGATCACCTCTTCGGGCTCCACCGTGCCGGTGGCGCTGATGTTGGCCAGCAGGTCGCCCCGCTTCACCGGGACGGTGCGGAAGGCGGCCGGGTCACGCTTGCCGCAGGCCAGATATCCCAGGAGCAGGAGGGCGATGAGCGCGGCGCCGCCTGCCAGCCAAGTGAGTCTCTTAGCGAAAAACTTCATTTTTTTGGTTCCAATATTCCTGGACCAGGCAGGATAAGCAGCGAAAACCCTTGCCGGATCAGGTCAAAATAAGCCCCGTAAACATGGCCGAGGAAGACCATAAGGGCATGGAGTTGACCAGCATTATGAAGTGAATCCGTAAACCTGTCAATCTTGTTAGCAAATTGATCATTAACATATTAACCAATTTTTGGAGAGATATCGGCGCGGCGAAGGCGACCTCCCCGAATAATTGGTGGAATTTGACCGAAAGCCGGAAAGGCTTAGCGGTAGCGATTGTTTAGGCCAGGAAGGGCCGGCGGAAATAATAAATTCTTTTGACAAATCGTTATATATTTATTAGTTAATCATATAACTGCTCCCATGAATGACTATTATACTATCACCGATTCGCTGGGCTTTCATATCTACCGGACTGCCCTGGCCTTGAAGTCGGCCATGCAGCGTTGTTTCCGGGAGAACGGCCAGGAGATCACCGCCGAGCAGTGGGGCATCATCCGCCACCTCTGGGAGGAGGAGGGCCTGTCGCAGCGGGAGATCGGCGAAAAGGCCTCCAAGGACAAGCCCAACATCACCCGGATGTTGGACGCCCTGGAGAAAAAGCGCCTCATCTTCCGCCAACCCGACCCCCGGGACCGGCGGAAGTTTTGCATTTACCTCACCAAGGACGGCAAACAGTTGCACGAGCGTCTCTTTCCCTTAGTGAAGGACATGCGGGACCGGATCATCCAGAATCTGACCGAACCGGAGATCGACCTGCTCAAGGCGCTCCTCAGCAAGATCCACCAAAGCATCGCCCAGCCTTGAATCCCACCTTTTCCGGGTTTTCTCCCCTAAGAATCAGGGAATCCCCACTATACTAACCTGCCTTAATTCGTTAAATATGCTGCCAAAATCATCGAAACAGCAAACCACTCCGCGCAGGTAAGACGCAACGTCTTCGGCTAGAGCCGGCGGGCAAAGGCAGCGGAGTTGCCGAACGACCCGGCAAAGCTGACCTGCCCGGGGTTAGATCCCGGCGGGAGCAGGGGGACGATGCTCAAGGTTTTACTTGCCGCGCATCAGTGAGTCTTTTTTGGTTAAGGGTGACACCCGGGCAGCTTAGGGACAGCGATAGGGGGTATGGTGAATCTTTTTAAGCAGTTAGACTATATTTTCTTCTTTTACGGTCTGACCTTCATCCTCTTGGCGGCCATCTGCCAATTCCTGAAGCGGAGATCGACGCAACGGCTGGCCTGGGGATGGCTGGGGAGCTTCGCAGTGCTGCAGGGCAGCAGTGCAGGTCTGGATCTGCTGGCTTACAGCTGCGGTTGGAGAAACGAGCCCCTCCTGGACTCGGCCAGGTTGATCCTCCTGGTGGCCTCGATGTTGGCCTTGGTGGAATTCGACCGGGCCAGTTTGATCGCCATCCGCGGCCGCGGTCCCGGCCGCTGGGTCCTGGCCGCGCTTTTGGGGGTGGCTTTGCTGGGAGGTCCGGCCGGCTTTCCGGGACTGGGCGCGGCCAGCCGCTATGCCTTGGGTTTAGTGGGCGGTTTATGGGCTGCCGGGATCTTCTATTGGGCCTCAAAACCGGACGCCCCGGGAGATCGGGCGTTGCTGGGAGCCGCGGTGGCCATGGGCGTTTTTGGTTTGACCATGGGTTTGGTGACTGATCCGGCCCCCTTCCTGCCGGCCTCGATATTCAATAGCGAAATTTTCCGCCAACTCCTGGGGGTTCCCGTGGAATTGGTGCGGGGCTTGCCGGCCGTCGGCATCTGCATTTGCCTAGCGCTGTTCGCCAGGGCGTCCCTGCGGTCCGAAGAGATGGATCGCCGGGTAAGGCAGTGGGAGGTCAACCTGCTGCGGGGAGCTGGAGCCGGTTTAGTCATCCTGGTGGTGGTCGGCTGGTTTTTCACCGAGTATCTGGGACGAGACGCCCTCCTGGATTTAAGGAGCGAGCAGGAGCACCAGGGAAAGGTCCTCGGACAGACCATGTCCAGCACGATGGGGGAAATCGATCGTTTGGTCAGCGCCATGGCCGGCTCTCCCGCGATCACCTCCTGGATGGCGGCCCGAAGCCCCCAGAGCAGGCAGCAGGCCAATTCCGTCCTGGACCGCTACAGTCAGGTTTCGGCTGCCTCCATCTGCTATTTGATGGACCCTAACGGTCTGACCATTGCCTCCTCGAACCGTGACCATCCCGGCAGTTTTGTGGGCAAAAATTTTGGGTTCCGCCCCTATTTCCAGGAGCCGATGCGCGGTGCACCGGGCCGGTATTGGGCCGTGGGGGTGGTCAACAAGGAACTCGGCTATTATGCCAGTTCCCCGGTCAAGGATGATCAGGGTAAGGTTATCGGGGTCGCCGTCATCAAACAGGCGATCAACGGCAGCGCCGAGCTGTTCTCCAAACGGTCTATCGGACTCATCATCGACGCCCGGGGGATAGTGGTCCTGGCCAACCGGCCGGAGATGCAGTTCCAAAGCCTGTGGCCCTTGTCGCCAGAGGTGCGGGAGGAATTGGTCGCTTCCCGGCAGTTTGGCAAAGGCCCTTTTCCAGCCATCCTGGAGCGGGAGCCGCAGAACGGGGAAGAAGCCCAGATTCAGGGGAAGCAACTGGTGGTGGACCGCCAGGCATTTCCCTGGCAGGACTGGGCCCTGGTCACCTTGACCTCCATGCGGCCCGTCACCCTGGCCCGGCTGGTGGGGATCGGCGTGACCCTGTCGCTCTGCTTGATATTGATCGGCCTGTCCACCATCTTCGGCCTGAATATCAATGCCGCGGCCCGTATCCAGAGATCGGAGAAGAGGTATCGAGAGCTTTATGAGACCATGCAAGACGGGTCGATCGCGGTAAGCCTGGAAGGAAAGATCACCGAAAGCAATCTCGCCTTCCAGAAGATGATTGGTTACTCTCCCGAAGCACTTGGTCGGTTGGCCTATAATGAAGTCACTCCCGAAGGCTGGTATCCGCGGGAAGCGAAGATCGTGGAAGAGCAAGTTTTAACCAGAGGCTACTCGGATCCTTATGAAAAGGAGTTTCGCCGGCAAGACGGGTCCATCTTTCCGGTGGAGCTGCAAACCTACCTGGTCAAAGATGACTCGGGAAATCCGGCGGGCCTGTGGTCGCTCATCAAAGACATCACGGTGCGCAAGCAGGCCCTGGAATCCCTGCAGAAGAGCGAACATAACTACCGGCTCTTAATAAACTCCCTGCCCTCCGTGGTCTTTAAAGGTTATGCCGATGGCAGCAGAGACTTCTTTGACAAGAAGGTCGAGGCCCTTACCGGCTATCCCTTTGAGGACTTTATCACCCGCCGGGTCCAGTGGCTCGACCTTATTTGGCCCGAGGATAGAGGCCGGGTCGAACAGGACTTCGAGCAGGCCCAGGATACCGTCAACCAATCCTATCTGCGAGAATACCGCATCAAGGCAAAGGCGGGACAGGTTATCTGGATTCGGGAAAGAGTCCAGATAGTCCGCGCCGCCCAGGGCCAGATTGATTATATCACCGGGACTTGCACCGATATCACCAAACAGCACGAGATGGCCGTCACGCTGGAGAGTCTGCGGCTACAAAATGAGCTGATCTTGAACTCTGCCGGTGAAGGGCTCTTTGGGTTGGATCAGCTGGGGCGGGTCACCTTTGTCAACCCAGCCGCCCTGGCCTTGACGGGATTCGAGGCTGATGAGGTGTTGGGCCAAAACTTTCATGCCCTGGTCCATCATAAGAAGGCGGACGGCACCCCTTACCCTGAAGAGGAGTGCCCCATTAATGCCACGCTCCGGCACGCCGAACGGCACCGGGCGGCCGACGACGTCTTCTGGAGCAAGACAGGCGAGCCCATCCCGGTGGAATATGTGACCACCCCCATCGAGCAAGGTGGTCGGATAATGGGGGCGGTGGGGGTATTCCGGAACATCACCTTGCGCAAACGCCGAGAAGCGGAAATCAAACGGGCCTATCAATACCTGAATAACATCTTTGATAATTCGGCTGAATCCATCGGCATCGTCGATGCACAGGGCCTGGTCATCAAATGGAACAAGGCCTCGGAGGAGATTTTCGGCTACACCTCGGAAGAGCTGACAGGGGAAGCAGCCAATGTGCTCTATGCCGATAAAGATGAGCTGGCCAATATGCTGATCCAATTGCGCCGGGAAGGTTATGTCAGACAATACGAAATTACAATGCGGAGGAAAGATGGCAGTACCTTTCCCTGCAGTCTTTCCATCAGAGTGCTGCGTGACGATGACCACAACAATATCGGCAGCGTCACCGTGGCGAGAGACCTGACTGAACAAAAAGACCGGGAAGAGAAGTTGCATACGGCCAATGAAAGACTCCAGGCCCTGGTTGACGAAACCGACCTGCGTAACCGGCAGATGAGCCTGCTCCAGGAAATGAGCGATGTTTTCCAGGCCTGTCAGACCTCCGGGGAAACCTATAGCGCCATCTCCCACTTCGTGCCCCAATTCTTTCCCGACTATGCCGGGGCGCTCTATATCCTCAATAATTCGGCAAATCTCTACGAGATGACGGCTACCTGGGGCGAAACCGCGGCCTTGGAATTGGTCTTCGGCAACGATGAATGCTGGTGTTTGCGGCGCACCCGGATATTTCTGGTAGCCGATCCCCGAAACACCATGAACTGCCGCCATGTTGCCGGCTCCCTGCCCGGCAGCTACCTGTGCGTGCCCATGATGGCCCAGGGCGAAATTATGGGCATCTTCCACCTGCGCAAGGCCACCGGGGAATCCCCGGAGCAGATCCAGGCCATCGGTCAGTTTGCCGCCGCGGTGGCTGAGAGGATGGCCCTGGCTCTGGCCAATCTGAAGCTCAGGGAGACCCTGCGCAACCAGGCTATCCGGGACAGCCTCACCGGCCTTTACAACCGTCGCTATCTGGAAGAGACCCTGGAACGGGAGCTGAGTAGAAATAAGCGTCAGGGAACCCCTCTGGGGGTGATCATGCTGGACCTGGATCATTTCAAGGAGTACAACGACACCTATGGCCACCATGCCGGAGATGAACTGCTGTGCGCCCTGGGCCAAGCAATCCAAGACCAGATTCGTCATGAAGATATTGCCTGCCGCTTTGGGGGGGAGGAGTTTCTCCTGATCATTCCCGGGGCCCCGAGGGAGATTGTCCTGGAGCGAGCCCACGAGTTGCACCGGAGCGTCAGAGAGCTCCACAGGCAGAGTCCCTCTTTAAGAGCCATTACGGTCTCCGCCGGGGTGGCGCTCTTCCCGGCTCACGGCGCCACGGGCAGAGAGCTGATCAAGGCCGCGGATGCCGCCCTGTATCAGGCCAAAGAGGCAGGCCGCGACCAGGTGGTGGTGGCCAGCGCCGAGACCCATTTAGTTGGCCAACTCCAGGCCCCCGGGGTCACAGCCTGAGATCAACTGCCACGAAGTTGTGTGGCGGCCAGGGACCGTTGTAGTCAAAGGTAAAATTGTTGTCGAAGAGCCTGGCCGCGGCAAACACCCCCTCTTCAAAGCAATCCTGGACCTGTCGCCGCACCAGGCAGGCCAGATGCATGACCTCACCTTCATTACGACAGTGATGGCGCTTAATTTCCTGGCAATAAGGGAATAGGATGCCCGCCACCCGGTCGGTGTAGTTCTGCCGATCCTCGTTGAGGAGACGGTCGAACCGCCGCCCCAGTTCGATCTTGTCCTCCTGGGACGGGCGCCGAGAGAGGCCGAGGAGGCGATCCCGGGCGGCCCGCAGGCCGGGATGGGTATGGACGAAATATTCAAAGATATTGGGGACGTCCCAGGAGACCCGCAGGCCCATTTCCACCATCCCGGCCAGCCGCAGGAGCTGTCTGAGCAGGATCTCCTGATGGCTCACCAGGATCGTCTGGATGGCCTGGGGACCGTCGGCGATGCTGCCGAAGGCCATGGGCAGCAGGGCGTCCGTAGAGGCCAACAAACCCTGGAGGACCGCCTGCTGCGCGGCCAGGTGGCGGCGTTCGGGACGGATCCCGGTGTCAGGGACGTCGCTCACCACCGCGGCGACCCGGCCGCTGGCGATGGCATACACGGGGGCCCCGTCGATGCCGGCCAGGTTATAGGCCCGCTGGCCGGTAGCGGGCACTATGGCGTATAAGTACCTGCCGCCTTTGGCTTCTGCGCCTGTCGCCATCTCTGCTCTCTCGCTTCGGGGGGAGCCCAGCCGCAACCGCTGCGTTTCCCCATATTCCCGCCGAAAAGCTCCCCAGGTCCCGGCGGTCCTGGTCCGCAGGCCGCAGGGGTACCCGTGGCAGCAGGTCAGCCGCGGTGGCTCTCGACGCGGCGGCTCCTCCGCAACGGACCCAAGGTTCTGGCAGTGACATCGGCAGCCCCCTCGATTAAGATAAATTCTTTTTTTAGGAACCGCGGACGCCTCGGCCCCGGGGCTCATATGGGGGGAGAGTTTGCGAACACAAAAAAGGCCATATCCTCAAAGGATATGGCCTTTAAAATCATTAAGTTAGCTGGGGTGAGCGACGGGACTTGAACCCGCGACCGCCAGGGCCACAACCTGGAGCTCTGCCAACTGAGCTACGCCCACCATCCGCCCTTTTATGTAACACAGGCGGAGCCGCCTGGCAAGGGTGTGGCGTAGAATGAGGCCCTGGAAACCGGCCGGGTGGATTGGTGCGAAATTGCAAAGGCCAGTTTTTAATGGCCAGCCCCTGCCTAAAAGGAAGGCACAGGCGGGACGCCTGCGCTAGCAATGGCCTTTACATATCGGGTCGGAGGTTATAACTTAAGGGCAGATCCCACCTCCGAGGAGAACCTATGCAGCCAGCCAGACTGTGGGAAGGCCTGGAGGACCGGAAGGTCCACTGCTTCCTTTGCGCCCATGAATGCAAGATCGACCCGGACAAGCGCGGCATCTGCCACGTCCGGGAAAACCGGGACGGCGAGCTCTTCAGCCTCAATTACGGCAAGATCATCGCCGAGCAGATCGACCCCATCGAGAAGAAGCCGCTGTTCCACTTCCTGCCCGGCACCCGCTCCTACTCCATCGCCACGGTGGGCTGCAATTTCATGTGCCTGCACTGCCAGAACTACGACATTTCTCAGTATCCCCGGGTGCACGGCGGCCTGATCCGGGGCGACGAACGCGACCCGGAAGCCATCGTGGCCTATGCCCTGGCCTCCCATTCGGCCAGCATCGCGTACACCTATACCGAGCCCACCATTTTTCTGGAGTATGCCCAGGACGTGGGCAAGCTGGCCCACGAACAGGGCCTGAAAAATGTCTTCGTGTCCAACGGCTTCATGACGGAGGCCGCCGCCGCGGCCGCGGCGGAATTCGTCGACGGCGACAACGTCGATCTGAAGAGTATGCGGGACGATTTCTACCGCAAGATCTGCAAGGCCCGGCTGCAACCAGTGCTGGACACCATCGTCCGCCTCAAGCAGACGGGGGTCTGGCTCGAAGTCACCACCCTGGTCATCCCCGGGCACAACGATTCCACCGAGGAACTCACGGAAATCGCCCAGTTCATCAAGGGCGTGGGGGTGGACATTCCCTGGCACGTCACCGCCTTCCACCCCACCTTCAAGATGATGGACCGGCCCGCCACCCCGGTGGCCACCCTGCGCCGGGCCCGGGAGATCGGGCTCAAGGCCGGGCTGCGCTATGTCTATACCGGCAATATCCCCCCCGGAGAGGGCGGCGAGAATACTTACTGTTACGGCTGCCAGGAGCTGCTCATCGAACGGCTGGGCTACACTATCCAGCGGTATCATCTGAAGGACGGCAAGTGCCCCAAGTGCCAGACAGCGATTGATGGGGTGTGGAAATGAAGGGGGATCATTATCACAATGATCTATTCTAAGGCTGAAGGCGCGTTCCCGCCCCTTTTAGTCTCTGGGTGCGTGCTCTATTGCTCTTCTTTGTAGACTTGATTCATCGTCCTCTGGGAATGAAACCGGGGATACCGGTCTGGGTGACGGGATTAAATCTATACTCTGTCTTGATACCCTCACTTATTTCTTTCATGATGGTTTCCGGAAGGGTGGCAACCTCGAAGTTTTCTCTAATGCGGCTCGGGGCCTTCGAGGTGGTCAGGAGGGCTGTACCCCGCTGGAGAGCCCAGGCGAGCAAAACCTGGGCCGGGGTTTGGTTGACCCTCTTGGCGATGTTAGTGATCACCGGGTCTTCCAGCAATTTTGGTTCGATGGCATGACCCAAAGGCGCAAAAGCCTGCATCACAATGCCATGCCGTTGGCAAAAATCCAGCATTTCCCATTGCGGCAGGTACGGATGGGATTCCACCTGCACCACGGCTGGTTTCACCCTGGCGGCTGCGAAAATCTCCTGGAGCTGCGCCAGGCTGACGTCCGACAGGCCGATGGCCTTGCACCTACCCGTCTCTACCAGACTCTCCATGGCTTTCCAGGTATCCAGCAACGTTACGGCCTCATCATAAATGACCTTGCCGCTTTCATCCCTGGGGTCCTGCTCGTCTCCGGGTTTGAAGGCATATGGAGTATGAACGGAATATAGGTCGGCATATTCGAGCTGGAGTCTCCTGAGGCTCGCTTCGAAGGCGGGTCGGACCCGTTCCGGTCGGTGATTGTTGTTCCAGAGCTTCGTGCCGATGAACACCTCCGCACGGCTGACTTTGCCGGATTGGAACATCTGCTGAAAGGCCTCGCCCACCGCGGTTTCATTACGATAACGTTCGGCACAGTCGAATTGGCGAAATCCTACTTCTAAGGCGGCTATAACGGCATTTTTAGTGTCAGTGGGATCAGGAATGAGTGTGCCAAAACCAAGGGCAGGAAAGGCAAGGCCGTTATTAAGCACGAGCTTGGTAAAGCGAAGGTTGTCTGAGATTTCCATAGGATCTCTCCAAGTCATTAATTTGCAAGTAAAATAATCACTTACATCTGACGCTTACCGAGGATCCAAAAGCTTAGGTCCCCAAGTTTGTTGGCCCGGTTTGGGTAATGGAAGAAGGGGGAAGGTGGGGCCTATTAGTAAAGAGGCATCGGTGTTGTTTGAAAGGTAAGGCTAAAGATCACATTGTCAAGAGAACCCGGATGATAGGAAAGCAAGCGCATTTAGGAGAACGCTGGGCAGAGAGCAAGTATCTTGTCACTATCTTCAATTTGTCCAAAACGAGAATAATTTTTAATATTACATCCCTTAGTGAAAGCCTTTTAATTCCTCCTCAATCTCCTGCAGTTTTTGCTCCCGGTCCGGCACCCGGACCAGTTTATGCTCCAGGACATCGCGGGCAACCAGCAGGCTGGCCAGACGCTCGCCTTTGAGGCTGAAGTGAGAGTTGGCCCGCCAGTAGAGGTCGTGGTCCGAGTCGAGATACCGGCGGGGGGTCTGGTCGGCGTATTTCCGAAAGAACGGCAGCAGGTCCAGGTAGCGAATCTGCTCCTTACGGAGATAAGCGCTTAAGATGCGGTTGGGCCGCTCCAGATCGATGGTCCGGCCTCCGGTGAGAAAGGGATAGACCTGGGTGTTGGTGGGAATCAGCACCACCAGCAGCTCCGCCCCCTGGCTCGCGGCCAGTTCCCGGAAGGCCTTGAGGTTCTCTTCGTGTTTGGCCCAGGCCTGGGTGACCCAGGGTTCATCCTGAAACGCCGCAAAATTCAAGGGGTTGGCATAGGAGGTTGGCGGCGGAAACAGCCGCGCCAGAGAATCATTGATCAGGTTGAGCAAGATGAGGTGCTGGTCCAAGAAATAATTGACCATCTTGACAAAGCCCAGGGGGTAGCGCCCGGTCAGTTTATCCCACAGGGTGTAAGGCTTCTCCAGAACCTTCAGGTCGAGGCAGTTGGTTTTGGGGTCCCGGTATTTTTGGTCGCAGACTACCAGGAAGCCGTCCACCACGGTCAGGCTGGGGAAGCTGTAATCGTCTTGCAGGTCGTTCCAGAAATAGCCCACGATGATCAGGCGGGGGCTCCGGTGAATTTGGGCGATAATGTCTTGCGCCTTCAACAGTTCCTGTTTGGTGCCATAACCGTTGACTCCGCACTTCAGGACCCGGTAGTTCAGGAGTTTTTCCAGGCGGGTGCCCCACTTGGCCTCGAAAGGGGCGTAGCTGTGGGTAAAGCTGTCACCCACCAGGAGGATGACGTCCTTTTCGCCCCGGTAGGGGGCATCGAAGCAGCCCAGCTCGTTGGACCAGATATCGTATTTTACTGAGCCGTCGTCCACCGAGGTGCCGATCTTGCCGACGTTGGGCCGGATGTCGAAGCCCTTGGCCGCGTCGGCCCGGTAATAATAGCGGATTTGCCGATCCCGGAGCAGCAGGCGGCGATAGGAGGTGAAGTGCAGGGCGACTTCCAGAAAGACCAGGATCGCCAGGAAGCTGGCCAGGACGAGACCCAGATTGGTCACGAATTTGGTGAGTTTGCGGTTCATGGCTGGAGCTTTTTTCGGTTAACTGACGACTACCATTCAATGCCGCGGCGTGCGGGGACCCCGGCTTCGAAATAGTGCTTGAGGGGGCGCATTTCCGTCACCAGGTCCGCCAGTTCGATGAGTTCCTGGGGGGCCTGGCGGCCGGTGAGGACGACCTCCACCCAGGGGGGCCGACGGCGCAGGGCCTCCAGGACTTCATCTTGGGGGAGGAGAGCGAAGGCCAACGCCACATTGATTTCATCCAGGATCACCAGATCATGCTCGCCGGCCGCGAGCACCTGCCGGCCCAGGTCCCAGGCCTGGCGGATCAGGGCCAGGTCTTCAGGATCGGGATTTTTCAGATTCACCAGGGCCGGGCGCCCGAAGTGGCGCAGGGTGAAGTCCGGGGCCAGGCGCTGGGCGGCGATCTGGGCCTCGCCGGTGCCCCAGCCCTTCATGAACTGCACCATGAAGACCTGGAACCCCTGGCCGATGGCCCGCAGGGCCAAACCCAGGGCGCAGGTGGTCTTGCCCTTGCCGTCGCCGGTATAAACCTGGATCAACCCCTGGGCCAGATGTTCTCGGGACATAAGTTTTCCTTCACCAAAAGAATGTGCATCTTACGCACCGGCGCCAAGGAGCGCCGCCCTGGCGGGGCACAGCGAGCTGTGCTCCGAGCTCCGGGCCGGGCCTTTTCCTGGACGCCAGGCGGTTCCGGTGCTAAGGTAAAATTCGGGCCTGCGGCTTTCGGCAGCGGTGCGACTCAGGTTATCATTTCAAATTTGCCGGACCGGGTCAATGGTAAAGCTGCAACCGGTCCCTTCCGCTGTCAAGGTGCGCTTTAGAAAGAACCTTGGTCAGCGCTTTACCGGGTTTTTCCAGTAATTCCAGCCGAAAAGTCTGGGCAATCGAACTTTTTTTTAATTTTTTGTAAATGGGGAAGCCGCCCCTTGGCAGACGGCGCCATTTAAGATAGCATTAATGGTTATATTTGTGGGAAAGTCCCCTGGCTGGTGAAAATTCTGCATAATGGGCGCAATTTTGCAAGGTGAAAATCACGGGTTGTTACCGGAGGCATTCCGGGTAGCCCTGATCCTGGGTGGCGCCCGCAGCGGCAAAAGCCGCTATGGCCTTTCGCTGGCGGAGCGCTTCCCGGCCCCCCGGCTCTTTTTGGCCACCGGCGAGGCCCGGGATGAGGAAATGGTGGCCCGGATCGCCGCCCATCAGGCCGAACGGGGGCCAGGGTGGGAGACCCGGGAGGAACCGCTGGGCCTGCCGGAAGCGGTCCGCGACGCTCAGGGGCGCTATAGCGTCATTTTGGTGGATTGCCTCACCATGTGGCTGGCCAACACCCTGATGCTCCGGGAGGAGGTCTCGGAGGCGGACCTGCAGGCCGCGGGCCAGAGCCTGCTGACCACCCTGGACCGGGTCGCCACCCCCACCATCTTCGTCAGCAACGAAGTGGGCCTGGGGATTGTTCCGGAAAGCCCCCTGTCCAGGAAGTACCGGGACTGGCTGGGCTGGCTGCACCAACGGGTGGCCCGGGCCGCGGACCTGGTGGTCCTGGTGGTGGCCGGGCTGCCACTGACCTTGAAAGGGAAACAATTTTCTTAATATCCTGGTTCGGCGAGATCAGGTCTCACGCCAAGACGCAAGGATGCGATTCATAAATTGAACATTAGTTGAAAAGGTAATCTTAGCCATGATGAATGAATTAGCCCAGATAATCGCCCAGATTGAACCGGTGGACCCCGCCTGGCTGGCCCGGGCCCAGGAGCGGCTGGACTCCCTGACCAAACCCCAGGGCAGCCTGGGAAGGCTGGAGGAATTGGCGGCCCGCTACGTGGCCATCCGCCAGGACGCTATGCCGGACCTGCAAAGCAAATGGGTGGTGGTGTTTGCCGCCGACCACGGAGTGGTGGCCGAAGGGGTCAGCGCCTTCCCGCAAGACGTCACCTTTCAGATGGTGCATAATTTCCTCCGGGGTGGCGCCGGCATCAACGTCCTGGCCCGGCAGGCCCGGGCTCGGGTGGAAGTGGTGGATATCGGCGTCAACTACGATTTTCCTGAAGTTCCGGAGCTGATTTCCCGCAAGGTAGCGTATGGCTCTCGCAATATGGCCCAGGAACCGGCCCTGACCCGGGAGGAGGCCTTGCGGGCGCTGCTGGTGGGGGTGGAACGGGCTGAAGCGGCCACTGCCGCCGGGGTCGACGTCGTCGCCGCCGGCGACATGGGCATCGGCAACAGCACGCCGGCCGCGGCGCTGGCGTCGGTCTTCACCGGCCGGCCGGTGAGCGTGGTAACGGGCCGGGGCACCGGGATCGACGACAAGGTCTGGCAGCACAAGATCGCGGTCATCAACCGGGCCATTTCCCTGCACCGGCCGGAAGCGAAGGACCCTTTGGGGGCGCTGGCCGCAGTGGGGGGGCTGGAGATTGCCGGGATTGCCGGGCTCATCCTGGGCTGCGCCGCGGCCCGGCGACCTTTAATGCTGGACGGCTTCATCGCCACCGCCGGGGCCCTGGTGGCCGCGGCCCTGGCGCCGGCGGCGGCCGATTACCTCATCGCCGCCCACCGCTCGGTGGAGCCGGGACACCAGACAGTGCTGGATTTTCTGAAGCTGAAACCCTTGCTGAACCTCAATATGCGCCTGGGCGAAGGCACCGGCGCTGCCCTGGGCATGCTGCTGCTGGAAGCCGGGGTCCGGATCTACCGGGAGATGGCCACCTTCGAGGAGGCCGGGGTATCGGAAAGCGAAGAGTGATCAGTGGCCAGTGGTCAGTGACCAGTAAAATCAAAACCCAATTTGTCATCGATCACTGATTACTGACTTACAAACTAAATAATGCGAATAACCTTCCCCTTAGCTCTCACTTTCCTAACCAAAATCCCCTGGTCCCGGCCAGTGGTGGCCGGGCCGGAGGACCTGGCCCGCTCTCTGTTCTGGTTCCCCTGGGTGGGGGCCATCCTGGGGCTGATCTTCCTGGGAGCCTGGTGCATCCTGCTGAAGGCGCTGCCGCACCCGGCAGCCGCGGCCCTGCTGGTCTGCCTCACCGTCTGGATCACCGGCGGCCTCCACCTGGACGGCCTGGCGGACACCGTGGACGGCCTGGGCGGCGCCCAGGACCCCGAAGCGCGCCGGCGGATCATGAAGGACTCCCGGGTGGGGGCCTTCGGGGTGCTGGCCCTGATCCTGGCGCTGCTGCTGAAATTCGCCTTTTTCCTGGCCGCGGCGGATAAAGGCTGGCGGGGCGAGTTGGTCCTGTATCCCATGGTGAGCCGCTGGGGCATGGTATATCTGGCCTATTGTTCCGAGTATGCCCGGCCGGAAGGCGGCCTGGGGCAGGCCATGACCACCGGGGTGAGCCCGCGGGTGGCGGCCGGAGCGAGTTTAAGCGCGGTGATCCTGGCGCTGCTGCTGTGCGGCTATCGGGGCCTGGTCCTTTGGGCCGGGGCCGGGGTCCTGGTCTGGCTGGGGAGCCGCTATTTTCGCCAGGCCCTGGGCGGGGTCACCGGGGACGTGCTGGGCGCGGCCAACGAGATCCTCGAGGTGGCGGTGCTTGGAGGGGCTTTGCTCTGGAGATGAGGCAACCCGCGGCGCTTGTTTCCAGGTTCACGATTTTCTGATAAAATTATCTGTTGTTCTGGGGAAGAGGTCGACTGCTGCCGGCGACCAGATTTTTTTGAGCTGAACCGGTCTCATCTTCAGCATCTCCTGACATTGATCAAGATAGACTATTGGAGGCGACTATGTTACCCGACGTTCTGGAAATCCGGGCGAAGATAAAAGAGTTTAAGGATCGGCTGGAAGTCCTTCGAGGTCATCTTTGATCTGGCGGGCAAACAGGTAAGACTGCGGCATCTGGAAGAGTTGATGGCGGCCGCCGATCTCTGGGACGACCAGGCCCGGGCCGCCGAGATCCTCAAGGAACGGGGCGCCCTGCTCCAGGCCCTGGCGGATTGGACCCAGAAAGAGAGCCAGGTGGAAGACCTGGAAGTTTACCTGGACCTGGCGGTGGAAGAGGGGGACCATAAGGCCCTCAAGGAAGTGGCCGGCGAGCTGGCGACGCTTGCAGAGACCTTCCGGGATTGGGAGCTCAAGCTGCTGCTGGGGGCCGAAGAAGACCAACTCAACGCCATCGTCACCATCCACGCCGGCGCCGGCGGCACCGAGGCCCAGGATTGGACCGAAATCCTGCTAAGGATGTACCTGCGTTACGCCGAACGCCACGGCTTCAAGTCCGAAACCATCGACCTCCTGCCCGGGGATGAAGCCGGGGTCAAAAGCGTCACCTTCACCGTTTCCGGGCCCTATGCCTTCGGCTATCTGAAGGCTGAGACGGGCATCCATCGTCTGGTGCGCATCTCGCCCTTCGATGCCAGCGGCCGGCGCCACACATCCTTTGCCGCGGTGCAGGTGCTGCCGGAAATAGACGACCGCATCCAGATCGACATCCAGGAAAAAGATCTGCGCATCGACACCTTCCGGGCCAGCGGCCCCGGCGGCCAGCACGTCAACAAGACCTCGTCGGCAGTACGCCTCACCCACGTACCCACGAACATCGTGGTGTCGTCCCAGACGGAGCGTTCCCAGCACCGCAACAAGGAACTGGCCATGAAGGTCCTGCGGGCCCGCCTCTATGACCTGGAGCGGCGCAAACGGGAGGAGAAGAAACACGAGATGCAGGAGTCCCAGAAGGAGATCGCCTGGGGCAGCCAGATCCGCTCTTATACGATGCAGCCTTATCAGCTGATCAAAGATCACCGCACCAAGTACGAGGCCGGCAATGTCAGCGCGGTCCTGGACGGCGACCTGGACGGCTTTATCGAGGCCTTTATCCTGTGGGCCGGGGAAGAAAAAGCGGAGCCTGAGGCCGCGGCGAAGCAGGCTAACGGGCAGTAATGTATGGAGAATAAATCTTGGGGTAGGGGGAAAGGGCCGATGGCCCTTTCCCCCTACCCCAAACCCCCTCCCCCAATCCCTTATTTTTTTTAAAGTTCTCCTTGATTGGATACCGGGGTATGGTTATATTTATAAAAGTTTTCCCTACCTCCTAAAAGGATGAAGTCTATGGAAGCAGGCATTGTGATCGCCATCATCATCTGCGTGATCGTCTTTTTCAGTCGCGGCGGCTGCTGAGGCCAGTGAGGCGAGCGGCTTAGGTTAAGCCGCCAAAGCGGTGCGGAGGACGCAGCCTATACCTGCGAGGCCTGGTGCTGGGGAAATATTCCGGGGCGTGATGCGGTCACGCCCTTTTTTTGACACTTTTTTAATCAAGGTTGCGGGCCGCTAGGGTCAACAAGCGGTTTGAGGTTGATCGCCTTGGCCGATTTTCTGACTTGGGCCAGGTCATATTGCGCCT
Organism: uncultured delta proteobacterium; assembly: GCA_963701845.1. Lineage (GTDB taxonomy): Bacteria > Desulfobacterota > Desulfobaccia > Desulfobaccales > 0-14-0-80-60-11 > JAPLJC01. The sequence goes on along the minus strand of CAVPBF010000003.1, from coordinate 365,764 downwards.
GAAGCTGCATCCAACTCTCGGGACTGCGGCCAAAGGCCTGCGACAGCCTGACGGCCATTTCCGGGGAAATGCCGGCGTGACCATTTAACAGCATCGAGAGGGTCTTGCGGGTGACGCCGAGTCCTTGCGCGGCCTGGGTGACGGTCAGGCCCAGGGGCTTAAGGCACAATTCCCGGATAATCTCGCCCGGATGGGGGGGATTCTGCATGGTCATGGCGTATTACTCCTAATGATAGTCAAGCAAGTCAACTTCGATGGCTTGGCCTTCCTCAAAGCGAAAAATAACGCGCCAATTGCCTGAAACAGATACGGCATAAAAACCGGCCAGGTCACCCTTGAGCTGATGCAGCTGCAGACCCGGCAGGTTCATGTCCTCAACGGCGACGGCCGTGGCCAGTAAAGCCAAAATATGCCGCAGCCGCTTGATCAGGGATTGTTTCAATCCCCTGGTCTGGTCGTCATAATAGAGGGCGGCTAACCCCTTATGTCGTATGCTGCCGATCATGCAAATTGTATCCCGTTACGTAGCAGGTTACAATATATTCTAATGTTTTTCCATAAACATTTTTGCGGGCGCTTTGGATTAATTGATCAGCCGACTCGAAAAAGTCAGAAACAAAGCTAAGAAAGGACTCCAGAAAGCCAACTTGGAAAGGACATAGCAAGCTGTGCTCTACGCCCCCGATCAAACGGGGAACCGGGTTGCAGCCCGGTTCCCCAGTCGAATAGGAGAAAGGGTGTTGCTTAATGCTCGTTGCTAACGAATAAGGGCGAACACAAGGTTCGCCCCTACGGAATATGGTCTGCCTTACGCCTTGGTCTGGGCCTCGGCGGCGGCGGAGGCCGGCACCACCAGGACCGGGACCGGCAGGCCGCGGTGGGCCACTTCCCGGATCACCCGCTCGGTGACCGAGCCGATGATGTGGCGGCTGACGAAGCTGTGGCCGTGGCTGCCCAGGACCAGGAACTTGACCGGGCCCGCGCCTTCCAAGAAGGAGAGGATGATCTCGGAGACGTCCTGTTCGCCCTCCAGCAGGTGGGGGCGCACCTCCACCCCGGCCTTCTGGCCTTTTTGGGCCGCCTCCTCCAGGATTTTCCGGGCGTAGGTCTGCTGTTCTTCTTCCAAGTGCCGGTCGATGAAGGCGAAATAGCCCGACTTGCGGTGTTGGAGCACGGTCATGACGTCCACCGGCCGCTTCAGGAGGGACGCCAGATAGAGGGCCGTATCCATGGCCTCCCAGCCCGGGGCGGAGCCGTCCACCGCCACTACAATGGGTTTGCCGTTTGCTTCGGCCATTAATGGTGCCCTCCTTTCTTGAAGATCATCCCTACCAGCAAGCCGACGCCCAGGGCGATGAGCACCGCCATGATGCCAAATAACAGCGGATAGTTCTGGGAGATGTCGGTCAGCCAAGATTCCAGGCCCACCTTCTTGATCTGGATAAAGTCCCTGCCGTAACCCACCAGCTGCCTATCCTTAAAGGCGTAGGACTCCACTATATAGCGTGCCTTCGGTGGCCGCCGGGGGAAAGCGGAAATAGTGCTTGAAGAGCCGCCCTTCGGTGACTTCCAGGCGCTTGGGATCGGCCACGATGTTATAGAGGTTGGCCTCTTCCTTGATCTTCACCAGTCCCTTGAAGACCAGATTGGCATCCTCGGGAGCGGCCTCGCCCCGGACCAGGTGCAGCTTCATTCTTTGCTGCACGGCCGGATATCCCAGGTCCAGTTCCCGGGCGATCTCCGGGGGAGCGATCTGGTCGATGGGTTTGGTGCTGTGGATCTTGTACATGAAGGGGGCATTAGTAACCTCGAACTGCTTCACCGCCATCCAGAAGGGCCCCACCCGCCCCTTCATGGAGAGTTTGACTGTTTCGTTTTTTTCGGCGGTGAGGCGAACGATGAGGTCACAGTCTCTGACCGGAGTGACTCCGAAGAAGTGGATCTGGTCGCCTTGGTAAGACAGGCCGATCTCGATGAGATTCTTGGAGGCCGAAGTCACTACTTTCTGCCGTTCCGGAGAGGTGGTCTGGGCATAGCCCAGGCCGGCGCCGGCCAGGATGAAAACCACCAGGAGCGCTATTAACTCGCTTCATCTCAGTGCCCCCCCTTGACCGGGGCCAGGCTCACCAGATCGCTGGGAGTGAGGATCAGGTCAAAGAAGATCTTCACGGCCAGGATCAGGACGATGGCGGCCAGCAGGATGCGGATCTGCTCGCCCTTGAGCCGCGGCCGGCGATGGCCCCGAACTGGGCCCCGATGGTGGAGCCGAAGAGCAGGGTTAAGGCCAGCAGCAGGTCCACGGTCTTGTTCACCCAGGCTTGCTGCAAGGTGACGTTGGCGGAGGTGAGGACGATCTGAAAGAGGTCGGTGCCGATGGCGGCGATGGTGGGCATGCCGATGATATAAATCATGGCCGGCACCATGATGAAGCCGCCGCCCACGCCCAGCAGGGCCGCCATGATGCCCACGGTGGTGCCGATGCCGAAGGGGAAGATGGCGGAGGTATTGATGCCGGAGCGGTGGAAGTTCATCTTTAAAGGCAGTTTTGGAGAACATCTGGCCCAGCTTGTTGCCGCCCATCTCCTCGCCGACCGCGGCCTCACCGCTCTTACTGCGCCGGATGGTGCGCCAGGACTCGATGAACATGGCCCCGCCCACCAGCCCCAACATGAGCACATAGATCACCTTCATAACGAATTCAAAGTTGCCCACGGCCCGGAGGACCTTAACGAGCTGTACCCCGATGGTGCCGCCGAAGATGCCTCCGGCCAGGATGACCAGCCCCATCTTAAAGTCAACATTGCCCAGCCGCCAGTGGGCGAAGGCTCCGGAGGAGGCGCCGGCAACGATCTGGTTGGAATCGGAAGCCGCGGCCACCGCCGGCGGGATGCCGATCATCATCATCAAGGGGGTCAGCAAAAAACCGCCTCCCACCCCGAAGAGCCCGGAGAGGAAACCCACCAGGCCGCCGATCCCCAGGATCAGAAAAAAGTTGATGCTCATACCTGCAATGGGAAGATAAATCTCCATGCCGCCTACTCCCTCCCGGTAAATTGGTTGGAAGATAGTATGTTAAAATTCTCACAAAGTGTCAAGCGATTTTCTGGATAAACTTATCATGTTGCAAATTGCAGCGTAATCGACTAAAGTGAAGGAAAAATCTCTAGTTGTGGTGGAAGCCAGGCAACCCTTGGTAGAAATTATTTATATCCCTTAGGATTTGCAGCGGGGCAGCATTGCTTCTGGGTTAGCTGTTGCAAAATAAAAACAGCCGTCCAGATCTACCTTGTGCCATGCGGCTTTCAACCGGCAAGGCAAAACCGGAGGTTAGATGCAGGGCAACGGGTGCGTCCTACGACCAGGGCGCGACCCGCCGTGCCCCTGAGCAATTATTTTTGGAGCTTGGGAACAAGAGGCAGAATTCCGGCGGCCCCAGGCCGCCCTAGATCCGGTTGGAGGGGGCCGTGCATCTGAACATTCGCCAAAAGGTGATCCTCGGTCTGGTCACCTGCGTCCTGGCCGTCGGTTTTATCGGCGGCTTTTCCTACCACTATCTCCGGGCCATCGAAGTGAAGCAGCACATCGTCCAGATCGCCGATGACCTGCGGGAGATCATTCTGGAAATCCGCCGTTATGAAAAGAATTACCTGCTTTACGGCCAGGAGGAGGATTTTCGCCAGAATCAGCGCTATACCCAGCAGGCCCTGGAAGAGTTAGCCCAGATCGTCCCGGATGTGCAAAACCTGCAGGTCGCCGGCCAACTGCACAGCTTTCGGAAGGAACTGCTGGCCTACCAGGAGTTTATGCAGCAATTGGCCATGCGCCCCAAGGAACGCGGCCAGCCCGACAGCCGGAGTCTGGAGGAACAGTTACGGATCCGGGGCAAGGCCCTGGTGGACCTGTCGGTGCAACTGGTAACCTTCGAGCGCCGCCGCATCCTGGAGATCATCAACACCTTGAAGGGCCAGTTGCTGATTTCCCTGGTGGTCTTTCTCGCTTCCATGAGCTTTTTCACCCTGCTGGTCAGCCGCAAGATCCTCCGGCCCCTGCGGGTCATCGAGAGCACCACCCGCAGGATCGCCCAGGGAGATTTCAAGCCCTTGCCGGTCCTGGATACCCGGGATGAGACCCAGCGGGTGGTGGAGGCCTTCAACCGCATGGTGGGGGAACTGGAGAAGCGCCAGGACCAGTTGGTCCAGGGCAAGAAGATGGCCTCCCTGGGGGTGCTCACCGCCGGCATCGCCCACCAGCTTAACAACCCTCTGAATAATATCTCCACCTCCTGCCAGATCATCCTGGAGGAACTGGATGAGGGCGACAAGGAACTGCTGCGCAAGCTGCTGACCAACGTGGAGCAGGAGGTCTACCGGGCCCGGGACATCGTCAAGGGCCTGCTGGAGTTCTCCCGGGTGCGGGATTTCGCCTTGAAGGCCGTGCCCCTGGAGGATGTGGTGAAGCGCTCCACCCGCTTGATCTCCAGCCAGGTGCCGCCGGGGATCGACGTGGTCACCGAGGTGCCCGGGGACCTGATCCTGGAGCTGGACCCCCAACGGATGCAGGAGGTTTTTCTAAATCTCTTGATGAATGCCATCCAGGCGGTCAAGGAGCCGCCCGGAGAGATCAAGATTTCCGCCTGGACCGCGGGCCGGGAAGTCGTGATCACGGTGGCCGACACCGGGGTCGGCATCCCCAAGGAAGAATTGGACCGCATCTTCGACCCCTTCTTCACCACCAAAGAGGTGGGCGTGGGCACGGGGTTGGGCCTGTCCATCGTCTACGGCATCATCGAAAAACACCATGGGAAGATTACGGTGGAAAGCCGGGAGGGCGAAGGCACCAGGTTCACCATCCGGATGCCCTATAACCCAGAGGCCACGGTGGAAGAGAGGACTGCCCCGTGAAGACGCGCCAAGATTCTGATCGTCGAAGATGAACTCATTGCCCGGGAAAACCTGGACCACGTTCTCAAGAAGGAGGGCTACGACACCGTGGCGGTGGATAGCGGCGTCCGGGCCTTCAAGGAACTGGAGAAAGAGGAATTCGACCTGGTGCTCACCGACCTGAGAATGCAGCAGGTGGACGGCATGGAGGTCCTGGAGCGCACCAAGGAGCTTTACCCCGACACCGAGGTGGTGGTGATCACCGGCTTTGCCACCGTGTCCACCGCGGTGGAGGCCATGCAGAAGGGGGCCTACCACTACCTGCCCAAGCCTTACAAGATCGAGGAGGTGCGCATCCTGGTGCGCAAGGCCCTGGAGAAGCGCTGGCTACGCCAGGAAGTCACCGACCTGAAGCGCCAGGTGCGGAGCCAGCGGGCCGTGCCTTTGCTGGTGGGCAAGAGCCCCAAGATCGAGGTGCTGAAGCAGACCATCGAACAGATCGCCCCCAGCGACGCCACCGTCCTCATCCTGGGCGAGACCGGCACCGGCAAGGAATTGGTGGCCAAGGCCATCCATCATCTGAGCCTCAGGGCCGAAAAACGCTTCCTGGCCATCAACTGCGGCGCCTTCAGTGAAGAATTGCTGGCCAATGAGCTGTTCGGACACGAGCGCGAGGCGTTCACCGGGGCCCGGGGGGTGAAGAAGGGTCTGTTGGAGGCGGCCACCGGCGGCACCGTCTTCCTGGATGAAATCGGCGAGATGCCCGCCAGTATGCAGGTGAAGCTGCTGCGGGTGCTCCAGGAGAAGACCCTGATGCGGGTGGGGGCCACCTCGGAGATCCCTGTGGATATCCGGGTCCTGGCCGCCACCAACAAGGATCTGAAGGGTGAAGTGGAGCGGGGTGCTTTCCGACAAGACCTCTATTACCGCATCAATGTGGTCACCCTGCAGGTGCCGTCCCTGGTGGAGCGCCAGGACGACATCCCGCTGCTCTGCCAACACTTCCTGCGCAAGTATGCCGAGGCCCAGGGCAAGGCGGTAGACCAGATATCCCCGGAGGTCATGAGAGCCCTGCAACTTTACGAATTCCCCGGCAATATAAGGGAGCTGGAGAACATTATGGAGCGGGCCGTGACCCTGTGCGCCGGGGGGGTCATCGAGATGCAACACCTGCCGCTGGATTTCCAGCAGCCCCATATGTTCCAGGTGCAGCGCCATCAGAAACGGGAATTCCACTCCCTGGAGGAAAACGAAAAGGAATACATCTCCTGGGTGGTCAAACAGGTGAACGGCAACAAGACCAAGGCCGCGGAAATCCTGGGCATCGACCGGGTCTCCCTGTGGCGCAAACTGAAGCGCTATGACTTGAATGGAGAGACGTAAAGTCTTGGGGGAAGGGGCGAGGGGCCGCGGGCCCCTTCCCCTTCCCTCAAACCAAATCCCCAACCGCATAGGTTGTAGGGGCGACCCGCCGGGTCGCTCTTTTTGATTTAAATGCCTGCCGCCCCGCCGCTGGTTCATCTGGTTGGATGCTCAGAAGTAGCTATGGGTTCCTGTCTCCCCCCCATGAGCGAGTTTGCTTGACATGGGGTTCTTGACACCTATCTTATAGGCATTCTCTGACGACTTTTCCTCCCAGGCCCCGCACTCCTGAGTCCTCCATGACTTAACCGGGCCCCCAGACTGGCAGAACCCAGCTTTCAGATCCATCGGTCTCAATCGCGTTTATTAACTAACGTCTAGGCAGGAGGAAACCATGTCTCCAGACATCAAGGCAGAGGAAACCATGCCTTCCAAAAGCGGCCGCACGAAGCGGAGCGAAAAAGGGCTGCTAACCCCGGACAACTGTGTGGTGGCGATTATCGATCTCCAACCTCAGATGCTTTTTGGCGTGGCCAACTTTGACCGCCAAACGATCATCAATAACAATGTGGCGTTCGCCAAAGCCGCCAAAGTTTTCGAGGTCCCCGTGGTCCTCAGCACCGTGGAAACCAAGGGTTTCAGCGGCAATCTCTGGCCGCAGATCCAGGCAGTCTTCCCGAACCAGACGCCCATTGAACGTACCACCATGAACTCTTGGGACGACAAGAATTTCGTTGCCGCCATCGAGAGGACCGGCCGGAAAAAGATCGTATTGTCCGGGCTCTGGACTGAAACCTGCGTGGCCCTGCCGACTATGCAGGCGATTCACGACCACTACGAAGTCTATGTCGTTGAAGACTGCTGCGGCGATGTCAGCCAACTCTCTCACGACAACGCCATGAAGCGGGTGATCCAGGCCGGGGCCAAACCGGTCACCGTGCTCTCCGTGATGCTCGAGTGGCAGCGCGATTGGGCAGAGAAGGATACCTATGATGCGGTCATGGATATCGTCAAGAGCCATTTTGGAGCGTACGGCGTGGGCGTGGAATACGCCTACACCATGGTGCACGGGGCTCCGGCGACGAAGTTTCCCGAATACCGGGTTCCAGCGCCGGCGCACAAGTAAAGGCTGAGGTCAGGATAGCCCTTACCCTTTGCCGGACCCAGTCCATCTGGAAAGGAGGCCCGCATGCCGGCCGACATCATCCTGCATAACGCCAAGATTGCCACGAATAGTGTGCCGTCGTTCGTCGAAGCCATCGCCATCCAGGACGGCCAGATTGGCGCCGCCGGGACCAATGAGACGATTTTGCGGCAGCGTGGTCCGGAGACGATAGTGCGTGACCTCAAGGGCAGGACCGTCATCCCCGGCCTCAATGATTCGCACATGCATCCGATCCGCGGCGGCCTTAATTACAACCTGGAGCTGCGTTGGGACGGCGTGCCGTCGCTCGCGGACGCCCTGCGTCTGCTAAAGGAGCAAGCTGCACGGACGCCGCCGCCGCAGTGGCTCAGAGTAATCGGCGGCTGGACGGAGTTCCAGTTTGCCGAACGCCGCATGCCGACCCTGGAGGAGATCAATGCATTGGCGCCGGACACGCCGGTGTTCGTCCTACACCTATACGACCGCGCCTGGTTGAACGGCGCGGCCCTGCGGGCCGTCGGCTACACCAAAGACACGCCCGACCCGCCCGGCGGGGAGATCCAGCGGGATAAGCAGGGGAATCCGACGGGGCTGCTCATTGCCCGCCCGAACGCCATGATTCTGTATGCCACGCTCGCCAAAGGGCCAAAGCTCTCCCACCAGGATCAGTTGAACTCGACGCGCCAGTTCATGCGTGAACTCAACCGCTTCGGCATCACCAGCGTCATCGACGCGGGCGGCGGTTTTCAGAACTATCCGGACGACTACGCAGTCATCAATGAACTGCACCGCCGTGGCGAGCTGACCGTCCGCTTTGCCTATAACCTGTTCACGCAGAAGCCCAGGCAGGAGTTGGCCGACTTCCAGCGCTGGACGGGGATGACGAGGCCCGGTGCCGGCGACGACTTCTACCGGGTAAACGGCGCGGGTGAGATGCTCGTCTTCTCGGCCGCCGACTTCGAAGACTTCCTCGAGCCGCGGCCGGAGATGCCGGCCGTGATGGAAGACGAACTCAAGGCGGTCATCCGCCACCTGGTCGAAAATCGGTGGCCGTTCCGCCTGCACGCCACCTATGACGAAACGATAGGGCGCGCCCTGAAAATCTATGAAGAAGTGAATCGTGAAGTTCCCTTCGCCGGTCTCCACTGGTTCTTTGACCATTGCGAGACCATTTCCGACCAGAACATCGAGCGCATCAAGGCGCTCGGCGGCGGCATCGCGGTGCAAGACCGGATGGCGTTCCAGGGCGAATATTTCGTGGAGCGCTATGGCGCCAAACCGGCGCAGCGCACGCCGCCCATCAGGCGGATGCTCGAGTTGGGCGTCCCGGTGGGCGCGGGCACCGACGCGACCCGAGTCTCGAGCTACAACCCGTTCGTTGCCCTGTACTGGCTGATCACGGGCAAGACCGTCGGGGGCACGGTGCTCTACCCCGAGGGCAACCGCCTCGACCGCCTGGAGGCGCTCCGTCTCTACACAGTCGGCAGCAGTTGGTTCTCTGCCGAAGAGGACAAGAAAGGTGCGCTCGTGCCGGGGCAATTAGCCGATCTCAGCGTGCTCTCCGCCGACTACTTTTCGATCCCGGCAGAGCAGATCAAACACCTCGAATCGGTGCTGACCATAGTCGGAGGGCGGATCGTCTTCGCCGCGGGCGAGTTCGAGCGCTGGGGCCCGCCGCCCCTGCCCGTGAGTCCCGACTGGTCGCCGGTTAAAACTCACGGCGGGTACGCACCCCAGGGTGCGATGCAGGCGCGGAGGCGGCGGCAGCAATGCGGCCACGTTCACCCCCCGGGGCGAAAGCGCACCGCTGGGTGCTGGGCGAGTCCGGGCTGTGGAGCCTGGGCTGCGATTGCTTTGCCTTCTAATACTCAACTGATCGGGAAACAGACGCCGGCCTCTCCGGCCAAGGAGGAGTTACTGATGGATAACCCGCCAGGAACGGCTCAGGGTTTTACGGAAAAGGTGCTGCAGGCCTACTCCAAGATTTCGGACCCGAGGCTGAAGTCTATCGTGGCGGTACTGATCAAACACCTGCACGCCTGCGTCCAAGAGATGAAGCCGACGGACGAGGAATGGGAGTTTGCCTGGGACTATATGAGAAGGATGGCGGCGATCACCGGCCTGGAAAGAAATGAATTCCTCCTGTTTGGTGACGTCATCGGGGTGAGTCAACTCATCGAAACGCTCAATCACGAGGCGCCGGGCCAGCCAGTGGGCTACGCGTTGGTGGGGCCCTTCTTGCGCGCCAACGCCCCCTTCCGCGAAAGAGGTGCTCCCACCTTCAGTGATGATACTGCCGGGGTGCGGGTCCGGATCTCTGGACGAGTATTGGATTTTGGGACCAAAGCCCCGATCCAGGGGGCGCTTCTCGATACCTGGCAGGCCGCGACCAATGGCTTTTATGAGAACCAGGACGAGAAACAACCTGACTACAATCTGCGCGGCCGGTTCAGGACAGATGCAGATGGCACCTTTGAGGTTCTGGGGCTGATGCCGACCGCCTACCCTGCTCCGACTGACGGCCCCGTGGGTGAGCTTTTGCGAGTCGCCCAAAGATCGCCTTACCGGCCGGCGCACATCCACTTTATCGTCTCGGCCCCGGGTTATGAGACGCTCGTCACCCAGATCTTTGTGAAAGGGGATAAGCGGATCGAGAACGATGTTGTGTTTACGGCGAGCGAGAACATGGTGGGAGATTTCCAGAAAGAAGGGGATCGCTTCCGGCTAACCTATGATTTTCCCCTGAAGCCCGGGGTCTCGAAAATGCCGAAAGCCCCTATCCCAGCTTAGGAGAGTCCTCATGGCAGACATCGCGCAACTGATTGTCGGCACCTGGCGATTGGTCCACTCCATCATTATCGAGGCGGACGGGAAAGAGAGATATCCCTTTGGAGAAGATGCCATCGGCTACATCTACTATAGCGACACGGGCCTCATGGCGGTGCAGATAAGCAGGAAATCCAGAGCCGCGGTCAAAGAGCTTTCGCGCCTCAAGCACGATTATTTAGCTTACTTCGGCCGCTATGAAATCGACACCGACCGGCAGGTAGTCCGCCATCTCGTGGAGGGGCAACTCTTCGGCGATCATCCCGGGGTGCTCGAGAGAAAGTACCGGTTCGAGGGTGATCTCATGTCGCTCAGGCCGGTGGATAGGACCAATCAAGAAATTTTGTGGCAGCGAGTCCGAGGTTAGTCCGCGGCCAAAGGCAGCGGAAGCCTGCATAGGAGGCCGGGGTGAGAGGCCTGTTTTTCGAAACACCGGCTCATTGGACCAGCTAAAAATCGCCGAGCTTCCCAGGCCGGTCCCGAAGGCAGGGGAAGTTTTGGTACAGGTTTTTGCCGCCGCGATCAATCCGAGCGACGTCAAGAATGTCCTGGGAAAAATGGCGGAGACCAAACCGCCTCGAATTCCCGGGCGTGACTTTGCCGGTCGGGTGGTCTCCGGGGATTCCCACTGGGAGGGCAAGTCGGTCTTCGGAACCGGAGGGGATCTCGGTTTTGGCCGAGATGGCAGCCATGCCGAATTTGTGGCGGTTCCAGTGGCGGGGCTGGTGGCAATGCCCCTGGAGTTTGGCTACGAGCAAGCGGCGGCGATTGGGGTAGAATATCTCACCGCCTACGCCGCCTTGGTCCGAACGGGCGCGGTGCAGCGCGGAGAAACCGTACTGGTCACCGGGACCACGGGGGCCGTCGGCTCGGCTGCGGCCAGAATCGCGGCCTGGAAAGGGGCGCGGGTGCTGGGAACCGTGAGGTCGAGTCGAGACCGAGGCCAGGGCCACGATCTTGCCTGGTGGAATGGATCGATCTCGAATCTCGTCCGCTGCCGGAATCGGTGAAGGAATTGACGGCAGGCAAAGGAGCCGACCTCATCCTGGATGTGGTTGGAGGGCCGCTTTTTGAGGCGTGTCTGGAGTCTCTCGCCCAACGGGGGCGACAGATTGCCATCGCCTCGGCCGGTGAGGCGCGGGTGACTTTCAATCTCGTGGACTTCTACCACAAAGAAGCCCGTCTCCTGGGGGTGGATACTTTAAAGTTGTCGTTCGCGGAGGCGGCAGCAATTCTCCAGGGTCTGCTCCCCGGTTTCAAGGAGGGCAGATTTTCTCCTCCTCCCGTGGAGACGATTTCGCTTGATGAGGCGCCTGGCGCCTACCGCACGATCGCCGCGGGCAGCTCTGGGAAAAAGTTCGTTATCCGGTTTGGGTAGAGAGCCCGCCGGCAAAGGACCTCAAAGGAAGACGCCTTGATATCCCTCGGAGGTCAGATGAACGAGGATCCGAAGCAGCGCCAAGGGGTCCCTGCCGGTGCCCCGATCCTGGTTACGGGTGCCGCCGGCCGCCTGGGCGGAGTGGGTGGCACTATTGTGGAACTGCTTCGCCAGCGCGGTTTGCCGGTTCGGGCGCTGGTCCATCGCGAAGATGAACGGGCCGAAGCACTCCGCGCCATCGGCGCCGAGGTCGTGGTCGGCGACCTCACCCGGCCTGAGGAGGTCGCACGTGCCCTGGCGGGTTGCCGACGCCTCTATTTCGGCCTGAGCGCGTCCGCTCATTACCTGGAGGCGACCGTCATTGCTGCTGCTGTGGCGCGCCAGCGTGGAGATCTGGAGGTGTTCGTCAACATTTCCCAGATGACCGTGTCGCAAATGAGTCTGACCGCAATGACAGACTCTCCCCAACAGCGGCAGCATTGGCTGGCCGAGCAGGTGTTGAACTGGTCGGGATTACCCGTCGTGCATCTCCGCGCCACGGTCTTCCTCCAGAATCCCTTCTTCCTGGATTGGGCCGCGGAATCGATCGCCCGGGATGGCACGATCCGGCTGCCCTTCGGCACCGGCCGCACCTCGCCGGTGGACGCCCGGGATGTGGCGGAGGTCGCCGCGGCCATCCTGGCAAGTCCGACCGCTCACCTCGGCAAGGTCTATGAGCTGACGGGACCGCGGTCTCAGGACCTGCATGGCCTGGCCGTGGAATATTCCGCCGCCCTCGCTCGAACCGTCACTTACGTCGAGGTGCCCTTAGAAGCCTGGCGGGACCAGGAGCTGCGCCGCCGCAATTTGCCTGAGCATCTCTTCGAGCACCTGATGACCATGGCCCAACTGCATGCCGCCAATCGTTATGACCGTCAGACGCACGATATCGAGGCAATCATCGGAAGACCGGCTACCAGCGTCCGTGACTTTGTGGCGCGTCACGCCGAGTTATTCCGGCCGAACCCCCGGTCTACATAGGCCTAAGGAGCAAGGCACTATACCTAACGCCCCAAGGGAGATCGGGATATCTAGCCGAATAACTCCAAGGAGATTAACATGGACTTCAACCGGAACGACACCGCAGTGGTGTTCATCGACCCCCAGAATGAGGTTTTAAGTGAGCAGGGCCTTGGATGGGGCGCCGTGGGCAACAGCGTCAAAGAAAACCATACCATCGAGAACATGGAGCGCATCTTCCAGGCCGCCAAGGAGAAGGCTTCGAGGTCTTCATCTCTCCCCACTATTTCTACCCTACGGACTATGGCTGGAAATTCAACGGACCCTTGGAGACTGAGGAGGTTGAAACCCAGATGTTTGCCCGCCGAGGGGCGTTGAGCCTCGACGGCCTCGCCGGGTCGGGCGCTGACTGGCTGGAGCGCTTCAAGCCTTACATCGAAGACGGCAAGACTATCACAGTCAGCCCCCATAGGGTCTGGGGTCCCCAGACCAACGACCTCGTCCTGCAACTGCGCAAGCGCCGTATCAGCAAGGTCATTCTCGGGGGGATGCTGGCCAACATCTGCGTCGAATCTCACCTGCGGGAATTGCTCGAGCAAGGTTTCGAGGTCGCGGTGGTGAAGGACGCGACGGCCGGCCCCCGTCACCCCAAGTGGGGCGACGGCTATCAGGCGGCGCTCATCAACTTTAGCTTTCTCGCCCACGCGGTTCTGTCGACGGACGAGGTGGTAAAAGCCATGAAGTAACGGTGGGCTCGAAGTCATTTTAGGCCTGGGGCGCAAGCACGCCGGGACTTGAGCCGCTTGGGCTGCTCAACTTTGACACCACCGTACTCCCGGCGCCGGCGCGGGCAGGTCTGGACGGCAAGGCCCAAGTTACAGCACCCCCGCCTCTTGATCAGAACTCACAAGTGATTAAATTAATATCGAACTTTATGAAGAGGACGTCATGAAACCCCGAAAGATTAAATTTCCCTTCAAGAGTAGACTGAGCCTGAGGCCCCTGCTGGATTTCTGGGAAGGCTGTTTGGCCGAAGGCAAATGCGGGATGAAGGCCTTAGGGCCGGTTATCCGCCAAAAGTTGGAAAACGCTCCAGAGCTGCGGGAACCTATCGAGGATCTCACCATCCTGGAAAAGCACCAGGGACTGATTGATCTATTGATGAGTGTAGTTTTCCCGCCGGCGTTTTGGGAGAGCGATTGCGCCGCGGCCTTCGTGCCTTTCCAGTTTACCGGTTTCTATGCCACCCCGCTGTTCAAGACCCTGTTCAAGATGGAAGGACAGGGGTTTACGCCGCAATTGAACATCGACCCCCAACAGTGGCAGTGGGGGCGGCTCCTCAAGGCCTATATTTATATCCTAAATAAATTTTACGGCATCGACCTCACCTGGGATTATCCCCTGATCGCCAAGGCCAAGTGCCCCAAAACCGGATTGGATCGGTTTTTTAATATCGTCCTGGATCCAAAATTCCTGGAAATCAAGGTGGTCGGAAAGCCCAGGAGTTTGACGGAAGCCGACCGGAGCCGGCTCCTGGCTGACGTTAGCGACCTGAAATTGTGGCTGGAACTGATACCCCCGGAGAACTTTGAATTTGAGGGTTTCGGCGTCTTCAAGGCGGCGGATGTGACGTCCCGGGAGATGTTGTCGGCCCTGCAGGCCGATCTGTTCGAGAAGGAAGAGATTTTTCAGCGGGACGGGTTTGCCAGCCTGCAGGACAAATTGCAGATCTATCTGCAGGAGCAGGACCTTACCCTGGGCCTGGCCGCCATCCGGGGTGAACAGATTCTCCTCTTGCCGCACGCCCATAGACAGCCGGAAACGAGCTGCGTTCTGGAGAATGCGACGCATTACCAAAGAAGTGAATTCAAGGGATCAATCTTTTCCCAGGCGCTGGAGCAGCGGCGAGCCGCTGGTAGTGGAAGATGTACACCTTTATCCGAAGAGCACGGTCCTGGAAGAGCGCCTGCTGGAGCATGGGTACCGGAGTGTGTATGTCGCCCCCCTCCTTTACCAGGATCGGCTGCTTGGAACTTTGATGCTCAAGTCAAGCCGCGCCGGTGGCCTGAACGCCTTGAACACGGCCAACCTCATCCCGGTGCTGCCCCTGTTTGCCGTGGCCTTGAACCGCAGCCTGGACCAACTGAACCAGAAGATTCAGGCCGTCATCAAAGAGGAGTTCACCGCGATCCACCCCTCGGTGGAATGGCGCTTTCAGCAGGCCGCGCTGCACTATATCCAGCATAAGGATGAAGGCATTGCAGCCCTGGAACCCATTGTGTTTCATCAAGTCTATCCCCTGTTCGGCATTTCGGATATCAGGATGTCCAGCGATCACCGCAACGCCGCGATCCAGGCCGATCTCATCGAACATTTCCGCCTGGCCCAGGAAATCCTGCAGCTCGCCTATGCCCACCGGCCCTTGCCGATCCTGGCGGCCTTCAGCCACCGCATCGACAAGCATATCAAGGGGCTGACGGTTGGCCTGAATGCGGGGGACGAGGCTACCAAACCGTTTTTCATCCAGCAGGCGATCGAACCCATTTTTGACCAATTGGCCAGCTTCGGCGCCCCGGTAGCCGAGAAGATCGCCGCCTACCGGGCCGCCCTGGACCCCCAGGTGCAGACCATTTACCGGAGCCGGCGAAACTTTGAGGAGAGCCTCCAGCGCATTAATGAAACTATTGCGGAGTATCTGGATCAGGAGGAGGCCAAGGCCCAGGAATATTTCCCCCACTATTTCGAAAAACTCAAGACCGACGGGGTGGAACACACCATCTATATCGGGGCGAGCCTGGTGGAGAACGGGAATTTCAGTCCCATGTATCTGAAAAACCTGCGCCTGTGGCAGCTCATGGTGATCTGTGAAGTGGTGCGCCGCACGGAGGAAATCAGAGGCAGCCTGCCGGTGCCCCTGGAAACCACCCACCTGATTCTGGCCCAGGATTCGCCGCTCTCCATATTCTTCAGTCCGGATGAGCGGCATTTCGAAGTGGCCGGGGCTTATGATATCCGCCATGAGATCATTAAGAAGCGCATCGACAAGGCGGTCATCAAAGGCAGCGCCGAGCGCCTGACCCAACCGGGCAAGATTGCCATCGTCTACTCCCAGCGACCGGAGGCCCTGGAATACCTGGAATATGTCGATTACCTCCAGGCTACCGGGCTGCTGGCGCCGGAAATGGAGGAGGTGGAGTTGGAGGATCTGCAAGGGGCCCAGGGATTGAAGGCCCTGCGGCTTACGGTGGACCTGCAGGCATCCCGGGCGCCGCATCAGGACTCTGCCGAAACTCGTGACCGCCGTCGTCCAGGCCCTCCCCAGCCAGGCCAACGCCCCCGCCTGAAAGGCTCCCCGCACCCGCCGCCGCCCTCGCCGGCCCGGTTGCCGCCGCGGGCGGCGGTGCTACACCCCCAAAACCGATAAGTTCAGGGCAGGTTTTTGGTGAGGTTAAGACAGTCCGCCCTAGCGGCCGTCCCACCAGATGCAGAGTTTTCCGCAAATTGTCCCGCAGCCGTGCCGCTGAAGACCGGGGGCGTTTGGGGGGTAAGCCGCTTAATTTTCACAGAAATCCGTGGGCAGGCCGCCGCCGTTGCGGAACAGGGCAGAGTCGGCACACCGGCTATCAAGCCGCCACCAATCTCCGGGCGGGGGGGGGTAGAAACAGACGGAGCCGCGTTTCGCCATAAGGGCACTCCAAACCATAAAATTTCCTCACAATGCCGGATTTTCGGAACCAGGTTATCAAGGGAGGCGAAGGGAGGGCCAGCAAGGGTGGGGCGATTGCCAGCAAACAAAGGGCATTGGTCTCACGCAAAGACGCAAAGTCGCAAAGCCAAGTCGCCAAAATGTGGGGGCGCACTGCGCTCCATGATGGCGGGCGGGGACGCCTGCCCCACCAATGCTTTGTTCTGGTTCCCAAGCTTCGCTTGGAAACCTTATTTTTTCCGCCAAGCTGCGCCTGGGGCCATTCCCCCTGCCAAGCAAAGCTTGGCAAAAAAAGGCGTTCCCAAGTACAACTTGGGAACGAGAAAAAATTAGTGGGCAGGCCGCCGCGGTGGCGGAACAGTTTAAAGTCGTCATCCCGGCCCTGAGCCTGCGCTCGCTCTCCGAGCGGGAGGGGTGGAGACAGAGAGAGCCGCGTTGCGCCATAAAGGCACCCCAAATCCTAAAATTTCCAGACAATGCCGGATTTTTAGAACCAGGGTATCAAGGGAGGCGCGGGCAGGGCCAGAACGGAAGGGACGGTTGGCAGCATTAAGAAGGGGCTTCGGTCTCACGCCAAGACGCAAAGTCGCAGAGAAAAGGCGCAAAATAAGGGGGGGCACGGCGCACCAAGCTGGCGGGCGGGGACGCTCGCCCCACCAGAAGAAATGGCAGGCGAGACGCGCCCTACCGAAATTTGCACAGGCGAGACGCCTGTGCCACCAAAAATGAAGCCGGAGACGCAGGTTTCGGCTTTGCTGTTCTTCTAGATAAGTGGTTGGGGGAGGGAGTTCAACTCGTCCCCAAGTTGCACTGGGGAACGAAAATGATTGCCAAGTTTAACTTGGAGGGAAAGGGGCGTTCCCAAGCTCAGCCTGGGAACGAGAGGGAAAATTGGGTTCCCAAGCCGAAGCTTGGTAACCAGGAAAATCACCGGGGGCAGATCGAAATGCCAGGGCTTTTCAGTTTAACGTTGGGCGGCATTAGCTTGCGTAACGCTGATGGTTTGAGGGCAAAAAGGCCACGGTAACATTTAAGAAACATGATGCATGACTGCATCAAAAGGAGCAAGAAGTGAATGACGCCGGAGGGAACATCCTGAAACTCTTGTTTTCTTTGAATGTGCTGCTCATCTTTATTCCACTTTCCCTCTACATAGAGTATTTTCGGCCCCAGGCCCATACCCAGGTTTTCTTTTCCGCCTGTCTGGGTATCATCCCCTTGGCGGGGTGGATGGGAAAAGCTACGGAGCAGATCGCCGACCGGGCCGGGGAAGGCATCGGCGGCCTCTTAAACGCCACCTTCGGCAACGCCGCTGAGCTCATCATCGCTATCGTGGCCCTGCGCGCCGGTTACCTGGATATTGTCAAAGCTTCTCTTACCGGCTCCATCATCGGCAACATCTTGCTGGTGCTGGGGGCTTCGTTTTTGATGGGTGGATTGCGCTACAAGATCCAGGAATACAATGTCATTTCGGCCCGGGCCCAGGCCCAGATGCTATTGCTGACTTCGGTGGCCATTATCACCCCGGCCCTGTTCCATTTCTTGCGTCCACCGGAGATTGCGGTCAATGAAGCCGCCATCAGCCTGGCCCTGGCCAGTCTGCTTATTGTTGTGTACGTCTTCAGCCTCATCTTTTCTCTGCACACCCACAAGGATTTATTTCGGGGAACCCCGCAGGAGGAGGCTGGGGAGAAGAAAGGGGTGGCAGCCTGGAGCTTGCCGGTGGCTTTAGTAGTCTTGGGGATTGCTACTTTTTTCATCGCTTGGCTCAGTGAAATTCTGGTGGGGTCGGTGGAGCAGGCGGCTCTCCATTTGGGGATGTCCAAGGTGTTCGTCGGCATCATCATCGTCGCAGTGATCGGCAACGCCGCGGAACACAGCACCGCGTTGATGGCTGCCATGAAGAACCGCATGGATCTGAGCGTCGGCATCGCCATCGGAAGCAGCACGCAGGTGGCTCTTTTTCTGACGCCGCTCCTGGTGTTCCTGAGTTATTTTATTGCCCCGCAACGAATGGACCTGGTGTTTACCCGGGGCGAGGTGTTCGCCATCGTCATCTCCGCCTCTCTGGTGGCCCATACCACCAGCGATGGCAAATCCAACTGGTTCACCGGCCTGCTCCTCCTGACGGTATACCTTATCATGGCGGTGGCATTTTTCCACGTGCCCGGTTGAGAGTCCTTATGGGCCAAAGGCTTGAGGTAATTGCGATGGAAGTCCGGGGTTTTTCATCTCATTTCGGCAGGAGGACCAGGTCGATCAGGGGTTCCAGGTCGTCGGCCAGGGTGATTTCTAGGCCGGCTTTGGATTCCGGTTCCAGGTCATTGATATCGACGGCGTTTTTCTGGGGGAAGACGACTACCTTGACGCCGGCGCGTTGGGCGGCGAGGATCTTTTCGCGGATGCCGCTGACCGGGAGGAGCCTGCCGGAGAGGGTGAGTTCGCCGCTTAAGGCCACGTCCCGGCGGGCGGGGCGGCCGGTGAGGAGCGAGAGCAGGGCCAGGGCGATGGTGACGCCGGCGGAGGGGCCTTCCTTGGGGATGGCGCCGGAGGGCAGGTGGATGTGGATGTCGCTGTCGCTGAAGAAGTCCGGGGTCGAGGCCGAAGTGCTCGGCCCGGCTGCGGACGTAGCTCAGGGCGGTTTGGGCCGACTCCTGCATGACGCTCCCCAAAGAGCCGGTGAGAATCAGTTGCTTATGCCCGCGCATGCGGGTGGCTTCCACGAAGATGATCTCGCCGCCGAACTCGGTCCAGACGAGCCCGGTGGTCACGCCCACCTGGTTGCCGGCCTCGGCCACTTCATGGGCGAACTTGCGGGGGCCCAGGAACTTCTCCACCAGGGTCCTCGTCCACGGTGAGGGCGCAGGATTTGCCCTTGTCCTGGAGGCAGATGCGGGCCAGCTTGCGGCAGACATTGGCGATTTCCCGCTCCAGGTTCCGCAGGCCCGCCTCCCGGGTATAACCCTGAATGATTTTGCCGACGCCGCGTCGGTGAACTCGAGCCCCAGGTGGTGCAGGCTGTGCTCCCGCAGTTGCCGGGGAATGAGGTAATTTTTGGCGATGTTGACCTTTTCGTCCTCGGTGTAGCCGGGGAACTAGATGACCTCCAGGCGGTCCAGCAGGGGGCCGGGGAGCTCTTCCACCACGTTGGCGGTGGTGATGAACATGGCGCCGGAGAGGTCGAAGGGCACGTCCAGGTAGTGGTCGACGAAGTTACTGTTCTGCTCCGGGTCGAGGATTTCCAGGAGCACGGAGGCGGGATCGCCCCGGAAGTCCTGGCCGATCTTGTCGATTTCGTCCAGCATGAAGACGGGGTTCTTGACCTCCAGGCGTTTCAGTTCGTTGAGGATGCGGCCGGGCATGGCGCCCACGTAAGTCCGCCGGTGGCCGCGGAGTTCGGCTTCGTCCCGGAGGCCGGCGAGGGAGAGGCGCACGAACTTGCGCTCCAGGGCTTCGGCGATGGAGCTGGCCGATGGAGGTCTTGCCGACGCCCGGGGGGCCGGCGAAACACAGGACGGGGCCGCGGTGTCATCTGCAGGTGCCGTTTTTGCTCGACGATCTCCCGCACGGTGGCCCGCAGTTCATCCAGTTTGATGGGCTTGGAGAGGTAATGGGCCGCGCCCTTCTTCAGGGCGTCCACCGCGGTGCTCACCGTGGCATAGCCGGTGACCATGATGATTTCGGTGTGGGGGGCGATCTGCTTGACGGACTCCAGGAGCTGGAGCCGTCCATCTTCTCCATCTTCAGGTCGGTGAGGACGACGTCGAACTCCTGGGCCTTGACCTTTTCCAGGGCCTCGAGGCCGTTGGCCGCGGTGGAGACCTGGTGGCCCTCCTTGCGCAGGATGTACTCCAGGTTGGTGCGGGCGATCTCCTCGTCGTCCACCACCAGGACCTGGGAGGTCTGGAGGCTGCAGAGGGTGCGCACGGCCAGGTACTCGAGGATGCGTTCCTTGACGTGTTTCAGGCCGTAGTGCTGGGCCTCGAGGAGGCGTTCGGCCCGTTTCAGGTCCAGGTTGTCTTCGGTGACCCGGTTCCAGGGCAGGGAGATGAGGAAATCGAGGTAATTGAGGCCGATGGTGTACTCCGCCACCGAGGGGTCGGTCTTGTCCAGGCGCTCCAATTCCTTCCGGGCCACCGCGGCCACCGTCTCGGGCAGGCTGGCCCGCTGCACCGCAGCCCGCAGGTCGGCCAACTCCTGGGCCGGTTTGGGGGGGCGCTCCTCTTCAGTTTTGCGGAAAAAGACCATGTTAGACCTCAGTAGTCAGTAGTCAGTAGCCAGTAAAAACCAGGATAAAATTTACTATTCATTTGGGGCAAACTGCCTGGGCAGATATGTGGCGGGCACGGAGACCCACCCCAGTGACCTCGAACCTTTCTAGCTTGAAAAGATAGGCCTCACGCCAAGGCGCAAAGACGCAAAGCAAGACGCAAAAATAAATCAGTAGCCAGAGTTGGCAAGTACCGGCTGCATTTTCACAGGCCAGAGGCCTGTGCCACTAAGATCGCCCTACCAACTTACCCAAAAATTAATGATTCCGAATTGCAGTATAAAGGAAAAGTCAGGGCTAATCAACTTAACGCGGGGCGGCTGAAAATTTTAATTCAATGATTTTCTTAGATAAATTTTTTCCGGCCCAGGGACTACAATCCTGGTGTTGCGTTTTGCAATCTTGAGGCCGCGGTTGTTACACTTTGCACATCCATGATTAACTAGCTGATAATATTGGTAAATATAAATCAGCTAATTTTCCCGTTGCAATGTGCAATGGCTGCCGGAGACGACGGCTGCGGCTGCAATCTATTTATTGCAATATATTCAGCATGTTATGTGTATAGTCGATTTTGGCAAGGTTCTTGTATGTTACTTGGGCGAGACTAAATCAGACCAGGATGGAAACTATGAAGGACCAAAAGAGCAACAGTAAGCAGGCGGGCGAGGCGGGGGCGGCAACGGCGTCCTTTTCGATGAGCCAGGCGGCCGCCGACGGCCGGTCCTCCCAGGTGAAGCGCAAGATCCTGGTGGTGGGCAAGGGATCGACCTTCACCCCGGCGGTGCTGGATTATGCGGTCAATCTGGCCCAGCGGTTGGGCTACGATCTCATCGGCATGAGTCTCAACCCTAGCCTGGAGCAGTTGGGCAAGTTCTTTTCGCCTTACAACCTCAGGCTGCGGTCGAAGTTCAACCAACAGGCCCAGGCGGCCTGGGAACTGGTGCGGCCCGGCCTGGCGCAGCAGGGCATCAGCAGCGAGCACGTGGTGAAATTCAGCGAAGTGGCCGAGGCCGTGAAAGACCTGAACCATGAGGTCAAGCGGATAGATTTCGTCATCACCGATGCGGGTATTAAGAGCGAGGAGATCACCGGAGAGATTCCTCTCCCGGTCTTCAGCATTTCCGGATATGGAGGAGAAGAGATCATGGCACATGAAACAGCAAGCGAGCAGACGGAAGCTGGTGGGCAAGACCATTGGCCTGGGGTTGGGTAGCGTGGCCATCTATGCCGCGAGTCTTCACCCATTCACGGAGCGTGATGAAATACTTCACCAAGGGCGGCATCTTTGCGGCGCTGCCCATTGCCACGGTGTTCCTGTCTCCTTTGTGCATGGAGCCTTTGCCAGTAACCTATGGTCGTGCCTGGGTATCGAAGCCACCAAGAAAGTGCAGCCCCGGATGGCCCCGAGCAGCCGGCGCCAGAAAGCGTCCCGCGGCCGTCAGTTCGCCTCAATGCTTAATTCCTGTAAGCCGGGTATATCATAATCTTGCATTATCTGAATAGGAGGCTAGACCATGCATGACATCGCCACGAACCGGTGCAATTTATCGACTTGAACACCATGGAACATCGCTATTTCTTTTCGTCGTAGGCTTTATCGGCGGCCTGGTGAGCGGCTTCATCGGCTCCGGCGGCGCCTTTGTCCTGACCCCCGGCATGATGAGTCTGGGCGTCCCCGGGCACGGTGGCGGTGGCCAGCAACATGTGCCACAAGTTCCCCAAGGCCATGGTGGGCGCCTATAAACGCTTTAAGTACGGCCAGGTGGACGTCAAATTGGGCCTGGTCATGTCGGCCTCCGCCGGGGTGGGGGTCTGGATCGGCATCAAGATCCAGGAAATGGATTCTGGCCGCCTGGGGCGAGGCCGGGCTCCAACCTTTATGTCAGTGTGTCCTTTGTGGTCATCCTGGTGGTGGTGGGCGGCTATGTCTTCTACGATGCCTGGAAGACCGCAGAAGACCGGCGGCGAATTGAAGGTCTCCTCCCTGGCGCAAGTGGCTGCAAAAGATTGAATTGCCGCCCATGATGCACTTCAAGACCGCCAAGGTCCGCATCTCCATGTGGTTCACCTTTCCCATCGGCTTTGCCACCGGCATGCTGGCGGCCACCATCGCGGTGGGCGGCTTCATCGGCGTGCCTGGCATGATCTACGGCATGGGGGCCACCGGCATGGTGGCTTCGGCCACGGAATTGGTCATCGCCTTTATCATGGGCTTCTTCGGCACCATCAAATGGGCCATGCACGGCATGGTGGACATCCGCCTGACCCTGATCATCCTGGCCGGCTCCCTGTTCGGGGTGCAACTAGGCGCCATCGGCACCACCTACGTCAAAGAACACATGATCAAAGTCGTCATGGGCACCATCATGCTCGTCGTGGCGGTGAGCCGGGCCCTGGCATGCCGAAATATCTGAACGCCTTGGGTTTCATCTCCGTGAGCCCCTTGACCCTGTCGATTCCTCCAAGGCCAGCTTCCTCATCATGTGCTTGGCCCTGGCCATCGGCTCCTTCATCATCCTGGGGGCCATGTGGAAGGCCAAGCGGGCCGAAGCCGCCGCCTCCCGGGAAGCGGGCTATGCCATAGAACAAGCATAGGCAGGGGTCGGGGGCAGGTTTTCCGCCCTTGATTTCGACGCCGAGACAACTTAACTTAGTGAAAAAAGAACTGCGGAGTGGGCCGGTCCCACTCCGCAGCTTTATTAAACAGCAAAAACGGGGCGCATCCCTCAACGGGTGCAGGCGGGACGCCTGCGCTACCAAAGGCGCCGGAGAACGGGCTTGGGGAAATATAAGCGGATTCTGGTGGCGGTGGACGGCTCCGAGCCGAGCCTGCACGCCCTCAGTGAGGCCTTCAAACTGAGTACCAGTTGGGTTACCGTGGTGGCGGTGACCCCGTTTTATGAAGGGGATCTGCGGCTCCTGGGGATACCCAAGAGCGACCGGCTGATGCGGGAGCCCTGTGAAACCGCCCTGGCCCAGGCCCAGGAAATGGCGGACGAGGCCGGGGCGCTCATCCGGCCGGTGTGCGAGCGGGGCGTGCCCGATGAGCGCATCGTCAAGCTGGCCGACAGCGGCAGCCGGGACCTCATCGTCATGGGAGCCAGGGGACACAGCGTCCTGGAGAACCTCCTGGTGGGCAGCGTCAGCCGGCGGGTCATCGGGTTCACCAGTAAAGATATCCTGGTGGTGCCGATTAAAGGGGTGGTGGGCTGGGAGCGCATTCTGCTGGCCACGGACGGCTCGCCGCGCAGCCGGGCGGCGGCGGACCGGGCCCTGGAACTGGCCCAGATTTACGGCAGCAAACTCCTGGTAGTTTCGGTCCAGGATTTCCCGGCAGCCATCCGGGGCGTGGCCCCATTGGGGCGACTGGAACTGCTGAAGATTTGCCAGGACCACGTGGCCGAGGTGAGCCAACGGGCCGAGGCGCTGGAGATCAAATGCGAGGGGATTATCCTGGAAGGGACGGCCTCTACCGCCATCGCCGACCTGGCAGAGGATCGCCGGGCGAATCTCATCGTCATGGGCTCCCACGGCAAGACCGCCCTGCTCCGCCTGCTCATGGGCCGGGTCACCGAACGGGTCATCGGCCAGGCCCCCTGCCCGGTGCTGGTGGTGAAGGAGTGAAGGAGGGGTAAAAGGGGAAAGGGGGAAGAGGGTAAAAGGGAAATACCGAAAAGCTCAAGAAACAGCCGAGGACGGCTGTTCTACATAAAAAAGGCGACCCAGGGGTCGCCCTTTTTAATCAGATCGCGAAATGACTTGAGGCCTTTTTCGAGATTTAGTTATTTTGTCCAGTTTTAGGCGCAGTGGTCAGCCCGCACCGGAAGGAATGGCGCGATGGCGTCTTTAGGATATGGACAATTAGTGTGATTTTATCCAGTTATTTAAGAAAGCTTCCCGGTGGCCTTGTTGTCGCCGGTCGCCTTTGCCTTCTTGGGTTTTTCCGGCTCCGGCAGCAATAATAGAAACTGATTATAGATTTCGCGGGCGTAGTGTACGCCAAAGCGCTGCATCCTATAGAGAAACACCGCACTCACCCCAATAAGCCCCAAGCTAACACCCCATTGAGCCGGAGTCTTGATTAGGATAGCCACGGCGAGTGCAAGCGTCGCCGCGGATAGCCCTCGGTTTAGGCCGTAAATGCCGTTGAAGGTATCACCCCGTCCCGGTTTTCCGTGCTTCTCAACATCGGAGTAGATTTGTCGAAAGATTGGATACCAAGTCTTTCGCGTAAGTTCAGCAAAAGGGGGAAGGATCAGCCCAAACCGCGCCGCTATAAGCGCCTCAACCTTGCCAATCTGCACAGAGGATAACAGCCGGGGCTCTGGCCCAACTACCCAGTCCGACGGCATCCCCCCTGTAATGCGCCAATATAGATTTTCAATGACGTTGCCAAAAGCGGCCAACAAATGACCTATCGCGTAGGAGATGATAACAAAGATTCCAAGGCCGCCGACACTAACACCGTCCTTTGCAAAAACGTCCCGCAATTCTGATATGTAGAACATCATTCCGAACAAGAACACCGCACCGGGTGTGACGATTCCTACTTGCTCGTAAAAAGAAAGCTTGTTCATTTTGAACTAGGCCCCGATCAACAAGGTATAGCTTTGTGAAGATTTAATCCCATGCTTCCACCTGATTAAAAAATTCGAGCGGGGTTGCTGCTTTCCATCCTTCTCGCTCCGGCATCCCCCTATAGTGGCGCGTCGGCATTCCTTGGGTTGCGACTACTTTGGCCCCTCGTCGTTGAAATGCATTTACCACCATCTTTCTTGGGTGCGTGGTCGAGTCTTTTCCTGCCGATACTAAAGCAACTTTTTCGTATTTTTCTGGCTTAACTGGAAGCCTCGGACCTAAAATTCGACCAAGAACGGAAGAAGACACGTTGTGTCGGCTGCCATGGTGAGGCACCTGTATAAGTTTTATACTCAAAGGTGCACTTACATTGTACGCATCCAGATAATCGACCGCCTTTCCGAGCGCTTTCACGCCTGCGTCTCCTGTTAAGAGAATGCCTTCTTTATGATCTTCCATATAGGCATAGAGAATTGCACAACTCTCGTTTTCTGCCGAAGTTTCTACGTCTTCGCGTAGAAGTTCTAAATCCCATCTCTCAGCAACCCATGCGGCCCCTTTTTTGGCAGCCTCGCCGAGAATCCTTAGCAACCTCGCTGCTGGCGTAAGAGCGGCTTCGGCCTCGACCATTTTTTGCTCTGGAGACTTTTCAAAGTCGGCAATTAGATCGTGAACATACCATGCCTGATCCGGGGAAAGAACATGAAATGACCCGATTACTGCACCTTGAAATGGTTCCTTGATATCTATTCCCTTCTTAATGGCGAGTTGTTCCAATTGATACGCATTAGCCATACTGTCTTGAAGCCTCGTCTTTAAACTCTGGTTTGTCATGCGCCCGTCTTTGAAATATTCAAGGATGGTGTGTGAGTAATGCCATGGACGGTGGAGCCATAGCGTACCGACGGTGAGTTGCTCTAAGACAACTGAAAGCCCGGAAGCATGATCCGCATCGGGGTGTGAATTTACAACATGATCGACATAGTCGGTCTGATAGTGTTTTCTGATGTGTTCGACAAGCTTCTCGCCTGATTCTTTAGTGCCTCCATCATAAACCATGACGGTGTACGCTCCTGGCTGACCGTAACGGACGGCTATCGCATCGCCGCTTCTGTCGCCATTCCCAACGGGTAAAAAATCGATCTCGAAGGGCATCTATTTTCTCCTTTTTGTTCATAAATCATAATAGCATCATGGTTTATTATGGGCTTTTACTGGACAGAATATCACGATTTGTCCAGTTCCACAAATCAAGGCGGCCAAGTGGCCGCCTCATTTTTCAATGGCACCGACGTTCTGCAGGCGCGGCACAGGCGAGACGCCTGCGCCACCAAAGAAATTCAAAACTCGACAGCGGCTGGAAAGCCTGTGCCACCTGAAAACCCAAAACTTGGAACTTGGAACTTGGAACTTGAAACTTGAAACTCGGAACTCGGAACTTGGAACCGGCTTTATTTCGCTCCGAGGACGCGATTCAGGGTTAACCGCAGCTTGGCAGTGGTGTAGGGCTTCTGGATGAACCCCGCCAAGCCCTGGCCGACGAAGCGCTGGGTCACGTCTTCCTCGTTGTACCCGCTGGACAGGATCACGCAGAGGTCGCTGCGCAGACGGCGCAACTCGCCGAAGACCTCTTCGCCGCCCATCTCGGGCATGGTGAGATCGAGGATGACGCAGTCCAGCTCGCCGGCATGCTGCCGGAAGACCTCCACTCCTTCCCGGCCGTCGGCGGCAGTGAGAACTATAAAGCCCAGGCCGTCCAACATCTGCGCGGCCACCTGGCGCACGGCGGGGTCATCGTCCACGAGGAGGATAGTCCCGCCGCGGGGCGGGGGGGCACTCACAGCGGGGCTTGGCGCGGATTCCTTCGCCTCCCATTCCAAGGCGGGCAAGAGGATCCTGAAGGTCGTCCCCCGGCCCGGTTCGCTGTGGACCTTGATGGCGCCGTGGTGCCCGCGGACTATGCCGAGCACCGCGGCGAGCCCGAGCCCGCGTCCGATAAACTTGGTGCTGAAGAACGGGTCGAAGATCCGGCGTTGGGTCTCCTCATCCATCCCGCCGCCGGTATCCGAGACCTCGAGATAAACATACCGGCCCTCCGGGAGTTTGTCGTCCAGGTGGCTCCCGGAGAGGTAGGCCCGGTCGCACTCCAGGAGGCCGGTGGAGACTGAGATGACCCCGCTGTCTTCTCCCAGGGACTCGGAGGCGTTGGTGATCAGGTTCATGATGACCTGACGCAGTTCGGTGGCGTCGGCCCGCACCGCCGGGAGTTCGGCGGCGAAAGAGTAGCGCAGCGAGGCCTTCTTGGAGACCGAGACTTCGAGCATCTGGGCCATCTCCTTGACGATCTCTGAGAGGTCGTAGCGACCGACCACGAACCGGCCCTTGCCGGAGTAGGCCAACATTTGGCGGCACAGGTCGGCGGCTCGTTGCGAGGCCCGGACGATCTCCTCGACGTTGGGGCGGGCCGGAGAGGCGGGCGGCAGGGAGGACCGTGCCAGATCAGCGTTTCCCAGGATGGCCATGAGCAGGTTGTTGAAGTCGTGGGCGATGCCTCCGGCGAGGACACCCAGGCTCTCGAGCTTCTGGAATTCCAACATTTGGGCTTCGAGCTTGTGCCGTTCTTCCTCGGCCTTGACCAATCTTTCCAAGTTTTCGTTCTGCAGGGAGAATTCCTTAACCAGCTTCTGGTATTTGCTTAACAGGAGCAGGGCAGTCATGGCGGCCACGAGGCTCCCGGCAAAAGAGACCACATTCAACTGCCAGTTGGAAATATCATGAAAAAAAACAAATCTAACAAACTGGAAGACCGAGATCGCAATAACTATCTGGATCGCCACCAGGATCAACCTGGCGACGGTCGAATTCACCGCCCTATAGTCTTCCTTCACTTTTTTCATAGATATCCAATCCTGTGGATAAGGGTAGAAGAAGATTTTCCGGCTGCCGGTCTGCGGCAAAGGCAATAATTTTCAGCTACCCGGAAATTTTTCATGAACTTTCCGCCAAAAGTTAAGCAACCCGGCATGGCCCAGCTTGCGGCCAAAGGACCTGCGGCCCTATTATAGCGCAATTGAGCCCACAAAAAAAGCGGACTTTCGGCCGCCGGTTTTTTGGGGTGGCGTCGCGTTCGCCGGCGCCATCTGAAAAAAAACACTCGAAACTTAAGGAAATGGTGGGCAGTGCCCACCCTACATTGAGCTCGGCGCTTCTTCCGGTCGGAGGCATTTGAGGCTGTAGTCTTCGCTGTTGAAAGGCCTGGAGGCAGCGTTCCAGGACGTGGTCGGAGGAGAGGGCCAGGTCGAGTTGGCGGCAAAAGGCGATGAGCAGGCCGGCCATTTCCATGATCCGCTTCGGTTTCCAGTTGGGACAGTTTCACCAGGCGGCCCTGGACCAGGTCGCCCTTGGCCTGGGCCTTGAAGCCCAGCTCGTCCAGGATCTGTTTGAGGAGGCGGGCCCGGCGCTCCCGGCGCTCGATCGGCGGCGGCCCCGCCCTTGAACTGGAAGCTGATGTAGTTGTCGTTTCGCTCTTCGGAGATGATAGGCGTCCACCATGCCGAAATGGTAGCCGATGCGGGAATTGAAATTGAGATAGTTGTCGGTGATGATGGCGAAGCTCTTGCCGCCCAGGCCCCGCTTCGCCCTTGTTCATGTCGTACATGGTGTTGGCGAAGACCGAGATGAAGCCTTTCAGGTCCGGAGCCACCTGGCCGGCCCAGCTGACCCCGGGGTGATGGAAGCCGCGGAGCAGGGCCTGAAAGGGCCGGGAGACGATGTCGTCCTCGGTCACCTGCCCCTGGCCGCTGGTCCTTGAGGCCGCCGCCCAGGTCCAGGATGAAGAGGTTCAGGGGCAGGTCGGTGTTCAGGCGGCTGACGCGGTTGGACTCCACGGCCCGCTCCATGTCCGGGATGAACATGGCGTCCATGGCCTTTTCGTGGCAGAAGCGGGTGAGGTCGTGGAGCGTCCGGCACTTGCCGGCCTGGAAATCCGGGTCCTCCGGGTCCAGGAGGCTCAGGCGGGCGAGGCCAGCTTCAGGATGCGGCGCAGTTTTTGGAAGACCAGGGAGTTGCGCAGGTCGTGATCGGTTTCCGGCTGGCGGTCCAGGAGTTCGGTGACGATGCCCGGATAGATCCGGGCGGCGTCGGCGTCCACCGTGACGATCTGGCCGGGGTGCAGCACCCGGGTGGCGCCGCCCACGTCCACCAGGGTGGGGATGCGGAACTCCCGGGCCAGGATGGTCATGTGATCCGTAGGGCTGCCCACTTCGGTGATGATGGCGGCGATGCGGTCCATGGCCAGGACCAGGCGGGCCGAGGGCTGGCGGGCCACCACCACGGCGCCGGGGGGGATGCCGGCCACGTCTTCGTCATGGAGAAAATGGTGGACCCGGCCGGCCGCGGCGCCGCCCACCGCCCGGACGCCGAAGTGCAAGAGCGGCGGGGCCTGCCGGCTCCGCCGGACGCTCCCGGGTGGCTGGGGCGGCAAAGCGCCGGGGTGCTCGACCCTGAGCGGCCGGGACTGGAGAATGACGATGTTGCCGGCCTCGCCCACGGTCCATTCGATGTCCTGGGGGCCGCCGAAGTGTTCCTCCAGCTCAGGGCGATTTCCGCCAGGGTGCGGGCCTGGACGTCGGTCAGGGAGGGGGCCTGGGCCTTTTCGGGCGGAGTTCACCTCCGCCACGCCGCCGTCGGGTTGGCATGCCAGGGCCACGGGCTTCTCCAGCACCCGCCGCTGTTTGATGGCATGGCCCTGACTCGGCGAGATGACGGTAAAGAGTCCGGGGAGATGGTGCCGTCCACGGCGTACTTCCCCAGGCCCCAGACGGCGCTGATCAAGACGCTATCGGCCTCGGGGGCGTGGGGGTCGATGGAGAACATGACGCCGCTGGCCCGGGCCGGGACCATGGCGAGGACGCCCACGGCCATGGGGAGCTGGCGTTGACGGAAAATTGCTGGTATTTCCAATAAAAGATGGCCCGGGAGGTGAATTTGCTGGCGACGATTTCCTTGTAGTGGTCGGGCAGCCGGGCAGCGTCGACGTTGAGCAGGGTGGCGAATTGGCCGGCAAAGGAAAATTCGGTGTCCTCGCCCACGGCGCTGGAACGCACCGCCAGCCAGGGGGTGGGCAGCGCCTGGGCCGCCTGCGTGAGGGCCGTCTTCCAACTCCGGGGGCAGCAGAGCTTGGCGGATCAAGGCCTGGAATCTCCTGGCTCACCGTCTCCAGGCTCTCCAGGTCGTGGATGCGGGCCTGGGCCAGCCTGGCCTCCAGTTCACCGGAGAGCTCGGCCCCCTCCAGAAAGCGCTTGTAGGCCGCGGCGGTGACGGCAAAGCCCTGGGGCACCGGCAGGCCCACGACGTTGCCGATCTCGCCCAGGTTGGCCATCTTGCTGCCCACCGCGCCAGCCAGGTCCCGGTTTAAGGCCGATAAGGGCAGGACGTAGGGGGTTTCCGGGATGGTGGGGACCGCGGCCAGCTCCTGGCGGATGTCTTCCCGGAGGCGCCGGCAATGGGAACCAGTTCCGGGTAGCGGCCGTCGGTGAGCAGATTGAGCTCGGCGACCATCCCGGAGACGCTGGCCAGCAGGCGGTCCGATTGGGTTTCCAGGTAACCGGTGTCGAAGAGAAAGTCGCCGGAGAGCTTTTCCTCCATGTCGGCCATGATTTCCAGGGCCTGGTTGTTGCCGGTCAACAGGTGGCGAAAATGGCCAAACTGGTCCTGCAGGCGGGACGCTTCGTCCACTTCTTCTTTGAGGAATCGCCGCAGGAATTTGAACACATTAAACTCCGATAGCTGTTAACAGTTAGCGGGTGAGCAGTTAGGATTCAGCCTATCTGGCGGCCGCAGGCCGCACTATAACTGGCTACTGCTTTTTCAACTCCGCCAGTTCTCCCTGCATCCGCTTCCACTCCAGGGCTCGGCGGATGGTGATGAGGATAGTCTCCTTGCGGAAGGGTTTGGTGATGAAATCATAGGCCCCCTTCTGGATGGCTTCCTCGGCGGTCTCGATGGTGCCGTAAGCGGTGATAATGATGATGGGCAGGCTCTGATTGATCTTCTTCACGATGTCGATCAGGTCCATGCCGTCCACCAGGGGCATCTTCAAGTCGCTGATCACCAGGTCGTAGTGGTCCTCCTGGAGCATTTTGCCCACCTCGAGGGGGTTGTTGGTGGTGTTCACCTCGTAGCCGGTCTTGTCCATCAGAATGGTCTTTAACAACCTGAGCATATTGGGTTCGTCATCCACCACTAAAATGCGTTCCGGCATAACTTCCTCCTGGTTGAGGGCATTAACTTTTTTATGGGGCGCGGGGCGCACCCTACATGGCTGAAACTGTCAGAACGGCTCTTGCCTGTTTATGGCGCAGGCTAAAGCCTGCGGCTACGAAGATGGGGCGCGGGCGCACCCTACGTTGCCTGCTGCGTATTGCTCACGGCCTCCCCGGCTTCCGGGTCGGGGGCGATGGGGAGGTAAACGGTGAAGGTGGTCCCGTGTTTTTCGGGATATTCGTCAGCCGGGAAGGTGGTGAAGATAATGTTGCCGCCGAACTTGGTGATGATGCCATAGCTCATGGACAGACCCAGGCCGGTGCCCTCGCCGGTCTTCTTGGTGGTGAAGAAGGGGTCGAAGATCTTGGTCTGGGCCTCCCGGGGGATGCCGGCGCCGGTATCGCTGAATTCGATGGCCAGGCGTTTGCCGTCCGGGGCCGGCTGGGTCACCACCTTGAGGATGCCGCCGCCTTTCATGGCATCCCGGGCATTGTTGATCAGGTTGATGAAGACCTGCTGCAGTTCCGAGGGGTCGCCGGCGGCCATGGGCAGGTTGGGGGCGAAGCTGGTTTCCAGGCGAATCTTTTTGGTCAGCAGGGTATTTTTAACCACCGCCAGGGTCTTTTCCAGGAGGGGGGTGATATCGGCCCGGGTTTCGGTGCGCTCCGGGGCCCGGGCGAAGGTCAGGAGATTTTCCACGATCTTTTTGCAGCGCAGGCCCTCTTCCTCGATGACCTGCAGAGTTTCGTGGATGTCGGGCAGGTCTTCAGTCTGCCCCAACAGATGTTCGGCGAACCCGAGGATCACGGTCATAGGGTTGTTGATTTCGTGGGCCACCCCCGCGGCCAGAGTGCCGACGGAGGCCAGCTTCTCCATATTGATCATGCGGTCTTCGATGGACTTGCGGCCGGTGATGTTGCGGGAAATGATCTCGAAGGCGAAGATGTCTGCCCCTGCTCGTCCCGGATGCCCACGATGCTGGTGGAGAACCAGAACTCCTGGCCGCCGATGGCCACCTGGTGGCGCATGGAGCGGACTTTGCCGGTTGCCTTGCATTTCCCGCAGCCAGTCCATGTGGAAGCTCGGCGGATTTTTCGGTAAAGATGTCGTAAAGGGTCCGGCCAATAAACTCCTCGGGTGTTGCCCCCGATCCGGGCATCGGTGGCCTGGCTCTGGGGCAGGTCCGCCAGGGCCCGGGAGAAGAGGTCGGCGGCAAACCGGTTGATGGAAAGGATGCGGCCCTGGTCGTCCACGGTATAGATGAGGTCGGCGGCATTCTCCACCAGGCCCTGATAGCGGGCCTCGGACTTCTGCAATTTCTCTTTCTGGCGACTGACCTCTTCCTCCAGGTGTTCGGAGAATTGGCGTTCATAACGGAAGTTCAGCATGATGATGGTGCCGGAAAGGACCACCAGGCCGATGATCACCTGCATGATAGAACTGGCGCATATAGAGGGAATGGACCACGCCTTCCACTTCGCTGGCCGGGGCCACCACCGCCACGGACCAGGACGGGGCTGGGGTGTCGCTTTTGACGATGGTCGGGGTCGCCCAGCTTCACCGGGGCATAGGCGATGAGTTTCTGAATCTCTCCGGTCATGCCGCGATGCCAGCCGGAGATATAGGTGCCCACAACCTTCCTTGCCCTGCAGCATTTTTCCCCGCTGAATTTCATTGATGGCGTCGAAGGAGATGGCCGGCATCCGGGCTTTGCGCACGGTGAAGGCATTCTTGCCGATAAAGTCCCGCTCCGGGTGGGTCAGAAAGATGCCCTGGTTGTCCATGATCCAGGCATAGCCGGTCTTGCCGCTTCTGATCTCCTGGGTAAACTTGCTGGCCAGTTGTTGGGCGTCGATATAAAAGACCAGGACTCCGGCAAAGGCCCCTGAGGGGTGGGGGTGGCTGTCATCCACCGAGACCTCATAGGTGGGCACGGCCATGACGGTGATGAGGCGGCCGACAAAATTAGGGACCTGGCTGGAAACCGGGACTCACCATAGACCTGGCCCTTGTTTTCCGGATTGGCGGCCCACGCCAGGTAAGGGGCGTCCTTGAAGGCGCCGGTGGTGATGTGCTCCAGACCGCGGCCGTCCACCAGGTAGGTCCGCTGGCCGGCGGCATCGAGGCGGAGAATCTCCACCACGCCTTCCTCCCGGACGCTGGCCAGGGTGGCCCGCATGCGGTTGGCCCAGGTCAGGGGCTCCAGGTACTGAATGGAGGGGGAAAAGTTGAGAGTGCTCAGCTCCCGCTTCAAGAAGTTGATGTCCTGCTCCAGGAGACCGGCGGTGTGGCGGGCCAGGACTAATTGCTGCTGGTTGAAGTCCTCTTTGACGATCTCCCGCATCTGGCCAGCGGATTTCAACCCCAGGTAGATGCTGGCGCCCAGGAGGGCGAGGTTCACCGCCAGGAGAATGGCCAGGACGTGGTGGGAGACCAGAAAGGGGAAGCGCCGCATGGGACTGTCATCCTCGAATTTTGGGCTTTAGCGCCTTAATTAAAGCACAACCGCGCTGGATAATCCAGTCTGGTGGTTATTCCGGGCAGCATGCTCTTTATAATTAGTATTTTAGCTAAGTTACGGCAACCGGTCAAGCAGACTTCTTGGTCAGGCTGTAACCCTTACCGGACTGCACCAAGGGCCACCCATGAGCCTATTTGGTTGCACATGGGATCAAGAGAGATGGTTGGCATCCTGATGGCGAAATTCCTGCTGCTCTTGGAGAAAAAGGCGGCTCCCTGAGAGGAGAGCCGCCGGTTAGGGGAATGAACGGGAAAAACAGAATCAGTTTTTGACCACCAGCACCGAACAGGGTGAGTAGGTCACCACCTTGGAGGCGGTGCTGCCTAGAAAGGACGAGGTCTTGCCGGCCAGGCCACGGCTGCCGATGACGATGAGGTCGACCTGCCGATCTTTGGCCACGGACACGATCTCTTCCGCCGGGGAGGCCCCGGTGGTCAGGAGAATTTCGACCCCGGTATCGAAGCCCTTGTTCTTGGCCACTTCCCGGGCCTTGACCAGGGCCGCCTCCGCCTGGACCTTCATCTTGTCGGCGATATACCTGCCCTCTTCCAGTTCCGGCAGTTCGATGGAGACCGCCAGCAGGATGGCCGAGGACATGGGCTGGGACTTGGCCAGGTCGCAGGCGGCCTCCACGGCCTTTAAGGACGAAACCGAACCATCCACGGCGACCAGCAGCTTCATGGCTTCACCTCTTTGACGGCATAGGCCGCTTTCTCAGCCTGCTCCTTCTTGAAGCCTTGATACAATTTGATCATGATGATGGCGCACATGCCCAGGGCGGCGCACATAACCATCCATTGGGAGGCGATATTTAATTGGAACTGTTTCAGGGATACCGAGATGCCGGCCAGGATGACCATGATGGCAAAGAGCAGACGGATGCCGTAGCCCCGGATATACTTGACCGCGGTGACGCCGACCTGGGCCCCGATGGCGGCGCCGACGAGCATCAGGATGGCGGCGATGATCTCGACCCGGGCCTTAACCCCATAAGTGAAGCAGCCGTAGGCCCCGGAGAAGAGGACCGAGAACAGGTCGGTGCCCACCGCAATGGCCGTGGGGCAGCCGATGAGGTAGATCAGGGCGGGCATGCGGATAAAGCCGCCGCCGACACCCAGGAGGCCGGAGAGATAGCCCGTAAAGAGAAATACCCCGCTCACGGTCCAAAGGGAAATGGTGATTCCCGAGGCCGGGAAGTGGATCATGGGCGGGATGTTCCAGGACTTCTTGACCGGCAGGTTCTGCCCGGCGCGAGCCGCGGCCGCCACCTTGGCAGCCTGGGCCGCGGCCCGTTTGTCTTTGGTCATAAAGTCATAGAGCATATAAATGCCCAGACCGAAGAGCATGAACATATAGATATAACGCACCACCGGGCCGGCCATGCCCAACTTGGTCAGATACATGACGTTGCGGGCCCCGATCTCGACCCCGATGACCGAGCCGACGATGGAGATGAGGCCCAGTTTCATGTCCACGTTGCCCATCTTGCGATGTTTGGCGGTGGCCACGATGGATTTGCCGAAGATATGGGCCAGGTCGGTGCCGATGGCATAGGCCATGGGAAAGCCGAAGGCATTGAGGGCCGGGGTCACCACCCAGGCGCCGCCGACGCCGAAGAAGCCCCCCAGGACGCCCACCGAAAAACCGATGGCGATCAGGATGAGGGCGTTAAAATGCATGCCGGCGATGGGCAGGTAAATATCAAACATGCCCGTAGTTCTCCTATCCCGTTCTTATTCGTGATGCTCGATCTTGTGGATTTCCATGCCGACCATCTTGAGGATAACGTCGGTGACCAGGGCAATGGTGAAACCCAAAAGGCCCATCAGCACGGTGACGATGGTGGCGTAGACCCAGAGGTTGTCGTTGTACCAATGGGCGAAGAAATAATCGATGGCGCCCAGATTGGCCAGGTCGACCTTGTTCGCATGCTGTTCAGGGGCGGCCAGCCCCTCGCTGCCCCAGACCAAAGCGGGCACCCCTAACAACAATAAGTTAAGGATAATTGCCGAAAACTTCTTCACTGTTGTTCACCTCCCTCTAAAGTGTCACGGTTTCAGAAACCCGGGAATGCGTCTCTCCAGGGTCAGGTTCTTACCCTTATTGGCAATGGCCGTGCCAAGCCAGGGGCAAAACTGCCGGTGGAATAACTAGCTGAAAAATCAAGGTATCAGGCGGGCATGTGAACTTTTGGCCCGCGGTGGGTAAGATTTTCCTGTCAGGATTTTTTACAATTTGTAAAAGCGCCGCCAATATAATTCCTGCCAGGAGCAGTCCCTGGAAAGGGGGGCGGCAGCCGCTGACTTCAGGCCAGAAATCCGGGGGAGCTGGAGGGGATGACCAGGGGTCGTCTGGACAGGCCGTAGCCGGCGTGTTATGGTCATTTCACCAAGTCATGGCTTTTGGCGCTTTTGGCGCTGTTCGCCTAAGGAGGACAGGGATGAGGTCGAATCGATCCTGGCTGGCGCTGGCCGGCAGTCTCGGGTTAGGGTTGGCCGTGCTTGCAGGTCCACCCTTGGGGGTGGCCCGGGGGAAAACGCCGCCGACCGGGGAGGAGGCCAAGCGGTCCAAGGCCCAGATGGAAGAAAAGGCGACCCGGGACGCCGGACAGTGCCTCCAGGGAGCTAATCAACAGGAGATGAAGTTGCGTGGGCGCAATAAACCGGGCGATCAGCCGGCCACGGACGATAAACGACCCGAGGAGGGCGGCAAGAAAGTCAATCCGGCGGACTAATCTAAAAAAAAAATAGGGACACCTCCAAAAAATGGGGAGCGTCCCTATTTTTTTATTTGATGTGGGGATCTTCAGGGATTAGCCATCCCAGGCCGGTTAGATTCATGCAGGGCGGCAATCAGCCTCTTGCCGGTATATTCCGCCACGTCGGCCAAGCCGTCCAGCGGCATGAAGAGACCGGCATTGGCGGCAAACAGACAGGTGACCGCGGCGGGAAACTCTTCATCCGGGAGATTGAAGATATAGTAAAGGGGAATCCGAGGCAGCGGGCGTAAGGCGAAGGAAAAATCGCCGCTCGGGGCGTCGGCATTAATCTGCCCGGAGAACCTCGAGACGAGCAGGTCCCGGTGAGCCTGTATCCTGGTTACGTGAGGAATCAGCAGGCGCTCGGCATTGGCGGCAAAGGCCGCCTGATACGGCAGGCTGTGGGGCAGCTCCTTAAAGGCCTTGAGGGGCTGCAACTGCACCGGCAAATCGGGCACCCCGCTGGCATACAGGGCAATCAGCAGGCCTTCCGGGCCCGAGGCCGAGGTCCCGGAGAGCAAGACGTCGGCCGGGGTCAAGGTGCAGTCCTCACCAAAGGCGCGGAAGTGGAGGCCGTCACGGTCGGAGGCGGCCGGCAGACAGGCGGCCAGGGCGGCGCTGGATCTGGCCCAGGCCTTGGCCAGGTATTCGTTTCTGATCTGGAGATAGGCTTGGCTCATCATGGTCTCCGAAACTTGGGGCCTACCGTGCTTTCAAAGTGGCAGCATAGCATAATTTTGCCGGGAAATCGGCCAAGTTTTCGGCTCGAAGCGAATCGGCAGGAATTTCTAAAGACTGAGGCTGTTGCGTGGTTGCCGGGTGGCGGCGCCTGCGGGGCTCCGGGGGCGCAGGGTCACAGTGGTTGACGGATAGGCAGATGCTGGTCCGAATCGATCAGTCTCATCCCCGGCAAGTGCAGGCATCGACAAGTTTCCCTATGATGAGCACGAGGCCTGGCCAACGAGAGCAGCACGTTCCAGTGCCGGCAGAGCGTGGGTGGGAGGCCGAGGCCCCGGGGCCTCGGGCCGTCACCGGCTCCCCGGACGGGTCCCCGAGGCCGCCGGGGGACTCAGGGGTTGGCCTCGGTGATGGCGGATTCCAGGCGTCCCAGGCGCGCCTCGATTTTGTTCAGAGAGGCGGCCAGCTCTTCGGAAGGGGCCTGGGGACTGAAGGCGGGGTTGGCCACCCACCAATCCATGCCCAGCTCTTTGGCCTTGTCCACCGAACAGATCACCAGGCGAATCTGCAGGGTGAGCAGTTCCACTTCCACCAGGCGGATCTTGATGTCGCCGGCGATGACGATACCCTTGTCCAGGATGCGTTCCAGCAAATCCGCCAGGTTGGTACTCTGGATGGAACTCTGGATGCCGTGTTGTTGCCGTGCCATGGCTTTGCCTCCTTACAGGAGTTGGCCCAGGGGGCCAAGGTTAAGATTCAGGTCCTCTTCCTCCAGGCCGAACTCCTGACGGAGCCGGTCGATCTCTTGGGCCTGTTTCATCAGGGTTAAGCCGAGGCGCTCGATTTGGTCGTCGCTGAGGGACCCGGCCTCAATCCGCCGGATGCCCTGGCGTTCGAGCAGCTCGTGCAGCAGTTTCACCAGGGTCAGGACCAGCTGCCCCAGGCCGTTCTTCAAGTTGTTCTGCTCCAGATTGAGCCGCGGCGGGGCCGGCAGGACCTCGCCTTGCTGCATGACCCGGGCAAAATCGCTCAGGGCCTGGGATTCGACTTCCGCCGGTTCCGTGGCGCGCATCATTGAGTCCCCTTTTCGAAGAGATTGGCGGCCGACTGCCCCACCGTGGCCAGGCCGGGCTGTAAACCCCGGGCGGTTTCCACGGAGGACAGGATGACCTGGAGGCCCAGGTAGACCAGATCGACATCGGCCACGGACAACATGACCTCGCCGTAAAGTACCGCGCCCTTGGTGAGGATACGGTCCAGGGCCTCGCAGAGCGACACCTCCCGGTGGTCGGAGAGATCGGCCGAGACCGGCAGCGGCTCCGGGAACTCCTCGAACAAGGCCGCGGTCGCGGCAGCCTCTTCCGGCTCGCCAAAGATGTAACGGCGGTCTTCCGGCGGCAACACCCGCAGGTCCGCTAAGCAGGCGGGGCAACTCGCAGAGGAGAGCGGCACCCTATCCCGACAATGCGGACAGATCAGCAACAAGCCCATAAGGGTTCTCCATGATTCCGGACCGGTACAGGGCCTGGCCCAATTCTCCCAGGCGCTGCAAACCACTTGGTTCGCTTTGACGATAAATCACGGCCTGCCAGCGTCCTGCCAGGGTTTGCTGGAATTTTTCCCGGATCAAGGCTTCCCGGCGATTCAGGGCGGCGCACAGCGGACAATCCCAGGCCGGGGTGGCCTGATTGAGGAACAGCACCGGCACCGGCACTCCCAGGCGCCCGCAAACGGCCAGCAGGTCGCAGGTCTCCTGGAAGGCCATTTCCGTAAGCACACTTACCGCATAAACGGCGGTCCGGGTCGGGTCCCGCCAGATGGTTCTCAGGAGCTTCAGGTCCCGGGAAATTCTCAGCAGCTCCCGGGAAAGATTCAGGAAACGGAGGATCAGCTTATACTTCAGGAGCAGACGAAAAAAGGCCTTCAGCCAGTTTTCCACGAGTTCCGGCATTTCCAGCAGGCGGAGAAGATGGCCGGTGGGAGCCGAATCCAGGATCAAGACATCATAGCGGCCTTGCTTGAGGAATTCCAGGGAGCGCACCAGGGCCATCATTTCATCCAAGCCGGGAGGGGACAGGTCGAGAATCCGCTCCAGCACCCGGCGGTCGAAGGGCAGGTCAAAATTTTCCAAGGCAGCTTTAAAGAACCTGGCCAGCTCAGCCTGATATTGTTGCTTCAGGGCGGTGAATTCACCCGGGGCGTCGATCTCCAGGGCCGAGAGGCCGGGGCCGAGGCGGAGCGGCTGGGAGCCCAGGGGGAGTTGCAGGCAGTCCGCCAGGGAATGGGCCGGATCGGTGGAGAAGAGCAAGACCTGCTTGTCGGGAAACTCCCGAGCCAGGCGCACCGCGGTGGCGCAGGCCAGGGTGGTCTTGCCCACCCCGCCCTTACCCGCAAAGATCAAGAAGCCAAGATCGGGAGGAGGGCAGAAAGGCGCGGCTTCCACTCGGGGGGGTAATTCCAGGGGAGCCTGGATTGAGGGCGGTTGGGTGAGGTCCAGGCGGGTGACGCCTTGCCAAAAAGTCTCGAGGAGGGACCCCCGGATTTCTTCCGGACCCAATAAGGCGCCCCAAAAGGCGTAATCGGCCAGCTTGCCGTCAAACTCCCTGAGGAGTTGCCATTGCCGCCGGCGTCCTTCGCCGCAGAGGGGGCAGGAATTCTCCGGCGAAAGGCGGTTGATGACGACCTCCCTGACCGGAATCTTCCGACGCTTGAGTTCGTCCAGGAGCTTCCTGGTCTCGCTGATGACCACTGCTTCGGCCAGCATCACCGGCACGAAGCGGCAGGTTTGATGATTTTGCAGCAGACCCTCCAGGCGTTTCACCGCCGCGTCCAGGCCCAGCAGAAAGTCATCCAGTTCGTCAGGCTGATACTTACCCCGGAAATGCTGCTGCAGAAAGCGGTGCTTGGCCAGCAGGGCATCCAGGGCCTGAAGCCAGGTGCGGATCAGCTCCGGGGCAGCCAACAGCCGCAAGGTGTGGCCGGAGGGGGCGGTATCCACCACAATGAGGTCGTAGGACCGGGTTTCGACCCACGCGGCGATTTCCAGCAAAGGCATGAGTTCATCCAGGCCGGGCAGCGAGAGGTCCAGGAGCCGGTAGATGTCTTCCTGATCCAGAAAGGTGCCCCGGGCGGCGATCTCGGCAAATTTACCGCGGTGTTTGGCCTTGAAGGCCTCCAGGGCGGCGGGGGCGTTGAACTCCAGGATCTGTAAATTGGCCGGGGGCTGGAGGTCACCGAGGCTGTCGGCCAGGGAATGGGCCGGATCGGTGGAGACCAGGAGGAAGGAGCCCTGGGGGCTGCGGCGGGCGCGGTGGAGCGATGGGTGTTAGAAGAGATAGAAGATCGATCATCCAATATTTTTAGCGGTCCAAATGATATGCAACCAAATTGACCAAACCTTAGCTTATATAGGAGATATGTACCAAATCATTTGGTTGGTACAATCCTGCCATCAACTGAAACAGGGCCTAGTGAGGTAAAGGGTCTGCTTAGAGGGGAAGTATAAAACGATGTTGTCTTCAATTTAGTGGTTAAGCAATTTATTAAATTAAAGGGGATTTTTTATGGATATTACCACGTTATACGCGGCCTTGACAATCGTAATCATGTTAGTTGTTATTTATGTGGGCCTCTTTTTAGTTATTGGTGAAATAAAATCAGACTATTCACTATCGCATGAGGAAAGCGAATCTGAATAATTGGATATAGCCTCATCTGGGTTGACCGTAGAATTTTATAAGGAAGAGCTGATGAGGTAAGTCAATGACTCCCATATTGAACCGTACCAGACATGGAGATACAATTTTTGTATCCCATCCATCTCATGCTGCAGAAGCCATCGTTTTTTGGGCATCGACGGAATATGGTCATTCACAGCACAGCATCGAGACACTGGAAAATGGGGTTATTAAGGTTTATATACCCGGCCTAACCAGCATAACCTTTGCGCCGGAATATGATTGAGGATAATATTCGTAAATTTACAGGAAGGAGCAGTCTGAAGGTGGCTGGGCCGATCCGAAGATTAGCTTTAGTGGTGGCTATCCCGATTCTCCTCTGGGGAGCTCTGGAAGCCCTTGGCCTCCTGAAGGTCCGGGCGCCGGGCGTTCCTCAGTGTTTAACGAGTCGTCCGGAGATCCCGATCCAGCCGGCGCCTTCGGTCCCTGCCGGTCGCCCCGCCGCCTTAATCCAGGAAGCGCCAGAACCGCAGAGAATTTCCCCAGTCGACTCTCCGGCTTCGGGAAGAGGCCGCCGCCTCCAGCGCCTGCCGGTTCCCGCCAACCTGTCCCAGATCGCGCAGATGGAAGCGGCCATTCAAAAAAACGCCCGGGCTTACGGGGTGGATGAGAGCCTGGTGTGGGCGGTGATCCGCCAGGAGTCCGGTTTCAATCCGGGGGCCGTTTCCCCCAAGGGGGCCATGGGGCTGATGCAACTCATGCCCGGGACCGCCGCCGCGGTGGGGGTCACCGACCCCTTCGACGTGGACCAGAATATCGCCGGTGGGATCAAATACCTGGTAAGCTGCCTCAAGCAATTCAATGGGGATATCGGCCTGGCGCTGGCCGCTTATAATGCCGGTCCCGACAATGTCATCAAATACCAGGGCTGCCCGCCGTTTGCCGAGACAATCCATTATGTGGCGGCGGTGTTGCAAAATTATGTTGGGCCGCTGCGAGCCAGGATTTTCGAGCTGAGGCCGACGGAGCCGGTGGTGCCGCTGGAGGTCGCCACCCCTGAAAGCTCGGGTCTCCACTGGAATCTCCCCGTGCCGACGGTGAAGACTCCCAAACCGTTATGGCGCATCGCGCCGCCCCGATGGAAGGTCATCGCCGGCCAGGGCCGGACGCGGACCATCACTATGGAATTATCTGCCCCGCCTCCTGCCATCAGATAGCCTTTCATGGATAGAAATTGTTGTGCCCCGGTAGCGGGGGCCTCCTGCTTTGGGGGACCCGAGATGTCCCAATCTTTTACTGCCGAATAACTGGGGTTTTGCCGGCGTTTCATGTTTATCCAGCCTTGGCTGTCCTCACCTCTCTTCCTGGTCCAGGCTATTTAGGGTTTTTTCCAGGTCCTCGGAGGTATCATAACCCCCGATAAAGATTCTTTGGGTCAGATTACCTGCCGCATTCTTGGTATTCCTCACCAAAAACTTGATCTTCCTGGCTGCCAATTCAGCTGCCGCCTTTTTCAAGCCCCCAGCTGAGGAGTAACGACCATAAAAAGCATAAAATAAGTTATCTTTTAAATGAATAGTTTGATTGCTAAAATTTATCTTAGGGAAGTATAAAACCTCCTGGGTGCGGATCATATCTTCATTGGTAATCTCAGGGTTCTGGAGAATGATGGCCAGCATCCCCAATTTGCCATCCTTTGGGTATTGCCGTGAAGCAATTCTAGTCAAATTTGCCCCTTTTGTGGTCTGTAGTTGAGTGAAGTCAGGCACGGTTGTCTGAGCTTCCTTGGCGGCCGGCGGCTGCGGCTCAGTCGTCCTCGCCACGGTGGGTGGAATGGGGCTTGCCTTTTCTTCCTGAGGCGCTCCTGTCTCCGTTGTCGGGATGGAACTTGGCGCCTTGAGCGCAGGACTCTCATCTTCAGGAGCGCGCTTATTTTCCTGGTCGGACTTCTGGTCTGAAGGATTAAGCGGTTTACTGGGGGGCTCAATCGGTGCCAGCATGGCTGTTTGCGGACCCGGGTTGGGGGATGGAGCCTCCTTAGCTTCGGGAAACTGAGGTCTGGTCGCACTTTCAAGCAAGGATTGCTCTGCTGGCTTGTTGATCTGGGGCTCTATCCGTGACTTTCCCGGCCCCAAGGCCGTCATTAAGGAGATGATGCCAATAACGGTAATTACCACTCCCGCCCCTATTGGGATCCAGAGTTTGCCGTATCTCTCAAACTTGGACCTTGCTTTTTTCCTCCAGGCCTTGGGAGTGAAAATTCGATCGGTCTGTAACGCCTCGTTGGCTTTTTTCAAGGTCAGGCGGTTGACCCGGTGCTGTCCTGCAGTCATGGCTATCAGCAAGGCATTGTCGCACAGCTGATTAATGGTCCGGGGAACCCCCTGCGTCAATTTAAAGATTAAACCCCTGCTATTATCCTCAAAGACCGCAGTAAAACTCGCGCCCACCTGCTGCAAACGATGATCGATATACTGGATAGTCTCGGAATTGTTCAGATGAGTGAGGAATCGGTTAATGTTGATGCGTTGGCGCAGGTGGCGCATTTCGGGTCTATCCAGTTTATGGCTCAGTTCATTCTGCCCGACCAGCAAGATTTGGAGGAGCTTTTGCTCCTGGGTTTCGATATTGGAGAGAAGCCGAATTTCTTCGAGGGCTTGATCGGATAGCAAGTGAGCTTCATCGATAATCAAGATTAAGTGCTTATTCTGGCGCTTGGCCTCCAGTAAGGCATTTTTGACCTTATCCGTCAATTCCAAGACGTTTTCCGATCCGGTCGCCTTGATCCTCAAAGTTTTGGCCAAATAAAACAGGAGGTCTTGAAAATTAACGCAGGGGTTGGAGATGAGGACGGGCTTGACATTCGCCGGCAATCTGTTGAGCAAGGAGTTGATCAGCATGGTCTTGCCGGTGCCGACATCCCCACAGACAATGGCGAAGCCTTTTTGAGTTTCGATAAAATACTGGAGGGCCGCCAGCACCTCCCGGTGATCCTCTCCCAGGAAAAGGAACCGCTGGTCAAGGCTATTCTCAAAGGGAGATTGGGAAAAGCCAAAAAAAGAATTATACATCCCCGAGGCCTTCCTCATTTAAGTGATTCATTCCTTGATAGGCTCCGGCGGTTGGCAATCAGTGTAAAAATTCTCGGAGAATTCGGCCAATATCGTGTTTAAATGTGACTAAATCTCAGAATGATTGCAAGGGATTTCTGCCAAACATGCCTTAGCTTTGCCATTTCCCGTGGGGTAGGGTGCCTGCGCGATTAAGGAATTATCCAGGGACAAACGGACGCAACCTTTTGCACACCGCCTCGGCAATTTCGTCGGCATCTGTTGGTACATTCCTTTGTGGCGTTGCCAAATTGCGGATGATTTCTCCCTGACGATGATAATCAATCTCCGCCATAGCTTAAAAAGGTCGTCAAGACTTTCTCATATCCTAGGTTCTGGCTCCACGCCTTGAAGTCTTCCGGTGTCTTGCAGACCTTCTCGCCTACTTGGACAAGGGTATTTCTGAAACTATGGGGATTGAAATATGGGAGGCCGGCATTGACAAAGGCCTCGCGAAAGATCATCCGAATGGGCGAGGCATTGCACCAGTGCTCCCGTGACAACCCTGACTTATTTAGCTTCCTATCTATTCGCCTTGAAACCCGCTACCATCAAGGGGAACAGGGGTAGTTGGGGGTACTTTTTATACCCCCCAGCGAAAAATACCCCCAACTATACCCCCACGTAC
The DNA here is from genome assembly GCA_963701845.1 of uncultured delta proteobacterium. Lineage (GTDB taxonomy): Bacteria > Desulfobacterota > Desulfobaccia > Desulfobaccales > 0-14-0-80-60-11 > JAPLJC01. The sequence continues at coordinate 320,982 of CAVPBF010000003.1, read as the reverse complement.
CCCCAGATTTCAATGAAATTTATCGGACGGTCATAGACAAGCAAAACCCGCAATCTTTTGTCAGATGCGGGTTTTCTGGAACTCATAGGATTTCTTTGGATTGTCAAGTGGTGCCTGGGGCCGGACTCGAACCGGCACGGCCTTGCGACCGAGGGATTTTAAGTCCCTTGCGTCTACCCGTTCCGCCACCCAGGCAGCGACCATAATTTATTATATCGTCGGGAAACATTCAAGTTCTTATGAAGAATTCCCCGTGGCCGGCCCGGGGCAAACCGGTGAGCAGGACCGCCAGTCGCACCCAAACCGGTGGCTGGCGGGTCATTGAGGTCCGCTTTGAATAAATTTTTAGGGGATTTTGGCAAGGACTCGGTTAAGCAGGCATCGCCGGACGCCAGAGAGAGCATGGCAGGGGGCTGGGGCCGGCGGCTAAGAGTGCTGATGCTGCCAGGACTTGCCGGAGCTTTTGCCGGCGCCGGTCTTGTTGGCCCTGGCTGCATGGGCCCGCTTCCCGGCGGGCTTCCTCGATAAACTTCACTTCCTATGGCGCGACTTTTTGGCAGTTCCCCCACCATGGGTAACGTTCCCGGTTTTGGTCAAATTATTGGAAGTGGCTGTCCCCAGGTCTGCGGCACAGAGGGCGCCGGCCGAGCCGAAGGTTAGAGCCGACACCATGACCGCCAGAAGCGCAATTTTGGTTCTCATTGCCATAGCCGTTGTCATTGACCTAGACGTGAGGCCAACATAACAAAAGATTTATTTTTTAGCAATATTTTTTATAAAAAAATAATTTGATTATTTTTAGTAGCCTGCCCCGGGGGCCGCCGGCTAGCGGCCGGACCGCACCTTGACAAAGCGGCCGCGCCTGGATTAAATTGAAGGGCAATAGCTTGAATTTTGGAGGGTTTCCGGAGGGCCGGCGGCTCGGGGAAGTGCGGCCAACCGGGGAACTCCAACCTTGCGAAGGGAGGCGACCATGCGAGTCCGGGAAAGGATGCTGCCGGTGGGCTGGTACCCCGGCAGCGCCAGCGGCTGCCAGGCGGAAATCGAGAAATTTATGGCGGGGGCGGCGCCCCTGGCCGCGGGCGCCAGGGTTGAGGGCGGCATCGTGCCCCACGCCGGCTGGTACTTTTCCGGCAAGGCCGCGGCCCGGGTCTTCGGCCTCAGCGCCAAGGTGACCCAGCCCCAGGTGGTCGTGCTCTTCGGCGGGCACCTGGGCGGCGACTCCCCACCGCTGCTGGTGAGCGACGAGTCCTGGGAGACCCCTTTGGGGAACGTCCCCCTGGCCACCGAGTTTTATGCGCCTTTGCGAAAACGCCTCACCCTGGCCGAAGAGTACCCGGGGGACAACACCATCGAGGTGCAGCTCCCCATGGTGAAATACTTTTTCCCCCAGGCCAGGGTCCTGGCGGTGCGCTCGCCCCAATCCCCCCGGGCCATGGAACTGGGGGAGGCGGTGGTGGCCGTGGCGCAGGAGCTTAAGGTCTCCATCCTGGCCTTTGGCTCCACCGACCTGACCCACTACGGACCCAACTACGGCTGGGCCCCCAAGGGCCTCGGCCCCGAGGCGGTCAAATGGGTCAAAGAGGTCAATGATAAGCGCTTCATCGACGCAGCTCTGAAACTGGACGGCCCCGGCATGCTGAAGGCGGCCCTGGAGGACCAGAGCGCCTGCAGCCCCGGGGGGGCGGTGGCCGCGGTGGCCGCCGCCAAAAAGCTGGGGGCCCGTAAGGCGGTCCTGCACGACTACTACACCAGCTACGAGGTCATGCCGAACGACAGCTTCGTGGGCTATGCCGGGATCGTGCTGGAGGGCTGAGGCAAGTGAGCAGTTAGCAGTTAGCAGTTAGCAACTCTTCCGGGTCTTCGAGATTTTTCAACCTGGCGGTAAAACTAATGAAGGTTAGGTGGCTGGGAGCAACCCATGCATGAAGCCCTTCCTTGGGTAATCCTGGGGGTTACCGTGGTGACCACGGTCCTGGTCGTGGTCCTGATGATCCGGGCGTCCAAGGCTTACGAGGGCGTCGGGAAGGAGGTGCGCGACGAGTTGCGCACGAGCCGGGAGGAGGCCCGGAGTGCCGGGCGGGAGCTGCGTGAAGAGGTGGCGGGCGGCCTGAAATCGACCAACGAGGTGCTGTCCCAGACCCTGGCGGGCCTGGGCAAGAGCCAGCAGGCGCAACTGGAAGGCATGACCAAGCGGTTGGGGGAACTCACCGAATCAAACCAGCGCGCCCTGGATCGCGTGCGCCTCACCTTCGACTCCCGGGTGAAGGAGCTGCAGGAGGGTAACGAAAAGAAGCTCGACGAGATGCGGAAGACGGTGGACGAGAAACTGCATGATACTTTGGAGAAGCGGCTGGGAGAGTCGTTCAAACTCGTGAGCGACCGGTTGGAGGCGGTACACAAGGGTCTCGGGGAGATGCAGCATCTGGCCACCGGAGTGGGAGACCTCAAGCGGGTCCTGACCAACGTCAAGGTGCGGGGCACATGGGCCGAGGTGCAGCTCGGCGCCATCCTGGAGCAAATCCTCACCGCGGAGCAGTTCGCCAAGAACGTCCGGGTGAAGGCCGACTCAATGGAGAGTGTGGAGTACGCGGTGCGGCTGCCGGGGCCGAAGGACGAGCCCGAGGCCTGCGTCTGGCTCCCGATTGACTCGAAGTTTCCGCAAGAGGACTACCTTAGGCTGCAGGAAGCCGCAGAGCGAGCCGATGCGGCCGCGATTCAGACGGCCACGGACGCCCTGGCCCGGACCGTGCGGGCCGCGGCCAAGGACATCCACGATAAATACATCGACCCACCCGGCACCACCGATTTCGGGATCATGTTCCTGGCCACCGAGGGGCTCTATGCGGAGGTGCTGCGGCAGCCGGCCCTGGTCGAAGACCTGCAGCAGCGGTACCGGGTGGTGGTGGCCGGTCCCACCACGCTGGCGGCGATTCTGAGCAGCCTGCGCATGGGCTTCCAGACCCTCGCCATCGAGCAGCGGGCCGTAGAGGTGTGGCGGGTCCTGGCCGCGATCAAGACGGAATTCGGCAAGTTCGGGGATATCCTGGACCGGGTCAAGCGCCAGCTGCACACCGCCAGCCGGACGATTGAAGAGACCGGGGTGCGGAGTCGGGCCATAGAGCGCCGGCTCCGTTCCGTGGAGAAACTGCCGGAGCCCGAAGCCCTGGAGATTCTGGCCCTGCCACTGGTAGGCGAGGAAGATGAAGAGGAAGCGGCCCCGAAGCCCAAATAGGCCGGCGTACAAGGACTAAGAGTCGGTTTGACGACCATTAAGCCCAAATGAGACTACAGCGCAATTGCTAAAACGAATATGACAAGCCGACAGTGGCTCCGTGAAAAAACACGCCGGAGGTGCTAACGCCAAGGGCGCGCATCTTATCCCGCTCAGTGGTATAAGTTTCCTGGATCTGTCCAGGCGCCAAGGCAACGCCTTCGAGCCAGAATGCTTCGTAACCAACCTTCAGCCCCAGCCCCTGACTAAGCTGATATTTGCACTGCAAGCCGATTTCGCCCACGAAGGCAGCGCAGTCAGTCTTGGCGGACGACGGTCTCAAGACCTTAAAGATGGTGACTCCGCTTGATTCTTCGGCGTGGTTGCCATAAGCCCCGGCCTTGATCAGTCCGTTAATCGAAAAGCGGCCGCACTCCCATATTTTGCCATCGGCACCGATCTGGAGACCAAAAAGGTTGTTAATCGTACTGGTATTCCAGAAAGGCTTAAAGCCTTCTAAGGGTACTAATGAACCCTGAAGATTTTCAGACAGTTGGACCCAACGGAATCCGGCCAGCAAGGTCAGGCGGCTAGCAAGATTCCAGCGCACGTTGAGCTCGGCATTATAAAGTTTGGTATCGTAGTCCCAGGCCATTGCCTGGTAAGAGTGATCCTGAGTTTGGAGAAAGCCGCCAGGAGCCCGCATCACCAGCCAGTCCGGCGGATTGTCGGGCCCAACGCTTTTGGTGCTGCTCCAGCCGGCGGTCTGAAAATACAAGACTTCCAAATCGTAACCGGAATCACCGTGGCGAATCACGTCTATTCTCGCTCCAGCGGCATAGCCTTGTCGAAAATCGTTGCTATTGAGAGCTGCCGCGCCGGGGGTGGTGGACAGGTTGGAGGGCGGCACGGCGGCCGGCACTCGTTCAACGAGGGTGCGATTGACGCCGCCGATTCGGTCCAAGAAGATGGCGTCGGCTGAGACAGTCCAGCGCTGCAGGGCACCCTGAGGCTGGTCAACCGGCACCTGGGATGAATCTTTACTAACCGCCGGTTTGCCTGTCGCATTCTCCTGGTCTCCCGCTGAGGCAGGGATCGACAGGAATAGCATGGCGACCAGAGCACAGAGTAAATAGATGGCGATTAACAGATGTCTATGACGAAATGGGCTAAAAAAGGGGCTCGTGGTTTTACCTTTCAGTTAATTAATTGACGTTTCACCTTGCTACAAAGAAGGGAAGTTGTCAAGACTGAAAAATTTGGTCGGGATCCCGGCCGCGCTCAAGACGGTGGCGGGCGAGGAAGGCGCGGCCCCGGAGCCCAAATAAGCATACGGGTACAGCACGAGAAATGGATTGAAACTATTAGTGAATCAGCTCTGACCTTGAGGCATAATTTAGCAAGCGGCCTGACCTCCGGCAGGCAGATATGATCAGCATGCAGAATAGCGATTGAAACGATTGATGGCGCGCAGATATTTGGTGGACGCACCTGTAGATAGGTGAAGCAGGGGGGGCCGAGCCCACCCTGCTTCTGGACTTTGCCGGCTTTTTCTCTATTTGCCGGGGGCGGGTGGCGCGGCCGGTGGCGCAGGCGCGGCGGGTGGGGCGGGCGCGGGTGCGGGCGCGGCTGGCGGCGCGGGCGCGGGCGCGGGCGCTACCGTGGGGGCCTGAGGGGCGGCTTTTTCGGCCCTGGCCGGCGGGGCCGCCGGTTTGGCCGGGGCTTTCTCTTCCTGTTTGCCGCAGCCAAGCACCAAACCCAACATGAGGACGATTACCAAAATGCCTAATCTCTTCATTCCGTGCACCTCCTGTGAAATTTAAGGTTGCCCTTAGGGCTTCTTGATGGTCTGAAACTTGGAAATGACTTCGCCAGAATCCAGCCATCAATCAATTATGTTTTCAAATAATCACTTTTTTGGCAAATTCCAGGTATAGCAGGAGGCAAACGCCCCCCGTATTGGTGGGGCTTAGAAAAGGAGGAGAGGATAAGTCCACCGCGTCCGGGATTGAAGTAGACCGTGCGTCCTGGCAACCGCTCTGCCAAACTCCTCACTAAGCAGCGGGCCAGAGAAGACTGCAGAAATGATCTCCATATCCTCCCAGGGCCTTTTTGGTAACCTCTAAAAAAAGTTACAATAAGCAGGTGAGGGATGAAGTGATGACCCCTGACCTTCATCTCAAATTCAACCAAGTCATCATACGCTTTTGGCAGGGATATGACCAAAAAATTTCTCTGGGTCCTGATTCTGGTTTTAAGTGGCTTCCAAAGCGGATGTGCCTTGGAGAAATATCATCAAATCTCAGAAAACAATACCAGGACTAAATATTCTCAGGATGATTCTCTATCCGGCCCTCAATTTGCCCCTGCGCCCGGGTGATTGATGGTAAAGGGCTTTCTGTATTGAAAGCCAACGAGAGTTCAAGTTCCATCTGGTCCTTCTGATCTGGGGCAATTTAGAGAAGGCTTTGAAAGCATTGTTAAATCCCGAGAAGCTCTACACGCCGGTCCAAGGGAAAACTTACTCGCTGTTTGCCGAGGGCAACGAGAGTGAACCCTACTATGCTGAAATAAAGCGGTTGGCAGATGTCTGCCTCCGGCGCGGCCCTGACGAAAAAAGGCTTTTGGGCCTGATCCAGAAGGTGGGAGAAAGGCCCTGGCTTTTGGGCTTGAAAGCCACCGGGGCCGATCGGAAGACACTCCAATTCGTTAGAGAGACGCTCAGGCAGTCATTGTCCATCTATACCCGGAAGGTTTCGGACCACTTGAAGAGCTTGCCCTACGCCAAGAGAGTTGACAGCACGCTGGCCACGCCGGAGGAGCAATACCACCTGTATATGCTTGAGATCGAATTAGTCAATAGAATCTACCGAGAAGAGTTCAAACGCTCCGAATACAAGTTCGCGCTCATCGCCCATTGCCTGCGGGACTTCAGGCCGGGTTGCCGCTCGATAAAAGGTGATATCGAGGCCGTGTGCCGGGGTTGCACTGAGGACTGCTTCATTCACCTGGGGAGTGTCCTCCTCGAGAAATACGGCATCAAGCCTTATATTTCTGTAGAAATGGACCAGGAGCGGCTCTTTAGAAGACTCAAGCAAGAGCACCCCAGCATTGGGGCGCTTGGAATCGCCTGTATCCCGGAGCTGGCCCTGGGCATGAGGCTGTGCATCCGCACCGGCATCCCACCTGTTGGAATTCCATTGAATGCAAATCGATGTGCCCGGTGGATGTCGCAGGCACACGAGACCTCTTTCAATCTCGAACAACTTGAAGAGCTGCTTAGGTGAACCCCCAAGGTGGCAGGGAGAGGATAAATGGCCTGGCCGTGAACTCCGTTGCCTAAACGTTTGGCCCACCCTATCCTGGTCAGGACCTTGCCAGCAGCTTGGGCCCGACCTAAATTATGGATAATTCGCCAACGGAGCATTGCTATGCAGACTGCCGGGAGCTTCAAGGTGGTCCTTCCAGGGGAAGGCCAAACGCTGGTGGTTAATGGCGGGCGCTACACTATCAAAGCATCGAGTGAAGATACGGGTGGCGCCTATACTCTTATCGAAATGTTCCTGCCACCCTCAAGCGGCCCCCCGCCACATCTCCATGCAAGAGAAGAAGAATCCTTTTATATACTTGAGGGTACTCTCCTCTTCCAGGTGGGTTCTGAAAGCTTGACCGCTGGAGCCGGGGCCTATGTGAAAGCGCCCCGGGGTGTCCGGCATGCCTTCAAGAACGTGGGGACCGCCCCGGCCCGGGTACTAATGCTGGTGAGCCCGGCGGGGTTGGAAAAATTTTTCGAAGAAATTGGCCAGCCAGCAGGGGAAACCGCCTCGGCCCAGACCCTGGAAAAGGTCAAAGAGATTGCCCCCAAATATGGTATCACTTTGCTAAACTGATTAAGTGCGGGCAGAGGGGTGCACCTCGCTGGTGGGCTGAGATCCAGCTTTTCGACCGGCTGACGGGGATTCTGCGTGCAATTCAGGCGGGAGAGCGCCCGCCCGGCTGCGAAAAGTTCAGGGTTCAAAGTTGGGAGTCTGCGCCTCGGGAACCCGGCATAATTTCAGGATGGGCCAAAGTCCCATGGTGACTGGGTTAAAAGGATATTATGGCCGATAAATCGGCAGCCGCGGAAATCGCCGCGCTGGGCCGCCTGTGCGGCATCGCTCCGGAGTATTGCGACAATTTCGGCGGCCGCCACCCCACTTCGCCGGACACCTTCAGGGCCTTGCTCACCGCCATGAGCGTGCCCTGGGAAGAGCCAAGCCGGCGGCAAGCGGAAGTGGCCCGGCGCCGGCTGGGACCCTGGGGCCGCCTGCTGGAGCCGGTGCAGGTCGGTGCGGCGGCGGCCCCGCCTACGGTAAACGTCCAGGTCTTCACGCCGTCGGCGGCCCAGCCCTCCCCTCTCCGGCTGGTTGCGGCGCTGACCGCTGAATCAGGGCAGCAGTTCGATTGGCAAGCAGAGTTCTCCGGCGATGCGACGGTGGCCAGCCGGGCCGTGCCGGGCGGCTTCCGGCACCGCCTGGAACTCCGGATCCCCGAGGAGCTGTCCCTGGGCTATTATGAGCTGCAACTCCGGGTGGAGGCCGGCGGCCGGACGGAATCGGGGCAGACCCGGCTGATCGTGGCCCCGGAACGGACCTATCTGCCGGAATGCCTGACCGCCGGCCGGCGCTTGTGGGGCTTTAACCTGCCGCTCTACGCCCTGCGCGGCGCCCACAACTGGGGCAGCGGTGATTTCGGCGACCTGCGGGCCGTGATGGCCTGGGCCGCGTCCCTGGGGGCCGCCTTTGTGGGGGTCAACCCCCTGCACGCCCGCTCGGCGCTGCCGGAGAGCGATCCCAGCCCTTACTCCCCCACCAGCCGCCTGTTCTATAATTTACTCTACCTGGATCTGGACTCGGTCCCGGAGCTGGAGCTCTCTCCGGAAGTCCAGGCCCTGCTGGCCGGCCGGGAATTTCAGGCGGCCACCGACGACCTCCGACAAGGCCCGGTGGTGCCCTACGACCGGGTCTTTCGCCTGAAACGCCGGGTCCTGGAACTGCTCTTCCAGGCCTTTCTGGAGCACCACGGAGGACCCGAGGCGCCCACCACCCCCCGGGGCCGGGAGTTTGCCCGGTTTATTCAGGAAAAGGGTGAAGCCCTGAAGCATTTCGGGATATTCGGCGCCCTGACCGAGCATTTTCGGGAGGGTGACTGGCGGCGGTGGCCCAGGGAATATCAGGACCCCGGCAGCGCCGCGGTGGCCGAGTTCGCCAGCCGGGAGCCGCGGGCCATCCGCCTGGGCCAATATGGGCAGTGGCTGGCGGCGACCCAGTTGCAGGAGGTGGCGGAGAGCGCGGCGCGGCGAGGGCTGCCCTTCAGCCTCTATCAGGACCTGGCCCTGGGAGTCGGCGCCGCAGGCTTCGACACCTGGGCTTATCCGGGCCTCTTCGCCCGCGGCGTGACCATCGGCGCGCCACCGGACGGCTTCAACCCCAGGGGGCAGAACTGGGGCATCCCGCCCCTCATTCCCCAGGCCCAGCGGGAGTCGGGTTATCAATATTTCATCGACACCATCCGGGCCAACGGACCGGCCGACGGCATGTTGCGTCTGGACCACGTTATGGGGCTGTTTCGCCTCTTGTGGATTCCGGCCGGAGCGGAGCCCGCCGCCGGGGCCTACGTTCATTATCCGGCCCGGGAACTGCTGGCGGTGCTGGCCCTGGAGAGCGTGCGCCGCCGCCTGCTCATCATCGGGGAGGACCTGGGCACCGTCTCCCCGCGGGTCCGTCGGGAGCTGGGCCGCGCGGGGGTTTTTTCCTACCGGGTCTTTTACTTTGAGCGGGAGGCGTCAGGCCGCTTCCTGGCCCCGGAAGACTATCCGGTCCAGGCCGTGGCCGCGGTCACCACCCATGATCTGCCGACCCTGGCGGGATTCTGGCAGGGCCGGGACCTGGCCTTCCGGCGAGAGGCCCGGCTTTATACCGAGCCGCTCCAGGCGGAGCTGGATGAGGCCCAGAGACAGCAAGACCGCCTGAAGCTGGTGGAGGCCTTGCAAAACCGCGGCCTGTGGCCCGGCCCCGGGCCTACGGTCGCACCGGGGTCACCCTGTCCGCCCGCGGTGCGGGAAGGGGTGCTGGAATACCTGGCCCAAAGCCCGGCGGCCTTGATGGAGGTGCGCCTGGAGGAGGTCCTCGGCCTGGCGGAGCAACAAAACTTCCCTGGCACGCAGAGTGAACATCCCAACTGGCGCTGCCGCATCCCGCCCACCCTGGAGGAGATGGCCCAGGACCCGGAGCCGGTGAAGTTGGCGGCGCGGCTGAACAAGTATCGGCGTAATACCTCGGTTGACAAGAGGTGAGGATGAACGAGGTCATTTAACGAATAACTTTTGGGAGGAAAACATGTTTCAGGTTATGCCTGAAAGCGCCGGCAAAATTATGGGGATAAGGGCTACCGGTAAGCTGACGGATCAAGACTACCAGTTCCTGACTCCCACTCTAAGCAGCCTCGATAGCCAAGTACGGCAAAGTCCGCTTACTCTGCTTCATGGATGAGGAGTTTGCGGGTATGGAGGCAGGGGCTTTCTGGGACGATGCCAAATTCTTTCTGCCCCACCGGGCCGATTTTGAGAAGATGGCGCTCGTGGGCGGGCCGAAATGGGTCGAGCTGGCCATGAAACTTTTTGCCCCGCTGATGAAAGGGGATTATAAGACCTTTGCCGGCGATCAGCTCGCCGAGGCCTGGGAGTGGATTAAAGCTTAAATCCGGCTCCAATAGTCATCAACATATTTCCTGAGGTTAGCCATGCCTGCACCCGCTTTGATCTATAATCTTTTTCCGCCGCTGCTGGGGCCGATCCCCCGGTGGGAGGAACATCTGGACCGCATCGCCCGGATGGGCTTCACCTGGATCTTCCTGAATCCCATCCACACCCCGGGCATGAGCGGCAGCCTTTATGCCGTCAAAGACTACTTCGGCCTCAACCCGCGCTTTTATCCGGAATCCGGGGAGGATCCCGGAGGCGGCCCTGCGCCACTTTCTGAAGGAGGCGGCCCGGCGCCACCTCAAGGTGATGCTGGATCTGGTGATCAACCATACCGCCATCGACTCGCCCCTGGTGCAGCAGCATCCGGAATGGTACGCCCAAGATGCGGCGGGAAAGATCAAGCATCCCGGGGCCATCGACCCCGCCGACGCCACCCGGGTGACGGTGTGGGGCGACCTGGCGGAATTGGAGTACTGGCCGCCGCCGGACCCCGGGGGCCTGCTGCATTACTGGGAGGCGGTGCTGGCCAAATACCTGGGAATGGGCTTTATGGGGTTCAGGGCCGACGCGGCCTACAAGATCCCGGGGGACTTTTGGGGCCGCCTGATCGGCGAGGCCCGGAAGCTCGAGCCCCAGGTCGGATTTTTCGCCGAGACTCTGGGCTGCCGCCTGGAGGAGTGCTCGCAACTGGCCTCCTCGGGCTTCGACTTCCTCTATAACAGCTCCAAGTGGTGGGACTTTCAGGCGGACTGGTGCCTGGAGCAGTATAATCTGTTCCGGCGGCTGGCGCCGTCCGTGAGCTTTCCGGAGAGCCACGACACCGAGCGGCTGGCCGCGGAGAGCGGCGGCGCCCCGGAGGTGGCCCGGCAACGGTATCTATTCGCCGCCTTCTTCTCCACCGGCCTGATGGTCCCCATCGGCTATGAATTCGGCTTCAAGAAGCGACTGGACGTGGTCAACACCCGCCCCGAGGACTGGGAAGAGCCGGCTTACGACCTGAGCGGTTACCTCGCCGGGGTGAACCGCCTGAAGAAGGGCTGCCCGGTGCTCCTGGAAGAGGGACCCATGATGCGGGTCAATCCCCCGGACGAGCCGGTGGTGCTGCTGCTCAAATCCCGGGAGGCGCAACCGGGGCGAGTCCTGGCGGTGATCAACGCCACCGGGGAGGAGCAGACGGCGCGGCTGGCCAATCTGAAAGAGTGCCTGGGCACGCCGATGCGGGCCTGGCAGGACCTGACCCCGGACACGATCCCGCTGAAGCTCAAGGCCGAGATGGAGTTCAAGCTGGCGCCGGCCAGGGTGAGAATTTTTTACAATCCCAAGGGTAAGCCAGTAGCCAGTAGTCAGTAGTCAGTAGCCAGTTAGAAAAGTTCAAGGTTCAAGGTTTAGGAATCCCGGGAACTCTGCATAATTTGCGTGACTCGACGGTTCATGAACGACTGCTCACTGCTTACCGCTTACTGCTCACCGGAGCAACCTATGACCCAGGCGCTGGCAGGATTCACCGAGCACGGCATCGTGCTGGCCACGGACAGCCGGGCCAGCCGCTTGGATGCAGGTGGCCGGGCGGAGTATTTCCAGGTCAAGAAGCTCCTGCCGTTAGGCCGGCACGCCGCCATCCTGAGCGGCGGCGCCGGGGTGAGCGTGGCCCTGTCCCAGGCCCTGCGCCGGGAAATCGGCCACCGCCGGGGCCTCGACCACCTGGAGGACATGGCGGACTTCGCCCTGAATTTCCTCTCCCAGGGCTATGAGCAGCATCTCGCCCGCCACGGACCCGAGCCGGAGGGCTTCCGGCGGCTTTACTTCATCCTGGCGGGTTATGCGGCGGACGGGCCGCCGCCGGGGTTCTCGCTCTATCTTTGGGGCAGCGAAGGGAACGAACTGCCCCTAAAAAATATCCCCGCGGGCAACTTGGTGGTCATGCCCCGGCACCTGGGGATGGAGATGCGCCTGTTCAAGGCCCTGAACCAGGGGACGCCACTGGCGGAACTGCTGGCGCTGAGCCGGGATTTCCTGGAGAAAATGGCCGCGGCCAGGGAAGAGGTGGGCCCACCCTTCTACTTCGCCAGCCTCACCGCCGCGGGTTATCGGGAAGTGAGCGTTTGAGGCGGTGGCAAAAGTCATTGATCAGGAGCGGTTACTAAAAATATATTTGGCGTTTATGTCTTATAAAATAGTTAATTAGGTTCAAATAAAAGTCTTAATAAAAATATCATTGACACGATCTTAATAAGAAACTAACATATGTCCTCAAGGAGAGATGGGCAGTTTGGTTGCACCTATCAAACCGCAAGGAGGAAAGCGGCGCGGAGGCGGAGTTAAGATAACTTAACGTGGATACCGGGGGAGATTTTACCAACCAAACCAACACCTTGCAGCGGCAACTTGCCGGTGCGATGGGGCGCCCGGAACCCGGGAAGTCCGGGGGATAAGCAAGGTCGCCGCGATCGGACATAATGTCCTGGGGGAGGATGTTATGGGGAGGAGAAGGGTTATCGAGTTGTGCATGGAAAGTCCACTATACTTTACCATGCCGCTAAGAATGAGACTGGAGCTGGTCAAAAGCCGCGAACCGTTTCATTCGGCCCAGGGACTGCGGGAGGATTTGTTGAATTGGGTCAGAACCGGCCTGTTCGATCCCTCCGCCCGGGATAAAAACCGTCCTTCATAAAGAGATAACCTGACCTTAACTTCAAGGCGGCCTGCGGGCCGCCTTTTTGTCTGGGCGGGCCGGACCGGGCCGAAGAGGTCGCCCCCGGCCCAGGGGATGGTGGCCCCGAAACTGACTCAGACGCTACCGATTCTTGACCTGCCAGGATTTGCAGGGGCGTCCGGTCCGGCGTTCGATCTTGGCCATCTTGTCCTTTTTTTCCTTTTCTCGAGCTTCTGCCTCCGCCTTGGCTTTCTGGGCGTCGAGCTTCTGCTTTTTCTCGGCTCTCAGGCGCTGGATCGATTCCGGGTTAGCGGGCACCAAGACACCACCCGATGCCTGGTTGGGGTTGGTTTCATCCGCGTAAACGGCACTGCCCAACATGGTCAGGCTCATGACCAGCGCCACTCCCCAGAAAGAGACTTTCATCATGCCCTCCGATATCTGTCCTCGAATCATATCTGGCATCATTAAGACTACAGGGAAGATCCTCCAGTGTGTCGTTAATAGTGGGACCAGAAACCCAGTAGAATTCGGGGCCAGTTATTTGTCCTCTTTTTAACGCCTTATCGGCATCATGGACAATAAGGAAAAACCCTGATTTCCATTGGAGGAATCCCTGATTTCCGTCCTGAATATATTGAACCGTACTCAAGATTATCCAATAACCTTGACCTGGCGGCTCTTTTTTAAGTATGGGTTAATTAAGCCCATAAAAAAGGCGGCCTACGGGCCGCCTTGGGGTATTTGCGGGTTGGGCCGAGGAAACCCGGTAAAAATACCAAGCCTTCCCCGGCCCTGCCAATCTTAAGGTTTATTGCGGCGAACTTCCAACTTTTTTGCCGGCTTCCGGGCCGCCGGCCAAACTGCCCATCTTGCTCAAGTCGATGAAGGGGACGGCGCCGCCGGAGACTTGCGGTAAAATCCCGTTCCATTTCTCGATCCCCTTGTACTGCACCAGGATCGGGGTGATCGACTTGGACAGGGCATCATTGGCTTTGGCCTGTCCCGTAGCCACCACCAGAATGGATTCAGCCTCGCCTTTGGCCGTGGCCACCTTCTGCTGAGCCTCAATCTCGCGCTGGGCCAAAACCTGTTTCTGCGTCTGGACTTGTTGCTGGGCCACCTGCTTGGCCTCGATAGCCCCTTCATAGGCGGTAGAGAAGCTGATATTGGCAAAGTAGATGTCATCGACGATGATGTGATATCTTGACAAATTATCTCCTAATTTTTTCATCGCCCGCTTCCGGATCTCCTCCCTTTGGGGAAGAATCTCCCCGATCGGGTAGGTCGGCACCACCTCTTTGACGAAGTCGTTGAAAGCCGGGTCGATCACCTTGTCAGCAAAATCGAGCCCCACTTTCTGGTAAAGGTCATTGACGTAAGCCGGATCGATGTGGAAGTTCATCATGCCCGTCATTTTCACATTCTGGTATTCTTTGGAAGAGGCATCGATCTCCCGGAAAGGATGGGGCTGAACCCTGACATCCACCTTGATGACTCTTTCGGCCACGGGCACGATGAAGTTGAGCCCCTCCCCCATGATTCTATTCTCCACACTCCCCCACCAGAGGACCACCCCGCGGTGGCCGGCCGGAATGATGACAAAGGTGCTCCAACCAATGATCAGGATGATAGCAAGCACCACGAGAATACCAACCGTTCGTGGTTTCATCTTCTTAAATTCAGAGATGTCTATGACTCTATCCGCCATCGTTTGACCCCTCCTGGGTGTCTTAACCGAGATTAGGCGCTACACTCCTGGGAAGCATGATAACACAGTATTGGGAAAGAGACTAATTTCCCCCTGATTTCAGGCAGGCCCCACCGGGTTTCACCCTGAATCTCTGCCAGGGAAGCCCGATACGCCAAAAAAAAGGCGGCCTGGCGGCCGCCTTCGTAGTTCTAAAGTAATGCAGGTTGCGTCTGACGCCTCCCTGATGCCGGGCCGGTTTTAGCGGTAACCGCCGCGGCCGCCGCCGCCGCCGCCGCCACGACCGCCACCGCCGCCGCGACCGCCGCCACCGCCGTAACCGCCCCGGCCGCCGCCGCCGCCGCCGCCAAAGGATTTCTCCTGGGGCCGGGCTTCGTTAACCGTCAGGGGCCGGCCTTCGATGGTGCGGCCGTTCAGCATGGAGATGGCCTTCTGGCCTTCCGCCTTGGATTCCATCTCGACAAAACCGAAGCCCCGGGGCTGACCGGTCTGCCGGTCGGTAATGATCTTGGCAGAAACCACGTTGCCGGCCTCGGCAAACAGCACGTTCAATTCTTCTTCAGTCATGTTGTAGGGCAGATTGCCCACGTATAATTTGATGCTCATCGGTTTCTCCTCATGAATCTTGCCGGACGCTGAGTGCGGCAGAGTCGGTTTCGGTTTCGTTCGGACTAAGCTCTTCAGCCACCTCCGGCGCGTCCTCCGCCGGCGGTTCAGTTTTCCCCTGTTGGCGCTTTTTCAGCTTTTCATCGTGCTTCTGTTTGCGGGCCATCTCTTTGGCCCGTTTTTCCCAACCGTAACGGTTCCGTGCCATGTTCCTACCTCACTAAAGAAACGATTGCCTGATGACAAAGCGCCTTTTAGGAGCAAGCCTGAGTCTAAAAAGCCGGAACTCCGGCGCTCTGAGGACGTCGGAGTTCCGGCCGGCATAAGCTTGGAGTTGATTTAGAGTTTGACGACGTTCTGGGCCTGGGCGCCTTTGGGGCCCTGGACCACCTCAAATTCCACTTCCTGGTCTTCGGCCAGGGAACGGAAGCCTTCACCGACGATGGCGCTGTGATGTACGAAGACATCGGGGCCATTTTCACGGGAGATGAAGCCATAACCCTTGGAATCGTTAAACCACTTTACTCTGCCGGTCTCCTTCACTGTACAACCTCCTACGGGTACTGCTCTTAAATGTTCCCGCCCAAAAAGCAGGTGCCAGCAGTCAGGCATAAAAAAATCGGCGAGGACTTGCAACCCCCATCCGATCGGCGACCAGGATGATTTTGCGGCCCTGCTCTTCAGTCTGACATGCTAAACTTTTCATATTTTAGGATGAAATACGCTGATGTCAAGACAATATTTAGCCCAGAAACGCCGGGTGTCCCGGTTTTTTTCCACCCAGCCGGGCGCCAGCTACCGCGGGAGACGCACCCCGCGCCGGCGGGCCGGATTAATTAGCGTTCCAGGGAAGAACAGGCCGGGACCCCGGGGTCTTCACAACCCAGCGGAGTCCCGAGGTTCAGGCGTCAGCGCCTAAAGTTTTACCACGTTTTGGGCCTGATCCCCTTTGGGACCCTTGACCACCTCAAACTCCACCGCCTGGTCTTCGGACAGGGACTTGAAGCCCTCGCCCTGGATGGCGCTGTGATGCACAAAGACATCGGGGCCGTTTTCACGAGAGATGAAGCCAAAACCCTTCGCGTCGTTAAACCATTTTACCGTGCCAGTTTCCTTCATTGTTCAAACCTCTTTCTGATGTAACTTAAAGTAATCCCGCCAAAAAAGCAGGGCGCACAGCAGTCAGGCAAAAAAAAACGGCCAGGAGTCTTAGCACTCCCGTCCGCTTCTATCCAGCCCTCGTGGGCCCGGCTTTCAGTCTGACATGCTAAACTTGCAACAAAGTTTAACACAGGGTTGCCGAAAGTCAAGGGCTATTTACTTGCCCGGTGCCAATCCCGCTGAATTTTTTGTATAATGGACCCGTGGATTTGCTCACCTTCCTGCAGCAGTTAATCAACGGCCTGTCCCTGGGCAGTCTCTATGCCCTGATCGCCATCGGTTACACCCTGGTTTACGGCATCTTGCGCCTGATCAACTTTGCCCACGGCGACCTGCTGATGGTGGCCGCCTATGCGGCGGTCATGGGGGTGGGGCTCTTCGCCTGGCCCTGGCCGGCGGCCTTCGGCCTGGCCATTGCTCTGACCGGCCTTTTGGGGGTGCTCCTGGAGCGGGGCGCCTACCGGCCTTTGCGCCGGGCCCCGCGCATTTCGCTGCTGATCTCCGCTATCGCCGCCTCTTTTCTCCTGGAAAATCTCGCTCTGGTCATCGCCGGCGGCCGGGCCAAACCCTTCCCGGTGCCCGCTTTCGCCGGCGGCGCCATCTCCCTGGGGGGCCTCTACATCCCCCGTCTCAGCTTCCTGATCCCGCTCGCCACCGCGGTCTTTCTGGCGGGACTCTTCTATATCGTCTACCGCACGCAATGGGGCCGGGCCATGCGGGCCATTGCCCTGGACCTGGAGATGACCGGCCTCATGGGCATCGACGTCAACCGCATCATCGCCTTGACCTTCCTGCTGGGCTCACTCCTGGCCGGGGCCGGCGGGGTGCTGTGGTCCATGAAGTACCCCCAGGTCAACCCCTTCATGGGCATCCTGCCGGGGCTCAAGGCCTTCATCGCCGCGGTGCTGGGCGGCATCGGCAACGTCACCGGCGCCGTGCTGGGGGGCCTGCTTTTGGGGATGCTGGAGATCATGATCGTCGCCTGGCTCCCCGCCTGGGCCGGCTATCGGGACGCCCTGGCCTTTGCCCTGCTCATCGTGTTGTTGCTGGTGCGACCCACGGGGCTTATTGGGAGAAGCGCTGGGGGAGGACAAGCTGTAGGGTGCGTCCTACGCACCATTAATTAACCAGCAATGTTCTCGTAAATGGTGCGTAGGACGCACCCTACAGGAGTCACTGCCATCCGCAAGGCCATTTTAAATCTCGCCGCCGTGGTCCTGTTGTTCCTGCTGCTCGGGGTGGCGAGCCGCGTCTGCAACGAGTACCAGGTGCGGCTGCTGAACAACGTGGCGATCTTCATCACCCTGGCGGTGGCCTACAATCTCATCAACGGGGTGTGCGGCCAGCTGCACCTGGGGCCCAACGCCTTCATCACCCTGGGGGCCTACACCGCGGCGCTGCTGACTATGACCCCGGCGGAAAAGACCCTTAACTTCATCGTCACGCCCATTTGGGGGCCGCTCTCCCACCTCACCCTGCCCTTCCCGGCGGCCTTGCTGGCCGGGGGCCTAGTGGCCGCGGCCTTCGGCCTGCTCACCGGCTTTCCGGTGTTCCGGGTGCGGGGGGATTATCTGGCCATCGTCACCCTGGGGTTCGGCGAGGTGGTGCGGGTCGTGGCCAACAATCTCCAGGGCCTGACCAACGGCCCCCTGGGCCTCAAGGGCCTGAGTCCCTACACCAATCTCTGGTGGTCCTGGGGGGTGGCGGCGGGCACGGTGGCGCTGGTGGCGAGCCTGGTCAACTCCAGTTACGGCCGGGCCATGCAGGCCATCCGGGAGGACGAGACCGCGGCCCGGGCTATGGGGGTCGATTCCTTCCGCCACCTGATGCTGGCTTACGTCCTGAGCGCCTTCTGCTTCGGAGTGGGAGGCGGACTGCTGGCCCATCTCATCACCACCATCTCACCCTCGCTCTTCACCTTCTTCCTCACCTTCAACCTGCTGATCATCATCGTGGTGGGGGGCCTGGGGTCCACCACCGGGGCGGTGGTGGCCGCGGCCTTCTTCACCCTGGCCGGGGAGTGGCTGCGGGTGGTGGAGGAGCCGATCCAGCTCTGGGGCCTCGACCTGCCCGGCATCCCCGGGCTGCGGATGGTGCTGCTCTCGCTGGCCCTGCTCCTGGTGATCCTGTTCTTTCGCCAGGGGATGCTGGGCCGCCGGGAGTTTTCCTGGGACTTTCTGAACCGGACCTGGAGGCCGGGACGGCACCGATGACGCTCTTGAGCATCCAAAACCTGGGCCGGCGTTTCGGCGGGCTTTTGGCCCTGGAGGATTTTTGCCTGGAGGTTCCGGAGGGGGGCCTCTACGGTCTGATCGGCCCCAACGGCGCCGGCAAGACTACGGTCTTCAATCTGATCAGCGGTTTTCTGCAGCCCAACGAAGGGGCTATTTTCGCGAACGGCAGCGAGATCACCAACCTGCCGCCGCACCGCGTCACCGCCCTGGGGATCGCCCGCACCTTCCAGAACATCCGCCTGTTCCAGGAACTCAGCGTCCTGGACAACGTCCTGGTGGGGTTTCACTGCCGCGGCCGGGCCACCTGGGGCGAGGCGGTGCTGCGCCTGCCCCGCTACCGCGGCGAGGCCAGGGAACATCGGGCTCGAGGCCTGAAGCTGCTCCGGGAGGTGGGCCTGGAGGAGACCGCGGCCCAACCGGCCGGCAAATTGCCCTACGGCCACCAGCGCCACCTGGAGATCGCCCGGGCCCTGGCCACCGGACCCCGCCTGCTGCTGCTGGATGAGCCCGCGGCCGGACTCAATCCTCAAGAAACCATGGACTTGATGGACTTCCTGCGGCAGATCAAGCAACGCTATGACCTGACCATGCTGATCATTGAGCACAACCTGCGCCTGGTCATGGGCCTGTGCCAACACCTGACGGTTCTGGATCACGGCCTCACCATCGCGGCCGGCGAACCGGCAATGGTGCGCCGCCACCCGGCGGTGATCCGGGCGTATCTGGGCAGTTAGCAGTGAGCAGTGAGCAGTGAGCAGTGAGCAAAAGTACCGATCTCGGGCCTTTTCTAACTATGAGAGCTGTAAGGAAAACTTAGGTTGCTGGAGATTCTCGATCTAAAAGTCAGCTACGGCGCCATCCAGGCCCTGGACGGGATCAGTCTGAGCGTCCCCCAGGGCGCCATCGTGGCCCTGCTGGGGGCCAACGGCTCCGGCAAGAGCACCACCATCCGGGCCATCACCGGCCTGGCCACGGTGCAGTCCGGCGGCATCCTCCTGGACGGCCGCATGCTTACAGGACTGCCGCCTCATGAGGTGGTGCGGCGCGGAGTGGCGGTGGCTCCGGAGGGCCGCCGGGTCTTCAGCAACCTAACGGTGCATGAAAATCTGCTGCTGGGCGGCTATATTCGCCACGATAAGGAAGCCCTGGAGCGGGACCTGCAAGAAATTTATCAGACCTTTCCTCCCCTGGCCGAGCGCCGGAAGCAGCCGGCCGGCACCTTGAGCGGCGGCGAACAGCAGATGCTGGCCCTGGGCCGGGCCCTGATGAGCCGGCCGCGGCTGTTGCTGCTGGATGAACCTTCCCTGGGCCTGGCGCCGCTGCTGGTGAAGGAGGTCTTCCACATCGTCGACCAACT
Organism: uncultured delta proteobacterium; assembly: GCA_963701845.1. Lineage (GTDB taxonomy): Bacteria > Desulfobacterota > Desulfobaccia > Desulfobaccales > 0-14-0-80-60-11 > JAPLJC01. Next base: position 301,304 of record CAVPBF010000003.1, on the reverse strand, counting down.
CAACCGCCGGGGCGTCACCATCTTGTTGGTGGAGCAGAACGCCGCCGCGGCTCTGAAGATCGCGGGCTACGCCTATGTCCTGGAGACCGGCCGGGTGGTCCTGGAGGGGAGCGGGGCGGAGCTTTTGGAACATCCACATCTGAAGGACGCCTATTTTGGGGACAGTGAGCAGTGAGCGGTGTAGCCGCAGGCTTCAGCCTGCGCAGGCTAAAGCCTGCGGCTACCTTTTAACTGCGGTCTCGGCGTGAGATTTTTTTAGCGCCGGATATCAGACTTCCTGGTGTTTCCTTAAACAACAGTCAATTTTCTCTCTCAAAAATCCGGGATAAACGGAGGACTGCATGGAGAAGCAACGCTCGTGGACCAAAAGGGTCGCCGCCTACGGCAGCATCGCGGTTTTCGTGATCATGGCCCTGGAGGTGATGATCATGATCAGTCCCTTCGCCTTTTTCTTCTATTCGGTCTTCAGCCCGGTGTTCAATTTTCTGGGACAGCACGCCGCCACCCGCTGGACCACCATGTTCTTCCTGCCCCACATGATCCTGCCGCCCACGGCCTTCCTGAAAGTGGTGCGGGTCGCCGGCTCCGTTTGCTTCGTCATCGGCTTTTTCGGTTTTATCATTTGCGCCTTGCAGGTTTACCTGGGAAAAATCTTCAAGTGGGGCATCGCCTCCAAGGGCATCTATCAAATCATCCGGCATCCGCAATACCTGTTGCTGGGGGTCTGGGGGATCGGCATGGCCATCCTGTGGCCGCGCTTCATCGTCCTCGCCAGCCTGTCGTTAATGTTCGTCCTCTACTACTTTCTGGCGCACGACGAAGAGCGGCGGATGCTGAGCCAATACGGGGAGTCTTACCGCAAATATATGGATAATTCAGGGATGTTTCTGCCGCGGGTGCTGGAACGGCCGCTGGCGGCCCTGGTCAACCGGCTGCTGCCGGCGCCCGCCCTGCGACATGCGGTCATCCCGGCGCTAATGGTTATCCTGGTGCTGGGCAGCGGCGTCCTGCTCAGGACCATCACCTTGCACTCTCTGCCCATGACCACGGAAAACAACCTTACGCTGGTGCCCATCCTGCCGGAAGACCGCCAAGTGGCCGGCGGGGCCATCAGCGGCATCCTGAACGCCGCCGGGGAGGGGATGGTCCCCTTCCTCCAGGGCGACAAGGATTATCTGGGCTACCTGATGCCCGCGGACTATGTGATGCAGGGGATGATTGCCGACACCGGCGGCCATTCGCATCTGTTCAAGCACCATCACACCGTGGCCCTGATCACCGATTGGGTGCTGCACCCCTTTGCCCACCTGCGCAGCTCGCCGATGGCGGCCATGGCGGCCAGCCGCGGCATCGATCCGGCCGTGGCCCGGCGGCATCACTGCCCGCTGGAGATCGACCGGCCCGGGATGGATTGTGACGCCTGCGCCTATCGGCGGGTCATCCTGGTGGAGATCGACCACCCCCAGGCGGGGCACCTCTCCGGCAGCAGCCTGCTGAGCGGCGGCATGGTCAGAGTCCCGGTGGGCTATATCGATCTGGACGTCCAGACCGGCAAGATCGTCCATATCCGCACGGTGGAAAAGGGCACGGCCTGGAAGGACGTGCCCACCCCCGAGATCTGAGCAACCAGGAGTGGCTACGAGCCGCCTCTGTCCACATAATTTTTTAGCATCCTCCTACCCACTCACCCCAACCCTCTCCCCCGGTCAACGGGGGGAGAGGAAATTCTTGCTGATGGTCAAAATCATCTGAAAATGGTTATTCCGTTCATTGCCTTCCAACCTTCCCCCGGTTAAAATAAAGCATGCACTCGCCCCGGCAAAATTCCGCAGGTGAAAGATGTGCCGACCTCATGATGAAACAAAAATGGGCAAACCTGGAATAAATAAATTCGGGAAACCCTCGATGCCGGGGGGATGGATCGCCCGTAGCTTATCGGCAACCTCACCGGCTCAAGGTCTCTGTTGGTTGACGACCTGAAGGCTGGCGGGGTGAAACGCCGGTGGAAAAGGAGATGTTATAGAGGCGATTATTCAGGTGCTGGAATCCGTGATGGCGGTCCGGGACCCATATACGGTTGGTCATCAACGTCGGGTAAGCCAGATAGCCTGTGACATTGGCAGGGAGATGGGACTGTCCGAGGAGCGCCTCCGTGATCTGCGGATGGCCGGCACCCTTCACGACCTGGGCAAGATCGCCATCCCCGCGGGCCTGCTCTCCAAACCAGGAAACCTCACCTCCCTGGAATTCGCCCTGATTAAGACCCACCCTGAGGTGGCGTATAACATCCTGGAGCCTATCTCCCTCCCCGGCAACACTGCCGAGATTATCCTCCAACATCACGAGAGGCTGGATGGCTCCGGATATCCTCGGGGTTTACAGGAGAATGACATCCTGCTGGACGCCAGGATCCTGGGCGTGGCCGATGTGATGGAGGCCATGTGCTCACACCGTCCTTACCGCGCCTCTCTGGGCCTGGCGGAAACGCTGGATGAACTCACCAGGAACAGAGGGATTCTCTACGCGGTACCCATCGTGGATACTTGCCTGAAACTCTATGGGCATCCCTCGCAGCCCCTGCCGAGCTAAATTCGACCCAGGCCAATACCAAAAATCAGGGTTTTCGAAGCGCAAAATTAGGGGTTCCCTAATTGAAAATCGATGTTTTTATAAAATAATATAACTATGACCGGTTGTTTAAGAGCAAATTATGGATTGGAGCCCAAGAACTTCCTGATGATGGCAGTGAACATCGGCAGGAAAAGCAAAAGGTTGACGCATCATTTCGGCTAAGCCGCTCACAAGTATTAGGAACGCCGCTGTGGCAATGCGGTTCTACCGGCAAGCAGCGGCCTGATCGGGAGGTACTTTATGCAGTGCCCTATCTGCAACACCGCCGTGTGGGTGGGCCAGGGCTATTGCGCAACCTGTGACAATTACCTCCCCCATCCGGAGGAAGAGGAGCATTGTTGCCCCCAATGCGGCATCCGGGTGGCCTCCCACCAGGAAATCTGCCATAAGTGCAGGGCTATCCTGCCTGAGATGGCTGGAACTACCTCTATGGCGTCAGCCCGGGCCTGGAGGCTGCCTCCCAAGGGCCTAAGTATTTTCATCGGGACTGGTTTGATCATCGTGGCCTTGCTCCTGGTCTTCCACTTCAAAAACAGTACCGGACCTCTCAGCTAAGGGTGACCTCACCTCCGCAGACCACCGCCAGATAAAGTCCTGCCCTGCTGGTGGGAGGCTGCCCTGGTCGGCCTCGCCGTTTTGGGCGATTGGCCTGATTAACTTTAGCTCCCTAAAACTTCCGGCCGACGGCGCCGCAGATAAACCCCCATACTTGCAAAATATTTTGTTCAAGGACATAATCTCGTGAGGAGATTATGCCGCATGTTGCCGACTTTGCAGCTCACCGACGCCTACAAAGGCTACACCTACGACCAAGATAAGGTCATGACCCCGGAGGAGACCGTCCGCCGGGTTAGGGAGCGCCTGGCCGCCCTGAGTCTTTCGGTCCTGTCCGAAACCAGGCGCATCGATTCGGGCCGCCTGGATATCCCGGTATATATCAGCCTGCTGGGGGCCGATGCCCGGCGGGTCGTGCCCACCCAGAAGCAGATGGGCAAGGGCGCCACGCCGGTGCAGGCCGAGGCCAGCGCCCTGATGGAACTGGTGGAGCGCTTCAGTTTCTTCACCTCCATCGAAGCGGGGCCGCAGCTTTACACCACGGCCCGGGAGCTGGGGGAAGAGGCCCTGCCCTTCTCTTACCTGGCCCGCTCGCTGTTCGACGGCTCGGCGGACGTGGCCGCGGCCGCAGAACTTTATCAGGACTGGCCGCTCTATTTCGTCCCGGCGACCAACCTGAGCACCGGGGCTCCGGTCTATCTACCCCTGCACTGGTTCTACCTGATCGAAGAGTACAACGGCCCCGCCGCGGGCAACTGCGTGGAGGAGGCGGTGCTGCAGGCCCTGGGCGAGGTGGTGGAGCGCCACGTGGGGACGGTCATCAGCCGAGAGCGCCGGTCCACCCCGCGGATCGACCCGGACACGGTGACCGACCCGGCGGCCCGGGAGTTATTGGACAAATTCGCCAAGAACGGCATCCAGGTATTTCTGCGGGATTTCTCGATGGATACCGGCATCCCCACGGTGGCGGCCCTGGCCTTTGATCCGGCCACCTTCCCGGAGTCCAGCGAAATCGTCTTCGCCGCCGGCACCACCACCGACCCGACGAAATCCCTGATCCGGGCCCTGACCGAGGTGGCCCAACTGGCCGGGGACTTCCACAAGCGCACCTCCTACCGCCCTACCCTGCCCAAATATGAGAGCCTGGAGGACGCCGCCTACCTGATGGCCGCCGGACCGGCGGCGCCTCTGGACAGCCTGCCCAACCTGGCGCACGACAATCTGAAGGTGGAGATTCAGAACTGTCTGGACGCCCTGGGTAAGCTGGGGCTGGACGTGTTCGTGACCGAAGTGACGCACCCGGAGATCGGCATTCCGGTGGTGTACGTTTTGATTCCGGGCACCCATTTTCTGGACCGCACCCGGAACACCAACGTCGTCTTCCACCTGGCCAAGACCGCGGCGCTCTACGCCGAGCCCCTGGAGGCCATGGCGGCCTTGCAGCGGCTGGACGAGGCCTTCCCGGAGCGCTTCGAGGTTCACTTCTTCCTGGGTCTGGCCCTGGCCAACCTGGGCCGGAGCGCCGACGCCCTGGGCCATTTCCAGAAGACCCTGGGCCTGAATCCCCCGGCCCACGAAGTCCCCAGCATCTACGTGCATCTGGGCAACTGCCACAAGGACCTGGAAGATTATCCGGCCGCGGCCGCGGCCTTCCGGCAGGCCCGGGAACTGGACCCCACTCTGAAGGAGGCCCATCACTTTCTGGGCTTCTGCTGCTTCAAGCTGGCGGATTACCAACAGGCGGTGGAATGCTTCGAGAGGGCCATCGAACTGGACCACGGCTCCGCCATCGACTACGCCAACCTGGGCATCAACCTGCAACGGCTGGGCCACCGCAAGGAGGCGGCCTACGTCCTGAAGCAGGCCCTGGAACTGGACGCCAGCCTGGACTTCGCGGCCCGGGCGCTGGCGGAATTGGGATGAATCTGTTTTTGGGGGAGAGGGCCAGGGGCCGCGGGCCCCTGCCCTCTCCCCCAAACCCCCTCTCCCAACCCCGTATGTAGGGGCGACCCGCTGGGTCGCCCCTGGTATTCATAGTCAGTCAGCCATTTCGGGTTGACATCTCAGCCGATAATAATAGAATAAAAAACTTAGCCGGGAACAACCGGCTAGACGCCGAGTTTTCCGAAAATTTCGGAAAAACGGGGGACCCGATCTTTTGGGGCGAATCCGCTCACACGGTAGGACAAAGCACCTCCTGCCCGAGCCCGCCAGCTAACCCCGTAGGCAGGAGGAGGATATTTTGGACATCGGCACTGCTGCACCCGCGGGGTATCCGGTCGAGCCCATCCCAGGGCGCCCCGAATCAATTCGCAGTCCTCAGCAGATAACCCACCCGCCTGATCGGCAATTTCCCAGATTTACCGCCAACCGAGGCCTACCGAGGCCGGAATCCCATTCTCCATAACCGGCCGCAATAGTTCATAATAATGGGACCATCTGAAGTTATTACGGTACTCCAAGGCTATTGACTTGGGGGTTCGGGAACCTTACGGTATCAGCAGCCAGATTAATTTGCCAGCCGCCCTCCCTTTAGGGGTTTAAATTAATGAAGCTCGTCGTCTTAGCCATTCTCAATCTGGGCCTGATCATTCTGTTCGTCTATCTGGCCGGCGGACTAACCTGCTCTCCTTTCACCAGGACGGCCACATCTGGCTCACTTATCTGGCGGTGGGCATCATCACCCTGATGGATGAGTTCACCTCCATCTTTTACGTCCCGGCCGAATCCTACCGCTTCATCGGCTTGAGCGCCCTGGTCTTCATCGCCATCACCAGCCTGCTGGTCCGCTTCCTATCAGCACCCGGCTCACCGAGATCGCCGAAATCCTGGAACATCACGGCCTCATCGGCGGCGGGGTCTATTCCTTCTCCTACCTGGTCCTGGGCCCCATGGTCTCCTTTGTGGCGGTGTCCTCCATCATGGTGGACTACATCCTCACCGCCTGCATCTCCGCGGTCAGCGCGGTCTCCAACGCCACTTCCTTTTTCCCCATCTCCGGCACTGTCTTTGTGGTGACGGTACTGGCGATCATTTGGGCCGTGGCCGGACTGAACATCATGGGGATTCGGGAAAACGCCCGTTTCACCTTCCTGATTTTCATCGCCGCGGCCTTCATCATTTTAAACCTCATCGTCTCCGGCATCCTCCATGTCGACTTCTTTTCCCTGGGACAGATGAGAACGGCCGTGCATGATTCCGTCAAACACGTGAGTACCGGCTCCTTTGGGGAAGGATTACGGCCAGCTTCATTTCCAGTGTCGCCTTCTGTATCCTGGCTTATTCCGGGGTGGAGTCCGTCATCCAGACCGCGGGACTGGTGCGGAGCTGGAAGGAAATCCGCAAAGCCTATCTCTTCCTGGCCCTGACCGTGGGTATCGTCACCCCCCTGGTGGCCATCCTGGTGTTGTCGGCCAACATCGATTTCAAGGCCCACGAAGGGGATCTGGTTACTCATTTATGCCACCATGCTGAATGGGGTAGCATTTGGCATCGCCGTGGCGGCCTGGCCAGCTTTACCCTGATGATGGCGGTGAACACCGCGTTTGTGGCCTCCAGCGAGTTGCTGGAGCGGGTGGCCCACCGTTACGGCTTTCACTGGTTCATCGTCACCAACCGGCGCCATTCCCTTTACCGCATTCACCTGCCAGCGCCACTTTCTTCTCCGTCATCATCGTGCTCACCATGGGCAGCCAGGAAGAACTGGCCAACATGTACGCCCTGGGTCTGGTGGCTTCGTTCTGCATCAATATGGGCTCCCTGATTATCTACCGCTATTTCAAGGGCCGGCCGAGGGCATGACCTATTATACCAGCCGGCTGGGGACCCTCATCCTCTGGATCATCCTGGTGAGCTGCTTCGTCTTCCTGGCCATCGACAAGACGCACGCCACCATGCTGTGGGCCGGGGTGACCAGCGCCATGCTGGTCCTGGGCTTCCTGGTGGCCCGCAAACGCGCCCCGGAGTTGAAGCAGATCGAGAAGGCGGACACGGAAATGGAGTTGATTCTCTATCTGGCCGAGTCCGATTCACCCGGAGGTGCATCTCTTCTTCCGGCGCTCCGAGGAAAAGGAAGATCAGATCCCCAAGGCCAATGAGGCCTATATCACCTTCTATTCCCCCCGGGTGGGGGGATCGCCCCCGAAGACGGTTTCGAACCATTTCCGCTTTCCGCTCTTCAAGATCAGCCTATATCACCGGATAGTAAACCTTTTGAAAGTAGTGGAGTACGAGCTTTCGGACCGCCACGTGGTGGTCCACCTGGGCTGGCCGCTGTCCTCCTGGATGGACCGCTTTGCCATCGGGGTCATGGTCTTCAACATGATGCGCCTGCCCCGGAAGTTCCCGGATTTCGAATTCATCATGCACTACTTCAAACGGCCGGAGGCGCCGCCGACCCCCAAGGCGGCTTGACCAGGAAGATCGGTTTGGTTGCCGCAGGCCTTAGCGTGAAAATCAAAATCCCCCTAAATCCCAGGAGTGTCCGGCAGGGTTTTTGCTAATAGGCCCGCAAGAAAACCGATCAAATCCGCCAAAGTCCAATAACATGTAGAGGTTTTGAGCTTTTCCCCTCTCCCCCAATGGGGGAGAGGGCAGGGTGAGGGGGAAGTAGTTAGGCGAAGAAGCCACCCCTCACCCCAACCCTCTCCCCTCGCAGGGGAGAGGGAGTTTTTCTGCTGCCGGCCCAAGCCTGCGTCCGCTCTGATAAAATTTTTCTGCACCTGCATTTTTCGTTTTTAATCGCCAGCCCCTTGCAAAATCTCTACCGGACACTCCTGCCTAAATCCCCCTTTGAAAAAGGGGGGACGGGGGGGATTTTCATTCCCCGGTGACGGGACATCTGTGGTTCATGAACCTTTAGCCTGGGCTGCGGGCGACCGCAAAAAAAAGACGCAGGCTAAAGCCTGCGGCCACTCAAGAAGAGCGTTAATGGCGAGGCACAGGCTGGAAGCCTGGGCTACCGGGGCCAGGCAGGGGGCGGTGCGGGAACCGCCCCTACCCCGCCTGGGCCGCGGCTGGCGGCGTCCCGAACGCCTGCTGGTAGCGCTCCCAGAACTGGTAGACCTCCACCCGGTGTTCCTGGGTGCCCTGCTCCTCCACGCAGAAGCTGGCCAGGACCGCGCCCATGCGGACCGCTTCCGACCAGGAAAGCCCCAGGGCCAACCCCTTGAGCAGCCCGGCCCGGTAGGCGTCGCCGGCGCCGGTGGGGTCCAGGACCCGGCGGGGCCCCACCACCGGGAGGTCTTCCCGGCCAGCGGGGCTGCGCAGGTACGAGCCCGATCGCCCCGGGTGGTGATGAGAATCGGGGTCAGGCCGAGAATTTCCGCCTCGTGCAAACCGGTTTTTTGCTGAAACATCTCCAGTTCGTAGTCGTTGACGATGAGGGCCAGGGCCTGGTCGGCCATCTCCCGGAGGGCGTCGCCGTCCCAGGCCGGGATGCTCTGCCCGGGGTCGAAGATGTACGGCACCCCCCGGGCCTTGTAGGCCCGGGTGTAAGCCAGCATGTCCTCCAGACTGCCCGGGGCCACGATGGCCAGAGCCGCGGCCGGGTCCACCCCGTCGAAGCGGTACTCCGAGCGGTGCTTCATGGCGCCGGGATTGAACCCGGTGATCTGGTTGTCGGAGAGGTCCGTGGTGATGTAAGCCCCGGCGGTGAATTCCGCGGGAATCTCCTTGATGCCGTCCAGGGGCAGGTCCAGCGAGGTCAGCCACTCCCGGTAGGGCCCGAAATCCTTGCCAGCGGTGGCCAGGATGACCGGTTTTTCCTGCAGCAGGGCCAGGTTGTAGGCGATGTTGCCGGCGGTGCCGCCGAAGCGTTCGGTGAGGCCGTTCACCATGAAACAGACATTGAGGATGTGAATCTTCTCCGGCAGGATATGATCCGCAAAACGCCCGGGGAAATCCATGATCCGGTCATAGGCCAGGGACCCGGAAACAAAAATTTGCATGAGAACCTCTGGGTTTCGAGTTTCGAGAATATTCAAGTAGGGTGCGTCCCACGCACCATTGATTAGGTTTCAGATACCGCGCTGTGGTGCGTAGGACGCACCCTACAACTCCTGAAAATATTCCTTGGCTTCACCCACCGTAAAGAGGGAGCCGGTGATGACGATGCGGTCCTCGGGCCCGGCCAGGGCCTGAGCCCGCTGGATGGCCTCAGCGCACCCGGGGGACCTGGATGACCTCCAGGTGGTAAGGCGCGGCCCGGCGGGCCAGATCGGCGGTGGCGGCGGCGCGGAAATACCGGGGCCGGGTGAAAATCACCATTTGCCCCAGGGGCAGGAGCCGCTCCAGGATGATGTCCACCTCCTTGTCGGCCATGATGCCCATAACATAGATGAGGCGGCCGTGGCCCCGGGTCTGCTTCAGGGTTTGGGCCAGGGTCAGGGCGGCGGCGGGGTTGTGGGCCCCGTCCAGCAGGATGCGGCGGTCCTGGGCCACCTGCTCCAGGCGGCCCGGCCAGCGGGTGTTGGCTAAGCCTTCCCGAATGGCTCCGGCGCCGACGGCCAGGCCCTGTTGCTCCAAAAGTTCCAGGACCGCCAGGGCCACCGCGGCGTTGCGGTACTGGTGGCGGCCGGTCAGGCTTAGGTCGAGTTCAGGCCATTCCTTCACCAACCCGTGATAATCGAACCTCATCCCGCCCCGGCTCCGGGTCTTGAAGTCGACGCCCCCCTGATATAAAGGCGTCGCCACTTCCCCACAGCGCCGGCGGAAGAGGTCCAGGACCGATTTCTGGGTGGCGTAGGTAACCAGGGGCGCGCCTGCCTTGATGATGCCCGCCTTCTCGCCGGCGATGGCCAACAGCCCGTGGCCCAGATGGTCCTCATGGTCCCGGGAGATGTTGGTGATCACCGAAACCTGCGGCTGGACGATGTTAGTGGCGTCCAGGCGCCCCCCCATGCCGGTCTCCAGGATGATGGGGTCGGCCTTTTCCTCCAAAAAATAGAGCAAGGCCATGGCGGTGACGAATTCGAAGAAGGTGGGGGGCTCGGCGGCGCGCACCGCGGTCCGGACCCGGTTAATCAGGTGCAGCAGGGCGTCGGCGGAGATTTCCCGGTCCCGCAGACGGAAGCGTTCCTGCAGGCTCACCAGGTGCGGGGAGGTGAAGAGCCCCACCGGATAGCCGGCCCGGGTGAGGACGGAGCTGAGCATGGCCGCCACCGAGCCCTTGCCGTTGGTGCCGGCAATGTGGAGATAGCGGCCTTGCTGGTAGGAGAGGTGCAGCCGGGCCAACAGGTCCAGGGTGGAGGAGAGGCCGAACTTGATGCCGAATTTCTGTAAATCAAAGACCCAGGCCAGGGCCTGGGTCAGGTCGGTGAAGGCCGTCATCCAGCCACCCCATTAAAATTCCTTGTATTCATGGCTCATCACGGTTTCCCCGTCGCTTTTGAAGCGCACGGTCAGGGTGCTGCGCAGAATTTTGCCTTCGGTTTTTACCGGGGGCTTTTTGACCTGTTTTTTATCGTCTAAATAAAGTTGGTCGGATTGATCCTGGATATGGCGCTTGTCGTGGATGTAAGGCGTATCGGGCGCGGCGTCCTTGTAACTGGAATAATGGTAAACCGGCCCCAGGTCCGTCTTTTCGACCTCCTTGGGGTCGCCGAAAAAGGCGAGAATCTCGGTTTTGGTGGTCTTGCCGTCCTGGATGCGCTTCACATAGTTGGGGTTGATGGTGTTGCCGGTGAAATCCGACCAGGCGCCCAGGAGCAGCGGCAGGACCAGGACTAACAGGATGGGAACCAACCGGCCCGGGACCCCGGCGGTCAAGCGCCGCAGTGTATTGCCAGATAGGTCTCTCATTATCTAACCTCCTAAAGATCAAAGGTAAATCTTGAACTGCAACCTTTCTCCGGTTGTCGCTAAAATATAACCCCCAAATTTAGATGAGGGCAAGAATGGATTTACTCAACTTAACAACACCGCGATGATTCCTCCGAAGAAGATAGCGTCGAAGGTGCCGGCGCCGCCGATGGAGGCCACCGGCGCCCCCAGCTTGGGAATCTCGCGCAGCTTCAGTAGATCGGCGCCGAGGAGAATCCCCAGGGTGCTGGCGATGTAGGCGCAGGGGGCGCGGAGATACGAGGGGCAGAGGAGATAGGCCCCCAGGGCCGCCACCAGAGGCGGAATCAAGCCGGGCACTGCGATGCCCAGGCCCTTGACCGGCCGGGCCAGGCGGTTCACCACCAGGGTCACCAGCCCCACCAGCGCCGGCAGGTAGAGGCCGAAGGGGATATTGGCCATGAGATAGATACAGAGACACACGGGAATCACGGCCCCACCGACGTTGACGGCCAGCACGGTCTGGTGGGTCGGCGACCGGGGCACCCGGACGCGCATGCCGAAATAAGAGATGATTTGGTCCTCGTAGACCTCCCGGCTGGCGAAGCGGTAGATGGGGATGTTCACCAGGCTACCCAGCAGGGTGAGGATGAAGCAGCGAGAAGACCAAGCCGGGGGGAAGCCCCAGCCGCAGAAAGGCCTCGCCGACCATGCCCAGCAGCAAGAAGGGCAGGAGGATCACGGCCAACACGAAAAAGACCAGCATCATCAGGAAAATCAGCGGTGGAAAGAACATGTGCTATTCTAAACCCTTCTCCACTCCGTATGAGCGGATTTTGAGGTCCAGCTCCTCCAGGGAAATCCCCAGGATTTCCGCAGCCGCCTGGCGCTGGCCGTCCACCAGCTCCAGGGTGCGGCTGATCAACTGCCGCTCCAATTCCGGCAACTCCGGTTCCAGCTCTTCGTCCACCCAGGTCCAGGAGCCGGCCTGTTGCAGGCTCAACGGCAGATCTCCCAGGGTCAAGGTGTCTCCCTGGCAAACGATCACCCCGCGCTCGATGATATTCTCCAGTTCCCGGATATTCCCCCGCCAGGCGTAACCCTGGAAGGCCTGGAGCACCTCCGGAGCCATAGACTTGATTTCCTTGCGGTTCTTGGCCGAGTAAGTCCTCAGGAAATGGTCGGCCAGCAGCGGCAGGTCTTCCAGCCGCTCCCGTAAAGGCGGCAGGACGAGGGGGAAGACATTGAGCCGGTAGAAGAGATCGTCCCGGAAGCGACCCTCCCGCACCATGGCCTCCAGGTGGCGGTTAGTGGCGGCGATGATGCGGACGTCCACCTTCAGGGTGCGGGTGCCGCCCAGGGGTTCGAACTCCCGGGCCTGGAGGACCCGCAGGATCTTGGCCTGGGTGGTAAGGCTGAGTTCGCCGATTTCATCCAGGAAGAGGCTGCCCCGATGGGCCAGGAGGAAGCGGCCGTCCTTGCGATTGACCGCACCGGTGAAGGCGCCCCGTTCGTGGCCGAAGAGCTCGGACTCCAGCAGGGTTTCGGGAAGAGCGGCGCAGTTGACCACCACAAAGGGCCCCTGGGCCCGGGGGCTGCTGCCATGGATGGCCCGGGCCACCAGTTCCTTGCCGGTGCCGGTTTCCCCCAAGAGCAGGACATTGGCCTCCGAAGGCGACACCAGTTCCAGCAGATGAAAGATCTCTTGCATCCGCGGCGCGGCGCCCAGGACTCCGAATTGTTCAAAGTTCGACATGTTTATCTCAGACCGGGGCCGGGAGACCGGAGACCGGGAAAGCCCAAATTAATCTGTCGTTGCTTCCGTCCCCCGTCCTCCGTCTTCCGTCCTTCTCAACCCATGCACCACCCCGTGGCAGCGGCAGGCGGTAGCGATCAGTAGCTTGCCGGCCAGGCCGGTCAGTTCCCGGCCCAGAGCCAGCAATTCCCCAGGGGGATAGCCTCCCACCCCGGGGGCCAGCTGCCGGCTGGGGATGACCCTGGTGGACCAGCCGGGCAGGTGCACGGCCGCCAGTTCGGCGGACAGTGGCGCCTCCCGGCACTCGCCGCTCACCGGACAGACTGAGTCCGGCTCGGGGCAATCATCCGGGCAGAGATGGGCGGCCCGGCTCAGATAGAGCTGCCCTTCGGGACCCCGGAACCACACAGGCGCCAATTGTTCCAGTTCCTCAGGGACCGCCGCGGTCTCCCAGCCTTTCAGGGGACCGGCCAGGAGCCAGGCACAGGCCACGTGCACCGGCACCATGGGGATTAACCAATCCCAGGGCGGCTTATCCCCCAGGTTGGCGGCCAGGAAGGCAATGGCCTCCGCCGCCACCCACTCAACCTCGGGGATCGCCAGGGCCCGGGCTTCGGCCAGGGCCTCCGGCCGGTGTTCCACCACCAGAAATGAGGCCGCCGCCTCTTGCCGGGCCAGACGCGCCAGGGCCAGGCGCCCGAATTTACCCGCCCCCAGGATGAGGTATCTGGCCATCAGGCTCAATCCTGACGCGGAAAGACCCCCACCACGGTGGGCAGCCAGTAAACCTTCTGGTCCAAGATACTCCCGAGGGAGTTCTCCCACGATGGCGGGGAAAAAAACTCCAGGTCTTTGGTCTTGATCAACAACTGCGCTTCGGTGCCGCCGTCCAGGTTCAGGGCGGAGTCGATGCCGAACTTGCTGTTTTTCAGGAATTGCGCCAACTCCTGCAAGGTAAAAAACCGGTTGGAGGTATTGAAGACCAGGATGTTACCTACCCGGTCGGTGGCGATTACCGTGCGGTTGGCCCTTTTGTCGCTGTCCCGCACCCGGATATTGCCCTTGTAGTCCAGCAGCAGCGGAAAGGATTGCACCCCCTGGGTCCAGGGCAGGGTCTGGGGATTGACGGGGGTGGCCAGGAGGTCCAGGATAGTGGCCCGGGGCAGGTCTGGGGAGATGCCCTTGGGCTCGGCCACAAACATGCCGCGCATCTGCCGGTTGTTGGCCGAGCCGATGGCCCGGCCGTCAGCCATGATCAGACCCACCGGTTGATGGGTGGGTCCATAAAAGCTGGCGTTAAAGACGATGGGGGCCTGCAGTTGCTGCTGCCATTGGGTGATGCTCTGGGGGGCCTGGTGAAAGACCCGGAAGGCATTGGTGGCCGGATCGATTTTGACCACCGCCAGGCTGGACACGACCTCGGTGACCTCACCCTCCCGGAGCACCTCCACCTCGGCGAAACTGAGACCCCGGCCCAGCGTTTGCCATTGGGGCGCAGTGTGGCTCAGGCCGGCGGCCCCTGCGGATAAGGGGGCCAGGAGGCAAACCCAGCAAATGAGGATGATGCTATAAAGCCAGGCGGGCACCGCCTCTCCTTGCAGACTACGGAAATATGGGATATTTTACCATGGCAGGGAGGATTCGTCCATAAACTTCAGTGATCAGTGGCCAGGGTTCAGTGGTCAGTAATCCTCAACGGGCAGACTTCCGGTAATGCTGGCCGACCCGGATTCGCTGGGCTTTTTAACTAAAACCTAAAAACTCGGAACTCGAAACTTATGTCCATCCGTCTGGCCGATTCCCACGCCCATCTGGACCTGGAGGAACTGTGGCCGATCAGGCCGCGGTCATGGGCCGGGCCCGGGAGGCCGGGGTGGCCTTGATCGTCAACGTCGCCACCGGCCTGAGGGACGCCCGCCTGGTGATCGAGACGACCGGGAGATACCCCGGGATCTGGGCGGCGGTGGGGGTCCACCCCCATGGGGCCGGGACCATCACCGAGACGGACCTGGAGACCCTGGCCGCCCTGGCGACCCAGCCCCGCGTGGTGGCCATCGGCGAGATCGGCCTCGATTTTTACCGCCTACGTTCGCCGGCCGAGACCCAGGAGCACTGGTTCCGCCGCCAACTGGAACTGGCGGCCGGTCTGAAAAAGCCGGTGATCATCCACACCCGGGAGGCCACGGCCGCGACCTTGAAGATTCTCCGGGAATATCGCGGCCGCCTCCGGGGGCGTCATGCACTGCTTTGCCGGGAATCTGGCAGAGGCCCATGATTTTTTGGATCTGGGAATGTACCTGTCCTTCTCCGGCACCCTCACCTACCCCAAGGCCGGGACCTTGCGGGAGGTGGCCAAGGAGGCGCCCCTGGACCGCCTGCTGGTGGAGACCGACTGCCCCTACCTGCCACCGCAGCCCTGGCGGGGGAAGCGCAACGAGCCGGCTTACGTGGTCGCCACCGCCCGGCAACTGGCCGAAGTCCGCGGCCTCAGCCTGGAAGAGGTGGCCCGGGCCACCTGGGAGAATACCTTGCGGGTGTTTGGGTTGAAAGAAGAAGAAGTTTTTAAGGGAATAGCCGTTAAGGTGCTTTGTACGGGTTTCCATAAAAATTAAAATCCCCCTAAATCCCCCTTTTTCAAAGGGGGACTTTAAAAACCATTTAAGACGCGGCCAGGGGTGATTTTCATTAACGGCGGCTGGCTAGACGCCCATGAACATTTAGCCTTCACTTGCACAGGCTGGAAGCCTGCGCTACCAATATATTAATGAGCCAAATTGCCCAAAACCTGGAAGAAGTGAGACGCCGCATGGCCGCCGCGGCCCGGCGGGCCGGCCGGGACCCGGCCGCGGTGCGCCTGGTGGCGGTGAGCAAGACCGTGCAGCTAGAGCGTATCCGCGAGGCTGTGGCCGCGGGCCAGCGCCTCTTCGGAGAAAATTATTTGCAAGAGGCCCGGGGCAAGATCGAGGCCCTGGGTGAGGCGGCGGGCTGGCATTTTATCGGCCACCTGCAAAGCAACAAGGCCAAAGCCGCGGTGGAGCGGTTCGAGCTGATCCATGGGGTGGACCGCCTGAAGCTGGCCCGAGCCCTGGAGGCCGCCGCCGCCGCCGCGGGAACCATCCAAGGAATCCTGATGCAGGTGAACCTGGCGGGAGAGGCCTCGAAATCCGGGACCAGCCCGGAGGCAGCCCCGGAGCTGCTGCGGGAGATCAGCCAGTTGCCACATCTCAGGGTGGTGGGGCTGATGACCATGCCGCCCTTTCTCGACCCCGAGGCGGTGCGCCCCTATTTCCAGGCCCTGCGGGAGCTGCGGGACCGGCTGCAAGACCTGGGCGGGACCCCTTTGCCGGAGTTGTCCATGGGCATGTCCGGTGACTTTCGATGTGGCCATCGAGGCAGGCGCCACCCTGGTGCGGGTGGGCACCGCCATCTTTGGCAGCCGGGTTTTATAGTGAGCAGTGAGCAGTGAGCGGCAAGACTGCGGGTTTGGCTTTTAGAGTAAAATTTTAGAAGACCCTCCGGCTTTTTTTTCAATGATTTCGAACTTTTATCTCTTTCAATTTTCGCCGTTTCAGATATGATATTATTACCTAAGAGATTAGAAGGACTACGAAAATATGGAAGGACAGGAGGCGGGGGAAGGGCTTCGTGCTCCGGTCTCCGGTCCATCATCAAAACATGACCATCATTAAACCATCGTCCGCCGGCGCCAAGGTGGGCTTCACCACCACCATCCCGGTGGAAGTGGTCCTGGCCGCAAATCTGATGCCGGTGGACCTGAACAACCTGTTCATTGCCGAGCCCGACGCCCTGAAAAGGGTGGCCCGAGGCCGAAGCCGCGGGCTTTCCCCGCACCATCTGCGCCTGGATCAGGGGCATTTACACCGCCTGCAGAACCATCCCGGAGATTCGCAGCGGTCATCGTCGCCTGCCAGGGAGACTGTTCCTACACCCAGGCCCTGGGGGAGATCCTGGAGGCGCAGGGCCAGGACGTCATCCACTTCAAGTTCCCTTATCCCCGGAACCGGGAGCAACTGGCCCGGGAGATCGAGGCCCTGATGGCCCGTTTGGGCGCCACTGAGCGAAGTGGCCCGGGTCCAGGCCAGGCCTGGCGCCCCTGCGGCAACAATTGAGCGCCTGGACCGCCTCACCTGGGAGACCGGCCAGGTCTCCGGCCAGGAGAATTTCCTCTTTCTGATCTCCTGCTCCGACTTCGCCTCCGACCTGGCGGCTTACGAAGATCAAGGTGACGAATTTCCTGCGGGAGGCGGCAGGCCGCCCGGCCCGGGACTACCCGGTGCGCCTGGGCTTTGCCGGCATCCCGCCCATCTTCACCGACCTGTGGGACTACCTGGAGGAACTGGGCGCCGGGGTGGTGTTCCACGAATTTCCCCGGCAGTTCAGCATGCCCTAGGCCGGCCCGGACCTGGCGGAGCAGTACCTGCACTATACTTATCCCTACGACATCTTCGGGCCGCCTGGCCGACCTGGAGGAGGCGGTGCGCACCCGCCGCCTGGACGGCCTGGTGCACTATACCCAGAGCTTCTGCTTCCGCCAGATGTTCGACCAGACCATCCGGGAACGCCTGAATATCCCGATCCTGACCATCGAAGGGGACCGCCCCTCCCCTCTCGACTCCCGCACCCGCATGCGCCTGGAGGCCTTCGTCGATGTCCTGCGGCCGTGAAATTAAATTGGGGGAGGGGGCCAGGGGCCGAGGCGCCCCTGCACCTTACAAAAAACTCCCCCAAATCCCCTCCCCCAACCCCGTAAGTTTGAGGGTCTGTGGAAGGGCAGTCTCTGCCTTGCGGCCTGGACTTTGGCAGCCGCTATGTGAAGCTAGTCATATGCCCGTGGCAACGGGCTGCTAACCCGGCGCCGGTTGGACACCATCATCTTTTACCGCGACTATCTCGATCAGGGATAACGGCCGCCTGGCCATTGACTGGCCGCGGCTGGGGCTGCCGGAGCCGGAAGCCTCTGGTAGTCACCGGCTACGGCAAGAATCTCCTGCAGAAAAATTTCCCGGCCATCACCGAAATCCGGGCGCATTTCCTGGGCGCCCGGCAGCAGACCGGCCTGGACCATTTTATCCTGCTGGAGATGGGCGGCCAGGACACCAAGGTGCTGTACGTCAAAGACGGCCGGGTCTTCGATTTCCTCACCAATGACCGTTGCGCCGCGGGCACCGGCCGCTACCTGGAGAACATGGCCCGGTTTCTCAAGATGCCCCTGACGGAGTTCGCCGCGGCCTGGGCGGACCCGGTGGACATCTCCCAGACCTGCGCCATCTTCGGGGAAAGCGAGCTGGTGGGCCACCTGCTGGAAGGGGTCGACCCCGGGCGCAGTCTGCCGCCGGGGTCAATGCCTCGGTGGCCCGGCGGGCCCTGGCCATGGTGCACCGCTACCCCTGCGCCACCCTGGTCTTCGTCGGCGGCGTGGCCCGCAACCGGGCCGTGATCCATTTTCTCCAGGAGGCCAATACATTCCGGGTGCTGGTGCCGCCATATCCCCAATTCAACGGCGCCCTGGGGTGCTGCCTGGAGGCGTCCCGCCGGGCGGCGCCGGAGCGGCCGTGACCAGGTTGGCGCCGCAGGCCCCCCTGGCCCTGGCCCTCGGGCGGCTGCTGGCTCCGACCGGGGCCTCCCCCCTGACCGGAGAGGTGGCCCGGGAGCCGCTGCCGTCTTCCCGCGAGGTCTGCCGCTTCACCTTTAGCGGCAACGGCGCCGCCGCGGTGGGCAAATTCTACGGCGCCTATCCTGCCGCCACGCCAGCGGACCGGGGCCTGGTCCAGGAATATGACCACTATCTCCGGGCGGCGGAACTGGGAGTGACCGAGGGCCTGGCCCGGATTCCGCGGCTCCTGGGCCGCCGGCCGGACCTCCGCCTGGGTCTGCTGCTGGAGGCCGTTTCCGGGCCGGACCTGGATCGCCTGGTGCGTGGCGCCCTGGAGCAAGGTAAGCTAGCCGACCTTCATAGGGGCCTGGACAGCCTGGCTGAGCTCCTGGCCTTTTTTCACTCCCGCCCCTTGCCGGAGACCGCGGTGTCGGGTCACGAGGCCTTGAGTTACCTGGACAAACTATTATGGCAACTGCGGCGGCAGGGCCTGCTTTCCGGTGAAGACGAGAGGGACCTGGGATTCGAGAGGGCCGCCTGGGAAGTCAGGCTGGGGCAATTCCCCGACCGGCAGGTGCTGGTGCATGGCGACGCCACCCCTACCAATTTTCTCTTCCCCGATCTCGGCGGGCGGGGAGGCCCGCCCCGCGGCAGGGCGGTGGCCCTGGACCTGGAGCGCCTTAGGTTTGCGGACCGCCTCTGGGACCTCTCCTGGGTGGCCGGCGAACTCAAGCACGCCTGGGCCTGGCGCACCGGCCAGGCGGCCGCGGCTGAAGCCGCCATCGGCCATTTTTTTACGGCTTATCTGGGGTCGCAGCCCGATAACCCGGACCTGGCGGAGCGCCTCTATCTCCTCAATCCCTTTTACATGGCCCTGGCGGAGCTGCGCATCGCCCGGAATAGTTATCTCGCCTGGGATTACCGCCGCTGGCTGGTGGCCGAGGCCCGGCGGTGCCTCGCTTTTGGCAGGAGCCTATGAGTCGGGATTTCGTAACAGTTTGGGCAATACTGGTGGGGCGGCCGTCCCTGGCCGCCTGGATTTTTGGGCGGGCACGGAGGCCCGCCCCACCGCGGCTTCTTGATTTCTGTCGTGGAGGCAGCATGAAAACCGTCCTGATCATCGCCGGGTTCGACCCGGGGGCCGGCGCCGGCCTGCAGCAAGACCTGAAGGTGGCCACTCTGCTGGGCGCTTACGGCCTGACCGTGGCCACCGCCCTCACCGTGCAGAACAGCCAGGGGGTCCAGGCGGTGCACCCGGTGGCCCCGGAGGTGGTGGCGGCGCAGTTGGACGCAGTGCTCAGCGACTTCCCGGTGGCACGCGGTGAAGTTGGGCATGCTGGCCACCCAGGAGATCGTCGCCCCGTGGCCTCCCGCCTGAGGGGCCTGGACCCGAGTCCCGGTGGTCCTGGACCCGGTGCTGGCCGCAGGCGGCGGCTTCCCGCTGCTGGACGAGGCCGGCATCGCCGCCATGCAAGACCGAGCTCTTTCCATTGACCACCCTGCTCACTCCCAACGCCCCGGAGGCCGCCCGGCTCACCGGGCTGAAGATCAGCAGCCCGGCTGACCTGGAAGCGGCGGCCCGGCGCCTCCAGGCCCTGGGGCCTCGCTGGGTCCTGGCCAAGGGCGGCCACCTGCCGGGTGACCCGGTGGACGTGCTGACTGACGGGAACAATCGTTACCATCTCCCCGGGGTGCGCCTGGCCGCCCCAAACCACACGGCACCGGCTGTCTCCTGGCCAGCGCCTGCGGCTGCCGGTCTGGCCCAGGGTCTGGCCCTGCCGGAGGCGGTGAATCAGGCCCGCAGCCTCACCCGGCAGGCCCTCAAATACGGTCTGCCTTTGGGCCGGGGCTCCGGACCGGTGAACCCCTATGCCCCCTTTGCCCGGGAGCTGGCCCGCTTTGCGGTTTTGGCAGACTTGCAGGCCGCGCAGCGAGCCCGGCTGCAAGCCGAGGACCTCAGCCCCTTGATCCCCGAAGTCATGACCAACCTGGGATTATGCCACCCCCTACCCCGAAGGGCCGCAGGATGTGGCGGCCTTCCCGGGCCGCCTGGTGAAGAGCGCCGCCGGGGCTGCTCATTCCGGCCGCCGCCGGCCTTCGGGGCCTCCCGGCACGTCGCCGCCATCATCCTCACCGCCCTGGCGACGCACCCGGAACTGCGCAGCGCCATGAACATCAGGTACGTGGAAGGTATCGAAGACCTGGCCCCGTTGCTGCATTTGCATGTTGCGTCTTTCGACCGGGCCCAGGAACCCGCAGACGGGCAGAGCCGGGAAGGCGGCACC
This sequence comes from uncultured delta proteobacterium, assembly GCA_963701845.1. GTDB lineage: Bacteria > Desulfobacterota > Desulfobaccia > Desulfobaccales > 0-14-0-80-60-11 > JAPLJC01. The sequence goes on along the minus strand of CAVPBF010000003.1, from coordinate 280,684 downwards.
CTGGCCTGGGGCGTGGCTTCGGTGCTCGAGGCCGGCCGGCCGGCCCCGGATATCATTTACGATCGGGGGGAGGTAGGCAAGGAAGCCATGATCCGCATCCTGGGTCCCAGCCCCATGGCCGTGGCCGAAAAGGCCCTGGCCATTAAGCAGGCCTTGCAGGCGGGAGGGAAGCTGTAATCAGTGAGCAGTGAGCGGTGAGCAGTGAGCAGTAAAAGCAAAAAGAAAGAAGCCATGCAAAATTTCTTTTGCATTCCCAACCGATACAAATATCTATCGGGAGATTCTTCGCTTCGCTCAGAATGACAATCTCACTAAAAGCAGGTTTTAAAATATCGTGCCGATTTGAATAGCTTGTGGTTTTCCTGCTCACTGCTTACTGCTCACTGCCTCTCCGTCATGATCACCTTATACAGGGCCAGGCCCACCAGGAGGTGGCCCACCAGGACGGTGATATCAGAGAAGGTAGTTTGCAGCAGCCAGCCGAAGAAACTCACCCCAGGCATCACCTTCATTTGTCCGGCCAGGGTGGCGCTGAGGGAGAAGTCGGCCATCATGATAATGCCCAGGTAGGCCAGGAAGCTGTTGAGGATGAGGGCCAGGATGGCAGTGTACCGGAAGAGGAACAGCGGGCACACCACCACCACGGCGATCCAGGAGAAGAGGTTGGGCCAGATATCGCTGATCAACGGGCTCGGTGGGTGAATCCGCAGATGCAGGAGGGCACCGCTCAGCGCCAGGGCCAGCAGGGCCGCCCAGAGAATATAGCGGATGTTTTTCATGAGGCCCCGTCTAAAATTTCATGGTGTAGCCCAGGAGAAATAACAGGGCGATAGCCGTGGCATGGAGCAGGAACCAGCCCAACTTGGGAAACAGGACGTAGGAAAAGAACCTGATCATCTCGTCACCCCTTCAGATAGGCGGCGGTCAGGCGGCCGGCGGCATAGACCAGGGAGAACCCCAGAAAATGCACCAGCCACCAGCGCCAGGAGAGAAATTGCCAACCTGGTCTCATCGTTTCAACCGCTCCCCCCCCCGGATTCTCGGACTGAACGCCTCAAAAAGGTAAGCACGGGAAAAGGGAAAATCCAGGTGGGGCGAGACAGAAAAATGGACTGCCCAAACTTTAAATAATCTGTCGGTATTTCCGGAGGATATCTTAAAAGAAAAGACAGGAAGTCGGGGCCGCACTGCGCGGCCAAGGACACAGGCTGGAAAGCCCGGGCTACCGGGGAAGAGTAAACCCGGAGAGGCGGGCGATCCGGGCCATGAGCCCGGCAGTGAGGGCCGGGGCCTGTTTCGGGAGGGCGGCGCGCAGGGGCGGCCCCAGGTTGACCTCCACCCGGCAGCCCCGTTCCAGGGGGTGATAGGACAGCCCCACGGGTACGAAGGGCAGCAGCCCCAGGCCGTCCCGGTGCTGGAGTTTGAGCAGCATTTGGATGAGGCGGTGTTTGCCGGGCCCCACACACCCCCGGACATAGGTGCCTTCGGGAAACAGGACCACGTAGGCCCCGGCTTGCAGCAGGGGCAGCAGGCGCTTGAAGGAGGAGAGGGTGGCCCGGGGATTGTGGCGGTCCAGCGGCACCCCGCCCCAGGCATAGAGCACGTCGCGGATCACCGGCTGCTGGAAGAGCTCCACCTTGGCGATGTAGTGCAGCGGCGGCGGCAGGGCCATACCGACGAGCGGGATGTCCTCCCAGCGCTGATGCTTGGGGCAGATTATGGCCGGGCCGCGGGCCGGCAGGTTTTCCAGGCCCCGAACCTCTAAAAAGAAATAACGCCCCAAGGTCTGCCGGCAGAACCAGCGGCCCAGGCGGTAGAAGGTGGGGGCGAGGGTGTGGGTCATGAGAAATTGCGGTGACCATCGGTGGGCTAATGATTCCCGACGATGATTATCTTTTAATGCTAAAATATCAGAGGCCGTAAGCAGGTGTCAATTCAGAGAACCGGAGGAGAGTTCCATGATCTACCTGGACTACAACGCCACCACGCCGGTGGCCCCGGAGGTGGCTGCGGCCATGCAGCCCTTCCTGGGGCCGGAGTTCGGCAACCCGAGCTGCGACTATCCCCTGGGGCTTAAGGCCCGGGAGGCCATGCACCAAGCCCGGCGGGAGGTGGCGGCGCTCTTGAACTGCGCCCCGGAGGAGGTGGTCTTCACCAGCGGGGCCACCGAGGCCAACAATCTGGTCCTCAAGGGGGTGGCCCTGAGCCGCGGTTCGGGCCTGATCATCACCTGTGCCACCGAGCATCCCGCGGTGCTGGCGCCCTGCCGGTGGCTGGCCTCACTCGGCATCGGCCTCACGGTGTTGCCGGTGGACTCGCAAGGTCTGGTGGACCCCGAGGCGGTGCGGCGGGCCCTGACCCCGGACACCATCCTCATCAGCATCATGCACAGCAATAATGAGACCGGGGCTCTGGCGCCCCTCGCCGAGATCGCCGCCATTGCCAAAGAGGCCGGAGTAATGCTGCATACCGACGCGGCCCAGAGCGTCGGCAAGGTGAAAGTGGACGTGGAGGAGATGGCGGGTGGATTTTCTCACCGTGGCGGGGCACAAATTCTACGCCCCCAAAGGGGTCGGGGCCTTATACCTGCGCCGGGGCCGGGAACTGACACCCCTGCTGCACGGGGCCTCCCAGGAGGGCGGGCGCCGGGCCGGCACCGAAAACCTGCCTTATATGGTGGCCCTGGGTGAGGCCTGCCGCCTGGCAAAGGTGCGGCAGGCGGCCGACGCCGCGCATCTTGCAGAGCCTGCGGGACCTGCTGCACGGGAAGCTTAAGTCCGGCTTCCCCGGCCTGGTCTTGAACGGACCGGAGTCCGAGCGCCTGCCCAGCACCCTGAACGTTTCCTTTCCCGGGATTTCCGGGGCCGAACTCATGGCCGGGGTGCCGGAGGTGGCCGCGTCTTTGGGGTCCGCCTGCCACGCCGGGCAGGAGTCCATCTCCCCGGTCCTGGCGGCCATGGGGGTCGCGGCCGCAGTCGCCCGGGGCGCGGTGCGCTTCAGTCTGGGCCGACCCACCACCCCGGAGGAGGTTGAGGTGGCCGCGGCCTTGATAGTGAAACAGGCCATTGCCCTGGCCAAAAAAGGCTAAGGGCGAACACCAGGTTCGCCCCTACGGTTTCCAAGCAAAAATATGGCGTTTATATACTTGACAAATACATTTCCCTAATTTATAATTCCTTTTAATTGGAAAAATTAAATATATCTTCCTGCGTATAAGACGGAAGATAACCCGAAAATACCCAATTTAAGGGAATCAGGCCATGAAGATGCACGAAGCCACCTTTGATGAAAATAGGTTCCATGATGAAGATGCAGCCCGCCAGTTTCTTGAGGCGATTATCTGGCCTAACGGCCCGGTCTGTCCGCATTGTGGGTCAAGTGCCCGTATCTGCCGCATTGAAGCACAAAGTCCAGAGAAAGGCAAGGGTGCGCGTCCCGGTCTGCGCGCCTGTGGCGACTGTCGCAAGCAGTTTACCGTCACCGTAGGTACCGTCTTTGAACACAGCAAGGTTCTTCTCCATAAATGGCTACTGGCGGCGCATTTGATGTGCTCCAGCAAGAAAGGCATATCGAGCCACCAATTAAGCCGCACCTTGCAAGTCACCTATAAAACGGCCTGGTTCATGTCGCACAGAATCAGGGAAGCCATGAAGCCTGCTAACTCGGGGAAACTTGGCGGGAATAATAATCCGGTTGAAGCGGATGAAACCTTTGTCGGGAACAAACCGGGAAGAAAGAAAACCCGCGGCTACAGCCACAAAAATGCCGTCCTCTCGCTTGTCGAGAGAAACGGCACAGTTCGCTCTTTTCATATCCCCAGCGTGAACGCCAGTACCTTGAAGCCGATCTTGAAAGAACAAATCAACCAAGACGCGCACCTTATGACCGATGATGGCCTATGGTATCGCCCCATCGGTCGCTTATTCGCCAAACATGAGGTTGTCAAGCATAGCCAGGATGAATATGTCAGGGGCAACGTCCATACCAACACGGTTGAAGGCTTTTTCTCCATCTTCAAGCGCGGTATCTATGGGGTTTACCAGCATGTTAGCCCTTTTCACCTTCATAGATACACTACCGAGTTTGATTTCCGCTATAACCATCGTGAGAAGCTGGGCTTTGATGATTCTGAGAGAGAAGCTCAAGCCCTCAAGGGCATTTCCGGTAAACGCCTGACCTATCGGCGGACTGACCAAACTTCTTTGTCCCTTCAAGAAAGGGAAGAAATGCACTAAACGCTGTCCCTTCCAAATCCGCCCCAAAAACAAACCGGAGTGCGCGCTAATTACGCGATTTCGCTTTAAAACTCCATGACTTCTCACCTACCTTGTGCTATGGTGATTTTGCGAGAATGACCATAAACAAAGGAGTGAGAAGTCATGGCTCTGTATTACTCTAAATATCTTAATAATGTTCTTAAGGCATCGGACGATGACCTAGAATTTACTATCCCTCGCGGCCCCGGAGAAAATGTTATTCGCGCTGGTATTTATCGTTGTGAAATCTGTGGTGCTGAAATAGCTCATCCAGGAAATGGTGAATTGCCAGACCACACTGGAAATGACCTTCATTGGCACACATGGAAATTAATTGTTTCTACAGACTACCCTTATAAGAGAATTAACTATCTCCCCTGAAAAGAAATAGGGATTAATCTCTCCCAATTAATAGGATCATCATGGAGATGGCCCCATACAGGGATTGCTAAATCATTAACAGCTTTGGCAATCCTTATTAGCTTTTTTGCTTTAATATTTGATTGCATAAACTCAATTACCATTGCGACTTCCGAATCAACCACAAGTGGAAGGCATTGAGGTAGCTTAATTTCAATTTTGCTTTGCTCTGGCATTTTATTTAATCTCCTCTAAAGGCAAACGATAATGAAAAATCCATTAAGCGAAAACATGTCAATGTTAGTTTTGTTTGTGGCTGGCATACTCTTTTGTATAGCCTTGACGTTAATTCTGATGCATTTTCATGTTTCATGTGACCCTGCACCGGAAATACATATCTAATGAATGACGTAATCGAAGATTCAAATACACCATTATATGCTGCCATAGGGGCAATGATTGTCCATTGGAGCTATGTTGAAGAAATTATAAATGACTTTGTATTGTTGCTTTATCATAAATGTGATGGGAAAAACACTAAAACCTGCCGTAAAAGCGGGATGCCCCACTCTCAATTTGGCAGGAAGTTAACTTTTTTGGAAAAAATAATAGCTACTCCACCTCTTGTTAAATACCAAAATGAGTTATCACCTTTTATTTCTATGGCTCGGCAATTCTGTGAACACCGTAATAGAATACTTCACGGTGTTACTATGCAACTAAAACCAAATTCTCTTAAATTATCAAGATACAAATATGATAATGAAGAGAAAATAACAAACAAACCGCACCTCGAACTTTCAGAATATACAGTTGACAACCTTATTCAGTGCAGAAAAATGTTTCAGGATTTGGCAACGGAATTAGCTGTTCGTTTTCAGATTGTCGCGTATGGTTTAGAAACTCTAGAATCTGATTCACAATAATTTCTGCGGCAGGGCCGTACATCATGGGTTCATCTTCCCAATAATTTAGAAATTGGGCAACCCATTCGATTAAGGATTCTTTGTCAGAGATTTTCCAGAGAGGATTTGAGGCGGGACCATCTGGGGAGATTTTGGGCTTGTCTTTTTGCATAGCAAGCCCTAAGATGTCCTTATGAAGGACAAACTAAAGGACAAGCCCCAAATAGGGGAAGAGCATCTCCAAGCACGAGAAATAGACGTGCTTCGGAGGATGCTGCAAACCCCGCCCCAGCCGCGCACCAAAAAGGCGCAGAAAAAGGCAGAAAAAGAAGCTAAGTAGCTTTTCTGCCTATTCTTTCCAGAATTTCGACAGACCCCACCATAAACTTGCATGCGGCAACTATATCATTGCGAAAAATATGGTTCAACGTTTTAAGTCCGACTCTTCGATCAGGAGGTCGGCCAGCTTGGCGGCATCGATCTCGTAGGTCCCCCGGTCGATGGCCTCTTGCAGGCGCGCCACTTTGTCCGGGCGGACTTCCGGGGTCTGGTAGACAACTTCCCGGGCCAGGCGCTGCAAGCCTTCCAGGGAATCATCGCCCACCTCGGGGGTTTCTCCGCTCGAGGTCGAGTCCGGCTGGCAGCCAGGAGGCCGTTTCTCGTTATTACTCATATATTTTCGAATTCATTTTAATATCTATCATTTGGGTAATCAAGAAGATAAATTGCTGGTTAAAGTTAAGACACTAACCGCTGAGGCGCAATAGCTCACTCCTAGTTAGTCTTATCGGATTTGGACGCGGGGTGCTTGAATTATTGGAGACTGCCGCGAGCCGCCTCCGACCCCCGCGTGGCCGGTGAGCGCGAGCGGCCGTGGTCAAGTTTCTCCGGCCAGCCAGAGATAGAGGAATTGGGGACCGCCGCTCTCCAATTCCGGGAGCATGGAGTAGATATTGGGGCGGTAACTGTCGGGACGGTCATAGCGCACAATCCGGGCCCCGGAGATGCCGGCCAGGGCCTGGGCCTCCTGCAGGGCGTCATCCAGGTAGCCGATCCGGTCGATCAATTTCAGGTCCCTGGCCTGGGGGGCGGTGAAGATGCGGCCGTCGGCCACCTGCTTAACCTCCTTGAGGCTCATTTTGCGGCCCTGTGGCCACCACGTTGATGAAGTCCCGGTAAAATTCCTCGATGATCTGCTGCATCATCTCTTTTTCTTTGGGGGTGGCGGCCCGGAAGGGCGACCAGAAATCCTTCCAGGCTCCGGTCTTCACTACGTCCGTGTCCACCCCCACCTTGTCCATCAGGCCCCGGAAGTTGAATTTCATGGCGATGACCCCGATGGAGCCGGTGATGCAGGTGGGATAGGCCATGATGGTGTCGCCGGCCTGGGCCACGTAGTAGCCGCCGGAAGCGGCCAGACCCTCCAGGCAGACCACGATGGGCAAGTGGCGCTCGCTCTTAAAGCTTTGCAATTCGTGGAGGATGACGTCCGCGGCGCTCACCGTGCCCCCTGGGGAGTTGATCTTCAGGACCACCGCCTTGATGTGGTCGTCCTTGGCGGCCTTCTCCAGTTCCTCCTTCACCCGGCTGGGGGTGGTGACCCCCTTGAAGAGACTCAGAAGGCGCTGGGGGCCGCTCTCCACGACCATGCCGTGGATGTCCATGAGCAGGACCTTGTCCCGGCCGTAGCCGGAGACGGTCTTCTCCTTCAAGGGTTCGGGCTCTTCGAAGAGGCTGACCTTGACGGTGACGCAACCGGCCAGCAGCAGGAGCAGGAGGCCGGCCAGGACCAGGTAGTTCATGACTTTGGGACGCATAAGCCGCCTTTTCCCCAGGACGGTTCGAGAACCGCCCCTACAGCCGCAGTTTTATCTCCTTATAAATGATGTGGCCGGCGGGTGCAATCCCTCATTTGCCGGGGGGGATGGGGCGGCCGTCGCTGGCCGCCTGCCGAGCTAGCGGGTGGGGTGGCCCGCCCCATAGAAATATTAATTTGGGCCCCGGGTGCAACTATTTTTTTTGCCGATAATTAGTATGGAGGCCTGAAAAAACCGCTCCTGAGCAGCTGACAAGATTGTCGACAGAAAGAAAAAAGCACTTGACACTTTTAAAATAGATGATAAACAATAATCGTTTCAGAACTATCACCTTATCAACCTCAATAATCTTCTTTAATTGAAATGGACGCAAGTCGCGTTAAGGGGGACGAGGTTATTGCGATAGGTGCTATCTGACAACGGGAGGAGGCGATAATTGGATGCCCGGCGTCAGGGTCAAACCCAACGAACCTTTCGAGGTCGCCTTAAAGCGCTTTAAGAAGCAATGCGAAAAGGCCGGGATTCTCTCTGAAATTCGTAAACGGGAACATTACGAAAAACCCAGCATAAAGCGGAAGAAAGAAAATTTTGGCGGCCAAAAAGCGGGCCTTGAAGAAGCTGCGCAAGATCGAGGGATCATGATGCCCCTTGTATCAGCAGCTTGATCAGGCCTTCAAAACGGCCCTCAAAAGTCAACAGCCGGTGGCGGCGTCCACGTTGAGGATGCTGAAAAGCGCCATTCACTATCGGGAGGTGGAGTTGAAACGCAGCCTGTCCGAAGACGAACTGCTCGCCGTGGTCGCCACCCAGGCCAAACAACGTCGGGAAGCCGTAGCCGAGTACAACCAAGCCGGGCGGCCCGACCTAGCCAAAAAAGAAGAGGAGGAGCTTAGTATCCTCCTCTCTTTTTTGCCGCAACAACTGACCAGTGCAGAATGTGAAGCTGAAGTTTCCGGGATCATTGCTGAATTGGGGGCATCGGGACCCAAGGATTTGGGCCGGGTGATGAAGGCCGTTATGGCCCGCCTGGCCGGTCGGGCCGACGGCAAGGTGATCCAGGAGATGGCGCGGCGGCGCTTGGGTTCGTAATCCTTCCAACCTTTACTTTAGACCTGGAGTGCTATGGCAGAGCAATCCTTGAGCGCCCTGGAGTTTCCGGGGCTCATCCGGGTCGTGCAGCAGTACGCCGTCGCTGCCCCTGGGTCGGGATTATCTCAGCACCCTCGCGCCCCTCACCGATCTGGGCCTGATTCAGGCAAAATTCCAGCAAATCAAGGAATTGCAGGAACTGGAGAACCGGGAGGGCGCCTCGCCCCTGGACGATTTCTCCGACCTGGCACCTGGCTCAACAAGGCTGACGGTGCGGGGCAGTGTCCTGCCGCGCCGAGGCCTTCAACGAGATCCTGCAGGTGCTGCGGCTGGCCGGCCACCTGAAGACTTATCTCAAGTCGAACGCGGCCCTGACGCCGAGCCTGGTGGCCCTGAGCGGCGGCCTCAAGGACCTCTCCCGCCTCAAGGAAGCCATCCAGCAGTGCATCAGCCCGCATCATTTCATCCTGGACCAGGCGAGCCCGGGGCTGGCCGGGGTGCGCCGGGAACTGACCGACACCCGGGAGCGGGTCAACCGCCAGATCAAGCAGATCTTATTTCGGGCCGGAATACCGGGAGGCCCTGCAAAACGCCACTCATCTCCCAGCGCCACGGCCGCTACGTCATCCCCATCAAGGCCGACCACCGGGGGGCGATCCCCGGCATCATCCACGACCAGTCCCAGACCAAGGCCACCCTGTTTCTGGAGCCTCTGGCCATCGTGGAGCACAACAACGCCCTCAACCTGCTGCATAACCGGGAAAAGCGGGAAGAGGAACTGGTGCTGCGGCGCCTCACCGATCTGGTGCGCGATGCGCCTGGAGGATATTCGCCAGACCCTGGCCACCCTGGCCGAAGCCGACGCCATCCAGGCCAGGGTGCTGCTTTGCCCGGGATTTCAAGGCCACGGAGCCCATCTGGCGCAGCCGCGGCGGCCTGGATTTCAGGCAGGCCCGCCATCCCCTGCTGATTCAGCGCCACCGGGAGGACCCCGGGGCGCCGGAAGTGGTGCCCATCGACCTGACGCTCACCCCGGAAAACCGCTGGCTGATCATCTCCGGGGCCAACGCCGGCGGCAAGACCGTGGCCCTGAAGACCCTGGGGCTGCTCACCCTCATGGTGCAGAGCGGCATCCCCATCCCGGTGGCCGAAGGCAGCGAGTTCTGCCCCTTTGACCACGTCTTTGCCGACATCGGCGACCCCCAGGATTTGCACCAGAGCCTGAGCACCTTTTCGGCCCACTTGCAAAGGGCCTTGGGAGTGCTTAACACCATGCCGGGGAGGGCCCTCATCCTGCTGGATGAGCTGGGTACCGCCACCGATCCCACCGAGGGGGGAGCGCTGGCCTTAGCTCTGCTGCAAGTCTTCTATCAGAGGGGAGCTTACGGGGCGGCGACGACCCATATGCCCCTGCTGAAGGGGTTTGCCCAACGCACCGAAGGCTTCGAGAACGTGGCGGTGGTCTTCAACGAGGCGACCCGGCGGCCCACCTATGGCCTGGCCTACGGGGTGGTGGGGGCCTCCAATGCCCTGAAGATCGCCCGGGAACTGGGCTTGAGCCCGGAGATTCTGGCCCAGGCCGAGCGCTATCTCGACCAGGACGAACTGCGGGCCTACCGGCTGCTGGGCGAGGTCGAGGCGGCCCAGCAGGAGGTGGCCCGGCGGGAGGCGGAGCTGGCGGCGCACACCCGGGAACTGGAGGCCAGGAACCGGGAGTTGGAGGCGCAGCAGCGGGAACTGGAGACGGAGCGGCAGCGGCTGGTAACCGAAGTAAAGCGCAATGCCCTGGACAGCATCAAAGAGGCGGAACGGCAGTTTAAGGAGATCGTCAAAAGGCTGCAGAGCGGCGGCGAGTCCTGGGGCAAGCTGCGCCAGGAGTTCTCCCAGCGCCAGGCCGACCTGCTCCAGGAATTGACCCCCGCCCCGGCCTGACGCCGCCGCCGAGCCCCGGAATACGCCCCCGGCCAGCAGGTCTTTTTGCCGGCCCTGGGGCTGACCGGCGAGATTCTTGCCCAGGGACAGCCGGGATGGCCGCCTGGAGGTGCAGGTGCGCCAGGTGAAGATTCGGGTGACCGCGGAAGAAGTCGCGCCGGCCGGGGCCGACGGCCGGCCCAAAAAGGCCGCGGCGGCGCCGGCTTTGGTGCTGCCTGCCGCCCCGGGAATTGGTGCAAAACCTGAACATCATCGGGCTGAGAGTGGACGAGGCCCTGCCCCTGGTGGACCGGCTCCTCGACCAGGCGCTGCTGAACGGCGCCGAACACGTGGACATCATCCACGGGGTGGGCACCGGGCGGCTGAAAAAGGCGGTGTGGGAGCATTTAAAGCGCCATGGCTCGGTGAAGGAACTGCATGCGGACGCAAACCCTGGGGTGACGGTGGTGGATTTGAAGGATTAGGGCGAAAGATATTATGAAGATTAAACCATACAATAAAGGTGGTTATATTATAAGAATATCAGAAACCCCTCTTATCCAAATGATTCTCAATGGACTTGAAGCTTATAATGTGCATGAAAGGATTATAAAGAAAAAACAAAGAAAAGTAGAAACAATTGGTCTTTTGTGGGGGCATGAACACCAATTAAAAAATAAGTTATTATATTGTATTGAGATGGTATCAATAGAAACATCTGCCGATAGGCGTAAAAGTTCGGTTACACCAAATGAAGATTCACTTGAACTAAAAAGAGATATAATTACTTCATTTTGGCCGCAATTCGATTTTTTTGGCGATTTCCATACTCATCCATACAACAATTATAGCGAGGTAATCACTACAAAAGGTAATGAAGGATATCTGTTTTCAAAAGATGATTATAATGACATTCAAGATTATTCTGATTATTGGGATGACTATAATTATAGGACTGGGATAGTATTAACAATATCAACTATGGAGAGAAAAAGTTCTCGCCCTCCTCAATGGTTAGATAATAGCACGATTGAATTTACGTTAGGGAATTGTAGGATGTGGTTAAAAGGATATATTACTTATTCAGAGGGAGATAAACTCCTTGTCTCTAAACATGGTGATGAAAATATTTATATAGATTGTCCTTCCCTTGGAGGTTTATTTGGCGAACATACGCCAATGAAAAAGCTTATTTGAAGAATTGAACTCAGTACGAGAAAGGATTTAAAATCCCCTCCCCCTTGATGGGGGAGGGTTAGGGTGGGGGTGGCGACGCTTTTGATTCCCCCCTCACCCCAGCCCTCTCCCCCGCTGGGGGAGAGGGTGAAAAGGAAGATGGTGGGCGGTGCCCACTACATGCACAGGCGAGACGCCTGTGCCACCAGGAAAAAAAGCACAGGCTGGAAGCCTGCGCTACCAAAGAAAAGCGGCAAAGGGATAGGGCAAGGTTTTAACTGACAACTGACTACTGACTACTGGCAACTGACATGGCGTTTATCCCGGAAGACAAGCTCCTGGAGATCAAGGATGCGGCCCGCATCGAAGAGGTGGTGGGCCAGTACGTCCCATTGGTCCAAAAGGGCAAGAATCTTTTGGGACTCTGCCCTTTCCACGCCGACACCAGCCCTTCTTTCACGGTTTCCCCGGAGAAGGGCATTTTTTATTGTTTCGGCTGCGGGGCCGGCGGCAACGTCATCTCCTTTCTGATGCAGCACCAGCGCCTGAGCTTCCCGGAGGCGGCCCAGGAGCTGGCCCGGCGCTACGGCATCACCCTGCCGCTCAAGGAACTGGGGCCGGAGGGTTCCCGGCAGGCCGGGAAGCGCACCAAGGCTTATGAGATCAACCAGGTGGCGGCGAGTTTCTACGAGGCCACCCTGAACAGCGCCGCCGGGCAAACCCGGCCGCGACTATCTGGCCAAACGCGGCCTCACGCCTGAGGTCATCAAGGCCTTTCACCTGGGCTATGCCGTGGAGGAATGGGACGCCCTGCGCCGCCATCTGCAGGCCCGCGGCCTCTCTTTGGAGGCGGCCCGGGACGCCGGCCTGCTGATGCCCCGGGAGCGCGGCGGCTTCTACGACCGCTTCCGGGACCGCATCATCTTCCCCATCTTCGACCGGCAGAGCCGGGTGATCGCCTTCGGCGGCCGGATTATCGGCGAGGGCGAGCCCAAGTACCTCAACTCCCCGGAGAGCCAGCTCTATTCCAAGGGCCGCACCCTCTACGGCCTGCCCCAGGCCGCCGACGCCCTGCGCCTCACCAGGGTGGCCCTGGTGGTGGAGGGCTATCTCGACCTGATTTCTTTGCAGAGCCAGCGGCATCGCCAATGTCCTGGCCACGCTGGGCACGGCGCTCACCCGGGAGCAGGTGCGCCTGCTCAAAAGCCTGGCGGACAAAGTGGTCCTGGTCTACGACGGCGACGCCGCCGGGATCAAGGCCATGCTGCGGGCCTTTCCGCTCTTTGCCCAGGAGGGCCTGCCGGTCAGGGCCTTGGCCCTGCCGGCCGGGCAGGACCCGGACGACTACGCCCGCAGCCAGGGGGTGGAGATCTTTAAGAATGCCTGGGAGTCGGCCCAGCCCTGGTTCACTTTCTTATTGGAAGAACTGATCCGGACCCACGGCTTGGAGGTAGAGGGCCGGGTGCGCATCCTCGAAGAGCTACGGCCTTACTTTCAGGCCATCACCGAGCCGGTGGAGCAGGATTTATGGCGCAAGGCCGCGGCCCAACGCCTGGGGGTGGACGAAGGCGTCCTGCGCCAGAGCCTGGCCTCCTTCGCCCCCATCGCCGCCAGCCGGATCAGGCGCACCGCCGGGGTGACCGTCAGTATGGAAAAGGCCCTGCTGCGCTGGGTCCTGTGTCAGCCCCAGGCGCTGGAACTGGAGGAATTGGAACACTGGGCCCTGGAGTTCGAAAACGGGGAATTGAAGGAACTCCTGGCCCTCATCATCGAGAATTACCGGCAACACGGCAGACTGGATCACGGCCTTCTGGTGCAGCAGGTGGAGAGGGAGAGCCTGCGGCAGCAAATCTGCGCCTTAACCCTGACAGAGGAGGATACGAGCGGAACCGCAACCGATCTCCTGGCCGATGATTGGCACCGGGACCTGGAAATTCGGCGTCTCAAGAAGGCCTCGGCCAAGCTAAAAGAAGAGACTGCAACAAGCCGCCGCGCAGGACAGCGGCGAGGAGCTTACGGCCTTGCTGGCCCAGCGGCAGGAGATCGACCGCCAATTGGAAGCGTTAAAATTCAGCGCCACCGCAAAAGGAGAGAATGGATGAACAAGGGAATCGGAATGGATGGGTTTCAGGAAATCATGCCCATGGGGCGATGATGACACCTTGATCACCGTGGATGACCTGAATGACTCACTATCCCCCGAATGTCTCTTGAATGAACAGATGAAGGATATCCTGATCTTTGACGAACTGGACTTGCCGCCCGCCGAAGTCGCCGGCCTGGCCATGGCCTCCCCCCTGGAGATCGGGGAAGCGGAGGGCGACCTGAGCCTGGAAGCCGATGGCGGCGCCAAGTTGGATGATCCGGTACGCCTTTATCTGAAGGAGATGGGCACCGTTTCCCTGCTCACCCGGGAAGGGGAAGTGGAGATCGCCAAGCGCATCGAAGAGGGGGAGAAAGAGGTGCTCCACTCCCTGTTGGAGGTACCCGTCACCTTAAAAGAGATCATGAAACTGATTACCCGGCTGGAGCAGGAAAGGCTCTCGCCCCAGGCCGGCCATGGACGATTTTGAAGATGACGACCCCCTGGACTTGCCCACCCAGAAGTCCCGGGTCATTGAAATTGATTCAGAAGTTGCGTTCCCAGGAGGAAAAGATCCGCCAGTGGCAAAAGGAAGCCGCTCCCCTGCCCCGCAAGGAGGAGACCCAGGTCTGCAGTTGGAGCAAAAGATCGCCAAAGAGCGCCGCAAGATGACGGATAACCTGAAGAGCCTGCGGCTGGAGCGCCATCATCTGGAAGGAGTGCTCAACCGGCTGCGCTTTTGCGGCTGTCTGTTGCGGGAATGTCAGCAGAAAATGGAGAAGTGCCTGGCCGCGGCCGGTCTGAACGTCACCAAGTTTCGCCAACCTGAAGCGCAACCGCCGGGAGAACGGCGGCCAGGTTCCCGATCCGCCGGCCGTGGGGTCCGAGCACCTGGTGGAGCTGGAAGAAGTCTGGAACCAGGCCCGCAAGCGCCTGCGCAAGGTGGAATCCGAGGCCGGCCTGGCCGCCGGCCGGCTGCTGACGGTGCTGGTGAAGGCGGAAAAGGGCGAATACCAGGCCCAGAAGGCCAAGCGGGAACTGGTGGAGGCCAACCTGCGCCTGGTGGTGTCCATTGCCAAGAAATACACCAACCGGGGTCTGCAGTTCCTGGACCTGATCCAGGAAGGCAACATCGGCCTGATGAAGGCGGTGGAAAAATTCGAATACGAGCGGGGCTACAAATTCAGCACTTACGCCACCTGGTGGATCCGCCAGGCCATCACCCGGGCCATCGCCGACCAGGCCCGCACCATCCGCATCCCGGTGCACATGATCGAGACCATCAACAAGCTGATCCGCACCTCCCGCTATCTGGTCCAGGAGATCGGCCGGGAGCCCACCCCGGAAGAGATCGCCGAAAAGATGGAGTTTCCTCTGGAGAAGGTGCGCAAGGTTCTGAAGATCGCCAAGGAGCCCCTGTCCCTGGAAACCCCCATCGGCGACGAAGAGGACAGCCACCTGGGCGATTTCATCGAGGACAAAAAGATTTCCACGCCCATGGAGGCGGTGGCCAACCTGAATCTGGCGGACCAGACCCAGAAGATGCTGGCCACCCTGACCCCCCGGGAAGAAAAGGTGCTGCGCAAACGTTTCGGTATCGGCGAAAAGACCGACCATACCCTGGAGGAAGTGGGCCGCGACTTCGAGGTCACCCGGGAGCGCATCCGCCAGATCGAGGCCAAGGCCTTGCGGAAGCTGCGGCACCCGTCCCGCAGCACCCGCTTGAAGAGCTTCATTGAGACTTGAGGGAGACGGAGGACCGAAGACGGGAGACGGGAGAAAACCCCGATCTGCCGTCTTAAGGTGATTTCGCCATGATTGTCATCGCCCTATTGAAGAATTGGAGAGGAGAGTTATAATAAATCTGAGGGGCGGGGAGACTACCCCGCCCCTCCCGATTTTTTCGTAAGTTGGCAGCAACCAAATATGTTGTCGGGGGCTAACCGGGTACCGCACCCGTGGCAAATTAATGAGCTCCCACGAGCCCGATCTGCGGGCCCATAGCTCAGCGGTCAGAGCAACCGGCTCATAACCGGACGGTCCCTGGTTCAAATCCGGGTGGGCCCACCATTTGATCAGGAGAAACGGATATAAGCAGATATCCACAAGGAGCGGCAGTTTTAAAGGGGCCTGACCCCGGGGGTGCTTTCTGCGCACCCCTTTTTTATGTCCTATGAGCGCCACGCTGCAAGAGATAGTCAAGCTACTGAACGCCCGATATCCAGCGGCCTGGGCGGCGCCAGGGGACCGCACCGGCTTCCAGGTGGGGCACCCGGACAGCCCGGTGACCACGGTGCTGGTGGCCCTGGAGGCCTCCCCGGCGGTGGTCCGGGAGGCCCAAGGTCTGGGGGCGCAGCTCCTCCTAACCCACCATCCCCTGATTTATCAGTCCCTGGCCGAGGTGCGCGAGGACCAGCCCGGCGGGGAGTTGCTCAGCGCCTTGATCCGGGCCGGGATTGGCCTCGGTTTCCTGCCACACCAACCTGGACGTGGCCCCCGGAGGGCTGAACGATTATCTGGCCCGGGCGCTGGCACTGACCGACCTGGAGGTTCTGGCGGCGACCAGCCGCGACAACCTGTACAAACTGACGGTCTTTGTACCGATCGCTTACGCGGACCGGGTGCGGGAGGCCTCTGGCCGAGGCCGGGTTGGGGGTCATCGGCCGCTATTCCCACTGCAGCTTTGCCGTCCGGGGTCAGGGCGCCTACCGGCCGTTAGCGGGGGCCCGGCCCTTCCAGGGTGAAGTGGGTCAGCTCTCCCGGGCCGAGGAAGTCCGCCTGGAGATGCTGGCGCCCGAGTCCCTCCTGCCGGCCGCCCTGGCTCGGCTGAGAGCAATCGCACCCCTATGAAGAGGTGGCCTACGATCTCTACCCCCTGAAAAATCCCGGCGCGGCCCAGGGTTTCGGCCGCATCGGCAACTGGCCGGCAACCAAGCCGGTCGCCGAAGTTATGTCGCTGGTCAAGACAATTTTCCAGGTGAGCGCCGTGAAGGTCTGGGGCCGGCCGCCGCAGGCGGTGCAGCGCCTGGCGGTGCTGGGAGGCAGCGGCGGCGAGTTCATCCAAGCGGCCCGGGACCGGGGGGCCCAGATTTATGTCACCGGGGAGGTGCGGCACCACCAGGTCGCACCCGAGAGCCTGGAGGATTTTGCCGTCCTCGAGGTCGGCCATTACAGCAGCGAAGCAGTCTTCATGGACCCCTGGGCCGAACAACTCAGGGGCTTTTTTGCGGCCGCGGGACTAGTAAAGTGCAAGTCGAAGTGGCGCAGTCGTCCCAGACGCCATTCGCATTTTTTTAAACCGAAAACGGTATCACGGAGGTCGAACTTGTTACCGGAGTTAAACAAACTCATCGAAGTCCAGGAGTTGGATAAAGTTATTCAGGAGGTCACTCGGGGAGCTGGAGCGGCTTCCGGGCGGACTCAAGACCGCAGAGGCGGCCCTGGAGGACCTGAAGGCCCAGCAGGCCGCCGGCTTCCAGGATCTGGAGGACCTGCAAAAGCAGCGGCGAGACACGGAAACGGAAACCGCGGAGATGGAAGACGGCATCAAAAAGAGCCGCCAGCCGCCTGATGGAGATCAAGAGCAACATTGAATACAAGGCGATGCTCAAAGAAATCGCCTTCAAGGAAGATCAGCGGGACCAGCGGGAGACCCGCATGCTGGAACTCCTGGACCTGGTGGAGGCCCAGAAAGGCCTCTCGCCGAGATCGAGGCGGCAGATTAAGGAGCGCCAGGACGTCCTGGCTCGAGCGAGTCGGCGAAAGTGGCGGCCGAGGTGGCGAAGCCTGGAGCAGCGCCTGGCGGGCCTGGAGGAACAACGGAAAAAATTGCGCAAAAGGTGCCGGCGCCGCTCCTGAAACGCTATGAATTCATCCGCCAGCGCCGCAACGGCACCGCCATCACCCCGGTCAAGAAGGCGTCTGCTTCGGCTGCCATATGAACATCCTGCCCCAACAGTTCATCGACCTGCAGAAGGGGGTAGAGATCCTCCAGTGCCCGCATTGCCAGCGGATCCTCTACTGGCAGGAAGAAGTGGCCGAAGCGGGAAGCCGGCGGCACAACTCCTGAGAAGGATATGGGGCGAGCAGGCACGCCGGGCCGCCATCTTCCGGGCCCTGGCCGCAGGGCATGGACCCAACGAGGTGCGCGAGCGGTTTCGGCCTCACCCCGGAGCCGCTCCAGGACCTCTTCCGGGAGGCGGCCGACCACTTACGCGACCTGGAGGAGGGCGTGTGGTCCCTTTACTGCGACGGCGCCTCCCGGGGCAACCCCGGTCTGGCCGGGGCCGGGCGTGGTCCTGATCGACTCCGAGCGGCGAGATCCAGGAGGCAACAGAGGAATTCCTGGGCCAGGCCACCAACAACGTGGCGGAATACCGGGCCTTGCTCCTGGGACTGAAAATGGCCCGGAACCTGGGGGTCAAAAAAATCCGGGTCTTCTGCCGACTCCGAACTGCTGGTGCGGCAGATCAAGGGGCACCTACCGGGTGCAAGCAACCCCACCTCCTGGCCTCTGGAGGAAGCCCAGCGGGAATTGCAAAAGTTCGAGGCCTTTGACAGTGCCCACGTGCCCCGGGAATTGAACCAGCAGGCCGACCGCCTGGCCAATGCAGGCCATTGACCAAAGAACCCGGCCGCGGTAGAATGAATATAGGTGAGGTCGGACCTCGCCAGGATTTTCAGAACCTCAAAGGGCCGCGGAGCAGGCCAGATGATCGCCGGCGGCGCATGATGCCGCCGGAGGAAAGTCCGAGCTCCACAGGGCAGGGTGCTGGGTAATCCCCAGCGGGGGCAACCCCAGGGAAAGTGCCACAGAGACCAGACCGCCGTGGTACGTCCACGGTAAGGGTGAAAAGGTGAGGTAAGAGCTCACCAGCGGCGGGGGCGACCCCGTCGGCTAGGAAAACCCCACCTGGAGCAAGACCAAATAGGGGAGCGTTTGAGGGTGGCCCGCCCGAAGCTCCCGGGTAGGTTGCTGGAGGCCCCGGGCAACCGGGGTCCTAGAGGAATGATCATCACCGGGGCAACCCGGGACAGAACTCGGCTTACGGCCTGCTCCGCGTTTTCTTTGGGACCACCGGCCACTCCAGGTGGCGGTGGGCTTTTTTTGAGTTTTGAGTTTCGATTCCGAGGTTTTATTGAAAAGCGCTGGTACCATTCTCAAGTTCCCAAATTGCGGAATCGCAGTTTCCTGGTCCGAGCTCGAAACTCAAAACTTTGACGCCGCAGCAAAATTATGCCAACCAGGTCGTCCCCTTGAGCCCCCTCGCCGGAACCCTATATCTCCGTCATTATTCCCGTTTACAACGAAGAAGAGAACCTCCGGGAGTTGGGGGAGCGGCTGATGCGCACTCTCGCCGGCATGGGCCGCTCCTTCGAGATCATCTTGGTGGACGACGGCTCCAGCGACCGCTCCTGGGAGATCCTCACCGAACTTCACGCCAAGTATCCGCGAAACCTCCGGGCCTTGCAATTTAACCGCAACTTCGGCCAGCACCAGGCCATCTTCGCCGGCTTCCAGGCCGCCCGGGGCCAGGTGATGGTCACCCTGGACGCCGATCTGCAGAACCCGCCGGAGGAGATCCCCCGCCTGGTGGCCAAGATCGAGGAAGGCTACGACACCGTGGGCGGCTGGCGGGAGAACCGCCGGGACTCGCTGTTCCGGAGACTCCCCTCCCAACTGGTGAACGTGGTCATGTCCAGGGTCACCGGGGTCAAGCTCCGGGACTACGGCTGCATGCTGCGGGCCTACCGCCGGGAGGTGATTGACAGCATCAACCAGTGCCATGAATCCTCCAGTTTCATCCCGGCCCTGGCCAATCTCTTTTCCCGCCGGGTGGCGGAGATTCCCGTGGGCCACGCCGAGCGCGAGCGGGGCCAGTCCAAGTACGGCCTGATCAAGCTGCTCCGCCTCAACTTTGACCTGGTGACCGGCTTCTCCAACCTGCCCATCCACGCCGTGGGCTTCATCGGGGTGGCCATCGCCTTATTGGGGCTGCTCTTCGGATTCCTCCTGTTCCTGCGCCGCCTGTTCGTGGGGCCGGAAGTGGAGGGGGTCTTCACCCTGTTCGCCATCCTCTTCGTCTTCGTGGGTCTGAACACCTTGGGCCTGGCCCTGATCGGCGAATACGTCGGCCGCATCTACCGGGAGGTCCGCGGCCGGCCGCGCTACGTCATCAGGCAGACCTTGGGGGCGAACGAAATTAAATAACCCATTAATAATATTATTTTATTTTTATAATGAGGATTGTATTATGAATAAAGCGAATGTAATCTCTCTGAATAACGACCGCCTTGTCCGTATAGCAGCCACAGATAATTTGTCTTTTTTACGTTCAATACAGAATAATAGTGTCAAGCTTATTGTGACATCGCCACCATATAACATTGGGAAAAAATACGAAAAGCGAACTTCATTAAATAGGTACCTTGTTGAACAATCAGCAACCATTTCTGAGTGTGTTAGAGTATTAAATAAAAATGGAAGTATTTGTTGGCAAATTGGAAATCACATTACAAAAAATGGGGAAGTGGTTCCATTAGATATCTTCTTATTTCAATTATTTAAACAACATGATTTAATTCTTAGGAACAGGATAATTTGGCATTTCGAACATGGGTTACATTGCAAAAAGCGATTTTCAGGAAGATATGAAACTATCTTATGGTTTACTAAAAGTGATGAATATACTTTTAACCTTGACCCCATCCGTGTCCCATCGAAATATCCCAATAAGAAATATTTCAAAGGTCCTAAAATTGGAGAGCTATCTTGTAACCCATTAGGGAAAAATCCAGGTGATCTATGGATCATACCTAATGTTAAAGCAAATCATTGTGAAAAAACCGAACATCCTTGTCAATTTCCTGTCGAGCTAATAGAAAGACTCGTTCTATCAATGACTAATGAAGGTGATGTTGTTTTAGATCCATTCATGGGTGTTGGTAGCAGCATTATCGCTGCAATAAAGCATGGTCGTCTTGGATATGGATGTGATATTATGCAACATTATGTGGATATTACTTGGGAAAGAATACATCAATTAAGATCTGGCACTTTAAGAACGAGGGATATGTATAAATCAATATATGATCCATCTATCCCTGGAGGTGGTCATAAATGAGATTGGACATTTACAGTTATCGCTACGCCGAAGAAATAATACAACATCATCGCCACGGTAACGCCTGGGGTGAAATTCATGACATTCTAACTAATACTCCGATTTTTATTTATCCAAATAAATCCGTAAGAAATAATAGGCTCGATGTTGTGCAGCAATTAATGAATACATACTTTGATTGTGTCATGACGAATACTTATGGCTGGGGATTTCACCCTTTAGCCACGAGAATTGCTGATTCTGGTTTAACAGCTGATTTTAGGAAATCTTTTGGTGAGTTATCTATTCAGGCTGAAATCCAATTTGGTAATATGGCGCGTTGGTATAGTGATATATTCAAATTTCAAACTGCATATTCACAATCTTTAATCAATATTGGTTTAAGTATAATTCCTGCATTGGACTTGGCTGTTCGTATAGATTCTAATATTGTTAATTTTGAAAGAGCTAAAAGGGAACTTCCGTCAGCAGTTCTTTCTATTACATTACCCATATTAATGATTGGGCTTTCAATAGATGAAAATACTCAGATTATTGACGTTTCTCGATGTCAATTTAATAATTTTAATGAGGTTAAAGCCCAAGATAATCGTTGTCGTATTATAAATGGTTATTTAAATGGAATCGACATGACACAAATAGGTCCTAATAGTCCGACTGGAATTAATCCATATTTAAATGTTCCTAATCCTGAGATTGAAGACTGAATAAATAACCCCACGATACGAAATTAATAAAATGCGCCTAATTTTCCTGGGTTACCACAACATTGGCTATGCCTGCCTGGAGGAACTCATCGACCTGTGTTCCCATTTCGGCGATGAGATCGTGGCGGTGGTCACCCCTGCCGACGACCCCCGGGAGAACCACTGGTTTGCTTCGGTAAGGAACCTGGCTTTTGAGAATTATCTGCCGGTCTACCAGCCCCGGGACCCCAACGCCCCGGAGTTCGTCGAGGTCATGCGGAATCTGACGCCGGATTTTCTCTTTTCCTGCTATTATCGCCAGATGCTGAAAAAGCCGCTGCTTGACTTACCCACCCGGGGGGCGCTCAATCTGCACGGCAGCCTGCTGCCCCGCTACCGGGGCCGCTGTCCGGTGAACTGGGTGCTGATCAACGATGAGAAAGAGACCGGGATCACTTTGCACTACATGGAAGAAAAGCCGGATAAGGGCGACATCGTCGGCCAGGAGCGGGTCGCCATCACTGCGGAGGATACGGCGCTGACCCTGTTTGCCCGGATGACGGTCGCGGCCGGGACGTTGCTGCGGGAGGCCTACCCCCTGCTGCGGGCCGGCACCGCTCCCCGCGTCCCGCAGGATCAGAGCCGGGCCTCCTATTTCGGCGGCCGCGGACCTGCAGACGGCCGCATTTCTTGGGACAAAGACGCCCTGGCGGTATATAATCTGGTCCGGGCCGTCACCCACCCCTACCCCGGGGCCTTCACCCACCTCCGGGGCAAGAAGCTGTTCATCTGGGCCGGCAAGCCCCTGGCGGACCCGGCCACCGAGCCCCCGGGCGCCTCCCGGGAGCCCGGTCTGGTAACGGCACATCTGCCCGGGGAGGGACTGCTGGTGACCACCGGCCAGGGCCACTTCCTCATCACCCAGGCGCAGTGGGAGGGGGAACCGGAGTTTTTAGGTCCGGTCGTCGCCACCTGGGAGTATCTGGTAGGGGAAAAATTGGGTTAAGGTGCGGATTGCAGCAATGTATTTAGCCCAAATTCATGGAAAGTTGCCTTCTGAGTTCAAAGGCAGGGAAGACCTGCTGACTTCAAACGTTTTTTCCTTGTTTAAATATGGCGATAGGAATGTTTTCTTAAAAAAATTTCTTGAATTATTGGAAATTTCTGCCACCGAAGATGAACTTAATAAAGCAGATTTTGTTTTTTGGCCTGTTTTCGCTGATAAAACTGAACCAGATTTAATAATAACTGTAGGCGAATACTATTTATTGATTGAAGCTAAGCTATTTTCTCCATTCGGAAAAGAGCAATTAGATAAAAAGTCCCAAATTAAACGTGAAATTGACGAGGGCCTAAAGCAAGTAGGAAATTCAGAAAATTTTTATTTTATTGCAGTTACGAATGATTCTGCCTATTATAAAATAGATTTACAAGATCTAAATGCTAAGTATATAAAATATATTAAATGGATAACTTGGCAAAGAATATCAAGAATATTTATAATATTTTTAGAAAATACTGCTAAAACTTCGCTAACTTATTTATTTGTCAATGATTTGTATCTTGTTTTAGATAAACAAAATTTAAGAGGTTATCAAGGATTCCAATGGTTCTCAAATCTCCCAATAATAAAATCTGAAAAAATTTTTTTTGAAATCCAAAAAGCACAATTTTTAGGATTCGGCAATTTTAAAATTAGCAAAATTGATCCCCCCAAAGGAAAGATTTTTTTCTAACCTGAAAATTAGGATATTGATTATGGATACCAAAGAATTGATCAATAACACCAAAAATGCATTAGATTTTATTGACCATCTTTATTTAGAAATTTCTTTTCTTTTTAAAGAGATGGAAACATTGCTTCACCAACAAGAGGAAGCATTTCAGATTAATAAAGCTTCCGGATATGCTGTTACAACCAGGAATTATACCGGATTAGAAACTTATCATGTAGAAAACTGGCTCTCAAAAAGATTTACGGTTTACTTTACTCCAGAAGCAATGACATATTTTCACAAAGGTCAAACACATACTGTTTTTAATGAAGATTCTAAGAATCATTTTCTGTTTTATTGACATTTCTTTTACGCTATCTGATGAGCCAATTTTGATAACTGGATTTATCGATAAAATTTTGTGTAAAAAACCAAATATAACTAAATTTGAAAACTTTATGTACGCATTTGCTTATCATTATAACAAAATTTTTAAGAATTTTAGCCTAGAGAATGTTATTAATGCAATTAACTTTGATGACCCCAATTGTAATTTTACTGGTCAGGCTTTTGCTATTAAATTGTTTTCAGTAAACAATAATACTGATATTAAAGAGAAAATCATTAAGCCCTTGATGGAGCTCTATAGGAAATAAAAGTTTAAATTGGAATCCGACATGAAAATACTGATTCTCGGCGTCAACGGCTTCATCGGCAATGCCCTGACCCGGCGCATCCTGCCACCCGGGACTGGGAAGTTTACGGCATGGACCTCTACTCCAACAAGCTGGACGAGTCCCTGGGCCATCCCCGCTTTCATTTCCTGGAAGGCGACATCGCCATCAACAAGGAATGGATCGAATACCACATCAAGAAATGCGACGTGGTCCTGCCCCTGGTGGCCATCGCCACCCCCATGACCTACGTGAAGAAACCCCTCCGGGTCTTCGAGCTGGACTTCGAAGAGAACCTGCGGGTCGTGCGCCAGTGCGTCAAATACGGCACCCGCATCATCTTCCCGTCCACCTCCGAGGTCTACGGCATGTGCCCGGATGCGCGAGTTCTCCGAGGACGACAGCCACCCTGGTGCTGGGACCCATCCACAAACAGCGCTGGATCTATAGCTGCTCCAAGCAGCTCCTGGACCGGGTCATCTGGGCTTACGGCCAGGACGGGCAGCTCCGGTTCACCCTGTTCCGCCCCTTCAACTGGATCGGCCCCAAGCTGGACGACCTCTACGCCGCCAAGGAAGGGAGTTCCCGGGTGGTGACCCAGTTCATCCTCAACCTGATCGCAGCGGGAGCCCATCAAGCTGGTGGACGGCGGCCATCAGAAGCGCTGCTTCACCTACGTGGAAGACGGCATCGACTGCCTTGATGACGCATCATCGAGAACCCCGGGGCGTGGCCGACGGCCAGATCTTCAACATCGGCAACCCGGACAACGAGGCCTCGGTCAAAGAATTGGCCCACCTCTTGCGGGACCTCTTCAAGGAGCACCCGGACCATAAGCCGGCGACGGGGCCTACTCAGAGATCGTCGAGACCCGCCACGAGGACTATTACGGCAAGGGCTACCAGGACATCACCAGCCGCAAGCCCTCCATCGACAAGGCCCGCGACTCCTGGGCTGGGAGCCGCAAGACGGACCTGACCGCTTCCCTGAAGATCACCCTGGACGCCTTCCTGGAGGAGGCCCGGGAGGCGGTAAGGTCTGAGGTTCGGCAGCCACTAATAATCAGTCCTTGCGGGCGGTCTCGCCAGAACCGCCCCGACAGCTGTTCGGGAGCCCATGAGCCGGGCATTCTGGCCATCAAAGTGGACGTGACACTCTGGAGGGTTACTGCAGGGGAGTGCCCGCCCTGCTCCAGGTTCTGGAAGACCAGGCGGTCAAGGCCAGCTTCTTTCTGGCCCTGGGGCCGGATAACTCCGGCCGGGCCATCTTCCGGGTCTTTCGCCAGCGAGGCTTTTTGGAAAAAATGTGGCGCACCCGGGCTCCGGCGATCTACGGCTTCAAGACCATGTGTTACGGCACCTTGCTGCCCGCGCCCCTGATCGGCGGCCGCGGCCCCGCACTGCCCCGGCCTGATTGCCGCGGCCGGCCACGAAGTGGGTCTGCACGGCTATGACCACGTGCGCTGGCACGACCAGCTTTTCCGGCATGCCCCGCCGGAAGAGTCGCCCGGGAAATCCACCGGGCCCAGGAGATGCTGGCCTCATTAACGGGACACCGGGCCGACTCTTTCGCGGCCCCGGGCTGGCAATGCAGCGAGGCGAGCCGTCACGGCGCTGGCCGCCCAGCATTTTCTTTATGCCAGCGACACCCGGGGCTCGGTCCCCTATTTTCCCCGCTTCGGGCAGACCAGTCCCGACGGTCTTGGAAATCCCCACCACCCTGCCCACCCTGGACGAGCTGCTGGGACTGCACGGCTGCCGCGCCCGGAGATTTCAGCGACCTGGTCCTGGCCCGCCTGAAACCGGAGCGGCCCCAGGTGCTCACCATCCACGCCGAACTGGAGGGCGGACCGTTCCTGGAGGACTTTGGCCGGCTTGTTGGCAGCGCTGCCGCCGGCAGGGGGTGGCATTCTTCCGCCTGGAGGACTGGGCCCGGGAACTTGTTGCAGGAGCCGGGCCAGACCTGCCAGGTGGCCCCGGTCGTTTCCAGGCGCCTGCCCGGACGGGCCGGCACGGTCTCCTGCCAGGGCGCCCTGGAGGCCCCTCGTCATGATCGCCGCCATCGTCGCCGCCGCCGGCCTCGGCCTCCGCATGGGGCAACGACACCCCCAAGCCTTACCTGCACCTGGCCGGGAAACCCATCCTGGTCCATACCCTGGAGGTCTTCGAAAGAGTACCGAGGTCCAGGAGGTCACCCTGGTGGTGCATCCCGAGGACCTGGACTACTGCCAGGAAAAGGTCATCTCCCCTTATGGTTTCAAGAAGGTCCTGCGCCTGGTGCCCGGGGGCAAAGAACGCCAGGACAGCGTCTACAACGCCCTCAAGGCCTCTGAAAAATGAAGATGAACTGGAAATCGTCCTGGTGCACGACGGGGTGCGGCCCTTTATCACCCCGGAACAGGTCCGCCAGGTCATTGAGGCGGCCCGGACGCCACGGCGGCGCCGTCCTGGGCCTGCCGGCCCAGGATACCCTGAAGACCGTCAACGCCGGAGGGGGAGTCGCCAGGTTCGCCAGACCCTGGAGCGCAAGGATATCTGGCAGATCCAGACCCCCCAGGCCTTCCAGGCGGCGCTCTTGTGGCGGGCCTTTGTGGAGGCCTATAGCCGCAATTTTTATGGCACCGACGAGGCCTCCCTGGTGGAGGCGCTCAACCAGCCGGTGGTGGTGGTGCCCGGCTCACCCTTGAACCTGAAGATTACCACGCCGGATGACCTGGCGCTGGCCGAGGCCATCCTGCCCCTGATGAGGAAAATGAGACGTGCGAGTCGGGATGGGGTATGACGCCCACCGCCTGGTGGAGGGTCGCCCCCTGATTCTGGGGGGGGTGGATGTCCCCTATCATCTGGGCCTGTTGGGCCATTCCGACGCCGACGTCCTGAGCCACGCCATCGGCGACGCCTTTTTGGGGGCGGTGGGGGCCGGCGACCTGGGCCGCCATTTCCCGGATAAGGACCCGGCCTTTAAAGGCATCTCCAGCCTGGTCCTGCTGGAAGAAATCATGCAGATCGTGCGGCAGCGGGGCTTTCAGCCGGTGAACGTGGACGCCACCGTGGTCTGCGAGGCGCCCCGCCTTACGCCGCATTTTCCGGAGATGATTGGCAAACTGGCGCCGATCCTGGGCCTGGCCCCGGCAGAGATTAATTTGAAGGCCACCACCACCGAGCACATGGGCTTCGCCGGCCGGGGGGAAGGCATCGCCGCGTACGCGGTGGTGCTGGTGAAAAAAGCAGAATAATAATTTTCTGGTCCCCAGGTTAAACTTGGGAGCCAGAAAGCCGCGCCGGCACAGGCGAGACGCCTGGGCCACCATAATCTTTAGAAATGAAAATTATCCATAAAACTCTGGCTTCTTACCCAGCCCCCATAGCTCTACCCACTTATGGCGACTGCCTGGCCTTGATGCAGGCCCACGCCATGCTGGACAACATCCGGGAGCACTCCTTCCGGGTGATGCAGGTGGCCGATGTGCTGGGGCAGGCCCTGGCCGTAGCGGGCCTGGAGCTACATCTGCCCCTGATCAGCATCGGGGCCCTGCTCCACGACCTGGGCAAGACCGCCTGCCTGGGCACGACCGACAATCACGCCCAATTGGGCGCCGATATCCTGGCCTCCCTGGGCTTCCCGGAACTGGCGCAAGTGGTTAAAGAGCACGTGCGTCTGGAAGATGAAATTGACGACCCCCGGCCGCTGCGGGAGTCCGAAGTGGTCAATTACGCCGATAAAAGGGTGCTCCACACCCAGGTGGTCACCCTGGCGGAGCGCTTCGCCGACCTGCAGGTGCGCTACGGCCGGACGCCTTCGGCCCGGCTGCGCATCGCCGCCATGGAGATCAAGACCCAGACCCTGGAGGAGAAATTGTTTGCGCCCTTAAACCTTGGCCCCCTGGATCTGCTCCGGGAAAACAGCTATCAGCAGTCAGCTTTCAGCGGTCAGCCGGAACCGGCCAAGGGCGAACGCCGCTAAATGGGAACAGGATAAGCATTTATTAAAAGAACGGTTGCAGATAGCTTTCACTTTGCCTAAAGAAATACCGGTTTCCACGGAATCCTGTCTTTGACTGAAAGCTGATAGCTGACCGCTGTTAGCTATTTTTAACCGGAGGGAAGCATGGCAAAAATGCGGCTGGCCCTGATCGCCGGGGGTAAATCCTCGGAACGGGAAGTCTCCCTGAAGAGCGGGGCCCAGGTTTATGCAGCCCTGGACAAGAGCAAGTACGACATCCGGCGCTACGATCCCCGCGACGATCTGGCCAGGCTGGTGCAGGACGCCCCGGAACTCCAGGTGGCCCTGATCATCATGCACGGCCGGGGTGGTGAAGACGGCGCCATGCAGGGCTTTCTGGACCTCCTGGAGATTCCTTACCAGGGCTCCGGGGTCCTGGCCTCGGCCCTGGCCATGGATAAAGAACTGAGTAAGTCCCTTTACCAGATGGCCGGGCTCCGGGTGCCCACCGCCATGGCCTTTGGCCGCGAGAAGACCCCCACCCCGGAGGAGATCGCCGAGGCTTTGGGGCTGCCCGTGGTCATCAAACCGGCCACCGAAGGTTCCAGCATCGGGATCAGCCTGGCCCGCACCCTGGGGGAGTTAAAAGAAGGGCTGGCCGCGGCCTTTCACTATGATTCCCAGTTGCTGGTGGAGGAATTCATCCAGGGCATCGAGGTCACCGGCGCGGTCCTGGGGAACCGGGAACTCAAGGCCCTGCCCCTGGTGGAGATCATCCCCGCCGAACACTACACCTTTTTTGATTACGAGGCCAAGTACCAGCCCGGGGCCAGCCGGGAGATCTGCCCGGCCCGCCTCAGCCCGGAGTTGACCGCGCAGGCCCAGCGTTGCGCCCTCGAGGCCCACGACACCCTGGGCTGCCGGGGTTACAGCCGCACCGACATGATTGTCCGGGACGAGGAGATTTATGTCCTGGAGACCAACACCATTCCCGGCATGACCGCCACCAGCCTCTTTCCCCAGGCGGCCCAGGCCGCGGGGCTGGAATTCCCGGCCTTATTGGACGAGCTCATCCGACTGGCGCTGGAAAAAGCTTAGCGAAGCCGTAGGGGCGGCGCGCTCGCCGCCCCTGCAATCTATCAACATTGCGATTTTTCTCCCCACCGATATGGCCGACCGCTGGGTTCCCTTAAAGCAACTCCTGGAAGATGGCCTGGCCCGAGGCGTCTACACCGCGGCCGTGGCGTGCGTGGGGTGGCAGGGGGAACTGCAGTGGCAGGCCGCCGCCGGCCGGGTTTCTCGTGACCCCGCGGCCTCAGCCGCGACGCTTGATACCAACTTCGATCTGGCTTCACTGACCAAACCCCTGGCCACCGCCCTGGCCCTGATGGTTTTGACGGATGGCGGGAAACTCGCCCCTGACGCCAGCCTGGGGGAATTGCTGCCCGTCGCCTGGCTGCCGCCGGACAAGCGGTCCCTGACCCTGGCCCAGCTCTTGGCCCACCGGGCCGGACTGCCGGCCTGGGAGCCGTTTTATCGGGAAGTCCTGAAAGCTCCTCCTGAGGCCAGGGTGAGCCTCCTGCCGCGCCTGGCCGCGGCCGCACCTCTGGCCCAGCCGCCGGATACCGCCACCCTATACAGCGACCTGGGCTTCATGCTGCTGCAGGCGGTGGTGGAGGCGGTCTCGGGCCTGGGGCTGGAGCGGTTTTGCCGGGAGCGAATCTACCGGCCCCTGGGGTTGAACACCCTGGGTTTCACTCCGTTAAGACAGCCCGGCGGTGACACCCTGAGCTATGCCTGCACCGAGCCGGGACTGATTCCGGGGCGCCACGTCTGCGGCGAGGTGCACGACGAAAACGCCTGGGCGGCCGGGGGCGTGGCCGGGCACGCCGGGCTCTTCGGCCGGGGCCACGAGGTCTGGTCGCTGGTGGCCGCCCTGTACCGCGCCTATCACGGGGAAGCCGGGCTGCCCTGCTCCCCGGCTGCGGTGCGCCGGTTTTTGACCCCGGTGGCCCCGGAAACCCGGGCCTTGGGGTTCGACGTCCCCAGCCCTGAGGCCGCCCAAGGCTCGGCGGGGCGCTACTTTTCGCCCCGAAGCGTCGGCCATCTGGGCTTCACCGGCACCTCTTTTTGGCTGGACCTGGAGCTGGGGCAGATGGTAGTCTTACTCACCAACCGGGTGCACCTGGGCCGGGACGACAAGGCGAAGATTCAGGCCTTCCGGCCGCAGTTTCACGAGGCGGCCTCGCTGGCCTTGGGGTTTGGTAAAGGGTTTCGGAATTAGTGCAATTGCGGAGACATTAAACTCTCCATTGCAGGAGAGTAAAAATGTCCAAAGGTGACAGGTGGCCAAAACAATGAGAATAATTAACGCCTTTGCTCCCACGGTGCCCATGTGGGAATTACATTATTTCCCGGAAGAAGATAAAACTCGGATTACCCCGATAATCTGTATTGCTGTGGTTGAAACGCGCTATAAAAGAGCGCATCCGGGGGAAGAAGCCACTTTTGAAACCGAATTGCGGCCTCTAGGTTTCAGGGAAGGCGAACCGAATGGTTTGGAGGCTTGGTATGAAAAACCTGATGCCCTGGGTTATGCCCTTTCGCCTCTGTCTGACGGCGAAATCAGAGAGAAATGGGCCGGCGCGATAGCCGATTTGCAGCGCCAACACGAAGTCGAGAAAACCAAATAAGGATTAACCCAGGCAGAAGCCTGCGGCTACCGATAAGGACAAGACCTCCCACTGATGAACTCCAATTCCGCGCAACATATCCATCTGCTCGGCATCTGCGGCACCGGCATGGCGGCGCTGGCCGGGATTCTTCAAGAACAGGGCTACCGGGTCAGCGGCTCCGACGAGCACGCCTACCCGCCTATGAGCACCTTCTTAAAGGGTTTGGGCATCCGGGTGCAAAACGGTTACGCCGCGGCCAACCTGAATCCCCGGCCGGACCTGGCGGTGGTGGGCAACGTCATTCGCCGGGACAATCCCGAGGCCCAAGCCCTGTTGGCCGGCGACGTCCCGCGCCTGTCTATGCCGGAAGCGCTGAACCGCTTCCTGGTGGGCGAGCGCCGGAGCCTGGTGGTGGCCGGCACCCACGGCAAGACCACCACCACGGCGCTGGTTGCCTGGCTGCTCTACGCCACAGGGCTGGACCCCGGCTTCATGGTGGGCGGGATCGCCCGGAATTTCCGGGCCAACTACCGGGTGGGCCGCGGCCCCTACGTGGTCCTGGAGGGGGACGAATACGACACCGCCTTTTTCGACAAGCGCCCCAAGTTCGTGCACTTCCGGCCCCGAGTGGCGGTGCTCACCTCCATCGAATTCGACCACGCCGACATTTATACCGACCTGGACCAGGTCATCCGGGCCTTTGAGGCTTACTTGGAAACGGTCGCGCCGGACGGCCGGGTCCTGGCCTGGGGAGATGCGGCCCTGGTGCGCCAGGTCTGCGGGCGCAACGGGGCGCCGGTCTCGTTTTACGGCCAGGGTCCCAATTGCCAGTGGCAGGCGGTGAATATAGCTCCAGCCGCCGGCGGCATGCAGTTCAGCGCCCGGCGGGACGGGAAGCCGTGGGGCGACTTTTTCCTGCCGATGATCGGCCGGCATAATGTCTGGAACGCCCTGGCCGCCCTGGCGGCTTTGGCGGAGGTGGGGGCCGAGCCCGGGCCGCTGAAAACGGCCCTGGCCGGCTTCCAGGGGATTCACAAGCGCCAGGAGATGGCCGGGGAATTTCGGGGGGTGCTGGTCCTGCAGGATTTTGCCCACCATCCCACTGCGGTGGCCGTGACCCTGGACGCGGTGCGCCAGGGCTACCCGGGCCGCCGCCTGGTGGCGGTCTTCGAGCCCCGCACCAACACCTCCAGGCGCCGCATCTTTCAGGAGCACTACGCGCAGGCCTTCCAGGACGCCGACCTCATCTTGGTGCGGGAGCCGCCGGATTTGTGGAAGGTGGAGCCGGAGGACCAGTTTTCCTCGCAGCAACTGGTGGCGGACCTGGAGCGCCAGGGAAAGCCAGCCGCCTACTTTCCCGACACCGATCAGCTCCTGGCGGGATTGCTGCCGCGGCTCCGGCCCGGCGACCTGGTGCTGGTCATGTCCAACGGCGACTTCGACCACCTGGTGCCGCGCCTGTGCGAGGCGTTGGGAGCAGGTTGAAAGAATATTAGGGGAGTGGGCTAAAGGGGCGGTAGAGAAGGCGTCTCGCTTATAAAGACGCAGGCTAAAGCCTGCGGCTACCAAAGATAAAAAATGTAGAGGCGGCTCGCGAGCCGGTCCTACGTTAAATAAGCCAGTCCTTAAACCGCTCCTTGGGCGGGGCCTCCAGATAGAGAACCCGAAGGAACCCGCCACTTTCCAGGCTCACCTGCGCCGCCGCACCTGAAGGCGCGTCGCTGTAAGCTGCGGCCAGGCCAGCGGCCTCCTGCAAGTCAGCATCCGAGACTGCCCCGATTACTAGGACAAGGGGGCCGGGGTAATCCTCCACCTGCAAGCAGTGGTCTCCCGGCGCGATCAGGCCGGCGAGGGCCTCGTTCTCCCGCTGGGTGCGGCCCACCGCGGCCTTGGCGCCGCCGGGCAGGCGGAAGTGCCGGCCCCATTTCAGCAACTCCAGGTCCCGGCGGCCGGGCCGTTCCGGCTGCCGCAGAAGCTCCTTGATCCGGAGGGCGTACCCCGGGTCAGTCAGCAGGCAGCCGCCGGCGGGGGCGGGATAGCGGGTGATGCCGTACTCCGCCGCCAGGGCGATCTGGCGCTGGCGCCCCCGGCCGCTGAGGTTCAGGAGGCGCTCCCGGTCCACCCAGCCCTCGAGTTCCGGCCGGGTGGTCTTGAGCATTTGGGCGCTCAGGGGCCTCAGCAGCAGGTCGCCCAGGCCCGAGGCCTTGGCCACCACATGCAGCGAGTTGCGGTTCTGGCTCATGGGCCGCTGCCCCAGGACCTCGCCGGTGAAGACGAAGTCGAAGCCTTCGACCGCCATCACCGCCCCGGCCTCCCGGATCATCAGGGCGTGGCAGTCGATGCAGGGGTTGTGCCCCTTGCCGAAGCCGTGGGGCGGCGCATAGAGCAGAGGCTCGAATTTTTCAGTGAGATCGACTTCTTGCAGGGGCAGGCCGAGATGGGCCGCGGCCTCCCGGGCCTTCACCGCCCCGTAAAAGGGGGTGACGAAACAGATAAAGGTGACGGCAATGCCCTGGGCGCGCAGGACCGCCCCGGCCAGCATACTGTCCAGCCCCCCAGACAGGAGACCTAAGGCTTTGATTTTTCTCGGCATGGTTGTTGATTTTGACGCAGGGGCAACGCTTGGTGTGCCCGGTAATACTGCCTGAGAATCAAAATCCCCCCTACCCCCCTTTTTCAAAGGGGGGTTTCAAAAAGTCCCCCTTTGGAAAAGGGGGATTTAGGGGGATTTGGTTCTATCGGCCACCGGCACAGGCTGGAATCCTGTGCTATTATTATTTGGGCAAATCCAGGGAGAAGCGGTCAAAACCCAATTGGCGCAGGTGCGCCGTGTATGCCCGCCGCACCCGGGGGGCCAGGAAGGCCGGCCACTCCTCCGGGGCCAGTTCCAGGCGGGCGGCGGCGGCCTCCGGCACCCGCAGGCGCACGTGGGAGAAGCCCCGGCGTCTGAGCCAGGCCTCCCCCTGCCCTACCCGGCCCAGGGCCTCTTGGGTCAAGGTGGCGCCGTAAGAAAAACGGGTGGCCAGGCAACTCTGGGCCGGCTTGATGGGAAGGTTTAGGGCCCGACTCAGGGACCGGATGGCCGCCTTATCGAGCCCCGCGGCCAGCAAGGGGCTGGCCACTCCCAGTTCGCGGGCCGCCTGCAGGCCGGGGCGGAAATCCCCCAGGTCGTCCAGGTTGGTGCCGTCCCACAGAACCTCGGCGCCCCTTTCCCGGGCCACCTGCCAGGCCTGGGCAATGACGGCCCGTTTGCAGGCATAACAGCGCCTACGGCTATTTCTTTGAAAATCGGGGAGGGCCAGGGGGTCAAAGGACCGCACCAGGTGCTTGACCCCGAGACGCCGGGCCAGGCTCCAGGCCGCGGCCAGTTCCCCGGGGACGATATGGGGGCCGACCAGGGTAATGGCGCAGAGACCGGGTCCCAGGGCCTGGGCCGCCGCGGCCAGCAGCAGGCTGGAGTCCAGGCCGCCGGAGAAGAGCAGCGCGGCCCGGCGGTGTCGGCGAAGATTTTCTGTCAGGTGCTTCATTAGCTCAGTCATTCCAGCAATTCCCCAAAATGCCAAGGGCACGGTAAACCGTGCCCTGATTATAACATATTTCGACTCTTCATTTTTTCGCGGGTTTCCAGGCAGAACCGGGCCGGAAAGGAAAGGCGGGCCACGGAGGCCCGCCCTACCATCTAAAAACTCAAAACTCGAAACTTGAAACTCGAAACTCAACTATCCCGGCTGGCGGTGGGGACGCAGTGGATCTGGTCGCTGCCGGGCAGGAGTTCCACCGGTTCGCCCAGCAGGAACTGGCCGGCGGTGATCCAGTCTTTCAAGAGGTGGGCGATCTCCCGAGCCCGCACCATGCTGGACAGAGGCACGGTGGGCACTTCGACGCCCTCCAGGATAAGGTGGCCCTGTTTCAATTGGGCGTAGCTCACCTGCCCCAGGACGCGGCCGGTGCCGGCGGGGTAATCGCTGCCGTAGTCCACGATGGGGGCCAGGAGCTCTGCGTCGGATAGCCCGCAAAAGTGGGCGATCTCCTCATTCAACATGGGGATGGGAATCCCCGCCCCCACGCTGAGAGAGCAACCGTAGCCCAGGAGGCTCACCCCCACCAGGTAGCGGGAAGTCATCTTTTTCAAATCGCCCATGAGGAACAGGGTGCCGGCCGGCCCCAGGGGCACGCCGTGTTCGGAGCGCGGCTTGCCGGGGTTGTGCTGGGTGCCGGGAAAGACGACGTAGCCCACCCCGCCTCCCAGGAAGATGCGGGTGCCGATGCCGATGGTGCGGTAATACGGGTCGTTGAACAGGGGGCTCAGGGCGCCGGCGGTGCAGAAATTGGCGTTGCCCGCCTTGGGCCGGAGCGGCCCCATGTAGGTGTAAATGGTGCGCTTGGACAGATTAACCGCCACGTTGTAGTTCTGGTAGCAATTGCGGGGATTGCAGAGCACGGCGTTGGTCATCTGCTTCAGGGTGATGTCCCGATCCAGGCGCTTGTTGGGGTAACAGTCGGTGCCGTAAGCCTCGGCCTCCAGGTGCACGGCCTTGCCCGCCACCAGATCCTGGATGACGTGACCGCCGCCATATTTGAATTCGCCCGGGTAGACCTTATTCAGAGGATCATCGACCGTGGGCTCGGTGGCGCCGATATAGACGTCCACCGCGGCCAGCCCGGCATAGGCCCGCACATTGTTGATCCAGACCTTCGAGGCCTTGATGGGCGGCTTGCTGTGGCCGAAATTGAGGAAGGCCCCGGAAGAGCACATGGGAGAGAAGGTGCCGGTGGTGACTACGTCCACGGTGCGGGCCGCGGCCGTCTCGCCCTTGGTGCGCACGATATCGATCATCTCCTCGGCGGTGACCACGACCGCTTGACCTTTCCTGATTTTGTCATTAAT
The DNA here is from genome assembly GCA_963701845.1 of uncultured delta proteobacterium. Lineage (GTDB taxonomy): Bacteria > Desulfobacterota > Desulfobaccia > Desulfobaccales > 0-14-0-80-60-11 > JAPLJC01. The sequence continues at coordinate 245,383 of CAVPBF010000003.1, read as the reverse complement.
TTCCTGATAGGTCTTATTCACCTGATAATTGGCCATAACCCACCCTTCTCTTGAGGTAACCCAGCGCCATGGTGCACGACTTCCTGCCCATCTGGTCGGTGTTTATCACCAGCCTGGTTTCTCTGTTGGTGATTCTCGACCCGCTGGGCAATATCTTTCCTTATCTGGCCCTGACCGCCGGGACTCCTGCCGCCGACACCCGGAAGGTGGCCGGCAGGGCCTGCGCCTATTCCTGTCTCATTCTGGCCGTTTTTACCCTGGCGGGCCGGTTTATCATCGCCTTTTTCGGCATCAGCCTGGCGGCCTTTCAGATCGCCGGCGGCTGCATCCTCTTTCGCATCTCCATGGACATGCTCCAGGGGCGGGGCCACTTTAACCGCCTGGACACCTCTTCCAGCCTCAAGGCCGAAGAATATGGGGACATCGCCCTGGTGCCCCTGGCCATACCGCTCATGGCCGGCCCCGGCTCCATCACCACCGTCATGGTCCTCACCAGCCGGGCCGGAACCCCGGCGGAAAGCCTCTCCATCCTGGCGGCGGCGGTGCTTGTCCTAGTGGTCGCCTATCTCTGCTTCATTTTTGCCGACCGAATCCTGGCCCTGATCAAGGAAAGCAGCCTGCGCCTGCTGACTCGCATCATGGGGCTGATCCTGACCGCCCTGGCGATGCAGTTCATCATCCAGGGCCTGAAGAGCGCCTTTCCCCTGCTGGCTCAATAAAAGTCCACCGGGTCGATCTTCCGCATGGCCGACCAGTGGAAAAAGAGGTTGCTGGGCAGCCCCTGGAAGATGTATCCGGTGGGCGGCATCAGCAAGCGGCGGCAGATGGAGCGGAAGGAGTAAAATTTCTGAAAGCAGCGCCAGACGCCGGCTTCGCACTCATCCGGGGTCATGTGCTTGGGGAAGAAGTTGCAGACCATCCCCAGGTACTTTTCGGCGTCGGGGTTATGCACCCGGCCTTCCTTATTGAGCTGGTCCCACATGGGGGTGCCCCGGCGCGGGGTGGCCACGTTGAAGAAGGCCATGGGCGCCTTGACCTTCTCCAGAAAGTCCAGGGTCTCGTCGAAAAGCTCCTGGTGGTCGCCGTCCAGCCCGAACATGAAGTTCAAGGAATAAAAGATCCCCTTTTTCCGCAACTGGCCCAGGAGCCAGCCGTATTCCGCCACCGGGTTCTGCACCTTGTCAATGGAGGAGATCGACTCGGAGCAGACGTTTTCGATGCCGATGTTGACGTGGCTGCAGCCGGAGCGTTTGGCCAGGTCCAGCAGGTCCTCGTCCCGGGAGGTGTTGATGGTCCACAGGCAGCTCCAGTGGAGCTTCAGGGGCATCAGGGCCCGGAACAGTTCCTTGGCGTATTCCCGGTGGCCGGTGAGGTTGTCGTCGATGAAATAGATGTTTTTGAGGCCGGTGATCCGCACGTTGGCCTGGATTTCCTCGATCACCTCAGCAATGGGCCGGCGGCGATAGGTGTGGCCATAGACGATGGGCACCTCGCAGAAGGCGCAGTGGTACGGACAGCCCCGGCTGGTCTGGGTGGGGATGATCTTGACCCGGTAGCGCCGGTAATCCAGCAACTCGAGGCGGGGCCGGGGCAGCCCGACCAGGTCGTGAAAATCCGCAGCCTGGTAGCGCCTCTGCAGGCGTTTGACCCGGGCGTCCTCCAGGACCTGCTCCCAGACGGATTCCGCCTCGCCCACCACCACGGCGTCACAGTGCTCCATGGCCTCTTCGGGGTGCAGGGTGACGTGGAAGCCGCCCATGACCACCGGCACGCCCCGCCTTTGGTACTCGGCGGCGATTTCATAGGCGCGCTCGGCCGTGGCGCAGGTGGTAGTGATCCCCACCAAATCATACTGCCGGTGATAGGGGAGGTCCACGAGGCGGTCATCCGCCAGGTCCACCTGGATGCCGCGGGGCGTCAGCCCGGCCAGATAAGGCAGGGTGATTCCCGGAAGCCAACGGGTGCGGCTGCGCAGCACCTTCCGGTTCGGATATTTAGTTGTGGGCTGAACCAGCAAAATTCTCATGGAAGCGGGCATCTCCTGGCGCACCCAAGGGCAGTTGAATTTAGCTCACTCAAGACACAGAACAACGCGGAAAGCCTGCCGTCGCCAATCCTTGGCCAACAGCAGCAAGCTGCCCAGGGATAGCCATTCTCAAAGAAAACCCCCCGTGTTTCGGCAGGGAGGTCAGTTTTTATTGTAATCTAGAATATAGCTGTTTCAATGAGAAAAGTCATCAGCGGCCCGGCCGAGGTTCTCAGGCAACCGATTAGGTAGAACCGGCCCTGGCGGTTCATCTCAGCCGCCGGCGGTACATGCTTAACTAATTCAATCCTTTCGATTAATCAACGCCGCCAGAAAGCCGGCGCCGAAGCCGTTGTCGATGTTGACCACCGCCACCCCGGTGGCGCAGGAGTTGAGCATGGCCAGCAGGGCCGCCAGGCCGCCGAAGGAGGCCCCGTAGCCCACAGAGGTGGGCACGGCGATCACCGGCCGGTCCACCAGACCGCCCACCACGCTGGGCAGGGCGCCTTCCATGCCCGCCACCACCACGAAGACGGTGGCCTGGGCCAACAGCTCCCGGTGGGCCAGCAGCCGGTGCAGGCCGGCCACTCCCACGTCATAGACCGGCTCGGCCCGGTGTCCCATGATGCGGGCCGTGAGCAGCGCCTCTTCGGCCACCGGGATGTCGGAGGTGCCGGCGGAGAGCACCACGATCACGCCCCGACCCCGGTCGGGAACTTTACCCCGGCTGAGGGTCAGCACCCGGGAATCGGGGTGGTAATGGGCCTGGTCGAATTCGGCCAGCAGCACCGCGGCTTTTTCTCCATCCAGGCGGGTCACCAGGACATGGTCGGACCGGCGCGTCAGGGCCTGTAAAATCCCGCGGATCTGCTCCAGGCTCTTGCCCTCGGCGAAGACCACCTCCGGGAAGCCCTGGCGCAGCTGCCGATGGTGATCCACCCGGGCGAAACCCAGGTCTTCGAAGGGCAAGGTCCGGAGGCGCTCCACCGCCTGATCGACGGACAATTGCCCGTCTTTAACTTCGGAGAGCAATTGTTCCAAGACTTTGATATCCATGCATAATCCTTAATAACTTTTATATTGCCACTAACTTTCCTGCCGGTGTCACCCGGTAAGTCTTTCCGCCCCAGGTGACCCGATTGCCCAGGAAGCTCAGGGCCCACAAGGCGAAGGCCAGCAGGTCTTTCAGGGGCAGCAGCCAAAAATCGTTCCTGGCCAGGTGGCCCCGGAGGCAGGTCCACTCCGACAGGCCGGCCAGGGTCCAGCGCAGGGTCAGGGTCGCCGCGGCCCAGCCCAGGGCCCAGGGAGCCGCGCCGGTGGCCCAGACCAGGAGCAGGCTGTAGGCCAGGGCGTGGGTAATGCCGTAGGCCAGGAAGCCCTTGGGGCGGCAGACTCGGTAAGTGCGGGCCCAACGCAGCTGGTGCAGCAGATAATCCTGCAGGCTCAGGTCCGGATTTTGAGTCTCCACCACATAAGGGAGAATCTTCACCCCCAACCCGGCCTCGGCCACCCGCCAGCCCAACTGGTAGTCGTCCGCCAGAAAGTCGGCCAGGGGGGCAAAGCCGCCGATGGTCTGCAAGGCTTGGCGGTTCAGGGCCATGGTGGCCCCCAGGGCGAAGCGGATGCCCTCCACGTAGTGGGCCGTGGCCACCGAGGGGATGAAATCCGCGGCAATGGTCAGGGCCTCCAGTTTGGCTCCCAGGGTAGGGGCCGGGCCGAAACGATAGGGACAGCTCACCAGGCCCATCCCCGGTTCCTGCAAGGCCGCAGCCACCCGGGAGAGGAAGTCCGGCCCCACCTTGACGTCGGCGTCGGCAATGACTAGAAGGTCGTAGCCGGCCCGCGCCTCCATCTGGCGCAGACTGCTGATCTTGGGGTTCAGCCCCAGGCTCTCGGGGCAAAAGACGAGGTCGCTTTCCAGGCCCGGATGCGTCTGCTGGAGTTCCCGGAGCAGGGCCACCACGGGGTCCCCGGGATCGCGGACGCCGAAAATTACCTGATAGGGCTGATAAGCCTGGGACAAAAAACTCTCCAGGCACTCCCGGGTGTTGGCCTCCAGGCCCTTCAAGGGCTTGAAGACGGTGATGCCCGGCCCTGCCGTGGCCGGAGGCGGGGCGCCGGCTGAGGCGAAGAAACGCCACAGGGATACCAGGGCCAGGAACTGGTAACCCCAGGCGGCGATCAGGAGCAGGAGCACTAGGAAGGCCGGAATTCCCATGATAGCGCCAGGGTGACGACGGGGTGATCGAATTTCTCTTGATCTCGGCAAGGCTCAAGCTTGCAATCTTGACATAATATCACGAAGCTACAAAAAGAACAGATGATACCGGGAAAAACGGCGACCCCGAGGCTGCCTGCCTTGCCTCAGGCAAGGAGCATCTTATCTTTAAGGTCATCGTCGTCTTAAAGGAGAACATCATGACGGAAGCAGTGGTCTATTGGCGCGACAGTTGGAACGCGGCCCTGGAAGAAGCCAAAAAGGCAAACCGGCCTCTGGTGTTGGAACTCTATATGGAAGGCTGCCCCCACTGCATGCGGCTGCACCGGGAGACCCACGCCGACCAGGGGGTGGCCGCGGCGCTGAACGCCCGCTTCATTCCGGTGCGCCTGGAAGGGCGCCAGCACATGGACCTGGTGAAACAGTTCAACGTTACCGGGGCGCCCACCACCATCATTTTTTCGCCTGAGGGGAAGGAACTGCACCGCATCGCCGGATTCCTCCCACCGGCGGAGTACCTCAAAGAGTTGGAAAAATTCGGTTGAAGCGCTCCAGGGCGCGGAGATAGCTCGACCCGGCATCCAGTTTTGAGTCGAACCGTTCACCAGGGCCCCGGGGAGTCAACCGGGCGGCCAAGCCCCGCCTTTTTTTTCACGAATTGCCGGAGAAAGGCTCGGAAGCGCCATTCTCATTTGCCAAGCCGCAATTTTTTTCGTATCATAATACAGCCGGTGGACGCAGGTCTCCTGGTTCACCGGGCTAATCACGGCAAGCAGAGGGCTCATGAAACAAGGCAACAAATTGGCATTGGTGTTTTTCGGGTTACTGGCGGTTTTGTGGTTGGCGGTGGCGCCGGCCGGCGCTCAGGATGAAGAGGGTTTTCAGGTTTCGGCCAAATCGTTCGTTCTGATGGATGCCAAGACCGGCCAGATTTTACTCTCCCTTAACCCCCAGCTTTTTATCCCTCCCGCCAGTACCATGAAGGTCATGACCGCCTTGTCGGTGATGGAGCACCTGAAGATGGACGACACCGTGCCGGTGAGCGCCTACGCCGCCTCCGCCCCGGCCTCCAAGGTCGGCATCAAGGCCGGGGAGACCTACACGGTGCGGGACCTGCTCTATGCCCTGCTGCTCTCTTCGGCCAATGACGCGGCCCGGGCCCTGGGCGAGAAGGTGAGCGGCAGCGAAGAGGCCTTTGCCCAACAGTTGACCCGGGAGGTCCGGCAATGGGGGGCCTACCGCACCACCCTGGCCACGGCCAACGGCCTGCCGGCGGACAACCAGTTCTCCACCGCCCAGGACCTGGCCCTGATGTTCAAGAAGGCCATGGAAAACCCGGAACTGGCCAAGATTATGGAGACCAAGTACTACACCATCAAGGGGGACAAGGAACTGCGCAATCATAACCGCTTCCTGTTTACCACCCCCCTGGCGGTGGCGGGCAAGACCGGCTATACCCGGGCCTCCAAAACCACCTACGTCGGCATGTTTCAAAAGGACGACAAGGCCGTCATCGTCGCCATGATGGGGAGTACGAAGAAATGGGCCGACTTACGGCCCCTCATCGAGAAGGGCTTTGAATTGGAAGGCGCCCCCATCGCCAAGCTGCCGCCGGCGGAAGAGAAGCTCTATTTCGGCAAGGGCCACACCGCCACGGTCGCGACCCGGAAGTCCAGACGGAGCAAGGCGATCGGCTCCGCCGGCTGCCCTCCCAAGAAAAAGTTGAGCAAAAAAAGGTCCAAGCAAAAGGAAGAGGAATCTTGAGGCGGGAGTTATGAGAGCCGCCAAGGGTTTGTTCAATAAAGTCAAGAACCTGCCCACCCGCCGGCGGTTTGTGATTTCCACCATCAAGAAGGAAGAGAGCCGCTTCGAAACTGCGGTGTTTGAGGCCGGCTTCTTTTACACGCCCCGGCACTGGTCCAGGCCCGACCTGACGGTGGAGAACCACTCCCAAGAAGAGGCCTGGGACCTGCACTACCGCCTGACCGTCCGTTTGGCCAAGGAATACCCCGCCAGGGTCTTCGAGGAATACCGTCAGCCACCCGCCTGAACCGCCGCCGGATTAAAGCCTTCCAGTCAAAGAGCCGAATATAGTAACAGGCCGGTTGCCGCGGCGCGAGAGGCCGCGGGCCTCCGAACCGCTAAAGTGGCCGCCTGGATAGGTCGGATCATGGCTAGAGCGAAATTTGCTCGGGTGGGCGGAGGCTGGGGCGAAACGGGTAACGCTTTGGTGGAATTTGCCCTGGTCCTTCCTCTGCTGCTGCTGGTGTTGGCCGGCATTGTCGACCTGGGCACCCTTTACTGGGAAAAACAGATCCCTGACCAACGCCGCCGGCGAGGGGGCCAGGGTGGCCTCCCGGGCCGCCGCCGACGGGTCTGCGGCCCAAAGCGCCGCTCAAGTCAGGCAGATCGTCCAGGACCAACTGGACCGATACCACCTGCAGGACGCCGGCGGCAGCCGGATCGTCTTGACCTCGGGCAGCAACTTCAACTATCAATGGGATGCGACCGTTACCCCGGCGCAGTTGTGGGTGGAGATCAAGAACATCCCGGTGGGGATGCTGCTGCTGCCCAGTGTGCTGCCACTGTTCGGGGGCGGCGGCGCCTCCGGCACCCCCACCTTGCAGGCCAAAACCACGCTGGCGGCGGAGTGGATCACCCCGCCGCCGTAAAGGTCTTACGTGTAGGGACGGTGCTCCGATCGCCCCGGGGGTCATTTCCCGGGGGCGGCCCCAAAGCGGCCAGGCAGGTAGCGCTTAAAAGTCCAAATCCACGCTTTTCACCCCGTCAACCGCGAAGACCTCCTGCAAAACCTGCCGACTGGGACGAACGGACCGCACCCGCAGGAGGAAACTGGCCCGGACCTCCTGCCGCTCCAAGTCTTTTTTCAAACCGAAGTTGACGATCTCAAATTCATTCCTGGTAATGATCTCCTGAATGCGGTTGAGTTGCCCGGCTTCGTCTCTGGCTACTACGGTCATCTCCTTATACCAGTCTTTTTTCAGCCGCTCCTCAAAGGCCTTGAGCCCCACCAGGGACACCAGGGTGAGGCCGGTCACCGCGCCCCCGAAGAGATAGAACCCGGCGCCGATGGCCAGGCCGACGGCGCAGGCCACCCAAATGGCGGCCGCGGTGGTCAGGCCGCGGATGGTGTCTTTATAGCGCAGGATGACCCCGGCCCCCAAAAAGCCGATGCCGGTGATGGCCTGGGCCGCAATGCGCCCCGGATCGGCCCGCAGGATATCCCCCACCCCCTTGGCCTCATATTTGAAGAAGAGCAATTCCGAGACCACCATGATCAGGGCCGAGCCCATGCACAGGAGCAGATAGGTCCGGATGCCCGCCGGCCGGCCGTGCACCTCCCTTTCGAGCCCCACCACTGCGCCCAGAAGCGCGGCCAGGAACAACCGGAAGAGAATCTCGTAATTGCTTACCATGGTCGGCTCCTTAAAAAGCAGTTGTCAGTTGTCAGTTTTCAGTTCAAAACCAGAATATGATAGCGTAATTTCAGGGAATTGGGGAGATAGTTATTCCATCGTCTCAAGTATCTTAAGACCTAAAAAATTGTCCGGGCTCGGCTGGACGGCGAAAAAGGCAATGCCAGGTTCAACTTAGGGCAAGAAAATTGGTGCATCAGTCAAATAGTTAATATTACTTGGTTTTATGGGTGGATCGGCCGGATTGGCGCGATTTGTCTGGCGAACATAGGACAGAATCGAGGCCAGCCTGTGCCGGCGCTGGAGAAAATTCCGCAAGGGGGTGCGCATAAGTATCTTATTTGGCTCATTTTAGTCCGCGGCGCGGCCGCTGACGGAGCGGTCCGGCACCGCCGCCGCGCCGCTGCTGTACCGCTTCGGTGCCGCGGGGCGGCCGGGTGGTTCGGGGGTGGAGCGGTTGAGTTTACACTGGAGAAAGGGTAACCCAGGGGGAGAAAATGGCCAGCACGATAGAGAAGCTTGACGCGTGGAAACGAGAAAAAATGTCTGCTGGACGTGTAATGCATACTCTGCTAACTTGAAGACCATGCCACCGTTATCCTGGAACGAAATTAAATCCCGCGCCCTCGAATTTTCCCGCGAATGGGCCGAGGCAACTTCGGAAGAGGCGGAAGCCCAATCCTTTTGGAATGACTTTTTTAAAGTCTTTGGCATTTCCCGACGGCGCGTCGCCACCTTCGAAGAGCCGGTTAAAAAATCCGATGGACACGGCGGTTTTATTGACCTGCTGTGGAAAGGCATCCTGCTGGTTGAACATAAATCGCGCGGTAAAGATTTGGACCGCGCTTTTCAGCAGGCGAAGGAATATTTTCCTGGCATCAAAGAAAGGGATGTGCCGTGTCGCATCCTGGTCTCCGATTTCGCCCGCTTCCGCCTCTATGACTTGGAGGAACGCACTCAACACGAATTCCAACTAAAAGATTTATACAAGTTTATTCACCTATTCGGTTTCATCACAGGTTATCAAGCGACATCATATCAAGAGCAGGACCCGGTCAACCGCGAGGCCGCCGAACGCATGGGGCAGTTGCACGACCGCCTCAAGGACATCGGCTATTACGGCCATGAATTGGAAGTTTACCTGGTCCGCCTGCTCTTCTGTCTATTCGCCGAAGACACGACCATTTTCGAACGCCGCCAATTCCAGGACCTGATCGAACAGAAGACCGCGGCTGACGGCCAGGATTTGGGGCAATGGCTGAATATTTTGTTCGAGGTTTTGGATACTCCACCTGATCAGCGCCAAAAGACGCTCGATGAGCAGTTGACCGCTTTCCAATATGTCGATGGCAATCTCTTTGCCGAACGCCTGCACACCGCAGCTTTCGACCGCACCATGCGGGAGATGCTGCTCGACTGTTGCGCCCTGGACTGGAGCCGGATTTCTCCGGCCATCTTCGGGGCGCTGTTTCAGTCCGTCATGGACCCAATACAGCGTCGCCATCTCGGGGCGCACTACACCACCGAAAAGAACATCCTCAAGCTGATCGGACCGCTGTTTCTGGACGAACTGTGGGCCGAATTCCACCGGCTTAAATATCACCGGAAACAACTCGACGAGTTTCACCAGCGCCTGGCACACCTGAAATTCCTTGATCCGGCCTGCGGCTGCGGCAATTTCCTGGTCATCGCCTACCGCGAATTACGCCGCCTGGAACTGGAAGTCCTGCTCGCCCTCCATCCGGACCGGCGGCTCAAATCCATGGCGGAGTTGAATATCCTGTGCAACGTCGATCAGTTTTACGGCATCGAAATGGAGGAATTTCCCGCCCAGATCGCCCAGACCGCCCTGTGGCTGATGGACCACCAGATGAACCTTCAAGTGGGCGAGGCCTTCGGTTTTTATTACGCCCGCCTACCCCTTACGAAGTCGGCCACCATCGTCCACGCCAACGCCCTGCAACGCGACTGGCGCGAGATCATCCCGCCCCAGGAATTAAGTTACATCCTGGGAAATCCGCCGTTTGGGGGGAAACAGTATCAGAGTGAAGAACAAAAATCGGATATGGAGAGCGTATTTGCCAATGTGAAAGGCGCGGGAGTGCTGGATTTTGTCGCCGCCTGGTATCGGAAGGCGGCGGATTATATGGCGGATAACCCAGAAATAAAAGCAGCGTTCGTCTCCACCAATTCCATCACCCAGGGCGAACAGGTCAGCGTTTTGTGGACCGACTTACTTCGGCGTGGCGTCAAAATCCACTTCGCCCACCGCACCTTTCAATGGTCCAGCGAGGCCCGAGGTAAGGCCGCCGTCCATTGCGTCATCATCGGCTTTGCCCTGCACGACACGGCGGACAAAAGAATTTTTGACTACGAAACTCTGCAATCAGAGTCACACGAAATCAAGGCGAAGAACATTAACCCTTATCTGGTTGACGCTGCGGATATCGTCATTTTCAGACATAGCGAACCGATTTGTTCTATACCAACCATGCGCTATGGGAGCAAACCGGCAGACGGTGGCTATTTAATACTATCACCAGAGGAAAAAGACACATTTCTTTCCGTTGAACCTGAGGCTGCACCCTTTATTCGAACGTACATTGGTTCCGAAGAACTCATTAATAACAAGCAGCGATATTGCCTGTGGTTAGTTGGCTGCCAGCCTGATGTGTTACGCAGGATGCCCAACATACTTTCCAGAATTGAGAGGGTGCGTCAATTTCGATTGGCCAGCGCCAAAGCACCAACTCGTGAACTGGCAGCTACCCCGGCAGTGTTTTCCGAAGTGCGCCAGCCCTCCAACAATTATCTTGCTGTACCGGAAGTTTCCTCAGAAAACCGTAATTATATTCCTATTGGTTTTTTGTCTACTTCCGTAATCGCAAGCAACCTACTTTACACCGTCGAAAATGCCGCAATTTTCCACTTTGGGGTTCTCTCATCCGCTATGCACATGGCTTGGGCGCGCGCTGTCTGCGGACGTTTGAAAAGCGATTACCGCTATTCTGCAGGGATCGTCTACAACAACTTCCCCTGGCCGCAGCACCCCACGGATAAGCAAAAACAGGGCATTGAGGCCGCGGCGCAGGCCGTGCTTGACGCCCGCGCCCAATACCCTGAGTCCTCCCTCGCTGACCTTTACGCCCCCCTGACCATGCCGCCCGAATTAGTCAGGGCGCACCGGAAGTTGGATGCCGCGGTGGACGCGGCTTATGTCCGGCGGAAATTCTCCGGCGACCGCGATCGCCTGGCCTTCCTCTTCGAGTTGTATCAACAGATAGTCAGCCCCCTGGTAGCCAAGAAAAACCTGCGCCGAAGACCACAAACTAAAAACTAAAAACTCGAAACTCGAAACTGCCTTTAAACTCCCCAAACGGCGATTTTGTGGCGGTTGGCGGTGGTGAGCATCTGGTCGCGGTCTTCACTCGTTCCCAAGTTGCACTTGGGAACGAATTGGTTCACCAAGCTCAGCTTGGCGGGTAAAAGGCGTTCCTAAGTACAGCGTGGGAACGAGAAAAAAATCCCGGAGCATCAAGGCGGCAGCAAGACGCGGGAGGTGGAAACGATCTAAAAAAAGGCGGGGCCACAGAGGAGCAGGTTTCTCGTCACGCCATTCAGGGCGCTCCCGCCTGGCACTGGCTTTTGTCCGTAGATGATTCTCAGCCGTTTCCTTGAGTCGCCCCTTTGGCTCTGACTGCGGCAGTGAGACCAACTTCCAGCCAGGCCTCCCGCTCCAATTGCCTTTTCAGGGCCATAACGTCCCTGATGTAGTGGTTTTTAAACCACGTGGCATTGTAGCGCTTTAAGACGGTTCGGGGGGAAGGGCCCTGCAGGGCCGCCACGCCCACCCGGATATTGCTCAGCGGGTCAGTCAGCACCTCATAAGGAACCGGGCAACACTCGTTCAGGCCCATGGGACCCCAGTAGGGGCTGTGCCCGATCCGGTCGCCGTCCCAGCCGTTGCCTTCGATCCAAGCCACGGCGGCGGCCAGAAAGGGATTGACATGACAGCGCTCGCTGGAACGCTTGACCTCTTCCCACCAGTGGGACGGCATGACCTTACCGTGCACCACGGGGGGCGGGGCCTGCTCCCACCAGTTACTGTCCGTTCTGGCAGTGCCGGGCAGGAGAACCAAGAAGACCATTAGGGCCAGGGAGGCCCGGGTTATCCCAAAATTTGCTTCCTTAAAGGTGTGTTAGTGGCCATGGAGATACTGCTCTCCTTTCTTTTGGTTTGGTTAGCTGCTCCAGCCTGAGGGGATCCAGAATCTGTAACTGCCCAAGGGACTCCGAAGTTGACGCAGGACCGGAGGATTTATCGACAGGCCTCAATAAGGGCGGAGCGGATATCAGGACAGCCGGCAGCTCAATATTCCAGACGCCGTTCTACTGAGAGACAATTTTTTTTTGCCGGGGGTCAGGAAACAGGAAGGTCTCTGGGTCTGCGGGTCAGAATCTGCTGGATCCCCAAGTCTCGGAGCAAAGTTTTTTTATTATAACTAAAAAAGCCTTGACTGACAAGCAGTGGACGCCGGGGGAGGAGCTTAGGGAGATTAGCCTGCTTAATTTATTTAGCTATTCATGATACTTACACTTAGGTATCCAACTCCCCAAACCGCGATTTTGGCGCGGTTGGCATTGGTGAGCATCTGGTCGCGGTCTTCACTCGTTCCCAAGTTGCACTTGGGAACGAATTGGTTCGCCAAGTTCGGCTTGGCGGGTAAAAGGCGTTCCCAAGCACAGCTTGGGAACGAGAAACAAAAATATGGTGCGCAGTGCGCACCCTACATTAACTTCCGGGGCTTGTAGGCGAAGGGCGGACACGTAGGTCCGCCCCTACGGCGCAGGCTGAAGCCTGCGGCTACGATTGCTACGGCTACAATTTAGGTTGATGGCGGAAACTTGGGATAAAAACCGCCTCTAAACTCCCCAGACGGCGATTTTGTTGCAGTTGGCATTGGTGAGCATCTGGTCGCGGTCGAAGGTGAGGGTCTTGTGGGCTTCGAGGGCCAGGACCGCGGCCTGGGCCTCGGTCATGGCCTGGATGGTGTCCAGGCCGACGGCGGGGACGTCGAAGCGCAGGTCCTGGTTGGGTTTGCTGACCTTGACCACCACCGTGCCGGGGCCGGCCAGGTGGCCAGCCCGGCGGATGCATTCGTCGGTGCCTTCGACCGCCTCCAGGGCCACCACCACATGATGGCGCACCACCACGGTCTGGCCGATGTCGAGGGCGCCGATCTCCTTGGCGATCTTAAAGCCGAAGTCGATGTCCTGCAGCTCTGCCTGGGTGGGGGAGCGTTGGCCCAGCTTGCCGGCCGGGGCCAGGAGGTCGTCCAGGAAGAGGGTGGAGGGGGCGATGGTGATGCCAACGGATTCGAATTCGGCGGCCACCGCCTGGAGGAGGCGGTCGTCCTGGCCGGCCCCGGCCCGGCGAACCAGAGCGAGGGCGCGGAGGTCCGGGCGGAACTCCCGGAAGAGGCGGCCCCGGGTGATGCCCCCGGCCATCACGGCGCGTTGCACCCCGGCGCTCTTCAAGATGCGGATCATCTTGCCCAACTGGCCGACGTAGATCCAGTGGATTTCGTCCACCAGGTCGGCCAGGGCGGGATCGGTCTCATAATGGTGCGCCACGGCGATGACCCGGGCCCCGTGGGCCCGGGCGGCCTGGGCGAAGAGCCGCGGGAACTGGCCTTTACCCGCGATTAAGCCGATGTTCTCGGACATCTGCCGGCAGCAGCCCCCGTTCCGAGGTCTCGATAAAGTGCAGGAGGTCCTGGACCTCCGGATTGGCGGGGATTTCCTGGTGCACCTGGTCCATGGCCTCTTTCAGCTTGAGGTCGGAGAGGAACAGCAGTTCGTAGGCCCGTTTCAGGCCGTGCAGGGAGGAGTCGGTGAAGCCGGCCCGTTTCAGGCCCACCAGGTTGAGGCCGACGATCTTGGCCCGGTTGCCCACCGCCATGGCGTAGGGCGGCACGTCCCGGTGCACCGCGGAGCAGCCGCCCACGAAGGCGTAGCGGCCGATGCGGCAAAACTGGTGCACCGCCGACAGGCCTCCCAGGTTGGCGTGGTCGCCCACGGATGATGTGGCCCCCCAGGGTGGCGTTGTTGGACATGATGACGCCGTTGCCCACCCGGCAATCGTGGGCCACGTGGGTGTAGGCCAGGAAGAGGTTGCCCCGGCCCACGGTGGTGACGCCGCCGCCGCCGGCCGTGCCCCGGTGCATGGTGGCAAATTCCCGGATGGTGTTGTCGTCGCCGATGACCAGCTGGGTCTCTTCGCCCTGGAATTTCAGGTCCTGGGGCACCTCCCCGAGAACCGCAAACTGAAAGATGCGGCAGCGGCTGCCGATGGTAGTGAAGTCCCGGATCACCACGTGGGGGCCGATGTGGGTGTCGGGCCCGATGGCGACCCGGCCCTCAATGATGCTGAACGGACCGACGGTGACCCCGTCGGCCAGTTGCGCCGCCGGATCCACCAGGGCGGTGGGATGGATCGTGGGCATCCTCAGTCGTCTCCCCTGCCCACCGCGGCCATCACCTCTCCCTCCACCACCAGGGTCTCGCCGACGAAGGCCCGGCCATGCATCTTCCAGAACTTTTGGCCGGACCGCAGACTTTCCACCTCCAGCCGTAGTTGATCGCCCGGCACCACCGGCTGCCGGAAACGCACCTTGTCCAGGCCCATGAGATAAAGGGAGGCATTGCCCATATTCTCCGGGGTGGACAGCAGGGCCAGGATGCCGCCCACCTGGGCCAGGGACTCGGCGATGAGCACCCCGGGCATGATGGGGCGTCCGGGAAAGTGTCCCTGGAAGAAGGGCTCGTTGATACTGACATTCTTCAGGCCGACGATGCGCTTGCCCGGTTCCAGGGCGATGATCCGGTCCACCAGGAGAAAAGGGAAACGGTGCGGCAGGATGCGTTGAATCTCTTCCAGCTTCAGGGGAAGCGGCGGCAGGCTCATGTTTCCGGCTCCTTGTCCAGCCTGGCGGCCAGTTCGGCCACTTGTTGCTCCAAGCGTTTCAGTCTCCGGTAAAGGTCCGGTAGTTTGGGAATATGGCCCATGCTCTGGAGCCACTGCTTATGGGGAAAGGCCGGGCTGCCGGAGACATCCTGGCCGGCGGACACGGAGCGGGTGACCCCGGATTGGGCCCCCACCCGGACCCCGTCGCCCAGTTCGATGTGACCCACCAAGCCCACCTGGCCGGCCAGGACCACCCTCCGGCCCAGTTTGGTGGAGCCGGACACCCCCACCTGAGCCACCAACAGGGAGTGCTCGCCCACCGTGACATTGTGGGCCAGGTGCACCAGGTTGTCAATCTTGACCCCCCGGCCGATACGGGTTTCTCCCAGGGCGCCCCGGTCAATGGCGCAGTTGGCCCCGATCTCCACTTCGTCTTCGATGACCACCGTACCCAGTTGGGGGATCTTCTCATGGCCGGCCGGGGTGGGGACAAAGCCGAAGCCGTCGGAGCCGATGACCGTGCCGCTGTGGATCGAGGCAACGCCGGCCCACCTGGCAGCGCTCCAGGATGGTGACGTTGGGGTAAATCAGGGTGCCGGCCCCGAGGTGCACCTCGTCACCCAGATAGCAGCCGGGCATGACGGTAACTCCGTCATCCAGCTGCACCCGGTCGCCGATGAAGACCAGGGGGGCGATGGAGACGTCCCGGCCCAGCGTCAGGTCCCGGCCCAGGGAGGCTTGGTCGCTGATGCCGGCCCAGCGCCGCGGGGCTGGGGCAAAAAGGGCCGCCACCCGGGCGTAGGCCAGATAGGGGTGGGGCACGATGATCAGGGGCCGGGGCAGGTCAGCCAGGTCCGGGGCCACGATGAAGGCCCCGGCCTGGCTGTGGCTCACCAGTCGGGCATAGCGCTTTTGGGCGATAAAGGTAATTTCCCGGGGGCCGGCGTCGGCAACCGCGGCGATACCCTCGAGTTCCAGGTCAGGGGGGCCTTTTACTTCCCCTTGCAGCAGGGCCGCCAGTTCTCCCAGGGTGCGTTTCATGCCATCATTTAACGACCGAATTTGGCTTGCACTTTGTCATTGACATCCAAGGCTTTATTGTTCAGGAACAACACCATGCGCCGGTCCAGGATCATGTCCAGCTTTTCATCCTTGGCAACCTGCTCCAGGGCCACGTCCATCTTCTTGGACAGTGGGGCCAGCTGACCTTGCTTGAACAGGTTGAGCTGCTTTTCGGCGTCGGCCGCCTGTTGTTCGAAATCCTTGGCTTTCTTTTCCAACTCCTGGCCCTTGGTCCTCCTGGCTTCTTCCTTCATCATACTGGCCTGTTTCTGGAACTCCTCCATTTGCCGACCAATATCTTGCCGTTTGGAACTCAGAGGCTTGCCGAGTTCCTCGGCCTTCCGCTTGATGGTCTCCTGGACCCGTTTGCCTTCGGCGGAATTCACCAGAATGTTATCGGGGTCGGCTACCCCGATTTTCAGCTCAGCGGCCACGGCCGCCATCGGGCCGAACATCAGGGTTAAGGCTAGTAAAGCGCCCATAACTGATTTAAGCATTTAAACCTCCTGACGATTCAATTAAATTTATCCCCGGCGGAGGTTTAAAGACTCGCGCCGGAAGTTATTCCTAAATGAGGTCGGTGCTGCCGAGACTTATCCCATTCCCCTTTGGGGGTGTTACCTGACCTAGTAGTGTAACCGAAAACCGCAGACAAAGAACTGAAAACTGCCGTTCTGCGTCCCGGCCTCGCTCCCGGAGCTTTACCGAAGGCCTGCCTCCTAGAACGAGCCGCCCATGGTGAATTCCCAGACGCTCTTTTTCTCACCGTTCTTGTGGGTTAGATTGTAGCCCCATTCAACCCGCAAGGGACCCATGGGTGAAAACCAGCGCATGCCGCCGCCCACCGTGGGCCGCAAAAACGGCTCCGACATCCCTGGGCCGTAAACGTTGCCGGCGTCGAAAAAGACCGTGCCCATCAGGCCCAGTTTCTTATAGAGCGGGAAACGGATCTCCTGGTTCAACTGGATAAACTTGTCGCCGCCGATGCGCTCGTTGGTACTCGGATCACGGGGACTGATATCAGCATATTTAAAGCCGCGGATGGTGTCAATGCCACCCAGGTAGAACTTTTCATAAACGGGCAACGCACCCAGGTCGGGCAGATTTTGCATATAGCCCACCCGGCCGTGGAGCACACCCACCAGGTTCCATTTCATGGGAATGTACCAGCCCGACTCGGCGATATACCTCATAAAAGCGACATCGCCCCCGATGCCGGCCATTTCCACGGAGGCACTGTTATCCGAACCGTGGGTGGGGGCGAACAGGGAGTCCCGGGAGTCCCGCCGAAAGGTCACGGAGGTGGCGCTGGTATTGTGCAGCTTGGCCGCCTCGACGATGGACTGAGCGGGGTTGGGGGCCAGGTTTTCGAGTTTCACATATTCGTAGCGGTACATCCAAAAGAGGCGGGTATATTGCCACTTCATCGGATGGCTCAGGCGCAAGTCCCCACCGGCGCTGATGCGGGTATATTCATCGTAGTCCCGCTGCCAGTTAAAGGCGTCGACACCGGCGCTCAAGGGGCGGTCGAAGAGATAGGGTTCGGTGAAGGAGGCGCGGTAGCGGTGGGAAATGGAACCGATGATCCCCTGGACCTTGAGCTGCTGGCCGCGGCCGAACAGGTTATTCTGGCTGACTTCCACCATGCCCACCAGGCGGTCCTGGGTGCTGTAACCGGCGCCGACCCCGAAGGTGCCGGTGGGCCGCTCCTTCACGGTGATCTTCAGATTCATGCGGTCGGGGGCCGACCCTGGCGTGGTGCTGAAGTTGACGTCTTCAAAATACTCCAGGCGCCGCAGATTTTTAATGCTCTCCTTGAGTTTGGTGGCGGAGAAGAGGTCCTGTTCATACACCCGCAGTTCCCGCCGGATCACCTTGTCCCGGGTCTTGACGTTGCCGGCGATGTCGATGCGTTCGAAATAGACCTTATGGCCTTGATGGATGTCGAAGGTCACATCCACCTTGAGGGTCTGATCATTTTCCTTGATCAGCGGGGCGATATCGGCGTTGGCATAGCCCTTGTCGGCGTACAGGTCGGACAGGGTGGTCAGGTCCTCCTGCAGCTCCTCCCGGCTGTAGATCTTACTCTTGGGAATTGCGATCTTCTCCAGAAGCTTTTCCTTGTCCTCCAAGAGATCCCCCTGGACAGTCGATCTTGCCCACCTGGTATTGGGGGCCTTCCTGGATGGGAATGGTGATATAGATGCAATTCCCTTTGATGTCTATCTTGGGTTCCGCCACTTTGGCCTTGATGTAGCCGTGGTTGTAATAAAAGGCCGCCAGCTTTTCACTGTCCCGTTCCAGGACGTCCTTAGTCAACTTTCCCGCCCCGGTGATCCAGTTGATCGCAAAGAGCCAGGACTTTTCTTTGGTCTCCATCACCTCCCGAAGTTCCTTGGCCTTGAAGTGCTCATTGCCCTCAAACTTGATCTCCTTGATGACCATCTTGCCGCCTTCGTCGATTTTCAGCACCAAATTGACTTCGTATTCGCTCACGGGGACCAGTTCATAGGTGATGTGGACCTCGTAGAACCCCTTTTCCCGGTACATGTTCTTCGACTTTGTTGATGTTTTCCTTGATAGCGCCCTCCGAGGCCACCGAAAAGGGCTTGATGTCCATGACCTCCAGGATCTTGTCGTGCTTCACCTTATGGTTGCCCTTGATGATGATCTCTTTAATGGCGGGCTTTTCCTTCACCATGACCGTGAGCACCCGGCCTTCCGGGGTATCGCTGATGTCCATCTTGACGTCGGTGAAATAGCCCATCTTATAGATGGCCTTCAAATCCTCCCGCAGGCGGGCCGGTTTGACGGTCTCGCCTTCCCGGGTCTGCATGACCCCCAGGATGGCGTCTTTTTCGATGCGGCGGTTGCCCTTGACCTCGATGATGGGCAACCTTCTCTTTGCCCAGAATCTTCAGGCTCAATTCCTGGGCCAGTCTGTCGGCTCAGGCCGGTTAGGGCCTTGAGCCCCGTCCCTTGGGCTTCAAGGTTTGCAAGGGCATCTTGGCCGCTCAGGTCCACCAGCCGGCCTTCCAGGGACAGGGCGTCGCCCACCTTGACCAGGGTGCCGTAAATGACGATATCGGCCCCCAGCTTGCGTGCCGATCTCCTTGGCCGCGGCGTCATTCAGGGGTTCCTTCAGGCCGGCCAGCGCCTTTTTCAGGTCTTCCTGGGGAACCAGGGTGAAGCCGTCGGCCTTGAGGCGGTCCTCGAATATCCTGCCGCACTTTGTCTCCCAGGGTTTCCAAAGGTTCCCGGCTGGCCACGGTAAAGGGAAAGACCGCCACCTTCTTGAGGACCACCTCTTCTTCCTGCGCCAGGGCCGGTCGTGGGCCAGAGCCATTGCCACCAGAAGGACTGAAAGTATGAGCCGTCGTAACACCTTATTCTCCCTGTATAACCACGGCCTTGCCGTCCATCAGGGTTATGCGCCGGTCCAGGGCCTGGGCCAACTCCAGGTTATGGGTGACGATCACCGAAGTGAGGCCCCGCTCTCGATTCAGTTCCAGAATGAGTTCCTGCACCCGGGCGCCGCTCTTGGGGTCCAGGTTGCCGGTGGGTTCATCCGCCAGCAGGACTTCCGGCTCCAGCACCAGGGCCCGGGCCACCGCCACCCGCTGCTGCTCGCCGCCGGACAGGGTGGTGACCCGGTGAGTCAGGCGGTCCTTCAGACCCACCCGCACCAGGATGGCCTCGGCCTGCTCCCGGGCCGCCGCCTTGGGGCAGCCGGGCAATGAGGGCCGGCATCATGACGTTTTCCAGGGCATTGAATTCGGACAGCAGGTGGTGAAACTGGAAGACAAAACCCACCTTGCGATTGCGAAAGGCCGCCAGGGGCTGGTCATCCAGGGCGAAGACATCCTAGTCCTTCCCAGAGCACCTGTCCGCTGCTGGGGCGCTCCAGGGTTCCCAGGATATGGAGCAGGGTGGATTTGCCCACCCCTGAGGCCCCCACCACCGCCAGGGTCTCTCCCTGGAAGATGTCCAGGTCCATCCCGGTGAGCACCTGCACCTGGATGCCGTTGTTCCGGAAGATTTTGGCCAGTCCCCTGATCTTAATCTTCACCGGGGTCTCAGGTCCGCTGCGTTCTGCCATGTCCGCCCATTACCGCGTTTAGCACCTTACCACTTTCACCGAGGTGCGTCAATGCCGCGAGTTTTAAGTTTCGAGTTTCGCTTAGTTCCGAGTTTTTAGTCTTTGGGCTGTCTTGCACACTGCAATGGCGGCCACTAGGCCGCCCTATTCATACCGGATCGCCTCCACCGGGTCCAGCCGGGCCGCCTGCCAGGAGGGGTAAAGGGTGGCCAGAAAACTGATGGCCATGGCGGCCAGGACGATGGCCAGCACGTCCAGGGACTGAATCAGTCACCGGCAAGGTGGAGATGGGATAGACGTCCCGGGGCAGCTGGATGAATTCATAGTGCTTCAGCAGGCCGCAGAGCGCCAGGCCCAGGACCAGGCCCCATGCCGGTGCCCAGGCCGCCGATGACCAGCCCGTTCATCATGAAAATCTTCATGATGCGCTGGCGGGTGGCCCCCATGGACTTGAGGATGGCGATCTCCCGGGTCTTTTTCATCACCATCATGAACAGGGTGCAGGCGATGCCGAAGGCCGCCACCAGGATGATGAGGGTGAGGATGATGAACATGGCGATCTTTTCCGAGCTTCAAGGCCGCGAAGAGGCTGGCGTTCATCTGCATCCAGTTCTTGGTGTAAAAGCCGGGCCCCAGTTTTTTCTGAATTTCCTGGGCCATCTGCGGCGCGGCGTAAATATCCTTGATCTCCACTTCCAGGCCGGTGATGCGGCTGGCCCAGCCCCAGAAATTCCTGGAGGGCCGGGATGCTGGTGAAGACCAGGGAGTTATCGAATTCGTACATGCCGGAGTGGAAGATGGCGCTCACCCGGAAGGCCTTCATCCGGGGCATGCGTCCCATGGGAGTGAGGGTTCCCAGGGGTGAGATGATGTTCAGATAATCTCCCACGCTGAGATTGAGGTTGCGGGCCATCTCGTTGCCGATGGCGATGCGGGGCGGCTCGTCTTCGAGCCCTCCGCCAGGTCGGCGAACCGCCCTTGCAGCATCTTCAGGGTCGCAGGGCCGCCCCGGCGGATGATCTGCGGGTCGAGACCCCGGATCACCCCGCCGGAGATGTTGCCCGGCGCCGAGAACATCACCTGGGTGTAGATAAAGGGGGTGGCGGAAACCACGCCGGGGATCGCCTTGATCTCGGCCACCTCTTTGTGGTAGGTGGTGAAGGCGCCCCGGCCTTGAGGACCAGGACGTGGGCGTTGACGCTGAGGATCTTGTTCTTCAACTCCTGGGTCGAAGCCGGTCATCACCCCGATGACGATGATCAGGGCCATGACCCCCACGGCCACCCCGGCGATGGAGATGAAGGTGCTGAGCGACAGGAAGCCTTTCTGACGTTTGACTCCCCGGAGCAGGCGCAGGGCCACGAAGGTTTCGAAAAAACCCAAGACTACCTCTCCGGCCTGAGCAGCGGGAAGAGAATGACGTCCCGGATGGAGGGCGAATCGGTGAGGAGCATCACCAGACGGTCGATGCCGATGCCTTCGCCGGCAGTGGGCGGCAGGCCGTGCTCCAGGGCCTGGACGTAGTCCTCGTCCAGGGCGTGGGGCATCTCTTCGTCGCCGGCGGCATGGGCCGCCAATTGTTGTTCGAAGCGACCCTGCTGGTCTAAGGGGTCGTTGAGTTCGGAGAAGCCGTTGGCCATTTCCCGGCCGGCCATGAAGAGCTCGAAGCGGTCCACCACCTCCGGGTCGGCGTCGCTCTTCCGGGACAGGGGCGAGGTTTCCAGGGGATAGCCGGTGATGAAGGTGGGCTGCTGGAGCCCGGCCTCCACCCGCAGGTCGAAGAGCTTGGTCAGGGCCCGGCCGTAACCCTCGCCGGCCCGCAGGACTACGCCTTCCTCCCGGGCCAGCTTGACCAGGGCCTCCCGGTCGCGCACCACCGCCGCCGGCATGCCGCCGATGGCGGTCAGGGATTCCCGCAAATCGAGGCGGCGCCAGGGCGGGGTCAGGTCGATCTCCTCCCCCTGGTAGGTGAGCCGGGGACTCCCCAAAAGCTCCCGGGCCACCGAGCTGAAGAGCTCCTCGGTCAGCGCCATCAGGTCCTCGTAAGTGGCGTAGGCCTGGTAGAACTCCAGCATGGTGAATTCGGGATTGTGCAGGATCGACAGGCCTTCGTTGCGGAAATTGCGGTTGATTTCGTAGACCCGCTCCAAGCCCGCCCACCACCAGGCGCTTCAGATAGAGCTCCGGGGCGATCCTCAGATAGAGCTGCATGTCCAGGGCGTTGTGATGGGTGACGAAGGGCTTGGCGGTGGCGCCCCCGGGGATGGGCTGCATCATGGGGGTTTCCACCTCCAGGATAGCCCCGGCTGTCGAAGAACTGCCGCATGAGGCCGATGATCCGGGCCCGGGCCTCGAAGACCCGGCGCACCTCGGGGTTGACCATCAGGTCCAGGTAGCGCTGGCGGTAGCGGGTCTCGATGTCGGTGAGGCCGTGAAATTTTTCCGGCAGGGGCTGCAGGGACTTGGTCAGGAGCATGAAGATCGTCACACTGCCAGGGTGAGTTCGTTGGTTTTGGTGCGGAACAGAGTGCCGTCAACGCCAATGATATCGCCCAAATCCACCAGCTTTTTAAAGCGGGCGAAGGCCTCGTCGCCCAGCACCTGCTTCTGGACATAGATCTGCATGCGGCTGGTGCCGTCCTGGATGGTGGCGAAGGCTGGCCTTGCCGAACTCCCGCAGCAGCATGAGGCGGCCGGCCAGGCGGAATTGTTTGCCCAGGCCCTCCAACTGTTCGCGGCTGAGGGCGCCGAACGCTTCGATTACCTGGGCGATAGTGTGGCTGGGGGCGAACTTGTTGGAATAGGGATCGACCCCTTGGTCTCGCAGCTCCTGGAGTTTTTGCAGACGTTGCTCACGGATCTGGTCGGATAGCGCCAATTTTTAGCCTGTTCCAAGGGAGAAGATGGACTCGCGCCGATTTGCTCAAACTGCAAATTTTTAGATTATTCCCGCGCCATAGTCAAGCCTTAATGGACCGGGGACCGGAGACGGAGGACCGGGGACCAGAGCAAAGTTTGGTGGGGCGGGCCTCCGCGCCCGCCGCCGGCCTCATCTTTAGACTTAGAGGGTTAGCGCATCGTTAAGATTCCGGAAGAAACGAATTTTCTGAGCTATCCTAAGGTGGCGCGGCTTTCCAAAAAAATTATCCTTTTCTATTTTTTCCGCATATTTGTCTTGATCCATTTAGGCTTTTTTTATGATAAAATTCAACATTGACTATATGGTTGTAGCTATTTCGATTTTCTGGTAGAATCCGCTCGCTCAGATGTTTTTTCTGGAAACCTTTGATTTGGGAGTGCAGACCACGGCGGGGACCGATATTTTGGACCTCACCGGGCCGGTTCAGGAACGGGTGCAGCAAACCGGCGTGACGGCTGGTTTATTGACCCTGTTCATCCCCGGCTCCACCGCGGCCTTGACCACCATCGAATTTGAGAGCGGTGCGGTGCACGACTTAAAGGCCGCCATCGAGCGGCTTTTCCCCCAAGACCTGGACTATGCCCATGACCGCCGCTGGGGGGATGGCAACGGCTATGCGCACGTCCGGGCGGCCTTCCTCAAGCCCTCACTCAGCCTCCCCATCGACCAGGGGCGGCTCCAGTTGGGCACCTGGCAGCAGATCGTGCTGCTGGATTTCGACAACCGTCCCCGGCAGCGCCAGATCCGGGGCCAGGTTCTGGGATTCACGCCAGCCAACGGATAAAGCTCTCCGTACGCCAAAAAAACCCAAACTCCCGCCATGGCCACCACTCAACTCACCTTTGAAGATAATTCCCTGGCCCAGGCCCTCTACGGCGAGCAGGGCAAACACCTGGCGATCGTCAACCGCAGTCTGGGGGTCAAGCACCCAGGCGCGGGGCAACCAGGTGACCCTGGACGGCCCGGAGGCCGAGGTCCGCCTGGCCCAGCGGGTGCTCTCAGAGCTTTACGGGTTGCTGCGTCAGGCTATCCGGTGCTGGCCCAGGACGTGCAATATACCATCAGCATCCTCCAGGACAAGGAGAGCGCCTCGGTCAAGGACATCTTCCTGGACACGGTCTACATCTCCGCCATGAAGCGGCGCATCTCCCCCAAGAGCCTCAATCAGAAGCGCTACATCGAGGCCATGCGCACCCACGACATCGTCTTCGGGGTCGGCCCGGCGGGCACCGGCAAGACCTACCTGGCCATGGCCATGGCGGTGGCGGCCCTGATGAACAAGGAGTTCATCCGCATCGTTTTGACCCGGCCGGCGGTGGAGGCCGGAGAAAAGCTGGGCTTCCTGCCCGGCGACCTGGCGGAGAAGGTCAACCCTTATCTGCGTCCCCTGTATGATGCGCATGCATGATATGATGGATTTCGAAAAGGCCACCCGGCTGGTCCAGCGGGGCATCATCGAGGTGGCCCCCCTGGCCTTCATGCGGGGCCGCACCCTGAACGACTCCTTCGTCATCCTGGACGAGGCCCAGAATACCACCTCCGAACAGATGATGATGTTTTTGACCCGCCTGGGCTTCGGCTCCAAGGCGGTGATCACCGGGGACGTGACCCAGATCGACCTGCCCTCCGCGGCGACCTCCGGGCTGGTGGAGGCCAAAGAGCTGCTCCAGGGGGTGGAGGGCATCGCCTTCGTCCATTTCACCGACCGGGACGTGGTGCGGCATCCCCTGGTGCAGGATATCATTCGGGCCTATGACAGCCGCCGGGCCCGGCGTGCCTCCTGAGGCGGAGCGCTCTACATGAACGATAAAGAACCGGGCGGCAAAATCCGCCATATCTTCGGCCTGGAGCGCCTGCGCTCCCGCCTGCCCCGCTCACTAAGCAAAGTTGGCGCCGCCCACCTGGGATGAACGGCTCACCAAACTGGCTCTGCTCCTGGTCCTGAGCCTGGGTCTGGCCTTCCTGCTGGCGCCCAGGACCTCCACCACCTCCCGGCAATACCAGGTGGGGGATATCGCCCGGGAGAACGTCAAGGCCACCGGCGAGTTCCTGGTGGAGGACGTGCAGACCACCGCCAAGCGCCAGCAGGAACTCCTGGCCCAGACGCCGCCGGTCTTTGACCTGGAGGAGCAGATGGGCGACAAGGTGCAGCAGCGCCTCCAGAAGGCCATGGATTACATGCGCCGCCTCTCCCAGGAAAACGCCGCCACGGCAGTACGCCCGACCGCCGGCGCCAAGTCCAGGCCCAAACCGCCCAGTCCCTCACAGGATCTTCATGGAGCACAAGGCGGAGTTCGACAAGCTCCTGGGGGTGTCCATCCCCATTCCCACCTTTCAGCTCCTGGCCAAGGGGGATTTCTCCCCTTACCTGGAGGCCATGACCAGCCAGGTTTTGACCCAATTTTTCAATCAAGGCGTGGTCAGCAGCCGCAACGTCCTGCAGCCGCCGCCCAAGCAGATCCTGGTGCGACGCCTGCCTTCCAAGAAGGAGACGCTGGAGCGGCCGCCCTTCTCCTTCCTGGAACTGGACGAAGGGCGCAAATCCGCGGCGGGTTACTGTCGGGAGAACGCGGTGGAGGTTTCCCCGGCGGATCGTTGGCTGGTCTGCGACCTGACCCAGTATCTGCTGGTTCCCAACGTCTCGCCCAACTGGGCCGAAACCCAGGAACGCCAGCAGGCCAAGCCTGAAAAAATTGCAGCCGGTCTACTTCAAGGTCAAAACGGGGCGAGATGCTCATCCGGGAAGGTGAGCCCATCACCGCCCTGCACCTGGCGAAACTGCAGGCCCAGAGCAAGCTCTACCCCCGCAGCCGGGCCGTGATGATTTTTCTGGGCATCTTTTTCTGCCTGATGGTGCTGCTGACGGTGTTTTATCGGCTGGCCCGCCTCTCCCTGCGGAATTTCTCCCAGCGTCCCCGGGACCTGGCTTTTCTGGCGGCCCTGCTGCTCACCAGCGCTTTGCTGAATAAGTTTCTCCTGTTTTTAGGTGACCACCTCTCCCGGAACTTGCCGTCTGGTGGGCCAAAACCTGGTCTATCTTCTGCCCCTGGGCTTGGCGGCCATCTTTGCCGCCATGTTTCTGGGCCTGGAAACCGGGGTGGGCGTGGCCTTTCTCGACGCCACCTTCACCGCCCTGATGGTGGACAGGCCCTTTCCCTTGTTCATCTATTTTGTCATTGGCGGCATGGTGGGGGTTTGGGGCGTGAAAAACAGCCGCCGCCGCAACGCCCTGATTCAAACCGGCCTGTGACATCGGCCTGGCCAACATGGTCCTGCTGGCGGCCTTCAAATGCTGGAATATCCCTTCACCTGGCAGGATTTGCTCGTCGGCGAGAGTTTTGCCCTGGGCGGAGGCCTGCTCACCGGCATCCTGGCCTTGGGCTTAACCCCCATCATGGAGGCGACCTTCCGCTATTCTTCCAATATCCGCCTCCTGGAACTCCTGAATCTGGACCAGCCGATGCTCCGGGAACTGATGCTGATGACCCCGGGCACCTACCACCATTCCCTGGTGGTGGGCCAGATGGTGGAGGCCGCGGCCGAGACCATCGGCGCCAACCCCATGCTGGCCAAGGCCGCGGCCTACTATCACGACGTCGGCAAGATCAAGAAGCCGGTCTATTTCGTGGAAAACCAGATGGCCGGGGAAAACAAGCACGAGAAGCTGGCCCCGTCCATGAGCAGCCTGATCCTCATCGCCCACGTCAAGGACGGCGTGGAACTGGCCCGGAAACACCATCTGGGCGAGGCCATCGTCGACATTATCCGCCAGCACCACGGCACCAACTTCATCAGCTATTTCTATCACAAGGCCAAGACCCAGGCCGCCAATCCCCAGCAGGTGAACATCGAGGACTACCGCTATCCCGGTCCCCGGCCCCAAACCAAGGAAGCCGGCCTGGTGCTCCTGGCGGACCAGGTGGAGGCCGCCTCCAAGACCCTGACCGAGCCCACCCCGGCCCGTATCCAGGGACTGGTGCAGAAGATCATCAACAACGTCTTCGCCGACGGCCAGTTGGACGAATGCGAGCTGACCCTGAAAGACCTGCACCACATCGCCAAGAGCTTCCACAAGATCCTGGGAGGCATCTTCCACCAGCGCATCCAATACCCCCAGTCCGTCGACAAGAAAAAGATCAATGAAGATCTGGATAAGCAACCGCCAAAGAAAAACGGCCATAAGCCCGGAGAGGGTCAGGAAAAGAGCCGGGAAGATCTTAAGCGCCTTGGGATGGCCTGAGGCCGAACTCAGCCTCACCCTGCTGGGCGACCGGGCCATGGCCCGACTCAACCGGGAGACCTTCGGCCGCCGTGGTCCCACCAACGTCATCTCATTTCCGGTGGATGCCGAGATGGGTCGGGGCGGTTCGCGCACCGCCCTGGACATTTCCGGCGAATCCCGTCCCGGTCCTGGCCCCGGCCAACCCCCGCCCCTGCTCGGCGAAGTGGCCATCTCCATCGCCACCACCCGCCGCCAGGCCAAAGAATTCGGCTGGCCCTGGCAGGAACTCTTCGACTTTTTCCTCATTCACGGTATATTACATCTGCTGGGCTACGAGCATGATTCTCCCGAGGCGGAGGAGGCCATGAACGCCAAAACCTGGGAGCTGATGAAGGTGCTGCATCCCAAGATAGTAGTCAGTAGCCAGTAGTCAGTGGTCAGTCCTGGACAGGCGAGGGCGCCTGTCCTACATTTTCTGAAAGGAGACCGGCGTGCCTCGACTGGAAGTGAACGTTGACCATATTGCCACCCTGCGGCAGGCCCGGCTCATTGACGAACCCGATCCGGTGACCGCCGCCGCCCTGGCGGAACTGGCCGGGGCCGACGGCATCATTGTCCACCTCAGGGAAGACCGGCGCCATATCCAGGACCGGGATTTGCGGCTGCTGCGCCAGACCATCAAGACCCGCCTTAACCTGGAGATGGCGGCCACCCAGGATATGCTGGAGATCTCCACCGAGGTGAAGCCGAACCTGGTGACCCTGGTGCCGGAGAAGCGCCAGGAACTCACCACCGAAGGCGGCCTGGAGGTGGCAGGCAACCGCGCCTTTCTGAAGGATTACGTCCGGCAACTGCAAGAGGGTGGCCTCAGGGTCAGCCTCTTCGTGGACCCGGTGACCGCCCAGATCGAGGCGGCCAGGGAAGCGGCGGCCGAATGGGTGGAGCTGCACACCGGCGCTTATGCCGACGCCCCCGACCGGCACGAGGCCACCCGGCTCTTCCAGGAATTGCTCAACGCCGCCCGGCACGCCCGCAGCCTCGGCCTCAAGGTGAAGTGCGGCCACGGCCTCAATTACCGGAACATCAAGCCCTTCCGAGGCCGGGAGGAGTTCGCCGAATACTCCATCGGCCACGCCATCATGGCCCGGGCCATCCTGGTGGGAATCGAACGGGCTGTGCGGGAGATGATCGAGTTGATCAGGGGCTAATTTTTCAATAGTGGCACAGGCTTCCAGCCTGTGTACCTCACAGGCCGGAGGCCTGTGCCACTAAGTGAAGCTATGGAATCTAATGAAACCCCAGACCGGGAGAACCTGAAAGGCCTGGCCTGCGGCATGGTCAGCGATCTCAGCCGGCTGCTGGCCGATCAAGGTTTCGCTGAGAAGCCCATCGACCTGGTGGAAGCCCTGGCCTTTGCCATGTTTATCGTGGCGGATACCTACTCCCTGGCCAAATGCGACCAGGAGCAGGCTATCGCGGTGATCCACGGGTTTTATGAGGCGGTGCAGGACTATTTTATCCAAAACATGATCGTTAAAGACCGCCAGGTGACCGATACCGCTGAGATTCAAGCCCTGGCCGATAAATTTCACGACCTCAGCCGACGCCGTTTTGACGAATATGGCGCCAGATTCAAACAGGATATTCTGGACCCCATGTCCATGTCCTGCCCGGAAACGGTGACCTATTTGCTGGATAACCTGTTTATTGAACCGATAAGTAAGGCAGAGAAGGTCAAATTGCTGGGCGTGGTCTCGGATAGAGTCATCTATTTCTGGGCCGGCTGCGTGCAGTCGTTTAAACAAAGTGCCGGTGGCGCAGGCGTCTCGCCTGCGCATTGATTTTCTTCTCGTTTCTAATCTCTGCTTGGGAAAGAGGGCGGATTAATTAGAGAAAAAATAATGGCATCCGCTAAAAAAGAACCAGAGGCTATAAAAATAAATTTTTCTATTGGCGGAGTATCAGGTGCATCATTTAATTTACGCGCGCTTATGCCAAATTGTGGTTTATTACTAAATGATTTTACATATTTTCTCGATAAAGCTAAAGCTCAAGACGAAAGCGACTTTTCAAACACTTATACAAGAGCAGCAATAATTTTTATGGCGTTTTATTTAGAAGCTTTAATTAATCTGATAATAGATCATATTTTAAAAACAATGAATAATCCAAAAAATATTAATAAAATAAAAAATAGCACAAATATTCCAAAAAAAATCAAGGAAGTATACTTATTTCTTTGCCATGATCAATTAGAGGCTAAATGTGATATTAATGGTATCGAAGACCTTTTTTATTGTGTTCGCAGCCAAATATTTGCTCACCCAAGATCATATGGGATAACTTCAGGAGCTGATGTTCCTGTTGGAAAAGGATTAACAATTGATGAAAAGGAAATTACCTATCGTAAGTTAAGATTACCAAATACTTTAGATCATTTCAAAACTGAACATGCTGAAATTATTCACAAAGAAATTAAGCAGTTTTTGTCAAATTATTATGATCTTGTAAAACCATCTTTCCCAGAATACCTATCATATTATTTTAATTTGCCGTAAAATTTATCTTATTCGAAGACTCCTGCCTAGGATAATAACGATAATATGAACTTAATTGACCTCCACACCCACTCCAACGCCTCGGACGGCACCTTTGCCCCGGCGGAGGTGGTGCGGCTGGCGAAGGCAGGCGGCCTGAAGGCCTTCGCCCTGACCGACCACGACACCATCGACGGCCTGGCCGAGGCCATGGCCGCGGGCGAGAAGTACGGGGTCGAGGTCATCCCCGGGGTGGAGGTGAGCGCCCGCTTCCCCGGCGGCTCCATGCACATCCTGGGCCTGGGCATCAATTACCGCAACGGGCATCTGAACGAACGCCTGGCGGTCCTGCAACAAGCCCGGGCCGAGCGTAACCCCCAGATCATCGCCAAGTTGAACGGACTGGGGGTCAGGATCACCCTGGAGCAGGTGGCCAAGATTTCCGGCCAGGGCCAGATGGGCCGGCCCCACATCGCCCGGGCCCTGATGGAGTCGGGCTACGTCCGCTCCATCCAGGAGGCCTTCGATATCTACCTGCGCAACGACGGCCAGGCCTACGTCCCCAAGTTCCGCTTCCCGCCGGCGGAGGCCATCGCCATGATCAAAGACGTCCAGGGAGCGCCGGTCCTGGCCCACCCCTTCACCCTGAACCTGGGCTCGGCTTTTGCCCTGAAAAACACCCTGGAGGAGCTGAAGGCGCTGGGACTGGCCGGCATCGAGTGCATCTATTCGGAGCACGCCCCGGAGCAGGAGGCCCTCTACCTGAAGCTGGCCGGAGAGCTGGGGCTGCTAGTCACCGGCGGCTCCGACTTCCATGGGGACAACAAGCCGGAACTCACCCTGGGGACCATGGCCTGCCAACCACGGCTCACCTATGAGCGGCTTGAAGCCCTCCAGGCCTGGCGCCGCCGGGAGTACGGGCTGGCCGGCTGAATCTGGCGGTTAGCCTTAGAGAGTTCTCCAACCGAACCTACTGAATTTTTTCCTTGACGGGAAAAAAGAAGTCCTATATATAGTGGTTTAAATAATTCGGGTGCCCATATAGGGCATAATAGGGAAGCCGGTGCAAAACCGGCGCGGTCCCGCCGCTGTAACCGGGGACGAAACCTGCACAAGCCACTGTCTTACTGAAGCGAGATGGGAAGGCGCAGGCGGTAGGAAGAACCGGAAGTCAGAAGACCTGCCCGAATGAAGGCTTAAGCCCCTACGAGGTATAGCGGGCGGTAAGCTCGCATTAAGGATAAAGAAGCTGGGTGCAATCCTTAAGTCATTGTGACTTAAGGATTTTTTTTGCGAAAAACCAACAAGGAGGGCAACATGTCAAAGCAGATTAAATTTAGGTGGTTATGGCTGGCGCTTATCCTCTCAATTATCAGCGCCCCTTGGACCCTGAAAGCCGCGGCAGCAGCAAAACCCGCCATCGTCTTGGCAGCTTTTGGTACCACCACCAACGCTTTTCCCACTTATGACAAGATCGATAAACAGGTCAAAGAGCGTTTCCCAGGCTATGAAGTCCGCTGGGCCTTTACTTCCAAAATGGTGCGCCACAAGGTGCGGGAAGAGCAGCACAAAGAATTAAAAAGCCTGCCCGAGGTATTCAAGACCTGAAAACAGCCGGTTTTACCAAAATAGCTATTCAATCCTTGCATCTGGCTCCGGGAAAAGAATGGGAAGGGGTGGTAAAACAAAGCCGGGAAGTTCCCGGGCTGACTGTCGCCGTGGGAAAGCCTTTGCTCAGCAGTGAGGCGGATGAAGTTGGAACTATCAAGGCCTTGTCTCAGAAATTTCCTGCGGATTTGAAGAAAAATGCCGTGGTGCTGGTGGGGCATGGCAGCCCCGACCCCAAAGCCCAGGCAACCTATAACTCCTTCGCGCAGATCTTGCGCTCCCGTTATCCTGAAAATGTCTTTTTCGGCATGGTGGAATTTCAAAAGCCTGGGAAGGAGGAGGTGCTGCAGGAAGTAAAAAAGTCCGGCGTCACCTCCGTGGTTTTTATCCCGTTTCTCCTGGTAGCCGGGGATCACGTGCAGAATGATATTCTGGGGAGCGGCCCGGAGAGCTGGAAATCCGGGCTGTTGGAGATGGGGAACTACCACATCGAGGGGATAACCAAGGGGCTCGGTTATCAGGACGGGATCGTGAATATCTATCTGGACCATCTGGCCCAGGCATTGAAGGGCTTATAGGGGGCAAGATGAGAGAGCGGGCTGATCGTTTATCTGGTGGGCGGCGAGGAATTGCCGGAAGGCTTTGATCTGGCAGGCTGTTGCAAAGAAATCGGCTTCCCAGCCGATCGGGTGGAACTGGTGGGCTCCAGGCAAGGATTTTTTGCAGTGGATGACGCCTGGCACTACCTGTTTACTAAGGGCTATGGGGACATCAAACTCCTGGTGGCGCAAACGGCGCAAAACTGCTTGCGGGCTCTGCACCCGCCAGTCCGACTTAGCGGATAGGAAAGCAAAGAAGCTCGCTTGAGCAAAAAATGTTGACAAAGCCTTTTTCTTGCCATAAAGTGATGAAAAATCCGGGAAAGAACCCCGGACGCTCAATAGCCATAAGAATAAAAAACCCAGCCACGAAGGCCGGCCCTTGAAAGGGCCAGGATTCGTGGCTTTTTTTGTGATCCCGCGGAGGAGAAATGCCAAAGTTCTATTTCAAAAGAGTGTGGATAAAATTGGTTCTGGGACTCTGGCTGGCCTGGAACCTCGCCCTATCCCCGGCCGCGGCCCAGGGTCCGGCCGCGCCGCTGCTGGAAAAGCCCACGCCCGCGGAAGAGAAAGCGGAAGAGAAAAAAGAAGAAGCTCCCAGCACCTGCGGTCCGATCATCAGCGATTCCTGCCTGCCCATTGAGACGGGCCACGCCAGTATGCAGGTCCTCTGGGGCCTGTCTTTTTACCCGGGAGCTTTCTCCCCCAACTGGCGCGATACGAGCGCCCACGGCAACTTCTACACCTTCTCCATGCCCGTCAAATTTACCTATGGCCCCACCAAGAACCTGGAGATGTATATCATCGTTCCATACATTCATAATTGGGCCAGCAAAGCCGATGCCGCTTTGGCCGGCCCCGTTGGTGAAACCTCTGCCAACTACGGCGGCGTCGGTGATATTACGGCAGTGGGCAAGTACTTGTTGCTGGAAGAGACCGACTTCCGGCCCGCGGTCACCGGGGTGGCCGGAGTAGGTTTTCCCAGCGGCCACGCCTCCAACCTCAATCCGAGGTTTCTCGGCCAGGACGGCATCGGCACCGGGGCTTTCACGTTCACCACCGGCGTCAACCTGTTCAAATGGCTGAAACCATTTATGGTCTACAGCAATATCTGGCTAAACACCCCGGCTAATCTCTATACCTCCAGAGATGATGCGGTCCGTTCCCGGGAATTTGTGACGTTCAACCTGGCGGCGGAATATCCGATTACGCAGCGCTGGGTGGCCTTATTGGAAATGTACAGCACCTGGACCTGGACCAATATCGATACCCCTCAGGGTTTCCAATCGCCTTCCACCCTCTTGGGGGTCCTGCCGGGAATCGAATTCTTTATAAATGAAAAATGGGCCTGCTCCGCCGGCGCCGCCCTCGACCTGGTGGGCAAGGCCGGCAGCCGGAAATACACGCCCTTGTTTACCGTGTATTATAATTTTTAGGCCAGGATATTTTGGCGAGATACTCTGGGTTATAATGCCCTTGTACCATAAGGAGAATTAATCATGCATATGGCCGATGCCTTGATTTCGCCGGCCGTGGGCGGCACCATGTGGGCCGCCACCGCGGGCCTGACCGCCTACAGCGCCAAAAAACTCAAGAACCACCTGGATGAGCACCAGGTGCCGCTGATGGGGGTTTTGGGGGCGTTTATCTTCGCGGCCCAGATGATCAACTTCACCATTCCGGCCACCGGCTCCAGCGGCCACCTGGCCGGCGGCATGATCCTGGCCATCTTGCTGGGCCCTTATGCCGCCTTCCTCACCATAGCCTCGGTGATCACCATTCAAGCCTTATTCTTTGCTGACGGCGGGCTGCTGGCCTTGGGCTGTAACATCATCAATATGGGGGGCTTCGCCTGTTTCATTGCTTATCCGCTCATTTATAAGAAACTGGCGGGAGCCCGGCCGGCCAAAGGGCGCATCCTGCTCGGAGCCATGGTCGCTTCCATCTTAGCGTTACAAATGGGTGCTTTTGGAGTCGTTCTGGAGACCTTATTCTCGGGCATTTCGGAATTATCTTTTGCAAGTTTCGTGCTATTGATGCTCCCCATCCACCTGGCCATCGGCATTGTGGAGGGGCTGGTCACCGCGGCGGTGGTGACTTTTGTCTGGAAGGCGCACCCGGAAATCCTGACCCTGGCGCCCTCTCCCGCCACGGCCAAGGTCCATTCCCATAAGCCGCTGCTGCTCGGGTTGGCGCTGTTTGCCGTGATTGCCGGCGGCGGCTTATCCTGGTTCGCCTCGACGCATCCGGACGGTCTGGAATGGTCCGTTAAGGGCGTTACCGGCAAGGAGGAGTTGACCGCGTCCAAGGAGGGCGCACACGGCGTCATGGGCCGGATTCAGGAAAGACTGGCTTTCCTGCCGGACTATGACTTCAAAAAGCCGGAAGGAGCAGAAGCAGAAAAAGAGGCCACGAAAGAAGAGGGCTGGCCTAACGTCAGCACCGGCAAATCTCTGGCCGGCATCCTGGGAGCCGGTATGACCTTATTGCTGGCCGGGGTCATCGGTTTCGGCTTACGGAGATATTACTCCCACCACAAGGGGTAGGAAAATTTTTTTGTCCTGAAAAGCAAAGTTACACCTCACGCCAAGACGCCAAGCCGCAAAGAAAAGGCGCAAGAATATAGAGGATGGCAGGCACGGAGGCCTGCCTCAGCATGCTTTTCATGGTTTACGGTGAGCCAACAAGCCAAACGCCACTGGTTAAAATTAAAATATGGCAAGTATCGAATCCTCTTTATTGAACCTCGGCTACCTGGAGACCCTCTCCTACCAGCAGACCCCCCTGCACCGGCTGGACCCGCGGGCGAAGCTGCTCACCACCCTGGCGTTTATCATTGCCGTGGTCTCCTTCGGCAAATACGAAATCAGCGCGCTCATCCCCTTTTTTATTTACCCGGTGGCCCTCATCGCGGTGGGTAACCTGCCGCCGGGGTATCTGGCCCGGAAGGTGCTGCTGGCGGCCCCCTTTGCCTTTTTTATCGGCATTTTCAACCCCTGGTTGGACCGCGCCGTCATGGTGCACCTGGGGCCGGTGGGCATCTCCGGGGGCTGGGTTTCGTTCGCCTCCATTATGATCCGCTTCCTGTTGACCGTCAGCGCCGCCCTGATCTTGATTGCCGGCACCGGCCTCAACGCGGTTTGCCTGGGTCTGGAGAAGCTGGGAGCCCCGCGCAGCTTTGTGGTGCAGCTCATGTTTCTGTATCGTTATATCTTTGTCTTGACGGAAGAGGCGCTCCGTCTGATCCGGGCCCGGGCTCTGCGGTCTTTCCAGGGCCGGGGCCTGGGATTCACCGTCTTCACCCATATGATCGGCCAACTGCTGCTGCGCACCCTGGCCCGGGCCCAGCGCATCCACCTGGCCATGCTCTCCCGGGGCTTTGAGGGGAAAATCCATCTGCTGCGGCCGGTGCAAATCCACCGCCGGGATGTGGCCTTTTTCGTGGGCTGGACCATGCTGTTCGTACTGCTGCGGGTCTACAACATTTCTTATCTGCTGGGAAATGCAGTAACGGGGTTGCTGAGATGAGCCATCATCTGGTGGAAGTCAAAGACCTGGAATACGCCTATCCCGACGGCACCCCCGTCCTTAAGGGCGTCTCCTTCCGCATCACCCACGGCGAAGCGGTGGCGCTCATCGGGGCCAACGGGGCCGGCAAGTCCACCCTGCTGCTGCAGTTGAACGGTTGCCTGGTCCCCCAGTCCGGCACCGTGCGCGTCGGCGATATGCCGCTGAACAAGGAGACCCTGTCCCACGTGCGGCGCACCGTGGGCCTGGTCTTCCAGGACCCGGACGATCAGCTCTTCATGCCCCTGGTTTATGATGACGTGGCCTTCGGTCCCTTGAACCTGGGGCTCCCCGTGGAGGAAGTGGAGGAGCGGGTCAACCGGGCCCTGGCCACCGTGGGGGCCCTGCATCTCAAAGACCGGCCGCCTTACCGGCTGTCCGGCGGCGAAAAACGCGCCGTGGCCATCGCCGCGGTCCTCTCCATGTCCCCGGATATCCTGGTGATGGATGAGCCGACTTCCTCTCTCGATCCCAAAACCCGGCGGCAACTGATCGAGCTGCTGCAGACCTTCCATCATACCCTGATCATCGCCACCCACGACCTGGATATGGTGCTGGACCTGTGCGACCGGACCATCATCCTGAAGGGAGGCCAGGTCGTGGCCGACGGCCCCACCCGGGACCTCCTGCAAGATGACGCCCTGCTCCACGCCAGCGGCCTGGAAAAGCCCCTCTGCATGCAGGGCTGTCCGGTCTGCCGGAGTAAGAAGTAAGCAGTGAGCAGGTGCACGGAACGACCCGACACTCCTCCGCAGGATGCGTTCCAGGCACCGCCATAATCCGCCTGCCCCGGAAGCCTTGCATTTTCCCGCCGATCTGTTAGAGTAGGGCCGCTCGTTAATCCTCAGGAGCATTGGAGTAGATGGCGACCATCAACGACCTGGTGCTGGTGCACCTGGACCACAAGCCCGCTTTTTTTGCCCGCCTCAACGATATCACGCCGGACGTCAAGCGGGGCTGGTATCAGGTGGAATTGCTGGTGCTCAGCCTGCCGCCTCAGCCCGTGGTGTGGATCCTGGAAGAGACGCAGATCAATGGCGAGGAGTTCACCATGGGCGGCCGGCCGGTGCGGCTGGAACTCATCCCCCCCAAACCCGCGCCCGCACCGGAGGCCTCGCCGCCCCCGGGCCAGGGCAAGGTCATTTCCCTGGTGCGGAAAACCTAGGGGGTTCGAGAACGCCCCCCCGGCAAGGCTCAAGAGGGAGCTCACGCCAAGACGCCAAGACGCAAGATGAATTGGGAGGCGCAATGAAAATCCGCCGTTTAGGACTGATTGCCGTTCTAGTCGCGGCCTGGTTGACCGGCGCCGTCGGCCAGGCGGCGGAGCAGCAGGTCCTGTTTCAGACCTCCACCCTCCAGGCCCTGATGAACGGGGTTGACGACGGCGATTGCAGCTTCGGGGAATTAGAGAAACACGGCGACTTCGGCCAGGGAACCTTCGAGGCCCTGGACGGCGAGATGGTGGCGGTGGACGGCCGCTTTTACCAGGTGAAGAGCGACGGCCGGGT
The DNA here is from genome assembly GCA_963701845.1 of uncultured delta proteobacterium. Lineage (GTDB taxonomy): Bacteria > Desulfobacterota > Desulfobaccia > Desulfobaccales > 0-14-0-80-60-11 > JAPLJC01. The sequence goes on along the minus strand of CAVPBF010000003.1, from coordinate 208,613 downwards.
CTATCCCGTGGCCCCGACGCAGAAGACGCCCTTCGCCGAAGTCACCTTCTTTCGAACCGATAAGACCCTGGACGCCCCAGCCATCCCCGACCTGAGACACCTGGAGCAGTACCTCACGGAGCGGCTCCCCTCGCCGAACGTCCTTTACGCCTTCAAGATTACCGGAAAATTCGCTTATATCAAGACCCGGAGCGTCCCCCGGCAGGCCAGGCCTTATCCGCCACTGGCGGAGGCCGCCAAACACCAGCAGGTCTTTGAGTTCCGGAACGTGGACGGGGTTATGGTCGGTTTCTTCCACCCGAGGTTCCTGGCCGGGGTCAACGTCGCCGGCTATCACTTTCATTTCCTCAGCGCCGACCGCCGGGCCGGCGGACATTTGCTGGATTGCCGCTTCCAGCAGGCCAGGGTGGAGTGGAGCCGGATCAATGATTTTCAGTTGCGCCTGCCGGGCACTGCGGAGTTTTCCCGGACCGACCTGAGCGGGGATAAGCAGCAGGAGATCGACAGAGTGGAAAGATAAGGGGGGACCACCCCCAGGCGCCTCCCGGGCTGAGGGGCGCCTGGGGCCAGCGGTGACTCGCAAACTCACATCGGACTGGGTAGTTTGGGAGTTGCCGCGGGGGCCGGCTGCTCCTCCTGGGGGGCCGGCTGCTCCTCCTGGGGGGCCGGCTGCTCCTCCTTGGGCTCCGGCTTGCGGGGCCGCACCCGGCGGCGATGCGTCGATCTGGGCTGAGACAACGACGCCGAGGAGAGATATCGGGGGTCGGCCCAACCGACCACGCTGGTCCGCAGGTCGCGCACCTGGGCCCAGCCGCTGCTGACTCCCAACATTTCCACCGGGTCGTTGAAGCGCAGGGTGACGACGACGTTGGCGTTCGGATTGGGCTTGTCCCGGAGATCGAGACTGCCGGTGTTGACATGGTAGGGAGGCACCGGCTTATCCTGCAAGTCAGGGCTGTAACTGATGAATTCATTACGTATCCAGCCGATGGCGGGCCGCTCCACCAGTTTTACCCTGGTCCAGCCCGTGGCCGTCCGCTCCAGGATTTCCGCCTTTTCGCCCTGGTAAACCGTGAGTAGCGGGGCGCACTCATTACCCGGGCATTCCCGCAAGGAGATACTGCTCGGCTTCACGTAGTAATAGCCGGAATAAGCCTGGGCCAAAGGGACGGACTGCCACAAAAATAACGTCATCAGCAACGCCGGAATCATCAATTTCCTGAGCTTCATCATCCTCCTCCTGTCCCCCCCAGCTTGGGCAACTAGGCCTTACGCAAACAATAGTTACGCATAATTATTTGTAAAGACATGGAAAAATTTTCTTTTCCGGGCACCCGCCTTCCAGGCCTCTCGGAGCGGGGCCGCCGGTCGCGAGCCATTTAACGGCGGAGTTTTCCCGGACCGACCTGAGCGGGGATAAAAGGCAGGGGAGAGAAAGAATGGCGGGGTAAGGCAAGGCGGGCGTCACGCCCTCGGCTTACCTCAGGGTGATGGCCTTCTCGGTACAGATTTCCTGGCAGCAAAAGCAGGTGATGCAGGTGTCGGCGTCTACCTGGGGGAGGGAGCCGTCCAGGGAGAGGGCCCCCACCGGGCAGTGCTCGACGCAATTGCCGCAGGCGGTGCAGAGCTCCGGGTCGGCCTGGGGTCTAAGCACCGTCTTCCCGTGGATCAGCCCCTGGATGGTCTCATTCTGCATGACCGCTTCGCCGCCCAGCGGCGGCAGCTTGAAATCGGCCAGGCGGGGCAAGTCCCCCAGGACCTCAAGCGAATTTAAGTCATAGTCCCCCAGGCCGAGTTCCCGGGCGTGCTGCAGAAAACGGAGCCGGCCCGGTTCACAGCCCATCATCCGGGCGATGACGCTATCCAGGGCCACGGCGTTGTCCGAGGCCAGGAGCAGGCCGATGTCCCTAAGATCGGGGGAAGCCGGGCCGTTGCCTTCCATGCCGACCACGGCGTCCACCAGGAAGAGGTCGGGGACCCGGAGCCGAAAGACCTCGACCACCAGCTCATGGAAGCGCTCCGGGCTGCCCGCCGCCTTGTGCAGGATGGCCTTCTGGGCGCCCGGCAAAAAGCCGTAACTATTTTTAATGGCCCCGGTGATGACGGTCAGGCCATGCGTCTTGAATTTGGGCAGGCTGATGATGATGTCGGCCTCCAGGACAATTCGGGAGAGGCTGACGGCGGGCAGAAAATCGGGACGGAAAGCCACCGACCGGGCCTCGTTGCCAATGTTCTGATAATAGCCCTTGGCGGCCTCCATCAGGCCGGTTGCTTGAAAGCTGGCCTCGTTGGCCCCATAGTCGAAGAGGCCGGGGTTGTCGCCCACCACGATGGCGGCCGGCCCCAGGGACTCCACCTTGTCCACCACGGCCCTGAGCACCGCCGGATGAGTAGTGATGCCTTCCACGGCCGTCGCCGCCCGCAGCACGTTGGGTTTGATCAGGACCGTTTTCCCTTTGAGGGCCAGGGGAAAGAGTTCAAAGGCGCGGTCCACGGCCTGGCGGACGTTGTCGTAGGTGGCGGGATGGAGCAGGACTTTGGACATGGTTTAGCCTCACACTCAGAGTTCTAGGCTAATATTATAGAAAAATTTTCAGGGCGCAACCACCTGGGCTTGCCGGGGTGTGGCAAACAACCGCCGGCGCAGGCTAAAGCCTGCGGCTACCAAATAAATCCAGGGCGGGCCGCGGTGGCCCGCCCCGCAGGCGGGTTGGCCGGCTACTGATTGCCGGGCTTGGCTTTTTTGTCGGCCTTCTCTTTGTTTTTCTTAGCCTTTTTGGCTTCTTTCTTACCTTTGTCCTTCTTGCCTTTGTCTCCCACAGCTCTGTCCTCCGCTTTTTCGACTTTTCAGAAATGGCGGCCACAGGCCGCCCTATAATTCCGGCCCTGACCCTGCTCCCTTAAATCTCCACCTGCTCCTTCTGCGCCTCCAGGAGTTTGTGGTAGTGCTCCACCTGCTGCCGGGCCTCCAGAAGTTCCGTCTCCAGGCGGCGGCGCGCCTCCAGGGCCTCCGGCGCCAGCTTAGCCCTGGCCTGCTCCAGCTCCTCCAGCCGCTGCATCCAGTGGTAAAGCTCCAGGGCCAGGTGTCGGACCGTCACTGCTTTCCGGCCTCGGGGGGGCTGGCCAATTCCCCGTCCAGGGGCACCTCCGGGGTGGTCACCAGGGGCAGGACAAAGTAAAAGTTATTGCCCCCGGGAGTGGCTTCACAGCCCACCTCGCCGCCGTGGGTCTCGATGACGCTGCGCACAAAGAAGAGGCCCCGGCCCGTGCCCACCTCGCCGTCCACGTTGGTGCCCCGGTAGCCTTCGTCGAAGATATGGGGCACGTCTTCCGGCGGGATATGGGGTCCGGTGGAGAAGACGCTGAACTTGACGCCATCTTTGCCCGGGCCGAAATAGTTTTTGATCAGGTCCCGGCCGTAGGCCATGTACTTGCGGCCCTCGTAGTTGGGGCGGGCGTATTTCACCGCGTTGGAAAAGAGGTTGGCGTAAACCTGGGCCATCAGTCCCTTGTCCACCGACAGGGACAGGTCCTCATCGGGCATCACCCCGGCCCGGGTGTCGATCTCGATGTGGCGTTCCTCGAGTTTGTCCAGAAAAAGCTGCAACTGCGGCTGAATAATCTCACTATAGACCCGGCAGGTGCGCCGCCGCAAGACGAAATGGCCTTTTTGGAAATGGGACTGGCGGAACAGGGACTCGATGAACAGGCTGACGCCTTTATAATGCTGCTCCAGGGATTGATAATCGGCCTCCAACTCCTCTACGAGGCTGCGGAAATACCCCTGGGCATCCTTAAAGGGAGGGCATTCGGGCTTTCTCAGGGTGCAAACGCAGTCCAGTTCCTTCAAGGCCTTGATCTTGTCTCTCAGGTGCCTGAGGTAGAGGGCCTGGCTGATATTGGGGATGATGACGTTGTGTTCGATATCCGCCACCAGGCTGTTGATGAAGCGGATGTGCTGGATATTTTGCCAGGAGATGATCTTGATGTGCAGGTTATAGCCCAGGCGGTTGGCGTACTTTTCGAAAAAAAACTTATCCTCGGGGGAAATCTGCTCGCCGGGGTAGAATTCCAGCACCCCGATGCCCCGGTCCTTGGCATAAAAGGGCAGCTGGCTCACCAGGATCTGGTTGCCCCGGATGGGGACGAGCCAGGAGCCTGCCTCGGTATAGGCCTCGCTCTCCAGGCGGACATGGGTGGGCGGCGGGGTCTTTTCAGGGTAAAGCCCGTGCTCGCTGCCGCACATCAGCTCCAGCCGTCCCTCGGAGCAAAATAGATAGAGGCGGCAGCCCAGGCCGAAGAACTCTTTGACGACCCACACCGAGACCCGGTAGAAGTTCTCCATGGTCTCATATTCCTGGGCCAGGTCATAGAAGGTCATCAGGGCGTCTTCCTTCAGGGTGCCGAAGTTATACTCCCTGAATCTCCGCCGCTTTTCCCTCACCCGGCCGGCGACATCTGCCAGATCCATGGGGACGTTCATGCCGACTCCTCCAGCCGCAGGGGACCGAGCCCCGCCTCAAGTTCGAGCCGCAATGATGTTAAGGTGCTGCGGTGCGCCGATATTGGGCTACCCCGACTTCATAGAGATCCCGGCCCTGGCAATCGTTGATGACGATGGCGGGCAGGTCTTCCACCTCCAGGCGGTGGATGGCCTCCGGCCCCAACTCCGGAAAGGCGATCACCTTGGCGGCTTTGATGCATTGGGAAATGAGGGCTCCGGCCCCGCCGGTGGCCCCCAGGTACACCGCCTTATATTCCTGCATGGCGGCGATGACTTCCGGGGAGCGTTTACCCTTGCCGATCATGGCCTTCAGGCCCAGGCGGATGAGGGTCGGGGCGTAGGAGTCCATGCGGTAGGCGGTGGTGGGGCCGGCGGCGCCGATGACCCGCCCCGGCCGCGCCGGCTGAGGGCCCACGTAGTAGATGATCTGCCCCTTGATCTCCATGGGCAGGGGTTCGCCGGCCGTAAGCAAGTCGATGAGGCGTTTGTGGGCCGCGTCCCGGGCGGTATAGATCACTCCGGTGACCAGCACCTTGTCGCCGATCTCCAGGTCCAGGACGTCTTTATCGCTCAGGGGCGGCGTCAGTTTCACGGTTTTGGACATATCTCACCTTTACAGAATCACTTCCTGGTGCCGGGAGGCGTGGCACTGGATGTTGACGGCCACCGGCAGGGAAGCGATGTGGCACGGCTGCATCAAGAGGTGCACCGCCAGGGCGGTGATCCGGCCGCCCAGGCCCTGGGGGCCGATGCCCAGGTCGTTGACGGCCAGCAGGAGTTCCTGTTCCAGCTCAGCCAACTCCGGGTCGGCGTGCGGCAGGCCCAACTCCCGGATCAGGGCCTTCTTGGAGAGCAGGGCGGCCCGCTCGAAGGTGCCGCCGATCCCCACCCCGACGATGATGGGGGGGCAGGGATTGGGACCCGCTTCCCGCACCGTGCTCACGACCTTTTCCTTGATGCCGGCCCAGCCCTCCGCCGGTTTCAGCATATGCACCCGGCTCATGTTTTCGCTGCCGCCGCCCTTGGGGACCACGGTCAGCTTGAGGCTATCGCCGGCGACGATCTCGGTATGAATCACCGCCGGGGTGTTGTCGCCGGTATTGGCCCGGGTCAGGGGATGGCACAGGGACTTCCTCAGGTAACCCTCGCCGTAACCCTGGCGCACCCCTTCGTGGATGGCCATCTCGAAAGAGCCGCCCACCAAGTGCACGTCCTGGCCCAGTTCCACGAAGACCACGGCCAGGCCGCAGTCCTGGCACATGGGGATGCGCTGCTCCACAGCGATCCGGGCGTTTTCCAGCAACTGCCGGAAGATCTCCCGGCCGCTCGCCGATTCCTCTGCCGCCGCGCCCCGGGCCAGGGCCCGCCAGGAGGTCTTCCCCCGGTTCATAATTGGCGGCGATGGCCGCCTCTTTAACCGCCTGGGTGACCTGCGCCACCTCGATTTGTCGCATGCTTGCTCCCGATGATAATACAGTTTCCGGTTATTGAGACTAAGTTTCCAGTTAAAAAATCGTTAAGACAAACATGGAAATGTGGCGAATACCCATTCTGCATCCCGCTCATGGTTTGGTTTTACTGGCTACTGACTACTGGCTACTGGCAACTCCCAGAGCCCAGGAACGGCAAAGGCGTGATGACTCACGCCTTACCGGTTGTTTTCCACTTTATATACCGAAAACCGGAAACCGGAAACCGAAATCCGTCTCTATTCTTCCAGGTCATCTTTAAAGAATTGCTGGCTGGAGGCCTGGGGCCGGTCGGGTTTCCTCTCCTGGAGCGCGTCTCGTCTTCAGGATAAAAGGTCTCGTCGTTGCTGTCCGCGGCCTCTTCGTCCGGGGCTCGCGGCCTTCAGGCGCCTTCTTGGCCAGGGTGGTGGCGGGAGTCGAGCCTCCCTGGAATTGCTCCACCGGCTGGCCCTTCAAGGCCTCTTTCATATAGGCGATGAAGATCGGCGCCGCGGCCTGGGAACCCGTCTCCTTGGGCCCGAGGCTGTGTTCGTCGTCCATCCCCACCCAGGTGCCGGTGATCAAAGACGGCGTAAAGCCGATAAACCAGGCGTCCCGGGTCTTGTTGGTGGTGCCGGTCTTGCCGCCCAGGGGCCGGCCCAGGACCTGGACCCGGGTGGCGGTGCCCCGCTCCACCACGCCCATGCAGCAGATGGGTCATGGTTTCCGCCGTCTGCGGGCTGATCACCTGCTGCCGTGGGGCCGGTATTCCACCAGCACCCGGCCGTCCCGGTCTTCGATGCGGTCGATGAAAGTCGGCTCGATCAGCGCCCCGTCGTTGGGAAAGACCGAGTAGGCCCGGGTCAGCTCCATCAAGGTGACATCGGAGGCCCCCAGGGCGGAGGCATAATTGGGAAAGATGGGGCTGGCGATCCCCAGGGTCTTGGCCATCCTCAGCGTGGCCGGGACGCCGATGGCCATCATCAGCCGCACCGCGGGAACGTTACGGGAGTGGGCCAGGGCGTACGCCAGGGGGATCGGGCCGTAAAAACGGTGGTCATAATTCTGGCGGCGACCATACTTGGCCGTGGCGGCCTCCGGGCAGGGACAGCGGGCGCATCCACCAGGATGGAATCCGGGCCGAAAGCCCTTTTCCACTGCCGCGGCATAAAGGATGGGTTTGAAGGCGCTGACCCGGGCTGCCTCCGGGCCTGGGTAGCCCGGTTGAAGGTGCTGTCGCCGAAGTCCTTGCCCCCCATGAGCACCCGAACCTTGCCGGTCTTCAGTTCCATGGACAACACCGCCGCCTGGACCATGGGGGCGGCTGGATCATTTCCGCGGTCCAGCATTTTAGCCTTGCGCTCCCGGCTCAGCAGGCGCACCTGGACCACATCCCCGGGCCTGAGCGAGGTCACCGGGGTGGAGGCCCGGGATTTGCTGTCCGCTGGAGGTTCTCAAGATGCCCCACTGGTCCCCCAGGCGAAAATAGAGCCCTGGCGCTTCTTATGCCGATCCGGAGAATTCACCACCAGGGCTGTTACCGCCAGGCCCTTGCGGGGCGGGTATTTCCGGTAATACTTGACCTGGTGGGCCTGGAAGGCCGCCATTTCCTTGCCGTCCAGGTGCCGCAGCGGCCCCCGGTAGCCGTTGCGCTGGATCAGGCCGTCGATGCCCTCCTGGATGGCCTCATGGGCCACGCTGGTGCAGGTGCACGTCCGCGGTGGTATAAACCTCGCAGCCCCATGTTGTAGACCGATTCCCTGCCGAAACGGTCTTCCAGCAGGTTCCGCACCTGTTCGGTGAAGTAGCCGCATTCCTTGATCCATTCCGGCCGGTAGGGCTTGAGCTTGATGGGCTGCCGGAGGGCCGCCTCTTCCTGTTCCTTGCTGATGAACCCCACTTCGGCCATGCGCCTCAGCACGTAGGCCTGGCGCTCCTTGGCCCGCTGGGGGTTGAGGTACGGGTCGTAACGGCTGGGGGCCTTGGGGATGCCCGCCAGGATGGACGCCTCCGCCAGGCTCAGGTCTTCCACGTGCTTGGAGAAATACTCCTGGGCCGCGGCCTCCACCCCGTAGGCCCCGTGCCCCAGGAAGATGTGATTCAGATAGATGTCGAGGATCTCTTCCTTGGTCAGGTAATTGTCGATGCGGTAGGCCAGCACCGCCTCCCGGATCTTGCGGGCGAAGCTCTTCTCCGAGGTGAGCAGGATGCGCTTCACCACCTGCTGGGTGATGGTGCTGCCGCCTTCGACCACGTCGCCGGCCTCCAGGTTGCGGAAGAAGGCCCGGGCGATGCCGGAGAGGTCCACCCCGGGGTGCTCGAAGAAGCGGGAGTCTTCCGCGGCCACAAAGGCCAGGACCAGGTGCCGGGGCAGGCGGCTGTACGGCACCTCGATGCGCCGTTCAGAGTAGAACTCGCCGATGCGCTGGCCGTCCCGGGCGATAGACCTGGGTCACCACCGGCGGGCCGGAATTCCTTAATCGAGGTGAAATCCGGCAGGTCGCTGCAGGAAATGGTAATAGATGTAGCCTCCGGCCGCGGCGGCCCCCAGGAAGGCGGTGAGAAACAGGCCGTACAGCGTCCAGCTCAGGCGCTTGGCCCAGCGCCGCCGCCAATGGTAGTGCTCCAGGCGGTCGGGATTTGGTTGGAAGATTTTCATTAGCGCTTTAGATTAATGGTGGCGCCGGCGTCTCACCGGCGCTCCCGGCAGGCCTCCCGCCTGCCCCCTCCCCTACTCTTGATTGGTAGCGCAGGCTAAAGCCTGCGGCTGCCAGATATTCCCGTTCCCCAGATCCGGCCGGGGAACGCGCCTTTTCCCTCTCCCCAAAAAATGGAGAAGAGGGTCAGGGCGAGGGAGAAGGCAAATCCCCCTCTACATAATGCCTTGCATATCCTGCTTCCCAGGTTGCACCCGGGAACCAAACCAAGGTGCGGACACCGGCTGGAGGCCTGCGCCACTAAAATTAGCTTATTTTACTACCTTTCTTTAAAATTTTCCAGAAATTGCCGCACCTGCACCCCCAGGGAAACACAGACGTGGCCGTCCATGCACCGGTCGGCATCGGGCTTGTCGATGTAAGTGGACAGCTCGTGTTGCCCCTTTTGCAACTTCAGGACGTAAGCCTGCTTGCCCTCATCAAAGGTCAGGGTGGAAACCACGCCCAGCTTGGGGATCTCCGGATACATCTCCAGGATCTTCTCCTTCAATCCGACTATAGTATAACCCATGGCGTCTCTCCTTGTGCATAATTTTGCCGGCGATTGTGCCTATGCACCGCGTCGCCGGACCCGTCGGGGGCCTGCTTAAAAAATAGGTCGGCCGCGGCCCCGGGGCAAGGAGGGGAAAGTTTTTCTTGAATATCTACGATTTTATAAATAGCCTGGCTATTCTTAATTCCTGGTAGGAAATCTGGTCGTCCAGCAGTTCACGCACGGGCCCCAAAGCCTTGCCGCCGGATTGTTGAAAGGCGGCGGCTATGGGGGCGAACTCCTCCGGCGGGGGCCTTAAATAGTCGAGATCAAGCCGTTCTCCGGAGCTGACCAACTTTTCGAGATGCGCGGTGATGGTTGCGACTGACAGACCTCTCAGAGTGGCTATTTGCTCAATTGGCCTTTTTTGCAGCAGCAGTTTTTTGGTGGCCTGATAGGTCGGCCCCAGATGGGCCAGCCGGCGCGGCGGGGCCGCTCTTTTTACCGGGATATCTTTGGCGCTGAGATTATTTTCCCGGGAATAAGCCTGAATAACCTCGGTAAATATCTCCCCGTATTGTCTCAGCTTCTCGGCGCCCACGCCGCTGATTTTGCCGAAGTTCTCGGCGCTTTGCGGCAGATATAACGCCATTTGGCGCAGCGCCAGATCGCCGAAAACGACGAAAGGGGGCACCCCTTTTTCATCCGCCAGGTTCTGGCGCAGCCGACGCAGTTGCTCAAATAGTTCCTGATCGTATCCGGCCTCAGCCGCCGCCCTCGGCTGCGACGCTTGGCCGATGGCTTTAGGCCTGGGCAGATAAATTTCTTCCCGGTTCTTCAGAAAAGCCTGGCCGAGTTGGGCCAGGCCCAGAATCGGAAATTCATCGCCGTACTTTACCAACAGTTTTCGGGAGACCAAGTGCCCGATAAGGTGCCGTAAGTCTTCCTTGGAAAAATCTTGGACAATCCCGTATACCGACAATTGATCATGGTTTCGTTCCAGGATTTTCTTATTTCTGGCCCCGCGCAGGACGTCGATAATATGACTTACCCCGAACTGTTGCCCGGTCCGCAGAATCGCGGACATAATCTTTTGGCTGATTACGGTGGCGTCGAATTCTTCCTGCGGCGACAGACAAACGTCGCAGCCGCCGCAGCTCTCCGGCTGCTCAGCTTCGCCGAAATAGGCCAGTAAATGAGCCCGGCGGCAGGTGGCCAGTTCAGCATAGGCCACCATCTGTTCGAGCTTCTGATAGGCATTTTGGCGCTCGTGCTCATTTTCGATCTGCCGGATAAAATACTGCTGTTTAATGGCATCCGCGTAAGAATAAAACAGCACGCATTGGCTCGGCAGCCCGTCGCGTCCGGCGCGGCCGGTTTCCTGGTAGTAGCCTTCGATTGATTTGGGCAGAGAATAGTGAACCACCAGGCGCACGTCCGGCTTGTCGATGCCCATCCCGAAGGCAATGGTCGCCACGATAATCTGCACTTCGTCCCGGATGAATTTCTCTTGATTGGTTCTGCGCTGCCCGCTTTCCAGGCCGGCATGATAAGGCAGCGCCTTGTAAGCCCTCGCTGGCGCAATTCGCGGCCAGATGCTCGGTGTCTTTCCGGGAAAAACAATAAATGATCGCCGAGTCCTGCCGGTGTTCCCGCAATAGATCAAGCAATTGCTCGTACGAATCTTTTTTAGGCAGCACGGCATAGGTCAGATTGGGACGGTTGAAGCTGGAGATAAAGATTTGCGCCTGTTCGAGGGACAACTGGCTGATGATATCCTCCCGCACCTTTTGGGTGGCCGTGGCGGTCAGGGCCATCACCGGCACCGCGGGAAACATCTGGCGCAGCATCTTTAGATTACGGTAATCGGGGCGGAAATCATGGCCCCATTCGCTGATACAGTGGGATTCATCAATCGCAATCAGACTGACTGGGATTTGCTGCAGGAACTGACTGAAATTCAGACACTGACCAGGCGTTCCGGCGCCACGTAAAGAATCTTGATTTCCCCGGCCTGCGCCTGCCGCTGAATTTGCGCAATTTCGGCGTAACTTAAGGTGCTGTTGATGAATTCCGCCGGGAATGCCGTTGGCCTGGAGGGCGTCCACCTGGTCTTTCATCAGGGCGATCAGCGGTGAAATCACCAGGGTCAAGCCCGGCAGCATGAGCGCCGGCAATTGAAAGCACAGCGACTTGCCGCCGCCGGTGGGCATCAAGACCAGGGCATCTTGTTTGGCCAGCACGCCCCGGATAATCTCCTCCTGCAAAGGCAGAAATTGCTCAAAGCCGAAATGGGTTTTCAGCAGATTTAGCATGAGGCTAGGTTTAGCAAGAATTTTCTCCTCGGGGCGGGGCCGACGGCCCCTGCCCTCTCGCTCGAGCTGCCACTCCAACCCTGGGCGGAAAAAACGGCGGGCGACTCGCCGGGTCGCCCTTATTTTAGCCTCGTTCCCCAGTCAAGGGAAGGTGCGAAAAGCGCCCCCGCTTCCCGGTCAACAAGATTAGCGGACTCCGGGGACAGGGAGCCTGGGGTTTGGATCAGGGCAGGTCATAAAAAAGGGGTGGGGCTCGATCGTTGACCTTCTACCCAAGATTGAGGGCTGGCAGATTGCCATATGGTCAAAATGACTATGCAAGAATGGTCATTTCCGCGGATAGCAATGCCTGCCTTTCTGGTAGATTATATAAACACCTCCAAGTATTCACCACAAAGTGGCCGCCAACTGACAAGGACGTCGGTTGGCGGTCTTCTTTTCGAGAAAGCCCGTAGCCCGTAGGGCTGGAAAGCGCCGCGAGCTTGCCGCCGCCGGCGGGCATCAAGACAAAGGAACCTTTTTTCGCAATCACCCGCCGAATGATCTCCTCCTGCCAAGGCAGGAATTGCTCAAAGCCGAAATGGGTTTTAAGGAGATTTAGCATATTAAATGACCTTCACTATTCTAAGTAAGGCAGAGCTTTGTACCAAAACTAATTCCCAAGCAGGAGCTTGGGGACCAGATAAAAAATTAGATAAAAAGGAAAGAAGGATGAGGATAGCCAAGGGCAAGTAAATGGAGTGAATGTGAATAAATTTATAACTATTTATTGGTTTATTTATCGGGATATTTAAGAACTTGTATTTTTTCGAAAATCTCCATTCTATATTCAGTTTTCATCTCAACGTTTCCTTTAATCTTACTATTAACCCTGGTGCCATCCTTATAGACACGAATTTCTGAATGGCAATAATTAAAATCCTCGGGGGCATGCTCTATTTGAAAGTCATATCGGACATTTCCGACTGTAATTTTGAAAGGAGGAATATCCCTATTTTTAAAAACCCCATACCCATAAGCTTTGTAACAAGGGAGCAAAATCCATTCAGGTTGACAACCATGTTTTGACCTATTCAGAGATTGATTTATCAGCTTGAATGCAAAAGGATCAAATTCTTTAAATCTCCAATAAAGGTCTTCCTCTGGAGAGAAATCTTGATCTGCAGCACGATTGTTTTGGAGCATCCCCGGGGGGAGAGCATCAGTAGACAAACATTCATGTGGCATCAACAAAGCCCTTCAAAGTCTCCAAAGCTTCTTCGATTTCGTCTTTATTATCCGTAATCTGCCAAACTCTTCGATGCCCTTCCCGATCAGACATTGCTATCACTATTTCACCTTCATTGAAGCATTCCACAAAACCATATTTTTTTTCTTTGGCGAAGTAAATTCCGATACCCTCCTCGGCAGAAGGGACTAAGTTTGCTGGGACAAAATTCATATTGCGTAAAACCTCTATGACCTCCATGGCGTGTAAAAAAGCTTGTGCGTTTGGTGCTGCAGTTCCCTGACCGTCCCAATTATCAGGCAGGTTATAAATTTCATTTAGCCTTTTCGTGAGGTCTGGTAATATATCCACGGTAAACTTGCTTGCAATATCTTCGATTATGGATATCTGGCAGCTATGGCCAAAATTACAAGCATCTCCTTCGGTTTTGGGAGTCCATGAACCTATTCTCCCCTTTATGGACTTAACTCGCTCTTTATTTTGTGGATGAATTATAGATGGCTTAGAGGCATCACTTCGATCCATTACATAGGCATAGGCTGGAGGCATTTAATCTTCACCTTTGACTTTGGAAGGTTTCTTTTCTTTGATCTTCTTTTGATATTTATCTATCTTATCCGTTAGCCAATCTCGCATTCGGGTGGCGACGTTAATGTCCATAAAAAGACTAGCTTCGATCTCTCTCACCACAGCGTCTCGGGTAATTCGTTCTTCAAAAATTTCTTCGCCTACCACTCCTTCTGCTGTAATTTTACTGACAGTTCGCTTCGGAATAGGCCAGCGCTCACTGAAGACAGCCATATGAATGTTAGCAAGATTAGGAGAATTTCCACCCCAGACGCCATCGACGTGGATTACTCGGAAATCGTTTCCTTTGATATAGTCAAAGGAAATGATCCCTTTCTCCAAGTTCAAACCTGGACCCAGTCTTTTCTTCCCATTTGTTGTCATGGCCGCCCATCCCTTTCAAGGAAACTAAAATCTTTTGGCCTATATATATTAATTATTTCACATTTAAATCTTTCCGACAACACATTCAAGATCAATTGACTGAATTTCCCAATATCCCTTTCATAAGGTCCTGGCCCTTGACCTCACGGAAATAGAAGTCTCGTCCCGCTTTTCGGCGATTATCCGTATTTACACCAAATACCTCTCCCCCACTTCTTTAGCGAACTGGACGCCTTGGGGGCTGCTGAACTGGCGGTCCAGGCTGCGGTATTGGATGGCTTCGGCGACGTGGGGGACGGTGAGGGAGGCGGCGCCCTCCAGGTCGGCGATGGTGCGGGCGATCTTGAGGATGCGGGTGTAGGCCCGGGCGCTCAGACCCAGGCGCGCCAGGCGGTTTCGAGGAGCCGCCTCGCCTCCGGCCCCAGGGCGCAGTGCTCCTGAACCAGCCGGGAGGTCATCTGGGCGTTGGCAAAGACCCGCCGGGCCCGGGCAAAGCGGCTCTCCTGCACCTGCCGGGCCTGGGAGACCCGGGTCCGCATCTGCTGAGAGCCTTCGCCGCCCGGGTCCGCGGCCAGCTCCCGGAAGGGCACCGCGGCCACCTGGACCTGGAGATCGATGCGGTCCAGCAGCGGCCCGGAGATGCGGGCGCGGTACTGCTGAATCTTCTGGGGGGCGCAGGTGCAGACCTTGTGGGCGTCGCCGTAATAGCCGCAGAAGCAGGGATTCATCGAGGCCACCAGCATGAAGCGGGCCGGAAAGGTGATAGAGGTGGCGGCCCGGGAAATGGTGACCACGCCGTCTTCCAGGGGCTGGCGCAGCACCTCCAGGGTGGAGCGCTTGAATTCCGGCAGTTCGTCCAGGAAGAGGACGCCGTGGTGGGCCAGGCTCACCTCGCCCGGCCGGGGGGTGGTGCCGCCGCCGATGAGCCCGGCGTCGGAGATGGTGTGGTGCGGGGACCGATAGGGCCGCTGCGTCATGAGCCCCTGGCCGGGCTGGAGCAGCCCCATGACGCTGTAAATCTTGGAGGTCTCCAGGGCCTCTTCCTGGTTCAGGGGCGGGAGGATGGAAGGCAGCCGTTGGGCCAGCATGGTCTTGCCCGCGCCCGGCGGGCCGATCATCAGGATATTATAAATAGTTTTAAAACTGAGTTTCCCTTTTTGGTGGAGACAAGACCGAAACATTCGAGAACCAAATGCGGCCCCGGACCATGCCCAGAAATGCCCCAATTAACAGGGGTATGTTTCCCGTCCGCAAATCATTAAGGGAGACGAGGAGGAGAAAAATGAATAGCTTGGCTAACCTGACGGCTAATCGTTACAAAATATTTTTGGATGAATCTTGGCAATATGAGCGTTCAGAGGTCCGCTCTCGTGGCCGGATATGGTTTGAGACCATTCGATGCAAGGATGATGCGTTCATCTCGCTGTATTCCCTCAACCCCCTGATCTTCCAATTATGGACCCCCAGGCCCATAAATCCCAAGGTGGTTTGGGAGGTAATAAAAGACATCCCTGGGGTCCGGGCTGACTTTCACTTTGACCGAGGGGCTGTGATTTATTTCCCCATAGAGGTCCTGCCTACCGTGGCGGAATTGGCCGGGGCTAAGAGGAAGAGAAGACTTTCGGCAGAGCATAAGGCAAAGCTGGCGGAAGCGGGCAGGTCTTACCGATTTAAAACTAAAATTAGCGGCTCTAATAGCCCGTAAAATGGGGCTAATTTAAACGATCTCGCTTAATTTCTAATATCCCTTTTGCGATAGAAGGTTTATACAACGGTTATCATAATTTTTAAAAACCTTGGTTTGCTCCTTGTTTTCCTTTTTGTTTTTTCCATAGTAAGTATTTGTCAAATATTTCTTTTGAAAAAATCCACAGGGAGCCTTCTTTATCTCCTTCCTTGTATTCAAGTTCCATGTGTGATATTGTCCCCTCCCATACATAGTTATCTTCTTTTGTTCTTGCCCCCTCCCCAAATTTTTCAAAGACAGCGTCTTTCAATCCTTGATAATTTTCAAGACCCTCGGTGCGAACCGAAACACTTTCAAATTTTCCATCCCAAAAGTCGTAATATATTTTTTTAACTTGGGCCGCCCCTATCTTAAGATCATCCCCACTTTTGATGTAGGTCTTTGATAATCCATGGAACATGGAGGTAAAGTATTCCAAATGCTTCGAAGTCGATATGTCTGCCCCCCATTTAATACCTCTGAAACCATCAGGTTCCGAACCAAGTTTAAACTCTGAAGGGAGTTTTACTTCTTGTTTCGCTTTATCCCATATCACTTGTTTTTGCAATATTTCTCTTGAGCAAATATATAATTTCCCTTCTCCTTCCTCGTATTTAAGAGACATGACTGATATCTGTCCAACCCATTGAAGAGAACCTACATCACCCTCCCCATATTTTTCAAAGACATCATTTCTTATTTGTGTATAATCACCATCCCCCTTAGTATAAACCACAACCGAGTAAAATATTCCATCCCAAAAAGTATAAAGTATTTTTGTAAGTTTGGCCCCCCCCAAGTTAAGATCATCCTCTCTTTTGATATAAACTTTCAATAAACGACCTTCATCAGTCCCAATAGATTCCATATCCTTCAATGCGGATATATTAGTCCCCCACTTAATGCCTCGAAAACCATCCGGTTCAGAACCAGGCTTAAATTCTGAAGGGCCACCAAAAGCCTCAATCGGGAAAGCCAAGGAGAGAATTATCAAACCAACCAGAGGAAAATATTTAATAAATTGCGTTGGGGCTTTCACTTTTATCTCCTCTTCAATTTTCAGAACCATATTCTGATTTAGGTAGGAGTCAAATAGGGGTTTCCCTTATTTTTTGAGGCGAAAGTACTAATTTTTAAGAGGCAGGCCGGTTCATCTCCTAATATGAAAATCGGAAGAGCATAAATCAAAGCTGGCCGAAGCGGGCAAGGCTCACCGATTTAAAACTAAAATTAGCGGCTCTAAGGGACCGTAAAAGGTGGCTGATTTAAGTTTTTTTCACCTCACCCCATATATCCCCCCCCCCAGACTCACTAAGATTATTCTGATTGACTACCCTCGCCTTTTCGCCGTAGACTGAGCCATGAATAAACTATATTTTGGCGATAACCTGACCATCCTGAAAGACCATATCGCCAGCGAATCCATCGACCTGATCTATTTGGACCCGCCTTTTAATTCCAATGCCACCTATAACATCCTTTTCGCTGAACAAAGCGGGGAGAAATCCGCCGCCCAAATAACCGCCTTTGAAGATAGTTGGCAGTGGGGGCAGGAATCCGCTGCCGCCTTCCATGAAGTAGTGACCTCTGGACCTAAGAAGCTTGCCGACCTGCTCCAAGCCCTTCATGCTTTTCTTGGTTCCAACAATATGATGGCCTACCTCACCATGATGGCGGTGCGTTTAGTGGAACTGCACCGAGTATTGAAGCAGACCGGCTCCATCTACCTGCACTGTGACCCTACGGCGAGCCATTATTTGAAACTGATTCTCGATGCGATATTCGGACACAAAAGATTTTTATCAGAAATCGTTTGGAAACGTACTAGTGCGCATAGCAGTGCCAAACGACCGGGGCCATCCCATGACATTTTGTTTCTATACAGTAAATCGGAGTCTTATATTTGGAATCCCCTTTTTACCGTACATGACCCTAAATATGTCCAATCTCATTACACTCAGACAGAACCAGACGGTCGCCGTTGGATGCCCGATAATCTTACCGCAATGGGGGTAAGAAAGGGCTCTTCGGGCCAGCCATGGCGAGGTTTCGATGTAGCTGCCAAAGGAAACCATTGGAAATTCACTATCGAAAATTTGGAGGGATTGGACCGGGAAGGAAAAATTTATTGGCCTACAGCGGGCGGGTGGCCCAGATATAAGCGTTATTTGGATGAAGTTAAAGGAGTTCCTCTGCAAGATTTGTGGATCGACATTCCACCCATCAACGCCCTAGCAGCAGAACGCCTAGGCTATCCTACCCAAAAACCTGAAGGCTTATTAGAGCGGATTATTAAATTAAGCTCCAACGAAGGCGATCTGGTTCTTGACCCATTCTGCGGGTGCGGTACTGCTATTGCCGTGGCGGAACGCCTCAAACGCCGCTGGATTGGCATTGATATTACTCATCTGGCTATTACCCTGATTAAAAAGCGTCTAGATGATACATTTAATCCAGCCGAGCTTTCCCCTTTTGAGGTAGTAGGCGAGCCCGCCGACCTGCTTAGCGCCGAGGCCCTGGCCTTGGAAAACCGTCACCAATTTGAGTGGTGGGCTTTGGGGCTGGTTGATGCTAGGCCGGCTCAAGATAAAAAGAAGGGTGCCGACACAGGCATTGACGGCTATATTTATTTTTTCGATGATAACAGCGGTCAGGCCAAGAAGATCATTGTTCAGGTTAAAAGCGGCGGTCATGTGTCTTCGCCGCAGATTCGGGACCTGAAAGGGGTCTTGGATAGAGAAAAGGCGGTTATAGGTGTCTTTATCACACTCCAGAAACCAACCGGTCCAATGAAGAAGGAAGCAGCCTCATTAGATTTTTATACACCGGAGCATTATCCTGAAATGCAGTTCCCACGATTGCAGATTTTAACCATTGAGGAGTTATTGGCTGGGAAACAGGTAGAATATCCTCGTGTAGCCCCCTCAGAAACCTTCAAAAAGGCCGACCGCAAGAGAAAGGGGCCTGCCCCGGAAGATCAGCAAATGAAACTTATAGATACCCCGGAGTAAATTACTTATTGAGGTCCAAGGGCTTTATTAACTTTCTTCCGAAAGTTAATGAGGGATCAACAAGCGACGATCCCAGACCTCGTGGTAGCTGCCATTTTGTCCAGTTTTAGGGGTAGCGAACGGCTCGCTCTTTTAGGTATCGTGCGGCGAGCTTTTTTAAACCTGGACACATAGTGTGATTTTGTCCAGTTATGTTTTTTCCCCGGCTCCGGAATCTGCGTGCGCTCCTTTGTTCTTTCCCTTCACTTCCTGACGTTTCTCACGTCCGCCTTTGCCGGTAGCCGTATCTCCTGAGTCAAGCTTCGAAATTATCGATTTGGCCAGCCGTTCGCCAGCACCTCCAACAAACCCCGCAATCAGCATGACACCTAACATCTTTTCACCACGCGAGAGCGGTGCAAGGATAATCTCGTATCTGACCGTAAGGGCGACCAAGAATGCCGACAACATACCGGCCCAGATGCGAGAGGCCCCTTCCAAATAGTGGAGCCACATCCCTGCCGAAGAATCTAATTTTAGATTGCCGCTGCGCGTGGTGACCGAGAGTAGCGCCCCCAGTGCTCCGGCCACAGTCGCCAAACAAAGCCACATCCCTGTGACACCCAAGACAGCAACGGCATTCGAACGCCAAAGCCAAATACCGAAACCCACCACGGCAAACGGTATAGTTGCGACTAAGCTCGCCAACAAATACCACCATCTGGAGGTCTCTTCGCGTCGAGCCTGAATATACTGGGCTGCCGCGGCAAGCATCTTTCTCGCGTTTTCGTAATCATGCTCCAAGCTACATACTATTGCCTCACCGATAAGGCGTTTGAATTGCTGAACAGCGTCCTTTCGAACCCCCTCGGCAGGCGTTACCTCAAGCAAAGCATAGTCATTCAAAATCGCGTTATGTGCGATCTTATCGACCGGGCCTTTCTCGTCGTATTTGGGCGTTGTTTCCCAATCGAGACAGCCTTCTTTGTCGATCCAGACCTTAAAGTCTTTGGTGGCTCTGATAAGATACTCTCCGTCCTTCTCAACGTCGCCCCACTGTTCGCGGTAGTCGCAGCTTGTACGTTTCTCGTTCATCATCACCGCCGTTGTAGCTAAAGAGGGGGCAACCGCACAGGAGCGGGCCTTTTTAGTGATTGCTCAAACCACGATAGCAAATGGGAAGTATGGTTCAGAACGCGCTTTATCTATTTTTGGATTCTGCGTGCCACCAGTAAGCCGATCCACTAAAGGAACGGCTGTATTATGCGTTTGTACTACTGAATACGTGTAATAATTTCCTATATTAAAATTACCATTATCATGCCAATCTTTCGCCGCCTTAAGTAAACTTCCTGCATAATACCCACCATGTATTTCACTCTCTCCACTTGTTTCGTTTATAGAACAAGAGTGCCCAACGATAATACCCTTTGGACACTTTTCTACAGCAACATCAAAATACTTGCGACATTCATCTGGGCTGAGTGCTCTTTTAGCTACCAATCTCATAGCCTCAACCATTACTTGATCCCAAATCCGCTCTGGATAAACTTTGCGGCAGCAATCGAGGATTATTGTTCGCTTATTTGCCAGTTTTCGTAAATCAAGTTCGTTATATTCTTCGTCTTTTCTTAATTCAATTATAGTTGATTGGCTTTTCGGAGAATAATAACCATGTCCAGAAAATAAAATGAATGTGTAATCATAAATACCCAGCTTAAGAATCCAATCATCAACTTCCTTACGACTTGGCCTAGGAAGAGGAATAATTTCTGATGTCTGCCAAGCCCCGCCGAGCGCCGACATAAGAAACTTTTTGTAATTGTCGATGTCTACAAAAACGCCCTTGCAATAATTGGTGGCATTCGCTTCCCCCGGATTTGAAATCAGTAACGCCCTTCTTGTGGTCATGATTTCCTCTCCTTGCATTAATCATTTTTATTCCTCAAACGCCTTTGGGACAAATTAGCACGTTTTGTCCAGGTCTGCAAATGTTCCATGCGCTCATTAACTTTCATAGAGGAGTTAATAAACACTACCCCCACCAAATATCCTCGCCTTATAGTTCCCTTCTTTTATGAAAAAGATCATTTAAATTAATATACAATAATGTAAGAAATAGCTTTACCTTCCTAAAATTTTAATATATATTTAACATACTAATATACCTATTCATTAGAGATGTATGAGGACAGACAAATGAAACGGCTTGCACGTGTGACCCAACCGCTTTCCCCACTGGTGATCGGCTATCTACGGGTTTCTACCCAGGACCAGGACCTGGAGAAGAACAAGGCCGATATCTTAGCCTTTGCCAATGAGCGTAAACTTGGTCACGTAGATTGGGTAGAGGAAAAGGTCAGCGGCGCAAAGACATGGAAGAGCCGTGAGATAGCGAAGGCCATTGAAACCTTGAATGCCGGTGATTGGCTTATCGTTTCAGAACTCTCCAGGCTAGGGCGCAGCACATTGGATATCCTGGATATTCTGGCCGAACTGAAAAAGAAAGGCGTCAACGTCTATGCAATTAAGGGTGCCTGGACCCTCAACGGGACTATCGAGGCTAAAGTCTTCCTAACAATGATGGCCCTCTTTGCCGAGATTGAGCGAGACCTGATCTCAGCCCGCACCAAGGAAGCTCTTAAAGCTAGAAAGGCGGCTGGAGTAGTTTTAGGTCGGCCCAAAGGCCCCGGTAAATCTAAGCTTGACCCATTCCGCCCGGAGATAGAGGCCCTGCTCCTCAACGGCTCAACTAAAAAATTCATTGCTAAGAGGTATGGGAGCAGCGAGGCCAATCTGATTAACTGGATAAAGAAGAATGGCATAGACAAGACACCCCGACCAACCATAAACGTTTAGTTACTATAGCATTACATAATGTTATAAGTAATGATTTGACGTTACTACCCCATGTTAAGTAAAAAGACCGACTGGGGGAATGGAGGTCGCCTGAGGGGGTCCGGCTGTGTCACCCCGAAAAATTTGGGACAAAAAAGTGGTGATTACCATAACTTATTGAAAAGATTATAAAAAAATGGATAGAAATATAAATCGAACTATAACTTAATATAACTTAATATAACCTAATATACAATAATATCAATATGTTATCCGGTTTTTTTCCTTGACATAAAGAGGACGTACTGTCAAAGTAAACCTATGGAGTCACCTTGCGCCATACTTAGGAGTAAGAAAATCCCCCATGGGAGAGTCTTCACCTCTCCTGTCAACCCAGAAAGTCGCCGGTAATGGAGGCGGAGATGGAAATAAAGGACACACCCAGCGAGATAGCAGTAAATAGCGCCCCTTGGCTGGAAGACACCTTCAGGGTGATTCCCTGGTCTATCCTCTCGATTAACAAAGAATTAAGCTTCCCCAAAAAAATGACCCTGAATGACAAGTGGATGGCGACCTTCCTGGCTTATCTCGTAAGGAAGAGTAAAGACGGGACTTGCAGGCCCACCAATCAGGAAATAGACAGGGCTATGGGGACTCCCCTTCAAAAAGAAATGGGGGTAAACCCGCATAGGCGGGTTACTGACCGCCTCACCAAGCTGGAACTCTGCGGTCTGATAACAGTTACTGCCCGGAATGGGAAGGGCCGACAAATAATCGTCTGCCAGGAATTGATACAGATGGTTAATGAGGTAGGGAAACCTGGGATTATGGCTTTGACCATAAGGCCAGAGGTCTTTCAGCTACATCTCTCGATCCCTAAGAAGATAGTTCTGTCAGCCAAGCTAAGATTGCCTTCAATTGGGGCCGAGACCCTGTCGAAGAGGCTTGAAATATCAAAATCGCAGGCCTATCAGCATTTAAAGGACATCGAAAAGATCAAAATCGAACTTACCCGAAAACCGGAATCGAACTTACCCGAAAACCGGAACGAACCTACTCGAAAACCGGGCATAGGTATAGTAGGGGATAGCTACATAGGTAATAGTAGTTTAGTATCTAAAGATACTATTATCCCCCCTGCGGGGAGGATGGAAGAAAATTTATATTTTTCCCCAATTGGGGAAGACTCATCCAAACCGCTAGAAAACAGATCAAAAAAAATTCCCCAAGAAGAACTAGTGTGCTGTGGCGTGGCGGCGCCTGTGCCTGCTGCCCCTGCCACCTCCAAATGGGATGATCCAAAAGTCGAGGCCGATCTACGCCGGGAACAGAGTCATAGCCAGCCGACTCCAAAAGTAGCATTGCCATGCATCGAAGTGGAAAAATTAACCAAATATAAGAATATCACTCATCATAAGGACCGAAACAATAAAGCTTACAAGGGAGCGGTCAAGGCCATACGAAGCTTAGGGAAGGGACCAGGGACCACGATGGACGATGCCCAGCGACGCCGCTTTCTCAAGGTAAACCAGAACGACAAGATCAATATTGATCAGGTAAAGCGCTTTTTAGACCATCCGTTTACCAAAGAAGAACGGGAGAGTCTTTATAAGCTTCTTGATGATTCCCGTTCTCCAGCCTACTGTGCCGGAAAGAATAAGGGCGTCAAGGTCCCATTAGCAGTAGCATTGGAAAATCCCTACACTGGCTACAGCATATTATTACATCTCTGGTATCATCCTCCAAAACCAATCCAACCACCACTCAGAGAAGAATTGCAGAAACCTATAGAGATAATCAAAGAAGCCTTTCCAGATTCCACCGGTGGTATCCAGGCCATAACCGGTCAATTCTTTGACTACTACCAAGAAGTCATCAGGCCAAAACTGGACCAACATGGCATGAAGAATTGGGGGTTTGTTTCGTGTCTTCATGACTTGATTGATTCTGCTCTAGAATTTAACAAAGATCATCCGGTTGTTGGGAGTAGTATTGGTTGGTTAAAAATAGGTAGCAAAACCTTCAAGAATTGGGATGAAAAATTCTGGGTTAGAATCAAAGAAGAAGTGGGCCGAAGGAATTGGGCCCTCATGAAGTTTAATGATGAAGATGAAGATTATGCAAAGCGTGAAGCTGAGGAGTGTAGAGAAATTCAAGAAGAGTTGGAAAGTGATTTTGATTTTAATCCTTGTTTTGAAAGGTAATGAACAACGAGCCTCACGCAATAATTCAGCCCCTATATTAAACCTTTATCCCAACACGAGGACACCCATGAAACTTACCCCTAAACCGATTGCCCACCCCAGTTTACCGGAGACCATGTTTACTAGAGCATACAGTTACATGCGATTCAGCACCCCGGAACAGGAGAAGGGTGATAGCCTGCGGCGGCAGGTCGAGCAAAGCGAGAAATACTGCCAAGACCACGGCATCGTCCTTGACGATAGCCTGCGACTTACCGACCGTGGCTTAAGTGCTTTTCGTGGTGCTAATAGGACCAAGGGCGCATTAGGGGAGTTCCACCGCCTGTTGGAAGCAGGCGAGGTCGAGCCCGGCAGCATCCTGCTGGTGGAATCCCTTGACCGCTTAAGCCGAGAGCAAGTTCTGGACGCTCTGGCCCAATTCATGGGTCTGATCAACGCCGGTGTCAGGGTTGTCACCCTGGCTGATGGCATGGAATATGACCTAAGTTCCATTACGGACAATTTCGGACAGCTCATAGTGTCCTTGGTCATAATGAGCCGGGCGCATGAAGAATCGGTTACCAAATCCTTACGGGGCCGGGCTACCTGGGAACAGAAGCGTAAGCAAGGCCTCAACAACGGTCATAAGCTGACGAAAAGATGCCCTGCATGGCTCAAATTATCTGAGGATAGGAACTCCTTCATTGTCCTGGACGGAGTCGCTAATGTGGTTTATTGGATTTTCAAAATGAAGCTTGAATGCATGGGCTCAGAAGCCATTGCTCGGAGATTGAATGCGGAAAAAAACATTTGGGTTCCCCCAGCCCGTGGCAAAAAGAAAAAGTTTTCCGGCGGTTGGCGCAAGTCGTATGTAAACAAGATTCTCAGGAACAGGGCGGTAATAGGGGAATTTCAGCCATACAGTAAGGCCAGTGGGAAAAGGTTGCCGGAAGGCGAGCCGGTTATAGACTACTTTCCGGCCATCGTCGAGCCAGACCTCTTTAATCAAGTACAGGCATTCATTCAAGAAAATAGGGGAATTAGTGGCAATGCTGGGGGAAGGACCGGCGCTGTAAACAACCTTTTCGGGCATATAGGCAGGTGCTTTTACTGTGGCGCACCTATGGCCTATGTCAACAAGGGACAGCGCCCAAAAGGGGGTAGCTACCTCGTTTGCGATAATGCCCGCCGCGGCCTTGGGTGTAAGAAAACCTATATCAGATATGACCAAATCGAACCATTAATTCTGGCATACTGTAAGGGTCTAGACCCTGGCGAGATACTTCCCGGCAATGAGGAGATTCAAGGGGAACTTTCCATGTTGAAGGGGCAATTGTACGCCGTGGAGGGCGAACTTATCCAGGTACAGCGCAGAATTACCAACCTAATTGATAGCCTGGAGGAAACTGATAACCCCGAAGCCGTGAAGCCTATCAAAGACCGCATCGGAACACTTCAAGAGCAGAAGGCCGGTCTTGAAGCCCAGCAGCAATTCCTTTCCCGGCAGATTAATAAAACTGCTAGCACCATCCAAGATGCGGAAAAGCAGTTGCAGGATATAAAGGAACTGATTGACTACATGGTCAACCTGGATGAGAAAAAACGCATTGAACTCCGCCTGAATCTTAGAAACCATTTACGGCGACTACTTGATCAGATAAACTTCCTTCCTGACGTCCGCCAAGTGGGCCTGCTATTCAAAACCGGAGGAGGGAGATTGCTGGAGGTTGAAGGAGATCAGGTTTATCTGCTGGACGTTTTACCTGGGGCAAAAAAGGTTCCAGGACAGCTTTGGGATAAACATTGGGAAATGCATTATTAAACTTAAACTAAAACTATTTATAATATGAGGACGTTGTGGCCGCCGGCCGCGGCCAGCAGCAGGGCCCGCTTCACCGGCTCCTGACCCTTGACCTCGCAGAAATCCAGGTCGTAGTCCGCCGCCGGCGGGCCGGTTTCGGCCGGCGCGGCCGGGTGAACGCCCAGGGGCTCGCGGCCGCACAGAAACTCCACGAGTTGGACCAGGTTGTCGGCGGGATAGATCTCGATCCCCTGAACCACCGCGGCCTCCCGGGCGTTGTCCCGGGGGATGATCAGGGCCAGGCCGGCCTCGCGGGTGGCCAGGGCCATGGAGAGGATGCCCCGGGTGGGCTTGAGGCGGCCGTCCAGGGAGAGTTCCCCGAAGATGAGGTACTTCTCCAGGCCTTCCTGGGGGACGATCTCCTGGGCCGTAAGGATCCCGAGGGCCACGGGCAGGTCGAAGCCGGTGCCCTCTTTGCGCACGTCGGCCGGGGCGAGATTAATGGTGACGCGGTTGCCGGGGAATTTGTAGCCGGAGTTTTTGAGGGCGGCCCGGACCCGGTCCTTGCTCTCCCGCACCGCTACTTCGGGCAGGCCCACGGTGGCGAAGTAGGGCATCCCCGGCGCCAGGTCCACCTCAACCTCGACCAGGTAGGCATCCACGCCCTTGAGGGCGCCACTTTTGACTCGGGCCAGCATGAGGGGTCCGGAACCTCTTCCTTAGCCGGGATAGCCTGACCGGCGCCTGCTCATCTGAAGAAGGGCGGGGCGAAGGCTTCCACCAGGATTAATACCACGATAATCAACAGGGAGGCGATGAACAAGGTCTCTTTGCTGAGGAGCGGTTCGGTCCCCTTCAACCTCAGGATGGCATAGGGGCAGATTTTCCTGGTGTCATAAAAGACCGCAACCGCCCAGATGGCCAGCACACCTATCTTGCCGAGATACCTGGCCGGCTCCCCCAGTTCAAAACTGAGAATCACACTACTGATGAGCAAAATGGTGATGCTGAAGATAATCGCTTTTTCGAAGATAATGAGCGGCCAGTACCAGACGCTGGTACCACTTAAGAATCTCATGATGCTATGATATTTGTCGAAAACCCAAACCGGGTCAGTGCCTTCGACCTTGAGCTGCGCAGAATAACGGCTGAAATCCAGCAAAATGGTCTTATCGAACCTGGTCTTCTGACCCCAGCCTTCGATCCAGAACGACAGGTCGTGGATCCGGTCGGGCAGGTCTTTCTGGACCAGGAAATCGGCCATGGAATTGGAGAATACCCGGGTCTCGTGCAGGGTGGTGGACACCCGGAAATAGCGCTCGATCTCGGGTCTGGTAAAGGTCTCCTGGACGATCCGCTCCAGGTTAACCAGATCGTCCTGGTCCAGGAAGCAAGGTCTGGCCCGGCCTTGCTTTTCATATCTTTTTTCCGGTTGCTCCATGGGGGTTCCTCAGGCGTGCCGTCCTGGCCCACGATAATCCATCGACCCCATAATTTCAATAATAATACAGTTATCAGTTGTCAGTTGTCAGTTTGGCGCGAGGGGGCGCCGGTCCCAACCGGCAGGATGGCAGACAAAGGGTGGGACCGCGGGGATTGCGGCCAGGGTGCCGTAGGCCGAGCCCGCCTGGCCGGATAAAGGTAAGAGAAAAAACCGTCCGTGGTGATTTGAGGCCAGGGAGGCAGCGTACCGCCCGGCAGAAAAATTCAGGCGGCGCCCTCGTCCAGGATCTCCTCGAGGGAGAAGCTGGAATAGCCGTAACACATGACGGGTTTCGGCACCGGGCTTTGTCGCATCCCCTGGATGCCCTTCGCCTGCTTGGCGGCCTTGCCGGATTCCATATCCGTGGGGATGGGAGACTTGCTCTTGAGGAAGCCGGCCCTGAGGCCATAGATATCAAAGATAGTGCCGTTGTCGAACCAGCCCAATTGCCGGCCGTTCCAGCCAAAAACCTGGTCTTCCAGGAGATATCCCACCGCGCGGCCGTCCCAGGTATAGATGGTGGCGCCATCATCGCCGATATAGGCTACGGGTTTGCCGCCTTTATTAAAGAGGGTGGTTTCCATGCTCACCGTCCTCCCCGATGCGATTAAAAGGATTGCAAATTAAGATTTAGCCTCCGCCAGGGCCGCGTGATCGATCTTCATACAGCGGTTCTGGACGACCTGGAGACCGGCCTGCCTGGCCTTTTGGGCCGCGAGGGGCTCTTCCAGCCCCAGCTGCAGCCAGATGGCCTTGGCGCCCACGGCGATGGCCTCGTCCACGATGGCGGGAATGGCCTCCACCTTGCGAAAGATGTCCACCACCTCCACCGGAAAGGGGATGTCCTTCAGGCCGGGGTAGCATTTCTCCCCCAAAACTGCCTGGCAGCCGGGGTTCACCGGAATGATGCGGTAACCGTGCTGTTGCAGGTATTGGGCCACCTGGTAGCTGGGGCGCCCGGGGTCGGCAGAGAGGCCCACCACCGCCACGACGCGGTAGTTCTGGAGGATCTGGGTGACTTCCAGTTCCGGTTTTTCTGTCATGAGTCCGGCTCCTTTGGAAAAGTGAGCAGTGAGCTGTAAGCAGTAAAGAGAAGAGCGGAAGGCCTTGGTTTTACTGCTCACTGCTCCCTGCTTACTGCTCACTAAAAAGTCATGGTGGTCGCTTCGGTGCCCTTCACTTCCTGGAGTTTCAGGGCCTCTTCGATCTTCAGGACCGTCTTGATGTACTGGTAGCCGAATTTCAGCAGTTCCTCGTCATCGTCCCAGATCTTCTCCAGGATATCTTCATCTACGGCAAAGAGTTGCAGGAAGCGGCTCTTGAAGACGAACTTGCGAAACTGGTCCAGGTCGTAGAGCACCATGGCGAACAGCTTGTTGCCCCGCTCGTCGGCGACCGGGCCGCCGTCCTCGCCCCGGCGCAGCATCATGGTCTTCCATTCCAGGTTCATGGCGTCGTAATGGTCCACGCCCTGGTCGGCCCGCCAGGAGGCCACGGTCCATTCCGCCTCGTCCTCGTAGCCGCGGCAGTGCGGTTCCCGCACGTAGAAGTAAAATTCCTCCACCGCCTTCTGGCCTTCCACCGGCTCGGTGATCAGGGTGCCCTGGCCGATGGGGTAGTAGCGGCAAGAGGCCGGGCGGTCGGTATAGACCTCGCAGCCGGTCACCGGCTTGACGAAGGGGCATTTCCCCGCATACCGGGGCATATCCATGATGACCATGGGCAGGCCGGACTTGTCGTGGTCCTCGGTGCGGGTGTATTGGGCGAGAAACTCCCCGGAGGGGATTTTGAGACGGTTTTTCAGGCGCAAAATATCGTAAGGGGTAAGGATAATAGTGGTTTTGCCGCAGCACTCGGTAAAGCAGGGGACTCCCGGATGGCAGCGAAACCTGAAGCGGCTCTCCGGGGTGAGTTTCCGAGGCTCCACCACCTTCATATTCATGTCAACCATGCGAATACTCCTTTGGGTTTTTCCTTTTCAATAGAGGATTTTACCAGAAATTCTTTCCAAATAATAGCGGTAATGCAGGACAGCCGCCCCCGGCGGTCCCGGGACAGCCGGGGGCGGCTGTCCTACACCCTGTCTTCAATCCTCCACCAGCAGCTCCAGGCTGCGGGAGACTTCTTCCTGGACGGAGAAGGGGGCCTCCGGGTCGGCTTCAAAGCGATTCTGTAACTCGTAGGTGTCCATCTCCAGGGGAATGGCGGCATAATTGAAGCCCTGATTGATCCAGCCCAGGATATAGAGCTCCACGAATTTTTCCGGCCCCAAAAGCTCATATTGCACGGCGTGCACCAACTCATGGAACAGGGTGGCATCGGGGTCGGCCCCGGGAAATTTATCGACCAGCAGGATGGTGTCCACATAGGTGATGCCCGCAAAACTGGTAAAGTCCAGGAGGGGAATAGCCTTCTCGTCGAAGATCGAGCGGTAGACCTCGAGAAACCTGGGATTTTCCAGGGCCGGCACCACTACCAGGCGGACCGCTTGCAGGAGCGAGGCTTCAAAAAAAGGGGAGAATTGGGCGATGGTGTGGTCCGGCAGTTTTCTCCCCCGGGGCCGATAGGCCTGCCGTTGCTCCTTGATCCATTTCTGTCCCTGGGCGATCAACAGGGCCATGAGTTGGTTCATGTCCATGAGTTGGTTCGTGTCCATTTAAGTGCTCCCTTGATCAAGCTTCAGCTGAATTGCTTAAAATTGCGGTTAGACTCACGTGACAATCTGAGATATATTCCGGCAGGGTTTGAGCCGCGGCCTTGATCTTCTTGTTCCAGGATGAAGACATGTTTTTCAATAGCGCCTGAACCTCTTTCATTGACTTTTCATCGGTTATTATCTTTTTCGCCACCGCACAGGCCTGTCTTAAGTCCTTTGCCATTTTTGCTTTCCTACTGGGAAGCCGGGCTATTAATAGCTTATGCAACATAAAAGCAGGCATAGATGGCAGGGCGATCCGTCCGATATCCCGCAATGAGACTTCAACTTTATTATCGAGAAGCAAATTAAGATAAGGAAGTGGTATTGGAATGGTAGACAGTTCTTTAACTTTGGGTAAAATATCTTTACTAGCACTGCCTCGGCGCGGTTGTAAAAATTCTATTTTAAAGCCATTGCCTTCATAGAATATAGTGCCGTCGCTTTGAAATTCTTGTCTAAAACCAAGTTCCTTAAGTACGGCTTCCAGATCAGCCGATGGTCCCTTATAGGGCAGCGGGATGGCGAAGTCCACATCGACCGTGCGCAATGGGAACCATTCGACCCCAAAGTGATTTTGGTATACTTTAAAACAATAACTTCCTACCAGCTCAATGCCCGCCGCGAAAAAGCCCAAGCGCCACATTTCGCTCAAAAGCTGGCGCAAGGGTTCACTGAAATCCCTCAGAGCCTGTGCCATTTTTCCGACCTTTAAGAGTCGCAGAGCCTTTTTAGTAGACCGTAACTCGCTGATCAGCCTTTGTCGATTTTTAATCTTTTCAGCCAACCGTTGCACGGCGGGATCGTTTTCACCACCCAGATAAATATCTTCAAACTTCCGGCCTTTTCTTCTATGCAGGTATAAAAAGCCTGCTCCCCGGCCATTTTTCCGCTTAATCGAGCCGACCGGCATAATCAATAACTCCCCGATCAGTCTCGTTTGATAATCGAGGTAATAGTCCCGGCTTTCGTCCCAGATTTGCTCGATAACCACGGGGCAACTCCTAAACAGACTCTACCCCACAAGTCAGCAAATTGCAAGTTTGTGGGGTATGGGTCAGCTATACCCCACAAGTCGCAAAAATCAGGTTTTGTGGGGTACCGGCCCCCGTCCACAAAAAAGCCGGCCCCGAGGGGCCGGCTTGGGGTTAACGGTGATAATCCTGCCGCTTAGAAGCCCCGGCCCGACATGCGGGCATAGAGCATGGCCACGGTGCGGTACACCATATGGGCCATCTTGGTGTAGGGGGCGTAGAAGAACAGGAAGAAGACGCAGCACAGGTGCAAGAAGTACGTGGGGTAGGCCAGGATCGGGATATGCACCAGGCGGAAGAGCCAGGAGAGCAAGCCGGTGGCGCCCACGGCAAAGATCACGTAGATCAACAGCCAGTCAAAGTAGCTGCCGTAGCCGGCCTTCTCGGCGTTGGCCTGGCGCTCCGTGATGATATTGTAAATGCCATAGAGCAGGCCGGCAGTGCCTACCATGGCCAGCAGCTTGATGGGCGAGAAGATGAAGTACGGCGACTCCACGTGCAACACCCATTCATTCAGGAAGCCCCAGCCGGTGACGATGGCCAGGAAAATGAACCCGAAGACCAGGAACAGGTGGTTGGTGGACCGGGTATAGGTGGTCTCGCACTGCCGGAAGCGGTTGTGGATCAAGATGTCCTTGAGGGTCTCGATCAGGTTGCCCACCAGGTTGCCTTCCACCCGGACCTTCCAGGGGTTGTTGGCGTTGAGGTCCTTCCAGAACGCCATGACACCCTTGCCCAAGACCGCCACGGCAAAGAAGAAGGCGGGGACGAAGATGAAGTCCACCAGCAGGGTGGGGAAAAGCTTGGCTATAGGCGATCTCACCCGCGGGCAGGTGCAAATGGCCCGTGATCTTTCAAGGCCGCCAGCAGCAGCAGCACCGGGAAGGCGATGAGCAGCGGCAGGAAGCGGAATCGCCCACCATCTTAGCCAGTTGCGGCGGCGTGGCGTATTTCTCGATGCACATCTTCCGCAGGGCTGCCCATCACTTCGCCGGGCTTGGCGCCCCGGGGGCAGTAGACGGTGCAGTCGCTGCACTGATGGCACAGCCAGATATCCGGGCTCTTGCAGCACCTCTTTCAGGCCCCATTGGGCCTGGAGCATCTCCTTCCGGGGGAAGGGCTTGCTCATCGGGCGTCAGGTTGCACACCACCGAACAGGTGTCGCACTGATAACATTTCTTGACCGTGTCCCCCCCGGCGGCGATGACCCGCTTGACGAATTGCAGGTCCGGTTTGATGACAGTTTTCGCCTGCCATGGATCATACCTCCTAAAATTCCTTGAAGGGGTTGGGGCCGACCTCTTTGACCCGGGCCACAAAATCGTCGATGATCTGCGGCAGTTTGTCGAAGTCGGAGTGGGCTATCTGGTATTGCTGCACCCGGTCGGATTCCAGACCCAGCTTGTCCAGGGTTTCGGACAGCTTGCTCAGCCGGTAGTCGCAGAGTTCGCTGCCCTTGGCGAAGTGGCACTGGTAGTCGTCGCCGTATTTGCAGCCCAGCAGCATCATGCCGTCAACGCCCTTGGAGAGGGCGTCGGAGACCCAGACCATGTTGAAGGACCCCAGGCAGCGCAGGGGGACGAAACGGACCATGCGGGTCGAGACTTCAGCTTATGCAGTGCCGGCCGCGTCCAGGGCCGGCATGGCGTCGTTTTCGCAGATCAGGCCGATGATGCGGAGACGGCACCATCGGGATCGTCCTCATCCTCGATCTCCGGGACGTCCAGGCCTTGAGCATGGAGCCGATGATGTCGACGCTGAAGTCCTTGAAGGAGACGATGCGCTCCGGGCAGGCCCCCATGCAGGTGCCGCAGCGGCGGCAGCGGTTGATCTTGTAGAACGGCGTGCCCTTTTCGTCTTCTTCGATGGCGCCGAAGGGGCATTCTTCGGTGCAGCGCTTACAGGAGGTGCAGCGCTGCATGAAGGGGTCGGGGAAGGTTTCATCCCAGGCCCGGGGGTGCACCGCCATACCTGCGGCCACGTGCTCCACCGCCTGGATGGCCTTGCAGGCCGCGCCCACGCCGTCGTTCATGGCCATGGCCATGGTCCATGGGCTGGTGGACGCAGCCCGCGGCGTAGATGCCGGTCCGCCGGGTTTCGTACGGGAAGCAGATGAAGTTGGAGTCGGCAAAGCCGTGGAAGAGTTCCAGATCCGGCAAGCCCGGCCCCTGGCGGTAGCCCAGGTTGAGCACCGACTCGTCGGCGGTGACCGGCACCATGCCCGTGGCCAGGACCACCAGGTCGGCTTCGAAGATGACGTTTTCGCCCAGGAGGGTGTCCTTGGCGGCATTGATCAGGATTTGCCGCCGTTCCCCAGGCTGACGCCGGCGATCTCGGCCTTGGTGAGCATGACGCCGGGGTCGCTCTGCACCTCTTTGTAGAAGAGCTCCGTCTGGCCCGGGGTGCGGATGTCCTTATAGAGGATCATGGCCGTGGCGTTGGGGTTCGGCTGCCGCACATACAGGGCCTGCTTCAAGGAGGCCGTGCAGCAGAAGTCTGGAGCAGTAGGGCAGATGCTCCGGGTCCCGGGAGCCGGCGCACTGGATGAAGGCCACCGATCTCGGGGGCCTTGCCGTCGGAGGGCCGCACGATCTTGCCCGTCCTTGGCCATCTCTTCCATCTCGATGCTGGTGATGACGTCTTTGGAGAGGCCGTAGCCCAGCTTGGTGAGCTTGGTGGCGTCGTAGGGCTTCCAGCCCGCGGCCATGACCACGGCGCCCACCCGCAGGGTCTCGATGTCGTTGCCCACCGTTGATGTCGGCGTCCAGCAGACCGGGCTGGCCATCGAGCTTTTCCAGCATCGGCGTTGGTCATGACCCGGATTTTGGGTTGGCTCTGGACTTCCTTGATCTTCTGGAAGACCGCGGGCTCCTGCGAGGGTGGTGAAGGGGTAGCTGGTGGGGGTCTGCCGGTACATCTTGGCCGCGATAGCCGCCCAGCTCCGCCTCTTTTTCCACCAGAACCACCTGCGTAGCCGTCGTTGGCCGGCTTCCAGCGCCGCGCTCAAGCCGGCGGCGCCGCCGCCGATGACCAGGATGGTCTTGTCGCATTCGGTCTGGTAGGGCTCCGGCAGCTCGGACTTTTTGACCCTGGCGCAGTACATGCGGAGATAGTCTTCCGCCAGGGTCTGGGTTTCCTCGGTCATTGGGCTCCTGGGTCCAGGCCACCAGCTCCCGGATGTTGCAGCGCTCCACGAGGACGTTGGGGAAATCCAACTCCTCGTATTTTACCCGGGGGGAGCAGGCCGCGATGACCATGGCAGTTGATGCCCTCGCCTTCGCGGCTTCATGTCTTCCAGGATCATGGCCCGGGCCTCGGGGCTGCACATGATGTCGTGCTCTTTGATGATACTGGATCTTGCCCTCCTTTTTGATCACCTTGTGCGAGGCCCTCAAAATTCATGGCCTCGCCGATGCCACAGCCCTTGCACAAATATACGCCGTATTTCTTTTCTATTTCCATCATGACCTCCTGCCCAGGGCGATGAGACTCTTAAGGGCGGCCCCGGTGGCGTCCTCATTCGACTTCATGACATCCAGGGGGCCCTTCAAGAGTCCCACGGCGTAGACTCCCGCCGGCAAGCAGTTCCTGATGACGAAGCCGTCCGGGGTATAGGACAACGGCAGGGCGAAGGGGGAGTTCTTGGTGGAGGGCACCATGCCCGCCGCCAGCACCACCATGTCGAAGGTCATGCTCTGCTTGTTGCCCGTGGCGGTATTTTCGGCCACCACCACGACGTTGTCGGTGCCGGGTTCCTGGGTGATCTTGGCCACCTTGCCCCGGATGAGATTGACATTCTCATCGTCCCGAACCTTCCAGATAAAACTGCTCGTAGCGGCCGGGGGTGCGGAGATCGATATAGAAGATATGGACTTCGGTCTCCGGGTCCTTTTCCCGCAGGTAGGTGGCCTGTTTCAGGGAGGCCATGCAGCAGATGTAGGAGCAGTACGGCAGGTGGTTTTCGTCCCGGGAGCCGGCGCACTGCACAAAGGCCACCTTTTTGGGGGCCTTGCTGGTCGCTGGGCCGCAGGATCTGGCCGCCGGTGGGGCCGTTGGAGGCCGCCAGGCGCTCCATCTGCATGTTGGTGATGACGTTGGCCACGCTGGCCGAACCCCAGGTTGTCCATCTTGGTGGTATCGTAGAGTTCCCAGCCGCCGGCCAGGATGATGGCGCCCACGTTAAAGTTCAGGGTCTGGGGCTTCATGTCCAGGTCGATGGCGTCGTACTTGCAGGCCTCCAGGCACTTCTGGCCGCAGTCGCCGCTGCAGACGCTCTTGTCGATGACGTACTTCTGGGGGAAGGCCATATCGAAGGGGATATAGGCCGCCTTGGTCTTGTCCAGACCGTAGTTGAAGTCGTTCACCCGCCAAGCCGGTGCAGGCTTCGGCGCAGGCGTCGCAGGCCACGCAGCGGTCATTGACGAAGCGCGGCGTGCACCTGGACGGTGACGTCGAAGTCGCCGGCGCTGCCGCTGACCTGGGTGACTTCCGCCATGGTGTAGAAGCTGATGTTGGGATTTTCTTTAATCCGGCGGAATTGGATCTCCAAACCGCAGGTGGGCGGGCAGAGCTTGGGGAAATATCGGTGGAGTTGGGCAACCCGGCCGCCCAGGTAGGGGGCCTTCTCGGTGATGATCACCTGAGACCCGGCTTCCGCCGCCTCCAGGGCCGCGGTGAGGCCGCTCATGCCTCCCCCGATGACCAGAATCTTGCTATTTTCGGCGTTCACACAAGTCCTCCTTCAGGACATTAAGCGATCCGGAGCTTGGCGCAAGAGTCGGCCTTCAGCCCAGGCCGGCTAAGACCGATTTACCTCCAATATAGTACATTGTGAATATGAGTTCAAGCGAAAAACCTCAGTCGCTCTGGTGGGGAGATGGTGATGTATCCATTATACCATTGCCAGAAATATCTTAAGGCTCCTTTCACTCCCTTCGAGGCAAACGGCTCAAGGCTGACTTTCTGGCCACTTAAAAAAATGGCCGTGGCTGGCTGACGCCACGGCCAGGCACAAAGCAGCCCGGGGCCCGGGAGAACCCGAAGCCCCGAGGACGCTCACAATTGTACTTAACCAACTGCTTGTAAGGCTCGGTCGTCGAACTTCCAGTCGTTGGTCTTCATGTCGTACTGGGAGATGGTGAAGACCTTCCACTTGCTGTCGTCGATGGACAGGAAGTCGGAACGGTAGTAGTAACCGGGGTAACGGGTCTCTTCCCGGAAGAGGATGTGGCGCAGGTGGGCCTCACCGGACAGGATGCGGTGATACTGTTCCCAGGCCCGCATCAGCTCGTGCAGGTCGCCGGCCGCCAACCGGGTGGCGTCTTCCTTCAGCAGGGTGAGGCGCTTCAGGCCTTCTTCCAGGCTGGGTTTGTTGGTCATGTACATGGTGGAGCAGCCGGCCACGTACTCGTCCATCAGCTTCTGCAAGCGGGTCTGGACCTGCTTGGGCAGCAGGTAGTTGGGGTTGATCTCCGGAGCCGAGGTGTAGTCTTTGTACTTCTCGAAGATCTCGAAGGGCAGGTAGATCTCGGCCGATGACGTCGTCGATGTTCTGAGCCGCTTCCAGCTTGTCGTCCTTGTGGTCCAGGATGAAGGCCAGGGCGCCCTTGGCGGCCATGCGGCCCTCAGCGTGGGACCCGGAGGAGAACTTGTGCCCGGAGGCGCCGACGCCGTCACCCGCGGTGAACAGGCCGTCAACGGTGGTCATGCGGTCATAGCCCCAGAACCAGCTGTCGGGAGCGCCCATGTAGCCCTTGGAGGGGCCGGAGACCCACAGACCGGCGCAGCCGGCATGGGAACCGAGCAGGTAGGGCTCGGAGGGGATGATCTCCGACGGGCACCTTGTCGGGCTCCATGTTGAAGGAGGCCCACAGGCAGGCGGCGGAGATGGACATATCCAGGAAGTCTTCCCAGGCTTCGGCTTCCAGATGCTTGAGCTCTTTCTTGCTCAGGACCTCGGCCAGCTTCGCCATGGCCTTGTCGGTGTGCATCATGATGGGGCCGCGGCCTTCCCGCATTTCGATCATGGCGGCATGGTTCCGCAGGCAGGTGCCCGGGTTATCGGCGTAACCGGGGTACTCTTTCTTGACCCGATCCCAGTTTTTGGCCATGTAATCTTCGCCGTAGGCGTTGGTGGCCTGGGCTTTGAAGAACAGGAACCAGGCGCCGACCGGACCGTAACCGTCTTTAAAGCGGGCGGGGACGAAACGGTTTTCCATCAGCACCATCTTGGCGCCGATTTCGGCGGGCATGGCATAGGTGGAGCCGGCATTCCATACGGGGTACCAGGCACGACCCTGGCCTTCACCCACCGACCGGGGCCGGAAGACGTTGACCACACCGCCGCAGGCGATGATCATGGCTTTGCATTTGAAGACATAAGTCTTGTGCTCACGGACGCTGAAACCGACGGCGCCGCAGACGCGGTTGGCTGTTGTCCTTGTCGGTCAGCAGCTTGACGATGAAGACGCGC
This sequence comes from uncultured delta proteobacterium, assembly GCA_963701845.1. Classification (GTDB taxonomy): domain Bacteria; phylum Desulfobacterota; class Desulfobaccia; order Desulfobaccales; family 0-14-0-80-60-11; genus JAPLJC01. The sequence goes on along the minus strand of CAVPBF010000003.1, from coordinate 171,756 downwards.
TCGTAGATGTTGTCCATGCCCAGGGCGTTCTTGGCGGCTTCGGCCACGATCACCTTGTAGGACTCACCGTTGATCATGCACTGCCAACGGCCGGAACGGACGCACTTACCGCCGTCTTTCAAGCAGGGGCAGGCCCTCGTCTCTGGCGACCTGGCCGTCAACGGTGTGGCCTTCGGCTGTCTTTCTGCCAGATGGGGAGGCCCCAATCCTGGAAGTCATGCACGGTCTGGTCGACGTGGGCGCCCACGCTGTAGACCAAGTCTTCACGGATGATGCCCATGAGGTCGGTGCGGACCATTTTCACATAGTCGGCACACCTTGTTTTCGGGGCCGATGTAGGTGTTGATGGCGGAGAGACCCATGGCCACGGCGCCGGAGCGATCCAGAGCGGCTTTGTCAACCAGGGTGCACTTCAGGCCGGTAGCCTTGGCCCAGGCAGCAGCCTCGACCGCGGCGCCGGTGCAGGCCATGCCGCCGCCCACCAGCAGCAGATCGGTTTCGATCGTTTCTACTTCGGCGGTTTCGCACAAAAAGACCATCGACAAATTTCCTTTCCAGAGCCATATCTCATCTCCTCCTTGAATTTTCGCTGGCTGGTACAACTACTCGGTGCGGGCCGGGCCGGTGTAAAAACCGGGTTTCTTCAGGGCCGCCAGGTCGGTGGGCAGGGTTTTGCCCTTAAAGCACTCGATGGAACCTTCAGCGGTGGTCCGGATGGGGAACTTGAACCGTTTCACGGTCTTCTGGTCCCGAAATTTGATGGTCCACATGATGGAGTCGGTGCCGCGCATCGGGTAGGTGCTGGAGCCCAGGGGCATGATGTCGGCATAGTGCCGGACTTCGATGGCCTGCTGGGGGCAAATCTTTACGCAGTTGTAGCATTCCCAACACTGGTCCGGCTCCTGGTTGAAAGCCTTCTTGCTCTCATGATTCAGGACCATCAGATCATTGGGGCAAATGTACTGGCAAGCAGTCTTGTCCAGGGCCTTGCAGCCGTCACATTTTTCCACGATTACAAAACTCGGCATAACTTAAAACCTCCTCGTTAGGGTTAAAGCGTTGATCTTTTACTATGCCTGCAGAGGAAGCAAGGCGGAAACCGTTTCCGCCTTTTGCCAACTTTACGCCTACTTCTTCTTGAGATCGCCGGTGGCGAAGCCGTGCACCTTGACCTCGACCTTCTCGGTCAGGCCTGCATAGTACTTCCGCAGCACCTTCAGGACTTCGGCGCGGCTGAAGTGGTCCGGCACGTCCAGGCCTTCGGACAGCATCTTGCGCAGCATGGTGCCGGAGAGCATCAGGCGGTCTTCCTTGCCGTGGCAGCAGGTGCGCATGGAGGCCATGCCGTCGCACTTGTGGCAATAGAAGGTCCAGTCGATCTTCAGGGGTTTGGTTTCCAGAGCACCTGCGGGGAGCTTGTCGAAAATCTTCTGGGCGTCGAAGGGGCCGTAGTATTCGCCCACGCCGGCATGGTCGCGGCCCACGATCAGGTGGGAGCAGCCGAAGTTCTGCCGGAACAAGGCGTGGAACAGGGCTTCCCGGGGGCCGGCATAACGCATGTCCAGCGGATAACCGCACTGAACCGCGGTGTCCTTCACGAAGTAATGCTCCACCAGGGTGTTGATGGCTTCTACCCGCACTTCCGCCGGGATGTCGCCGGGTTTCAGTTTGCCCAGGAGCTGGTGGATCAGGACGCCGTCGCAGATTTCGATGGCGATCTTGCACAGGTATTCATGGGAGCGGTGCATGGGGTTCCGCAGCTGCATGGCGGCGATGGTGCTCCAGCCCTTTTGCTCGAAGATCCTGCGGGTTTCGTCCGGACGCATATAGACGCCGGGGTAATCCTTGGGGAAGGAACCTTCGCTCCAGACCTTGACGGTGCCGGCCAGATTGACGTCTGCCTGGCCCATGACCATCTGGACGCCCGGGTGATCCATGTCATCGGTGGTGAAGACCTGCTTGCATTCCCACTTTTTGTCGATCTTGTACTTCTCGGTGACCTTCATGGTCCCCATCATCTCTTCGGTCTCTGCGTCCACCAGGAGGACTTCCTGGCCGATCTTGATGGAGTCGGCCTTGCCCTGGTTGACGGACATGGTGACCGGGATGGGCCAGAAGGTGCCGTCCGTCAGTTTCATATCGTCGCTGCAGGAGCCCTTCCAGTCGTCGTGGCCCATGAAGCCGTCAAGCGGGGTAAAGCCGCCGATGCCCATCATGATGAGGTCGCCGACCTCCCGGGAGGTCAGGGTGACCGCGGTCAGTTCCTTGGCCCGCTTTTTCTCTTCGGCGACTTCGGCCGGAGAAAGCAGCAAGGGTTTTAACTTCTTCTCTTTACCATGCGGATTTACCAAAGCCATCTATCTTCCTCCTCGGGAATTATAGGGTTTTAACAGGGCAAACGTACGAAATCCTTGTTAAAAATGTGAAAAATTTCACATGCCATTCAGTTTCTCACAATAATCCATATCTCAACCCTTGTCAATAATTTTTTCACGAGCAGATTAATTTCCTGCCGAGATGATCCGGAGCGGTTTTTATAGGGGCAAGTACCTGAAAATACCTGATTCTTTCGCAGCCCGCAGAGGGCCGGAAAAGCCAATTGAGCATTTGTTCAATAACCTCCAGACAGCCTGCGGCCTCACGGCCATTTTGGGCTTGAGAAGAAGAGTTCAAGCCACTAAGCGATAGATCGGCGTCGGCTCCTGCCGGCCGCGCAGCACCACCGGCCCCAGCGCCTCGAACTGGAACCGGCCCTCCACCTGCCGGTAGGTGGCGGCGCTCACCAGGGTGTCGGCCTCCAGCTCTTTGGCCAGTTCCTGGAGCCGGGCCGCCACGTTCACCGCGTCGCCGATGACGGTGAAGTCCATGCGCTTATCCGAGCCGATGTTGCCGACGATGGCTTCGCCGGTGTTGATGCCCAGGCGCATGCCCTGAATGGGGGTGAGCCCCTGGGCCTGCAACTCGGCCAGGCGGCGTTGCATGGCCACGGCGCATTGCACCGCCCGGGTGGCGGCGTCGGGCAAAGGCACCGGCACCCCGAAGACGGCCATCAGGGCGTCCCCCACGAATTTATCCAGGGTGCCCTGATACTCGAAGACCAGATCCACCATCTCGGTGAAAAAGAGGTTGAGCACCTCCACCACCTCTTCCGGGGCCATATTGGCCGACATGGAGGTGAAGCCCTTGATATCGGCAAAGAGCACCGTCACTTCCTGGCGCCGTCCCCCCAGTTGCAGCAGCGCCGGGTTTTTCAGGATCTCCTCGCACATCTCCGGGCTGACATAGCGGGAGATGGTGTCCCGGAGCAGGTGTCTCTGCTCATAGAGGCGCAGGCGGCTCCGCAGGGTGGCTTCGTGGCCGGCCTCTTCGGCGGCGATCTCCCTGAGCAGCCTTTTCAGCTCCGGATCGTCGCTCTCGTTGGCCAGGGACAGGTAGCTCTTGCGGGCATCCAGCTCATGGGAGATGGCCAACTCGATGGCCTGGATGATGTTCAATTCCGGTTTGTCGTCGGCCGGTTGCTGTTTTTCGTCTTCCATAACGGGTTCCCTGTTTTCTGTTTTCTGTTCGTTAGCAATTTACATATCTGATTGGATTTTGTGCTCCTTTGTTCCCCAAATACCTTTCAACATTCCCTCCCACACAGTGTTTTAAATCTGATGCCACCTCGCCACTAAACTGCCAGCGTTTTTTTGGCTTTCCTTTTGAATCTGTTACATCTATAGAATCCCATTTATTAATTTTATATACCTGACGAACTACTCCATTATATATAGCGAAGGCAAATTTAGCCTCTTTTCGTCTTTTTTCACCCATTACCCAATTGCCTCGTGTAATTCTGTAAAGGTCATCAGGACTAATATCTCTCTTGTATTCCTTATTAACAATTATTAATATTGATGGCTCTTTGATATCATTTATTGTCCTCGCATTGTATTTAGCTATTATTTCATCAATTGACATTTTTCCACGGTTTGTTGCATCATACCCATATATCTTATTAGTAAGCTCGGATAATCCGATATAATCAATAAGGGCTGCTTCTACTTCAAAGGCCTCATTCTCCTCTAAACCATGTCGAATAATTTCATATTTAACTGTTCCGCCTTTGGCATGAATTTCCCTTATTTTATCCAGCTTATCAGTTTCTTTTTGATCCTTGAGAGCCTCATTGACATGTTCAAAGACTCGATTTCCATGCCCCTTTCCAACATAAAATATTTCATTGGTCTCGGGATCTTTAAGCAAATAGACGTAATTTTTAATCTTTTCAATGACCGATGAAGAGAACACTGAAAGGTTCATTCTGCCATCTCCTTTTTGTGGCTTTCTCTTCTCAAAAGGTGTAAGCCTGCGGCTACCATGATCTCTTATTACTATTTAATCATCTCTAATGACAAAATCTGCTTTCGGAAATATTTTTCAAAGAAATATAGAAAACTGTCAATAAACCACTGCCACCAGATAAAGCCCCTGAGCCGGCGCGGTGGGGCCGGCCCGGCGGCGTTCGCCGGTGCGCAGCAGTTCCACCATTAAGCCGGGGTCAGCCTTGCCCTTGCCCACTTCCACCATGGTGCCCACCAGGCTCCGGACCATGCCCCGCAGGAAGCCGTTGCCGGTGATGGTAAACCGCAGCCAGCCGCCGGGGTGGGTCTGCCAGACGGCCTCTGATAATCCGGCGCACCGGGTTGCGGTTGCCGCTGCCGCTGGCCCGGAAGGCGGAAAAATCGTGCTCGCCCGGGAGCGCCAGGGCGGCCGCGGCCAGGGCCTCCAGATCAAGCTGAGGGGCCAGCCACCAGCCGTAATGATGGTGCAGGGGCGAACGGTTGGGCCGGTTCAGGATGCGGTACTCGTAGGTCTTGGCGAGGGCGCGCTTGCGGGCGTGAAACTCCGGGGGGACCTCCTCGGGCCGTCCAGGACCGCAATGTCCTAGGGCAGCATGGAATTGAGCCCGGCGTGAAAGGCTTTTATAGGAATGGTGCTGCTGGTGCGGAAATTGGCCACCTGGCCCAGGGCGTGGACCCCGGCGTCGGTGCGGCCGGAGCCGATGAGACTGACCGGCTCGCCGGTTAAGCGCTCCAGGGCCTCTTCCAGGACTTGCTGAATGGTGAGGGCGTTCTGCTGGCGCTGCCAGCCGTGGTAGCGCGTGCCGTCGTATTCCAGTAGGAGGCGGATGTTGCGGCCGGCGGGCATAGGAGTTGGGTCAGGCTCAAGGCGGGATGCGCTGCGCTTTCCCGCCCTACATGCTTAGGAACCGCCGAGGGCGGCGGTTCTATATTTATTTCTGAACGCTATGGAATCAGCGGCACCAAATCCAGGCCCGTGGTTTCGGGAAAGCCCATCATCAGGTTGAAGTTATGCACCGCCTGGCCGGCCGCGCCCCGGGGAGGTTGTCGATGGCCGAGACCACGATGACCCGGCCCCGGGCCCGCGTCCACCTTAAGGCCGATATCGCAATAATTGGTGCCCCGGACGTTGATGGGTGTTGGGCAAGACCCCGGGGGGCTGGAGGCGGATAAAGGGCTGGTCCCGTAGAAGCCCCGGTAAAAGTTGAGAATCTCCACTTCGGTCAGGGGCTTCACCAGCCGGGCGTAAAGGGTGCCCAGGATGCCCCGGCTCATGGGGACCAGGTGCGGGGCGAAGGTGAGCAGAACCTGCTCCCCGGCCAGCAGGCTCAACTCCTGCTCCATCTCCGGGTTGTGGCGGTGCTCCGCCACCTTGTAGGCCCTGAAGCCGTCGTTGACCTCGCAATACTGGGTGGCCAGTCCGGCCTGCCGGCCGGCGCCGCTGACCCCGGACTTGCAGTCGGCGATGAGCGAATCCAGGCAGACCAGCTGGTTCTGCACCAGGGGGGCGAGCCCCAGGATGACGCAGGTGGGGTAGCAGCCGGGGTTGCCCACCAGCCGGGCCCGGCTGACCGCGTAGCCGTGGATCTCCGGCAGGCCGTAGACCGCCTCGGCCAGCAACTCCGGGGCGCTGTGGGGCTGGTAATATTGCTTCGTAGACCGCGGCGTCCCTGAAGCGGAAGTCGGCGCTCAGGTCCACCACCTTGCAGTCCCGGGCCAAAAGCTGGGGCACCACCTCCATGGCGGTCTGGTGCGGCACGCTGGTGAAGACCACTGGCCGCAGCCTGCGGCGATGGCCTCGGGGTCCGGAAGGATCAAAGGGCAGGTCGCAGATGCGGGCCAGGGCGGGGAAGACCTCGCTAAAGGGCTTGCCGGCCCATTCCCGGGAGGTGACCGCGGTGAGGACGGCGCCGGGGTGCCGGCCGAGCAGCCGCACCAGTTCCAACCCGGCATAGCCGGAGGCCCCCATGACCGCGACTTTGATCTTCTTCATGGCAAGGGACTCCGGAAATAAAGATATTTAAGGGGAGGACCGGGGGACCATTACCAAAAATCCCCCGCCCTCCCCTCAAAAAAACTCTAATAGGTTGGCCTGGCCATCAGTGGTCAAGTCCAGTTTTCCTGGCTACTGACTACTGGCTACTAGCTACTGCTTAGCGTTTCGAGTACTGGCAGCCGCGGCGGGCGCCCCGGAGGCCGTATTTCTTCCGCTCTTTGATGCGGGCGTCCCGGGTGAGGAAGCCGGCCTTCTTCAGGACGGCGCGCAGTTCGGGGTTGAAGAGCACCAGGGCCCGGCTCAGGGCGTGTTTCACCGCCCCGGCCTGGCCTTCTATGCCGCCGCCCCGGACGTTGACCACGATATCGAATTCGGCACCCACGCTGACCAGTTCCAGGGGCTTGCGCACCAGATTACGGGTGGTCTCCATGGGAAAGTATTCTTCGAAATTCCCGCTGATTCACCAGGATCCGGCCGCTGCCGGGCCGCATATAGATCCGGGCGATGGCGGTTTTGCGTTTGCCGGTGGCATTAATGCTTGCTGGCGCTGCCATCAATCCTCCCAAGGAAAGGCTGCCGGTTGCTGGGCCTGATGGGGATGCTCCCCCCCGGCGTAAATCTTCAGCTTCGTGAGCAACTGCCTTCCCAGGCTATTTTTCGGCAACATGCCCCGGACGGCATGGCGCAGCACCTCTTCGGGCTTCTTCTGGAGCTGCTTGCCGGGCCGTAATCTCCTTCAGCCCGCCCATGAAGCCGGAATGCCGATAATACATCTTGTTGTCCAGTTTCCTGCCGGTCAGTTGCACCTGAGCGGCGTTGACCACCACGACGAAATCCCCGGTGTCCATATGGGGGGTGAAGACCGGCTTGTTCTTGCCCCGGAGCACCATGGCAATGCGGCTGGCCAGGCGGCCCAAGACCTTACCCTGGGCATCCACCACGTACCAATTCCGGGGAACTTCACCCTCACGGGCTGTATAACTTTTCATATTTTCCATATAAGGGCACTCCTAATATTAACCATGAAAATATATCGGCCCGGCCCCACCTTTGTCAAGGGGGCAGATGCATTTAATACAGTTTTCGGCTTGCGGTTATGGAGATAAGCACCGGAGAACAATTTCCAGAGGCCGCGGCCTGGGCCTGAGTTATTCCAGCCGCAGCAGCAAAAAATCAGCCAATTCCCTTAACTTAACCAGGGTGGGCCCACTCTGATCTGCTAGGGGCCTGCCTAACACCGCCTCGGCGGCGTGGTTTGCCGATGGCCTTTCGCTTTAGGTATAATTAATGTAAATTAATGAATAATTTGCTCCCAAATGTCAAGCGGTCTTGAATTTATTATACTTTTCTTTGCCGGGAGAATGTGGTAGATAGACAGGGAATCATCTGGTGATAAATATGCCCTATTGCGATCAATGTCAAATAATACACGGTGAAGAGCACCGCTTCTGTCAACGCTGCGGCCAGTTGCTGAAGAGTTCCCGCAACGCCGCGGGCCGCGGCTGCGCCCGTTGCGGCAGTCCCACCTTCCCGGGTCAAAAATACTGCACTGAGTGCGGCCTGCCCTTGCGGGTGGCCCGGGTTTCCCAGCAGGAAGAGGAATACGAAGCGGAGCGCCCGCCGCTCTTCTACCCGCGGCGGAGCGAAGCGATGCCGCGGCGCCGGTCGTCGCGGCGTCCCGGCCGCATCCTCTCGCTGTTGGGTGTCTGCGTGCTGGTGGTGGGTGTCTGGTTCGTCTGGAGCCACCTCCCGGCCCGGTCGCCGGTTACCCGGACGCCGGCGGCGGTGAGCGCTCCCCAGGACGACCTGAAGCGGGAGGTGGAGCAGATCTCGGAGAAGATCCGGGCCGCCCATCTCAACAAGGACATCAACAAGTGGCTCAGTTGCTACTCTTCCACTTATCCCAACCTGGGGCACCTGGAAAACCAGATGCTGGAGCTGTGGAAGAATTATGATATCAAGGAAGTCAACTACCGCATTTCCAATGTCCAGCGCCTCGGCGATAACCAGGTGGCGGCCGACATCGTCTGGAATATCCAGGTTTACGATCAGCGCACCCACGACTACACCCTGGTGCGGCAAAGCTACCGGATTACCCTGGAGAAAGGCCCCGGGGGCTGGAAGATCAGGGACAGCAAAGAAGAAGGTGGAGGTGCCACCTAAGTGAAGCCCACCACGGTACACCACTGCCTTTGGACCGGGGTTTTGGCCCTGGGAATGGCCCTGGGACTGACGGCCTGCGCCCCCAAATATTACCCGCCACCGCCGCCCCGGCCACCGCGGGCGCCGGCGCCGCCGCCGCCCCAGGCGGTTCGGCCGGTCTTCTATATCAAGGCCAACCGCCTCAATCTGCGGATGGGTCCCGGGATGGATTTTCCCAAAATCTCCGTCCTGGAGCGGGGTGAAGAAGTGGAAAAGGTAGGGGCCTCCGAGGATTGGTTCCAGATCCGGGTCATCCGGGACGGCAGCCTGGGTTGGGTGGATTCCAAGTACCTCTCCTCCACCCCGCTGCCCCAGGGCCCGGAAGCGGCCCCGGCCCCGCCGCCGGCGCCCACAGCCCCGCCGGGGGTGGTGACGCCGCCGCCGCTGCCCGAGAGGATCCAGCCGCCGCCGCTGCCGGCCATGCCGGCCATGCCGACCGTGCCGGCCGTGCCGGTGCCCCCGACCAAGCCGCCCGCGGTGGAAAAGCCGCCGAAACCCGCCAAACCGGCGGAGGAAGTGGCCCCACCGGCCAAGAAGAAGCCGGAGGAGGTCAAACCGGCCAAGCCGACCAAACCGGCCAAACCCGAGGAAGGAGCCACCGAACCGGCCCCCAAACCGGAAAAACCGGCCAAGAAGGAGCCGAAGCCGGCGCCCAAGGAAGAGAAGCCCGCCCCCACGCCGGAGCCGGCCCCCGAGTCCGGCGGCAAAATCAGGATCATGTAAGAGCAGTGGCCAGTGGTCAGTAGTCAGTGGCCAGTTAAAGAAAAAAACAATGGGCACGGAATCTCCGTGCCCATTATTATTTGCAGTCAACTTTGGGGCTTTAATCACTTACTGGCCACTGGCCACTGACCACTGGCTACTACCTCTTCTCTCCCCATTGCAGCAAAGCTGCGGCCCAGGTAACCCCGGCGCCGAAGCTGATCAGCATCACCTTGTCCCCATCCTTGATCTTGCCTTCGGCCTGGGCCTCGTGCAGGGCGATGGGCACCGAAGCCGCCGAGGGATTGCCGTATTTGTGGATATTGGAAAACACCTTTTCCATGGGCACCTTGGCGAACCGGGCCCCGGCCTCGAGGATGCGGTAGTTGCCCTGGTGAATGATCAGGTAGTCCAGGTCTTCCCGCTCCAATCCGGCGATCTCCAGGATGCGGTGCATGGATTCCCGCACCGCGTTGACCGCGAACTTGAAGATCTCCGGCCCGTCCATGTGCAGATAATGCTTTTTGGTGTGGGTCGGCAGCGGCAGAAAGGGGCTCACTTCGGCGTTATACTCCGATTCGCAATAGAGCTTTTTGTTAAGGCTGGAGGCGATGAACGAGGCCAGGATGCGGTTGCGGTGGCTGGGTCCGATCACCGCCGCCCCGGCCCCGTCCCCGAAGAGCAGACAGGTAGAGCGGTCGGTCCAGTCGATAAAGCGGGAGCAGACATCCGAGCCGATGACCAGGGCATATTTGCCCTCCGGAGCCACCAGCCGTTCGGCCACATATAGGGCGTAATTGAAGCCGCTGCAGCCGGCCTGGACGTCGAAGGCCGCGGCCTTGGCCGCTCAACCCCAGTTCGTCCTGGACCTGGATGGCGCTGGCCGGGAAAAAATAGGCCGAGGTGTTGGTCCCCATGACGATGTAGCTCAACTGCTCCGGCGTGATCCCGGAAGCCTCCAGGGCCTGGCGGGCCGCGATCACCCCCATAGTGACACAATCTTCATCCGGGGCGCAAATCCGGCGCTCGTGGATGCCGCTGCGCTCCACGATCCATTCGTCGTTGGTGTGCACCAGCTTTTCCAGGTCCTTATTGGTCAGGACGGCTTCCGGCAGATAGCTCCCGGTGCCCAGGATGCCGATCTTATGCTTGCTCAAGGTTTCTCCTGGTTTTTCAAGGGTATTAACGGAATTTATACCCCAGCCGCGGCGAAAAGGCAACTGAATTGACCGGAGAGCGCCTGGGAATCAGACGAGTTTAGCGGCCCAGGGCACCTTTCGGCCAGCTGCACTTTCTGAGATAATTAACCTTAGCGAAAGGATGAATTGCCCGGCGAGAATCTGACGGCTTGGAGAAAACCTTAGAAAAAACGAGCTTGAGTCAGTTTAAGTTGAATTACGACCCGGGGCGCTCAATTCGGACGCCAACAAATGCGTCCCGCGCTTTTTTCAAGCCCCCAGATCTGGCCTGATTTCCCTTGACGGAATCTCAAGATGTAGTATCTTATAATCATCAAAAATACAAGATATTGCAATTATAGCCCAAAACAGGAAGTCATTAATTTCAGGAGGAAATGATGCTGCAGGGTGAAGCCAGGGAAATCGCCGGGGAGCTGCCGTTATCCGCCAACGCCATGGTAGTCCTGAAGAAGCGCTACCTGAAGAAGGACGAAAAGGGCGAGCCCTTGGAGGCGGCCCAGGCGATGTTCCGCCGGGTGGCGGACACCATCGCCGCCATCGACCGTCTCTATGACCCCGATGCCGACGTCGAGGCCACGGCCACCAAGTTTTATGAGCTGATGGCCGGCCTGAGCTTCATGCCCAACTCGCCGACCCTGATGAACGCCGGCCGCGAGCTGGGCCAGCTCTCCGCCTGCTTCGTCCTGCCCATCGAGGACGACATCGAGTCCATCTTCGACGCGGTGAAGCAGACCGCCCTGATCCACAAGTCCGGCGGCGGCACCGGCTTCTCCTTCTCCCGCATCCGGCCGGTCAACGACCCGGTGATGTCCACCAAGGGCGTGGCCTCGGGGCCCATTTCCTTCATGAACATCTTCGACGTGGCCACCGAAACCATCAAGCAGGGCGGCACCCGCCGCGGCGCCAACATGGGCATCCTGCGGGTGGACCACCCGGATATCGAGAAGTTCATCACCTGTAAGAACGACACCAAGCGCCTCACCAACTTCAACATCTCCGTGGGCCTGACCGACGCCTTCATGGAGGCGGTGAGCGAGGACCGGCTCTTCCCCCTGGTCAACCCCCGCTCCGGCAAAGAAGTGACCAGGGTCAAGGCCGCGGCCCTCTTCGACCTCATCGTCCAGAGCGCCTGGACCACCGGCGAGCCCGGCATCATCTTCCTGGACGCGGTCAACCGCGGCAACCCCGTGCCCCAACTGGGGGACGTCGAGGCCACCAACCCCTGCGGCGAGCAGCCCCTGCTGCCCTACGAGTCCTGCAACCTGGGCTCGCTCAATCTGGCCGCGGCGGTCAAAGACGGCGCAGATCGATTACCCCAAACTGGCGGACATGGTGCACACCGCCGTCCATTTCCTGGACAACGTCATCGACGCCAACAAATTCCCCCTGGAGCAGATCCAAAACACGCACCCTCGAGACCCGCAAGATCGGCCTGGGGGTCATGGGCTTTGCCGACCTGCTCCTGAAGCTCGGCGTCCAGTACAACTCCGACGAGGCCGTGGCCGTGGCCGAGCGCGTCATGGCCTTCATCCGGGACGAGTCGCGGCTGGCCTCCGCCCGCCTCGCCGATACCGCGGGGCAACTTCCCGGCCTACGGCGGCAGCAAGTACGAGGGCAACGGCCTGGGCCGCATGCGCAACGCCACCACCACCACCATCGCCCCCACCGGCACCATCAGCATCATCTCCGGCTGCTCTTCCGGCATCGAGCCCCTGTTCGCGGTCTCCTACGTCCGCCGGGTCATGGAAGGCACCGAAATGGTGGAGGTCCACCCCTACTTCGAGGCCATCGCCAAGAAGCGGGGCTTCTACTCCCCGGAACTCATGAAGCGCATCGCCCAGACCGGCTCCATCCGGGAGATCAAGGAAATCCCCCAGGAGGTGCGCCGCCTCTTCGTCACCGCCCACGAGACCTCGCCCCTCTGGCACATCAAGCTCCAGGCGGCCTTCCAGAAATTCACCGACAACGCCGTCTCCAAGACGGTGAACTTCCCCAAACAGGCCACCGCCGACGACGTCCGCCAGGTCTATCTCTCGGCCTTTGAAATGGGCCTCAAGGGCGTCACCATCTACCGCGACGGCAGCCGGGACGAGCAGGTCCTGAGCTTCGGCGGCGCCGCGGCCCAACCGGCCACGCTCCAGTACATCACCCCCCGGCCCCGGCCGGCGCGCACCACCGGCGTCACCGAGGCCATCGCCACCGGCTGCGGCAAGCTCTACGTCACGGTGAACCGGGACCACCTGGGCTTCTGCGAGGTCTTCGCCCAGATGGGCAAGACCGGCGGCTGCGCCTCCTCCCAGATCGAATCCACCGGCCGCCTCATTTCGCTGGCCCTGCGCTCCGGCGTCACCATCGAATCCGTCATCAAAAAGATCACCGGCATCCGCTGCCCCAGCCCCAACTGGCAGAACGGCTGCCAGGTGCTCTCCTGCCCCGACGCCATCGCCAAGGTCCTGGCCAGCGTGGCCCAGATCGACCAGCCCGAAGCGGCCCAGGCCACCATGGGCTCCTGCCCCGACTGCGGCGGCGCCATCGAGCCCGAAGGCGGGTGTTTGGTTTGCCGGAGCTGCGGGTTTTCGCGGTGTAGTTAATGATATGATAATTTAGGTTTTGGTAATGGATAGATGAGGTAAAAAAGATGCTTGCGCCCTTGTCGACAAAATGGAATCCAGATCTTTACCAAAATTTAAAAAGATTTATTTTACATCAATCTCGTCTCAGTGATAAACGATTGCGAAACGTTCCTGCTGCCCTTACAATGCCTTTTCTTGAAGGTTTGATTATCGGGGCTGCAAAACGTATGACAGCAGCGATTATGTTTTTTGATTTTGAAAATTTTACAGCTATTTCTTCTCGTATTTCTTTGGAAGAGACATTAACAATCCTCAATATAGCAACAACAACAGTTATGAGGATTGTGAGAGAATGGCGAGGGATTGTAGAAAAGCATACAGGTGATGGCATAATGGCAATATTCGGAACTGAAACCAGAAAAACTGATATCATTGCTCAAGATGCTATCGAGTCAGCAGCAACAATTAGATACTTAATGAAGATGGACATTTTGCCTCTCCTTCATAGTAAAGGGTTACCATCCCCGAATTTTCGTATTGGTATCGAGATGGGTGAAGTTCTTATCTCCAGAATGGGTCTTAAGAGCATGAATTTTTTGACTGCTATCGGAACCGCTGCTAATTGCGCAGCGAAATTGCAAGGATTAGCAAGTCAAAATGGCATAACTATTGGTGAAAATGTAGCTGTCAATCTGCATCCATTTTTGCAAAAATTTTTAGAAAAAGGAGACGATCCTAAGTGGGATTGGAAAAGTCCTGATGGTGAACCATACAACTATTACCACTATAATTTTGAATGGCAGGAACCAAGATTGCATTTGAAATGGCTAAATGATCTTCGCAGAACAATTCCTTCTCCTTTCGGTGGTCGAAGACAGATATAAGCTGATGCCGTTATATACTCTCATTCCCAAGCTCCAGCTTGGGAACGCACCTGGGCGCCAAGCTCTTGTTGGCAAAAATCGGTTTGCTTGGTGCTGGCGGGTTTTAGACAAAGCAAGAGCTTTGTCAGAAAATTGGGTTCCGAAGCTGGAGTTTCGGAACCAGAATAAAAAGAACCAGGCATTTAATCTCTTAATCTCGTTCCCAAGCTCCAGCTTGGGAACGCCAGTTTCCGGCGAAGCTCCAGCTTCGCCCCCTTAGCGCCCGTGACCCATGCGCAGCCGCTACACCATCAGAGAGCCGGACTTCCCGTACTTCATCACCTGCACGGTGGTCCAATGGATTCCCATCTTCACCCGGAAACCTTACTTTGACATTCTTATTGACTCCCTCCAGTTTTGCCGCCAACATAAAGGCCTGAAACTCCATGCCTATGTCATCCTGGACAACCATCTGCATATGGTGTCAGCAGGCCCTGACCTGGCGGATATCATCCGGGATTTCAAAAGCTACACCGCTAAGAGCCTCATCACCCGGCTGGAGCAGGACCACAAGACCTGGGTCCTGAACCAGCTCCAGTATTATAAGCAACGCACCAAGATCAACAGCGCTTATCAGGTCTGGCAGGAAGGCTCTCATCCCCAGCAGATCTCATCTCCTCGGAGATGCTGCACCAGAAGGTCGATTACCTGCATCACAATCCGGTGCGGGCCGGGTTGGTGGCGCGGCCCGAAGATTGGCTATACTCCAGCGCCGGGCATTATGCCGGAGGCACGGGATTAATTGCCCTGGACGAGTTGCTCTGAAACTCGCAAACCTGGAGGTTTGCGGGAAAACGACGTTCCCAAGCTGGAGCTTGGGAACGAGAACTATAATTTCCACTCTCCTTCCCAAGCTCTATCTTGGGAACACCGTTTTCCGGCGAAGCTCCGCTTCGCCCCCTTGCCGCCCCCGTGACCCATGTGAAGTCGCTAGACCATTTGAAGTCATTCCTACCTTCTTTTCTGGATTTTTCTGCCTGTTTAGGTGACTAGAGGGCATGGTGGAACAATTGCGCTCAATTCTGCCTAAACCGGCCCCGGGGATAGCGTCTGTTCCGCAACCGCTGCGGCTTGCAGGCGGATTTACCTGGAAATCAAGGGGTTTGCCGATCAGACGCCACCGGCTCCGAGCGGCACCCAAGCGGTACAATGTCCGCAAAATTTCCAGGCGGCGAAACGCCTGGTGCGGCCAACTGTCCCAGGCTTATCAATTAAATGGGGTTAAACTAGCAATTATGGGTGAAAAAACGCGGGGATTTTAACCTAAAGTAGGCTCTCAAGAGGGAAAATTTCAAAGGCGACCCAGCGGGTCGCCCCTATAATATGGGATTGGGGGTGGGGGTTTGGGGGAGGTGGCAGGGGCCCCACAGGCGAGACGCCTGTGCCACCAGAAGAGGCCAACACAAGGTTCGCCCCTACGGGGAATGGGAACCGCCCAGGTCGCCGGCGGCGCTGGGCCCGGCGGCTCAGAAGTTGACCTGGGGAATGAGCGCCTCTTTCCGGGTGGTCCTTTGGCGGGAGGTCCGGAGAGAGAGCAGCTTCTGGCGCACCGGGCCGACCAGCAAGGTCCAGAAGGAGAGGCAGGTTAGCGCCCAGAGGAGCGAGGGCCAGCGCGGGTCGCGCCAGGCCGTTTCCCCGATAATATCCCAATGCTCCCCGAAAAGGGCGTGGTGGATGAGGGTCAGGAGGTTGGTGTGCTCCCACGGGCCGCCGATATAGAGGTGGTACAGGACCAGGGACATAACCTGCGAGCCGCAATAGGCGAGCAAGGGCCTGGTGCCCAGCCAGATGAACGGCCGGGCCCAGGGCGCCGGCACCCTTTTCAGGTCGATGAGCCAGTAGACCGCGGCCAGCAACAACAGGGCGCAGCCGGCGGTATAGAGGACGTAAGAGCTGGTCCAGAGGTTCTTGTTAATGGGAAAGGAGAGCCCCCAGAGCATGCCTACGGCCAGGCTGAAGCCGCCGCCCAGCAAGAGCCCCAGGCATTTTTGCCGGCCGTCCCAGGCGCTCTTGAGCCAGTGGCCGGTTAAGGCCCCCAGGAGGCCGGTGGCGATGGCCGGCAGGGTGCTGAGCAGGCCCTCGGGGTCCCAATTCTGCCGTAAGAGATGGGAATGGCCCAAGATGCCGCGGTCGAGGTAGGAACCCAGGTCGGCGCCGGCCTCCAGGCTGAAGCCGGTCAAGGTCATGAGGCCCCAGTAGAGCAGGAGCAGGGCGCCGGCCACCGCGGCCTGGGTGCGCCAGCGGCTGTGGAGGACGAGGAGGGCCACCGCCAGATAGACCAGGGCCAGCCGTTGCAAGACCCCGGGAATCCGCAGGTTGGCCAGGGAATAGAAGTAGGCGGCGCAGTCGGCCGGGGGAGAGAGGAAGATGGCCCAGATGCTCTTCTCCGTTTCCTCCGGCGGGCAGATGGCCTGGAAAAGCCAGCCGCAAAGGAACCAGCCCAGCAGGCCCAGGAAGAAGATCTTCAGGGTCCGGGTGCAGATATGTTGGTAAACGGGCCGCAGGCTGCCGCCGGCCCGGCGTTTGCTCAGGGAAAAGACGACGGAGACGCCGACGATAAAGACGAAGAAGGGGAAGACCAGATCGGCCAGGGTGCAACCGTGCCATTCGGCATGCACCAGCGGGGCGAAGCGGGCCCCTTCCCGGCCGGACCCCAGGTTGTTGACCACAATCATGGCGGCGATGGTCAGACCCCGGAAGAGATCCAGGGACACCAGGCGCTGGGAGGCATCTTGGTTCATCATGGCACTCTTAATTTAAGAACCACTTTCAAGGCCGAATCCGGCGCGGCCGCGGCCCATAATCGCCATTGCCGGCAGGTGGCCAGGGCCGCCATCTGGGCAACGCGGCAACCGCCGCCCTGGCAGTGGCCCTTGGAGTAAGGATGAATCTCCACCTGGCCATCGGGCTTGATTCTTGCGGGTTCCGGCCCAAAAAGCGCAGGTGCTGCACAGCTTCGAGGCCCTGGACAAGGTGGTCATGGCTGCCAGCCCTTAGGCTTTGTCTAGTTATGCGGCGGCGACCGGCAACTTAGCCGTTTCCGCCGCAATTACCAAAGGAGCATAAGCTGTGCCAAAGTGGCCATTTTCATAAGATATGATAATTACAGGGAAAAGCTGACGGTGGCGGCAGGCGCCTGGATTAGACAGATGGCTTTATTTTACAAAAAGGAAATTTTTGATAATTATTTTGACACAATATTGTTTGGTTAGTTTACACCCCTTTCAACCTTGTGGATCTGGCTCCGGCCTCCAGAAAAGTTCCTCGCGGCAGCCGAGTCTCCACCTTTTCAGCTTTGCAAGGCGCCCTTTTTCCCGTATATTAGCCGGCAAACAGGGTAAATGGATGGGTCATGGACGAGTCAGGAGCTAAAACCCCCGCGACGGCGCCGCCCGAGCCGGGGATGGGCAGGCCGGAGGGGGCCGCGTCTGGGCCACCGGAGGCGGCTTGCCCTCCCTGTCAGCCGAAGGAAGGCAAGGCCGCCTTTCCCACCCACTTCGCCCGGCTCTTCTTCGGGGTGATCACCCTCCTGGTGCTCTACTATTCCTATCTGATCATCAAGCCCTATCTGCTGGACATCTTCATGGCCCTGGTGCTATTCTTCACGGCGCGGCCGCTTTATCTCGGCCTCTGCCGCCTGGTGCGGCGCCGGGCCCTGGCCTCGGCCATCACCTGCATCATCTTGCTGCTGGTCATCCTGATCCCGCTCTTCAGCCTGATGAGCATCATCGCCACCCAGGCCCTGGATTTTTCCAGCCACGTGACCCGGAGCATGCAGAGCGGCCAGGTCTGGCCCTGGATCGCCGCCAAGATCGACGCCGCCAAGCTTTACCTGGTCCGCCTGGACCTGCCGCTGCCTCCCGGAGAGATCAATCTGGAGCAGATCGTCCAGACGGCGGTGGGTAAGGCCAGCGCCTTTATTTACACCAATGCCGTGGGCCTGATCAAAGGCTTCACCTATTTCTTTTTTGACCTGCTGCTGGTGTTGTTTCTCGCCTTCTTCATGTTTCTCCAGGGCGACGCCTTCATCGCCGAACTGCTGAAGCTCTCGCCCCTGGAGGCCTCCCACAATGAGGAGATTCTCCGGGAGACGGAGGCGACCATCAAGGCCACCCTCTGGGGCACGGTGATCGTCGCCTTTGTCCAGGGGTTTCTGGGCGGGGTAGGTTTTCTGATCTTCGGGGTGTCCCAGCCGGCCTTCTGGGGTACGGTGATGATTCCGGCCGCGGTGGTCCCCATCGTGGGCAGCGCCCTCATTTGGGGGCCGGCGGCCGTCTACCTCCTCTTCTCCGGTCACCTCTGGGCGGGCATCGGCCTGATTATCTGGGGCGGGGTGGTGGTGAGCGTCATCGACAATGTGCTGAAGCCCATTATCGTCAAAGGGGGCGGCGACACCCCCAGCATCTTCATCCTCTTTTCCATCCTGGGAGGCATCACCTACTTCGGCATGATCGGCTTCATCCTGGGTCCCCTGATCCTCTCTTTTCTCTTGTCGCTGCTGCGCATTTACCAGAAGACCATCCTGACGTCGGCCCCGGCGGAGCAGAGCAATGCCGGGCTCGAAAGCCAAGGCCCCGGGGCGCAGTCGGCCAAGTCCTAAAAAGGGCACAGCAAGCTGGGCGCCGACAACGCCTCAGGCGGCCGGGGACGGCCGCCCCACCAACAAAAAGAAGGGGCGGGTAAAAACCCGCCCCTGTCCCATTATTTTAGCGGCAAACCGTCCTACATCGACAATTCCCGCTTGATTTCGCTGAGGTCCATTTCGCCCTGGAAGCCCGGGGCCCGGCTCTCCAATTGCTCGATCTCCTGCTGCACCAGTTCCTTTTCCAGGTGCCGGTCTTCGTGGATAAACTGGCAGTATTCCTCGAAGAGTTCCTGTTTCAGATCCGCCGAAAACAGGTCTTCTTGCTTGAATTTCTCCTCCAGACTGAGGATGCTGTCCAGGAGATAGAAATAGATGGAGCGGGCTTCGGCCAGGCGGCCGCTCTGGGCCAGGCGATCAGCCCGGCTTTGGGCCCGGCGCAGCTTGCTTTCGGCCTCAGCTACGGCGTAGGCGTCCGCCGAGGTCTCCTCCACCACCCGGTCGATGGATTCCAGGATGTCATCGAGGCCCTGATCCTCTTCCTTCAGGACGGCTCGCACTTCCGGCACCCGGTCCGCCAGGTCCAGGATGATTTCCAGCAACTCCCGCTTGGAATATTTCTTCAAGCGCTCCTTCAACTCCGTGCTGCAGCAAAAACTTACCCGGTTCCTCCACCCAGGCCCGCAGCAGGGCCAGGACGTGGGGGCAAATCTCTTCCTCCTCCGCCTGGGGGCAGGAGCACTGGTAGGTGAGTTGGTCATCCTGAATCTTCGCTTCCACCGTATAGGGCTGGCCATCCAACACCACCCCCCGGAGGCGGTCAGGCATGCGATAACCATGCTTGACCTGGTGATCTTGAACCAGGGTTCGGGCCTGGGCAACAGCCTCCGGGCTACCGATCTGGTCCAGAGTCTGGGTATCTAATTCATCAAAACGCATTTTGGTCTACATTCCAGTACGAAGTTATTTTCTTAAAATTTAACATTTTACCCGCACATATCAACCCATTATTGCAATAAAGCCCAGATTTCAGGAAAAATTTTTACGCAGGCAAAGAAATCTTGCGCCTGGTGAAATAATTGGTTTAGGCGGTCTTCCAGTACCAGGCGGAGGGCCTCCAGGGCGGGTCCCCGGGCCGTCGGGGGCACGGCCAGGGGCTGGCCCACCAGTAGGGCCAGACGACTGAAAGGCAGGGGCAGGACGAAGCGGTCCCAGGTCTGAAAGATCTTCCGGCGGCTGGCGGCCACGGCCAGGGGCACGATGGGGGCCTTGGTGATCCGGGCCAGATAGAGGGGGCCGTTCTGGGCCACCCGGGCCGGCCCCCGGGAGCCGTCGGCAATCAGGCCGCAGCTATAGCCCCGGCGGTGATAGTCGGCCAGTTGTTGCAGGGCCTGGACCCCGCCTTTGCGCCGGGAGCCCAGACAGACGGTGAATCCCAGCCCCCGGGCCACCGCGGCGATGAATTCGCCGTCCCGGCTGGGACTGGCCATCAGCACCACGGGCGGCAGTTGGTCAGCATAATGGCGGGAGTAAAAGAGGGGGAACAGCAGATGGCAATGCCAGGCGGTGTAGAGCACCGGCTGCCGGGCAAAGATGATCTCTCTGGCCTCGGGATTGATCACCAGTTCGACCGGGCAGGTATGCAGATAAGCCTGCACGAGCCCCCGGGCCAGGGCCGGGGCCCGATGCCGCCACAGCGGGTGATCCAAGCGGAGTTTCATTTAGTTTCGAGTTTCGAGTTTCGAGTTTTGAGTTTTGAGTTTTTTAGTATTAGGTGGCACAGGCTTTCCAGCCTGTGCGGCCAGGTTGAAAGATTGCATGGACAACGGCAACTTCACCCAGACAATGACAAATCCCCCCTGCCCCCCTTTTTCAAAGGGGGGTTCAAAAAGTCCTCCTTTGAAAAAGGGGGATTTAGGGGGATTTGAAGGCTTATTTTTAGCGGCTAAGCCTGCGACCATCACTGATTATTTCCTTTGGGACTTATTTTTCGTCTCCAACTTCTCCAGGATCTTAGGGGCATAGAGTTCGTGCTCCACGATTTGGGCCGACACCGGGCGCATCATGCCGAGCTTCATCATCAGGAAGTTGAGGCGCCGCATCTGTAACAGCTTTTCGGCTTCGTCCTCCATGGAGGCCACCAGCGCCTGCAGGGTGACGATCTCTCGGCGCAGCTCCAATTCCGGCGGCAGGCAGTCGGCGTTCTTCAATATCTTGTAGGCCATCTTCAACTCGGCCGGGATATGGCTGTCGTCTTCCAGGTTGAGGGGCTGGCCCTTGCCCTGCAGGTTATCGAACAGACCGGCCTCGATGGCCTCGAGGATGCGGTTTTCGGCGATTCTTTCAAAAAAGTCCATGCGTGGTTCCTGGCAGGGCGGGCCTCCGTGCCCGCCGTATTTCGGCGGCCACAAACCGCCCTATTTAAGACTGCACAGGCTGGAAAGCCTGTGCTACCGGTTCCCTTAGCGCTGCTTCTTGGCCCGGTCCATTTCGCGGTCCATCTCCCGGCGTTTGATGCTCTCCCGTTTATCGTACTTCTTTTTGCCCTTGGCCAGGGCCAGTTCCACCTTGGCGTGTTCGTCCCGGAAGTAGAGGCGCACCGGGATCAGGGTAAAGCCCCGCTCCTGGAGT
Organism: uncultured delta proteobacterium; assembly: GCA_963701845.1. Classification (GTDB taxonomy): domain Bacteria; phylum Desulfobacterota; class Desulfobaccia; order Desulfobaccales; family 0-14-0-80-60-11; genus JAPLJC01. The sequence goes on along the minus strand of CAVPBF010000003.1, from coordinate 150,605 downwards.
TTGCCCAGCAGGCGGCGCATCTCCCAGCGGTGCAGCAGGAGTTTCCGGGGCCGCTCCGGGTTGTGGCTCTCCGGCCCGGCGAAGGAATACGGGCTGATGTGGGCGTTATAGAGAAAAAGCTCGTTGCCCTGGAAGCGGGCAAAGGCGTCGTCGATGTTGGCCTTACCCTGGCGCAGGGACTTGACTTCCGTGCCCTTCAGCACCAGGCCGGCCTCATACAGGGCGTCGATGGCGTATTCGAAGTAGGCCTTGCGATTACGGCAGATGATCTTGATGGCGCCTTTGTCGTTCATTTTCCCAACTTATTGGCCAGGGGACGGCCGAACCGGAAGATGTCCGGAAAGCGCCGGTCCATCTCCCGGATGACGTAGTGGTTGACTTCTTTAACGGTATGGAGCTGCAAGGCCTTGGCCGCGATCTCCTTGGCCTCGGACAGTTTGGTCATCCGGATGACTCGTTTGGCCACCGGGATGGCCATGGTATTCATGGAGAATTCCTCCACCCCCAGCCCGAGGAGCACCGGGATATAGAGGGGGTCGCCGGCCATTTCGCCGCACATGGCCACGGAGATGCCGGCCCGGCGGCCGGCCTGGACCACGTCCCGCACCATGCGCAGCACCGCGGGGTGCAGAGGCTGGTACATATCCGCCACCTTCTGGTTGACCCGGTCGATGGCCAGGGCGTATTGGATCAGGTCATTGGTCCCGATGGAGAAGAAATCGGCGTATTCGGTCAGGAGATCCGCCAGGGTCACGGCCGCGGGCACCTCAATCATGGCCCCCACCGGCATCTTGGGGTCGAAGGCGATCTTCTCCTTCCTGAGTTCCTTTTTCACCGACTCCAGGAGTTGCCGGGCCTCCTGCATCTCTCCGGGGCTGGAGATGAGGGGGAACATGACCCTGACTGCGCCGAAGGCCGAGGCCCGCAGGATGGCCTTGAGCTGAGTCCGGAAGATCTTCTGCTCCTTCAGGCAGAAGCGGATGGCCCTGAGGCCCAGGGCCGGGTTCATCTCCGGGGCGTACTCCAGGGTCGAGAGGAATTTATCGCCGCCGATGTCCAGGGTGCGGATGGTCACCACCCGGGGGGCCAGGGCCTCCACCACCTGCTTATAATCCTGGAAAAGCTCCTCTTCCGTGGGCAGGTGGCGCTGGCGCAGATAGAGGAACTCGGTGCGGTACAGCCCCACGCCGTCGGCCCCGTACTTGGAGGCCAGGGAAACTTCTTCCGCCATCTCGATATTGGCCATGACCCGGGTGGGCAGGCCGTCGCTGGTGGCGGCGGGCATGGCTGACCCCAGGACCACCTCCGACTTGAAGATCTCGAAATCCGCCCGCCGGGCCTGGTAGATGCGGCGCAGCGAGTCGTCCGGGTCCAGGATCACCACGCCGGTGATGCCGTCCAGGATAATCAGGTCCCCGGACTCGATCTCCACCGTGGCGCTGTCCAGCCCCACCACCGCCGGAATCTCCAGGGAATGGGCGATGATGGCGGTATGAGAGGTCTTGCCGCCCCGCTCGGTGATGAAGCCCAACACCTGGGCCTTGGACATCTGGGTGGTTTCCGCCGGGGACAGGTCCCGGGCCACTACGATGGCCGGCTCCTTGAAGGCGAAAGGCTTGCTGGAGTCCTTGCCGGTGAGGCGCCCCGTGACGCGGCGGTAGACCGTCTCCACGTCGGCCAGGCGGCCCCGGATGTGCTTGTCGCCGATGCGTTGAAACAATTCCTTGATCTTTAAATAGGACTGGTGCAAGGCCCGTTCGGCGTTCAGGTGTTGCTCCTGAATCAGCTTCAGGGTATCTGCGTAGAACATCCGTTCCCGGAGAATCAGCAGATGCAGCTCCAGGATGTGGGCGTGCTCCTTCAAATCATCGGTGATTTCGTCCTTGAGCTGGGTCAGCTCCGCTTCGATCTGCTCCACCACTTCCCGAAACCACTCCTGTTCGTCGGCCACGTCCTTCTCGGTATAGAGGAGGCGGGTGGAGATCTGGGCGGCCTCGGTCAGGACTTGGGCCCGGCCCACGACAATGCCGGGGGAGGCGGGAATACCTTGCAGGACGCGGTTTTCGGCGGTCATGTCTCTCCAAATTTACGGGCGAAGAGCGAGGCAATCGCCATGGCGGCCTCCCGGGCCTGGGGCCCGGCGGCCCGGAGCACCAGCCGGGTGCCCTGGGGGCAATCCAGGGCCAGGATAGCCAGCAACTCCCGGGCGTCGGCCACCTCGCCGTCTTTCTCCAGGGTGATGTCGGCGTCGAAGCCCTGGGCCAAGGCGGTGATCTTGGCAATCGGGCCGGGCATGGAGGCCCAGGCGATTTTCCACCCAGAGTTCTCGTTCCACAACGGCGTGCAAATGCTGCTCCGAAACTTTTATTTTATCATTTCCTGGCGAATCCATGGAAGACAAAAGTATCTCACGCCCAAGACGCCAAAGACGCAAGAAAAATGGAGAACAGCCGCCCTCGGCTGTTCCATAGTGGCACAGGCTTCCAGCCTGTGTCCCCCACAGGCCGGAGGCCTGTGCCACTTCACCGATATAAGCCTTCGCCAACTCTTGATCTTTGCTGATGGCTGACAGCTTACTTTTACTCCAGCCGCCCCTGTTCCTTCAAAGCCAGGTAAGCCTGATAAACCTGGCGCCGGGGCAACCCCAAGGCCGCAGCCACCGCCTCGGTCAGTCGCCGGCCGCTGAGGCCGTGCTCCCGAGCCATTTGCAAGAGGCTGCCTTCCAGGTCGACCTCCGGGGCGGCCGCAGCCGCGGGGCAGGAGAGCACCAGGGCGCATTCGCCCTTGATCTCGGCGTCCCGCAGTTGCGCCGCCACTTCCGGCAGCGGCCCCCGCCAGGCCTGCTCGAATTTTTTGGTCAGTTCCCTAACGACCAAAATCCGGCGATTGGGCATGACGCCGGCCAGTTCCGCCAGGGTGCGGGCCAGCCTTTGGGGGGATTCGTAGATGATGATGACCCGCGGCTCTTTGGCCAACTCGCCGAAGAGCTTGAGGCGCCGGCCCTCCCCCCGGGGCAGAAAGCCAACGAAGAGTATATCCCCTTTGAAGCCGGAAAGCGAGAGGGCGGCCACCCCGGCGGCCGGGCCGGGGATGGCTTCCACCTTGAGGCCCGCCTCCCAGGCCCGGGCCACCAGGTCGGCGCCGGGGTCGGAAAAACCGGGGGTGCCGGCGTCGGTCACCAGGGCTAGGTTCTGGCCGTCCAGCAGACGCCGGATCAGCTCCGGCCCGCGGGACTCCTGGTTGTGGGCGTGGTAGCTGATCAGCTTGGTGGCGATACCGTAGTGGTTCAGGAGCTTTTTGCTGTGGCGGGTGTCCTCGGCAGCAATCAGGTCCACCTCCTTCAGGACCCGCAAGGCCCGCAAGGTGATGTCCTCCAGATTGCCGATGGGCGTGGCGACGATGTATAAGGTACCGGAGGTCATGGTTAATTAGGGGTAGGGCGGCCTTTGCCTCTCTTTTGGCGGGCACGGAGGCCCGCCCCACCATTATCCGTTCGCATCAAAAGGCATTTTGGATGACTTCCAGCCGCGGTCCTTCTTCAGCCATGGTAACAGCCACCACATCAAACCGCATCTCCACCTCCCCCAGGCGCTTCTGCTTCAAATAATAATCGGCCAGGAGGCGTAATTTGCGCTGTTTGGCTGAGTTCACGGCCTCCTGGGGGGCGCCGAAGCGGTCGTTCCGGCGGGTCTTGACCTCGATGAAGACATAGGTCTTGCCCTGCCGGGCGATGAGGTCAATCTCCCCCAGGGGGCAGACATAGTTGCGCGCCAGGATTTTGTAACCCTGCTGCTTCAGGGCCGCGGCCGCCAGGTCCTCGCCGGCGTCGCCCAGTTGGCGTCGAGCGTCTTTCATGCCTTGGATTTCAAACAGGTTTTGGCGGCAATGTCAAGGGCAGATTCATTTCTCGTTCCCAAGCTTGGCTTGAAAACCAAAAATAAATAATTGAGGATTTTGTTGTTTAAACCTTTATTTCTCTTTTTCTTTTGTAAGTCTCTTCACGGAGGCATCTATCCCTGCTGTATCTTTAAGCGCTTCTCCTAGTTTTTGGGCAAATTGGAAGAATATTTCTTATATCACCAGCCAATTCCAGACAATCATCATCATTGTAATTATGCAAACCTGTTGATAATGCATTATATAGCAATGTTAAGGGGTTATGGCCTTTAATTAGGAGCGATTCTGGTAATGCTTTTTTAATTTTTTTGACAGCATTATTGAACTGAGTTTCTTTTTTCCCGGCTTCTAATTCTTGAATTATAGGATTATTAGGAGATATTTTTTTTGTAGCGGAAATAAACTCATCAAAAATTCTATCTTTTTGATTCTCCACTACACGCCTATAATAAGCAAAAGCGCCCATGCCGAAGCCTTGGTTTTCAGATCTTAATCCCTTAACAAATAATTCTTTATCATCTCGTATAATGGTAATTAATCGTGGTGGAGTTGGAGGCCCAAAATAGGGGAATTCTCCAAATTTGAAGACCTTACTATTTTTTTGTGAGGGTTGAATTCTAATCGCAAAAACTTTTATATATTTATTACAATTATTACAAGTGTATACCATAAATTTATTATTGTTAATTTCATCATTAAGGCCATCTTTGTCAGGGTCATTATTTGAACTGAATGACATGTCCCTTTTACATTTTTCACTATCGCAATAAAGAGTAAGTTCCGGTCTTGATAACCAAAGTTCTCTCTTCACAACTGATGGAACCCAAGAACCGGGACCTGTTAAAGGAGGCGCTGGACGTTTTGGTTGAGCGAGAGCATCTGATACTTCAACCTCCCGTCCAGGAGGAATCTTTTCCAAAAATTCTTGAAATATTGGAACCTTTGATTCTTGAATTTCCATTTGTATTATCCAGATTCTGATAGTTTTTATATTGATAATGAATTAATTGAATAAGAAAATCAATCCTTTTCCCCTTTTCGCCCTTTCCCCGTTTCCCCTCTTATTTTTCCAGCCATTCTTTGACACCCCGGAAGGTGCGGCGGTGCAGGTCGCACGGCCCCCAGCAGCGCAGGGCCTCCAGGTGTTCGGCGGTGGCGTAGCCCTTGTGGCGGGCGAAATTGTATTGGGGATAGCGCTGGTGCAGGCGCTCCATCAGGGTGTCGCGGTACACCTTGGCCACGATTGAGGCCGCGGAGATGGAGGGACAGCGGGCGTCGCCCTTGATCACCGGCTGTTGGGGGAAGGGAAGCGGCAGGGGCTGGTTGCCGTCCACCAGGACGAGCTGCGGGGTTGGGTGAAGGGCCTGTACCGCCTGGGCCATGGCCCGGAGCGCGGCCTTAAGGATGCCCAGGCTCTCGATCTGCCGGGCGCCCAGTTCCCGGACGGCCAGGGCCAGGGCCGCGGCCCGGATCTCCCGATCCAGCTCGGCCCGGACCTCCGGGGAGAGGCACTTGGAATCGGCGAGACCGGGAATCTTGACTTGTGCAGACAAGATCACCGCGGCGGCCACCACCGGCCCGGCCAACGGCCCCCGGCCGACTTCGTCCACCCCGGCGATGAGGCTGAGGCCCTTTAGACGCCAAAAAGCTTCCGGGTCAGCAAAGACGTCGCTGCCGCCCGGAAGCCGGTTCATGCAAAGGGGGTCCGCTTTTCTTTGATGCGAGCGGCCTTACCCCGGCGCTCCCGCAGGTAGTAGAGGCGGCTGCGGTTGACGTCGCCCCGGGTGAGCACCACCACCCGGTCGATATTGGGGGAATGGGTGGGAAAGATGCGCTCCACGCCCACGCCGTACGAAACCTTGCGCACCGTAAAGCTGGCCCCGGTGAGGGCGCCCCTTTTGCGGATGACCACCCCTTTAAAGACCTGAATCCGTTCCTTGTCGCCTTCGACGATGCGGACGTGCACTTCCACGGTATCCCCGGGGCGAAACGAGGGCAAATCTCCCCGCATCTGCTCCCGGGCCAACTGATTTACGCGTTCCATACTCCTCACCTATCTTCTTCCGGCCTCTCGGCCAGGGATTCTATAAACTTTCGATCTTCAAGCTTGAGATGAGCCTTCGCCAACAAGTCCGGCCGACGCTCCACGGTCAAGCGCAAGGACTGCTGCCGCCGCCAGAGCGAGATCACCCGGTGGTTGCCTTCCAGCAAAACCGCCGGCACCTCGTGGCCGTCAAACTCCCGGGGCCGGGTGTAATGCGGATACTCCAGCAGCCCGGTCTGGAAAGACTCATCCAGGGCGGACCCTTCACCCCCCAGCACCCCGGGAAGCAGCCGGGTCACCGCGTCCACCACGGCCAAAGCCGGAATCTCGCCCCCGGTCAGAATATAATCGCCGATGGAGAGCATTCCGTCAATATAGTATTTGATGCGGTCGTCCACGCCTTCGTAGTGGCCGCAGATTAACATCAGGTGTTTAAGCCCCGCCAACTCCCCGGCCTTTTGCTGGGAAAAGATCGGACCCTGGGGGCTCAACAAAAAAATTTTAATCTCCGGGTCTTCCCGACGGGCCACCCGAATGGCGGCCGCCAGGGGTTCGATTTTCATCACCATGCCGGGGCCGCCGCCGAAGGGACGGTCGTCCGCCACCTGGTGACGGCCGGCGGTGTAGTCCCGCAGGTTGATGACCCGAAACTCTACAGCCCCCAAATCCTGGGCCCGCTGCAGCATGCTGGCGGACAGCGGCGACCTGAAGAATTCCGGAAACAGCGTCAGCAGGTCAATCCGCATATGCTTCCAACAATCCCGGGGGAGGCGCCGCCCGGATCAAACCCTCATCCAGGTCGATTTCGAGGATAACCTCCTCCACCGCGGGCAGCAGGACCTCGCGGCGGCCCTGGGCCACCACATAGACATCATGGCCCGGGGTAGGCAGGATTTCCTGCAAATGGCCCAGCAGGGAGCCATCCCCAACATCATAGACCGGCAGACCCAGGAGCTGGAACCAATAGTATTCCCCCGGCGGCAACCGGGGAAAAAGCCGGCGGTCTCCCAAAATCTCCTGCCCCACCAGCTCTTCAGCCCGGTTGCGGGTGTCGACGCCGGCGAGCAGGAGCACTACCTGATTTTTAAGGCGGTCCGCCTGGATAATCCTATAGGGTTGGCCGCCGATCACCACTGCCCCCAGGGCCGTAAAGACCTCGGGGTCGGTGGTGGCGGCGCTCGCATCGGGGCGAACCTTGATGGCGCCGCGGATGCCCTGGGCTCCGGAAATCCGCCCCAAACCGATGAGGTGGGACGCGGAACCCTGCCCTTGACTACTCAATGATTTCCAGTACCGCCCGCTTGCGAATTTTGGTAGACGCGGCGCTCAGAATGGTGCGCATGGCTCGGGCGGTGCGCCCCTGCTTGCCTATCACCTTCCCAAGATCTTCCTTGGCTACCTTGAGTTCGATTACCGAGGTCTGCTCCCCTTGAATTTCCGTGACCTCAACGGCGTCAGGATTATCCACTAGTGACTGCGCGATGAACTTGACCAACTCTTTCATAGTAGCCACCTCTGCAGGGGATAGGGCAATCAACCTCCCTGGGGTCCTGGGTTAAGCCTCCGACGCGGCCGCAGCTTTGGGCCGCTTTTTCAGGAGGCTGGCCACGGTGTCGGTGGGGGTGGCGCCTTTGCTCACCCATTGGGAGAGCAGGTCTTCCTTCACCGTTACCGCGGCGGGATCCTGGTTGGGATCATAAGTACCGATTATTGCCAGGAAGCTACCATCCCGGGGAGACTCGCTGTTGGTCACCACGATGCGATAGAATGGGCGCTTTTTCGCGCCGAAACGGGCCAAACGGATACGTAATGCCATTAGTGCTGCTTTCTCCTCCTTCGGTTTGATCGGATCGGTGTGGAACAGGCGCCCTCGCCTGTTCACGACAGCCGAGGGCGGCTGTCCCACATTTTTCCTCTAAAAAAACTTAGGCATCCGGCCTTTCAGCTTCTTGCCGCCCTGGGCCACCTGCTTGATCATCTTCTGGGTCATGGCGAAATTCTTCAGCAGGCGGTTGACGTCCTGCACCGAGGTGCCGCTGCCCAGGGCGATACGCCGCCGGCGGGAGCCGTTGATCATCTGGTAGTCGGCCCGCTCGCCCGGGGTCATGGAGCTGATGATGGCCTCCACCCTTTTCAGTTCCCCTTCGTCGGGCTTCATATCCTTCATGGCCTTCATTTTGCTGCCCAGGCCGGGAATCATGCCCAGGAGTTGCTCCATGGAGCCCATCTTCTTGATCTGGCGCAGTTGCTGGCGGAAATCGTCCAGGGTGAAGGCCTCCTTCCTGAGCTTCTGCTCCAGGACCTTCACTTCCTCGGCGTCGAAGGCCTCCTGGGCGCGCTCGATGAGGCTGAGGACGTCGCCCATGCCCAGGATGCGGGAGGCCAGCCGGTCCGGGTGGAATTCTTCCAGGGCGTCCAGCTTTTCGCCCACCCCCAGGAATTTGATGGGCTGGCCCACCACTTCCCGCATGCTTAGGGCTGCGCCGCCCCGGGCGTCGCCTTCCACCTTGGTGAGAATCACGCCGGTGAGCTGCAAGAGGTCGTTGAAACTCTGGCCCACCTGGACCGCGTCCTGGCCGGTCATGGCGTCCGCCACCAGCAAAATCTCTTTGGGCTCGGCCTGCGCCTTGATGGCCTTGAGCTCCTCCATCAAGGGGGCGTCGATGTGCAGCCGCCCGGCGGTGTCGAGGATCACCGTGTCGTAGCCCGCGGCGTAGGCCGCTTCCATGGCGGCTGCCGCGATGGCCACCGGATTCTGTCCGGTCTGCGTGGGATGCACCGCCACGCCGACGTCCGCAGCCAGACGTTTGAGCTGCTCGATGGCCGCGGGGCGCTGCACGTCCGCCGGGACCAGGTAGACCTGACGGCCCTTGGCTTTGAGACGCCGGGCCAGTTTGGCCGCGGTGGTGGTCTTGCCCGAGCCCTGCAGTCCCACCAGCATCAGGGCGATGGGCGGCCGGCCGCCCAGGTCCAGCTTGGGGGACTCGCCGCCCAGGAGGCCGGTGAGCTCCTCGTGGACGATCTTGACCACCTGCTGGGCCGGGGTGAGGGAACGCAGCACCTCTTCGCCCACGGCCCGTGCTTGCACCCGGTCGATAAAGGTCTTGGTGACCTTGTAATTGACGTCGGCCTCGAGCAGCGCCAGGCGCACCTCGCGGAGCCCCTCCCCTACCTGGGCCTCGGTGAGCTTGCCATGGCCTTTGAGCTTCTTGAAGGCCGCGGCCAATTTGTCGGTTAGACGATCGAACATATTTTAAGTTTCGAGTTTCGAGTTTCGAGTTTTTAGTTTTTAGTTTTCTATTTCTTGGTGGCACAGGCTTTAGCCTGCGCTGTCTTTTTCAAGTTCCTGCTAAAAACCCGCAGGCTAAAGCCTGCGCCTACATTAAAATCCAAACTCGTATTATCGCATTTTTTCAGAAATACGCTAACCTACCCCTTGATCGTCCCATTGGCCGTGCTACCGGCTTGCTTGCTTCATCTTTATCTTTAACTAAAAACTCGAAACTTGAAACTTGAAACTATCCTTTAATCACGCCCAGCGGCTTTAATTTCGCCACCTTTTGGGCGATGCCGGCGCGGTGGACCACCTCCACCACGTCGGCCACGTCTTTGTAGGCCTCGGAAATCTCTTCGTCGATGGTGGCCCGGCCGGCGCCCCGGACGATGATGCCCTGCTTCGCCAACTCTGAGATAATGGAGCGGCCCCGGGCGACCTTGAGCGCCTGGTGCCGGCTCATCTCCCGGCCCGCCCCGTGGCAGGTGCTGCCGAAGGTTTCGGTCAGGGCCTTCTCGGTGCCGACCAACACATAGGAATATCGCCCCATATCGCCCGGAATCAGCACCGGCTGGCCGGTCTCCTGATAAGCCGCCGGGGTCTCCGGGTGGTGCGGCGGGAAGGCCCGCGTGGCGCCCTTGCGGTGGAGGCAGACCTTCATCTTCCGGCCGTCCACCAGGTGCTCCTCGATCTTGGCGATGTTGTGGGCCACGTCGTAGACCAGTTCCAGCCCCAGGTCCCGGGGGCCGAGCTTGAAGACCTGCTCGAAAGACTCCCGCACCCAGTGGGTGATCAGTTGCCGGTTGGCAAAGGCGAAATTGGCCGCCGACGCCATCGCCCCCAGGTACTGCTTCGCCTCCGGCGAGGTGAGCGGGGCGCAGCAGAGTTGCCGGTCCGGCAGCTCGATTCCGTACTTGGCCGCGGCCTTGAGCATCACCTTGATGTAGTCGTCGCACACCTGGTGGCCCAGACCCCGGGAACCGGTATGGACAATGGCCGTCACCTGATCTTTGAAGAGCCCCAGGGCAGCGGCCAGCTTCTCGTCGAAAATCTCCAGGACATAGCCCACTTCGACGAAGTGGTTGCCGGAGCCGAGCGTGCCCAACTGGTCCTTGCCCCGGTCCATGGCGAACTGGCTGACGCGGTCCGGGTCGGCCCCGTCGATCTTGCCGTGCGCCTCGATGTGCTCCAGGTCCTGCTGACTGCCGTAGCCGTTTTTCACCGCCCAACCGGCCCCCTGGCGCATCACCTCTTTCAGGGTGGGGCCGCTGAGCTTCAAATCTTTCCGCCGCGAACCCACCCCCGACGGGATGTTGCGGAACAGGGTATTGACCAACTCCTCCATACAGCAGGTGACCTCGCCCCGCTGGAGGTTGGTGCGCAGGAGCCGCACCCCGCAGTTGATGTCGTAGCCCACCCCGCCGGGCGAAACTACACCCTCTTCCAGGTCGAAGGCCGCCACGCCGCCGATGGGGAAGCCGTAGCCCCAATGGATGTCCGGCATGGCCATGGAGGGGCCGACGATGCCCGGCAGGGTGGCGACGTTGGCCACCTGCTCCAGGCTCTTATCCCCCATGATCTTGGGGATCATTTCCCTGGAGGCGAAGATCAGCCCCCGGGTGCGCATCTTGCCCTCCCGGGGAATCTCCCAGCGGTAATCGTCGATCTGCTGCAGCTTCATGTCAGTAGCCAGTAGTCAGTAGCCAGTTGCCAGTTATTTATTCCCCCCCTTTGCAAAAGGGGGGCGAGGTGGGGATTTATAACCGTCTAAAAATCCCCCTAAATCCCCCTTTTTCAAAGGGGGACTTAAATACTCCGGTATGCCCGCATGAGTAGCCAGTAAGTTTTCAATTGTCAGTTTGCCTTTGCTTTACTGGCTACTGACTGCTACAAATCCAGAATCACCGTGGCCTGCCAGCCGTCCCCCCGGGGCACGATCTCCAGGTGGTGGTAGGTGGCGGCCTTGATCGCCGTCTTCTCCGGGTGGCGCTCCGGATCGAACCGTTCACCCCAGGCCGTGGCCCGGAGACGCCGGTCCGTCAGGGTGGTGACCTGAAACTCCCGGCCCAAAAAGCCCGCCACGTCAAAAAGATAAAGCAGGTGGTTGAGCCAGTCAACCAGCAGGGCCTCCCGATCGGGCGATTCCACGGCAATTGCCCGCTTTTCCAAACGCCTGATATAGCGCCGGTCGGTCATGGTGGCTACCAGGGCCCCGGCGGCATTTTCAAAGAGCTCCTTTAGCGTGCCACCCCGGATGCGCCAGGCCAGATCGGCGGTATGGGGCAGTTGCCGATACTTGGGGCGGCGCCGGGCGGAACCCTCCGCTTTCATCGCTTTAACTTAAGAATTTTACAGGGTAATGCAACCCCCGTAGCAAACTTGTCCCCAACTATTAAACCTAAATTCGTATATAGGCATTGTAGGGGCGGCTCGCGAGCCGCCCTACCGCCGCAGCCAGTTGCCGGCGTCCCGGGCCGCGGCCTCTCCCAGGGCGAAGGCCTTGAGGTTGGACTCCAGAAACTTGGGGTTGGTGCGGGAGCGGATCACCGCCAACACTTCCGCCGCTGAAACCGGCAGGCGCGCCGTGGCCAAAAGGGCTCCCAGCAGCACCATGTTCACCGCCAGGGGGCTGCCGGCTTCCCGGGCGCAGGCCCCGGCGTCGAAGGCCAGGAGGCTCCCCACCTGGTCCGCCATGAGCCTGAACATCTGGTCCACCGGGGGATACTGCGCCTGGCCGATGGCCACCGGGTAGGGGACAATAGTGGCGCGGTTCGCAATCACCAGGGTGCCGGCATGGCAGCGGTCCAGGGCCCGGAAGGTCTCCAGGGCCTCGAAACCCAGCACGATGTCGGCCTCCCCCAGGGAGATAATGGGGCTTTTCAGGTCCCCCAACACCACGGTGGAGACGACGATGCCGCCCCGCTGGGCCATGCCGTGGGTCTCGCTCACCAGGGGATCGAGGCCCGCGGCCAGGGCCGCCTCGCCCAAGACCCGGCTGGCCAGCAGGGTCCCCTGGCCGCCCACGCCGGTGAAGAAGAGGCGCAGGTTTTCTATTTTCTGCTTCCTGTTTGCTGTGGCGGTCATGGTTTACCTATTGAAATCTTCTAAAAGCACAGGCTGGAAGCCGGCGCTACCATGTTTTTCGGCTCAATGCTTACTGCTCACTGCTCACTTCTTCACCACCGGCTTGATGCAGTCGCACCATTGGACGCAGAAGGCGCAGCCGGTGCAGACGTCGGCGTCGATGAGCATCTGGCTGCCCTTAGCGCCGGGTTTCAGATACATGGCCGGACAGCCGAAGTAATCGAGACAATCCCGGCACTCGCCGCACTCCCCGGTGACCTGGAAGCGGGCCTGGCGTTTCTTCCCGGTAATCCGGGATTCGTAAAGATAGCAGGGGGCCTGGGAGATCAGCACCCGTACCCCGGACGCCTCCAGGGCCTCCTTGGTGGCCGCCAGGGCTTCTTTGTAATGGAACGGGTTGACAGTCCAGAGGTTTTCCACTCCCAAAGCCCGCACTAGGCCAGCGATATCGATGGGTTTGCCGGAATAGCCGGGGGGCGTCAGGGTCACGCCGGGATGAGGCTGGGAGCCGGTCATGGCCGTGGTGCCGTTGTCCAGGATGACCAGCAGGAAATCGTGGCCGTTATGCACCGCGTTGGCCAGCCCCGGCAGCCCGGAGTGGAAAAAGGTGGAATCCCCGATGAAGGCGACCACTTTCTGGCCGGTGGCCCGGGAGATGCCCGCGGCGGTATTGATGCTGGAGCCCATGCAGATGAGAAAATCGGCCATGGACAACGGCGGCAACAGCCCCAGGGTGTAGCAGCCGATGTCGGTGGGAAAGACGCCTTCGGCGCCCAGGTCCCGCAGGGCGATCTTCACCGAATAGTACATGGCGCGGTGGGGGCAGCCGGGACAGAGGTTAGGCGGCCGGTCGGGCAGGGCCTGGCCCAGGACCTGCTCCGGCACGGTCAGCACCGGGGGCCGCGACGGCTCCCCGAAGGCGCGGGCGATCATCTGCCGCACCAGCCCCGGGTGATACTCGTAAAGCCGGGAAAAGAAGCCCGGGCCTTTGCCCCGGATGGGCACCGTCAGGCCCCGGTCCTGGGCGATGGCCTTGACGGCCTCCTCCAGGAAGGGCTCCAGTTCCTCCACGATCAGCACCTTCTCCAGATCCTGCAGAAAGTCGCCGATGAGCTTTTCGGGGAGGGGATGGGTGAAGCCCAATTCCAGGAGCTTGACCTGATCGGCCAGCCCCAGTTCCTGAATGGCGTCAACCACGTAGGTCCGGCTCACGCCGCTGGCGATGAGGCCCCAGGGTCCCCGGCCGCGGACCCGGTTGAAGGGGCTCGTCTCCGAGAGATCCCGGGCCCGGGACAGGGTCTCCAGCAGCCGGGCGTGGGCCACCCTGGCCACGGCCGGCACCATGACCTTGTGGAAGGGATTTTTCTCGAAGCGCCCCAACCCCGGCCGGGGGACGAGCTGGCCCAGGGCCACCGCCCCGCGGGTGTGGTTTACCCGGGTGGTGGTGCGCAGCAGCACCGGCACGCCCAGCTCTTCCGACAGGTCGAAGGCGGCGCGCGCCATCTCTTTGGCCTCCCGGGGGCTGTCCGGTTCCAGCATGGGCAGCGCCGCCAGCTTGGCGTAATAGCGGTTGTCCTGTTCGTTCTGGCTGGAGAAGAGCGACGGGTCGTCGGCGCTGACAATGACCATGCCGCCTTTGACCCCGACGTAGGCCAGGGTCATGAGGGTGTCGGCGGCCACGTTCAGGCCCACGTGCTTCATGGCGGTGAGCACCCGCCAGCCGCAGGCCGCGGCGCCGGCCGCCACCTCCAGGGCCACCTTCTCGTTGACCGAGTATTCGAAGGCCAGGTCCGACTGCCGGGAGATCTCATAGCTCCGGTCGCCGATTTCCGAGGCCGGGGTGCCGGGGTAGGTGGTGACCAGGGCCACCCCCGCCTCCAGGGCGCCCCGAACGATGGCCTCATTGCCCAGCAACAGGCGCCGTTCCCCCGGTTTTCCCTGCAAAAGCTCTGACATGGCATTATCTCAAAGGCGGATTTTTCTCCAAAACATATATTTATAACATAATGGGGAATTTTTAGACAAGAAAAAACCGCCGAGCCGGTGGAACTGACCCTGGGCCGATCGGCTGCGGCGGGATGAAAAGCCCGGTCACCGGGTGATCCCCGAAAAGAAAACGTCCCCAAGCAGGAGCCTGGAGACGAGGGTTAGTCGCCGATTTGACCTAAGGCTATTCCGAGAGGAGCGGCGAATAGTAGTGCTTGCCGCGGCGGATCTTCTGGATGGCGGTATAGAGGGCCGTATCGGCGTCTTCCTTGAGCACGTAACCGTCCACGCCCGCCGCCATGGCCTGGACCAGGTACTCCTTGCTGCGGTGCATACTCAGGATGAGCACCTTGATCCCCGGATACAGATTCTTCACCCTGCGGGCGGCCTCCAGCCCCCGGAGCCGGGGCATGGCGATATCGATCACCACCAGGTCGGGCTGAGTTTTCTCCAGGATCTCCAGGAGTTCGAGACCATCACCGGCCTCGCCGATGACCTGCATGCCGTTGTTTTCCTCAATGATTTTCTTGATACCCCGGCGCACCAGGGCATGGTCGTCGGCCAGCACGATTTTGTAGGGATGATTCGAACCCATGGTCTTCCTTTCAGGCATGCCAATGCAGCCTGTAGCGCTCCGAAGCCAACCCGTCCGTTGAGCTTCGGGGGTGGGGGCGCGCCTCTTTGAGGCTTAACGAACCACGGTTTTCAAGTAAATGGAATCTTCGAAATGCGGTCTTCTGCACCTAGAGCAGCCGGATGGGGCAAGGTGTAGCGGACCGGCAACCACCCTCCTCTCCCCATGCGAGGGTTTACCGGGCATCCATGCCGTTACAGACAGTTCTGCGAGGACATTGTCAGAGCAAGACAAGTAATAATAAAGTAATATTTTTTTATTATTATAATTATTACAATGTATGATCTATTGGACTCCTTTTATTACAGGAACGTTAAGGTCTGCTGCAGGAATGTCAATGCCCGCGCCACAAAAGTCGGCGACAAATGGCACTCTTTTCAGCAATTATTTTAGAGGTGATTGAGCTGGACAACGGTAACCTTTGACAACCTTTTGGGTTGAGGCACTGGTAAATGCTGCCCACCCCATCCAGCCAACAGAGATTAACGCGGCCTAACTACAACGTTTACCAGGCGGTTATGGCCCTCGCCTATCTCTTTTTACCCATCCACCAGGGGATGTCCGAGGGGGTCAGCCGGGAGCGGAGTTGGGCCACTTCCGCCTTCAGCGCGGCCATCTCGGTCTGCAGCGGCGCCAGTTCCGCCTGCAGTGGCGGGATGGCGGCCGTCAGCCGTTCCAGCTCCCCCTTCATCCTGGCCAACTCCCCCTGTAATTGGGCCGTCTCGGCCTGGGCCCGGTGGCTTTCCGGCAGCAGCTTCTTGACCCCGGCCACTTCCGCCTGCACCTCGCCGAGGTGGGCCTCCAGCCGGTCCAGGCGCTCGTCCAGCCTGGCGGCCCGGGAGGCCGCCTCCGGCCCCGGCACCACCGTGTCCAGGGAATTCTGCGAAACCAGCAAATCCAGGGGGTTTTCCCCGATAGTGCTGCGTTTGGCCATCTCTTTAACTCCCTTCCTGGCTGACGATCTCTTGGGCCAGGGCCCGGTAATCCGCGGCTCCGGCGCTCTTGGGATCGTATTGGGTGATGGGCTGGCCGAAGGAGGGGCATTCGGCCAGGCGGACGTTCTCCCGGATGATGGTGTGATAGACCAAGCGGCCGGAGCGCTCCCGCAGTTGTTCCACCACCTCCCGGGCGTGACGGGTGCGGGCGTCCACCCGACAGGCCAAAATGCCGGAGATCCTCAACTGGGAATTGAGGCGCTCCTGGACGATTTCCACGGTGTGGAGGAGTTGGGCCAGACCGCTCAAAGCCATGACATGGGCCTCCACCGGCACCAGCAACTCATCCACCGCGGTCAGGGCGTTAATGGTGATGATCCCCAGGGTGGGCGGACAATCGATCAACAGGTAGTCCCAGCGGTCCTTTGGTAAGCGCTTCAAGTTGCGCCGCAGGATAGTTTCCGCCCCCACTTCCCCGGCCAGGATTTTTTCCGCTCCCACCAGCCAGGAGGACGACGGGATGAGGTCCACCCCCGGAGCTGCGGCTTCCCGGAGCAGTTCCGCCGGGTCGCCGTTATCGGAAAAGATGCCCAGCACCTCTTTCCCGGCATTCTTGATGCCGAACCAGGCAGTGGCGGAATATTGGGGGTCCAGATCCACCACCAGGACGCGGCGCCCCAATTCTCCCAAGGCCGCGGCCAGGTTGACGCTGGTGGTGGTCTTGCCGCTGCCGCCCTTCTGGTTGGCGATGGCCAAGGTTCTCATCGACTCGCTTCCCCTCCTTTAGCCCGATAAAACAGCAAAGCCCGGCATTGCCGCCGCGGCCGGGGCCGGCGGCGGAAACCTCGGGCTGTCAAGTTTCGGGACCCGGCCTGCACCTGGGCCTCCCGGTGATGAAATTTATGCCGCTTCCAGCATGCCACAGGGGAGAGGCGATGTCAATCTCGGGACGGCAAAAGGACCGACTGGCGAGAACTTAGTCACCGCGTTCCAACTAGGCAGGGGCGCTGGCTGAGCCGCGCAACTCGCCACGGCTTCGGCAAGGGTATCACGCCGGCGCAGTCCGGCTGCGGAGCAGCTCGTTGCTAAGCGGATGGCAGATTTTTTCGTCATCTCAGGCCGAGGCATTATCAGGTTATTACCCGCCGGCGAGGCCTCTTCCTAGGTTTTGTCTCCGTGCCGTCACCCTACAGGACTTGGGAGATTCAGGTTTGTTAGTTACCGGGAATAACTCGTTAGTTTTATGGCTACCGCCCGCAGATGACGGTCTCGATATTGCCGGTAGCGCCGCTCCATGCCGGGCGATCTTTGGTTATCGCGGTTGACAACCTGCCGCGGCGCTCTTCTCTCGAAAGTAAAAAATAACCGGGACCTAATAAAATTACTTGACAAGCTAAGAAGAAATCAACTATCTAACAAAATACTAATCTTTTAATTTCACAGTGAGGAGAAGCTATGGCTACTGAAGTATTAAGGTTAACGTCACAAATTGTGATTTCTCACGCCTCGATGACCGAACTGACTCCTCAAGAGTTGGTCGAGGAAATTAAAGAGGTTTACAATGTCCTGGCCGCCATGGAAACCGGTGCGGCAATTCCGGAGGCCGAGGCCCCGGAAACAGGCGAAGAAGCCCCGGTGACTAAGAAACCGCCGGTGCCTTTAAAGGACATTGTCAAAGAGAAATATGTCGTCTGCCTGGAATGCGGAAAAAAGATGCGCACCTTAAAGGCCCACATCCGCAAGGCTCACAAGTTGCTGCCCAAAGAATACTTCAAAAGATTCAGTCTGGACCCGAAGAAGTATCCCCTGGTGTGCAAGGAATATTCCGAGCAGCGCAGCAAAATGGCCAAGGAGAGAGGGTTCGGAGCCCGCGGCTCTCACCATAAAGCGGCCAAGTAATTTTCTGGTCCCGTAGGGCGTAACATGGAAGTGCGCCCTGGCCGGGACTGACCGCCTCTTCGCCTCACACCGGAACCTCAATCCCACCGAGAACCACCTGAACTATGCTGCCGGGTGACGCGCCTACGGACCTGGCTGGTGGAGCGCTTGCCCTGCCTGGGTCCTGCCTTACACCCATCTGCTGCCGGATCAATATCCTCATCCTCATCCCCGCGGCTGGCCTGGAGCGGATTTTTCTGGAGCATCTGCGCCCGCGGTCGCGGCAGTCGTCAAGTTTCTCTGAGGAGATACCGATATATTCCTAAGGAATTATTTTGGTTGCCAAGCGTCTGAATAATTTAAGCGAATCTGCCGGATGGATGAGAAGCCCCACTGCATCGCCTACCTTGGCCGCATCCTGCCCGTCCTCTCCGAAACCTTTGTGGTCCGGGAGATTGCCGCCCTGCGCTCCCTGGGGGCCCGGATTAAGCCCTTCAGCCTCTATCCACCGGAGACGCGGGTAGCCCATCCCGAGGCCCCGGCCTTAGCCCAAGAGGTCACGGTGCTCTGCCGTCCGGCCAAGCCGCTCTTCTGGTTGGCGCATCTCTTTTTCCTGTTGCGGCACCCGCGGCGCTACTGGCACTGCCTGGTCCGCTACGCCCTCCGGGCCCCGGAGCCCTGGCGCAACCGCCGGCGCTGCCTGGCCTTCCTGGCGATGGCCCCCTATGCCGCCTGGCACTTGCGCCGCGCCGGGGTCCAGCATCTCCACGCCCATTTCGCCAACGCCCCGGCCAGCCTCGCCTTGCCGGCGGCGTATCTGGCCGGGATCTCTTTCAGTTTCACGGCCCATGCCTATGACCTCTTCATCGACCAGTTGCTGCTGCCGGCCAAGCTTACCGCCGCGGCCTTCGTGGCCAGCATCAGCCGGTTCAACCTGGGCTTTTTACAGCAACAATTTCCCAGCGCCGCCGCCCGCGCCCGGTTGGAACTGGTGCGTAACGGCATCGATCCCAAGAGGTTTCGGCCCGCGCCCCACCCCGCCGGGACCCCGCCCCTCGTGCTCGCCGTGGGGCGCCTGGTGGAGACCAAGGGCTTTCACGTCCTGGTGGCGGCCTGCGCCCGGCTGCGGCAGGAAGGCAGAGATTGTCGCTGTCTGATAGTTGGCGAGGGTCCGGAGGAGGAGTGCCTGCGGAGACTGGTAGCCGATCTCGGGCTGGATGACCGGGTGGAGTTGCCGGGGCGGCTCCAGCCCGAGGCCTTGTTGCCCATATTCCGGAGCGCCGACCTTCTGGCCATGCCGTCCTGCATCCGCCAGCACGATCAGGACGGCATTCCCACCGTGCTCATTGAGGCCCTGGCTATGGAGATTCCAGTGGTGGCCACCCGGGTCTCCGGCATCCCGGAGCTGGTGCGCGACGGCGCTACCGGCCTGTTGGTGGACCCGGACGATCCCGCCGCCCTGGCCGCCGCCCTGGCCCGGCTGCTGGCCGACCCCGGCTTGGGCCGGCGTCTGGCGGCAGCCGGCCGGAAATTGGTGGTGGCGGAGTTTAATTCCCAGCGCAGCGCCGCCCGCCTGCTGGAATTATTTGCCGGGGCCATCAACTCCCGGCAGAAACAGGCCCTGATTGACCACGAGAAAATTGAGCTCAGCTCTTTCTATCAAAACTCTAAATTTTAAACTCTAAACCAATATGTGCGGCATCTGCGGCATTCTAAATCTGGACGACCAACCGGTGGCTGCCGAGGTTCTGCACGCCATGACTGATCTGCTCCGCCACCGGGGGCCCGACGATGAAGGCTATTTCCTGGAAGGCGGGATAGGGCTGGGCTTCCGGCGCCTGGCCATCATCGACCTGAGCGGCGGCCGCCAGCCCATGGCCAATGAAGACGGCGCCCTGCAGGTCGTCTTCAACGGCGAGATTTATAACTTTCGGGACCTCCGGTCGCAGTTACAACGACAGGGGCATATCTTCCAAACCTCGTCCGACACCGAGGTCATCGTCCACGGTTACGAGGCCTGGGGTCCGGAGGTCGTCCGGCATCTCAACGGCATGTTTGCCCTGGCCGTCTGGAACCGGCGGGACCGGGAGTTGTTTCTGGCCCGGGATCGTCTGGGCATCAAACCGCTCTTTTATGCGCGGGTCGGCAATAGCCTGGCCTTCGCCTCGGAGATCAAGGGCCTGCTGGTCCTGCCGGGAATCGAGCCCACCGTCAGCGACCAGGCGGTGTTTGACTATTTCTCGCAGCACTTTATCCCCGGCGACCAGACCATCTATGGCGCTATCCGGCAACTCCGCCCCGGCGAAACCTTACTGGTAAAGGATCAAAAGCTGGCTTTCGCCCGATATTGGCGGCCGGCGGTCGCTCCCGACCCGGGGCGGCGCCTGGAGGATTGGTGCGACGAACTGCGCCAGCGCCTCCTGGAGGCGGTGCGCCTGCAACTGGAGGCGGATGTGCCCCTGGGGGTGTTTCTCTCCGGCGGCCTCGACTCCAGCGCGGTGACTGCGGCCATGGCCAGGACCGGCGCCCGGGAGATCCGCACCTTCAACGTCGGCTTCGAGGCGCCCAAGTATGACGAAACCGACAAGGCCCGGGCGGTCAGCCAATATCTGGGGACCAACCATGAGACCTTCCGGCTGACGGCCGCGGCCACCGACCTGCTGCCCAAGCTCCTCTGGCACCTGGACGAGCCCCTGGCCGACGCCACCATCATCCCCACGTACCTCCTGGCCCAGGCGACCCGGCGCCGGGTGACGGTGGCCCTGAGCGGCGAGGGCGGCGACGAACTTTTCGCCGGCTACACGCAATACCAGGGAATAAAGCTCAATAGCTGGCTGGGGCTGCTGCCCCGGTGGCTGCGCTGGCTTCTGGTGGACCTCACCAGCCACCTGCCCCGCTTCGGCTCGGCCCGCCTGGGTTATCTGGGGCACCGCCTGGAGCGCATTGCGGCCAGTTCCCTCTTGCCGTTGTTTGAAGGTTACACCCGGAAGGTGGCCTTCTTTACCCCGGAGATGCAACAGCGCTTGTTTTCTCCCGATTTTCGCTGGCAAACGGAAGACTTCCCTTATCTGGAGGAAGTGTGGAGCATTCCCCGGGACTACCCGGAGCTCGATCCCCTGGTCCAGGCAAATCTCTCCGACCTCAGCGTCTATCTGCCCGACGGCCTGCTGGTCAAGGTGGACCGCATGAGCATGGCCTGCTCCCTGGAAGTCCGGGTGCCGCTGCTCGACCACACCCTGGTGGAGTTTGCCCTAGCCATGCCCATGGACTTGAAATTGAAACGCGGGCGCACCAAGCACGTGCTGCGGCGGGCCCTGGAGCCCTGGCTGCCGCCGGCCGTTTTGCGGCAGTCCAAACGCGGCTTCAACCCGCCCCTGGAATTTTGGCTCCAGCACCACCTCATGGATTACGCCCGGGAGCATCGGATGTGGGAGACCTTGAGAGACAGCGGCTACTTTAATCTGGCTTATGTCGAGTACCTGGCAGCGGCCCATGTCAACGGGGTGAGGGATTACAGCCGCCAGCTTTGGGCCCTGTTGGTGTTCGCGGTCTGGTGGCGACGGGTTCGAGGGCAGCCGGTATGGCCGGAATGAACCGCCGCCTGGTGGTCATCAGCCCCTGCCGGGATGAGGCGGAATTTTTGCCGTTCACCCTCCAATCGATGGCCGCCCAGACCGAACCGCCGGCCCTGTGGCTCCTCGTGGACGACGGCAGCCGGGACGCCACCCCGGACCTGGTGGCCCGCTACGCCGCCGGGTATCCCTGGATCAGGCTGCTGCGCCGGGAACGCCCGGGCGGACGGCAACTGGGGCCGGGGGTGGTGGCGGCCTTCAACGCCGGCCTCCGGCACCTGGGGGACGAGCCCTTCGACGTCATCGCCAAACTGGATGGCGACCTGGAGTTTGGGCCCGACTGCTGCGCCCGCATCCTGGCCCGGTTTGACGATCCCCGGGTGGGGCTGGCGGGCGGCACCACCCGATTGCAGGTGGGGGACAAGTTGGTGTCCGAGCGCTACGCCTCCTATCACGTGGGCGGCCAGAACAAATTTTACCGCCGCCGGTGCTTTGAGGATATCGGCGGGTTGCAGCCGGTCTACGGCTGGGACATCCTTGACGAAACCGACGCCAGGCGCCATGGCTGGCTGACCGTGAGCGATCCCGCCATCACCATTATCCACCACCGCCTCCAGGGCTCCGCCTTCGGCGGCTTGCGGGGCCGCGTCATCTGGGGCCGGGGGGCTTACGCCATCGGCAGCCACCCGCTGTTCGCCGTGGCCCGGGGCCTCTTCCGCCTGGCGGAGCGGCCCTGGCTGGTGGGCGGCCTGGCCTTTATCTGGGGATTCTTCCAGAGTTATGTCAATCCGGAGATCAACCGGGTTACCGACCAGGCCCTGATCGCTTACTTGCGGCGGGAACAGCTCTATCGCCTGACCCACGGCAACCGCTTGCCGCCTTGGGATGCAGAACGCTGATGCCGGCAGCCACCGTCAATATCCTGGGACTGCCGGTGGGGGCCTATACCCTGGCCGCTTTACTGAGCCGGCTCCAGGAATTGCTGGCCGCGCCCGGCTGTGCCGCGGCTTATGGCGTCAACGCTTACGTCCTCAACCTTATCTATCAGCATCCCGATTATTTGGAGGGATTGCAGCGGGCCGACTGCCTTTACGCCGACGGCTCCTCCGTGCGATTGGCGGCCCGGGTGCTAGGCGGGCGGATTCCGGAGAAATTGACCACCACTGATCTTTGGCCCCATTTGTGCGGACTGGCGGTGGCGCGGGGCTACCGCTTTTTCCTCCTAGGGGGCGAACCCGGGCTGGCCGAGCGGGCCCGGACCAGGGCCTGGCAGCAGTGCCCGCAATTGCAGATAGTCGGCGTATACCCGGGTTATTTCGACCTTGACGATGAATCGGTGATCGCGACCATCAATGCGGCCCGGCCCGATATCCTGTGGGTGGGGATGGGCGACCCTCGCCAGGTGGTATGGACCGAAAAATGGCGGCGGCGTCTACAGGTCGGTCTGGTCCTCACCTGCGGCGGCATGTTCAAGATTGTGGCGGGTGAGCTGGCGCGCCTGCCGGAGCCCTGGCGCCGCCGCGGCTTTGAATGGCTCTACCGCCTGTGGCAGGAACCCCGCACCTGGCGGCGTTATCTCCTGGGCCTGCCGCGCTTCGGGCTGCGGGTCCTGAGCCAGCGACTTCTGAAGGACAAGGTGTTTCCCGCCGGTGGGCGAAAATTTGACCGCACCGGTTCTCGCCTGTAAGGCGCAGGTTTTTGGTCAGGGCCTGCGGCTCCGGGCAACGCGGGGCCGGCAAGATGAAAATCTCTTATTTTAACTATCACTATGATATTGAGGGCAAGGCCATCGGCGCGGCCACCCAGGTCCGGGCTATCGCGGCGGCCCTGGACCGCCAGGGCCACCAGGTCGATCTGCAATTCCGGGCGGCCCTTCGCCCCGGGGCAGAGCCCGGCTATTGGGGATTGAAGCGCCGCGGTCTGCTGCGGCGTTTCGGCCATGTGCCCCGGCTTATCTGGCGAAACTGCCGATTTTTGCGCCAGGAGATCCAGTTGCTCCGGAATTTCCGGCCCGACGTGGTCCTGGCAGTGAGTTCCTACTGCAATTTCTCGGCCCGGCTCGCCGCCCGCCGCCTGGGGTTGCCCCTGGTGCTGTTCGCCGAGGCCCCCCTGGAGTACGAGTACGACCGGTTTTTCCCGCAGTACTACCGTTATCCCCTTCTGGGCCGCGGGCTGGAGGGCCTGAACGTCAGGGGCGCGGCTCAGGTGGTCTGCATCTCCGAAATCCTCAAGGGCTACCTCGTGCGCTACGGCGTCCCGGCAAACCAGCTGCACGTCGTCCCTAACGGGGTGGACCACCTGGCCTTTAGACCCCGGCCCCCCGATCCCCAAATCCAGGCGCGGTTCGGCCTGAAGGACCGGCTGGTGATCGGTTATATCGGCTCTTTTGAGTTCTTCGGCGACATTCCTCGCTTCCTCGATCTGGCCCGAACCGTCGGCGCGGCGCACCCGCAGGTGGTCTTTTTCCTGGTGGGCCAGGGAGCCTTGGGGGAGGAGCTGCGGCGCCGGGCGGCGGCCGCGGGTCTCGCCGAGCGCTTCATCTTCCCCGGCGGCGTGTCCCATGACCGGGTCCCCGTCTTCCTCAGCGTCATGGACCTGGCCATCAGCCCCTATCGGGACGATTACCTGTTTTACGGCTCCTCCATGAAACTGCTGGAGTATATGGCCGCCGGCAAGGCCGTGCTCTTTCCGGCCCTGGGCCAGATCAAGGAGCTGATCGCCGACGGCTATAACGGCAGGCTCCACGAACCCGGCGACTATCCGGACCTGACCGGCAAACTCCTGGAACTCATCGAGCGCGCCCCGGAGCGGCAGCAATTGGGGGCCAACGCCCGCCGGACCATCGAGCGCGGCTGGACCTGGGACCATCAGGCCGCCCGGATTGCCCGAGTCCTGGAGTTGGCCGCGGCCGGCCGGAAATGAGAGGGAGGCAACATGGCAAAGATTTGCCTGTTCCTGCTGACGATTGCGTTAGGACTGCCGACCCCCGCGGGGGTCACCTGCGCCCGCGCCCAGGAAGCCAAAATTACGGTGAACGCCGCCCAAACCTGCGGGGCCGTCAGTCCGCTATTGTTCGGGCAAAATGTCCTGTTCGCCGGTAACAGCCTGTGGGACGCCCGGGTGGACGGCCTCGACCCGGCGGTCAAACCATTGATCGAGGCTCTGGCCCCTACCCTCTTGCGCTTCCCGGGCGGGAGCGCCGCGGACCAATATCTCTGGGAAGACGGTTTGGGATTCATGACCCTGGAGGCGGTGACGCCCACCTCCATGGCCCTGGCGTTGGACGGCGACCCGTCCTGGGCAGGCATCGTCCAGGCGCGGTTCATCGACTCTAAAGGCGGGCAGGTTGGCGAGCTTTTCAGCTTTCTGCACCTCCACGGCAACCGCCTGGAAGGTATCTCTGGTCTTAAGGGCCGCCACCCCGCCGGGGTCAGCGTCCGCCCGGAGGCGCGGCCGGGGCAACCCGACTGGTTCTCCAACAGTTACGGGATAGCCGAGCACTTGAAACTGGTTCAGGCCCTGGGGGCGCAGGCGATCCTCACCGTCAACTACAGCACCGGCCTGGACCGGGACGGGAGGCTGTCCACCCTGGCGTCCTTGAGCCAGCGGGTGAAGCGAGCCGCCGCTCTGGTGGCCTATGTCAACGGCGACCTCCACAATACCACGCCCCTGGGCACTGACGAAGAAGGCCGCAACTGGCAGACCGTCGGCTACTGGGCCCGGAAGCGGGCGGCCCGGGGATGGCGGGAGCCCTTGGGGGTGCGTTATTGGGAGGTCGGGAACGAAACCTATGACAAGAGCGAGATCGGTTATACCACGGCCCAGAACTACGCCCAGGACTTTCTATCCTTTGCCCGGGCCATGAAAGAGGTGGACCCCGGCATCCAGATCGGGGCCGTGGGCCTCTCCGACCCCAAAGGCCGGGGGGACGCCGACGCCCACGACCTCTGGAATCCCACGGTGGTCAAGCTGGCCGGCGGGGCCAGCGATTTTCTGGTGATCCATCTCTACTACCCGTCCGCCGGCCCGCCACAGGTTTCGTACCAGGGGGTGGACTGGTTTACCGCCATCCTGGCCGGGGCATCCCGGGCCCTGGCCGACCTCAAGGAGATCCGGGCCGTGGTCAACGCCAACACCCCGCCCGGAAAAACCATTGGCCTGGCCGTCACTGAATACGGCATCTGGCCTTATGCCTCCAAGGACCCCCGGGACTATGCCAACCTGGCCGGGGCCCTCTACGCCGCCGATCTGCTGATGGGCCTCAGCCGCGAGGCCGGACCACTGGGCCTAATCATTGCCACGGCCTGGAATCTGCACGGCAGCAACCCCACCGCGGCCATCGGCTATAATTGGGCCCTGGGCACCAGGACGGTGCGGCCCCAATACCATGTCTTGAAAATGCTTCGACCGCTCGCGGGCCTGGCACTGCTGGATACCCAGGTGGTTGCTCCCACCTTCACCGTACCGGCGGTGGGGAATGTGAAAGGCACCCCGCCGGTGCCGTCCCTGGGGGCCATCGCCGCGATCACCGGCGACCGGCGTCGCCTCACCCTGCTGGTGCTCAACCGATCCCTGACCGCCCCCGTGACGGCCGCCATTCAGCTGCAGGGGTTTGCGCCCCAGCCCGCGGCCCTGGTTTTGACCCTTTCCGCGGCCCGGGCCGGAGACCACAACGAGGTGCGCTCGGCCACCGTGGCCCCTGCCCTGGGGAGCCTGACGGCCGCGGCAGCACCGCTGACTTACAGCTTCAGGCCTCATTCCCTGACGCGCCTCGAATTTCAGGCCCAACCGCCGAACTGAAGGCCCGAGTATGCACCGGATAGGCAAAGCCTTGCTCTACTTCTTTTACCTGAGTCTGATCATCCTGGTCGGCCTGGAGGGCTTGGTGCGGCTTTGGGGCTATTCCGAGATGTACCTGTATGATCCCATCTATCAGCCTTATGCTCCGAGCCCGGAGATCCCCTTTATCCTGAAGCCGAATCTGGCCAACGCCCGGGCGCACGGCAACATCCGGATCAACACGGATGAGCTGGGATTGCGCAGCCTGACCCCGGGCGCCCGCATTC
The DNA here is from genome assembly GCA_963701845.1 of uncultured delta proteobacterium. Classification (GTDB taxonomy): domain Bacteria; phylum Desulfobacterota; class Desulfobaccia; order Desulfobaccales; family 0-14-0-80-60-11; genus JAPLJC01. The sequence continues at coordinate 124,235 of CAVPBF010000003.1, read as the reverse complement.
CGCCCAAAGCTCCGCACGAATACCGCCTGGCCTTCGTGGGCGATTCGGTCACCTTCGGGGTGGGGGTGGCCACGGCGGACACTTATCCCGAGGTGGTCCAGGCCACTTTGAACCGGTGGCAACACCGTTGCCCGGTCAAGGTCTGCAATTTTGCGGTCTCATCCTACAGTGTCAAAGAAATGTCGGCCACTTTGCGGTACCGGGTGCCGGCCGTCCACCCCGACCTGGTGATCATGGGCATCATCATCAACGACTTCGACACCGGCCGGACTCCGGGAGTCGATGCCCGGGGCTATAACACCCATGGCGGCGCCTCGGACCTGGTTAACCGCTATCCGGGGCTAAAATTTTTCCTGCGCCAGCTTCATCTTAGTTACGTGATCAGGGACGTCTTATCACGCACCCTGCAACCACCAAAGATCGAAGCCGAATTGAGGCACGGGAAGCTGCCGGAGTGGATTAGCTCATCCTACGGTTATGTTACCGAATTCAAGAGGATAGCCCGCGAGCATGGCTATCAATATCTGATTGTGACCCTCCCCACCTGGGGCGGGGATGGCAGCCAATTTCGGGAGATTATCCGCCGCTTCCAGCGCGACTACCTGGATTATTTCGATATCTCCAACCTCGCCCCGGCCTTTACCGCCCGGGAATACCAGGCCAGCCGTTATGATTCCCATCCCTCGGCCCTGGTGCACCGGCAAATCGGGGAGAAGTTGAGCGCCTATATTTGGGAGAAATACCTGAGTAAGGCCTGCCCCCGGCAGAGGTGAACCAGCTCTCCAGGCTTGGCTCGGCCACGCGGTGATGGCCGGAGGGACGCCCCGCCGTCCGGCTCAAGGATTCCTGGCGCCGACGGTCACCAGGCTCTGCAGCCGGTGCAGCTCTCCCCGGCTGAGGACGCCCAAGGCCAGCAGGGACCCCATATAGACCAGCAAGCCGGCCGGAATCGACAGCAGCAGATGGTAATCCCGGAGGAGAAGCAGGGCGGCGCTCATGAGGGCAGCGCTGAGGGCCGGTCGGGCCAGCAGCCGGCAGACTCCGGCCAGGCTCAGATAGCGCCGCAGCAGAGTCCTGAACAGGATGACGCTGTAAAGCCCCTGGGTGGCCAGGATCGCCCAGCAGGCCCCCAGGTAAGTGAACCGAGGAATCAACAGCAGGTTGGCAGCCACGTGGATGCCGGCGGTGATCCAGACCAGCTTCAGCAGAGGCCGTTCCCGGTGCCGCGCCACCTGCACGCTTTCGCCGGCGTAATTCCAGAAGCTGAAAATGAGGGCGCCGCTCAGGATTTGCAGGGCCGGGACCGAGGGCGCAAAGGCCCGGCTGTAGAGCAAGGCGATGATCTTGGGGGCCAGAATAATGGTCAGCACCACCAGGGGTGCCGTGAGGATGAACAGGTATCTGAAGGTGAAGTGCAGGGTGCGCACGAAGCCGCCCAGGGTCTGGGCATAGAGCTGGCTCATCAGGGGCAGGAAGGCCCCATCACCGCGGCGGGGATCAGGGTCAGGGCATCGAAGAGCCGCGCTGCGGCGGCGAAATAACCGACTTCTTTGGTCCCCGCCCAAGGGGTCAGGATCAGGACGCCGGTCTGATTGCTGAGGTAGAGAGCCACCAGGATGCCGGCAAAGGGTGCGGCCGCGGTCAGATATTTGGTCGGGTGCTGTTGGTCCCGCTGAGCTTGGACCGGCGCGGCGATCCGGCGGAGCAGCCCAACGCCTAAAATTACCGCCAGGCCCACACTCAACAGTTGGGAGGAGACCACTCCGGCCAGCCGCCAGCCGGCGTAGAGGACTAGCAGGCCAAGGATCAGATTGCTCACCGAAAAGAAGCTGCGCACCGCCAACTCCAGTTCCGGTCTCTGGTTGGCGCGGAAAAAGGCGTTGACGAATTCCATAAACGAATAAACGAGGGTGAAGCAGGCCACCAAGACCATGACGGTGACTTCGCCGCGGCCGGCGATCTTCAAGGCGGCGACATAAATAACCATAACTACCAGGGAAATCAAGCCCTTGAGCTGGCCAATGCCCTGGAAATAAGCACGGGTGCCGGCGGGGTTCCGCCCCACGTCCCTTTGCACCACGGTCTCGAAGCCGAAGCGGGCGGGAATGACGATGAAGTTGGCCACCGCGGTGGCGAAGGCCAACAATCCCAGTTCCCTGGCGCCTAAGAACCGCGCCACCAAGGCAAAAAAGACCACCCCGAGGCTCTTGGCCAGCATCTCGATGCCCACTAACAGGAGGCTGTTGCGCACGAATCTCCGGTGGTTCATCTCCTGACCATATTTCCGCCGCTGCCGGCCTCCCGGGTAAAACGCCCCACCACCACCGCCAGGCCCAAAAGGAACCAGAGTTGGCGGTTCTGCGTCCAGATGCTGTAGTCCACCTGGGCGTGGACACAGAACGCCAAGATGCCACAGAAAATCCCGGCCCCGGTGCAGAGCAGCAATGAGTCCGGGGACCGCAGGGCCGGGTAAACGGCAGTCAGTGCACTAATCAAAAAGATCAAAAAGCAGACCAGACCCGGCAGGCCGAGTTCCCCGGCGATAAATAGAAAGAGATTGTGAACCGGGGAGTTCCAGGCGGCCGTGAGCTGCTCCGGGGTATAGTCGTACTGCCGGGCCGTCTGGACATAGTTATTCAATCCGGCGCCCAGCAGCGGGTGGTGGCGGATCAGGTTAAAGGCCACCGTGATCAACGGCAGCCGGCCGTAGGCGGTGGCATAGCCGCTGCGGAACAGACCCTTCTGGATCGGGTTGGGCACCACCAGGAGGACCAGGCTGAACAGCACCGCGGCAAAGAGGCCTGAAACGCTGGCCCGCACCAGGCCGATGGCCCGGGTGCGATGGTACACGAACAGGGCGAACAGGCCCAGAACCGTGGCGGTGATGCCCCCCCGGGAGTAGGTGGCGCCCAGGGCCAGGAGTTCCAACCCCACCGCCGCCAGCAGGAAAAAGCGTCGCCGCGGGCTCAAGGGATAAAACAGGAAGCTGAAACTCAAGGGCAGCAACAAATCGAAGTACAGAGCCAGGGTGTTGGGATGGCCGACGAGTCCACCCACCCGGGACAGGGTCTCGAGGCCGGCATAGCCATATAAGGTGTTGACCGTGCCGAAGAGATTGAGTCCCAAGGTAGAGCCGGTCAGCCACTGGATTATGGCCATGGTGGCCTGGAAGGCGGCCCCGACCAACAGGACTTTGACCACCAAGCGCAGCTCCGGCGGGGTCCTGATTTCACTGGCGACGTAAATGAAGATCAGGATCTGGGTGAACAGGGCGAACAGGTCGAATAGGGCAAACCCCGGGTCCAGCGCCACCAGCACCGACAGGGCCGCTACCAGGAAAAGGGCGGCCAGGGGACGCAACCCCCGGGTGGAGATGGGCGCCGGGGCTTTAAGGGTGGCCCGGCGCACCCCCCAGAGCACATACAGCGCGACCAGCGGCAAGAAGCTGAAATGGATGGGGAAGCCGAAGGTGGAGCGGCCGTAGGGCGATTTGGTAAAGTCGATATGCATGCCGATCCAGACCGGCAGCGAAAAGGTCAGCAGAATCAGAAAGAATTTCTTCCGGTCTTCGACTGCCAGAGAAACCAGGAACAAGAGGGTGACGATCAACAGGAAGGCACACCACTTCAAACTTAGCTGCAGCGCCAACAGGAGCAAGAGGCCCAGCAGAACGGCGGCCCCCAGGCCCCAAACCGGGAGGCCCGGGTCGTTAACGCCGCGATGGTCGGCCCGGATCTGGCGCATGTTAGAGTTCCGGTATGGAGGCAAACACCGGGCGATCGAGGAACCGCTCCACGTCCTCCGGAATCTTCAGGGAATCGTCCCAATATTCCAGGAAAAAGGCGGTGCTGATGCTGCCAATCAGACCGACCAGGAACCCCAGACCCAGGTTCAGGGGGTAATTGGGGAATACCGGCCGCAAAGGCGGTGCCGCCAGGCTTAAAATCTTGGCATTTTCCAGCCGCTGGTCGGCGTTCTTGGCCAGGAGGCTGTCCTGGTACTTCTTCAAGAGCACGGACAAAATCTGCTGCTTGGTGTCGATGTCGCGTTGCAGGTTTCTCAGGTTCATCTCCGCGACCGGCAAGGCCTCGATCTCGGACTTCATCCCCTGCGTGGTCTGGCTGATGGCCTGCGCTTCGGCCCGGAGTTCCGTGAGCTTGGCCAGTTCCCGCTCCAGCAGGATGTTGACCTGGTTCCTGATCTGTTTCTCCAGTTGGCCGATCTGCTCCCGCACGGTCCGGGCCTGCCGGCTCTCCGGCGTGAAGCGCTGCAACACGGTTTGGATCTGAAACTTCAGGTTGACCAGTTTGTTTTCCAGGTCCGCCAGCTGGGGGTCCTGGACCATGTCCGGCAGGGGGATGAGCAGATGGGGTTTGGCCTTCCGCAGGGCCTGGATATTCTCCACCTTGGCGCGAATCCGGATGATCTCCTTCTGCACATTGGTCCGGGCGGCATCATAGGTATCCAGCTTTTTCAGCAGTGCCGCGCTCTGCTCGCTAAAAGAGACGATACCGCTGTCTTGCTTTAACTTGAGGAGTTGTTCTTGCAGCCCCTTGAGGTCGCTTTGGACCTGATCGATCTGTTCAGCGTAGAAGGTGCTCTCGGCTTTGTTCATATTGATTTCCAGGTGCTGGCGCTGATACTCCTGAGCCACCTTGTTCACCACCTGGCTGGCCAGGGCCGGATCCAGGCTGCGATACCTGATCCAGATAATTTGCGAATCAACGGCCGGGTCCAGGGTGAGCCGGGAGCGCAGGCGTTCTACCGCGGCTTCGAACTTCTCGTCTTGACTGTAGTGGCGGGTGAGCCCCAAGGCGCCGCCAAGCTTCCCCAGGCCGCGAGAGGTCGCCCGGGCCAGGTCGCGGATAACGCCCGCCACCCCGGTTTCCTCAACGGGCTTGGGCTCGGTCAGATTGAGTTCCCGCACCACCCGCTCCAGGACCGGCCGGCTGCGGATGATCTCGATCTCCGAGTTGATCTCCTCCTTGGGATTCATGATCAGGGTGGAGGCCCCCCCGCCTTTGGGCGGGGACAGGAGTTCGGGGTAACCCCGGCTCAGGACCACGATGCTGCTGGAGGCTTGATAGGTGGGCGGCCAAAGCCAGCTGCCCACCAGGATGGTGCCCAGGACCACCAGGTTGATCTGGACGATGAGCCGCCAGCGCCGGAACAGGCTGTTGAGCAGGATGCGTCCTGTGGTTTGCACCTTCATGTCGGTCTCCTCGCAGCTATTACCCGCGGTCGCCCCTAATCGAAAATGGCCCGGGTGGGCACCGGCAAATAGTCGGGCCAGACGGCGTACATGGTGGGGCTGAGCGTCAGACTGAAACTCTGGTTCCGTTTAACGGCCGTGGTCTTGGTGGTGAGCTTACACTCGATGACGGTATGGGGCAGGACCCTGACCCAATCCCGGATCCCCGGTTTCATCTGTTTGGTGAAGATGTTTTCCCGGACGCCGTCGAAGTTGACCCGGTCTATGGTCAGGGTCCATTCCCCTTGCACCGGGGGGGTCTCGATCCAGACGTACAGGCCGCTGACCTGGCCCAGCAAGACCCGCACGCAGGCCGGCCGCCGGTGAGAGATGGGCAGGACCGGGGTGCGGAAGATGCGCACCTCCCGGTTACCCTCCGGACCGACGATCTCGACGGGGGTCACATTGCCCTGGCCGTAGTCGCCGCCCACCAGGAGGTCCCGGCCCAATTCCGCCAGGGCGACGTTGACCACCCCGTGCGGCAAGGCGTCGAACTCACCCCGGGGCAAGAGCCCGAACTCGTCGGCGTGCAGGACCCCGGCCAGCAGCCCCGGCAGAAGTAAAACGCCCCAGAACATCTTGCCGCGCATGGCTCGCGTCCTCAAGGAATGGGAGAAGTGAAGAGCCCGGTGGTGCTGCCCAGATTGATGTTGTAGGAGCCGTAGAGCGGGATCACGTCCCGGATCCACTGCTTCACGAACAAGCCCACCTGGGCGATGCCGGACATGGGCACAATGACCACGTCACCGGCGCGCAAAGCCACATCGTTTTTCAGGTCTCTCCCTTTAGCCGGTGAGACCAGGTCGGTCTGCAGCCACTCAGCCCGGTCAAACTGGCCGCGTCGGAGGATGACCACCCGGGAGAGGTCGGAGGATTCTTTTTTGCCGCCGGCCGCCACGATGGCCTGGAGCACGGTCAGATTGCCCTCAAAGGGCACCAGCTTGGGGGTGCCCACTTCGCCCCCCACAAAGACAAAGGCGCCGGCGGATTTGTTGAGGGTGACGGTGATGAATCGACCCTGGTCGTAAATCTTCTTGGCCGCGATATCCAGGGGAAAGGCGTTGGGGTTGACTCCGAGCATCAGGGCAATGTCCGGCCGGCGGATATCCCGGGAATATCTCCGGGATGAGTTCCTGGCGGAAGGCCGCCGGCGTCAGGCCGGCGGCCGGGATGTCCCCCAGGAGCGGCAGCGACACCTTGCCGTCGGAGCGAATCCGGGCCCCGATATTCAATTCCGGGTTATAGATGAAGCGGAGGTCGAAATAGTCCCCTTCCTTAAGGACCTGGCTATATTTGGTCCGGGCCACGAAATCGCGGTATTTCCCGGCGATGGCCTCCTGCAGTTCCCGGGTGGTCAGACCGAAGGCGGTGACCTCGCCGGCCAGATTCAAGGCCAGCTTGCCGTCCGAACGCACCGGCGCCTGGCTGAGGTTCAACTCCGGGTTATTGGGAAAGGTGATGCTTAGAAGGTCACCCCTGAGGATGCGGTAGGACTCGACCTCCACCGGTCCGGGGGGCGGCGGCACCATTTCCGGATAGGCCACCTGCCGGACCCCGGTGCCCACTCCCCCGGGGGCGCAGGCCATCACCAGGAACACCATAAACGCGGCTGCTAGTTGGCAGTTAAATTTCATGGGCCTGAGGCTCTCTTTGGTTAAAAAGATGGAAAACGTTAATGACGGATCTCAGCGCCGTCATCCCTAAGATCTTCGCATCCAGCCAGAGGCTGGCTGCGTTGACATAGGTCAGATCATGAAGAATCCACTCGTTGAACTCGTTCTTGGTATGGGCCTTAACCTGCAAGAGACCGGTCATTCCCGGCCGCATGGACAGGCGGGCATCCCGCCACCTGGGGTTGAAGAGCATCTCCTCGATGGCTAAAGGCCGCGGGCCCACCAGACTCATCTCCCCCTTCAGCACGTTCCACAGTTGGGGCAATTCATCCAGGTTGGTGTCCCGGAGCAGCCTGCCCAGCCGGGTTACCCGCGGGTCTTGGGCGATCTTGAACACCGGCCCGTCAGCCTCTTTCAGGTAGCGAAGCTGATGCTTGACGTCCTCAGCCTCCGCCACCATGGAGCGGAATTTAACCATATTGAATTGGACCCCGTTTTTGCTGCACCGCACCTGTCGAAAGATAGCCGGGCCCGGCGATTCGAGTTTGATGGCCAAGGAAATAATCACCATCAACGGCGCACAGACAATCAGGGCCACGGCGGAGAAAATCACATCCATCAGTCTTTTTATAGTCAGGTAAGCTTTACTGGCCGGATTCAGCCACCCCGTTTGGCTGACCGGGCTGCCATTTTCCTGGCGGGTCCGACGCCGCAGCCAGATGGAGACCTCTTTGCCCTCCTGCTGCATGATGGCCGTCTGATGCAGGACCGTGGCTGCGGGCACTCCGGTGTCTCTCCCCACCACGCAGCGTTCCAGGTAAACGTCCCGGCCTATCCGGTTATTCCCCAACAAAACGCAGCCGTTAATCACCGCGCCCGGCTCGATGGCGCAGGCGGGGCCGATGGCGCAGGGTCCCAGCACCACCACGTCTTCCCCCAGGGAAACCCCCTCGCCGATGACCACCGAACCATAAAGGCGGCAGGAGGGGCTGAGGGTCGCCCGGGGTTTGGCGGACCGGTCGGATCTCTGGAGCGCCTCGGGGAGTTCCACCCGGCCCAGCAGCACGTCCTGGTTAGCGAAGAGAAAATCGTCGATGGTGATGATGCTGCGGCAATAGCCCTGAATCTCCCACACGGCGTTGGGAGCCCCATGTTCATAAAGGGAGGGGAAGACCTGCTCTTTGAGATCAAAATACTTCCCCTCCGGAATGGCCTCCAGAATGGCCGGCTCACAGAGGTAAAGGCCGGCGGGCCTCAGGACGCAACGCCGTTCCTGGGAGGGATGCATCCGATGAATCGCCTTGATCTGGTTGGCGGCCCCCAATTCCAGCCGCTCCATTTCCCAGGGGGCCTCCTGCTCGCACAGCGAGGCAACCGTGACTATGGCGCCCCGGGCTTGATGCCGGGCCAGCATCAGGGTCAGGTCTGCCGCCAGCAGCAGATCGCCGCCCACTACCCAGAAGGGGCCGTCCTTAATCCAGGGGGTCACTTCTTTCAGGGAGCCACCGGTGCCCAGGGAGGTCCCTTGGACCAGGTATTGGCAGGTCGGCGGGAAGCCGGCCAGTTCCACTTCTACCTGTAGCTTCAGGTTGGGGGTGACGCAGAAGATCAAGCGCTCCACTCCCGCCGCGGTCAGGCAGGCGGCCAGATAATGAAACAGGGGCCGGTTGGCGATGGGCAGCAGGAACTTGGGACAGGCGGCGATGGAGAAGGAGTCGAAGGCCGCCAGCCCGCCGCCCAAAATGACCGCGGTTTTGATCTCTTTCATAATCTTTGATAGAGCCACCCGGGAATGTAAAAAATCCGGCGGTTCAAGATGATCTCCACCTTGCCGCAGCTCTCGGGCGCGAGTTTCGCCAGGGCCGTTTTGATCACCGGCACCCGCGTCATCCCGGAGTGGACCACCAGGAAGGTGAGGCCCGCCTGGGCGGCGTACAGCACCGATTCCGGATAGGGGTTGAGGGCCGGACCGTCGATAATCACCAGGGGAAATTGCTGGGCCAATACCTGCAAAAGCTCCTGCAGGTTGGGAGATTCAAGACTCTTGACCTGACCCGGGTGAGCCACTCCCGGCCCCATGACCCAGAGGTTGGCGACCGGGGTCTTTCTGACCACGGCAGCAGGATTTGCCAGGCCGGCGATGAGGTCTCCCAGGCCGGCGGATTCCAGTAACCCGAAGGCCCCGCAAATCTGGGGCGCATAGAAATTGCCGTCCAGGAGCAAAACCTGGTCGGTTTGCTGCTCCGCGGCGGCCAGGGCCAGGCCCAGGGCCACGGTGGTCGCCCCTTCCCGCCGATTGGCGGCGCAGACCAGGACGCTTTTCGATGCCCTGGCCTCGGTCGTCAGCGCCATATTCTGGTAAATCCCGGCAAAGATTTGACGGGCCGCCGGTTCGGATAGTCTGCGGAAATAATCCGGGCCGGCCAACTCGTCAGCGGCAAACCTCAGGTCATCCTTCCCGGCGCCTTTTTGCAGGCGAATATGGGACATATCAGCTCCTCCACCCATCGGGCGCACCACTGATTGCGGGCTGGGGTAAATTACGGAGTTACCGGTAAATAAGACTGTCTGCTCAGGTTTTTAACGCCTCCAGGTCCGGCCGCCCCCCTCCCCCAGCCGAGTAGGCGGATCATTCTCTATTTATCGGCCGACCATGGCAAAACATTAGGCTTCATTTCCTCAAAGGCCTTTTCGGATGGAAACAGGGGCTATCGCCGGGGGGGACCGGCCGCGAGAATCGGAAAAACGGTGCGGTGGGTGCGATGAGAGGTTGAACCGCAGGCCGCGCGGCTCTGGGGCGGGTCAGGTGCGGATGATGAAACTATGGAATTACTTAGGAATATTTAGCTGGAGGTAATTGGGCTGGCGGGCCAGGCCGCCTCCGGATTGAGTTGGCGGTAGGCTGGCGGGCCAGGCTGTTTGCTGCTCACTGCTTACCCCACACCGCTCACCTCCTTCTTCCGGCTAGAGCGCTCGCTCAGGCCCTGCATGATCACATAGAAGACCGGCACAAAGGGGATGGCCAGCAGGGTGGAGGAGAGCATGCCGCCGAAGACCACGGTGCCGATGGCCCGCTGGCTGGCGGCGCCGGCGCCCCCGGCATAGAGGAGCGGCGTCACTCCCAGGATGAAGGCAAAGGAGGTCATGACGATGGGCCGGAAGCGCCGCCGGGTGGCCTCAATGGCGGCCTCGGTGATGGACAGGCCTCCGGCGTGCAAATCCCGGGCGAATTCCACGATGAGGATGGCGTTCTTGCTGGCCAGGGCGATCATCAGCACCAGTCCCACCTGGGTATAGAGATCGTTTTCAAAGCCCCGGATGATCAGGGCCACGAGCACCCCGACCAGGGCCAGGGGCACCACCAGGATGACCGCCGCCGGCGAGGTCCAGCTCTCGTAGAGGGCGGCCAGCACCATGAACACCAGCGTGATGGAGAGGGCGTAAATGAAGTAGGCCTGGGCGCCCACCTGTTTTTCCTGGTAGGCCGTGGCCGTCCAGTCGTAGGCTCATGCCCTCGGGGCAGGGTGTTTTCCGCCACCTGCTCCATGAGATTCAGGGCCTGCCCGGAACTGAAGCCCGGCGCCGCGATGCCGATGATCGGGGCGGCAGGATAGAGATTGTAGCGGGTGACCAGTTCGGAGCCCAGGGTATGCCTGACCTGCATCAGCGTGGCTAGGGGCACCATCTGGCCCAGGGTGTTCCGCACGTAAAGGTTATTGATATCCTCCGGATGGAGGCGGTAAGGGGGCGTCGGCCTGGACATAAACCTGGAAGACCTGGTTGAACTTATTGAAAAAATTGACGAAAGTTGAGCCCAGATAGGCCTGCAGGGTATCAAAGACATTGACCAGGGGGATTTGCAGGGATTGCGGCCTTGGTCCGGTCGATATCCAGATAGAGCTGGGGGCTGCGGGCGCTGAAAGTGGTGTTCAGGTTTTGCAAGCCGGACTGGGAACTGGCGGCACTAATGATCTCCAGGAGGCTCTTTTGCAGGAGTTCGGCCAGCCCGCGGCTTTCGCCGGTCCTCCACCATCATCTGGAAGCCGCCCGACTGGCCCAGCCCCCGGATGGGCGGCGGCACCAGGACAAAGATCATCGCCTCCTTCATGGTGGCCACCTCCCGGCGGAGATTGGCGAGGATCTTGTCCTGGCTCAAGGCGGCGCCGCGCTTGTCCCAATCGTCATAGACAATGAAGGTGGTGGCGATGTTGGAGACGTTGGCGGAATCCAGAAGGGAGTAGCCGCCGATGGTCACCCAGGCACTGATGCCCTTGGTCTTTTGGAGGATGTCACTGAGCTTGCTTGACCGCCGCCTGGACCCGGGGCTGGGAGGCCCCATCGGGGAGTTTGGCGATGACGATGGCGTAACCCTGGTCGTCGGTGGGTAAAAACCCGGTGGGATGCCGGGCGAACTGCCAGCCGCTTACCGCAATAATGACGACAAATACCAGCAGCATGAGCCCGGGGCGCTGCACCATCCGGGAGACCAGGGCGATATAAGCCTGCCTCCATAAAGCCATAAACCCGGTTGAAGCCCCGGAAAAAGCAGTTCGGTTTCTTCTCCCGACGTGGGCGCAGCCACAGGGCGCACTGGGCCGGCTTGAGGGTCAGGGCGTTGATGGCGCTGATGACGGCGGTAGCGGCGATCACCAGGGCGAATTGCCGGAAGAGCTGCCCGGTAATGCCGGGCAGAAAGGCGGCCGGCAGAAAAACCGAGACCAGGACCAGGGTAATGCCCAAGACCGGGCCGGTCATCTCCTCCATGGCCTTGATGGTCGCCTCTTTGGGCGGCAGGCCGTGCTCGATATGGTAAGAGGCGTTTTCCACGATGACGATGGCGTCATCGACCACGATGCCGATGGCCAGGATCAGGGCAAACAGGGTCATCAGATTGATGCTGAAGCCGAGCACCATCATGGCGGCAAAGGCGCCGATGATGGTCACCGGCACGGTGGTCGCCGGGACCAGGGTGGCGCGCCAGTTTTGCAGAAAGACCATGATGACGATGAGCACCAAGAGGCCGGCCAGTAATAAGGTCTTATAGACATCTGCAATAGTCGGCTTGCACGAACTTCGTGGTGTCATAATGGGTCTCCTAGGTCATGCCCGGCGGGAAGTGTTTGCTCATATCCGCCATGGCATCGCTTGATCTCCTGGGCCACCTTCAGGGCATTGGCTCCGGGCAAGAGAAAGATGGGAATTTCGGCGGCAGGATGGCCGTTGATCTCGGCAAAGTTGCTGTAGGTTTGCTGGCTCAGCTCCACCCGGGCGACATCCCGAATGCGGACGATGCGGGCCGCCTGCTGGCCGCGCGGACTCTTGACGATGATATCTTCAAATTGCTTGACGTCGGAAAGCCGGCCCAGGGCGTTGACGGTAAACTGGAAGACCTGGTCGGGCGGCACGGGCGGACCGCCCATCTGCCCGGCCACCACCTGGACATTCTGGCCCTGGATGGCATTGACCACGTCCAGGGTCGTCAGACTGTAATCCTGGAGCTTCTTGGGGTCCAGCCAGACCCGCATGCTGTAAGGGCCGGCGCCCTTTGACAATGACCTGGCCGACTCCGGGGAGACGGGCCAGGGGATTTTCCAGATTGATGACCGCGTAATTGGAGAGAAAGGCCTCATCGTAACTGATCGTCTTCCGAAGAAGGCTGACCACCAGCACGATATCGGTGGAGACCTTACGAACGACGACTCCCTGGTTGGACGCGCCGGCGGGCAACTGCGACAGGGCGCTGTTCACGAGTTTTGCACCAGGGCCAGGGAGGTATTGAGGTCGGTGCCCACGTTGAAAGGTGACGGTCAGGGAATAACTGCCGTCGCTGGCGCTGGTGGAAGACATATAGATGGAGCCCTCCACCCCGTTGACCGCCTGTTCGATGGGAATCCCCACCGTCGCCGCCACCACCTCGGCGCTGGCGCCGGGATAGCGGGTGGTGACCTGAATGGTAGGCGGGACGATGGGCGGGTACTGCGCCACCGGCAGGATATAAAAACAGACCAGTCCCGATGATGATGGTGACGATGGCGATGACGTTGGCGAAGATGGGCCGCTCGATGAAAAACTTGGAGATCATGGGGCGGTTTTCCCTGGTTGGGTAGTGGGGGGCACGGTACCGGTCTTTTCCGGCTCCGCAGGCAGCGCCTGGCGGACGGGGGTCACCGGCTTGCCGGGGAAGGCCCGTATCTGCCCCTGGGTAATAACCCATTCATTCCCGGTCAGGCCCTCCTGGATCACCCGTGTTGTCGTCCACCCGAACACCCAGTTTGACTGAACGGCGCTCCACCAGATTCTTGGCATCCACCACCAGGACATAAGAACCCAACTGGTCGTAGCCGATGGCCACTTCCGGGACCAGCAAGGCGGTTTTCTCGGAGCCCACGATGGGTGCCCGCACCCGGGCGAACGAGCCCGGCAGGATCTTACCGTCCGGATTGGGAAAGATGCCGCGCAACGACAGGGTGCCGGTGGTGGGGGTGAGGCTGATGGCGGCGAAATCGAGATAGCCCTGATGGGGATAGCCGGTTTCGTTGGCCAGACCGAAAGCGATGGGGTATCTTGATCTTTTGGGCCTCGGCCGCCGAGATGCCCGTCCTGCCCACGACCTGCAGCAGGTCCCGCTCATTGATGGTGAAATAGACGTAGAGGGGGTCGATCTGATTGACATCGGCCAGGAGAGTAAATTCCCCGGCCCCCACCAGGTTGCCTTTGTCCACCAGGTGCCTCCCGATGCGGCCGTCGAATGGGGCCGTAACCTGAGTATAGTCCAGATTCAGCTTGGCCAGTTTCACGAGCCGCCTCGGCGGCCTTCATGCCGGCCAGGTAGGCATCTCGCTGAAACCGCCAGTTGTCCAGGTCGGTCTGGGCTGCGGCTTTTTGTGCCACCAACCTGGTATAAGCGGGCGGTTTCGATGACGGCGTGATCGTAATTGGCTTTTTGCTGTAACACTTGGGCCTCCGCCTGCTGCAACTGATCTTGATAGGTATTTTGCTGAATCACGAAGAGCAACTGGCCCTTTTTTACCATGTCGCCGTCTTTAAACAGGATTTTTTCCAGAAACCCCTGCACCCGGGCCTTGAGTTGCACCGTATTGATCGCCTGGGTGTTGCCGGTAAATTCCAGGTAATCAACCACCGGCTGGGACAGCGGCTGGCTCACCGTGACCTGGGGCGGCGGCGGCGGCGCATAGACGTTCCTTTCGCCGCAGGCCATGATTACCAAAAGCCCGCAGAGAATGGCCCAGCCGGCCAGTTTGCCATTAATGGGCAGCCACGACTCAGCAACGGTCATTTTACGATCTCCCCAAAGCGACGTTCAAATTGCAGACCATCTTACCAATCGGGGGCCCGGATCAGGCGCTTCTGTTTTTCCTGCTCCGGGGTCGGCGGCGGCTCGCTGGCCGGAGTCAGCAATCCTCCCCAGTTGGTGCGCTTCTCCATCTGCTCCCGGGTGGCGGCGGGCACAAAATCCTGGCCTTCCCGGATCTCCCAGCCGCCGCCCAGGGACCGGTATACTCCCACCAGGTACATGGAGATGTTGCCCATGGCGCTGGCCAGGCTGTCCTCCGCACTCAAGAGCGCCTGCTGCGCGGTCAGGACGGTGGTGAAGTCGGTGATCCCCTCCCGATATTGGATTAATGCCAGGTTAAGAGAACTCTGGGCGGCCACGACGCTCTCTTGCAGAGAGGCGGCCTGTTCCTGGGTGCGCAGGAACCCCGTCAGATTATCCTCCACATCCTGTTGGGCGCTGAGCACGGTGTTCTGGTAGGTGATGAGCAGCGTCTGGAACTGGGCGTCCTGGAACCGGACATTGTTGGTAATTTGCCCATAGTTAAAGATATTCCACGTCAAGGACGGGCCCATGGAGCCGCTGCGGTCTCGCCAGTTGAACATGCTGGCCAGGTAAGATTTCCCCACGTCACTGGCCAGGAGCCCAAAAGTCCCCACCAGAGACAGAGCCGGGTAGAGTTCGGCCTTGGCCACGCCGATTTGGGCGCATTGGGCCATGGCGTTGTATTCCGCCGCCCGAATATCCGGCCGCCGGCGCAGCAGGTCCACCGGGATGCCCACCACCACCCGAGCGGGTGGCGCCGGGATCTCCGCAGGCTTGCCCTGCAACTGGTTGGTCAGCAGACTTGGCGGCAGGCCCAAAAGGATACAGAGCGCATCCTTGGCCTGGCGCAGTTGGATTTTCAGGGGCGGAATCGTCGCTTCGGTGCTGGTCAGGATAGTCTTGGCCTGATCCACATCTCGCTGGGAAGTGGTGCCGCCCTCAAAGCGGGCCTGGGCGATCTTCAGACTTTCCCGCTGGGTTTCCACTGTTGCGTCGGGCAATATTCAACCGCCTTTCCACGGTCCTGAGGGTGATATAAAAATTCGCCACGCTGCCGGTGAGACTCACCAGGGTGCTGTCATAATTGGCTATGCTGGCCAGCAAATTCGCGTCGGCAGACTCGATGGCCCGGCGAAATTTGCCCCAGAAGTCGATTTCCCAACTGGCAGTCAGACCGACCTGGGACTCCCAATAACTGAGGCCGCCGAATCTCGGGGAACTTACACCAGTGCCCACGATCGGGGTCCCGGCGCTTTCCCTTTCCTTCAGCACCGAGCCCGTGGCCTGCTGGGTCTGGGGATAGAGTCGCCCAGTGGCGATGCCCAGTTGGGCCTGGGCCGCGAGGACCCGCACTCCGGCGATGCGCAAGGTCAGATTTTCCCGGTAGGCCGTGTCGATCAGGCGGTTCAGGGTGGGATCGTTGAAGGCCTTCCACCAGTCCCGGTATTCCGCCGGCTCCGTTTTGAGCCGCTGATCGCCGGCCTCCAGCCAGGTCTGGGACACCGCGGTTTCGGGGCGGACGTAATCCGGCCCCACCTTGGCGCAGCCCGCCACCAAGATGGCGCAGGTGAGGAGAAGCAGACAGGTTCTGAGACTGTAGTCAGCGATTCCCATCATCCCTGATTATCCGCCAGATTTTTCGAACCGCCAGCTTTAGGCCTGGCGCCGCCGGGCTGCCGGCATAATCCGGCTTTAAAATGGTTTCTGTGCTCCTACCAGATCGACTTCGAGGTTGAGAATGAGATGGACCAGGCGACCCGCCATGAACCCGCCGTGCTCCATCTCGGCATTAAAGGTCATGCCGAAATCCTCGCGGTTGATCATGGTTTCGCTCCGGAAGCCATAGCTGGTGCAAATCTTGCCTTCATCGTCGAAATACGCCGGCCCGGACCAGCAGGCCTCCAGGATCACCGGCCGGGTGACGCCCCGCAAGGTCAGATCGCCGTGCACCAGGGCCTCGTCCAGGCCGTCCAGCTCTATCCTGGTGCTCTTGAAGGAGATCGTCGGGTATTTCTCCACGTCGAGAAAATCCGGGCTTTTCAGATGCAGGTCCCGCTTTTCCACGCCGGTGTGGATGGAGGCGGCGTCGATTTCGACCACCACCGAGCCGGCCGCAACGTCGAGCGGATCAAAATCGAGGCTGCCCGTGATTCTGTTGAACTGGCCCCAGACCCAACTTACCATCATATGACGCACCGCGAAGACCGCGGAGCTGTGGTTTAGATTGATGAGCCATTTGGACATGGTGACCTCCGCCAGGGATTTCCAGCCAGACCGTCGCCAAAATGATGCCGCGACTCATAACTTGCTAAAACTAAGCATCCCGGGTGTCGTTGTCACCGGGCAATTGGTCAAAAAACCTCCTGACCAGCCCGGATGGGGTAAAGAATTCGGGGGATATAGAGGGCTCCAGCCGGGCAGGCGGCGGCCCAGCCCAGGCCGGGGTTGGTGGGGCGGGCGTCTCGCCCGCCAGGTGGGCGCCCTGCCTAGCTAAATATGCCCCGGCGGGACGTCCTTGCTACCGGGAAGAAAATGGGGGAGGGGTTACGAGAGATCGGGGTCGGGTCGGCTCAGGCCGTTACCAGTTTGCCGTCCTGCATCAGGAGCAGCTCATCGCCGAGACGCTGCGCCTGGGCCGGATCGTGGGTGATGAGCAGGAGGGTGGCCCGCCGCTGCCGCTTCAGGGCCAGGATGATCTCTTCGATGATGGCTGTATTGGCGGGGTCGATGTTGGCCGTGGGCTCATCCAGCAGGAAGACCTCGGGGTTGATCACCATGGCCCGGGCGATCCCCAGGCGCTTGGTCTCGCCGCTGGAGAGGTCCAGGGCCCGCTCCTGCTGCTTGTGAGACAGCCCCACGGCTGTCAGGGCCGCCGCGACCCGCTCCCGGATGGCGGCCTTGGCCAAGCCCCTGATCTGTAAGCCAAAAGCGACGTTGTGAAAAACCGTGGTATTGAAGATGCCGGTCTTGGGCAGCACCAGGGTAAGGCGCCGGCGCAAATCCAGGCCGTCGGGCAGGGCCCGGCCGTCCTCCCGGTACTCCACCCGCCCGCCATCCGGCTTTTCCAGCAGGGCCAGGAGCCGGAACAGGGTGGATTTGCCGCTGCCGTTGGGACCCTGCAAGACATAGGTCCGGCCGCCGGCGAAGACCATGGAGCAATCCTGCAGGATGGGATTGCCGTTGTAGGCCTTGACCAGCCGGGAGATTTCCAGTTCCAGGCTCATGGCGTTCCCGCCGTTCCCGACTGCCCCAGCCTTTGGCAAAAGCGCAGCGCCACGGTGATCGAAAAAGATATGGCCAGCAGGATGATCCCCAGGGCGATGGCCAGCTCGAAGTTGCCTTTGTCGGTCTCCAGGGCGATGGTGGTGGTCATCACCCGGGTATAGCCGGCAATGTTGCCGCCGACGATGAGGATGGCCCCCACCTCGGCCATCACCCGGCCCAGACCGGCCAGGAGGCCCGCCACGATGGCATACCTGGCCTCCCGGACGACGGCCAGGCTCTCCTGGAAGGACGTGGCGCCCAGGGTGACGGCCGCCTGGCGGATGATCGGGTCCACCCCGGCGATGGCCGCCTGGCTTAGTGAGGCCACGATGGGAAAGGCCAGGATACCCTGGGCGACGACCATGGCCGCGGGGGTGTAGAGGAGGCCGATGAACCCCAGGGGGCCGCTGCGGGAGAGCAACAGGTAGAGGAACAGCCCCACCGCCACCGGCGGCAGGCCCATGCCGGTATTGAGCAGGCTGATCATCAGGCCCCGCCCGGGCACCCGCCGCAGGGCCAGACAGGCCCCCACCGGCAGGCCCAGGAGGGTTGCGGCCAGCAGGGCCGATCCCGAAACCTGCAAGGATAACAGAACAATCCGCAGAAATTCGGGATTCAGGCCGATGATCAGCCGGAAGGCCGCCGCGAACCCTGCGAGGATGGAATGCATAGTTTAAACCGGGCTGGCCGGAGCCTGCCCCCGTCCGCCTCGGTTATTTGGCATCGGGAATGAAGAGCTGGTTCCCGTGCTTGTCCTTGAAGTCGCCGATCACCTTCTGGCCCTCCGGCGAGATCAGCCAATCGACGAATTGCATGGCTTCCTTAAATTTCACCTGCGGGTGCTTGGCGGGATTGACCGCCATCACCCCGTACTGGTTGAAGAGGACCGGGTCGCCTTCCAACACCACCACCATCTCCAGCTTATCCTTGTCCTTGGTGGCCAGCCAGGTGCCCCGGTCGGTTAGAGTATAACCCCGCTTCTCGTTGGCGATACGCTGGGTCTTTTCCATGCCCTGCCCCACTTCCAGGTACCACTTCTGGCCCTTGGGGTCGATCCCCGCGGCCTTCCAGATGGCCAGTTCCTTGGTATTGGTGCCGGATTTGTCCCCCCGGGAGACAAAGGGGCCGCCCGCCGCGGCGATCTTCTTAAAGGCCTCCACCGCCGATTTCAGGCCCTTGAGCTTCAGCGGGTCTTTGGCCGGCCCGATAATGACAAAATCATTATACATGACGTCGTGGCGGTTCACGAAGAAACCCTCCTGCACCGCTTTCAGCTCCTGCTCCTTGGCATGGCAGAAAAGCACGTCGGCGTCACCCCGTTTGCCGATCTCGATGGCCGCGCCGGTGCCCACCGCCACCACGTCCACGTGGATGCCGGTCTTTTTCGCAAAGATGGGCAGCAGGTATTCAAACAGCCCGGAATTCTGGGTGCTGGTCGTGGAGGCGCACTTGATGCGAGTTTCAGCGGCGGCGCTGCCGACCATGAAAACCATGGCGATCAAGGCAATTACGAACAGGCTCATTTTCATTTTCGGTTCCTCCCAATGACGTGATCAGGTGGCGCCGGCGCCCTCGCCGGCAAGGTTTATTGTCACAGGCCTTAAAGATCAGTCGGCATATGGCCGGGCGTAGGCCGCGGCGGGCTGATCGCCGGCGGCGGCAGGTGAACTTAAGAAGCTGAGAATTGCCGCGGTCAACAGCAAAAGGACCAATTTGCGCATAGCTTCTCCTGGCCGGCCGGGCCCGGTGGATATTCAATGATTAAAATAGCGGTGAGGATGGCTAACCACAGCATATTTTTCCGGATTATTGGCTTAGGCTCCTTGTTTGGGCGCGGAAGGATTTAGCGGGAGAGGCCGGGGCTCCGAGAGGCGGAGGCAAAATTCCTCGCCGGTGCGGCGGCTGAGCCACTCATCAAATTTGGCCACCAGTTCCCAAAATTGGGCCACCGCCGCTTCTCCCGCCGGGGTCAGCCAGGCCCGCCCGCCATGGCGGCCGCCGAAGGTCCGGGACACCAGTTCTTCTCCGGCCAGGCGGTTCATGTCCGCCACCAGAGTCCAGGCATGGCTGTAGGCCATCTCCATGGCCCGGGCCGCCGCGGCGATGGAGCCGGTTTCCTTGATCTGCTCCAGGAGGATCACCCGGCCCCAGCTCAAGAAGGTCTCGCCCTGCTTCTCCAGCCAGAGGCGACCTTTGATCTGCATCCCCTGGGATTCCGGGCTGGCGGCCAGGGCGGTGCCCCGGCCGTGATTGGGTCTTTTGCCTTTCATAACGGTATCTTCAAAAAAAGATAGCCAAGATCGCCGCTAATTTCAATCGAATTTTTCACCATATCCTCCGGACCCAGCGAAAATCTCTGCAGGCGCGGCGCGCTCGCCTTCCTACGACCGGATTTTTCGGCAAATCCCCTTGATAATAATCGCTTATCCGGTTATAATGAAGCCAGCTTCTTTAAGTCCCTGGCCGACGCCCGGGGATCGGCTCCCAAAACGCGCCGAGACTCACCAAAACGTAACACTAAGCTAATCTTGCGCTAACCTGCGGGTGATAAGGGGTGAACAACACCAACCGAACGAGGCAAATCACCATGGAAAAACCCAACGTCTTGATCCTCTGTACGGGCAACACTGCCAGAAGCCAGATGGCCGAGGCTTTCCTGAAAAAATATGCCGGAGAGCGCTTTGAGATTTTCAGCGCCGGCTATCAGCCCAAGGAAATCAACCCGCTGACCCGGCAGGTCATGGCGGAAAAGGGCTTCGATCTCAGCGGGCAGTACTCCAAAGGGGTCAGCGAGTTCCTGGGAAAAGTCGCTTTTCAGTATCTGATCATAGTCTGCGCCGAGGCCGAGAAGACCTGCCCTAAATGCTTCCCCGGGGTTCTCGTCAGGTTATTCTGGCCCTTTGACGATCCCGCGGCCGTTCAAGGGTCCGAGGAGGAGAGGCTGGCCAAATTCCGAGCCGTGCGCGACCAGATCGAGCAGCGGATTCAGGTTTGGTTACAGGAACCGGAGCGCCGCGCTGCTGCCACCGGGGAGATTGCCTGAAATCACGGAACTGTAGGGAGCAGGGCCCATGCTGAAAGTGCTATTCCTTTGCACCCAGAACTCCTGCCGCAGCCAGATGGCGGAGGGTCTGGTGAACCATGATCTGGCCGGCCGGGTCGAGGCTTTTTCCGCCGGCGTGAGCCCCAGCCGGGTCAATCCCCGGGCCATCCAGGTCATGGCCGAGTTGGGCATCGATATCCGCCACCACCGCGCCAAGTCGGTGGCTGAGATGGCCGGCGAAGCCTTCGACCTGGTGATCACGCTGTGCGATCAGGCCCAGCAACAATGCCCCTTCTTTCCCGGAGACACCGAGGTCAGGCACGTCGGCTTCCCGGACCCGGCCCGGGCCGCCGGTACGGAAGCGGAGATCATGGCCGTCTTCCGGCAGGTTCGGGACGACCTGCGGGTCCAGTTGATCCCGCTCCTGAAAGCAAAATTGCCGGAGGGTTAGGGCCGGTTACCGAGCAGGCGGGACTTGATCACCCGGATTTAGGGCGGATAATTAGGCAAGTCTTTGGTTGTAGCCCCGGGAGGTAGGCCACGTGCCCGGGATAGGCCGCCGCCCTGCGGGAGGATGAGCAACAGCTCCAAGCCTGCCTAAAAAAGTTTCGGCCGGCGGGCCCTGGACGGTGATTGAGCGCCCCGCCGTCAGCGGCCGTAGGGGCAAAGCAAACTGTGCCCCTACACTTGGGGCCGTCGATATAACTAATTATAATATCTGGTTTATTTAATAAGTTACCTAAATCTCTCGTCTTTAGGGAAATCCCTTTCCAAAATATTCATTTTGTGACAGACTAACGATGGCCAGCCTGCCCGTTCATCTTGCCTAGCACCTGAGGTGGTTAGTTCTCTCTTCCTGAAATGGCAATCCCGAACGTTCTACCAAGGAAAGCGGTATGAAAAAAATCTATATACTGGATACCAATGTCCTGTTGCACGATCCGGAATCCCTGTTCTCCTTCGAAGACAATGACATTGTCTTGCCGCTGTCGGTGATTGAGGAATTGGACCGTATCAAGAGAAGAGGCGATGACGTGGGCCGCAACGCCCGGGCCGCCTCCAGAAAACTGGACGACCTGAGGCTGGGGGGGCACCTGTCCGAAGGGGTGGCGCTGCCGGGTGGCGGCTCCCTCAAGATTGAGCTGAACGGGCATCAGACCCACGACCTGCCGAGTGGGATCGATCTGCTTAGCGTGGATAATAAAATTCTGGCCCTGGCCTATTATTTAATGAATAGCGCTCAGACCCCGGTCGTGCTGGTTACCAAGGATTTGAACCTGAGAATCAAGGCCGATGTTCTGGGCATCGCCACCGAGGATTTCTACAGCGATAAGGTCGATTATCACAAATTATATAAAGGTGTCCTGGAACTCTATGTCTCCCGGGAAGAAATCGACCGGTTTTACCAGGAAGGATGTCTCGATTGCAGCCGGGATAATCTCTATCCCAATCAATTCTGTATCCTCAAGTTGCAGGAAAATCCCTCCGTCTCGGCCCTGGCCAGATATGCTGACCATAAACTCAGCAAGCTCGTTTATGAAAGCAAGACGGTTTACGGCATCAAGGGCCTGAATAAGGAACAGAAATTCGCCCTGGACCTGCTGCTGGATGATCACCTCAAGATCGTCACCCTGGTGGGCAAGGCCGGCACCGGCAAGACCATCCTGGCCCTGGCCGCGGGTCTGGAAAAGGTCTTCGAGGACAATGGCAAATATAACCGGCTGCTGATCACCCGGCCCATCGTGCCCCTGGGCAACGACCTGGGCTATCTCCCCGGCGACAAGGAAGACAAAATCAGGCCCTGGATGCAGCCCATTTACGACAACCTGGAGTACCTCTGCAACGAGCATATCCGCCCTAACGGCTCCACCGAATATCTGCTGAGCAACGGCAAGATCGAGCTGGAGGCCCTGACCTATATCCGGGGCCGCAGCATTCCCCGCCAGTTTATCATCTGCGACGAAAGCCAGAACCTCAGCCCCCATGTCATCAAGACCATCCTCACCCGGGTCGGCCGCGGCAGCAAGATCGTCTTCACCGGCGATCCGGAGCAGATCGACCATCCCTATCTGGACGCCTCTTCCAATGGCCTGAGCTACCTGGTGGAAAGGATCAAGGAAGAGGGCATCTCCGGGCACATTACCCTGATCAAGGGCGAAAGGTCGGGAGTGGCCGAACTGGGCGCCAGGCTTTTATAAGGCGAGAGTTTCGATTAGGCGGCGGCCACCAACAGGCGGCAGCCGGGGCTGCCGCCACCTTACACTCAAGGATGAGAATAATGGAAACAGAAAACAATGAGGACAAATTTAAACAGTTCAGGGAGGCGCTGCGCGCGGCTGAATCCGCGTGCTACACGAAAATCTGTCACGACCATGGGTTAGGGGGAGATAATCTCAGCTATGACGGCATTATCTCGATTTTTTGGCGCATGGCCAAGCGCCGTTTTGAGAACATCAAGGGAGAGAGCAACTGATGGAACAGATACTTATCCTTGATAAAACGCTGGCTGGTTTGATTCATTACTGTCCTAACTGTGGAACGTTGACCAAGCCGGCGCCGGATTTTCTGACGATGGCCGAACTGGACGTACTCCGCTCCATAGGGAAAGGTAAATCCACTGCAATGATAGCCAAAAGGCGAGGCGTTTCGGTGAAATCCGTGGATTCGGTGATCGGCCTGCTTTGCCACAAGCTGGGAATCACGCGCGGCAATGGCGCAGAAAACGTGATGGTCATGTTGGCCCGAGAGGCTTTAAAACTCGGGCTTTGCCAATTATAACGGCAGCTACAGAACTACGGATAACCAAAATTTGGTGGCCAGAACCCGACACCGGGACCTTGCGGTGCGGGTGAGCGGGGCGGCCTTCTTGGCCCTCCCCCGGCCGCTGTGCAAGCCGACCTGAACCTCCTTCTGATCACTGATCGCCCTGTTGTCCGGCAGGGGCCCGATGAACCCCCGTTTGGCGTCCTCGAAATCAAATTTTTCCTTGACAAAGCCATTATAATAAACATATAAATGTATATAAATATATTATAGGAGGTTCTGCGGCAATGGCAGAGGGGGAACTCTTCGATTTGGTGATTATCGGCGGCGGTCCCGGCGGTTTGACCGCCGGGCTTTATGCCATGCGCGCCGCGCTCAAGACAGTATTGATTGAGAAGGGCCTACCCGGCGGCCAGATCAACCTGACCAAAGACGTGGAAAACTACCCCGGTCTTGAAAATATCATGGGTTTCGACCTGGCACAGAAGTTTCTGCTCCACGCCCAGGCTTACGGTTTGGAGGTGCGGCAGGCGGAAGTAGCGGCAGTGGAGCCAGGTCTGGCTTACCATACGGTGCGCCTGGCCAGTGGCGAAACCCTGGCGACCCTGGCGGTGATCCTGGCCACCGGCGGCAGCCCCCGCAAGCTTGGGGTTCCCGGCGAACTGGAGTATTACGGCCGAGGGGTGTCCTACTGCGCTACCTGCGACGGCTTCTTTTTCCGGGAGAAGAACGTAGTGGTGGTGGGCGGCGGTGACACCGCCCTGGAGGAGGCCCTCTATCTGGCCAAGATCACCCGGCGGGTTTCCCTGGCCCACCGCCGGGACGCCTTTCGGGCCAGCCGGATTCTGCAACAGCGGGTTGAGGCCGAGGCCAAAATCGACGTCTTGTGGAACACCGTGGTCACCACCATCAAGTCCAATGCCCAGGGGGTTTATGCGGTTGACTTGCAGGACACGCGGACCGGGGCCTCCCGGGAGTTGACCACGGACGGCGTCTTCATCTTCATCGGCTTTGACCCCAACAACCAACTGGTGCCGGCCGGCACCCGCCTGGATCATGACGGCTACGTGCTGACCGATGAGCGTTGCGAGACCAATCTCCCGGGAATCTTCGCCATCGGCGACCTGCGACAGAAATATGCCAAGCAGATCGTCACGGCCGCCGCGGACGGCTGCACCGCGGCCCTGGCCGCGGCCCTCGAGGTGGAAGCGAAGAAGTGCCAGATTGACCCGCCCCCCCAGGAATGAGGAGCAGGATTATCAAGACGCCGGTCCCCAGGCAGCTCTCTGGCGCCTCGGGGAATTTAGAGGCCGGGATGCCCCTGGAGAATTCCCTGGAAACGGTAGCCTTTGTGGCCCGGACCCTGGCGGATGAAAACCGTCTGCGGATTCTGCTGTGCGTCCATGCCGGCAAAAAGTCCGTCTCCGGCATCGTCGAGGAACTACACCTGTCGCAGCCGCTGGTGTCCCACCACCTGAAGGAACTGCGCCGGGCCCTGCTGGTCCGGGTGGAGCGGAGCGGTCCCTTCGTGTATTACGAACTGGCCGACCCCAGGATCCTGAAAATTTTGGCGGCGTTGCAAGACCTGGCCACCGACCTGCTGGCCGCCCGGACGAGCTTTTGAGGTTAGCTCTCAGCTATCAGCATTCAGCTTTCAGCTAAAGCAAAAGCCAAAGCGAAGAAAGGATTCTGGTTTGCTTCGTTGTTAAGCTGACGGCCGAAAGCTGACCGCTGAGAGCTTTAATGGAGGTGATCGCCACATGGCCAAGATTCAGGAACTGTTGGACCATCTGCCGCCGGGAGCGGCCCTGCTGGAGATCGCCGCGGCGCTGAAAAAGCTGTTGCCCGCGGTCTCGGAGGCAGGGCGGCTCGAATTTGTGAAGCAAATAATCGGCGGCGCCGGCGACGACAAGGTGGCCAGTCTGGTGCACCTCTGACTGGCAGAATGTCTGGACGAAGGTGTCGATCCAACGCATATGTGTCAGTCCCTGGTGGAGCGGGTGGCCCGCTCCAAGCAACTCATGGCAGTATCCGACCCGGACCTGCTGGTCCTGTTCGAGGATTGGCTGGATGAATTGGAGGCCGAAGTCATCTCCCTGGCCCAAAGCCGAGAAACGTTGACTCCCCAAAACCTGGCCAGCAGGCTCGGCCTGTCCCACCGGGGGGCCACCTTTCTCATCTCCAAGCTGCAACGGGAAGGAAAATTGTCTTAACGTCAATGAGGGCGTTATGGAAAACCGCAGAACCACGGTCCTGGCCCTGGTTGCCATTGTCCTAACCCTGGGGGGGCTCTGGTATGTTAATCGTCCGGTGGCGGTCCAGGAAGCCACCCTGGCGCAGGTCCGGGCCGAGGCCACCCGGGGCGGCTACCGTCTGATCGACACTCCGGCCCTGGCGAAGCTTTATCGGCAGCCGCCCGCCAATTTCCTGCTGGTGGACACCCGGCAGGATTGGGAATATCGCAGCGGCCATCTGGCCTCCGCGGTGAATTTTCCCATCGATCCCACCTGGTGGGGCAGGTTCAGGGCCCGGGGCCGCCTGGCGGCCCTGCTGGGACCGGACAAAGACCGGCTGGTGGTCTTTTACTGAGCGGGTCTGGCCTGAGTCCGCAGCGACTCGGCGGCCCGGGTGGCCGTCAACTTGGTTATCAAAACGTCTACCGCGATCCCCTGGGCTTTCCGGAATGGCAAAAGAGCGGCCTGCCCGTGGCCAGTGATCCCCTGGGCTTGTGCGATTACGCCCCGGAAGCCAACGCCCCCGGCCGGATCGCCGGGTGGGCCCTGGTCTGGACCATGTTGGGCATCTTTTTGGGGGGCATGGCCCTCAACCTCACCCCCTGCGTCTATCCCATCATCCCCATCACTATTTCTTACTTCGGCGGCCGGAGCGGCCAGGGCCAAGGCCGGCTGTTGGTGCATGGCCTCTTGTATCTGGCCGGCCTGGCGGTCACCAATTCCGCCCTGGGGGTGGCGGCGGCCTTGACCGGCGGTCTCATGGGCTCCATGCTGCAAAACCCCTGGGTATTGCTGACGGTGGCCGCCATTCTGGTGCTCTTCGCCACCAGCCTGTTCGGATTCTGGGAACTGCGCCTGCCCGGCAGTCTGACGCAGGCGGCCTCCAGGTCCTATGCCGGCTACTTCGGCAGCCTGTTCATGGGTCTGACCCTGGGGCTGGTGGCGGCCCCTTGCCTCGGCCCCTTCGTCCTGGGCCTCTTGACCTGGGTGGCCTCCATGGGCTCGCCGCTCTTGGGCTTTCTGATCTTTTTCACCCTCAGCCTGGGTCTGGGGCTGCCCCTGTTTTTCCTGGCGATATTTTCCGGCAGCCTGGAGAAGCTGCCCCGGTCAGGAGAGTGGATGATTTGGGTGCGCAAGCTCATGGGCTGGGTCTTGGTTGCTATGGCCGCCTATTTTATCCGGCCGCTGCTGCCTGAATCCGTGGGCGTGCTGCTGCTGGCCGCAGTGGCCCTGGCCGCGGCCGTGCACCTGGGGTGGTTGGACCGCAGCACTGCGACCTTCCGGAGTTTCCAGTGGCTCAAAACCGGCGCCGCCCTGGTGGGAGTGATCACCGCCACCTTCATGGCGGGGTCCTGGGCGCTACGGGCCCCCGGAGTAGCCTGGCAGCCTTATTCGGACCAACTCCTGGCCCAAGCTACGCAAGAGCATAAGCCGGTGATCATCGATTTCTACGCCACTTGGTGCAGCCCCTGCCGGGAGTTGGACGAAATCACCTTTCACCAGCCTGACGTGGTCAAACTGGCGGACGGGGATTTCGTCATGCTCAAGGTGGACCTGACTCAGAAGGACAATCCCCTGCACACCCGCCTGCTCGGCGAGTACGGCGTCAAAGGGGTCCCGACCCTGGTCTTTCTGGATAAGAAGGGACGGGAATGCTCGAGCCTGCGGTTGGTGGACTATCTGCCGCCGGAACAGTTGCTGCCCCGCCTGGAGGCCCTGAGCAAAAAATGAATTATAGGAGACTGCCATGCTCAAAGTCAGATTTTTCCTGAACGAACCCAACGGCAAACCCTGAAAGCATTTCCTGCAAATGCAGCCCAGGTTGGGCCAAAAATACCATCTCGAATGCGAAGTCATCTCCAAGCCCATTGCGGAATACCAAACGGATGAATATTTTGAGTTAGACCTGCCGACCGCGCCAGCGGTGATGGTGGGCGACGAGATCGTGGTGGAAGGCGCCGACGTGCCCGAAGACCAGTTGGAGGCGGTGATCTGCCGCCACCTGGGGCTGCCCGCCCCGGAAGCGAAGCGGAAAGGGGTTGTCGCCCGTCTTTTCGGCAAATAATCACCGGAAGGGAGGAGCCTGATGCCGACCGGCAAACTCCGCAAAACGGCCATAATCAAGGCCGCCTGCCTGGCGGTCTTCGTGATCGCCGCGATCGTGGTGGTGCGCTATACCCCCATCAGGGAGTTCCTGACCTTGGGGAGCCTGGGCCTGTTCCTGAATGCCGCTGGCTGGTGGGCGCCCCTGGCGTTCATCCTGATCTACGCCGTCGGGGTCTGCCTGTTTATTCCGGGGACGCTGCTCACCACCCTGGGGGCCGCGCTTTTCGGCCCCTACCGCGGTTTTTTGTATGTCTGGATCGGCGCCATGCTGGGGGCCACCGGAGCCTTCCTCATCGGCCGTTATCTGGGCCGCGAATTCGCCGCCTCCCTCATCGGCAACCGGCTCCGGAAATACGACGACGCCATTGAGCGGAACGGCTTCGCCACCGTGCTCTATCTGCGCCTGGTCTATTTCCCCTTCACCCCCATGAACTTCGGCATGGGGCTGACCAAGGTGCGCTTCCGGGATTATCTCTGGGGCACCGGCCTGGGCATCCTGGTGGGGACCTTCATCTTCACCTTCTTCGTGGGCACCGTCAGGGAGATTTGGGTCACCGGCCGTTGGGCCGACCTCCTCTCCTGGCGGGTGTTCTTCTCCCTGGCCCTCTTTGTCGGGTCGCTGTTTATTCCCAAAATCATCAACCGGCTGAAGATCTGGCAGGACCTTAAGTCTTCTTGAGATTCTGAGCAGGACCCCGGGCAATAATCCCCGACCAGATTCGCTTGCATTCCCGCAAAGTTATCCGGTGGGTCGCGGGTTGCTTTTTTTGGATTTTGTGTCAACATTAGTAATTAATATTAACTAATTCTGACCTTCGATTATTGCCTCTCATTCTCTCTAGCGCTAAAGTCATCCCCGCTTTGTCCCGATTATAATTTAGGGGCGCCGGGGATAGTGAATCCATGAGTAGCTGGCTGCTGGGACAAACCGACTACATCTTTTTCGTTTACGGCCTGGCCTTCATCGGGCTGGGAGCCGTATCTTACCTCCTGTCCAGGGACGTCAAGCAACGGCTGGCCTGGATTTGGCTGGCCCTCTTCGGCTGCACTCACGGGCTGCACGAATGGCTGGACCTGCTGGCCAGGGTCTGGCAAGAGGCCTCATGGATCAGGGCTTGCCGCTGGGGGCTCTTAGCCGCGTCTTTCCTCTTCCTGGCGGAGTTTGGGCGTCTTGGCCTGGTGCGGCCGCGGGGCCGGGGGCCGGGGCGCTGGCTGGTGGGAATCCTGGCCCTGCTCGGCTGCCTGGGGGCCTGGTCCGGGTGGAACGGCGTGGGCGCCAGCACCCGTTATGCCCTGGGCCTGGTCGGCGGGCTGTCGGCGGGGTTGGCGTTAGTCAGGGAAGGCCGCCGGAACGAATCTCCAGGTCGAAGCTGGCTGACCGCCGCAGGCGCCGCCTTTATCCTTTATGCTCTGGCCGCCGGCCTGGTGGTGCCGCCGGCTGCCTTCTTCCCGGCCTCGGCGCTGAATTTCCAGACCTTCCTCAACCTCACCGGCCTGCCGGTGGCGTTGCCGCGCGCCTTTCTGGCGGTGGTGATCATCGTCCTGAGCCTGGGGTATCTCCGGACCACCTGGCCGGAGGAATCTCCCGAGAGCCGCCGGCATCGAACCAACTTCCTATACGGCACGGGCGCCGCGCTGCTGGTCATCCTGACCGCCGGTTGGATTCTGACCCAATTCTTGGGCAAATCAGCCCAAGAACAGACTCGGAAAGACACCGTCAGCCGCGGCAACCTGATCATCCAACGGCTGACCTTCGAACTGGAAGCCGCCGAGGCCGCGGCCAGGGCCATGTCCGGGTCTCCCTGGCTCGGCCCGGCCCTCTGGTCGCCGCCCCCCCAGACCCTGGCCCAGGCCAACTCGGTGCTGGACCGCTACCAAATGAGATTCAACGCCTCGCCGGCCTATCTCATGGACCGGACCGGGAATACCATCGCGGCTTCCAACCGGAATACCCCGGGGAGTTTTGTGGGTCATAATTTTGGCATACGACCCTATTTTCAAGAGGCCATGCAGGGCCTGCCGGGCCGCTATTTCGCCCTGGGACTGCTCTCCAAACAACCTGGATTTTTTGCCGCCTTCCCGGTGTATGACCCGGCGGGAAAGATTGCCGGAGTCGCGGTCATCAAGAACACTCTGACCCTGTTTCAACAGGGGTTGCGGGAGAGCGATCCCGCCTTTCTCATCGATCCCGACGGCGTGATCTTCCTGAGCAGCCGCTCCAGCCATATCGATCAAAGTCTATGGCCCATGCGCCCTTTGAATGAGTCGGAGAAATCGCAGTTCGGCGCTGACCGGCTGAAACCGATTTTTGCCCGAGCCCCGACAGACGGGGCCAAGGTGCAGATGGAGGGAAAGACCTATTTATTTTATCGCCAATACCTCCTCAGCCTGGCCGCGCCCGGCTGGTCCCTGGTCCTGCTGGCGCCCACCAGCCTGATGGTGTTTTATCGCCTGCTGGGCATCGCCGCCACCTTTATCCTGGTGGTATTTACTCTGCTGGCGGCCGGCAGCAATCAGTCCATCCGGGAAGGGGCCAATCGCATCGTCGCTTCCGAGGCTCGTTTCCGGGCCATGTTTGCCGCGGCGCCCGAGGCGGTGTTTGTCTTCGACACCAACACCCGTAAGATTCTGGACGCCAACCCCTTTATGGCCCGGTGGCTGGGCTACAGTCCGGCAGAACTCCTCCATCTGCAGGTCGATCAACTCCTGGCGGCGGAATCGTTGAATGAGGACGGCCGCTGGCAGTGTTCGGTGGGTCTGAAACCGACTTCAGGTCACCGCTATCGCCGGAAAGACGGCTCCCTGGTTGATGTGGAATGCGTTGCGGCCGATCTCCTTTACGGGAATCAGGTGCGGGAGCTGGTGTTCGTGCGGGACATCACCGAGCGCCAGCGGGCCGAAGCGGACCTGCAGACCTCTCTCCGGTTTTTGGAGATCGTCCACCGCCACACCGAGATCGAGCCTTTGCTGAAGGCCTTCGTCTCGGAGATCAAGGCCTACACCGGCTGTGAAGCAGTCGGCATCCGGATGCTGGATGCCGCGGGTGGCATTCCTTACCTGGCCTACGAGGGCTTCAGCCCGCGTTTTTATGAACTGGAAAGCCCCTTATACATCAGATCAGACCGGTGCATGTGCATCAACGTGATCAAAGGCCAGGTCGATCCGGCCCTGCCCTTTTATACCCCGGGTGGCTCGTTTTATCTGAACGGCACCAGCCGGTTTTTGGCCACGGTTTCGGAAGCGGATAAGGGCGAGACTCGGAACGTTTGTAACCTGGAAGGCTATGAGTCCGTGGCCCTGATTCCCTTTCGCCGGGGAGAGCAAATCCTGGGCTTGATTCACGTGGCGGATCGCCAAGAGAACCTGGCTCCCCTGCATATGGTGGAGATGCTGGAGCAGGCGGGGATGCAACTCGGCAGCGCCTTAATGCGAATCCAGGCTGAAGCGGCCTTGCGGGAGAGCGAAAGTCATTATCGTTCTCTATTCGACAATATGCTGAATGGCTTCGCCTATTGCCAAATGATTGTCGAGCCCGATCGTCCCAAAGATTTCATTTACCTCAAGGTCAACAGCGCCTTCGAAAACTTGACCGGATTAACCGAGGTGACCGGAAAACGGATATCCGAAGTGCTTCCCGGTATCCAGAAATCGGATCCGGAGTTACTCGAAATCTACGGCCGGGTGGCGCTCACCGGCACACCCGAGAGTTTCGAAATCTATGTTGAGGCCCTGGGGATGTGGTTTGCCATCGCGGTTTATAGCCCTCGCCGGGAATATTTTGTGGCCATCTTTGACGTGATTACCGAGCGCAAACGGGCCGAGGAGGCGCTGCGGGATTCGGAAGAGAAATATCGTCTATTGATGGAAACCGCCAATGACGCCATCTTTACCGCTGATCTAAGGACCGGCGTGATCGTGGATGCCAACCTCAAGGCCGCAGAATTGTTGGGCAGGTCACCGGAAAATCTCCTCGGGTTGCACTACAGCCAACTCTTTGCGGCCGAAGACGCCGAACGCTACCAGGACCTGTTCCGGCGGCGGGCCTTGAAAGGTGGACTCATCGACGCTGATATCCATCTGGTGGACGCCGCCGGCCGCCGCATCCCCATTGAAATCAGCAGCAGCCGCATGAAAGTGGGCGGCAAACACCTGGTAACCGGCATCTTTCGGGATGTCTCGGAGCGCAAGCGGGCCGAGGAAGAGAAGGCCAGGTTGGAGGCCCAACTGGTTCAGGCCCAAAAAATGGAAGCCATCGGCACGCTGGCCGGCGGCATCGCCCATGACTTTAATAACATCCTCACTGCCATCATGGGCAACATCAGCCTGGCGATGCTGGATCAGCGGGAGAAAAGCCCCAGCCGGGAGAGATTGACCGCGGCGGAAAAAGCTTGTCTCCAAGCCCAGAACCTGGCCCGGCAACTGTTGACCTTCGCCAAGGGCGGCGCCCCGATTAAAGAGTTGATCTCTTTCGAGAGACTCGTCACCGAATCAGCCTCTTTTGCCGCCATCGGCTCCCCGGTCAGATGTGAATTCAGCTTTCCGGACGGCCTCTGGGCCGCGGAGGCGGACCCCGGACAAATCAGCCAGGTCTTTCAAAACCTGGTGATCAATGCCATTCAGGCCATGCCCGCCGGCGGGACGATTCAGGTGCGGGGGGAAAACCTGGAAGTGGGGCGGCAAAGCGAGCTCCCCCTGCGCGCCGGCCGCTATGTCAAGATTGCCGTGCAGGATCAAGGGATCGGCATCCCGGCAGACTATCTCCCGAAAATCTTTGATCCCTATTTTACCACCAAGCAAGCCGGGAGCGGCCTGGGTCTGGCCACGGTCTATTCCATCGTGAAAAACCATGGCGGGCAGGTGGCGGTGGAGTCAAGTTTAGGCGTGGGCACGACTTTTCAGGTCTATCTCCCGGCGGTCACTCGCGCCCTCAAACAACCTCCAGAGGAGAATCGGCAGGTCTTATCCGGCCAGGGGAAGATCTTGGTGATGGACGATGAGGCCATAGTGCGGGACCTGTTGGACAGGATGCTGGACCATCTTGGCTACCGGGCGACTTTGGCCAAAGACGGGGCCGAAGCCCTGGAGCTCTTCACCGCGGCTCGGGAAGCCGGAGAGCACTTTGCCGCCTTGATTCTGGATTTAACCGTTCCCGGCGGCATGGGAGGGAAAGCAGCTATCGAGCACTTGCTGAGGCTCGATCCCCAGGTCAAGGCCATCGTTTCCAGCGGCTACTCCGACGACCCGATCATGGCTGAATTTGCCAAAAACGGCTTCAGCGGCGTCATCACCAAGCCTTACAGGATTACCGAACTGAGCCGGGTCTTAAGTCAAGTGCTGGCCAGTCAGGTCGCCTCCTCCTCTTGACGCGGCCGGCCATTTTCTCCCTAATTAATTCTCTGCATCTTCCAGCTAACCGCGGTGTCGCGGAATCTTGAAAAATTTTTCCAATTTGTGCTAACATGGCCCTGGCCCTGAAGTCCAGCGGAAAAGCGCTTTATGAAAATTCGGTACAAGATCATTGCGTTGAGCCTGTTTCTCCTGGCAACTTGCTTGAGAGTGTCGCTTTGCCTGGTGAACCCCCCGGAAAATGCCTTTGATAATCATTTCCAGCCCATCTCCTTAATTATGCAGTCCGGCGCCATTCCAGCCAAGGACGCCTGCTGGGAATGCTACAACCCGCCGGTCTTTTATGCAGTCTCCGCCCAAATCGGGCGCCTGGCTTTTAATCTGGGGGCCAAGCCCCGCCAGGTGAAGAAGATTTTGCAATTGCTGGTCTGTTTCTACAGCCTTCTTACTCTTGGCCTAATTTACCTGATTATTAATAAATTTCCTTTGTCGGATTTTTCCAAAGTAATCGCCTTTGGCTTTGCCGCTTTTCTGCCCCGGGATATCTATATGTCGGCGATACACTCAAATGATACGATGTCTTATTTATTTGTGGCCCTCTGTATATACCTGCTACTAACCGCAATCGAAAAAAATTTCTCTATCAGGAGCCTAATTCCATTAAGTATAATTATGACTATTGCTCTATTCATAAAATATAATACCATCGTAGTCATACCCATGGCATTAGTTGCATCTGGATTAACATTTCTCAATATTCCCAAAGCCGGTAGAAATAAAAAGATTATCTTATGTTGTTTGGCCCTTGCCGTACCTTTATCATTTTTCACACCATACATATACTCTAATGTAAAACAATATGGCAAGGCCTTGCCGGGAAATTACGAAATATTTCATAATGATATAGAGAGTCAGCCACGTGGCAACGTCAGAGTGAGTTTTCTTAATTTTATGCCGTGGAAAAGCATTAAAATGCCAATATTGACACCTGGTAATTTGAGTTCTTTCTGGACGATTATTTATAGCGGCATGTGGTTTGATACCGAACCAAAATTTATTCCTTTAATGGGTTCTAATAGGAAATGGTGGGTTAATTACTTCGCTTGGCTCAGAGGTGAAAAGAGTTTTCCTGGAGATAATTCTTCTATACCCCGGCTGACGCTTTTCGAAGGCTCTGCCCTGATTACTTGGGGGCTGTTCCCGTTAATCCTGGGTATGGTCGGCTGCTGGCAATTCTATGTTAGACTCCGAAATTTTCTGGGCCAGGCCGATTGGCCGGAAATCGCCAAACTGAGCCTCTTCCCGGTACTCTTCATTACCAATGCCGCGGGGATTATCTCCCTCACCTTAAAATTGCCTTATTTTTCGGCCATGAAAGCCTCGTATTTCTTGATTTCCTTGCCGGCCTTGGCCCTCCTGGTCGGCCTGGGGGTCATGGCCTGTGAACCCCGGCCTGCCCTGAAGCGGGCCATTGCCGGTCTCTTCGGCGCTGCCTTTCTCCTGGTAGTTTTGCATATTTTTCATATCACCTTATTTCTGTATCGCCTCAAAATCTGACCGCCCGGCGACCCTTTCCTGACCGCGAGGTTCGGTGGCAACCGTGAAAGTGACCCCTTACCCTCTCTCCAGCGGAGAGAACCTGAACCAGCCCTCCCGGCCTCACCCCGGGCACTGTCTGATATGCTACAGAAGTGAAGCTAATCCTCTGACTTACCTAACTTGCGGTAATCTTTACTTTTATCACGCCTATTTCCGACTGCCCGGACCTTGGGGGAAAAAGTGCAGCATTTGCTAGACGCCGCTTGGGCCCCCAGCAGTCCCTTGGCAGATTTTATCGTCTAATTTCAGGCTATTATCCCAATGAACCTGGTGGTACAGCCCTTGCAATGATGGTTGAGGTCTAGCCTGAAGACGTTTTAGGCAATCACCGGCCTGAGCCTTCCCTGAGGTCTTCGCCATGCTGGCAAAGCCAGTATGCAGACAAATACGGCATATTTTCCAATGGAGGTGACGAATGGAAACGGGACCGGAAGTGAAGGCTGCCAGCCCGGAACGGGCCGCTCCCCTCGCCCGGGTGGGCGAGGCCCTGGCCGATTTCTGCGAGCGCTATTTTCCTGACGCCTTCGTGTTTGCGCTCTGCGCCGTCATTATCGTCTTTCTCGGCGGCCTGGCCTTGGGGGAAAAGCCCCTCAAGCTCGTCCAGGTCTTCGGCGAAGGCTTCTGGGTGCTGATTCCTTTCACCATGCAGATGGCCCTGATCATCATCGGCGGCTTCGTGGTGGCCAGCTCTCCGCCCGTGGCCCGGCTCATTGAGCGGCTGGCCGGGGTGCCCAAGACGCCCCGGGGCGCGGTGGCCTTTGTGGCCCTGCTGGCCATGCTCAGTTCGCTGATTTCCTGGGGGCTGTCCCTGATCTTCACCGGCCTGCTGGTCCGGGAGGTAGTCCGGCGGGTGCCGCGCATCGACTACCGGGCCATCGGCGCCGCGGCCTATCTCGGCCTGGGGGCCGTTTGGGCCCTGGGCCTCTCGTCATCGGCGGCGCTCCTGCAGAACACCAAAGGTTCTATTCCGAAGGCCCTTTTGCCCATTACCGGGGTCATCCCCCTGACCCAGACCATCTTCCTGTGGCAGAGCCTGCTGATGGCCGTCATCCTCATCGGCCTTTCCGTGGCCGTGGCCTTTTTCTCCTGTCCGAGCCCTGAAAAGGCCAAAACCGCGGAGGATATGGGGATCAGCTTCGAGCCCCTGGAAGTGACGGCGGAGCCGCCCAAGACCCCGGCCGACCGGCTAGAATCCAGCCCGGTCCTGTCCGTAGTGATCGCCCTCCTAATGATAGCCTATATCATCTTCCTGTTTGCGCAGAAGGGGGTTATGGCGGCCACGGACCTCAACACCTTTAATTTCATCTTTCTGACCGCGGGTCTCCTGCTCCATTGGCGCCCCGGGGCCTTTCTGAAGGCCGTGGGCAAATCCGTGCCGGCCACCGCCGGCGTGATCATCCAGTTTCCCTTTTACGCCGGTATCTTCGGGCTCATCGCCCATACCGCCATCAACCCCTTCCTGGCCGGTCTCTTCGTGCGGCTCACCTCGCACGGGACCTATCCTATCCTGGTGGGGATCTATTCCGGCATTCTCGGCCTCTTTGTGCCCTCCGGCGGCGGCAAGTGGGTGGTGGAGGCCCCTTACGTCATGGCCGCGGCCAACACCCTGCACGTCCATCTCGGTTGGGTGGTCCAGATCTACAACGCCGCCGAGGCCCTGCCGAATCTGGTCAACCCTTTTTGGATGCTGCCCCTCATGGGCATCCTCAACGTCCGGGCCCGGGACCTGGCCGGTTACTCCATCCTGCAGCTCATGTTCCATATCCCGGTGGTGCTCTTCCTGTGCTGGCTGCTGGCCAAAACGCTGCCTTACCTGCCGCCTGGCGGCTTTTAAGGTAGTTGGTGGAAGGATTATCCCTGCAACAGACGAGATAAGGAGAACTATGGATCTTTACGAAGCCATTCATAACCGCCGCAGTCACCGCCTTTACCGGCCGGAAATGCCGCCCCGGGAGGCCCTGGAACGGGTGGTGGACGCCGGCCTCTGGGCGCCGTCCGGCATGAACACCCAATGCTGGGACATCGCGGTGCTGGCCGGCCAGGCCCGGGATGAGCTGATCGGTCTGATCAACCTCTCCCTGACAAAACTGGTCCCCATCATGCAGCAAACCGGCGTGGCCGAGAAGAGCCAGCAGCGGGTGGCGGCCTTTTTCAAAAACCTGGGGGGCGCCCCGGTGATCATCGCCGTGACCATCTGGAAATGGGACGACGCCCCCGGCGCCGGCAACTTCCAAAGCGGCTCCGCCCTGATGCAGAACCTGCTGCTGGCGGCCCACGCCGAGGGCCTGGGGACCTGCTGGATGACCGCGGGGAGCCTGGTGGAACAGGAAGTTCTGGAGTTTCTGGGCAAAACCGACCAGCGACTGCTGGCCATCACCCCCATCGGCTACTCCGCCAAAGAACCTCCGGTGGTACCCCGCAAACCGCGGGAGGTGCGCTGGCTGGGGTTTTAGTAGGGCCGGGTTTTAAACCCGCCCCTACGGGCACCGAAAAGATTCCCCGCTCTGATTAATAGCATCAGCATCCCTTTAAGGAGGATTGAATGGATTTCCAGCTCACCGATGAACAGCGCATGATCAAGGAAACCGTCTACAAATGGTCGGTCAATGAATTGGGGCCGCTGCAGGAAAAGATCGATGAGGAAGACTGGTTTCCACCCGATTTTTTCAAAAAATGCGCCGAGATCGGCATCCTCGGCATCACCATCGATGAAAAATACGGCGGCCTGGGGGGCGATGTCCTGATGCAGACCCTGGCCATCGAAGAGATGAGCCGCATCTGCCCGGCGCTGGGCATGACCTACGGGGCGCATTCCAACCTCTGCGCCCACAATATCCATAAAAACGCCAGCGAGGCCCTCAAAGAAAAGTATTTGCCGCCGCTGGTCAAGGGCGAAAAGATCGGCGCCATGGCGCTGACCGAACCCAATGCCGGCTCCGATGCCATGAGCCTCCGCACCCGGGCCGTCCGCCAGGGTGACAAATACCTCCTGAAGGGCACCAAGATCTTCATCACCAACGGGCCGGTGGCCGACACCCTGCTGGTCTATGCCAAGACCGCCCCGGAGCAAGGCGCCAAAGGGATCAGCGCCTTCATCGTGGAAAAGGATTTCCCCGGTTTTTCCGTGTCCCGCAAACTGAAAAAATGCGGCATGCGCGGCTCACCCACCGCCGAGCTGATCTTCGAGGACTGCGAGGTGCCGGCTGAAAACCTGGTCGGCCAGGAAAATATGGGGGTCCATGTCATGACTAGCGGCCTGGACGCGGAGCGGATTGTGCTGGCCGGCGGCTCCATCGGCATGGCGGCGCAGGCCCTCGACTATTCCATCCGCTACTCGGTGGACCGGGAACAGTTCGGGCAGCCCATCGCCAATTTTCAGATGATCCAGCAAAAGCTGGCCGACATGTACACCCGCACCGAGGCCGCCAGGTTCCTGGTTTACCGGGCCGCCGATCTGGCCCAGAGATCCCCCCGGGGTGGCAAAGGCACGGAACTGAACCGCCTGGCCGCCGCGGCCATCCTCCTGGCGGCGGAAACCGCCACCTGGGTGTGCGACCAGGCCATCCAGATTCACGGGGGCTACGGCTACTGTCTGGAATTTCCGGTGCAAAAGCTGTGGCGGGACGCCAAGCTCTATGAAATCGGGGCGGGCACCAGCGAGATCCGCCGCATGATCATTGCCCGGGAGCTTACCCGGGAGGCCTTTGCCAGGAAGGCGCAACGCTAGGCGACCACGGAGGCCGGGCTCGTGCGCTATAAGGTCCCTGATCCTGACTTCGAAAAACGAGTCCGGGCCAGCTTTGAC
Organism: uncultured delta proteobacterium; assembly: GCA_963701845.1. Taxonomy (GTDB): domain Bacteria; phylum Desulfobacterota; class Desulfobaccia; order Desulfobaccales; family 0-14-0-80-60-11; genus JAPLJC01. The sequence goes on along the minus strand of CAVPBF010000003.1, from coordinate 85,872 downwards.
AGGCAGAAGCTCATGGGCGTCATCGGCGCCGCCTTGACCAGGCTCGCGCCCGGAGAGGCGGAGATCAGCCTGCCGTATCGGGATGATTTGACCCAGCAGCATGGCTTCGTCCATGCCGGCATCATCGCCACCATTGCGGATACGGCCTGCGGCTATGCCGCCTTCAGCCTCATGCCCGCGGAGATGGCGGTCTTGACCGTTGAATACAAAATCAACCTGATGGCCCCGGCTGTGGGCGAATTGTTTCTGGCCCGGGGCCGGGTCATCCGGCCGGGAAAGACGCTCAGCGTCTGCACGGCCGAGGTCGTGGCGCACCATGGGGCCGGGAGCAAAACCGTGGCCACCATGTTGGCGACCATGATGGCCCTCCCCAATCAAGAGGGTCTGACCGGCTAGGCGGCAGCCGCCTGAGCCGACGGAGAAATCATGAGTGAACCGTTAGTTCTGGAAGACCGGCAGGATCGGGTGGTGGTGCTCACCCTGAACCGGCCGCAAGTGATGAACTCCTTCAACTTCCCGATGCTGCTGGCCCTGAGGGCACGCGTGGAGGCGGTGCATTTCGACCCGGAGGTCCGGGTGGTGATCATCACCGGCTCCGGGCAAAGGGCCTTCTGCGCCGGCGCCGACCTGAAGGAACGCGCCACCCTGAGCGAGACGCAGGTGCGGGAGTTCATCTTTACCATCCGCAACCTGTTTACCTTCATCGAATACCTGAACAAACCGGTGATCGCCGCAGTCAACGGCGTTGCCCTGGGCGGCGGCACCGAACTGGCCCTGGCCTGCGATATCCGCCTGGCCTCGGCCACCGCCACCCTGGGACTGACCGAAACCCGGCTGGCCATCATCCCCGGCGCCGGCGGCACCCAGCGCCTGCCGCGTCTGATCGGCCGCGGCAAGGCCAAGGAACTCATCTTTACCGGGCGCAAGGTTGACGCCCAAGAGGCGCTGCAGATCGGGCTGGTCAATAAGGTCTGCGAGCCGGAAACGCTGCTGGCTGAATGCCGCGCCATGGCCGCCATGATCTGCGAGGCCGGCCCCATTGCCATTCAGCAGGCCAAATATGCCATCAATTACGGTCTGGAGGCCGATCTGCATACGGGGCTGGCCATCGAATCCGCGGCCTACTGGGTGACCATCCCGTCGGAAGACCGGCTGGAAGGTCTGCGGGCCTTTGGCGAAAAGCGCAAGCCGGTTTATAAGGGGAAGTGAGGCTGTCCGGCCTCTAATGAGGAAATAATACTGTATGACTGACTCCATCAAGCTTACCCGCGAGGCTGAAATAGCCTGGGTCATGCTCAACCGGCCCCAGGCCTATAACGCCTTTGACCGGGACCTGTTAGAGGCCCTGGCCGCGCAGCTCAGCACCCTGGCCGTTGATCCGGAGGTGCGCGCCGTAGTCATCTCCGGCGCGGGCCGGGCCTTCTCTGCCGGCGGCGACCTGAAATACTTCCTGGGTTCCCCCGTTGGGCCGGCCCGCATCATCCACGCCCTGGCAGGCTCTTTCCACCAGGCAGTCACCGAGATTCGCCGCATGGCCAAGCCGGTCATCGCCGCCATCGATGGCGTGGCCGCGGGCGGCGGCTTCTCCCTGGCCCTGGCCTGTGATTTTCGGGTCATGGCCGAGTCCGCCACGCTCAAGCAGGCTTACACCTCGGCGGGCTTAAGCCTGGACGGCGGCGGCTCGTTTACCCTGCCCCGGATGGTCGGGCTGGCCCGGGCCCTGGAAATTGTCGCCTTCGACAGGGCGATCTCGGCCGAGCAGGCCCTGGCCTGGGGCCTGGCAACCCGGATCGTCCCGGACGCCGAAGTCATAGTGGAAGCTAAGAATATGGCGCACGAACTGGCCAAAAGGTCCCTCCACTCCTTCGGCTGGGCCAAGCGCCTGCTCACTGACTCGTTCGATAGCGCCTTGGAGGCTCACCTGGAACGGGAGCGCCGGGGCCTGGCCACCTGTGCGGCGCATCCCGACGGCCAGGAGGGCCTGCAGGCCTTTGTGGAAAAACGGCAACCGGTGTTTATGAAATAAGTTTTGTGGCACAGGCTTAATATAGGACAGGCGCCCTCGCCTGTCCTGGGACAGCCGGGGGTGGCTGTCCTACATAAACCGAAAGGAGCAAGATGTCAAATTCCGCCTCTCACAACTGCAGCCACTGGGAAAATGAAGAGCAGAAGCTGGATGAGCTGGTTAATCAGGCCATCTGGCCCGGCGGCGAAAAAGCGGTCCAGCGCCTCGCCAAGCAAGGCAAACAGCCGGTCCGGGCCCTGATCGGCAAGCTCATCGACCCGGACACCGAATTTTATGAATTCAGCCGGATCACCGGCTTTGGCATGGATTATCCGGACGTCTACGATGTGCCTTGCGGCGGGTTGGTCACCGGCCTGGGGAAGATCCACGGCAACTGGACCATGATCTTTGCCAACGACAGCCGGGTGAAGGCCGGCACCTATTTCCCCATCACCCTGAAGAAGCATATGCGGGCCCAGGCGATGGCCGAACGCTGCGGCTTGAACTGTGTCTACATCGCCGATTCCGGGGGCGCCTATCTGCCCATGCAGGCTGAGGTCTTCCCGGATGACCAGCAGTTCGGCTCCATGTTCTACAACATGGCGCGCATGAGCGCCATGGGCCTGAAGCAGATCACCATGAGCACCGGCGGCAACACCGCCGGCGGCGCTTACATCGTCTTCATGGCCTGCCAGTCAGTGATGATCGATAAGATGTCCTACTCCTTCCTGGGCGGCCCGCCGCTGGTCAAGGCGGCCACCGGGGAAGTCATCTCCGCCGAAGATTTGGGGGGGGCCAGGGTGCATACCCAGCGCTCCGGCGGCGCCGACCATCTCTGCCAGACCCAGGATGAGGCCATTGCCCAGGTGCGGGAGATTCTCTCCCTGGAGCCGCCGCAAAAGCTTTACAGTCATCGCTATGAGGAAGTCCCGCCCCGGGTGCCGGTGGCAGCCATCTATGAGATGCTGCCGTCCAACGTCCATCAGGGCATCAACGTGCGCGCTTTCCTCGAAGCCCTGGCCGATGACAGCCAGTTTGCCGAATACAAACGGCCTTACGCCCCCGGTGTCGGCGACAACATCGTCACCGGGAAGATCCGCCTCAAGGGCCTGCCGGTGGGCGTCATCGCCTCCAACGGCATCGGCATCATCTTTGCGCAGGCGGCGCAAAAGGCCACGGAATGGGTCATCCGCTGCTGCCGGGACAAGACCCCGCTGCTCTTTGTCCAGGCCTCGCCGGGCTATATGGTGGGCTCGGAGTCCGAACACTTCGGTATCGGCAAATATGGGGCGGATATGGTGCGGGTGGTGTCCTGCGCCCAGGTGCCGCGGGTGCAATTGGTGATCGGCCCCGACAACGGCGCCGCCAATTACGGCATGTGCGGCCGGGCCTATCGGCCGCACTTTCTCTTTTCCAGCATGCGGGCCCGCACCTCGGTAATGAGCGGCCGCTCCGCCGGGGAAGTGCTCATGTCCATTGAGGAACGCAAACGCGGCAAACCCATGAGCGAGGAAGAGAAACAGGCCTTTCGCCAGCAGATGATCGACAAATACGACGGCGAAGCCCATCCCTTCTTTTGCGGGGCGCGGTTACTCAACGACCGGGTGCTGAAATTCCGGGAGATGCGCGACTGGCTGGCCATGGCCTTCGAGGTGAGTCTGCTGCGGCCCATCGGCGAGCCGTCCTTTGGCAATCTGCGGTTTTAGGGGGCCTCGAAAATTGTCTTTACTATGCAAGGTATTGATGAAAAAACTTCAAATCCCCCTAAATCCCCCTTTTTCAAAGGGGGACTTTTACCCCCCCTTTGAAAAAGGGGGGCAGGGGGGATTTTTAAATATCCCAGGTAAAAACAACGGCTGTTCATGGAAGTTTAGTCTGTTCGGAGTCATCAGCACCGCCTGGCAGGGCTGTGCTACCAATAGCTAAGAAAATAAGGATTTTCCTATGGCATTGATGGAATACCCGAAAAAAGTGGTTCTGAGCGATATCACGGTCAGGGACGGCTTTCAGCACGAAGAGAAGTTCATCCCCACGGCAGCCAAACTCTGGGTGGCGGAACAACTGGTGCTGGCCGGTTTTAAACGCATTGAGGTCACCAATTTCGGCAGTCCCAAGGGGATGCCGCAATTTCAGGACGCCGACGAGCTGATGAAGCGGCTCCGGGGCAGCAAAAAGGTGGGCCTCCTCCTGAAAGACGTGGAACTCACCGCCATCACCATCCGGGAGCGGGCGGTGGAGCGGGCCATCCAGGCCCGCCGGGAAGGCTACGGTCCCGACCGCATCCTGTTCATGGTGTCCACCAGCGAGTCGCACCATAAGGTCAATTCGGGTCTCTCCCTGGCCGACTATTGGAAGATGTGCGAGCAGTACATCCCCCTGGCCCACGAGGCCGGCATCAAGGTCTGCGGCACGGTCAGCACCATCTGGGGCTGCCCCATCGAGGGCCCCACGGAGCTTGCTAAAGCGGTGGATTTCACCCGGCGCTGGCTTGAGATCGGCGCGGACGACATCGAACACGCCGACCACGACGGCTCGGCGCCGCCCAATCAGGTCCATGAATATTTTTCCATGATCCTCGCCGCCCTTCCGGACCCGGCCAAGCACCTGGCCCATTTTCATGTGACCCGGGGCTGGGGGCTGGCCAACGTCCTGGCGGCCCTGACCGCCGGGATCACGCATTTCGAATCCACCCTGGGCGGCATCGGCGGACAGCCGGCCAACTTCGTGGATGGGGTGCCCGTAGCCGGCACCGGCGAATACTATTATCAGGACCCGAGCATCACCGGCCTGGTCGCCACCGAAGACCTGGTCGTCATGTTGGATGAAATGGGGATCGACATTGGCGTGGACGTGGATAAAGTCCTCAAGCTCGGCCGCATGGTGGAGCGCATCGTCGGACGGCGGCTGCGCTCGGAATGCGCCCACAGCGGCCGCATCCCCAAGACTCTGACCGGGCGCCGCTAGCCCGGGCCCAAGCCAGCCCGGCCCTTCAGGGGCCAAAGGAGGTCTTGAATTATCCTTTACTAATCCAAGTCGAAAGGAGGGAGCACGGCCAGGCAAATGGCTCTTTAAGGCAGTGGCAGAATTCGGCGGCAAAAATAGCCATTTAATAACCCGCTATTCAAGGAGCTACCGGGATGAGCGAATCTTACCAAGATTTTTTAAAAAACAAATTCGATATCGGACAACTTTTTGACAAGCCGGAACCGCTGGCAGGCGTCAGGGTCTTGGAGGTCTGCTACGTGGTGCTCGGGCCGGCGGCCTGTGACTACCTGGGGGAATTCGGCGCCGAAGTGATCAAGTTCGAGGGGCAAAAAGGCGATCAGATGCGCTTTGTCACCCCTTATGCCTACTTTTGGAAGAATATGTCCCCCGGCCTGGAGATAGAAAACCATAACAAGTACTGGGTCGGCATGCACCTCGGCCACCCTCAGGGCAAGGATCTCTTTCAGGAACTGGTGAAAAAGTCCGACGTGGTGGCGGACAACCTTACCCCCGGCCGCATGGCCGAGTGGGGCCTAAGCTATAAAGAACTAAAAGAAATCAACCCCGGCATTATTCAACTGCATGTTTCCGGCTATGGCAGCTGGGGACCCTGGACGGGCCGGACTTCCTATGACGCCGTGGCTCAGAGCATGGGGGCGCTCTCGCCCATCACCGGTTTCGAAGACCGGGGGCCCATCAAATCCGGCGTCTGGATCGCCGACTGGATCACCGGGCTGAGTTGCGCGGTGGCCATCATGGCGGCCCTGAACTACCGCGAGCGGACCGGGGAAGGCCAGTTCATCGACTATATGCAGGTGGAAAACGTCATCCGCTGGCTCGACTGGACCTGGCTTTACGCTCACAAAACCGGCGAGGACCGGAAGCGCTCCGGCAACCGGGACCTGGCCATCTGTCCCTCCGACCTGTTCGAATGCCAGGACGGCTGGGTGGCCCTGGCGGCCTTCAGCAAGCCCGAGTTCAAGGGGCTGTGCGACGCCATGGGCCAGATGGAGAATTATGACAAGTTTGCCGATCCCACCGCACGCTTGAAAGAACCGAAGCCTGTGATCGACATCGTCGCCAAATGGGCCAAGACCAAGAAAGTGGCCGAGGTCGTGGAGTTGGGCGACAAATACGGCTTCGCCGCCTCCCCGGTATTGGGCGCCAAGGAGGCCTATAACGACCCGAACTTCCTGCAAAGAGGCGCCATCCAGGAATACGACGACCATCTTTATGGCCAGATGCGGCAGGAGTGCTATCCGCCCAGAATGAGCGAGACCCCCAGCAAGGTGAAATGGAGCAGCCGCCCGGTGGGCTTCGATAACCGCTACGTCTTTCAGAAGATCCTCGGCCTGCCCCTGGAGGAAATCAAGCGGCTGGAATTCGAGAAAGTCATCTTTGGAGCAAATCCGGCTGTCCCCTCGCAAAATGCGCCGCCGGACTGGGATGGCAAAAGTGGCATAAAGTTGCCGTAGCCTTAGCTTCCGTAACCTTTCTGGGAGGAAACAACATGGATGACAAAAAAATTGTCGGTATGGCGATCAACCAGGAATTTGCCAGGTGGGCCTACCGGGAGACCTACCCCCCGGATGCCTACAAAAAACCGGAAGCCCTGGACGACCTGCTCGTGATCGATGCCAGTTACGGCAACTTTGCAGGACTCGTGGCTTCTTCGCTCCTGGCGGAAATGGGCGCCGAAGTGATCCGCATCGAACCCCCCGGAGGCGACCCGGCCAGGAAGATGTCGCCTTACGGCATGATGATCGAGGATTCCGGCCTGGCCTACATCGTCGAGGCCAGAAATAAGTTCCACGTTACCCTGGACCTGACCAAGAAAGAGGGCCAGCAGATGTTTGCCAGATTGGCCGGCAAGGCCGCGGTGGTCATCGAGACCTTCAAACCGGGCTACCTGGACGGTCTGGGCCTCGGCTACCGGCAACTGAGCGCGGCCAACCCCGGCCTGATTTACTGCGGCATCAGCAGCTACGGCCACTACGGAGTGGCGGCCGAGAAACATGCCAATCAGCCGGACTATGACATCGTCGATCAGGCCCGGGGTGTCATCATGTCCATCACCGGCGAGCCGGACCTGGACCCGGAAATTGACCAGACCTACAAGCGGCCCATGAAGCACGGCAACTGGATGGGTTGGTACGCCGGCGGCTCCTGGGCGGCCCTGGGCATTTTGATGGCCGCCTTCCATAAGAAGAAGACCGGTAAGGGGCAGTTTATCGACTGCGCCCCGCCGGAAGGCTTGCTGTCCATCGCCAATTACAGCCTGCAATATTTCCATATGTCCGGGGAAACGATGCCCCGGGCCGGCAACTACGACTACGCCGTCTTCCCATACACCTACGTCAAATGCAAGGACGGCTACACCTTCATTTCCGGCTTCACCGACCCCAACTGGACGGCCCTGTGCGAGATCATTAAGCGGCCTGATCTGCGGGAGCAGTTCCCCACCATGAAGGAGCGCCTCACCCCGAAGAATCAGCCGACGATTCAACATCAAATTGAAAAATTCACCGAGAACTACACGGCCGATGAAATTCAGGACATGATCTACCTGTACAGCAAACGGGACGACAAGAAGGGCACGGTGGTCTCGGGCCGGCTCGAAAGCCCCAAGGACGTGCTCACCCGGGAACACTGGCAGGAACGGCGCACCTTCCTCAAATGGAACGACCCGTTTTACGGCGACCTCCTGATTCAGAATTCCGCTTTCAAGGCCATGACGCGGACCCCCGGCCGGATCAAGTGGGTCTGCCGGCCCATCGGCGCGGACAACGAGTTCATTTATCACCGGTATCTGGGGGTAGGCCCCACCAAGCTGAAGGAACTGCAAGGCCAGGGAGTGATTTGAACCTGGCAGGCATTATCGTGAAAAATCAAATCCCCCTAAATCCCCCTTTTCCAAAGGGGGACTTGACCCCCCCCTTTTGGGAAAGGGGGGTGGGGGGGATTTCTCATCCGTTGGTGGTGAGACGGTTGTGGCCCGCGAACGTTTAGCAGGTCAAGTCCTTGTAGGGGCGGTTCTCGAACCGCCCCTACATGTGGGACAGGCGCCCTCGCCTGTCCAGGGACAGCCGGGGACGGCTGTCCTACAAGAGCGCCAGGTTACAAGGAGGTCGATTTGCCAGAACAGGTGGAGTTGCACTTCACCCATCCCGATGATTTCCGCCAGTGGGTGAGGGAAAACAAATCAAGGGATACGGTGGAGAAAGTCATGACGGAGCAGGAGGCGGTCTCCCGCTTCGTCCCGGACGGGGCCTATCTGGCCTACGATTTTTCCTCCCTGACCCGAGGGCCCCAGGCCCTGATCCGGGAGATCATCCGGCAGCGGAAACGGGACCTCTGGATCTGCGCCGAATTCACCCTGCACGATTCCCCGCTGTTGGTCGGGGGCGGCTGCTGCACCAAGATCGACGTGGGTTTCCTGGGCTATGGCAGCTACATCGGCCGCGCCGTCTGCGAGGGCAGGGTGAAGGTCTTCGACAACACCAACGGGGTGCTGGCCACCCGGATTCTGGCCGGGGCCCGGGGCGTCCCCTTTCTGCCCCTGCGCAATTTCCTGGGCACGGACGGCTTACAACACTCCGGGGCCAAGGTAATCAACGACCCCTTCACCAATGATCCGGTCTGCCTGGTGCCGGCGCTCAACCCCGACGTCTTCATGATTCACGTGCACCAGGCCGACGTCTACGGCAACGCCCGCATCTTCGGGACCAACCTCTTCGCCCTGGAGGCCGCCATGGCCTCCAAACGAGTGATCGTCTCCGCCGAGGAAATCATCGAGCCCCTGGAGTTCCGCAAGGACCCGGGCCGGACCACCCTCCCCTTCTTTCTGGTGGACGCGGTGGTGCACCTGCCCTACGGCGCCTACCCCGGCGCCATGCCGGGCCGCTATGAGCTGGACCTGGAGCATGTGGACCGCTTAAACGCCATCCAGACGGAGGCCCAGATGCAGGAGCACCTGGAGCGCTACATCTACGGCGTCCAGGATCATGCCGAATTTCTGGAGAAACACGTGGGCTGGCCGAAACTCAAAGACCTGGCCCGGAAGGCCTCCATCAAAGAAGGCTATCAATGAGGGTAACGACATGGCGGTAGTGGAATTTACCGATACGGAATTCATGATCTGCTCGGCAGCCAGGCTCCTGGAGGATAGGAAGACCGTCTTCGTCGGCTGGGGTATGCCCCAGGTGGTGGCCATCCTGGCGGAAAGGCTCTACACCCCGCACCTGGTGCAGCTCTTCGAGTTCGGGGCCGTGGGGCCCCAATCCCTCACCCCCTTCGTCCGGGGGACCATGGGCGGCCCCAGCAACATCTACCGGTCCCTGCAGTGGATCAACATGAACTGGGCCTTCTCCTACGCGGCCACCGGTTACATCGACTACGGCATGCTCGGCGCGGCGCAGGTGGACCAGTACGGCAACCTCAACTCCACCCGACTGGGCGGGACCTACGAGCGGCCGGGGCGGCGCTTCCCGGGCAGCGGCGGCGGCAACGAAGCCGCCTCCTTTGTCTGGAAGACCATCGTCGTCTTGAAGCATGAAGCCCGGCGCTTTGTCGAGAAGGTGGAGTTTCTCACCTCCCCCGGCTATCTCGATGGACCGGGGGCCAGGGAGCGGGCCGGGCTGCCCCGGGGGACCGGGCCCTGGCGGGTGGTGACCTCCAAGGCCCTGTTCGATTTCCACGAGGACACCAAAAGGCTGCGCCTCATCGGGGTCCTCAAGGGCCTGGACCCGGCGGAGGTCATCTCGGGCATGGGCTTTACGCCCCATATCGCCGCTCAACTCAAGGAACTCGAACCCCCCAAGGGGGGTGAGCTGCACCTCCTCCGGGAACACATCGACCCCTCGGGCATCATTATCCGGGGCGAAAAGATGCGGGTGGAAAGATAAACTCCAGGGGCGGCCCGCGAGCCGCCCCTGGAAACCTGTCCGGCTAAAGCTGCGGCTGCCTCTTTAATACCTCGGTATCAGCCCTCACCTGCCTGCTTCTCTTTTTCCTTGAGACTCAAGGTGTTTTTCACCAATTCCTTCTCGTGTTCATAATTGATCACCCGTTGCAGCATAATTTTCTGGGCCATGACCGGGCCGGCGCCATGCCAGGTGGCCACCCCGTGTTGTCCGGCGGTCCAGTGCTGCAGGAGTTTATGAACCTTCAAGATATTTTCGGTGGGTTCATCGGAGCCAAAGCTGTAGAATTCATTTACATAATCCTTGACTTCAGGATTCTTTAACTCTTTCAAGGAGGGCATGGTGACGATCAAACCGCCGCCAATATCGCCGGCGAGGGCCATGGCGCGCCAGAAGGCGTTGCAAATGTTCAACTTCGCCACATTGCCCATCATTTCGTCAGGCAAATAGACTCCTGAACCCGGAGGCTCCTCCGCCCCCTTGACTGCCGCGGCCATGCCACAGGCCCGGCCCGTCTCCCGCAAGACCACCATTTCCATCAACTGGTCATTGATATGGGCCACCTTCTCCAGACCCTTATATTCCTGAATGAGCTTGGAGGCGCCGATAATCTGGTTCATGAATCCCACCTTGCAGGTGCCGCCGCAGGTCATCCGGTGGGTCTTGGCAAAACGGGTGACGAATTTCCCCGAGTACCTGGTTTCGCCGCAATGAAAGACGCGCTCCCAGGGAACGAAGACGTTATTGAAGATCACCATGGACGTTTCCCGTTGGCCGAACCGGGGATTGCCCAACTCCGAGAGATCATCGGCGGCATCCCTTTCGGCCGAATAAGGCGAATACTGGCAAACGTAGATAATCCCCGGCGCATCGGTGGGTGTGGCAAAGGCCAGGGCGTAGTCCTCCTCACCCGGGCCATGGGCGGATTGCGGCAAAACGACCAACTCGTGGCTGGCGAAGGCCCCACTGATGTTGATCTTGGCGCCGCGCACCACTATGCCGTCCTTTTTCCGTTCCACTACCTTTAAGGACAGGAAGGGGTCCGGCCAATCCAGGGTTTTCTGGCTGCGCTTGCCCCGCGGCTCGGTCAACGCCCCGGCCACGGACAGGTCCCGGCGCTGGACCATCTTCAGATATTCCAGAAACCGGCGGTGATATTCGGTGCCCAGATCCCGGTCTATTTCCCAGCAGGTGCTGGCCAGGGCGTGAAAGGCGTCATAACCCACGCAGCGGTAGATGCAGGTTCCGAGCATTTCCGCCGTGAAGGTGCCGGCTTCGGCCTTCTTTACCAGGTCATCGGTGCTGGCGCTGACATAGGTATAACGATTGACCACATCACCGATGAGCGGGGAAAAGCAGGTCATGATGGGCTGGTAGCGGAGGTCCAGGGCCCATTCATAACTGGCCTTGTTGGCCTCCACCACGGTGCGGGTGTTGCGGTTTTCCAAAATGCTGTCCACCAGTTTCCCGTTCATGAAAACCCGGGGCTTGAGGGTTTTCAGGCTTGCTTCGAATTGTTCCGGAGTCATCAAGGCCATGGTATCTCTCCTGATAATTTTGATGGTTAAGGTTGTCTCAGGTCCGCCAAGATTTTGCCCAGGCAGGCGCTCCCGAAGCGGGGCATTGCCGCCTAAGGAGCCAATCGATTCAAGTAATCGAGCATGGCGTTGATGGTCCGGTCCGCACTGGCGGGGGACTTTTCCATGCCATAACTGATCGTGGCCCCTAAAATCCCTGAAAAAATCATCTCGGTGACCGCGTTCGTGTCCGTATCTTTCTGCAACTCACCGGATAATTTCCCCTGTTCCAAGAATCTGTTGATCATGCCTTTCAGACTGTGAAAACCTTTGTTCACCTCCTGGGCAAGGTTGGGCAACTGGTCGTCCAACTCCACCAACAGGGTCACAAAGATACAGCCTCCCGGCAGGCACTCGGTGTCCTTCAGGTAGTAGTCCCGATGGTTTTGCAGCAACTTCTTCACTTTTTCGACGGGCTGCTCGATCTGCTCCAGACCGATGAGATGCTTGTCACGCCAGATTTTGCGGGCTTCGGCCAGGACGGCGAAAAAGAGTTCTTCCTTGCTTTTGAAATGGTTGTAGAGTCCGCCCTTGGAGGTGCCGGCGGCGGTCAGGATGTCCTGAATCGAAGTGCTCAAAAATCCTTTCAGCGAGAACAGCCGCAAGGATTCCAGGATAATTCTCTGTTTCAGCTCCATGGGCCAACCAAGAGAGACCGACCGGTCGGTCTTTTTGGGGCCACTATATAAAACCCGGCTAAGGTGTGTCAAGTCTTTATGCGGAATTTTTTGGGGATAGCGAAAATGGCGGGAACTACCAATCGCGCCCCCAGGCTCCGGCAGGAATATCAGGTCAACTCGGCGCCATAAGATCGGGATGGAAGACCAGATCGAAAATGAATATTTTGGTAACCGTAAATTTAATCTGCGCCGGTGCGGCCGTAAGCTCCATACGGTTCACCTAAGCGTTCTTTTTTAAGGAATTGGTGGGCAGTGCCCACCCTACAGTTATTTGTCATGCTGAGCGCAGCGAAGCATCTCGTATTTTAAGATTCTTCGGTCGCCTGCGGCTCCCTCTGAATGACAAGAGAAAAAACCCTTTAGAAAAGCGGGAATAAAACCGCCTGCCAATACAGTTAAAACCTTTTTTCATCAACCTGCTGGGGCTCGATCCCGTATTTTTCCAGGCGATAAATCAGGGTGGGCCTGGAGATGCCCAGGAACCTGGCGGCCCGGGTCCGGTTGCCGTTGCTCAACTCCAGGGCCTGAATGATCAGGCCTTTGATCAATTCATCCAGGTTCAGACCCGTGGCGGGCAGCTTCATATCCGACGCCACCGCGGCCTGGGGGCCGTTCTCCGGTTGAGTCAGGCCCAAAAAGGTGAGTTGGGCTCGGTTGGATTTCCTCGCCCTCTTCCATCAGGATCACCCGCTCAATGGCATTCCGGAGTTCCCGGACGTTGCCCCGCCAAGGGTAATCCAGCAGCAATTGCCGGGCTAATGGTGCGATGGAGCGAAAATTTTTGCCGAATTTTTCATTGAAGCTGTTCATGAAGAACAGGGACAGCGGCAGGATGTCAACCTGGCGCTCCCTGAGGGGCGGGATGGTGATCCTGGCCACGTTTAAGCGGTAGTAGAGATCCTCGCGAAAGCGCCCGGCCCGGCATTCCGACTCCAGGCTCTTGTTGGTGGCGGCGATGATGCGGATGTCCACTTTTCTTTTTTGGGCGCCGCCCACCGGAAAGAATTCCTTTTCCTCGAGGAAGCGGAGCAGCTTCACCTGGGAAGCCGGCAAGAGTTCGCTGATTTCGTCCAGGAGCAGGGTCCCGCCGTCGGCCATTTCCAGCTTGCCCTTCTTGCCTTCCTGGAGCCCGCCGGTGAAGGTCCCCCGTTCGTAGCCGAACAGTTCGCTTTCCACCAGGTCCTTACTGATGGCCCCGCAATTGATGATCACAAAAGGCTTATTGAACCGGTCGCTGCGGCTTTGGATGGTCCGGGCGATCACTTCTTTGCCGACCCCGGTCTCCCCTTCGATGAGCACCGTGGTGTCGTAGCCTTTGGCCACCTTGTTGGCAAACTCGATGGCGCGCTTGATGGCCGGGCTTTCGCCGATGATATTGCCGACATTGAATTCCTTGAGGTAATTCTTGCGCAGTTCCTCCACTTCCTTTTTGAGCTTCAGATTGTCCAGGGCCTTTTCGACGATGATCTCCAGTTCCTCAATTTCCAGGGGTTTCACCAGATAATCATGGGCCCCCATTTTCATGGAGGTGATCACGGTTTTGACATCTTCATAGGCCGTCATCATGATCACCATGAGTTCCCGCTCCAGGGCCTTGATCTGTTGCAGCGTCTCGATGCCGTCCTGACCGGGAAGGCGGACGTCCAGGAGCACCAGGTCCACCGGATGCTTCCGGAGCAGCTCCATGGCATCCTCTCCCCTCCCCACCACGAGGGTGTCATACTTTTCGGAAAGGACATTCTGGAGCGAATTCTGCAGGAGCTTGTCGTCGTCGACTATCAGGATCTTATAGCGGTACATCTAGTCCCCCGGCCGGATGGATCGGAAAGCTCAGGATAAAGGTGGTTCCCCGGTTCTCCTCGCTGACCACGTCAATGGCGGCGTGGTGCTGTTCCAGGATCTTATGGACAATGGACAGGCCCAGCCCGGTGCCCTCCGGCTTGGTGGTGAAAAAGGGATCGAAGATTTTGGAGAGGTTGAACGGCGGAATGCCGCCGCCGGTGTCCGTGATATGCAAGGCCAGTTGCCGCCGTTTCTTGTGATCTTTGCCGATAGTGCTTTTGATCTTGAGGCTCCCCCCGTCGGACATGGCCTCCAGCCCATTGAGCAACAGATTGACCAGAACCTGCTGAATCTGATGCTCGTCAAACACGACCTCGGGGAGGTCCTCCGCCAGGTCCAGTTTGACTTCGATCCTTTTCTTCCTGAGTTGGGAATCCAGCAGGGAAATGGAATTCCGCAAGACCCGGGCAATGGAGTCCCGCTTCAGCGCCGGGGTCGAGGGCTTGGCAAAATTGAGCATGCCCTTGACCAGGCTCTTGATCCGGTCGATGCCTTCCAGGGTGTCGGAAACCATGTTTTTGGCGGCGAGTCCCAGGGGCAATTTTTTGGCAAGCATCTGGACATTTAAGCTGATGCTGGCCAGACGGGTTCCTGATTTCGTGGGCGATGCCCGCCGAGAGCTGGCCGATGGAGGTCAGCCGGTCCATCCGCCGGATCAATTCCTCGGTGCGCTTGCCTTCGGTCAGGTCCCGGACGATGAAGATCACGCCGATCCGGTTGTCTTGATGGTCCCGCAGCCAGGAAGAGGAGATGCCCAGGGTCAGTTGGCTGCCGTCTCTGCGGCTTTTGCGGATCTCCTTGTAATCGATCAGGTCGTCCTGATCGATGGCCAGATCCACCAGTTGGACGATTTCGTCGCCAAACACGTCAGCCGCCTTTTGGCCGAGGGCATGCTTTCTTTTCAGGCGGAATAATTCCTCCGTTCGGCGATTGATGGAGGTGATCTCCTTTTTCATGTTGACGGCAATGACGCTGTTCGGCGAACTCTCCAGGATATTCTCCCGGAAGTTGCGCTCGGTCATGACCTGGCCATAGAGCCGGGCGTTTTTGATCAGGCTGGCGGTATGCCCGGCATAAATCACCAACAACTTCAAGTCGTCTTCGGAAAAGGCCGCCAGGTTGACGCTATCCACGTTCAGGACACCCAGGACCTTGTTTTCACTGATCAGCGGCGCGGCCAACTCCGACTTGACCTCTTTGATGGCCTCCACGTAGCGCGGTTCCCGGCTCACGTCCCGCACCAACAGGGGAACCCCGTTGGCCGCCACCCAGCCGGCGATGCCCTGGCCCACCTTCATCCTGAACCTGGCGGTATCCAGCCTCTCATAGCCGATTTGGGAAGCGACGCGCAGGTGCTGGTTGTCGTCGGCCACCAGGAGCAGGGCGCCACTGGAGGCCTTGGTGATCTTCATGGCGCTGGCGGTGATGACCCCGAGAAGTTTGTTGAGGTTGATGGTGGAACTGGTCTTCCGGCTGATTTCCTGGAGGGCCAGCAATTGCTGGATCTTTCTTTGATTCTGTTCCTGCAGCCGGGCATTTTCGATAATAATGCTGGCCTGGTTGGCAAAAGTGGAGAAGGAATCGATATCCTTTTTGGTCAGGGTCAGGGGCTCTTCCCGGCGATCCGCCACGATCAGCCCGATGGTGTCCTGCTTGATCTTCATGGGCACGATAATGGTGGCCAGTCGCTTCATGTACCGGCCGACCTGGAGGTCCAGGGGGGTAGCCCTGGGATCGTGCACCATATCCCGGGAATAGATGGTTTTGCCGTAGCGCGCCACCTTGGTGTCCATGCAGTCATGGTCCGCCAGGCGGTAAGGCTTGGTCAGAGCCCGCTCTGTCTCCTCGGGACTGAAGCCGATCAGGTACTTGCATTCCAACAGGCCCTTGTCCTTGTCGGTGAGAAAGATGCCGACCCGGGTGAAGCTGAAAACCTGGGCGGTCTCTTTGACGATACAGGTTAGGATCTTGTCCAGGGAAATGGGCCGGGTCAGCAGGCTGCTGATCTTATGAATCGAAGACAGGAGCCGCTCTTTAGTCTTTAACTCACTCGGACAATTCAGTTTTCTTGACATAGTCCCGCCTCGCCACGCCGTTTAAGGCAAAAACTTCATGAAATTATTATAAAATAAATCCTCGCTAACCTCAACCGCCTGCCCGTAGGGGCGGCGCCCTCGCCGCCCCTACGACTCGCCCCCGACCGGCACTGTCTCATATGCTACAGAGGTGAAGCTAATCCTCCGACTCGACTAACTTGCGGTAATTTCTCCTTTTATTACCCCCTGACCGGACTGATTGCTCCTGGAGGAAATAAGTGCAGCATTTGCTAGACTACGTTTTTGGCGCTACTTCTTCATGGGCATTTTTATCTCTTAATTTCAGCTAATTACCGCAATCAATCTGCTGGTACAGCCCTTGCAGTGGTGGTTGAGGTCTAGCCAGGCGGGCTGATTGAATACCGAATCGCCCTTGGGGCTGAAGTCCATCGCCGGGCAGCTGAGAGGAAAAAATTATGAGAGAAGTAGCGGTGTTGGGTGTGGGCATGACCAAGTTTGGGCCGTCCGGCTTAAGTTTGCAGGAACTCTTCGCCGAGGCCGCCCTGGAGGCCATCCGGGAATCAAATCTGACCTCCAAGGACATTCAAGGCCTGGTCATCGGCAATGTTCTGGGCGATTTCGCCGAAGGCCAGATGAACCTGGCGCCGCTCCTGGCGGATGAGATCGGCTTGGGGTCCCAGGTGCCGGCCACCCGGGTGGAAGGCGGCTGCGCCTCGGCCTCGGTGGCCTTTCGGGACGCCTTCATGTGGGTGGCCTCCGGGTTCTATGATATTGTGATTGCCGGCGGGGTGGAGAAATTCACCCATATGGGCACCTCGCAGGTAACCGGGGCCCTGTCCATGATCGAGGACAGCCACTATGAGGAATTCACCGGCCTGACCTTCCCGGGGGTCTTTGCCATGTTGGCCCACCAGTATGCCGATAAATACGGCCTGCCCCTGGCCCTGCTCAAGGAACGGATGGCTCGGGTGGCCGTCAAGAACCATCACCATGGCACCATGAATCCCCTGGCCCAATTTCAAAAAGAAATTTCGGTGGAGAAGGTGCTGGCCAGCCCCATGGTTTGTGACCCGCTCCAGGTCTTGGACTGCTGTCCCATTTCCGACGGCGCCGCCGCCGTGGTTCTGGCCAGCCGGGAGATTGCCGAGAAGCTGGTGGCCAAGCCGATTAAAGTCCTGGGAGTGGGGCAAGGCAACGGCCGGCCCTATTCCCGGCAGAAGGATTTCACGGTGATGCGGGCGCGCCTGGCCTCTTCGTCGCAGGCTTACAGGATGGCGGGCATTGAGCCCAGGCATGTGGACGTGGTGGAGTTGCACGATTGTTTTACCATTGCCGAAATCGTCGCCAGCGAATGCCTGGGATTCTTCGAATTCGGCAAAGGCAGCCTGGCCGCGGAACTGGGCGAAACCAGCCTGGGAGGCAGGATTCCCATCAATCCTTCGGGCGGCCTCAAGTCCAAGGGGCATCCGGTGGGGGCCACGGGTTGCGCCCAGGTCTATGAGATTACCAAACAGCTCCGGGAGGAGTGCGGCCTGCGGCAGGTGGACGGGGCCAGGATCGGCATGACCGATACCCTGGGCGGCACCGGCACCGTAGTGGTGAATATCCTCCTCGGCCGCTAAGCATAGGGAGATTTCATGTACAAACTGACCCACGTCCAGTACTTCGAAGCGCTAAAAGAGAATGTGCTTAAGGGCTTAAAGTGTCTCGACTGCGGCACCATCACCGTGCCTCCCAAGGCCGTCTGCGACGACTGCGGATCCACCAACCAGGAGGTCACCCAACTGTCCGGGGACGGCACCATCAAGACCTTTACGGTGATCCGGGTGGCTCCCGAGGGCTTCAAGGCCCCCTACGTCGTGGTCCTGGCCCAGCTCCGGGAAGGTCCCTGGCTGACGGGACTCTTGAACGGCTGCGATCCCGATAGCGTGACCATGGAGGTCATCGGCAAAAAGGTAAAATTGGGGCACCAGGTGGTGCAGCATATGAAGCATACAGCCGGAGAGGGGGTCGTGCCGCTCTTTTCCCTAGTTGACTGATTTGGTGGCGCAGGCGTCTCGACTGCGCAGACGCAGGCTAAAGCCTGCGGCTACCAAAGATACCATTCACCAAGACCTTTTGCCGAACGGCTGAGGGAGAGGAGACCAAGACCAGATGCAGATAAAAACCGTGGGAGTCATAGGCGCCGGCCAGATGGGCAACGGCATCGCCCAGGTGGCGGCCATGAGCGGGCTTATGGTGATCATGAGCGATGTCACCGAGGCCTTGGTGCAACGGGGTCTGAAGACCATCACCAAGATCCTGGCCAAAAGCGTCGACAAGGGCAAGCTGAGCCCCGAAGACCGGGACGCGGTCCTCGGCCGCATCAAGACCACGGTTAAACTTCAGGATATGGCGGCGGCCGAGGTGGTGATCGAGGCGGCCACGGAAAACGAGGCCCTGAAGTTTCAGATCTTCCGTGAGCTGGATGCCATCTGCCCTGCCCAGACGATCCTGGCCAGCAATACCTCCTCCATTCCCATCGGCCGCATTGCCGCACAAACCAAGCGACCCGACCAGGTCATCGGCATGCACTTCATGAACCCGGTGCCGGTCATGCAACTGGTGGAGCTGATCCGGGCCCTGACGACCACGGATGAGACCTTTGCCCTGACCCGAGACCTCTGCGTCAAGTTCGGCAAGACGCCGGCGGAAGCCAGCGATTATCCCGGCTTCATCATCAATCGCATCCTCATGCCCATGATCAATGAGGCGGCGTACTGCCTGTATCAGGGCGTGGGCACCCGGGAGAACATCGACCTGGTGATGCGCCTCGGCGCCAACCACCCCATGGGGCCGCTGGCCCTGGCCGACCTCATCGGCCTGGATACCTGCCTGGCCGTTATGGAAACCCTGTTCCACGGTTTCTGCGATTCCAAATACCGCCCCTGTCCGCTGCTGCGCAAATACGTGGAAACCGGCTGGTTGGGGCGGAAGGTGGGACGCGGCTTCTATGAGTATCCGTAAAAGAAAAATTTCACAAAAGAACTTTAAATTGACATAATTGTTTAAACTCAGGTAGGATACGGCCACCAACCTCAACCGGAATGCTGACTGTGAAGTTGCATCTCCTTGGACCTTTTCGGGTTTTGTCGATCTCAAAAATATGAAAGAAATTGGCTGGCCGTCACCGAGCTTATCATCCGGAAGATTTCCATCCTCAGTCAATCTCCTGGGCAGGATAAATGACGGTTTTCCCTTAACTTTCGCTGGTTTGCCTGATCGCCAGGCGTGCACCTCGGAGAGCCTGCCGCCTGGGCGGGCCGACCGTTCAAATTATATGTTCCAGCTTGAACCGCGGCGCCGGGCGACGCCAGGTCGACCTTCGGATCGCGGCCGCGTGGCTCTGGGAAAGTTGAGGTGATCCTGTCTACCGGGAGGTAGCGGGGTCCGGCGGCTGTTTTTGGCCCACGTAAGCTAAACCGGGAGATATTTCCACTACAGGAGAGGAGGGGCTATGGCAAAAGAAGAATATTTTAAATGGGCCGAGTCCGTGCTGGACCCGTCCAAAACCTTTGAAAAACCGGAGGCTCTGGCAGACATCAAGATCGTGGAACTCTGCACCTTGATTCTCGGGCCATCTCTGCCGGCCTACCTGTCGGAACTGGGGGCGACGGTGTTCAAGGTCGAACTTCCCGGCGCCGGGGACACCATGCGGTCCCTGACTCCCTTTGCCAAGTTTTACAAAGGCAGCGCCTTCGGCTATCTGAAGGAGGCCCGCAACAAATACCATATCAGCATCGACGTGCGGGTGAACGAAGGCAAAGACCTGTTCCGGGAGCTAGTCAAACGCTCCGACATCGTGGTGGAGAACCTCCGGGCCGGCACCATGGATAAATGGGGCATCGGCTACCGGCAACTCTCCGAAATCAACCCGAAGATTATCTACATCGCCCTGAACGGTTTCGGCCAGTGGGGCCCCTACGTGGAGCGGCCGTCTTACGACGCCATTGCCCAATCCGAATCGGGCATGGCCTGGATCACCGGCTTTCCGGACAAACTGCCCCTGAAGGCCGGCATCTGGCTGGCGGACTATTTCGGCGGCCTCATGGGCGCCGTGGGCGTCCTGGGGGCCCTGGCCCACCGGGACCGTACCGGCAAAGGCCAGTACATCGAGTTTTCCCAGGCGGAGAACCTCATCCGGGTCCTGGATTGGACCTGGCTCTATCAGCATCTCACCGGCAAAGAGCGGGGACGCTACGGCAACCGGGATGTCTCCATCTGCCCGGCCGATATCTTCCAGGCCAAGGATGAGATCGTGGCCATCGGAGCCGCCACTGACGGGCAGTTCCAGGGGCTCTGCGTCGCCATGGGTCGGCCCGAATTGGCAAAAGACGAACGCTTCGCCACCCACCCCGCCCGGCTGCAGGAAGCTAACGCCGTCGAGCTGTTGGAGAGCATCCGGAAATGGGCGGCCGGCAAGACTTACGAAGAACTGAATCACCTGGCCTGCAAGCACGGCTTCGGGGCCCATCGGGTCTCCAAGGCCAGCGATAAGATGGACGATGACCACCTGATCCAGCGGAACTTCACCTACACGGTCAATGACGCCATCTTCGGACCGACGGTGGAAGAGGGCATCGCTCCCAAGCTCTCGGAGACCCCGGGCCGCATCAAGTGGGCCGGCAAGGCCGTGGGCTTCGATAACGAATTCGTCTTCAGACGTTTCCTGGGAATGACCTCGGAACAGATCAAGGGCTTGAAGGAGCGCAATGTCATCGGCAAATGGGCCGATGCCCCCGGCCGCAAACCTCCCGAGGATTGGGACGGCAAAAAGGGCGTCATCCTGCCCTAATTATTTGCTGCCATTGTCAGACTCTGCCACCGACGCATTCATAAGGAGATCGATCATGCCGCACCATGAAGACGATAAACTGAGCTGGCCGGATTGGATCAGGGAGAAGGACGATCCGGTACATGCCGCCGGCAAACCCGAGGCCCTGGACCACCTCACGGTGCTGGATTGCAGCTACGGCAGCATCGCCGGCTGTTTTGCCAGCTCCATCCTGGGCGAACTCGGCGCCAAGGTCATCCGCATCGAGGCCCCGGAAGGCAATCCCGAACGGACCTTCTCGCCCTTTGGCATCATGCATAAAGACACCGGCCTGGGCTATCTCAACGAAGGCCGCAACAAATTTCACATTACCTTGAACCTGCAAAGCCAGGAAGGCCAGGAGATCTTCAAGAAGCTGGCCAAACGGGCCGACGTGGTCATCGAAACCTTCCTGCCCGGCGTCATGGACAGTTGGGGCATCGGCTACCGTCAACTCAGCGTCGACAACCCCAGGCTCATCTATGCCGCCATCTACGCTTACGGCCAATTCGGGTCAAAAGCCACTTGCGGCAAGGCCGATGTGGACGTGGTCTGCCAGGCCTTTTCCGGGGTGACCGCGGTGACCGGCGAGCTGCCCGATGATCCCGCCAACCCGAAGCCCTCGGAGGTGCCCACCAAACAGGGCAACTGGATGTCCTGGTACGCCGGCGGCGCCTTTGCCGGCCTGGCGACGCTGGCGGCCGTGCACTTCCGGACGATCTCCGGCAAGGGCCAGTTCATCGACGTGGCCCCGCCGGAGGCCATGGGCCGCCTGATCAATTACAGCCTCACCTATTTCCAGGAATATAAGGAGGATATCCCCCGGGTCGGCAACTACGACGTCGGCGTCTTCCCTTACACCTATTTCAGATGCAAGGACGGCTATGCCTTCCTGTCGGGTTTTTCGGATATCAACTGGAAGGCCCTGACCACCATCTTGAAGCGCCCGGATTTGAGGGAGCAATTTCCCACCATCTTCGACCGGCTGAACGTGGAAAACATGAAGGTGATGTACAAAGAGATCGAAAAATGGACCACGGCCCGCACCTATGACGAGATTTACGACGCGGTCATGGATTACAACAAGAACATCGCCGAGGGCATCGTGGTCCCGGGCCGGGTGACGCCGCCCATGGAAACCATGAAGACCGAAAACTGGTGGGTGCGGCGTTCCCTGGAAAAGTTCACCGACCCGTATTACGGCGAATTGACCGTGGCCAACCAGGCCTGGAAGATGACGGAGACCCCGCCGCGCCTCAAATGGCTCTGCCGGCCGGTGGGAGCCGACAATGCTTATATTTACAGCCTCAAACTCGGTTTCGGACCGAAGCAACTGGAGCCGCTGAAAGAAAAGGGGATTATTTAGCCGTTCCAGCAAGAGTTGGTGACTGCCCGGCGGCCCTTGGGGCCGGAAACACTTCCACCAGGTTGAAGTAGGCAAGCATAATATAGAAAGGAGGGAGCACCATGACATTCGATGAGATTAAAGCGGCGGTCATGAACCTGGATGACCAGGAGAAATTGCGCGTGGTGAGGGAGTTGCTGCCGGCCATCTGGCCGAAAATCGTCTGTGACGAACCCTGCCTCGGGTTCCTGAGGAAGCTGGTGGACGAAGCAGCCGTGGAAGAATACAAAAAAGAGCACATGGACAGCATTTAGGGCTAGCATCGAACTTGCATCTCGGAACGAGAGCCATCCAAAGGGAGGATAGTATGGCAAGTCCAGGAGCACTGCGGCCGCGGTGGGGGCAGCCCGTGACGGGTATTGTCTCATTTTTTGCCTTTTTCTTCATCGCTTGGTTTATTTGGTATATTTTTAGTGATCCTCGGGGGCCGGTTGGTACATTTCCCTACCCCTTCGTGCTCTATTTGGCAATGATGATTTTGGTGGGCCTCTGGCAGCATATGTTTTTAGGGGACTGGCCTTTTCATAACTTATCCCAGCCGGCCAGAGGCATCGTCGAAACCATCTTTAACCTGGTCCTGGTGTGGTTTGTCATTCATGTGGTTTTTTACCGCATCCTGGGGCTGGGCTTTAACTTCCTCAGCGAATCGAACCTGGAATGGTTGGCCGCGGCCGGCAAGACCGTGATGCCCGCGGGCGTCGCGGCTACCCTGCCCCTCGCGACCCTGATCAACCCCGCGGCCCATTTTGGGGAACGGGCGGTGGTCTGCTTCGTCTTGATCGGCTTTTTCGCCTATCCCTACACCACCATTCTGTTTGGCAAGTGGCCCGTCCGGCCGAGTGATTTGAAGCAGCCCGAGGCCGGCCTGGCCGAGCTCGGCTGGTGCACCATGTTGACCATGTTCTACTACACCATCCTGATCGTGCCTTTTTGGGGCCTGATCTACGGGGTGGTCTTCGGGAAATCTTATGCCCTGGGTATCCCCTGGTGGGGCGGCATCGCCGGCACCATGCACGTGCACTGGGTCTTCGGCTGGTGGGAATGGGCCATCATCGTGCTCTTCATGACCCCCAATGTCTGGCGCATGAAGCCCTGGTCCCTGATCAAACTGCCCCAGCCGTGGAAAGGCTTCATCTCCCTGATCCTGACCTTCGTCCTCGCCTATATCCTGGCCTTGATCTGCGTGCATATCGCCGGCTCCTGGCTGAATATGGAAGAGGTGGTCAAACACCTGCCCCCGGCCGACAAGGGTATCCCGACGCGTTTTCTGTGGTATCACGCCGCCGAAATCGCCGGCTTCAGCCTGATTCCCTTCCTCATCTGGCACCACTATTTTGATGACATGTCGCCCGCCAAGGACGTAGATTCCTGGGGGGGCTTCTGGTTCCGGACCATCGGCGTCGGCATCCTGCTGGTGCTGAACTACATCTTCTTCTACTACGTCAACTTTGGTTACTGGGGCCTGGGCAATCCCCATATGGAAGGGGACATCGCCGAACGGGCCCTCAACGGCGAGTCTCTCATCTGGAACTTCTGGTGGATCATTCCGCTGCTGTGGAACGAGTGGTTCTTCCACAAATGGCCGTTCTATGTCCATGAACACTAAAAGGCTTTTGTAGGGGCGGCGCGCTCGCCGCCCCTACCCAGGACTTGATGATAAGAAGTGTTAATGAATCCTTTGAACCAAATGGCTTCGGCCCTGGCAGGGGTGCGCATCTTGGATCTGTCGCGACTCCTGCCCGGGCCCTTCTGCACCATGCTGCTGGCGGATTTCGGCGCCGACGTCATCAAGGTGGAAGAACCCCGCCGGGGCGACTACATCCGGGACTGGCAGCCCAAGATCGGCAAGAACAGCGGCTTTCACGTGGTCTTGAACCGCAACAAGCGCTCCTTGACCCTCAATCTCAAGTCCCCGGCGGGTCGGGAGATCTTCCGACAGTTGGCTGACCAGGCCGACGTGGTCCTGGAAGGCTTCCGGCCGGGGGTGATGGCCCGCCTGGGCCTGGATTATGAGAGTCTGCGAACCCGCAACCCCCGGCTGATTTATGCCTCCCTCTCCGGTTACGGGGACCACGGCCCCCGGTTCCAGAGGGCCGGCCACGATATCAACTACCTGGCCCTGAGTGGGGTGTTGTCCTATACCGGCCGGGACGGGCGGCCCACCGTGCCGGGAGTGCAAATCGCCGACCTGGGGGGCGGCGCCCTGCTGGCGGCCTTTAGCCTCGCCCTGGCGCTGCTGGCGCGGGAGCGTCAGGGTGAAGGGCAGTATCTCGATATCGCCATGCTGGACGGGTCTTTTATGTGGAATTGCCTGCGCTGGGGCAAATATCTGGCCGATGGGCAAATCCCCCATCCCGGGGATGACGTCCTCAATCATGGCTTTGCCTGCTACAACCTTTACGAGACCAGGGATGGCCGTTATATGTCCCTGGGCGCCCTGGAGCCGCAATTCTGGCGGGCCTTCTGTACCGCCGCGGCCCATCCGGATTGGGACCAGTCCACTTACATCGAGCCCGGGCCCCATCAGGAACCCTTGAAAGAGGCGGTGGCGACGCTCTTTAAGCAGCGCACTCAGGCGGAATGGGTGGCGCACTTCGAAGGCCACGACTGCTGCGTTGAGCCGGTATTGAACCTGGAGGAAGCCTCGAATGACCCCCATATCCAGGCCCGGCAGTTGGTGGTAGACCTGCTGCACGAAAGCTGGGGGGCCTACCGGCAATTAGGCGTGGCCCCGAAGTTTTCCCGAACGCCGGGGACGCTGCGCAGCGTTGCCCCGGAACTCGGCGAACACACCGCGGCCCTTCTCCAGGAGTTGGGTTATACCCCGGAGCAAATTAGTGAACTCCGGCAGCAGGGCGTGGTTTAAGGTCAAGAAGATCTGAGACCAAGTTGGGCGTCGGCAGATAATATTTAGGTTGTCATTCTGAACGGAGCGAAGCGTAGGGTAGAATCTGGATGGTTCGCTTCGCTCAGAATGACATCCTGTCTCCTGGGCTACAAACTGCTATGAGACTGATCTGAAACGAGGTAACAATGCAATTTGACTTAACCGACGAAGAACGCATGATCCAGGAAATGGCGGCGAAATTTGCCCTGCGGGAACTGCGCCCCCAGGCGGCCGAATTGGACCGGACCAAAGATCGGACCATTATCCTGGCCAACCTGAAAAAGCTGGCCGACCTCGGCTTCATGGGGCTGGGTATCCGGGCCGAGTACGGCGGCGCCGAAGCCACTACGGTAGCCTTCAGCCTGGCCATGACCGAGTTGGGCAAAGGCTGCGCCGCCACCACGGTGACCACTTCGGTAACCAATATGGTAGGGCAGGTGATCCAA
Source organism: uncultured delta proteobacterium (assembly GCA_963701845.1). Taxonomy (GTDB): domain Bacteria; phylum Desulfobacterota; class Desulfobaccia; order Desulfobaccales; family 0-14-0-80-60-11; genus JAPLJC01. Next base: position 60,214 of record CAVPBF010000003.1, on the reverse strand, counting down.
TCGGTGGGCAACGAAGCGCAGCGGCGCCGTTACCTACCGCCGCTCTGCAGCGGCGAATACCCCGCCGGCGGTTTCGGCCTCACCGAAGCCACAGCCGGCTCCGATCCCGCCGGCCTGCGCACCACGGCCACCCTCGAGGGCGGCCACTGGCGGCTGAACGGCCGCAAGATCTTCATCAGCAGTGGCGAGTTTGCCGGGGTCTTCGTGGTCTGGGCGGTCACCGACAAGGACGCCCCCAAAGGCAAGGGAATCAGCGTCTTCCTGGTGGAGCCGGGCTTTCCCGGCTTTGCCGTGGGCAAGAATGAGCCCAAGATGGGCCAGCGCGGTTCTCCCACCAACGAATTGATCCTGGAAGACTGCCGGGTGCCCCAGGAAAATCTGCTGGGTGAGCTCAACAGCGGCTTTCGCCTGGCCCTAGCGGAACTGGCCGGCGGCCGCATCGGCGTCGGCTCGATGGCCCTGGGCATCGGCCTCGGGGCCATGGACTATGCCAAAAATTACGCCAAAGAGCGGGTGCAGTTCGGCCATCCCATCTCCCAGTTTCAGGCGATCCAGTGGATGATCGCCAACCGTTACACCGAACTGGAGGCGGCCCGCCTGCTGCTGCTCCAGGCGGCGCACCTGAAAGACCAGGGGAAAGCCTTTTCGAAAGCCGCCTCCATGGCCAAGCTCTATGCCACCGAAGCCGCCAACCGGGCCTGTTACGACGCCGTGCAGATCCTGGGCGGCTACGGCTATTCCCAGGAATATCCGGTGGAACGGCTGGCCCGGGACGTCCGGGTGACCACTGTTTACGAGGGCACCAGCGAGATCCAGCGGATGATCATCGCGCGGGAATTGTTGAGTTAATTCCTCCCTCGGCCCTCAGTCATTTTTTTCGGGAGTTTCACATGCCAAAAAAAGCATCAGCCAAGCCAGCCAGTCAAGCCAAGGTGCGGTTCGTCACCGCCACCACCCTGTTCGACGGCCACGACGCCTCCATTAACGTCTTTCGGCGCCTGCTCCAACGCGCCGGCGCCGAAGTCATCCATCTGGGGCACAATCGCTCCGCCAAAGAGATTGTCTATACCGCCATCCAGGAGGGGGTGCACGGCATTGCGGTCAGCTCCTATCAGGGCGGACATATGGAATTCTTTAAATATGTCAAGGACCTGCTGGATCAGAACGGCGTCGGCTTTATCAAGACCTTCGGCGGCGGCGGCGGGGTTATCGTCCCCGAGGAGATCCGCGAACTCGAAGACTACGGCATTACCCGGATATATTCCCCGGAAGACGGCCAGAAGCTGGGACTGCTCGGCATCATCCAGGACATGATCGATCGGGCCGCGGCCGTCAAATTTCCGCCGCTGCCGCAGGATTGGCAGGAAAAGGTGCGGCAGCGTCACAGTTTTGTAGTAACCCAACTGATTTCTCTGGCCGAGAACAATTATAAAGACAATGGCCATGCCTTCGCCCGGATCAGGCGGGAGTTGCCGAGCGCCCCGAAACCCTCGGCGGTTATCGGCATCACCGGCACCGGCGGCTCGGGCAAGAGTTCCCTGGAAGACGAGTTCATCCGCCGCTTTATGATCCACTATCCGGAGAAATCCATGGCCATCATTGCCATCGACCCGACCCGGAAGAAGACCGGCGGGGCGCTTTTGGGCGACCGCATCCGCATGAATTTTGTCAATCCCGAAAAGGTCTTCATGCGCTCGCTCGCCACCCGGGAATCGGAGAGCGAACTCTCCCTGGCCCTGGAGGACTCCATCAATATCCTCAAGGCCGCGGGCTATGACCTGATCATCGTCGAGACCCCCGGCATCGGCCAGGGGGACGTCTCCATCACCAAGTACGTCGATCTGGCCATCTATGTGATGACCGCGGAATTCGGCGCCCCGTCGCAACTGGAAAAGATCGACATGCTCGATTTTGCCGACCTGATCGCCATCAACAAGTTCGATCATAAGAATTCCCTGGACGCCTTGCGGGAGGTCGGCAAACAATACCGGCGCAATCACAATCTCTTTGGGACCCCCGACGAGTCGCTGCCCATCATCGGCACCGTGGCCAGCAACTTCCAGGACCCCGGCCTCAACGTCTTTTTTGAGAAGGTGCTGTCGTCTCTAAAGGACAAGGGTCTGATCGATTGGCCCATTCCTCAGGCGGTGAGCTATTCGTTGCAGGAGTCGTCCAAGTCGGCCATCCTACCCACGGGGCGGCAGCATTATCTGAGCGAAATCGCCAGCACCATTCGCGGCTATCATGAAAAAACCAGGAAGGCGGCGCGGCAACTGCATAAATTTGAAGCCATCCAGACCGTCAGCCGGGAATTGGAGCTCGATCTGGCCGAGCGGGCCGCAGAGGCGGAGAAGCAGATCGACCATGAGATTATCGACACCCTGGCCAAATGGGAGGACATCCGGGAGCAGTATTCTAAGGACGAATTTGAGGTAAAAATCCGGGACAAGGTCAGCCGGACCCAGCTTTATAGCGAATCGCTCTCCGGTTTGAAGATTCCCAAGATCGCCCTGCCCGATTTTGACAGCTTGGCTGAAACCTTGAAATGGCTTAGGCGTGAGCATTTGCCCGGCTATTTTCCCTATACCGCCGGCGTCTTTCAATTTCGCCGGGAAGGGGAAGATCCCAAGCGGCAATTCGCCGGAGAAGGCCCGCCGGAAAAGACCAATGCCCGATTTCATTACCTGACCAAGGATGATGACGCCAAGCGCTTGAGCACCGCCTTCGATTCCCTCACCCTGTATGGCGAAGACCCGGCTGAAGAGCCGGACATCTTTGGGAAAATCGGCGAAAGCGGCGTCAGCATCTGCACCCTGGAGGACATGAAAAAGCTTTATAAGGGTTTTGATCTCTGCGCCCCCAATACCAGCGTCTCCATGACGGTCAACGGGCCGGCGCCGATCCTCCTGGCCTTCTTCTTCAATACCGCCATCGATCAGCAACTGGATAAATTTAAGGAGGAAAACGGCCGCGACCCCGATCCGGAAGAAGCGGAGCGGATTCGGCAGTTAGTCCAGGCCAATGTGCGCGGCACCGTGCAGGCGGACATCTTGAAGGAAGACCAGGGGCAAAACTCCTGCATCTTCTCCGTCGCCTTCGCCCTGCGGCTCATGGGCGATATCCAGCAGTATTTCATCGATAATCAGGTCAGGAATTTCTATTCGGTCAGCATCAGCGGCTACCATATTGCCGAAGCCGGGGCCAACCCGGTTTCCCAACTGGCCTTCACCCTGGCCAATGCCTTTACCTACGTGGAATATTACCTCAGCCGCGGCATGGACATCGACGCCTTTGCCAAGAACCTCTCCTTCTTCTTCTCCAGCGGCATGGACCCCGAATACAACGTGATTATTCGGGTGGCCCGCCGCATCTGGTCCATCGCCATGAAATATAAGTATGGGGCCAACGAGGCGAGCCAGCGGCTCAAATGCCACATGCAAACCTCGGGGCGCTCCCTGCACGCCCAGGACATGCAGTTTAACGATATCCGCACCACCCTCCAGGCCCTCATGGCCCTGACGGACAACTGCAACTCCCTGCATACCAATTCTTATGATGAAGCCGTCACCACCCCCACCGAGGAATCGGTGCGCCGGGCCATGGCCATTCAACTAATCATCACCAAGGAATACGGTATCTTTAAAAATCAAAACCCGTTGCAGGGCAGTTTTATGATCGAGAAATTGACCGACCTGGTGGAAGAGGTGGTCCTGAAGGAGTTCGATGCCCTCAGCCGCCGCGGCGGGGTGCTCGGCTCCATGGAAACCTATTATCAGCGGGGCAAAATCCAGGATGAGTCCCTCTATTACGAACTTAAAAAGAATACCGGCGAGTACCCGATTATCGGGGTCAACACTTACATCAGCCCCAATATCCTGGCGGAAAATTATTGCCGGCCGCCCACCCAGTTGACCCGGTCCACCTATGAGGAGAAACAGGCTCAACTGGATAATCTCAATAATTTTAAGCAACGGCATCAAGCGCCAGCCACGGCTGCCCTCGAGGCCCTGAAACAGACGGTCTTGAGCGGCGGCAATATCTTCGCCGGGCTGATGGAAGCCGTCAAGGTAACCAGTCTGGGCCAGATAACCCAGGTGCTTTATGAGGTCGGCGGCAAGTACCGCCGCAATATGTAACGAATCTCTCGTAGGGGCGGCGCCTGAGCCGCCCCCACAACCAAAGAGGGAGAATTATATGCAATATGATCTGACCGAAGAACAGCGGATGTTGCAGGATATGGTGCGGCGCCTGGCCAAAGAACAGGTGGAGCCGGGCGCGGCGCAACGGGATATCGCCGGCAAATTTGATTGGGAGATGGTGGACCTGCTCCGGGAAAACGGCCTGATCGGAGTTGATTTTCCCGAGGCTTACGAAGGCACGGGGGCCGGCATGCTGGCCCTGGCCATCACCGTGGAGGAACTGTCCCGGGTAGACGCGGCCTGCGGGCTGGTGCCAGCCGTGCAGGAACTGGGGAGCCTCCCCATCATGCTGGCAGGCAATGAGGCCCAGAAAAAGCAGTTCCTGCCCAAGCTCGCCTCCGGCGAACAACTGGCCGCCTTCGGCCTGACCGAACCCGCGGCCGGCTCCGACGTGGCCCGGCTGCGCTGCCGGGCGGTCAAAGACGGCGACTCTTACGTGCTCAACGGCACCAAGACCTTCATCTCCAACGGTGGCGTGTCCGAGATCATCACCCTCTACACCATCACCGACAGCGGCGTCTCGGCCCATAAGGGTTCCAGCGTCTTTGTGGTGGAAAAGGGCACCCCCGGCTTCTCGGTGGGCAAACATGAGGACAAGATGGGCATCCGCTGGTCGGACACCGTGGAGCTCATCTTCGAGGACTGCCGGATACCGGCCGCCAACCTGCTGGGTCAGGAGGGCGAGGGGTTTCACATCATGATGAAGACCCTGGATTTTTCCCGCCTGGGGATTGCCGCCCAGGCCCTGGGCATCGCCGCCGGGGCCCTGGATTACGCCGTGGCCTACGCCAAGGAGCGGGAAACCTTCGGCAAACCCATCATCAAGCATCAGGGGGTGGGGTTCAAGCTGGCCGACATGGCCATGCGCACCGAAGCGGCCCGGCAGTTGCTCTACAAGACCTGCTCCCTGTTCGAGGAGCAGCCCAAGGACATGAGCCGCATCAGCCCCCAATTGATCAAGATGAGCGCCATGTCCAAGTGCCTCTGCGGCGACGCGGCCATGTGGGTCGCCACCCAGGCGGTGCAGGTGCTGGGCGGCTACGGCTTCGTCAAGGAATTCCCGGTGGAGCGGATGATGCGGGACGCCAAGATCACCCAGATCTACGAAGGCACCAACGAAATCATGCGCCTGGTGATTTCTAACACGCTTTAATGGCAAGGGAAAAGGCTGACAATTTCGCCGGCCCATGTATAAAATATTATCTATAAACATTTTTGAGATAATACTTTTCAAAAGTTCCTTTCTTCTCCCCTCTCCCCCCAGCGGGAGGAGAGTTAGGGTGAGGGGGGACCAACAGGCTTGCTGGCAAGCCTTAATTAACGCGGGGATAGGATAGAGACATGTTCGAAGCATATCCCAAGGAAGTTACCCTTAAAGATGGCGCCAGTCTCACTCTGAGACCCATGACCAGGGACGATCAATACGCCCTGTACAGTTTTTTTATCGGCCTGCCGGAGGATAACCGGCGCTATCTCGGCAATGATGTCACCGACCGCAAGCTCCTGGAGAAATGGGCCCGTAATCTCAATTACGACCGGGTCCTGCCCATCCTGGCGGAGTACGAGGACCGGATCGTGGCCAACGCCACCCTGCACTACCAGACCTTCGGTTGGGGCCGGCATATCGCCGAAGTCCGGGTCACCATTACCCCGGAATTCCAGGGACGCGGTCTCGGCGCCTTGCTCCTGGCGGAGCTGTCGCAACTGGCCGCCAGCCACAAGGTCAAAAAACTGCTGGCCCGCATCGTCACCACCCAGGCGCCCGTCATTAAGGCCTTTGAAAAGGCGGGGTTCGGTCTGGTGACGGAATTAAAAAACTACGTCAAAGATATTCACCAGAAGAGCTATGCCGATATTGCCCTGCTGGTGAAAGAATTAAGTCCCGGGACCAATTAGCATTGAGTAAAGGAGGATCTATGCGCCAGGTAGTAATCGCCAGCGCCGTGCGGACTGCCGTCGGCAGCTTTGGCGGCACTTTGAAGGACCTGCCGGCCGCGCAGCTGGGAGGCATAGTCATCAAAGAAGTTTTGCGACGCGCCAGGGTGCGCTCGGAAAAAGTAGACCAGGTGTTTATGGGCAATGTTCTGATGGCCGGCCAGGGCCAAAATCCGGCCCGCCAGGCCGCCGCCAATGCCGGCATCTCCCAATACACCCCGGCGGTGACGGTGAACGTGGTCTGCGGCTCCGGTCTGGAGTCGATCATCATGGCCACCCAGGCCATTCGCGCCGGGGATGCGGAGATCATCGTGGCCGGGGGCATGGAGTCCATGAGCAAGGCGCCCTTTGTCCTGACTCAGACCCGTTGGGGCCAGCGCATGGGCCATGGCCAGCTCCTCGATAGCATGGTTCATGATGGCCTCACCTGCTCCTTCGGTGACATCCATATGGGCATCACCGCCGAGAATGTGGCCGAAAAGTTCCACCTCAGCCGGGAAGAGCAGGATGCCTTCGCCCTGGAGTCCCAACGCAAGGCGGAGCAGGCTATCAAATCCGGACGCTTCCAGGATGAAATCATTCCGGTGGAGGTGCCCCAAAAGAAAGGGGAGCCCCTCAGCTTCGATACCGACGAATATCCCAAATTCGGCACCACCATGGAAAAACTGGCCAAACTGCGGCCGGCCTTCCGCAAGGACGGCACCGTCACCGCGGGCAACTCCTCCGGGGTCAACGATGGCGCCGCCGCGGTGCTGGTGATGTCCGAAGAGAAGGCCGTGAAGATGGGCATCCGTCCGATGGCCCGGATTGTCTCCTATGATTGCCAGGGCTGCGAGCCCGAATTGATGGGCATGGGGCCCATTTACGCGGTTCGCAATGCCGTCGCCAAGGCGAAAGAGTCCCTGGGTAAACCGGTGGATTTGATCGAACTCAACGAGGCCTTTGCGGCCCAGAGTCTCGCCTGCCTGCGGGAATTACACCTGGACCCCAAGATCGTCAACGTCAACGGCGGCGCCATTGCCCTGGGCCATCCCGTCGGCTGCAGCGGCACCCGGGTGATGGTTACCCTGCTCTACGAGATGCAAAAGCGGGATGCCCGGGTGGGCCTGGCCGCCCTTTGCGTGGGCGGCGGCATGGGCTTTACCATGATCGTCGAACGCAGTTGGTTTTTCTGATACCCCAGCGGATGCCGGAGACCACAATGAATAACCTCGCAGGAATACTGATTAAAACTTTTCCCAAGCAAGTCAAACTGGAGGACGGCACCGTCATCACCTTGCGTCCTTTATTGAAAGATGATGAACAGGTGTTCCTGGCCTATTTCCAAAGCCTGGAGCCGGGAGAGCTGGCCCGGCTGAAGGAAGAGGTGACGGACCCCAAGGTCATCGAACACTGGGTGGAAAATCTGGACTATGACGTCATGCTGCCCCTGATTGCCCTCCAGGGGGAACGGATTATCGGCGCCGCCTCGCTGCAATTCAACCTCAGCGCCTGGACCAGGCACAAGGCCGAGGTAAACCTGTCCACCGATCCCCAATTCCGGGCCAAGGGCCTGGGGACCCTGCTGATCCAAACCCTGGAGGAGATCGCCGCCAAACTGGGTCTGGAGCAGCTTACTGCCGAGATCCCGCCGGAATTGGACAAGGCCTTCTACCTGTTTGAGAAATTAGGCTTTGAAAAGGCCGCGGTCCTGAAAGGCTTTGTCATGGATAAGGCCGGCCACGAATCGGATATCGTCTTGATGATCAAGTCGCTAACGCCGGTTGAGAGCGAGTTTAGCCATTCCTGAGGGAAACGGGGCTGCCTCGGCGGCCTGCCCCGGCGCTCGCCTCGATAGTCTATTTCTGGCGCTGCACCCCAGAAACCATTTGCGGCCGGAGTCCGCCCAATCCCGGCTCAGGAGGTCGTGATGTCCTATAATAATTTGCTGTTCACCAATGCGGCCGGGGTCGCCACCCTGACCTTCAACCGCCCGGAGCGGTTAAATGCCCTGAACGCCGAAACCATGGCTGAGGTTACCGCGGTCCTGGAGCAGACGGCCAGGAACCCGGAGATCCGCGTCTTGCTGATGACCGGCCAGGGCCGGGCCTTCGTCGCCGGGGCGGACATCAATGAATTTCTCCAATTCGATCCCCTGGCGGCCAGGCAATTTGCCGAGTCTGCCCAGGTGGTGGCCGTCAAGCTGGAACAACTGCCCATCCCGGTGATCGCCTGCGTCAACGGCTTTGCCCTGGGGGGCGGTTGCGAAATGGCCATGGCCTGCGATATCATTTATGCCTCGGAGGTCGCCAAATTCGGGCAGCCGGAGGTCAACCTGGGAATCATGCCGGGATTTGGCGGCTCCCAACGTCTGGCGCGCCTGGTGGGTAAAGGCCTGGCCAAAGAGTTGTGCCTCACCGGCCGCCTCGTGGACGCCGCCGAGGCCAAGGCCATGGGGTTGGCGGCCAGGGTCTTCCCCGCCGCCACTTTCATGGAGGAATGCACCAAGGTGGCCCGGAGCCTGGCCGCCAAAGGGCGTGTCTCTTTGCGGGCCATCAAACAGACCATTGACCGCGGCTTTGACCTGGATTTGAAAAACGCCTGCGCCCTGGAGGCCGATGCCTTTGCCCTGTGCTTTGCCTCCCCGGACGCCAAAGAGGGCGCTGCGGCCTTTCTGGAGAAACGTCAGCCCAAGTTTTTATGATACCTAAAACAAAAAACCCGGTAGAACCGGTCTCTTTTGAATCAACTGCTTAGAAAGGAGAACAACGTGGATGTCGTAGTCTTGCTGAAGCAGGTGCCCGATACCGAAACGGTGATTAAGATCGCGGCCGACGGCAAAGCCATCGCCACCAACGACATCAAATGGGTCATCAATCCCTACGATGAGTATGCGGTCGAGGCGGCCCTGCGCCTCAAAGACAGCCAGGGCGCCAACGTCACTATCCTGAGCCTGGGACCCCAAAAGGCGGTGGAATCCATCCGCTCCGCCCTGGCCATGGGCGCCGATCAGGGCGTCCTGGTGGATGATCCGGCCACCGAGGGCAGCGACGCCCTGGGTAAGGCGAAGGCATTGGCCGCGGCCCTGAAGGGCATACCCTTTGATCTCATTTGCTGCGGCCACCGGGCCGTGGATGATGATGAGAACCAGGTGGGCATCATGGTGGCCGAGCTTTTGGACCTGCCCCATCTGGCCCTGGCGGTGGCCCTGGAAGTGGCGGACGGCCAGGTCAGGATCGAGCGGCCCATCGAAGGGGCGAAGCTGAAACTGGAGGCCCCGTTGCCGGCCCTGGTCACCTTTGGCGGCGCCCATGCGGTCTGGAATCCCCGCTATGCCTCGCTGCCCGGCATCATGAAGGCGAAAAAGAAACCGCTGGCAGTCAAAAAGCTCTCCGATATCGGTCTGGCGGCGGACCAGGTGGGAGCCGCGGCCGCCAAGCTGAAAGTGATCTCCCTGGAGTTGCCGACCCCGCGGCAGGCCGGAGTCCTGGTGCCGGGCGACACCATTGGTAAGGCCAAGGAGTTGGTGCGCCTGCTCCATGAAGAGGCCAAGGTCATTTAAGAGAGTTTTTAGTTTCGAGTTAAAGAATAATTGACCCTTGCACCGGTAGGGAGCTCTCTTGCGCTCCCAGGGTCGAAGATAGAGGAGGCAGCATCATGGCACAGGGAGTATGTGTAATCACCGAATTCCGCGGCGGCGCCTTTCGCCGCGTCTCCTTTGAGGTGGCCAGCGAAGGCCGCCGGCTGGCCGACGCCCTGGGCGAGTCCCTCACGGCCATCGCCCTGGGCGACGGGGTGGCGGCCGCGGCGGCCACTTTGGGCCAGTATGGGGTGGAGAAGGTTTACGCGGTCGACCAGCCGGTGCTGAAGGATTATCTGGCCGAGACCTATGCGCCGGTGGCGGCTGAGATTCTGCAAACGGTGCAGCCCAGGGTGGTGCTCAGTGCGGCCTCGGTGGACGGCAAGGATTTGAGCGCCCGGCTGGCGGCGCGCCTGGGCGCCGGCCTGGCCCAGGACTGCACGGCCTTGAAGATCGAGGGCGGCGCTCTCCAGGCGAAGCGGCCGGTCTATGCCGGCAAGGCCCTGGCCTGGTATGAGTGGGCCGACGGCGCCTTCCCCCAGATGGCCTCCTGCCGGCCCAACGTCATGGACTGCCTGCTGCCGGACGCCTCCAAAAGCGCCGCGGTGGAAACCTTCGGCATGACCCTGCCGGCCGCGCTCAAGACCCGGGTGGTGAGGGTCGAGGCCGCCGGGGGTAAGGTCGACCTGGCCGAGGCCCAGGTCATCGTCTCGGGTGGCCGCGGCCTGAAGGGCCCCGAGCATTTTGCCATTCTGGAAGAACTGGCCCAGCTCCTGGGCGGGGCCGTGGGAGCCTCCCGGGCCGCGGTGGACGCGGGCTGGCGCCCGCACTCCGACCAGGTGGGACAGACCGGCAAAGTGGTCACCCCCACCCTCTACATCGCCTGCGGCATCTCGGGCGCCATCCAGCATCTGGCCGGCATGGGCTCCAGCAAGTTTATCGTGGCGGTCAACAAAGACCCCGAGGCGCCCATCTTCAGCAAGGCGGACTACGGCGTGGTGGAGGACCTCTTCCAGTTCGTCCCGGCCTTGATCGAGGAAATGAAAAAGCTCAAAGCTGCGTGCTAAAGTGATATTCAGCGTAGGGGCGAACCAGGTGTTCGCCCTTACTCGTTCTTTCTAAAACAGGAGGCCTTCAACATGCAACCGGGGCATTTTCCCGCCAATATCCTTTTTTTACTCATCTTTGTGGCGGCCATCTACTTTTTTTGGTTAACCGCCAAGAGACTCTACCACATCCTGCGGCTGGGGCAGCCGGAAGACCGCTTCGACCAGTTGGGCCGGCGCCTCTGGGGCGTGGCCACCTTTGTCTTCGGGCAGCGGCGGGTGGTCCGGGAGCCGTCCGGTTGGGGCCATTTCTTCATCTTTTGGGGCTTCATCATCATCAGCATCGGCAGCCTCGAGACCTTTGGAGTCGGTCTCTATCACGGCTTTGCCTACTGGAAGATCCTGGGCAAGCCGCTCACCGCGGTCCTTTATCTGCTGCAAGACCTGCTGTGCGCCGGCGTGATCGTCGCCCTGTACTACGCCATCCAACGCCGCTTTGTGATCAAGCCGGAACGGCTGCGGTTTCGCGATCAGGAGGCCCACGACCAGGAGGCCGCCATCATCATCGGCCTGATCCTGGCCCTGATTATCCTCCTGTTCGGGGCCCGGGCCGTGGAATACCGGCTGGCCCGGATCGAGCCCGGCCACTACTTCCCCCTGACCGCCTTCATTTCAGTCATCCTCTCGGTGCCCTTTGCCTGGATGTCGGAGCCGCACCTCCTGGAATGGTACAGCTTCTTCTGGTGGGGCCACACCCTACTGATCCTAAGCTTTCTGGTCTATATCCCCTTCTCCAAGCACCTGCACCTCCTGGGCGCCATTCCCAACGTCTTCTTCCGCCGTTTTCGCCCCTTCGGTGAACTCACCAAGATGGACCTGGAGGACGAGTCGGTGGAGACCTACGGCGTCTCCAAAATTGAGGAATTTACCTGGAAGCAGAACCTCGACCTCTACGCCTGCACCGAATGCGGCCGCTGCTCCGAGAACTGCCCGGCCAACCTCACCGGCAAACCCCTGAGCCCCAAAGAGACCATCCATAACCTCAAACAGCATCTGCTGGCCAAGGGCAAGCTGTTGGTCGATCCGGAGGCGGCCAAAGAGGGCGAGGCTGCCGCCCCCGAACTGAGTAAGGCCCTGGTGGGCGAGGTCTGCCTCCCGGACGAGATCTGGTCCTGCACCACCTGCGGCAACTGCATGGAACACTGCCCGGTCTTCATCGAACATATCCAGAAGTACGTGGATATGCGCCGTTATCCTGGTGCTCATGGAGAGCACTTTCCCGCCGGAGGTCCAGGCGGTCTTCCGCAACTGGGAAAACAACTCCAACCCCTGGGGTCTGGCCTTCGCCACCCGGGGCGACTGGGCCACGGACCTTAAAGTGCAAACCCTGGCCGATAATCCTGAGGTGGAGTACCTGTTTTACGTCGGCTGCACCGGCAGTTTCGACGAGCGCGGCAAGAAGGTGACCGCCGCCATGGTCAGGCTCCTCCACCAGGCCGGGGTCAGTTTCGGCATTCTGGGGGCTGAGGAGAAATGCTGCGGCGAGACGGCCCGGCGGATCGGCAACGAGTATCTGTTCCAGTCCATGGCCACCGAACTGGCGGCAACCATCAACGGCTACGGCGTCAAAAAGATCATCACCACCTGCCCCCATGGCTACAACTGCCTGAAGAACGAGTACCCCCAATTCGGCGGCAACTGGGAGGTTTACCATCACACCGAATTCCTGGCCAAGCTCGTCCGGGAAGGCCGCTTGCGGCCGGTACGGCCGGTGGACCAGGGACTCGCCTTCCACGACTCCTGTTACCTGGGGCGCTATAACGGCCTTTACGAGGAGCCGCGCGCCCTGCTTAACGCCATTCCGGGTTTGCGTCTGCTGGAAATGGAACGCAGCCGTAACAAATCCTTCTGCTGCGGCGCCGGCGGCGGCCGCATGTGGATGGAGGAGAACCTGGGGACGCAAAAAATCAATGAGGCCCGGACCGATCAGGCCCTGGCCACTAACCCCCAGCTCATCGGGGTTGCCTGCCCCTTCTGCACCATCATGTTCGAAGATGGCCTGAAGGCCCGGGAGCAAGACGAAACGGTCAAGGTCCTGGACGTGGCGGAACTGTTGGCCTTATCGGTTGACCTGGAGGAGTGAGAGCCACCGGCATGACCAGTTGCCGCGGTCAGGAGGCAGGGGCACGGCGAGCCGCGCCTCTGCCGTAATTTTTTTAGGGCCCGGCAAGCCCTCCTGCTATCCAGCCTTGGGCAGCCGCCTCAGTACCGGCTTTCGGGTCGCCCCAGCCATACCCTGGCGTTACTTATTTCTTCAAGTAGATATTTTCTCCCTTGATGAACGACTCTGCCCCTTGCGCCATGGTGGCTTTGCCGTCCTGGATGACCTTATTACCCTGGGCAAACTTGTCCGCCGCGCCTTTGGCCCGGGCCAACTGGTCATTCATGGTCATCCCTTGGTTGATCAGGTTAGCGCCGTCATTGGCCAGCTTATAGCCGTCACTCATCATTTTCAGGCCCGGTTTACCCCGGCTGGGATTCGCCTGGTTATCCAGGTACGTTTTCTCCCCCTGGGCAAACAGGGTGGCTGCCTGGGCGGTGGTCTCGCGGCCCTCCTGGATTAACTTGTTCCCGCGAGTCATTTGATCCTGGAGGCCTAATTGCACCGCCACCGGATCGTTCATCTCTTTGCCCTGGATGACCATCCGCTGGCCGTCGTTAAACATCTTCCAGCCGTCCGCCATCATCTGGTGAGCGTCCTGAAGACCTTGGGACTCCTGGGCCGGAGACGGAGTGGTCAGGGCCAGGGCCGCAAAGGCCCCGATGAGGCCGAGGACAACCATCTTTCCAAAAACGCGGCTTCTGTTCATGCTGTCGTTCTCCCTTGGGTCCGCTCGGAGGTTCACGCTGGTGGGCCTGCTTCACCATTACCTGCATACGCCGCAGGGGCTGCCCGCGCCGGAGACGGGACTTCGGCGCCTGGCTCAGCCCTCCCCCAGCTCGCTTCTCCCTGCCTCCGGTAACGAGGGTTGACGATCCTGAAAGCTGAGGATCCAGATGCTTACAAAAGTAAAGGACGCCGGGTTGGGTGTCAATAGATAGTCTTCCAGGTAGCCAGGCGTACAGCAGAGAGACTGGATGACCCCCTGGTCTGGAGCCCGGTTGATTCTGCGTTCCACTGGTCTTGTTTGGGAATATTCGGAGAATTGGGGGCAGCACCGGGCGCCTTCGGAGGGATATGCCGGCCGGTGGGATATCCGGAATTTAGAAATTGATTTTTAAAATATCTTTGTGCTATCTTGCGCCCAGGCGAGGAATGGGCTTGGCAGAGCCGCCTTTGCCGGATTGCCGCCGGGATGGAGGTCCGAAAAGCTTTTTTTGACCGCCCCGGCCAGGTTTTTCCTCATAATCCCGGAACGAGCCGGGCGCACTCCATCAGCTTAGACAAGTTCGACCTGCAGCAATTCCAGCCGGCCGCAAGTCGGCTTTTTTCCCGTCCCTGCCACTTTATGGCGGAACCGCGGCTGACGCCGGCTGCCCTGGAGCAAACCTACCAATAAATTGATCAATTATTGCTTATTATTGTTTAATTTTGTGAACATCTTTCAGATCCACCCCAAGTCCAATTAAGACAAAAACATAAGCATTTTCAGTTATTTATTAATTGGCATAAAAAATGCTTCACAATATGTAGTCCAGCAGTGTGTTTTTTTAATTTTAAAAAAATAATTAATATTTTTATATGGTCCACCAAGTCAGAAAATCATCAATGAGATTATCAATTAAGGCTTTGGCGCCGGTGCAAAACCTGCATATCTGGGTTAAGCGGCACCTAAGGGTTTTCACTGGCCAATTTAAAGCCTGCGAAGCTCAAAATGCGACTAATTTCGGTTTATATGGGCAATCAAAATGACCACGCGGATTCTTCTTGCCTCTGATTACCCCGTTGTTCGCCAAGAACTGCGTACCTTCTTGGAAAAAGAGCCAGATTTTACTAGTCGCGGCCGAAGTCGACACCGGCAAGGTAGCGGTGCGGTCGGCGTTGGCAGTGGAGCCTGAGGTGATTATCCTGGATCTGGCCATGAGCAAGGGGCCCGGTCCGGTACATCAACTCATGGCCGCGGTTCCTGCCGCCAAGATGATCTGCCTGTCCATGCATGCCGACCGGAGACTCGTCCTGGAGGTCCTCAAGGCCGGAGCCATCGGCTATGTCCTCAAGGAGCATGCCTTCGAAGAGTTGGCTATGGCCATCCGGGCGGTCCAGGCCGGTAAGATCTATATTACCCAAAGCCTTTTCGACGTCGTCATCCAGGACTACATCGAGCTTTTGCGAGATAGTGAGGTCCGCTTTCGCTCGATTTTTGAGAGTTTCTCCATCGGCATCGCCCTGATGGACGGCAAGGGTCGGATAGTGGAGAGTAATCAGGCCTTGCAGGTATTACTGGGCTACAATCAGGATGAACTGCTCCATAAGGAACTGGCGGAATTCTTGCAGCCTGAGGAGGCTGCCAAATGTAAGAACTATTTTAAAGAGCTGGCGGCGGGGAATCCGGGGCCTCATCTGCTGGAAGCAGAATACCGGCGTAAAGATGGCGGCCTTTCTTGGGGCCGTCTGTCGGTATCTTCTTTCCAAGGGGCCGGCCGGGACGGCCAGGTGGCCATTAGCCTGTTAGAAGACATCAACGACCGTAAACAGGCGGAAGTCAAGATTCACGAATACCAGGATAAGCTCCTTTCCGTGGCGCAGGAATTATCCCTCGCCGAAGAGACTGAACGCCGGCGTCTGGCCAATGGTTTCCACGACGACGTGGGGCAGCTTTTGGCCTTGGTGCAGATCAAATTAGGAGCCCTGAGACAATCTGTTGCCGCCGACCAGACAGAGTCACTTGATGAAATCCGGCAGATCCTCGGACAAACCATCCGCTCCGTCCGGTCTCTGGGTGGTGAACTCAGCCCGCCCGTACTCTACGAATTGGGGTTTGAGCCGGCCATCGAATGGTTAGCGGAAAAGATGCAGGAGCAGCATGGCATCCGGTTCACGGTGGTAGCGGATCGGAGCCCCAAGCCCATGAGTGATGAGGTCCGGGTATTCCTCTTCCACTTGATGCGGGATTTGCTGGCAAACCTAGTAACGTACGCTCAACCAAGCAAAGTCTCGATTCTGATCAACGGCACTGATTCGCATATGAGGATTACCATCGAAAATGACTGGTCCGCCGATTCGCCCTTGTTCACTCCCGACCGTCCCTGGATTTTTAGCATCAGAGAGCGTTTGAGATATTTGGGAGGAAGTCTGGAGGTGGAGGTTGGCCCGGACCGTAAAACCAGGATTTCCCTGATGGTGCCCTGAGTTGAGCAGCCGCCGACAGGGTTGCCGGATCGGGTGATCGGCCCGGCAGTCACCGCCGCAGAGCCTCATCGTGACCTATCCGGGTCCGGATTGACTGCAGGGGAGCAATCATCCCGTTGTTCACATCGAGAAAAACGCCATTCCTGTTGGCGTAACAACGTTAACCGATCCCTTAAAGACAGCTCGAAATAAAAGGGACTCTCCATAAGCAGCGCTACCAGTTGTTGTCGCCCTACAGAATTCTCCATTTCATGCTACCCTGCCACTACCTTTGATCCTGGGGGCTCCATTTACCCGGTTATTATGGCCAAACCAAATGTTAGCACGGGCTGCGGCTTCCACCGCAGCCCGTCATTTTCTGGGAGAGAGCCAACCAGAAGCACCTCGCGCCTACAAGCTTCCTTCTGGATGGATTAACGCCAAAGATCAATAGGCGAGCTGAAAGACTATCTGGAACCGCTGGTCGGTCCCCAAGTTTCCCCCATTGGTAGTCACATTGGCCACCCGGTTGCCGGTGCCATTGGGGCCGGTGCCGCCCTGGTTGCCATAATCCTGGCCGTACCAGGTTCTTTCATAGTCCAACAGGATCAAATTGTCCTTGTAGATATGGTAGGCCAATCCGGTGATCAGCTTGGTATACTTGGAATCTTGGGAGACGACCTGGTCCTGGTCGGCGTTGAACCAATCCGCGCGGGCAAAGATGTGCAACGGATACTTATGGTCGCTCTGCCAGAAGGGAAGGGAACAGGCCAACGGCAGCTTCACCGTGCCGTATACCGAATATAACCGGGTCCAGAGGGAGTCGGCCCTCTGGCCGATGGGCCTACCGGGATTACCCGGTACGGTGGTCCAGTTCCCGGACTGATTGCCCTTGGCCGCGATTATCTGGGCGCTGAGCAGGAACCAGGGGTGCTGGTAGCTCAAATACCCCATATTGATCACCCAGTCGGGGGAGTAACTAAAAAATGGCGTGCCAAAACTGCTGGCACTGGTGTTATTGCCTTTGCCATACAGGCCGAAATAGGAGGCCTGCAACCCGGGCAGCTTATCCGGCAGCGGCCGCAGGGTGACCCGGTATTCCACCGGCTTGTTCGGATTCACCTCGACCGCGTGGTAACCGGTGCCGTTATAGACCCCGACATGCCAACTGCCATAGCGGCCATCATAATGATCGTTGCCCACCACTTCCTTGGCATTGGCCAATTTGCCGCCGAAATTACCCCGGATGCTGAACCCCAAGTCCGCCGAGTTGACCATCCCGGCCCGCTCAATGGGCATGGTGCCCTGAGCCCGGTAGGGCCAGATACTCTCTTCAAAATCCAGCCAGGGGATATGGCCCAGACCAGTTTCAGTTTGCATCTGGGTCAGGAAATTGCCGAGATTGGGTGGCCTGAGCTCGGCATATAAGTATTTGGTCCGGGGCTGCCAATCTCCGGCAGCATTCTGATAGATATCGAAGGTATAACGGCCGGAAAGCCAGGGAGTAACTTCCTTGGCGATAGTCAGGTAACCCCGTTGCAGGGTCCAGGAGTTCAAGCCGACGTGGCCATCATTGTTACGGCCAAACGCCCCCGGTCCGGTAGCCGTGCGGGGGCCCATAAACCTGGGCGAATCCCCCACCGAATAATCGATATAGGCCAGGACGCTGATTGACAGGCCTTTAAAGGCCTGGGAAATCCGTTCCAGTCCATAATCTTTAGCCGCCTTTTGCACCGTCGCCTTGGCCTCTTTGTTGGCCTCGGCTTTGGCCTCGGCCCTGGCTTCGGTTTTGGCTTCCTCCTTAACCTGTTGCAACTCCTGGGCCCGTTTGGCGTCCTCTGCGGCTTTTTGCGCTTGGTCGATTTTACGGGCCTTCTCTTTGATTTTCTGAGCCTTCTCCGGCGTGATGGCCCCTTCATCCACCATCAGGTCCAGCAGCTCATCGGCACTCACGGCCCAGGCCGGCGTGGACCACGCCACCTGGGCCAGAGCCAGGCCCACCAGCAGCACCACGGCCCAGATCCCCGCCCTGCTTCGGCCCCGTGTTTTCCAGCGGAGTGCGTCAGTGGCCACCGCCGTGGCTCGCGCCGCACTCCGGTTAACATGATTAGCTCCCATCCCCTTCACTCCTCCTAGCTCTTGAGATTTTTTTCCTTACCGAAGCGAATTATCCGGCACCTTTGTTGCTGAATAGGTTGAATCCGATTAATTCTTGGTTACAGGCAGGAAGAAATGGCCGGCTGCCCGGGAGATCGGCAAAAAGCCTTCCAGCTACTGAACTTGCCGCGGAAAACCGGCCCCAAGTGGTGCTCAGCGGGAGACCGGCTGCTGCCGGCTTAGAGGTGGCCCGGATTCAAGGGGAGCGGAGCTCGAGCCACCAAGCTTCGGGTATTATTTGCCTGCTTAACCGGGGCAACCCGGCTTCCATAAACAATCCTGTTCCCGGCAGTCGGTAATGGCCTGGTAACAAGGGGAGTTCCCTTCCTTTACCTGGATGGCGCGGATGAGGTCGGCTTTCCGCAGCCGGGAGTAATTCTTCACCCCCAGGAGACGGGCTTTTTCTCTTATCTGATTCATCGTCACGGCAAATCACCGGCTGGGTAAACCGGGTTCGGCCTCAGCCAATCCGGCCGGTTCCCGGGTTCAGCGTGACCTGCTCATATTTCGTCCGGTTGAAAACCTTAATGTTGGCATATTGAGCTTCCGGATGATCAGCTAAATGGCGTATCCAGGAGTCTTCCCGCGTTTCTCCCGGCCGCACCTCAATAATGGCCAGGCGAACGTTGAAATACTCCTTTAACCTGCTGAACCATTTGCCTTGCTGGATTTCTTTCAGGCTTCGCATGATTGGCATCTCTTCGCTTCGAGTAGACTTTCTTACGGTGGAATGCTAATATGTGGTTATTAAGGTTTCATTTTACTTTTATAAAAATTTAGTTAATAAAAGTTGCGCATGAAGTCAGGTTTCCGGTCTCCGCGGCTGTCAAGCTAGGTTGGCGCCGTGATGGTCCCCCGGCCTCGGGGGCAATTGAGGGTCCCATGGGAGTCATCATTGCGATTGTCAACAACAAGGGGGGCGTAGGCAAGACGACGGTGACCTGTAACCTGGCCCATGCCCTGGGCCTGCTGGGGAAGCGCGTCCTGGTGGCGGACCTCGACAGCCAGTGCAACGCCACGGCGCTCCTGATGCCGAAAGAAGACCCGCCCCGAGCCGGTCTAGATGAACTGCTCCAGCCGGACAGTCCCGGAGCGCACCTGGAGGATTATCTCCTTAGTACCCGCTATGATAACGTGTTTTGTCTCCCCAACGTCCCGGAGACGGCCTCGTTAGAGCCCCAGCTGATTCTGGGCGCCCCGGAGAGCTTTTTCCGCCTGCGGCGCCGGATCAGAGACCAGGCCCGGGGCCGCTTTGATTTCACCCTCATCGACACCCCGCCCAACCTCGGCGCCTTTGTGCTCTGCGCTTTGATTACCGCGGACTTCGCCCTGATACCCATTAAGGCGGGCAGCGCCTTCAGCGTGGAAGGTCTGCTCAAGGCGGTCCGTCTGATCAAAGAAGTACAGGAGCAGAACAACCAGGATTTGCGCTTCCTGCGCCTGCTGATCAACCAGATGGACAGACGCACGCTGATCAGCCGGACCCTGACAGCCCAGATCACGGGGGCGTTCCGGGAGGACCAGGTTTTTCGCACCACTATCCCGGTCAACACCGCCTTTGAGCAGGCCGAGGCCGCCGGGAAAACCCTGCTGCGCTATCAGCCCGGGGCCCCCGGCGCCGGCGTCTTTCTGGATCTCGCCCAGGAACTCCTGGACATCCTGGCAAGGGCAGCTGACTCTGCAAGGAGGAAAGCCACATGACCGACTCCGAGAGAAGGGGCAAAAGACGGCCGACCGTGGTGGAGGCCTTCAACAATGTGCCCGGCATCCTGGAAAAGGCCCGGCGGGCCGTGGATGACGTCACCCAGGAAGCCCGGAGCCAAGGCGGCGGCGGAGAAACTCCCGCCGCTCCGGAGGGCCGGAATAGTGGCGGGGCGAGACCAAAGCGGCCCAAAACCGCACCCCGGAAACAGTCAGCCAAAGCCGGCGGCCGGCCGCCAAAGCCTGCCCGGCCCCCGGCGGCCAAGGAACTGCCGGCGGTCGCCGCTGCCGCTGCGGCCTTGGACCTCGCCGGAGGGCCGCAGTTGGGATTGGCGGATTGCGGCATCACGGTGAAACATGCCATTCCCGGGCGTATTCGCTTGGGCCTTGACCAACTGCTGCACAATGAGGCCCTGGCCGCCAAGCTCCCAGCCCTGCTGGCGGCCGTACCCGGGATAACTTCAGCGGAGGCCAGCATTAACACCGGTTCCCTGCTCATCACTTTTAGCCCCGGCGACCTGGCTACGGTTGGGAGTAAAAATTTGGCCGGGGTCATGCGCCAGTTTTTCCCCGAGCTGGATACGGAGAGCCTGATAAAGCGCATGCTGGGCGGCTAATCTCCTGCCGGCTTCCGGGTTTTAACTACCTGACTATATTTAAAAGAGGTCCCCGTGGGAATTTGGGATGGCTGGATAAAATCTGCGGTTCCTGGCTTTCTCGTGGTCTTGGGGGCAGCCGCGGCCGCTCCCATCGTGCTACCGGCGCTGGCCGGAATCGCCCGGCCACTGGCCAAGGCGGCCCTTCGCCTGTATTTCGAGATGGCTGACGATGTTCGGGAAGTCGTGGCCGATCACCAGCCCCAGCGGCGCAAATCGCCGGGCTTGGTCCAGCACCTGCTCAGCGGTAAGACCGAGGAGTTGGTGACGCAGGGCTTGGCGGGCGAGGCGGAGGACACGGTGGCGGAGACCGTGGTGGCTATGGTGGCCGAAATATTGTAACCAGCCGCGGCGAAACCGTTCGGCGTTTACAGACCGAGTGGAGATGATTATATTAACTAAAAATTAAGCCCTGATAAGCTCACTTAACCATGAGCAGCTCTCTGGTCTCCGTCTTTTCACCGGGAGGAGCCAGGAGTAAAAAGGGGATTTTTTAAAGGAGATGGCTATGGCCTTGTATGATGACGTTGTTAAATTTGTCTGGCCCAACGCCTTGGTGGTGCTGGGTGTGGGCCTACTGGCGCCGGTGCTCTTGCCGGCGGCAGGTTACGTGTTGCGGCCTCTGTTCAAAGGCGTGGTCAAGGCCGGCCTCACCGTCAAGGATATGGCAGTGGGTTTCGTGGAGGAAACCGGGGAGCAGGTGAGCGACCTGGTGGCCGAAGCCAAGGCCGAGCATTACGCCAAACCCGAAGCCTAAAACAAACCACTTCCTTAAATAGATTCCCGCGTCCTGCAACAACGTGTCCCCCCAGGCGAGTGGCTTGCTCACCAACGGCTCGCCTGGGGCGGCGCCTGTCTCCTGGCCGGATGCGTTTGAGGGGAGTCAATTTCAGAGCAAGGGTGGCCTGGCATGTTTAACTTACTATTTTCTCGTCCCATCGTGGCTTTGCTGACGGTAGCCGGAGCCGCGGTGTTGGCCCCGGTGATCTTTCCCATCATCGGGGTCATCCTTAAGCCTCTGGTCGGGCCGGTGACCAATCTTTATCTCGACCTGACCGATGAGATGGCCGACGCCTTTCTGGAGAGGGAAGAACGCCAGGGCGTTATCAAGCCGGGAGGTGACGAAGAGGAACTGAAAAGGTTGGTGGAGGAACGGGCCGAAGATAAAGCGAAATTATGCTTAGACGCCGCCGCGGCCGGACGCCTGGTGGAAAAGCTTTAAGGCCTCCCGCCCGGCGCGGTCCGGAGGCGACGAAAACCTGGTCGTAAAATTTGAGCTTCGGCCAAGCGCCGGCGGCTACCTGGAACCGCCACACCCCACTGAGCGCAGTCATCCGGGCTTACACAAGGAGCAGACATGGCAACCGCCAAGACTGAGGCCCCAGGCTTCCGGTTTCCCATACTCCAGGGGCTTCTGCCCCTCGATCGGTCCCGGCTGCCCGCCGACATCCTGGCAGGCATCACCCTGGCGGCCCTGAATATCCCCCAGGCCATGGGCTACACCAAGATCGCCGGCACCCCGGTGATCACCGGCCTCTATGCCATTTTTATCCCCATGGCCCTGTTCGCTCTTTTCGGCTCATCCCGGCACCTGGTGGTGGGGGCCGACTCCGCCACCGCCGCCATCCTCGCCGCCGGTCTCATAGGCCTGGCCGCCTCGGGCTCGTCCGAATATATGGCCCTGTGCGGCCTGCTGGCCCTCATGGCGGCCGGATTCCTCATCCTGGCCCGCTTAATCGGGCTGGGCTTTCTGGCGGACTTTTTGTCCCGCACCGTGCTCGTGGGGTTTCTGACCGGGGTGGGCATCCAGGTATCCCTCATGGAGATCGGCGGCATGCTGGGGCTGCCCAAGGGCGGGCTTAGTCCCATTGGCCGCCTCATCCACGATCTCCGGCATCTCCACCAGACGAACTTCTACACCCTGGCCACGGCCGCGGCCGTCCTGGTCATCATCCTGGGTTCCCGCAAAATTTCCAAAAAATTTCCCGGGGCCCTCATTGCGGTGATCGGCGCCATTGTGGTGAGCTGGGCCATCGACCTGTCCTCCTACGGGGTGGCCACCCTGGGGCCGGTCCCCAGCGGCCTGCCAAAATTCGGCTTGCCCGCAGGTGGATTTGAGCCGCCGATCTCCTGCATGAAGCTCCTGCCCACGGCCTTTTCCATCTTTGTGGTGATCCTGGCCCAAAGCGCCGCCACCTCCCGGGCCTATGCCACCCGCTACAATGAGCGCTTGAACGAAAATATCGGATCTGGTGGGTTTGAGTCTGGCCAACGTCGGGGCCGGACTTTCCGGCGCCTTCGTGGTCAACGGCAGCCCCACCGCCTCGGAGATGGTGGACAGCGCCGGCGGCCGCACCCAGTTGGCCCAGATCACCAGCAGCATCGTCGTGCTTTTGGTGCTGTTCTTCCTGACCGGGCCTCTGGCCTACATGCCGGCCGCGGTCTTATCCGCGGTGGTTTTCCTCATCTGCGTCGATCTCATCGACGTGCAGGGGATGCGCCAGATCTATCGGGAGCGGCCCTGGGAATTCTGGGTGGCCCTCATCACCGCGGCCACCGTAGTCCTCGTGGGCGTGAAGCAGGGCATCCTCCTGGCCATGTTCCTGTCGCTGCTGAGCCATACCCGGCACGGCTACCGCCCGAAAAACGCGGTGATCGTGGCGGCCCCGCCGGAAGGCTGGAAGGCCGAGCCGGTGGCCACCCAGGACCAATTTCTCCCGGGGCTGCTGGTTTACCGGTTCACTCACGGCATGTATTATGCCAATGCCGAGCAGCTGTCCGAGGAGGTCACCAGGCTGGCCAAGGAGGCGAACCCGCCCCTGGTCTGGTTCTGCATCGACGCCGCCGCGGTGGACGACATCGACTATACCGCGGCCGCGACTTTGCGCTCCCTCTATGCCATCCTCCGGGAGCAGGGCATCAGGCTGGTATTTTCCGAGGTCTCGGCTGAGGTTTATGCCCAACTGGAACGCTCGGGGATCACCGACCTGGTCGGCCGGGACGCCTTTTATGCCACCGGAGGCGAGATGATCAACGCCTACCAGGCTACCCAAGGGGCGTCATAATCATTCAGGGAAGGCCCGTATCTTCACTTTCGGAGGGTATTAATGGCCAAAATGCGGGAGCGGCTCTTTCATTTCGTCTGGGAGCTGCATGACCGGAGCCGGGCGGGCCTCTGCGTCGCCTTCGGAGTCGGGGTGGCGGTTCTGGACAACCAGTTGCTGGGTTGGAAGTGGGAGACCTCTTTTCTGGTAGGGTGGATTCTGGGGGTAGGCGGCTACCTGGTTCTCCTGGGTATAGTTATTGTTAGTGCCGACGGGCCCATGACGCAGCAGCGCGTCTCCAAAGACGAGCCGAACCGGATGGCCTTGCTGGTCATGACTGTCTTTCTGTCGATTTTCGGCACCGGGATCGTGGGCGTCCTGCTGACCGCGGTGGGCAAACACTCACTGGGGCACTCCCGTCTCTTGCTGACAATGAGCGTGGTCGCGGTGCTGTTGTCCTGGTTTTACCTGCACACCGCCTTTGGACAGCATTACGCCCGGCTGTATTACGAAGCCAAGGATATCCACGGCCACCCTTTTAAAGAAGGCAGGCGCAGCGGTTTCCATTTTCCGGGAACCGAGACCCCGACCTATCTTGATTTCCTCTATGTGGCCTTTACCCTGGCCCTGACCTACTCTATGAGCGACGTCAACGTCGAATCAGAACTGATGCGGCGCACCGTGCTCCTCCACAGCCTGGTCTCATTTTTCTTCTACTCCACGGTTCTGGCAGGGGTTCTGAACGCCATTGTCACTTCTTGAAAAAAGAGTGGCTCCGGTAGGGCTGCCCCAGAAGTTCAGACCTGGATTACCCCAAGCGGCTCTCTCCCTTTTTCCGGCCGGGAGGGCCTACACCCCTGCTGTGGCTGGTTCTGGAGCTTGCAGGCTGGCAACCTCCTGCGGCTGACTGTAGTAGCGGATGGCGCTTTCGCCGATCAAGCGGGACGTAGTCAAGGCCGCCACCCCTCCGGTGGCCATGGCGACCAGGGGATGGAACCCCAAAGCGTCGGCCACGAAGGGCGCGCCGACCGCCACGCCGGTGCCGGCCACCACCGCCGCCATCTCCGGAACCCGCGCCTCATCGTCGATATCCCTGCCGTACAGCAGGGCGATCTCCAGGATGAGGTAGAGGTGCATGCGCACCAGAGCGGAAGTTCCCCCCACAAAACCCAGAATTTTCACGGCATAGCCGATTACCGGGATCATGGCGGGTAAATCGAGGATCAACCCTCCCAGGAGAGAAAGCTGGGCCTGGGCGGCGATTAGACGGCGGGCCCGCTGCTCCAGGGCCTCCTCCGGGAAGCGCTGATTGATGTCGGCCACCACCTTCCGCACGCGGTCTTTGCGCAAGCGCAGGAAGAAATAGAAAAAATCGTCGGTCAGGCGGCTTTGCCTTGAGGGTAAGGGTGGCGCTGAAGACATGGGCGTGGTCCTTGATTAGCGTTGGGGGAGTTGAACCCCGATCCTATTATAAAAAATTATCAAAAAACGGCATCTTTGTCTTTAGGCCTGCCAGGCATCCTGGGCAGCCATTTGCCGGTTTGCTCTCGATAACTTCGGTAGCTCTCACCAAACCTGGCCTCCAGCAATTTTTCTTCATAGCTGGCAAGGTAATTATAGCAGATGCAGATAGCAACCCAGAGAACCAGAGAAAAGAGGGAAAACGTGCCCAACACCAGGCCCAGGTAAAACAGGAGGCTCCCGAGATACAGCGGGTGCCTGACATACTTGAAGGCTCCGGTGGACCTCAGGCCGCTGGGGGGCTCTGAATGACTGACCGCCGCATGGCCTGACTTGAACAAGCAAGCCGCGCCGGCCAGGCAGGCAACCAGCAAGGTTAGCCGGAGATACCGCGGCACATAAGCGGACAAGAACGTCGAGAGGCGCAGAAGAAACGAATCTCCCAGCCACACGATCAGAAACAAGCCCAACAGGATGAGCTGCCCGGCATCGCCGTAAGGGTGTTCGCCGTTTTTTTCCTTGATGCCACCAATCTCAGGCATGGCTGCAAATCCTTAGAGGTCATGGGCGGCAGCCTGGAGACCTCCTCTCCAGGTTCCATCCCGCCGAGGTTGCTCCCAGGGTAGCCCAATGGTCTGCTGGGAACAGGATAGCACAAATTTTCCTCAATTATGCCTTCTGGCGCATTTTTCCCCTGAGTTCAGCAGCAAAAGACTGAATTGACATTCCCCTTTCCATGATTAGGTTTCTAAACAAATCCCGGAAATTGATGCCAAACCTCACTTCTCGCGGCGCGCCTTTCTGAATGGGGCGGTTTTCTTGCGATTTTTCCTCTTCTCAACCCCTATACCCGGCATTGGCGAGGGACTTGCCGCTCAGGAGAATCGACATGCCCGAACTCAGACCTTGGGATAAATACAACGAAGCCTTGCTGGCCAACGCCCATCCGGTGGACTGGAAAAACCCCGAACCCGCCCCAGTTACAACCTGGTGGTCATCGGCGCCGGCACCGCCGGACTGGTCTCCGCCGCCGGGGCCGCGGGCCTGGGAGCCAGGGTGGCCCTGGTGGAGCGGCATCTGATGGGCGGCGACTGCCTTAATTATGGCTGCGTGCCCTCTAAAGCCATTATTCGCTCCTCCCGCATCTGCCGCCGACATCCGGGCGGCGGACCGCTTCGGGGTGAAGGTGCCGGCGGGCGCGGAGGCTGATTTTCCGGCGGTGATGGCACGCATGCGCCGCCTGCGGGCCGGACTCAGTCAGCACGACTCGGCCCAGCGCTTGCGGGACTTGGGGTGGACGTCTTCTTGGGACAGGCCCGCTTCACCGGGGCCAGCACCGTTGAGGTCAACGGGCAAGACCCTGCATTTCAAAAAAGCGGCCATTGCCACCGGCGGCCGGGCGGTGCAGCCGCCCTGCCGGGACTGGCAGAGGCGGGCTTCCTCACCAACGAGACGGTCTTTTCCCTGACCGAACGGCCGCCGCGCCTTTTGGTCATCGGCGGCGGCCCCATCGGCTGCGAGTTTGCCCAGGCCTTCCAGCGTCTGGGTTGCCAGGTCACCCTGCTGCACAAGTACCCGCTATCATGAACCGGGAAGATGCCGATGCCGCCGGACTCATCCAAAATATTTTCTCCGGGAAGGCATTAACCTGATCCTCAAGGCCAGGCCGGTCCAGGTTGCGCAGACCGCCACCGGCAAATGCTCCGCTTCGAGAGTGGTGGCGCCACCGGAGAAATCGAGGTGGACGAGATTCTGGTGGGCGCCGGCCGGGCCCCCAATGTGGAGGGCCTCAATCTGGAAGCCGCCGGGGTGAAGTACGAGGCCGGCCGGGGCCGGGGGGTGCTGGTCAATGATCATCTCCAGACCACCAACCGCCACATTTATGCCGCCGGCGACATCTGCCTGCCCTACCAGTTCACCCACCTGGCCGACGCCACCGCCCGCATCGTCATTCAGAACGCCCTGTTTTTCGGACGGAAAAAATTGAGCGCCCTGACCATCCCCTGGTGCACCTACACCGACCCGGAAGTGGCCCACGTGGGCCTGAATGAGGCGGCAGCCCAAAAGCAGGGCCTCGCCGTCCAGGTTTTCCTCCAGCCACTCAGCGAGGTGGACCGCGCCATCTTGGACGGCGAGGCCGAAGGCTTCGTCAAAATTCTGGTCAAAGCCGGGACCGACAAGATCCTGGGCGCTACCATCGTCGCCCGGCACGCCGGGGAAATGATCAGCGAGGTCTCTCTGGCTATGGTGGCAGGAGTGGGCCTGGGCCAGCTGGGTTCGGTCATCCATCCGTATCCCACCCAGGCCGAGGCCATCAAAGGCGCCACGAATCTTTATAATCGCAGCCGCCTGACCCCGCGGCTCAAAAGCCTGTTGGCCCGATACCTGGCCTGGCGGCGGTGACTTGGAACTTCGGCCCAGGTGGCCGAAACCACCCAGCGCTGGAGTTAAGGCACAGAAGCTGGTGTAAAATCACGGCCTTGGCCCAGCAACCTTCATTTGTAGCCGATAATCACCAAAACAGCCAATAAGACGCCACCGGATAATATAACCCAATTATTGGTCAAAATTTTGTGGGAGATATCAGTGAAAGTCCTGTGCATGGGGATATCCTCTATAAATTAGGCGGTTACTAAGATTCACCCGCAAAAAGCCAGGTTCCCGGCTTTCCGGACAACCTGGCCTCCTCCTTGAGACTCGTGGCTGATTTTCGACCCTACCCTGGTTGGATCAGGGCCAAAATTACTGCTTAATTAAGTTCGCCCTAAATTTAATTATCCTTACTTCTGCAGGAAACCTAGTAAAAATGCCTAATTTATTAACCCAAAAATGGCTATTAGCCGGACAAACTAGAAGTGAGACCTCCGCGAAAGTCTCGGGGCAGATGGGCTTTGGGGACAACTTGGGAGAGCCTCGGTTCGCCAGGCTGGCGGAGCGGCTCCAGGCCAAGAGGCTGATCGTGCGGCGGGGCTTCTGGATCGACGCCACTTTGATCAAAGCCCAGCCCCACCCGCCGCGCCGGGGCGAGGCCAGCCCCGATCCCAAGGCAGATTGGACCAGAAGGGGCAAAATTTTACCGTTTGCTAAAATTTTGGCGCCTGCCTAGCCATCTCGGCTTTAACTATCCTGCGCTGAACCTCCGTTTGGCCATCGCCGCCGCCATTTTGATGGCGGCCTTGAGGCTGTCCGGCGTGGCCCGGCCGGTGCCGGCCAGGTCGTAGGCGGTGCCGTGGTCCACCGAGGTGCGGATGATGGGCAGCCCCAGGGTGACGTTGACCCCGTCGATGAAGTGCAGGAGCTTCAAGGGAATCAGGCCCTGGTCGTGGTACATGCAGACCACCGCGGCGAATTCTCCGTGCCGATGGCGCCAGAACAGGGTGTCCGCCGGGAAGGGGCCTTCCACCGGCAGGCCCGCGGCCTGAGCCTCCTGGATGGCGGGGCTGATGATCTCCGCTTCTTCCCGGCCGAACATGCCGCCCTCGCCGGCGTGCGGATTGAGGGCCGCCACGGCCAGGGGCGCCCCGGCCAGCCCGAAGTCCCGGTCCAGAGCCCGGCAGATCAGTTTGAAAGAGCGCACCAGGCCCGCGGGCTGAGCCGCCCGGGCACCTCGGCCAGGGCGCAATGGATGGTGGCCAGAATCACCCGGAATTCGTCCCCGGCCAGCATCATGGCCACCTCCGGGGTGCCGGGTCTTTTCCGCCAGCAGTTCGGTATGGCCGGGATAGTGGTAGCCCGACAGGTTCATGGAGAGCTTGCTGATGGGCGCGGTGACCATCCCGGCCACCTGCTGCTCCATCGCCAGTTCAATGGCCCTGAGGATGTAGGAGACCATCGCCTTGCCGCTGGCCCGGGTGGGACGGCCGAACCCCAGGTCCCGGGGTTTCAGCTCGGACAGCGGCAGCAGGTCCATGGTCCCGGCCTTATAGCGGCCCAACTCGGGACGCTCGGCCAGGTGAATATTCGCCGCCGGAGACAGTTCCAGGCGGGCCCGCTCCAGGGCGGGAAAATCCCCCAGCACCAGAGGCCGGCAGACCTGGTATATCTGGGCTGTCAGCCAGGGCCTTGACGATGATCTCCGGCCCGATTCCCACCGGGTCTCCCATGGTCAGGGCCAATATGGGGCGCATTTCGGGCGGCGCCATCCTATTCCTCCCCTGGCCGGCTCAATCGCCGGAGCTGCACCTGAACCCGGTCTCCTTTAATGGTGACCTTCAGGTAATGGTAAAAGGCGTGCTCGGGATCGGAGCCGTACAGCTGGGCCCCGGCCCCACCGGTGATGGTATAGGGGATCCCGTTCCAGGTCCCGGTATAGTAATCATGGATGTGGGCCGCGAAAATATAGGTGACCTTGTACTGCTTGAACAGCGCCCCCAGTTTGGCGGCCAGCTCCGAGCGCAGGCAGTGATGATTCTCACCACCCCGGGGATCAAAGAGGGGTATGTGAAAAAAAACCAGCCGGGTCCTGGCGGCCTGGGATTTCTGCAGTTCCGCCTCCAGCCAACTAAGCTGTTCCTGGCTCATGCCCTCTTTAGCGGCATCATCGACTACGATGAAATAATTATTATGGAGCTGGAAGGAATAATAATCCGGTCCGAAAATCTCGTGATAGAATACCAGGCCCTGATCGCCGTAGAACTCATGATTGCCGACCACCGATAAGAGCGGCTTGTGCAAGTTCTGGCGTACTGCGGTAAAAAAGGTGCGATACTGGTCCAGTTCGGCCTTCATCACCATGTCGCCCAGATGGATGCCAAAGGCGAGGCTGGGGGCTCGGTCAACCTCCTGGAGCAGGGACGCAAAAACCGCCGGATGTTCATTGCGGTTATCCCCAAAGACGGCAAAAGTGAGCGGTTTCGCCGATGAGACCTTGATTTTCGCCAGGTTGGCGGGATTCCAATTAGTGGCCGGGATGGGGCCGATATCCGCGGCGTACCCTATCCCCGCCAAGACTATGAAACCAAAAATTGCGACTGCCAGGTAGATCCTGGTGAGGACCCGAAGGCGCGGTTTGGACACTCCGGCGCTCCTTATTTCTGTAATCTCCTAACTGCTCCCCCATTTTTTTTCATGCAATCCTTGGGGTAGGTGTGGCAAAATAGACTTAAGCAAACTATGCCGCCAAATGAGGTCAAAGTCAATGACAGAAGCGGGCCAAGGGTGTCTGAAGGGAGTGCAACTGGGGATCATCGGCGCCGGCAATATGGGCGGGGCCATCATCCGGGGGCTGGTGGCCGGCGGCCGCGTGGCCCGGGAAAACCTGGTCTACTACGACCCGGACCCGCGCCGGCGGGCCGACCTGGATAAGTTAGGGGTGAAAGCCGCCCTCGACCACGCCGAAGTGATGCACGCCCGGGTGGTGATCCTGGCGGTCAAGCCCCAGATCATGACCGTGGTCCTGGAATCTCTCGGGGAATACGCCGGACCGGGGCATCTCATCATCTCCATCGCCGCCGGGGTGACTCTGAAAACCTTGGAAACCGCCTTGCCCCAGTCCCGGGTGATCCGCGCCATGCCCAACACTCCCACCCTGGTGGGCGCCGGCATGGCGGCCCTGGCCCTGGGCGGCCGCGCCACCCAGGAGGACGCCGACCTGGCCCTGGAGATCTTTGAGGCCGTGGGCCGGGCCGTGGTGGTGGAAGAACGCCTCATGGACGCGGTCACCGGCCTGAGCGGCAGCGGCCCGGCTTACGTGGCCGTGTTCATCGAGGCCCTGACCGACGGCGGCGTCAAGATGGGCCTGCCCCGGCACCTGGCCCTGCTCCTGGCCAGCCAGACCGTCATCGGCGCCGCCCGCCTCTGCCTGGAAGAGGAAATCCACCCCGGCGTCCTCAAAGACCTGGTCACCTCGCCGGGCGGCACCACCATCACCGGCCTCCATGTCCTCGAAGACGGCCGCTTCCGGGGCCTGCTGATGAGCGCCGTGGAAGCCGCCACCCTGCGGGCCAGGGAGTTGGGGAAGGAGTGAGTCAGTAACCAGTAACCAGTAATCAGTAATCAGTGGGTCAGTCAAAAAATTTGGTGTGATGAAGGCGCCGTACATTGATTTTACCGATCACTGATGACTGATTACTGATCACTTTCACTTCCAAGTCCTCATCAATCTCAAATGAATATCCACCGCCGGGGCGCTATGGGTCAGGGCCCCCATGGAGATGAGGTTAACGCCGGTGGCGGCGACCTTGGGTAGGCGGGCGGCGTTTATTTCGCCGGAGGCTTCCAGTAAGGCCCGGCCGCCGGTGAGTTTTACGGCCTGGGCCAGGGCGACTTCGTCCATGTTATCGAGCAGGATGACGTCCGCGCCCGCGGCCAGGGCTTCCTCCAGGCCGGGCAGGTCGGTGACCTCCACTTCGATTTTCAGGAGATGATGGGCCGCTTGCCGGGCCTGTTGGACGGCCCGGGTGATGGAGCCCGCGGCGGTGAGGTGGTTATTCTTGATGAGGACCCCGTCGTAGAGGCCGGCCCGGTGGTTGCGGGCCCCGCCCAGGCGCACGGCGTATTTCTCTAACACTCGCCAGCCCGGGGTGGTCTTGCGGGTGTCCACCAGGGCCGCTTGGGTGCCGGCAATCAGACTCACCATCTGGAAGGTGAAGGTGGCGATCCCCGAGAGGCGCTGGAGGAAATTGAGGGCGGTGCGCTCGCCGGTGAGGATGGCGGCCACCGGCCCACTGAGGTGGGCCAGGACCGTGCCCGGTGCGGCCTGGGCGCCGTCCTGCACCTGGGGCTCAAAAACCAGATTCGCACCGACCTTATGAAAAACCCGGGCGGCCAGCGGCAGACCGGCCACCACCAGGCCCTGTTTGGCCCGGATATGAGCCTCGCCCCTGAGGTCCGGGGGAATCAGGGCCTGGGTGGTGACGTCGCCTACACCCAGGTCCTCTTCCAGGGCCAGGTCGATGAGGCGGTCAAGCAGCGGGGAAATCGGAAAAACGGTCATCAGTCATAATCCTCGATGCATTTAATGCGGTTTTCGGTTTTCGGTTAAAAACATAAGATATTTCATAGGGTTATTCGATGAGCTTTTTTGCATTTGAATATTATAAGATTAACTCATTGTTATCAATAGTAATTTACCGATTAAACCTCCCTCGCCGCGCCATTTTTTAGTCTTCATTTTGCCAAATTTTGAGTGAATTTCGCCAAATTGTGCCGGCCGCTTTTTAAAATTGCGCTATTACAGGGTTCAGGCAGCGGACAGGTTCAGGTTAGCTGCCGCCTGGCGCCGCTCAGGTTTTGCTGCCGTTTGGCTGTTGTACCGCATTGGTGCCGCTTAGGGGCCGGTTAATTTTAAGGGAAATAATCATAATATTATAATGGTAACAGATAGTTGTCGGTTGGGTCACGGTTTTGTGCCGCAAAATAATTTTTTTGGACTTTACCTTCCAGCCCCACGCTTCCAGGCTCCCAGGGGAGGCGCGAACGGCAGGAAGCCTTTTGGTGTTCCGGATGATAATTTAACCGAGGCCAGGGCGATTGCCAGTAGAGATGAGATAATTGGCTTATTATTGGGCAACCAACAGATTTTCATGAATTTGATACCGCCCAACCCACTCGGTTCTCAGATAGTTGATTAACTTTGCAAAGCAGGAGCTTTGCCTAAAAGTTGGTTCCCAAGCTGGAGCTTGGGAACCAGAGAAAGTTGCCACTTAACGATTTTTTCTCTCTATCTCTTGATATGCCAAGGTTTCCATAAGGCTTTCTTCAGTTACAAATAAAGAATAGGAATTTATATTCATGAAATCTAACTTGCTTAAGACCTTTGCCCTTTCGCTTCTAGGGATTAAATACTTTGTTAATATATCTTGATCTACTTCGTTCCTTCGAAAAGCTTCTTCATGGTTACTATAAATATAACGGCCTTGAGCATTCTTTTTGCAAATAGTGTATTGGCATTGTTGAATGAAATGTCTCTTGTGAGTATGAACATAAGGTCCTAAACCCAATATGTGAGCTTCTTTTATATTTCCTGTTTTACCACTACCATAAAATTCAACATATGAATAAATTGCAACATTCCTATCTTCTTTCTCGGGGCGAGATTGAAAAGCAAAAAAAGCGGCAACATAAGGAGAACAAGACCAATCTAGGAGTTGGGATGGAAAACCATGATGTCTCAGATAGATCATGAAATCATATCTTGGAGGGGGCCCGAAATCACTTTCATCAATATCTAAATCAGAATCAAGATTCCATCGTTTTGAAGTAAAACTTGACACAGCTGGTTCAACTGAAACAAGGATTTCATAATAATCTTTTATTGAATAATTTTTTTCTGAGTATCGCTCTAACGTAGTTTCTAATCTCCACGACTCTTTAGCATGTCCGCGGAACAGAGGAGATGAAACATAATTAGGAGTTTCATTTCTCTTCTTTTCAAGGTCTGCAAAAATTACAGCAACTTCTGTTTCGAAATCTTCCCAAGAGTTAAGCCTTTTTTCTTTCATGTTCACTTCCTGCCATTCAAGACATCCTAAATCCGACATTACCAACCTTGCTCATCGGCGCAGGCGAGACGCCTGCGCCACGAGGTCCCGGCTTAACCCCTCCCTATACGGGTTGGGAGGGGGGTGTGGGGGGAGGGCAGGGATGAAATCCCTGGCCCTTCCCCCACAAATTTCTTAGCCATCGGTCCCCCAAAAGAACAGGTGAGGGCGCCTGTTCTACATAATCTCACCCCATCAGTTCTTTGATGCGTTCCCGGTGGTTTTTGAGTTTGGTGAGTTTTTCGGTCCAGCCCTGGACCTTGTCTTTTTCTTTGGCCACCACTTCAGCGGGCGCTTTGGCCAGGAAGTCTTCGTTGGTCAGTTTGCGTTGGGCGCCGGAGAGGTCTTTGCTCAGCTTGTCGATCTCCTTGGTGAGGCGGCGCTCCTCTTCGGAGAAGTCGATGATGCCGGCCAGGGGGAGGTAGATTTCGACGGCGTCGACCACGGCCTTGGCTGCGGCGGCGGGCGGGCCGGAGGCCGCGTTGAAGGTCAGTTCCTTCACCTTGGCCAGGAGGGTGAGGGATTGGCTATGGCGTTGCAGGGCCGCGATGACCTGAATACCGGGGCTCTGGAGGAAGACGTCCACCTGAGTGGCCGGGGGCACGTTCATTTCGCCCCGGAGATTGCGGATGGCGGTGATGGTGTCCATCAGCAGGTTCAGTTCCGCTTCGGCCGCGGGGTTGAGCAGGGCGTCGTCGGCTGCGGGGTACGGGGCCACCATGATGGAGCCCTGAATCCCGGGCAGCTTCTGGTAGATTTCTTCGGTGATGAAGGGCATGAAGGGGTGGAGCAGCCTCAGGATGGCGCTGAGGGTGCCGACCAGGACGCCCTGGCAGTGGCGGCGGGCCGCGACATTTTCTTTATCGTAAAGTTGGGGCTTAATGAGTTCCAGATACCAGTCGCAGAACTCGTGCCAGATGAACTGGTAGAGGGCGTTGGCCGCCAGGTCGAACTCGTAGGCGTCCAGGCGGGCCGCCACTTCTTGAGCTGACCTGCTGCAGGCGGCTTAAAATCCAGGCCTCGACGGTGGTCAGGGGCAGATCGTCCACAGGCTGGAAGCCTGTGCCACTGGAACCCTCCACAGGCTGGAAGCCTGCGCTACCGGGCTGGAAGCCTGTGCCACTATAGTCCTCCAGGTTCATCAGGGTGAAGCGGGAGGCGTTCCAGACCTTGTTGGCGAAGTTGCGGTAGCCGGCGATGCGGTCCTCGTTGAGACGCACGTCCCGGCCCATGGCGGCGAAGGCGGCCAGGGAGAAGCGGAAGGCGTCGGTGCCGTACTCGTCCATCAGGTCCAGGGGATCGACGACGTTGCCCTTGGATTTGCTCATCTTGTGGCCTTCGGCGTCCCGCACCAGGGCGTGGATGTAGACCTCCCGGAAGGGCACCCCACCCATGAAGTGAATCCCCATCATCATCATGCGGGCCACCCAGAAAAAAAGGATGTCGAAGGCGGTGACCAGGACGCTGGTGGGGTAGAAGAGCTTGAGCTCCGGGGTCTTATCCGGCCAGCCCAGGGTGGAAAAGGGCCACAGGGCCGAGGAGAACCAGGTGTCCAGGACGTCGGTCTCCTGGAGGAGCTCGACGCCGCCGCATTTCGGGCAGTGCGTCGGGTCTTCCCGGCTGACCACGACCTCACCGCAGCTCTGACAGGTCCAGGCCGGGATGCGGTGGCCCCACCAGATCTGGCGGGAGATGCACCAGTCCCGGATATTGTTCATCCAGTCGAAGTAGCTCTTGTCCCAGTTGGCCGGGATGAGTTTGGTGCGGCCGTCCTGCACTGCGGCGACGGCGGCCGCGGCCAGGGTCTTGACCGCCACGAACCACTGTTTGGAGACCAGAGGCTCGACGATGACCTTGCAGCGGTAGCAGTGGCCCACGGGCACCTGGTAGGGCTCCACTTTGTCCAGCAGGCCGAGTTTTTTCAGGTCCTTGACGATCTGCTCCCGGCAGACGAAGCGGTCCATACCCACGTACTTGGGGCCGGCCTCTTTGGTCATGTTGCCACCTTCGTCAATGACCTGGATGGCCGGGAGGTCGTGGCGCCGGGCCACTTCGAAGTCATTGAAGTCGTGGGCCGGGGTGATCTTCAGGGCGCCGGTGCCGAATTCCAGGGAGACGTAAGAATCGATGATCACCGGGATCTCGCGGCCCAGGACCGGCAGGCGCAGGGTGGCGCCGTGGAATTTTTTGTACCGCTTATCTTCGGGATTGACTGCCACGGCCGTATCCCCCAGCAAGGTCTCGGGCCGGGTGGTGGCCACGGTGAGGTGGCCGTCGCCGTTCGCCAAAGGATAGCGGATATGGTAGAGGTGGCCGTCGTGGGGGTCGTGCTCCACTTCGAGATCGGCCAGGGCCGTGCGGCAGCGGGGGCACCAGTTGATGATGTAATCGCCTTTATAGATCAAGCCCTCTTCATAGAGGCGAACGAAAACCTCGCGCACCGCCCGGGAGAGCCCGGCGTCCAGGGTGAAGCGCTCCCGGCTCCAGTCGCAGGAGCAGCCCAGGCGCTTCAGCTGGTTGATGATCTGGCCGCCGGACTTGGCCTTCCACTGCCAGACCCGCTTGGATGAAGGCCTCCCGGCCCAGGGCGTGGCGGTCGGTGCCTTCGGCGGCCAATTTGCGCTCCACCACGTTTTGGGTGGCGATGCCGGCGTGGTCGGTGCCCGGCATCCACAGGGCGTCGAAGCCCTGCATGCGCTTGGACGCGGACCAGGATGTCCTGGAGGGTGTTGTTCAGGGCGTGGCCCATGTGCAGGACGCCGGTGACGTTGGGGGGCGGGATGACGATGCAATAGGGCGGCTTGCTGCCGTCGGCCCTGGCCCTAAAGAGGCCCTGCTCCTCCCAATATTTATACCACTTCGCCTCGATCCGCTGGGGATCGTAGACTTTGTCGAGAATCTCGGGCATGTTGGTTCCTGTGGAAAGTGAAGATTCTTATGAGAGAGGCGATCAAATCCCCGTGGCTGCGAGACGCAAATCCGCCTCTATCGGCAGTTCAAAGAGGTCTTGGCGCAACAATCGGGTGGAAAAGAACAGCACTTCAAGATTTTCCACTTCACCCGTTTCAGGATTGAGCCTGGCGATAATATCATCCCCCAGTTCCTCGGAATCTTGTTCCTGGTAAGGTGGACGTTTATCGATGTGCAGGATGTCCGCCTCGCGATCATACTTAAAGGTTAGCTTCGCTGCCATTTTCTTTCCTTAGCCTGCAATTCTACCACCAAATCATCCAGAACGCCAAGTAACTTACATTTTCCAGCTTTCGAGTTGGGGATGTCAAGAATATGCGTTCACTAAAACTTGACAGGAAGGGAAATAATTTGGTATGACCAGGTGGTCATGTGGGTCACCGAAGAAGCCGCCCGGTCCACCTTCCGGCAACTGCCGCCGGACAAGCAGGAACGCGTCCTGGACGCCGCCCTGGCGGAGTTCGCCGAGCAGGGCTACCAGGCCGCCTCGCTCAATCGCCTGGTGGCCCAGGCCGGGATCGCCAAAGGCTCCCTCTATCAATATTTTCCCAATAAGGAAGGCATTTTCCGGCACATCTTCCAGTTCGCCCTGAACCAGGTGCGGCGCACCCTCACGTTGGTCAAGGACGAGACCCAGGAGGAAGGTTTCTTCAACCGCCTGGAGAAATCCCTGCTGGCCGGAGTGCACTTCCTGCGGGAGCATCCCCGGGTCTACGGCCTGTATCTCAAGATCCAGTTTGATAAAAACGTGCCGTTCCGGGAGGACCTCATGGCCACGGTACGCCGCCATGCGGTGGAATACTTCGCCTCCCTGGTGCGGCGGGCCAAGTCCCGGGGGGAGCTCAGGCCCGCGGTGCCGGAGGCCGCGGTCCTGTTTCTGCTGGACGCCCTGTTCGATCGTTTTCTCCAGGCCGTGGCCGTGCCGGCCTTGGATGTGACCCTGAATCTCAATCAGGCGCCGGAGGACGTGGTGCGCCAACGGATTCATGAACTGGTGCAACTCCTCCGGGATGGCCTGGCGGCGTAGGGCGAACACAAGGTTCGCCCCTACGATATCTTTTGACATTTTGTGACCACTCGGTCATAAAGGAGGGTGGAGCATGGCGCTTCCCAATTTTCAGGACCCCGGGCTGCAGAGCATCTATGCCAAGGTGGCCGCGGGGACTCGTCTGGACCGGGAAGACGGCCTGGCGCTGTTTCAGAGCGCCGATCTGCTGGGGGTCGGGGCCCTGGCCCAGATGGTGCGGGAGCGCCTGCACGGCCGCCAGGCCTTCTATATCTACAACCAGCATATCAACTACTCCAATATCTGCATCAATGGGTGCAAGTTCTGCGCCTTCAGCCGGAAGGCCGGCGAGCCGGGGGCCTATGAGATGTCCCTGGCCGAGATCCTGGGCAAGGTGGAGGAGCGGGCCCATGAGCCCATCACCGAGATCCACATCGTCGGCGGCTGCCACCCGGACCTGCCCTTCGCCTTTTATCTCGACATGCTCCGGTCCATCAAAAAACTGCGTCCGGAGGTGCATCTCCAGGCCTTCACCGCGGTGGAAATCGCCCATCTGGCCGAGAAGGCCGGCCTGAGTATCCCCGATACCTTGCTGGCCCTGAAGGAGGCGGGCCTGGGGTCCCTGCCCGGCGGCGGCGCCGAGGTCTTCAGCCCCCGCGTCCGCCAGCAGCTTTGCCCGGAGAAGCTCTCGCCCGAGGGCTGGCTGGGAGTGGCCCAGGCCGCCCATCGCCTGGGGTTGAACTCCAACGCCACCATGCTTTACGGCCATATGGAGACCCTGGCGGAAAGGGTGGACCATCTGGTCAGATTACGGGAAGCGCAGGATGAGACTCAAGGGTTCCTGGCCTTCATCCCCCTGGCCTTCCACCCCCAGAACACCGGCCTGAGCGACCTCACCGGCCCCAGCGCCATCGACGATTTGAAGACCCTGGCGGTCTCCCGCCTGATGCTGGACAACATCCCCCACATCAAGGCCTTTTGGATCATGCTGGGGCCGAAGATGGCCCAGATTTCGCTCTGTTTCGGGGTGGACGACGTGGACGGCACGGTGATGGAGGAGCGCATCACCCACATGGCCGGGGCCCAGACCCCCCAGGGCCTTACCCGGAAGCAGCTCCGGGCCTTGATCCGGGAGGCGGGCTGCGAGCCGGTGGAGCGGGATACGCTGTATGCAGTGGTCAGTGGCCAGTAGTCAGTAATCAGTAATCAGTGATCAGTGCTCAGTGGCCAGTTGCCAAAGGGGTGGTTTTGGAGGTTTCTTAGTGAAGCGGGACATGGACTTGATCAGAGAAATCCTCTTGGCAATAGAATCTTACCCGGAATCGGATGCATATAATTTAAACCTCAGCTTCCCCGGTCATT
Organism: uncultured delta proteobacterium; assembly: GCA_963701845.1. Taxonomy (GTDB): domain Bacteria; phylum Desulfobacterota; class Desulfobaccia; order Desulfobaccales; family 0-14-0-80-60-11; genus JAPLJC01. Next base: position 21,309 of record CAVPBF010000003.1, on the reverse strand, counting down.
CGGAAGATGAGGTGTCTTATCATTGCCGGTTGCTCTTTGATGCTGGGATAATTGAGGGTAAGTGTATTCAGGCGTATGAAGAACCTGATGAATGGATGATAAGAGGTCTGACTTGGACTGGCCATGAGTTTTTAGAGGCTTCAAGGGATGATACCAGGTGGAATAAAGCTAAAAAGATTACCTGGGAGAAAACTAAGGCTTTTTCTTTCGAAATACTCAAATCAGTTTTGATGGATCAGATGAAGGGAGCTATTTTAGGCGGTTAATTTTAATACCACTGAAAATATTATGACCAAAAAATCATTTTCTAAAACCGGCCCCCGGCCCCTGACCCCTGACCCCTTGCTCTCCGGCCACCGCCTCGACCGGGACGCAGCCAACCGGCTTTGGGACGCGGACCTGCTGGCCCTGGGGGCCGCGGCCGACGGGGTGCGCCGTAAGCTCAACCCCGAGCCCCGGGTCACCTATGTCATCGACCGCAATATCAATTACACCAACGTTTGCGTTTCCGGCTGCCGCTTCTGCGCCTTCTACCGGCCGCCCGGGGCCGAAGGCGGCTACGTCCTGGGCTGGGATGAGCTTGCTGCCAAGCTCCAGGAACTCAAAGACCACGGCGGCAGCGGCGTTCTCCTCCAGGGCGGCCTCAACCCCGAGCTGGGGCCGGACTATTATAAAAGCTCATCGGCTGCATCCGCGCCCGCGGCCTGGCGGTGCACGGCTTTTCACCGCCGGAGGTGGTTTTCTGGGCCGACCAGTGGAGCCTGACCATCCGGGAAGTCATCCGCCTCTTGATGGAGGCGGGGCTCTCCTCCATCCCCGGCGGCGGCGCCGAAATCCTGGTGGACCGGGTGCGGCAGCAGATTTCTCCGCAGAAGTGCAACAGCGCCCGCTGGCTGGAGGTTATGGGCTCGGCGCACCGGCTGGGCCTGAAGACCAGCGCCACCATGATGTTCGGGCACCTGGAGACGCGGGCCGAGCGAGTCGAGCACCTCCTGAATATCCGGGAGTTGCAGGATGAGACCGGCGGCTTCACCGCCTTCATCCCCTGGACCTTCCAGCCCGGCGGCACCGCGCTGTCCGGCGAAACCCTGGGCGCAGTGGAGTATTTGCGCACCCTGGCCATCTCCCGGCTGGTGCTGGATAACGTGCCCCATGTGCAGGTATCCTGGGTGACCCAGGGCGGCAAGGTGGCCCAGATCGCCCTGAAGTTCGGGGCCGACGACTTCGGCTCCACCATGCTGGAGGAAAACGTGGTGGCCGCCACCGGAGTGGGCTTCCGGCTGCCGCGGGAAGAGATCGAGGGCCTTATCCGCCAGGCGGGCTACGAGCCGCGGGTGCGGGATCATCGTACCATAGTGGCCAGTGGCCAGTAATCAGTAATCAGTAGGAGACAAAAAGCAGTGATCAGTGGTCAGTCAACTGCAAACGTCTTTGTCTCCTAACCTCGATGTAAGCGGGTTGGCCCGCTCAGGGAGACTGGGCGCAGGTTAAAGCCTGTGGCTAAGGCCGGTATCTTCACCGGCCAGAGACCAGTGCCACTATGAAGATGAAGCCGGAAATTGCCGTCATTGCCCGGGTTGGGGCGCATAAGTCCTTCGAGGCCGCGGGCCTGAAGCCGGAGAAGACCGAGGTCTATGCCACGCCCTATGGCGACAGCCGGCCGGTGCATTTCTTTCGGCATGCAGGGCCTGGAGTTTGCGGTCCTCTCCCGCCACGGCGAGGCGGGCTACGACCTCTCGGCGCCCTTCCTCAACCCCCGGGCCAACCTCTATGCCCTGAAGGGCCTGGGGGTGACGAAAATCCTGGCCTGGGTGGCCCCGGGGTCGCTGCGGCAGGAGATGGCCCCCGGCGATCTGGTGGTGCCCCACGATGTCCTGGATGAAGGCCAGGGCGGGCCGCAGACCTTTTTCAGCGGGGTGGGTTGGGGCTTCATCCGGCACAATCCCGTTGTTCTGCCCGGAACTCCGGGAAGCCCTGTTGGAGGCCCTGGCCGGGGCGCCGTTTACGGTCCACAGCCACGGGGTCTACGTGGCCACCACCGGGCCGCGGCTGGAGACGGCCGCGGAGATCCGCAAGTTCCGCCTCCTGGGCGGCGACCTGGTGGGCCAGACCCTGGCGCCGGAGGTCTTTTTGGCCCGGGAGCTGGAATTCTGTTACGTCGGGCCTCACTTACGTGGTGAATTATGCCGAAGGCCTGGTGGACCGGCCCTACCAACCCGGGGTGCTGTTCGAGGGCCTGGCCACTCCGGAGGAAGTCGATAAGAGTCAGGCGGTGGAAGCGGCCTTCCCGGAGTTGATCCTGAGGATGCTGCCGGTCCTGGCCGCCACGGCGCGGCAATGCCCCTGCCCCCGGCTGTTGGAGCGCTATCGTCTCCGGGGCGATCTTGGCCCGGACTGGCGAGACTGGGTGCGATGACCGAGGTACGAGAACCGATGGGCAGGCACAGAGGCCTGCCCCACCAAAAATGGAAGAGACATGATCGCACACCTGAGCAAATGGGTGTTGCCGGTGAATCAGCCCCCCATCCTGGATGGGGCGGTGTTAGTGTGGCGCCATAAAATCGTGGCCGTAGGCCCGGCCCGGGAGGTCTTGCCGGGCTTCAAAGGGCTGATCTGCGACCATGGCGAAGGCGCCATTCTGCCGGGTCTGGTCAACTGTCATGCCCATCTGGAGTTTTCCGCCCTGGCCGGTTGCATCCCGCCGCAGGAGCGCTGGGAAGACTGGCTGCAGGCGGCCCTGGCCCAACGGGAGGCCCTGGACCCGGCGGCAGTTGAACAAGGTATCGTCGAGGGGATCAAGGCCCTGCGCCACGGCGGCACCGCCCTGGTGGGCGAGGTCAGCAACACCGGCGCCTCCCTGCCGCACCTGGAAAAAAGCCCACTGGCATACCACCTATTCTATGAATGTCTGGGGTTCAACCTGAAGGAGCGGCTGGACCTGGCCGAGTCCTTCAATTTTTTCGGCGCGGCCGGCATCGCTGCAAACCCGTGCATTTCCGCGGCGGCCCACGCCCCCTATTCCGTTTCGGCCGCCCTGTTCCAGGCCGTCAACCGCTGGAACAATGACTCCCGGCCGCAAACGGTGCACCTGGCGGAGTCCCGGGCGGAGCTGGATTTTTTGGCGAAAGGCAACGGTTTTTTTCGGGAGTTGCTCAAGAGCCGAGGGCGTTGGCTGGAAGACTTTTGCCCCCGGGGCCGAGCCCGGCGGCCTATCTGCACGAGCTGGAATTTCTGGGACCCCGCACCCTGGCGGTGCACGGCGTCTGGCTGGAGGAGCCGGATTGCCGCCTGCTGGCCCGGAGCGGGACCTGGCTGGTGCTCTGCCCCCGGGCCAACCGCTACACCGGGGCCGGCGTGCCGCCGGTGGACCGGTTGCTGCGGGCCGGGGTCAACCTGGCCCTGGGCACCGACTCCCTGGCAGGGAACTGGGACCTGAACCTGTTCGGCGAGATGCGTTGGCTGCACCGCAACTTTCCCGCCTACCCCGGCGACCTGTGGCTGCGCCTGGGGACCCTGAACGGCGCGGCAGCCCTGGGCCGGGACCGGGACCTGGGCAGCCTGGAACCGGGCAAGCAGGCGGCCCTGGGCTTCGTGCCGCTGACCGGCGCCACCGACGATTTTTGGCGGGAGCTTTTCGTTGCCGGGTCGGAGGGGAAATTTCGCTGGCTGGCTTAAAGGCAGTTTTTAGTTATTAGTTATTAGTTTTTAGTAAAAGATTAAAAGCTCGGAGGCTGTGATGCTTGCCAAGGCCCGACTAGGCCGAATTTCATACCTGAATGTCCTGCCCATCTACTACGCCATGGAATCCCGGTTCGGGGTGAACGGCTTCCAGCTGGTGCGGGGCACCCCGGCCGAACTCAACGCCGCCATGCGCCGGGGCAAAATGGACCTGGGCTCCATCTCCGCCCTGGAGTACGGCCGCAATTGCCAGGATTATCTGCTGCTGCCGGACCTCTCCATCAGTTCCCGGGGTCCGGTGGGCAGCGTTTTGCTGTTCAGCCGGGTGCCGTTCGGCGAACTGGAGGGCCGTAGCGTCCGGGTGAGCGCCGCCTCGGCCAGCGGCGCCGCCCTGGTCAAGGTGCTGCTGGCCAGGCTTTTTCAGGTGAAGCCCCGCTATGAGGCAGGTCCCCTGGCTAAGCGGCCGCTGGCCAATGTGGATGCGGCTATGGCCATCGGCGACGAGGCCTTATGCATGAAACAGGCTCAGGCCATGCCCTTCGAACTGGACCTGGGCGCGGCCTGGCAGGAACTCACCGGCCTGCCCTTCGTCTTCGGGGTCTGGGCGGTGCGCCGGGCCTTTGCCGAGTCCCGGCCCGAGGAGACCGGGTCTTTGCACCGGCTGCTGCTGCGCTCCAAGACCTGGGGCCTGGGGGCCTTGCCGGAATTGAGCCGCCTGGCCGCGGCCTCCTTTAAGATGACGCCGGAGCAGGTGCTGGCTTACTTCCACCAACTGGATTACGCCTTGGGGCCCGAGCACGAACAAGGCTTGCAAACTTTCTTTCGTTACCTGACTGAGCAAGGAGAACTGGCGGAGGAGCCGCGGCTGGAGTATTTTTCGAAGTGAGCAGTAAGCAGTCAGCAGTCAGCAGTTGGTTTTTTGGAACTGGCTTTTCACTGCTTACTGCTCACGGCTCACTGCTCACTGAGGAAGAACATGGGTTATCGTAATTTGCAGGAATTTGTCGCCCGGCTGGACAAGGCCGGGGAGTTGGTGCATATCCAAGAGCCGGTGAGCCCGTATCTGGAGATCACCGAGATTACCGACCGGGTCAGCAAGATGAACGGCCCGGCGTTGCTGTTTGAGAATGTCCCCGGCTACGACATGCCGGTCTTGATGAACGCCTTCGGCTCCATGCGGCGCATGTGCATGGCCCTGGAGGTGGACTCCCTGGACGACATCGCCGGGGAGCTGCTGGGCTTCATGGAGGCGGAGGCCAACACCCTGTGGAAGAAGCTGAAACTCCTGCCCCAACTGGCCCGGCTGGGCCGCATGTTCCCCAAGGAGGTCTCCCGGGGGCCGTGCCAGGAAGTGGTGCTCACCGGCGACGACATCGACCTGGCGAAGCTCCCGGTCCTGACCTGCTGGCCGGAAGACGGCGGCCCCTTCATCACCCTGCCCGCGGTCTTCACCCACCATCCCGAGACCGGCCGGCGCAACGTCGGCATGTACCGTCTCCAGGTTTATGACGCCCGGACCACCGGCATGCACTGGCACGCCCACAAGGGCAGCGCCCAGCACTACCGTTTGAGCGAGGCCCGGGAGGAGAATCTGCCCGTGGCGGTGGCCATCGGCGCCGATCCGGCAGTGACCTACGCGGCCACCGCGCCCCTGCCCGAGGACATCGACGAGATCCTGTTCGCCGGGTTCCTCCGGAACGAGCCGGTGGAACTGGTGGATTGCGTCAGCCAGCCCCTGAAGGTGCCGGCGGAATCGCAGATCGTGCTGGAAGGCTTCGTGGCCCCGGGGGAACGCCGGGTGGAAGGGCCGTTCGGCGACCACACCGGTTACTATTCCCTGGCCGACGACTATCCGGTGTTTCACCTCACCGCCCTCACCCGGCGGCGGCAGGCGATCTACCCCGCCACCATCGTGGGCCGGCCGCCCATGGAAGACTGTTTCATGGCCAAGGCCACCGAACGCATCTTTTTCCCCATGATTCAGAAGACCCTGCCCGAGCTGGTGGACATGAACCTGCCGGTGGAGGGGGTGTTCCACAACCTGGCCTTCGTCGCCATCGACAAGCGCTACCCCGGCCACGCCCGCAAGGTGATGTACGCCCTCTGGGGCCTGGGCCAGATGATGTTCACCAAGATCATCGTGGTCTTCGACAAGGAGGTGGATGTCCAGGATATCGGCCAGGTGTTGTGGCGTCTGGGGAACAACGTCGACCCCAAACGGGACGTGGTCTTCTCGGAAGGGCCGGTGGACGCCCTGGACCATGCCGCGCCCCTGCTCCACTACGGCTCCAAGATGGGCATCGACGCCACCCGCAAGTGGCCGGAGGAGGGTTTCACCCGCCCCTGGCCCAAGGTGATCGACATGGACCCGGAAGTTAAAAGGAAGGTGGACGAACTGTGGCCCAAACTGGGACTGAAGTGAAAGTGAAGATATCTCACGCAAAGACGCAACGGCGCAAAGGCGCAAGATGAAGAGTTATGTCATTGCCATCACCGGGGCGTCAGGGATGCTCTATGCCCGGGAGTTGCTGGCCTATTTCGCCGACCGGCCGGACCTGGAGCTGCATGCCATCATTTCGGCGGCAGGGGAGCAGGTGCTGGACCTGGAGTTGGGCCTGAGCCCGACGCAATTAGCCGCCGGGGCCGTCTGGCACCGGGTGGACGACTTTACCGCGCCCATGGCCAGCGGCTCGTTTCGGGCCCGGGCCATGGTGATTGTACCCTGCTCCATGGGGAGTCTGGGAGCCATCGCCCAGGGAGCCGGCCGCAACCTGATCCACCGGGCCGGAGAAGTTTTTCTGAAGGAGCGGCGGCCTCTGATCCTGGTGGTGCGGGAGACGCCGCTCTCCCTCATTCATTTGAAGAACCTGGTTCGGGTGGCCGAGGCCGGGGCCACGGTCATGCCGGCCTGTCCGGGATTTTACCAGCAGCCCGCCGGCCTGGTTGAACTGGCCCGGCATTTCGCCGGGCGCATCCTGGACCATCTGGGCCTGGAGCATCAACTGGGGCCGCGGTGGGGAGAAAATGCCGGGGGAAAGGGTTAAAAGGTAAAACGGTAAAGCCAGGCCTCTTTTGGAGTTCTTAGCCATTTCCCTATTACCCCAACTTTGAGTCCTTTTTTGGAATACCTATGCAACGCGTTTGGCAAAATATCTGGGAATTGCTGGAGATGATCAAGGTCGGCCACAGCGTCCTGGCCCTGCCCTTTGCCTTTATGGGGGCCCTGCTGGCGGCCCGGGGCCTGCCTGACGGCCGGACCATCTTCTTTATCCTGGTGGCCATGGTGGGAGCGCGCTCGGCCGCCATGGCCTTCAACCGGCTGGCGGACGCCCCGTTTGACGCCCTCAATCCCCGTACCGCAGACCGGGCCTTGCCCGCCGGCCGCGTCAGCCGCCGCGGCACCTTTCTCCTGACCGCCGTCAGTGCGGCGATTTTTATGGGAGCCGCGGCGCAGCTCAACCGGGTCTGTTTTCTCCTGTCACCCCTGGCCCTGATGGTGATCCTGGGATACTCCCTGACCAAGCGCTTTACCTCCCTCTCCCACCTGGTGCTGGGCCTGAGCCTGGGCATCGCCCCGGTGGCCGGTTGGCTGGCGGTCCGGGGCGACCTGGGCGCCGCGGTCCTGGTTCTCGGCCTGGCCGTGGTCTTTTGGGTGGCGGGCTTCGACGTCCTTTACTCCCTCCAGGACGAGGAATTCGACCGGAGCATGGGCCTCTTCTCCCTGCCGGCCCGGATAGGCGCCACCAAGGCCCGCCGTCTGGCGACGGTCTTTCATCTGGCTGCGGCCGCCCTCTTCGCCCTCACCGGCCTCCTGGCGCACCTGGGGACCATCTACGCCGCGGCGGTACTGTGCAGTTCCCTGATCCTGCTCACCCAGCACGTCCTCATGTCCCGCCGGGAACCCCTGCGTCCGCCGCCCGCCTTCTTCACCCTCAACGGCCTGGTGGGGCTGGGTCTGGCCCTGGCCACCTGGGTGGCACTGACCCTCTAATCAGTCTTCAATCTTGTGTCCAGTTGTTTAAATATTGCTTGACATAAGGAGGTTTTCATCGCTATTTTGTCTGAAATAGGTGTTTTGAAAAAGGGGAAATGGGTATAGGGGTATGCCCAAAAATTTTCAAGCTAATGATTAAGGGGGGGGGATACCAAATGAAGAAAATTGGTGTTTTGGCAGTAGCGCTGGCCGCGGCCTTCCTGTTCGTGGGAGTGGCGAGCGCCGAGATGTACGTGGAAGGCTACCTCGGGGCGGCTCAGGCCGAAAATATGAACATGGGGACCTCAATCAAAGAAGTCCCCAGTCTCGGTAGCACGGGACCCTTCAGGTATGACCTAAATACCCCGGGCAAAAGCGATGTGACGGTACTGGGCGGCGTCAAGATCGGCACCTGGTTCGTCAAAGAGGGTGTTGCCGGCTGGAGCGGTTATCCTGACTGGGCGAAGTACTTCGGGTTTTACACCGATTTCAGCTACCAGACCCTGACTATGCGCGATCAGAAGGCTACCGGCTTCGACTTCACTCCGGTAGGTAGTACATCACCGTTTGCCGGCATTCGGGGCCAATTCCGAGCTGATGGCATGGTGGCCACGTGGGCCTTCATGTTTGCCGGTCGTTACGGCTTCCTCCCGGATTCGGAAGTGCCCTTTGGCCGCCTGCAGCCCTATGTGGCCGTGGGCCCGGCCATTATGTTCAGCTCCCTGCAGCCGAAGGTCCTGGCTGATGAGATTGGTTTAACCACTGGAAACCCAACCGGTTTCGTCCTCACGAATAGCCCGGGCAGCCAATCCTCCACCAACATCTGCCTGGCGGTGGATGCCGGCATTCGGTATATGTGTCTGAAGAATGTCTCCATCGACATCTCCTTCAAATACCGCTACGCCCAACCCAGCTTTAGTTACACGGGTTTGGTCGCAGGGGACAACTCCATAGCCAAATTCACCTTGAACCCCACTTACAACCTGTTCAGCGGCCAGGTGGGCGTGGCGTACCACTTCTAATCTATACTACTGCTGAGTTAACGGCGGCCTGCGGGCCGCCTTTTTTTATTGCCGGGAAATTGAGTCCTGGGAAAAATTATTTAAATATTTAGCTTGACAAAAAATTCCCGGCGGACTTAAAATAGGCTGAACTTTTTAATGTGGGAGAGAATGCGTACACCCCGTTAGAAAGGAGGAGAAAAGGGGGCATTTGGGGATAGCCCGAATAACTTTTCAACCAATGAATAAGGGGGGAAAATTGTGAAAAAGATTTACGTACTTGCGATGGTGTTATTGGTGGCCGCGGTGGTGGCCCTGCCAGGCGCAGCCCAGTCGGCCATGTGGGTGGGGGGTGAACTTGGCGCGAATTTCATTGGCAGCAATGATGTGAAGTTAACTGATTCGGGCCCAGGTTTCAGCGACTCCATCAAGTTCAAAGGCGCAAACATCGAACCTTCCGTGATCGGCGGCCTCACCGTGGGCTACGACTTTGTCAACGCCGGGTTCGCGGGATATGCCTATCCCGACTGGATGAAGTACTTCGGCTTTGCCGTGGATTACACTTACAACCGAGCGGTCATCCGCAGCCAATTTCTCTCGGCTAGCGTCAATGGAGTAGCTGTAAACGGCAACGCACAGTTCTTAGAACAGGGGAGCCAGAGCAATGGTTATGTGTCCGCCCTGACCTTTTTGTTCTATGGCCATTATGGCTTCTTCCCGGATTCCGAGGTGCCGTCCGGCCGGCTGCATCCCTATGTCGGGGTCGGCCCCGCCGTCGTGTGGACCGGGATTGATGTCAAGGATTTCGCGTCTAAGACCACGTCGAATGTGGCCCTGGTCGCCGAGGCTGGCATCCGTTTCATGGCTTTGCCGAACGTTTCCCTCGACCTGGCGTTCCGTTATCGTTACTTTACGCCCTCTTGGGACTTTTCGCTTCCAAACGAAAAGGTTTCAATCGATGCGAATATAAACTCGTATAGCGTCCTGACCCGGGTAGCCTACCACTTCTAACCTGGACGGGAATTTACCTAAGGCGGCCTCCGGGCCGCCTTTTTTTATTGCCGCAGCGCCCCCTTTCCGGCAGCCGCAGCCTGGCCCCCATTTAAGTCTTGCCCCGGCCCCTCCGCCTCTTTTTGTCGTGGCCGCGGCGCAATGCCATTGTTTCTTGAGGGGCAATGATGATATGGTGAAAAGGCTTCAGCCGTTGGCAGCGGATAACTTATAATGCAGCTTCGGGAACCTGCTTAATTTCGATGTTTCTCCAACAACTACTCAACGGCCTCACCACCGGCAGCGTTTACGCCCTCATCGCCCTGGGCTACACCATGATTTACGGCATCCTGGGCCTGATCAACTTCGCCCAGGGTGAGATTTACATGTTCGGGGCCTTTATCACGGTGCTGCTCCTGACCACCGGCCAGGTCAATTTTATTCTGGCCTTTGCCGCGGGCATGGCAGCCGCCGGCATTTTGGGCGTAGTCTTGGAGCGGGTGGCCTTCAGGCCTCTCAGGGGGACCCATCCCCTGGTGCCCCTGATCAGCGCCATTGGCGCCTCCATCTTCCTGCAGAGCCTGGCCCGGCTGCTGTTCGGCCCCAACGACCGGCCCTTTCCCATCCAGTTCACCTTCAGCACCATCCAGATTGCCGGCGTGCAGGTATCCACCATCCAGGTGGCCATCCTGGCCGCGGCCCTGGGATTAATGGGCCTGTTGATGGCCTTCGTGCGCTATACCCGTTACGGCAAGGCCATCGTGGCCTGCGCCCTGGACCGGGACACCGCCCGCCTCATGGGCATCAAGGTGGATCGCATGGTGGCCCTGACCTTCCTGATCGGCTCTTCCCTGAGCGGCGCCGCCGGCATTATGATGGCCATCTATTACAACGCCACCTACCCCCGCATGGGCCTGCTGCCGGGCCTCAAGGCCTTCAGCGCCGCCGTCCTGGGGGGAGTGGGCAACATCCCCGGGGCCATCCTGGGCGGGCTGCTCCTGGGGGTGGCCGAGAGTCTGGGCGCCGCCTATCTCTCCTCGGCCTACAAGGACGCCATCGCCTTCGCCATCCTCATCCTGGTGCTGCTCCTGAGGCCCCAGGGCATCCTGAGAGGCCGGGGGGACTGATGACTGCGTACCTCTTGCATCTGGCCGTCCTGGCGGGGATCTACATCATCCTGACGCTGAGTCTCAATCTGATCATCGGCTACGCCGGCCAGGTTTCCCTGGGGCACGCCGCTTTCTATGGCATCGGCGCCTATGCCTCCGCCCTGGTAGCCCTGAACTGGCACTTCCCTTTTCCCCTGGCGGCCCTGAGCGCCATGCTGGTGGCGGGTGGCTGCGGCATGGCCCTGGGTCTCCCCACCTTGCGGCTGAAGGAGGATTACCTGGCCATCGTCACCCTGGGCTTCGGGGTGATCATGGACCTGGTGTTTCTAAACCTGGAGATCACCGGGGGGCCGGACGGCCTGCCGGGCATCCCCTCCCCTGCCCTGTTCGGCCGGAGCTTTGGTCCTGCCGGCCTCTATCTGCTGATCGTGGCCGTGGCCGTGGCCCTGGTCCTGACGCTGACCTGGCGCCTGGTCGGCTCCTATCACGGCCGGGCTCTGCGGGCCATCCGGGACCATGAGATCACCGCCCAGGTCATGGGGATCAACACCCCCGCCTATAAAGTGATGATCTTCACCCTGGCCGCGGCCCTGGCCGGCCTGGCCGGCTCGCTCTACGCCCATTACATCACCTTCATCAACCCCGAGACGTTCGGACTGCACACCTCTATCCTGATCCTGGCCATGGTGGTGCTGGGCGGCATGGGCTCCCTGCCGGGGTCGGTGGTGGGCGCGCTGCTCCTGACGGCCTTGCCGGAGGTGCTCCGGGAGTTTCAATCCTACCAGGACCTGGTCTACGGCGCCCTGCTGGTGGGCCTGCTCATTCTGCGGCCCGAAGGTTTATTGGGGCGGGGCAAGCTGAGTTTGAAGTTTTTGCAGAGAGAAGGGTGAGGAGTTCCCAGTTCGCTAGTTCCCAGTTATCTTGGTTTTACTGGCTACTGGCTACTGACTACTGACCATGCTTAAACTAAAAAGCCTCCAGGCCGGGTATGGCCGCTTGCCGGTGCTCAAGGGCATCTCCCTCCACGTCCGGGAAGGCGAGGTGGTAACTCTCATCGGCGGCAACGGCGCCGGCAAGAGCACCACCCTGCGCACCATCTCCGGCCTGCTGCGGGCCCGGAAGGGGGCCATTGAATTCGCCGGCGTTGACCTGACCCGGATGGCGGCCGAGCAGATCGTCACCCTGGGTCTCTCCCTGGTGCCGGAAGGCCGCCGGGTTTTCAAGACCCTGAGCGTCACCGCCAACCTGGAGTTGGGGGCCTATCACCGCCGCGGACCAAGGCCAGGTGCGCCGGGACCTGGAGGACCTGCGCCAGCGCTTCCCCATCCTGCAAACCCGGGCGCAGCAGGCGGCCGGGACCCTGAGCGGCGGCGAGCAGCAGATCCTGGCCATCGGCCGGGCCCTCATGGCCCGGCCCCGCCTCCTGATGCTGGACGAGCCCTCCATGGGTCTCTCGCCCTTGATGGTGACCCAGGTCTACGCGATCCTGACGGAACTGAAGCAGGCCGGCACCACCATCCTGCTGGTGGAACAGAATGCCCGGGCCGCCCTGAAGGTGGCCGACCGGGGCTACGTCCTCGAGACCGGCCGCATCATCCTGGACGGCGCCGCCGCCGAACTCCGGGAAGACCCGGAGGTCCAGCGGGCCTATCTGGGGAAGGGATACCGCGAGGTTTGGGAATAAAAGCAGCTGTCAGTAGTCGTAGGGGCGAATCTGGTATTCGCCCTGCGGTTTAAAATACCAGGGCGAACACCAGGTTCGCCCCTACGGTGGCATTTCTTGGTAACTGGATGAGTCTATTAGCAATTGATAACCTGACTAAGAATTTCGGCGGGGTTCAGGCCGTGAACCGCGTCTCTTTTACCGTGGAGCCGGGGGAGATTCTGGGTCTCATCGGTCCCAACGGCGCCGGCAAGACCACCTGCTTCAATCTGATCAACGGCCTGATCCCGCCCACCGCCGGCAGCATCCGCATGTCCGGCCGGGAACTGGTGGGTCTGCCGCCGTATCGCCGGGCCGCCCGGGGCCTGGGCCGGACCTTCCAGAATATCCAGCTCTTTGGGGGCATGACGGTGCTGGACAATGTCCTCACCGGCAACCACCTGGGCCAGGAGGTTGGTCTCCTGGAGGCCCTTTTGCCTCTGCCCAAGGTGAAGCGGGCCGAGGCCAGGGCCACAACCCGCGCCCTGGAATTGCTCCAACTGGTGGGGTTGGCAGGCAAGGGCGATCTGCCCGCCGAGTCCCTGGCCTACGGCGAACAGCGCCGCCTGGAGATCGGCCGGGCCCTGGCCCTCGGGCCGCAATTGCTCCTGCTGGATGAGCCCGCGGCCGGCCTCAACCCCCGGGAAACCGAGGACCTCATGGGCCTGATGGCGGAGTTGCGGCGCCTGGACATCACCCTGCTGGTCATCGAACACGACATGACTCTGGTCATGGGCCTCTGCGACCGCATCGTGGTCCTGGACCACGGCGAAGTCATCGCCGCCGGCTCACCCCGGGAGATTCGGAAAGATCCCCGGGTCATTGAGGCATATCTGGGCCGGGAAGAGGAGTAAGCAGTGAGCGGTGAGCAGTAAGCAGTAAAGACAGATTGTCATGGGCGGTGAAGGCGAAGCGAAGCAATTTACCGAAAACCGAAAACGGGGTTTTAGAATGGCAATCTTCGATCAAGATGCGGAGCAGATGGAGCGTGGGGAATTGGCCCAGTTGCAATTGGAGCGTCTCCAGGCCACCCTTACCCGGGTTTATAAGAACGTCAAGTTCTATAAAAAGAAGTTCGACGAGCTCGGTTTCCTGCCCGAGGATTGCCAGTCCCTGGAGGACCTGGCCCGGCTCCCCTTTACTACCCGCCACGACCTGGCCCGGGCTTACCCTTACGAGATGTTCGCGGTGCCTCTCAGGGAGGTGGTGCGCATCCACTCCTCCACCGGCAGCCCCGGCAACCCCATCGTCATGGGCTACACCGCCCGGGACCTGCGGCACTGGGCCAGACTGGCGGCCCGGGTGCTCACCGCCGCCGGGGTGGACCGGGACGACGTGGTCCAGGTGACCCTGAGCTACGGCCTGCTCACCAGCGCCTTCGGCCTCCATTACGGCGTCGAATACCTGGGGGCCTCGGTAATCCCCACCGGTCCCGGCGGCACCGCCCGCCAGGTCCAGGTGATGCGGGACTACCGCACCACCGTGTTGATCTCCACCCCGTCCTACGCCCTGGTGCTGGCCGACCAGATGGCGGCCCAGGGGCTGGACCCCAAGGACCTGCACCTGAAGCTGGCCCTCCTGGCCGGGGAGCCCTGGACCGAAGCCGAGCGCGCCGAAATCGAGTCCCGCCTCTACCTCACCGCCCTGGAGAATTACGCCCTCTCCGAAGCCCTGGGCCCCGGGCGTGGCCGGGGAGTGCGCCGGACGCCTATTGCCGGGCATGCACCTCAACGAAGACCACTTCTTCCCCGAGGTCATCGACCCCCGAAGCGGCGCCCTGCTGCCCCCCGGCGAGCTGGGCGAACTGGTACTCACCACCCTCACCCGGGAGGCCACGCCCCTGGTGCGTTTCCGCACCGGCGACCTGGTGCGCCTGGACTACGCCCCCTGCCCCTGCGGCCGCACCCTGGCCCGCATGAGCCGCATCATTGGGCGCTGCGATGAAGTGGTCATTGTCAAGGGCATCAACATCTTTCCCAACCGGGTGGGCCAAATCCTGGAGACGATCCTGGGCAAGGAGCCCGCCTATCAACTGGTGCTGGGCCGCGCCGGCCACCTGGACTATCTGGAGGTCAGGCTCGAGGTGCAGGAAGGCCTCTTCTTCGACAAGATGACGGTGCAGCGGGAATTTTTGCAGCAACTGACCCACAAGCTGGCCCAGGGCATCGGGGTCTCGCCGCAAGTCAAGCTGGTGGAGCCGGGGTCGCTTAACCGGGAAGGTGAAACATCTCCGTTAGTTATTGATTTAAGGCCGGGAGTTTGTTAGCATGTGATTGAATTCCTTATAATTCGATTAGTGCAAATTTTTTTCTCCCGTTATTGAATTGAGAGGAATCAGCCTGAGGAAATTCCTCAAAAAAGAAACCAAACCTGGTAGCACAGGCGTCTCGCCTGTGCAGTCTTTTCAAATTACCAGGAGAAAGTTGCCTCATTGGCAGGAACCAGGCCAGGTCTATTTCATCACCTGGCGCTGCCGCGAGGGCCAGACCTTATCTCCCGAAGAGCGAGATATTGCCTTAGGTGCCATAAGACATTGGGATGGACGCAAATGGGTGGTCTACGCCGCGGTAGTCTTGCCCGATCATATCCACTGTTTGGTACAATCTGCCGGGCACCCCGAAGGTGGAGCGGTCGATTTAGGAGAAATCCTGCATAGTATCAAGAGCTTCAGCAGTCATCAGATTAACCGCCGCCGGGGTGACACCGGCTCGATTTGGCAGATAGAAAGGTATGATCGCATTGTGCGGGATGAAGGCGAATTTCTCGAAAAATGGAACTATATTAGAAATAATCCCGTCAAAGGCGGCTTGGCGGAATGTCCTGAAGATTACCCTTGGCTAGACGAAAAAGGGTGAGGGGGACAGGCGAGACGCCTGTCCTACCAAAGAAGAGGCTTTAAAAATTGCAGTTAATTAAGTTACTCTTGCTTCCTTGCCTAATTTTCTTCTTAGCCCTGGGCTGCCACCAGGCCCCGGCGCCGCCGGCGAACCTGAGCCAGGACTGGGGAGTGCAGCAGACTTTTGACTACCACGGGGTCAAGATTAATTATTACGAGGCGGGCCAGGGGCCGCCCATCATCCTGTTGCACGGCTTCGGGGCCTGCGCCTATAGCTGGCGGCACCTGATTCCCGCCCTGGCGGCGCAGCATCGGGTCTTCACCCTCGACCTCAAGGGCTTCGGCTTCTCGGACAAGCCCGCCGACGGCCATTACGCGGTCCGCGACCAGGCCGATATAGTCGCCGACTTCATCCACCGCCAGGACCTGCACGACCTGGTGATCATGGGCCACTCCATGGGCGGCGCCGTGACCCTGATGACCTATCTGAAGCTGCGGGAGACCGACCCCGGCCGCATCCAGAAGCTGGTGCTCATCGACAGCGCCGGCTACCCGCAGAAAATGCCCAAATTCATCGCCCTGGCCAAGGTTCCCGGGCTCAGCGCCGTGCTCAGCCAGGCGGTGCCGCCCCGCTTCGCCGCCGCCCTGGTCCTGAAAAAGTGCTATTATAACAAAGACGCGGTGACCGAAGCGCAGATCGACACCTACGCCTATTTCGGTAGCCTGCCGGGCGCGGCGGCGGCCGTGAGCCAGACCGCCAAACAACTGGTGCCGCAAGACATCGACGCCCTCATTGCCCAATACCGGACCATCCAGGCGCCGGTGTTGATTATCTGGGGCCGGGAGGATGAAGTGGTGCCGCTAAAGGTCGGCCTGAACTTCAAGCGGGACATCCCGGACTCGCAACTGGTCGTCATTCCCCACTGCGGCCATATGCCCCTGGAAGAGGAACCGCTGGCCACCAGGGAGGCGGTTATGGATTTTTTAAGAAATAGTGCTAAGAACCAAGAATATGATATAAGTCATTAATGATTGATATTAGCGATGTTATTATGGCATCTATCCAGATACGCATATTTATTTGCTATTTTCAATTAAAAGGTTATTATTCAAATGGATAAATTAATTTCAAATTTGATAAAATTAATAATAAGTCTAATTATTGGTTTATTTTTAATTATTTTTAAGATTTTTTCTTCATTATTTAAATATAAGCCAACAATTAAGTCAGTAAAATCAAAAAAGAATATAGTAATCAAAGAAAATAGCAACAATGATTTGACTCCTGATACTGGCCATATTAAACAATCTGGTGATGGAGGCTGGATTTTAAACCCTAAGAGCACTTTTCCATTGATAATTTATGGGCTCGATGAAGTTAAAGTCCAGAAATTAAAAAGGCTACTTGATAATCATTATTCATCAGGGACTTTTAGGAATATTTCTAATTCCATATTACAACTTATTACGACTCCTGGGTTTTATTGTAAGGAGATAGAAGATTATGTTAATGAATATAAAACCAAGTACCTCAAGAAAATTGATAATCTTATATTATCATCAGATAAATGGGAACATGCAACTGAGGAAGGGAAAGAAGAATTATTGGATGAATTTAGAGATGAAGCTCTGGAAATAATTGACAAACAGCCATATTGTGACTTTTTAACCCTATTCAGCGTAACAGAAAATGATGTATCTATTGTTAAGAATATAACTAATTATTATGGTTATGACAATTTATCATTTTATTTAAATAACAATAAGAAGATAAATAAGATATATGTATTGAAGGCCGAAGATGATAAAAAGTTACATTATGATAAACTTGTCAATTGTGGGCTGGCTATAAAGAATGAGAAAATTGAAATACATATTCTTTTACAAAATGTAAAATTAAAAGAAATTAATGATTCATTATCTACCATAATTCAAAAACCATTCAAGCGTAAACAAGATTCTATTAATTTTATATTACAATTAACTGATCCATATAATAAACTGATTAAATTATTTAATTCACAAACTTATTACCAATTAATGCCAATTCCTTCAGAATTGGCATCTATTACCTGCGATAAAATATTAGAAGTTTACGAGTATTTTCAAGAAATAGCTGAGCTAATTGCACATACATATGTAATGGGGGGATGGGCCTCCCTCCATAAGTCGCAAAGCAGGGGCGTATCAAATATCTCAGGGTGGAGGATATCTCCTGCCAATGATGGAGTAACCTTTAAATTTTGCCAAAAAATGTCTAAAAAAAGTTATTCCCAAAATCAGTATCCTATAGTTCCTCTTCATATTGGCTGTCGATGTGGAGTCTTTTTAAAATGAAATAAAATATAATGGGGACTTATGCGACCTTCCTGGGATGAATACTTCCTGCTCATCGCCAAGCTGGTGAGCACGCGGAGCACCTGCAACAGCCGGCCCACCGGGGCGGTGCTGGTCAAGGACCGGCAGATCCTGGCCACCGGCTACAACGGCTCCATGCCGGGGGCGCCCCACTGCATCGACGAGACCATGGACGACGGCACGCCCTATTGCCACCGCCGGGCTTTAAAGATCGCCGACGTGGACAAATACAACTACTGCCGGGCCTCCCACGCCGAGGCCAACGCCATCGCCCAGGCGGCCCGCTACGGCGTGGCCATCAAGGGCGCGGCGCTCTACGTCACCCTGCAGCCCTGCTTCGTCTGCCTCAAGCTCCTGGCCACGGCCCAGATCAAGCAGGTCTATTTCGAGCTGGCCTATGAATCCATGGACGGGGCCCGGGACGCCTTCTGGGAGAAGGCGGTGAAGGAGGCGGGCATCGAGGTCTTTCAGCAGTTGAGCATTTCGGAGGCGGACCTGGCTTACATCCTGCCCAGCCTGACCGGGGTCACTTCCCGGCGGCGGCTGGCCGCCACCGCCGCCCTGACGACATCGGCCAGGGTGGGGGCCCTGGAGCAGGATTAAAATGTTCCTGGTGTTCCGGGGGTCTTGGTGGTAAATCTTTTAACCACCAAGGTCACTAAGTAAGTGGTTCATTGATCGGTATCGGCAGCGTATTGATTAATGGGAGCGAAGGTAGATTACTTCCCCCTCACCCTAACCCTCTCCCCCATTGGGGGAGAGGGGATAAAGAAGGCGCTGCGGTAACGCTGCTTTTTCCCCGTCGGGGGGAGAAGGCTGGGAGAGGGCTCTCCATAATCATGGACTAAGGTTGGCAAGAGAGCACCAAGAATAATACATGGCCAAAAATAACGCCCCGAAAAAAAGCAGTCCCCGGAAGCCCAAGCCCGCCGCGGCGCCACCCCCGATGTTGCCCACCTGGCAGCACCGGTTGGGCCAGGAGATGACCGCCCTGCTGCTGTTGGGCCTGGCGGGATTTCTCTTCCTGGCCCTGGCGAGCTATGCCCTCAGCGACCCGCAGGGGATTTTGACCACCTTGAATTTCGCCGGGGTACCGAAAAACGCCGGCGGCAAGGCCGGGGCTTTGGTGGCGGCCTACTTTATTTGGGGCTTGGGACTGGCCGCGTTCTGGGTGCCGCTGGCGCTCCTGGGTCTGGCCTGGCAGGCGCACCGCCGCGGCCTGGAGGACCTGAATTGGCTCCAGGCGGCCGCGGCCCTGGGCGTACTCCTGGCTACGGCGGGGCTGCTGGCCTTGGGCCGGCCGACCGTGTCCTGGGGCCGCGATTTGCTTTACAGCGGTGGTGGCCTGGGAAAAAACCTCGCCTGGCTGCTGCGCTCCAGTCTCAACCCCGCTGGCGCCGCCCTGGCCCTGGTGCTGCTGCTGCTCATCAGCTTCATGGGGGTGACCCGGCTGTCTTACGTGGGCCTGCTCTCCTGGTTGGGCCAGGGTGTGGGCCGCGTCTGGCGCCAATTATGGCGCCGGGATGAGTGGGTCGAAGCGCCGCGGCCGGCCCGCCCCCGCCGGGCCAAACCCCAGGGCCCGATGATCAACGTCAACGGCGGTCCCGCCGAGGAGGCCCAACTCGCCCCGCCGCCCGTCATGCAGGCGTCTTTGGAGGCCGCACCGGCCAAGCCGAAACCGGCGCCGGTGCCAGGCAAATTCACCCTGCCGCCGCTGGACCTCCTGGACCCCTCGCCGCCCTGGAACCATCAGGTGCAGGAAGACGCCATGCTGGCCCAGGCGCAGAAGCTGGAAGACACCCTGCGCCATTTCGGGGTGGATGGCCGGGTGACCGCCATCATGACCGGCCCGGTGGTCAGCCGCTTTGAGTACGAACCGGCCCTGGGGGTCAAGATCAGCAAGATCACCGGGCTGGCCGACGACCTGGCCCTGGCCCTCAAGGCCCTGTCCATCCGCATCGTCGCCCCGGTGCCGGGCAAAGGGGTCCTGGGCATCGAGGTCCCCAACCCCAAGCGCCAGGTGGTGGCCCTGCGGGAGATCCTGGCGGACGCGCCTACCAGAAATCCACTCTCCCTGCTCCCTGGCCCTGGGCAAAGATATCATGGGCACCCCGGTGGTCACCGATCTGGCCAAGATGCCCCATCTGCTCATCGCCGGGGCCACCGGCAGCGGCAAGAGCGTGGGTCTCAACGCCATGATCCTGAGCATCCTCTATAAGGCCACGCCGGCGGAGGTGCGGTTCCTGCTGGTGGACCCCAAGCGCATCGAGCTCTCCATGTACGAGCGCATTCCCCATCTGCTCCACCCGGTGGTGTTCAACCCCAAGGAGGCCACCATCGCCCTGCATTGGGCCGTGGGGGAGATGGAGCGGCGCTACGCCCTGCTGAGCGATCTGAGCGTGCGCAACATCGAGGGCTACAACCAGAAGGCCGGGCTCAAGAAGCCGGACCCCCGCATCGAGGAAGGCATCCTGCCCCGCTCCTTGCCATATCTGGTTATCGTCATTGATGAATTGGCGGATCTGATGCTGGTGTCATCCCGGGACACGGAAGAATATCTGATCCGGCTGGCCCAGAAGGCCCGGGCCTCGGGAATCCACCTGATCGTGGCCACCCAGCGGCCCTCCGTGGACGTCATCACCGGTCTGATCAAAGCCAATTTTCCCACCCGGATCTCTTACCAGGTCTCGGCCCGGATGGACTCCAGGGTCATCCTGGACGCCATGGGGGCCGAGCGCCTCCTGGGCATGGGGGACCTCCTGTTCATGCCGCCGGGCACCTCGCGCCTGAAGCGCATCCATGGCCCCTATGTGTCCGACGAGGAAGTGGCCCGGGTCACGGAATACTTGAAGGCCCAGGCCGCGCCGGAGTATGAAGCCGGGATTACGGATTTGAAGGAGCACGAAGAAGAGATCGCCGAAAACGGCGATAAGGACGAAAAATACGCCGACGCGGTGGAACTGGTGGCCGAGACCCGGAACGCCTCTATTTCCATGCTGCAGCGCCGGCTGCGGGTGGGCTACAACCGGGCGGCCCGCATGATCGAGACCATGGAGAAAGAAGGCCTCATCGGCCCTTCCGACGGCATCAAGGCCCGGGAGGTTTATATTCAGAGGCGGTAGGAATCGCAGCATGTAGCGCCGGCGCCCTCGCCGGCGCCTGAACCGCCGGGGGGGCGGCGGTTCTACATTTTCAAGCTTGTCAGAGCGGACCTTCGGGTCTGCTTTTTTGTCACAAAATTTTTGACCCGATTTTCAGGCTTTGATTGTCAACCCTGTTTCTGTTATTGGTTGACAATTGGCCGCGCCTGGGTGATTTTTAGACGGGGTAGACGATGCAATATTCCGAGTGGCAAGAGATTTTTGAGCTGGATTGGCCGGGGTTGTGGCCTTACTTGGGTAAGGCGAGCCGGCTGCGGGAGCAGCGGTTCGGCAAAAGCGTCAGCTTCTGCGTCATCATCAACGCCAAGAGCGGGCTGTGCTCCGAGGACTGCGCCTTCTGCTCGCAGTCGGCCCGGGCGCAGAGCGGCACGCCCCATTATCCGCTGCTTGCCAAAGGAAAGTTGCTGGACACGGCCCGGGCCGCGGCGGCCGCGGCTGCGGCGCGGTTTTCCCTGGTTACTTCCGGCCGGGGCGTGGTCACTTCCAGGGAGCAGAAGGCCA
>CAVPBF010000002.1:0-270627 GCA_963701845.1 uncultured delta proteobacterium | reverse complement strand
ATTGGGGTCAGGTGGATTGCCTTCCCCCTGCATCCGGAAACACCGGAAGAGGGCAGGAGCCTCGAGGAGCTTTTCCAGGGCCGGGGCATAGATCTCCCTGCGTCCATGGAGCGTCTGCAGAAAGTCGCGGCCGAGTTGGGACTGCCCTGGGGCAGGCGCACGAGAACCTACAATAGCCGCCGGGCGCAAGAACTCGGGAAATGGGCTGAGGCCTTGGGCAAAGGGGATGAGTTTCACCAGGCGGTATTTCGGGCATACTTCGCTGACTGGCAGGAACATCGCCGATATTTCGGTCTTGAAAGAGATCGCCGGGACCATTGGCCTTGATGGTCGGATGGCGGAACAGGCCTTGGCTGAGAGGACCGGCAAGGAAGCAGTAGACCGTGACTGGGAGTATGCCCGCACCTGCGGCATTACCGCAGTTCCAACTTTCAGGATTGATGGGCGGCTAGTGGTCGGCGCCCAGCCTTACCAGGCTCTGCTCGACCTGGTAAGGGCGGCGGGGGGAAACAGGCGGAAATGATGGGCGCAGTCCGGTCATCTGGGCAGTTTTGGCCGGCGCGGTGATAAGAGAAGGGTTGGGCAAGTTATCCGCAAAAGGGAGATCTGTGGTCCCAACCCGGACTATGCAGATATTGGAAAAGATTTTGACACCCTCCATAACCTAGCTTCGAACTGTTCAAGTTCCGTTTTAATGATTTTCCAGCCTAGCAGACCACTGAACCCTGCATCTTTATCGAAAATGATCATCCCACTTGTTTTGAAGACGCCCGCGATGCTTCCTAAAGTTTCCGGCAATTTAAGTCGATTAATAAAATAATTTGCAAATTTTTTATCGGCGCAGAACATCAATCCTGGGAATTTATCGGCTTTCCGGAAAGTTAAAATTCGTTTACCAAGTTAATCTTTAATAAATTTAACAGTCACGATCCTCAAGGCTGAACTATAAATTATGCCATATAAATAACATTCTAGGATAAATACCGTATGACTAGGAAGCATTTAACAATAATCATTATTTTTATAATAATATGGTTACCACAATTAACCTGTGGCTCGACAAGTCCGAGCGATGGTCCAGCAACAGACTTAACCGAGATGCCTATTGAACAGTTGATGAACATCTGTGTTTACGGGGCCTCAAAATATGAGCAGAAGTTGATGGAAGCCCCGGCCTCAGTGTCTATCGTTAATAAGGATGAAATAAAGAAATACGGCTACCGCAACCTGGCCGACATCCTCCGCAGTGTGAGGGGCTTCTTCGTCACCAACGACCGCAACTATCAATATCTCGGGATCCGTGGTTTTAACCGCCCCGGTGATTACAACACCCGTTTTCTCTTGCTGGTGGACGGCCATCGTCTCAATGACGGGCTCTACGATTCAGCCCCCATCGGCTATGATTTTCCGGTGGATATCGACCTCATCGACCGGGTGGAAGTGATCCGCGGCCCCAGTTCTTCCATTTATGGTACCAACGCCTTTTTGGCGGTAATCAATGTCATTACCCGCAACGGCCGGGATATGTGCGATAAGGTAAGTGGCCTGGAGGCTTCCGCAGACGGCGGCAGCTTTAACAATTATAAAGGCCGGTTGAGCTACGGCAAGCAATGGACCACTGGGTGGCCCGGATGTTGGGGCACCAGAGCCCGGTGGTGACCCTGGAAGGATACAATCGTTTTGTGCCGAATCTGACCAGAACTGACGGGAGGGCGTTACTCGCGGCAGGGATTACCGGGGAACGTTCGCTGGAGGAGGCTGGTAAAACCGGGGCTTGATGCCGCTAACTGTCGTCCTCCCTGCTGATCCCAGTTTTACAGGCTTTTCTCCTCTGTATCATTTAATATGCTCCCTTCTGGCGGAAGACAACGGTAGCCGTTTTTAGAATAATCTTCAAATCAAGCCAGAAGGATAGATGTTTTATGTACCACATATCCAAACTAACTCTTTCATCATAGTTTTCGATATCGTTTCTCTTTCCAATTTGCCAGGGTCCGGTGATTCCAGGTTTTATCGAACAGTAAATCCCGGCCATTTTTTTGTAATATTCATTAAGTTCCTTTTCTACAATAGGCCTTGCTCCAACGACGCACATGTCCCCTATTAAAACGTTAAAAAATTGAGGAATTTCATCTAGGCTCGTCCGTCTTAAAAATTTACCAATTATAGTTACTCTTGGGTCGTTCTTTAGCTTATAATTTTTTTCCCATTCTGCCTTGGCGATGGGGTCACGGCTCAAGACCTCAGCCAATTTTTTATCAGCGTTAATGACCATGGTCCGGAATTTCCAGCATTTAAACACCTTGCCTGCCAGCGTAATGCGCTCATGTCCGTAAAAGACTGGGCCTCCATCTTCAAGCTTAATAAATAACGCAATTAATAAAACATACGGCAAACTTAATATTAAAATGATTAATGAAAATATTATATCAAAATACCGTTTCCAACGATACGTGGGATTAAACGTAATAACTAACATTTCTCCGAGAGTTTGAAAACCAGCATTAAAAATATTAAAGGCAAAAAGGTCTGGTACAATATATATTTCAGCGCCAAAAGTTCTGCAGTTATTAACTATTGAAACAATCTTAGACTCTGCTCGCAATGGGAGGGCAATATAGATGTAATCAACAATATTGTTTTTTAAATAATCTTGAAGTTGATTGATTTTGCCTAACAACGGTCTTTTACCTTCTAATATATCTTCGTCACTTTTCTTATCATCAAAAAATCCGCATATTCTAATGCCGGCCCAAGGTATTCTGTCGATATGTCTGGCCAGCCTTAAACCCAGATCCCCGGCCCCTACGATAATGGCAAATCTCAAATTTTTGCCCCGTTTTCGCAGGATGTGAAGCAATTTTCTCATCATTAAGTGAACCAAAAAAATGGCGAAAGGGCAGATCGCCATCCATGACATCATGATAGCCCTGGAATATTTTTCTGATAGTTTAAGCATGAAGAGTATAGATACTATTATGGCTACGAATACCCCCCAAGCTTTCAAGATAATTACAAGCTCATTTAATAATTTGATTCCTCGCCATGGCCGATACAATTTTACTGAATAAAAACAAAAGAAGCTTAATATAAAGGAACAGAGAGCAAGACCAGAATAATATTTAGACCATGTGGCAATATGGATCTTCGTTATAACAAATAATAGTTCCACCACAAGCAGGCAATCAAAGACGTGAAGCATTTTTATGAGGAAAAAGCTCTTTTCCCGAGAGTCGATTTTAAGCGGCATAACCATTCTCCCTATTGCAGAACAAATTGCACAATTTGTTGTCTGAGGACACTTCCAAGACCGGGATCCTTACGATATGGAAATGTGGGATCACTTGTTTACGCGGTGGGATTTCTAGATCGACTCTCAAGCAGTGGTGGCAACGTTACCGGTCCAAAGACTGGAGGGGCTTAAGTCCCAAAGCCGCGTCCCTGATCTTCACCCCAGCAAAAAAGTGTTTGCCAATGAGGAAGGACGGATTCTGTCTCTTTGTTCAGAACGAAAAGTGGGCGCCCGGCGAATAAACAATGAGCGCTGCCGGCACCATACTACTAATCTCAGCCTGGCAACCATCCATAAAATTCTCGTCCCTAACCAAGTAAAGCCGCTCAAAAAGCAACGGAGAGAGAAGACCTAATGGACCGGTACTTATAATTGATTCACAAAACCCCACCATGGAAAGAAGTTGGCAGAAGATAAACCCCACCCAGGAGCGTATCCAAGAGCAGGACGACCAGGCTGATCTGCGTTTACGTAGGCTGTAGAGGACTACGACTGGGAGCAGGACAATCTGAATATTCGTGGCGCCACTTCGGGCCACCTACGACGGGCTATCTGGGGCCCATTGTCGGCGGCCCCCTGCGCTTATTACGCCAAATTGTGAAACCATGTCTATGAACTGCACCTCTTAATGCTCAAACCGTTTTCTTTTCGGAGCTAAGACAATAAGCGTTTGCCCTATTCCCAATATTTGCCACCTAGGTGGCGGTTGTCGGACACTTAGCTGTGGTTTCTCTGCTTCCCCTGGTGGCCTGAAATTCGCTCCATTTGGATTCGACAAATTGCTTAAACTCCAGCTCAAATCGAGGACGGGAGAAGCGTTCCGCATTTTGGCGGCAGGCGGCGGGGTCAATTCCCTCGTTTCGTTCAAACCGACCTATTGCCTCAACCAAAGACCGAATCGATTGCTCCGGAAAGAAAATCCCGGTTGTCTCCTTATCCACCTTCTCTCCGGGGAAAACTCCCCTCACAGTCTCTAAAGATCCCCCCATCCCGAAGGCTATCACCGGCGTTCCGCATGCCTGAGCCTCCACTGAAACGATGCCAAAATCCTCCTTGGCTGCAAAGATAAAGGCCCGAGCGCCCTGCATCAAGCCTCGGACCACCTCGTTAGACTGATAACCCAATATTTCAATATTTTGGGGGGCCTTATCTTTAAGTTTGTTTAATTCAGGACCTTCTCCCACAACCACCAGTTTCTTCTCAAGATGAGCAAAAGCTTCCACGATGAGATCGACTCGTTTATAAGATTCCAAACGAGTCATAGTGAAATAATAATTATCTTTCTGACTTCGCATCGAAAAGCCGTTAACATCAACAGGGGGATAAATTACCGTGCTTTCTCGACGATAGGCATTCCAGATACGCCTACTAATATATTTTGAATTGCTTACAAAATAATCAACTCGATTTGAATTCGAAACATCCCAGAGTCGGATGTAATGCAACATCATCCGGGCTAATACTCCCTTAACCCCTTTATCCAAATTTGCTCCTCGCAAATACTCGTGGGTTAAATCCCAAACATACCTGGCCGGAGTATGGCAATAACAAATATGCAATTGCTCGGCGTTAGTAAGAACACCCTTGGCTATTGCGGAAGATGAGGAGATCACCAAATCTGCTGGGGACACATCAAAATTTTCTATTGCTAAAGGCATCAGCGGTAAATAATGTCGCCGTAAAACTCGTGCCCAGGGTAGGTGCTGTAAAAATGAAGTTTGGACGGGCACGTCTCTTAAAAAGAAACGTTTCTCTTTCGGTAAAAAATCAACCAGAGTATAAATTCTCTCTACGGGCACGCATTGCAAGATAGCCTCAACCACTTTCTCAGAACCGACATAAGTGTACAGCCAGTCATGTACCAATAGCGCTTTCATATCTATCAACCATAGTCTCCACTGCTGTTTATATCTTAAATCATTTAATCCGCGGGAATAACGCCAAGAAATTATCTGATGCAGACAAGGCCCAGGCTGTCCTGGATTTGTTGCAAGGCAAGGGTACCATGGCAGAGATCTGTAACCGCGACGGGGTAGCCCGACCTACCTCTACCAAGCTGCTGGACCGAAATCTGGAAGCCCTCAAGGTAGCAGTGGCCGGCGGGGAGAAGCGCGATATCTCCCGAGAGCGGCAGTTGGAACTGGAACTCAACCGGGCTAAACAGTCATCGGCGACCAGACCCTGGTGATCGAGATGTTAAAAAAAAGCCATCATCACGGAGCCATCCGGGAATATAACTAAGAACATCCCCATTCATCGCTGGCATTACTCAGCCCTGACGAGTATGGTCAGTCTTACTATGAGGGCCAGGCAACCATCAATCCTAAAGGGAATTTGGAAAAAGCAGCCCAAAAACGTCTTGAATTTGCGGGGCCACCTACAGCTGGGTTGGGCTCCTTAAGCTCTATAGCAGTGGAGTTTCTTGGTTCTGGGGGTGCGGTATGCTCATATTTTTGAAAAATTTACTTTTTAAATAAAACCTGTGCTATCACGG
Source organism: uncultured delta proteobacterium (assembly GCA_963701845.1). Taxonomy (GTDB): domain Bacteria; phylum Desulfobacterota; class Desulfobaccia; order Desulfobaccales; family 0-14-0-80-60-11; genus JAPLJC01. Next base: position 264,841 of record CAVPBF010000002.1, on the reverse strand, counting down.
CATCGCTGGGGGACCTCGGCTTCAAGAACAGATAATTTGAGGGATTTTTTCCAGGGAAAGAGGTATAAAAAACCATTTTGGGACCGCAATGGCCAAGACTGCGCCGTAATCTCGGAGGATATCCATCCTTGCTCCAAACAGGTATTTTACTTTTCTTGATCTACCCACATATGGAGCATTAAAGGCTTTCCCCAGGCCACCATTCCCTTGAGTTTCCACTGATATTCAGGAACCAAACTCAGAACAAAATCTTTGATCTCCCGCCAGTCGTTTTCTTGATGATATACTGTAATTGCTATTTTGGGGTTATTTTCAATAATTATGCGTTGTGCCCCTTGAAGCGCCTCCAATTCGAATCCTTCGAGATCGGCTTTAATAAAAGATATTTTTACGTTTCTAAAGAGAGTATCGATCTTATAAATGGCTGTATTTCCGTTTTTAGATATTTTAGCATTGCCACTTATTGAGGGTTCTTTGCATTGATTGAAGTCACAAAAACCATCATAATTCCCAACAGCACATTGTAATATTTCTACTTTATGTTTACAATCAGAAAAGGTCAATTCTAAGCCTTTATGGAACGCAGCCTGCGGTTCAATCAAGTGAAGCCTCTTTACTTTCTTTACGATGGATAAGGCCCATAACGCTTCCGCACATCCACAATCTAGAACCACGTCATCCTTTGTTATAGGAGTAAATTCTGTATCATATTGATGCCAATGTTTTTTGTCAAGCGACTCCCTGAAAAGCATTTCGATTTCAGGTTTTTTCAAGGTACAAGGAAAATATAGATTACCATAAGGAGTATCTACAGAATATAGATTATCATCTATAATTATATAATGATCTAAATACTTCGTATAAGTTTTAAGAAGATATTTATACATTCCTTGTCTTAATACATAATATAATAAGTTTTTCCATAAAATATGATGCAATTCATTATTACTATCCAATTTACTATTAAACATTTTTAATAATGATTTCAAAGAAGATTCCATCTGAAATTTTACTCACGCTTTTGCCAAAGCTTTTTTACCTGCCTCAAATACGGCGTCAACCGATAATTCTCTTAGACAGTCCATCGTCTTGCACCCTTTTTTTCGAAAACACGGTGAGCATGCAAGAGGGGCATATGCCAACACGCATTGGTCACTGTAAGGTTTCCAATGTGAGGGATCAACTGTGCCGCCATATAATGCCACCCCAGGAGTGCCGACTGCCGCTGCGATATGGCCCACGGATGTTTCTACACAATAAACCAGTTCCGCTCCCTTTACCAATTCTACCAAGCCATCCCAACTTAATTTATTGCAAACATCAAGACAATTTGGTACGCCATCTATTATCTCAAGAATTAAGTGCTTCTCATATTGTCCCTTCCCGGTGAAAACAAGAAGACAATTTTCCTGCAAAATTCGTTGTGTTAAGGCTTGCCAATTAGCCTTCGGCCACTCTCTATTTTGCTGGCTCGACCCGACGTGGAGTATGCGATACCTTTTAGAATCACCCCCCAAAAGAGCTTTTACCTCGGCTTTACATTTTACATCTCCCGGAGGGAGACTTTGCCTTTGGAAGGCATAACTCTCTTCAGCAATAGGAAGAAAGCGGAGTAACTCTGCTTGCCATATTGCTTCATGCTTTCGTCCAGGCCGAAAATTGAGGACATGGGTGAGCAAGGGGGCCGACCCTAGCCGATCATAGCCAATCCGGTAAGGAATCTTAGCCTCATAAAGCACTCCAGTTAAATCTGGAAACCAAAGTCTAAGGTCTACTGCAACATCATAATGTTCTTTTTTAATCTCATGGATTACGTCACGCCTTTGCTGCAAATAATTCAATATTTTGTAGCACATAGGTTTTGATTCACGCGACGCGAACCAATGGTCTATTACATGAACCCGATCAACCAGAGGATGATTTTCTAATACCATTTTTGACCAACTACCCATCAAGAATCCGACTTTAATTCCAGGAAAGGCGTGTTTCAAAATGGGCAGCAATGAAGTAGAAATGACAACGTCTCCTATATGGGCTCCATTAGCAAGTAAAATTGATTTTGGTGGTGCAATATAAGGTAACTTACTTGAAGAGACAATCAATTTCATGAACAAGTTTCTTAACCTAAATATATTGGTTTGTGCACGATACCGCTTATTAAAACGAGTAATAATATGTTGGTTTATTTCACAAGTATGATCATAATTTTTCATTATAATATTAACAATATCCTTATTTTGAAAGTGAATCTGGTGAGTTCAGGGAGCCGCCAGCATTGTGGCTGCCGGTTTAGGGCTACCATCGCGTCGAAATAAACCGAACCGGTGCTCTTTATCGTTCGCATTTGGGCCATCATCAATCAAGTCATAGATAAGGCAGACCTTAACACCCATATTTGCAGCTAATTCCAACTGCTCCTTCATATATTGACCCTGGAGGTTCTCTGAAACCCCGAACCTATCCGTAGAAGTTGGGTAGCCCATTTCGGTAATCCAGGCGCGCTTGCCCAAATGTTTGATGGCGTGGATAAAAGTCCGCACAGAAGTTAAATCCATTTTGCCGGGCGCCCAACCCTGGTCTGGCGGGTTTGGATGAGTATACCAATGGAAGGAAATCACATCTATGTCTTCAAGGGAGCCTTCTTCCTTCAATTTATCCAAAAATACCCAATCAGGGTGCCCAAACGCCCCAGCTACAATAAGAGCTTGGGGGTCAATCTGGCGAATTATGGGAGCAACATATTTTACTAACAAGTTGTATTCTTTACTATCTGGCGTCGGGTGCCAACACCCTAAATCAGGCTCATTCCAAATTTCCCAAGCGTAGACTTTTCCTTTAAGAGTCGCGACCATAAAAGAAACATAATCAGCAAATGCTTTGATTAATTCAGGGTTATTTGGACCAGTTTTGTCATTTTTATTATGAGTATAATTAGTATTCGAATAGCCCAGCATCATTATCGGTCTGATGTTCAGGGCATTTAGGGTGTCAATATATTTTGACATCCTGGAATCCATTTGAAATGTGCCTTTTACTTGTTCAGCTCTTTGCCAGGAAAATTCATCCAGGACATACCTTGCTCCTATGATAGTAAGCACTTGTTTGATGTTTGTATTGGATGAATATCTTAAATAATGGGTACAGACACCTGCCTTAGCTAAAGGCGGGATAGAATCGGCAGCAAAAGCTGATATGCTTAAAAATAGCCAAACTATCAAGGATATATATTTCATTATTCCTGCCCTTAATACCGACATGAAGAATAACGCATTTTATGTTGATAATTTTTAATCCAAATATATCTCAAGGACAGCCCTAAAAATATCATTGAAAAGGCGCTTTCAATAACGTTTTGTATAATGCCATTGCAGCAAAATAATAAAAGACATAGATAATAAAAAATACCATCCTTAAGGTCAATATTTTGGGATAATTTATAAAAATATAACATATAAAAAATACTCATGATTCCGAAAAACACATAAACATAGACAAACAGATTGTCTCCAGGAGAATAATAATTTAGATTTTCAAAGTGACTCTGGCTTTGGCCTATGCCGCCAACACCTATGCCTAAGAAAAGATCCCCATGTTTCTGTACCATATCAAACGTATTAGGCCAGGTGTCTTCTATTCTCTCCAAAAATGACCTAAGATAAATATTTTTAAAATTCTCAATGAAACCAGAATATACTGAGGCATAAGCGCCAATAGGTAACAGAATCATTATTGAAATTGGTACAATTAAGGATTTCTGGTAATAATTGTAAAGGTTGGGAATTATTGCATATACGATTAAAAAGACGGTGGTAATTAAATAACTTATTATGATACCTTTTGCTGTAGTGACCATAATAGCTGCTCCAGCAAGCAACCATAAAGGCACAGTAATCAATTTTCTTTCAATATGGGTTATAAGATAAAATGATAATATTATAATTTCTAATGAAACTTCGAAATTCGTTCTCGAAAACCCAGCAATCCTCTTTATACCCAGCATACTCCAGGCCTCGGTTCCTCGTATCCCCTGACCGGCGATCTGATACGCCATTCCCTCCCAGGGGAATTCTTTAAAAATGTTTAGAAAAACCCCCAGAACCGAAATGCAAAAAAATATCAAAAATAAATATCTTATTGTCTTAGGCCTGGAAGAGAAAACCGGATAGACCAGCATGCCCGCAATTAACGGCATCATAATTTTGATTCCAAACAAAACCTGCATAATATTCTCAAGATAAAACAATCCTACAATAACGTGAAATAATAATAAAAAAATAGTTATTAAAATTAATTTATTAATTTTTCCCAATATTAGCGATTTAAGTATATAGGACAATATTATTAAAAGAATTAATATATCTCTACAATATATTATAAAATCAGCACCTACAGAATTTAAGATATATCTTATAGGTCCTTCAATTATTATTGATAATAAATATAAAATTAGACCATAAAACATTAAGCAAGATTTAAAAGCAATTACCATTTGTCATTCCATAGGTTTTTAATTATTTAGTAAAATAGCAGCCGCTCCAAGACAGAACTTCTTTTGATCTTTATATAGATTTATACAAATCCAAGTATTGTCTACTAATGGTGGTCTGAGTCAACTCGCCAGCTTTCTCCCAGCAATTCTGGGCCATTGCCTTGGAAAGCCCCGGTTCTTTCAGAAATTTTTGCATTTGATAAGCTAATTCTCTGGGCTTGTCCGGCTCATAGAGAAAGCCGGTCCTGCCCTCTTCCACGATCTCCGGTATGCCACCGCGATTAGTGGCAATAACGGGAGTACCACGAGAATATGCTTCCAAAACAACCCGGGGGAGTGGCTCCTGCCACCGTGACGGCACGATGAGCACATCAATTTGCTTATACAGTTCATCAGGCGGCACAAACCCTAAAAAGGCTATATTGGAGGCGGCATAATGTTCCCTAAGGAAAGAAACGTAGGATAAATCCCCGGTCCCGGCAAGTCTCAGGCTAGCTTTTCCCCGATCTAACTTTCTGAATTCAATCAGAATATCTTCAGCACCTTTACTCTGATGCAGTTTGCCGATATATCCAAAACGGACGTCGCCATTCGCCTGGGGCTTATAAAATTGCTTTTGGGGGAGGCTGGGATTGTGAATGGTCTTTCTGCCAGCGGCAGGGAAATAACCTGATTCGCAATGGCGCCGCAAGATGAAAGAGCTAACTCCCACCACGTAATCTACTAGTGATGATAACCGCAGTTTGGGATAAGAAAACCATCTGCAATTCCAACATTGCATAAGACAATTTTGTCCATTATGGAACATAGCAGAGCGGGGGCAGAAAAGGTAATAATCGCGTAGAGTATGGATTAAAGGCAGGCCTCGGCTCTTAACGGCCTTCCAAATCCCTACTGAGAACCCGGATACATTGTTGGTGTGAACCAAGTCGGGATGTTCCTCATCGATTATCGCCCCGACTGCCTTCACCATCAATGGATTGTAAATATCAATTAAATGCCATAGACCTCTAACTAAGGTATGGCGCTTCCGGTCATCAAAGGGCCAATAAACATTTTTTAAAGGCAAATAATAGATTTTGATACCATTAACCTTACCTAGGGCTCGGGAAGGAGCAGTGGACACCACTACCGGCTCAACTCCCAGTTCTTGCAAACCCTCGGCCAGAAGCTGGGTTGATTTTTCCGCGCCTCCAAATATATTGGGTGAGTAAAGGGTATTTAAGATCAATGCTTTCATAGCTGCATCGTCATGAATAAAATTTAATTTAACGTTTTCGGGGTAACTTATTACTTTGAACAGATAGATGAATAACTTTATGGGCGAGTTGGCATGAATAAAAGTATCCAATCATCCAAAAGAAATTTAGCCAAGCGAAGCAATCGGGCAAGGCCTTAGTTTGTTGTTGAACCTGCCTGGTTTCATTCCAGGTCTTTATAATGCTCTCCCGGCTCACCCCGCCGTGACGCATGGCGCTTACCTCGATGGGGACTTGTTGCATGGTGAGCTCTCCGCCGCCTCTAAGATAATGCTCGTAATCCATGGTTCGACGGAAAGTCTCGTTAAAATTTCCTACCCGATCAAAATATTTTCGGTTAGTAAAAGCTGCTGGATGGGGGATACATGGATACCGGCGTAAATGTTGCCAGGACAAACACCCCTTAAAAATATTAAACATGGGCATTATTTGGGGGTCTTTTGAACGGGTTACCATTATTCTTTTACCACATATAACATCAATATCGTGATATTCAATTAAGTAAGGCACAATTTTCTCAATCACGCTTGAATTTACGAAGTAATCATCAGCATTAAGAAATACTATCCATTGGCCATGCGTCTGGGCCAATCCCAAATTGAAGGCATGGGCCTGCCCTCGATCAGATTTGCTATGCCAGTAAGCCAGACGCGCTTCGTACTTGCGGAGGATCTCGACTGTGCCATCCGTAGATCCGCCATCAATAATGATATATTCTATATTGGGGTAAGTTTGAGAAAGGACACTCTTCATGGTCTGTTCAATAAACTGAGCAGCATTAAAACATACGGTGGTTACTGAAATTAAAGGGAATTTATTGATTTCACTCACGGATACACTTCCCATAGCCAGATTACATCCCTGATCTCCCTTCTCCAATGCAAATCTGCAATCCATTATGCTCCCCATTTTTTTGCGGCATACTCTTTGTCAATACTTCATCTACGATATCTCGCAGGCGTTCATTAAAATGGATCTGAGTTCTTTGGGATGCCCTGACCAACCCACGGCTGGGATAGTTCTTGACAGAGAGAATCATCTTGCCAGAGTCGTTCCATTGTTTGGGCAATCTCTGCCACCGAAGCAGGATTGAAGTAGAGGGCGGCATCTCCCAGTTGCTCCCGCATGGCGTAAATATCCGATACCCCTACCGGGCAACCCAAGGCCAAGGCTTCCAGGGGCGGGATATTGGTGGGACCAAAAAATGTGGGCATGATCAGCGCTCGGGCCCGGCGATATAACTCAGGAATTTCTCCATCCGGCATATAACCCAAAAATATAATATTCTCTTCTAGTCCTAAATTCACCGCAAGTTCCCGGGTTGATCTGTAACCATTCCTTTCTGAACCCACAAAGACCAATCTTAAATCAGGAATCTTATCTTTTAATAAGGCTGCTGCTTTAATCATACCATTGATGGTTCTTATGTTCCCAAAATTGGGCTGGATAAAAAATAAATTTATCGGGAAGCGTATAACGTGTTTTATTAAGGCCGATCGGCCCTACCTTTATATTGTTATAAACCCATTTAGATGGAATATAAGGCAACACATAAATCATTTCTGGATCTCACTCCGTAACTTTCTTGCACCTGTCTTTTACCCTCATCTGAATCTACGAGTATCGCCTTAGCCCAGTGACAGATGTCGGTATAACTCTGCTCCCGTTCTTTAAATTCAGTCGAGACCTCTGGGAAACGTCTTTCATATCGGTGCATTAAATCATGGATAGTGACGAGCGCCGGCACAGGGGCTTGATAAGCAAGCGGATGTTGAACGGGAAAGATCCACAAATCGCATTCCTGTTCCAAGAGCGCTTTCACCACCGGATGAAAATAAGGAGAAATAGAACGACACCATTTCGTGGGGAAACCAAGCATGCGCAAGGCCTTACCCAAACCCCGCCCCCAAAAGCCTGGAGGGGTATAGATGTCAGTCAATTCATAATCTTTTAGATCAGCAAGCGATTCCTTTTCGGTAGTAAAGACCATGCACTTCATATTTTTCTTTAGGAAGAGCAGCAACCGCCTCCAACATTGAAAGATTATACTGTCGAACCCCCCCGACATGGATTCGATTAACAAAAAAAAGCCCGATTTTCTTCATAATTTGCCCACCGAGTAAACGTTCCAGGTGGCATAACCCGGCTCCCGCGCGGTTAGCCATTCCATGAATTCTACGTGCTGGAAGCCTGCCCCTGCCAATAACCAATCCACTTCCGGCTTGAACAGGTAACGCATGTGATGGCTTTCCTGGAAGGTATGGATCGTACTTTTAGCTTTATCGGTAATAAAAACTTGATAATTAACCTGGACCAGGTTGTCATTGGCGGACATTACCGGCTCAGCCAGCCGGACAACGCTAATCACTTCATCTGCCATGCGCTTCACCCGGACGGAGGGACGGTCCGTGAGCACCGCCGGTCCATACCAATAATCAAAAATAAAAACTCCTGCCTTGTCTAAATGCTGCTTAGCTGCTGCGAAGGTAGGCCTCTATGTCTCTATTACTGGTCTGGTAACTCATCACGTGGAAAAGAGCAATTACCGCATCAAAATTCTGGCCGAGACTGATATTATGGATATTTCCTTGGGCAAAATGTGATTCGACTCAGATTGCTCCGGGCCCATCCCGGTCCGGCGTTTCTCGGCAGATTCGAGCATTTCCGTGCTCACATCAACACCATGAATCCGGTAGCCTAATTTGGCGAGACACTGAGCATGGGCGCCGGAACCACAACCCAGTTCCAAGATCGACCTGGCCCCAGGGGCATGCTTTTGAATAAGTTGATGCACAAATTGGGCTTCGGATGATAGTCCTTGTCTCGATACAAGAGATCATAATACCTGGCGTACTCCTCAAATACTTCATGACCAGCACCAAGCGCACCACGTCTGCCACCTGCTCAATTTGCTCATCAGTGAGGGCCAACCCGCTGGGGATATAAAAACCCCGTCGGGCTAAATTTTCCGCCACCGGGCAGGAGGTCTCCGCAAAGAGCCCCATTTTTTTGAATACCGGCTGCTCATGCATGGGCCAAAAAAATGGCCGGGTGCCAATCCCTTGCCGTGTAAGCCTCTGCATAGCCTCTTTAGCATCAAACGGGATACTATCTTTCAGCACTAAGCCATAAACCCAATAGATATTTTCAGCATAATCCGTTTGCGGGAAGGGGCAATTGCACGCCGGCAAGGTCCTGCAATATTGCAGTGTACCTTCTTCCCATCCACCGCTTGCGGGCCACGAACTCATCCAGGCGTTCCAGTTGGGCCACGCCTAAAGCCGCCTGCAAGTTAGTCAGGCGCAAATTCCAGCCCAATTCCTCATGGACGAAGCGCTGCCGAGGCTGGAAACAGAGATTGCGCAAAGAGCGGCAGCGCTCCGCCAGACCATCATCGTCGGTGACGATCATTCCACCTTCGCCCGTTGTAATGTGTTTATTCGGATAAAAACTGAAGGTGCTGATCTCTCCGAAGCTGCCGCAAGGCTTCCCCTGGCAAGTCTGCCCATGCATCTCCGCGGCGTCTTCAATGACCATCAACCCATACTTCCCAGCCAATCCGGAGCAATGGCTCCATATCCACGGGTAAGCCATAGTGTGCACCGCTATTATTGCTTTTAATTTTTTATTCCCTTTAGCCTCGATTTCATGCTGCAGCTTTTCCTCCAGATGCGTCATATCCATATTCCAGGTATAGGGATCGCAATCCACCAGCGCCGGCACAGCTCCGGCTCTGACAATCGCCGCGGCACAAGAAATAATGGTGAAAGTGGGCATAATTACCTGGTCGCCGGGGCCGATATTGAGAGCGGCCACAGCAGCGTCCAGAGCCATTGAGCCATTACAAACCGCAATGCCGTATTTTCTGCCAACTTTAGCGGCAAAGCTTTCTTCAAACATTTTAACGAAGGGGCCTTCGGAAGAAATCCACCCAGTTTCAATGCAGCGGAGGAGATATTCTTTTTCTTTGCCGTCCAGGACCGGGGCGTTGACGGGAATCATCGGGAGCCTCCAGTTGCTAATTTTCTGTTTCCGGCCTCAAATCTCGTTTTATCCATCTCCCCGGCGTAGGGCCCTTGCTTGACCTCGATCATTTCCACCTCTTCCATCACTTCAAATCCGTGTCCGCCTGCGGCCAGCAGGATCACGTCCCCTGCCTCTAAGAAGCGACTTTCCAGATAACCCTGGCCGTTATTATAAAAATCCACCCGTAGCTTGCCTCTCTTAATAAACAAGACCTCCTGGGTATAAAGGACTTCCCGCGGCACGGGATTGTGCACATGCGGCTGAATTAGTTTGCCGGCCGGATGCCGCATGTAGGCCAGTTGTTGGGAGAAGTTGTCCGGCGTAAAAAAAGAAATTCCCGACTTGTGATAGCCATTACGAATAATAATTGCCAGTAACGCCTGGTTATGTGAGATTTTTTCAATCATTTCCACAGGATTCCCCGGATTTTTTGCGGGAGATTACTGCTATTCTATCCGATATTTTTCTGATACCAGATAACATAATTATTGGCGTCCCCAATACAACATATTTGCCTTTATTAAAGGCATCCCGTGCCGTTCTCCTATTTCGAGAATCATTATTTCCCCATTAAGATTATTTCATTCTAGCAGACCCTATATCCTGGTTTAGGGCTAATAAGGGCTGGATGGTCTTATTTTTAAAAGCCCAACTAATGTTTTTTTTGTTGAAGTAACATGTGAATATACCTCTGGTCCCAATGAGCATATAATCCAATATGTAAACGCCCTTACATAAGAAGGCTGAACGCGCAATGCTTCCTTAAAGGATGCTCCAGCCAGTGTGAAATTATGCGCCTGGATGAATAATTGTCCTACGGTAAATAGATGTCTTGCCATAAGTGGGCGCCCAAGTTCCTTCACAATTTCAGAGCGATGTCTGGTTATCACATCCAAATAACCAAAGGCACTTAGCAATAAATCCTTGGAAATTGTTGGGCCATCATGATTATGGTAAATTGATAGTGGTTCCGTAATATAGTCAAACTCCACAGATACTCGCCAGCCTAATACACAAGTCCCATTCTTGATATGCACGGATTTTCTCGTCGCACAATCCGGCCTTATATAAAACATCCCTTCGCATGACAAGTGTACTAGTATCAGCGATCCAATCTTTTAGGGAATCCCTGTAAATATCGCCCCTGTAGCGCGGAGACTGGTAACGACATATGCGGCCATCATGATACTCCCAGCGGAAACCGGCATACACAACACCCAAGCCTTTTCCACGAGAGGCGAAAAGCGCCATTTGCCGCTCCAGTTTGATAGGAAGCCATTCATTGTCTGAATCAAGAAAGGCAATAAATTCGCCTTGAGCGGCTTGGATTCCGGTATTTCGTGCAGCCTGAGCGCCGCGATTGATTTTATGGCGCAAATATTGAATTCGAAGATCTCTTCTTTGTAAAGCTGCTACTTCCACAACAGTGTCATCCGTCGAGGCATCATCCACAACAATAACTTCCAATTTTTGATAAGATTGACATAGAACACTGTTTATTGCTCGCCCAATAAACTGCGCCCGGTTGTAAGTCGGAATGATCACAGAAACTAAGGAATATTCTTCAGGGCTTATGATCATGCTCATACTTTCTCAAAAATACCTATCCAACCAGTGGCCCTTGAAATAAAGTGACCACTGATAGTATAAGATAAAAGGAAAAAACGATTAATAAAAGCTTTTAACCGCCTCATGAACCAATGCTCACCTGGATAGGAGCGGAACACTATGGGCCATTTCCGGTGCCATACATACCGTAAGGTCAGCCGATGGAGCGGCTTTTCCTGTTGCTGCTCGTAATCCGAATACAAAATCGATATTGCTTTAGGGGTATAAGGCTTTATATGGTCATAATCATCATAGAATTCATCGTATAAATAAGGAGTTGCGATTATAAGATGGCCGCCTCTTTTCAATTTTTCCAGATACTGATCCATAAATGCAATAAGCAAATTTGGCTCAATGTGTTCAATAATATGGCTCAAAATCACATAATCAAAATTACTGGTAAGGCTGTCAATATGATCCGGAAGGATGACTCGATATCCAAGGTCGGAATTTTTTTTAACAACACTTATGTTTTTTTCGACGCCTACAACATTGAAACCCCGGTTAGTCAGTGGAATGAGATACCGCCCTGACCCACAGCCAACATCAAGGACATTCCCAGTACATCCTCTGATCAGATCAAGAACTTTGTTATCTTCAAAGGCATAATAGTTCATTTTTCCAGTGACCTTACTTTACGAAGTAAAACAAGCAACCAGTTTTGGATTGGATTATTAATCAGCGAGATAATACGGTTAACTTTGCAAGCAACACGCTCGCGCAGGGACCTTTTATGTTTTAATGGATTTGAATCACTAAATCCGCAATTGATGCAAACAAAATATGATTGCCAGGGTAGATAGGCTTTTGCAATTGAATGCTGAACCCACATGCCAAAAGATGTGGTCCTTCTGTATAATTGTCCTATAAGGCTACTACTCTGTATCTGAAAAGAAGGAAACAACTCTGTCAAGGAACTTATTTTATTAAATGATCGAAAATGCGTGTCCGTGTTAAAAGTTTTTCCACATTTTGGACATTTTGCCACACGAGCGGCAAGATTTTCTTTATAAGGCACGCCGATCAGCAGATATTCTCCAGCTACTCTCATTAATTCGGATAAGCCTTTTTCAAAAGTTGGGCTTATCAAATGCTCAAGGACCTCAAGGCAGATTACCAGATCGAAACTGCTATCACTAAATGGCATTTGTACAATACTACCAAGACAAGAAGGGCAGTCTATATATTTTAGTGCCTCTGAAGAAATATCAAGTGCCACTAAGTCATGGATTTGATTGAGAGCATTCGTGATAATCCCATTCCCGGAACCTACATCTAAAATAGTTTCTATTCCTTCAGGTACCAATGATATAACTTCCAACTTAAGCTCTTCATAATCCGGAGAATTTCCATATTGCGTCCATAACTCTCCTCTGTTCCAAAATGCAATTAAATGATTATGCATTTCAGTGTTGCTCTTCATCAATATTACTTTATGCTTTGCACTGGAGTTAATGAAGCTGCCTGCTATTGATCATTTCATTGCCTCTTTGGCCCCACCAAGAATCTTTGTCTGCCATTATGTCCTATTTGACCTTTACAATGAGATTAGAGAACGTAATTTTTCAACGGACTTAAGCAAGACGAGACTTTGCAATAAGGTTTCTTAGCTGCATGAGATATGGGCGGTCTTGAATCCAAACCATTCCTGCATAGACCATGACGCCCACCCCCATCAGAACAACCAGGGAAATTACCTCCGGTGGTTTCCACTCCTCTAGGCTCAGGAGCATTTGCGTTGCTCCCACCGCCATACCCATGACCAGGGTAGCCTTGACCATGGCCTTGCAATCATGCCAAAGGTACAAAGGGGAGACACCCAGCATACGGACGCACAGATAAATATGAAGCGGCAAAGTCACCAGGGTAACCCCGAGGCGGATCCAGGCGAACACCTGGAGGCTATGGAGTGCCGCCAGTAAAAGCGCCGGCAGGTAATAAAGAATGACAAACAAGGATAACTTGGTGACCACGTCGGGTCGGCCCATAGCCCGGTAGAGTTCGGCATTGAGACCCACCAGCCAGCCAACGCCATGCAGGAAACCGATTAAGCTGAGCACCAGGCCGAGGCCCTGCCATTTGTCGCCAAACAAGGCATGTGCCAGTAAGGGCCCTACCAACAAGAGACCGACCCCCAGGGGCAAGGCCAAGGAAACCAAGATCCGGTTGACCTTATGAAAAGCAGACCGCAAGGCCGGAAGGTCCCCCTGCAGGCGTGAGAACGTGGGGTAGAGCACCGGCAAAAAGGGGTTCAGCGCCAGGCCAAAGATCATGGTGCAGATATTCCAGGCCACACTATAAACCCCGAGGGCATTTACCCCCAGAAATCTCCCCACCAGGAGATTATCGCCCCAGAGAAAAACCCAGCCAAGCAAGCCTTCCCCCATGACCCAGATACCGAATCGGAACAATCGCCGCGCCAGCACCCACTCGAAATCCCAGCGAGGCCGCCAGGGGCTTGTCCTCCATAGAAGCCCCAGATTGAGCAAAGAACTAGCCAGATTGCCAGCCACCAGCGCCCAGACCCCATAGCCCCAGAAAGCCAGGGGAATGGAAAAAAAACCAGGGAGAAAAGCGGTAGCCAGTTTTATCCAGAAGAGTCGGCGAAAATCCAACTCCCGGGCAAAGAGGGAGGCCTGCACCGCGCTCAAAGAGTTAATCACGAGTAGCAAACCCAACACCCGTAACACCGGCAACGAGGCAGGACTATGGAAAAATTCGGCTATCCCAGGCGCCGCCAGAAGAAGGACCACGTAGATGGCCAGTCCCATAACTGCGTTGACCCAAAAAACCACATTGGCGGCATGCTCAGGAGCCTCATCTATCTGCACCAGGGCTTTGCCCAGCCCGGCATCCCAAAACATCTGGGAGAAATTGAGGGCTATCATGGCAACAGCCACCACGCCAAAGTCTGCCGGGGTGAGCAACCGCGCCAAAATCAGATAAATTAAAGGCGATGCGGTGCGTGACACCACCTCCATGAGCCCCGACCATTTTACCGATCCGGCTACTTTCTGGATAATGTATTCAGCTGAGGTCAAACCAAGCTCTCATTATTATTGGCAGCTTTGGCAACCCAGAATTGATGTCCGGGAGACCCCAAAAACTACCACTTAATTTTGGCGCTCGTCTCTCCAGTCAGAACCTTTCCCAAGAAGGTCAGACTGAGGCTGCGAAACCAATCCCCGACCAAGGGATTAAAATTCCCTTTAAGTATAGGATTCGACAAACCTATCGGTATCTTCTGATTTTGGCCACCAACCAGGATGGGGCTTCCCGCCATGGGTGGAAATAACCACGGAGTTTTTCGAGACGCTCAACCTGATCCTCCTGAGTGGCGGCACGCTGCCAAAATTCTAGGATGAAGGCCCAGAAAAGCATGAAGGTGAAGGTGACAAATCCGATTAATAAGGCCATGAGGAGACGTTTAGGTTTTGATTTTTTCTCTGGAAGGGTTGCCCGATCAACAAACAGGACCGTAGCCACGTTACGAGCCGCGTCGAGCCGCGCCAGTTCGGCAAGTTTACAATAGAGCGCATAGACAGTCTCTTGATACTTGGCTTCCCGGAATAAACGGAAGTATTCCAGACCTAATTCTGGTACCTTGTTGGTGGGAAGACAAACATCTCCGACGCAACTACCCATCTGCGTTTCCGCCTCCCTCAGCTTATCCTTCAGACCTTTGACTTCCGTTTCCAACCGAATCAAATCAAAATTAGCAGGGGCGGCTTGCCGTTGGAGAACTTTGACTTCAACTTCTTTGGCGTCAATAGTGGCACGGAGACTGGCGATATATTGAAGCATACCCTTGGTTTGAGCATCGATCTGGATAACATTGGTCTTTTCACTGAAGTTCCGCAACGCATCTTCGGCTTTGGCAAGGTTAACGTTGGTTTGGGTCCGCTCTGTTTCTAGAAAGCCAGTTGATTCCTGGCGTCATTCTGAGAGATTTCCCGCAAAAGCCGATCCAATTCTTCGCCAAAGGCGTTGGACATCTCAGCCGCAATCTTCGGATCTTTGTCGGTGACCTCGACCTTGATCAGACCATCCTTGCCGGTACTTATGTCCGACATTGCGCTCAACGCCTTTCGTAGACTCTCTATGAAAGGATCCTTGGAGGATGGAGACGACTTAAAATAATTCCGCAAATCAAAGCGCTGAATCATACGGTCAGAAATGGTATCACCCTTAAGGATGCCAATATAGATATCTCCAGGGGACTTGAGGCCCAGGAGACTCGCTGCGGCGCCGCCCATACCACTTACACCCCCGCCCCCCAGGGACGATGATCCTACCGATAGGCTGTCAAGAATTTGAGCGCTTAGAGTCATATTTTGCTGCGGTGGTAACAGACGAGCCGTAGCCGTATACATATTAGGAGAAATAAAAAGGATTAAAAAAATTAATACGGTCATGGCCATAGTTGTAAAGACTATCATACGGCTGTGTTTGACGATAACAATGAGGTAATCCAACAGGTTTACTTCGTCATCGCCAATACTGGTTTTCGTTGCTAATTCATCCATGGTTAATTCTTTCCATATATTTGTAACTCGCCTGCTCTGGCCGGCGACCTATCATCCATTTCGTTCCTAACAATTGGTTTATGGCTGAAATAACGGTTCTTTACTGTACTGCAGAAAGTTTTCGCAGACGGCTCGTACGAACCCTTGGGTCTCTTTGATCGGGGGAATACTCTGACATTGTTGGACCTTCAGGGGACCAGCGTTATAAGCAGCAAGAGCCATAGGCAAATTGTTATTAAATTTTTTTAGCAACATACCCAAATAGCGGGTGCCGGCCCAAATATTCTCCTTGCTGTCATAAGGATTGGTGACTTGCAGTTGTTCTGCAGTGCCCGGCATTAATTGCATGAGCCCCTGGGCTCCCTTAGGAGAAGTGGCAGCAGGGTTAAAATTGGATTCAACCCGGATTACGGCTTTTATTAGCGATTCAGGAAGGTTATGTTGCTGACTGGCTGATTTGATTAAAGGTTCTAATTCCTGAGGAGATAATTTCTTAAAAGTCTTAGGTGGGTGAATACGTAACTGTCGAATAATTTTATTATCTCGAAAATATGGCTCTTCTATCTTATTCGCAAAATAATAATAAACAACTCCATCTTTACAAATCCGGATGTATGGATCTGCATAAACGATATTGAGATTGGCAACACCAAAGACTGATATCAAAATTAATGCCAAAAGCATTATTACGCATTTAGTGAGGAGAGCTACCTTCAAAATAATCTTCTGGAATTTAATTTCCATAGAGATTCTTGAAATGATAGGAAACCCCTAAAACGAAACGGTGGTGAGGGAGATCAAACTCCCAAGTGGAAGCAGCTGATGGGTGTTTGCCGGCAGGCAAATCCTGATATTCTACGGCAAACTGGTAACTGAACTTGTATTCAAAAAAAAGGCCGATTTTTTCGGTAATCATATACCTGATACCGGACATGGCTTCTATGGCAAAGTTTTTGGCTGAATCGTGCGTCGCATAAACTATCTCGCCCCCCGGACCAATTCCGATATACGGTTGCAGCCGCCCGAAGGGTACTTCTTTGTCTTTGAGGAAGCCATAACGGGCCAAGAGATTGAGTTGCATAGCCCAGATCTCAAACCAGTCGGACCCGGTGAAGAGGTTGTTGGGCCCTGTCGGCGGGGGTTGGGAAAATGTTCCCTGATTGCCTCGGATATTATTGCGAGAAAAATTAGTCTCTCCTTCAATTCCGAACCAGGGGAGACTATCGAAAAATCGTCCGAATTTTAATCCAACCTGCACGCCCGGTTGGTAGGCGATTTTGGCAGTGCGTCCCTGCAACGGGACGATGCCCTCATTTACGGTAGCCTTCCAATCCGCGGCAGGCAGGTAAGAGAGGCCCGAATAGGCGGCCAGGTACCACTCACCAGGACCCAATTCTTCCGGATACCCTTTCGCCCTTTGGGCCGGACTATTCTTGTACATATAATAGCCAGCTGCTGAAAGGGCCATACTTGCCATAGACCAGCCAGCAATATTAATATAATCGAGTTTGGGGTGGAAGCCGGCTTGAACCAGCTGGCCGGCCCCAGAAATGAAGGTAAAAGTTAGGAGGATTACCGCTATAATTCGCATTTTTGCCGCCTTCCCGGGCTTATTGGAGGGCAGAGGTAACTATCCTGGCCATCATTTTGGCAAAATTTCCGAGAATTGGGGCAATACCTTAAATTCCCCTAAACAATTCATTTCAGGGCAGCAAAAATGACGCCGGCTGTCAAAGCAATATTACCAAAAATTGTGGCAATATCTTTGAAATTCTTAAGCCACGCGACGCGTTCGAAGTCTTCGGGGACAACGATAGTATCCCCAGGGTCTAAACGCGCTGAGGATACTCCGCCGCCAAACAAAATGCGGCCTCCCCCGCTCAATGCTGAGCCATTAACCTTAATGACATAAACACGGCTGACATCGGCCCCCTTTGTAGTCCCTCCCACTTGGGCAATATAGTCCTTAACAGAGAGATATGGATCATAGACTACGGCGGTGGGATTTACCACCGAACCCAGGACATTTACCGTTTGCTGGATCGAAGGTACCAGCAGGCTGTCCCCTTCCTGTAATACCAAGTCATCAGGGGTGCCGCGCAGCCGTTCCGGATCGTCAATGCGGATGACCACGCGTCCCAAAGGTACAATGGTTCTCATCTTAGCTAAAAATTGTTGCTGTTGCGCCATTATCAATTTTTGTTGGGCCACCTCGTCCTTGTCGAGGGCTGTTTCTGTCTTGGCTGAGGCAGCGGCTAACATTTCGGCTTCTATTCTATCAACGGCCTGTTTCAAATGTTCCGCTTGCATTTTCTTTACCGCTTCCCGGGTAAAAAAGGCCCCTTTGGTATAGGCTCGGTTGGTAAATCCTCCCACCCGTGCGAGCAGCGAACTTAAAGTTTCCCCCGGTTTAATGGCATAATTGCCAGGGTATTTCACTTCACCCTCTATTTTGACCAGTTGATATAAATTCCAGTCGGGGACGCTCCGGATAAACACATAATCGTTAGGCCTGAGGAGAATATTATCCCGAGGCGAACCGCTTAGAGCCCGGCTCAGGTTTATGTAGATGCGAGAGGTCTCCGGACCTTCCTGAGTTATGGTGACCCGAGTGATTTCAGCTTCCTGGCGATTAGCCTCCATCAAGAGGCCCCCGGCGTATTCAATCAGATCTTTAACCCGCATGGTGTCGTATAGTCCAAATTCCCCTGGCTTCTTCACGGCCCCGGCCAAGCGCACCTTTTTTTCAACTACTCTCTGGAACCCCAAAAATCTTTACGAAGTCGCCATCCACTAATGCAATATTGGGAACATTGCCTGATAAGACTTTACTCAAATCGTCCTCAAATAAAACCATCTCGCGGTGATTCTTCACCCTGAGCACTTGGACGCGACCTTTGAAAGCGGTGTCTGCCAGCCCTCCTGCTAAATTTATTAAGTCACTGATGGTCCTCTCGTTCTTTAACTCATAGATACCTGGAACCTTAATGGGGCCACCAATTATGTCTTGCTGCGGGGAACCGGGTGTACTAATGGCCCCCCATGTTTGAGAAGGGGTTTCGGGTACACCACCACCTCCCACTGACCTTTGCTGCATCATGCCGGGTTGCCCCAGTTGCCCAGGTTGCGCCAGTTGCCCAGGTTGCCCCTTTTGCCCCACAAATTGGGAGGATCCCGGTCGCTCAATACCAATCGCTTCGGCTTTACCTCCTGCTGCTGAAACCCCATACAACTCCATTGAGGGTGACCCAATGGCCGCCAGAGGGCCGATCGGTGGGATAAAAATGACATCTTGGGATTGTAATCGGATATCATTACTTTTATCCCCTCGAATGAGAAAATCATACATGTCAAAGTGGACAATAACTTGTTTTCCCCGCCGCACCTGGATGTCCCTCATCGACCCTGATTTACTAGGCCCGCCCGCGGCAAACAAGGCGCTGATCAAGGTTGAGAGGGAAGAAACCGCGTAACTACCGGGGAACCGTGCCTGGCCCACCACGTAGACCGGGATGGTGCGCAAGTTATCCAGAGTCACATTCATTTGAAAATTATTAAACTGCCGGGCAAATTCACGATCCATCACTTCCCGTAATTGCTTGTAGCTGAGTCCACTCACGTGAACTGCCCCAATCTTCGGGATAGCAATTTGACCATTGTTATCAACTGTGAGATTATATTCGCCCTGCACGCTCCCCCAGATCAATAATTTGATGGAATCTCCCGGGCCGATGACGTAATCCGCCCCAACGGGAACTGACTGAACCGGCAGGAAAGTCTCTGGCGGCTTATAGAAGAAGCTGTAGCCAAATTGTTTTACGGACAAGCCATATTCAGCGGCGCGATTTTCTGCCGCGGAGGTCTGCTCGGGTTGGCGCGGGGCCGTAGTGAGCATTTTGGTCGGCTCAGGAAGCAGGCTCGGTATCCGAGGTTGCTGAGGCGGTAATTGCCCCGGTATCTGACTAGCAGATGGAGGTTGCGGTCCTTGAGGGCCTATCTTTTGCAAATAAAATTGGGCCTGGTCTTCCAATTTCTTCGATTCTTCTGGTGGTTGGCTCCCACCTAAACCTGGTGTTTGGCTCCAACTTGAGGTCGGTAGCAACAGAAGAATAGTTAAAAACAGGCAAATAATTTTGTGGCCATTCATAAAGTAGATAACCTTCTCCCTAAATAATAAATCATTAAAGCTAACCAGATATTACGATACCATGCCCATTTAAAATGGGTAAAAGATTAAAATTAGGAAATTCTAAAATAATTAGAAACTTACCCCTAATTGGATGCACCAATCAAAACTCCCCTGTCTGTTAAAAAGCATAAGGAATCTGGTGCCTCAAACGACACTTTAAATTATTGACCATCAGTCTTTGGATGATGCCGGGATCAGCCCAATAGTCTTGTTCCGTGGGCGCGGGGAGACACCTGGGAATCCAAGGTCTTACCTTGCCGCCGACCTGGGAATCGGCCTCCGCCAAGAGTGTCTGCCAATTCAGAGCCTTAAAAAAAGTCATGGAGATGTAGATAAAGGCGTGACTGATGGAATTGTCTGGAACACCCGGACTTCTGGTGCCAACCCAGATGACCGCGTCGCCCCCTGGTTCAAGCAATTGCACCAGCTCCTGGAGACTATACGACCTTCTCTCATGCTCTTTGGGGGTCGCTTGAGCCTTAGAAACAAACACGGTTGGAGCATAATAACAGAATAAGAAGGCATCCACCGGAGGGTTGATGGCCTGGTATTGGGCCATGAGCATCTCCACACTTACCGATTCAGAGGCCAACGTGTCCATCAAGAAGACCTGATATCCCTTGCTCTCCAATTCGCTGACGAGAATTTCAGCTACCAGGCAATTATCGATATCCTGAATGTCGATGGCCCGAGGATTCATTGCCGCAGCCGGCTGCCAGGGCCCGGAAAAAATCGTCTTGGTTTTTATGAAACCATCCCCTAAATCACCTTGGTCAGGTTTTTGAAGATAAGCCGGCCAATGCCGGATAAACACCGCGATGCGCCGGATACCTTGGAATGGAGCATATTGCTGGATATACTCCCGATTACTGAGACTGGTACACGAGGACAATAGAAAACATATCAGTATGGCAACCAACCATCGGATTGACACGTTACAAAAAAGAGTAGGAGGCAAAAGAATTATCTGCTTTCAACATAAGATTGAGGGTTAGATAATTGGCTCATCAATATTTTGTAATTCAAACATGCTATCTATCCCATGGAAAATAGCCGGTAGCCTTGACGTTACAGCGTTGGACCATTACCGAGCAATTAATCAAACCCAGCAACGAAAAGCCCAACAATTCTAACAACTATATACCCTAATACTCCTGAAATAATGATAAATTTTGATACATTAATCAACGTATCTTCAAAATTGTATTTTTCATCATTCTTTCTATTAGTATCCTTTTGATAGTAAATGCAGGCCAGTATAACGATTAGCAAAAATATTTTCGGACTATTAAAATATTTACAGCCGATTATCGAAGTTACAATAATAAGCCCAAGTGCAAATGGTATAAATCTGATTGATTTCAACATATTCGAGGTTGCAATAGTAGAACCTATGAAAAAGTTAATTTAATTAAATTTATTAGGACCAGCGCTCCACCATATCGTCAGCCAGTTCTACCGCTACGGAGCGCTGGAAGAGTTCCACGCTGACCACCAGGCGGCGTTTTTGCTCGCGTTTTTCAAGAATAATGCCCTCGACCCCGGTGAGCGGGCCATCGATTACCCGGACCCTTTTGCCCTTCTCCAGGAAGGTCCAGGGGTAATAGGGACGGTCACCTGAGACAATGGTCTTAATAGCGTCGACCTCTGCTTCGGGGATGGGAGATGGTCTGCCATTTCCCAAAAGGCGAAAGACATGGTGAGCCTTGATGATTTTGTGAAAAATTATGGTATCAAGTCGGGCGCTGATAAAGAGATAGCCGGGAAAGAGCGGTACTCGCAATGAGACCTTCCGGTCGCGCCGCCGGCTGGGAACGGTTACCTGGGGCAGGAAGATTTCCAGCCCTCGCCGCCGCAAGGCCGCTTCCACTTCATTTTCTTTGCGGCTCTGGGCGTGAATGACATACCAGGCCAGTTCATCTTCTGCTACTTTTAGCGCTTCGTTTGTCATCAAGCCAAGCTTTCGCCCCTCGAGTTACATACCCGAAAATATCAAAAAATTGTAAAATCAACTAGTTAGCACTACAAACCGCTGTGGTGAAACTGTTTCAGACTGCCTTGATCCTACGGCTTATTCGTATAGCGAAAGGGCAGCAGAAAAATGGGAATGCCCGTTACTTGCGAAATAATTTGAGCCACCTCCAATTCCGGCAGCCTTTGGCCATGGATGTAGTTCGTCAAGCTGACCTGAGTGAAATTCGGATATCTCGCACTAATGGCCTTAAAAAGCCTTCGGCGCCCTTCAGATCCTTCTTGCTCGATCCATTTTCTTAAGTTCGGCATGGCGAAAACAAATTAGCAGAATGCGAATACGCATGTCAATAAAATAATTTACTTAAAAATTTACATTAAAATTAAACTACTTTAGATTAAAGTTATTAATTTTTTGATTAATATGCAATTTGGCTAAGTTAGCAAAGCAGTGCATGGATAATTTACATGATAATTTAGAAGGACCTACCTTATTGCTCCCGAACTGATCCCATTTGGCCAAGCCCAGACGTCACCTCTGGGATTCAGACGAAAAATAAACTGTGGTACAGTCATGGTTTGTTAATCGGGTGAGATGAATAAAAACATTAAGACAAATAATATATAATTATAAATGTCATTATAAAAAATTTTTGCGTTTAGTTTATCGCACCAAATTTACTCGTCCTGCTGGTCTTAGCAGCTCGACCCCAATGAATCCGCCTAGTCAACTGTTCAGCAGCGTTCATGGCTGAAAAACCAAATCCGCAACAGTTCATGAAATGGCCAGGGGGATATGTTCTTGAGTCTGAGATCGAAGAGCCGCGGCCAGGATTAGTGACCACCAACCGCGCCACAAGCGGAAGTTGGAGAATTCCCTTATCCGGTCTGGTTAGCAGGGCATGGTGGAAGGGGGCATGGAATGATCGGTCCGGCGCCTACGGGCAAACGGCCGGTGAACCAGGAGCTCTTCCGGCAGAAGGTCTGGGAACCAGTCCTAAAACGACTGAACATGCGGCACCGTCCGCCTTACCAGATGCGGCATACCTTTGCAACGCTGGCGATTTCCGCCGGGGAGAAAATCAACTGGGTGGCCCGCATGTTGGGGCATAAAAGTCCCGTGGTGACGTTGGAAAAGTTTAATCGGTTCGTGCCCAATCTGACCCGGGCCGATGGCAAGGCGCTTCTTCACATTGAAACAATGGTGAAACGTTCGAGGGTGTCTGAAATTTTAATGCAGTAATATCAATAAGTTAACTGGCAATTTGGTAGTCCCAACGGGAATCGAACCCGTGTCTCCGCCGTGAGAGGGCGGTGTCCTAGGCCGCTAGACGATGGGACCTGATGACAAGTTTTTATAACCGAAGGCTAGTCCGGTGTCAAGAGAAGCGCCGTGTCTGAGCCGCTCTGCCGGTGGCCTGACGAGGGCCTCACTCCTGAGGCCGGTCCCGCAACCTGACCCGTCCGCCGCCCAGGAGCCCGGCTGCCCCGGCCCCCTGATTCAGCCAGGTGGTGGCCCGGGCCAAATCCTCCGGCGTGTTGAGGTTGAAAAAGCTGCGGCCCTCCGGATCCAATTGGAGCACGGCCTCCGGGGGAATGATTTCCGGACGGCAGACCGACAGGAAGCGGGTGGGGCGGCGATCGCTCTTTAAAAAGGCGGTCAATTGCGGCAGCAGGCGCACCGCGTACAGCCCCGGAAAGGGCTCCAGGCCCCAGGGGGACTGGCAAACCACCGCGGGCCGGGAAGTCCTGGCGGCTCTGCCCGCCAGTTCCGCCAACAGCTCCGGGGCGAGGAAGGGGTTGTCCACCGCCGCGGCCAGGACCCAAGGGGTCCGGGCGTAAAACAGGGCGGTGAGCAGGCCGCCCGCCGGCCCCTGGAAGGGCCATAAATCCGTCACCAGGGGCAGCCCCAGGGGCAGGTGGTCCCGGGGATGATTGGTGATCAGCCAGCACTCGGCCGAAACCTTCGCCAGGACCTCGGCCACCCACCGGACCAAGGGCTTCCCCAGCAGCGGCAGCGTGGCCTTATCCTGTCCCAGACGCCGGCTGAAGCCTCCGGCCAGAATGGCCCCGGTGAGTTGCGGGTGATTATGGATCCCCGAATTTTGGGTCTGCTGCCGGACCATGGTGCGGCTGCCTTCTTTCTCGGCTGGGCTAAAAAGGTTTACGACACGGGGGAGGAGCCGCCCGGTCCCGCCAGCCCCAGATGCTCCAGGATGAAGCCGCCGATGGCCGCCACTTCCCCGGGCTGGAAGACCGGTACGGCCGCGGCGGCGGACGCCGGCCCCACCAGCGCAATGAGTTGGGTCAGGTCGGGAAGGCGCGCTGCGCGGTGTGGATGCAGCACCGCGATCTTGGGTAAGGGGCCAGCTTTGTAGCCCTCCACCAGGATCAGATCAACCTCGGGGCTTAAGGACTCCAGGATCAGGGGGAGCGGGGGCTCTTCGGGAAAGGATCGACTGATCTGGAGCAGACCCGGCGCCGCCAGGGCCACTACTCGGGCCCCGGCCTGACGGAAACGCCAGGTGTCTTTGCCATGGTCCCCCGGATCATGATGGTGGGTATGCTTCAGCACCGCCACTTTAAGCCCCTGTCGGACCAGCCAGTCCAGCAGACGGCAGATGAGCTCGGTCTTGCCGGAACCCGAAAACCCCACAATAGAAAGGGCCTTAGTCATGCAGCTCAGAGGAGTCAGCCGGAGGGACGGCGGGAAGGTGCCGGGCAGGTCAAGATTCCGTGGGAAACCTCTCCAGGATCCTTTCTTTTTTGACGCTCCGGTTCAGGTAAATGGCGCACCGGGCGCAGGGACCGTTGCATAAGGTTTCCCGATACTCCCGCACTTCGTGGCAGGGCCGCCAGGGGAGTTGAAAGGCCGGGCATTCTTCTTTCGTCGGGCAATCGAAGATGTTCCAGCAAGGCGCCAGCACCATCAGGTTGCGCAGACAGGCCAGAGTGAAACCCCGATCATGGATCAGGCTGTTGATCTGGTTGATCTGCGTGACATCAAAAGGCGAATAGAGACGGTTATTGGTATTCTTTTCCCGCAGAGGCTTGATGAAGCCTTCCTTTTCATATTCCCGAATCCGTTTTTGAGAAAGGTTCACCTGCCGGGAAACCTCGTTGATCAGAAACAGGTCTCCGCCACCCTCTCCAGGTCTGGTCCGTTTGATTTTTCCTCGGGGCATAAGCAGTTCTATAAGAAAGATAGTTTAAACAACTTTTACCTTAGAATGAATCATTATACAAGGGAAAAAATTTACCTCTTCTCGAATAAAATCGCCATCGTTGCCGATTGTAACAGCAAAGGGGAGAACAGAATGCTTCTCAACCTGCGGCTTATCCTTGCCGGCGAATTTCCAGGGGCAGGCCCGGCCCGGCCTGCAGGCGGGTGGCGGCGCTGCCACCGGCACAGGCAATCTCCAGGTGGCCATGGCTGCCGATGAGGGCCAGCATCTCCCCCGCCGCGGCCTCGCCATAGGTGGGGCGCAAGCGGGTCAGGGTCAGGGGTCCCACCTTTAAGCGGAAGTCCCTCCCCTGGCACCAGGCGTGGAAGACGCCGGCAGTTACATTGCTCACCAGGTTGCCAAACCGGTCCACGCGGATGATCTCGCCCCGGAGCGCCAGAGCCGTGACCGCCGGCTCCGGCCACGGGAGCCGCACCGGGTCGCAGAGGGCCGGTCCCAATTGCGCCAGGGCCACTCCCAGGGACAGGTGCGCCGCCACCGGGGCGAAGATATCCCGGCCGTGGAAAGTGGCAGAGACTTGGGGGAGAAAATAGGCGGGATTTTCCAGGGAGACGAGCTCGAAGTCGTTTTGGCCGGCAAAAATGAGGTGAAAGAGGCCGTTGTCCGGCCCGACCCAGAACTGCCCTCGGCAAAGGCCCGCCAGGGCCCGGCGGCCGGTGCCCACGCCGGGGTCCACCACCGCCAGGTGGATGGTCCCCGCCGGGAAATAGGGGGCCGCCGCGGCCAGGATAAAGGCCCCGGACTGAATATCCTGGGGCGGCACTTCGTGGCTCAAGTCCACCAGGCGCGCCTCAGGGTTCAGACCCAGGATGACGCCCTTCAGACAGGCCACATACTCGTCCCGGGTGCCGAAATCGCTGAGCAGGGTGATGAGGCCGCAGGGACTTGGTTTAATCATCTTTGGTCAAATTTCACCGTTTAACTTTGGTAATGATAGAAGATTTTTTCGATGCATTAATTACTAATTTAGTCCAGTTAACCTGGTGAACATGGGCCAATCGGCCATGCCGCGTGTTTCACCGCTAGAAATCTTTTGCGGAAATTGTGCCGCTTTGGTGCCGCGTGAGCCCGGAGGTGTTTGAGCGGCAACCCTCTTTATTTCCAGGCAAACTCGCTGGAGCGCCGCAGACGTTGCGGAACAAATACCTCCCCGGGGTGGGTTTAGGAAAATCGTTGGGGTGCTGTTGCACCTTAAATTTTAATCATATGAGCGGGAGAAGAATCCAGAACAGAATGAATAGATGACTGCTTTTTGTTTCGAAAACAGGCACACGCCAAGCCGCCCAGCGGCGCAGGCCCTGAGATACCGGTTAAACTTCGGCCCCCAAGCCGGAGCCGCCGGGAGCGGCGCCGCGACATTTCAGGCCGCGGCTAAAATCTTGCCCACTTCTTCCCGGATGCGCTCCACCGGCAGAGCCCCGGCAAAGCGCCCCTGACCGTTGATGTAGACCAGGGGCGGGGGATAGGCCAGGGAGCAGAGCAGGGCGGTCTGGGGCAGCCCCTGACCCCGGGGGTCCTGCAGGACGTTGAGATACTCCACCTGCACCCGGCCGGGGAATTCCCGCTCCAGGGTCAGGGCCAGGGCCCGGGTCTGGAATTCCAGGCTGACCTTGGCCAGGGGGTCTGCGTCGGCATAGTCATGACTGTGGCCATGATGGTCACAGCCGCAGCCACAAGAGGAAGCGGATTTACCGGGGGTCGGGACATCGTAGATGACCACCTGCACCATTATGCGCGAGTTCGTCATAATTTAGTCCGGCGCGACAAGCAATCTTGATAATAAACATTTTAGCGCCTGTTACTTCTCTGCCCAACAAAATTTCCTAAAAATTGGGGGTCACCATCAAGGTGCCTCGAGAAATTTCTTCTAGGCAATTTCATCTATTCTTCCGTTAATCTACCAATGGTCTGGGCCTGGTATTGGCAAAACTCCCCCTCCCTGAGAGGGGGGGGGGCTGGGGGAAGGGTGGCAACTTGCACCGCCAAAAGTCCAAAGATGATGCCACCCCCACCCTAACCCTCCCCCCTCGCAGGGGGAGGGGATTGCGATCTGGAAGCGCAACGATTCTTTCATTAGGTATAGTTTGCTCCGCGTCTTGGCCTGAAACCGTTTACTTCAGAGCCTCGGCGTAGATCTCAATGGCATGTTTCACCTGGACCCGGACCCCGGCCCGGGACAGCATGTCGGTGATTTGCAGCATGCAGGCGGGGCAGCCCGTGGCCACCACCTGGCAGCCGGGACTTGACGATATTGTCCCGCTTGCGCCGGCCGATGCCGGCCGAGGTCTCATAGTGCTGGAGGTTGAAGCTGCCGCCGCATGCCGCAGCACCAATCGGCCTCGGCCATCTCTTGCAGGACATAGCCGGGGTTGGCCCGGAGCAGCGCCCGGGGCTGGGCCGCCACCCCCAGGGATTTTTTCAGGTGGCAGGGGTCGTGATAGGTGAGGCCGGCGGCACTCGGCTCCCGCTCGGCCTCACGGCCAGGCGGCCGCAGGCGCCACCCCCACCTTATCCACCAGGAACTGGCTGATGTCCAGGGTCCGGTCCGCCAAGGCGGCGACCCGGGCCTGCTCGGCGGCGTGAGCGTCCTGGAGTCATCAGGGGCCAGAGCTTTTTGATGGTGGAGCTGCAGGTGGCGCAGGCCGTGACCAGATAGTCGCAAGGCTCGGCGGGTCAACCAGGAGTTTCAGGTTGTGGCGCACCAGGGCCTCGAAGGTTGGGTGTCGCCGCTGGCCAGGGCCGGGAATGCCGCAGCAGCCCTGCTCCGGCGGCGAGATAGACGCCCCACCCCGTGGTGCTCCAGGATCGTCTGAGCGTCGCCTCCCCCACCTGGGGAAAGATCTTGTCGATGAGGCAGCCCACAAAAAAGGCGACCTTCAGGCCTGAGGCCCCGGCTGCGGTATCGAGCCGGGCCCACCTGCCGGTGCCAGGGCACCGGGGCCAGGGGTTTGAGGTGCCGGTCCGGCCAGCAGCGGCGACATGAAACGGGCGCAGGAGGAGCCCAGGAGATCGTCCACCGGTTTGACGAAGATCCCCTGGAATTTGGCGCCCCAGGCCATGACGCGGTTGAACCAGTCCCGGCTTGCCAGCAGACCCCGGAAGACGGCCTTTTTCACGGGGCGACAGGCCCATGTAGCCCGCCAGGATGGCCCGGGCCTTGATGAAGATGTCCAGGACCTTGACGCCGCTGGGGCAGTTGGCGGCGCAGGAGCCGCACAGCAGGCAACGGTTCAGATGGTCCTGGACCCCGCCGGGGTTTTGAGAATTTCCTGGGCAGGCCGTCCAGCAGAGCCAGCTTGCCCCGGGCCACGTCGGCCTCCCGGCCGGTTTCGGCGAACAGCGGGCACACCGCCTGGCAGAGGCCGCAGCGCATGCAGACCACCAGCTGGTCTTCCAACTCTTTCATTAGCCGGGCCAGCTCCCGGAGGCTGGACATTGTTCTCTCCTTAGTGAGCTGTAAGCAGTAAGCAGTCAAACAGTGACACCGCAGGCTTTCGCCCGCGTTGTCAGTAAACAGAAAAGCAAGACGCAGGCTAAAGCCTGCGGCTACAAAAAAAGCTCTTGCCTTAAGCTGAAAGCTGACCGCTGATAGCTGACAGCTCCATCACTCCCCAATGCTCTTGCCGGGATTGAAGATGTTCTTCGGGTCCAGGGCCGCCTTGATGCGCTTGGAGTACAGGATGGTGCCGCGGCCCACCTCTTTTTCCATGAAGCGGGCCTTGGCCTGTGCCGATGCCGTGCTCCCCGGAGAGGGTGCCCCCCAGCCCCAGGGCGGCGTCGAAGATGGCGTCCACCGCGGCCTCCACCCGGTGCCACTCCTGCTGGTTCCGGCGGTCCGTCAGGATGGTGGGGTGGAGGTTGCCGTCCCCGGCGTGGCCGAAGGTGCCGATGGGCAGATCAAATCGCTGGCTGATCTCCTCAATGGCCCGGATCATGGCCGGAATCTTGCTCCGGGGCACGGTGGCGTCTTCCAGGACCACGGTGGGTTTCAGCTTGGCCAGGGCCGAGAGCGCCGCCCGCCGGGCGCTCCAGACCCGGTCCCGCTCGGCGTCGTCTTTGGCGGCGTGCACCTGCGGTGGCGCCCTGCTCGCGGCAGATGGCCTCCACCTTCTCGGCCTCCTCCGCCACCACCGCGGGGTGGCCGTCCACCTCGATGAGCAGCAGGGCCGCGGCGTCCACCGGCAGGCCGGCGTGGCTGTAATCCTCGACGGTGCGGATGGTGAAGTTGTCCAGGAATTCCAGGGTGGCCGGGACGATGCGGTTGGCGATGATGGCGGCCACGGTCTCCGAGGCCTGGGCCACGTCCGGCGAAGGTGGCCAGCATGGCCTGCCGGGCCTGGGGCAGGGGAATGAGCTTCAGGATGATCTCCGAGATGCACCCCCAGGGTGCCCTCGGAGCCCACCAGCAGGCCGGTGAGATTGTAGCCGGTGACGCACTTGACGGTGCGGGAGCCGGTCTTGACGGTGTCCCCGGCGGCCGAGAAAAACTCCAGGCCCATGATGTAATCCAGGGTGACCCCGTATTTCAGGCCCCGCAGGCCCCCGGCGTTTTCCGCCACGTTGCCCCCCAGGGTGGACACCGCCATGCTGCCCGGGTCAGGCGGATAAAACAGACCCTTGGCCTCCACCGCCTGGGCCAGCTTGGCGGTGACCACCCCCGGCTGCACCACGGCGTAGAGGTCCGCCTCGTTGATCTCCAGGATCTGGTTGAGGGCATTGGTGAGCACCACGACGCCCCCGGCATGGGGAATGGTGCCGCCGCTCAGGTTGGTGCCCGCTCCCCGCACGGTCAGGGGCAGGCCGTGGTCGTTGCACAGAGCGCACCACCCGGCCCAGGAGCTCGGTGGATCTGGGCCGCACCACCAGGGCCGGCAGCACGGGCTCCAGGACCGCGGCGTCATAGGCATAAGTGAGGCGGTCGGCCTCCTGACGAAGACCTGGTCCTTGCCCAGGAGCCGCTGAAATTCTTTTACCAGGCTGTCGACTGACCATACTCCTCTCCTTCCGGGACGACCGCTAGATGAGCCAGGGGCGGCTATTCGACCAATATTCGAGGGCCAGGAGCGGTGATCAGCCGAGGGCGGCTGTCCTACATTGATCCCTTTGGGCTCAAAATATCGTCCTGGTGGGTTTTTGTCAAGTGGTAATACCAATGAACAAGACCGGTTTTTTTGCGGCGCCTGGTCTATTGGTCATTCTGGTCACTCTGGCGGCAGGCCAGGGAGTAAAGCTTCCGGCTCCTGGACAAAATCCAGGACAAAGGTGATGTGCCGCTGCATGGCCGCGTAGGCCGCCTCCGGATCATGGTCCTTGATGGCCCTGGAAGATCTCCGTATGCTGCTGGCCGATAATGCTCAGGTTGCCGGGCTCTTCATAGAGGTAGTGCAGGTTCTCCTTGATGCCGTAGTGCAGCAGGTCGTAAAAAGTCTTCATGATGTGGACCTGCACCGGGTTTTTGGTGGCATAGGCGATGGCCATGTGGAAGGACACGTCTTCTTCGATCCCCAGGCGGCCGGCGTCGTTTTCCGAGCATCATGGCCGCCAGGGCCTTTTCCAGGACCTGGAGGTCTTCGGGGGTGGCCCGCTGGGCCGCCAGGATCACGGACTGGCCCTCCAGGCCCATGCGCACCTCCAGGAGTTCCTCCAGGGAGGGCGTCATGGCCTTCGATCATCGCGGCCAGGGGATTGTGCTCCCGCTGGTCGCGTGGAGCGCACAAAGGTGCCCTGGCCTTGCCGGTGCTCCAGCAATCCCATGGTCACCAGCTGCTTGATGGCCTCCCGCACCGTGGGCCGGCTCACCCCCAGGGCCTGGGCCAGCTCCCGCTCCGGCATGATTTGGTCCCCGGGTTTCAGCTGGCCCCGGAAGACCAGGTCCCGGATCTGCTCATAGGCCTGGTCCGAAACCCGCCTGACCTTAATGGGCTTCAGTTGAATGACTCATGGACTCCCCGTGCGAAAAATCTGGCCCGTCAATTTTTCCCTTGACAAGATTTTACCGCTTTTTCATGATTATGTCAAGTGGTATTACCAATTTAAAATTAGCCTGACTTTCCGGTTATTCCAATTGGTCAGACCAAATGCGTCCGGCTCCCCAGCCACTGCATGCCACTTATACCAAAGGACGCAAACCATGGCATGCTAAAAAACCGATTGCCACCTCTTGAAAGAAAAGGCCGCCGCGGTCCAGGTGATCGTCCGGGAGGTGCCGAACCTTGCGGCCGCCTTCGACTTACGCCCTGGCCGTCACCACGGAGCAAGGCGGCGCCACCCTCGCCGCTCCCGGCTGGGACGCCGCCAGACCGGGCAGCCCTGGAGGCTGACTGCCGAAGGAATGGGGTGGAGCTGCTGGTGGAGAATCTGCGGGAGCAGGCCGACGCCCTGCATACCGGCCTCACCCTGGCCGACTGGGGCATTGCCGACACCGGCTGCCTGGTGCTGGACTCCGCTTCCGAGGACCTGCGCCTGGCCACCATGCTGGCCGAAACCCACGTGGCGGTCCTGCCCGTCTTCCCGCCTGCGGGCCACCGTCTACGGACCTGGAAGCGGAAATGACCGCCTTGATGCAGCGCCGCCCAGCTACCTGGCCTTCATCACCGGGGCCTCCCGCACCGCCGACATCGAGCGGGTCCTGACCCTCGGCGTCCACGGCCCCCTGGAACTCCACGTGCTGCTGCTGAAGGATTAGGAACCATGATCAACACCGCCCAAAACCTCAAGGAATATAAGAAGCGCCTGAAGAAGGCCCTGGACAACAAATTTCTGCGCGCCGCCATGGGCACCTTTGCCACGGCTTACAAGGAAGCCCAGGGCCGCCTCTTCGCCGGGGGTGGACGTGCAGGGCCTGACGCCGGGAGATCGCCGCGCGGCAAAGATGCCGCCCTGCCCCACCTGGAAGAGCTGTACGAGGCCTTCAAGGCCAAGGCCGAGGCCGCCGGGGTCAAGGTGCACCTGGCCGCCACCGCCCTGCAGGCCAACGAGATCATCGCCGGCATCGCCAGGGACAACGACGTCAAAAAGATCGTCAAATCCAAGTCCATGACCGCGGAGGAGACCTTCCTGAACGACCACCTGGAAAAAGAGGGCTTTGAGGTGGTGGAGACGGACCTGGGCGAATGGATCATCCAGCTGCGCCACGAAGGGCCGTCCCATATGGTCATGCCCGCCATCCATCTCTCCCGCCAGGAGGTGGCGGACTTATTCACCCAGGTGACCGGGGAGCCGCAGGAGCCCGACATCGGCCAACTGGTAAAGGTGGCCCGTCAAGAGTTGCGCAAGCATTTCCTCACGGCCGACATGGGCATCAGCGGCGCCAACTTCGCCATCGCCGCGACCGGCACCCTGGGCATCATCAGCAACGAAGGCAATGCCCGCCTCACCACCACCCTGCCGCGAGTCCACGTGGCCCTGGTGGGGGTGGATAAGCTGATGCCCGATCTGACTGCGGCCTTGCGGATTTTAAAGCTGCTGCCCCGGCGGGCCACCGGCCAGGTGATCACTTCTTACGTCTCCTGGATCACCGGGGCCAACGAGTGCCGGCCCGGCCCCGACGGCCGCAAAGAGATGCACGTCGTCTTCCTGGACAACGGCCGTCTGGCCCTGGCCAAGGATCAGGTCTTCTCCGAGGCCCTGCGCTGCATGCGCTGCGGCTCCTGCGCCAACGTTTGCCCCATCTACAGCCTGGTGGGCGGCCACAATCTAGGCCACGTCTATATCGGCGCCATCGGCCTGATCCTCACCTACTTCTACCATGGCCGCAAAAACGACCGGGCCATCGTGCAAAACTGCCTCAACTGCCAGGCCTGCAAGGCGGTCTGCCCTGCCGGCATCGATCTGCCCCATCTCATCAAGGAGACCTACTGCGAGGTGCTTGCAGGGCGAAGAGCAAGCGGCCCTTGAAGAACCGGCTGCTGCGCCGGGTCCTCAAGGACCGCCGCCTCTTTCACTTCCTGCTGCGCCGGGCCTCCCTGGCCCAGAAGCCCCTGACCACGGGAGAAGGTTTTCTACGCCACCTGCCCTTCTTTTTCGGCAAGGAGCACGAATTCCGGAGCCTGCCGGTCATCGCCCGCATACCCTTCCGGGACCTGTGGCCCAAGCTCTACCAGAAGGTGGAGAAGCCCCGCTACCGGGTGGCCCTGTTCGGCGGCTGCCTGGTGGACTTCGTCTACCCCGAACAGGGCGTGGCCCTGATGCAGCTCCTGAAAGGCCAGGAGGTGCAGGTGGAGTACCCCATGGGCCAGACCTGCTGCGGCCTGCCCGCCAACATGATGGCGGAAAAGGAGGTGGCCCGGGAAGTGGCCATCCAGAACCTGGCGGCCCTGGACCCGGCGGATTTCGATTACATCCTGACCCTGTGCGCCTCCTGCGGCTCGCATATCAAGGAGACCTACCCCAAGCTGCTGGCCGGGGAGCCGGGGACCAGCGCCAAGATGCAGCAACTGGCCGCCAAGCTCATCGACTTCAGTTCTTTTTTCACCCGGGTCCTGAAGGTCAAGCCCGAGAGGTTCCAGGGCGAGCAAAAAGAAAGTGGCCTACCACTCCCCCTGCCACCTGTGCCGGGGTCTGGGGGTGGTGGAGGAGCCCCGGGAATTGCTGGCCACGGCCGGCCTGGAATACCTGCCCACCAGAGACGAAGACACCTGCTGCGGCATGGGCGGCTCCTTCTCCATGCAGATTTCCCGGAGCTCTCCGCCGAGGTCCTGAAGAAAAAGCTGGATGCGGTGGAGGAGACCGGCGCCGAGCTGCTGGTCACTGACTGTCCCGGCTGCGTCCTGCAACTTAGGGGCGGCATGGCCAAGCGGGGCGGCAAGATCAAGGTGAAGCACCTGGCCGAGGTGGTGGCGGAAGCAGAAAAATCAGCCGGCTGATGGTTAAAGGCGGTGGGGGTATTTAACCGGGAAGGAGGTGAGAATCATCATTAGTTCAACGGTCTTCTGCGTAAATTTTTCTTCGAAACAATTGACGTAAAGGAGGGTTGTTAAATGCCGTGGATTCAAAATTATATCCCCTTGGGCCACCTGGGTCTGTCAGCGCTGGTGGCCGCCCTACCACTATTTATCCTGTTGTATATGCTGGGTATCCGGCGGTCCAAGGGGCATCACGCCGCCTTTTATGCCGTCCTGGCGGCCGTCTTGTTGGCCATCCTCGTTTGGGGCATGCCCGTCCAGTTGGCGGTCATGGCCACCCTCAACGGCATGTTATTCGGCCTCTTCCCCGTCGTCTGGATTGTCATCACCGCCATCTGGGTCTACAACATGTCGGTGGAATGCCGGCGAATTCGAGATCATCAAGAACTCCCTGGCCTGTATCACCGATGACCGCCGCCTCCAGGCCCTGTTTATCGCCTTTGCCTTCGGCGCCTTCCTGGAAGGCACCGCCGGGATTCGGCACCCCGGTGGCCATCACCGCGGCCATGCTGGTGGGCCTCGGTTTTCAAGCCGGTTTACGCCGCCGGCGTCTGCCTCATTGCCAACACCGCGCCCGTGGCCTTCGGCGCCATCGGCATCCCCATCGTGGTAGCCGCCGGCGTCACCGGCCTGCCCTGATGCACATCAGCGCCATCGTGGGCCGCCAGCTCCCCTTTCTATCCATTGTCGTGCCCCTCTGGCTGTGGTGACCATGAGCGGCTGGAAATCCGCCATGGAGGTCTTGCCGGCGATCATCGTCGCCGGGGTCTGCTTTGCCGTCTCCCAGTTCGTGGTCTCCAATTTCGTCGGCCCTTACCTTCCCGACATCATTTCCGCCCTCGTCACCATCATCGGTCTGGGGATGTTCCTCAGGTTCTGGAAGCCGCCCACCAGTCTTGCGTTTTGCCGAGAAAAGCCCCCACCGAACAGGTCACCTGCCTTTTCTGCCGGCGGCAGTGGTCCGGGCCTGGGCCCCTTACGTCCTCCTGGCCATCATGGTGGGTCTGTGGGGCCTGGAATCCGTCAAGGCCCTCCTGGCACCCATCGGCACCAAGTTTAACTGGCCTTTCCTCCATAACCTGGTGATCAAGACCGCGCCCATCGTGGCCAAGAATACCCCGTATCCCGCAGTCTACATGGTCAATATCGGCACCGCCGCCGGCACCGCCATCTTTATCGCCGGTCTCCTATCGGTTTTGATCATTCCCAATTACGGCTTCGGCAGGGCCTTTGCCTGTTTTGGCCGGACCATCAAGACCCTGCGTGGGCCCATCCTCACCATCGCCCTGATCCTGGGCCTGGGCTGGATCATGAACTACTCCGGCATGAGCTCCACCCTGGCCCTGGCCTTTACCGCCACCGGCGCGCCTGTTCCCGTTCTTCTCTCCCATTCCTGGGTTGGGTGGGAGTGTTCCTCACCGGCTCCGACACCTCCTCCAACGCCCTGTTCAGGTCGCTACAAAAGACCACGGCACCCAAATCGGGGTGAACCCCACCCTCATGGTGGCGGCCAACTCCAGCGGCGGCGTGATCGGCAAGATGATTTCGCC
Organism: uncultured delta proteobacterium; assembly: GCA_963701845.1. GTDB lineage: Bacteria > Desulfobacterota > Desulfobaccia > Desulfobaccales > 0-14-0-80-60-11 > JAPLJC01. The sequence goes on along the minus strand of CAVPBF010000002.1, from coordinate 229,075 downwards.
GCAAAGCATCGCGGTGGCCACCGCGGCCACCGGCCTGGTGGGGGAGGAAGGCTCCATCTTCCGCTTGCCTTGTTACACAGCGTCGGCATGGTGCTGATCATCTCGCTTATCACCCTGCTCCAGGCCTATGTCCTGCAGTGGATGGTGCCTTAAGTTTTGCTTTTAAGGGTGAATCGTGGCGCCGGCGTCTCGCCGGTGTGGTCGGGGCGGGGCTTAACCCCGCCTCTGCCTATTTTCTGCCAATCTTAGGGTCAAGAACGGCATCTGCCACACAGATATCGGTTTTTTGCGATGACTGGGAGGGGCCGCCCGCGGTTTTGGGGCATGAAGGCGCCGGGGTGGCGGCAAGGATCGGCAAGGGTGTCAGGGCATCGCGCCCGGCGACCACGTCGTGCTCTCCGCCCCGGCAATGAGTTAAAAATCGAGTCTGCCAGCAGGGTCCCGGGCCTGGCTGAAAGCTGAGGGCTGACCGCTGCTTTAAACCAACCCCATCTTTTTCGCCTCGACCAGCAAATCCTCCCGGAACTTGGGGTGGGCCAGGCTGATGATGTCCAGGGCCCGCTCCCGGGTCGATCTCCCCATGAGGTTCACCACCCCATATTCCGTGGCCAGATAGTGGGTATCCATGCGCGTCGTGGTGACTACGGTGCCGGGAGCAAAGCGGGGCACCACCCGGGAGATCTCGCCGTTATGCGCCGTGGCGTAAAAGGCGATGAAGGATTTACCCCCCTTGGAGTTGAAAGCCCCCCGGACGTAATCGAGCTGCCCTCCGGTGCCGCTGAACTGGTGCCCTTCGAGGAACTCGGAATTGCACTGACCCAACAGGTCCACTTCGATGGTGGAGTTGATGGAGATCATGTTGTCGTTTTGGGCAATGACCGCCGGATCATTGGTATGGTCGACCGGGTAGCTCTCCATGCTGGGATTGTCGTGCATGAATTCGTACATCTCCCGATCGCCGATGGCATTAGTAAAAACATGTTTCCAGCGGTGGAGGTTTTTCCGGCGGCCGGTGATCGCCCCTTTTTTGATCAGGTGGATCATGCCGGGGCACATCAGTTCGGTATGAATACCCAGGTCCTGATGGCCTTCCAGATAGTGGCATACGGCATTGGGGATGCCGCCGATGCCCAACTGCAGGGTGGCGCCGTCGGGGATCATTTCGGCAATGGCGCGGCCGATGGCTTCGGCCTCGGGTTTAGGAGGTGACGGCACCGTCTCCATCAGGGGGGTATCATATTCTACTATCGCATCCACCTCGGAGATATGCAGCAGGGATTCCCCGAAGACCCGGGGCATCTGGGGATTGACCTCGACGATCAGTCTTTGGCAATGCCGGGCGGCGGTGGAAATGAAATCATTGATGGTGCCGAAGGTGAAGAAGCCGGCCTTATCCATGGGCGACACGGCGGTGACCACCACATCGATATCCATGAACTCACGGCAGTACCGGGGCAGGCGGTGGAACTCGTTGGGCACGAAGGTATCGAGACCGACTCGCTCCAGGTCCCGGGCCGATTTCGTCATGAACCAGCAGAAGAGGTGAATCCGGTCACCCAGATCAGGAGATAGAATGGTCCGGGCCGCATTTTCCATGTTCAGTAGGGAAAAGACCTTAATTTCTCTCAGGTCGTTCCGCCGGACCCGGTCGGCGATGGCGCCCAGCAAGGCCGGGGGCTCCCCGGTGGCCATGCCGTGGACGATGGTGGCCGCGTCGGTGATGGCAGCCACGGCCTGCTCCGGCGTAGTCAGCTTCGTTTGATATGCCTGGCGATACATGCGGCTTCTCCTGAGACCTGATGAACCACGGGTTGGCGGAAATCCGTCCAAACTCACTTTGCCGTTGTTATACCAAGCGACCGAAAAAATACAAGATTGGAAAAACTCGGGGTCTCACCGAGCAAGCAGGCACCTTTACCTAGATAAAAATGGGTACTTCTGCCTATTCGACTTTTGGCCGGCGATGCTTAATTTTTCAGACATGGGGCCGTGACTTCCAGATTATTATAGGAGGTGCGCCATGACCTTGACCTTGATCGGTTTTGGGATCGGCTTTGTGGTGGGCAGCTTTCTGGTCTTGAGTGTAGTCTGCATCCATATGGCTCGTAAACACGCCGAGACCTTGGCGTCCAAATTATTGCGGCCAGAAGTAAAAATGCGCTGAAGCAGGCAAATTTTCGGGGGTGAGGGATTTTCTACCCGCCGTTTGCTAGTAGCAGGGATTGGTCCGGCCTGTGAAATATAACACGCCGGGGCCCGTAGGCTTGGAGAGGCGCGATCCATGAGCCTCAGCGGCCTGAATCAGAGAGATTTATCTAGATAACACCGTGCAAATATGGAGAATGATCAGGGCTGGCTCCTCCCGGACCGGCTCTTTTATTTTGCCGCAAAGCCTGGATAAATTTCGCTGCTGGCCACCTTTACCCGGTCACGGCCGGCAGCTTTGGCGCGATAAAGCGCCTGATCGGCGGCTTGCAGCACCAGATCGCCGGTGGCACCGTTATCCGGAAAGATGGCCACCCCGGCGGAAATGGTGATGGGATGCAAGGCGTGGTTTTGCACATGCAGCAGCTTGACCTCTCGGACTATCATTTCAGCCCGTTGCTGGACAACTTCCAACGAGGCCCCCGGCATGATGAGGAGAAATTCCTCCCCGCCGTAACGGCAGGCGATATCTTCCCCCCGAACCTGGTTTTGAATCAGATGGCCCGTAGCGCGCAATACCTCATCTCCCGCAGTATGACCATAACTGTCATTGTAGGCCTTAAAATGGTCCAGGTCCATCATGATTATCCCGATGCAGGTCCCCAAACGATTACCCCGATGCACTTCCCGTTGCAGGGTCTCTTCCAGGTAACGGCGGTTGTATAGCCCGGTCAGGCCGTCGCGAATCGCCTGGTTGCGCATAATCTCCCGAAGTCGTTGGTTGGCCAGGGCCAGGGCCATGCCCTCGGCCACAGATGTGCCCAGTTGCCTGGCGGTCGCCAGCTGCTCTGCCGGCCATTGCCTAGGACTCTGCAGATGCAAAATACCCATGGCCTCGCCTTGAGCCATCAGGGGGATACATAGAGAGGTCACAGGTAAAGAGACCGAAAGGTGCTGGCAGCGCAAGCCGGCTGCCCCACTGCTGAAAGCATGGGCTTTGCTCCGGCGTAAGGCCCAGCACTCATCATAACCGAAGATAACCTTCGCCGGCGGGTTTTCACCCCAACTAGCGGCTAGCTCAAAAAAATTTTTAGAGTTATTGAGGATGTACAGCGCCCCGGAGTAGTCGGCAAAAAATTTCGGGGCGGATTGAGCGATGACGTCATAAGTTTCTTGCGAGGATTGGCAAGCCTGGAAGACACCGCCCATTTCCTGGAGCAGCATCATCTGGTGGTTGCGCTCGTCGCCGCGAGCCACCAGCGCTTGGAGTTGCTCGTTGGCCTTGCGGAGTTCCCCCTCCCAGCGCTTCCGCTCGGTGATCTCCCGGAAGACCCCGACGACACCCACTAGGCGGCCGTTCTCTTTTATGGGGGTGGTCACATATTCCACCGGTAAGGGTTCGCCTTCCTTTGTCCAGAAGACGTCAGCGGTGACGTGCCGGCTTTCACCGTCTATCAGGGTGCGCTGAATGGGACACTCATCCAGGGGGTAAGGACTGCCATCCGCTTTCTGATAATGGATGAGCTCGTGGATGTTACGCCGGCACAATTCTCCGGCCTGATAACCGGTCAGGTTCAAAGCCGCCGGATTGATGAAGGTGACCTCGCCCGACAAGTCTAATTGAAAGATGCCTTCGCCCGCTGAATTCAAGATCAATTCATTTTGCCGCAGCAGCCTTTCCAGGGCCTCCTCGGACTGTTGGCGTGCAGTGACGTCCCGAAAGCTCCAAACCCGGCCGACAATTTCTTCCCCCAGCCGTTGGGGATGGGAATAGCGCTCGAAGATTCGCCCATTGGCAAATTCCAAAATATCCTGGCTCTCCATGTCGGGATTGGCATAGAGTTCTCTTACCCTGGTAAGAAAGGCTTCAGGGTATTTTAACTGCTCCGTAGCAAAGTCAAGGAACTGATGGTTATCCCCCGAGATCATGATGGACTCGGGAATGCGCCAGTGCTCCAAAAATTTTCGGTTATAGCTCAAGATCCTGCCGGCCAGACTCTCCACCAGAATGCCATCGTCGGTGGCTTCGAGGGTAGCGTGCAGCAGGGAGAGGGCGCGCTGTAACCCTTCCTCCTCCTGCCGGCGCCGGGAGAAATCCTCATAAATGCCCAGCGCTCCCTGAAACTCGCCGTCCTGAATGACGATTCCCTGAAAGATGGCGCGTACCGGGCTCAGCCTGTCGCTATTGACCGAGAGGTAGTCGCCTTCATAGAAACCGCAGCCGCCCTGAAGGGCAGCATTGACTGCCTGTCGCATATTCTCATCTTGTAACTGTGAGGGCAGATTGAAGCCGATGATTTCCTCCCGGGGAGCCCCGACGATCTCGGCAAACTTCTCATTACATTTGGTAACGGCGCCATCCTTATCGAACTGGATGATCCCCAGGGGAGCACTTTCGAACAACAACCGGTATTCCTCTTCGCTTTTTCTGAGGGCCAGTTCAGTCTGGCGTTGTTGGCTAATGTCCGAGAGCACGCCGCTGACATAGGCGATCTTGCCATCCCGGGCGCAAATTATCTGACCTCTCTCTCTGATCCAGTGAACTTCCCCCAATCTGCCCCGGATGCGATACTCCCGCATATAAGAGCGCGTACTGCGCAGGGCTTGTTTAAAACTCCTTTTGGTTTCCTCCAGGTCCTCGGTCAGGATGACATCGGACCATTTTATCTTCCGGGAGTTGAAGTCCTCAGCCGCATAACCGGTAAGCTCCTCGACCTTGGGGTCGAAGAAGTCCACCGTCCAGTCGGAGTATCCTACAAAGACCAGGGTCGGGATGTTGGTTACCGGGTCCCGGTATTTTTTCTCGCTCTCCCGCAGGGCACCTTCCGCCTGCCGGCGTTGGCTGAGGTCGGTGCCGGTGCCAACCAGGCATGGGGCGCCGTTCAGGTCGATTCGCCTGCAGGTGAAGATATATGGGGTCTTGCGGCCATCCTTGGAGAGCAGGTTGGTCTCTAAGCTGGCTTCCCCCTTCACCAAGACCTCTTTAATTTTTTCCTTTAATTCAGGTTGATCTTCTTCGGCAAAAAAATTGAGTGGGTCCATCCCGGAAATTTCTGCAGCGGTGTAGCCCGTGGCTCTCACCAGGTTTTCATTCCAGCGGAGTAACCTGCCCTTTTGGTCCAACAGATAAAAGATGCCCGGCAGGCCGGCTACGGTCTTATCCGAGAAGATTTTTTCCTTGAGAAGCTTTGCTTCGATCTGCTTGCGATGAGTGATGTCCCGGACAAAGACCCACGTTCCGGTGGGGTGACCCTCTGCATCCCGGACCAGATAGGTCTGGAGTTCCACCGGCAGCACTGAGCCATCTTTACGACGATACTCTTGCTCATAAATGTCGGAATAGCCTCTCGGGAAAACCTGCTCCTCCATGATCCGTTCTTCGGTGGGACGCCACTGCTCCGGGGTGATGTCCTGATGGGTCAGCCGCCGCATCTCTTCGGGGGAATAACCCAACATACTGGGGAAGGCGGGATTGAATTCGACCATCTCGCCCCGCAGGTTCACGGTGACGGAGGCGTCTCGCAGCCGGTCATACAACTCCCGGTATTGGCGCTCCGATCTCCGGAGGGACCGCGACCGGCGTTTCAATACCAGGCAGGTAACCGCCAGGAGAAGGAATGCCAGCCCGGAGAAGAACAATAAATAATTCATCTGGCCTTCGAAAAAGTCAGACATCACCAACTCCTAAGTTTTCCAATCATCCGGCGTTCGCGCCCTGCGCCCCGGGCCCATCCGAAAACTTCGGAAAAGCCTGGGGACTTGCAGCCTCGTGCTTCCCAACCAAGAAGCGCCGGGTTCAGCGTCCTTAATCAAAGTTAACGGCTCCTTTCTCAAATAACTTTACGCAGGCCTCCACCACTTCAGGATCATAGAGAATCCCCTTGTTCTTGGAGATCTCCTCCATGGCCTTATCCAGCCCCAAAGCCGGTCGATATGGTCTATGAGTGGCCATGGCTTCCACCACATCCGCCACCGCCAGGATTTTGGCCTCCAATAAGATCTCCGGCCCGGTCAGTCCGGCAAGATAGCCGGAACCATTGACCCTTTCGTGGTGCTGCAAAACGATCTGGGCCACCGGCCAGGGAAAGTCGATATTCTTCAAGATGTCATAACCTACCTGGACATGCGTCTGAATGATGCTCATTTCATACTTGCTGAGCTTCCCGGGCTTACTGAGAAGCTCGGCAGGCACCCCGATCTTGCCAATGTCGTGCAGGAAACCGGTTACCCGGCAGCCCTCGATGCGCTGGTTGTCGAGACCCAATTCCCTGGCGATGGCGCAAGCCAGTTGGGTGGTTCGCCGCTGGTGTCCAGGCTTGAATGGGTCCCGAATTTCTGAGATGGTAGAAATACTTTCCACAGTTTGCCACATCATGTCCCGCAATCGGCGGACGCTCTGTTCCAGCCCTTGCTCTAATCTCAAGGACTTCACTCCCACGGCAATGTCTCGGGCCACCTGGGTGAAGAATTCGATCTCCTTGGTCTTAAAGGCATCTTCTTTACCGGCATACACCTTCAGGACCCCGATCACTTCGTCTTGGTGAATCAGGGGTACGGCGATACTCGATTTATGTCCCCGTTTCAGGCCCTCGGCTCGCCAGGGGTTAGGTTGAGGATCAGTCTCGATAGATTTTCTGACCACCGGCTTGCCAGTGCGAATGGCCGCTCCCGTGGGGCCTTGACCATTTTCCGAATCATCCCAGGTAACTCGAATAACCGAGAGGTAGTCTGCGCCCTCACCGGCCCAGGCCACCGGTTTGACCTCAAAGTTCTCCGGCTTGACCAGCCCGATCCAGGCGAACAAAGCATACGGCACCCCGATCAGCAAGTCGCAGATTTGTTGGAAAAGCTCCGACTCGCTCTTGGCCCTGAGCAAGGCCTCGTCAATATTTTGGATGGCCCGAAGCAGGATGTGCAGGTCTCGAATCCGATCTTGAGAACGCTTGTGGGTGGTGATATCGCTGACGATTTGCACCGCGCCGGTAACTTCACCGGTTGCATCCAGGATCGGGTCGACCATGACCCGCAGCCAGCGGTGGCCCCTGGACAAGGTCAAGGTCTGGCGCCGGCGGCCCCGCCACCTGCTGAAGCGGGGACCCGACTTAATCGCTGCGGTTGCATCGATGAATTCCCAGTAGAAGTGCCCGGTGATCTGAGCATGGGGTTTGCCCACCAGATCGGCCATGGCCCGGTTGGACTGAATGATCCTGCCGTCCCGATCCAGCAGGCAGACGGCGTCACTGATGGCATCGAAGGTGGTGCGCCACTGGTGGGCCGCGGTCCGCAGGGCCTCTTCGGCCTGGCGGCGGCCCCTGAGGTTAAGACTCAAGACGAATATCGCCGTGATTAAGGCGGTTACCACTGATATCGTCCCCCAAAGCAGGGACTTATGCTGAGCATAGAAGGATAGGGGACGGTTGATGACGATGCTTCCTGCCGGGATGGCGCTCAAAGGAATTGGAAGTGCGTGAGCTGCCGGGAATCGAAGCTGGGCACCGCAGTGCGGTACTTATCTGCCAGGTAATTTTTCATCCGCTCCAGTTGTTGGGGACCGCTGAACCGCTTGGCATCCAGGTATTCGATGGCCGGCACGATATCGGAGTAATGCTGTTGGAGCCGCTCTACAATCCCGGAGACTTCCTCATCGGACCAGGTGAAGTCCGGGTGGAAGGAGTTGAGGATGATCACTTTGGACGCCGCGGTTTGCGCCCCGGCAATACGGTCAGAGAGATGCACCCAGGTAGTCAGAACCAGGAGGGCCAACAATATCCTTTTGCAAGCTATGATTGCCATGTTTCTCTCAGAATATTGGCCAGATTTTGAGGTTGCCCGCCGTGCCCCGCCAGCCACCACACCGTCTTTTCCCCGGCCAACGGCTGCCCCGATTAGTCCTCAGCCGCCAGGGGCAGTTTGCCCTTGCCGTTCCTTGCTAAATCAGGTTTATCTATAGTTTATCGGCCGACTAAGCAATTTTCCTGAGGCAAATTGGAAGTTTCTTGACCAAGCCGCGTCTTTTCTCCAGGACCGGCGGTCAAACGCCTGGCTCAGCATGAATATCTAGGCATGGGATTATCTGGAGGGTTGGAAATTTCCTGGCAGACTTCTTAATCTCAGAATTGCCCGCGCCGGCTGAGAGCAAATTGGCGGGGTTTCGACGGCAGGGAAAAGTTAACTTATTGATATAACTGGCGCGCCTGGCAGGATTCGAACCTGCGACCCACGGATTAGAAGTCCGTTGCTCTGTCCAACTGAGCTACAGGCGCAGCGGGTATATTCTATCTCATTTTTTGCTTGGGAGCACTATGGGAACACTTTTTGGGCCTAGGCCCGGTCATATTTCGGGCGACCGGGTATAATGCAACTCCTGCATTTTGATCCTCTGCATCTTTCGGAATAAGCTGCACAATTTCCCTCGGATAGGGATGTCTCAGGCCCATATATGCGCCATGGCAAGAAAGGTGGGTTGGCCAGGGCCTCAAATAACCTCCTGAGGCACGGCCGCTCAGATCTCCGAGACGGGCTATCGACGCAACCTAGTGAGCCTCGAGGCAGTCGTGAAGGCTGGTAGCGCCGAAGCCTCTGGAATTGCCAGTCAACGAGTGAACTTTTGCTTGGTGGGTAAGACTAGGCGATGCCAAACGCCCGAAGCTGGAGGCTCAGCCGCCTTCCGGCCAATTCGAGCCGCTCAACCGAGCTGGGCGTCGAGGTCCAACTAATTTGCCGGGCAGCCAAGGCCGGCTCTACTCAAGGTGAGTTGATAAAAGGCGCGGTTCGGCAAGTTAATCGCGATTCCCGAGATTATCGGAGTGGTTAAGTATTGAATTTTGAAAGTGAAAGATATAGAAGATAGGATGGCTAGGGTTTATGAGCACTAGAGCCCGGTTCAGCCAACGGGGGTCTGGAAAGGCCAAATTTTGAGCCAGTTAGAGCAATTAGTCGCGTTCGCCCTGGAAGGCCGAAATTATGCCGTCGGTTTGGCGGCGGTGGAGCGGATCGTCCACGTGGTCGAGGTGGCTCCGCTCCCCAAGGCCCCGGAAATCGTCCTGGGCCTCATTAATTTCGCCGGGCGGATCATTCCGGTGGTGGATATCCGCCAAAGATTCCGCCTGCCTCAGAAGGAAGTGGGGCTCTATGACCAGCTCATCGTCGCCAGGACTTCCCGGCGGGAAATCGCGTTCATCGCGGATGAGGTGGCTGGAGTTATTGAGTGCCCGGAGGCGGAAATTACTGCGGCCGAAAAGATTGTTCCGGGTCTGGAATATTTATCAGGCGTCGTCAGACTAAAAGACGGCTTGATCTTCATCCACGACCTGGAGCGCTTCCTATCCCTGGACGAAGAGCAGTCCCTGGACGAGGCCATGCAGGGGTTGCAGCCCGCACCATGACCGACACGATTCCAGATGAGTTGTTGGCCCGGTTCAGCGACTTTTTGGCCGCCAAAATCGGCCTAGCCTACCCTCCCAAGAGGTGGCCGGACCTGGCCCGGGGGATGAAGGCCGCGGCCCGGGACCTGGACTGCGACAGCGCCGCACAGTGTATGCGGCAACTGATGCTGGCTCCCCTTTCCCGGGAACGGCTCGGGATCCTGGCCAGCCACCTGACGGTGGGGGAGACCTATTTTTTCCGGGAGAAAAAGAGCCTGGCGGTCCTGGAAAACCACCTGCTGCCGGAACTGATCCGCGACCGCCGGCAACAGGGACAACGACGGCTCCGCCTCTGGAGCGCCGGCTGCGCCTCCGGCGAAGAGGCCTATACCCTCGCCATCCTGCTTACCCGGTTGATCAGCGATCTCCAGGACTGGCAGATTCATATCCTGGCCACGGACATCAGCACCCTGGCCCTGCACAAGGCCAGCCGGGGCCTCTATGGCAAATGGTCGTTCCGGGACACCAAGCCCGAGATCATCGAGCGGTATTTCACCCGACGGGACCGCCAATTTGAAATTCTGCCGCACCTGAAGCAGATGGTCAGCTATGCCTACCTGAACCTGGCGGAGGATGTTTATCCCTCCCTGGCGACCCAGACCAACGCCATGGACCTCATTCTCTGCCGCAATGTCCTGATGTATTTCACCGCCGGGCAGGCCCGCAAGGTCTTGAAAAACCTCCATCGCTGCCTGGTGCAGGGCGGTTGGCTCATAGTCAGCCTGACCGAGACCTCCCAGGTCAGTCGCTCGCCCCTGGTGGCCGTGAATTTTCCCGGCGCGACCGTCTATCGCAAGGAGGCCGGCGCCAGGAAATTTGAGGCCGCGGTAACCTGCCCGACCTGGCCGCCGGCCGTAAACGCGGCCACGCCGGCCGGCCCGCGGCCGGATTGGCCGGCCGGTTCGGAGCCGCTGGCCGCGCCGCCACCGGCGGCGCTCCTGGAGCCCCTGGCCGCGCCTGGTCGGGGGACCCAGGAGAGGGCTGCGCCAGGGGACCGGGTCAAGGAACTGGTCCGGCTGGCCCGGAACTGCGCCGATTCGGGCGACCTCGCCACCGCCCTGTCCTGGTGCGAACAAGCGTTGGCCGCGGATCGGCTTAATCCGGCCTGGCATTACCTCAGGGCCGCAATTTTGCAGGAGCAGGAGGCTCAGGCTGAAGCGGCCCGGTCTTTACAGAGGGCCATTTATCTGGATCAGGACTTCGTCATGGCGCATTTCGCCCTGGGAAACCTGGCCCTCAGGCAGGATGACGCCAGGGGCGCCAGGAGGCATTTTGAGATTGTCTTGGCGCTGTTGGAGGCCCAACCGCCGGGCGAGCCGCTGCCGGAATCGGAAGGAATCACCGCCGGCCGGCTGAAAGAGATCGTGCTCTCCACCATCTCCATGAGGAAACTGGGTGAAAACCAAGCAGCCGTTAAATAAGCTAACCGAAGCTGCAGAGAAGCAGCGGATTCTCCAGGCCAGGGCCCGGGCGTTGGCCCGGGAAGGGGAAACCAGGGCGGCGCCCGAGAATTATCTGGAGGTGCTGGAGTTTTCCCTGGCCTATGAACGGTATGCCCTGGAAACCGCCTTCGTGCGGGAGGTCTATCCGTTGAAGGAATTTACCCCGCTGCCCTGCACCCCGCCGTTTATCCTGGGGATCATCAGTGTCCGGGGGCAGATCCTGGCGGTCATCGATCTGAAGAGATTCTTCAACCTGCCGGACAAGGGCCTGAGCGACCTCAATAAGGTCATCATCCTGCGCCGGGGCGGCCTGGAGGTGGGCCTCCTGGCGGACGTCGTCTCCGGGGTGCGGACCATCCCGCTCTCTGAGGTCCAGGCCCCCCTGCCCACCCTGGAGGGCATCAGTCCGGATTACCTGAAGGGCATAACCCGGGATGCCTTGATTATCCTGGAGGCTGAGAATATTCTGGCCGATCCGAAATTAATCGTCCACGAAGAAGTGGAACCGCCCACCAACTGAGAAAAGGGGAAAAGGCGATGAACTGGTTCGTAAATCTCTCTACCCGGAGCAAGCTCCTGTGCGGCTTTGGTTTGATCGTCCTGTTACTGGCTTTGGTGGTCGTCGTGGCTTATGGGGGGATTAAAACGATCCAGGAGGGCTACAGATCGGTAATCGAGGAAGAAGTTGAAGTAGTGGCCAACCTCATCGAATTTAGAGCCAATTTAAACTATCAAAAGCTGGCCATGCTGAAAATGGTGTTTTCTAACGATAAAAACGAACAGAACTCCATAGAGAAGGATGTCAAAGAGAGTGCTGAGAAAAATGATCAAATCCTGGAGGCTGTCTCCAAGGCTGGAGGTAACGATCCTGCTTTTATCAAGACCATGGACGAATTTAAAAAACTGCTGATGAAGTTCCGCCAGACCCGGGATCAGGAAGTGATGACTTTGGCCTATCAGGGGAAAAACGATGAGGCCAAAAAATTGGCCATGGGCATTCAAGACGAACGATACATGCAGCTCAGGGCCATGGCCTTTAAAATGGCTGACATGGCCAAGGCCCGGGCGGCGCAGGCGACCAGGGAGTCTGAGGACGCCGCCTCCAGAGCTATTCTCATCTTCCTGATCGCCGCGGTGGTGGCGGTAGTGATCAGCGGCTTGCTGGTCATGTACCTGTCCCGACTCATTGCCCGGCCGCTGCAAGACATCGCCCAGGTGGCGGCCACGATTTCCTCGGGGAACCTGGCGGTGACGGTGACTATGGAGGAGCGAGGCGATGAGGTGGGGGTCCTGGGACAGGCCTTCACCCGAATGATCACCTACCTCAAGGAAATGGCCGGGGTGGCCGACAGCCTGGCCTCCCGGGATTTCTCGGTCACGATCAAACCCCGGTCCGAGCAAGACCTGCTGGGCAAGGCCTTCGCCGCCATGGTGACCAATATCCGAGAACTGGCCAAAGAGGTTCGGGGCGGGGTGGAGGTCCTGGCTTCGGCGGCCGGCGAAATCGTGGCCGCCACCAGCGAGATCTCTTCCAGCGCCTCGGAGTCGGCCGCCGCGGTCAACGAGACCACGGCCACCGTCACCGAGGCCAACCAGGCGGCCCAATTATCCGCCCAAAAGGCCGGCTATGTCTCCGAGACCGCCCAAAGGACCGACCAGATCGCCCAAAGCGGCAAGAAATCCATGGCCGATCTGATCGACGGCATGAACCAGATCCGCGGCCAGATCGACTCCATCGCCGACAGCGTCTTGCGGTTGAGCGAACACAGCCAGGCTATCGGCGAGATCAACGACGTGGTGAACGATCTGGCCGAGCAGTCGAATCTGCTGGCGGTCAATGCCGCCATCGAGGCCGCCCGGGCCGGGGAGCAGGGCAAGGGCTTTGCGGTGGTGGCCCAGGAAATCAGGAACCTGGCGGAACAATCGAAGCAGGCCACCGGCCGGATCAAGGGGATTTTGAGCGACATCCAGAAGGCGATGAACGCCGCGGTGCTGGCCACGGAGCAGGGCACCAAATCGGTGGAGGCCGGCGTCAAGCAGTCCGCGGTGGCGGGAGAATCGATCCGCGCCCTGGCCGACAGCATCACCGAATCCGCCCAGGCCGCCATCCAGATTTTGGCGTCCACCCAGCAGCAACTGGTGGGCATGGACCAGATAGTCACGGCCATGGAGAACATCAAACAGGCCAGCGGCCAAAATCTCAGCGCGGCCCAACAGACCGAGAGCGCGGCGCACGATTTGCACGAGGTGGGCGCCAGGCTCAAGCAACTGGCCGAAAGCTACAAGGTTTGAGGTTTGAGTTTCGAGTTTTTAGTTCTGATTAAAGGGGGGAGCCGACCCGAAATTCCTCATGATTGCTGTTTTATGGCAGAGGCCTAGCTTGCTGTGCCCTCATTTAAACGAAGCAGGTTTGATCAAGGCTATTATGCAACTGAAATCTGAACACTAAACATGGGCGCCAAGGACGAAGAATTCTTGAAAAGGCTGTTGGCCACCTTCAAGGTGGAGGCCGAGGAGCACCTGAAGGCCATGGCCTCCGGGTTGCTGCAACTGGAGCAGGGGCTCCCTCCCGAGCAGCAGGCGGCCATCAGCCAGAACGTTTTCCGGGAAGCCCACAGCCTCAAAGGGGCGGCGCGGGCCGTGAACCTGCGCCAGGTCGAGGCCGTTTGCCAGTCCCTGGAAAGCGTCTTTGCCCGCTGGAAACGGCAGGAGACGGCATCGCCACCGGAAGAGTTCGATCTGCTGCACCAGGCCCTGGACCTGGTGGAACGGCTGGTGGCGGCCGGACCCGAACCTGCCGAAACCCCTCGCCTGCGGGAGATCATCCAGGGCCTCGAGGGCGCGGCCCGGGCCCGGCCGGCTCACTCCCCGGAGCGGCCTCCGGCGAGGCCAGAAATTGCCGGCGCCGCGTCCGAGCCGGGCTCTCTGCCGCCGCCGGTTGAGAAAGACGCCGCCGCCCCGGAATACGTGCGCGTGTCCGTGGCCAAATTACAAGAGCTTTTGCAGCAGTCGGAGGAGTTCCTGTCAGCCAGGTTGGCGGCCGGTCATATCCTGGCCGAAGCCAACCAGCTCAGATCCACCCTGCTGTCCTGGAGGGCAGAGTGGAACAAGCTCCAGCCCGTGGTTCGGGCCCGGCGGCGGCATCCGGGAACAGAAGCAGACCGCGGCCCCGAACCGGCTCAAGGCGCCTCCCTGCAAGACCAGCGGGTCTTCAAGTTTCTCCATTGGGGCGAGGCCTACCATAAATCTCTGGAAGGCCGGGCCGCCCAACTGGCCGGCTCGGCGGAGCAGGGCTACCGGCTGCTGAGCCGTCTGGTGGAGGCCCTGACGGAGGACCTGAAAAAGGTTCTGATGCTGCCCTGGCAGCCGGCCCTGGAAATCTTTCCGAGGCTGGTTCGGGACCTGGCCCGGTCCAGCGGCAAGGAAGCAGAGTTGATCATCCGGGGAGGCGAGATCGAGATTGACCGGCGGATTTTGGAGGAAATCAAGGACCCCCTGGTGCACTTGGTGCGGAACTGCATCGACCATGGCATCGAAAGTCCTGAGGAACGGCGGCGCCGCGGTAAGCCGGCCCGGGGGCGGATAACGATAGCCATCGTTCCCCAGGAAGGCGGTAAAGTGGAGGTCAGCGTCTCAGATGACGGGGCCGGAGTCGACGCCGCCAAGGTGAGGCAGGCCGCGGTCGAACTGGGCCTCGTGACCTCGGCGGAAGCCGGGAAGCTGGCAGAATCCGAACTCTGGACCCACATTTTTGCGGCGGGATTGTCCACCAGCCCCATTATCACCGACCTCTCCGGCCGCGGCCTGGGCCTGGCCATCTTGCGGGAAAAGGCGGAAAAACTGGGGGGCGCCTATACAGTGGAAACCAAACCGGGGGCCGGAACCACCTTTCGCCTGGTGTTGCCCATAACCATGGCCACCTTTCGGGGCACCCTGGTGCGCCTGGGCCGCCGGCTTTTCGTCATTCCCACCCGGAACGTGGAACAGGTGCGGCGGGTGAGCCGGGACGAAATTCGGACGGTGGAAAACCGTGAAACCATCGAGCTGGACGGTCGGGCGGTAGCCCTGGCCCGGCTGGGAGAGGTATTGGAGCTGACGCCGGAGGCCCGGGGCGTGGAGGCGGGTGACCAGGCGCCGGTGTTAGTCCTCAGTGCGGCGGAAAAGCGCCTGGCCTTTGGGGTGGACGAAGTGCTCTATGAGCAGGAAGTTTTGGAGAAACCGTTGGGTGGGCTGCTCTCCCGGGTCCGGAACGTTTCCGGAGTCACCATCTTGGGAACCGGTGAGCTGGCGCCGATCCTCAATGTGGCCGATTTGCTGAAGTCGGCGGTGAAGCTGAGTTTGACCGGTAAAAGGCCGGCTTCGGCAGGACTGGAGGAAGGGGCGCCGGGCGCCGTGCTGGTGGCGGAAGACTCCATTACGGCCCGGACCCTGCTCAAGAATATCCTGGAAGCCGCGGGCTATCGGGTGGAGACCGCGGTCGACGGCCTGGACGCCTTCGGCAAGCTCCAGGGCGGCGGCTTCGACCTGGTGGTCTCCGATGTGGATATGCCCAGGATGAACGGCTTCGACCTGACCGAGAGGATTCGCCGGGACCGGGAACTGGGAGCAACCCCGGTGGTGCTGGTCACCGCCCTGGAATCCCGGGAAGACCGGGAACGCGGCATCGAAGTGGGGGCCAATGCCTACATAGTCAAGAGCAGCTTCGATCAAAGCAACCTTCTGGAGACCGTCAAGAGACTCATATGAGCCGCAGCGGACCCATCAAGGTGCTGGTGGTGGAAGACTCTCCCGTGGTTCGGGACTTGCTCAGCTATATTCTCTCCAGTGATCCCGGCATCCAGGTAATCGGCGGCGCCGCCACCGGGGAAGAAGCCATCCGGGCGGCCGCGCGCTTGAGGCCCGATCTGATCACCATGGATGTCAATATGCCGGGAATCAACGGCTTTGATGCGACCCGCCGGATCATGGAGACCTGTCCGTCGCCCATTATCATTGTCAGTGCCAGTTATGATCCGCAGGATCTGGCCAAGACCTTCCAGGCGGTCGAGGCGGGGGCCTTGACTTTCTTACCCCCGCCGCTGGGTATCGGGCACCCGGAATTTCGGGGGCGGGCCGACGAATTGATCCGCACCGTAAAATTGATGTCCGAGATCAAGGTCGTCAGGCGTTGGCCCAAGACCCCGGCCAAACCGGCGCCCGGGATCGAAGTCAAGCGGACGAAAAAGATCGAGGTCCTGGCCCTGGGGGCTTCGACCGGAGGCCCTGTGGTTTTGAAAAAGATCCTGGAGGGCCTGGAAGCCGGCTTCCCCGTGCCGGTGCTCATGGTGCAACATATGTCCCCGGGCTTCGTCACCGGGCTGGCCGAGTGGCTGCAACAATCCACCGGCTTTCCGGTCCGGGTCGCCCGACACGGGGAGCAGATTCGGCCCGGTCAGGCGTATCTGGCCCCTGACGGCCTGCATATGGGAGTAGACCGGTTCGGCCGGATCGAACTGAGCAACCAGGCGCCGGTTAACGGCATGCGCCCGGCGATTGCCTCCCTCTTCCGGTCGGTGACGGCATTCTATGGCCCCAGCGCCGTGGGCATCCTGCTCACCGGCATGGGAGCCGACGGCGCCGCCGAAATGGCCATGATGAAAGCACAAGGCGCCATTACCATCGCCCAGGACAAAGAGAGTTCGGTGGTGCACGGCATGCCGGGGGAAGCCATCAAGTTGGGAGCCGCGACCTATATCCTGGCCCCGGAGAAGATGGCGGAACTCCTCAACGCCTTGGTGGAAACCAGACCAGGTGCGATAAAACAGCAATAATACGATTACCTTCCAGTGGACAGAGGTCAGATGGATATCCCAAATAATTTAAGGGTGATTCTCATCGCCGAAGACAGTCTCACCCAGGCGGAGCACCTGAGGTATTTCCTGGAGCAGCAGGGATACCAGGTAGTCACCGCCAAAAACGGGCGAGAGGCCCTGGACCTGATGGCCAGGCATAAACCGAGTCTGCTCATCAGTGACATCGTCATGCCCGAAATGGACGGCTACGAACTCTGCCACTGTATCCGCGCTGACCCGGGCATGCAGGATTTACCGATCATCTTCCTGACCGTGCTGTCCGACCCGGCGGAGATCATGAAGTCGCTGGAATGCGGCGCCGATGGTTTTATCATGAAGCCTTTCAAAGCAGAGCCGCTGATCGAACGGATCCGCCTCCTGTTAGCCAGTCAGGATCTCCGGAAACATGAAGAAAAGCCAGAACCGGTGGAAGTCGTCTTCCATGGAAAAAAATATCAGATCAACGCCGACCGCTTACAGATTATGAACCTCCTGGTCTCCACTTATGAAGCGGCGGTGGAAACGAACTCGGAATTGCTCAAGGCGCAAAGAGAGTTGCAGGACGTGAGCGCCGAACTGGCCGCGCAGGGTGAAGAATTGCAAGTGCAGAATGAAGAGCTCTCGACCCTGGCGGAGGAGCTGCAAAAACGCACCACAGAGTTGGAAGCCGCCAACCGGAAATTGAAATTCGCCAACCGGGAGATGGAGTCCTTCTCTTATTCCGTGTCCCACGACCTCAAGGCCCCGATCCGGGCCATCCAAGGGTTCTCCCGGATGTTGCTGAGCGGGCACGCCGCCCGGCTGGATGCAGAAGGGCAGCGGTTGCTCGGCGTCATCGTCAACAATACCCAGATCATGACCAAGCTGATCGATGACATGCTGACTCTTTCCCAGGTGGGGCGCCACCAGCTAAGAAGGTCTCAGGTCGACCTGGGCGGCCTGGCCAGACAGATATTCAAACGATTGCGGGAACAGGAGCCGCAAAGGGAAGATCCAGTTAACCGTCCAAGACCTGCCCCCGGTCTGGGGGGACCCCGCCCTGATCAACCAGATAATGATGAATCTGCTGGGCAATGCCATCAAATATACCCGGACCAAAGAGCACGCGGCCATCGAAGTAGGTGGTAATACCCGGGGCAGTGAGGATATCTTCTACATCAAGGACAACGGGGTCGGATTCGAGGCGCGTTATGCCGACAAGTTATTCGGGGTATTCCAGCGCCTGCATGGAGGAGAGGAATACGAAGGAACCGGGGTCGGTCTGGCCATTGTCAAACACATCGTGCAAAGGCACGGCGGCCGCGTCTGGGCGGAAGGGAAACCCGATGAGGGCGCAATCTTCTACTTTACCCTCCCCAAAACCGGGGGTTGAATCTCAGTTTGATCCTGCAATCAAAGCCAGTCCTCTGCAAGAGGGCGATTCTTGGCAAACATCAACCCCCAGCCATGATTTAAGCTACCCTCGGAATTCGGTTTTGAAAGGACTTTCAGGCTGCCTCCCCGGGCCTCAGCATCCTCCACCGAAAATTCTTTAATTTTTCCCAAACGGGGTCCGTCCAAAAAATTCCCTTTAGAGCTGGTTTCCCTTACAATAAGGACACAGAAAAGGTTTAAAGCCTCGGTCGGGCCGCCTGACTCGTCATCAAGTTCGCCAAGGACTAACTATGGCTGATATCTCTAAATTTGCCGATGAGCTGGGGCCCGCGAAGATTATCCAGGTATCCGAGCCGGCCATTGGCCTGAAGGCGGTGCTGGTAGTGGACAATGTGGCGGTCGGACCAGCCCTCGGGGGGGTGCGCCTGGCCCCGGACGTCAGCGTCGAGGAGTGTTTCCGGCTGGCCAGGGCCATGACCCTGAAGAATGCCGCCGCCGGCCTGGCTCACGGGGGCGGCAAGGTGGTGCTTTATGGAGACCCCAAGATGGCCAAGCCGGACAAAGAGCGTCTCATCCGGGCCCTGGCCTGTTCCTTGCGGGAGGTTCGAGACTACATTTTTGCCCCGGACATGGGCACGGATGAGGAATGCATGGCCTGGGTCAAAGATGAAATCGGCCGGGCGGTGGGCCTGCCGACTGAGATCGGCGGCATTCCCCTGGACGAAATCGGCGCCACGGGGTGGGGGCTCAGGCAGGCCACGGAAGTCGCCCTGGATTTCTGCGACTTTAAGCTGGCCGGAGCCCGCCTCGTGATCCAGGGCTTCGGGGCGGTGGGTAAGCATGCCACCCGCTTTCTCGCCGCGCAGCAGGCCGTCCTGGTCGGCGTGTCGGACTCCGGCGGCGCGGTTTTCAACCCGGATGGCCTTGAGGTCGATGAACTCATCACACTGAAAGAGGCCGGAAAGAGCGTGGCCGATTATCCGCAAGGCCAAAAGTATGGCCGGGACCGGGTCATCGACTTCGAGGGCGACATCTTTATTCCGGCGGCGCGCCCCGATGTGGTGAATGAAGCAAATGTCCACCGCCTCAAGGCCAGACTCGTGGTTCAGGGGGCCAACATCCCCGTCACCCCCGGCGCCGAAAGATATCTGCATGATCAGGGGGTCCTGTGTGTGCCGGATTTCATTGCCAATGCCGGGGGGGTGATCTGTGCCGCCATGGAATATGAGGGCGCCAGCCCGGCCGCGGTCTTCGCCGCCATTACCGAAAAGGTGACTCGCAACACCCGGTTGGTGCTGGAAGAGTCGAAAAGCAGAAAGATCCTGCCCCGGGAGGCGGCGGTGCAACTGGCCGTCGGCCGGGTCAAGAAAGCCATGGCCTTTAAGCGCTGGTCGATTTTTTAACCGCACCAGAAAAATTACGGAGGCGCCATGTATCGCATCCGTTTGCACGGCCGCGGTGGCCAGGGGATGAAGACCGCCGGCCGCATTTTGGGCACCGCCTTCTTCCTCGAAGGTTTTGAGGTCCAGGATGCGCCCCGCTATGGCGCCGAACGGCGGGGCGCGCCTATTTTTGCCTATGTCCGCGCCGCCCGCGGGTTGATCAACGAACGCGGGGTCATCCGCCAACCCGACCTGGTCATGGTGGCGGACGACACCCTCGTGGCCAGCCCGGCGGCAGGCGTCCTGTCCGGAGTCACCGAACACACGGTGCTGCTTATCAGTAGCACGAAAAGGACTGAAACCTGGCAAGAGAGGCTACATTTCCCCGGCTTGGTGCTGACGCTGCCGGCCGCCGCCGCAGTGGCAGACCGACTGGAACTTAGATTTATCGGGGCCGCCTGCACCGGCGCCGCCGCCCGGCTGGTGGGAGTTATTTCCCGGGATTCTCTGGTCCAGGCGGTCCATGACGAATTGGCGCCTTTGGGAGAGGCCGTCGTTGGTAAGAATCGAGACCAGGCCCTGGAGGCCTACGAACTCATGGCCTCCCACGCCGGCTGCGTGACCGAGGCGATGGAGCGCCCGGCAGACACCTACGAGCGACCGAAGTGGATCGAACTGCCGTTTGAAGACGCCGGCCTGGCGGCGCCGGTCATTCCGGCCGCCGCCACCAGCGACGCGGTGCCAACCGGCCTGTGGCGCACCCTGCGCCCGGTGATCGACTATCAGCGGTGTAAGCGCTGCGCCTGGATCTGCAGCACCTTCTGCCCCGAAGGGAACATCAGCCTGAACCAGGAAGGCTACCCCGTGATCGACTACGAACACTGCAAGGGTTGCCTCATTTGCCTGGTGCAATGCCCAAGGCATGCCATCCGGGCCGTCCCGGAGCGTGAGGCGGCGGCCGAGGCGGCGGAGGGAGGTCGGACATGAAGCGCACCCTGTTGACCGGCAACGGCGCCGCGGCCTGGGGAGCGCGGCTGGCGCAGGTGGATTACGTGCCGGCCTTTCCCATCACCCCCCAGACGGAGATCATCGAGACCCTCGCCGCCTGGATTGACGAAGGTGAGATGGCCGGTCGCCTGGTCACCCTGGAATCCGAGCACTCCATGCTGACCGCCGCGGCCGCCGCGGCCGCCACCGGGGTCCGGGTCTTCACCGCCACCTCCAGCCAGGGACTGCTCTACGCCATGGAGATGCTCTACACCGTGGCGGGCTGGCGCGCCCCCTTCGTGCTGGTCAACGTCTCCCGGGGGCTGGCCTCCCCCATTACGCTGGAGCCGGATCACAACGACATCCTGGCGGCCCGGGACAGCGGTTTTCTGCAGCTGCACTGCGCCACCTGCCAGGAGGTCCTGGACAGCATCCTCATGGCCTTTCGCCTGGCCGAGGACCGGCGGGTGCGCCTCCCGGTCATGGTCAACCTGGACGGCTTCTATCTCTCTTTTACCCGGGAACCGGTGGAGATCCCGGACGCGGCCGCGGTTCAGGAGTTTGTCGGCCCCTTTGACCCCGAAAATATCCGCTTCCGGGCGAGCCACCCCATCAGCCAGGCCGTGGCGGTGCTGGGCGGCACGCCTTACTCCTACTTCCGCTACGAAACCCACCTGGCCTCGCTGAACGGCCTGCCGGTCTACGACGAAATCGCCGCGGCCTTCGCCCAGACCTTCGGCCGCAGCCACGCGGCAGTGGAGACCTACCGCACGGCGGACGCGGACCTGGTCTTTTTCATGATCGGCTCCTTTGCCACCAAGGCCCGGGAGGCGGTGGACCGGCTGAGGGAGGCGGGCTGGGCCATCGGCCTGGTGCGGCCGCGGCTGCTCAGACCCTATCCGGAGGCCCGCCTGCGTCAGCTTTTGGCGGGCAAACGCGGTGTGGCGGTCATCGACCAGAACCTGTCCATGGGCAAGGGCGGGGTGCTGTTCGCGGAACTGGCCTCGGTACTTTACGGCTCACCCAACCCCCCGGTTCTGGTCAGTTTCATCGGCGGGCTGGGCGGCCGCGACATCAGCCCGGAGGAGTTCTACGAGATGGCCGCGGTCACCCGCCAGGCCGCCGAGACCGGCCAGACCCCGCCGCCGCGGCTGCTCTACACCGAAGAGGAGTTAAGGGAGGTCCGGAAACTACAGGCTATTGCTCACGTTGAGAGGCAAAATTTGGGACAAAAGTAAATATAGAATGATCGATTGAAAATATTAAAACAACATGTCTGATTTATTCGAGGCTCTAAAATGAAAGAAAGGAAGCTCCATAATCAAAATATATCGGACAACGATTCTAATAAATGCCATAAAATTGAGAAATGTCCAATTCCCGCGGCCCATAATCGTCTTGAAGAGGCACATCGATTATGGCATCAGGCAGCTCAACAATATGAGGACCCAGTTGGATTTCGGACTAACTTAAATGCCTGTATACAAGCATTAAGAAGTGTGACATTTGTTATTCAAAAACAAAAAACGAATATCCCTAATTTTGATTCTTGGTATTCAGAATGGCAAAGAAAACTTAAAGCCGATCCAATTCTAAATTGGATAGTTCAAGCGCGTAATATAATTGTAAAGGAAGGTGATCTAGAAACTAAAAGTATAGCACGCGCTTCCGTGCTAACGAGCTATGATGACCCTCCTTATAAAGAATTTTCAGTATCTCCCTTAATGCCGACTATGGAAATAGCTTACCAATTGGCAGAAGAAGAATTATCAGAATTTTTAAAGCAGAATGGGTTATTAAAAGTAGAAAGATTATGGGTTGCCGATAGTCTTCCTGAACACGAACTCCTTGAAGCATTAGCCCACGCCTATGGAGTACTTTCAATTCTTATTAACGATGCACATTTGCAGGCTGGAATCGAAGGTACTCAAATTTATGTAAAAACAAAAGATGATAAACCTGAGCCACTTGAATTTCCTACCGAGCATCTAAAGGGCCGCCTTCCCTGCATGGTGGCTTCAGACGAAACACGAACCGCATGGATCAAATTGTCAACAAAAGAATTAATAAAGCCATTCATACAAAAATCTGAAATAGCAACACTTGAAGAGGTTAAAGAGAGATATGGTCCCTTCGTTGAAGCATTACCCAAAGAAACCAAGCGGCCTCGGAATCTTAAGGAATTAGCAAAAATATTTTTCGAATGGGGCAAGCATATTCTCGAGGTTGATGGCCATCATATATCCCTTGTGGTTTTCATTTCTCCTGATTATTCAATGTCTTTTATGGAACTCAGGCCAGAAGACCGTTCCGAAAAATATTTAATGTGGTCGAAGGTTGCAGAAGAAATTAAACGAAATGGTGCAAAAACAATTTTAGCCATTTCTGAGGCATGGGTGGCTCCGCAAGATCAGCAATTTTGTTATCGTCCAGCGGAAGAATCGCCCAATAGAACGGAAGGCCTGCACCTTTGCGCTGCGTCTGCTAACGGAGAAGAATTTTCATTCGTATGTCGTTTTAAGCGAATCGATGGGCGAATAATTTTTGATGAGACAAATATTATTGAGGGGAAAAATTCATTCTTTCTTGAACCAGTTCGAAGAGTATGGGGTATCGCGGAAAAGCCACAAATAACGTTAAGAAGATATAAGATTAACAGAAATTCTGTCTGCCCTTGTAGAAGTGGGAAAAAATTCAAAAATTGTTGTGAATCATCATTTGATAAAAACCAGCTAAAGAAAGCTTTATCATTATACAAGAATGGTAATTTTAAAGAAGCCGAAAAATCATTTCGTCATCATTTAACACAATATATAATCTGGCATTATGAACATACAATTCCGTTTATTTTGCATGACCCACTAAATGCGAGTGAATTGTTTAAATTAGATATTGACGCAATGAGTGAGATAATTTCTTTCATAGCTAATTGCCTTTATCATCAAGATAGAAACAGGGAGGTTGACGCTTTTTTAAGCCAAACTTATGATATAATTGATGATAAAAGGTTTAAATCAAATATTGATGCTTTACGTAATTATTATACGTCTTTTAATTGACTTATGTACCAAGGATGATTGCGAGGAAAGAGCCATGACCGCCGAAAAACCTAAACCCCCCAAGCCCCTGCCCTCCGTCCATCTGCTGGGGACGGGGACGCCCATGTGCGCCGGTTGCGGGGGGCTGGCCACGGTCCACGAGACCTATGACCTCCTGGGCACCAAGACGGTATTTGTCAACGCCGCCGGCTGCCTGACCCTGCTCGCCACCTATCCCTTTACGCCTTTCCGGGGCTCCTGGCTCTATACCGCCATGGCGTCGGCGCCGGCCGGGGCCCAGGGGGTTAGGGACGCCCTGGACGTGCTCCTGGCCCAGGGCCGCATCCCACCCGCAGAGGACCTGGAGGTGGTGGTGCTCACCGGGGACGGCGCCGCTTATGGCATGGGGCTTTCGGCCACCTCCAGCGCCATCGAGCGGGGCCTCAATTTCCTCTATATCTGCTACGACAACGAGGGCTACGGCAACACCGGGCAGCAGTTCTCCGAGGCCACGCCCCACGCGGCCCGGACCGCCACCAGCCTGCGGGGCTTCCCGGGCTATAAGAAAGACCTGTTTGCCATCTGGACGGCGCACCAGCCGGTGTACGCGGCCACGGCCGTGGCCGCCGAACCGTTGGATCTGGCCCGGAAGATCGAGAAGGCCAAAAGCCTTAAGGGGCCGAGGCTGGTCCTCACCCTGGCGCCTTGCCCGCCGGGCTGGGACTTCGACCCCCAGGCAGCGGTGGAGATCGGCAAGCTGGCGGTCAAAACCGGCCTCTGGCCGCTGAAGGAATATGTCGACGGCCGGATAGTGCACACCAAGGTTCCCCACCCGCGCCTGCCGGTGGAAGAATACCTGAAGAAACAGGGGCGCTTCGCCCATCTGTTCCGGCCGCAGCGGAATGAAGCACTGATCCGGGAAATTCAAGCCAGGGTCGACGCCTACTGGGCCGGGGTGTCACCCTAACTGTTGTTGCCCCGGATGGCCTCTTAGTTGGGGGTGATTCAGGCCAGTTGAATGTGGAACTTCTCCACCAGGCGCTGGGGGTGATATGACATTTTGGCCATGCGGAGCCCCGGCAGACCCAGGTCCTGCTCCCGATTGATCAAGGGCGCCTTTGACCAGGAACTCCGGCAAAATTCCTGGTTGATCACGGCATATATTCCCGGTATCGTGGGATCGGCCTTCTCAAGATGGACCACCGCCGTATCTTGATTGAGCAGCTCCCCCACGGCGAAGGCTGCCACTCTATCCTCCACCAGGAGCACCCCGCCAACCAGGCTGAGAGCCTGAAAATTGCTTAAACCTGCCCGCACCGCGTCCCATTCCCCTTGGAGGCCCAAATCTTCAGCACAACTTTTCAGGGTGCACCATTCGGCCGCCAGGTCCAGGCAGGCCGCCAGATGCTTTTCCTGGAGAGACTCATAGGAAATGGGGTAAGAATGCTGAAATTGGTGGATATGGTTGCGCTTGGCCTGATACTTAGCGCCCGGGAGCTGGATGAGGTCGGCAGAGCGATAGACATAATCGAAATGGTCACGCCTAGGTTCGATCAGAAATCCGGCCGCCTGAGCCAACTCCGTCAACAACCGGTCATCGGCGCGGTCAATGCTGGGAACCGCGGTCCAGTTTATCCCGGGCCATTCGAGCAACTTTCGGCAGACTGCCGCTCTCGGAGGCGGCCCGATGGGTGGCAACGCCCAACTGCCTCCCGGGGCATCACTGACAATTAACAGCCAGTCGCGTTCCAGGCACCAGGAAAAATGGTAGAACTCTCTCCAGATAAAGAGATTGGTAAAGGTCAGCTCTGAAGTTTCCGGTTGATAATCCCAAAGCAGCCGTTGGAGGAGATCCCTATCCTCCAGGCCGAGAGGCTTGAATTCTGGAAAGATCGGCGGCTGCGGAGCAGAGTGTCCCATATCCTTTGAGAAGCGGCGCCTCAGGGCAATTAATGCTTAGAAACTAATCACTGGAGAAAGGATATCAAGCCAGGAGGCTCGCCCGACCTGGCGACCAGGTTTTTTAGAACCGCCCTAGGGGGGGACCATTTCGGTCCAAGGCTAGCAAAAGGCCTCCGAGCCGGTGGGCTGGAGGCCTTTCTGAGCTTGCCTGATCTTTTCGACCCCTCATTGACAATTTTAATCGATAACTCCACTATCTCCGTTGGTGCCTGGTTGCCTTAATGCCAGGATGGCCACTACTTTGGGGTCACCACCAGGGTCCCCACTTGGCCGGCGCCACCGCCAATGGTACGGTTCACGCCGAACAAGTTCGTGGCTAAGGTGTCCGGGGCGCCGCCACTGCCCGGGGTCAGGGT
The DNA here is from genome assembly GCA_963701845.1 of uncultured delta proteobacterium. GTDB lineage: Bacteria > Desulfobacterota > Desulfobaccia > Desulfobaccales > 0-14-0-80-60-11 > JAPLJC01. The sequence goes on along the minus strand of CAVPBF010000002.1, from coordinate 203,134 downwards.
GGTGGACCCTACATAGACCGGCATACGGGTCGTCTCATTTATGGTCCTGACTCCGTGGTGGGTAGAAATCCCGGTCTGCACGCCGCCGGGCTGACCGGCCAACACCCCCACGCTGTTGATAGTCATATTCCCCGAACCCGAGAGATAGGAACCCGGGTTCAAAGCCGTGCTGGTAATGTTCACATTGGCGCTGGTATTTCCGGCCAAGACCCCCGTGCCGGTCCCGGTGAGATTGGCGGTGACGGTCTTGGCGCTGCCATCCGAAGTGGCCGCCTGGCTGAAGGCCCCCGAGGCCGTCTGGGCGTAGCTGGACACGACCTGACCGGAGGAGGCGGGCACAGAGATCAGATTCCTGGAGATGGTATCAGGCGTATAACCGGCATTGGCGATCGTGCCCACCGATTGGGTGGTCAGCGTTCCCGTGGGGTCGATGGTCACCGGGCCGGTGGTGCCCGCGATGGTGGTCGGCGACCCACCGCTGGGAGTATAGGAGGGGGTGGTGGTGGCCACCCCCCACTGGGTCTGCCAGCTGGAACCGGCTACCACGCCCTGGACGGTCACACTGGCGGTGCCGCTGCTCGAGGTGAAGGAGTTAACCGTGGAACTCCGCTGGTTGGCAAAGCTGGCCACGGTGGTGGTAGTGGTGTTGGCGCCGCCCGGGTCCATGATGCGGGTGCCGGTCATGTTGGCCTGGCCGGTGGCGGCCAGGTTATTCACCCCGCTGGTGCTGTTGGTCACCTGCGCATATTGGCCGGTCACGACCTCGGTAAAGTAGGTCCCCGGCACCTGCTGGATGGACCCGTTGCCGGTGCCGGTCTGACCGGAGGGGGTGGTCCAACTGCCGCCGTAACTAAAATATAACTGCCCGTTGGGAGCCATGACGACATTGCCCTGGTAAGTAAAGTTGACGCCGCTGCTGTTGGTACCGGTAAAGGTCGCCTGGCCGGAGAGGCTCTGGCCGTTGACCCCGCTCAAGATGCCGCTGATGGTGCCGTTGACCCCCAGGATGTTGCTGGACAAGGAGGAGGCGGAGGCCAGGGTCCCCAGATTCTGGATCAAGCCGTAGCCGGTTCCCAGATAGCTGCTGCTGGGCAGGTTGCTGCTGGTGAACTTCGTCCAGGCGTAGCCTTCGGTGCTGGCCAGGTTGGGAGAAGTCGCCAGCGTCGAAATCCGGAAGCCGTTATAGCTCTCGGTGAAGCTCCAACTGGTACCCTGGGTCAGCGAGCTCGGGGTGGCGCCAAAATTCTGAATTTGTACGGAGTACGGCGAATTGGTCTGGATAAAGACCGGGGCCGGAATGAACAAGGTGCCGCCGGCAACGCCGCTGCCGCCGGGGCTGAGGTTGACGGTGCCGGGTACGGTCGCGGATACGGAGGAAAGGTCGACCTGGAGAGAGGCGCTCCCGCTCGTGCCCCCATTAACCTGGTCGTAGGCCACCCCTTCCAGGTTCAGGCCTGCTGCGGTTCCCGCAGTTGTCCCCGTGGGGGCGTCCTGGTTCGGAAAATACAGGGAAAAGCTACCATTAAACGGTCCGGTGGTGCCGCCGAAGATCCCGGTACGGCTGCCGCTGGTGCTGGAGTTGCTGGACACGCTGAAGGTCGCACTGGAGGGATTGCTGGAACTTAGTTGATAACTATCGCCGGTCATCGTCTGGGTGAAATAGTAGCCCGGCGCTTGATTCATCGTTCCCGAAGCCGTGCCGCTGGCGCCGCCTGGATAGACCCAGGCGGAGGTGTAGCCGCCGCCATTCTGGTAATTGAAGGTAAGGTAGCCGCTGCTGTCCATGGTCGCCGGACCGGAGTAGCTGAAACTGGCGCCGTTCAGGAGGCTGCCGAAGAAGGTCATGCTGCCGCTGAGTTTCTTTCCCAGGGTGCCGCTCATGGAACCGTTGATCATGGCAAGGCCGGGCCCATCCAAGCCGGGGGCCAGACTGGAGCCGTAATAACCTGGCAGGCTGCCGCTCGTCGCGGTCCAGGTGCCATTATCCCAGGAGGCGAAATAAGAATTGTAGACAGCAGTCCCGGGGGTGCTGCCGGTGCCGTTGAAACTACGCTGCCCCCAGCCGAAGCCGTTGGTGTTGCTCAAGTTGGACGAGTTCCCCACCATCATGGCGCCGTTATAGGTTTCCTGGAAGTTGTAGGTGGCGCTGACCGGGGTGGAAAGCGAGGTTGAGGGAACTGTCTGGGTCAGAGTATAGTTGGACGTAGCCCATTTCCCATCCTGGTATTCGTTGCGATACAAGGTGCCGCTGGCGGAGCCGTCTGGATTGATGGCGATGGTGCTGACCATGGGCAAACTATTAGTACCGTTCTCGCCGAGAAACTGGTAAGGGCTGGGCTGGAACTGCGGCAGCAGCGAACTCAGGAAGGGCGTGTCCTGGGAACTCGGAATTATGGTCAGGGCGCCCAGGTAACCGCCGCTGCCGGTGGGGCTCACCACCCCCTGCATGGTGGCCGTGACATCGCCCAGTTCATTGGCCTGGTATGAGAATTTCCAGGGAGAGGTTTCCGTCCCCGAAAAGGCCAGGTTAAAGCTCCCGGGGAGAACCCCGGTGCGGCTGCCCCCGGCCCAGAGGCCCGTGCTGGTTACGGTGGCCGAGTTGTAAGGGGAGGTGGAAGTGCGCAAGGTGGCGCCATCCGTGCTCTGTTGGATATAGGTGCCGGGGGTGTAGGTGATGGTCCCGGTGGACGACGCCAGCCGGGCTTGGCCGGACAGGGTGCCGTTAGCATAGGTGAAGGTCAACTGTCCGGAGGGGTCGACGGTGATGGTCCCGGTGGGATAAGTGACGGTGTTGCCAAAGGAGTCCGTGCCGTTAAACGAGCCGGTGCCGGTGAGGGTCTGCCCCAGGATGCCGGTGACCGTGCCGCTGAGGGTGCCCGTGCTGCTGCCGTTGCTGCTGCCGGTAAAATTAGTGCCCTGCAAGATCGTCCGGCTGCCGGTGGAACTGCTGGTGTAGTACAGCGGCGAAGTGCTCCAGGTTCCCTCGCCCGAGGCCCAGCCGCTGGCGGAGGTGCTGAAGGTGCTGCTTGAAGTGGCGGTGCTGGTAAATTGGCTGTTTGCGGACAGCGTGAAGTTGTAGGTGCCGGGCGTCGGGGTTGGGGTCGTTACGGGAGTCTGAGTAAAGGTCCCTGAGGTTACGCTCATGGAGACAGCATTCTGAAGGGCATCCCCGGTAAAACCGGCTAAACTGAAACTCATAATCCCGCTGGAGTTAAGGGTAAAGGGCACGGCCGTGCCCTTGAAGCTGAGGTCGCCAAGTGAGTCAAGCAGGGTTACATCCATAGTTCCCGTTAAATTGCCGCCAGGGGAACCGATGGCCATCCCCGATATCGTTGCAGTGAAGGTGCCATTATAGCCGGAGTTCCAGGTATATCCGGCCGTATTCAAGAGGGAGCTAAAGTTATAGTTGGCGGTGAATGGCCCTGGATAAACCCCGGTGCGCGTCCCCGAACCGGGGCTGGTATTGGAGAAGATCCCTACAGTGTAAGGACTTGTAGAAGTCAGTGAAAATGGCCCGGTAAATGTTTCGGAAAAACTCGTAGTTTGGGGCGTTGGCGTTGGGGTTGGTGTAGGGGTGACCGTTGGGCTGATAATAGTGTTGGTAATCACCTGGTTGGCGGTAAGACCCGTTCCCGCAATCCCGGACGTAGTGCCGGTAGTGACGGAGGAGGGGAGCGTGGACAAGGTACTGGTGCTGCTCAACGAGCTCCCCGGTCCGGAATCAGGCCCACCCAAGGAAGCCGAGGTCAGACTGCTGGTTCCCGAATCACTTGCTCCCGTGCCGCCGCCGGTCTCACCCGAGCCGGCACCACCGCCGGAGTTGCTGCCGGACCCCGAGGTCCCCCCGGCCGCGGCCTGCGTCCCGGTTTTGGTTTTCTGGCCCGTCAGGCCGCTGTTGATCTGGCCCATGAACTGATCCTTCATGCCCTGGTCAACCGTAAACGGCTGGGTGGGTGGCAGGCCGCGAAATACCGAAGTGCCTTGCATGTTGTGCAAATGCACCGTGGCGTGACCCCAAGAGAAGGCGGTTTTGCACGCCTTTTTAAACAGCAGGTCGCCTACCTCGGGAAAGATGTTGCCTACCTCGGTATGGCCCTCGAAATTCAGGATAGTGGTGTTGTTGGGGTGGATGCGGAGCCCCACGTCGGTGCCGCGCACCCCCATGACCGCGGTTTGGGTCTTGACCACGAAGTCCGGCTCAGACACCTTGAAGAGCTTGCTCACCACCACGTGGGCCAGGCCCTGGAAGAGCTGGAGCACGGCGCTGCGCTTGCCCTTCGGATCGAACATATACTCTTCGATGGCGATGCGGCTTTCCGGGGAGATGGTGATGACGGTGTTATCCATGAAGGTGATCTGGGCCCTGGAGAGGGACTTGGTGCGCAACACGTCCCCCACTTCCACGTTATCATCCAGCTTGGCCGCCGAGGCCGGCAGTTTTCCGCCCTTGAGAAAATCCACCGTCCCTTCCACCTGGGAGATGCGGCCCGCCACTTCGGCCTGGGCTAGAGCCACCAGGCACACGAAAACCAGCAAAATAGAGGTTAGCACTGCAACCAAGGTCTTCATACTCATCTCCCTTTACCAGGTGGAAAATTGGTGTGGCGAATTAACCTTAGGATGAAACGTGCAGACCTATCCTTGGAGTGCAGACCGATTCCCGACGCATCCTTGCCGGGATATGACAAATTTTTAAAAATTAACCATTAATGCTGTAAGCCTTAACCCGGTCAATCCTGATCACGGGCCGCGGAGGTCACCAGCGCCGTGGCCAAGGAGGCAGGGGCCGTCCATCCCATCTCTGCATTATTCCCTGATCGGCGAGTGGGATATTTCTCATTAAATAATCAAGTGATAAGGATGGCCATCTTAGCGAAAAGTTACCAAGATGACAAGCGTTTAGTTGCATTGACAGGTGGTGCGAAATTTTAAACGAAATATTAGCCGATGAACCGGCCCCGTGGCCGTCCGAACTAATTTAAAGACCGCTTTCCGCCATAAATCTTGGCGGCTCCTGCCCTTTGCCAACCAAATTTGCGGTGAACTTAATTACAAAAATTATGCCAAATAAATTTTCTCCGCGATATTCTTCCAAACTGCTGTTTCTCAAGGGGGAGTAACTCAGGAGGTGGGGATTTGGTGAGCGGGGGTGTCTACTTGCGTCTCTGCTTGGGGCTGGACCTTTGGCCGCGCCGGTTCCCCGGCTTCGGATTCATCAGGCGTTATACGACCCGGGGTACCCCCCCGCATAGGAATCCAAACGCGGCCAAGGCCGGCGTGGCAGCCCGGCTGCTTCCTTTTAAAGAAACTTCAGATTTCCACCCTCTTCCCAAAGGAAGGAATGATGACGTTCTTATAGCCTAAATCATTCCGCAGCCGGGCGGCCAGGGCTTCGGACCCTTCCGGCTCGCCATGGACCACAAAGATTTTCTCGGGACGCTTCTGGAAGCCCTTCACCCAGTCCAGGAGGTCCGGCTGGTCCGCATGGCCGCTGAAGCCGTTCAGCGTCACCACCTCGGCCCGCCGGCGGTATTCCCTCCCGAAGATCTTGACCGTCGGCAACCCTTCCACCAGGCGGTGGCCCAGGGTATTGGGCGCCATCCAGCCGACAATAACGATGGTGGTGTTGGGATCTTCGATGTTGTTTTTCAAATGATGCTGGATGCGTCCGGCCTCGGCCATGCCCGAGGCGCTGATGATCACGCAGGGGCCTCTTTTCGTATGGAGTCTCTTGGATTCCTCGACGTCCCGGATGTATTGCAGCCGCCGGAAGCCGAAGATATCGCCTTCGGGACCCAGCTTCGCCAGATAATTCTGGGTGGCGTCATCGAAATAATCCGTATGGCGGCGGAACACTTCGGTGACATCCACCGCCAGCGGACTGTCCACGTAGATGGGGATGTCGGGCAGCAGGCCTTTTTCATAGAGCTTGTGCAGCAGAAAGACCAAAAATTGGGTGCGCTCCACCGCAAAGGACGGGATGATGACCTTGCCGCCGCGCTTGGCCGTCCGGATTATGGTCTCTTTGAGCCGCGTCTCGGAATCCTCCTGGGGCGGGTGGGTGCGGCCACCGTAGGTGCTCTCGATGATCAGGACATCCGCGGCCGGCAAGATGGTGGGGTCGCGCAGCAGCGGGATCTGGGGCCGCCCGAGGTCGCCGGTATAGACCAGCCGCCGCTGCTCAGCCTGAAAATCCAGGGCCACGATGGCCGAGCCCAGCACGTGCCCGGCATCGTAAAGCGTCAGGGTGACCCCCGGCACCAACGGGTACGGCTGCTCATAGCCGATGCCCTCAAAGTTGCGCAGACTCTTGACCGCGTCCTCGCGGGTGTAGATGGGGTCGACCGGGGGCTCGCCATTTCTGGCGCGATGCCGGTTGACGTATTCCACATCTTCCTCTTGGATATGGCCGCTGTCCGGGAGCATATAGCGGCACAGGTCCGCCGTGGCCCCGGTGGTGACAATCTTTCCCTGGAAACCATGTTTCACCAGGTTGGGGATATTGCCCGAATGGTCTATATGGGCGTGGGACAGGACCATCATATCCACCAGCCGGGCCGCGAAGGGCAATTCCCGGTTGCGCCGCCGGGCCTCGTCGCGCTTGCCTTCATAGAGGCCGCAGTCCAGGAGAATCCGCTGCTCATTCAGCGTAATCAAATGTTGGGAACCCGTGACCGTCTCGGCTGCCCCGAAAAAGGTAATTTCCATCTGGGAACCTCGAATCTCATTTAGTAAGTTAGCGCTGCAGTCGCTCCGTCAGGCCTACCCAAACCTTATAAAACTGCCAGCCCAGCATGCCCCAGGTCAGGTTGTATACCTGTTTAAGCCCCCGCTTTTTTAAGGTATAAGCCACGAGAGGCGACCGGTGGCCGGTCAGGCAGATGACCACCACCGGCTGCTCCGGCGGCACGGCCGGGAGCGCGGTGTCGTCCAGGAGTACATTAGGAGCATTTTGGGCCTTTGGCAAGTGAAACCAGCCGAATTCCACCGGGGTCCTCACATCCAGCAGGAGCAGGTCGGGCGTCCCGGAGTCCAATTGCCGCTTTAACTGCCAGGGGAACAGCGGTTTGACCCCAAGCAGCCACCAGGCGGCATCCCAGCCGACGAAGAATAAAGCTACCACGAGAATAAAACCTTTCATAATTCGATCCCATTTTCCTGGCGGCCCAGGCGTCTCGTTTGCCCCCATCCCCGGTCTGCCTAATCATACCACTCCCCTCAAGGCCAGGCCAACTGGCTTTATACCGGGGCAGGCCTTATAATACTAGGCAGGGATATCGACTCAACCCGGAGGAATGACAACCATGAAGGTCCTGGTGACGGCCAGAATGCCCGAAGAGGTTTTAGCCTTGATCCGGCGGGAGCATCAGGTGGAGAGTTACGCGGCAGACCCGCCCCTGGACCGGGCCAGCCTGCTTGAGCGCGTGGCGGATAAGGAAGGCCTGCTCTGCACCATTACCGACCGGATCGACGCGGAATTGCTCGACCACGCCCCGGCCCTCAGGGTGATCGCCAACTTCGGGGTCGGCTTCGAGCACATCGATGTCGCGGCGGCCACCCACAGGGGCCTGCCGGTGACCAACACCCCGGGGGTGCTGACGGAGGCCACGGCCGACTTGGCCTTTGCCCTGATCCTGGCATTGGGTCGCCGCCTGGTCGAGGGCGATAAACGGGTCAGGGAAGGCAAGTTCACTTACTGGGCGCCACTCCTGTTTCTGGGCCAAGAGGTGAGCGGCCAGACCCTGGGCCTCATCGGGGCAGGCAGGATCGGCCAGGCCATGGCTAAGCGCGCCCGGGGGTTCGGGATGCGAGTCCTGTACTACAATCGGACCCCTTTGTCCCCGGCAGCGGAGCAGGAACTAAACGTCTCGTTTGCGCCGCTGGAGGACTTGCTGCGGGAGGCGGACTTTGTCTCCCTGCACGTCCCCCTGACGCCCCAGACCCGGCACCTGATCGGCCGGCGGGAACTGGAACTCATGAAACCTACCGCCCACCTGATCAACACGGCCCGGGGCCCGGTGGTGGATGAGGCGGCGCTGGTGGAGGCCCTGCGCCGGGGTGAGATCGGCGGCGCCGGCCTGGACGTCTATGAACTGGAGCCGCAACTGAGCCCGGGCCTGACCGACCTCGACAACGTCGTCCTGCTGCCCCACGTGGGCAGCGCTACCATCGAAACCCGCACCAGAATGGGGCTGATGGCCGCGGCCAACCTGCTGGCCGGCCTCCGGGGCGAGCGCCCCCCCAACTGCCTCAACTGGACGGCGCTCCAGGGAAAGGATAAGGGCTAGTTCCCACAGGCAGTCCTGGCATCGGGACGTGGGTTGGCGTTTCTCGGGACAAAAAATCAATCCCAGGCCGGCGTGATGCTCAGGCCTTCGTTGGCCAGCTTCAGCTCCAGTCCGGTCTGGGAAGCCTTCAAGTTTAGCACTACTCCCTTGAAATTTTTGACCACCAGGCCGGCCGACCCCTTGATCAGGGCGGCGCCTTCGCCCGTACCCACATATTTGCCGGCAAAGTCGTCCAGGTCTTGCAAATTATAGACCTCACCCCTGGCCTCGATGGCAGTGATGCCCACGGCGATGGCATTGAGGCCCTTCACCTTAAATTTGTATTTCTTGCCGTGGAATCTGAGGGTGCCTTCGCCCCAGGTGACGCCCACGCCCAGCCCCACCTCGGTGATTTTAATGGTCACCCGGCCGACGGGTTCCCTGCCCTCTCGTTCTCTTTCGGCCAGCACCGGGGCCGCCACCAACACCACCAGCACCACCATGATCAAAGCCAACAGAATGCGCCTCGGGGTCATCTTTTGCTCCTTCGCAATCAGGATGGCTATAACCTAGGTTTCCTGCGGAGGGCTGTCAAGTAAAGCGGGGGCCGGTCCGGTGGCCTATTCCAGGAGTGCTTTCAAGGCCAGGAGTTCGTCCCGGATGGATTGGAGCAGGGATTTGACTTCGCCCTGCGGGGCTGACAGGGCAGTGGGTGCGGGCTGGGGAAGACGGTGGATCTGCTCGGGTTTATACTTCATTTGCCGGCGCATCGCTGCCAGGCTCAGCTTCTCCTCCTCCCGCAGGCGCTTGATCTCCAGGACCAACTGGATGTCGGCGGGGCGGTAGATACGGTGCCGGGAGCGCCGCCGGCTGGGCTTGAGGAGCTTGCCCTGGTCCTCCCAATAGCGCAGCACATGGGTATGCACCCCGGTGATGCGGCTCACCTCGCCAATGCTGTAGAAGGCCTTGCGGGGGATTTCTTCTTCCACGCGGTTACCGGAGTTCCCCCCCAACTCCCGGGCCAGGGCCTCGACCAGGGTCTGATGGTGCGGGTTGATTAACTCATCGGTCAGAGTCCGTTCCGGGTCCCGGTAAGAGAGGCGAAAGGCCAGGCTGCGTTTGCCCGCCGGCACCTGATCGCCGGCATAGACATCAAAGAGGCGGGCCTCTTCCAGCCAGGGCGCCCCGAAGCGATACAAGGCCGCGGTCACCTGGGCCGCCGGCACCCTCTCCGGCAGGACCAGGGCGATATCCCGGTAGACCGCCGGGTAACGGGGCAGCGGGGAAAAGAGCGGCGCCGCCGCGGCCGCGGCTAGTGCCGCCAGGGCCAGATTGAAGACGAAGATGGAGCCCTCCAGGTTCAGCTTATCGCCCACCTCCGGCTCGATCTCTCCCAGGAAGCCCAACTGCCGGTCGCCGGAGTAGACCCGGGCGCCCTGGCAGAGGTAGGGCGGCAGGGCCTCCCGCCGGAAACCGACCTCGGGAATCTGCAGGCCCGAAAGCAACGCCTCTACCACCCCCTTGAGGTCGAAGAAAGTCACCGCCTCCCGGGCCGCGGCCCAGGAGACCTCCTCCCGGGCCCCGTACACCAGGCCGGCGAGCCAGGTCTCTTCCCGGGGCAGTTCTGCCCCCGGCCGGGGCAGGAAGACCTTGGCGGTCTCAAAGAGGCGCAGGTCCTGGGCCTGTTGCAGGGTGTTGCGCCGCAGGGTGTCCAGCAGGCCCGGGACCAGCGAGGTGCGCATCACCGCCTGCTCTTCGCTCAGGGGGTTGGCCAGGGCCAGGGGCGCGGCGCCGGGGACCGCGGCCAGCTCTTCCAGGCGCTCGGACAGAAAAGCGTAATTGATCACCTCATTAAAGCCCAGACCCAGGAGGAGTTGCCGGGCCTCACTCTTAAGGCGCGCCTCCGGGCCGGGCCGCCGGGTGGCCACCTCGCCCCGGGGCAGGGTCACGGGAATCGCCTCAAAGCCGGCCAGCCGGGCGACCTCTTCGATGAGGTCCACTTCCCTGGTCAAATCATTGCGGAAGGAGGGCACCTGGACCGCCAGGTTTTCCCGGTCCAGGCTCACGGCCGGCAGGTGCAGGCGTTTCAGCAGGCCGGCGATGGTCTGGTGGGAGAAATCGGTCCCGAGGACCTGGTTGGTCCGGGAGACCCGCAGGCTCAGGCGGGGATGCTGGATGGGGGCCGGGTATTCATCCAGCCGGGGGCCCACCACCCGGCCGCCCCCCACCTCGCACATGAGTTGGGCGGCCCGCTCCAGGGCATGGATCACTGCGTCCGGGTCCACCCCCCGCTCGAAGCGATAGGAGGCCTCGCTGCTCAGGCCCAGGCGTTTGGAGGTCCGCCGGATGGTGGCCGGGTTGAAATAGGCGCTCTCAATCAGCACCTGGCGGGTCTCCGGGGTCACTTCGGAATCGAGCCCCCCCATGACCCCGGCCAGGGCCACCGGCCGCGCGGCGTCGCAGATCAGCAGGGTCTCCGGCTCCAACTGCCGCTCCTGGCTATCAAGAGTAACGAACGTCTTTTCGTCAGGCCGGGGCAGGCGCACCACGATCTCGCCCTTGGTGAGGCGGGCGAAATCGAAGGCGTGCAGCGGCTGGCCGAACTCGAGGAGCACGTAATTGGTGACATCCACCAGGTTGTTGATGGCCCTGATCCCTGAGGCTTGCAGGCGCCGGCGCATCCAGAAGGGCGAGGGCTGCACGGTCAGGTCGGTCAACAGGCGGGCGGCGTACCGGGGGCAGTGGACCGGGTCCAGGATAGTGACCTTCGCCTTGAGGTCACCCGGATTTTCCGCCGGGGCCACCCGGACCTCCGGATGGCGCAGGGGCACATCCAGCAGGGCCGCCACTTCCCGGGCCAGGCCCAGGATGGACAGGCAGTCGGAGCGGTTGGCGGTCACCGCCACTTCCAGGACCACGTCGGCCAGATGCAAGGCCGCGGCCAGGTCGGCGCCCAGCGGCAGATCCTGGGGAATATCCATCAGGCCCACGTGATCCTGGGACAATCCCAGTTCGTCTTCGGCGCAGAGCATCCCCTCGGAGGCAAGGCCCCGGAGCTTGGCGGCCTTGATCTTCTGGCCGCCGGCCACCACCGCCCCGATGGGGGCAAAGGGATAGAGCCGGTCCAATTCCAGGTTGGGGGCGCCGCAGACCACCCGGTAGGTGTCGGGGCCGGTGGTCACTTCCGCCAGCCGCAGGCGATCCGCCTGGGGATGGGGTTCCACCTTGGTGACGTGGCCCACCACCACCCCGGAAAACTCCGGGGTCAGCCGTTCGATGGCATCTATTTCCAGGCCCGCCATGGTGAGGCGGTCCGCCAGGACCTCCGGCGCCACGGCGAGTTCGACAAAATCCGCCAGCCAATTGAGAGAGAGTCGCATAATTGTTTAATTTATCTTTCCAGGTGGGAAAACTCAAGAACTCGCGGCCAAAAACTTTGGCGATAGTGGCACAGGCTTCCAGCCTGTGTTCTTCAAAGGCTAGACGGCTTTCAAATTTTACTGCCTCGAGCCATCTTTTTCAGCGTCGCCGGGTCAAGAATGGTTATCCAGGCCTTGTCCACTTCAATGGCTCCTTCACTTTTAAAGCGCGACAAAGTCCGCGACAGGGTCTCGCTGATCGTGCCGAGATACGCGGCCAGGTGGGTCTTGGTGGTGGGCAGTTCGAAGGCCAGTCCGGCCTCGATCTTGCCATGCGCCTCCTGGCAACGTTCCAGGAGGTAGCGGGCCAGACGCGCCGATACTTCTTTCAAGGACAGGTCTTCCAGTTGCCGGGTCAGATGGAGATTCAAGCGGCTCAAGGTAGCCAACATGTTGCGGGCCAGGTTGGGCGAGGCCGCCAGATGCCGCAGAAAGGGCGCCTTGGGGAAAAACAGGGTTTGACAATCTTCCAGGGTCATGGCTGAGGCCGGATAAGGAGCGTCGCCAAAGACCGCGGCCTCGGCGAAGGTCTCCCCCGGACCCACCAGCCGGAGGATATACTCTTTGCCGTCCGGGGAACTCTTCACCAGCTTCACATAACCGCTGGTCAGGAGGTAAAATCCCTGGGCCTCCCGGCCTTCCCAGAAGATGATGGACTGCCGGGCGAAAGGCTTGCTCACGGCCATCTGCGCCAGGACCCCCAGGTCCTCTTCCGGCACGCCGGAGAATAGATTGCTGCGCCGCAGAATCTGCTTTTTCTGTCCGGGTGCCGTTTTGGCTGGGCTTTCCACCCTGTCCCCCTCCAAGCTTGCGGGTCGCCCGAAGTTTACGGCTCTTCGATCTTCTCGAGATGGTGGACCCGAAGAAAGACCCCGGGCCTCAGGGGAGAGAGTTCGCCGTAGATCAGCACGTGGTCCAGGCGCCTGATCGCTTTGTACTCCTCCGCCTGCTCCGGGCTCAGGGCCGCCAGGTCATAATACCCGGACATTTGCTCCGAGCCATAGATGGCGAACCAGCGCAGCCGGTACCAGTTGATCGGGTAGCGGGGCAGGGTCAGGTAATTTCGCACCATGGCCGGATCATAATCGAGGTATTGCCAGAAATAGGCCTTGACCCGGACCAAGTCGCCGTCCTTGAGTCCGGCTTTGGCCGGGTCCAACAGGTCTTGATATTCGATGGGCTTATAGGCCGGGGTCTCGAAGCCTTCCGGCACCGGCCGCAGTTCCCCGCAGGCGCCGGCCAACATCAGGCAGCCGGCCAGGCAAAGCCCCCAAAACCACGTCTTCATCCCGTTTCCCCCAGCGCCCTTTGGCCGGGCCGCGGCGGCTGGCTGCATGGGTGTTGCCTCGGCAGAAATCTTGAGCATGATATCTAAAGTTCGGCGTAAGGCAAGGCGATGCTTGCACCGCCCGCAGGTTCACTTTTCCAGAAACACGTGCGCCAAAACCTTGGCATCCCCCAGGAGGTTGCTCAGCAGGCAGAATTCGTTGGGCTGGTGGGCAGTATCGCTCACCGTCATCCAGACCGCCGCTGGCAGGCCCACCTGGCGGAAAAAGGCCGCCACGGTGCCGCCGCCGATGCCCTGGGGTTCGGCCTCGCGGCCGTAAACCTCCCGGATGGCCCGTTGCAAGGCCTGGACCACCGGCGCATCCGGAACCGTGGCCGGTGCGGCCCGTAAATCCTGCACCGGCTCCACCTCCAGAGTCACCCCGAATCTTTGGGCCACCTCGGTGCCGATGGCCTGGACCCGCGCCTTTACCTGCTCCAGGTCGACCTCCGGCAGCACCCGGCAGTCCAGGTAAAAAACGTCCCGCCCGGGAATGGTGTTGATGTTGCCGACGTTTTCCTCTTTGCGGGTGGGCTCGAAGGTGCTCTCCGGCGGCCGGAACAGCGGATTTTGCCCGGGGAATTCCCGCGGCAGCTCGTCCAGGGCCACGATGACGTGGGCGCAGGCCCGCAGGGTGTTGCGGCCCGCCTGCGGCCGGGAGGCATGGGCCTGTTGGCCCAACAGGGTCAGGCGCAGCCAGAGGATGCTCTTCTCCGCCACCTCGATCATGGTGCCGTCCTCGCTGCCGGCGTCGGGCACGATGATCAGGTCCTGGTCGGAAAAAAGGTGCCGGTGCTCCCGCACCAGGTATTCCAGGCCCAGGTGGCTGCCGGTCTCTTCGTCGGCGACCAGGGCCAGGGCCACGGTGCGCTCCGGGGTCAGCCCCAGGTCCAGGAAGGCCTTGACCGCCATCAGGGAAGAGACGATGCCGTGGTGGTTATCCTCCACGCCCCGGCCGTACAGGCGATCGCCCTCCACCTTCAGGTCGAAGGGGTCGGAATGCCACAGGGAAATATCGCCCGGCGGCACCACGTCCAGGTGGCTCAGGACCCAGACCTTTTCCGGCCGCCGCCCCGGCAGCAGGGCCACCAGGTTGGGGCGCTCCCCTTCCGGCACCTGGACATCCGGGGCCGGATAATTGTCCACCTTAAGGCCCCAGCTCTCCAGTAAGCCTTGGAGATAAGCGGCCTTAGCCCCCTCGCCGGGTCCGCCGTTCTCCGGACCCACCGCATTGCGGCTGACCAGTTGCCGCTGCAAGTCGATCATCTCCTGCCCATAAGTGGCCAGGCGCTCAGTCAGGCGCCGGAAGGCGTCGTCCTGGTTCATTTGTGCTCCGGTGTAGCTAAATCTTTGACATCAGGGCCAAAAAATTATCGAGGCCGCGCCCTGGGCTTTACTTAGTTCTGCCATCATATATAATTTCAGTCTTTAAGGGCAAGCAGACTTTTGCTGAATCGAGCCGTGCAGAGATTTTGCTTGGGCCGGGCGCCATCCCTGGTTCAAGAAATCAGCTTAATTACCACCCAACAGCAGGCCACCAAGGAGGTATATCCCATGAAGATTAAGCGCATCGCCCATTTAGGTATCGCCGTAAAGGACCTGGACGCCCCCAAGCAGCTCTACACCGATAACCTTGGCCTGAAGCTGGCCGGCGAAGAGGTGGTGGAGGCCCAGAAGGTCAAGGTGAGCTTCATCCAGGTGGGGGAATCGAACCTGGAGCTGCTGCTGCCCACGCAGCCCGACAGTCCGGTGGGCAAGTTCCTGGAAAACAAGGGTGAAGGCTTCCATCACCTGGCCCTGGAGGTGGAGGATATCCACGCGGCGGTGGAGGAACTGAAGGCCGCGGGGGTGAAGCTCATCGACGAGAAACCCCGGGAAGGCGCCCACGGCACCCTGGTGGCCTTCATCCACCCCAAGGCCACCTTCGGCCTGCTGGTGGAGTTGTGCCAATATCCGCATTGAGGGGTTTGAAGACATTGTCTGGGCGCACCTGTGTGTGCGCCACGTTAGGGCGTACACTTAGGTCCGCCCCGACAACTTCCAGTTTGAGGCTCCAGTCCCCATGGGCATCACCATTGCGGCCTTGAAGTCCCAGGTGCAGGTCAACATCCCGTTTTCTTACCTCTGGCGGGGTTATCTGGAACTTTTTTTGGAACTGGGCCTCAATCCCGAGATCGGCCTGGATGCGTACAGCCTGGACCATTACCCGCCCGCGGTGTTCCACCGGGCCGCCCGGGCCTTCCAGACCTCCTCGCGGCGGCTGACGCTGCATGCTCCCTTCCAGGACCTCGTGCCCGGCGCCCTGGATGACGCCGTGCTGGCCGCCTCCCGGCGGCGCCTGCGCCAGGCCTGGCGCTTCCTGCCGGTCTTCCGGCCGCGGTCGATTGTGGGCCATTTGGGTTATGAGGCCCGGTTCTATGCCGGCGACACCCCCCAATGGCTGGCCCGCAGCACGGCCACCTGGAAAGAACTGGCCGCCCGGGCTGCGGCCCACGGGGTCTCGGTAATGTTGGAAAACGTCTACGAGACCGAGCCGGAGCTGCTCCTGGAGATAGTTCACCGGGTGGACGCCGCCAACCTCCGGGTCTGCCTGGACGTAGGCCACCTCTTTGCCTTCGGCGGCGGCGACTGGCCCCGCTGGCTTCACACCCTGGCCCCGGTCATCGGGCAATTGCACCTGCACGACAACCGCGGCGACGCCGATGCCCATCTGGCCCTGGGCGCCGGGTCCATCCCCCTGGCGGAGATCCTCCAGTTCCTGGCGGACCGCCGGCCGCGGCCCCTGATCACCCTGGAGCCGCATCAGGAAGGCAGCCTGCAACCCTCCCTGGATTTCCTGGCGCCAATCTGGCCCTGGAAAGAGTGAATTCAGCGCCGCCGCAATCTAAAGGCGGCCCGGGGCCGCCAAAATTCGGCGGGCCTGGCCCACCCTGGAGGTTGCGTGGCAGCTTGGCGAAGGGGAGCTGGGGATAAATTAACCGGCGGGAGCCTGGGAAAGAGCGGCAAGTGGCGGACGGAGGCCTACCTTACCATCCCAGGCCTCTTCCCCTTAATCCTTTACAGGTTTAAACTTTATCAGTTACAATAACGCTGTTTGACTTGGCAAAAGTGAGTTACTATAAGTCGCACCGATTGGCGATCAAACCGGGTAGAGGTGATCTTTCCTTGATAGTCGAGGACTTGGCGGTCCTATGAAGCGTTTGGCGATCCTGGGCTCCACCGGTTCCATCGGCCAGAGCACCCTGGCGGTGGCGGCGGAACACCCGGAAGAATTTAGCGTAGTCAGCCTGGCTGCCGGGAAAAACGTGACGCTCCTGGCGGAGCAGATCAAGCGGTTCAAACCGGCCCTGGTCTCGGTCCAGGATGAGGAGGCGGCCGTCCAGCTACGGGAATTGGTAGGCGCCAACCCGGCCCCGGAAATCCTGAGCGGGCGAGCCGGCGCCCTGGCCGTGGCCACGGCACCCGGAGCCGAGCTGGTGGTCTCCGCCATGGTGGGGGCGGTGGGTCTCGAGCCTACCCTGGCGGCGATTCGGGCGCACCTGCCGGTGGCCCTGGCCAACAAGGAAACCCTGGTGGCCGCCGGCCCCCTGGTCATGGCCCTGGCCCAGGAGTGCGGCGTGCCCCTCCTGCCGGTGGACAGCGAACATAGCGCCATCTTCCAAGCCCTCCAAGGCCAGCGCCGGGCGGATGTCCGTCGTTTGTGGCTCACCGCCTCCGGGGGGCCGTTCCGCTCCTGGGAGGCCGAAGCGATTGGAGCCAGGTCACCCCGCCCAGGCCCTGAAGCATCCCAACTGGAGCATGGGGCCCAAGATCACCATCGATTCCGCCACCATGATGAACAAGGCCCTGGAGGTGATCGAGGCCTCGGTGCTCTTCGGCCTGCCGGTGGACCGGATTGAGGTCTATATCCACCCCCAGAGCATCATCCATTCCCTGGTGGAGTTTGTGGACGGTTCGGTCATCGCCCAGATGGGGCTGCCGGACATGCGCCTGCCCATCGCCTATGCCCTGACCTACCCGCGCCGTCTGCCCCTGAAGTCGCCGCCCCTGGACCTAGTGCCAGATCGCCAAGCTTACCTTTGAGCGCCCTGACCCCAGCCGCTTCCCGGGCCTGGCCCTGGGTTATGCCGCGGCCCGGACCGGCGGCACCATGCCCGCGGTGCTCAACGCCGCCAACGAAGTGGCGGTGGCCGCCTTTTTGGCAGGCCGCATCAAGTTCCTGGGCATCCCCGAAGTGGTGGAGCAGACTATGGCGGCCCATGCACCCCAGGCCCTCACCGATCTGGACCAGGTGCTGGCGGTCAATGCCTGGGCCCGGGAATTTGCCGAAGGCTTGATCTTTCGCCAAAGGTAATGGTTCCTGCCCTGGGCGAAAAGCTTCGATCCGGCGTTGAGAAATTTTTACCAAGACCACTATATTGAATAAGGAGCATTACCGCTTAGCATGACCACCATTGTGGCGACCGTTATAGTTCTGGGAGTGCTGATTTTCGTCCATGAGTTCGGTCACTTCCTGCTGGCCAAACTCCTGGGGGTCAGGGTGGAGATCTTTTCCCTGGGCTTTCCCCCCCGGCTTTTACATAAGCAGATCGGGGACACCGACTATCGCCTGTCGGTGGTTCCTTTGGGCGGCTATGTCAAGCTGCTGGGAGAGAACCCCAACGACGAGGTCCCCGCAGAGCTCCAGGCCCACTCTTTCATGCACCATCCCTTGTGGCACCGCTTCCTCATTGTCCTGGCGGGGCCGACCTTCAACCTGCTTTTTGCCGTGTTCGCCTTCTGGGCTGTCTTTACCTTTTCCGGCCTCCCTTATCTCACCACCGAAATCGGCAACGTCATCGAAGATTCTCCTTCGGCCCGGGCGGGCTTGCAGAAAGGCGACTGGGTGCAAGCGGTGAATAACCAAAAGGTGACGCGTTGGCAAGATTTCGCCGAGACCATCAGCAAAGCGGGAGAAAAGCCGCTGGTCCTGAGCGTGAAGCGGGGGGAGCAGGTTTTTTCGGTGACCCTCACCCCTCAACTCATGGAAGTCCCCTCGGATATGTTCGGCAATAAAACCAAGTCCTTTAAAATCGGGGTCACTGCCGCGGATCACGTGGCGTTGGAAAAGCTCGGGCCGGGAAGGGCTTTTATCGAGGGAGTAACTTCCACCTGGAACTACACTGAACAGATCGTCATCGGGTTCTATAAGTTGCTGGCCCGGGAGGTGCCCCTGAAGGCCCTGGGCGGGCCCATCCTCATCGCCCAGGCCGCGGGCCAAACCGCTGAACGGGGCGTGGCCCCGCTGGTCCAATTTATGGGGATCTTGAGCGTCAACCTCTTCCTCTTGAACCTGTTGCCCATCCCCGTGCTGGATGGCGGCCACCTGATGTTTTTCACCCTGGAGGCCCTGCTGGGCAAGCCGGTGGAGATCAAACACCGGGAAATGGCCCAGGGGGTAGGCCTCATGCTGATCCTGGCCTTGATGATCCTGGTCTTTTATCAGGACATCCTGCGCCTGGTGCAATCGTCTCATTAAGGGCGCCCGTGCTCATCCTGGCCCTGGACACGGCCACCGAGACGGGCAGTCTGGCCCTGGTCGAGGGCGAGCGGCTCCTGATGGAATACTCCCTGGAGAGCGCCGGCACCTACCTGTCCCGCCTGCTGCCCAGGCTGGCGCAGCTCTTCGCGGCGGCCGGCCGCGACCCGGGAGACCTGGGGGCCGTGGGGGTGAGCGTCGGGCCGGGGAACTTCACCGGCTTGCGCATCGGCCTGGCCACCGCCAAGACCCTGGCCTGGTCCCTGGGCTGCCCCCTGGTGCCGGTGCCCACCCTGGAGGTGCTGGCGGCCCAGGCGCCCCTTCAGCCCCACCCCATCGGCGTGGTGCTGGACGCCAAGCGGGGCGAGGTCTTCTGGGGCCTGTACCGCGGCTCGGCAGACCGGCCCCAGGTGCTGGCCGAACCCATCCGCCTGCCCCTGGCTGAACTGGCCCGCCGCCTTATCCCGCCCCTGGTGCTCACCGGTTTTTTGGTAAGTCCTCTAACCCTGCCCCAGGAGGGAGTTTCCCTGGCCCCACCGGAAAGGCGGCACCCCCGGGCCGCGACCGTGGCCCGCCTGGCCCTAAGCCGCCTGGAAGCGGGCCTGACCGCCGCGCCGGAACAACTGGCGCCCACCTACCTCAGGCCGGCCTTATGAGGCCCAATTGCAGCCCTGAAGGATAAATTTTTGGAGGCGCCTTGGCGTGAGAGCTAGACACTCCCAAATGCAAGGCTCGCCCAAGTGGAGCAACCACCCAGGCCTCTTTTCATGACCTGGCCGCGGCGGCCAAATGCCGGGTAGTGTCCTAATTTGATTTTTTGGATTGGCAAGGAATTTGCAGTCAAATTAATCAGGTGTTCTTTCAAAAATCAGGGAAATCCTGATAGACATATTGAGGATTTCTACAGTACCCTGGATTTGAGATATCTGCCCCTTTTTTTGTTTAGATATGATATAAAATATTTGACAAGAGCACGATGTGGTGGTATGGTTGTTGCCCCTTGGCCAAGTGGGTATTTTTACCTAGGCGGAAATAGGATTTAATGCCTATTTTCACAAGGTTGGGTTGAGGCTATTTTAATCAGGGGAACCAAACCATGACCGTTTGCATTGCTGCTGTATGTGAATCGGCACAAAAAATAGTGATTGCTGCCGACCGGATGTTGACGTATCCGCCGCCAACAAGTCTTGAATTTGAAACTGAAGAAGACAAAATAGAGGGGTTAGCGCCATCTTGCGTTGCATTGGCATCTGGAAGTACACCATTTATAACGGAAATTATTAAAAATACTCACAAAACCCTCGGTGGCAATCTTTCCCCTGAATTCGATCAGTTACTAGATAGTGTAAAAGATGAGTATATTGCTACTAGGACGAAAAGGATTGACGAAACTATAATTCATGCGTCATTAGGTACTGATTATAAAACATTTTTGAATAAAGGAGGGGTTCTTCCACAGTATTTACAGACGCAGCCACAAATATACCAACAACTTTTTATGGTATCTCAGCAATTCAATTTAAATACAGAATTGATAGTTGCTGGCATCGACAATTCCGGTGCTCATATTGCAGTTGTTACTCATCCTGGAACTTTACTATCTCTCGATAAATTGGGATATGGTGCGATTGGGAGTGGTGGAATTCATGCAATAATTTACCTTTCATTGAATGGACAAACCAGCCGAAAGCCACTTTACGATACCCTATATAATGTATATGCTGCTAAGAAAATAGCTGAAGCATCGCCTGGTGTTGGGGAGGTAACTGATATTGCTATTGTTGAAGTGGGGCGCGTTTTTCGTTGTGGACAACCTATCCTGAATGAATTGCGACGCTTATTCAACAGGTCAAGCAGAAAACCATTGCGCAACTTTGCGGCATTGGGGAGGACTTATGATGAACAACATGCAGCAGCTTAACCAACCATGGTCAAAAGAGGAAGTCGATTTCATCATGGCAGATATGCTTTGGAAAGCCCAAGATTTTGAGTTGCGATTAAAATCGCCATTTCCAATGCCATACTTATTTCCTATTGAAACCGATATTCCCACAAAACCAGAAATACAGCACAAAACAGACCCTAATCCGTAAAAGGGTTCTTTCCGTTGAAAAGCACAAGCGGCCTTTCAGGCCGCTTTTTTTATTTCAACTTCCCCGCCTTATGATCGTGAACAATCGCCGCCCTGACAGCCTTCTCAGGGGAATCTACCGGGGGAACATGGAGGACTGCAAAATACCGGCGCTTTGTGCTTCCCTCTATGGGTGAGGACCAGGCATAGCATTTGGTGGCCTGGGGGTGGCCCTCAATCCCAAAAACCGATACAATCCCACTCCAGACAGTCTTCTCCCCGAACTTCTCAATAACAGTCACATCTTCGATATGAGAAGCCTTACAGTTATGCAGACGCTCAACCGCCTGTCTTAGCTCTTCAATGTCATTCATCATCTGTTTTTTCTACATCGTCTGCGGGCAAATCCTCCTTGTCAAGTTCCAAGTGCTTAATTAATTTCTCAATTGTCTTTTGCGTAAATTCCGTAATCGGTGCTGAGGACAAAATACGCACGCTTATATCTTTGCCAAGGAAAAACTTGGAGATTTCATATTCTCCCTCTGGAGCGTCTGTAATGAAGGTTGAAGGCTTAAGGGAGGCGTAGCGCGGCGAGGGTGGCCTTATAGTTTCTTGTTGGGTTGTCATCGGCTTATCTCCTTGAGGTTCCTGATCTAGTGTCTCAGGAGGAGTATATTTATCACCGATTATACCCGATTCGTAGACTTTCGCAAAGTCTAAAGTTCCCTTAAAGGCAGCGATAAAATCCCGAACACTTGCCTTATTGAATTTATAAGTGGACACCAATTCCCATTCAAGGGCATCGTCAGCGGGAAGGCTTTGGGGGTAGTGTTCAATTATTTTTTGAAAAATTGATGGTTTAAGCGCCGCTTCCCTTATAGCAGCCTCCCGTTCTGGAGAAAAATTCCTCTTATCTGCAAGGATTTTAAAGGCAAGATCAGACACGGCAATCTTTTTATCTGCCCCCAAGCCTTCAACCTGGACAAGCCCATAGGCAGCAAGGGCCGCTGTGGCTTGTAACCCATGGCTGCTTTTTGGACTATAATTTAAGGCTTTTATTGCAATTTCAGCCGCAATTGGGTTACGAGCATATTTATCAAAAAGCGTTTGCGCCCAAGAAAGGCTCTTCTCCAATGACACCGCTGGGAAATTGGGACTCCTGGTTTTCTTGGGTTTCATATCTGCGCTCATTCCAAAATCCTCCCTTAAACTTTTTTATCTTTAATATTAGTGATTGAAACCGATTAGTCAATATAAAAATGTAATTTTTTATCGGTGATTAGTCGATTAGATATTGACAAGGCTAATCACCGTGGATAAAATAGGCTAAAAGGTCAAGGAGGATGGCAATGAGAAGAGAGTTAGCCCCTGCGGGTCATCGAATCGCCGCCAGTGGGGGCTATAATGAGCAAGGCCCCGTATCCTCCTGTTCGTTGGCGCGATCAAGGACACGGGGCCGTGGCGATTCTTTGGGCGGGGCGCGATTGGTTCCCAGGAGGCCCTTACAACCATTCCGGGCGGGGTTCGATTCCCCGGCGCTCCACTTTCATTTAGGATAGTAAGTATTTACCCTTAAGTCAATAGGAATCGGTCAGATGAACATTCTAAAGCGAGAGAAGCAAGAAGCAGCCATAGCGGCCCTGGTGGAAGGTGCTTCAATCCGCTCAGTCGAACGGATGACCGGGATTCACCGTGATACCATCATGCGCCTTGGCTACCGCGTGGGGCAAGGCTGCGCTAACCTGATGGATTCCTATATGAAGAATCTGAAATGCCAGAATGTCCAGGTTGACGAAATCTGGTGCTTTGTCGGGAAGAAACAGCGCCACCTTAAGCAAGAGGATAACCGCGAGGAACTTGGCGATCAATGGGTCTTTGTGGCTTTGGATGCAGATAGTAAATTGATACCAGCGTATTTAATAGGGAAGAGGACAAGCCCTAATGCCAATACCTTTCTTGAAGACCTATCAGGGCGACTCGATAACCGGGTGCAACTGAGCAGCGATTCAATGTCCGCTTATGTCGATGCTGTGGAATCGGCCTTTGGAGCAAACGTGGATTACGGTCAAGTGGTAAAAGCGTATGAAGCCGAACCGCTTGGCCCTGGTAGGTATTCTCCCCCGAAAGTCATAAGGGCTGACCGGATAGTTATCTCTGGCACTCCTGCTAAATCCAAAATCTCAACCTCATATATCGAGAGGCAAAATCTTACCATGCGGATGCAGATGCGCCGCTTTACTCGGCTAACCAATGCCTTTAGCAAGAAGCTGGAAAACCTCAAGGCAGCCGTTGCCCTGCATTTCGCCCATTATAATTTTGTGCGGATTCACAAGACGCTGCGGGTTACGCCAGCTATGGAAGCAGGGGTGACTAACCGCCTGTGGTCAATCGGGGATTTGATGGAATGGGCAAATTAGGACACTACCAAATGCCGCAAATGCTTGACATCAGGGCGCTCGCATGATAAATTGCAACATTTAACTTATCAATATTCCAGGCCTTTTATGCCCCATGCCCTAGCCCCCACAGCCGAGTTCGATGCCGGCGCCCACTATATCAATAACTGTCTGGCCCTGGCGCAGACGAGATTGGGCCATTTTTCCTCCATGGCCGAAATCGCCGCCCAGGAGCGCCAGTTGAACCGCTATCCCCGCCTGGAACTGCTGGAGGCGCCTCGCCAGATCCTGGTGCTGGAAGACGGCGACCGGAGTGACCGTTTGGCCCGGGCCCAGGCTGCGGTCCTCCGGGGCGAGGTGCTGTTTGAGCACGCCGCCGCCGGGGAAGGCACCCGCCTGATGCTGGGGCCCAAATATTTCCTCAATCCCGCCCAAGACCTCAGCGTCGCACGACTGGCCCATCTCCTCAGCCAGGAAAGCGGCCAGATGGTGACGCCGGAGGCGGTGGCGGCCGAGTTGGAGCGCCCGCCCCAGGAGCTGCTGCCCCTGTCCCTGGGCACCCGCCACATGCTGCAACTGGCCTTTGACCTCACCAAGCTGGCCCGGGAGTTGGGAGAATCGCCCCGGGAAGTACTGGGCCGGCAGCACTTGCTCATCATCATTTCCGCCGAAATGCTGGCCCATCTGGAAAGAGAATTTTATCAATGGTATTTTTTCGGATTTAATCCAGCCCATGTCTATTTCATGGTGCAGGAAAGCTTCCACGGTCTGAATCTGCGGGAAGGAAAATTCTTTTATGACCGGCATAGCCCCCGGCGCCTCCACAACCACGGCCAGATGGTGATGCAGCAGACCGGGGAGAGCCAGCTCTTTATGCTGACGGGCAGTCGTCTCAGGGACAAGTCTTTCTGCTCCAGGGAGGCCGTGGAAAACTGGCTACAGAACTTCACCGATAAAATCTCCTATAATATCGAAGACCTGGATTATCTGACCAATTCCATCGATTTCGCCGGCCTGGGCCTGGCCCTGGAATTGGGGCAGCAGGACTATAGCATGGTCATGGAAGTGGTGGCCAACAACCCCCGAAAGCCCCAGAAAGGCGGCATGCTGGCCTGGGACCCCGAGCTGGCCCGGGATGTGATGGTGGAAAGCTTTCAGCTGGGGGACATTGCCAACGCCGATATCCATTACCTGAACCGCAATTTCAACCACTATCCCCAACCCTGCGCAAGTTGGCGCCGGGTCGGGGAATTGGGCCTGCCCCTGCCCATTACGGTCAAGGACGGCTTTCTCTACTTCCAGCCGATCCAGGGGGATATCAACTTTTTGGTCCGGACCGCCTTTTTTCGCCGCCGGGAGCTGCGCCCTATCCGGAGCCTGAAGAGTCCGGCCTCTCTGCCCCTGGCTCTCAATCGCATGTATGCCCAAGACTGCCAGCCGGGGTTTCGGGAATTTGTCCGGCGCAGTCAGCAGGGGAGCCTATGAGCCCGCCACGGAAGATGTTCATTAATGCCTCAGACCCTGAGGAGTTTCGCGTTTGCATCGTGGAGGAGGGCCAACTGGACGAGTTTGCCCTGGAAACCTCCGCCCGGGAGCAGACCAAGGCCAACATTTACAAGGCCGTGGTGGTCAACATCGAGCCCAGCCTCCAGGCGGCCTTCGTCAATTACGGCGGTGAACGCCACGGCTTCTTGCCCCTGTCGGAGGTGCACCCCGACTACTATCAGGAGCCGATGCAAAGCAAGTCCAAGGCCAAGATTCAACGAGTGCTGCGCAAAGGCCAGGAGATCATCGTCCAGGTTTACAAGGAAGAGACCGGGACCAAGGGGGCTTATCTCAGCACTTACATCTCCCTGCCCGGCCGCAATATGGTGCTCTTGCCCCGGCAGGCCCACCTGGGGATTTCCCGCAAGATTGAAAAAGAGGATGAGCGGGCCCGCTTGAAGGAGCTGGCCCAAAAGATCGGCCTGCCCCCGGAGATGGGCCTCATTATCCGCACCGCCGGCCAACAGGCCAAAAACAAGGATCTGGCCAAGGACCTGCAATTTCTCCTGAAGCAGTGGCAAGACTTAAACCAGACCGCGGCGGAACAAAAGGCGCCCAGTCTCCTTTACCGGGACCTGGACCTCATCACCCGCACCGTCCGGGACTATCTGACCTCGGACGTTACCACCATCCTGGTGGACAACCCGGACGTCTTCCAGCAGTTGCGCGGCTGGTTGCGGATGGCGGCGCCCGGGCAGATCAATGCCCTGAAGCTTTATACGGACAAGCTCCCCATCTTTGCCCGCTACCAGATGGAGGACCAGCTCGACCGCATCTATACCGAACGGGTCCCCCTGAAATCCGGGGGCAGCATCGTCATCAACCCCACCGAAGCCCTGGTGTCCATCGATGTCAACTCCGGCCGCTGTACCGGCCAGAAGGAGCTGGAGGAGACCGCCCTGAAGTCCAACCTGGAGGCCGCCGACGAAGTGGCCCGGCAGCTCCGGCTGCGGGACCTGGGTGGCCTGGTGGTCATCGATTTCATCGACATGAAGGATAAGAAGCACCAGAAGCAGGTGGAGGCGGCCCTGAAGCAGAGCCTCAAGAAAGACAAGGCCCGGGTGACCGTGGGCCACATCTCCAAGTTCGGCCTGCTGGAACTCTCCCGCCAGCGCCTGCGGCCCACTGCCGAGGCCAGCGCCTACACCCCTTGCCCGGCCTGCCAGGGCCGCGGCCGCCTCAAAACGGTGCCCATCCTGGGCGTGAGCCTGCTGCGCCAGATCAGCGCCCAACTGGTGCAAAACCACGTCCAGGAAGTCCGGGCCGAGGTCCCGGTGGAGGTGAGCAACTTTCTCCTCAACCAGAAACGCCGGGAAATCTCGGCCCTGGAGGAGGAGCATAACCTCCGGATCGTCCTCACCGCCAAGGCGAGTCTGACCCCGGAGGAGATCCACCTGGAATTCGTCAAGCAAGAAGGTGAGGAGCCCAAACGCGAGTCCAAGCCGGAACCGCGGCGCCAGGCCAGGCCGGAACCTAGACGCCAGGTCCAACCGGAAGCCAAGGCGGAGGAGAAACCGGAGGCCCCACCCGCAGCCCAGCCAGAGGCCAAGCCCGAACCCCGGGGAGCGCGACGGGGAACGCGGCGAGGGCCGAGACGACCTCAGAAACGAGAGCCGACAGAAGAGTTGAAGAGCGAACCAATCGAGGAGCCTAAGTCGGAGCCGGGACCGGAGCCCAAAAGCGAATCCCAGCCGGAGGCTAAACCCGAGGCCAAGCCCGAGGGTCGGAGGCCGCGGCGGGCCTCGCGACGCGGGCCGCGGCGGCCGCCGAAGCGCACGCCGCAGGGCGAAGTGACCGGGGAGCCCAAGCCGGAACAACCGCAGGCGGCGGCTGGCGAACCCCGCGCAGCTTCAACCCCGGAACCGTCAAGTCCGTCCGCACCCGCGGGCTCCGATGAGCCCGAATCCCAGTGAACAGTATTGGCCGGCTTATTGCTTTTGCTTTAAACTGACCACTGGCCACTGACCACTGATTTTGAGGAGTCTTCCATGCGCAGCAATCTGATGAAATTGGGTCTGGAGAAGTATCCGCATCGCTCTCTCCTCAAGGCCATGGGCCTCACCGACCGGGAGATTGACCGGCCCATCATCGGGGTAGCCAATTCCTTCAACGAATTCATTCCCGGCCACATCCACCTGAACCAGATCACCCAGGCCGCCAAGACCGGGGTGCGCCTGGCCGGCGGCACCCCCCTGGAATTCGGGGTCATCGGCGTCTGCGACGGCCTGGCCATGCATCATCAGGGCATGAAATATTCCCTGCCCTCCCGGGAGCTCATCGCCGACTCCATCGAAATCATGGCCACGGCCCATCCGGTGGACGGCCTGGTCCTGGTGGCCAACTGCGACAAGATCATCCCGGGCATGCTCATGGCGGCCCTCAGGCTTAACATCCCGGCCATCCTGATCAGCGGCGGCCCCATGCTGGCCGGCCGCTTCAAAGGCCAGGAAGTGGACCTGATCACGGTCTTTGAAGGCGTGGGCGCGGTCAAAGCCGGCAAGATCTGCGAGGATGAGCTCAAGGAGCTGGCTGAATGCGCCTGCCCCGGCTGCGGCTCCTGCGCCGGCATGTTCACCGCCAACTCGATGAACTGCCTGAGCGAAGCCCTGGGGCTGGCCCTGCCGGGCAACGGCACCATTCCGGCAGTGCACGCCGCCCGCATCCGCCTGGCCAAGGAAGCGGGCTTCAAGCTTATGGACATGGTCAACCGGCAACTGCTGCCCCGGGACATCGCCACCCTGGAGGCCTTCATCAACGCCATGGCGGTGGACATGGCCCTGGGCTGCTCCACCAACACCGTGCTCCACGTCCCGGCTATCGCCCGGGAGGCCGGCATCGACCTGTCCCTGGACCTGTTCAATAAAATTTCCACCCGCACCCCGCATCTCTGCTCCCTGAGCCCCGCCGGTCACCATCACCTGGAGGACCTGGACCGGGCCGGCGGCGTTCCGGCGGTGATGAAGACCCTGCTGGATGCCGGCCTAGTTTCGGGAGTGCCGCTGTCCGCCACCGGCCAGACCGTAGGCGACAACCTGGCCGCCGTCGAGGTGCTCGACCCGGAGGTTATCCGGCCCCTGAGCAACCCTTATCATGCTCAGGGAGGCATTGCCATCCTCAAGGGCAACCTGGCTCCCGAGGGCGGAGTGGTGAAGCAGTCGGCGGTGGATGAAAAGATGCTGGTGAACGAAGGCGCCGCCAGGGTCTTCGAGGCCGAAGAGGAGGCCACCCGGGCCATCCTGGACGGCAAGATCAAGCCCGGCGATATTGTGGTCATCCGCTACGAGGGCCCCAAGGGCGGCCCCGGCATGCGGGAGATGCTCACCCCCACCTCGGCCATCGCCGGCCTGGGCCTGGATAAGGAAGTAGCGCTGTTGACCGACGGCCGCTTCAGCGGCGGGACGAGAGGCGCGGCCATCGGCCACATCTCGCCGGAAGCCGCGGAGGGCGGGCCCATCGCCCTGGTTCAGGAAGGCGATCGCATCAAGATCGATATCCCGGCCAAGACCTTGACCCTGCTGGTGGACGACGCAGAACTGGCCAAGCGCCAGGCGGCCTGGAAGGCGCCGGAGCCCAGGATCAAACATGGTTACGCCGCCCGCTACAGCCGCATGGTCTCCTCCGGCAGCCAGGGCGCGGTGTGTAAGTAAAAACAGCGGGGCGACCCAATATGGTTCGCCCCATCGACAACATTTTTTAATCACTAATTTTTGGTTGTCAACCGAACCTTGATAAAAACCTTTCCATCCAGCTCACTTTTCGACACCCCCTATGGTCCTCTGTCGGGCTCATGGCTCATAAAGGGTGCGCCGACGCGATTCCGGTCGAAACTATTGTTGATAAATATTTGTGCAAAATTAACCACTTAACCCAGTTATCGACCAAAGGATAGCCCCTTATTACAGCTATTAAATATCTTCTTTCTTTTAGGAGAATAATATGCAGGTGAAGATCGATCGGGAAACCTTGTTGAAGGGAGTGGGTCGAACCCTGGGAGTGGTGGACCGCCGGGGCACCATGCCCATTTTGGGCAATTTTCTCCTGCAGACCGACGAGAACCGGGTGCTCATCTCCGCCACCGACCTGGAAGTGAGCTTTCGCGGCTTCTATCCGGCCGAGGTTCTGGAGCACGGCGCCGTCACCGTCCAGGCCCACTACCTGTTCAACCTCATCAAGGAACTCCCGGGCGCCGCGGTTGATCTTACCGGCACCGATAAGGCCGGCTTGAAGATCCTGTCCGGTGAGTCCCGCTACCAACTGAACGGCCTGCCGGCCGACCAGTTCCCGCCGGTGCCGGAGATCACCGACCAGAACCTGGTGGAAACGGAGAGCCGGATAGTCAAGGAGATGATCGAGAAGACCATCTTCTCCGTCTCCGTTGATGACCTGCAATACCATCTCTCCAGCATCTTCTGGGAGCGGGTGGAGACCGAGCAGGGCTTTCTGCTGCGCCTCATCTCCACCGACGGCCACCGCCTCACCCTGATCGAGCGGCCCCTGCCCGGCAGCGAGCAGGTTCCCATGGAGAAAGGCCTCCTCATCCCCCGCAAAGGCATGGCGGAGGTCATCCGCTTCCTGGCGGAGGAAGAGAAGGTCTCCCTGGGTTTGGGCACCCAGAGCCTGGCGCTCCGGGCTGACGACCGCTACCTCTTCATCCGACTGCTCCAGGATAAAAAATTTCCGGAGTATCGCCGCATCATCCCCGAGGCCTTCGGCTACCGCTTCGCCATCAACCGCCGGGAACTGCACGAGGCCATCAAGCGCATCTCGCTGCTGTCCACCGAGCGCTTCAAGGGCGTGGTCCTGAAGCTCCTGCCCGACCGGGTGGAGGTCACCTTCACCAACCCGGAAGTGGGAGAGGGCTTTGAGCAGGTGCCCGCCTTCCTGGAGGCCGGGGACCCCAGTGGCCTGCCCATCGAAGTGGGCTTCAACGCCCGCTATTTCCTGGAGCCCTTGAACGCCATGGAGAGCGATATGGCCATCCTGGAACTGAACGACAAGGACCGCCCCTGCCGCTTGGTGGACCAGGGCGACCCGCATTATTTCAGCATCATTATGCCCATGAGCCTGTAGGGCAGTGGTCAGTAGTCAGTGGCCAGTTTTCAGTAAAAGAAAAATCCAAATCTCCGAGCGAGAAGGCGAAGGAGAGAATAGGAAATGGACAAAGACATCGTTGTTCGACTCCATACCAGTTTTGAAGACATGGTTCGCAAATACCCGGATACCGGCACTGAGTTCTGGTGCGCTCGTGATCTTCAGATGTTGCTGGGTTATGCCCAGTGGAGGAGCTTTGCGGCTGTTATAGACAAAGCCATAACCGCCTGTGAGAAAGCGGGATACGACCCCAAGGACCATTTTGCGCATGTCAGCAAAATGGTTGACCTTGGCTCCGGCGCTAAACGGGAAATTGACGATATTGCACTTACCCGATACGCCTGTTATCTCATCGCTCAGAATGGCGACTCGGCAAAGGAACAAATTGCCTTTGCCCAAACATACTTCGCGGTCCAGACCCGCAAGCAGGAATTGATCGAGCAACGCTTGGCGGAGGCGGAAAGGGTTGGGGCACGCAAAAGATTGAGTCAGTCCGAGAAGGAATTGTCCGGGATCATCTTCGATCGTCTGCGCGAGAATGACAGTTTCGCCCGCATCCGCAGTAAAGGGGATGTGGCGCTCTTCGGCGGCAATACCACTCAAGATATGAAATATAGATTGGGTGTGCCTAAAAGTAGGCCGCTGGCTGATTTTTTGCCGACCATCACCATTAAGGCTAAGGACTTCGCCAACGAAATTACCAATTTCAACATCAAACAGCACGTACTGCGCACGGAACCGGGTATTACCGTCGAACATGTCAAGAACAATAGGGATGTCCGGAAACTCTTGAGCGACCGCGGCATCGTTCCTGAAGCGCTGCCTCCCGCCGAGGACGTGAAAAAAGTCGAACGCCGTCTTAAGTCTGAGCAGAAGAAACTGCCGAAACAGGTCGAACCGCTCGAAAGCCACGATGAGTAAGGTGAGTAAATAGAATAACGGCGTGGATAATCCCCATAAATTCTGCTTTAGTAAAGGTGCACTTAAAGCCATCTTTTTGGTGTAGGGTGGGCACGGCCCACCATTAGAGGGCCTGGATGGAAGATAAAGCAGCACCAAAAGCCCTGAAGCGTTACGCGGCGCGAGTCGGCTATACCGACGTAGAAATTGAGCAATTCCCGGAAGGCGACCCGCGGCTGCGGCTGATCGAGCGGCTGGGCCAGGTGGCGGCCCGCTACAGCATCGTCGCCGAGGTGGTCAAGTCCTGTAACTGCAACTCCGGCTACCGGGTGGGCGACCGCTTCGTCCTGGACGTGGCCGGCAATTTCCTCCCCGAGTTATGTCCCAAACGGCTGTGCGTCTATCTGCTCTCCCAACTGGCCGTACCGGTGGCCCTGATCAACGAACGCCTCAGCGAAAATCTCGACCCCAACCTCTTCCACTTCATGCACCAGGTGCGCTGCCCGGACGCGGGGGTGGAGTGCGCCGGCTATGGCGAAGTGAGGCTGGAGATAAAAGTCGTGCCGCGGATTAAGAATGCTCGAACTTGAACTCGCCTTCACCGCGTTAAACAGGAGGCATTGTGAGCGGTTACAGGCTGCGCAAAACTTATTCAATGTCTTTGGACTTTCCCGCCGAACAGGTGTTCCCATTGCTCTGCCCGGTGAGAGAATATGAATGGATTGAGTCTTGGCAATGTGACCTGATCCATAGCGACACAGGAATCGCAGAGCTGGATTGTGTATTTAAGACCCACTTTCCCGATGATGGACCGGAAGATACCTGGGTTGTCTCAAGATACGAGCCGCCGGCATTGATCGAATTTGTCCGCATAAATGCGCTTCGATCATTACGCTATTCCCTCTCGCTTACCAGGAAGGATGATGGTACGACCAGGTTGATCTGGACACAGCTCTTCACGGGCTTAAGCCCCGAAGGAGACGACCTAATTAAGGGATTGTCCGACCCCGCGTATCGAGAGAGAATGGCCCTCCGGGAACGTCAGATTAATCACTTTCTCTCAAGCGGCAAGACGCTAAAAATTACTAAATAATGGTGCAGTGAAAAAATTGCCAGTCTTAAACATTATATAATATTATTTTAAATAACACAGGAAACCCAAAACAGTAAACAAAAGGCTCTCATTATGGCCCGCATCGGCATTATAACCTGTTCCAATTGCACCCAGGAAAGTAACTGTGCTTCCGTGGTCTGTCTGGCGGATCTGCGCAAGCGCCGCGGGTTTTTTGAGCAATATCCTAAAGATGAACCGTTAGAGTTGATCGGCATTATCTCGTGCGCCGGCTGTCCCACTATGGCGGCGCCGGAAAAGATCCTCAAAAGGGTGCGGGCCGTGGCCGCCTACCGCTTGGAGGCACTGCACCTGTCCTTCTGTATGGTGACCCTGTGCCCCTTTGTCAAAAAATATAGCCAATTGATCAAAGGTGCATTTCCTGATATAAATCTAGTGATGGGGACGCATCAGCCCACCGACCGGGACCGGTTCCGGAAAGGCGTCAAAGAGCTTCTCTGTCAAACCCTCTCATCCCCCCAGACCATGAACGATTTGATCAAAGGGACCATCAAGCTTCCCGGGGAGTGAGGGTCTGCTTGCATTATGGAGCGACTCAGGGCGAACACAAGGTTCGCCCCTACGGATACATACATTTGATGGAAAATCTAATGGATTTTAACTGTCTGGAGAAGGGGTAAGCGCTTTGGCAGCCGCGGAATACGAAGGCAATATCAAAAGTAATATCACGCCTGAGGCCGAATACGGCGCCGCCAAGATCCAGGTCCTGAAAGGTCTGGAGCCGGTGCGGGAACGGCCGTCCATGTATATCGGCAACACCGGCGTGGAGGGTCTGCACCACCTGGTCTACGAGGTGGTGGACAACTCCATCGATGAGGCCATGGGCGGCCATTGCGACGAGATCACGGTCAACGATCCATTCGGACAACAGCGTCACGGTGGTGGACAACGGCCGGGGCATTCCCGTGGAGCTGCACCCCGGCGAGAACCTGCCGGCGGTGGAAGTGGTGATGACCCGCCTGCACGCCGGCGGCAAGTTCGACTCCGGGGCCTACAAGGTCTCCGGCGGCCTCCACGGCGTCGGCGTCTCGGTGGTCAACGCCCTGTCCGAATACCTGGAGGTGGAGATCCGCCGCGACGGCCAGGTTTATCACCAGCGCTATGAACGGGGTAAGACCGCCACGCCCCTGGCCACCACCGGCAAAACCAAGCACCGGGGCACCAAAGTAACCTTTCAAGCCGGACCCGCAAATCTTCCCCGAGACCGTGTTCAGCTATGACACTCTGGCCCAGCGCCTGCGGGAGCTCTCCTTCCTCAACGCCGGGGTGCGCATCTCCCTGGAAGATGACTTATCCGGCCGCAAAAACGAATTTCATTACGAAGGCGGCATCGTCTCTTTTGTCGAATATCTGAACCGCAACAAGACCACCATCAATCCGGACCCGATTTTTCTGACCGGCGGCAAGAACGGCTATCAGTTGGAAATCGCCTTCCAATACAACGAGACTTATAACGAGCAGATCTTCACCTTCGCCAACAACATCAACACCCGGGAAGGCGGCTCGCACCTGAGCGGCTTCAAGGCCGGCCTCACCCGGGCCATCAACCAGTACATGTCGATCAGCGACCTGCCCAAAAACCTGAAGAACAGCCACCTAACCGGGGAGGACGTCCGGGAGGGCCTCATTGCGGTGATCAGCATCAAGCTGCCGCACCCCCAGTTCGAAGGCCAGACCAAGACCAAGCTGGGCAACAGCGAAGTCAAGGGCCTGGTGGAAAATCTGTTGTACGAGCACCTGCTGACCTACCTGGGCGAAAACCCCCGGGTGGCCAGGCACATCCTGGCCAAGCTGCTGGACGCGGCCCGGGCCCGGGAGGCGGCCCGGAGGGCCCGGGACCTGGTGCGCAAGAAAGGCGCCATGGGCGACATGACCCTGCCGGGCAAGCTGGCCGACTGCCAGGAGCGGGACCCCGCCCGAACGGGAGATCTACCTGGTGGAGGGCGACTCGGCCGGCGGCTCGGCCAAGCAGGCCCGGGACCGGCGCTTCCAGGCCATCCTGCCCCTCAAGGGCAAGATCATCAACGTGGAAAAGGCCCGCTTCGAGAAGATGTTGGAGAACACCGAGATCCGCACCCTGATCTCCTCGCTGGGCTCCGACCTCTCCCAGGAAGTAATCAACATGGAGTCCCTGCGTTACCACAAGGTCATCATCATGACTGATGCCGACGTGGACGGGGCCCACATCCGCACCCTGCTGCTCACCTTTTTCTACCGGCAGCTCGCCCCGCTGGTGGAGGGCGGCTATCTCTACATCGCCCAGCCGCCCCTATACCGGCTCACCCGGGGCTCGGAGAAGACCTACCTGAAGGACGACGGCGAGTTCAAGAAATATCTGCTGAAGCGGGGCATGGAGAAGAAGCGCCTGCGCCTGGGGGCCGGCCGCACCCTGGAGGGCGAACCGCTGTTCGAGGCCCTGGAAAAGGTCATCGCCTATCAGGAATATTTGAGCCGTTTCGAAAAACGGGGCCTGGCAAAGAAGGTCATGCAAATCCTCCTGGATAATGAGCTGGTCGCCAAAGAGAGCCTGCGTCATGAGGAGCAGCTGCAGGGCCTGGTGACAATCTTCGAAGCCACCGGCAAGCTCAGCGCCCGCCTGGAGCCGGATGAAGAGCACCTCGCCTTTGCGCTGGTCATTACCCCGCAAGTCCGGGATGCCGCCGACATGCGGGTGGACTGGGACCTGCTGGGCGGCAGCGACTTCCAGGCCCTGGTGCGCCTGGCGCAAGGGATTCAGGACTTCAAGAGCCCGCCCCACCTGCTGGAGGGCAAAGACCGCACCTGGGAATTTCCGTCCCTGGAAGAGATGATCGCCTTTATCCTGGAGGAGGGCCAGAAGGGTATCAATATTCAGCGGTTCAAAGGCCTGGGGGAAATGAACCCGGAGCAGCTCTGGGAGACCACCATGGACCCGGAAACCCGCACCCTCTTAAAGGTCAACGTCGAAGACGCGGTGGCTGCGGATGAAATCTTTACCATTCTCATGGGCGACAAAGTGGAGCCCCGCCGCGAATTTATTCAGAACAATGTCCTTGAATTACAGGAGCTGGATATATAAGTTGATTCCAGGGCCGCAAGTGGGGTTATCCTCCTCGCGGCCAAGCAGCCTCTCAAGCTCAAACTCAACTTCGCAGAGGAGGGAATAACATGCAGCGCAAGGCCAGCTTTAAAATCTACGTCACCCGGCGCGAGAGCCTTTACGTGGGAGATGTGCCGGATCACTGCCTGATGCTCACTGAAATGGAAGGCGAGCCCATCGATTATACCCCAGGGGTAGCCGGGGCCTTTGTTTCCCGCCGCAGCGTCGGCCATCACGACCGCACCAAAGGCGATGGACCCATGACCGGCTACGCCGCCACCATCTATGAGAACGGCGCGGTCTACTCCAAATTTCGCGGCGATAAGATGGGCTCCATGACCAAGGGGAAATGGGAGGTTTACAAGGCCATCGGCAAGCTGAGCAGCCTCAAGGGCGCCGGCACCTTTACGGTGTCGCCCACCGATCGCCCCGGCGTGTTCCGGCTGGATATGGAAGGCGACTACACGCTTTAAGGAACGGGTGGCCGGCTGACCAAGCCAGCATTTCCGAACGTTTCTTAGATCAATGGTTTTTACCTCTCGCCGTTTCCCTCCCTGCGAGGGAGGGAAACGGGCCTGGAGTTGAAGATATCATGACTGCTCAAGCCGATGTCTGCAGCAAGTGCGGCGCCTCGTTGGCAGGGGAGGAACCCCAGGAGCATTTCGGCCAAATCCTGTGCGAGGATTGCTACCTGGAGGTCCTCAGTCCCATCCGCACCTGCGATCCCTGGGCGGTACATACTGCCAAGAGCCTCAAGGATTTGCCCGGCGGCCTTACTCTCACCCCCAAGCAGCAGCAGCTCCTCGACCTGGTCAAAGAGAAGGGAGAAGTGCCTCGTCCGGAAGCCGCCCGGCTCCTGGGGACCAGTGAAGATGATCTGCAGCGGGAATTCGCCGTGCTGCGCCACCTGGAATTGCTCCGGGCCTGCAAGAAGGACGAAGGCATCTTCCTGATCCCGTTTTGAGCGCCGACCCCACCGACCTCGATTACGCCTTGCTCCGGCGTCTGGCCCGGGGCGAGGACGCCGCCCTGACGGAGTTGGTCCGTCGGCATCAACAACGGATCTATCAGATCGCCTACCGGCTGCTGCGCGACCCCCTGGAAGCCGAAGACGCGACCCAGGAGGTCTTCCTCAAGGTCTACGAAAACGCCCACCGCTTCGAGCCCAAGGCCAGCGTCGCCGCCTGGCTGCACCGCATCACCGCCAACCATTGCTTGAATCTGCTGCGCCGGCGGCGCCCCCAGGAATCGCTGGACCAGGAGGACGGACCCAACCCTCCGGACCCCGGGGCCAGTCCCCTGGAAATCCTGGAAGAACACGACTTGAACCGCCAGTTGGAGGAATTGCTCAACAGCCTGCCGGAGAACCAGCGCCGGGCCCTGGTCCTGAAGCGCTTTGCCGGGCTTTCTTATCAGGAGATCGGCGCGGAGTTGGGGCTCAGCCCCCAGGCCGTGGACGGCCTGTTGAAGCGGGCCCGCCAGTTTCTCAAAAAGGCCCTGCAGGATTACCTTGACTGAAAGGCTAGCATAATCGGCGGCCACAGGCCGCCCTATAGGGCGGCCTGTGGCCGCCGACATAAATTTTTCGCGAAGCGAGGCGCCGAGGCGCCAAAGGCAAAATTTGTGTTAGAATGTCTTTGCCTGAAGCAGACTAAAGCAATCCGGAGGAAAAGGATGTCGCGCCGGTATGTCATCCTGCTGATCTTAGTGGGGCTCGGCCTCATGTTGCCGGCGCCGGCGGCGTCGGGAGAACGGGGGCCCAATGTCGTGCAATTGCGCCAGGCCGTCAGCCAGAACCCCAATGACCCCGAGGCTAATTATAAGTTGGGGATGAAGTATCTGGCGATGGGGCGTCCCCGGCCGGCAGCCAAATACCTGAAAGAGGCCGTCCGGCTCAAGCCCGACTATCCGGAGGCCCTGGAGGGCCTGGCCAAGTTAAACAGTGGCCAAGGCACTTTTGGCGCCGCCGCCACGGATCTCGCAAAATTGATGCAGTTGCAGCCGAAAAACAAGGAATTGCCTGACCGGGTCAGTAATGCTTATAACCAGCAGGGGCTGGACCTCCTCAAGCAGGGCAAAGTAAAAGAAGCCGAAACGGCCTTCAAGGAGTCCACCAAGGCTGATCCCAAGGCCACCGGCCCCCTCAGTAATCTGGGCGTCGCCTATTTTCAGGCCGGCCGCACGGACGATGCCATCGCCGCTTTCAAGGATGCCGTCGCCCGCGACCCCAACAATGCCGACGCCCACTTTAACCTGGGGCTGACCTTCGTGTCCCAGGGCAAGATGAAGGCGGCTTACGCCGAATCTTTGAACCTTTGGAAGCTCAACCCGGAATTGGCGGGCCGACTGAACGGCCTGTCCCGGCCGCCGCGTACGCCGTATCCGTACGCCCCGCCCGCGCAATAGGGGCCAACGAGAAGAGCAGGCGCGGCATCCTGGAGGCTGCGGCTATTTTCCGGTAAGCTCTTTGATCTCTTTTTTAGCGTGCTCGTGCTCCTGCACCTGCTCGGTGTCGTAGCGCAGGAGCAGGGTTTCGAACTCGCCCACGTGCGTCTTTTCCTCCCGGGCGATATCGAGCAGGACCTTTTGGAGGTCGGGGTCGTCGGTCTGGGCCGCCATCTGCACGTAAAGGTTAATGGCGTCCAATTCGGCAATGATGGCCGCCCGCAGGATCACTTGATCGCGGTTCTCTTTCTTGACCTTGGCAAAGTCCACGGGAATTTGCGACAGCATATACCCTCCTGGGCCGAGGGGCTCGGCCGGTTTTGGCACTGGCCAGAAGATAAGCATGGGAGCCGCGGGCGTCAAGCAGAATCTAGGCAGGGGGCCAGGGACGTACCGGGAGGCCGAGGGCCAGGAAGGCCTGCGGTTGCTTGCGGAGATTTTTAAATCAATTCCCGGGACGCGCCGGTCTGGGCGATTTTTTGTGTTAAACTATGCAGGGATAATTTTTTTTGGGAGAACAAATCCATGACTAACATTTGCCTCGAGGTGCAGGAAAACCTTTCTGCCTGGCTGGACGCTGAGCTGGCGCCCGAGGTGATGATGCAGGTGGAGCGTCACCTGGAAGGCTGCGCCGGCTGCCGCCGGGAACTGGCCTTGCTGACGGCCCTGGATCAGGCCCTGGGGAGCTTGACGGCCCCGGTCCCCGCCGGGTTGCCGGAGAAGGTGCGGGCCCGCCTGGCGCGGCCCTCCCGCCGCTGGTGGCAGCAACTAGCCCTGGCTGCGTCGCTGGCGCTGGGCATCTATTTGGGTGGCACCCTGGCCCAGGATTTCCATTCCCAGCCCCAAACCCCAAACGGTTTAAGCACGGAAGTCGCCAGCCTGGAAGCCTTTCATGACTTTCCCCAGGGCTCCATGGGGATGATTCTCGCCTCCTATCAAGAGGACGAAGGCAACGGTACCTGCAAGTGAGACGCAACTGGCTATTGTATCTGGTAATTTTTTCATTGGCCCTAAACTTCGGGACCATCGGCACCTTCATCTATTTATATTATCAGGATCAGGCGCAGAGGCTGTCCCGGGACCTGCCGCCTCCCCTGCCCATGCGGGAGCTGTGGCAAACTCTGAAGCTGGATGAGACTCAGCGTCAGGCCGTGCGCGGCCTGTTCGCCCAGCATCGGGCCAAGGTCGAGGCCATCCGGAGCGAATTGTTCCAAAGACGCCGGGAGCTCTTCGATTTGCTCAGGGCTGAGACCCCGGACCAGCCGGTCATCCACGCCAAGATCGAAGAAATCAGCGCCGCGCAAGGCAAACTGGAAGAGGAGTTGGTGCGGCACCTGCTGGAGTTCAGGAAAGAATTGAAACCCGCACAGCGCACCGCCTTTCTGAATCTGGTCCAGACCCGCCTGGACAAGGCCTGCGGCCCCATGGGCGGCCGGCGCGGCCCCTGGCACGGGGGCCCGCGCCTGGGGCCGCCGCCCGGTCCCGATAGGGGTCCCGGCCCAGGTATGCCGGGTCCAGGGATGGAACCGGGTCCCGGCCCCGAAGGCCCGGGACACCCTGAATAAAGGTCAAGCAATGGCTGGCAATACCATATGGGTAAATAAAGGAGAACTTTATGAAGCATAGAAGGTGCTTGATGATCGGCCCGGCGCTGGCCTTGGGCGGGGTCTTGCTCCTGGCTGGGGTCGCCGTGGCCCAGAACCAGGGCGGCGGCCCGGCGGCTCAGGGCAACACGGTGTGTACCGGCGGCCCGGGCGGGACCTGCACGGTAGCCCCGGCCCCCAAACGCGGCAACCAGAATTGTCCCGGCTACGGCGCCGGCCAATCCCAGAAACAGAAGGGGAGGCAGTGCCCCTACGGCGGCGGGCAATCGAGTCAGCCCGCCACCCCGGACAACCCTCCGGCGACCACTAAGTAAGGCGGATCCGGCCAAGACCTTCCCGGCCGCGGCCGGGCCCCAAGGCGACGGGGCGTGATTTCTCACGCCCCGTCGTATTTTTTTATCGTCTCTGTGAGGCTCAGGCAATTGAGCCCCGGTAGTTAGCAGCCGCAGCCGGAACCGCAGGAGCCGGAGTCGCAGGAACTGGAACTGCAGGAGCAGGCCGACTGCTGGGTGGGTTGGTCGGTAATGCCCACGAGCTTGATCTTGAACAGCAGGGTCTTGCCGGCCAGGGGATGGTTAAAGTCCACCATGAATTTGTCCGGCTCGATGGCCAGGACCTTGCCGGTCACGGGGCCGTGGGGACTGGCGAACTTGAGTTCCTGGCCCACCTCGACCTGATGGTCTCCCAGCATCGATTGGGGAAATTCCCGCTTGAGGTCGTCCCGCAGGTCGCCGTAGGCTTGATCCGGGGCCAGGGTCACGTCCTTTTCGCTGTCCACTTCCATATCGATCACGGCATCATTGAAACCGACAATGATCCCGCCGCCGCCCACCTGAAACTCCAGGGGTTCGCGATCGAGGCTGGTGTCAAAAACGGTGCCGTCTTCCAGGCTGCCGGTATAGTGTAACTGCACGAAATCGCCATTCTTTACTTTGGCCATAAAACTCTCCTTGGGCCGGGCGGTTCTAAGGGTGCGCCCCGCCTGATTAATGCCAAACTGTGATTATTGAAAACCGTGCGGGTCCATTCAGGGCCTGCGGACAGACCTGGCACCCGCCAGGTTTCCTGGTCTGCTGGGTTAATTGGACCGCCGCGGTGGGGAATAACGCTTAGACCTTCACCACTTTCTCGGCCTGGAGGCCTTTTTTCCCCTGCACTACTTCGAACTCGACTTCCTGACCTTCTTCCAAGGTCTTGAAGCCCTCACCTTCGATGTTGCTGTGGTGCACGAAGACATCGGGACCGTCGGCCTGGGAAATGAAGCCATAGCCCTTGGAATCGCTGAACCACTTAACCTTGCCTCGCACGCTCATACATCCTCCAAAAAGTTCCAGGCAAGCAAATAAAGGAAACTCCCCTTCCGGAAAAGCCTACCGGCCCCGCGTTTGCCTGGGATATATCTTAAATTTTATAAAATCTTTACCCTTTGTCAAATAGTTGTTTTGTGCACTAAAAAAGATTTTTTCTGAGGTGAGCTTGGGCCGGAAAGGTCCGACTCGCACAGGCCGGGGATTAACGATGGCAGGTTCCGGAGAATCTGGAATTGGTTGAGGCATCACGTCAGGCACTGGCGCCAGGATGGGGGTGGTCAGCTGAAATCTGGATGAACCGCTGGGAAAAGGCCGTTTCCAGGTTAAATGTTCTCGGTAATATAATAACCCGAGATGGCATATTTGATCAGAGCGGCCAACGTCTTGGTGTGCAATTTTTCCATGATATTTTCGCGATGCCGACGTACCGTATGGGGGCTGATAAACAAAGCTTCGGCAATTTCACTGGTCTTCTTCCCTGCCGCCACGAGTTTTAAGATTTCCCTTTCCCGCATCGTCAAAACCTCTTTTTCCTCATTTTCCCTAAACAGGCTTGGAATTATATTGGGGAGCATGGGAGAATAATACTTTCCTCCTTTTTTGATGGTTCCAATAGCGCGGATAAGCTCATTGCCTGCATCATCTTTGGACAGAAAACCAACGGCTCCGTCTTTCAAAACCTGCCGAACAAATGCTTTTTCCTTGTACATAGTCAGAACCAATATTTTTGCTTGTGGACAAATCTTCTTAATTTCTTTAATTGCTTCCAAGCCTCCCATATTGGGCATCGAGAGGTCCAGGATGACCAAATCCGGGGAGGAATCTTGCAAGAGTTGCAGCAATTCCAAGCCATCTCCGGCTTCGCCGCTAATCTTGACATCTTCTATTTTTTCGATGATTTTTCTTAGTCCCTCGCGAAACATCGTGTGATCATCTACCAGCACCACGTTATAGGCACTCATGCCTAAGGCCCTCCTGGAATTGGAATGGTCAAAGAAATTTTCGTACGCTGATTTTCCCGGCTCCAAAGCAGATCTTAGGTCAAGGCCAAGCAAGAGAAGATAACTACGAAGAAGAATTAGGGTGAGGAGAACGGGATACCATTAGAGTGACTCCGGGACTTGCAGCGAACCTTTTTCGCTTTTTTATAAGGGCAAAGGTCAAAAAGGTCAGAAGAAGCGAATTCGGTCGCCAAACCCGTAAGCCAGCCGCTGAGGCAGATAATGTTCGCCATGGCTCGATACCCCCCAAGGACAATTACTAGGCAATGGGCTAACATTGTCTCTATGTAAATTAAAAATGAGTATTTCATTAATAATTTACAATTGGGGAATCCCTGGATTTATCATAGGCAAAATTACCTAGTAGGCTCAAGTCAATTAACGGTTTGAATCGCATAAGAACGTGATAATTCGGATGAAAATTTCTAGAGCCTGTTACAGGGGCAGACCAGGATAGGTCAAGAAAGGTTGTTGGCATTTAGGCTGAGGCAGTTAGGTATTTTTGCCTAGGGGCAAATTGGCCGATTTGACTATGGACGAATAGATTAGCGGTGTTACTTTTAAAATAAATAAAAATTTAATCCAGACAAACCCAAACCCGCCGTGAGACGGGGACGGAAAGCCACGGGTCTTAAATCGAGACAGCCGGGTTGCCTGAAAACTGAAATTTGGGCAACCCGGTTTTTTTATGCACTTCAATATATCTAAGTATAAAGGAGGTGAACCATAGGAGGCAAGGCGGCGGCTGGGTGGAGGGGAGATGATTAACCGTTAGAGTGGTGAAATCCATAAGTTCCAATCCCTTAGGGTAGCCGACCAGAGGGACCACATCAGGAGGAGAAATCATGAAGAGCAAATTTTTGGTGCTACTAACCGTTCTGGCCGTTATGTGCTGGGCGGTAGTGGCGTTTCCGTCCGGGGCGCAGGCCACCGGTTTACTTACCCTGTTCGATGGCACCACCCTGGACACAATCTCTGATAATGGGGTGGGGGATTCAAACCCAGCCGTGGGAGCGATTACTTTCATCGGGCCAGTATCTCCGACCAGCATTTGGACTATCAATGTCACCACCGGGCTGTCCGGCAAACCCTCTCCGGGTATTGACCTCAATTCGATTGATAGCAGCACTGGTGCAGGTACGCTCATACTTTCATATACCGATACAGGTTTCACACTCGGCACCTCCGCGACTATGTTGATCGGTGGAACCGCAGCCAACGGTACGGTTGCCAACACGGCCCTTTTTGACCTCACACCCATTCACACTTTCACAGGTTTAGGCCCCGGCGCCTTTTCCGACACTTTTACAGGTGCTATCTCCCCGTTCAATCCAACTTCATTAACGGAGATAGTTACAATAATGCATCGGGATGCAGGGGTTACCAGCTTCGATGCTTCGTTGAATACCAGTGCGGTCCCCCTGCCCCCCAGCGCCCTGCTCCTGGGCAGCGGTTTGCTTGGTCTAGTGGGTTTGAGGAGATTCAGAAAGAGTTAACTCCAACCCTCCCCCACAACTACCCAAGGCAGGGTCAGAAATGGCCCTGCCTTTTTGGCGCCAGGGCCCGGCAATAGATCTTGCCATAACCTGCCCCGGGGTTTGCTTGACTTGGAGATCTGAGCACCTACCTTATAGGCAGTCCCTAATGCCTCTTTCCTCATAGCCCTGCATTGCCAGGCACAAATTTAGGCACAAGGTTGGCCAACGCCGGCGATGACCGCCTGGAGGCAGCGTTGAGGGTGACCGCCCTGGTCAGCGTCATTAAAGAACCAATGCCCCTAAGATCCCGGCGCCGATAATGATGAAGCTCGGGTCCAGCCTGGTAAAGGTGAGGAGGGTAAAGCTCACCACCGCGATCCCCTTGGTAGCCGGGTTAATGACGGAACCATTACTCAGGAAGAAGAGCACCGCCGCAAGCAAACCGACCACCGCCGGCTTGACCCCGGCAAAACTGGCCTTAACCAACCATAACTCCTTGTAGCGGAGATAATATTTGGTCACGGTGGTGACAATAATAATGCACGGCAAATAACTGGCGGCCATGGCGATCAAGGCCCCGGCCAGGCCACCAATCTTAAAGCCCATAAAGGCGTTCATCACCGTCAGCGGCCCGGGCGTTACCTGCCCGATGGCGATGGCGTCAAGGAACTCCTTATTGGTCAGCCAATGATAATGACGCACCAACTCCTGCTGCAGCAGAGGGAGCATAGCATAGCCGCCGCCGATGGTCAGGGAGTTGGCTACAAAGAGGACGATCGCCAGTCTCAGGAGGTCCATCTAGTCCCTCCAATACAGCGCCAGCCCCAAGACGCCGGCCCCCAGGATGATGGCGACGGGATTGAACTTGAAGAGGTTCAAGGCCAGGAAGGCGCCCAAGGCCAGCAAGGCGCTGCGATACTCGGTGATCATTCTGATGGTCATCTTGTAAATTATGGAGCCCAGCAAACCCACCACCGCGGCCGCCACCCCCTTCATGACCGACTGCAGTAGAGGGTTATCTTGCATGTACAGGTAGAAGGCCGCCAGCAGGATGGCCAGGACCGTTCCTGTGAAGGCCTGCCCGAAAGTGGCCGCCAAGGCTCCC
Source organism: uncultured delta proteobacterium (assembly GCA_963701845.1). Classification (GTDB taxonomy): domain Bacteria; phylum Desulfobacterota; class Desulfobaccia; order Desulfobaccales; family 0-14-0-80-60-11; genus JAPLJC01. Next base: position 159,446 of record CAVPBF010000002.1, on the reverse strand, counting down.
CCCAAACGGCGGAGCTTGTAGCCGATGCAGATGCCGGTGTTGACAATGGGCGGGCCGGGGGTCATCTGGCCGATGGCGAAGCTTTCCATAAATTCATCGTGGGTAATCCATTTCCGTTTATCCACCAGCTCGCGCTCGAAAAAGGCGATCATGGAATAAACGCCGCCGAAGGAAAAGGTGCCTATTTTCAGGAAGACCAGGAATATCTTGCGCAGGGACAAGGGATGCCTCCTTCTTCGAGGTTGCCGTTAGGCTGGCGGCGCGGACTCCCAGGAAAATAGCGCCTTGATAGTGACACGATAATAAGTTATTTCATGTCAGTATAGTGCTGAAAAAAGAGATGTCAAGAAGATTGGCCCGGTTTGGCTAAATTTGATAACTATGTTAAAATCCGGCAAAATCTGGTTTTCAAGAGAGGGTGAGCGAGAGCCGCGAGATGAAGAGCAAAAAAACCGAGATGACTCCAGCGCTTCCGAAGGCGCGACCCCAGGAGACTTTAACGATTCCGGCAAGCGGCAGCCACTCCCGTATTATTGCCACCACGGATGAGAGCCGGTGTCTGGACACCGTCCAGCTTACCCGGCTGGAGCAGTCTTTTCGCCACTGGGCGGAGGGGGCCTTAAGGTCGGATGTGCGGCTGTCCCGCCAACGCATCTTGCTCATCTTTCTGTTGATCCGCTATACCGGGGCCAAGTTGAATGAGGTATTGGCCTTAGATCCGTTTCAGGACATTGATCAGCAGCGGCAATGGGTGGTTTTTGGCAAAGCGGAGGCCCCCCCGGGACGGGAACCTCGGGTCGTCCAGATCCCGGAGACGCTGGCGCAAGAAATCCAGGCGGCCCTCGCTGATCCTGCCTTTAAGGATTCTTTGGGCAGTCTGTTCAACGTGGACCCAGGCCATGTCCGCCGCAAATTTTATGAGCGGGCGGCAGCCTGCGGCTTTCCCAAAGAGTTGGGAGGTCCCGACGCCATCAGGAAGGCGCGGGCCGTGGAGCTGATGCAGAACAATCTGCCCTTGCCGGTCGTGCAAAGAATCCTGGGGCATTCCACCCCCAATCTAACCGCGTCTTTCGTGACGTTTTCCGATGATGATGTCCAGCAGGTAACCAGGTTTTTTCTGGAAAAGGAGTCCCGCCGGAAAACCAGCGCCCGCAATACTTTTTTTGGCAAGATCAGGGTCATCCAGCAGGGAGACATCCAGGCAAAGGTGGAATTGGTGACCCTCGGCGGTGACTCATTAACCGCAGTGATCACCAATGACAGCCTGGCCAGACTTGGTCTAAAACCAGGAATGCTGATTACGGCCGAAGTTAAGGCTCCCTGGGTGACTTTGCAGAAAGCGGAGGAGGAACCCAACTGCACCGCAGAAAACAAGTTTCAGGGAATCATCAAGCGGATCAATAAGGGCCAAATCACTACTGAGTATGCGGTCCGTATCGCAGATGGGACCGGAACTATGCTCCCTGGTGACCAGCGCCGGCAGCAGCCGACTCGATCTCCAAGAAAACGATCCGGTCTGGGCCATGTTCAATAGCTTTTCCGTGGTACTGCATCTCGATTAGGAGAAATATTCCGGGCGCCCCCAGGGGAGAGCCGCTTCCGGCTGGATCAAGGTTCTCTGCCTTCAAGACAAGGCGCCACGAGCAGCCCGGCTGCACAAAGGAAGGTTTAGCCGGATAAAGGAGTTTCTCCAGGCGCGGTATCCCGATGCATGAAAAAGGAGGCCAAAAATTTTGACCTCCAGGTCCGCAAAGCGTTGGCGGAAGTGCATGGGAATCGAACCCACCTACCCCCTTATTCAGAAGGTACACCGGATTTGAAGTCCGGGGGCCCCACCAGTGAGCCTTGCACTTCCTCGCGTTAAATCAATTGGTTATAATGCAAGTTCGGCAGTTTCTACCCTCGGGAGCACATCTTTTGTCCGGGTGGCCCGGCAGGCATGGGCAAAAGCCTTGCAGACCGGCCGGAGGGGCAGTAAAGACCCTGTTATGCTCCAGAAATCGGACCTTGCCGGCATCTGTCAATATATCATAAGCCCATCGGCCAAGAAAAACAACCCGGGCTCGCAGGTCCGGGTCACCGGGTTTAAACAAGCCAGCAGATCCCCCCTATTTTCCGGTCAAGGCTTCAAATCCGGCGACAATATCCAGAAGTTCCTCGGTGATGGTGCTCTGGCGCAACTGGTTGTATTGCTAAGCTGCAGTTCTTTCAGGCGCTCTTCAATATTGATTTCGCGCGGCCTGCATGGCGGCCAGGCGCGCGGCATTTTCACTGGCCAGGGACTCGGCAAAGGCCCGGTAGAGGGAGACAAAGAGGTACTGCCCCAGCAGGGCATAAACCAAGCGAGGGCGGGCCATGGTAAAGGTGGGCAGGACCCGGGAAGGCCAGGGCTTTTGCCCCAGGCTTTCCAGCCATTCCAGATCGACGGGCAACAGGGGTACGGCCTGGGGCCGGTAGACCGCGCCGGAGACCGGTTGATGGTGGAACAGCATGATCCGGTCGATGCCCCCGGGGCATTGCCAGGCCTCGATTTTCAGCAATAATTCCTGGACCCGGGAGGTAATGCCGCTGACCGCGCCGGGAAGGGCAAACGTAAGACTCCACCTCTGCCCCCGCCTCTTCCAGGCGGGAGACGGCCCGGGCTCCCACGGCAATGATGGCGCGATCCTTTTTTGCCACTTGCAGTTCCCGGCATCTGTCCAGGGCATAGGACACCAGCAATTCGTTGAATTGGCCGCACATGCCCAGCTCCGAGCCGAAAAGAATCGCCCCCAGGCGCCGGCCGGGAGCCGGCCGCGGCGGCGCCTGCTCCTCCGGCCGGCTGCGCATGACGATCTGCATCCCCAGCTCCACGGTGTGGCTGTACTGGCGCAGCGACGCCACGGCCTTTTCGTATTGGCGGATGCTGACCGCGGCGATGGTTTTCATGGTTTTCACCACTTCCCGCAGTTCTTCCGCAACCTCGATCTTTCTGCTTAAGGACTCAATGGTTTCCATCGCCCTGCTCCAGGGAGGCTTGGACGACCTCTTTTACTTTCCTCAAAATGAGCTCGCGCTCCTCGTCGCTGAGATGTTCCCCGGCTTCGATGCGCCGGCAAATCTCCGGGATCTGCTCGCAGAGCAGCCGCCGCACCGCCTTTTCCGCGGCCGCCACCCGCTCCAGGGGGATGTCGTCGAACAGCCCCTGGGTCACCGCCAGCAGCACGGCAATCTGGTGGGCCACCGGCATGGGATCGAACTGGGCCTGCTTGAGCACCTCCCGGACGCGGTAGCCGTGCTCCAGGGTTTTGCGGGTGCGTTCGTCCAGCCGGGTGCCGAAGCGGGAGAAGGCCTCCAACTCCTGGAATTGGGAGTAAGTGAGGCGCAGGTCCCCGGCCACGGCCCGGTAGGCGGCGAACTGGGCCTTGCCGCCCACCCGGGAGACCGATTTGCCCACGTCCACCGCGGGGAAGACTCCCTTTCTGGAATAAGCCGGGAGTGAGGTAGATCTGCCCGTCGGTGATGGAGATGAGGTTGGTGGGAATATAGGCCGCGATGTTCTGAGCCTCGGTCTCCACCACGGGCAGGGCGGTCAGCGAGCCGCCGCCGTGCTCCGGCCGCAGGTGGGTGGAGCGCTCCAGCAGCCGGGAATGGATGTAAAAGATATCCCCGGGATAGGCCTCCCGCCCGGGAGGACGCCGCAGCAGCAGGGACAACTCCCGGTAGGAGCGGGCGTGATTGGTAAGGTTGTCATAAATGATCAGGACGTCCCGCCCTTGCTCCATAAAGTATTCGGCCATGGAGGTGGCGGCATAGGGCGCCACGTAATGCAGGCCGGGCAGGGCCTCCCCCGGGGCCACCACCACGATGCAGTAGTCCATGACCTCCTGCTCCCGCAGCTCGGCGATCAACTGGGCCACCGCCGTATCCCGCTGGCCGATGGCGCAATAAACGCAGATGACGCCGGTATTCTTCTGATTAATCAGGGTGTCCAGGACGATGGCGGTCTTGCCCGTCTGCCGGTCGCCCAGAATCAGCTCCCGCTGGCCCCGCCCGATGGGCACCAGGGCGTCCACCACCTTCAATCCCGTTTGCAGAGGCACGGTTACCGGGGCCCGAGCCATGATGGCCGGGGCTTCCCGTTCCACCGGGCGGCGCTCCAGGGTGTGAATGGGGCCCAGGTTGTCCAGGGGACGGCCCAGGGCGTCCACCACCCGTCCCAGAAGGGCCTCCCCCACCGGCACATCCAGCACCCGGCCGGTGCGCCGGGCCTCGGCCCCGGCCTTTAAATCGCCTGTTTCTCCCAGGAGGACGACGCCCACCTCGGTGGGGTCGACGTTGAAGGCCACGCCCTGCAAGCCCCCGGGGAAGCGGATGAGTCTCCTCCGCTTGCACCCCCGGCAAGCCTTCCACCAGGGCAATGCCGTTGCCCAGCGAGCGGACGCGGCCCACCTCCCGGGTCCTGAGTCCGGGTCGGTGGGCGCTTAACACCTGTTCCAGGACCGAGACGGTCTCATCCAAAAGGGTTTCGCAGTTCCGGCCGTTCCTGGTTCATGCCCCCTCGCTCTTTGTCCAGTTCCTGGAAGGCCTGGGAGAGGTCCTCCTCCAGGGAATCCAGGAAGCTCCCCAGACTCCAGGCGAGCTTGCGGGAGCTGGTGAGCAGCTCGATGCCGGCCAGCAATTCCCCGGAGGTGGCGAACCGCAGGGCCAGGCCCCGGCCGAATTGTTCCTGGACCTGGGCGGCGATCTTTTGCCGGGTTTCCTCGGACAGCTCAAAAGCGGTAGTGATGAGCAACTCGCCCCCGGTCTCCTTGACGGATTCCGAATGGCCGCCTGTTCCTCCGGGGGCAAATGCCGGAGGCGATCCAGAAAGACCTCGGTCAACCGCTGCTCCAACTCCTGGTCTGCCCAATTCTTTTAAGGCCCGGCGGGAGATGGCCACAACCTCCTGGGCCAGGCGCTGCTTGAGGTTCTGGAGAAAGTTCTCTTTTTCCCGCTCCAAGGAAGCCGCCCATTTTTGGCGAATCTGCTCCACTTCCTGGCGGGCCTGGGAAAAAAGCTCCTGCTTATGGGCTTCGGCCTGACGCCCGGCCTCAGTTAGCATCTGCCTGGCGCTGCTCTTCGATTTCCCGGATCTTGCTGGCGCAGGGAGGCTTCCTCTTGCTCCGCCTCCTGTCTTTTTTGCCGGGCTTCCGTCAACTGGGCGGCGATTCTCCCCTCCCGGGCCGTCATGGCGGCCACAATCGGACCATAGAGAAAGTGTTTCAGCAAGGCCACCAGGATCAGGAAGTTGACGATTTGGGCGGCCACGGTAAACCAGTTGATCAGCACGGCTTATCCTCCGGCCTTGGCGATCACGTGATTCCAGAAAGGATTGGCAAAGATGAGGATCATGGCCACCACCAGGCAATAAATGGCCAGGGATTCGATCATGGCCAGACCGACAAAGAGGGTGCGGGCAATGGTGGCGGCCTCGTCGGGCTGCTGGGCCATGGCGGCGAGGGCCTGGGTGATGGCCCGGCCTTGGGCCAGCGCCGGACCGATGGAGCCCAGGGCCATGGTCAGGCCGGCGACGATGATGGAAACCACGCCGATAATTTCAAGTGCGCTCATATCTATTTTGTATCCTCCTTCGATTCATCGGGTCCCCGGTTCACTTCAGCCGGCTCCGGTGCCAGAAGGGCGTCTCTTCTTTCTTCATGGGCCTGGGCGGCGGAAGCAATATAGACGGTGGCCAGCACCGCAAAGATAAAGGCCTGGACCTGGCCGATGAGCAACTCCAGCAATTGCATGACCAACGGGAAAAACAGCGGCACCACCGCCAGGAGAATGGCCCCCAGCAGGGCGCCGCTCATCACGTTGCCGAAAAGCCGCACCGCCAGGGACAGGGTGCGCGTCAGTTCGGACAGGATATGAAACGGCAGCATCAAGAACCGTGGGTTTCAGGTAGTGGCCCAGGTAGCCCCAGAGCCCTTGCTGGGCAATGCCGTAGATCGGCACCGCCACCAGGACGCAGATGGCCAGGGCCGGCGGTGGTGGACAGGGAATAGGTGGGCGGATGATAACCCGGGGAGAATGGTCAGCAGATTGGAGAACGAAATGAAGACGAACAGGGTGCCGATGAACGGCAGGAAAGGCCCGGGGTCCTGCTGGCTGATTTGCCGGATCTGCTCCCGCATGCCCGCCACCAGGACCTCCAGCAGATTTTGCCACTTGGGAATCCTGGCGTCCGGTGGAAAGCCTGCGGGTCACCAGCCAGGAGCCCAGCACCAGCAGCGCCATCACCAGCCAGGTGTAGAGGATGGTGGCGTTCAGCAGCACCGGCCCCCGCTGCCAGAGCACCCACTGATCCAAACTGAGTTCCATAGCGCCTCCGCCTATTGGTCCTTGTCGATTTTTTTGCGCTCCTGGCTGACCCAGTACCAAGCGTTCATCGCACCCAGGATGATCCCGCCCAAAAGCAGCATCAGGGTCCAGGAGTAGCGGCTGGGCCAGGTGCGGTCGATCCAGGCTCCCAGCAGGGCTCCGGCCAGGGCGGGCAGCGCCACCGACCAGCCGATGAGGCCGAACATGCCCAGACCGAACCACACCCCGTGACCCTTACGGCCCCTGGCCTTCAGCTTGCGAGCCTCTTTCCGGCTCACCTGCCGGGAGAATTCTTCCCCAGCAGGCGGCCTGTCCTCTGGAGAATCCGGCTCAGGCATATTCCTCCAGTTTGAGGAAGCGGCGGATGAAATTGGCCTCCAGGTTGGCCAGGGCCGAACGGGCTCGCTTTTCCTGGGAGGTCAGGACCTTGAAATTCTTTTCCACGGTTGCCTGAGCCGGCCCAACTCCGGCCCCCGCACCGCCTGGCGGGTGGAGACCAGGACCTCCGGGCCGCACTTCACCAGGATGCCCTCATCCACCGCCAGAAACTCCTCCAGGCCATCCCCGGCTTTCACAAAGGAAAGCAGGCCCGGCACCAGCGCCGCCACGAAGTCGATGTGCCGGGGCAGCAGGCAAAAGGAGCCGTTTTCGGCTTCGGCAGTCACCTTGACCACTTCTTCGTCCACCAGGACTTCCGTGGGCAGCAGCACTTTCAGTCTCATGGCTTTTGGGCTTCGCCGATCTTGCCGATCATGTACAGGGAGCTTTCGGGATAATCGGCAAATTCGTCGTTCAGGATGCGTTCGCAGCCTTCCAGGGCCTCGGCCAGAGAGACCAGCCTGCCCGCCTGGCCCGTGAACTGCTCGGTGCTGAAAAAGGGCTGGGTCAGGAAGCGCTCCAGCCGCCGGGCCCGAAACACCGTGCGCCGGTCTTCCTGGGAAAGCTCCTCCAGCCCCAACATGGCAATGATGTCTTTCAATTCTTCGTAACCCGCCAGGGTCCGGCGGACCTCCTGGGCGATGTGGTAGTGCCGCTCCCCGGCGATGGGCGGCACCAGCATCTTGGAGCCGGATTGCAGGGGGTCCATGGCGGGATAGAGCCCTTCGCTGGCCCGCTTCCGGGAAAGCACGATAAAGGAAGAGAGGTGGGCAAAGGTGTGAGTGGCGGCGGGATCGGTGAAATCATCCGCCGGCACGTACACCGCCTGCACCGAAGTGATGGCCCCGGAGGCGGTGCTGCAAATGCGCTCCTCCAATTGGCGATCTCGGTGGACAGGGTGGGCTGGTAGCCCAGGCGGGAGGGCACCAGGCCCATAAGCCCGGAGACCTCGGAGCCCGCCTGGATGAACCGGAAGATATTGTCGATCAAGAGTAAGACGTCCTGTTTGGCGTCGTCCCGAAAGTATTCCGCCATGGTCAGGGCCGCGTGCCCCACCCGGAAGCGGGCCCCGGGCGGCTCGTTCATCTGGCCGAAGACCATGATGGTGCTGTCCAGGACTCCGGCTTCGGCCATGGCCCGGTATAGTTCCTCCCCCTCCCGGCATCTTTCGCCGATGCCGCAAAAGATGCTGATGCCCTGCTGCCGCCCCACCGTGTTGTGGATCAGTTCGGTGATCAGCACGGTTTTCCCGACGCCGGCGCCGCCGAATAACCCGCCCTTGCCGCCCCGCTCCAGGGGGGCCAGCACGTCGATGGCCTTGATGCCGGTGGCAAAGATTTCGGAGACGACGGTGCGCTGGGTCAAAGGTATGGACGGCTGGTGGATGGAGCGCCATTCGCCACCCAAGATTTTTTCCTTCTCGTCGATCACCGCGCCGAAGACGTTAAACATCCGGCCCAGGAGCCTTTGCCCCACCGGCACTTTCAGGTGGTGGCCCAGGTCCAGCACCGTCGAGCCCCGGGCCAATCCGTAAGTGGAGGTCAGGGCGATGCCCCGGACGATCTCGGAACTCAGGTGGGTCACCACTTCAATGACGATGTTGCCCTCAGGGCCGGCCGCGAGCTGGTGGTTAATGGCGGGAAGCCGTTGGGGAAAGCGCGCATCCACCACGCTGCCGCGGATCGACATCACCGTGCCCACAGCAGTCCGGTCGCGGTCCAATGGTTCGCTCATGGGCATAACTCACAGGCTCAAGCGGCTTTTGGTCTTTCCACGCGAAGTTCCGCTTCCACCAGGTGAAGATCCATGGACCATGAAGGGGATGGATGTTGACCTGGCCATCCCCCCAGCGTCGCGAGCCTTCTCCCCGGGATTGCCGTTCTTGATAACATAAGCATCCAGGTCCGAAATACCAGCGAAGCGGCCAGGGTAATTTCAGGCAGTTATAAGGGAAATTTTTGGAGCCGACGGGGACTCGAGGCGATCTTCGGAGCGGCAAGGGGCTTGGAGCGTGCCCAGGGATATGTGGACCATCTGCGGACCCCGGATGAATTCTCTCAATCCGCCGATCAACCTATGGATAAAATGGAGTATTCATGTAAAATAATTAAAAGAGGGCTTTTCTGGAGGGACCAGTTTTACTATTCGTCTGCCTGCCTCTAAACCGGGAGTAGAGCATGTTGCCGCATAAGAAGGTCACCATCCTGGTAGTGGATGATGAGTTGAGCATCCGCGAATCTTTGCGGGGTTGGCTGGAGCAGGATGGCTATAAGGTGGAAACCGCGGTCGATGGGCCGACGGCTTTGGCCATGATCCAGGAAAACCATTTCGATATCGTCCTGCTGGACGTCAAGATGCCGAAAATGGACGGGATCACCGTGCTCCAGAAATTAAAGGAACGCGATCCCGAAACCGCGGTGGTCCTGATGACGGCGCACGGCGCGATCCAGGACGCGGTGGCGGCCCTGAAACTGGGAGCCTATGATTATCTGCTCAAGCCCTTTGAACTGGAGGAACTCAGTCTCACCATTGAAAAATTGGTCCAGATGCAGACTCTGGCCATGGAAAATTTGATTTTAAAAGACCGGGTAGCGACTTTTACCAAGTTTGAAAACCTGGTGGGCCAATCGCCGCCGATGCTCAAGCTGTTCGAGGCCATCGTCGAGGTGGCGAAAAGCGACGCCACCGTGCTGCTTACCGGGGAATCCGGCACCGGCAAAGAGTTGGTGGCCCAGTCCATTCACTCCCAGAGCGCCCGCTGCTACGGTCCTTTTATTGCCATCAACTGCGGGGCCTTCACGGAGCATCTCCTGGAGAGCGAACTCTTCGGCCAGGAGAAAGGAGCCTGCACCGACGCCAAATTCGCCCAGAAGGGCCGGCTGGAAATGGCCAACACCGGCACGCTCTTGCTCGATGCAGTGGGCGATATCTCCATGAAAATGCAGATTGATCTGGTGAGAGTCCTGCAAACCCACGAATTCACCCGGGTGGGAGGGACGACCCCGTTGGCCAGCGATTTTCGGGTCATCGCCGCCACCCATCAGGACCTCCAGCAAAGCATTCAGGCAAAAACCTTCCGCCAGGATCTATTTAATCGGCTGAACGTCATGCACCTGCGGGTGCCGCCCCTGAGGGAGCGACCGGAAGATATCCCGCTGCTGGCCGAGCATTTTCTGCGCCGTTTTGCCACCGAAACCGGTAAAAAGATCGACTCCATCCATCCGGAGGCCTTGGCGGCAATGCAGCGATATGCGTGGCCGGGGAACGTCCGAGAGTTGGAAAATGCCATCGAGCGGGGGGTCGTGGTGGGCCAAGGCCGGGAGATTAAACTCAGCGATCTTCCCCCGCTCTCTGTCCTGCCCGGCATGGAGGAAGATGGGAATCGATCTCTGGCCAAGATGGAGCGGCGCTACATTGCCCAGGTGCTGGCCGCGGAAAGTGGCAACATCTCCAACGCCGCCAAGGTGCTCCGGATTAACCGCACCACTCTGTACAACAAAATCAAGAAATATGGCCTGCTGTCTTGAATGCGAATGGCATACCGGCCTGCAGTTTTAGCGTCCCAGCAGGCACATGAGGCGCGGTCCGGTTTTAGGTGTGGTTCCCTTGGGCCCGGTGGATCCGGAGATCCTGCGTTATTTGGTCAAGGCGCTGGCCGATTTTCTGCCCCTGCCGGTGCGGTTGCTGCCCCCCAAACATCTGCCCGTGCAGACCTATCACGTGGGACGGGAGCAGAATCATTCCACCCAACTCCTGGAATACCTCCTGAAAGACGGCGACCTCGAGCCTGGGCAAATATTAGGGGTCACGGCCGCGGACCTCTACATCCCGATCTTCACCTTCGTGTTTGGCGAAGCCCAACTGGACGGCAGGGCGGCGATCATTTCGACCTTCCGCCCCGGTGGGGGCGCCGATGGCTTCCAGCCGCCCAAGCGGGTCTTTTTAGACCGTCTGCTCAAATTGAGCCTGCACGAGTTGGGCCATGCCTTCGGCCTGGGACACTGCCACCAGCCCGGCTGCCTGATGGGTTTTTCCGCCAATCTGGAAAAGCTGGACCAGAAGACTCTGACGTTCTGTCAATATTGCCAGATCCTGTTGAACGATTATTTCGACAGGGTCAAGGAGCCCGAAGCTTAAATCCTTCCTGAGTAACTCCCATAGACCCGGCCGGCTCTGGGCTCGACCCGGCTCTGCCGCCCCATTTTTTCCGGACCGGAAGCGCGCCGGTCTGCTATAATGCCAGCCAAAAAGGACCGGCCCCGTCTTTGAGAGCTACAGTCCGGATTATCGTCGCCGCGCTAATCTTGACGGCCCTGCCGGCCCCCGCCGGGGCCGGGGCGGCGGAGCCCTCGCCCGCGCCTCCCACCACCTGCGGGCCCCTGATCACCGATACCTGTACCCCCATCGAGGAGCACCATGCCAGCCTCCAGGTTCTTGGCGCCCTGTCTATTTATACGGCCAATTTCACCCGGAACTGGCGGAGCGTGAGCACTAAAGGGGATCTATTGACCCTCAATCTGCCGGTCAAATTCACCTATGGCCCCGTCAAAAATCTGGAGACTTACATCACCGCGCCCTTCATCGTCAACTGGATCAGTAATGTGGATAAAAGCCGGGCCGGGCCTAACGGCGAGCGGTCCGCATCCTATGCCGGCATCGGGGATATTACCACGGTGGCCAAATATCTGGTGCTGGAGGAAGGGCAGATCTGCCCTGCGGTCGCCGCGGTGGGCGGGATTACCTGGCCCAGCGGCCATGCCTCCCACCTTAACCCGAGGTTCTTGCCCCTGGCGGGGGGGGCGGATGCCGTCGGCGCCGGGGCCTTCACTTTCGCCACCGGCGTCAACCTGTTTAAATGGGTGAAGCCCTTCCTGCTGTATAGCAACATCTGGTTGAACAGCCCCATAAACATCTTTAAGATGACCGCAGGCAACTCAAAAGAACCCCCCGTCCGCGCCATGGAGAGCGTCACCTTCAACCTGGCGGCGGAATATCCCCTCACCGCGCGCTGGATCCTGCTGCTGGAAATGTACAGCACCTGGACCTGGGACACCATATTGACCCCCGTGGGTTTCCAAACCCCCAGCACCCTTTTGGGATTCCTGCCGGGGATCGAATACCGTTTTTCGGAAGATTGGTTCTTCTCGGCCGGCTGCGCCTTCGACACGATGGGCAAATTCCCCACCTCCCGGACCATCGCGCCGGCGTTCTCGGTATGTCACAATTTCTAGGCCGGGGTGGCGGTCAATCCGGCGGCACAATAACGCGGGAATGGCACTGGCGGGATTTGGCGGCCGCGGGCCGCACTAGGGTAAAAACTGGCAACTGCTTTGTGGCTGGGGGACTAGGATTCGAACCTAGATCAGCGACGCCAAAGGCCGCTGTCCTGCCATTGGACGATCCCCCAGGATGGCGTTGAAGTTTGGTGGGTCCCGGGTGAACCGGGATAGGTTGTAGTGAAATTATAAATTTAATCTTTAAGACCGCGCAAGTCTTTTGTCCAGTTTTGTCCCGGCGCGGCGTCTCCGGCTGCGGGTCAGTCCGGGCAGCCTGCGTCAGCCCCGGGCCACCAATCACGAGTTTTTTGGGGCCGGGGCCTCCGGCCTGGCGGGCCTGGTTCACAAGATAACTCCAGGGCAAACATTTTTCATGACTTTTTCTGCACATTAGTGCATATTGGTTAAGCACAATTAAAACCACAGAAAATAGGCGGTGGTCGCCGTCCCAGACGGCTGCCCGCCGGTGCCCGGCAAATTTTCCCATGAGCCCTCGCGTCTGTTGCGTTTAATGTCGCGTCCTATATAATTGTGAATAGTTTCACGCTAACTCGAGGAGGCAACTGTGAGTTTTCTGATCGCCATGGCCGGCAAGGGCGGCACCGGCAAGACCACCACTGCCGGCCTGTTTCTGCGCTACCTGGTGGAGCACGGCAAGACCCCGGTGTTGGCGGTGGACGCCGACGCCAACAGCAATTTTAACGAGGTCCTGGGGCTCGAGGTGGAGATGACGGTGGGCCAGGCCCGGGAAGAGATGAAAAAGGGCGGCGGCCTGGTGGACATCACCAAGGACCAGCTCATCGAGATGCGCATCAACCAGTGCCTGGTGGAGGCCGACGGCTTTGACCTCATCAGCATGGGCCAGCCCGAAGGCCCGGGCTGTTACTGCGCCGCCAATAACCTGGTGGCCCACTTCATGGATGTCCTGGCGAAAAATTACCCTTATATCCTGATGGACAACGAAGCCGGCATGGAGCACATGAGCCGCCTCACCACCCATGCGGTGGACCTGCTGGTGCTGGTCTCGGACCCCTCCTGGCGGGGCATCCAGGCGGCCCGGCCGCCTCAAGGACCTGGCCCAGGCCCTGAAGATCGTGGTGGGCCGCGCCGCACTCATCGTCAACCGGGCCTCTAACGGCTTGAGCGGCCGGGCCGCGGACGAAATCGCCAGCCAGGGTCTGGAACTGGCCGGCCTGATCCCCGAGGATCCCCTCATCGCCGAGTTCGACAGCCAGGGGCGTCCCACCTATCAGCTGCCTGCCGATTCCCCAGCATTACGAGCAGCTTATGAAATATTTGCCAAATTGCTTTCGTGAAAGTGCGTAAGCGCTGGGCGGTAGCGTGATTTTTTACTTGACAGGTTGACCAATAAATTATTATTTTCACAATGTTTATACCTCCGCAGGTTTAAATCAAGTTAACATGCCGGCAATTCCGGAAAAAATTAAGGAGGGAACTACCTTGGCCTTTGAGATTCCCAAACAGATTTACTCGGGTTCGATCAAAACCGTAACCATTGGCAAAGGCGATAAAGCCATTACCCTGGGAGGCGAGACCTCCTACCCCTTCTATGTCTTTGAAGGGGTCATGCCCAACAAACCCCGGATTGCCATGGAAGTGTGGGACAGGGACCCGGGCGAAGACTGGGCCGCCCCGGCCTATGCCGCCATCAAGGACGTGGCCAGAGACCCCGTGGCCTGGGCCCAGAAATGCGTCAAGGATTTTGGGGCCGACGCCATTGCCCTGATCCTGAACAGCACCGACCCCAACGGGGACAACGCCCCCGCCGAGGCGGCGGCCGCAACGGCCAAGAAGGTGGCCGCGGCCATCGACGTGCCCTTCATCGTCTACGGCACCAGCAACGTCGAGAAGGACGCCGAGGTGCTGCCCGCGGTGGCGGAAGCCTGCGGCGACAAGAGCCATCGTCATCGGCCCGGTCCAGGACAAGAACTACAAGAAGATCGGCGCCGCGGCCCTGGCCTATGGCCACACGGTCATCGCCAACTCGCCCATCGACGTCAACCTGGCCAAACAGTTGAACATCCTGCTGGGCCAGTTGGGGGTCAAAGACACCAACATCCTGGTTGATCCCACCACCGGCGGCCTGGGTTACGGTCTGGAATACTGCTACTCCGTCATGGAGCGGGACCGCATGGCGGCTCTGACCCAGGAAGACGACAAGCTGCAGCTGCCCATCGTCAACTATGTCGGTCAGGAAGTCTGGAAGGTGAAGGAGTGCAAACAGACGAATGCAGAAGCGCCGCAGCTGGGCGACCAGACCAAGCGGGGCATTCTCATGGAAGCCATCACCGCCGTGGACCTGCTGCTGGCCGGAAGCGACCTGCTCATCATGCGCCATCCGGAAGCGGTGAAACTTGTCAAATCCATTATCCAGGAACTGGCTGGCTAAGGCCCGCGGCTGCCCTGGAAAATTACCACACTGTCCTGGAGCCCGGCCCACTTCATTGGCTGGAAACGATTGCTACCCGGAGGGCGGGCTCTACTTCCCAAGAGGGGCCATGAAGGTCGCCTCTGAAAGTAAGAAACTGGAGGAAATTTTAATGGCTGAATTAGATTGTGACAAACTGTACCATTGACCCCGCCACCAAGGAGATGCTGAAGAAGGCCCAGGCGGAAGGCATCGAGACCATTTTTGACCGGGCCCAGACCATGAAGCCCTGCCCCATCGGGGCCGAAGGCGCCTGCTGCCGCATCTGCGCCCAGGGTCCCTGCCGGGTGCCGCCGCCCAAGAAGGCGAAAGAGGGCGAGGAGCAGAAGAAGCAGGCGTGTGGGCCTGTGCGGCGCCACCGCCGAAACCATCGTGGCCCGGAACTTTGCCCGCATGGTCTGCGGCGGGGCCGCGGCCCACAACGACCATTCCCGGGGCACCGCCTTGCTGTTCAAGGAAGTGGCCCACGGCAAGGCCCAGGGTTACGAGATCAAAGACGTGGCCAAGCTGAAGAAGGTGGCCAAAGACTGGGGTGTGGCCATCACCGAGGGTGAAGGCGACGACGCCAAGCCCCGCTCCAAGGAAGCCATCGCCCAGGAACTGGCCGACAAGGTCTTGTTGGAGTTCGGCCAGCAGTCCGGCGAAATCACCTACGTGCAACCGGGCCCCCAAGAAGCGCCAGGAGATCTGGCGGAAACTAGGGCGTGGTGCCCCGGGGCTACGACATCGAGATCGTCGAACTGATGCACCGCACCCACATGGGCGTGGACCAGGAATACCACAACATCATCAAGCAGTGCACCCGCACCGCCCTGTCCGACGGCTGGGGCGGCTCCATGATCTCCACCGACCTGCAGGACATCCTGTTCGGCATGCCCGGTGCCGGTGGCCGGCGAGATCAACCTGGGGGTCCTGAAGGAAGACCACGTCAACATCATCATCCACGGCCATGAGCCGCTGCTGCCCGAGATGATCTACGTGGCGGCGCCAGGAGCCGGAAGCGATCACCTACGCCCAGAACAAGGGCGCCAAGGGCATCCAGTTGGCCGGCATGTGCTGCTCCGCCAACGAGATCCTGATGCGCCACGGCATCCCGGTGGCCGGCAACTACCTGCAGCAGGAGCTGGCCATCATCACCGGCGCGGTGGACGCCATGGTGGTGGACGTGCAGTGCGAGATGCAGTCCCTGGCCAACGTGGCCAAGTGCTACCACACCAAGCTGATCACCACCGACAACCGGGCCCGGATCGAAGGGGAGACCATGCACATCCCCTTTGACGAGCATCATGCCCTGGACGTGGCCCGGAAGGTGGTGCGGGAAGCCATCGACAACTTCCCCAACCGCAAGGCGCCGGTGCTGATCCCCGTCCAGTCAGCCATCCCACGGTGGTGGGCTTCAGCTACGAGACCATCCAGTACCTGCTGGGCGGCTCCATCCGGGGCTCGTACTACACCCTGAACGACAACATCATCAACGGCCGGGTGCGGGGCATCGCCGGCGTGGTGGGCTGCAACAACTGCCGCACCATGCACGACAACTCCCACCTCACCATGATCAAGGAGCTGCTGAAGAACGACGTCATCGTCCTGACCACCGGCTGCTCCGCCATGACCGCGGGGAAATTCGGGTCTGCTGAGCCCGGAATCGGCCAAAGAGCACTGCGGCCCGGGTCTGGCCGAGGTCTGCGAGACGGTGGGCATCCCGCCGGTGCTGCACATGGGCTCCTGCGTGGATAACTCCCGCATCCTGATGGCGGCCACCGCCTGCGTCAAGGCCGGCGGCCTGGGCACCGACATCAGCGACCTGCCCGCCGCGGGCGCGGCGCCGGAGTGGATGAGTGAGAAGGCCATCTCCATCGGCCACTACTTCGTGGCTTCGGGCGTCTACACCATGTTTGGGGTGACCTTCCCCACCACCGGTTCCGAACTCCTCACCGACTACCTCTTCAAGGGTCTGGAAGAAGAGCTGGGCGGCAAGTGGGACTTCGAGCCCGATCCGGAGTTGGCGGCCAAGAAGATGATCGCCCACATCGACCTGAAGCGCAAAGCCCTGGGCATCGACAAGGCCCGGGAGCGGGTGCTCATGCGACATGGATATGCGCCGCACACATGGAAGCCGCCGCCGCGCGCGACGAGCATTAGAATCAAGCGGGGGCCGTTCCCTTACAGAAGAGACAAACAATACCCAAAAGACGGAACGGTCCCTTTCAGATAATTTCCTTTACGAAAAAGGAAGGAGGAAGTCACTGTGTCAAAAATCATCATTTCCGCCGCCATTCGCGGGGCTCATAAGATCGTCGATAAATGCGCGGCCAAGTTGGATGAGGCCATCGAGAAATATGGGGAAAAGCAGGCGATCGGTTTCCCCGATACCGCTTATTATCTGCCCATCATTTACTCCCTGATGGGCACCAAGATCGAAAGTCTCAAAGACGCCGTGCCGGTCATGCAGCGCTGCAAAGCCCTGCTGCCGCCGGTCCCGGCCGAGCACAACTACCTGCCTTACCTGGGACCCGGCCTGGACGCCGGTCTGGCCACCCTGTTTGCCGAAGAAATCTTCGAGGCCATCCGCTACGTGGAGACCCCCGATTTCTACGAACGGCGGTGAGGAAGTCTACAACAAAGGCGCCGCCAATATCTGGCTGGGCGCGGCCGACGACACCATCTTCCGGAAACGCGGGGTCGAGTTCGTAGACGGCTCCGCTCCCGGGTTCGCCGCCATCGTCGGCGCCGCCCCCTCGGTCCAGGAAGCCGTGGACCTGGTGACGGAATACCAGAAAAAGAACCTCTACGTCTTCTGCGCCGCCCGGGACATCGAAGGCAAGACCTCGGTGACCGAGCAGCTCCTGGAAGGTGGCGTGCAGATCGGCTGGCCCACCCGTATCGTCCCCTTCAGCCCGGATATCTCCGGCGCGGTCTTCGCCCTGGGTTTCGCCGACCGGGCCGCCATGGCCTTCGGCGGCGTCAAACCCGGCGCGGCCCTGAAAATGCTGCTGTACAATAAGGACCGCATCTTCGCCTTCGTCAACGCCGTGTCCACCATCCCCGATGAGTGGTACGCCAACGCCGCCGGCGCCATCAACTGGGGCTTCCCCACCATCACCAACCAGGACATCCCCCAGGTGCTGCCCACCGGTATCTGCACTTACGAGCACGTGGTCAGCAACGTGCCCATGACGGAACTGGGCCAGAAGTCCATCGAAGTCCGGGGCCTCAAGGTCGCAGATCACCGAGATCGACATCCCGGTGAACTTCGGCGCGGCCTTCGAAGGTGAGCGGGTCCGCAAGGACGACCTCTACGCCGAATGCGGCGGCGGCAAGACCCAGGCCGTGGAGCTGGTCACCAGCAAACGCATGGACGAAGTGGAAGACGGCAAGGTGGAAGTCTTCGGCCTCGACCTCCCGGACCTGCCCCAGGACAAAATCCCCATGCGCCTGCCCATGGCCGTGGTCGTCGAAGTGGCCGGCCGGAACTTCCAGCCCGACTTCGAGCCCATCCTGGAGCGGCAGATTCACCACCTGGTGAACTACGCCCAGGGCGTCATGCACATCGGGCAGCGGGACATCGCCTGGTACCGCATCGGCAAGTCCGCGGTGGAAAAGGGCTTCAGCCTGAAACACATCGGCACCATCCTGCACGCCAAGTACCATCAGGACTTCGGCGCCATCTTCGATAAATGCCAGATCAAGATCTACACCGATAAGGACAAGGTGGACGAGATCACCAAGCATGGCCCGGAAGATCTACCACGAGCGTGACGCCCGGGTGGAAAACATGCGGGACGAAACCACCGAGACCTACTACTCCTGCACCCTGTGCCAGTCCTTCGCCCCCAACCACGTCTGCGTGGTCAGCCCGGAGCGTACCGGCCTGTGCGGCGCTTACAACTGGATGGACTGCAAGGCATCCTTTGAAATCAACCCCACCGGCCCCAACCAGCCCGTCCAGAAGGGCGAGACCCTGGATGAGAAATTGGGCCAGTGGCAGGGAGTCAACGACTTCGTCTTCAAGGCTTCCCGCCAGAAGGTGGCGAAATACAACTTCTACAGCCTGGTTTATGATCCCATGACCACCTGCGGCTGCTGCGAGGCCATTTCCGCGGTGCTGCCCATGTGCAACGGCATCATGACCGTTAACCGGGACTACACCGGTGAAACCCCCTGCGGGATGAAGTTCACCACCCTGGCCGGCGTCATCGGCGGCGGGCAGGTCACCCCGGGCTTCGTGGGCCACAGCAAGTACAACGTCACCCAGCGGAAGTTCATCATAGGCGACGGCGGCCTGAAACGGGTAGTCTGGATGCCCAAAATCCTGAAAGAAGAACTCCGGGAACAGCTCCTGAAACGGGGCGAAGAAGAGGGGATTCCCGATCTCATCGATCGCATTGCCGATGAGACCGTAGGTGTCACCGAAGACGAAATCCTGGCCTTCCTGACGGAAAAGAACCATCCGGCCTTGAGCATGGATCCCATTATCGGCTAACCCCGACGAGGGCCTGGAGGTGCGCCCCTCCCGGCCCTCTTCTCACATGGAGACCCGGCGGACGGGGGTCAACCGACCCGGTAACCCGCGCGGGCCACCAGCCATGGATAAGGAGAGAGACGATGGCTTTAACTGGAATTGAAATCTTTAAAATGCTCGCCAAAACCAACTGCAAGGAATGCGGCTTTCCCACCTGTCTGGCCTTTGCCATGGCCCTGGCCAGCGGCAAGGCAGAGCTGGACAAGTGCCCCTATGTCTCGGAAGAAGTAAAGGAAAAGCTGGCCGCGGCCTCGGCGCCGCCCATCCGCCCGATCAAGATCGGCATGAAGGACGGGGTCAAGACCATCGGCGGCGAGACCGTGCATGTTCCGCCACGAAAAGACCTTCTTCAACCCCACCCTGATCGCCGGGCGGGTCACCACCGCCATGGCCGACGCCGAAGTGGAGGCCCTGCTGACCAGTTCATGAAGCTGCAATATCGAGCGGGTGGGCCTGATGCTGCGGCCGGAACTGATCGCCGTCACGACAAGAACGGCGATGCCGGCAAATTCGCGGCCCTGGTCAAAAAGGTGATGGAGAAGACCGACGCCGGCTTATCCTGCTGGCAGCGATAAAGCCGACGTGGTCAAGGCCGGGGCCGAAGTGGCCAAGGAACGCAAGCCCACTGCTCGGCGTCGGCCACCCCGGCCAACGCCGACGCCATGGGCGCCCTGGCCAAAGAGATGGGCCTGCCCCTGGTCGCCAAGCGCCAAAGGCTACGACGACCTGGCGGCCCTGACCACCAAGCTCACCGGCATGGGCCTCAAGGACCTGATCATCGACTCCGGCGCCCGAGGCCTGAAGCAAGCCTTGCAGGATCAGATCGTCTATCCGGCGGGCCGCCCTGGTGCCCAAGTTCCGGCCCTTCGGCTTCCCCACCATCACCTGCCGTACGCCATGACCGACGATCCCGATGATGGAGAAGCTCTATGCCGCGGTCTTCATCGCCAAATACGGCGGCATCGTGGTGCTCAAGCGACCTGTCCGCCGACGGGATCTTCCCGCTGCTGCTGGAGCGGCTGAACATCTACACCGACCCGCAGAAGCCCATGATCATCACCCCGGGCATCTACGAGATCGGCACCCCGGACGAGAATTCCCCGGTGGCCATCACCACCAACTTCGCCCTCACCTACTTCATCGTCTCCGGCGAAATCGAAAGCAGCAAGGTGTCCGCCTGGCTGCTGATCCAGGACACCGAGGGCCTGTCGGTCATGACCGCCTGGGCCGCCGGCAAATTCTCCGGCGACTCGGTGGCGCACGTTCGTCAAGAAATGCGGCATCACCGACAAGGTCAAGACCCGCACCCTCATCATTCCGGGCTATGCCGCCGGCATCAGCGGCGACCTGGAAGAGGAACTGCCCGATTGGAAGGTCCTCATCGGGCCTCGGGAAGCCTCCCATATCCCGGCCTTGCTGAAAGTCCCTGAAGTAATAGATTGGGAAGCTCCTAATATACACCGGGAAGAAATGCCGTCGCCGGCTTTCTTCCCCTTCTGCCACTAGTTAAGAAGGGGATCACCTGATGAATAAATTTTACCGAATCGGCGAAAACCTGAACGTGGTGACCAAAGTCTATGGTCAGGCGATGAAGGAGCGCAACCCCAAGCCCCTCCAGGAAGTGGCCCTGAAAGAGGCCGAGGCTGGAGTGGATTTCATCGACGTCAATATCGGCCCGGCCCGCAAAGGCGGCGAAGAGCTGATGGAATGGATCGTCAAGACCATCCAGGAAGTGGTGCCCAATATCCCCCTGGCCCTGGACACCTCCAACATCGCCGCCATGGAAGCGGGCCTCAAGGTCCACAAAGGCAAGGCCCTCATCAACTCCATCATGGCCCGCCCCGAGCGCATGGACGGCATGATGCCCCTGGTGAACAAAGTACAACGCCTACATGATCGGCCTGATGTGGGGGCCGGAAGGCATGCCCCGGGACGAACACGAGCGCGGCATGCTCACCGCCGAAATCCTGGCCAAGGCCGCGGAATACGGCATCGAAGAACGAGGCATCTGGTTCGATCCCATCATCGCGCCGCTGAACATCCAGCAGAACCAGCTCATCGCCACCCTGGAATACATGCAGATGCTCCAGGATATGGCCCCTGGCTCCAAGTCCACCTGCGGCCTGTCCAACTCCTCGCAACGGCGTGCCGGATGACCTGCGGCCCATCATCAACCGCACCTATGTCATCATGCTGCAACGCTACGGCATGGTCTCGCGCCATCGTGGACGCCTTCGACCAGGAACTGGCCGACGTGGTCGACGGCAAAAACCCGGAAGCCGTGAAAATCGTCTACGATATCATGGACGGCAAATCCGTGGACATCCCCTCCATGTCCAAGAATCTTGCAGAACTACGCCAAAACCGCCCGGGTCATCATGGGCCAGGTGCTGTTCTCCGACTCCTGGCTGGAAATCTAAGCACCACCAATTCGCATCATTGCGCAAACGTAGGGGCGGGTTTCAAACCCGCCCCTTTTTTTATATTTGGTGGCGCAGGCGTCTCGCCGTGCCGGCGCATTAATGCCTACATCTCTCCGAAAGGCAGCATCACCTCCTCCATCGCCCTCTCCAGCAATTCCAGATAAAGCCCCACGTCGTAGTCGTCCAGGGTGTCCAGGAACGGGGCGGCCTGGACGCGGCTCTCCTTGGGGCCGCCCTTCCGTTCGGCGTGGACGTAGCGCACCTTTTCGCCCGGCTGCATGTGGATGCCCGCGGCCTGCAAGCTGCCGGGCCGCCAGGGCGGTGGGCGTGTCCACCTTATATTCCTCCACCTTTTGGGACAGCACCCGGGTGATCACCAGGTCCTGGGGCTTAATCCCACCCTTCCCGGAGGCGCTGGCGGAAGCCCTCGGCCATCTCCTCCAATTCCGGCTTCAGGGCCAGCGAGTTCCCCGGGCGTCACGGCCTCGGCCAGTTTTTGCCACAGGCCTCCTGGGCCCGGCGCACGAAAGGCGGCGTGTCCCGCCGGCGGCAGGCCAGGCCCCGGACCTTGAGGGAGCCGTCCTCAAAGACCCCGAAATACCGGGTGGCCACCGGCCGCTTGGGGTCTTGCCTGGAGGGCATGAAGCAGAGCCAGCGGTACACCCCTTCCAGGGCCAGCTTGACGCCGGTGGCCGCGGAGATTTTTCGGCATAGTTCTTCCAACTCCGCCGCAGATCGCTTTTTTCCAAATTGTTCTTATTGTAGCCGCAGGCTTTAGCCTGCGCTGCATAGGCCGGAAAGCCTGGGTCCCCAGCAAATCCCTCTAAATCCCCCCTTTCCCAAGGGGGACGTGGCACCCTTCGAGTAAGGTTGGGCAGGGCAACAGTGGCAGCAGCACCAAAGCTGCACCTCTCCCCTGCGCAGGGCGAGAGGGTTGAGGTGAGGGGTGGCTTCGCCCGCTGATGCCCCATTCACCCTGCCCCGGCTTTTTGCAGCCAGAGGCAATCGGTGAGGCCGTGGAGCACGGTATAGCCCGCGGCCTCACTGATCTCCTTGGCGGTGAGCAGCTTGTCCCGGCCGTGGGCGGTCACCGCTTCGTGGGCCTCGATCCGGCCGAAGCGGGCGTTCTTGTAGCCCAGATAGCCGAAGCAGGTGACCAGCATCCATTTCAAGGCAGTCTGCCGCTCTTTGTACGGCGCCGCCTCATCCGGCGGCAGCTCTTTGGCCCGGGCCTTCAGTTGCTCCCGTAAGGTCAAAATGGGCCTTAAGGTTCTGGGCACCAGACCCTCCCGGCGGCGGCAGAGATGATAGCCGGCTTCGGGGACCGGTTCAGTGAAGGCAGGAGGGCGCCTGAGGGCGGTTCGAGGACCGCGCCTACAGGACGGCATCAGGGGTGTGGTGGCGCAGGCGTCCCTGCCTGCGTCCTTTCGGACCAGGGGCACAGCACGCTGTGCCCCTACCGGCCCGGCCTGACATTTGATAGCGCCGGCGCGGGAACCGCCGGGGGCGGCGGTTCTACCTGACTGACCACTGACCACTGGCCACTGGCCACCTTCCCTGCCCGTCAACTGCTCCCGCACAGCAGCTGCAATTGACCGTCTCCGGCGAAATGTTATGAATCGCCATGATGGTGGGGTACATGGAGGCAAAGTCCACTTCCGCGACGTTGAAGTGTGAGGCCCGATGCGGCGGCATGAAGGTGAGGCCGCCTTTGTCGATGGTGAGCAATTCGCCCGCGGTCTTGAAGTGTTCGGGCTCGGCCTTGCGCCAGGGGATGAGGATGCCGTCGGCCATGGCCCGGGCCAGTTGCATGGAGGTGATCAGGGTCCCGGGGCTGGCCCGGGCCGCCTGTTGCAGCGGCATCTGGCCGATGCGGCTGATCTGCAGGAGCCCCTTGAGGCCGGCCTCCCGGTAGTAAAAGGAATTGCGCCGGTCCAGGTGCCAGCGGCCGTAAAAGGGGGCGGCGGAGCCCTGGTAGACGATGCGGCCGTAGGAAAAGTAGCTGCGGCCGCCGGAAAACCGCGGTCCACCGGCCCGGTCTCCCGGTCCAGGGGCAGGCGTACCCCGTATTGCCGGCTCCAACGGGTGAGCGCTCGGGATGATCTCTTCGTCGCCCCCAGTCGCTCAGCACCAGGTCCGGGTTCGGCCCGCTGCAGCCAGTGGGCCAGTTCCCGCACCAGACCGGGTATATCCGGGGCCTCCAGCTCCATGGTGCGGCCCTCCCAGCCCACGGCCAGGCCGTTGCCCGCGCCCAGAGGAATGAGGGGGTCCCGGGTGAGGCCCAGGGTCAGGGTAGCCAGGGGCGGCGGGGAGAACTCCAGGGCAAAGGCTCCTCCAGGGGCTCAAGCCGCAGCAGACGGCCGCCCTGGGCCTCCAGATGATACCAGGCGCAGGGCAAGAGGCGGCGGACATAGAGGTAGTAGGCGGCCACGTCCAGGTCGCAGTTATAGCATTCCAGCCCCGCGGGCAATGCTCCCAGCCAATTTTTAAGCCGGTAAAGCAGAAGCCGTATGCATCGGACCTCCAGGGCCAGCACCGCAATCTCCTCCCCGGTCCACAGGTCCCGGCCCCGGGCCGGATAAGCACGGCGCACCCAGCCCCGGCTTTGCAAGGTGCGAGTAATGGCGCTGAGCCGCGCCGGCGGCCCCCCGAGATAGATGCAGTAGGGGAAATCATCCTCCAGGCGTAAGCGTTGGCCCGCGTCGGTGATAAACCACAGCACCAGGCGGTCGCCCAGTGGATAGAGATCGAACAGCCAGCCGTTGGTCTGCATGAGTCAGTAGTCAGTAGCCAGTTACAAGTTCCCAGTTATCCTCTACTGACCACCCCATTTTCCAGCCCCTTAAGGGCATTAAGCCGGAGAAGGTGGAGTCTGCGACTCCAGCTTCCCCGGCTATGAATAGCCCAGTGGCACAGGCCTCTGGCCTGTGGGTGGTCTATGCAACTAGCCTGCATTTTTAAAATAAGCAAAATCCTGTGAGGGCGGTTCGAGAACCGCCCCTACGGTTCCAGCTTTTTCAGGCGCTCTTCCAGGGCACTGATTACCTTCTGGTGCTCCAGGAGCATGGACAGGAGCATGGACTCCAGGGGCCAGGGATTCGAGGCGTAGACCCCGGCCTGGAGGTGCAGCCGGGCCAGTTCAAAAAGCCGGTCGAACTGCGTCTGGTCCTCCCGCCTAAGGGCCCGGCGGAATTTGAGCCAGCGCAGCCGCTCCTCTTCCCAAACGTGGCTATAAGGTAAAACCGTGCGTCCCATGGTTAGTAGCCAGTAGCCAGTTGTCTAAAGAACTGTCTACTGACTACCTAAATACTCTCTTGATTCAAAATTCCCTTTGAGGCAACTGAGGTAAGCAATCAGCTTTTGCCTCTTCCTTTTACTGCTCACCGCTTACTGCTCACTACCCCAGCAGCAGCAGGAGCACGCCGGTGGCCAGGATCAGGGCGCCGGTAGTCAGAAATTTGGTGATTTCCAGGAGATAGGTCGGGGCGTCCTGCGGCAGGACCAGGGCTGGCCGCCAGGGCTTCCTCCGAGCCGGGAATTTCAGCCCGGATTGCAGGTATTGGCACTCAGATAGATAAACGTTCACTTTTGAGGTCTCCTCTTTGGAGGCGGCGGGGGCCAGGTGGCGGGGTTTGGTCTTGGCCCGCCCGCCGGCTGCCCACCTCCACAAAATAGTCAATCATCGGCGCCAGCAGCTTCCCGAAGTGACGGTTGCCGGCCTCCTGAGGCATCAGGGGTTGCAGCAGCAGCAGGGCGGCCTGGGACTTGATCCGGCCCAAGAGGTTGGTCAGGTCCCGAAAGAGGCGGCGCCGTTCCGCCAACGGCACCTGTTCGTCGTAGAACAGGCTCACCGGTCCCAGGACGAGCACCAGGCAGCCGGGCGTCAGGGCCGGGGGCAGAATTTCCTCCACCAGGCGCACCAGTTGGTGGCAGGTGAAGGCCCGAGCCACCTTTACCTGCGCCAGGACGACCTGGCGCGCCATCCCCCGGTCCCGGGCCTGGCGCACCAGGCCGTAGGGGTCGAAGCGGTTGGCCGCATCCACCACCAAGACCGGGGTTCCCCGGGCCGCGCCCCAGGCGGCCGCGGCCGCGGCCAGGGGGCGCAGGTGCTCGCCCCAGAGCAAGACGCTCCGGCCGGATTTCAGGGGCGCCAGATAGCGGCTCAGGGCGGTCTGCCGGGATGCCGGAGCAGGCTCATAAATTTCTGTTGGTCTGTGCATCATCGACCTTTCGGCCCCCTTCACCCCGGCCCTCTCCCCCCAAAAGCGGGGGGAGAGGGAGAAATCCCCCTAAATCCCCCTTTTGCAAAGGGGGACTTTTCAGGCACAGGCGAGACGCCGGTACCACCGCTAACCAAGCCAAATCAATCTACAGAAATATAAAACAGGTTATGCCCCGCCCTAGAGGTGCGTCAGGAGCACCATAGGGCTGCACAGGCTGGAAAGCCTGTGCTACCTTTAATTTCTGCGGCCCTCCAGGCTACGGTACACGCCCACCACCTTGCCCAGGATCTGGACGTCGGCGGTCTCTTCCGGCGCGAAGCGCAGCGGGGTGAAATCGGGGTTGTCGCCCCGGAGGACCAGGCCGCCGGCCTCTTCAAAGACCCGCTTCATGGTGGCCTCGTCGTCGATGAGCACCACGGCGATCTCGCCCCGGGCCACCCGGGACTGGACCCGCACCATCACCAGGTCGCCGGGCAGGAGCAAGGGGGCCATGGACTCCCCGGCCACTTTCAGGAGAAAGACCTCCTGGTCCCGGACCCAGGCGCGGGGCAGGGGCAGGGTGTCCTCGACGTTTTCGGCGGCCAGTAAGGGTTGACCGGCGGCGATCCGGCCCAGCACCGGCACCTCGATCACCGCCTGGAGGCGGGCCGACAGGACCAGGCCCCGGGAGCACCCCGGCTCCCGGTGGAGCTGGCCCTTGCGCTTCAGGGCCTCCAGGTGGTCGGCCGCGGCCCGGGGCTGGATGCCGAAATGGGCCGCCACCTCCCGCACCGTGGGAGCATAACCCTGGCGGGCGACAAACGCCTCCACGAACTCCAACACCACCTGCTGTCTTTCGGTCATGGGCTTCATAGCCAAAAAGATAGTATACAGGTGTATACTTGTCAAGAGAATAGTTGTCTGGGGATAGAAAAAAATGTCGGAGCCGGAAAAGGCAGAAAGAGGCGGGCCCGGAGGCCCATCCTACCACTTTATTTGCTTTAAAACCGAGGGCTGACCGCGGACTAGCTGACACCTCCCTTGCCTTCCCGCCGGGCTGCTGTTATCCTGGGGAACCATGGAAGCAAAACGCACGCGGAGCGGCCCGTCCCGGCGGGCGCAGGAGATTACCCCGTTTCTGGTGATGGATATCCTGGAGCGGGCCAAGGAGTTGGAGCGTCAGGGAGAGAGCATCATCCACCTGGAGATCGGCGAGCCGGACCACGACACCCCTTTGGTGGTCAAGGAGGCGGCCAACCGGGCCCTGGCCGCGGGCGAGACCCAGTACACCCACTCCCAGGGGCTCCTGGAGCTCAGGGAGGCCTTGAGCCAGCACTACCTGGAGAAGTATCAGGTTCGGGTCAAGCCGGAGCAGTTCATCGTCACCTCGGGCACCTCCCCCGCCATGATCCTGATCTTCGCGGGGTTGCTCGACCCGGGGGACGAAGTGCTCCTTACCGACCCCCATTATGCCTGCTATCCCAATTTTCTGCGGCTGGTGGACGCGGCGCCCCGCTAGGTCCCGGTGAGCGAAGACGACGGCTTTCAGTTAAGGCCGGAGGAACTGGGACCCAGACTCACGCCCCGCACCAAGGCGATCATCATCAATTCCCCCGGCAACCCCACCGGCACCCTCATCGCCGCCGGGCGCCTGGCCCGCCTGGCGGAGTTGGGGCCGTACGTAGTTTCCGATGAAATCTATCACGGGCTGGTTTATGAGGGCCAGGAGCACTCCATCCTGGAATTCACCGACCGGGCCTTCGTGATCAACGGCTTCTCCAAGCTTTACGCCATGACCGGCTGGCGCCTGGGCTATCTTATCGCTCCGGAGGAGTTCATCCGGCCCTTGCAGAAGTTGATGCAGAATTTCTTCATTTCCGCCAACGGCTTCGTGCAGCGGGCCGGGATCGCCGCCCTGACCCAGGCCGGGCCGGAGGTCGAAGCCATGCGGGCCGCCTACGACGTCCGGCGCCGCTTCCTGATCGATGGTTTGCAGCGTCTGGGCTTCCGGCTGCCGGTGCCGCCCACCGGGGCCTTTTATGTCTTCGTCAACGCCCGGCACCTGTCCCAGGACTCCTACGCCCTGGCCTTCGACATCCTGGAGAAGGCCGGGGTGGGCGTGGCCCCCGGCATCGACTTCGGCCCCGGCGGCGAGGGGTTTCTGCGCTTCTCTTACGCCAACTCCATGGAAAACCTGGCGGAGGCGCTGCGGCGGTTGGAGGTTTATCTGGCAAAGTTCGCCGGGTGAATGGCTGAAAAGAGGGCGAACACCAGGTTCGCCCCTACGGGAGATGGTGTAAATCATGGATTTTGAGAAAGAAGCGGCAGTATGGGACACTGAACCCCGCCGGGTAAAACTGGCCAACGATGTGGCCACGGCCATCATCCGGGAAATTAAACCGACCCAAGATCTGGACGTCCTGGAGTTCGGCTGCGGCACCGGCCTGGTGACGCTGCGTCTGCAACCGCGGGTACGCAGCATTACCGGGGTGGACAACTCGCCGGGCATGCTGGCGGTTTTGCAAGACAAGGTGCAGAAACTGGGGCTGGCGAACGTTTACCCCCAACTGGTTGACCTGGAGCAGGGCGGCCGGGTGGCCGGCCGTTTCCAGGTGGTGGTCAGCAGCATGACCATGCACCATGTCGAAGATACCGCGGCGTTGCTCCGGGAATGGTTCGATCTCCTGCTGCCGGGAGGCCGGCTGGCCGTCGCCGACCTGGATACGGAAGACGGCTCGTTCCACGCTGACCACCGCGGGGTTTTTCATTGCGGTTTTGGGCGCGAGCGCCTGCAGGCGCTTTTGGAGAAGACCGGCTTTCGCCAGGTTCGGGCGACGACGGCGGCCACCGTAATCAAGGAGGTCACCGGCGGAGGCCAAAGGGAATTCAGCGTGTTTCTGCTGGTCGGCAGGAAATGAATTTTTTTAAAGGTGTAATTACTCCAACGGGAAAGCCTTAATTCGCCAATATTCAATGATATCCTCCAGTTAAATGGCCGGGCTACCAATCTTAACCTGGTAATTCTCAGGCAATAAAAGCCCCCCTTAGTCCGCGATTATCAAGTTGAGAAGAAAAATCTCGCCTACGCACCCCTCCTCTCAAATTTAGACCGCGGGTTTTTTTAGAAAAAAATAGTTGCCGCCGGTCAGGGCTCGAAAGAAAAATGTCCTTAAAATTCAATGATATATAAAATATGGCCGGCTTAGTAAAATTGGCAAGCCTGATGCATTCTATAGAGGAAATCGCCGTGGGCGAGATCAACCAAACAGGAGAACCGAATACCATGAGGAAAGTTGTCACCACCATATCCGCCGCCATTTTCGCCCTGGGCCTGACCTCTGCCGGCCTGGCGCAGACCACCCAGACCCCGGCCAAGCCCGAAGTGAAGCAGGAAAGCACCGCGGTCCAGACCCCGGCGGCCAAACCCGAAGCCGCCAAACCGGAAGTTTCCAAGCCCGTAACCGGCAAAGAAGCGGTAAAACCCGGCGAAGCCAAGAAGGAAACCACCAAGGCAGCCAAGAAAGCGGCGAAGAAGGCAGCCAAGGAGGGCAAAACTGAGAAGTGTGGCGCCCCGGTGGAAAAGTCTCAGCCGGAAACGAAGTAACCTGGGGAAGGCTGATTACCTTAATCTGTTAAACCCGGCCTGAGGGCCGGAGACCTTGAGGCCGGGAAGGGCTTAGCTCCTTCCCGGCTTTGATTTTCGGTGGTCCGGGGCAGACTGCCCGACGGCCCCGCCAACACTGCCCATCCGCCCAGCAAATTTTACAGCTTCTTCAAGCGCTGCTGCCGGCGGCGTTCTTGCTTGGGCAGGCGGTGGGCCGGACCCTTTTTGAGACGGCGGGATCCGGTTGCTTCCGACTCCTCCCCGGGCTCAAGCGCCGGGGCCAACAGGTACTGCACCTCGAATTGAGGGGCAGGAATATAGGTGGCTCCCACCCCCTGGGCCCAGGCCTGGATCTCCCGGTCGGAGGTGACCACCACGGCCCGCTGCCTTTCCGCGGTCAGCAGACGCTTGATGACCTCGTCGGCCTTTTCGCCCCGGCGGGAGTAGATAATTTGGATGCTGCCCTGCCGGTCCCGGGTCTCATGCAGGTCGCCTCCCAACCAGCCGTCGAAGACCACGGTGATCTGATGATGGCTGCGCTCCCGGTAAGGCGTCAGCCGCGCCAACAGGGCCAGGCGTCCGGCTTCCAGTTCCCGGGCGTCCAGGAGTTGCAGTTCGAGGGATTGGCGAATTACGTTGTAGCCGTCAATAATGAGATGCATGATCGTCCGATATCAGAAAAACATTATTAGGGCAGCAAAACTTTACTTGTCATACTGTATTAGCCGTGCTATAGTATCGCTCGGTTACGTTCTATGACCTAACCGGGGGAGGATGACAAAATATGCGTTACTGGGGATGCATCTTGCTCATTTTGCTGCTGCTGGTGGCGGCGGGGTGTGCCGGGGCCCCGGAGATGCCCGTGGCCGCCGTTGCCCTGGATCAACCGCTGCCGATGTATGAGCCGCCACAGACCAACCTGACGCCGGAGCAAAAGTATCTGTCGGGCTTATTGGCCAAGAACGGCTACAACGGCAACGGCGCCAAACCCACCGTAATCGTGGTTCACAAGCTCAGCCGTAAACTCACTTTTTATCAGGGACTCACTCCTCTTAAGACCTATTCGGTGGTCCTGGGTAACGATCCATACAACGACAAGTTATGCCAGGGTGATACTTGCACTCCCGAGGGCGTTTATCACATCCGGGCCAAGTATCCCCACGGCAGGTGGGATTACTTCATGTGGTTGGACTATCCCAACAACCATGACTGGCTGAAATTCTCCCGGGCTAAGCAGGCCGGGCGTGTGCCGCCGGATGCCGATATCGGGGGCATGGTGGGCATCCACGGCACCGAGGACCCGTCCAGAAACCTGGATGGCGTCAATTGGACCCACGGCTGTGTCTCCCTGATGAACCATGATCTGGAAGAGATTTATCCCTTGGTGAACGACAAGACCCTGGTGGTCATCGAGAAGCAATAGCTGCGGTCCCCGGGCTTGGCACGTCCAGCCCGGGCCGGGATGATTTTTCTCACTGATTAGCAATCAAGGGCCGGCGGCTCCTGCCGTCGGCCCTTTTTCTATCTCCGCCTGACCAGTCAGGCACCCAAAAAAGCCGCTGCCGGCCGGGAACCAGGAAGGGGGGAAGCAGAGTTCCCCCCTAAACAGACGGAAGATTTTTTGGTGGTTACTTGGGCACTTCCAAGGTCAGGTACAGAGTGCGGCCCTGGCGCTTGATCAGGAAGCGGACGGTAGACTCCTTCTTCAGCTTTGAGGTCGCGGTCATGAAGTCCTTGGCAGTGCCGATCACCTGGCCATCGACCTCCAGCAGGAGGTCGCCGGGTCTGATGCCGGCGTCCGCGGCCACGCTGCCCTGCTCCACCCCCACCACCAGGGCGCCTTTGTTATCCCGGAGGCGGAAGTGTTGGGCCAGGTTGGGGTCGATATTCTTCACCACCATGCCCAGGGGAGCCTCTTCACCGGCCCCTTCTTCTTTGGCCTGGGCGGTCTGCTTCTCTTCCGTGAGTTCGGTGATGGTCAGGTGAAGGTCTTTTTCCTTGCCCTCCCGCAGGACCTTGAGCGTGGCCTTGGTCCCCGGGGCAGTATCCGCCACCAGGCGGGGCAATTCATTCATTTCGTGGATGGGGTGGCCGTTGAATTCGATGATGATGTCACCCCGGTGGATGCCGGCTTTGGCCGCCGGCGAGTCCGGGACTGACCTCGGCCACCAGGGCGCCTTTGCGGTTCGGACATGCCGAAGGATTTGGCCAATTCCGGGGTGACGTTCTGGACCTGGACCCCGATCATCCCCCGGATCACTTTGCCCTTGTTCCCAGTTGCGGGATCACGAATTGGCCATATTGCTGGGGGTGGCAAAGCCGATGCCCTGGCCGCTAGCCAGGATGGCGGTGTTGATGCCCACCACCTCACCTTTGAGGTTGAGGAGGGGCCCGCCGCTGTTGCCGGGGTTGATGGAGGCGTCGGTCTGGAGGAAGTTGTCATAAGGGCCGGCGCCGATGACCCGGCCCTTGGCGCTGATAATCCCCTGGGTGACGGTATGGCCCAGGCCAAAGGGATTGCCCACGGCCAAAACCCAATCTCCCACCTGAATGGCGTCGGAATCTCCCAGCTTCAAGAAACGGCAGGTCCGCCGGCGGGTTGACGATCTGGATCAGGGCCAGGTCGGTCTTGGGGTCCCGGCCCTTGATGGTGGCCTTGTATTCCTTGCCGCCGACCAAATTGACCTTGATCTTTTCGGCGCCCTCCACCACGTGGTTATTGGTCACCACAGACCGTTGGGGTCGATGATAAAGCCGGAACCCAGGCTGCGGGTCTTGAAGCTCTTGGGCATTTGCCCGAAGAACTTATCAAAGAAATCCCGGAAATCCCGGAAGGCCCTTCGGGCCCGAAGGGCACTTTCCGGACCAAATCGCGGTCCCGGTCCCGGTTCCCGTCCCGGTCCTGCTTCTGACCCTGGCCGAAATATTCCTGGATCTGGTTCTTCACCACTTTCTCGGTGCTGATATTGACCACGGCCCGCCGAGACTTCCTTGGCCAGTTTGGCAAAGGTATCCGGGGCCAGGTAGGTGGGGGCCTGGGCCTGGGCTGGAGTTGGCTGCCTGGGCCCATGACGGCTGCGGGGTCGAACCCCATGGTCCCAGACCCAGCAAAGCCCCAGACCAATATGAGACTAATTATGAGACTGCTTTTTTCATCTTTCTTCTCCTCTTTTTTCTGGCTGGGCGCTGGACCCGGTCAAAGACGTCATGGCCGACTTCTTCCCCACGATTACCAGGAGATATTTTTCGGGGTGGATATATTTTTCCGCTACTTTCTGGATATCCGCGGGCGTCAGGTGCTGGATGAGTTCCGGATATCGCCAGGGGTAATCCAGCCCCAGGCCGTAGACCTCCACATAGCCCAAAAGCCAGGCCCGCTTGGACATGGAATCCATCTTCCGGGAGAAACTGCCGATCAAATAAGACTTGGCGTCTTTCAGTTCCTCGGGTGTTCACCGGCTGGGTCATGCATGCGTTTGAGTCTGCGCCACTACCTGGTGGATGGCCTCCGCGGCAGCTGGCGTTTTTGGTCTCCAGGGCCACGGCGAAGGGACCGGGTTCCAGCCCCGGAGCAAAACGCGCTGGTGACGCTGTAGGCCAAGCCCCGATTCACCCGGATATCATCCATCAGCCGGGAGGCAAAACCCCCGCCCCCCAGAATGTAATTCATCACCTGGAAGGCATAAAAATCCGGGTTCTTACGGGTGATGCCCAGGATTACCCAGGACGATATTGGCCTGGCTGATATCCTTATCGATGACCACCTCCTGGCGTTGCGTCAGGGGCGGAATGGCGGCAGCTTGGCCGCCGGGATCGGGCGTCGCAGCCCAGGCTCCCGAAGGTTTTGGTCACCCACTGGCGGGCCTCATCCTGGGTCAAATCCCCCACCAGGGCCAAGCACGGCATTATTGGGGCGATAATAGGTCCGGTGAAATTCCGCCAGGTCCTTGCGGGTGATGGCCGACAAGCCCCCGGGCGTGCCCATCACCGGATGGCCGTAAGGAAAGTAGCCGTAGAGGTCCTTGGCAAAGGTCGGCGTGGCCACCACCATGGGCTCATCTTCCTCGCTCTCCAGGGCCGCCTTAAACTGGCTCACTTTCCGCTTGCATCTCGGCCGCTGGCGAAGGTGGGGTTCAAGCAAAATATCCTTGAACAGATCCAGGCCGGGCCCCAAATCCTTCTTTAACACGGTCAGGCTCACCGTGGCAAAATCGTCGCCCCCCGCGGCCGTGAGGTGCGCCCCCATAAAATCCAGTTCTTCGGCTATCTGGGTGGCGCTGGACTTTGGTGCCATTGAGAGCAGGGAGGCCGTCAGGTTGGCCAGACCCTCCTTCCCCTGGGGTTCTTCCAGCGTCGCCCGCCTTGATGATCAGTTGCAGGGTGACCAGGGGCAGCCCGGTCTGTTGGGAAAAGAGCCACACCAGGTCGTTGGGCAGTTTCTCCCGCACCCCCAGGACCTCGGCGGCTCGCCGGCCCGAGCCGCCAGAGCCGGTACTGCATAAATACCAGACAGGACGCCGATGACGGCACCCAGGCCTCAATGCGAATTTTTGAGCACTTTTTGCACCATGGAAAGTAATCCTGATTAAATAAGCATTTAAACAACGGGCCACATCCTCCCGGAAACAGCAGAAATTCTCTTACTGATTTCTCCGGTCGGATGGAAATGGCCGCCTCGGGCTTGCCGGTCTTTACCGGCACCAGGATGCCCACGGTGCAGTTTTCGGGCACCAAATATTTTTTGGCCACGCCGCCGGATCTGTCTTCGGCGGTCACCTGCTGAATCTTGGGAATGAATTCCTTCAGCAAGGTCCAATGGGCCACAGTTTCGGTTCTGCCCAGCAGCATGCCCCGGTAAAAGATGGAATCCATGGACATGTAAAATGAGGCCGCGGCCTGATTTTTGGCCTTTTGCAGTCTCGGCGTCCCCACCAACTCGGTTTGCATCCTCTTGATCTCTGCGTCCAGGGCCGCCTCCAATTGGGCCACGGTCTTGCCCGGCATGGGTTGGCCCTAGCGATCATAAAGATAGGGATCGAGTGGAGTCCAGGTTGTAATCCGCCCCGACCTCCAGGGCCAGCTTTCTGCTTATAAACCAGATCGTGATAGAGACGGGAGCTACGGCCCTGGGAGAGGATGCGGGTGAGCAACTCCAGGGGATAGGCGTCCGGGTCTCTGCCAGTTGGGGACGTGGTAGTTCATGCAAGATATTGGGGAACTGCGCCTCCCGATGCACCTCCACCCGGCGTTCGCCCATATTGCTGCGGCTCCTTGGCGGTCACCTTGGGGGGCTCCGGCCCGGCCGGCAAATCCCCGAAAGTGGCTTCGATCTCCGTCAAGGCCTCCTTGGGGCTCGATGTCCCCTACCACCACCAGGGTGCAGTTGTTGGGCAGATAATAGCGGTGGTAATAATTCTGATAATCCTCCAGGGAGATGCTCTCGATGTCGTGGAGCCAGCCGATCACCGGCCACTGGTAGGGGTGGGCCTCGAAGGTGGCGGCCATGGCGGCTTCCTGCATGAAGCTGCCGGGGTCGTCTTCGGTGCGCAGGCGCCGCTCTTCGATGACCACCTTTTTCTCCAACTCGAAGTCCTTTTCGTCAACGTTGATGCCCTTCATGCGGTCGGCTTCCATCTCCAGCCAGTGTTTAAGCTGATCCTTGGGGCCGGTTTCAAAGTAGGCGGTATAATCCCGGCTGGTAAAGGCGTTATCCGAGCCGCCCGACCTTCTGCACTTCCCGGGAAAAGATACTTGGGTCCGTACTTGGCGGTGCCTTTGAACATCATGTGTTCGCTGAGGTGGGAGATGCCGGTCTTGCCCAGGCATTCATTACGGGAGCCCACCCGATACCAGAGCTGGACAGTAATGATGGGAGCCCGGCTCTCCTTGAGGAGGAGCACCTTGAGGCCGTTGCCCAACTTATGTTCCACCACCTGGTTGAAGAGGTTGGGGCTCTCCTGGGCCCGCAGATTCTGAGCCAGGCCCAGGCAGATGGCCAGCAGGAGTGCCATCAGGAGGAAGCGGCGGCAGGCCGGGACGGTGGCCTGAGGCCGACGGTGGCCGTCATTTGGAAGACTGACTGATAGGGTCATAAGATATCTGTCTACGCCTTGGAAATTTGACCGCTCCAGGCGGCCGTTCAACGCATCGGCCGGCGCCCGCCAGGGCGAGAGCCGGCGGAAAACCATGTTCCTTAAAAAGCTTAAGATATAATTTCTGCTGGAATAATTCAAGGGAAGGCCACGGCTTATGTGTTTGGAGATGGGTCAGAAAAGTTATTTTTCGGCCAGCGGCCTAAGCCGGTACGGCCAGATAATCCAGGTAACCAGGGCCGCGGTAGCGGCCCCGCTCAGATCCAGGCCCACGTCCCTCAGGCTGCTGGTGCGGGAGGCAAACAAAGCTTGATGTCCTTCGTCCATCAGGGCCATCACCAGGCAGACGCCGATGGCCAAAAAGAAGGCCCGCCCCGAGGTCCAGCGCAATTGGCCGCGGCAGGCCCGAAACCATAAAAAATAGAGACAGGCGTAATTCCCGAAGTGGCCGATGGTTTTGCGCACATAGAAGTGCATCAATTTAAACTGGGCCGGGCTCAGGGGTGGAAACCAGGACAGCAGCCATTCCAGGATGCTTCCGGTATTTTTGGCCGACCCCAGGTCGCCGGACATGAGCAGCATCGCCCCGCACCAGGCCAGGGGCGGCAGCCAGTACCACAGGAAATCTCTGCTCTGCAGCGAGGATATTTGCAAGTCCGAAAGCCTTAAGTACCCATCGCCAGGTACTTTATATAACAGGATTAGGATTATTTTCCGGCGACTATTTTGGGGATATTTGGATAATACCTCGTTATTTCAGCCCAGGATGGCCTCCACGAAGGCCTCGGCGTCGAAAGGACGCAGGTCCTCCATGCCTTCCCCTACCCCGATGTAGCGCAGCGGGATACCGGTTTCGTGGACCACGCCCAGGGCCACACCGCCCTTGGCGGTGCCGTCCATCTTGGTAAGGATGAGGCCGGTGAGGCCGACGGCCTCGTGGAAGAGGCGGGCCTGGCTCAAGGCATTCTGGCCGGTGGTGGCGTCCAGGACCAGATAAACCTCGTGGGGGGCGCCCGGGAGCTTCTTGACCGCGGTGCGGTGGATCTTCTTCAACTCTTCCATCAGGTTCACCTTGGTATGGAGCCGCCCGGCGGTATCGACGAAGACCAGATCCACGCCCCGGGCCTGGGCCGCGGCCAGGCCGTCAAAGACCACCGCGGCGGGGTCGGACCCGGTCTTTTGCTTGATGACCGGAGCACCCACCCGCTCGCCCCAAATTTCCAACTGCTCCACCGCCGCGGCCCGGAAGGTGTCGGCGGCCACCAGCATGGGGCTGAGATTCTGGAGCCGGGCCTGGCGGGCCAGCTTGGCGATGGTGGTGGTCTTGCCCACGCCGTTGATGCCCACCACCAGCACCACCCAGGGGCGGGCCGTGATTTCCGGCGGCGGCGGCGCCGCGAGCAGGGCCACCATTTCGGCCTTCAGAGCGGCCTTCAGGCGTTCCACGTCCCCCAACTCCCGGCGGCGCAATTTTTCGTACAAGGCCTGGATGAGAAACAGGGTCGTCTCCACCCCGATGTCGGCGGTGATCAGCAACTCCTCCAACTCCTCCAGGAGGAGAGCGTCCACTTCTTTGTGGCCGTTGAGGAGGCGGTCCAGACCGCCGGCCAGGGTGTCCCGGGTGCGGCTAAGGCGCTCCCGCAGGCGCCGGAACATGCCCCTACGGGGCTCCGCCGCCTCGGCTTCCGGTTCCCCGGCGGCCTCGATTGGTGGTGTAGGGGCGGGTTTAAAGCCCGCTACGTCTTCTTCGGCTTCCAGGGCAGCCTGCTGCAGGACCAGGGCCTCAGCACAGGAGGCTGCGAGCGGGGCTGGCGAGGCCCCCTCATCTACGGGCTCCACTTCGGGAACCGCCGCGTCTGCGGGCGGCCTGGTCTTGTGGAAGTGGGCGAAAAAGCCGCGGCGTGCTTCGGGGGCTTCTTCCGGGAGTTCGGTGGGAGTTTCCTCGGCTAAATCCGGCGGGCCGGGCTCGGCGGGTTCGGCTTCGACCGGCTCCGGGGCCTCAACGGCCGCGGCCTGGCTCTCTTCCAGGGCGGCCTCGCGGTCCGCCCGGGACTTTTTCCGGTCTTTATCTTGACGGCGGAACCAGCGGCCCATGTTACGCGGTGGTGATCCGGGAGAAGTCGGCCATCTGCAAGAAGGTGGCGCTGATGCGGGCCAGCAGGCTCAAGCGGTTGCGGCGCACCCGCGGATCTTCGGCCATGACCATGACCTTCTCAAAGAAGGCGTCCACCGGGCCGCGGAGATTGGCCAGGGCCTTGCAGACCGCGGGGTAATCGGCCTGCTCCAGGGCGACGGCCACCTCGCTCTCCATCAGCGCAGCGGCCTCCAGGAGCAGCCGCTCCTCCGGATATTCCAGCAGCAATTCGTCCACCTGGCCGGCTTCGGCCCCCCGGGAGATGTTGATCACCCGCTTGAAGGCCACCGCCAGGGCGGGGAAATCCGGGCTTTGGCGAATCTCTTCCAGGGCCTGGACCTTGTCCACCGCCGCCACCAGATCGCCGCCGCCGGCCGCCAGGACCGCGGCCACGGTCTCCTGGCCGAAGCCTTCCGCCAGCAGCAGGTGTTGCAGCCGGGTCTGCAAGAAGTCCAGCACTTCCAGGGCGGTCGCTTCCGGGGTGCGACTGAGCTTGGGCTGGAGCAGCTCCAGGCTCTCCGAGACGACCTGCGGCAGGTCGAGATGCAACTTCTGGCTGCGCAGGAGGCGAATGATGGCCAGGGCGTGGCGCCGCAGACCATAGGGGTCGGCGGTGCCGGTGGGGTTCAGGCCCACGCCGAAGAAGCCGCAGATGGTATCCAGCCGGTCGGCCAGGCCCACCAGGGCGCCCACCAAGTCTCCAGGCAGGATGTCATCGGCGTGGCGGGGCAGGTAATGGCTGAACAGGGCCGTGGCCACCTGCGGGTCCTCGCCGGTGAGCAGGGAGTATTTCTCGCCCATGACCCCCTGGAGGCTGGGGAACTCGCCCACCATCTCGGTGGTGATGTCCGCCTTGGCCAGAGTGGCGGCCCGGCGCACCTTGGTCTTCCAACTGCGGGGCCAGCCGGCGGGCCAGGGCGGCCGCCAGTTCCCGGAAGCGCTCCATCTTCTCAAAAGAGGTGCCCAGCAGGGAATGGAACATCACCCCTTTCAGGGCCTCCACCCGGTTTTCCAGGGGCACCTTCGAGTCCACCTGAAAGAAGTACATGGCGTCGCTGAGGCGGGCCCGGAGCACCCGCTCGATGGCCCTGGCGCACCACGTCGGGATTCCGGGTCAAGGTATTATTCACCGCGATGAAATGCGGCAACAGCTTGCCGTCCTGGCCTCGGAGGGAAAAATAGCGCTGGTGCTCCCGCATGGAGGTGATGAGGACCTCGTCGGGCAGGGCCAGGAATTTCCGGTCGAAGCTGCCCACCACCACCGAGGGATACTCCACCAGAAAGATATTCTCTTCCAGCAACCCCGGGTTGGGCACCACCTCGCCGCCCACCCCGGCCGCGGCCTGGGCCAGCTCCGCCTCCAGGTGTGCCCGGCGGGCCGCCGGGTCGACGATGACGTGGGCTTTTTGCAGGGCAGCAACGTAAGAAGCCGCATCCTGGACCGTGACGGCCTGAGGCCCCAGGAAGCGATGGCCGTAAGTCAGCGGCCCGCTGGTCACGTCCGCCACGCTAAAGGGCACCACCTGGCCGTCAAACAGGGCCAGGACCCAGTGGATGGGCCGGGCGAAGGTGACCTGCAGGCTGCCCCAATGCATGGACTTGGGGAAGCTCAGGCCCAGGATGAACTCCGGCAGGATTTCGGGCAGGCATTTCGGCGGTGGCGCGGCCGGCGGCGCTCTTGCTCACCGCCAGGTAGACCCCCCGGGGGGTGTCCACCTCCACCAGATCGGTTACCGCCACGCCTTGCGCCTTGGCAAATCCCAGGGCGGCGGGCGTGGGCGAACCTTGGGCGTCAAAGGCCTTGGCCTTGGGGGGGCCGATGATCTCCTGCACCGCCACCGCCTGGCCCGCGGCCAAGTCCCGGGCCACCAGGGCCAGACGCCGGGGCGTGGCCCAGGTGACGATCTCGCCCACCGCGAGCCGCTGCTGCTCCAGCCTTTTGCGCAATATGTCCGCCATCTCCTGCATCACTGGCGGCAGAAAACGGGCCGGAATCTCCTCCGTGCCGATCTCCATTAACAGTTCGCTTCCCATGGTTGTCCTCGTTTAGAAGCTGTCAGCTATCAGCGGTCAGCTTTAAATGGTGCGCAGTGCGCACCCTACAGCTATTTTTTCAATAATGGAAAACCCATCTCTTCCCGCTGCTTCAAGAAGCCTTCGGCACAGAGCTTGGCCAGGTTGCGCACCCGGCCGATGAGGCTGTTGCGCTCCGCCACGCTGATGGCGCCCCGGGCGTTCAGCAGGTTGAAGGTATGGGAGCATTTCAGGCAATAGTCGTAGGCCGGCAGAACCAGCCCCAGGCCGGCGATGCGGATGGACTTCCGCCTCGTACATGCGAAAAGAGCTTGAAGAGCATGTCCACGTCGGCCTGTTCGAAATTATAGATGGAGTGCTCCACTTCGCCCCGGTGATGCACGTCGCCGTAGGTGACGCCCTTGGTCCATTCCAGGTCGTAGACGCTCTCCACTCCCTGGAGGTACATGGCGATGCGCTCCGGGCCGTAGGTAAGTTCGACGCTCACCGGGTAGAGGTCGATGCCGCCGGCCTGCTGGAAGTAGGTGAACTGGGTGATCTCCATGCCGTCCAGCCAGACCTCCCAGCCCAGGCCCCAGGCCCCCAGGGTGGGGGATTCCCAGTCGTCCTCGACGAAGCGGATGTCGTGGTCCAGGGGATCGAGCCCGATGGCCCGCAGGCTGTCCAGATAGAGTTCCTGGATATTCTTGGGGGAGGGCTTCATGATCACCTGGTACTGGTAATAGTGCTGCAGGCGGTTGGGGTTCTCGCCGTAGCGGCCGTCGGTGGGCCGACGGCTGGGCTCGACGTAGGCCACGTTCCAGGGCTCCGGCCCCAGGGCCCGCAGCAGGGTGGCGGGGTTGAAGGTGCCGGCCCCCACCTCGATATCGTAAGGCTGCCCGATGAGGCAACCCTTATCCGCCCAAAAGCGCTGCAGGGTGATGAGCAATTCCTGAAAGGTCATCGGCCCTCCTCCAGTGATGCGAAAATATCTGGATAATCTAACAGTTAAAGGCTGGTCTTGTCAAGGTCTGTCCAGGGCCGGAAAGGGCCGCCAATAATCCTCTTGACGAGAGCCGGGCTGCGGGTTATATGAAATCATACAGGCACGTAGCTCAGGGGGAGAGCACTACCTTGACGCGGTAGGGGTCCGGGGTTCAAATCCCCGCGTGCCTACCACAGATTTCCAGGGGTTACGGTTTCAGACCGTAACCCTTTGTATTTTTGGGGACCATTTCTAGCCGCTGGGGCTGTGGTGGCTGCAGACCGGTAAGCTGAGCCCTCAGGCCCCAGATCCTTGCCATCCTGCCAAAAAAAACGGAGCCGCAAGATTAATATCCTGTGGCTCCGGTGAAGGGCTAACCGCAAACAGCTGGGAGCTAGCCGCTAATTCTTCAAGGTCTCGATCACGTTGCCCTGGGCATCAGTGATGGTCATTTCCATGGCAAGACCGCCATCCAGGCGGTGAGTGGCGCAGCTCAGTCACGGATCGTAGGCGCGTATGGCCATTTCCACCTTGTTCAAGGCTCCCTGGTCATATTTGCCTTCCTTGATGCAGAGCTTGGCCGCCTGATTCACCGACATGTTGATGGCGGCGTTGTTGTGGGTGGTGCCGACGATCAGATTCACCTTGGTGATCAGGCCGTTGGCGTCACATTCATAGTCGTGGATCAGGGTGCCCCGGGGCGCCTCCACGCAACCAATCCCTCGGGCCGCCCTGGGCGTAATCGGCACCCGGATGTCCTTGCTGGTGATCTCCGGGTCGTTCAGGAGCTCCACCGCCTCCTCGGCGCACTGCAAGAGCTCGATGAGGCGGGCGTAATGGTACAGCAGGGTGTAATGGGCCGGCCGGCCGAAGGCCGCCCGGAACTCTTCCAGTTCCTGCTGGGCCAGGGGGGTGCCCATCTTGTCGGCCACGTTGATGCGGGCCAGACAATTGGTGCGGTAGACCCCGGTGGGGTTATCCAGGTCCAGGCTCAGCTTGCCCCACTTCTTGGCATAGGGAAACTTCTGGTAGGACCAGGGCTCCACCCACTCGCCGATGTAATCCACGTACTGGTCGTAAGCGAAATCGTCGTAGGAGCCGTCGGGCTTCATCAACCGGAGCTTGCCGTCGTAGAAGTCGAGAGCCCCGTCGTCGGTGACCGTCCCCAGATACCCCACCTTGATGACGCCGATGGACTTAATGGCGTCAATATATTTGGGGAAGACGTTGTCCTTGGCGAACTTGATGGAGAACTTGGAGAACTCCAACATCTCCTGGGCCAGGGGCAGCGTATACTGGCGATCGGCCTCGGTCATGGGTTTGCTCACGCCCCCCGGCACGGCAAAGGTGGGATGGATGGCCCGCCCGGCAAAGTGCTCCAGGATTTGAGCCCCCAGGTGCCGCATGTGCACCACCTGCTTGGCGATGTCCGGGGCGGCCTGGACGATGCCCACGACGTTGCGCACCGAGTAGTCGGCGTCCGGGCCGATGACGAAGTCCGGGGCCGCGAGGAAGTAAAAGTGCAGAATTTTGTCGCTGACGTAGGCGATGCTCTGCATCAGGCGGCGCAGTTTCACCGCCGCCGGCGGCGGCGTGACCCCGTAACAGGCATCCGCGGCCTTAGCGGAAGCCAGGTGATGGGCCCAGGGGCAGATACCGCAGATGTGGCAGACCGTCCGCGGCATTTCCTCCACGGGGCGGCCTTCGCAGAATTTTTCAAAGCCGCGCAAGGTCTGGACGTGGAACTTGGTATCAGCGACATTGCCGGCGTCATCCAAGGTGATGACCACCTTGGCGTGACCTTCGATCCGGGTTACCGGCTGAATATTGATCACTTTGCCCATGCTTATCTCCTCCTCATCTTGCCGGCCGGGCCGGCAGCACCGTCAGAAAACCATGGCCGCCGATGTAACGGTTCATCATGGCCCGACGATCCACCAGGGATTTGGGATCCAGTCCTACCGAGGTCAGGGCGCCCATCATTTCCACCATGGGCCGGGCCCCCTTGCGGATGGGGCCGAAGCAGCCCCGGCACGGGGTCCGGGCCTGGATGCACCGCGGCACCCCGGTCTTGCCGGCGCAACCCGCCAGAGTAACCGGGCCCATGCAGAGGAACCCCTGTTCGTTGATGCAGCGCATCTTCTCCAGGCCCTCTTCGGGGTTGAATTCCATGTTCTGCAGCCAGCGCTTGACGGGACCACCGCCGGACTTCTGTTCCCGAATCACCGGGCAGGTGTCGCAGACGCTGCGCTCCGGCAGACTCCAGGCGGTCTTGCCCTCCAAGAGGGCGGTGATGGCTTCGGCAATCCAGTCGGGGTGCGGCGGACATCCGGGGATGTAAATGTCCACCTTGACGACCTCGTCCACCGCCATACACGTGGGCGTCCATTCAGGCACACTGGGATCTTTCGGGTCGGGGGCGGGCTCGGTGGTCACGCAATGGCGGAAAACTTTCTCAAAGGTCTCTTCATTTTTCCACATGTTGGCCTGGGCCGGCACCCCACCGTAGCAGGCGCAACTGCCCAAGGAGATGAGAAATTTGACTTTCTTCCGGATCTCTTCTAATTCGTGTTTCATCTCTGCGTTACGAACGCCGCCCGAAACGATGCCCACCACGGCCTCAGGAATGTCCATGGCCGTGCCATCGCCCAGCTGGCCAAAGAACTTGTGGTCGACCAGGGCCGTCATGTGGACAAATTCTAGTTGGGGCAATATATCCAGAAGTGCATCTCCAATATTGAGGATGGAGATCTCACAACCGGAGCAAGCGTTCAACCAGTCCTCCACTACTTTTACCGCCATCTCTATCCCTCCTTTATTAAGCCCCAGCAGTCAGCGGTCAGCCCGGACTCGCTGCTACCTGAAGCTGCCCTTGCCGTTATTCTGCGGCTTGCACCGTGGCCAGCCGGCGGGAATAGACCAGGAACTGGCCTGCCTCTTCCACCATCTGCACCTCGAATCCGTCCTTGGCGTAGTCCTCCATGACTTGTTGGGCCGCCTCGGGGCTCTCATAAGTCCCGCCGTCCCACATGAATTTTTTGCCGTCGACTTTTTTGGCCAATGGTACGGTCATTTTCTTTTGCCTCACTCTAAAAAACATGCAGGGGCGGTTCAAGAACCGCCCCCACGTTATCCCCTGGTGCTGTATGGGCTCGGGCCCAAAGCCCGTAGGGCCTCGGTCATCTCAGTCATGACGTCGGCGAATTTTTGGGCCTCCGAAGAGGCGATCCACTCAATCCGGAAGCGCTCCGGCTCCAGGCCGAAGTCTTCCAGCATCATCTCAATTCCTTCCGCTCGGTTCTGGGCTTTTTTATTACCTTCCAGGTAATGACATTCGCCCAGGTGTCACCCACAGACCAGGACGCCGTCGGCCCCCTTGGTGAGGGCGTCGATGACCAGGTTGGGGTGCACCATGCCGGAGCACATGACCCGGATGACCCGGCCGTTAGGGGGATACTGGAGGCGGGAGACGCCTGCCAGGTCGGCCCCGGCATAGGAACACCAGTTGCAGCAGAAGGCGATGATTAGCGGTTCGTATTGGTCTGCCATTGCTTCGAACCCTCTTTGCTGATACGCGTTGTCGGGCGCACCCAGGTGCGCCCCCCAAGGTTAAACGAGCCGGGGCGGACACCGGGTCCGCCCCTACGGTTAAATCAACCCCAGGGCCGCCTCCACCTGGGCGCCCAGTTGTTCCGGGGTAAAGCCGGCCACGAAGATGCCCTGTTTGGGGCAGGTGGCCATGCAGGAGCCGCAGCCCTTGCACTGGATAGCGTTGACTTCGATGGCCTTCTTGATCTCGCCGCCTTTCATGTATTCGATTAGGGTGATGGCGTGGAACGGACAGGTGTCGACGCAGAAGGCGCAGCCGTCGCAATTCTCGTCAATGGGGTTGGAAATGATGGAGTCCATCAACAAGAAGTCCTTGGACAACACGGTGTTGGCCCGGGAAGCACAGGCCAGAGCCTCGGCGATGGATTCCTGGATGGGCTTGGGGTAATGGCAGAGCCCGGTCAGGTAAATCCCCTCAGTGGAGGCCTCCACCGGCCTGATCTTGGCGTGGGCCTCGGTGAAGAAACCTTCAGCGTTTAGGGGGATTTTATAGAGTTCGGCCAGAGGCGCATTTTGATGCGGGATGATGGCGGTAGCCAGGACCAGGAGGTCCACATTGAGATGCACCGGCCTTTCCAGGACCTGATCCTTCACCGTAATCTGCAGACGGCCGCCAG
Organism: uncultured delta proteobacterium; assembly: GCA_963701845.1. GTDB lineage: Bacteria > Desulfobacterota > Desulfobaccia > Desulfobaccales > 0-14-0-80-60-11 > JAPLJC01. Next base: position 114,797 of record CAVPBF010000002.1, on the reverse strand, counting down.
CTTCTTCCACCCGGGGCGGTTCAGCCAGAATGTACCGGATGAAGACCACCCCCATTTCCCGGGCCTTTTGGTAGAGCAGTTCCCGTTCCCCATAAGTCCGGATATCCCGGTAGAGGATATAGACATCCATCTCCGGCTTCATGGCCTTCAACTTGATGGCCTCTTCCACGGAATGGGCGCAGCACACCTTGTTGCAATAAGGGCGCTCCGCGTTCCGGGAGCCGACGCATTGGATGAACGCCACCGCCTCGGCCTTTTGCAGCCGCTCCGTATTTTGGGCAACCTCCACATCCATGTCCAGAGACAACAAGACGTTGGGATTCTGTTTGTAGAGGTATTCCCCTTCCGGCCGATAGGGCACGCCGCCGATGGCGATAACGACGATACCGTGATCGATGGCCTGTCCGGTGGAGAGGGTTGAGGTGAAGTTCCCCACCACCCCGGAAACCCCGGTAACCATGGCATCGAAATGAATGACGACGTTGTCGTGGGTCGTGACCCGATCGATCATGGCATCGAGGCGTGGCCGTACCAGCCCGCCACGCCAGGTAGTGTGCAATTTCCGGGCGTTGCCGCCCAGGCGGTAGGTGCGTTCCACCAGGTGCACCTTATAGCCCTGGTCGGCCAGGGCCAGGGCCGCAGTCATGCCGCTGACGCCACCGCCCACCACCAGGGCAGTGTGGTCCACGCCCACGGTGATGTATTCCAGCGGCTGGAGCAGACGAGCCTTGGCTACCGCCATATTCACCAGATCCTGGCATTTTGCCGTGGCCTTATCAGGTTCGTTTTGGTGCACCCAGGTGCACTGGTTGCGGATATTGGCCATCTCAAAAAGATATTTGTTGAGGCCGGCGGTCCGCAGCATATCTTGGAAAATGGGCTGGTGGGTCGAAGGGCTGCAGGCCGCCACGACCACCCGGTTCAGGTTATGCTCCTTGATCATTTCTACCATTTGGGCCTGGGCATCCTGGGAGCAACTGAAGAGATTGTCCTGTGCATAGGCTACGTTGGGGATATTCCGGGCCCGTTCCACGACGGCCGGAACATCCGCCACCCCGCCGATATTGAGGCCGCAGTTGCAGACGAAAACCCCGACGCGGGGCTCCTCTCCCGCCACCATAATCTCGGGTGGGTATTCCTTCTCCGTAATCAGGGTGCCCCGGGCCGTGGTCAAGGGCCTGGTCGCGGCGGCAGCCGCCGCACTCCCCTCCATCACCGACTGGGGGATATCCTTGGGGCCGTTGAAGGCACCGCACGAGTAAATCCCCGCCCGCAAGGTCGTAGTGGGAGTGAAACAACTGGTCTCAATGAAATTATTGGGACTCAGCGGGACCTCCAACTTTTTAGCCAAATCCACGGTAGCGGGGGGAATAACCATCCCTACGGACAGGACCACCGCATCGAAGATTTCGTCCCGGACCTCCCCGTTTTCGGTGACGTAGCGCACCTCCAGGTCACCATCCTGGCCGACGGGCTGCACGCTATGCACCCGGGAGCGGATCAGCCTGGCCCCCTGGTCCTTGATGCGCACCATGTATTTTTCAAAGTCCTTCCGTGGCGTGCGCATATCCATAAAAAACAGGGCCATATCCAGGTCAGGCCCGATATGTTCCCGGGCGATGATCGCCTGCTTTAACGAAGCCATGCAGCAGAAGTTGGAGCAATACGGGTGTTCGCCTTCCCGTTCGCTTCGCATGCCGACGCAGTGGACCCAGGCGATTTTTTTGGGCTCCTTGTCGTCGGAACGCCGCGTTATATGGCCGTTGGTTGGGCCGCCGGGACTGAGGAGGCGCTCGAACTCAATGCTGGTGTATACATTAGGGTACTTGCCATAGCCATAGGTTCCGAGGTGGCTGGGGTCGAAGGTCTTGAAGCCCGGGGCCAGGATGATGGACCCCACCTCGAGGTCAACGAGTTGGCGTTGTTGGTCATGCTCTACGGCGCCGGCCTGGCAGACCGTGACGCACTGCATGCACTCGGAGCAGATTTCGCAGTTGAGACAGCGCTTCGCTTCGGAGCGGGCCTGCTCCTCGCTATAGCCCTGGGCCACCTCCATGAAGCAGATGGACGAAACCTCCGGCGGCAGGGTGGACATAATTTCCCTGGGCCGGCCCTCCTCGTCTTTGGGGATCTCCCGCCAGCGTTGGGCCGCCGCGATACCCCGGACCCGGCCGGTGTACATATCCTCGCCTTTGAGATACCGGTCAATGGAGTCCGCGGCTTCGATGCCGCCGCCCACCGCTTCGATGGCTATCCAGGGCCCGGTGGAGGCATCGCCGGCGGCGAAGACCCCGGGACGGGAGGTCATGTAGGTTACTTCATCCACCTCGATCATTCCCAGGCGGGAAAAGGTGATGCCCGCATCTTTCATGACCTCTGCCCCTGCCTCCTGACCGATAGCCGCGACCACCAGGTCCACCGGCAGTTCGAATTCGGCCCCGGCGATGGGGATGGGGCGGCGACGCCCGGAATCGTCAGGCTCCGCCAGATCCATCTGCTGGCACAGGAGGGTTTCGACCTTGCCGTTATCGGCCCGCACTTCCAGGGGGGCCACCTGATAAAGAATTTTTATGCCTTCGCACAGCCCCTGGTCGATTTCCCAGGCATGGGCGGGCATTTCTTCCCGGGAGCGGCGATAGACGATGGTCACGGTGGCGCCGTAGCGCCGGGCGGCGCCGGCCACGTCCAGGGCGACGTTGCCGCCGCCGATCACGGCGACCCGCTTCCCCACCGTGATTTCCTGATCCAGGTTGTGGCGGCGCAGGAACTCCACCCCCTGCATGACCCCGTCCAGCTCCTCCCCCGGAATTCCCAAAGGCCGACCTTTGTGACAGCCGACCCCCAGGAAGACGGCCTTGTACCCCTGGTCAAACAGGTCATCCAGGGTGAAGTCCTTCCCCAGGGCCGTATTGAGCTTGAGTTCCACCCCCAGGCGCAGGATGTTGTCGATCTCGGCTTTCACCACTTCCCGGGGCAGGCGGTATTGGGGAATGCCCACCCGGAGCATGCCGCCGGGTTCGGAAAGGGCCTCAAAGATGGTGGGCCGATAGCCTTGGAGGGCCAGGTGATAGGCACAGGTCAACCCCGCCGGGCCCGAGCCGATGATGGCGATCTTTTCCTTTTTGGCCTCTACCAAGGGCGGGTTGATGGTCCCCAGATCCACCTGGTCCGCGGCGAACCGCTTCAAGGCGGAGATGGCCAGGGGTTCATCCACTTCCTGCCGCCGGCACTTCTCTTCACAGGGATGGGGACAGATACGCCCCAGAGTCCCGGGAATCGGGGCCCGCTCCATGATGAGCCTGACGGCCTCGCTATATTTCCCCATCTTAACGAGCTGGATATACCCCTGGACGTTGATATGGGCCGGACAGGTCGTGGTGCACGGGGCCCGGTCCAGCTTGGAAATGGCAAAACCCGAAGGGATCGCCTGGGGATAGGAGCGGTAGATGGCCTGGCGGGTGCCCAGTTCCATGTTGAATTCATCTTCGATGGTTACCGGGCAGACCTTGACGCACTCGCCGCAACCCGTGCATTTCTCCAGGTTGACAAAGCGGGCTTGTTGGTCGAGGATGACCCTGAAATTACCGGGTTCCCCGGTGACATCAATTAATTCGGTAAGAGCGTGGACTTTGATGTTGGCGTGCCGGCCGACCTCGACCAGCTTGGGGGAGATAATTCACATGGCGCAGTCGTTGGTGGGAAAGGTCTTGTCAAGCTGGGCCATGGTGCCGCCGATGGCCGGCCCCTTTTCGACCAAGTGGACGTAATAGCCCGAGTTGGCCAGGTCCAGAGAAGCCTGCATGCCGGCGATCCCTCCGCCTACGACCAAAACCGACCCCAATATTTTTTCGGACATACGAAACCCCTTATATGTCGTCCTTAACCGGGGAGCAAAGGAGGATTACAGAATTTACCCACAATGTCTGATGAATTAATAATAACGATTATTTTTCAGAAACGTTAGCAAAATCTAATTTGCTATTTCTGTGCCAAATCTCCCAAGCAATTTTCCAAAGTTTCTTTAAGGGGTTGGAAACTGCAGCCGGCTGCCCCGGCGCGGCGATGGGAAATATTTTCCCAGGCAGGGGACATTCTGAACCAGAGCATCTCTAGAAGGAAGCGAGTGGTGAAATAATTTCGGGAAAGAGGACCCAAACCAAACGGTCAGTCTCGAAAGATGCGCGGATGTCCTATCAGCATGGCCAACCTGGAAGGATAATTTGATATTTTTCCCTGGATGGGATATTTTTTAAGCATTCTGGATGATTCCGAGTTTAGCATGAAGCCTTCGTCCCTGGAACAACTGGCCGCCTCCCGGCAGCACCTGGAGCACATCCTGGACCATCTCCAGGAGGGGATCATCGGCCATGGTCAGGACCGCCGGATTTTCTACTTCAACCGGGCCGCCGAAGTGATCACCGGCTACGCCAAGGCCGAGGTCCTGGGCAAGGACTGCTACGAGGCCTTCGGCGCCCCCTTTTGCGGCAGCCACTGCTCCTTCTGCGGCGCCCCGCCCCAAGCCTGGACCAGGATCAGCTACCCCATTAACATCGTCACCAAAGCGGGAGAGCCCCGGCAGCTTCGGATGTCCGTGGTGGGCATGACGGATGAGCAGGGTGGCCTCATCGGCGTCCTGGCCTCATTTCAGGACATCACCAGCCTGGCCGGGCTCAAGCTTTGGACCGAGGAATTTCCCGGCTTCGCCGGCCTCGTCGGCCGGGACCCGAAGCTGGTGCAAATTTTCAGACAGATCAAGATGTTGGCCGTCAATGATTACGCCGTGCTGCTCACCGGCGAGACCGGCACCGGCAAGGAATTGGTGGCCGCCGCCATCCACAGCGAGAGCCGGCGGAGCCGCGGCCCTTTCGTGCCGGTCAATTGCGGGGCCCTGCCGGAAGGCGTGGTGGAGAGCGAGATCTTCGGCCACGTCAGGGGGGCCTTCTCCGGGGCCATCCGGGATAAGAAGGGCCGTTTCGAGCTGGCCCACGGCGGCACCATTTTTCTGGACGAAGTGGCCGAATTGCCCAAGGGCATGCAGGTCAAACTGCTGCGGGTCCTGGAAAGCGGCGCTTTCGAGCGGGTCGGAGGCGAAAAGACCGTGACCGTGGACGTGCGGGTGATCAGCGCCACCAACCGGGACTTAAAACGGGAGGTGGAAAAAGGTAATTTCCGCCAGGACCTGTTCTATCGCCTCAACGTGGTGCCGCTGCAGCTACCGCCGCTCAGGGACCGCCGGGAGGATATCCCGCTGCTGGTGGAGCACTTCCTCAGTCTGGCCGCGCGGCGCGGCCAGCCGACCGCCCGTTTCGCCCCGGCGGCCCTGGCCCTGATGCGCCAATACGCCTGGCCGGGCAACGTCCGGGAACTGCAAAATGTCGTGCATTACGCCCTGGCCCGGGGTGGCGGAGAGCTCATCGGCCCGGCGGACCTGCCGCCGGAGGTGCGCCGGGGCTCCCCCAAGCCCGGCCCCGCGCCCAAGCTCGAGGCCCCGGCGGTGCAGGCGGCCCTGGGGCAATGCGACGGGAATAAGGCCAAGGCCGCCCGGCTCCTGGGCGTGGGCCGGGCCACTCTCTACCGCTTCCTCCGGTCTCACGATACATCTGTGTCTCACGAGCCGACCTGAGACACTGCCCCGGGCCTTTTTCTTCAGGTAATCCTTAGTTTTGCTGACGTGACCTGGCCTCAGGCCTGTCTCACCGGCGCGGCCACCCGGCCGCGACGATTCTTCCCGGACCAGTTCCTAAAAGGGCCAACCTGCTTAAATTACAAGAATTATTTATTAGTTAAATTAACTCGGCGGCCTGGCACGGATCTTGGTTAGGCAATAGCGTGATTTCTTGAATTTACGGGGAGATTAAGCAGATGCCAGGCCCGGGTGATCTATGTCTGCAAAGGACCCTGCAACTGGCGGAACGCATGCTCCGGCTGGCCGACCGCGGCGATGCGGTCCGGGATGATCCGGGCTGCGGCGTGGTTTACGGGGTGCTGCGGGATTCGGCTTACAAGCTCAAGCAACTGGCCGAGGCGGAGCAACAGGCCCACCTCCGGCAAGGGCTGGGGCACAGAGACAGGCTTGGGACGGCGACGCGGCAGGATTGAGCGCCTTTGATTTTTTTACTCCGGTGCGGGGTTAAGGTCTTTGGACCTCTTGCATAGTCTCTCTCACATGGTTAACAACTTTACATACTGCTCAGACGGAGGATAGCAATCTATGGACGTTCTGATGCTCTCGCGACTGCAATTCGCCGCGGCCACCTTTTTCCATTTTCTCTTTGTGCCGCTCACCCTGGGGCTATCCGTCCTCGTCGCCATCATGGAGACGATCTATGTCCGGACCGGAAACGAGGAATACCGGCGAATGGCCAAATTCTGGGGAAAAATTTTCATCATCAACTTTGCCGTGGGGGTGGTGACCGGCATCACCCTGGAGTTCCAGTTCGGCACCAACTGGTCCCGGTACTCCCGCTATGTGGGGGACATCTTCGGCTCTCTCCTGGCCATCGAAGCCACCCTGGCCTTTTTTCTGGAGTCCACCTTTCTGGCGGTGTGGATCTTCGGCTGGAACCGGCTGTCGCCCAAGCTTCACGCCGTCTGCATCTGGCTGGTGGCCCTGGCCTCCAACCTCTCGGCCGTCTGGATCCTGATCGCCAATGCCTGGATGCAACATCCGGTGGGCTACGTTCTGCGCAACGGCCGGGCCGAGCTGGATAACTTCCTGGCCATTGTCTTCCAACCCTTTGCCTTCCAGATATTTCTCCATACCGTCAGCGGGGCTTACATCCTGGCAGGCTTCTTCGTCATGGGGATCAGCGCCTATCATCTGCTGCGCCGGCAGCAGACCGAGTTCTTCACCAAGTCCTTTCGCCTGGGCCTCACCTTTGCCCTGATCTTCTCCATCGCCGAGCTGGTCCAGGGGCATTACCACGCCGGCGAAGTGGCCAAGATCCAGCCCACCAAGCTGGCGGCCATGGAATCCTTCTGGGAGACCAAGGCCAATGCGCCCCAGGTGCTGTTCGCCATCCCGGACGAAAAGCATGAACGCAACCTGGTGGAGTTTGGGCGGATTCCGGGGCTGTTGAGCATCCTGGCCTACCATACGCCCTCGGCTACGGTCAAGGGCCTCAAGGACTTCCCCAAGGAGGAGCGGCCGCCGGTGGCCCTGACCTTCGTGGCCTTCCGGCTGATGGTGGGTCTGGGGGTGCTCTTCGTAGTGCTCACGGTTTGGGCCTGGCTGAAACGGCACAAGTTGGAGTCCAGTCCCGGGATGTTGAAGGTCATGCTTTACGCCATGCCGCTTCCTTACATCGCCTTGCAGGCGGGCTGGATCGTCACCGAGGTGGGCCGGCAGCCCTGGATCGTTTACGGCCTGATGAAGACCTCGGACGCGGTCTCCCCCATCGCCGTCTCCCAGGTGGGCACGACCCTGGTGGCTTTTATCCTGGTCTACGGCCTGTTGGGGGCGGTGGCGTTCTATCTGATCAGCAAACATGCCCGGCGTGGGCCGGAGCCGGCCCCGGCGGCCGTCAAGGTGGAGGGTTAAGCAATGTTGGCATCTATCTGGTTTTTCCTGTGGGGCATCCTCTGGGCGGTCTACTTCATGCTGGACGGTTTTGACCTGGGTCTGGGGACCTTGCTGCCTTTCCTGGCCAAGAACGATACCGAACGTCGGCTGGTCTACCGGGCCATGGGGCCGCATTGGGACGGTAACGAGGTCTGGCTCATCACCGCCGGCGGGGTGACCTTCGCCGCCTTCCCCACCACTTATGCGGTGATGTTCAGCGGCCTCTATTCCGCCCTGATGCTGGTGCTGTTCGCCCTGATCCTGCGGGGCGTCTCCTTTGCCTTCCGGAATGAGGTGGACAGCCCCCGGTGGCGGTGCCTCTGGGACAGCTGTCTCACCCTGGGGAGCTTTTTGCCGGCGTTGCTGCTGGGAGTGGCCTTCGCCAACATCTTCCGGGGCCTGCCCATCGGCGAGGGCGGCCTCTACCAGGGCGGCCTGCTCACCCTGATCAACCCCTACGGCTTGGCCGGAGGGGTGCTCTTCCTGCTGCTTTTCCTGGTGCACGGGGCCTTGTGGCTGGCGGTCAAATCCGAGGGCGTCCTGCACCACCGGGCCGCGGCCCTGGCCGGGAAATTGTGGTGGCCGCTGCTGGTGGTGGCGGCCCTGTTTCTCTTCGCCACCTCCCGGGCCACCCACTTGTTTGCCAACTATGCCGGTCAGCCGCTGCTCTTCCTGATTCCGGCCCTGGCGGTGACGGCCCTGGTGGCGGTCTTTGTGTTCATGCGCCAGGCCGCCTGGTGGCGGGCCTGGTTCGCCTCCAGCCTCACCATCGTGGCGGTGACCATGTTCGGCGTGGTCGGGCTCTATCCCAACCTGCTGCCCTCCAGCCTCGATCCGGCCTACAGCCTGACCATCACCAATTCGGCCTCCAGCCCCCTGACCCTGAAGATCATGCTGGGCGTGGCCCTGACCTTCGTACCCATCGTCATTGCCTACCAGGTCTGGGTGCACCTCTTCTTTAAAGGCAAGGTCAAGGAAGAGGACTTGGCCGCGGAAGAGGGCTATTGAGTTTCGAGTTTCGAGTTTCAAGCAAGGCGGCCCGCGCAGGCCGCCTTTTTATTACTAAATGAATCCCATCCCCAGGCCCATGGAAATCCCCAGGAGCATCAGGGCCACCAGGAGCTGGATGCCGCGTAGGGTCACTTTGTGGAGTAACCGGTTTCCCAGGAAGGCCCCGGCGCAGGCCGCCAGGACCGCGGCTGCCAGCAGCGGCAGACTGCCGCTGATCCGCAGGATTGGCAGGTTGGCGCTGTAGACCGCGAGGCGGGGGATATCCACCATCAGGGAGATGACCACCCCGGTGGCGATGAAACTTTCCTTGCTCAGGCCCGATTTAAGGAGAAAGGCGGCGCGCAGGGCGCCCTGGTGGCCGGAGAGGCCGCCGAAAAAGCCGCTCAGCAGGCCGCCCAGGGGCAGGTATTTCTTCTCCACTGAAACCTCGGCAAAACGCGGCAGCAACTCGAACAGGGCGAACAAGATCATGAGACCGGCCACCACCAGCTTCACCGGCAGCACCTGGAGGTGCCGGCCCAGGAACTGATAGGCCAGCAGGGGCGGGAGGTGCGAGAGCCACAGGAGCAGCCGCGCCCCCAGGAGGGCGGCCAGGATGGCCGGCAGACCGAAGCGCGCGACCGTGCTCTTATCGGCGTGGCGACCCAGGAGGGCGAATTTGAAGAGGTTGTTGAGGCAGTGGACCACGGCGGTCAAGGCAATGGCCGCGTCGATGGGGAAAAAGAGGGTCATCACCGGCAGCAGGAGCGTCCCCAGGCCGAAGCCGGAAAACAGCGTCAGGCCGGAGGTCAAAAAGGCGCAGAGGCAGATAATGAGATAGTGCATAGTTTTCAGCGCTCAGTTTTCAGCTCTCAGCCAAGGACGAGCAACTGATAATTTTCCTGGTGGCGCAGGCGTCTCGCCGCTGCGGGGGTGGAGCGGTCAAGTTACACATTGAGATAAGGTAAGGCCGGGGAAGAGAAATTGCCAGAACCGCGGAGACAGTTGACCCGGTGGCCAGGTTTAAAACACCAAAACGTCAAGCAGCCTCTCGCCAAGGCGCCAAGAAAAAGTTGCCATCACCCACCCCCACCCTGGTATGTTTAGGGGAAGCGGCACACAGTTTGGAAATTAAAGAACCATGGGTTGTGGAGCCTGCGGCTCACATTTCCAACGGCTGACTGCTAATTACCGATTACCATGTTCTACCGCCTTTCCCCAAATCTGGTCCTGCGCTCCCCCTGGCGACCCTACCGGGCCCGGCCGGGAGAGCGGGTCCTGGTGGTGCGCACCCCCGGCGCCTTCCCCCCCGGCCACGCCACTACCCGCCTCAGCCTGGAGCTCCTGAAAGAGGCCCTGGCGGCGCGGCCCTGCCGGCGCCTGCTGGACGTGGGCTGCGGCTCCGGGGTGCTGACGCTGGCCGGGGCCGCCCTGGGGGCGGATTTCTGCCTGGGGGTGGACCTGTCCCGGCCGGCGATGCACCGCGCCCGGGAGAACGCCCGGGACAACGGCCTGGCCGCGGCCGTGCACCTGGTGCAGGGCTCCACCGAAGGCCTGCGGGGGACCTTCTCCGTGGTCGCGGCCAACCTGCCCTGGCCGGTGCAGTTGGCCAAGGCGGCGGAGCTGGACCGGCTGGCGGCCGGGACCCTGATCCTCTCCGGCTTCCGGGACCTCCAGGAGGCCGAACTCCTGGCCCGCTACCGGGAGCGGGGCTGGCGCCCGGCGCACCGCCTCAGCCGGGATGAATGGGCCATCGCAGTGCCGCCGGAGGGCAGCTACACCTGGGTGGCCTGGCGGCTCGAGCGCCCGCCAAGTCAAGACTAGCGCTACTGGGGCAGGAATGGCGACCGTCGGAGTTCGGGGTGATCAATTTTTGGAGGAAAGTTATGAAAAGCTTGGTATTGATTGAGAGATCATCGGAGAATATTTTTGAAGCCCAAAGGTCGTTTTCAATATAAAATATTTTAGTTTGTGGTTTTAAACCTTCAGCTTCACTCTAAAGAGTAATAAATTAAGCTCTCGGAGCGATTATGAAAACAACGCACAGTATTCTTTTTGACGACTCAAGGAATATGAGAAATATTCAATCTGGAACAATTGACCTAATAGTGACTTCCCCCCCATACCCAATGATTGAAATGTGGGATAACCTTTTTACAGAACTTAATCAAGACATAGATAAGATAATCAAAGCCAATAATGTTGCCTTTGCATTTGAATTAATGCACAATCAACTTGATCCAGTTTGGGATGAATGTTATCGGGTATTAAAAGAAGGTGGAATAGCTTGTATAAATATTGGCGATGCCACAAGAACAATTAATAATGATTTTGCTCTGTATCCAAACCATGCCAGGATTTTATCTCATATGCTCAAGATCGGCTTTTCAGCCTTGCCAGCTATAATCTGGAGGAAACAGACTAATGCACCTAATAAGTTTATGGGTTCTGGAATGTTACCCCCTGGGGCTTATGTAACTTTAGAACATGAGTATATATTGATACTGAGAAAAGGCTCTAAAATGAAATTCATAAGTGAAGGTGAAAAGATTACCAGGAGAGAGAGTGCTTTTTTTTGGGAAGAGAGGAATTGTTGGTTTTCCGATGTTTGGATGGATTTGAAGGGTGCATCGCAAAATCTGAATGATGAGAGAATTAGGGTTAGAAGCGCGGCGTTCCCTATTGAATTACCTTACCGCCTAGTTAATATGTTTTCTGTAAAGGGTGGTATTGTGTTGGACCCCTTTTTAGGAACTGGAACAACCGTATTTGCTGCAATGGCATCATCAAGAAATAGTGTTGGATTTGAGCTTGATCCTAATTTCAGCGATGTTATAGTTAATCAAAATGATTTTATTGTGCCATACTCAAATAGTATTATTACACAACGACTTGCGAAACATGATAAATTTATTAATGATAGAATAGAAGCCGGGCACAGGTTTAAACATAAAAACAAACATTATGGTTTTCCAGTTATTACAAAACAAGAAGTCGATTTATTAATCAATCCTCTTATTTCCATAAATATTATTAATAATAATTTATTTGAAATTGTTCATTCAGAGAGACCAGAGAAAGAATTCTGCAAAACATGGGACGAGCATCTTTTCTCTGAAACGGAAGTTGCCCCAGCTATAAATATTAAAAGAAAAAAGGTTGCAATCAAGCCTAAACAAAAAAGTATTTTTTAACTATTACAATTAAAATTCAAACGTTATTCTGATGCCATCTTTTTCTTTTTCATAATAAACCATCTTTGCATCAATTTTCTCACTTAACATATCTTTGGTCTTATATGTAATAGGTTTTATTGAAACCGCAAGGTTACCAATAAATCCATCTATACCTGACGACTCTTCATTTGAACTGGCAGTTCGATAAGTCTGTCCTTTCATATCTGCAATCTTTTTCAATATGCTTTCCTGAAAACGTAACCCAATATAAGTCTTGGTTAAAACAAGATCTTCTACCCATCGCTGTATAAGATTTCGATCTATTATTTGAATAGCGCTCTTTAGGCTTTCAACCATTTCATAAATCTTATGAGTTGCATCCGAAATTGCATTTGGATAATTTGTTTTGTACCAATTAACCCATTCTTGGAATGTGTTTCCCGGAAATTCTTGGATTAGGTCTGACATTTGACCAACGACCCTGGGCCTTGTCCCTTGAGCATTCTGGTTTGCAAGGTTAATAAGTTGAGTGGTGTATTTCGGAAACTGAGTTATTTCACCTATGCAATCTTTGATTAGTTCCTCATTTTTAATCTTAATCATTAATCCTCTCATCTCATCCAGCTTCCCCTCATTTCACCCAGAATTGCACAAGAGATAACAATTTGTCAAGGAAAGCTGAGCAAAGGCTCAATAGAAATTTAATATTATATTAACTTTCCCCCAAGAATTAATGAATTCCTCAAATCGGGAATCAATTAAGTTTACGTTACGCATAACTTAAGGGGTGGGGGTTTCAATATCTCCAGAATATCCGTTTTCTGTGGAAATTCGGAACTTGGCCCAAAAAAAGTTCCCAAGCCGGAGCTTGGGAACCAAAAATATTTGCTGGGGCGGGCTTCCATGCCCGCCTCCCCGTAGGCGGCCGCCCTTCTTTTCCGCCGATTTAGAGATAATTATCCGCCAGCTTCTCGTAGTACGCGCGTGGATGCTTGCAGGACGGGCAGGCCTCCGGGGCATTCTTGCCTTTGACCACGTAGCCGCAGTTGCGGCAGTGCCAGGTGGTGGTCTCCTCCCGGTGGAACACGGTGTTGTTCTTGACGTGCGCCAACAAGGCCCGGTAGCGGGCCTCGTGGAACTTTTCCACCTTGCCGATCTCCCGGAAAGACATGGCGACCTCTTTGAAGCCCTCTTTCTCGGCCTCGGCGGCAAAGTCCTGATAGAGGGTGGTCCACTCGAAATTCTCCCCTTCGGCCGCGGCCTGCAGGTTGCTAGCGGTGTCTCCCAGGTGAAAAGGATAACCGGCAAAGATCTCCGCGGTGCCCTCCCCCAGGTGCTTAAAAAAGACCTTGGCGTGCTCCTTTTCATTGTCCGCGGTCTCCTGGAAGATGGCGGCAATCTGCTCAAAGCCCGCCTTCCGCGCCTCGCCGGCGTAAAAAGTGTAGCGGTTCCGGGCCTGGGATTCCCCGGCAAAGGCGATGAGCAGGTTTTTTTCCGTCTGTGAGCCCTTTAACTGCATGAGAGTGCCTCCATATAGATATTGAACAAAGAAGATAATCATCCTGGAGGGTTTCGCCAGTCTCGGGCGGAAGGTCGGCGAGTCAGCCGAACCTCAGGGCCTGGGGTCGGAAGCTGAGGAGAATCTCCAGGATCAGCCTCAGGACGCCGCCGACCGGTTATTCAGGTTGGGCAGGGGGCGTTGGCCTCTGAAGGCCCAGAAAGATTTGGAAAAACTTTTCTTCCCCCAGGGTGCGGGCCAGTTCCCGAAAAGATACATAAACGAAAAATAGGCAAAAGAGCCAGATTTGTATCGCCCAGAAATGCGGCCATTTAGTTTCAGCCAGGAGATGGTCAAAAGCAAGGTTGAAGTCCCGATAATGCCACCACAGGGGTGTAAGGAATTCCAAGAAGCGCACGATAAAAGTGACGAGTATATAAATAACGGTCTTCCAGACAACATTATAAATTAATGGTTTACCGGGGTATTTATTGATAAAGGGAATTTCATCCGCGATCAGGACGACTTTGGCAACAATCAAGGCGCCTACTGCGGCGGTGACGAAACCGGAAAACTCGATGCCGTACTGCTCCAGCATCAGTTTTTTGGTGTAAGTGATCACATTGAAGGCCACAAAGAAAAAAATCATCGGGGGCACAACTTCACGTAATTCATGCTTGATAGCTCTTAAAATCGTCCGCATCAGCCCCACCTCAAAGAGGATGTCGGCACCCTCGAATCATGACCCAGGATGCTCTCCGGGGGTTATTGCTCCCAAAGAATCTGTGCCGCAATCCTTCAAGTCATAGCCCCCCAGGGCCGCGGCCGCTTCTTGGAATTCCGGGGAGCGGATGACCGCCAGCAAGGCCTGAAAGCGAGGGTCGGCAAAGGTGGTCTCCGGCACCACCAGGTCGTAGCGCTCCGGGAACAGGGGGATGAAATCCAGCCCCAGGGCCTGAGCCGCGGCCATGATCCCCAGGCCCACGTCGGCGGTGCCGGAAAAGACGTTCACCGCCACCGCCATGTGGGTATATTCCTCCCGGTCGTAGCCCTGGATGACCGGGGCGCCAGCTTTTCCTCCTGGAGCAGAAAATCCAGGAGCAGCCGGGTGCCGGCGCCCCGCTGCCGGTTGATGAAGCGCACCCCGGGGCGGGCCAGGTCCTGGATAGCCCGGATATGCTTGGGGTTGCCCGGGGCCAGCATCAGGCCCTGCTGGCGCCAGGCCAGGTTGATGAGCTTCAGGGGCACGCCGGCCAGATAGCGCTGGATGAAGGGGACGTTGTAGGTGTTGGTCTCGGGGTCCAGCATATGGCTGCCCCCCAGGTGGGCCCGGCCCTGGCGCAGGGCCATGAGGCCGCCCAGGCTGCCCACGTGGCCGGAGGAGAGGCGCAGCCGGGGGTCCCGGCGGCGCAGCAGGGTGGCCAGCAGGTCCAGGGTGTTGTCGTGGCTGCCCAGGACCACCAGGGTGCCGTCGATGTCCTCCGGGGGGACCAGCAGCTCGGCCGCCACCGGCCGGTCCTCCTCCAGGCCCTCGCTCAAGGAAGGCACGGTGAGCAGGCCGTCGGCCCGCACCAGGGAGGTGATGGTGCCGGCGCCCCGGGGCAGCGGGGTGGCGATGACCCGGTCCCCCACCCTTCCCAGGGTTACCCGGATGAATTCGGTGAGGCCGGGCTTGGAGGGCAGGTTCTGGGCCGGATGGACGATCAGGTGGGGCCGGGGAGTGAGGCGCTTGGCCGGCCATGCCGGCGATGAGGGGCGCGGCGAACTGCTCGAAGGACAGCACCGCCGACACCGGATACCCGGGATTGCCGATGACCGGCTTCCCCGCCACCACCCCCAGCAGGGTGGGTTTGCCCGGCATCATGGCGACGCCGTGCACCAGCACCTCGCCCAGGGCGTCGACACCGCCGCGTAGGTGTAATCCTCGGTGCCGGCCGAGGAGCCGGCGTTGATCAGCACGACGTCCGCGGCGGCCAGGGCTTCTTGCAAGGCGGTGACCAGGGCCGCAGGATCGTCCGGGACGATGGGCCTGACCATGGGCAGGCCCCCGGCCTCCTCCACCAGGCCCGAGAGGATGACGGAATTGAATTCCGGCAGGCGGCCGGACTCCGGCTCCTCGATCTAACTCCGTGGCGGGCACCAGCTCGCTGCCGGTAGGGATAATGGCCACCCGGGGACGGCGCCGCACCAGGACTCTGGTCACGCCGGCGGCCAGCAAGGCCCCCTGGGACCAGGGCGTAATCGTCCATCCCTTCGGGGAGCACCATTTCCCCCTTGACCAGATCTTCGCCCACCCGGCGCACGTGCTGCCAGGGGAAGGTGGGGGCCTCGACCGCGATGGGGTCGGCCTCCGGGTCGGGGATCTGCTCCACCATGATCACCGCATCGGTGCCCGGCGGCATCAGGTGGCCGGTGTTGATCGGGAAGGCCTCCTGACCCAGGTGCAAAAGCTTGGGGGTGTCCGGGGTGGCCCCGAAGGTGGCCGCGGCACTTACGGCAAAGCCGTCCATGGCCGCCTGGTGGGCCGCGGGCGAGGAGCGCCGGGCCATGACCGGCGCCGCGGTCACCCGGCCCCGGGCCGCCACGGTGGGGATTTCCCTGGCGGCCAACATGGTTTTCGGATCAAACCGGGCCGACCAGAGCGCCCGGGCCTCTTCCAGGGACTTCATGCTTAAATAGATGCGGCGTTGCATTAATTGCCTCATTTTAAAAAAGATGAACCACCAAGACACCAAGGTTCATTTGAATAGCGATCAGCTATCAGCCGTCAGCTAACAGCTAACTGCTAAAGAATTGTATCCCCAAACAGCAGATTTATAAAGGCTTGCTTGTAGAGGCTGAGCGCCCGGTCGCGGCGCCGGACCACGGCCAGGTGGTCGGGCCGGAAGTCCCGGGGTAGGGGCAGAAAGGCCAGATGGCGCCAGGCCGGGGGCGGCAGGTCCCGGGCCAGGGTGGCAAAGGCGACGCCCAGGCCCATCTCGACGTAGAGGGCGCTCAACTCCACGTTGGCCGATTCCATGACGATGTGGGGGCTCAGGCCCAGCCGGCGGAAGTGCTCGTCCAGGACCCGGCGGCCGGGGTAATCCGGGCCCCGGGGCGGCAGGATCAGGGGATGTGCGGCAATCTGCCGCAGGGAGAGGCGTTGCAACCCTGCCAGGGGATGGTCCCGGGGGGTCAGGAGGACGGTGTGCACCGGCTGCCAGCGCCGGGCGGCCAGGTCCTGGGGAACCTGGGATTCCAGGGCCAGGCCGAAATCGACCTCGCCTTCCTTCACCAGGGCGATGACCGCGGCCTGGGAGCGGTCCAGCAAGGTGAGGTCGACGTTGGGAAACTCCCGGCGATAGAGCTGGAGGAATTCGGGGAGCAGATGATACAGGGTGGTGAAGGGCGCCGCCAGGCGCAGGACTCCCCGGTTGTGCCCCTTTAGTTCGTTGAGATCCTCTTTTAGTTCGGCGAATCTGGCCAGAACCGCCTGGGAGAATTCCAGCAGCCTTTCCCCGGCCGGGGTGAGGCGCAGCCGCCGTTTACCCAGGCGCTCCAGGAGTTGGCATTCCAGCTCCTCCTCCAGGGCGCGGACCTGCTGGCTCAGGGCCGATTGGGTCCGGAAGGTGGCTTCGGCGGCCCGGGTGAAGCTGCCGGTCTTGGCCACGTGATAAAAGCCCAGGAGCTGTTGCCATTCCATAAGAAAAAATTATATAAAAAATTAATATTATGAATTTTACTTATCTTTAAAATTAGCGGAATATGAAAGAAAATCAAGCCTAAAATTCACTCAGGCAAAGATGCCATGCTCCTCAGTCGATATCAGACCAGATATGTGCGGCCGCCCAACCCCTCGGCGCAGCACCTGCGCTGTTTTGCCGACCTTGATGCCGACCTCAGCGAGGTGCTGCCTTATCTCAATACCAGGCTGCAAGGGCATGAATTTTGCCCGGCCCCGCCGTCTCTGACCTTGAAATATCGGGCTAAAATGATCACCTTAACCGCCCATGAGATCGCCATCAACATCGTCCAGGATCAGAGCGAGGCGGAGGAGATTCTGGAGTGGCTCAAGCAGGAAATCAATGCCACCTGGGAGCGGCGGGCAGAGATTGTCCCCAGTTTCGAGGTGGCCCCCCAACCCCGCATCTTTGAAATCTTTAAGCTTTTGCCTCGAACCAACTGTCGGGCCTGCGGCCAGCCTACCTGCCTGGTTTTCGCGGTGCAGGTGGCCCAGGGGGCGCAAAGCCTCAATGCATGTGCAAGCCTTGAAAAGGAAAACTACCGGAAACTACGGGAATATCTCGGACAGTTTCAACTGCCGGATTAATGCCGGTTATCTGCCTGGAGGTGTCTGATGAAAGAAACCTTGCAACCCGGCCTGACCTTCGACTTCCGCTTCCTGGTGCCGGAAGACAAGACCGTGCCGCATCTCTATCCCGAATCGCCGGAGTTCCAGGAGATGCCTAAAGTATTGGCCACCGGCTACATGGTGGGTCTCTTCGAATGGGCCTGCATCCAGGCCCTCAATCCCCATCTGGACTGGCCCCGGGAACAGACCGTAGGCATTCACGTGGACCTGAGCCATACGGCCGCCACCCCGCCGGGGCTGACGGTGACGGTCAAGGGCATGCTGGAGAAGGTGGAAGGCCGCAAGCTCACCTTTTCCCTGACGGCCGACGACGGGGTGGACACCATTTCCCAGGGCCACCACGTCAGATTTGTCATCGACGCCACGAAATTCAACGCCAAGGTGCAGGCCAAGGCCCAGGCGGGCCTGGAGAAGGTCTGAGGCAAAGATGGGGCCGCAAAGGGCAGACCGGCCTATCTGCCCCCGGCGGAGAAGTCGTTTACTGCTTGACCGCCTGCATTTCCGTGCCGCAGGGACACTTGCCGGGTTTCTGGCTGATGGTGTCGCAAGCGCATTTGGGACCGCAGTTGCAGACGAATTTGGCCACCGTGCTAAAGGACCTGGGCTTTGCCCAACCCTCGGCTTGCAGCATCACCTTGCCTTTCTCCACCGCCGTCACCTTGGCCTTAATCATCTCCGTGCCGCAAGGACACTTGCCCGGGTGCTGCGAGATGGTTTGGCAGGGGCAGCCCTCCGGACAGTTGCAGGCATAAACCTCTTCGCCCACCTTGAAGACCGGCTTGGGGTTGGCGGCCAGGGCTACGGTCACCCACACCAGGGCGCAGGCTACGACCAAAATCACCAGCAAATTTTTCATGTCTCTCCTCCTCAGAGTCCAGGCGTTGGCTGGATGCTTGCGGATTAACTCTACCTATCAAATAAATCGCTTTTTCCACTAATCAAGGTTGGCCCGGCCGACCCGCAAACTTCGATGGATTTGCCCCTGGCCGGATGCTATAGTTAATTTCCGTAAAAAAACCTCGGAAAGAGAACTGCATGAATCCAGTGAAAATCGGTTTTGTGGGCACCGACGGCCGGACCTTGTTGGCCGCCCTGGAGACCAGCCGGGCCACCAGCGAGCTCTATCCCGGCTCCTACCGGGGGGTGGTGGTGCGGGGCACGCCGGCCATGCCGACCTGGGCCGAGAAGATGAAGTGGCCGGTGGATTTCCTGGCCACCGCCAACAACTCCGTTTTGGCCTTCGCCGAAACCCTGATCCGGGCCTTTCAGGACGGGGCCCTGGACCTGGCCCTGATCATGCCCGAAGCCCTGAGCTTCGACGGCCTGGTGGACCTGGTGGCCGAGGCCGGGCATGGCGGCCGGCTCATCGGCCTGAACCGGGAGGCCGCCTTTCTGGAGGCCGATAAGCTCGCCTGCAAGCGCCTCTGCCGGGAAGCGGGCATTCCGGTGGCCCCGGCCTGGGCCGAAGTGGACGCCCGGGATTACCGGGCCGTTTTGGGGACCTGCCTGGCCTACCTGCACGACTTCGGCGGCGCGGTCCTGAAGTATCCCTACAGCGCCGGCGGCAAAGGCGCCCGGATCATCCTGAATACCTGGGAAATCCGGGAGGTCTACGACCTGCTGCTGCGCGACTATAAAGATTCCTACACCCAGGTCTGCGGCAAAAAGGCTCCCTGGCCGCTGCTCATCGAGGCCCGCATGGCCGGGGTGGAGATCAGCTTCACCATCCTGGTGGATAACCACGGCCACCACCAAATCCTGCCCACGGCCATGGACTACCCGGAGCGCTTCGCCGGCCCGCCGGGGCTCGACAACCCCATCACCGGCGGCATGGGGGCCATTTCGCCGCACCCCCTGGAGTCGCCGGCCCTGATGGAGCTGGCCGAAGCAACCATTGCCCGGCCCCTGATCAAGATCATGCAGGAGCGCGGCCTGCTGCGGCAATGCGTCCTCTACCCCGGCTGTTTCGTCTCCTTTGATCAGGACTTCCAGCCCCCGGGCCATCCGGGTCTGCGAAATCAACATCCGTCCCGGCGAGCCGGAATTCCAGCCCATCGTCAAACGGCTGCGCAACCTGGGGCCGCTCTTGCAGGCCATGGCGGCGGGCCATCTGGCCGAGGTGGCGCCGGAGGTGCGGACAGGACCAGATTTCGCTGTGTCTGGCCCTGGTCACCGGCCCCGGCGGCCCCAAGCAGCAGAAGGGCTACCCCTGGTCCCTGACCAAAGGGGAGGTGCTCTCGATCGACTTCGACTATCTCGACAAGAAAAAGATCACCGTGATTCCTTCGGCCATGGACTGCGTGGAGGGGGTCTTCAAATCCGACGGCTCCCGGGTGGCCTATCTGGTGGCCAACGCCACCGTCAAGGCCGGCCAGAAACGGGGCCAGGTGGTGGAAATCCTGCGTCAGAGACTGCTCGCGGCCTTCGACAACGGCAAAATCCGGGCCATCCCCCGGGAGAACGACCAGGGCAATCGGTTGGCTTTAAGACGGGATATCGGCTTGCACTTTGAGAAAGCCGAATTGCTTGGGGGTTAAAGGCTGGGGGGAAAAGGCGAAAAGGGGAAGAGGGGAAAAGGTTTAAAACCGCGGGAATTTAGCAATGCCCAAAAAGATTGAATCCTTCGAAGACCTTCTGGTTTGGCAGAAGGGCATGAAAATTGTCAAACAAGTCTATCTCATTACCAGAGATGGTAAATTGAGCAAGGATTTTGGTTTGCGGGATCAATTGCGGGGTGCGGCACTATCCATTCCCAGTAATATAGCTGAAGGCTTTGAGCGGGCCTCGCGCAAGGAATATTTGAACTTCCTGAACATCGCCAAGGGTTCCGCCGGGGAAGTCAGGAGCTTGTTGCGCGTGGCCATGGAAATCGGCTATCTTGAGGAGCCACAATATTACGAGTTGCATGAAATGATTATGGAATTAAGCCGTTATCTGTCAAATCAGATTAAGTCGCTTAAAAAACTACCTGTTTAAGGAACCGCTTTCTTAGTCTTTCCCTTTACCCATTTCCCCCTTTACCCATTTCCCCCGTTTTATTGCATCTGTTCTTCCGCCGGGTCCACCTGGAATTTCAGGGCCGCGGGGCGCTTGCTGTTGTCGATATAGCGGTTCCAGTAATCCCGCAGGTCCTGGATGGCCTGTTTTACCTCGATCACGACCCCTGCGGCCCGCAATTGGCCCAGGCAATAGTAGAGTTCGTTGAGCAGGCGGATCTGGGTGATGCCCGCCACCTGATCGAAATCCTCCTGTCCCAGGGATTCCAGGTCGATCTTTTCCAACTCCGCCAGCTCCGTGAGGATTTCCTCGACGATGCCGGTGAGCAGGTCCTGGTAGTAGTCGGGGCGGCCCAGGTCAAGGCGGCGGCCCCGGCTCAGGGTGACGGCGCCGGGGCTCATCAGCAGGCCGGCGCCTTGTCCACCAGGAAGTGGTAGATGGCCCCGTCGTATTCGTGGGTGAGCTTGAAGACCTTCTTGGCCAGGGCGAAGCGGGTGCTCAGGTTCAGGGCCCCTTTGTTCAATTTCATTTCGTGCATGATCTGGGGATAATCCGCCGGGTCGGTCACCACCGCCACGTCTTGATAGTTTTTGGCCGAGGACCGCAGCATGGCGGGGCCGCCGATGTCGATATTTTCGATGGCGTCCGCCAGGGTGCAGCCCGGTTTGGCCACCACCTGTTCAAACTGATAAAGGTTCACCACCACCAGATCAATGGGTTTGAGGCCGTGTTTGGCCATCTGCTCCTGGTGGGAGGCGAGGTCCCGGCGGCCCAGGATGCCGCCGTGAATCTTGGGATGCAGGGTCTTGACCCGGCCGTCCAGCATCTCGGGGAAGCCGGTGAAGTCCGAGACCTCGATCACCTTAACCCCGCCCTCGCGCAAGGCCTTGGCGGTGCCGCCGGTCGAAAGGATCTCCACACTATGCTCGGCCAGAAATTTGCCCAACTCGACGACGCCGCGCTTATCGGTGACGCTGATCAGGGCCCGGGTAATGGTTTTCATAGGCTGCCTCCTCCCCTGCAGGGTTTCATCAAGAATCCTCAAACTACTATAGCCGGGAAATTTATGCAAGGCCAAGAGGCGGGCGGGTACAGTTTTAGAAAAGAGAGGGGCCAGGGACCAGGGATCAGGGGCCAGTAGTCTTTTGACCCCTCATCCCTAACCCCTGACCCCGGACCTCGGTGTCTTGGGTTAAGTTTTACCGGCTAACTCAGGAACATTCTCAGGGCTGCCTGCTTCAGACGCCGGAATTCATCCTCCGCCTGGCGCAGCTGGCGCTGACGCAGGGCGTGCCTGATCTTGCGCACCGTTTCATCCAGGCCCAGGGGTTTGAAGACGATGTCCACCTGCTCATAGTAGATCATGTGTTGGACCTGGGCCCGCTGCTGCACCATGATGATCAAGCGGGTGCCGGGATGCTGGGCATGGACAACTTCCATAAGGTGTTGGTGTTGCGGCTGCTTGAGGTCGGTGATGATCAGATCGTAGGGGCACTGCGCGATGGCCTCCAGGGCCTCGGTCACGGTGGTTACCAGGGTGAACTCTTCGTAGCCGCAGAGTTTGATGACGGAGGCGAGAAATTCCCGGACCCAAGCCTCCGCATCCACCACCAGGATGCGCGACCGGCAAATGGTGTCCTCGACCATCATTGGGGCCTCCTTGCACGGATCATGCTTACAATTTACTCATAATTTGACCGGCTGGCAAGGGGGTGGCAGGATTTTTGCCATGGCAAGGCAGGACAGGCGCCCTCGCCTGTCCGGGAACAGCCGGGGGCGGCGGTTCTAGATTACCTCCGCTGACCGGGAATCAGGATCTCTTCTTCCGGGTTGATGGGGTTCAGCACCAGCCCGGTCATCACCTTGGGGTAGAAGTAGGTGGATTTCCGGGGCATGGTGAGGCCGGCGGAGGCCACTTCCTGCACCTGCTCGATCCGGGTGGGGTTCAGGACAAAGGCCAGGCGGGCCTCCCGCCGGGTAATGGCGCCCACCACCTCGCTGAGCTTGCTGGAGTATTTAAAGGTGTCCTGGTCATCCAGGGCCTTGGCGTCCAGTCCCAGGATCTTCTCGAAAATCAAGTAATTGAGCACGGCGACGTCCAGTTGGGCCAGGGCCGGGTGCATCTGCCGGGCCAACTGATTCTGCCGTACTCCGGGCCGCATCTTCAGGAGCCAGGCCTTGCGGCCGAAGCCCAGGAGGATGAAGGCGGACTCGCCGGGCGGGGTTTCCGCCAGGGTCTGCTGCAGGAAGTCTTCGTAGGCCTCGCCGAACTCGTCGGCCGTGGGCAGCGAGATGATTTCGAAGTATTCCTTCAGGCGGCCCAGGACCTTGGCCTCGTCCAGGTTCTTCACCCGGGGGCCGCCCAGGAGGCGATGGGCCATGAGGATGACCAGGTCCGGGTCGAAGATGTTGGACAGGTACATGAGGATATAGTTGAAGGCAGCCGTGGGCGGCGCCTGGGGATACTGCTGTTTCATGAACTTCTGGTAGTTCAGCGAGGTCTCGTAGCGGTGGTGGCCGTCGGCGATGAACAGAGGCAGTGTCGGCCAGGGCCTGGTGCGCCGCCTGCAAGGCGCTCGGGGTCCGTGACCCGGTAGAGGCGCTGATCATATCCCAGGGTGTCGTCAAAGGCCACCAGCGGCGCCTTGGGCAGGGCGCCCTTGGCAGGGCCTGCAGGACCCGATGTTCCGGATCGGGATAGAGGCGAAAAGATGGGGGAGAAATGCGCCTGGGCCTGTTTGAACAGCTCCAGGCGGTCGGCCTTGGCCGCGGAAAAGGTCTGCTCGTGGGGCTGGATGGCCCCGCCGCTCAAGGGCTCCAGGCGCACCAGGGCCGCCAGACCCCGGCGGGTGTAGCTCCCGCCCTGGCATGCTCGAAGTCGGTCTCCCAATAATAGAAAGCCGGCTGGCCGGATCCCGCACCAGCACCTCTTCCTGCTGCCACTGCCGGAACAGGGCGGCGGCCCGGGTGTAGCGGTTCTGCAGCCGATCGTCCCCGGGCAGGGGCTGGGGCAGGATCAGGTGGACCATGTTATTGGGATGCCGGGCGGCAAAGGCCTCGCGCTCGGCCGGCCTGATCACATCATAGGGCGGCGTCACCACCTCGGTCAGATTCGACACCTTGGCAGGATTATAATGCAGCCCCCGGAAGGGGGCAACTAAGGCCACCTGCATGGTCCTCCTGTTAGCTTAATACGAAAAACTTCCGAATCATTAAATTTATCACCCTGGCAGTTGAGCGTCAATAGGCTCCCGGCAGAAATCTGGCTCGGCCACCGCCCCGGGACAGCCCGCACAGCCTACAAAAAAATCATTGACCGCCGGCCGGCTCCAGGTTATATAAATTTGAATAATCTTGATTAAGGGATGGGCGTATGCGCATGACCCCTTCCGCAGTGTTAGGGAGGGGTTATAAGGTTACGGGGCAAAAAATATCTGGGGCGATAGGCCTCCTTCCTCGTGCTCTCCGGACCAGTTGCCGGGGCCCAATACCTTACTCTCCCGGAAGGAGATTATTTCCGGGGCGCGCCGCTGACCAGCGGTGCAACTGGTATGCCTGCCGGGCATGCCCCGGTGACGCTTATACCCTAGGTGCGAGGAGGACGGACTATTGAAAAAACGGTGCCTGGCTTTGGACTGCATCTGACTCTGGATGGCTATGGCTGTAGTTATGAGCAACTGACGAACCTGGACGCTCATCTATCAATTCCTGGATCAGTGCCCCGACCTGATTCACATGACCAAGATCATGCCCCCTTACGTCTTCAAGTATCACGGCAAAGTGCCGGAAGATTGGGGGGTTTCGGGTTTTGTGCTCATCGCTGAAAGTCACATCAGCATTCACACCTTCCCCGACCGGGGCTACCTCAGCCTGGACATCTTTTCCTGCAAGGAATTCGACCACGATCAGGCGGTGGCCTACGCCACCGAGCTTTTCGGCATCGACCGCCACGAGACGCAATCTTTTGGACCGGGGCCTGGAATTTCCCCGGGAAGTCAGGTCCGTGGAACACTCTCATGCGCCAGGAGCGGGAGCAGCTGCGAGGCTAGAGCATGGACGAGGTCGACAGTCCTCACCCCAGTTTCCTCAAACGCCTCCGGCAGCTGGTTCGCCGCCGGGCGGATCATCACGCACCCGGAAGATCTGGAGCGCGAAATCCAGCATATCATCGTCGAAGGCGAGGAACGGGGCCTCATCACCCGCCAGGAAGGGGAGCTCATTGAGAGTATCTTTGAGTTCAAGGATACCCTGGTGCGGGAAATCATGGTGCCCCGCCTCGAGATGGTGGGGGTGGAGCGCAGCACCCCGCTGGACCAGATCTTCAGCCTGGTCCGCGGAGTCCGGCCATTCCCGCTTCCCCGTCTTCGACGGCGACATCGACCACATCAACGGGCATCCTCCTGGCCAAGGACCTCCTGGTCTTCTGGCAGACGCCCGAGGAGACCTGGGACCTGGACCGGGTCCTGCGCCCGGCCTTACTTCATCCCGGAAAGCAAAAAGATCAGCGATCTGTTGCGCGACCTGGTGGAGCGCAAGACCCAGATCGCCATCGTCATCGACGAATACGGCGGCACCGCCGGCCTCATCACCCTGGAAGACATCCTGGAGGAGATCGTCGGCGAGATCTACGACGAATACGACCGCCAGGAGCCCCGCCTGATCCCCCAGGAGGACGGCTCCGTCCTGGTGGACGCCCGCCTGGACGTGGAAGAACTCATGGACCACTTCGACCTGCCCCGCCCGGAAGGCAAGTTCGAATCCGTGGGGGGCCTGCTGATCCACCTCCTGGGCCGGGTGCCCCAGGTCAACGACCGGGTCGGCATCGGCCCAACCTGGAACTCACCGTGGTCTCCGCCGACGAACGCCGGGCCAAACAGGTCCAGGCCCGCCCCCTCCCCCCCGAAACCGAACCCGCCACCGAATAACCGGGCCATCATTTTGTCTAAGGTTTTGGGCTCTGGTAAGTTCGGAAACCATCGTTATGCCCATTCCTAATTTTGGCCACTAGACAATTAGATATATTTTGTCCAGTGATTGACAATTGACGCTTTGATTATCCATATCATATCTTGGATTTTTAGAGGCCCGACGATAATTGGTGATCCTGGCAAGTGATCTTGATTTTTAAATAAAGGCTCGGTTAGCTTTCTCCACTTTACTGATGGTGCTAAATTATCCATGGATGCTGGGATTCATGTATTCGCTGTTAGGCAATGACTGACAATCATGAGGACTGGGTAGATTGACAACTCCAAAAAAACAACTATAGTTATGTCAACAAAATATGAAACTCAAATGATTTTCTCCGCGTAAAGAGTTCTCTAAAGTCAATTTAGCGACAGAATCAGACCAAGCCTCTGGCTGAAGAGGGTCAAACTAATGGGCGAGCGCAACAGTAATTCCTCTTCACGCTCAAGGGACCAAGAATCTTTTTAGCGCAGGGATTGCCCTGCATGCGGTGCTTTGTCTACTGGAAGCCGGCGCTTAGTTCGGAAAAACAGTTTTCCTGGTTGTTCCTTCTGGAACTGGGGGGGAGCGCCTCTAAGATTATAGGAGGTGCTGTTCACGGAACCAGTTTGATCCAGGCCCTACTTAGCCTTAGTTTGGAGCAACCGGGCACACGGCCGCCCCTCAATCTTGACTCATTTACAGGATCATGTCTAAAATATGGAAGAAAAGGAAGTCGTTTTGAAATCTACTGAAATAATAATTATTATTATTCGTGTAATATGTAGTATTGGTTTTATATTACTTGGAATTTTTGCCCATTGCTGGCTACCTATCTATTATAAATGGCCGTTGATAATCGCAGGAATTGCGGTACTATTGCATTTCTTAGTGGATATCGCTATCGTTCTAGCAGCCAGGTATTCGTTGTGGGAAGTAGATAAATCTACACCAATTGCCAAAACAGACTATGACTCCACCCGCTTCACGATAAATATATTGGTGGTTACTTCTGGAGTCCTCATGGGTTTAATAAAAGATTCTAATAACCCTGCAATGCCAGTTGCGATGATTTCCTTGGGGCTTGGAATCCTGCTTGGAATAATTAATATAACTATTGTAACTGGAGGTACTGTAGAGGATTATACTGAGACAAAACATAAGAAGACTATAAATATGATTGCTTTAATCAATCTTCATAGCAACATCTCTCAGGTATTATTTAATTTGCAATTCATAGCGCTTTTTGTAGGAATAGCGGCAATAGGTTGGCAATAGGTTATAATATTTTCAATTAAAACATTTTTATAAAGGAGATTTTTAAAATGCATTATGAAATCCTGGAAAAATCAAATTTGTTCGATTTTAGAAGCATTAAAGAAT
The DNA here is from genome assembly GCA_963701845.1 of uncultured delta proteobacterium. Lineage (GTDB taxonomy): Bacteria > Desulfobacterota > Desulfobaccia > Desulfobaccales > 0-14-0-80-60-11 > JAPLJC01. The sequence continues at coordinate 87,894 of CAVPBF010000002.1, read as the reverse complement.
CGTTAGGGGTTTTAGGAAATAGCCTAATAAGAGATGGTTATGATGAGAAGGCTAGTAAAATTTTAGTTGACTTGTGTGCCTTATCAGCAGCTGAGCTATCAATCCTAAACGAAACTTTCAAAGAAGATTCTAAACTATTGCTTCCAATGAGGATTGAAAATAAAATTTTTAGCTTTGCTGTCTTAAAGACAGATACTCTACCACACTGGCGATGCCGCACGGCCGGACGCATAAAAAATGTAGATATCAGAACGTATGATTTATTTATGTTTGCCTCTGATGTTGATAAATATGATGAATTGAATATACCATTAGAAAGACTCAAAGAGGAATTTCCCTCGATAATGGATAATTTCATAACTGATTTAAATAAGACAACTACTGGTGCACTTTCAGGCGCTAATGATTTGTTAGAAAAAGGCTTTCTACATTTAGAAGCCATAATATGGCGCTTGCGCTTAGATATTCTCTATCAAATTGATGAAGAAAAGTCAGAAAATATAATTAGTGAGCTGTTAGTATATTGGGATCGTATTATACGTGTCCCAGCAAAAGTCACCTACTAATTAAGATAAATTACACCATTTGGATCTAGTAAAAGAGACCCACTTGCTTTATAAAATTCACGGCATGGTCATCTTTGGGCCTCAAGTATTACCGGAAAACCCTTGAGCCAGTCAGCCGCAACACGCCTGATTTCTTGAAACTTAACCTAACCCCTTAATTCCCTAAAATCACCTGCTCAGGGCCTTATGGGTGAAGGATTTGCCAGCCAAAAACGTTTCAGTAATAGGGGAGGCTCGTTCCTGAGCAAAGTGAAGTTGTCAATAACTGCTATATATACTCGATCTGTTACTCACTAGGTAACATGTTTATATATTTATCATTGCTAAATAAACAATAACCAGTTTTGAATGCACTTCGCTCAAAAATGTAACATTAGACACTTTACTTCAATATGTCTAAGTGTTAGAGCTATAGGGCGGAAAACCGCCGCGCCTCGCGCCTTTAGCGTCCACCTGGAACTTGGAACCCGGAACTTTGACCTCAATCCTTCCAACCGGGTCAACCGTCTCTACTGTTCTGGCCATTTCTTCTCCCTGGGTTTACCCTGTCTCCATGTGTAACTTAACCGCTCTATACCCACACCGTCCGCCCGCCCAGCGGTACCAATGCGGTACAACTCCGGTCGTTCAGCGGTCCCGGACCGCTAAGTCAGCGGCCCCTCAGCGGACTAAAAGCCGCATAATAAGGTACTTATGCGCACCCACTTGCGCAATTTTTTCCGGTGCCGGCACAATATGGCCCCGATGGGCTGCTTTTTCCGACCTAAAGCCCCGGCAAAACAGGACGCACACCCAGAAAAACCTGGAATATTGGATAGTTAGCTGATGCATAATTTTTCTTACCCTAAGTTGCACCTGGGATTGCCTTTTTCGCCGCCGGGCCCGGCCTGGGCCCCATTTTTGCTCCCAGATGCAACCATTGAACCACTATCCATGATGTTTTTTTCTCGATCCCAAGTTACACTTGGGATCGAAACTAGCCTTTGTAGGGCGGGAAAGCGAAGCGCCTCCCGCCATCCCCGCTTTAATCCCCTCCCCCTTGAGGGGGGAGGGTTAGGGTGGGGGTGGTGTAGTTATTTCTGATTTCTCAGTTCTGGCTTGGGAACGAGGCAAAAACGCCTTTACTGACCACTAATCACTGACCACTGGCCACTGACATGCTCTACAACGAATGCGCCGCCGTCAATGAAGAATTTTGGCGGGACCTGCGTGCCGCCGATCCCTCCGACATTGCCCGGCGCACTGGCATCCGGCGAGACCAGAATCTCTTCCGCTTCCCTTTTTTTAATCAGGAAGCCGTGCTGGATTTGGCTCAGCCACGGGTGTTCCGGGCGGCCGCGCCGGATGAGGAACCGGGCTTCCGTCTCTGCCTGATTTCCTTATTTTACCTGCTTTATGTCGATACCGCGGCGCTGGGGCCGCCTATAAGTCCCCTGGAACTGCCCGGCGCCACCACCTTTTTCCAAAAACAGGGCCCCCATGCTCTGCCCACGCTCCCCTGGAAGAGCGCTTCGGCCGGGACCTGGCCGGATTTTTCCAGGCTGGCGCCCTCCTGGGGGCGGAAAAACGTCCCAGCGGTGACGGCACCCTGGCCTTCCAGGTCTTCCCAAAGCTGCCCGTGGAAGTGATCCTCTGGGAGGCTGACGAGGAATTTCCGGCCCAGGTCTCCTTCACCGTGCCCTCAAACCTGGATCGTTTCTGGCAACTGGACGCGGTCCTGGGCCTCCTGGGGCTGGTGGCGAAGGAAATGCTCCGGGCCGGAGGACCAGTAGCGGGATAGTTTTTTCTGCTCTGAAAATGGTTCGCACCTTAAAACAATAACCCATCAAACTTTAGGGTTTAACCCCCTCCCCCTTGAGGGGGGAGGGCTGGGGTGGGGGTGGCGTCATCAGTAAATGCTACAAGCGAACGCCACCCTCCCCCTAACCCCCTCCCCTCGAGGGAGGGGGAACTTAAACTTTCTGATTGCAAAGATTTTCATGGTTTTGAGATGTTCCCTTGGAACAGGAATGGCTCTTTCCCAAGATCCACTTGGGAACGTGAGTGGATGCCAAGCTCAGCTTGGCGGAAAAGGGCGTCCCCAAGCACAGCTTGGGAACGAGTTAAGACCAAAAAATTCTTCGTGAATCTTGATGATCTTGGTGTCTTGGTGGTTAAATTTTCTTTTCCCCTTCTGACAATCCGGCTATAATCCCCCCAAGATGAACCAGCGCCTCCGCCTCGAACATCTCCTCGCCGCCCTGGTCTCCGGTGTCCTGCTGGCCGCGGCCTTTCCCAAGTGGGACCTGACCTGGCTGCTGTTCGTCGCCCTGATCCCCCTGTTCTGGGCCTTGCAGGGCAAATCCCTAAAGGCCGCCTTTGGCCTGGGCTTCCTCTTTGGGCTGGTTCGTTATGTAGTTCTGCTCTATTGGATCGTCTACGTCACCCACGTCCACGGGCTTCCTGCCCCTGCCGCTGGCCATCGGCATCCTGTTGTTGCTGGCCGCCTATCTCAGCCTTTACCCGGCCCTCTGGGGCTCTGGGAGTCACCTGGGGCGAGCGCCGGGGCCTGAGCCTGATCTGGTGGGCGCCGGTCCTCTGGGTCACCCTGGAGATCGGCCTGACCTACATCATCAGCGGCTTTCCCTGGGAACTCCTAGGCAACGGCCTCGTCCCGCACCCTGTCTTGCTCCAACTTGCGGACATCACCGGGGTCTATGGCCTCTCATTCCTGATCGTCCTGGTGAATGCCACCCTATATCGTCTCCTCTTCCGCGCCCCGGACCCGGCGCCGCCGCCGCTACCCCTACGCTGTGGTCGTCGGCCTGATCCTGATGGCCTGGCTGGGCTATGGCTATTACCGCCTGGGTGCGGTCGCAAATCCTGGAGGCCGCCAGCCCCAAGCTCAAGGTGGCCGTGTCCAGGGCAATATCAAGCAAGGGCGAGAAATGGAAAAAGGAGATGGTCCAGGCCACCCTGGACCGCTATGCCGAATTGACCGGGAAGGTCAAAGGGGCCCAGCTCATCGTCTGGCCCGAGACCGCGGCGCCCTTTTTCTTCCTGCGCACCCCGGACCTCTCGGCCCAGGTCCAGGCCATCGCCAAGGAGAGCGGTGCCAGCCTGCTTTTCGGCGCCCCCGCCTGGGAACTCACCGCGGAGGGCGAAAGCTATTTTAACCGGGCCTATTTCTTTCCCCCAGGGCGAGGTTATCGGCACCTATGATAAGGCCCACCTGGTGCCTTTCGGCGAATACGTCCCCCTGCGGCGCTATCATCCCTTTCATTCGGCAAGATGGTGCCCATGGTGGGCGACTTTGCCGAAGGGCCGGTGGGGGCCACGGTAGTCCTGCCGGACGGCGTCGCCCTGGGCCCTTTGGTCTGCTATGAGTCCATCTTTCCCAATCTCAGCCGGGGCCAGGTGGCCAACGGCGCCAAACTCCTGGTCAACATCACCAACGACGCCTGGTTCGGCAAGACCGCCGCGGCCTCCCAGCACCTGGCCATGGCGGTCTGCGCGCGTGGAGAACCACGTCTGCCTGGCCCGGGCCGCCAATACCGGCATCTCCGCCTTCATCGACGGCTCCGGGGCCAGATCCTCTGGCAATCGGAACTCTATGTCCCCGACGCCCACGCCCTGGAACTGCCCCTGATCCCCGGCGGCAGCCTCTACACCCAGATCGGCGACGTCTTCGCCTGGACCTGCCTCATCATCACCGGCCTGGCCCTCATCTTCGCCCGGCGGCGGCGGTAAGCCAACCTAACTACCCCGCCATCTTTCTTTTGCCGTAGCCTATCTTCCCTTTGTTCCCTCTGGACCCCAAGCCTTCTTCTATCCTAAGTGCGCCTCTTTCTTGCTGCTAATCTTCGAAATCAGAGAACATTAGAAGGATTTAAAAAATTATTATTTTTTCTCAAAAATAATTTGACAAAATTATAAAAAAATAAAATAAGTGGATTAACTAATTTTGCTCTATTTTTCAGTTCCCCACAGCCTCCAGGGACAATGTCCTTGGTCATAATATTTCTCTGAGGAAGGAATTATTCATCGAGTAAAAACCTCAGCAGGCTGATCATATTTTAGAAAAAAAGGAGCGTCTTATGCGGAAACTAGCACTCGTCCTTTGCCTGATCGTCCTTGCCAGCGCTGGCTGCGCTTACACAATGCCCCCCCAAAAAATCCCTATGGACCGGAGAAATTATCTGGATGCCGCCTCCACTTCCTGGAAAGAACAACTCCTCACCAATCTGGTCAAACTGCGCTACGGTGACACCCTGACCTTTCTCGAAATTACTGGCATCAATACTAATTATGGCCTGGATACTAGTTTAAGTGCTAATTATCCGATAATTTGGAATTATCTTACACCAATTCCGGGGGGGAGCCCCCGCAATACGGTAACGCCTGGCGGCTCTATTACTTACACAGACCATCCCAATATCAACTACAACGTCATGAGGGGAGATGCGCTGGCGAATACCATGATCGAGCCGATGGACCCGACCAAAATTTTAAAAGGTCTCCAGACCGGCTGGGGTGCAAGTTACGTCCTCTCTTGCTGTGTCAAATCCATCAATCGCCTTAGAAACCGCTCTTCATCAGGAAAGGTTGAAGCCGACCCCGATTTCTTTGATCTTGCTAAGCTATTTGGTGAGCTAAAGAGTAATGGCATCATTCGGGTCACCGTCGAGGAACCGGCTGGAGGACCCCCCATACCAACAAAATATGATGTCACTCTGCATAAAACCTGGCAAGGGAAGGAGAAGGTCAAGCCGGGGGAAGAACCGGCTGTGAAGGAAGGCAAGAAACCTAATAATGGTAAAAAGAATGGGAAAGCGATGTGCAAGAATAATGAGGAAAAGAAAGTTAGTGCAATTGGCAAATTGGTGTTGGATGAGAAACGAGCGGAAGAATTGGATGACTTGGCTAATCGTGATGAGGCATATACTAAGCGCTCGCGTGATGACGGCATTAAGGCAAAAATGGTGAGCGACCAGGAAAATTCTGAAACAAATAAAGTAAAATTTGCAGATAAAATAAAAAGATTCAAGCAACTACTAGGTGGAGGACAAGACGTTTACGAATATGAAATCATAGATGGCAACCAAAATCAGTTGCCAGCCCAAAGCTGCGATAAAATTGTCATTCAAACTCGCTCAGTTTTGGAAATCCTCAATTTGCTTTCCCAGTTTATCGATGTTCCAGAAGACCACCAAGAAAACCCTCAGCAGCTTATTAAAAATCGTGCCAGCAAAAATATGTTGACTGGGAAACCTTTAAATGACTTCAATAAAAAAGTCAGTGACCCAAGCGAGTTAATGTTCGAAATTAGATGTAGCAAAGATCGTCCCAGAGACGCCTTCGCAGCCATAAAGCATTGTGACTATTGGTTCTATATCGATGATAAGGACCATGATACCAAAGATGTGTTTTCCTCTACCCAAGGAATCTTATCCATGTCAGAGACTAGCCCCAGCCAAACGCCCATACTCACCTTGCCGGTGCAATGAGCACCGCAGACAAGCGGCCGTCAAGCGTAGCGATCATGAAAGAATATCAGGAATAATCTAGCAATATTGCTGAAAAGGCCGAAGTGTATCGCTACTATAAGGAATGCCTGAAACCTTCAAATCCGCCTAAATCGCCTTCATCGCCTATCCCAATGTGGGGAAGTTCACCCTATTGAACGACTGGTGGTCGTCAAGCTGGCCATCATCGCCCAACCCCAGACCTCTTATTGGGCCTCGACCACCTGCCCCGCCAGTTAGCCGCTATAACTTGCCTAAGATATAGAGAGGCGACCAGGGCTCGGGGGTGGGAAGGGTCGGGTCAGATAAACCTGAGAAGCGCTGCCGGGGCAGGAGATTCAGCCGACCCGAGAATCAATAATCCGGCTGCTTGAAGAATGGCCCGGAGAGGAATTCCACTACCACGCCGAACTGGTTGGATTCTTCCTGGGGCGGCTCGATGCGCTTGATGAGCCCCTTGGCCCTGATTTCATTGACCAGGAGGGGGTTCGAATCGCTCTGGGGGAATTTGAAAATGAAATCGGCGACATCACCGGGTTTCAGGGTAGGGGAGGTCTCGGACATGAAACGCAGGCCGGTCAGGCTGATGTCTTTCAAGAGAGCCCGGTCCGACCTGGACTCCCCCGAACCGTGCAATTCCACCACATCGAAATACAAGGAAATATAGAGCCGGGGGAACAGTCTTCTGTCCACCATAATACTTTCCGCATCCATCAGGTTACTCTTTGCCATAATACTTTTCCCCGGAGATCAGTTTTAAAAAAATAATTCTAAACAAAATTTGACCTAAAAGCAGGCCGCAGGGAATCGGGAAAATCCTGATTTTGTGGAGTGAATCTCCTGAAAAATGCCAGCTAAATGATTAATCAAGGCGCCAGCCAGGTTGGGGTCTTCAGGCCGGGTCTCTCCGGTCCTTTTATTTCGTGGGTCCTGGGACTGCTCAGGTTATAATGTCCCCATCAACTTTGCTAACCGGTTAGCCAATGATCACCGAAAACTCCTTCAAATGCGGCTACATCGCCCTCATCGGCTATCCCAACGTGGGCAAATCCACGCTGCTGAACCGGCTGGTGGGGGACAAGCTGGCCATCACTTCGCCCAAGCCCCAGACCACGCGCTTTCGCCTGCTGGGTATCGTCAACCTGCCGGAGGCGCAACTGCTTTTCCTGGATACGCCCGGAGTCATTGATCCCAAAGGGGCCTTGAACCAGACCCTGGTGCAGGCGGCCCTCACGGCCCTGAACGAGGCCGACGTGGTGGTCTGGCTGACGGAGCCCCGGTCCCCGGACCTCCGGGACCGCGTGTTGCTCCCCCATTTGCGGCAGCTTCACCGGCCCCTGATCGTGGCCCTAAATAAGGTCGATACCGTTTCGAAACCCAAATTGCTGCCGCTGATGCAGGCCTACTATGAGCTCTTTCCGACGGCGCCCATAATTCCGGTCAGTGCCCTGATGGGTGACGGCGTCGAAGCCCTGCAGGCCGAGATCGTCTCCAGGCTGCCGGCCGGCGCGGCCCTTTACCCCCCGGACCAGGAGACCGAGGCTACCGAGCGCTTGCTGGTGGGGGAACTCATTCGGGAACGGGTCCTGCACCACGCCAAGGAAGAGGTGCCCCACGCCGTGGCCGTGGCCGTGGAGGAATTCGACGAGAGCCGGCGGCCGGCCCTGGTGAGCATCCGGGCGGTGATCTACGTGGAGCGGGACTCCCAGAAGGCCATCATCATCGGCAAACAGGGCCGCATGCTCAAGACCCTCGGGGCCGAAGCCCGGGCCGAGATCGAGGCCCTGCTGGGGGCCCACGTCTTTCTGGACCTCTGGGTCAAGGTCTGGAAGAACTGGCGCAAGGACCCCCGAGCCCTGCGCACCCTGGGCTACCAGGGATATAAAAAATGAACCCTCAAGGACACCAGACCACCAAGATTCACTGAGATAAATCTGAATCGGGGTCTGCTGAAAAGCAGGCCCCAATTAGTCTTTCTTGGTCTTGGTGTCTTGGTGATGGATTTGTTTTTCCAACCCGCAAGACTCATTGACAATTTCTGCAAGCATGCCCACAATAGAACCAGTGAGGCAACCCCCATGCGGCGTCGTGTCGTCCAGGTCTTCGTGGCAGCTTTCACGCTCATCTTCCTCGCTCCCCGCCCCAGTCTGGCCCAATGGTCCAGCTGGTATGAGTTCGGCACCGAAGGCTCCTACGTCCACGAGACCGCCCACCTGCTGTTTGCCGCGGCCATGATCTTTTTCATCTACGAGATTTTCCATTCCGAGTTACATAGATTTCGGGGGTTCAGGTATTTGGTGTGGGCCTGGGCCTTGCTGGCCTGGTGGAATCTTGACGCGGTGGTGGGACATTGGGCCGAGTGGACCCTGAAGAATCCGGTTATCCTGGGTGAGGGTTTTTCCCGTCAGATCCTCATGTATGATACCCAGACCTGGATGTTCTATATCGGCAAGATTGATCACTTTGTGCTTTTGGTGCCGGCGTTTTACCTGCTCTACCGGGGCTTGCAGGTCCTGGACCGGCAGGCGGGAGGCGAGTGAGCATGATCGCCCTGCCCCTGGCCCCTCTGTGGCTCCTGGAAATTTTTGCTTCCGCCCTAGTCATCGTCTTGAGTATTCTTTCCCTGCGGATCAGTAAACGCCTGGTCAGAAGAGACCCGGAGAACGCGCTGTGGCTCTTTCTCAACTGGCTCTGCATCGCCTTTTTCATCTTTTCCGGTCCTGCATTTCGTGGCTCATATTTTCCTGGAATTCGTCGGCTACTGGAACCTCCCCAATCTGGCGCATTGGCAGCGCGCCTTTCGGCGGCTTTGACTCCGTCATCTACGTGACCATCGCGGCCGTCATCTTTTTCTTCCATCGCATCCAGCGCCTCTACCGCCGCATGGAGGCGGACCATCATCACCTGGCGGAGACCAGCCACGAAATCCTGGCCCTGAACCGGGAGATGGAGGCCCTGGTGATGGAGCGCACCATGTCGGAGATGGCCCTGGGCATGGCCCACGGCATCCGCAATCCCGCTGCACGTCATCGGCGGCTTCAGCCACCGGCTGCTGAAAAAGACCGACGAAGCGGACCCCAGCCGGGCCTGGGCCAACGCCATTGCCGAGGAGGCCAAGCGCATCGAGCACATGGTGGAGCGCTTCGAGACCCTGGCCCAGACGCAAGACCTCGTTTTTCGCCCAGGAGGACCTGAACGCCATCGTCCGGGCCACCCTGGACCTGCTGCGCCCGGAGCTCCGGGCCAAGAGCCTCCACCTGGTAAGCGAAATCTCCCCCGAACCCCTGGTGGGACGCTACAACAAGCATCTGCTGAAGGTGGCCCTGGCCCACCTGCTGCGCAACGCCGTGGAAGCCAGCCGCCCCGGGGGCACCATCATGGTGCGCACCTCCATGGAGAGGAATTTTGCAGTGCTGGTGCATCCAGGATACCGGCCGGGGCATGGCCCCGGACGTGGTGGACAAGGTCTTCGTGCCCTTTTACACCACCAAGCTGGGCGGCACCGGCCTCGGCATGGTCTTCGTGCGCCAGATCGTGGATGAGCACCGGGGCACCATCACCCTGGACAGCCAGCCTGGGCCGGGGCACCACCGTGACCATCCGCCTGCCGCACCGCTTCAGCGAAGCGGTGGAGGTTTCGGAGGAGGGGCCGGCCGGGGAGCCGGGGATGGCTCCGCCAGCCTCCGAGCCGGAATGAGGGCCTAAGGGGAGAGCGCCCGCGGCCACTCGATCTCGCTCAGCCGACCTCAGTTTTATCGTTCTTTACTGAAATCTGGCTGATCTCCTCCATCAGATTCACCTGCAGCTGCTGAATATCCATCAGTCGTTGCCATTGATGCATCAGGAGATGGTCCAGCTTTTCATGCAGCTTGCGAATCTCGATTTCCGCCTTCAGATTAATCTCGTAATCGTGGTTGGCCTGAAGCCGGTCCCTGGCTTCCTGGCGGTTCTGGCTCATCAAAATCACCGGGGCCTGAATGGCCGCCAGGCAGGAGAGCACCAGGTTGAGCAGGATGTAAGGATAGGGATCGAAAGGCTGTTTCAGCAGCACCCAGGTATTGATGCCCATCCAGACCACCAGCATGGCCATAAAGATGCTGATGAAAGTCCAACTGCCCCCGAAGGCCGCGATCCGGTCGGCGAGGCGCTGCCCGAGGGTGAAGCTGCCCTCGAATTCCTGGTTGAGGTTCCGGGAGAGCACCTGTTCCTCTTCGAGGCTTTGCGCCACTCCCTGCTCCAGGTCGTAAACCTCCTGGCTGGCGGATTTGAGGACTTCGGTGACGTACCGGGTCCGGAAGAGGTTCAGATCGGCCAGGCAAATAAACCCTCGAGTCGACCATTTCGGGTGCTTTTCCCGGATCAGTTGGGCGAGGGGTTCTTCCACCAAGGCGGCCTTGATGACCTCGCCCACTTTAAAATGGCGCCAGCATACCTGGCAGGCGATCCCCGGCTTTGAGCCTTCCATGCTGCTCTCCTCCCCCGTTGACTGGCTTTTAAAAATTTTGCTTAGAATTTCACCTTCGGGGCCGCCTTTTCGGCCTCGGGCACCTGGTAGTACTCGGCTTTCGAGACCCCGGCCAGGCCGGCGAAGAGACGGCCGTACACGGTGCGGATGTAGGTATTCAGGGTGCGCACCGTATCATTGTAACGCTTCCGTTCCACCGCGAGGCGGTTCTCGGTGCCTTCCAGACTGTCCATCATCTTCAGGAAGCTCTCGTTGGCCTTGAGCTGCGGGTAGGTCTCCTGCAGCACCAGCAGCCGGGACAGGGCCCGCTCAAAATCCCCGGAGGCCTCGATCTTGCCCTTGACATCCGGGGCCTGAAAGTATTTGGTCCGGGCGTCGGCCAGGTGCTCGAAGACCTCCCTTTCATGGGTCGCGTAACCCTTGACGGTCTCCACCAGGTTGGGGATCAGGTCGAAGCGCCGTTTCAACTGGTTATCCACCTGGGCCCAGGCAGTCTTGACGTTCTCATCCATGGTGACCACCCGGTTGTAGCCGCTCATCAGCCAGCCGCCGACCACCAGCACCAGGGCGACGATCACCCCCAGTACGATTAGCAGGTTTTTATTCATTTAAGTTCCTTTCCACGAGGTTGCATGGTCAATAGAATTCAGCTAGCTTGATTACCAATCCCCCGAGGCGCCGCCGCCGCCGAAATCGCCGCCGCCGCCGCTGAAGCCGCCGGAGTCACCGCCTCCCCCCGAGGACCAGCCGCCCCCGCCGCCGAACCCGCCGCCTAAGAAGAAGCCTAAAAGGAAGCCTAAGAACCCCGGTCTGATCAAGATCAGGAGGATGATAAAAACGACCAGGAGGATTATCGTTAGGCCCGGAATGGCGGATTTTTGGGGGACGGTCTGGCGGACCGGCTGGGGGGCAACTATTCCGGCGCCCAGGCCTTGGCCTGGAGCGATTTTATGGACGATCTCCGTTACCGCCGCCACGAGGCCGCCGGCATAATCGCCCCGGCGAAAGTTCGGCACCAGGTATTGCCGGCCGATACTGCCCACCAGGCTGTCGGGCAGGGTCGACTCCAGGCCGTAGCCCACCTCTATGCGGTATTTGTGGTCCTTGACGGCCACGGTGAGCAGGACGCCGTTGTCCTTGCCCTTCTGGCCGATGCCCCATTGCACCGCGGTCTGGTGCGAGAAGTTCTCGATGGGTTCGCCATCCAGGGAATTAATAGTGAGGACCACCACCTGGGCCGTGGTCTTGGCCTCCAGGTCGTGGAGCAGGGCGTTGAGCCTGGCTGCGGTGGCGGCATCGATGACCCCGGCCAGATCCACCACGTATTGCTGGGGGTGGGCCGGAATGGCCGGCGTCACCGCCGGGGCCAGGGCCGGGTAGGCCCACAGCAGCAAGATCAACAGCAGCGTCTTGCAGGTCTTAGCTGGGCAAGCCATCCACCACCTCGGCCAATTTTGCCGTTATCCGATAAAATTTCTCGAACATCTGGGAGATTTCCTCTTGGGAAGGTTGGGTCCGGTTTTGCTTGATGGCGTAAATTTCGGCAAAGACCTCCGTCGCCAGGCCGGTTAATTGACCTACCTGGTCCAGGGCCGCTTGCAGGCCGGCCGCCGGGGCCTGCCCCAGCAGGTACACCAGCCCCCGGAACAGGGGCGGATAGCCGTCGACATGGCGGACGATGTCGCCGGCCAGGACCTGCCGGTCCCCCATGGCCGACACATAAATCCGGTGGAGCCAGAGCAATTTCCCTTTGAGCTCCCGCTCGCACTGGTAGCGGAGTTCCTGGCGGTTGATCGTCAGCCCCGCGAAGCGGTCCTCGCCGTAAAGGGTGTGGTGCAGCAGTTGAAAATTGAGAAATTCCAGGGGAAAGACGTCTACCGAGCTGTCGATGTAGGCCGGGTCCATGATCAGCGGGGCGGCGAAGCCCTGCCTACCGTATTTCTTGCCCAGCGGCGCCAGGATATCCAGAAAGGCCAGGTCGACCTGGTGGAGCACGATGACGCTGTCGATCTTGGCGGCCCCTTCCCGGTAATCCCCGGTCAGGACCCCGCCCACCAGGTAGATGGAATCGATCCGGGCCGCCGAGCTTTGCAAAATCTCATGGAAAAAGGGCGAGATTTTCGCCTGGAGGGACGGACTCAGGTTTTCGGTCAATAAACCGGTCATGGGAATGCCTCCCGGAGGGCATTTTAGCAATAATCGGGGCGCAGGTCCATCATTACCAAGCCAGGCCTGGAAACTTGGGGGAAAAGGAGAAATGGGGAACAGGTTAAAAACTTGGCGATCAAATCCTTGATTTAAGCCGATTAGCTTCAATCAGGAAATTCAAGCGGACTTTCATAATAAATGGGCACTTTTACCTATCCACAAATGATTATTTCGCCCATAGCGCCTTTAAAATTAAAACCGATAAGTTTATATAAAAAAAATTAACCAGTTGGCAGAATGAAAAACCATAGTCCGAAGCGTCCAATATTCTCTGGGGTCTCCCAACCAATTTCAGCGCGGTTGGAAAAATGGCGTGCTTGAAGCGAGCAATAGAGCAAGGCACTTATCAAGTCGACTCAAAAAAGTTAGCCGAGATGTTTATCGTTAAGCTACTGCCCCCCTTCCAAAATCCGCGCCGCTATTCCTGCCTTCCTGGACCAATTTAAAACGACTCCCCCATTTTTAAGATACAAGGGCTGGAAAGCGCCGCGTCTCCCGCCTTCGGCACTTCTTCTAAAATTCCATCAATTTGCCGCAGTTTTTAACCTTTCCCCTTTTCCCCCACTCTTTTAATCCCCGGTTCGCCTTATCTTTTAGATTTTTGTATTAAATTCTCCCTGCCTTGATTTAAGCCGGCAACCATCAAATCGAAATCAGCTTAAATCTGAGCTTAAGGGAAAGATTTAAAAACCGGCCTGATCTGAAGGGCAGCTATGATAACCGTATCGAATACGATGATCTCGGTTGAAACCACGCAGATATAGCAGTGAGCAGCAACAGGGGATTTTAATATATAATTAGACCCTCGCATTAGGAGCCGGTTGACGCAAGCTAGTGATGTCGCGTAACGGCGGCGCTCCGAACAAGCGGTTGTACTCTCGGCTAAATTGGGAGGGGCTTTCATAGCCGACCTGAAACGCCGCGGCTGTTGCATCCAGACGTTCGGTGAGCATCAACCGCCGCGCTTCGTTCAAACGCAGCCGTTTTTGGTACTGCAGTGGACTCATGGCCGTCAACGCTCGGAAATGATGATGGAAGGTCGAGGTACTCATATTGACTTGCGTTGCAAGGTCATCGATACGCAACGCCTGTGCGAAGTTACCCTTCAACCAATCGATGGCCCGCGCGATCTGATGACTCTGACTTCCCGCCGACGCCATCTGGCGCAGACGCGCCCCTTGATCACCCACCAGCAAACGGTAAGATATTTCCCGCTGGATGATGGGCGCCAGGATCGGAATGTCCTGCGGTTCAGCCAGCAAGTCGATCAACCGTTGAAAGGCGGTGAGCAGCGGCAACGTGACCTCGCCGGTCGCCATGCCACGGCTCGACTGCTGCGCCCGCGGCGGGGGAAGATGGCTATCCACCATCAGCTGTGAAATCTCGCGCAGCTCAAGTTTCAACCGGAGCCCCAGGCAAGGCTTCTCCCGGCTCGCTTCGATGATCTGCCAAACCGTGGGTAGATCCACGGACGTGATCAAAAAATGATGCGCGTCATACACATACGCCTCGTCTCCGAGCAGCACGCGTTTGGCTCCTTGGGCCATGAAGCAAATGCTCGGCTCGTACATGCCGCTCACTGGCTGGGTCGGCTCAATCCGCCGCCAAAGTGACAGCCCCGGAATCGCGGTCTCGAGCTGGTCGCCCTGGTCGGTCCATCGGGCAATGCTTTCTCCCAACGCTTCCAGCGCACCTTCCATGCTATGCTTCTCAAGCGCCTGCTTGACGGCCTGCTTGCTCATTTAATTTCTCCTACCTATATTTACTAGAAACCGCTTTACTCGGACAACCCATTTATCGAAGACCTTGGACGATCAGGCAATAAATAAGCAGGATTGGTCTACCTGCCCTTGTTCTTTCAGGACTAAAATATGATCATCAACAAGGCAGCAAGGAGAAACAATGCAAAAGCGTCAATTGGGAAAAAGCGGCCTGGAAGTTTCGGCTCTCGGGCTTGGCTGCATGGGAATGAGCTTTGGCTACGGTCCGCCTGCAGACAAGCAGGAGATGATCTCAGTGATTCGGGCGGCCGTCGAACGCGGCGTCACCTTCTTCGATACCGCCGAAGTCTACGGTCCGTTCACCAACGAAGAACTCGTGGGCGAAGCCCTCGCCCCCTTCCGGGGGCAAGTGGTGATTGCCACCAAGTTCGGGTTCGATACGACGGTCGATCCCAGGGGGACAAAAGGTGCGCCAGTTCTTAATAGTCGGCCGGAGCACATCAAGCAGGTCGCCGAGGCCTCGCTGAAGCGACTCAAGGTCGATGCCATCGATCTGTTCTATCAACACCGGGTTGACCCGGACGTGCCGATCGAAGACGTGGCGGGGGCGGTGAAGGACCTGATTCGGGAAGGCAAGGTTAAGCACTTCGGCCTTTCTGAAGCAGGAGTGCAGACGATCCGCCGCGCCCACGCCGTCCAGCCGGTCACTGCGGTCCAGAGCGAATACTCGCTGTGGTGGAGACGCCCGGAAGCGGAAGTGTTGCCGACGCTCGAGGAGCTCGGGATCGGCTTCGTTCCCTATAGCCCTCTGGGTAAGGGCTTCCTCACGGGAAAGATCAACGAAAACACTACGTTCGACAGTTCCGACTTCCGCAACATCGTCCCCCGCTTTACGCCGGAGGCTCGGAAAGCGAATCAGGCCTTGGTTGATCTGCTTGGCCAGATCGCCGGACGGAAGAAGGCGACGCCTGCTCAGATAGCACTCGCCTGGCTGCTGGCCCAGAAGCCGTGGATTGTTCCAATCCCGGGCACCCGGAAGCTGATGCGCCTGGAGGAGAACCTCGGAGCACTTGCAGTCGAACTGACCACCGACGATCTCCGGGAGATCGATAGCGCCGCCTCCAAGATCACGGTGCAAGGGGCCCGGTACCCCGAAGAGCTGGAGCAAATGACCGGTCGCTGATTCAGCCCCAATACGCAAGCAAATAGGAGGATAAATCCATGTTCAACGCCAAAGCTTACTCCGCTGCCAGTGCGACCTCGCCGCTGGCCTCCACCACCATCCCGCGGCGCGATGCAACCGAACACGACGTGCAGATCGAAATCCTCTTCTGCGGCATCTGTCACTCCGATCTTCACTATGCTCGCGACGAGTGGCACAGCATCATGCCCACGGTCTACCCCTGCGTGCCGGGCCACGAGATCGTCGGCCGGGTCACCAGGGTCGGTTCGGCAGTCACGAAGTTCAAGCCGGGCGACCTGGCCGGCGTCGGCTGCCTGGTCGATTCGGACCACACCTGCCCCCATTGCCAGGCTGGCCTGGAGCAGTTCTGCCCAAACCAGACCTTCACCTACGGCTCCCCGGACAAACACCTCGGGGGCGTCACCTACGGCGGCTACTCCGACAGCATCGTCGTCGATGAACACTTCGTTTTGCGCGTCCCCTCCAACCTCAATGTTGCCGGAGTCGCGCCTCTGCACTGCGCCGGGATCACGACGTACTCGCCCATGCGCCACTGGGGCGTCACCAAGGGCAAGAAGGTCGGCGTGGTCGGCCTCGGCGGGCTGGGTCACATGGGCGTCAAGTTCGCCCGGGCGTTCGGCGCCCACGTCGTGGTCTTCACCACCTCACCCAACAAGAAGGAGGACGCGCTCCGCCTGGGCGCCGACGAGGTCGTCGTCTCCCGTAACGCGGATGAGATGAAGAAGCACGCCGGCAGCTTCGACTTCATCCTCGACACCGTCTCCGCAGTTCACGACATCAACGCCTACATCAACCTGCTCGGCCGCGACGGCAACCTCACCCTTGTCGGCGCGCCAGAGAAGCCCCTCGCCGTCTCTGCCTTCAGCCTGATACTTGGACGCCGCAGCCTCTCCGGCTCGCCCATCGGCGGTATCGCCGAGACGCAGGAGATGCTCGACTTTTGCGGCGCACATAACATCACCGCCGATGTCGAAGTCATCCCCATCCAGAAGGTCAACGAAGCCTACGAACGGCTGCTCAAGTCCGATGTGAAGTACCGCTTCTCCATCGATATGGCATCGCTGCAGGCCTGATAGCGAAACCTGCCGGTGCCTTGCACGAAAGCCCGAAATTCAGGAAGAGTTAAACGATACCTTCCCTGTGATCAGCCAATCAAGGCAGGGTCAGTTGTGGCCCTGCCTTTGATATTTCAAAATGCAATTCAACATCACTTGCCAAACAAGAAACTTCTTCGAAAATTCAATCAATTACCGATATGCTCTGACAATCGCAAGCCTTTCTGCCCAACCAAAAGGTCTTCGAAGGATCGCTTTTATTAGGCAGCGCTCCATATTCCGAAGATTTTAACTCTTTTCGCCTTTCGCCCTTATCTTTTCGCTTCCGCCTTGGCCACTACCCAAAAGATTAGCCCGAGGATGAAGATGCCGCCCAGGTACATGAGTTCGGTCTGCAAGGACTCGTGGGTGAGGGAGGCCACCAGGACTTTCCGGATAAAGGCCACCAGGGCCACCCCGACAAACAGGTTGAACTTGAATTCGCCCCCCTGGAGGCGGTCGATTTCGGCGTCCAGCAGTTCGATCATCAGCCACAGGACCAGCAGGGAACCGAGGGCCGCGGCCAGTCCCGCCTCCCGGCTGCCCCGAAAGATCAGGCTGATGTCATTGGCCAGGACCACCAGGACCCCCACCGACAGGGCCATGAGGCCCAGGAGCACCACCAGGTTGAGGCCGAAGGTGAAGCGCCGGGCAAAGCGCATCAAGGCGTTGTCCAGCTTGAACGAGAGGAAAACCCGGCGCATCTGTTCTTCGTGATAGGCCCGGGCGATGAGGTCGAGGTTGAGGTCCAGGATCTTGCCCAGCGCCAGGTGGGCCGCGCCCTGCAGCTTGGGGTCCACTTCGGCGTCGACGATCTGGCAGAGCTGCTGGCGCAGGAAATTCATGCCCACGTAAACGAAATGGGCCGACATGCCGATGTTGACGTGGGCCCGCCCGACCCGTTGCAGCCGCTGGAAATAACGTTCATCATACGGCCCCTTGAACAGATCCAGGAGCCAGTCGCGGTGCATCGCCTCCAGGTGGGCGGATTTGGATTCATCCCGGAGGAACTTGGCGGCATCGGGCATCTGCAGGAAGAGGTTGTAGAAATCCCGGATCAACTGCTGGGAGTGAGGTTCAACGATAGGCAGCAGCCCCCTCAGGGTCTCGGCCTCGAGGTCGCTGAAGCGGTAATTGTCGCTGATCTCCTGGAAGGTGCGCATGATGTGAGGCTCCTGTAGGGGCGGTTCTCGAACCGCCCATACACCACAATGGTCAGACCTGCAGTGGTTTCCCGGCTGCGGCCTCTTCCCGGAGCAGCCGGCGCAGGACCTTGCCCACCAGGCTCTTGGGCAGGCTCGGGGCGGAATTCGATAATTTTGGGGATTTTGTAGAGCGCCAGTTGTTGGCTGCAGAAGTCCAGAATCTCCTGGACGTTGAGTTCGCGGCCATTTACGGGCACGATGACCACCTTGACGACCTCGCCGCGATAGGCGTCCGGCACCCCGAAGGCCACCGCCTCCTGCACCCCCGGAAACTGGTAGAGCACCTCTTCCACCTCCCGGGGATAGATGTTGTAGCCCCCGGAGATGATCATATCCTTTTTGCGTTCCACGATGTAAAAATAGCCGTCGGCGTCCGCGCCGGGCCAGGTCGCCGGTATAGAGCCAGCCATCCCGCAGCACCACGGCGGTTTCCGCGGCCCTTTGCCAGTAGCCCTGCATCACCTGGGGCCCCTGGATGGCCAGTTCCCCCACCTCCCCGGCAGGCAGCTCTTTGGCCGCCGGTCTCCTGATCCATCACCCGGGCCAGGGTGCCGGGCAGCGGCATTCCCATGCTGCCGAGGGGCCTTTTGCCCTTGACGGGATTGAGATGGGTCACCGGCCCGGCCTCGGTCAGGCCGTAGCCCTCCATCATGCGGCAGCCGCTGAGGGCCTCGAAGCGGTCCCGCACCTCCACCGGCAGGGGCGCCGAGCCGCTGATGCAGCCCCAGAGGGCCGACAGATCCAGCTTGGCCAGCCGGGGATCGTTGATCAGGGCCACAAACAGGGTGGGCACCCCGGGCAGCATGGTGGGCCGGTGTTTCCGCAGCATCTTGATGAAGCCGTTGATCTCGAAGCGGGGCAGCACGATGATCTGCGCCCCCTGGGACATGGGCCAGTTGAGGCAGGCGGTGAGTCCGAAGGAGTGGGAAAAGGGCATCAAGCCCACCAGCCGCTCACCCGCCGTAGCGCACGTGGGGCAGCCAGGCATTGATCTGGGCCACGTTGGCCATGAGGTTGCCGTGCGAGAGCCTGGCCGCCTTGGGGATGCCGGTGGTGCCGCCGGTGTAAAGCAGGACCGCCAGGTCCTCGGACCCCGGGCACGGGCTTAGCCGTCAGCGGCGGCTGGGCCAGCAAATCTCGCCAGCGGCTGCGGCCCGGCCCGGGCTGAAAGCCCTGGGCCAGTCCCTGACGCCGGGCCTTCCAGGGATAAAGCCAGCTAAGTGGCCAGGGGAGGACGTCCGTAAGGCTGGTGACGATGATCCGGCTCAGGTTTAGCCGGTCCCTGACTTCCTCCACCTTGGGCAGGAAATGATCCAGAACGACCAGATGCTGCGCCCCGGCATCGCCCAGCTGGTAGGCCACCTCTTTGGCGCTGAGCAGAGGGTTAAGCGGCACCACCACCGCGCCCAGGCGCAGGGCGGCGTGATAAGCCACCACGAATTGGGGGCAGTTGGGGAGAAGGAGGGCCAGGCGGTCGCCCGGGGCGAGCCCCTGGTCCTGGAAGGCCCGGGCCAGCCGGGCCGCCTGGTCCGCCAGTTCGTTGGTAACTGAAGATCCGCCCGAAGAAATTCAGGGCCGGGGCCAGGGGAGTCTGCGCCGCGGCCTGGAGCAGCAGGGAGGGCAGGGGGGCCGTGGCCGGAGCCACGGTGTGAGGCACGTCCGGGTCGTAATGCGGCGCCCAGGGCAGGGTCATGGACGTCGGGCCTCCATCTGACGGGAGACGGGAGACGGGGGACCGGGAAAAACAGGCATCATTTCGACGTCCCCGGTCTTCCGTCTCCGGTCCCCGGTCTTATTCAATGCGAGTGGGCGCCTCCTTCTCCGCATTCGGAACAGCTGCAACCCTGGTGGGCCTCCAGATCCTCCTGGGTGGCCTCCCGCACCTGGCGCACCGTAAAGTGAATCTCCATCTCCTTGCCGGCCAGGGGGTGGTTGAAATCGATGCTCACCTGATCGTCCTTCACTTCCTGGACGATGAAATAGACCGTGTGGCCCTCGTCGTTCTCGGTCTCGAACACCAGACCGGGATTCAACTCCACGTCCGGGGCGAAGTCCGAACGGGGCACCTCCATGAGCAGTTCCGGGTCGAATTCGCCGTAGGCCTGTTCAGCGCTGAGGTGGACCACCTTCTGGTCGCCGGGCGAAAGTCCCAGCATGGCGTCTTCCAGCCCCGGCGGCATGGCTCCCCAGCCCATACAGAAGGAGATCTCCTCCGGCTGGCCGTTGGGCGGATAGGTCTCGTTCTCTCCCAGGTGGATGAGGTAATCGATGCTGACAAACGAGTTTTTCTCAATTTTCATGCGGTTCTCCTGGAGGAGGAGGCAGGTCCCCTGTGGCTTAATGAGGGGGATCGGGACTGGCGGCGATCCCAACGACTTGCCATGGCAGGCGGCACCCGGGCCTTTTCCTAGCTCTTGGTGCCCATGATGATCCGGCCGGTATTCAGCAGATTGCAGCGCACCGTCTGGTGGACGCTGATGCCGGTCTCTTTCATCACCTTGATGACGTCCAGGTCGGTGGCAAAGCCGAGGTACACAAAGACCGGGGCCATGACGTCTTCGACCCGGCCCCAGAGGCCGCCCTTCTCGCTGCGGGTGTGGTTCACCGCGATGATCTGGCCGCCGGGCTTGACCACCCGGTGGATCTCCCGGCAGACCCGGTGGGGGTCCTGGACGGTGGTGATCACATACGCGGCCATAACCACGTCGAAGGTATTATCGGGGAAATCCAGGGTGGTGGCGTCCATCACTTCCAGGTGAAAGCGGCTGCCGCTGTTGAGGTTGCCCGCCTTTTTCTTGGCTTCCGCAATCATGGGGCTGGAGATGTCGATGCCCACAAAATCGGTCCGGGGGGGATAAAGTTCCAGGGTGATGCCAGGGCCGACGCCGATTTCCAGGACCTTCTGATCCGGGCGGCGGGACAGGTACTTAAAGGCCTGGCGGCGGCCGGGGCCCAAAAGTTTGCCGAAGACCCAGTCATAGAACGGGCAGTAAAACGAGTAGAGTTTCTCCATGTAATGGGGATTTACTCTCGTTTTCTTCGATTTCATCAGGTTATCCTCTTCTATCCCCAGGATCGGGAATGAATCGCGCCGCAATAACTTGAGGAGCGCACGAACTTCTTTTCACAAATAAGCTATTTTATCCGAACCTTGCCAAAAAAGTAAACCGAAAATTTCCCCGCTCAAGCCGACTCCGGGGCGCAGCCGGGCCAAATCCGTATCTCCCAGGCGTCACGAGGCTGATGGTACTTCAGAAGATAACGGCGAGAGTTAGGGGCGACGACGATGAAGGCGAGATATTCCGGTTCCTGCCAGCGGGCCAAAACTCCAGTCACCTCCAGCCGTTCTCCTTGAAAAGTGAAATGCCGGGGGTGTTCGTGCAGCCGGTAACCCGAGTAGGTCTCCACCCGGTCGGGTCGATGGCCGGATAAGTCAGCCGGCTGGGGCTCAGGGCCGCTTGCTGGCCCCTCCATTTTCTTACAACCACACATGTGCGGCGCCTTCTTCCTTAGCGGCGGGCCTGAAACCCGTTGCAATAGTACCACAGGTAATCTACAATAGCAAGAATGGCCTGAGCGTCATAATGCTTTTGTGCCCGGCCCCCCCGAGGGGTGCGGCTCTGGTTTGCCCGGCAAATCCTAAGCCGGGTCCGATCCCTTTCTCGATTGTCGGCGGAGGTTGAAATTCATGTCCTTTAGCAAAACCATGGGGATGCGGCGAGTGGTGGTCACCGGCGTGGGGATGGTGACCTCCATGGGTCTCGACGTGCCCACCGTGTGGCAGCGGCTTCTGGCCGGAGAATCCGGCATCACCAACCTGGACTGCTTTACCCCGGAAAACAAGGAGCGCTATCGCATCCCCGATGATTTCCCCACCATTGGCGGGGGGATCAAGCAGTTTGATCTGAAGGAAATCCTGCAGGCCCGTAAAGAAGAATGTCACCAAAGAAGACCTGAAGCAAATCAAATATACCGATCGCTTCACCCAGTTCGCCCTGGCCGCCTCCCTGGAGGCCATCAATGACTCGGGCATCAACCTGGAAAAGGAAGACCCGGAACGCGCCGGGGTCATCATCGCCAGCGGCATGGGTGGGGTCGCCTCCTGGGAAGAAGGGGTGACGAAGCTGATTACCGAAGGGGTGCGCCGGGTTTCTCCCTTCCTGGTGCCCAAGATGATTCCCAATCTGGCGGCGGGCAACGTCTCCATCAGTTTCAAGGCCAAGGGGCCCAATATCGCCCTATGCACCGCCTGCGCCGCCGGGGCCCACGCCATCGGCATGGCCTATCGCTCCATCCAGTTGGGGGAGGCGGACATGATGGCCGCCGGCGGCAGTGAAGCCGCGGTCACCATCCTCACCATCGCCGCCTTCTACCGGATGGGCGCCCTGGCCGCGGGTTTCAACGACAATCCCGCGGGCGCCAGCCGCCCCTTTGACCTGAAGCGGGCCGGTTTTGTCATGTCCGAAGGCTCCGGCATCCTGGCCCTGGAGGAATTGGACCACGCCCTGGCCCGGGGGGCCAAGATCTATGGCGAGATCGTCGGCTTCGGCATGACCGGCGACGCCCACCATATCACCGACCCGGATAAGGAAGGCGCCCGGCGTTGCATTGTGCTGGCCTTGAAGGACGCCGGTCTGACCCCGGCGAGATCGATTACGTCAATCCCCACGCCACTGCCACCCCGGTGGGTGACCGCAATGAATGTACGGCCCTCAGGGAGATCTTTGGAGAGTATGCCCCCAAGCTGAAGGTGAGCGGCACCAAGTCCATGACCGGCCACCTTCTGGGCGCGGCCGGGGCGGTCGAGGCCATCTTTTCGGTGCTGGCCATCCGGGACGGCATCATCCCTCCCACCATCAATCTGACCGAGGTGGACCCGGCCTGCACCGGCCTGGACCTCGTGGCCGATCAGGCCCGGAAAGCGGAGGTGCGCACCGTCTTGTCCAACTCCTTCGGATTCGGCGGCACCAACGCGTCCCTGGTCTTCAAGCGTTATGAAGAGTAGCGGTCAGCTTTCGGCAGTCGGCTGCCAGCCGCCAGTCTACCCCGATCTCCTGTCTTAGAGGGAGAGGGAGGAGCGGACCGGGACAAAATCTGCAGCTTTTTGGGGTCCCCAGTCTCCCGTCTCCGTCGCCGGTCTTTTAGCTGATAGCTGAAAGCTTTTTCGCCGGCTATTGAACCGGGGATCAAGAATGCTTATCCCTTTGGGTAACAGCTAACGGCTGATTGCTGACCATGCCCTCATCTCCCGCTCCCATCCGCATCGCCCTGGTCGTCAAAGGGCAGGATTTCCTCGACCAGGAGGAGTTGCTGCCCTTCTCTCTGGAAGGCTACCCGCCCGTGGAAATCGTCTTGTACGGCACCAGGACCGATATCCCGGCGGACGGTCAGGTGCATCTTGCTCGGAGAGTTGCAGCCGGACCAGTTCGACCTCATCCTGGATAGCCGTGGCCGGTTGGCCGGCCAGGCCGATCTTTCCCCGGACCGCCTGACCAAGCTGGTGGCCGGTCCCGCCGTCCCACTTCCTGCAGGAGCTGGCCTGCCAGCTTCAGGAACTGCGCCAAAAGCAGGAGATCAACACCGGGGTCATCAATAGCGCCACCGACGCCCTGGTCACCATCAATGAAGACCACGTGATCGTCGGTTTCAACCAGGAAGCGGAGCGGATGTTCGGCTATTCCCGGCAGGAGGCCCTGGGCCAGGATCTGAAACTCATCGTGCCGGCGCCCTTTACCGAGACCCACGCCGGCTTTTTACAGCGCTATCTGGCCACCCGGGAGGCCCACGTCCTGGGCCGGACCAGGCGCCTCACCGCCCGGCGCCGGGATGGCAAAGAATTCCCCCTGAGCATCTCCTTTTCCGTGGCCGAAATCCTGGGGCAGCCTCTATTTCACCGCCATTATGCGGGACATTACCGAATACAAGGCCATGGAAGACCGGCTGCTCCAAAGCGAACGCCTGGCCGCGGTGGGCAATACCGTGGCCCACATCGCCCATGAAATCAAAAATCCGCTGCTGATCATCGGCGGCTTTGCCCGCCAACTTCTGAAGCTCCCGCAGCTGGACGACCAGGCCCGGCACAAATTGTCCATCATTGCCGAAGAGGTGAGCCATCTGGAGGAGATGGTGGCCGAAATGCGGGATTTTGTCCGGCGGCCGCCGGTCCACAAGCAGCCGGGGCGAATCGAGGCCGCCATCCGGGAGGCCGTAGATCTGTTCCAGGATTTCTTTCAGGAGCATCAGATCCAGGTCCGCCAGGTGGAGGAAACCCGCTGCCGACCGTGTCCTTCGACCCCCAGACAGTTGCACGAGGTGCTGATCAACCTGCTGAAAAACGCCGTGGAGGCCATGCCCCAGGGGGGTGAGATCACCATTGCCAGCCGGGTCCGGGGCAACTTCGTGGAAGTCAGCGTCAGCGACACGCGGCGAGGGCATCCCGCCGGAGGTGGCGGCCAATATTTTCCAGCCCTATTTCACCACCAAGGAAAAGGGCACCGGTCTGGGGCTGGCCATTTGCCAGAATATCATCCAGGAGCACGGCGGCTCCTCCTGGCCGACAGCACCCCGGGCCGGGGCTCCACCTTCACCATCCAGTTGCCGCTGGGGGAAGACACTCGCCGCTGGTGGAAGATTGACATGACCACTCCCAAGCCCATGCGCATCGCCATCGTCCTGAACGGGGAGGCCTTCGTCTGCCCGCCGGTGACCCTGCCCTTTTCCCTGGCAGATCATCCGCCGGTCGAGCTCATCCTGGTTCGGGGCCGCCCCCGAGGCCGGTGCAGCCTCCCAGCTCGAGCCCCTGGCGGGTTTGCAATCCGGAAGCTTTCGACCTCATTCTGGACGGCGAATTTTTGACCGCCGGCCTGCCCGATTTATCTCCGGACAACCTCGAGCACCTCATTACCGGCCCCGCCGCCGGCTTCCTGAAGGACCTGGTCTGCCGGCTCCGGGAGTTGCGCCAGAAGCAGGAGATCAATTCCGGCATCATCAACAGCGCCGCCGACGCCATCGTCACCATCAACGAAGACCACGTCATCGTCGGTTATCAACGACGGGGCCGAAAAGATTTTCGGCTACACCCGGAAGGAAGCCCTGGGGCAGGACCTGAACATCATCATCCCGCCGCCCTATAAGGACGAACACCGGGACTACGTGCGGCGCTACATCGCCACCCGGGAGGCCCGGGTCATCGGCAAGCACGTGCGGCTCACGGCCCAGCGCCGGGACGGCAGCGAATTCCCCATGAGCATCTCCTTTTCCGTGGCCGAAATCCGGGACAACCTCTATTTCACCGGCATCATCCGGGATATCACCGAATACAAGGACATGGAGGACCGGGTGGTCCAAGCCGAACGTCTGGCCGCGGTGGGCAATACCGTGAGCCACATCGCCCACGAAATCAAAAATCCCCTGCTCGATCATCGGGGGCTTCGCCCGGCAGCTGCACAAGATTCCCGGCCTGGACGACAAGGCACCGGCACAAATTGACCATCATCGCGGAGGAAGTGAGCCACCTGGAAGAGATGGTGGCCGAGATGCGGGATTTTGTGCGCCGCCCGCCGGCCGACCGGCAACAAGGCCGGCTGGACGACGCCGCTCACGGAGGCCCTGGCGCTGTTCCAGGACACCTTTAGGAGAACCACGTCACGGTGAAACGGGTAGAAGAAACGCCCTTGCCCGCCGCTCAGCTTCGACGCCAAGCAGCTGCGCCAGGTCCTTATCAATCTTTTTAAAAACGCCCTGGAGGCCATGCCCCGGGGGGGCGAGATCACCGTCACCACCCGGGTCCGGGAGGGCAACGTCGAACTGGTGGTGGCCGACACCGGCGAAGGCATGCCTCCCGAGGTGGCCGCCAATATTTTTCAGCCCTATTTCACCACCAAGGAAAAGGGCACCGGCCTGGGGCTGGCCATCAGCCAGAATATCATCCAGGAGCACGGCGGCGCATCTCGGTGGACAGCACCCCGGGCCGGGGCACCGCCTTCACCATCCGGCTGCCCTTACCGGAACCCGCCTCGGCTTGAACACTCGGGTAAACGGCAGCAATGCAGGACAGCCGCCCCCGGCTGTCTTTGGACAGGCGAGGGCGCCTGTCCTACATTTTTCTCGCCATGCGGTCGCACAGGCCTCTCGCCTATGCCTCGCCGGCTAAATCCTGCGGCTACATAAATAATTGCTTTTATGTTACATTGAATTCGTGATCGGCAACCTCGCCATACAACCAAATACCGCGCCCCTCCTGGCGGTGCGGGACCTGACAGTCAACTTCGCCACCTCCCGGGGGCACGTCCGGGCCGTGGCCGGGGTCAGCTTTGACCTGCAGGCCGGCGAGACCCTGGGGCTGGTGGGGGAATCGGGCTGCGGCAAAACCGTCACCGCCATGTCCGTGCTGCGCCTCCTGCCCCACGCCCAGGCCGCGATCGAGGGTCGGTCCGCTTCCAGGGAGAAAACCTGCTAGCCCTGTCCGGCGGAGCCAGATGCGCCAGATCCGGGGCAACCGCATCGCCATGGTCTTCCAGGAGCCCATGACCGCCCTCAACCCGGTGCTCACCATCGGGGAGCAGGTGGCCGAGGTCCTGCGCCTGCACCGGGGCCTGTCGCACCGAGCGGCCTGGCAGGAAGCCGCTCGCGGCCCTCGCCCGGGTGGGCCTTCCCGACCCGGGCCGCGTCTGCGCCAGTATCCCCACCAGCTCTCCGGCGGCCTGCGCCAGCGGGTCCTCATTGCCATGGCCCTGGCCTGCGGCCCGCGAGCTGCTCATCGCCGACGAGCCCACCACCGCCCTGGACGTCACCATCCAGGCCCAGATCCTGGCGCTGCTGGCCAGCTCAAGGCTGAGCTGGGCCTCACGGTCCTGTTCATCACCCATAACCTGGGGATCGTGGCCCAGACCGCCGACCGGGTGGCGGTGATGTATGCCGGCCTCATCGTGGAACAGGCCGCCACCGCGGACACTCTTTCGCCCGGCCGAGCCACCCTTACACCCGGGGGCTTGCTCGCCTCGGTGCCCCGCTTAGATTTTAAGCGCCCCCCCGGGGCGCCCCTGGAGGCGGTCAAGGGACATCTGCCGGAAGAGCCGCCTCCCGGTTGCCTCTACCAGGACCGCTGCCCCGAGGCCCGGGGCCAGTGCGACCAGCCGCCCGCCTGGATAGAGCTAGCCCCGGGACACTTCGTGCGGTGTTGGAATTATGCTTAATAAATAATCATCAATTATTCTTTTTATATCCTACTAACAATTAATTCTGAATTTTTTGTTCCTATTAATTGCAGGTCCCTACTATCATCTGCCATATCTTCTTTAGTATTATTTTTATGCACAATAATCTTAGGATTAGTTAGTGTAATTCTAAGAGGCCACAAACAAATTTCTTTTCCAAAAATAATATATTTGGGCTCTTGAATTTCAATCATAAAAGGTTTTTCCCAATCTTTTTCCATAGCTTCTTTCCCAATTAATTCATAAAATTCCTCATTAGGCGTTATTTTCCCTTTAATTTTAGCATTTGATCCATTCTGTCGATGTTCCGCCTTTTCAACTAGATCATAAATTAATTCAATGTGTTCAACATCTTGTTTTGAAATTGATTCAAGCTTTGGGAAAATTATATCTGCATTTAGGCTGTTAGCAATAACACGAGCCTTTTGGATTAGATTAAGATATTCAAATATATGATTAGCCAATTCAGAATTGGTGGGACCACTTTTCCCCTCTAAAACACGAATACCTTTTATCTCACAAATTATCTTGATATTATCCCCATCTTTGATTGCATTAAAAAATGCTAATAGATTTTCAAAAAAAGGTAATAGTATAATTGGGCGACCTTCCCAATCCGTATATTCATTGAATTCGATTTCAAAATGTGGTGATTGAGTAATTGTCCAGTTAGTCAACTGCAAAATCATGGTTATTCTAAATGGTGTCTCATTAATTGCACCTTCAAAACGAATTTCTTTTGTACCCCCTGACATAATACCTTTGACTTCATAAAGCATTGATGTTGCTTGGTTTAATTTATTTAATGTGGAAATTCTCATAGTTGATTCATATTTTCGCTCAATTGTGAATTTACCTGGTAACCTTTTCTCAAATGCCTCTTTTAATAAATCAGAGCCTTCAACTTTCAAGATGTCCGTTGTGTCAAAGGAAAGCGGTAAGCCTCGGTCAGAAAAGTCAATAAATTTCTTAATTAATTGTTCAGGCTTTTTAAAATGAAAGGTAAAGTTGACAGGTTCTTTTGCTTGCAAGCTATAGTTTGTTTTCCCATCATAGTGCGAAATATTCACTTCAAATCGTGGATCAATATTTTTTAATCTATCCCTTTCATAATTAATTGCCACAGGTATTGAAGAAGGCCGTAGATCACGCATATAATTCTCAGCTTGAAGAATTGCATTTTTGAATTTATCTATATTAGTAATTGAATTATCTGTAGGAATTTTTAAAATAATTTTATCTTGTTTTCTCCAGTCGGAATTAATTAATTTTTTTGACCACTCTTGGACAAAATAATAATATCCAATTTTACCTCTTACATCGATAACCACTAAAAATACAGGATATTTGACTTTGTCTAAATAATAAGCAATATGTCGAGTCTTTAATGAATATTTAATGTATTTTCCTGAATATTTGGGAGATATTGTTCCTTTTAGCTGAACACCAAAAATATTCCCTAAAGGGCCTGAATCATCAGCAAGTTCCACGACATAGTCTATATGAATATCCGGATGTTGTTCGCGAATTAGCCAAGATGGGATAATGCTCATTCCAAATATTTTTTGCGCCATCTGATCTATTTCCCTTGTAATAGCCATTTGCATCTCCAATATTTAGAATTGGTTTGCTATAGAAAATTATAAAATTTATAATGTATAATATTAAAAAATATTAATAAAATCAAATACTACAATGCCTGAACTCCTCAAAGCCGAAGACCTCTGCTGCCATTTCCGCCTCCAGGGTCCCTGGGGCCGGGGGCCGCTGCTCAAGGCGGTGGACGGCGTGAGCTTTGCCCTGGCTCCCGGCGAGACCCTGGGGCTGGTGGGCGAGTCCGGCTGCGGCAAATCCACCCTGGGCCGCCTGGTCCTGGGGTTGCTGGCCCCGACGGCGGGACGGGTCTGGTTCACCGGCGAGGACCTGACCGGCATGCGCCGCCGCGGCCTCAAGGCCATGCGCCGGCAGTTCCAGATCATCTTCCAGGACCCGTATTCCTCGCTCAACCCCCGGATGACCGTGCGGCAAATCCTGGAGGAGCCTTTCTTGATTCATGACCTGGGGACCCGTCCCGAACGCCGCGCCTGGGTGAGGGACTTACTCAAGGAAGTGGGTCTGGCCGAGGAACACCTGGAGCGCTACCCCCACGAATTTTCCGGCGGCCAGCGCCAGCGCCTGGGGATCGCCAGGGCCCTGGCCCTCAGGCCGAAGCTGATGGTGGCCGACGAGCCGGTCAGCGCCCTGGACGTCTCGATCCAGGCCCAAATCCTCAACCTGCTGGCGCAGTTGCAGGAGCGCTACGGCCTCACCTACCTCTTCATCTCCCACGACCTGAGCGTCATCTCCCAGATCAGCAGCCGGGTGGCGGTCATGTACCTGGGCCGCCTGGTCGAGATGGCCCCCCGGGCGGTCTTCGCCGAGGCGCGCCTGCACCCCTATACCGAGGCCCTGCTGGCCGCGGTGCCCCTCCCCGACCCCCAGCTGCCCTTCCGGCCCCCGGCCCTCAAGGGCGAACCCCCCAGCCCGGTCAACGTGCCGTCGGGCTGCCCCTTCCACCCCCGCTGCCCCGAGGCCCGGTTGCCCCGCTGTCAAGACGAAGTCCCCGCCTACCGGGAATCCGCCCCGGAACACTGGGTCGCCTGCCATTTCCGCTGAGGCGAAAATAGTATTTCCCGCCCTCTGGGCTTGATAAGGTAACTGGGGCGGTTCACCCACCACCCAGGGCAGGGCGCTTTTCCTCCGAAAGTAAAAAAAGGTTTGATTATTTTCAAAATATCTCCTAAATGATTAATTAAGAAAGGAGTTTTTCGATAATCGGGTGCACGCAGCAAAAAAGCCAGACAGGCGGAATCCCGGTTCAGCGGGGATTTCGAGGGCAGGATTTTGCCCATTTGCGGCTAGTTTTCGGCGCCGGCAAGCTGCCAACTTAGAAAATGCAGAGCGAGGCTGATATGTCCGGTCATGAACACGTTTGCCCCAGGTGCAAACAAGAGAAGGTATCTCGCCGCCGCCGAAAAACCTGGATGCGTCGCCTACCCCGCAGCAAGCACTATGAATGCGGCAATTGCGGCCACAGATTTCTAAGCATCTGCGGCGGGACCATAAAATTGCCCTTGACCCGTTTAAAGAAAGCCCCGGACGTTTTGCCAACCGATGCCACCTTGGCAACTCAATCTCCGAGGCAGGAAAGGGTCCATTGGTACGGAAAAGTCCGCCGATCCTTAACTCCGGTGAGGGTATCTTTGGTCATTCTTGCCCTGGGCGGTTTGATTATTTATCAAGGTTTCGGGGGCCAGGCGTGGCAAGAAATTTCTCGACAATATCGGCAATTCCTGCCCATAACCTCACCCCCCCAGGCTGGACCGGTAATCCCGGAGCCTAAGAATTCGCCGGAGGGGGAATTAGTCTCGCCTAGAACGAACCTCCCAAAACCTGAAGAAAAGCAGGCAGCACCTGCCGTTCTCCCGGATCAGGGGAAATCCCCTCCGGAGAATATTCCCGCTAAGGGTGCGCCTTTGCCTGCACAGGAGCCTTTAGCAAGCGCGGCCCAGCCGCTCCAAATAGAGATAAAGAAGGGAGAGAGTATAGGCAGGATAATAGCGCACTATTATCCAGGCGACAAACAGATCGGCTTAGTGGCGATCATTTTAGCCAACCCCGAAATTAATAAAGATGATGTTATTTATTCTGGACAAGTTTTAAAGTTGCCCAAGTTAGATTCCACAGACAAGGCAATCCAGTTGCAAGACAATCTTTTTTATATTCTTTATGGTAGCTACTATTCTGATGCAGATTTAAAAAGGGATACGCTTTGGTTAAAGAAAAAGCAAATACGATTTTTAGTTAGAAGGACTAAAGATTCGAAAGGCAAAAATGTTAACCGGATTATATTGGGCGGCTATGAGACGAAAGATGATTCTGCAAAAGCTTTGCAGAGCCTAAAAACCAAAGAGAGATAAAAGCGGCGCCGCGCCTCGCGCCTCCAGCCTTGAACCGCATCTTCCAAAAATCTGAGCTTATGCCCAGGCCCGGCCGCTACTAACTTCAGCAGTTGCTCCGGGGCCTTGGGGCCGCCCCTAATTCCTGCCAAGTTTCTGCCGGCGCACCCCGAACTTTGAACCCCCGGTCCTTAGTTGTTCCTCTATTCCGGTCGTGGCCTTAATCCGGCGGTAGCTGATGATTTTAGGAACAGCCGTCCGCGCCGATGTCACCTCAAGGCCGGGAGCGGAAAAATCCCGCCGCTGCCATTGCCTCCGAGGTTGACCCTGCCTATCATTCTAGGGTAAGAAATATAGGGGGTTTGGTAAGGTTAGAGACTGGTCGGTCAGGCCTGAGCCCTGTCATGATAGTAAAGCATGGAAAAGATTCTGTTGACCCGGTCGGGCTATGAGCAACTGGTGCGGGAATTGGACCTCCTGAGCCGGGTGGAGCGCCCGCAAATCATCCAAGAACTCCGGGAGGCCGCCCAGGAGGGGGTGACGGAGAAGAACACCGATTTTTTCGCCGTCCTGGCCCAACGGCAACGCCTGGACCGGCGTATCCGGCAGTTACAGCAGACCCTGGCCAACGCCGAGGTCCTGGTGGGCAGTAATCTGCCCCCCAATCAAGTGCGCTTCAACTCCCTGGTCCGGGTCCTCAACCTGAGCAGCGGCCGGGAAAGAGAATTTAAGCTGGTGTCCACCCTGGAAGCCGACGCCGGCTTGGGGCAGCTCTCCACTTCCGCGCCCCTGGGCCGGGCCCTGCTGGGGCGGCAGGTCGGGGATCGGGTGGAAGTCCACACGCCTTCCGGCCTCAAGTATTACGAAATTCTGGAAATACGCATGGATAAGGTATGAACGGCGGACACGACCATAACCACAACCACCACAATTACCGGAGCAGCCGGGGCAGGCTGAGTGTAGCCTTTTGGACCCAGGCGGCCTTCTTCGTGGTGGAACTGGTGGGCGGCATCCTGAGCAACAGCCTGGCCCTGCTGGCCGACGCCGGTCATATGTTGAGCGACGTGGCCGCCCTGGGCTTGAGCCTGCTGGCCCTGCGCTGGGCCTTAAGAAGCCCTACGAACCAAAAGACCTTCGGCTACCACCGCCTGGAAATCCTGGTGGCCCTAGTCAACGGCCTGGTCCTGTGGGGCATGGCCGGCTATATCTTCTACGAGGCGCTGGGCCGGATTTTTCAGCCGCCGGAGATCAGCAGCACGCCCCTGTTGGTGATTGCCAGCCTGGGTCTGCTGATCAACCTCATGGGGATGTATGTCCTGCTGCCCGCCCGGGAGCGCGGCATCAACCTGAGGTCGGCCTTCATCCATCTGCTGTCCGATTCCTTCGCCTCCTTTGCCGCGGTGGTGGCCGGCCTGGCCATCTGGTGGCAGGGCTGGTACTGGTTTGATCCGGTGGCCGGCATGGTCGTGGGGGCGATGATCGTCGTCAGCAGCTGGCAACTGGTCTGGGAGGCCACCGATATCTTGATGGAAGCCACCCCCAAACACATCGATCTGGAGGTGGTGCAAGCCGCCCTGGAGGCTCACCCCGAGGTGAAGAAGGTGCACGACCTGCACGTCTGGACCATTGCCTCGGGGATTTTTGCCTCCAGCCTCCACGTGGCGGTGGACAGCCCCCCGGACCGGGACTGCCTCACCTGGGAGTTGGAGGAGATCCTGCGGGAGCGCTTTGGTCTGGAACACAATACCATCCAGTTGGAGGGCCCTGAGTATCACAATCCCCAGGTCTGCCCTTTAACCCGACTGCATGAATTGACCGGCTGAGCCGCCGCTCCAGTCCTGGGCGGCGGGCTTTTCATGAAACTAGACTTAAACCTGAGGAGGACTCATGGCACCGAATCGCTGGGAATTGAAGCCGGAGAGTCTTAGGGCCGTTTGTGACCCCGATCAACTGGGGTTCGAAACCACCCTGGACCTCACCCCTTTGAAGGAAAAGGTGGTGGCCCAGGACCGGGCGGTGCACGCCCTGGAGTTCGGGCTGGGGGTTAAGGACCTGGAATACAACGTGTATGTGGCCGGGCCGCCCCGTTCCGGCAAGACCGAGACCATCATGGCCTACGTGGCGGAGTTGGCGGCCAAGGAACCCTCTCCGCCCGATTATATTTACGTCTACAATTTCCGGGAGCCGGAGAAACCTCAGAGCCTCAACCTGCCCAAGGGCATAGGCCGCAGCCTCAAGGCCGACATGGAGGAGCTCATCTCCACCCTCAGGGTGCAGGTCCCCGAGGTCTTCGAGAGCGAGGATTACTCCAACCGCCGGGAAGCCCTGATGCACACCTTCACCCAGGAGCGTAACACCATCCTCCAGGAACTGGACGCCAAGGCCGGGGAGGAGGGCTTCATCCTCAACATCTCCCCCACCGGGCTGATGATCTTCCCGGGCAAAGAGGGCAAGCCTCTGAGCGAAGATGAACTCAAGGCCCTGAGCGACGAGGCGCGGGAGCAATTGCGCCAAAAGTCCACCCAGCTCCATACCGTGATGAACGACGCCATCCGCAAGATCCGCAAGATGGAGAAGGAGTACCAGGAGAAGGAGAAGAAGCTGGATCAGGATGTGGCCCTCTACGTGGTAGGCCACCACATGGAGGAGCTGCGGGAGAAATATAAGGAGCTGCCCCAGGTCATCGCCTATCTCAACGACGTCCAGGAAGACATTCTGAAGAATATCGACGACCTGAAGAAGCGGCCGGCGGCCCAGGGTCCCTTTCCGTTCCCCATGCCGGAGCCCAGCTTCACCCAATACCAGGTGAACGTCTTCGTGGACCACAGCGAAACCAATGGCGCCCCGGTGGTGTTTGAAAACAACCCCACCTACCCCAACCTGTTCGGGGCCGTGGACCGCCGGGCCCAGTTCGGCGCCCTGGTGACGGACTTCACCTTGATCCGCAACGGCGCGGTGCACCGGGCCAACGGCGGCTACCTGGTGCTGGAGGCCCTGGACCTGCTGCGGTGGTTCTTTTCCTACGAGGCCTTGAAGCGCTGCCTGAAAAACGGCGAGATCAGGATTGAGGACCCGGCGGAGATGTTCGGCCTGATCACCACCAAGACCTTGCAGCCCCAACCCATTCCGCTGAACATCAAGATCATCATCATCGGCGACCCGTATATCTACCAGCTCCTCTATGCTTACGACGAGGACTTCCACAAGTTTTTTAAGATCAAGGCCCATTTCGACTCGCGCATGCGCAAGACCGACGACCACGTCCAGAAGTTCTGCGAACTGATTGCCGGTTATTGCCAGGATAAGAAGCTCATGCCGCTGCACAAGACCGGCATGGCCCGACTCATCGAGTACGCCGGCGAGTTGGCCGGACACCAGGGCAAGCTCACCCTGCAGCTGGAAGGAGTCAAGGACACCTTGAAAGAGGCCAACTATTGGGCTCGAACCAATACCCACGAGGTGGTCTTCGGCGCCGACGTGGAAAAGGCCATCCAGGAGCAGATTTACCGGGTTGACCTGCCGGAAGAGAAGTTGCAGGAATTTATCGACGAGGGCATGCTCTTCATCGAAACCGCGGGCCAGGTGGTGGGCCAGATGAACGGCCTCTCGGTTTATGCCCTGGGCGACCACGCCTTCGGCCGGCCCAGCCGCATCACCGCCACCGTCTCCCTGGGCAAGGAGGGGGTGGTGACCATTGACCGCGAGGCCCAACTGGCCGGCAACATCCATAACAAGGGGGTGCTGATCCTCTCGGGCTTCCTGAAGAGTCGCTTCGCCCAGGACAAGCCCCTGACCCTGAGCGCCAGTCTCTGCTTCGAGCAGAGCTACGGCATGATAGAGGGCGATTCCGCCTCCATGGCGGAGCTGGTGACCCTGCTCTCGGCCCTGGCCGAGGCGCCCCTGGCTCAGAACGTCGCCATGACCGGCTCGGTGAGCCAGCGCGGCGAGTCCCAGCCGATCGGCGGCGCCAACTGGAAAATCGAGGGTTTTTATAAGGTTTGCAAGGCCCGGGGTCTGGATGGGACGCAGGGGGTCATCATCCCCAAGGCCAACGTCCAGGACCTGATGCTGAAAAAGGAAGTGGTGGACGCGGTCAAAGACGGCAAATTCCATGTCTGGGCCATCGGGACGGTGGATGAGGCCCTGGAGCTCATGACCGGCCTGCCGGCGGGGAAGCGCCAGGCCGACGGCGCCTGGGAGCCCGACAGCGTCAACGGCAAGGTGGATCAGAAGCTGCGCCAGCTGATGGAACTGGCCCGGGAGCTGATGAAGGGGGCGGAGGAGGAGGGCAAGAAGTCCGAGCCGCCGGCTCCCACCTCGACTTGAAAGATCTAAAGGGCGCCGGGAGCGCCCGCCAGAAGTTTCTGCTCAGCAAATATTAGGGGGCGGTTCGAGAACCGCCCCCAGTTTTTTGCCCAAGTCAGGGCCCGGTGGTTAATACCGGTAAGCAAGCTGAGCACCGACGATATGGCGGGTGTAATTGTAGAGTTGGGTGTTGGAATCGTCCCGGCTATAGAAGTAGTGTACGTTGAAATCCAGGGTTCTCCAGAGGTTATAGGTGATCTGCAAACCGGTGATGATGGTCTTGTCATAACGCTGGGGGAAGCGAATCAGGGGATTGCCGGGGATGTTGTCCACAGTTTCGCCGTTGATGAAAAAGTTGTCGAAGGGCTGCAGGTTCAGGTCCACAAAGGCGTTGACCTTCAGCTTCTCCGTGACCGGGTAGAGGGCGGCCAGCAGCAGGCGGTAACTGGAGCTGTCCCAGTTGGTGCCCACGGTGAAATTGTGATCGTAGCTGAAGCGGGCCTGGAGAAAGCCCGTCTGCTTCTTGAAAAAGTAATAGCAGCCCACGCTGCCGCCGATGTCTCTGCCGTTGCGGTCATCCTGCGGGATGCCGATGGGAGTCCAGTAATATTGCCGGTTAAACCGGGCCGTTCCCTCTACCCCGAAGTGTTCATTCAGCAGGTGGAGCCAGGTCGGGTTCGCCAGAAAGCCGGTAAAATACTTATCAGACTGGACGTCCACGTAGTTGTAATTGAGCGGCACCCAGATGCGCCCGGATTTGTAACTGTAAGTGGGGACGACTCCGGCGAAATGGCTCATCATGTCGAAGCTGGAAATCCTGGGGTGGAAGTTCTGGAAATAGGAATATTGGGTTAGGAAGCTGAAAGGCTGGTTGGCATTGAAGTTGTACTCAAAGGTGGCCGTCTGCGTGAAGACCTGGTCCCCCTGGCCGGCCGACTGGGCCGCGGCTCCGGCGCCTCCCGGTTGGAGGGTGACGTTGGAGTCGTAATCATAGCCCGTGGTAACGGTAGCCCGAAAGGGCTTGGTCTCCTCGTAGCGCTTCTCCAGGATGCCCACGTATCTCTGGGCGAAATCCGCCGTCTGGCTCTGGGTGTTAATGGCGATGGCCTGCTCCATGGTCTCCCGGGCTTCCTTCAGGCGGTTCAGGGCTGCCAGGGCCAGGCTCGCCTGGAACTTGGCCTCCTGGGCTACCTTGGGGTCCTGGCTGGCCTTTTGGAAATAGTCCAGGGCGACGCTGTATCTCCCCTCTTTGGCCTCGGCCATGCCCCGGAGGAAGGCCACCTGTCCAGGCTCATAGCCCGTAGGCTCCAGGGCCTCCAAGAGCGGTATGGCCTCTTTGGGCCGGTCCAGGGCCAGCAGGGTGTCGGCCAGCATGAGTTTGGCCTGGGGCAGATTGGGCTTCAGGCGGAGGGCCTCTTCCAGGTACTCCTTGGCCTTGGGGTAATTGAGCATGAGGCGGTAGGTCTGGGCCAACAGGAAGGCCTTATCCGGGGAGTGGGCCCCTTTCTGCCAAGCCTCGGTCAGCTCCGCCAGGGCCTCGTCGTAATTCTCCTTGGCCAGATCCTGGACCGCCTTCTGCACCAGGACATCATCGTATGGGGTGACCCCCCAGGCCGGGGACCCGCCCATTAGAGTCCCCAAGAGAATTACTGCCACAACCAGATTGCTAGTGCTCGTTTTCATCCCCCGAAGATTCCCCTAAGCTGTAAAATTGTTGAACTCCCCATACTTACGGAAGCCTACGATATCACAGTGCCGTCGATTGTAAAGGATTTTTTAGTTAAGCCGGATCACCTTGACGGCGTGGCTCGAGGTTGACGGCCAGGTGATTTTTGCTCCCGCTGGCCCGATAAATTTTGTCGGCTTCCGGTGGTGAGCATGGTATTTTAAAGCAACTACCCAATTAACCCTGAGGTGTCCCATGCCTGAAGAGAGCAAAGACGTCATGCCGGCCCACGATAAATTCCATCGGGAACTGACCGACCTGAAGGCCAAGCTGCTGGAACTGGCCCAGGCCGCTGAGCGCGCCATCGAGCACAGCATCACGGCGCTGCTGCACCGGGACGCGGACCTGGCCCGACAAGTCATTACCGGTGACCGGGCGGTCAACAGCCTGGAGGAGGCCATCGACGGCGAATGCGTGCGCCTGATTGCGCTGTTCCAGCCCGTGGCCATCGATCTCAGGCAGTTGATGGCGGTGGACCACATCAGCGCCGAACTGGAGCGCATCGGCGATTCAGCCACCAACATTGCCGAAGAGGTCCTCAGTCTCCAGCAACTGGCGGGCAAGCCCATCCATGCCGACCTGCCCAGCATGGCCCAACAGGTCCGGGAGATGGTGCGCCAGAGCCTCCAGGCCTTCCTCCTCCAGGATGCCAAGCTGGCCCGGGAGGTCTGCAAGGCCGATGACGAGGTGGACGCTCTGGACCGGACCATCATCCAGAATCTGCTGATGGAGATGACCCTCGCATCCTATAATGAGGAACCGGCGGCCATCCCGGCAGGGATCCGCCAGATCAACGTTGTCCGCAACCTGGAGCGGGTGGGCGACCACGCCACCAACATCGCCGAACAGGTGGTTTTTATGGTGGAGGGGGAGAGCGTCCGGCATCGGTGCCAGGGGTAGGGGAGGGGCGAAAAGGGGAAAAAGGGGAAAGGGCATTACTCATGCTGAATTATTATTTATTTGCGTTAATTTCCATCCTGGCAGGGATTGCTTGCCTGGTTCTGGCTAAAAGCTCAAGATACTTTGGCAGGGTGGAACAGAAATATGGGGAGGCAGGCGCCCAAAAGATGACCAGGAGTCTAAGAATATAGGGATATTTTTTCTTAATCACTTCCGGTATCTTGATCCTGACTTTAGCCCTGGAAAGGGCGCGATAACCCGCGAAAAACGGTGGAGGGACGATTGGGGGCCGACTTTCCTCTCGCCGGCGGCATTTTTTGTATAGGTCACCAAAAAACATGGCGTTGACCAACTTACGCGCCCCGAAGCTGAACTGGAAAATTCTTCTGGTCCTCTCCTGCGGGCATCTCGTCACCGATATCTATCAAGGCGCCCTGCCCGCCCTCCTGCCCTTCTTGAAGGCCAGGTTATCCCTTTCTTATGCCATGGCCGGCGTCATTCTGATGGCGGCAAATTTCACTTCATCCATCATGCAGCCTCTGTTCGGTTATCTTTCCGACCAGAAGGAGAAGCTCATCCTGCTTCCCCTCGGGTGTCTTGCCGCCGGCCTGGGTTTGGCGCTGTTGCCGGCCCCGAGCCACTATGGTTTCATTCTGCTGCTGGTGATGGTGAGCGGCCTCGGGGTGGCGGCGTATCATCCCGAGGGTTATAAAACCGCGCACTATTTTACCGGCAAGAACCTGGCCACCGGCATGTCGGTGTTTAGCGTCGGGGGCAACCTGGGATTTGCCCTGGGCCCCATGATCGCCCTCACTATCGTCACCCGCCTGGGCTTCGACTTCCTGCCGGTCATCGTCATCTTCTCTCTGCTGTTTCTCTCCGTGTTCCTGGTGCAGTGGAAATCGATCAGCACTGCCAAACCTGGGCGAGGGGAGGCCGGAACCCCGGCGGGCGAGATCGCTCGCCATGCGTATCTGCCTCTTTTCCTGACCATCGGCGCGGTGGTCATGAGGTCGTGGACTCAACTGGGGTTGATGACCTACATCCCCTTTTATTATATCGATTATTTGAAGGGCGACCCGATGTACTCGGGAAAACTGATCTCCACTTTTCTCCTGGGCGGGGTGGCCGGCACCATTCTCGGCTCTATCCTGGCCGACAGATTCGGCCACAAGCGCCTGCTGGTTATTTCACTGCTGCTGACCAGTCTCCTGGTGCCGCTCATCCTGATAGTCAGAGGGCCGGCTCTCTTCGCGGTCCTGGCCGTGATCGGCCTGGCGCTGATCTCATCTTTTACCGTCACCATTGTCATGGCCCAAAAGCTCTTACCCCAAAACCTGGGGATTGCTTCCGGCCTGATGGTCGGGTTTGCCATCGGCGTGGGCGGGCTGGGGGTCACCCTGATCGGCCTGATTGCCGATCATTTCGGCATCCCCCGGGCCCTGAAATCGATCATGATCCTGCCCATTATCGGGCTGGGGCTCAGTCTGCTGATCCGGTATCCCGAGGCCCGCAGACGGTAAGCGAGTCACCCCGGGACTTGCCTCCGGGTTAAAGAGGCCAGCCGGCGGAGAGCTCAGGGACTAGCGGCGGCCGGCGCCAAGGAGCGCCAAGTGGCCGGGCTGGCCCCGGCGGTTATTAGCACTCGCGCCAAGGTGTTGCTATTCGGGCAAAAATCCCTTATACTCTTGACAAATCCCGGTTTTGTTATTACCTTTTATCTCGTTGAGAATGGCTATGGATGTGGTAATGGAGCTTTTAGGAGAGCGCGACACCCGGGTCCTGAAGACCGTGGTGGCCCAATATATCGTCACCGGCGAACCGGTGGGTTCCCGGCTGGTGGCCAAGATGTCGGGGCTCAATCTGTCGTCGGCCAGCATCCGCAACCTGATGATGGACCTGGAGGAGCGAGGCTTCCTGCAGCAGCCCCACACCTCTGCCGGCCGGCTGCCTACCCCCCAGGGCTTCCGCTATTACGTGGACCACATCCTGCCGATCCAGGAACTGGGGTCGGCAGTCAGGGAAAAGATCCAGGCGGCCTTGGCCCCGCCGGTCAGCGAGCCCCAGGACCTGTTCCGTCAAGCCTCCCGGGTGCTCTCCACGGTGAGCGGCCACCCGGCCCTGGTCCTGGCCCCGCGGCCCCAGGGCATGCGCCTGAAGCACGTCCAGTTCATCAGCCTGAGCGGGGATGGGGTGCTCACCGTGCTGGTCTCCCAGGACGACCAGGTGCAGACCCGGTTCGTGCGCGGCGACATTCGTTACACCCAGGACCTGCTGGACCGGTTCAGCAATTATCTCAACGAACTGGGCCTAAACCTGACCCTGGGGGAGTTGCGCCAGGCAATCCTGGCCAAAATGGAGGAAGATAAGAACTTCTTCGACCGGATGATCTCCCAGGCCCTGAGCCTCAGCCGCCAGGCCCTGCAGAGCGACGACGAGGAAGAACTCTACATCGAGGGCACCAGCCAGATCCTGGACTACCCGGAATTTGCCGAGGACGTGGCCAAGATGCGCACCATGTTCCGGGCCTTTGAAGAGAAAAGCCGGCTCATTACCCTGCTGGACCAGACCCTGGCGGCCCAGGGGGTGCAGATTATCATCAGTCCCAGCGAGCAATTCCCGGAGATGCAACTGAGCCTGGTGGCCTCTTCTTACGGCTCCCTGAGCTCGCCCCTGGGGTGCCTGGGGATTATCGGCCCCATGCGCATGGATTACGCCCGGTTGATTCCCATCGTGCGCTTCACCGCCTCCCTGGTCACCAACCTGCTCAGCCGGCGGTACAGTTGAGGCCCGCCTGCGGCCATTGCAGCCAAGTCGCCGACCGGCCCGGGGGTATCCAGGAGGGAGTTGCAGGAGAAATTGTTTATGACTTCAGCCAAACACAAAAATAAGGGGGCGCACCCTGAGGGCGCCACCCCGGAGGCTTCCGTCTCACCCGAGGCCGCCGCGGCCGCCGCGGCCGCGGCGCTGCCGGCCGAGACGGCCCAATTGCAGCAACAATTGGCCGAGCAGACCAAAGCGGCCCAGGAGAATCTCGACCGCGCCCTGCGGCTCGCCGCCGAAATGGAGAATCTCAAGAAGCGGCTGGAGCGGGAAAAGGCGGAGTTGCTGCAATTCGCCAATGAAAGCCTGATTAAAGAGCTGCTGCCCGTGGTGGACAACCTGGAGTTGGCCCTGGAACACGGCCGTCAGGCGGAAACCCCGGCCTCCTTTCTGGAAGGTATCGAATTGGTGCAGCAGGGCTTCTTGAAGGCCCTGGCCCGGTTCGGGGTAACCCCCCTGGCGGCGGTGGGCCAGCCGTTCGATCCGGCCTACCACAACGCCGTGATGCAGCAAGCCGCCCCTGAGGTTCCCGATTGCTCCGTGCTCAAGGAACTGCAAAAGGGCTACCTGATGCACCAGCGCCTGCTGCGGCCGGCCATGGTGGTGGTGGCTCGCAATACCCAAGAAACAGATACTTCGTGTCAAACTCATTCGAATGTTCAGGAGGAAAGTTAAATGTCAAGACCCATAGGCATTGATTTAGGCACCACCAATTCGTGCGTTGCGGTGATGGAAGGTGGAGAGCCCAAGGTCATCGCCAATGTTGAAGGAGCCCGCACCACCCCGTCGGTGGTGGCCTTTACCGAGACCGGGGAACGCCTGGTGGGCCAGATCGCCAAACGCCAGTCCATCACCAACCCCTTAAATACCGTGTTTTCCATCAAGCGCCTCATCGGCCGCAAATTCGACGACCCGGCCGTGCAGCGGGACATCAAGGTCCTGCCCTACAAGATCGTCCAGGCCGCCAACGGTGACGCCCACGTGGAGATCCGGGGCCGCACCTATTCGCCCGCCGAGATCTCGGCCATGGTCCTCACCAAGATGAAACAGACCGCGGAGGAGTACCTGGGCGAGAAGGTCACCGAGGCGGTGATCACCGTGCCGGCCTACTTCAACGACGCCCAGCGCCAGGCCACCAAAGACGCCGGCACCATTGCCGGGCTCACCGTGCTCCGGATCATCAACGAACCCACCGCGGCCTCCATGGCCTATGGCCTGGATAAAAAGAAAGACGAACGCATCGCCGTCTTCGACCTGGGCGGCGGCACCTTCGATATCTCCATCCTGGAGATCGGCGAAGGGGTCTTTGAAGTCAAATCCACCAACGGCGACACCCATCTGGGGGGCGACGACTTCGACTTGAAGCTCATGGACTTCCTGGCCGACGAGTTCCTCCGGGAGCAGGGCATCGACCTCAGGAAGGACCGCATGGCCTTGCAACGCCTGAAGGAAGCGGCGGAAAAGGCCAAGTGCGAACTCTCCACCGCCCTGGAGACCGAGATCAACCTGCCCTTCATCACCGCGGACGCCTCCGGGCCCAAGCACCTGCTCATCAAGCTCTCCCGGGCCAAGATGGAGTCCCTGGTGGCGGAGCTGATCGACCGCACCGAAGCGCCTTGCCTCAATGCCTTGAAGGATGCCAAGGCCGCGACCAGCGATATCGACGAGGTCATCCTGGTGGGCGGCATGACCCGCATGCCCCGGGTGCAGGAAAAGGTCAAGCAGATCTTCGGCAAAGAGCCCCACAAGGGCGTCAACCCCGACGAAGTGGTGGCCGTGGGCGCCGCCATCCAGGCCGGGGTGCTCAAGGGCGAAGTGAAGGACGTGCTGCTGCTGGACGTCACGCCCTTGTCCCTGGGCATCGAAACCCTGGGTGGGGTCTTCACCAAGATCATTGACCGCAACACCACTATCCCCACCCGCAAGAGCCAGGTCTTCTCCACCGCGGCGGACAACCAGACCGCGGTGACCATCCACGTGCTCCAGGGCGAGCGGGAGATGGCCGGAGATAACAAGACCCTGGGCCGCTTCGAGCTCTTCGGCATCCCGCCGGCGCCCCGGGGCATTCCCCAGGTCGAGGTGTCCTTCGACATCGACGCCAACGGCATCGTCCACGTGGCCGCCAAGGATCTGGGCACCGGCCAGGAGCAGTCCATCCGCATCACCGCGCCCAGCGGCCTCAACAAGGAAGAGATCGACAAGCTGGTGAAAGAGGCGGAACTGCACGCCGAGGAAGACCACAAAAAGAAAGAGGTGGTCGAGGCCCGCAACCAGGCCGACTCGCTGATCTACACCACTCAGAAGACCTTGACCGACATGGGCGACAAGGTGGACGCGGCCACCAAGAGCGATATCGAAAGCAAGATCGCCACCCTGAAGACCGCCATCGAGGGCGGCGACGTGGCGGCCATGAAGCAGCATACCGACGAGCTGATGAAGGCCTCCCACAAGCTGGCCGAGCAGATGTACGCCAAGGCCGGCGCCGCGGGCGGCCCCGAAGCCGGGGCCGGCGGCGCAGGCGCGGGTCACGAAGAGAAGGCCAAAAAGCCCGAAGAAGAAGTGGTGGAGGCGGAGTTCGAGGAAGTGAAATAAGGCGGCTTTATTGCCGCTTTAACCAGAAAAACCGGAAGGGCGGGGGTTCCCGCCCTTTCTTTTTGGCTATTGGCCCTTGGTCCTGATGGCTTGCACCATCGCCGGAGTTATGGGGTCGGCGCGGTTGGACCAGGCCTGACGGATATAAGTGGCCACGGCCGCCACCTCCTGGTCGGTCAACATCGTTTTCCAGCCGGGCATGGTGCCGGCTCCCTCCCTGCCGAACAGGATAACCGCGAGCACGCCCTTCGGGTCCCCGGTCACCAGGGCATCATGATTCAGGGCTGATCTGGGATAGAGGACCCCAGTCCCCCCAATGCCATGACAGGCAACGCAATAGGTTGTATAAAGTTGCTCTCCTTGCTGAAAAGATTGGCTGCGCTCCTGGAAGCACCCCACGGAGGTGAGTGCAATCATTGCTATGCATAAAGATAGGCTGATGGTTATCAACCTCCGGATTATAGCAGCAGGGAATATCTTCACGTTACTTTACCTCGAAGGTCATGAGGAATTTTTTATCGTAACCGAGTGTTACTGATGTCCTAAAGTTTCGGGGTAAATTGCTGTATATCGTAGATCCCCAACTTTTTCTCGAGATCGGCCACCTGCGCCAGGATCTTCTCAAAGCCGTCCGGGCCGAACTGCTTCTTCTCCTCCCGGTCAAAGGTCTCACCCACTGCGGCAAAATCTTTGGCCGAGGTTATCGAGCGAAAGGCCGGAAAAACCACGGTATCTTCCCAGGCGGCATGGCGACGGTAGACCTGATTGAAGGTATGAAGCAGCGCCGCGACTTTCAGGCGGTTCGCCGGGTTGCTCAAGTTGTCCCCGGTGCTCAGGGTGTTGACCTGATCGATCAACTTGCGCCCGGCCAGATGCTGCTGGTAAAGGATCGCCACCAGTTCGACCAGTTTTCCGGCATTGGCGAGGCGGTTGAACAGGTGGAACTGTTCGTTCAGTTCGTGATAATCCTGCATAAAGCGCCGAATAATGCGGTTGGCTTCCACCAACACCGGCGCAGGGAATTCTTCTCCCTGTTGCAGCCGTCTGCCGGTTTCATCATAAATGAGCATGATGCGCCTGAGGATTCCGTGCTCTCGCATTAAATCCTCAGTCGGCGGGATTGCCGCAGCTTCCGGCTTTCCCGTACAGGCCGCCCCGAAGAGGCTGCCGGCGGCGAGCAGCATGCCGCTCTCGACCAGAAATTTGCGGCGACTCACTCCGGGATCAGTAGTATCTTGCATGAGAAGCCTCCTCCGCAGACTGTCCTTGGGTGAAATCCGTCCTTTGCCTCCGGTGGTTTTAAGTTAAGGGTAAAATTCAATTTGGCAAGGAACCCCAGCTGTCGGCCCCGACAGGCCTCACTGGAAAAACTATTGCCTTCATTTTCCCCGAATAATTTGTTATTTTATTAATTTAATTCATTACTCCCGTACTCAGGAAAAATGATGAAGATCTCCAGATCCAGGCTGGCCCCGCTGTTGCTGCTCTTCTGGCTGCTGCCGGCCTGCGCCGAACTTCCCGGGTT
The DNA here is from genome assembly GCA_963701845.1 of uncultured delta proteobacterium. Taxonomy (GTDB): domain Bacteria; phylum Desulfobacterota; class Desulfobaccia; order Desulfobaccales; family 0-14-0-80-60-11; genus JAPLJC01. The sequence goes on along the minus strand of CAVPBF010000002.1, from coordinate 42,903 downwards.
TCCGCCTCCGGCCCGCAATCAAGAGATGGCCAAGCCGGACGAGTCGCTCTTTCTAGACGCCGAGGCCGGTTATCACCGCCAGCAGTACACCGAAGCCTGGCGACTTTACCACTCCTACCTGGAGCGCTATCCCCAGGGCCGCCATGCCACCGAGGCTCGCCTTCGGGAAGCCGAGCTGCTCGGTCTCCAGGGGAACTGGCAGGGGTCCCTTTCGACCTACCAGACCATCCTGGCCCGGCAGCCGGAGCCCGAAGTCGCCCTTAAGGCCCGTTATGGGATCGGTCGGGCTTATTTCAAGCTGGGTCAGTATCAAGAAGCCTCACAGATTTTGGACAGCTTGACCGCGGCCGGCGACCTGCCCCGCTCCTTGTGGTTCTCGACCCAGGCCCTGCTGGCGGAGATCGCCCTGAAGCAAAATAACGTCCCCCAGGCCTTCTCCCGGCTGCGCCTGGCGGCCCAAGACCTGCAGTCGGGCGACCACGAGTGGTTCGAGGACCTGAAATCCCGGGTGGTGGAGGCGGCCAGCCCGGCGGATCTGGAGAGCCTGGCCACCATGTATCGTGATAGCCCCATGGCCGCCACCCTGGTGCTGCGTCTGGCCAAGGTGTCCCAGGAGTCGGGCCAGCCCGAGGAGGCCCGGAAATGGTTCCGGGTCCTGCAGGAACGCTATCCCAATAGCCCGGAGGCCGCGGCCGCCAAGCGCCAGCCGGGAGCAGGCGGCAAGATCACCCTGGGCTGCCTGCTGCCCTTGAGCGGCGAGATGGGCAACGTCGGCTTCCGGGTCCAGCGGGGCATGGAACTGGCGGCCCGGCAGGCTCCGGTGAAGCTGGTCTTTAAAGATACCCAGAACGACCCCGGCACCGCGGCCCAACAGGTGCAGGAACTGGCCCAGGGCCCGCAGGTGCTGGCCATCATAGGGCCTTTGACTTCGAGCGTGGCCCAGGCCGCGGCCGACGCCGCCCAAAATTCGGGAATGCCCCTGCTGGCTTTATCCCAGAAGAGCGACATCACCCAGACCGGCAACCTGATCTTCCAGGCCTTCCTCACCCCCCGGCAGCAGGTGCGGGCCCTGGTCAAGGGCGCCATGGGTATGGCCATCCAACGCTACGCCATCCTCTATCCCGACTCCGCTTACGGCCGCACCTTTCTGCAGATTTTTCAGGAGGAGCTGGCGGCTGCGGGCCTGGAACTAGGAGGCCAGGAGTTGTATCCCTCCGGCACCCAGGACTTCAGCCCGGTGTTGACGACTCTGAAGGGTGACTTGCAGACCCAGGCGGCCGAAAACCCCGGAACCGTGGCACTCTTTGTCCCGGACGACGCCGCGGTGGTGGCGGCCGTCGCCGGGCAGTTGCCCAATCTCTCCCCGAGCGGGATTCAGCTTATGGGCACCAACCTGCTGCATAATCCCCGGGTGGCGCCGGAACAGCTGGCCGCTTTGCAAGGGGTGATCTTTCCCGATGCCTTCTTCCCCGGCGATCCCAACCCGGCGGTGCAGGAATTTGTCACCAACTACCGCCAGCAATACGGGGAAAATCCCGACTACCTGGCGACCCAGGGCTATGCCCTGGTGCGCCTGATGGGACAACTGGCGCAATCCGGCGAATTGGACCGGGCCGCCATGCCCCAGAAGCTCCAGGCGCTCAGAGGCAGCCCGGAGGTGCCCTGGTTCCAGGGCTTCAACCCCCAGCGGGAGGAAGATGCGTCTATTTACCTCCTGACCATCAAGGACAACCAGGTGCAGATGCTGGCGCCCGGACGTTGAGGAAGTTTCCGCCATGATTACCAAGGTTCCCGGATTCCAGGTGGGCCATGTCAGTGACTTTAAGAACGTCACCGGTTGCAGCGTCGTCCTGTGCCCGCCGGGCACGGTGGGCAGCGTCGATGTCCGGGGCTCCGCGGCGGGCACTCGCCAGATGGACACCCTGGTGAAGTACCATCTGGTCACCGAGGTTCACGGGGTGCTGATCACCGGCGGCAGCGCCTTCGGCCTGGACGCGGCCGGCGGGGTCATGGAATACCTGGAGGAACAGGGCCGGGGCTTCGACGTGGCGGTCACCCGGGTGCCCATCGTCCCCACCGCGGTGATCTTCGATCTGTCGGTGGGCAACCACAAGGTGCGGCCGGACAAGGCCATGGGTTACGCCGCCTGTCTGGCGGCCAAAGCGGAGCCCCAGGGCGACGGCAGTATCGGGGCCGGCACCGGGGCCACCATCGGCAAAATTCTGGGGATCAACCAGGCCACCAAGGGCGGCCTGGGCACCGCCTTCGTGACCGGCATCGACGGCTTGCTGGTGGGGGCCCTGGTGGTGGTCAACGCCCTGGGGGACGTGGTCAACCCCGAGACCGGCGAAATCCTGGCCGGCGCCCGAAAAACCCCGGAGAGCCGCGAGTTTGCCGACTCCACCCAGTTGGTGCGCCAGGGCCTGGTGCGCCGCCAGTTCGGGGAGCCCAACACCACCATCGGGGTGGTCGCCACCAATGCCCGCCTGAACCGGGAACAGGCCAAGAAGATCGCCCAGTTGGGGCACGACGCCCTGGCCCGCTGCATCCGGCCGGTACACACCCTGTTCGACGGCGACACCATCTTTGCCCTGGGCTCGGGCGAGGTGGACGCCGATCTGCAAATCATCGGCCTGCTGGCGGAGACCGTCCTCACCCAGGCCATCATCCGGGCGGTGAAGAGCGCCCACAACCTGGGAGTCCTGCCGGCCCACCGGGATTTGCTAAGGGGACGCCGGACGCGGTAGGGCTGGGGTCAGGAATCAGGATTTTTTTCAGGGGCACTAACACTCTTCGTCCAAATTCATTCCAATTAATGGTAGATGGCGGAAAAATGGCCGATTCCTTCAAGAAAATCGCCGCGGAGCTCATCGTTTTCGACCTGGACGGCACCTTGGCCGACTCCCTGCCGGATTTGGCGGTCGCCGCCAACTACACCTGCCGCCGTTTAGGCCTGCCGGAGCGCTCCCCTAAGGACGTCGCCGGGATGATCGGGGGCGGCGAGCGCAAGTTCATGGAACGGCTGGCCGGGCCGGAGCGCCAGGACCTGGTGGATGATTGCCTGAAAATCTACCTGGATTACTACTCGGCCCATTGCAGCGACCTGACCCGCCTCTACCCCGGGGTGCGGGAAACCCTGGAGAAGCTGGCCGGCAAAAGACTGGCGGTCCTGTCCAACAAGTTCCAGCCCCTGACGGAGCGGGTTTTGGAGACCCTGGGGATTGCCCATTTTTTCAGGGTCAGGCGGGGCGGCGGCGCCGGCCTGGCCTTGAAGCCGTCGCCGGAGCCCTTAACGGCCATCATCCGGGACCTGGGGGTGGAGCCGGGGCGCACCCTCATGGTGGGCGACAAACCGGCGGATATCAGCACCGGCCGGGGCGCCGGGGCCCGGGTGGCGGTGGTCACCTACGGTTACGGCGACCTGGAATCCCTGCGGGCCGCGGCGCCGGACTTCTTCCTGGCCCGTTTTGACCAATTAGTGGATATTGTTGAGTGATTTTAGCCAGCAATGGCGAAGGTTTTCCGGGGATATTCTCACCCGCCGCGGGCGGCGATTTTGTTTGACAGACCGGGCTATGATTAATATATTCTCAGGAGCTATGGCGGTGTAGCTCAGTCGGTTAGAGCATGCGGCTCATATCCGCAGTGTCCGGGGTTCGAATCCCTGCACCGCCACCAACAATTTATTACGGACCTTATTTTAAGGGGAGAATGGTGATGAAAAGGGTATTGGTACTGGCAAGCGTGGGGGCGTTTGTGCTGAGCCTCGCGGGGGCATCCCTGGCCCAGGAAAAGAAAGCTCCGGCTCCGGCCCCGGCGGCTCCGCCGGTCGCGGCGCCCGCGGCTCCGGCAGCGCCCGCGATGGAAGCCCCGGCGGCTCCGAAGGAAGAAGCCACCAAAAAATCGACCAAGAAGGCGAAGTCCACCAAAAAGAAGGCCACCAAGAAGACCAAGAAGGCCAAAAAGAAGGCGACCGAGGAAGCCCAATAATCTAACCTTGGGACTCCTGGCCCCAGCCCGGAATTCGCCCCTCGCGGGGGGGACGAATTCCGGCAGATTGACGCGAACTTGAGGACTGCTATGAAGAAGATGATCACCCTGGCCACGGCGGGGATTTTTCTCCTGAGCCTGCAGGGCGCCTGGGCCCAGAGGGAGGTGCCGCCGCCGGCCGTACCGCCGATGCTGGAAGGTCAGAAGCCCCTGGCCGCCCCCGAAACCAAGGAACCCACACCTCCCCCGAAGGCCGGGGAAGTGAAAGCCAAACCCACCAAGAGCAAAACCAAGGGAAAAGCCAAGGCAGCTTCCAAATCCAAGTCCAAAACCGCCAGCGCCAAGAACGGCAAGAAAGCCCCGAAGGTAGCCAAGAAGAAGGGGTCCAAAGCTACCACCAAGACCAAGAAGCCGGCAGCTGAACCCACCGCCCCGGCGACACCCGGCGGCCCCGACGAAGAATAACCCCGGGGGCCTGATAATCCTTCATTGAGGGAGAAGCCCATGAAATTCAGAGGAACGGCAGTCATGCTAGGGTTGGCCCTGTGCTTCGCCCTGGTCACCACCGGCCTGGCCACAGAGAAAGGGTTCCTATGGGAAGGCACCCAATGGAAAGACCTGGGCCCGGAACTGAAAGTGGCCTATATCAAGGGCGTGGGCAATATGGCGGATTTTGAGGTGGGTACCGGTGGCGGCGGCCGGGCCGCCTGCATTTCCAAAGGGTTTGTCGACGAACTCAAGACCAAGACCGTGTCCCAGGTGGTGCAAGAAGTAGATGATTTCTATAAGAAAAACCCGGGCAAGATGAGCACCTCGGTATTGGAAGTCATCCTGCGGAACTGCACCAAGCTCTGTCCCCCGGAGCAAAAGAAATAAGACAGGCGGTGGTTCCGGGAGGTCCTGTACTGAGCAGCGAGGAGTGGGTGTCGGCACCGGCCGCCCTTAATTTCTACCGGACCACCGGGATCGGCTGAGCACGGCAACCTTTGCTAGATTGACAAAAGCGAACGGCGCATTACTTTTGGTTCAACGCCGCTGGTCCGGTGATTCCTGGACGAACCACCGGCAAAGCGTCTGAATTTGCTCAAATTTCGTTGGAGGTGCAGGCCGTGAGATGCAAGGGTAAAATCGTCCTCTTCGCTTTGATGCTGGTCCTGGTAATGGCGGGCAGCGCCCCGGCCCAAGAGAAGGCCTTTATGTGGGATGGCACCCAGTGGCCGCAGTTATCTCTCGACGCTAAGGTGGGTTATGTGAAGGGCGTGGGCAATCTGGCCGACTTTGAAGCCGCGGCCAGCAAAGGCAAAGCCGTCTTGGCCGAGGCCGTCAGCAGCCAGCTCAAAACCAAAACCGTGAATCAGATCATCGCACAAGTGGATAAGTTTTATCAGGATAATCCGAGCAAGCTCAGCACCTCGGTTCTCGAAGTGATCCTGATGCGGTGCACCACGGTTTGCCCCCCGGAGATGAAGGCGGGAGTGAAATAGCCGTGAAAAAGACGGTAATAATAGTCATGTTGGCGGCGTTATTGATGGGCGGTTGTTCCGGGATGTCCTACACTGAGCAGCGGACGTTGAGTGGCGGGGCCATCGGCGCTGGCGCCGGCCTCCTGGGCGGCTATCTCTACGATCAATACGAGAAGAATCAGGGCCGACCGTAGCCGCAATCACTAAAAGAGTTTGGGGGTCTTGCCGATTCACCTTTCACACTGCCTCGACTCTACCTTAAAACTCCCTCTGCTTCGGGGGTCGCGGGAGGCTTTATCCCCGGACCCCCTTCTTTTTTTGGCAACCCGGTCTCCTGCTCCAGGGGACCATGGCGTTAACTTGCGGTAGAGGAGAAAAAAATGCCGATGAAAAAAGCGATGATTCTGGTGGTGGTGTTGGCGCTGGCCTTGGGGGGATGTTCGGGGATGTCCAATACTGAGCAGCGGACCTTGAGCGGCGGAGCCATCGGCGCCAGCGGCGGCGCCCTGATCGGCTGGGCCGCGGGTTGTCCGGCCTGTGGCGCCGCCATCGGCGGTGGCGCTGGACTGCTGGGAGGATATGCTTACGATCGATATGAAAAGTCTCAGGGCCGGCCGTAGCAAGTGCTCCTGGAATCGTTTGAGTATTTTTACCAGTTACAAATCGCACCTCAGCTATTAGTTTTAAACTCCGTCTGCTTTGGGAGTCTCGGGATATTTTTTTTTTGTTGGCAGCAAACCCCGTTCCCTTCTCCGGGGAACATAGCGTTAACTTGCGGTAGAGGAGAAAATGCTGATGAAAAAAGCGATGATTCTGGTGGTGGTATTGGCGCTGGCCTTGGGGGGATGTTCGGGGATGTCTTCCACCCAGCAGCGCGTGCTGAGCGGCGGCGCCATCGGCGCCAGCAGCGGCGCCCTGATCGGCTGGGCCGCAGGCTCGCCTGCGGCGGGAGCGGCCATCGGCGGTGGCGCCGGGCTCCTGGGCGGTTATCTGTACGATCAGTACGAGAAATCCCGGGGCCACTGATCAGGGGCTGATTGCTGGAACCGCTCACCAAGCTGACCCGGGGTGGGGGCGGATTGACATCCGCCCCTGCCGGGGTCTTCCGGTTCTTTCGCTAGAAGATCACGGCTGTGGCCGCCGCTGCACGGCGGCTGGTAAAGGATGAGAGATGAAGAGCATGGTTGGCCTGATGTTGCTGGTGGCCCTGGGGCTGTGGGGCTGTGCTGAAACCAATTCAAGCGGTGCGGTGAACCGCGCCAACCTGTGCGCCATGTGCGGCGCCTCGGTGAGCCCGGACTATTTCTATTCTTCCACCAACCGGTCGATGGGGCCGACGAATCGGTAGGGGTCAGCTTTCAATAAGCAGCGGTCCTGGTAGCCGCAGGCCCTGACCAAAAACCTGCACCGGCACAGGCTGGAAAGCCTGTGCTACCTAAAGATACTGATCGGGAAAATACCAGGCAGGTATTTCCCCGTCAGCCTCCATACGGCCTCAAGCTTCCTTCTTGCCTCCCCGCTTCAAATAAACCATCAAAATAGCCAGGGCCGCCGGGGTCACCCCGGAGATGCGCGCGGCCTGGCCCAGGGAGCGGGGGCGCACTGCCTGCAACTTTTCCCGCACTTCCATGGATAGCCCCGGGACGCCATCGTAGTCGAAGTCCGGCGGAATGCGCTTACCCTCGCCCTGGGCGAATTTCTTGGCGGAGTCCTCCTGCCGCCGGATGTAGCCCTCGTACTTGTGCCGGATCTCCAACTGCTCCACCACCTCCGCCGGCACCGGCGGCACCTCTCCGGCCAGGCGGTAAATCGTGGCCAGGTCCAACTGCGGGCGTTTCAACAGGTTCAGGAAGGGCGTCGGCTCCTTCAAAGGCGCACTGCCCCGGCTGGTGAGCGCGGCATTGACCTCGGCGGAGGGATAGAGGCGCCGGCCGGCCAGGCGGGCCTCCTCTTCCTTGAGGAGGCGTTGTTTTTCCCGGAGGCGGTCCAGGGCCTCGCGACCCACCAACCCCAGCTCATGGCCCCACTCGGTCAGGCGCTGATCGGCGTTGTCTTCCCGGAGCAGCAGACGGTATTCCGCCCGGGAGGTGAAGAGCCGGTAGGGTTCCCGGGTGCCCCGGGTCACCAGGTCATCCACCAGCACCGCCAGGTAGGCCTGGGAGCGGTGCGGCAGAAAGGGCGCCCGGCCCAGGACCTGGCAGGCGGCGTTGATTCCGGCCCAGAGGCCCTGGCCGGCGGCCTCCTCGTAACCCGAGGTGCCGTTGATCTGGCCGGCCAGGAAGAGGCCCTTAAGCAGTTTGGTCTCCAGGGTGGGCTGCAGTTGCAAGGGGTCCACATAGTCATACTCGATGGCGTAGGCCGGGCGCATTACCTCGACCTCCTCCAGGCCCGGGACGCTCCGGAACAGCGCCAATTGCAGTTCCACCGGCAGGCAGTTGCCCAGGCCCTTGGCGTAGATCTCGGCGGTGTCCCGGCCCTCCGGCTCCAGGGTGACCTGGTGGCTGGACTTGTCCGCAAAGCGCATCACCTTGTCTTCCAGAGAGGGGCAGTAGCGGGCGCTGATCCCCTGGATCGAGCCGTTGTATAGCGGCGAGAGGTGGAGGTTAGCTTTGATGAGTTTATGCGTGGCCGGGTTGGTGTGGGTGACGAAGCAGGAGACCTGCTCCCGGGGTCCGGCTGGGCTGCGCCAGGAGAAGGGCCGGGGCCGGGGATCGCCCTCCAACCGGCTCATGCCGGCAAAATCGATGCTGCCGGCCCGAAGGCGCGGCGGGGTGCCGGTCTTGAGCCGCCCCATCCGGAAGCCCAATTCCCGGAGATGCGCCGCCAGGGCCGTGCTGGCGAACTCCCCGGCCCGGCCCGCCGGGATGCGGGCCTCACCGATGTGAATCAGGCCGTTCAAAAAGGTGCCCGTGGTGATGAGCACGGTCCGGGCCCGGTAGGCCAATCCCAGGGTCTCCACCACCCCCACCACCCGGCCGTCCTCCACCAGGAGCCGCGCCACCATGGCCTCGCGCAGCTCGATCAAAGGCTCGTGCTCCAGGCGGGACTTCATGGCCAGGCGATAGGCCTGCTTGTCGCACTGGACCCGGGTGCCGCGCACCGCCGGGCCTTTGGAGAGGTTCAGGGTGCGGAATTGGATGCCGGTGAGGTCCGCCAATTCCCCCATAGCCCCGCCCAGGGCGTCGATCTCTTTGACCACGTGGCCCTTGGCCAGGCCTCCCACCGCCGGGTTGCAGGCCATCTGAGCCATGGTGTCGAGATTGAGGTTGAAGAGGAGCACCGTAAGGCCCATGCGGGCCGCGGCCAGTGCCCCTTCGCAGCCGGCGTGGCCGGCCCCGATGATGATCAAATCGTATTCTTTAGAATAAAAGGCCATGTGGGAAACTTCGGGCTTGAATTGCGGCTGCGAGATGATTATGCTAAATCAGCAATTCGCGCTGAGGAGGAAATTATGGTTCATCCTGTCCACGGAACAGACCCTGACAAAGAGGCGCATCGCACCTATAAAACCCTGGAGCCGGGAGGCGAGGTGGCCGTAGTGCAACGCCCTGAAGGCAAAATCAAGTTAGTCTTCTATACTTGCAGCGGCGAGAAAAGAGACTGCCATTCCGAGATCGTCCTGGACCACCGCAACGCCTTCGATCTGGCCATGGAAATCCTGCAACAAGCCTACCGTCTGGGTCAAGGAATCGATTGAGAGCAGTAGTCAGTGAAAGAAAGACTTAGCCGCTGATTTAAGGCTAATGGCCACTCACTTTTCCCCGATAGGGGTAGGTATTAAACCCGCCCCTTCATTTTTTCCACCTGGCCCGTTATGTTTTTACTGGCTACTGGCTACTGCTCTTACCGGTCCATCTCCACTTCCCGCACCAGGTCGATGAATTCCGGGGACTCCCCATAAGACTTCATGGCCTTCTGGTAATCGACCCAGGTCTGCCACAGGGCCACCCACTCCCGGTTGTGCCAGTAGAAAGGGCTCTCCTGGCCTTTTTCGGTGATCCTGAGAAAGTCTTCGTACTCTTCCTGGCAAAAGGCGCAGAGCCGATAAGGGCTCGAGTAGCGTTTATACATATCGGTGGTGTCGAACTGGATGCCGCAGCGGGCGCAACGGGCCAGGCAGCGGGTGCACTGCACCACCTTGCGCACCGCCTCGGTCTTCTTGGCCTTGTCCACCCTGGCCTTTTTCTTCTGCTCCAGTTTGAGGCGGTCTTCGATATCAATGACTTTGGACATGTCTGACCTCGTCCGGGTGGCCGGAAAAATCTCGCAGCCCTTACCCTGCTTTAACCATAACAAGAGAACGGGGCACGGTCAAGAGCAGGGGGCGGTGGTCACTGATCACTCTCCTCGTCCGTCTCTTCCGTCTCCAGGTCAAGGTCCAGGTCCAGGTTGAACAGCCGCCGCACCAGGTTCAGTTCCTGGTGGGGGCTTTTCTGCATGCTGTGGTCGCGCTTGAGGAAAATGAAGGGGTCGTGGAGCAGCTTCTGGGTGACGGAGTGGAGCAGCACCGAAAGCTGCTGGCGCTGCTCGTCGCTGACAGGGCCTAAATGGCTCAAGGTCTTTTTGAGCTCCGTTTCGCAGATGGCCGCGGCCTTCTCCTTGAGGGCGATGATGGTGGGATAGACCTCCATGGTCTGCAGCCATGACTGGAACTTCAAGGTTTCAGCGTTCACCAGGCGCTCGGCCCGGGCCGCCTCCTGCTGGCGGCGCTGCCAGCCCTGCTCCACCACTTCCTGCAGGTCGTCGATATTGTAGAGATAAACGTTGTCCAGGTCGTTGATGGCCGGGTCCAGGTCTCGAGGCACGGCGATGTCGATGAGGAATAGGGGCCGCTGTTTGCGGCGGCGCATGCCGGCCCGGACCTGGTCCCGCTTCAGGAGATAGGTCGGCGAGCCGGTGGAGCTGATGATGATATCGGCGCGCAGGAGTTGGGCCTCCAGCTCCTCCAGGGACACGGCCTCGCCCCGGAAGCGCTCGGCCAGGCGCAGGCCCCGCTCCAGGGTGCGGTTGGCCACGATGATGCGGCCCACCTTCTGGGCCTGGAGATGCTCCAGGGCCAGTTCGGCCATCTCGCCGGCGCCCACCAGCAGCACCGTCATGCCGGCCAGCTCGCCGAAGATCTTCCGGGCCAGGCTGACCGCGGCGTAACTGACGCTGACGGCGTGGTCGCCGATGCCCGTTTCGGTGCGGACGCGCTTGGCCACCGAGAAGGTCTTGTGCAGCAGCCGGTTCAGGATGGGGCCGGTGGCCTGATGCTGAGTCGCCTGGCGGTAGGCCTCCTTCATCTGGCCCAGGATTTGGGGTTCGCCCAGAACCATGGAGTCCAGGCTGGCGGCCACCCGGAAGACCTGGCGTACCGCCTCGGCCCCCTGGTGCACATAAAGGGAGGCCGCCAGGACCTCAGGGGCGATTTCCGGGACCCCGGAGAGAAAGGTGCGCAAACAGGCCTCGGCCGGCGCCGGCTCCGGTGCGGCGCAGAGCAGTTCCACGCGGTTGCAGGTGCTGTAGAGGATGATTTCCGCCAGTTCGGGGGAGTCCTTGAGGCTCCGGTAGGCCTGGTCCAGGTCCGGGATGAGGCCGGCCAGCTTTTCCCGTAACTCCACGGAGGCAGTCTTATGATTAACGCCGATCAGCAGAAGGTTCATGGTTGAACGAACTTGGAGAAGCTGTGGTAACCCGACATCCACAGATTAGCGCCCACAAAGGTAATCAGGAGCACCAGGAAGCCCAGGATGGCCAGCCAGGCGGCTCGCCGGCCCCGCCAGCCCACGGTGAGCCGCTCGTGCAGCAGCACCGCGTAGATCAGCCAGGCGAGCAGGGTCAAGATCTCCTTGGGGTCCCAGGACCAGAAGCGCCCCAGGGTGTGCTGGGCGTACAGGGAGCCGGTGATCATCCCAAAGGTGAGCAGCGGGAAGCCGATGGTCAGGCACCAGTAATTCAGGGTGTCCAATTGTTGCAGGGACGGCAGCCGCCGGTAGAAAAAGCCGAAGCGCTTGGCCTTAAGCTGGCGCTCCTGGACCAGGTAAAAGATGCCGCCCAGAAAGTTCAGGGTGAGGGCGGCACAGCCAGCCAGGGTCAGGGCGATATGGGCCGTCAGCCAGAAGCCTCGCAATAACGGCGAGATGGCCCCGGCCTGGCCTTGGGGCAAGACGATGGTCCCGTAAATCATCAAGGCGGCCAGGGGCCCCACCAGGGCCCCCAGGACCCGGATGGGATAGCGCCAATTGAAGAGCAGAAAGGCGGCCACCAGGAGCCAGTCGAAGACCAGCAGGGCCCCGCCGAACACGGCCACGGTCAGATAGCCGTAAACCCAAGTGCGGCTTATGAGGACCAGGGTATGGCAGGCCAGGCCGGCGGCCATGGTCCAGGCCCCAACGCGGGTCAGGGGCTCCCACTGGGCCAGGAAAAAGGCCAGCCACAGGGCGGTGGCGCCGAAATAGGCGATCAGGGCCAGATAGAGCAGATATTCAGTCATAAAGAAGTAGTCAGTAGCCAGTGATCAGTTGTTAGTTTTGAGCAGGGCCAGGCATAGCACACAAGGCCTTTGATGATAACTGGTTAGCCCCAGGACTCCTGAAAGGCCTCGCTGGTGAGTTCCCCGAGGACCTGGGGGCTCAGGGCGTCGCCCAGGATGTCCCGGAGCACGGCCACCATCCGGGCCCGGTCACCCATGGCCACGGCCTCGAGCAGCGGGCTGTCCGCCAGTCGGTGGAACAGGGCGGCATTCTCCGGGTGGCCCCGGCGCTCGCTGAGCAGCCGGCAACGCACGCTCTTGAGCAGGGCCAGATAAGGCTTATATTCGGGGCCATAGCGCTGATCCAATTCCAGCCGCAGTTTCTGGGCCACGGCCGGGCTGGCCCCGCCGGTGCTGATGGCCAGGGTCAGGTCACCGTGGCGCACCTGGGCCGGGACAATGAAGGTGCAATACTCCGGGTCGTCGGCCACGTTGACCCAGATGCCGCGTGCCTGGGCGGCGGCGCTCACCCGGGCATTCACTTCCCGGTCGTCGGTGGCGGCCATGGCCAGGACCATGCCGTTCAGGTGCTCCGGAGTGAAAGCCTCGTTCAGGTAACGGATCTGGCCCGCCCGGGCCAGCTCCGCCAGGGTTGGGGTGAGGGCCCGGCTCAGCACCGTTACCCGGGCCCCGGCCTCTCGCAGGTCCAGGACCTTGCGCTCGCCCACGGCCCCGCCCCCCACCACCAGGACGGGCTGATCGGTAAGACGGATAAAGATGGGATAGGTTTTCATCTGGGTAAGTCAGACGCCGGCTCCGGAGGCAGGAGAGCGGCGGCTCTTTTCTGTTAAATTTATCAGACTTACAGCCACGCAGCAAGGAAAATGCCAGTCAGCGCCCGCGGCCGGCCGTCCCTTTGCCATTGACAGGCCGGGCAAATCTGGGTTAGATACTAAGGCAAGACCAGCCAGGCTTTAGAGGTCCGGATACCCGACCTGACCATGAATCGCCGTCTGTTTATTCACGTCTTGCTGATTCTTGGAACCATGGCCCTGTGGGGCCCGACCGCCCCGCGGGCCTGGGGGGCAGAGGCGAACATGAACCTCAGCGATGGCGACAAGAAATTATTGCTGCAGATAGCCCGGGGCAGCATCGAGGCGCACCTGCTGGATAAGCCGGCGCCGGCCCTGGAAGCCGTCCCCCGGTCGCTGTGCGAGTCGCGGGGCGCCTTTGTCTCGCTGCACCGCCAAGGACAACTCCGGGGCTGCATCGGCTACCTGGAAGCCATCAAACCCCTGGGCCAGACGGTGCAGGAGATGGCCGCGGCCGCAGCCTTCCACGATCCCCGCTTCCGTCCCTTGGGAAGAGAGGAACTGGCCGACCTAGAGGTGGAAATCTCCGTCTTGAGCCCCATGCGCCTGATCAAAAACCTCGATGAAATCCAGGTGGGCACCCATGGCCTCTATATCGTCCAGGGGTCCTGCCGGGGCCTGCTGCTGCCCCAGGTGGCCACGGAATATAACTGGGACCGGCTCACTTTCCTGGCGCAGACCTGCGGCAAGGCCGGCCTGCCCTCCAATGCCTGGAAGGACCCGGACACCAAGATTTACCTCTTCACTGCGGAGATCTTCGGCGATAACCCGCGAAAGGCTGGATGCGCCCTACCATGACCCCGATACCTGAGAAACCGGAGCACCTGCCCGTACCCCTGAAGCCGGGTGGTTCCATCCCCACCCCACCCGAGCAGGGCCTGCTGGCCCGCCTGCTGCGCTACCGCTTTTTCCTGGTGGCTCTGGTGATTATCCTCTTTTTTGGCGCCCTGTTCGCCTGGCAGGCCATGCAAGGCAAGCCGGCCCCAGAGGCCCCGGCCCCGGCGGCGGCCCTGTCCCAAGCAGGGGCTCCGGAGCAGGCCCCAGAACCGGAACACGCCTTGATCCCCATCCCGGAGGTTAAGGAACCCGCGGCGGCTCACCCGACCCCAGCCGCGCCCCACACCCCGGCGCCCCTGGCCGCCGCGCCCCGGGAACCGGCCAAGGGCGAAGTCTTTACCCGGGCTCTCATCAAGATCATGGATGACCAGATTAACGGCACCTGGTTCGGCTGGCGCCCCAACAGCATCCTGTTCGGCAAGCTGGCGCTCACCGACAACGTCAACAATATCCAGTTGGGCGTCCTGGAAGTGGCCCGGCGCACGGTGGTGGTCTTGAATGAAAACATGACCCGCTTCGCCACCACCGAAGCCTACAATCCCCAGGTTAACGAAGCCATGAATTTCTTCATGGTAAGCCCCGACAAGTACTGGTTTCCTTCGGCCTCGGGCAAGTACCAGGAGGCCATGCACGACCTGGAAAGGTACATCGAAGACCTGCACAAAGGCCGCAGCCGCTTCTACTCCCGGGTGGACCAGCTCATCATCTTGCTCAGCAACTACAAAGATCTGTTGGGCAGCGAATTTCATAACCTCATCAAGGATACCGAGGCTGACGGCAAGCCGGTGTCCTGGTGGGTGTCCGACGACTATTTCTACCGGGCCAGAGGCATCGCTTTGGGAATGTCGGTGATGTTGGAGGCGGTGAACGAGGAGTTCACCCAGGAACTCCAGAAAAAAAACTCCCATAAACTGCTGGAGGATGGCATCCATGCCCTGCACCAGGCCGCCCACCTGTCGCCCTGGATCGTCTTCAACGGTGACAAGGACGGCTGGATCGCCAATCACCGGGCCAACATGGGCACCTACATCGGCGAGGCCGAGCACGTCATCTCCGCCCTGCAGATGATGCTGGCCACTAACTGATCATGGCGGGCGGTTCGAGAACCGCCTCTACAACCCCGGAGTTCGCAGCCCCTCCCTAAAATGAGAGGGGTTTTTATTTGGGACGCCGCCGGTAAACGAGCCAATTTCATTGAAATTATTCCCGGCTTGTTTTAAGGTGGAGACTAACCAAGTGGTCAGGAGGGGCAGCGGATGCGGGTCAGCGAGATTATGAGCCAGGAGATCGTCAGCATCTCCCCCGAAAAAAGGGTGGGTCAGGCCCTGCAACTGATGCAAAAGCACCAGATCCGCCACCTGCCGGTGCTGGAAGGCGGCCGCATGGTGGGCTGGATCACCTCCAGGGATCTGCGGGAGGTGCTCCTGGCCTCCATGCTGGAGAAGATCTCCGTGGCCGATGTCATGATCAAGGCCCCGCTCAGCGTCACGCTGGACACTGGCGTGGAGGAGGCGGCCCGGCTGATCATGGAGCACAAGATCGGCGGCATGCCGGTCCTGGACGGCGAGAAGCTGGTGGGGGTGATCACCATGCTGGACGTGATCGGCGCCTTCCTCACCCTGCTGAGCCTGATCCGCCATAGCTCCCGCCTCGACCTGCTTCTGGGGGAGCACCCCGAGGCCCTGGAGGCGGCCACCAAGATCATCAAAGAGGCCGGCGGCAAGATCCTCAACCTGGCCATGGGACCCACCCGGGGTCACCAGCGGGCCTATTACGTGCGTCTGGAGAAGTGCGACCTCGATCTCATCGTCAAGGCCCTGGAGCAGCAAGGTCTCAAGGTCCAGGAGATCATTCCTTAATTTGCCCGAGTAGGACAGGCTGCCAGCCGGTGTCGGTCCCACCAAAGTTTTTTTTTAAAAGGGCGGTCCGAGGGACCGCCCGGACCATTTCCCTGAGACCATTTACCCCCGGGCCTTGGGTCCGCCTTTAGGTCAGGAGACAGCCCTCCGGGGCGCACACCTGGTTTTTCCCCGCCTGTTTGGCCTGGTACATGGCGGCGTCGGCCGCATTAACCAGGGCCTCACCGTCCATGCCGGAGATGAGACTCGACACCCCGATGCTCACGGTGAATCGCAGGTCCCGCTCCGGCAGGGGAATAACCAGCTCGGAGATCTTCTGGCGCAGCCGCTCTGCCAACATTATGGCCTGCTCAAACGGTGTCTTGGGCAGCAGGACCACAAATTCCTCGCCGCCGTAACGGCAGATCACATCGGCCTGGCGCAGGGCGCCTTGCAGGTAGTCGGCCAGGGTCTTCAGCACCGCATCTCCCTGGGAGTGGCCCAAGGTATCGTTGATGACCTTGAAACTATCCAGGTCCAGGAAGAGCAGGGAGAGGGGGGTCTCGTAGCGCCGGCTTTGCTCCACCTCATGCCCCAGGAGCTCCCAGAAGTGGCGGTAGTTGTAGAGGCCGGTGAGGCCGTCCCGAACGGCCAGGTTTTTGACCTCCTCAAAAAGCTCCAGGTTTTTCAGGGCGGCCTCTCCTTGGAGGTTGATGACGGCGAAGAGTTCAGATTCCTCCGGAGTAAAGGGGTATTCGCGGCCCCCTGCCACCAGGGCCAGGCACCCCCCGGTCCGGACCCTGGCCCAGAGAATCTCTGGGAAATCGGCGAGCTGGCTTGTCGGGAGCTCCGGCCCCTTGGCATTCGTCTGCTGAAAGTTCTGCTTCAGCCAGGCCTTAAACCCGGCTATGGCCTCTTCCTTTAACCCCGGGTGGCGGCGATAGGCCTCCAGGGTGAGTCCTTTCCCGGCTCCCTGGAACTCCAGGCCCAGGACCTGGAGATTCAGGCTCTCCCAGATGATGTTCATCAGGCCATGGAAGAGCTGTTCCCAGGTAAGGGGCACCGCCAGGGTCTCGCTCAGGCGCCGCACCCGGCTGAGATCCTGAGAGTGCTGCTGAGACAGTTCTTGCTGGACCTGGCGCAGGTGGGTCAGGAGCCTGCGGTTGCTCAAGGCCAAACGGCGGCGCTCCAGGGCCCGAGCCACCACGGTCTGGAGATTCTCCAGGCGGATCTCCGACTTCAACAGATAGTCATAGGCTCCCAGGCGCAGGGCCTGGACGGCGCTGTCCAGGCCGGCGTGCCCGGTGAAGACGATGACCTCCGTCTGGGGGAATTCGGCCTTGATCCGGGAGAGCAGCTCCAGGCCGGAAAGGCCGGGCAGACCGATATCCAACAAGGCCAGGTGGAATTTGTCCTGCCGGAGGGCCTGCAGGGCCTCCAGACCGTCGCCCACCGGGTGCACCGCATATCCTTGCTCCCGCAAAATTTCGGTGATCATGCCCAATATCAGGGGCTCATCGTCCACGATGAGGATCGGTTCTTTCTCGGCCATCATTGCCAACCTTCGCTGGAAAACAGGCTATCCCGATGGAAGTTGTCATCATCCGCCTTGGGATAATCCAGGGTATAGTGCAGGCCCCGGCTCTCCTTGCGCTTGAGGGCCATGCGGATGATCAGCTCGGCCACATAGGCGATATTCCGCAGTTCCAGGAGATCACTGGTCAGGAGAAACTTCCAATAATACTCATTAATCTCGTTCAGGACCAGCTCAATGCGGGCCTGGGCATGAAGCAAGCGGCTGTCGCTACGGACGATACCCACGTAGTTCCACATGAAGCGCCGGATTTCATCCCAACTATGGGAGACCACCACGCCTTCCTCGCTGTCCTTGGCCCCGTAAGTTTCCCAGGCCGCCACCGAGACCAGGGGTTTGGAGAGCAACTCGGGGAGGGTCTCCCGGGCGATTTGCGCCGCCTGATGTGAGAAGACCAGGGCCTCCAGCAGAGAGTTGCTGGCCAGGCGGTTGGCCCCGTGCAGCCCGGTCATGGAGACCTCGCCCACGGCGAACAGGTTGGTGATGGTGGTCCGGCCCCAGGCGTCCGTCGCCACGCCGCCGCACATGTAGTGGGCCGCGGGCACCACCGGCATCGGCTCTTTGGTGATGTCGATGCCGAATTCCAGGCATTGCTGATAGATATTGGGGAAGCGGCCCCGGACGAAATCCGCCGGCTTGTGGCTGATGTCCAGATAGACGTAGTCGGCGCCGCTCTTTTTCAGCTCCGTGTCGATGGCCCGGGCCACCGTATCCCGGGGAGCCAGGTCCTTCAAGGGGTGATATTTTCCATGAAGGGCCGTCCCTCCTGGTCCTTGAGGATGGCCCCTTCGCCGCGCAGGGCCTCGGAGATCAGAAAATTCTTGGCGTCGGGATGATACAGGCAGGTGGGGTGGAACTGGACGAACTCCATGTTGCCGATGCACGGCCCCGGCCCGATAGGCCATGGCCATCCCGTCGCCGGTGGCGATGTCGGGGTTGCTGGTATAGAGATAGACCTTGCCGACCCCGCCCGTGGCCAGCAGGGTGATGCGGGCCGGAAAGGTGTCCACCTGGCCGGTCTCCTTGTTGAGGACATAGGCCCCCAGGCAGGTTCGCTCCGCCTCGGTCACTTCCCGGCCCTGACGCACCACCCGCTCCAGGGTGATGAGATTGACCCCCATATGGTTCTCGAAGACCCGGATGTGGGGATGGGCCAGGACCTTCTCGGCCAGGATGCGCTCCACTTCGGCCCCGGTCATGTCCTGGGCGTGGATGACCCGGCGGCGGGAATGGCCGCCCTCCCGGCCCAGGTCATAGCCGTTTTCTTTATCGGTATCGAAGTGGGCCCCCAAATCGATCAATTCCCGGACCCGTTCCGGCCCCTGGCGCACCACCAATTCGACGATATCGGGATGCGACAGGCCCTCTCCCACGGTAAGGGTGTCCTGGATGTGATATTCGAAGCGGTCATCCGGTCCCAGGACCGCAGCAATACCGCCCTGGGCCTTGCTGGTGGAGGTCTCCGTCAAACCCCGCTTGGTGATCAGATTGACCTGGGCAAAATCCGCCACCTTCAGGGCATAGCTGAGGCCCGCCAGTCCTGAACCGATTACCAGTACGTCCGCGATTTGCTCCAAAATTCGATCCTTCTCCACTTGGTTGGATTTAGGCCAAGGTTTAATTTATCAAAAAAGGGTTGAACTTAGCCAGAGGAAATCGGCGCTGGGGCGCGGCTCCCGGCTGCGACCCCGGTGAGCAGATAAATTAGAAAAGCCGCGAAGATTAGCGGCGCCAGGTGAATCCGGACCAGGTGCGCCGAGACCAGGTCCAGGAAGGGGGCGAGCCAGGCGAGCCCCAGGATGAGAGCGGTCCCCCCGACCCCTTGGCTGTTATAACCCTCCCTGAACACCCAGGCAATGGGCAACAAAATCAGGGTCAGGTCGTAATTCAAGGCATGCGGGGTCACCAGCAAGGTCCCCAGAATCAGGACCGCCGCCCGGAGCGGCAGGGAGGCGCGGCGGCGCCAGACCCAAAAGACCCCGGCCAGGACGGCGACCGCAACGCTGATCTGCCCCAGCAGCGCCGGCCCGGCGCCGAGGCCCCAAAGGCGGAGACTGCCATAAACCGTGGGCATCCGGTCCCAGAGATTGGCTTCGGCCAGTTGCGCCCGCATCACCGGTAGATCATGCCAGTAGGCCAGCCAGGTCTCCAGCCCCAAGGCCCAGGCGCTGACCGCAGCCAGGGCTGCCACGGCGACCGCCAGGCCGCCTAAGGCCCGCCAATGGCCTCCGGCCAGGAGGGCCACCGGCAGCAACAAGCCCAGGTGAGGCTTATAGCTGAAAACCAGGCTGAAGAGCACCCCGGCCAGGACGGGGTAGTCATCCAGCAGTAGCAGGCCGCCGCCCAGGAGAACCGCGATCAGAAAGGCCCCTTGCCCATAAAAGAGGTTCTGGGCCGTGGCGATGGAAGCCAGGGCCAGCCAGACAGTGAGACGCTCAGGAACAATTTTATATAAAATGGCCAAAAAGGCGATCAACGGGAGGAATAACCAGACCGCCAGGGCGGTGAGATAATTCAGGGAAGAGAGCGGCAACAGCAGCCATAAAAATGCCGGCGAATAATGAAAGGGCAGAATATTGTCGAATTTCCCGCCGACCGCCGCGGTTTCTGCCTTAAACAGTTCGGCGGGATTATAAACCAGAGGGGCCTTCCCCTGCGCCGCCAGGGAGGAACCGGCCCAAATCTGCACAAAATCGGCCCCGGCCGGCACCCCCGACCGGTAGAAGCGCCTCGACCCGCTGAAGCCGCTCAACAAATAGAGGGCCAGCACCAAATAGCAGCCCACCAGGACATAACAGGCGATGGCAATGTGCCGCCGAACGTCGATTTGATGATCAGTCAATGGTTTCTTGTTTTTCTCGTTCCCAAGTTGTACTTGGGAACGGAATTATGGCCCCAGCTCCGCTTGGGCAGCGAAGGGAAACTTGGCAAATCAACTCGGTTCCCAGACGCAACGTGGGAACCATATTCCAAGTTTAAGAGCCTCCTGTTAATCCTTTCTCTGGAACCGATAAGCTAGCCCAGATAAAGGTAACATCCATGAATCACATTTTATGGTGGCCGATATTTCTTTTATCAACATATTTACATTCTCTGGCTCAAGGACTAAAGGCTTCAATTGGACTGTATACTCTTTTGGATAGGTAATCAAAAAGGTAAAATTTCTTGTTGGATGAGCCATTTGCCAATATTGGAATCGTTCTGAACGGATTTTGTAAATGGACTCGACAATCACAATGAGTTGGTCTATCTTTTTATATTCTTCAAGACTGCAAGTCACCTTAGTCGTAGCCTCTTCGAGATTCTTGCCTTCATAAGTCCCGTCTGGGCAATCACATAGGCATATTTCTTCTCCTTTTTTGGAATGATTATATGGGAACTTTATGGAAATTTTTAGAGAGATAACATCTTCAAACTCATCAGGATCTGGCTGCCATGATACTGTCTTTTGGATGGCGCCTCCAGCTTTCCGACATGTATACAGCATTCTATCATAAATAGTAATTAAATCGTTCGTCACATCCCTTAGCTCAACCTCAGCCATAACATCCTCTCTATAAGGTTCAGAGATAAATTATAATAAATTAGTTTTAA
Organism: uncultured delta proteobacterium; assembly: GCA_963701845.1. Classification (GTDB taxonomy): domain Bacteria; phylum Desulfobacterota; class Desulfobaccia; order Desulfobaccales; family 0-14-0-80-60-11; genus JAPLJC01. The sequence goes on along the minus strand of CAVPBF010000002.1, from coordinate 22,261 downwards.
AATAATTTAAAAAACTCCCCTCTTTATCAATGGATTGATCACGAAAGAATGCTTTCATGACCTTTGTTTGAAGATCACTCAATGCTTCTAAATCCATGCTGTCTAAATATCTTTGTTCAATGACAATTTCCTTTAATCTTTCTGCAAAATAATCACGCCAATTCTTGGTATCTACTAAAATTCCAAATACTCCAAAACAAATTATAGCTATTCCAATACTTTTCGATAGTTCTAGTAAAGTATGGTAGCTAGGGCTTTGGCACCAATTATATTCTTCTCTTATCGGAGTAGATGAGAGCTTCGATTGATTATTTATTGTTTCACCCAAAACAGGTTTAGATTGTAATTTAGCTGTTTCATTTTCGACAAATAAAGACGCGAAGACAATAATTAAACCAAGAAGAATAAAAACCAATGCATAATATTGAACGATTCTATTTCTCATAGTTGTCATATTATCCTCCTCTAATTATGAGATTTTTATTACATGAAAGCATCTGAGACTGTATTATTCATCAATTTTCATAAAAATGTTAGGCTGTTTAATTTTCATCAAATCAGAGTAAAGGTACATTATTAAAAAGCTGACCGCTGACAGCTAACAGCTAAACCCCCATCAACCGCGCCAGGTTTTTTCCCAAGATCAGCTCTTGCCAGTCCTCCGGCAGGTTGGCCTCGCCCATCTCCTTGACGTAGCGGCTGGGGGGGAGCAGGGGGTAGTCGCTGCCGAAGATGACCTTTTCGGGGCCCACCATGTCGGCCACCACCCGGTAAATCACCGGCCGGTAGATATAGGGGGAGGCGGCGGTGTCGAAATAGACGTTTCTGAGAACCTCGGGGACCTCCTTCTTCAGCAGGCCGTAGAAGGGCAGGCCGCCGCCCCAGTGGGCCAGGATCCAGGTGGTCTCCGGGAAGGCCTTAATGGCCTGATAAGCGGCCGCCAGGGAAAAGGGGGCCTTGCCGGGATAGGTCGCCCCGACTTCGGCCGGGTCATTGGTGTGCAACAACAGCGGCACCCGATAGTGCTGGCAGAGTTCGGCCACCGGGGCCAGGACATCGGTCAGTTCTGGGCCCAGGTCGTCCAGATACCAGGCCAGTTCCCCGATGCCCCGGGCCCCGGCGGCCAGGCAGCGCTCAATCTCCCGGACGCCCCCGGGCCGGGCCGGGTCCGCGGCGCAGAAGCCGAAAAACTTCTGGGGCCAGCGGCGCTGGGCCTCCAGAATCAGCTCATTGTGTTGCCGCCAGAGGCTCTCCTGCCGCCAAGGAAACCCCAGGATCACCGCGGCCTCCACCCCTTCCTCCTCCATGACGGCCAGCAGTTCCTCCGGACCCAGCAGCTTGGACTTGGGGGAATCGTACAGCAGCCGTAAGGCCGGTTCGTCGGCAAAAAAGTCCTCCCGGTGTTCGCAGACTTCCTTGGGGAAGATATGGGTATGACCGTCCAGGATCATCAATATGCCACCTTTTTAAGCATGGAGGCCGCTTCCTCCAAACGGGGAAAGGTTATGAAAGGGAGCGGCAAAGGGAATACTTCCCCCTCACCCTGCCCCGCTCCCCCAGGGGGGAGAGGGGATAAAGAAGAGCCCCATTGAGGCACTCATTAATAAGAGGGCAAGGAGGGGAAAGGACCCGGGCAGCATGGAAGTTGTTCCTTCCCCCCTCTTTCCCGTTTAACCCATTGACCCTCTATCCTTTTATCACTTTATATACCCCTTTATTTCATATAAAATCATATTTATGTCAATACTCATGAGAGTTCTTGGCTTTTTCCTGCTCCTGGGATTTTTGAGCAGCACCTTGGCCTGGGGAGCCGGGCCCTTCACTTACCGCCTGCCCCGGGGCTCCGGGGTGGACCCTGAGGCGGTGACCGTGGTGGGCGAGCCCCAGACCCATCATATCGTCCGCTATGAAAACCTGTACGGCATCGCCCGGCAATACGATCTGGGCTTCTACGAGTTGGCCAACTACCACCGCAACCTGGACCACTTCTACCTGCCCTGGGAAACCGACATCACCATCCCCACCCAATGGATCATCCCGGAGCGCGCCTCCTACCCCGGCTACCTGATCAACGTGGCGGAGCTCAGGGGCTACCGGTTCTTCCCGGAGAAGAGCGAAGTGATCACCTATCCCATCGGCATCGGGGTGCTGGATTACAAGACGCCTATCGGCCAGACCTTCCGGGTGCAGAGCAAAGCGGTGAACCCCGGCTGGCACATCCCCGGGCACCTCCAGGACAAGTATGGCATGGCTTATATGCCGCCCGGGGACGATTGTCCCGTGGGCAGCCGCTGGCTGGGCCTGTCCCATTACGGCCTCCACGGCACCAACGCCCCCATGGGGGTAGGCCGCCTGGTGAGCCACGGCTGCATCCGCCACTACCCGGAGGACATCGAGAAACTTTTCGATATGACCCCCGTGGGCACCACGGTGCTCATGATCTATGAGCCGGTGAAGATCGGCTATCTCAAGGGGCGTATCTTCGTGGAAATCCACCAGGATATCTACTCCAAGATCCCGAATATGCTCCAGTATGCCATCAAAAAGGTTCAGGACCACAACCTGACCCGTCAGATCAACTGGCGCAAATTGCTGCAAGCCGTGGAGGAGCAAAGCGGCGCCCCGGTGGACATCAGCCGGGCCGCGGCCTCGACCGTCTCGCTGGGGGCGCGGTAACGATGACCGACCAACCGAGCCCACCGACCGACCTGGTCACCAAGTTGCTCAACATCATGGAGGGCCTGTACCACCTCAAAGACCTGGACACCCTCCTGGACCAGGTACTCCTGCAGGCCCGGCGCCTCACCAACGCCGACGCCGGTTCCGTCTATACCCTCGAAAACCAGTTGCTGCGCTTCAGCTACATCCACAACGACAGCCTCTTCAGCCCGGAAAGCAGCAGCAAATATCTCTTTTCCAACCATACCCTGCCCATTGACGATCAATCCCTGGCCGGGTATGTAGCCCTGACCGGCGAGTCCCTCATCATCGAGGACGCTTATCAGCTGCCGCCGGCCCTGCCGTTCACCTTCAACAAGTCTTTCGATGAGCAGTCGGGCTACCGCACCCGCACGATCATTGCCGTGCCCCTGCGCACCAGCCGGCGGAAAATCGTCGGGGTCTTGCAGCTCATCAATGCCCTGGGAGAAAGCGGCGAAGTCGTGTCCTTCACCGGCCAGGACCGGCTGATCCTGAATTACTTTGCCGACAGCGCCGGGGCGGCCATTGAACGGGCCCGCCTCACCCGGGAAGTCATCCTGAGAATGGTCAAGATGGCCGAACTGCGGGACCCTGAGGAGACCGGGCCGCATGTCAACCGGGTGGGCGCCTATGCCGCCGAGATTTACGACCGCTGGGCCCGGAATCGGGGTCTGCCTCCGGAGGAGATCAGGATTACTAAGGACCTGCTGCGCATCGCCGCCATGCTGCACGACGTCGGCAAGATCGCCATCTCCGACCTGATCCTGAAGAAACCCGCCGGCCTGGACGCTGACGAGTTCAACACCATGAAGCTCCATACGATCCTCGGGGCCCGGCTGTTCCAGAACGCCGAATCGGAGCTGGATACCCTGTCGGGGGAGATCGCCCTGAATCACCACGAAAAATGGGACGGCCGCGGTTACCCCGGCCGCATTGCCGATATCTCGGACCCTCCGGTCAGCCTGGGCCCGGGCAAAAGCCGCGACGAGATTCCCCTGGCGGCTCGCATTGTCGCCGTGGCGGACGTTTACGACGCCCTGGGCTCCAAGCGGAGTTACAAGGAGCCTCTGCCGGAAGAGCAGACCCTGCAAATCATCCGGGAGGAATCCGGCCGGCAATTCGACCCGGAGGTCGTCCAGGCCTTCCTGGAGGTTCACGACACCATTGCGGCCATCAAGGAAAAGTACCAGGAGGATCCCACTTGCTGTTCCTGGGGTTCCCCGAACCAGGCCCTGAGCGCTTCCTAACCCTCAGGGACGGCGCCCTCGCCGCCCTCATCAATTGGGGTAATGGTATCACAAGCTGTCATGACCAGGATTTGCAGTTATGATTACCATATCGAAAATCAATTATCTTGGATGAAACTCGCAGAGATAGCAGATAGCAGCCACCTAAAGCCCTCTTCCCCTAGGCGTCCCCCGGTGGATCTTTCTGGAAAAAAAGCTTGAAAATGGCTGGCATTCGGAAAAATTTTTGGCATTTTTCAACAAAAATAATTTAATAAAATATACTTGACAAAACTTTAAAATATTCTTATATTCAATGCGCAGTGAAAGCTAAACCCGTCGGAAGGTGGGATTGAAGGCTAGAGGTCTTAAGGAAGAGGCCGGGTTGCCTGAGAAAGGCGCCTGGTTTTTTTTGTCTCATTCAACCGGAGCGGCCTAAACCCCCAGTGGGAGCGATGCAGGAATGGGCTCGGGAATCCCACGGACACAAGATATCTTCGATTTTATTTAAATAATAAATAACCTAGTAAAGCCAAACCCACCGTGAGGTGGGGACGGAAAGCCACGGGTCTCATGAAGACAGCCGGGTTGCCTGGTTAGAAGGCGGCCCGGCTTGTTTTCTTGGGACCCTTTCTTTGCGTGAGGATGGTTGGGAAACGGGTTAGGTTAGACCATTTGGTCTATGGCAGCACAGACCTGAAACCTCGCTTGGTGTGTAAAATTTGTCCACCGGGCCATTTACATAGTCAAACCAATCACAACCAGTAAGGAGGAATTTTAGCCATGAAGAAAGCGTTTCTGGTCTGGGTGACCGCGGCCATGCTTGTCCTGGCCGGGTCCACGGCCTGGGCGGTGCCGATTTTAACACCGAGCATTCAGATTGCCGATCTGCTGGACGGTTCATCGCCGGGTGTTACTACCGCCTATTTTACTGGTTCTAACAGCGTCGACCAGCCCTTATTAGCAAACGAATTTGTAAACATAAGCGGGTTCGTTAGCGGCCTCGGAACTTTTACCGAGGGGGTAGTAATGCTGGAATTTGCCGGTGGTCCCGTGAGCGATTTCGCCGTATTATCTTCCTTGTGTGGCAATTTCAATCTCACGTTCATGTCTGACGGTGCGCCGGGCTATCGCCTCGCCCTTGGGTTATTTAACCTAGCCTATGGTGACCCCTTTAGCGTGGTTGAAACTGGGGATTACCAAACCCTGTTCCCCGACGTGGCGTGCCAATTGTTAGTACAAGCGAAGTCCGACGTCAGTACGGTTCCCCTCCCCCCCTCGCTGCTGCTCCTGGGTAGTGGCTTGTTGGGCCTGGCGGGGTGGAGGAGGTTCAGGAAAAATTAACATAATCCCCGGTAGGGGCCTTTTCAGGCAGGGCCAGCCATGGCCCTGTCTTTTTTTTTCAAGCTCTTAGCGAGTTCTCGCCAAACCAGATTCTTCTAGGCAATATCGATTAATTATATATCTGGTCTGGATAATGAAATGTGGCTGGTAGGGGGCCAGTATTGGAAAATTCCAAGACAAAGTAGTCAGAGAAGATTAAACTTGGATGAGAGGTTGTCCGGTCAAGTTTTGACCAGTAGACAAAACTGCTTTTTACCCTCCTTGATCCATGGACGCCGACCTTCTCCTGCATAATGCCCTGGTCCTCACCCTGGAGCCCGGGGCCGCCCCCATTCCTGAGGGCTACGTCGCGGTCACCGGCCGCCGGATCACCGCCGTCGGGGCAGTCGCCGCCGGCCGGGGTCTCCCTCCGGCCCGCCGATCCCTGGATCTGGCGGGCGCCTTGGTCCTCCCCGGATTGGTGAATACCCACTGCCACGCCCCTATGGTCTGGTTCCGGGGCCTGGCCGACGACCTGCCGCTGCACACCTGGCTTACGGACTTCATCTTTCCCGCCGAAGCCGCCTGGCTCGACCCCGACAAGGCCTACTGGGGAACCCTGGCCGCGGCGGCCGAAATGATCCGGGGGGGCACCACCACCGTGGCGGACGGCTATTTCTTCGAGACCGAGGTGCGCCGGGCCCTGGCCCAGGCGGGCCTCCGGGCGGTCGCGGCCCAGGGGGTGGTGGACTTCCCGGCCCCCGGCGTCCCCGACCCCCGGGACAACCTCAGGGTGGCCGCCGATTTTCTCGACAGTAGTACGGCTTTCGTCGAGCAAGGTATCACTTCCGCCGTCTTCTGCCATTCCCCCTATACCTGCGGGGCTGAAACCCTCACCCGGGCCAAAGACCTGACCCGGACCCGGCAGGTCCCCTGGTTCATCCACCTGGCCGAGACGCGGGGAGAAGTGGAGGACAGCCGGCAAAAAACCGGCCTCACCCCCGTAGCCTATCTGGACCGGTTGGGGGTATTGGATGAGTTGACCGTGGCGGTCCATGCCGTCTGGCTGGACCCCGAGGATCAGGAAATCCTGGCCCGCGCGCGGCGTTGCGGTGAGCCACTGCCCCGAATCCAATCTCAAGCTGGCCTCCGGGGTGGCCCCCATCCCGGATTTGTTGAACCGGGGGATTACCGTGGGCCTGGGCACCGACGGGGCCGCCTCCAACAATAACCTGGACCTGTGGGGCGAACTAGGACTGGCGGCCCGCCTCCACAAGGTCTGGCGCCGGGACCCCACCCTGCTGCCCGCCGCCGAGGTCGTGGGCCTGGCCACCCGGGAAGGGGCCAAAGTCCTGGGTGTGGGTGGCTTAACCGGCACCCTGACCCCGGGCAAAGAGGCCGACCTCATCGTGCTGGACCTGAACCGGCCTCACCTGACGCCACTTTATGACCCTTTCTCCCACCTTACCTATGCCGCCCGGGCCGCGGACGTGCGCCACGTCATGGCCCAGGGCCGCTGGCTCCTTTTCGACCGGCAATTCACCACCCTCGACTGGCCCGAAATCGCCGCCCGCCTCCGCCGGGACTGTCCGGAGCTGGCGGCCCTCCGTCAAAATCTTCGCCGCCCTTGACCCGAAGGGCAATTGTTGCGAAAATATAAACATTGACGCTAGTTGCCTTTTGGCGTCTGGCGCCGGGAAGTGAAGAAATGGGACCTGGGCGCCGAGCCGGTGCCGCAAAACCGCCGTGGTGGTGTTTATATTTTTAAGTCGAAGGCAACTTTGCCGATAAGGGTTAATTAATGTCAGAGCCCCGTTCCCGGTCGTCCCTATCCTTTGCCGAACAGTTGAAATCGCTGGTGATTACCCCGGAAGTCTTGCGGCTGATCTACGACGTCACCGCCTGCACGGTGGAGTGGGACGGCGAGGCCACCAGGGTCGTGTCCCCCCAGGCCAACGGGTTGGAACTTTTCCCGTGCTTCACCATGTACTTCCAGCGCCATCTGGTGGAGGTCAGGGGAGCCATCTTTCCCAACCTGGTGGCCCGGGAGTGGGAAGGCCTGTCCCATGTGATCCGTCTGGAACTGCCGGGGATGATCCTGGACGTGCGCCTCCATACCCTGCAAACCACCTTTCTGCTGTCGCCTTTCCACATCCGCTTTCTCAGCATCCTCTTCGGACGCCTGGTGCTGCACCAGCTGTCCCTGACTCCGGAGGGCCGGGGCAGCCTGTCGCCTTTTACCCCTTACTCCCTGGAGGAACAGGTGGTGGCCGGCTACCTCCAGAGCCTGGAATGGGCCCCCTGCGCCACCATCAAACTGGACGCCCAGGACAACCCCTATATCGGCTCCATGCTCCACAGCAGCGCTGATCTAAGGCGTTGCGAGATGCCGGGCAGCGGCCGGGAAGAGGCCATCATCCGGGCCTGGCGCCTCTTCAAGAGCCTCCTGTATTACTCGGTGGAGGGCGAGCGACTCTATACCGGCTTCGCCTTTCTCTCGGCCACCAAGCCGCTGGAATCTTTCCGCAAGCGCTGGCCGTCCCTGCTCTGGTTCCGGGAGGACAACTTCACCTCTCTGGACCTGGGACTCCAGGCCCTGAAGCAGTTCCTCCTCAACGCCGACGGCCGCCAGACCTTCCTGGCCATGTACCGCGGCCGCATCGTCGGACTGATGCAACTCGCCCAGGGAACCCACCGGCAACTCACCACCCCCAACGCCTGGCGGTCGGTGCTGCCCCTGGCCACCATCTCGAACCGGGGCAGGGTCAGCTTTTGGATTGCCCTGAAAGGCCGGAAAAACCGGCTCATCCCCCTGTCGGTCCTGGAATACCGCCACGGCCACCTGCATATCCCGCTTTTCCAGGACGTCTTCTGGCAGGAACTGGAGCGCCAGTTGAAGGAGGTCTGCCCCGGCATTCATGCCGCCGGCGCCCTGCCCCGCCTCAAGGCCCTGTTGGAAATGCTGCGCCGCAGCGGCCACGGGGCGATTTTTCTCATCGGCCTGACCGATGAGCAAATTGATGACCCCGATATGCCCATCGAACACCAGGTGCATCTGGCCGAACCGGTTCCCCTGCACGAGCGCTGGCAGCGCCACCTCGTGGGCCTGGCCAAATCCGACGGCGCCGTCATCTGTAACGACCGGCTGGAGACCTGCCAGTTCCGGGCCCGCCTCACCCCCACCGCGGTGGGCCTGCCGCCGGACAAGGACGACCTGGGCGGCGGCATGCGCCACCAGGTGACCCGGGAATTCTCCGCCTATGCCCCGCAGGTCCTGGGCATCTGCGTCTCCCAGGACGCCCATATCTCCCTCTACCGCCGGGGCAGACTGATGGGTCGGCTGTATTAGTTTCGAGTTTCGAGTTTTTAGTTTTAGGATTCGGTTCTGGATGCTAAATACCCGCAAAGGTAGGGGCGACCCGCGGGGTCGCCCGCTTTTGGTTTAATAAAATCCTCCTTATGCCAGTCTATTAGATAATACCCAGCCGATCTGTAAGAAGAAGTGACCTGAGGAAACAAGCAGCTTACATGAAATTCAGTTTGATAAAGCTAATGCTGGTGGGTCTCCTGGCGGCGGCGTTTGTGGCCTTCTACCCGCGGGTGCTGCCTCTGGTCAAACCGGCCGGCGCTCCGCCCGCGGCCTCCCGGCCTCAACCGGTTTTGGCGCCGCCGGGAATCAGGTATCTGGCCAAGGTGGAAGACCTGGTCTTTGACCTGACCAACCAGGCCCGGCAGGCCAAAGGGGTGGCGCCCTTAATCAGAGATGAGGAACTGCGGCAGGTGGCCCGGGCCTTTAGCAATGATATGCTGGTGCGCCGGTTTTTCGACCATACCACCCCCGATGGGGTGGACTTTGCGGAACGGATAACGGACCACTATCCCCATCGGGTCTACCTGGTGGGTGAAAATATCTGGGACGCCTCCGGCTACAGTACCGCCAACCAGCAACGGCTGGCGCAGGAAATCGTGGCTGACTGGCTGGGCAGCCCCGGTCACCGGGAGAACCTGCTCAGCCCGAGGTTTACGCATTTAGGGGTGGGAGTCTCGGCCCGGCAGCAGACGATTAAGGCCACCCAGGAATTCGTGGGGAAGTACAGGGGCTTCAACTGGAGAGGACTCTTCAGCCCTTAGGTCCAATGATAATGTTTTCGGTCTTCAGTTTTTAGTCCCTTCCCAACCTGCATACGTAGGGGCGACCCGTTAGGTCGTCCCTTTTGTTATCTAAATTTCCACAGTTTTTCAGCTATAGCTTAATTTATAGGAAAAATATAATAATTGATAATTAAGAGAGATTAATTTAGGATTTGGTCACAAGCGAGGTTTTAAGATGAACTCTTACATTATAACCGGTATCCTGATTTTTGCCCTCGGTTTGATGGTTTCTGGCTTTTCCACCATAGCCGGCAGCATGTTAAATGCCCTCGGGACAGGTATTATAGTTTACGGATAGCACATCAAGAGCAAAGCTGACAGTGCTGAGATGTCGCTGGTGCTCTAAGACAAGGTAGACAACGTCTTAAAGCGAATAGATGAGGTTCATGAAAGCGAGAAAGATGAAGCCTCCGCTGGGAAGATCAACCAAATCGAGCAAGAGTTTAAAGACTGGGCAGTTGAATTTTTAAAGAATCGCGAAATGAAAAAAGTCGAACTCGCGAGAAGCGAACTCGATTCGGTTGATAACCACCTAAAAGTTAGTAATGAATGGAGACCTATCTACGAGTATGTACTAAAGACAATTGAATTACTGGCGCAAGCTTACAACGCAGAATGTGGTAAAACCATTGAGGTCAATTTTTCCCCTCTTCCTCCCAATCTATTCTCAGAGGATGCACATAACTATGATGGTAAGGTAGCCTTTCCAAATAAGGCTGTGTGGCACATTAAATTCTCCTCTTCAAAACCACACAGAAAAGAAAATACGTCGTCAATGATTATAGGCTTTTCGATGGATGGAGACAGATTTAATTATGATAGCATGCTATTAATTAGTCGCCTTGGTGAAAATTTGCTCAATATAAATTTAGATGGTCCAAGCGTCCCTCCTATAGCTGAGGGAATTGAACGCGTATATCCTTTAGAATCGTATCGCGACTCACTCAAAACAATCGTACGTAGCCTTTTTGAATCCCAATTGTTGCAAGATTGATTAAATAGAACATCGCCAATTCAAAAAAAGAGCGACCCGTTTAGTCATCCCTTTTAGCGAAATTAAGCAATATTAGAAATTAACGCAGGCTAAAGCCTGCGGCTACGTAACCTAAACTCCCGCCGCCATAATCCAGGCCGCAATATCTTTCAAGGCCCTCTCCGCATAAGCCGCGCCCCGGAGCTTCTTGGGGATACGCCCCTCTAACGCCGGAAACAGCCCGAAATTGACGTTCATCGGCTGGAAATCCTTGGTCTCGGTGTTGGTCAGGTGATAGATGAGGGCTCCCAGGGCCGTGGCCCGGGGCGGCGTGACCAGCGTCCTGCCCCAGGGACAAATGGGCGGCGTTGATCCCCGCCAGCAGCCCCATGGCCGCTGACTCCACGTAGCCCTCCACCCCGGAGAGCTGCCCCGCCAGAAAGAGATGCGGGTGTTGCAGAAAATTCAGGTAAGGGCTCAAGAGGCCCGGGTGAATGGATGAAGGTGTTGCGGTGGATGGAGCCCAGCCGGACGAACTCGGCCCGCTCCAGGCCCGGAATGAGGCGGAAGACCCGCTCCTGCTCCGGATATTTCAGCTTGGTCTGAAACCCCACCAGGTTGTAGAGGCTGCCTTCCCGGTTTTCGGCCCGCAGTTGCACCACCGCAAAGGGCTGGCGGCCGGTGCGCGGATCGATCAGCCCCACGGGCTTCATGGGGCCGAACAAGCAGGGTGCGATAGCCCCGGGCCGCCATCATTTCGATGGGCAGGCAGCCCTCGAAGTAGCGGGGCTCTTCAAAGGACTTCAGCGGCACCTGCTCCGCCGCCAGTCAGGGCTTGGTAAAAGGCGGCGTACTCGTCTTCGCTGAAGGGGCAATTGAGGTAGTCGTCCCCGGCGCCGTAACGCGAGGCCCGGAAAATCTTGCCCATGATCCAGGGAATCGGCCGCCACGATGGGGGCGATGGCGTCGTAGAAATGGAGGTGCTCCTGGCCGGTGAGCCTTCCTAAGGCCGCCGCCAGGGGATCGGAGGTGAGTGGCCCGGTGGCCACCACCGTGATCACGGCCAGGTCGGGAGCGGTGCACTTCCTCCCGGACGATCTCTATCCAGGGACTCTTGCTCCAGGGCCTGGGAAATATAGGCCGCGAAGGCTCCCCGGTCCACCGCCAGGGCCTTGCCCGCCGGCACCCGGGTGGCCGCGGCCGCAGCCATGATCAGGGAGTCGAGCCGGCGCATCTCCTCTTTGAGCAGGCCCACCGCGCTCTCTCGGTAGTCGGCCCGCAGCGAATTGCTGCACACCAATTCCCCCAGCAACGGCGAGTGGTGCGCCGGGGAGAATTTCCGGGGCTTCATCTCATAGAGGCGCACCGCCACGCCCCGGCGAGCCGCCTGCCAGGCGGCCTCAGCTCCCCGCCAGGCCCCCGCCGATGATGGTGATTAAAGGAGAACGTCGGGATGAAGCATTGAGGGGAGGACCGGGGGAGTTTTTCGTAAGCGGAGGGGCCGACGGCCCCTCGCTCCCTCCCCCAAGTTTCTTAACCACTCGCGGCGGCCTCGGCGACCGCGGCAACCTGATAGTCGCACTCATCTTTGGGGCAGAGGATTTTCTTGCCCTTTTTCATCAGCCAGGAGAAGGCGCATTGGGGGCAGGGCTCCTCCAGGGGCGCCTGGTTCAGGGTAAAGTCGCATTTGGGGTAGTTGCTGCAGCCGTAGAAGATGCCCCGGCGGGAGCGGCGTTTGAGCAGGCCGCCGCCGCAGCCTTCCCGGGGGCAGGGAAAGGCCGCGGTTTCGGCCTCCTTATCCAGGAGCACGGGATTGCCCTCGGGCGTCACGGGTGAAATTCGAGGTGAACTTGCACTTGGGATAGCCGGAGCAGCCCAGAAACTCGCCCATCCGGCCCCGACGGACTATCAATTCCTTTCTGACATTTGGGGCATTTGAGGCCGGTAGCCGTAGTTCGGGGGCGGGGGGCTTCACCCTCCCCCGCCTGACCGGCACCCACCGCGCCGTCCCTCAACCTGGAGCACAATGCTTCCTTTGGCATCCCGGGTAAAATCCCCGGTAAAGCCGCACTTGGGATAGGCGGAGCAGCCCAAAAACTCGCCGTTCTTCCCCCAGCGCACCACCAGTTCGGCGCCGCAGTCGGGACACTTGAGCTCGGTGGGGACGCTTTTCACCTTGCGCATCCCACCCTTGGCCGCCTCCAGGTCCCGGGCGAAGGGCTCGTAAAAATTCCGCATGATTTGCTGCCAGGGAACCTGGCCTTCGGCCACCCGGTCCAGGTCCGTTTCCATGGTGGCGGTGAATTTCAGGTCCATGATGCCCGGGAAGTTTTCCACCAGCAGATCGCTCACCACCAGGCCCATCTCCGTGGGCCGCAGCGTGGCCTTCTCCTTGAGCACGTAAAGCCGATCCTGGAGGTTGCTGAGGATGGTGGCGTAGGTGCTGGGCCGGCCGATCCCCTGGACCTCCAGCTCCTTGATGAGAGACGCCTCGGTAAAGCGGGCCGGCGGCTTGGTGAAATGCTGCTGCGGATCGAAATCCCGCAGCTCCAGCACCTCGCCTGCCTTTAAAGGCGGCAGTTTGGCCGCGGCCTCTTCCTCTTCGCTATCCCTGGATTCCTGGTAAACCGCGGTGAAGCCGGGGAACTGCAGCACCGAGGCCGTGGCCCGGAACAAATAATCCCGCCGCCTCGATATCCACGGTGGTCAGTTGAAAGACGGCCGGGGCCATCTGGGAGGCCACGAAGCGCCGCCAGATCAGGTCATAGAGGGCCAATTCATCCCGCCCAAGAATTGCTTCACGTCCTGGGGCCGGCGGCTGACGCCGGTGGGCCGGATGGCCTCGTGGGCCTCCTGGGCCCCCTTGGGGCTCCTGTACTTATTGGGCGTCTTGGGGAGATAGTCGTCCCCGTAAGTGTCGCCGATGAACTGCCGCACCGCTTCCAAGGCCTCGCCGGAGATCCGGGTGGAGTCGGTCCGCATATAAGTGATGAGGCCCACCGGCCCTTCGTCCCCCAGTTCGATGCCTTCATAGAGCCTTTGGGCCAGGCGCATGGTTTTCTTGGGAGTAAACCGGAGCTTGCGGTTGGCCTCCATCTGCAGGCTGCTGGTGATGAAAGGCGGCGAGGGATTGCGCCGCTGGGGCTTCCGGTCGATCTTGGCCACCCGGAATTCGGCGGCTTCCAGGTCGTCCAGGATCCTTTCCACCTGCCCGGCGCTACCCGGCTTGATGGCCTTGGCGCCATGTTTCAGCAGGTGGGCCAGGAACCGCGGCGGTTCTTTGCCGGCCAGGCAGGCGTCCAGGGTCCAGTACTCCTCGGGCACGAAGGCCTGGATGGCCCGCTCCCGGTCGCACACCAGGCGCAGGGCCACGGACTGCACCCGGCCGGCGCTGAGGCCCGTCTTCACCTTCTGCCACAGCAGCGGGCTGATCTGATAGCCCACCAAGCGGTCCAGGATGCGCCGGGCCTGCTGGGACTCGAAGCGGGGCCGGTCCAGCGCCACCGGGTTGGCCAGGGCCTCCTTGATGGCCTTTTGGGTCAACTCCAGGAACAGGACCCGGTGGAAGCGGTGGTCCTTCTCCCCCAGGGCCTCGGCGATGTGCCAGGCGATGGCCTCCCCTTCCCGGTCCGGGTCGGGGGCCAGGTAGATTTCCGGGATGCCCGCCGCCACTTTCTTCAGTTCCTGGATGACCTTGGCCTTGCCCAGGATGGTGACGTATTTGGGCTGAAAGTCGTGCTCCAGATCCACCCCCAGCTCATGGTGGCGGCAGATCCTTGACATGGCCTTTGCTGGAGAGGACCACATACTCGTCCCCCAGGTATTTCTGCAAGGTCTTGGCCTTGGTGGGCGATTCCACAATTAGTAAAGATTTGGACATATCGTTACATTATAACCGATTTTTGGATTTGCCAGTAAAGGGCAGGATTTATTTCGGCAGGGATAAAGGGTCGCTTAAATTGACGAACCTGTCAAGGGGCGGGGTCATAAAAGTGGTTCCAGAACCGGCCTGGCACGAGACGAAACAAAATAATTCACGCCAAGGCGCCATAGCGCAAATAATGTGGCCCGGTAGTTCGGCTCGGAACTAAAGTTGTCCGGTGACCAGCTGCGCCGCCCGGAGGAGAAAGGCGTCGTTGCCGGGGGCCGCCAGCAGGGAGAGGCCGATGGGAACGCCGCCCGCCTCCGCCAGGGGCAGGGTCACCTGGGGCAGCCTGCCCAGGCCGGCGATGGCCGTGAGGGCCAGGGTCCGGGGATAGTAGCCGGCCCGGGACTGATAGGGGCCGCCTCCGCCGGGGAGCCGCTTGAAAGGGGCCAGGGTCGGGGTGGTGGGCAGACAGAGCAGGCCGGCCGGGCCGAGCAGATCCTGTAACCGCCTGAAATACGCCTCGCGGCGGCGGGCGGTCGGCATTATCTGGTGGCGGTCCACGGCACGGACCAGATCGACGTTAACCCGGGTGCGGGGGCCGATCTCCGGTTCGACCGCCTCGAACCAGGCGCCCAGGGAACTCCAAATCTCTCGCCACGACAGGACGCAGAAGGTCTGATACCAGTTCTGCAAGCCGCTCCCCGGCGCGGCGGCGTCGAGGGGCCGGATGGATGTCTCCTGGATCTTCGGACCCCAGAAGCGGCGCAGCCGCTCCAGCGCCGGGGCCAGGGCCGCTTGCACCTCGGGATCGGCCAGCTCCCAGGCCTCTTTGCACAGGTGGACCGCGGTGGGCTCTCCCCGGCCCGGAACCCGGCATGACAGTAAAACCGAGGCGGCTTGCACCAGGATATCGGCGGAAGCCGCCAGCACCCCCACAGTGTCGATACTGGGGGCATAAGGTACGACGCCGGCCGTGGAGATGAAACCGTGAGAGGGGCGCAGCCCATAGAGGCCGCAGTTGCTGGCCGGAACCCGCACCGAGCCGCCGGTGTCGGTGCCCAGGGCGAAATCGGCCAGGCCGCAGGCCACCGCCGCGGCCGAACCGCTGGAGGAGCCGCCCGCCACCCGCGCCGGCGCCCGGGGGTTCAAGGGGGCGCCGTAGAAAAAATTCTCCCCCTCCAGACTGAAGGCCAGTTCGTCGCAGACGGTCTTGCCGATGCACCGGGCCCCGGCCAGGAGCAGTTGGTCGACGCAGACGGCATTGGCCGCGGCCACCGGATGGGTCCGGGCCCAGTCGGGGTTGCCGCAGCCGGTCTTGAGGCCGGCGAGGTCGATCACATCCTTGACCGCAAACCGCAAGCCATCGAGAGGTCCGGAGGCGTACGGCGCGATCTCCAGGACCTCCATGAAGGCGCCGGATTCTTCTAGGCTATAGGTCTTGCTGAGGTTGGGCATCTACCGGCTCGATAAAGCTTTTTAGGTTTACTTTCAACTTAAAGGATTGTGTCGCTTGGACCGAAAATCAAGTTATTACCGATTTTGGGTGTTTTTCGATAATATAAATTTGCTTATTTTCATTTGCGATAATAAAGAAAAATCTGCCACTCAATTCTCCAGCACATAGCGCTTGCCCGGCAGTTCCCGGATGAGGCCCTCCAGTTCCAGGATGGTGAGGCGGCTCAGGACTGCGGCGGTGGCGAGGCGGGTGGTCCGGACGATCTCTTCCAGCGACAGGGGGTCGGAGCCCAGCAGGGCCAGGAGCGGGTCTTCCGGGGTTGGCGCCGGCGGAGGCGCGGAGGCAGACGCGGGGACGGTGGCCGGTGTGGGGCCGCCGCCCTCGGCGGGCGGGGTTTCCCGGACCCGGACAGGACCGGTGAAGAGCGGGCGTTGGCCTTTGGTCAGGGCCGGCAATTCCTGAAAGATGTCCTCGGGGTCCTGGACCAGCTTGGCCCCGTCCTGGATGAGGCGGTGCGGCCCGAGGCTGGTGGGCGAATCGATCGGCCCCGGCACCGCGAAGACCTCCCGGCCCTGGTCCAGGGCGTAGCGCACCGTGATGGAGGTGCCGCTTTTCAGCCCCGCCTCCACCACCACCACCCCGAGAGACAGGCCGCTGATGATGCGGTTGCGGATGGGAAAGTTCTGGGCCTCCGGCGGCGTGCCCAGGGGAAATTCGCTGATCAGGGCGCCCTGCGCCGGGATCTGCTCGTAGAGCTTCTGGTTCTCCGGGGGATAGACCACGTCCAGGCCGCAGCCCAGGACCGCCAGGGTGCGGCCGCTGTTTTCCAGGGCCCCCTGATGGGCCGCGGTGTCGATGCCCCGGGCCAGGCCGCTCACCACTGTCACCTCCCGCACCGCCAGACACCCGGCCAGGCGACGGCAGGTCTTGAGGCCGTAGTAGGAGGCGGCCCGGGTGCCCACCAGGGCCAGGGCCAGGTCGTCCTGGGGCAGCAGGGTGCCTTTGAGGAAGAGCAGGGGAGGCGGGTAAGGGATTTGCTTGAGGCGAGCGGGAAAGCGGGGATCAGTCTGCAGGAGAACTTCGACCCCGGCGGCGGCCAGCCTGGCCAACTCCGCCTCCACCCGGTCCCAATTCCTAAAGCCCAGGATAGTCCCGGGCCAGGTCCCGGTTGACCCCCTTGATGGCGAGCAGGTCCTCGCAGCGGGCCTGAAATACCGCGGCCGGAGTGCCGAAGCGGGCGAGCAGGCGCTGGAACAGCACCGGCCCCACGCCGGGGATGGACTTCAGAGCCAGCCAGGGGAGTTTGTCGGTCATATTTTTAAGTATAATTTATTTTTTTATTGGAATAACCAGCGATAATCTTTCCTATTGTGGCAATAATAGATGCTATTATAGCAAATATTCCAGCAATAATTGTTGTCTTGTAACCAGACGCCAAAGACGACCATGAAGTCATAGTAATGATTTGGTCATTATACTTAATAGACCTACTTTCTACATGAATAACTAATTCATTTTTTTTATTTTTATCAATATTAACTCTTCTTGCTGATATTATAATATTGTCATCTGGATTCAGTTCATGTTTTATTCCATTTATTGCCATAGTTCCTTTTGGATTATGCACATGTAGGGCATTTATTTTGAAATTATGGTATTCTGAAAAATCAGTTAGCCTATCTGGCTTTATAATATCTTGTATATTTTTATTATCAGGAAATATTTCTACAATTCGCCATTCAGTTAACGCAATATCAACCTTGGAAGGGAATTGGTTGATAAAGAAAAGGTAAATTACTGACAATAAAACAACTATAAGAACTATCGCTGTTATACAATAATTGCGAATATCTATTTTATCTTCCATATAAAGATGAAACTTGCGAATATTTATTTTTGAAATGATGAAAGCCAGCGATATACTAAAGATAACATTACCTGCAATATCAGTAACAATAACGAAGAAAACTTCATTCGGCTGTCTTACAATTTCGCTTAGTATAATAGATATAATATCATAGAAAAATAAACATGTTACCGAAAATATAATTAATTTATTAAAAATCTTTAAAAAACTTAGATTCTTTTATCGTAATCATTGATAATAATATACCAAAAAATGAGGCATCCATAATATTCAATACTACCATTACAATAAATTTTCTTATAATTATGCTTCCATAACTCAGTCCTTGGTGCAGCAATATCCGTAAAAAGCCACTGAATACAAATCCAAACCCCAATACTATTGTATAAATAAACCAATATGAAATAATTAATTTCAAATAAATTTTATCTTCTTTTATCTCATTAGCTTTATAATACAATATGAATATAAAAATTAGTATTGAACCAATAAATGATATTAAACTCGTATATTCAGATAGGATAGTTTTTATCAAGATATTATCCTTTTAGTTTTTACGAGCTTAAAAATGGGTTCAGGGCTGAAGGCGGGATGCGCTGGCGCTTTTCCGCCCTACGGCTCTACGGCTCTGAAAGACTGCGGCCGGCTCCCCGAAGCGGGCGAGCAGGCGCTGGAACAGCACCGGCCCCACGCCGGGGATGGGACTTCAGGGCCAGCCAGGGGAGTTTGTCGGTCATGGGGGTGAATATCTCACTCAAAGACGCAGGCTAAAGCCTGCGGCTACAATTTTTTCCTAGATATTTAGGATTGAAGAAAAAGACTACCCTCTTTCCTAATTGGGACAGGGCGTTTTGTCAAGAAATGAAAACAAAAATATGGGGTTGGGGGAGAGGGTTTGGGAGAGGGGGCAGGGGTCTGTGACCCCTGGCCCCCTCTCCCAAAAAGGCTTCGGACCCTCAGGCCATCGGCTCGGAGAGGCGGGCCTCGATGGCCTGGACCGCGGGGATCATCTGCTCCAGGCGCTGTTCCCGGACCTGGCGCTCGGTTTCTTCGAGGTGCACCGTGGCGGTGAGGCCCGAGAGGCTGCCCAGGAGCGAGCCCAGGGTATCCTCCAGGCCGGCCTCCTGCAGCTTCAGCCACCGGTCCACCAGGGGAAAGAAGTACTGGAATTTCAGACGCTCCCGGTAATTGAGGAGCTGCACCCGGACCTCCTCCTGGAGCCAATCCTTCAGGGAGCCCAGGGCCCGCTCCAGGTCCCGGAGCAGTGCCGGCGCGGGCTCAGTCTCTCGGCCTTCAGTCCCAGGCGGCGCTTTGAGGCTTCCCAGGCCCGGCCCAGAAAACCCAGGCCGGAGCGCACCCAGACCTCCCGGGCAAAGCGCCAGTCGGGCACCGGCTTCCAGGTTCAGCAGGGGCACCTCCAGACCCTGGGGCCGGGGGATGGCCGCCACCTCCAGGGTGGGCGGCGCGGCCGGCAGGCCCAGTTCGGCAATTTCCCGGTAATAGAGGGTCAGGGCCTCCTGCAGGGCCAGAAACAGGGGCGTCCACAGGTGGCCCAGCTCCTGGCGCAGCCATTCTTCCTGGTCCCGGATGAATTCCACCAGGGCAGATATTGACCTCGGAGGTGACGAATTGGGCCAATGCCTTGGCGAATTCCTGAAATAGTTGGTACAGGGCGGGCCGGAAGGACGGCACGCGGGTGGCCGGCGCCCGGAGTTCGTCCCAGTCGGGCTCGAATTTCTGGATGAATTCGTCGCAAGGTCTTCGCCCACCGGGCCGCAGTGCCAATCGAGCCGGCTGATCCACCCGGCGGCGCAGCTCTTCTTCAGGCGGTTGGCGGCGCCTTCCATGGTCTGGCTTAGGCTGGCCATGGTGGCCTTAAGGGCTGGCGCCGGGCCTCCAGGCGGGCCTCCATCTCTTTGATGGCCCCCAACCCTTCTGGCAAGAGATCCTGGGCCAGTTCCATCTGCTCCCGCAGGCCCCGGGCCACCATCTGCACCTGGGACAGGCTGCCCCCGGCCAGGCGCCGGTGGCCGCAGCTCCGCGAGCAGCGCCTGCAGGTCCTTGTCGAAACGGGCCGCTTCCTGCATCCGAAAACGCCGTCGGAGTCGGGGTCCATGGCCCAGATTTGCAGGACCGCGGCCTCCCGGGGGTCCAGGGCCTCGCCCCGGGCCTCGCTGCGGTCCAGACAGCAGTTTCAGGGCGGAAAAGGCATAGAGCCGCACCTCGGGCTGCCAGGGGGCGAGTTCCTGCGCCACCCGGTCCCTGATCGGTCCACTTCCTCCAACGAAGTATGCTCCCCCAGGTCCAGGTTCAGGAGCAACCAGGATATGGGGCAGCAGCCCCATGCGTTTGAGTTCGCTGAGAAACTGAAAATCCGCCTGGCGCAGCCCCACCCGGGAGCTGATGACGTAGAGCGCCAGGTCGCTTTTGACGAGATAGGCCAGGACCTGGGCCAGGTGCTGGGGGAATGGGCGAGTCGCTCCCCTGGCAGTCACCCAACTCCACCCCCTGGGCCGGCCAGGGGAAGGGAATGGTGAGGAGCACGTCCTTGAGATAGACCGCGGTGGCCTCCCGGGTCACCAGCTCCCGGTGCCGGGCCAGATCCGGACCCGCAGAGATTCAAGACCCCGGCGGCAGGCATGAGGTCTTTGAGGAGGTCGTAGCCCTCCAGGTAGGATTTGAGGAGGAGATAGTTCTGGTCCAGGCTGCCGTTGGTCCAGAGCTCAGGCCCCTGGGCCTCGGCCAGGACCTGGGCCAAGAGTTCCCGGTCGTCGGCCTGCTTCAGATCAGGAGCGCTCAGCCCGGTCCACCAGGCGGGGATTGGGCAGCAGCCCCAGGGCCCGGCTGGATTTCGGCGTTGATTTCGTTCCACCCCTTGAATTGCAGCACGGCCCCGGCTCGGGCCCGGGCTGCACCCGGGTGATCATGGCGGTGAGGATGCCGGCGCCCCGGCGTAACAGGTCCTGGCCCACCAGGGCATTGATCATGGTGCTCTTGCCGGACTTGACCGCGCCGACCATCGCCAGGCGGCAGGTGTCCTCGGCCACGTGGGCCTGCACCTGGCCAGGACCTTGAGCCAGTGCTCCGCCCTGGGCCGCGGCCTGGGGAAAGAGCCTGTCCACTCCCGGGCCATCTCTTCGAGTCGGTCGATCTCCCGGATAAGGCTTAATGGGGCTGGGTCTCCGGCACGTACAGTTCCTGGGTTTTCCTGGTAGGGTGAGGGGATTAGGGGCATCAGCGTCCTGGCATCTCCTCAGTGCCTGCCATTTCTTGGGCGCAAACCCGGCGATGTAGGGACGGCCCATCTCGATGCGCACCTTGTCGGCAATTTCCACGGTTGACGATCTGGTCGTCGATGTTGATGATGGTCCCGATGATGCCGCCGCTGGTGATGATGCGGTCGCCCTTCTTTCAGGTTGTCCAAGAGCGCCTTGTGTTCTTTGGCCTTTTTCTGTTGGGGCCGGATCAGGAGAAAATAAAAGATCACCACCATAAAGATCATGGGAAGCACAAAACTCCACATCGGGCCGGCCCCGGCTGCCTGCCGCCGGGGCCGCTGCAGTAGTGCCCAATTAACCACGGGTATTACCTCCCTCGTGTCGATTTCGTAGAAATCCCGGCGAAACGCGGCAAACCGTCCTTCGGCGATAGCCTGCCGCATGTTAACCATTAAATTTAAATAGTAATACAAATTATGCAAGGTTAAAAGGCGATAAGCCAGAATTTCTCGGGACACATAAAGATGCCGAGATAGGCCCGGGAGTAATGGCGGCAGGTGTAGCAGCCGCAGGCCGCATCCAGGGGCCCGGGGTCCCGGGCGTAGGCGGCGTTTTTGATCACCACCTTGCCCGTGTCGGTAAAGGCCATGCCATTCCGGGCGTTGCGGGTGGGCAGGACGCAGTCGAACATGTCGATCCCCCGGGCCACCCCCTCCACCAGGTCCTCCGGGGTGCCGACCCCCATGAGATAGCGGGGCCTGTCTTCCGGGCAGCTCCGGGGTGGTCGCCTCCAGCATCTCCAGCGTGGTTCCTTGTGCTCCCCCACGCTCAGGCCCCCCATGGCGTAGCCGTGAAAACCCAGCTGCCGCCATGGCCTGGGCCTGCTCCCGGCGCAACTCCGGGATCATGCCCCCCTGGACAATGGGAAACAGGGCCGCCTCCCGGCCGGTCCGGGCGCCTGGCACCGCGCCGGCCCACCTCAGGGTCAGGTCCATGGCCGGCGGCCCTACCTCGGCTTCGGGGGCGGATGGCCGGGGCACTCATCCAGGCAGATCATGATATCCACCCCCAGGGCCTCCTGGAGGCCCACCACCTTTTCCGGGGTCAGGAAATGCTGGTAGCCGTCCAGGTGGGAGCGGAAGATCACCCCCTCCTCGCTCATGGTGCGAAAGGGCGCCAGGCTGAAGATCTGGTAGCCGCCCGAGTCGGTGAGGATGGGGCCGTCCCAGTGCATGAAGCGGTGCAGTCCCCCCAGCCCCGGAATGATCTCCACCCCGGCCGCAGATAGAGATGATACGTGTTGCTCAGGATGATGGCGGCGCCGATCTCCCGCAACTCTCAGGCGGTCATGGTCTTCACCGTGCCATAGGTCCCCACCGGCATGAATACCGGCGTCTCGACCACCCCCCGGGCCGTGGTGATCTCCCCCAGCCGGGGTCCGGCCGGGCCGGTGGATTTTTTCAGATGGAATGAAAACA
>CAVPBF010000001.1:0-8242 GCA_963701845.1 uncultured delta proteobacterium | reverse complement strand
GACTGGCGAAACTGGGGGAAGCTGACCTTCGGCCAAGGCTATATTTTACTCTTGTTTATAAAAATCTTTGACAATTTTTCTTTGGTTATTTAATGGATTAGTATTAAAACCCAATTTTTCCAAAAAGGAAAAAAGCATGGGGCTCCTTAGAAGAATTCTTGGATTGGTAAAAAAACAAGAAAAACCATATGTAGACGCAGGCGTTGCCGTAATGCATAAATTGATAACCAAATTTGATTTACGCGACTGGAAAGATTTGCTCCCGAGTTACACTGAAGAAGAGATGGAAGCAATCAACAAAAGATTGTCGAAGTTTCAAGAAATGGCCAATAAGGTTGCGGGAGGAGATGTAAAATTCCATCCAGAGATTATGCCAGACTTACATAGAACCTTGGTTGGTGAAGCGCTTGCCGAATATGCGGGTGAATCTTGGAAATTTATGGATCATCTTCCGACGAACTGGAAAGGATGTGTGTCTACATATTTGAAAGCTTGGACCTCACGTTTAGATCCCCTATATTTATTAGATCTTGGTGAACTTCTTAAAAGAGCCGGTTATCGAATTGAGGCAAAAGAGGTCTTTCAAGTAGCCCTCTTGTTTCCGGCTTATGCTATCATCTTCTATGCCGGAAAGCAGGAGCCAGAATTAGTCCAAAGTATAGTAGATTTCGCCAGGGAATCAATACGGGATTTGAATTGATAAACATAATTGTGAACAGGGGACTTGGGGCGGCGCTTCATACCACGGTAGAGCTGAGGAAGTAGCCTTATGACCCGCCGGCAGCGTATCCGCAGAGCCGCAACTCTTTGTTGCCATTGCATCCGAAATATAGCGTTCTATTATGCGGGATGGCGCGATGGTGCGCCCGTATTCAAAGGACAATTTTGGGTCACCGCGAATGGTAACTTCTTAGATATTAGTGTGTTAGAATGGTGCAAGCTTTTTGGCGAAAAACACGGTAAACACTATTGGGCCAAAGTTATAACTAATGTTGCAACTTTCTTCGATGGGTTCTTAAAATCGTTGGAGATGACTGCTGATCAATGGGAAGTATATATCAAAGAAATGCGCACTTACCGCGATGGGTTTGTCGCGCATCTTGACTCAGAAAACATGATGCAAATCCCCATGCTGGATATCGCCCTTCAGAGCACTATGTATCTTTACAACTATTTGCGTGCCCATGAAGACGAAGGAGATTTCTTTATCGATGCTCCTGATTCAGCTTTAACGGTTTATACAATATTTATTAATGAAGGGAAATTAGTTATGGAGGCGCCGGTACGGCCCGCCCTATAAGAACATCATGACCCCCGCCCCCGGCCTTTACGTCCATGTGCCTTTCTGCCAATCGAAGTGCCCGTACTGCGATTTTTATTCCATTACTTCTCCTGAATTAATCTCCGCTTATTTAAGTGCCTTGGAAAAAGAGGCGCAGATTTATCGCACCAAAATAGAGTCAACCGGTGGCACCGGCGTCTCGCCTGGGCGGGCGCAGGCTAAAGCCTGCGGCTACCCTAATACTATCCCTCCCTTCGATACCCTCTACCTGGGCGGCGGCACCCCTTCCCTGCTGGACGGCCCGCAACTGAGCGCCCTGGTGCAAAATCTGCGGCGTCATTTTCATTTCGCCCCGGACACCGAATTTACCCTCGAAGCCAACCCGGACGATATCACGGCGGAAAAATTGCGCCTCTGGCGCGACCTGGGCCTCAACCGCCTGAGCCTGGGGGTGCAGTCTTTCGACGAGGCGGAACTGGTCTTTCTACAACGGCGGCACACGGCCCGGCAGACCAGGCGGGCCATAGAGCTGATCCGGGCGGCGGACTTTGACAACCTGGGGCTGGATTTGATGTACGGCTTGCCGGGGCAATCAATAGACACCTGGGTCCAGAACCTGGAGACGGCCCTGAGCTTCGCTCCGGAGCATCTTTCCTGCTACCAGTTAACTATTTCGGCAGGCGAGACGCCTGCCCTACGAACCCCGTTCGCCGCGGCTGCTGGCCCGGGGCGAGTTTACCCTGCCGGATGAAGAGGCCCAGCGGGACTTTTTTCTGCTGACCCGGCAATTTTTGGCAGGCCGCGGCTATCTGCATTATGAGATTTCCAACTTCGCCCGGAAGGAGGAATATCTGAGCCGGCATAACCGCAAGTATTGGAACCATACACCGTACCTGGGGCTGGGACCGGCGGCCCACTCTTTTAGGGCAGGCCGCCGCTGGTGGAATTTTTCGTCAGTGGCGCAATATGGCGCCGCCCTGAACTTAGGCATAGCGCCGGTGGCCGGGAGCGAAACCCTCACGCCGGAACAATTGCGGCTGGAGGCCCTCTATCTGGGCTTTCGGACCCGCGAAGGGGTTGCCCTGGAGGTCATCCAGGGACACCCCCGCTGGCAGATGGTTTTGTCAGAATTGGCCCAGGCGGGGCTGGTGAGACAGGAAGACGGCCGGGTGAAGGCTACCGCCCGGGGGCTGGTGGTGGCGGACCGGTTGCCGCTGCGGTTTGCGGATTAGCGCTGGGGAAAGAGCAGGGCCTCACGCCGGACGCCGGAGCTAAAGAATAGGCTTTCCTCCCTCAGGTTTAATCCTAACTTAATCATCTAGTAAAAAAATCTATTTGCTTTTTGCTATGGAGTGGGGTAGCCTGCTCGAAGCCTTTGGGTCTCCCTGCTTCACGCTGACGCTAAATCACGAACCGGCCAATCTCATTCTCTGCGACAATTCCCCGCTCTCAGGGGGACCCCAAGGTCCTTCTGGGGGCAGTAATACAGTAACTCAGTGCAACTTTCCGGGAATAGTCACCTGGCTAGGCGGTTCTTTTTCCCTCCAACCAGACTAATCTTATCTAAATTAAGGACGGACAAGCAGGGCCGCCCCTACTAGCATAGCCTCTGACGGCCATCTGCCTAAGCCAGCCATCGGGAGAAACCTGCCTGACATTAATGGCAACAAAAATGTAGAAAATTGCCGCAGATAATTGACAGAGTCCCCTATCGGTATTATTTAAAACCGCAAACAAAGCTTTTCAGGCCTTCATGAGTCCATCCAAAAAGAAAATCTGCCTATATGCGCTGGGCGCGGTGGCGATCATCGTGGCCGTGGGCCTCTTTACCGCCTTTGGCCCCCCGGGGCTCTACGCCAAGTCGGAGAGCCCGGAGTTCTGCGGTAGTTGCCACGTCTTGCAGCCGGAATACGAGAACTGGTTTCACTCCGGGGCGCACCAGAATATCAAATGCATCGACTGCCACCTGCCCAATGACAACCTGCCCCACCATTTATATGCCAAGGCCCTGGAGGGAGTAGGCGATGTCGTGGCCTTCCATACGGGCCGCGTTCCCGAGCCCATCAAGCTCTCCGACGCCGGCGCGAAGGTGGTGGTGGCGAATTGCCGGCGCTGCCATAACGAACTCGTGGCCCGGATCAATGAAGACAGGCGGTGCTGGGAGTGCCACCGGCGCATGTCCCATCGCAGCACCGGCGCCATCGCGACCTTGACCCCCTAGACAACGAGGAAGGATGAAGGCATGAAACGGATCAGACCAATTTTTCTTATCCTGGTGGCGGTGGCTGCGGCCTGGTTGATCGCCTGTTCGCCCCCCAAGTCCGAACCGGTGAAGACCGTGACCATCCCGGACGGCGAATACGATCCGGCGGTCTGGGGCAAGGCCTATCCCCTGGAATACGACTCCTGGCTGAAGAGCAAAGAGCCCAACCCCGCTAACCTGAGTAAATACAAGCGCGGTTGGACCGGGGACGGCAAATTCGACAAGCTGAGCGAATATCCTTGGATGCCCATGCTCCAGAGCGGCTGGGGTTTTGCCATTGAGTTCAATGAAATCCGGGGCCATTACTACATGCTCATTGACCAGTTAGAGGTCGACCCCTCCCGCCGTAAGGCCGGCGGCGTCTGTCTCACCTGCAAGACGCCTTTTGCTCCGAAGCTCAAGCAAGACCTGAGTGAGCACTACTTCAAAGACCCGTACGATGAAGTGTACGCCAAGATCCCGAAGCAGTTCAATCAAGAGGGCGTAATGTGCCTCGACTGCCATGACAATAAAACGATGGACCTGAAGTTTTCCCGCTGGACCCTTATCAAGGCTTTGAAGGATATCGGCAAGGACCCGGCCAGCGCCACCCGCCAGGAAAAACGCAGCCTGGTGTGCGCCCAGTGCCACGTGACTTACGTCATCAAGAAAGACCCGCAAATGAAGTCTGTAGATGTCTTCTTCCCCTGGCAGGGCAGCAAGGAGGGGGACATCTCCATTGAGAACATCATCAAGGTTCTGAAGAGCGATCCAGCCAATCTCGAATGGATCCAAGCCGTCGCCGGTATCAAACTGGGTGGTTTACGGCATCCTGAATATGAGGTGTACAGCCGCAACAGCGTCCACTGGAAAGCCGGAGTCTCCTGTGCCGACTGCCATATGCAGTATGAGCGGGTGGGGTCGAATAAGATTTCCAACCACAACGTGGGCAGCCCGGTGTGGCAGGGGATGACGGCCTGTGCTCAGTGCCACGCCGAATCCGCTGACTGGCTCAAGGCCCAGGTCTTCGCCATCCAGGACCGCACCATCTCCCTCCTGAACCGGGCGGGCTATGCCACTGCGGTGGCTACCAAGCTCTTCGAGGTCGCCAATAAGGCCAAGACCGAGGGCAAGAATATTGACCAGAAACTCTATGACCAGGCCAAGGATCTCTACCTTGAGGCCTTTTACCGCATTAATTACATCGGCGCCGAGAATTCCGTGGGCTTTCACAACCCCACTGAAGCCGAGCGCATCTGCGCAGATACGGTGGCCTTTGCCGGGAAATGCTCCGGCTTGCTGCGCCAGATTTTGGCTGCGGCGGGAGTGGCTGAACCCGCTGATATCAACCTGGAGTTGGCCAAGTACCTCCAAAATCGTGGCGTTAAAAAGCTGAATTTTAAGCCAGACGAGGAATTCAAGGATCCCTTCGGTATCCAGCCGATGCTGACGCCGGAGGCTTCTTTGGGGCTGCCGGGCGCTTCCCCGGGCCAACCGCCGGCTTCTCCGGGAAAACCTGAAGCCACCCAAGGTAAATAAGCTGACGAAAGGCAGGTATCCCCTTCCCATTTTTTCGAAATTTTATGGCCCGGCTTGGAGTCGGGCCTTAACTTCTTCATGGATGCGACATTCTAAGATCATGGGAACGACAAGCAGGTTGCGGCTGCGGTTACTTACATCCGCTACCTGGTCGAATAAAAGTCTAGGGCGTCACACCCGCCCCGGTAGCGGAGATCAGAAAAAAGGCCCATGAAAATCTCGGCATTATTTGTAATCCTCTTCCTCCAGATAGCGGCGCTGGCCGGCCTCGCCGGCTGCGGGGTCACCCAACTCCAGCAGATGGCCAGAGGGGAGATTCAGGCCCCCAAGGTCAGCTACCAGGGTCTCAAGGTCTACCAACCCACCTCGCAGGGCTGGCCCCTGGGCGCCACACTGCTCCTGGAGAATCCCAATAACCAGGCCCTTAACCTCGTGGGTTACGATTACCAGTTATGGATTGAAGGCAAGAGCGTGGCCCAGGGCGCCAGCCAGCAACCGGTGAACCTGCCCGCCAATGGACAGACGGTGGCGGAACTCCCCATTATGGTGAAGTTGCCTGCCGTCATGGAACTCTTGCCCCAGTTCCTGCCCCAGTTCCTGGGTCAGCAGCAGCAACAAATGCCGCGGCGCAAATTCCACTATCAGATCGCCGGCAGCTTCCGTCTGGCTTCGGTGCTGGGTGGGATTATTCCCCTGCCGTTCCGGTTCCAGGGGGAGGCCTCGCCCCAGGAAGGGATGGATTTCCTGAAGCCCTACCTGCACTGACTCTCCGGCGCGGCCGGATCACCAGATCTCCTCTAGGCTGTAAGGTTCGCAGCCTCCGTAGGAAAATTTCCTACAAGAGAATCGGTAATTGTCCGATTTCTAGACCACTTCTCTCCGATATATTCAAAATTATTGCCAAGATATCCCTTGATAAAGTGGTAATTTCATGGGATATAAAAATTTTGTTGGCATACTTTCTGCAAATTTGTATGGTTAGACAATCGCTCAACGAAGGAGGCACTATGCGACACTTGGGAATGGGTCTTATCTGTCTGGCAATCATTGGATTACTGGTGGCGGGGCCGGCGGCGGCCGCAGAGAAGACGGTGACCCTGGGCTTCACCGCCTCACAGACCGGCAGCCTCAACGTCGAGGCGATCCGTCAGATCAATGGCCTGAACCTCTGGGTCGAGCAGGTCAACCAGGCAGGCGGCATCAAGCTTAAGGACGGCACGGTGGTAAAACTGGCCACCAAATTCTATGACGACGAAAGCAACAAAGACCGGGTCCAGGAGCTTTATACCCGCCTGATCAACAACGACAAGGCCGATTTCCTCATCAGCCCCTACAGCAGCCCATTAGCGGATGCCGCCGCGGTCATTGCCCAGCAATATAAGAAAATCATGATCACCACCGGCGCGGCCTCGGATTCCACTTACAAAAAGGGCTTCACCCTGGTCTATCAGGCTTTCACCCCGGCCAGCCGCTATCTCACCGGCTCCATCGATCTCTTGCAGAAACTCAATCCCCAGGCCAAAAAGGTTGCCGTCATCTATTCCAATGACAAATTTTCCATGGACGTGGTGACTGCCATGAAGAAATACGCCGAAGGCAAGGGCTTCCAGGTACCCATGTTTGAAGGCTACGATCCGGCCACCACCGATTTTGCCCCCTTCATCAATAAGATTCCCGCCGGGGTGGATGCCGTCATGGGCGGCGGCCACTTCACCGATACCACGACCCTGGCCCGGCAGCTTTTTGAGAAAAAGGTTCCGGCCAAGATGATCTCCTTGCTGGTGGCGCCACCGGAGCCCAAGTTCGCCGAACTGGGCGAGGCCTGCCTCTGCGTGACCGGTTCCAGCCAGTGGGAGCCCCTGTGCAAGTACAGTCCCGAGGCTGCCAAGAAAGAGGGCGTCGAATGGTACGGCATCACCATCCCTGACTTCGTCAAGTCCTATGAGGCCAAATACAAGCAGGAGCCATCCTATCACAGCGCCGGGGGCTATGCCGCCGGCCTGCTCCTGCAGAAGGCCATCGAAACCGCCGGCTCTATCGACACCGCCAAAGTCGCGGCCGCCATGGATCAGGAAAACATGTATACCTTCTATGGCCGCATCAAATTCAACACCACCCCCAAACTCCATGGCCTCCAGGAAGGTCATGAGATGGTCTACATCCAATGGCAGAAAGGCAAGGACGGCAAACCGGAAAAACAAGCGGTGTACCCGGTAGCTGCCGCCACTGCTGAGGCCCAGCTCTGCCACCGCTAAATCGGGAATAGCCTTGCAGGGGGCACAGTCGGCTGTGCCCCTTGTTCTGCCTTAGAAATCTAAGCAGCAACCGGGCCACGGCCCGTCGCGTCTGACCACTGAATAGAGAAAAACCTGGCACTACCTCGTTAATACCTTTTTTGCTAAGCTTTCAATAATACCTTTAGGAAATTTTCCTACAACAGATTCGGAAATCGTCCGATTTTCAGAAGGCTTTACCCAGGATAATTTATCCAGAGTAGCTGGGAGTTCAAGGGATTAGGCGGGGCATTGGTATAAAGCCCCCAGACCCTCGAAAAATTTTTGCAAAGCGAGAGGCCATAAAGTGACACATCTGCTGCCCTCCATCATTGACGGCCTGCTCATCGGCTTCGTTTACGGCGTGGCCGCCATGGGCCTGACCCTGATCTGGGGCGTGATGCGGGTCATCAACCTGGGCCACGGCGCCACCATGGCCCTGGGGATGTTCTGCACCTATTTCCTCTTCAGCGATTTGGCGCTGAACCCCTATCTGGGGATAGCGGTGGTGGTGCTCCTGGCCATGCTCTTCGGTTTCCTGATTTACGGGGTGGCCTTGCAAAGGGTGATCCAGGCGGGCTATCTCCACACCCTGCTGGCCACCTTTGCGGTGAACATGATCATTATCGGCATCGGCACCGCGCTCTTCACCACTTCGCCCCGGAATATCGATTTCTCGGTGGGTTCCATTACCATCGGCCCGGTTATCCTGCAGGGCACCCGCCTGTTGGCGGCTCTGGCCGCAGTGGTCATCACCGCGGCCCTCTATCTGTTCCTCTATTTCACCCGTCCGGGCAAGGCCATCCGGGCCGTGTCCGATAACCGGGCGGCGGCGGAGTTGATGGGCATTCCCTCGAACCACATCCTGGCCCTGGCCTTCGGTCTGGGCACCACGCTGGCCGCGGT